>NZ_JACHXW010000046.1 GCF_014192395.1 Paenibacillus endophyticus | reverse complement strand
AAAAAACAAAAGGCCCATGAAGGCTTCGTGTAAAATGGAAGTTACCACACCACCATTTTGTACAGGAGAAACCAACATGAGCTACTCCCATCTTAACATAATTGAACGAGGACAACTAGAAGCACTGAATCGACTAGGTTGGTCATGCCGGAAGATCGGGCGTGAACTAGGCCGTCATCCTTCCACTATCGCACGAGAACTAGAACGCGGTAGGGAGAAGGGGAGAACTTATGGGGCTCGGTCTGCCCAGCAGGCGTATCACGAACGGAGAGCTTCGAGCGTGCCTGTTGGTAAGTATGCCACAGCGCTTGCAGAAGAGATCAACCAGAAGCTGCAGGAGACGTGGTCCCCTGAGCAGATCGCCGAGAAACGTCGTACCGAAGGGAAACCATTCGTATGCTTCAAGACGATC
Organism: Paenibacillus endophyticus; assembly: GCF_014192395.1. Taxonomy (GTDB): domain Bacteria; phylum Bacillota; class Bacilli; order Paenibacillales; family Paenibacillaceae; genus Pristimantibacillus; species Pristimantibacillus endophyticus. The sequence goes on along the minus strand of NZ_JACHXW010000046.1, from coordinate 592 downwards.
TACAGATGGTTATACGGGGGGCGTCTCACAGCAGGAGTCAACGTACTGCGACATAAAGGCAAGCGTCAGAAACCGATTGAAACACGTGGTCGCTTCCTCGTTGGTACGCCGATCAGCAAGCGGCCAAAAGAAGTCCGTAAGCGTACGACGTTTGGTCATTGGGAGCTCGATACCGTGGTCTCCAGCCGTGGTAAAAGCAAGGCCTGCGCCGCTACCTTTATCGAACGGAAGACGCGCCTGTACGTTGCACTGAAAATGCCGGATCGAACGGCTCACTCGATGGAGGTTGCCTTCGGTGTCGTGGCCAGCCAATACCCACAAGGCACCTGTCGGACGGCGACAACCGATCGTGGTAAAGAGTTTGCTTGCTACGCGAACCTGGAGGCTACGTATGACGTGAAGGTCTACTTCGCTGATCCTTATTGCTCTTGGCAGAGAGGCTCTAACGAGAACGCAAACGGTCTCCTTCGGGAGTTCTTCCCAAAAGGACATGACTTCGCTTCCGTTACCGATGACCAACTCGCTGATGCCATTCGTTTGATTAACAACCGGCCCCGTAAATGTCTAGGGTGGAGGTCGGCTCACGAAGCTT
>NZ_JACHXW010000045.1 GCF_014192395.1 Paenibacillus endophyticus | reverse complement strand
TGTTTAGGATAAGCCCTCGACCGATTAGTATTCGTCAGCTACACACATTGCTGTGCTTCCACCCCGAACCTATCAACCTCGTCGTCTTCAAGGGGTCTTACATACTGGGAAATCTCATCTTGAGGGGGGCTTCACGCTTAGATGCTTTCAGCGCTTATCCCGTCCGTACTTGGCTACCCAGCGGTGCTCCTGGCGGAACAACTGGTACACCAGCGGTACGTCCATCCCGGTCCTCTCGTACTAAGGACAGCTCCTCTCAAATTTCCTGCGCCCGCGACAGATAGGGACCGAACTGTCTCACGACGTTCTGAACCCAGCTCGCGTACCGCTTTAATGGGCGAACAGCCCAACCCTTGGGACCTACTTCAGCCCCAGGATGCGATGAGCCGACATCGAGGTGCCAAACCTCCCCGTCGATGTGGACTCTTGGGGGAGATAAGCCTGTTATCCCCAGGGTAGCTTTTATCCGTTGAGCGATGGCCCTTCCATTCGGTACCACCGGATCACTAAGCCCGACTTTCGTCCCTGCTCGACTTGTAGGTCTCGCAGTCAAGCTCCCTTATGCCTTTGCACTCTTCGAATGATTTCCAACCATTCTGAGGGAACCTTTGGGCGCCTCCGTTACATTTTAGGAGGCGACCGCCCCAGTCAAACTGTCCACCTGACACGGTCCCTCTGCCGGTTTCACGGCAGCAGGTTAGAACTCCGATACGATCAGGGTGGTATCCCAACGTTGCCTCCACACAAGCTGGCGCTCATGCTTCAAAGGCTCCCACCTATCCTGTACAGATCGTACCAAAGTCCAATATCAAGTTACAGTAAAGCTCCATGGGGTCTTTCCGTCTTGTCGCGGGTAACCTGCATCTTCACAGGTATTAAAATTTCACCGGATCTCTCGTTGAGACAGCGCCCAAGTCGTTACGCCATTCGTGCGGGTCAGAATTTACCTGACAAGGAATTTCGCTACCTTAGGACCGTTATAGTTACGGCCGCCGTTTACTGGGGCTTCGGTTCACAGCTTCGG
>NZ_JACHXW010000044.1 GCF_014192395.1 Paenibacillus endophyticus | reverse complement strand
TGACCTTGCCTTAATAAAGTAGACAGCAAGAAAGCCTCATTACAAACGTTAGTCTAATCATTAAACCGCCTCAAAACGCTGTAATGGCGAGATGTAATTGTTGGAGGAATGCGTTCTCCGTCGATTGTAGAACAGCTCAATGTATTCAAATACAGCCTTTTTGGCCTCAGTCCTAGTCTTAAATTTACGCTCATTAAGCCATTCCATTTTGAGTTTTCCCCAGAAAGATTCCATTGGTGCATTGTCGTAGCAATTACCTTTGCGACTCATGCTGCAGACGAAATCGTGTTTCTTCAGGAGACGTTGGTATTTCTTGCTGGCATATTGAACACCACGATCAGAATGGACGATTAAACCTTTAACTGCGCCGGCGCGTCCTATGGCTTGTTTTAATGCAGAAGATACGAGTTCAGTCTTCATACGGCTGTCCATTGCCCAGCCTACGATGGCGCGGCCATGCAGATCCATAACTCCCGCGAGGTAGAGCCAGCCTTCATCGGTAGGAATATACGTGATATCTGTTAACCATTTCTCGCATGGTTTTTTTGTTTCAAAATTTTGATTTAGAAGATTATCCGCGACAGGCAAATTGTGTTTAGAATTCGTTGTCGCCTTGTATTTCTTGACCACTTTAGACCGGATTCCGTTTTCTTGCATGAGACGGGCTACACGGCCTCGGCTAGCTTTCTGGTCAGGTGGTAGATTCTTTGTAATTTGCGGCGACCCGTAGATCTTACGACTTTCATGATGGATATTTCGGATCGTATCTAGCAACTTCCGATTTTCAACACTACGTTTGCTTTCAGGTCGCTTAATATAAGCATAATAGCCGCTTCGAGAGACATGGAGAGCCTGGCACATCTTTGCAATCCGAAATTCGAAGCGGTGTCCATAGATGAACTTGAACGTGTTTACTTCAGATTTTTCGCAAAGTAGGCTGCCGCCTTTTTTAGAATTTCGTTTTCTTCCTTGAGATCAGCGAGTTGCTTACGAAGCCTACGTATTTCCTCATCTTCTGCTTTAAGATTTCCACTGCCGGGAAAGGATTGTTCTCCGTCTTGTTTATACAACTTTACCCAGTCTTTAACCGTCGTATAATGTACGCCTAGTTCCTTGGCTGTTTCAGAAGCTGTTGATTCTTCAGCTAAAATACGCAGGACTACCTGCTCCTTAAATGCCTTGTCGAATTTCTTCCGTTGTCCCATATGAACCCCTCCATGATTTATTATAGAGGTTTTCTTCGTGTCCATCTATTCGGGGCAAGGTCA
>NZ_JACHXW010000043.1 GCF_014192395.1 Paenibacillus endophyticus | reverse complement strand
GGCCTCCACCCCTTGGAAAGGCGTAACGAAGGAATGAGAGGGCATTGACCCGTTAAGACATGGGAGTGAAAACCTCCAAGGGCGGCGTGGAGAATGCGTGCAGTAAATGGAATCATGTGGGACGGATAAATCCCCCCTCTATTCCCGTGCGTCTTCATGTTGCCGAAGTCTACTGCGGAGTCACTCTCTTTGTCTTCATCTATATCCAACCGGGCGAAACCCTGTGAATAAGCGAGCATTCGTGAGAAAATCATATCGTACCAAGGGAGTTTAATAAAACGAGCAGGCTACACAGTGTCTGCTCGTCGTTGTGTGCTATTGAACTAACGTTTCCCAGATAGCGTAATGAATGGACACCCTTGGACTGAATAGCCTGAAGTATATGGTATTATGCGACGTTTTTCTTCAAAGAAAAACTTAGATAATTGGCATTTCATCAATGTTTATTTTCAATGGTGTTTCGTAAGATTTTATATGAAAATTAGCTGTTTCCGAATTTCTTGGCTTCAGAATAATAATTCCATTTGATTCGGAAATAGTTGAAACTATATAAAAAATGTCTTCATAACTCTTGAGTTCGATTAGAATTGATTTCCTCGTGATTCCGGTTTTCTTATCCAAGCATTTAATAAACGCCCTAGATATTTTGTTTTCTGGTCTTATTTGATAACTAATAATTATTGTATGTTTCTTAGTATCCTTAGTTAGATGATTGATTTCTAAATTACTTCTCAGTTTTACCAAGTTCTGAAATACTTGATCAACTATTTTAAGTTGATCTGCTGAGATAGCAATTGAATTTAATACGTTAGTAATTAGTTTAATTGTAAAGTTCTCTTTCTCTTCTTTGGATTTTAAATTATATAGCTCAGGTGAAACTCCTATATAAAAAAATTCCATCCATTTTTCTGGTCTATTTGCAGACTCTACAATTTCTCCCTCGGCCAAAAATGGTGTTTGTACAATATATAAATGATGAAAGTCTCTAGTAATAAAATCTAATTCTCTCAGTTTTCTTGAATATCTAGCACTAAGAAAATGAATTGATTTATTAACAGAATATCTCTCTCCAATATAGCTTGGAAAAGAACCTCGAGTTTTCTCTTCAAATAATCTAATATCACGGATTATTGTATTCTTCAATGTACTTCCCCTCTTTTAAAGATAACGTTTTTCTTTGCAAACTTCGTAATTCCCCATGCGTAAGGTATTCGCGAAGTAATTAAACTATCCTGCCCTAGCTCTAGCCGTGTCATGGTGATTGTTAAGCTATAACTCCTCGTAAGTGCAACAAAATACTACTGAAGCAAATCTTTTATTAACGACGAATTGTAATATGAAGTGCGACAGCTAGCTGAACAAAAAAAGCCCATGAATGGATTCGTGTAAAATGGAAGTTACCACACAACCATCATTTA
>NZ_JACHXW010000042.1 GCF_014192395.1 Paenibacillus endophyticus | reverse complement strand
GTTCGTATTATGAGGTCACCAGATCTTTCTGGTAGACCTCATTTTTGTGTAGTCGTAAGATAGCGGTAGCCGGGGATAGAACGTACCTGCCCGTGGGAGCTAGATCCCGAGAGCTATACAGTTCATCCCCCCTACTTGTTAAACCATGATTAGGCTGGTTGGGACAATGATCCCGAATCACATGCGATAATGTGGACGACAAGAAGGTTAGGGGTTGCCGGCGAATATAATATCGGGAGTGGTGGAATGAACCCTGTCATTGGATTAGATGTATCTAAAGGAGAAAGTCATGCACAAGCTTTTTCAGATCGAGGAACGCCCTATGGAAAGACATTTCGATTTGAGCATAATCTTGAGGGATTAGCGTCCTTCCTCCGCTTTGCTCAAAACGTGGAGTCCTTTGCTGGGCAGCGTCCGGCCATTGTGTTAGAAGCAACAGGCCATTATCATAGTCCAGTTATTCAATTTCTAGATGAGCATCAATATCTGTATATCGTTATCAATCCGTTACTTTCACACCAAGCGAAAAAAATGAATTTACGTAAGGTGAAAACGGATGTTGCTGACGCATACCAGTTGGGTGAAATGTTCTACAAAGAAGAGCTAGAGCCTTACAAAAAACGGGGTCAGTATCTCATGAATCTTCGTTACCTGACACGGCAACATGAGTCACTAACTGAAATATATGTCCAGGTAAAGTTGCAGTTTCAAGCGGTACTGGATCAAGTCTTTCCAGAGTATCATGGCGTGTTTGGTGACCTTTATTCTAAGGTATCACTTCGTTTCCTTGCCCAGTATCCAACGTCTCAATCGGTGCTTGCGTTGTCCGAGGAAACCGTTACGGCGAACATAAAACGCCTTGTTGGACATGTTACCTCGAACCAGTGGTCGCTTGAACGGGCACAGAAACTAATGGCTGCTGCAGAGCGAAATCCCTTCAGAGAGACCGCTTTTCCGAGTCATTTAATCTCATTAGAGCTATTCATTCATTTACTTCTTCAGTACCAGGAGCATCTAACTAAATTGGATAAATCGATAGAAACTCTGGCTGAAGAATTAATGGAGTACGATTTAATCCAATCAATACCCGGCATTGGCACCAAAATTGCAGCAACAATTTTAGCTGAGGTCGGAGAAATTGATCGGTTCGATCACGCAAAGAAGCTGGTTGCGTTTGCCGGTATTGATCCAAGTGTCTTTTCTTCTGGCAAATTTACAGCAACCCGAAATAAAATCACCAAACGTGGTTCTAGAAGGCTTCGGACAGCTCTATATCAAGCTGTAAGGTGTGGACTGAAAGGCTCACGTAACAAGAGAATAAGAGCTTATTACGACAAAAAACGTGCAGAAGGCAAACTATTTAAAGTAGCCGTAATCGCTTGTGTAAATAGACTGATCCATTGGATATATGCAATTTTGACCAAAAAAGAACGTTTCCGCTTGACCGAATAAGAAACGTTTAGATATTGAGGAAAACCTTCCCAAATTCTATGGGGCGGTTATTTGTCATGCATTTTTACCAGTATAGCATCCTTCGTTTACTTCATTAATAATTAAATATTGACAGGCTATTAGCTGGTATAGC
>NZ_JACHXW010000041.1 GCF_014192395.1 Paenibacillus endophyticus | reverse complement strand
GGTTAAGCTAGTAAGAGCGCACGGAGGATGCCTAGGCACCAGGAGCCGAAGAAGGACGTGGCGAACAACGATACCGCCCCGGGGAGCCGTAAGCAGGCATTGATCCGAGGATTTCCGAATGGGGAAACCCAGCTGTCGTAATGGACAGTTACTCTCAACTGAATACATAGGTTGGGTAGAGGCATACCAGGGGAACTGAAACATCTAAGTACCCTGAGGAAGAGAAAACAATAGTGATTCCGTCAGTAGCGGCGAGCGAACGCGGATTAGCCCAAACCAAGGAGCTTGCTCCTTGGGGTTGTAGGACGTCTCACATGGAGTTACAAAGGTGTTTGGTAGGCGAAGAGGTCTGGAAAGGCCCGCCAGAGCAGGTAAAAGCCCTGTAACCGAAAGCAAGCACCCTCCGAGACGGATCCTGAGTACGGCGGGACACGTGAAACCCCGTCGGAATCCGGCAGGACCATCTGCCAAGGCTAAATACTCCCTGGTGACCGATAGTGAAGCAGTACCGTGAGGGAAAGGTGAAAAGCACCGCGGAAGCGGAGTGAAAAAGAACCTGAAACCGTGCGCTTACAAAAAGTCAGAGCCCGTTAAATGGGTGATGGCGTGCCTTTTGTAGAATGAACCGGCGAGTTACGATCACGTGCAAGGTTAAGTCGGGAAGACGGAGCCGTAGCGAAAGCGAGTCTGAATAGGGCGAATAAGTACGTGGTCGTAGACCCGAAACCGTGTGATCTACCCCTGTCCAGGGTGAAGGTGCGGTAACACGCACTGGAGGCCCGAACCCACGCATGTTGAAAAATGCGGGGATGAGGTGGGGGTAGCGGAGAAATTCCAATCGAACTCGGAGATAGCTGGTTCTCCCCGAAATAGCTTTAGGGCTAGCCTCGAGGAATGAGCGTCGTGGAGGTAGAGCACTGATTGGGTGCGGGGCCCGCCAAGGGTTACCAAGTCCAGTCAAACTCCGAATGCCATAGACGTGCTACTCGGGAGTCAGACAGTGAGTGCTAAGATCCATTGTCAAGAGGGAAACAGCCCAGATCATCAGCTAAGGTCCCCAAGTGTGTGTTAAGTGGGAAAGGATGTGGAGTTGCAAAGACAACCAGGATGTTGGCTTAGAAGCAGCCACCATTTAAAGAGTGCGTAATAGCTCACTGGTCGAGTGACTCTGCGCCGAAAATGTAACGGGGCTAAACACACCACCGAAGCTATGACATGTACCATTAGGTACTTGGGTAGGGGAGCGTTGAATACGGATTGAAGTTGGACCGTGAGGACTGGTGGACTGTATTCAAGTGAGAATGCCGGTATGAGTAACGAAAAGACAAGTGAGAATCTTGTCCGCCGAAAGCCTAAGGGTTCCTGAGGAAGGCTCGTCCTCTCAGGGTAAGTCGGGACCTAACGCGAGGCCGAAAGGCGTAGTGGATGGACAACAGGTTGAAATTCCTGTACCACCGAAGATTGTTTGAGCAATGGGGTGACACAGAAGGGCAGTGACGCGGACTGATGGAATAGTCCGTCCAAGCAGTGAGGCTAGTGTGTAGGCAAATCCGCACACTATTAGGCTGGGCTGTGATGGGGAGCGAAAATTGCAGTAGCGAAGGTCATGTACTCCGGCTGTCAAGAAAAGCCTCTAGTGAGATCTAGGTGCCCGTACCGCAAACCGACACAGGTAGGCGAGCAGAGCATGCTAAGGCGCGCGGAAGAACTCTCGTTAAGGAACTCGGCAAAATGACCTCGTAACTTCGGGAGAAGAGGTGCCTCGGTAGGGTGAATAGCCCGAGGGGGCCGCAGTGAAAAGGCCCAAGCGACTGTTTAGCAAAAACACAGGTCTGTGCGAAGCCGTAAGGCGAAGTATACGGGCTGACGCCTGCCCGGTGCTGGAAGGTTAAGGGGAGCGGTTAGG
>NZ_JACHXW010000040.1 GCF_014192395.1 Paenibacillus endophyticus | reverse complement strand
CCGCCAGCGTTCGTCCTGAGCCAGGATCAAACTCTCCAAATGGAAGTTTTCGCTTCGACGCGATGTCGAAGTGAAAAGCTTCATGGTTTGAAATGCTCATTACATTTGTTATCGCTTTTTCGCTTATCCCGAAGGATTTGCGAGGCAGTTATTACTCGTTGTTCAGTTTTCAAAGAGCAATCTATTCTTTCGTTTGTAACGCTTGTTTTGCTTGTCGTCCGCGTGTTTCTCTCGGCCGGAATTAGAATATATCATGTATCACACTATCATTGCAAGTCTTTTTTTTAAAAATAAATCATTTTATTTAAATTTCCCATGTATTCAGCATTAAAACGGGTAAAAAGATGAGTATACATCCGTTATTTCGTTTCATTATAAACTGCTCAAACAAACCCTTCAAAGCTGGTTTCCACCCGCTTATGCCTCGATATCAGTAACGCTCATGCTTCTGTATGCCCTGTATTGGATAAGTCCATTTTGAATGGCCATATCCCGGATTTCAAACTTTGATTGACGATTCTTTCAATAATGAAGTTTTCAAGCAGCATGTTCTAATCCATTCAAGCAAGCGTTGCGCTCCTGCGGCAAAGTAGATATTCAATCAATCTAAAGCGGCTCAAATACAGCTGTTTTGCCGGTTTGATCATTTTTGATACACTGAAAATAATGATTGACCTTCACGTTGCGTGAAGGTGTACGATGATCTTGTCAGGAGGCGAACTTGTGGAATACACCATACAAAAGCTAGGACTGATTGCTGGAATCAGCACCCGGACGTTGCGCTATTATGATGAAATCGGGATGCTGAAGCCGGCTCGGATCAACTCCTCGGGGTACCGCATCTATGGGCAGGAGGAGGTCAACAAGCTGCAGCAAATTTTATTTTATAAAGAGCTGGGCATTGGTCTTGAGGAGATAAAAAGAATTGTGGCCGCCCCCTCCTTTGACGGAAAAAGCGCGCTGCGTGAGCACAGACAAAAACTGCTTGAAAAGAGACAGCAGCTCGACTTGCTCATCACCAACGTCGACAAAACATTAGCTCAACATGAAGGGAGCATTACGATGACCGACAAAGAAAAATTCGAAGGTTTCAAACAGCAATTAATGGATGAGAATGAGAAGCTATACGGGAAAGAAATAAGAGAAAAATACGGAGACGAACAAATCGAGCGCTCCAATCAGATCTTCAAGAACATGTCAGAGCAGCAGCATGCTGACATCGAACAGTTGGGAGCGCAAGTCATTAACACGCTAGTTGAGGCCTACGCTGTTGGCGACCCAGCAAGCGAGCTTGCGCAAAAAACCGCCGATTTGCACCGGCAATGGCTCAGCTTCTACTGGGGACATTACAGCAAAGAAGCTCATGCAGGCGTTGCGCAAATGTACGTCGATGATGAGCGGTTCACCGCATACTACGACAAGCATCAGCCCGGCGCAGCGAGATTTCTAAGAGATGCTGTTCTCGTCTACACAGGCATGGGGCAGTCATAACATCCTATAAAATAAGGCGTGCCCGGGCTATCTCAGATCCGTGCACGCCTTTTTCGTTAACCGATCCTTACAACCAGACCCTCCCGATGTCGATGTAGCCATTCCTCAGACGTTGCAAATGGCGGCTTCACTTCCCAATCCTCGTCGACCTTTGCACTGTAAATGCCGTAAGCCAAAGTAATGCAAGCCATCATCGAATCAGAGGCGTGGTCGATTAGCTTACCGATTTTGGGACCGCTCGCGTGAATCGGAATGAGAGAAGGGCTCAGCCTGATATCAAACATGGCGTCTACGGTCAGCTTGAACTGCTCAGGGAGTCTCGCAATGGCGCTTGTATCCTCACGATTCAAGCCAAGCTTCGTCCAGCCATGGCTAGGGTATACCTCGTATAACCGAGCTGCGCTCTCCCTATGGTGATCAAAAGGGTAAACAGCTGCTTCGTTACGCAGATTACCTAATAGCTTCCTCCCGCCATAGAGCATGCCGTTCATGCTAATTGGCGTTTCGGATATCGGACTTTTTCCACCTACCGCTAAATCAGTCACCCTACAATCACGAATATTGTTCCTACCGCTATGAATCTTTCCGAATCGAGTTTTGAATTGCAGGCGCGTATCCGCATAGGCCTCTCCTATAAAACACTCCCAAGAAGACTTATAGTGTTCATCCAAGTGTACGTTCGGAATGGAAAACGGAAAATCAAGCCCCCAGGGTCCAGCTTGATTTTTAATTCGATAATATAAATCAAGCCTGTCCTCGCAAGGGATTACAGCTTCAATGGTTAGAACGTGCTGCTTTAACTCACCAATTGTTACAAATATTTTGCCATCCGGATCCTTAGCCCCGCTGAAATCACATCCATAAACGAGCATGCTAACCTCCAAGTTTATTGTACTGGACTATTGCTGGACAGCTGTTATTCGACCTTAGGCTGAATCGGCAGACGCAGCGTGAACTCACTTCCCACTCCTTTTATGCTATTCAGAGCTAGTGAGCCGCCAAGCAGTCTGGCTAGCTGATGGCTGATCGATAAGCCTAACCCTGTTCCCTCATATTTCCGCTTAAGCGTACTGTCCTCCTGTAAAAAGGCATCAAACACGAGCTTCTGATTTTCTTCATCAATGCCAATCCCCGTATCTTTCACGGAAAATACGATGCTGTCCGTGAATGAATCCTTCCTAATTTCTAAACGGATACTTCCGCTGTCTGTAAATTTAACGGCATTGAATAATAGGTTCCTTAAAATTTGGCTTAGTCTTAAGCCATCCGTAACAAAAAGCTCAGGAGCCGTATCCTCAATAGATATTTGAAAGGAAAGCTTCTTTTTCTCTGCCATTGGAAGGATCTGATGATATAACAGCTGAGTGATATCTTCCATCGATATCTCTCCCCAGTCGATCTCCATTTTGCCTGCCTCTATTTTGGACAAATCCAAAATATCGTTGATAATCCGCAGCAATTCTTGACTGGAGCCATTAATGATATCAGCATACTGCTTATTCTCGCTGTACTCATCCTTTGCTTCGTTTTCTCCAATAAGCTCGGATAGCAAAATAATACTATTTAGGGGAGTTCTCAGCTCATGCGACATATTGGACATAAATTCTGATTTATATTTGGAGTCTTTAAGGATTTGAGCAGCCTTTTCTTCCAATGCTTTCTGCGTGCAAAGAAGCTCCTGCTTCTGTTCAATCAGTATCAGGTTTTTGTTTCGGAGTTCATCCACAAGCAGCTGCTCTTTATAGAAATCATAAATAATAAAGATAAAGAATGCACCCAGCAGAATGGAAAGAGGCAGTGTGTACGGCATAATGTTTTTTAAATATTGCTGACGATCGACAGCGCCAAATATAGCGATGCCCATTACCTGAATAATATTAATCGTAAACAGCGATATAGCAGCTTTTTTAGGGTAACTCCAGGATTGCTTGCCCCTATACAGCCGTACAAGTCCTGCCGAAACGAATGCGAGTATGGTGATATTAATCGATCCTGTCAATGCATTTGGCGTAATTCCGTTAACCCCATATCTCGAAGCCGCAATACCGATACCGATAATAAGAACATGCACAGGATTCCGGATCATTAATGTCGCAAATATAATCGGCACGACCCTTAAATCAAAAACAGGACCTTTATGTAATTGTAAGCCCACCTTCATAGCGAGCCAGCCCGAGAAGATGAAGGTTAAAATAAGAACAACGTTTTTTGTTGTATCCGACGCGTTTTGGAATAGGTTTTTATATAGGAGGTTAAATAAATAGGCACAGGTAATAAGGATGCTAATGTTTGTAAAAAACGAAACATAAAAATTCATGAATCAGCCTCCCTTAGATGGGTTAATTATACGCGATGCCACCCACTTTGACAAAAGCAGATCATGAACATTCCTAATTACAGCGGCCTGCTTATTCTGGTACACAAAGAAAAGCCCCGCTCAGCAGGACTTTAACAAAAAATAACAAACATGATCAGGCTTATGCCTTCTTACCTTTCCTGCATGAGCATCCGCTCTCTATCCGGCGCACTGAGCCTCGGACATGTATGGCAATAGCCATGGCTCTTTAATCTGAATGCCAAGCAGCAGTATCGCCGTATATACAAAATGCTCCCGTGACTTGGATGCTTCACTCTTCGTAATTGCGTAGATATCAGATGCTCACTTTTACATCCCATGAGTATGCTTTGATCGTCTGCAATCAGCTGCAGCCTTTCCTTCGTCATTTCCCGATTGTGCTCCTCTTCCAATCTCGCATAATATTGGAGGAGCTGATGGGTTACCAAGGACCACATCACTTTCGTGGGGGCGCTCGTATGCTCCGATACGGAAGCGAAAACGAGATCAGTATTTTGCAGCAGCTCTTGAAAATAAACAGCTAATTGATTCCTTCGTTTTGCCAAATCCGTATGGGAAAGCCATTCCTGCGCTTCTGGCATCGTTTGGTATGCCATTACAGCTTGACTGGATATATGGAAGCGAACATTTGCCGGATTCGAAGACAGCCTATAATCAAACAAGCCAACTGCTGCAACGAGTCCCGTAAACCATACGGAATAGCGCTTCGCAAACAGCGTACCCACCACTTTCCGGTCGGGATGACTTAAGAGAGCGGATTGAATGTCCAGAATCGCGGTTCGAGATACGGAATCAAGCAACTCAGTCACTGCAAAAGAATATTCTTCATCATCCGGCTGCCGCACAGAAATCCGAAAATGATTTTGCAAAAAGGATTGTGCGATCTGGCATCTTGTTTCATTATTCATCGAACGTCCTTCACCCCAAGCAGAAGCACTCTTCTATTCAACCATTTTCAACACATCGTCTACAATCTGCCCACGGCCGATAACGCCCCATCCCTTGAACAACCAAAAGGAGTCCGTTACATAAACCTTCTCATTCTGAACGGCAGGCACCTTTGCCCATAAAGCGCTTTGGTTCATGCTGTTCAGATTGTCCCGTCCATTCGGGTCAACCTCCAAAACGATATAGTCAGCATCCAGGTCAGGAACGACCTCTAACGACAAATCAGCCCTTTGCTCTTCTGGAGTCAGCTCCGTGCGCGCAAACCCAAGATCGTGATACAAGAGCGTATTCGTCGGATGCCCTTTCCCAGCATAGATCTGGAGGTTTTTTTCTCTTACCCGAAGGTATGCCAGCTGTTTATGGTCTAATTTATTGACGATCTCGCTTGCTTTAGCCGTTTTAAGATGCAATTCTTCTATTCTTTGTTCGGCTAGCTCAACCTTATCGTAAAGCTCCGCTACCATTAGCAGATCCTTTGTCCAGTAGGTTGTATCATCCTCATATTCAAGCCATTCTGTACCGAGAACTATGGTCGGGGCTATTTTCTCCAGCTGCTCGTAGGTGTCCTCTGCCGTACGGCTCTCAACAAGAATAACATCAGGATCAATCTCTACGATCGCTTCAAGATTAGGGCTGTCTGCCGAGCCTACCAATTTCACGCCTTCGAGCTCACTAGCTAAGTATGGAAGATAATCGCCTCCGTACCTCACCTCTACATTTACGCCAGCTGGCTTCTCCCCAATGGTTAGAAGATGGTCAATGTATGCTGCGGAGAGCACAACGATTCGATCAATTTTGGCAGGTACGATCGATTCGCCTTTCAAATGTGTAACCGTTCGTGTCAAATCAGCGGCTACTGGCTCAGCCGTCGCTTCTATTGCTGGTGCTGTGGTTTCTTTCTGGCCTTGCTTTTCGCTATTACCTCCACATGCCGCTAAGGTAAGCAGCAGCAAACCTAGAGCAACGAGAGGGATGAGTCTGTTCATTAGCATCTGTTTTGTTCCTCTTCTCTTTTTAATAATAATAATCATTATCATTAATGATAATGAAGGAGCCCTTCATTAGCAATGGACTAATTCATCTATTAATGGTGGATCTGCTCACCAAGTTCACCCTCTTAGCTGTGATGCAACGTAATCTATCGCCCACATTCTACCAGTAGGACCCAGAGCCTTAAAAAACATATCGCCGGCTTCATAAACCCGCTGATGCCGAACCGCCTCTAACGAAGTCCACTGTTCGGACCGAAGCAGCAATTGCAGTCGTTGCCTGGCCTCATCCGTAGGATCAGTCATAATAAAAATGTGATCCGCGTGGAAAGAAGCTACCTCCTCCAGCTGTATGTCTTTGGCCCACTCCCGGTTTGGAAAGCCTTTTGGCAAATGCAAAGCAAGATCATCATAAAGTAAGGCACCTGTCTGATTTCCTGCTCCGTAAACCCGATAAAAGTGCGGGCTAACTCTAATAAAAGCAACGGATGGTGTTCCCCAGCGCGTGTTAATATTTTGTTTAATCACTGTCATTTGCTCGCGATATCTTTCCACCCAATCCGCAGCTTGCCGCTCTCTACCCAATATTTTAGCCATCTGCTCCAGCATTTGACCGTATTGATTCGAATGTGCCAATACGGCGGTTGGAGCAATCTGGTTAAGCGAATCATCCTGTAGCAAGCGATCACTCGTAAGCATCATGTCAGGCTTCGATCTCATCAGCTTTTCATAATTGGATTTACGGCTGTCCAGCTTGAATTTGTTCTCTATATCTCCGCTCAGTTCTGGCAATGGATAAGAATAAGAAACACGCTCCTTATAGGACAAGGCTGCAACAGGCGTTAGCCCCAGCGTCAGCAAATGATCGTCAATCCCATAGTAGAGCGCTGCAATACGATGACATTTATTTTTGATATACAATGTTGGCGCCACGCCTTCTACCTTCTTGAACGCCCGGCTAAAATAATGCTCATCCTTATATCCGACTTGCTCCGCTACTTCTTTTGCTTTTTTTGATGAAAATAGCAATTGTTTCGCCTTTGAAATCCGCTGCTTTACTATATATTCTGTTGGCGTCATGTTCATTTGATGCTTAAAGCTTCGCGTAAAATGATTCATGCTAAAGCCCGCCATTTTCGCTAGATGCTCAATTCTCATTTCCTTGCTATAATTCTGGGCTATGTATGCCAAAGTACGCTCCATCCCCAGCACGCCTTGTGGATCGCCTTCGCCCTGCGTACTATTCAAACTTGCAACGGCATGCAGCAGATTGCTGAGCTTTCTGCTTTTAGTGAATCTGTCTGACCGATGCGGACTTTCCCTTTTAATAAAATAAAGTATTGCATCATGGATGGAGATTGCTTGGCTAGAAATATCCAGCTTTGCCGGGAACGGAAACTTTGGCTGACTTACTGACCAATTTCTATTTTCTTTGTGCAGCATAATCGCTCTAAACATAATTATCGAAACATGAATGGCTTGCTCGCTGCCGAACTTTCCTTCGATCGTCATACCTGGCTGAACATAAAAAAGATCGCCTTTCTTGACAGTTAAAGGCGTTCCATTAACGACCGCCACACCTCGGCCACTCGTAATTTCACATATGATGTAGGTATGAAACGTTCTTGGGATTGAAAAAAAGTCCGTTGCAATTTGACAGCTATAACTTCTTATTGCAGGGAAAATCAGCTTTTCCAGCATCCGTATGGTATCCGGTTTACGCATCGCTCAACTTCCCTTCTGCCGAGATCGGGCCTTTGTCTTACTTGGACTTATATATTATTGTTTCTTGATAAGCTTAACATAGTTTTCAGTTGCTCCGACCTTTGTCCGGGTGAAAATAAATATGCAAAAAGGCTTTTTGGATCAGCTAACTGATCCAAAAAGCCTTTTCTAATCCATATGATGCGCGTAGAGGGACTTGAACCCCCACGGTCGCCCGCTAGATCCTAAGTCTAGTGCGTCTGCCAATTCCGCCATACGCGCATGTAAAAATGGTGAGTCATGTAGGATTCGAACCTACGACACCCTGATTAAAAGTCAGGTGCTCTACCAACTGAGCTAATGACTCGCATCATGGTGGAGGATGACGGGATCGAACCGCCGACCCTCTGCTTGTAAGGCAGATGCTCTCCCAGCTGAGCTAATCCTCCATGGAAACAATAAAACCCACAAGCTGTGGGAGTCGTGCTTAATGTGTTCAAAGCCGTTTGCGCCCTGAAAACTGGATACGAAAGATAAGGTTGCTGAACCTTTACTGCTGCTGTCTACCGGATGTATGGGCCCGAGTAAACGTGTTTAGG
>NZ_JACHXW010000039.1 GCF_014192395.1 Paenibacillus endophyticus | reverse complement strand
TTTGATTAACAACCGTCCTCGTAAATGTCTCGGTTGGAGGTCGGCTCACGAAGCATTCATGGAAGAGGTGTCGCACTTAGCTTGACAATTCGTCATTGAAAAAAATTCAATAAACATATTATTAGCATTTAAACATGCCATTACGCAATTCATTAGTCATGGTTATAGATACAGTGGAATACGTTTAGTAAAGATGAAACAATAATCGGGAGGTTTGCTTATGGCAGTATCCTACTTGGATTTCAATTCTCCAAACGTACAATATTTCTACGATCTGAAGAACAATCGTACATTCACAAAGGATGCGAACAATTTTATTAACGCCTTGGGAATTCAGCAACTCAATACTCTGGGCAACGTATCTCTGCTCGACATCTACTTATCTAAAGCGAATGTAATCGAGCCTCATATTCATCAGAACGCCTCTGAGCTGGTCTATTGTATTCGAGGTGCAGCAGTCGTGTCGATTCTGAATCCATTTACCAAAACCGTGCTTAACTACAATATAACACCTGGTCAGGTAACTAATATTCCTCAGGGGTGGTTCCATTGGGAGATGGCTACGGAAGACGACACGCATTTGCTCGCTATCTTCGACGCACCAGTACCGGAATTCATCGCGGTTTCTGACTTCCTTAGGCTGGCCCCGAGAAATATGCTCGCCCACACATATTGTCTAGATCAGGCGTTGGTGACACAGGCGTTAGCACCAATCAAGAGTACGACTACGATTGGTCCACCGGCCAATTGCGTGAATCAACATTTGCCGAGAACTGATAGTTACCCACCGCAGGTGGAGCAGCATATGCAAGTCAATTATCCGGTATATGGGGCGCGGAAATCTTCATACCCCGGTATCGGCAACGGATATAATCAACAGGGATAGATATTAAAATATTTCCAAAAGGGCATTTTCTATGAATGAAAAGAGAGCGTTAATACAATTTTTCATAATATGCATAAGCCATGGGAGATACAATTATCTAGGTAAACCTACTGGTTCGTTTATGGAGCAAAAGTCGCTATAAATGTTATAAGCGAATTAAACGGCGAGAGATATGTTGATCATAATGTATTAAAAGCAACATAATGGAGAAGTTCCTACTAATAATTGAATTTACTAATGGCCATTCTTACCGAGAATGGTCTTTTTGTGTCGGACTGAATTCTTGAAATAAAATAAAACAAGTAAACCCCCTTGGATATCCAAAGGGTTTACTTGTTCTTTCATCTAATTTGTCACTGGATTATTTTCCAGTTACAGGATCCGTATTCGGATCCCAATTCTTAAGAGGGTCCATGCGGAATCTTGTTAGTTCCGTGGAGCTGATTTTCCAGACACCATTTACTTTTTTATATGTTTCGTGATATTGTCCGTACCCGTGATGTCCAGGATATGCATCTTTGGCATCAGGAAAGGTCAACAAATCCTCCATTGCCCAAATACCCTTGGCATGATCCTTGTCGATTATTTCGATCTCAGGCATGTATCCGTGATGAACCGTAGGCGCTTTACCTACTAAATCTCCAATCATCTTCCCGTAAGCTTGCCCACCACCTTTGGAATAATCCACGCCTTCCGAAATAATTTTGGCATCAGCCGTAAAGATGTCTCCAAATTCTGTCCATTTTTTCTCATCAACAAAACGGAAATATCGGGCTTTTAATTGTTTAATTTGTTCAATATCATCCAAGCGTTGATAGGTTGCCGTATCGAGTCCAGTAATATTCACTGCTTCCGTCTGAGCATTCTGATGTGCTTGATTATTTTGTTTCGCGCATCCCGTAACCATGACTGCCAGAATGGCTACACCCAAAATCAAAAGCTTTTTTTTCTTCAACATATGGTGGTCACGTCCTTTTTTGTTGTTTGTTATTTATGTTTCCTTGCGGGGGTTACTTGCCAGTAACAGGGGCCGTACTCGGATCCCAGTTCTTAAGAGAATCCATCCTGAAGCGCGTTAGTGTGGAACTGATTTTCCAGGCGCCATTCACTCTTCTATACGTTTCACGGTTTTATTAGGTGAGTAGGTCTAGTTTTAGATTTTCCTTCTCAGTATTTATCGAGTTGGTCATAATATGTCAATCCCCTTCTAATTTTAGTATAGAAATCATTACCATGATACTTTGAGTCACGAGCTGAACATTGATGAATAGATGCAAGAATCTGGATGTTCTTTTTTGGCTACATGTGAATAACCTCTTCTCTTCAGACTGGGTAAGTGAGACTTCAATGGCCTGGAAAAAACTATAACAGGTATTCTTATTCTTTATAAGAAGGCTATTTTTTTAAATATGGTTTAAAAAAATAAAGTCGTACGCCTAGCTATCATTAAGCAACTTTCAAGCTAAACATAGACCGCATCTAGGGCAGAAGTTATACGTGGAAAAGTTCCTTTTGAAGAATTAAGATCTTTTCTTGAAGACAAAATGTTCGATTAATGAAAGTCACGCGAAAAGAATAGCCGAGAGGAGAGGATAATTAAAAACTATTAAGAAGCAAGCAAACGATGATAAGGCTTTAACAGTAACATGGCCGTTCGACCTGGGATCTTGTACGTGGCCGATATTTCAGTTCGAAAGTCTGATTGCTAAATAGAATTACTTGATAGAAATTCTATCCCGACAAAATTTGTATATTACGACTTAGGAGCATTACTAGCATCAGTTTATTTTTATAAAGCATATTAAAAAAAATAGCGTTCTTATGAAAAAGATAAATACCTGCTATAGTTGTCTCCGAGGCAATTGAAGCTTCACTTACAATCCTAATGAGAGTGGTAATTCACGTATGAAGGCTTCTAAAATAATGCCAAGTTGTGATGGGAAAACTCTACTGTGCACAGTATTTGAATAATTGGCGAGTGAGTAGGTAACCGCGGCATTATGGAAGGTTTTAAATAGAATGGGAATTGCTTATGACTAGTTTTGTCATGAAAACAAAGGATGTGACGATATGTCCTATAATGAAGGCAACATCGCAATCGGCTTGGCGAGAGCAAAGTTTTCTGTTGCAGAAAGTAAAAACATCCATACAGGCCGGGAACGGGCTACATTAAGCTCGGTCAAGAAGGTCCGAATTATGGCTAATAGGCCTGCTTGGGATAACGCTTCAGATATTACTGATTCCATCGGTATAGAATTCGATGTTGTTTAGGAAATAATATCATACATCGAGCTTTACAAAAGGTTTAGATGAGGGGGATATAATTATGGATTCATCCTATACCAGATCATTTCAAGGTGTTCCCATATCCATTCTTGACACTACCAATATTGTTCTTGGTGGTAATGCGAATGAAACGTTTATGAACAGCTTGGATTTGGCACAAAAAGCAGAAGACTGGGGATATTACCGATTTTGGTTAACTGAACATCATAACATTCCCGCAATGGCGAGCGCAGCTACATCCGTTGTGATGGGATTTATTGCAGCAGGGACTAAACGAATTCGTATTGGTTCGGGAGGCATTATGCTATCTAATCATGCTCCCTTAGTGATTGCAGAGCAGTTCGGAACCTTGGAATCCATGTATCCTGGTCGAATTGATCTGGGTCTAGGTCGAGCCCCTGGCAGTGACTCGGCCGCGTCAGCTGCTCTTCGGAGAGATCATACAAACGGTGAAGACTTCCCTGAACTGCTGCGAGAATTGAGAGGGTATTTTCAAGATGATGCCTTGGCTAAAGTACGAGCATACCCGGGGTCAGGACTTGCAGTTCCGATTTGGCTTCTAGGTTCAAGTGATTTTAGCGCTAGGCTCGCAGCAGAATTAGGTTTGCCATTTTCTTTTGCTAACCATGTTGCTGCCGATTTCACGATACCAGCTGTTCGTTTGTATCGACAATTATTCAAGCCATCAAGTGTCTTGAGCAAACCTCATGTTATGGTCGGGATGAATGTGACAGTCGCTGATTCAAATGAACGTGCACATTATTTGGCCTCTACACAGAAACAAATGTATTTGGCTGTGTTAAGTGGGCGAATGACGCCTCTCATGCCACCGGTTGAAGATATGTGTCAGGTAGCCTCCGAGGTGGAAATTTTTATGCTTGAGCGTAATTCAATGTATCGCAGCTTAACGATCGGAGATCCGGATCATTTGAAAACTAGCATGCAGAAACTAATTCGTGATACGCAAGCTGACGAAATCATTATGACGACTCAAATTTTCCATCATAAAGATCGGCTGCGCAATTTTGAAATTATTGCTGAATTACTAGATTAAATCAGTCTAAGATCGTTAAAGATCGGAAGCTGTGGAAAAGCAGCATTTCTGATGAGCACTATAGAACGAAAGTATTTCTCGGTTCTTAAGTCATATATAGATATAAATAGGAGTGAAATAAAAGTGAGTGATAAAATTTCGAAATCGAATATGTTTTTGCTAATTATCGTTTGTTTGGCTCAGTTTATCGAGGTCATGAATAGTTCAACGGTCGTTGTAGCGCTCCCTTCCATACAAACGGCATTTCATATGCAGTCGAACGATTTGCAATGGATTGTAACTTCTTATGTACTGACGTTCGCTTGTTTTTTGATGATAGGAGGACGAGCAAGTGATTTACTTGGAAGAAAACGCGTATTAATGATTGGTTTGACCATCTTCGCGCTAGCTTCTCTGGCAGGCGCCTTGGCAACAAATTCGGTTTGGTTGATTGCCAGCAGGGCGATCCAAGGTATCGGGGCGGCTCTTTCCATCCCCGCGGCGATGTCACTCATTAGTAACAATTTCCCAGTTGGTCCACAGCGCAACAAAGCATTTGGGATTTTTGGAGCTTTAGGTTCAGGGGGAGCGGCGGCAGGATCAATAGTAGGCGGTATACTAACAGATACCGCGGGCTGGAGATCGTTGTTTTATCTGAACGTGCCGCTTGGCATCTTGCTCATTATCGGATTATTATTCGTGAAAGTAAGTCCTTCTGTTAAAGTCGTTAAAGAAAACATAGACTGGTTTGGATTGATTTCCGTATTGGCGGGTATTTTCATTCTGGTCTATGGCATCTCCATGCCGGATGTCGACGGAAGTTGGTCGGCAGCGAAGATCGCCATGTTGATTGTTGGGATATTGGTTTTGGTCTTATTTGTACTGATAGAAAAATCCGCCAAAAACCCGCTTATGCCGCTTCGTCTCTTCAAGATTCGTTCGCTCGTAACGTCAAATATTATCGGGTTTTTGATGTTTTCTTATGTGACGGGCTTCATGTATTTCTCGACGTTGTATTTCAACGAGCTTGGTTATTCCTCTTTAGCTACCGGCTTGGCCTTCTTGCCGCTGGGTTTGACATCGATCGTCGTAACGCAAATCACGCCGTTCTTCATGCGTAAATTCGGTGCAAAAAGAGTCCTAATCGTAACGCAGATCATCAACGCGCTCGGCATGTTCTGGTTAAGCAATATGGATATGGATAAAAGTTACACGTTGTTTATTCTTCCGGCCTTTATCGTTCTCGGTTTATCGATTGGCGCGTCCTTTACGGCAGTTATCGTCGGTTCCGTTCAAGATGTTAAATCCGAAGAACATGGAATTGCCGGCGGAATCGTGAATACGTTCCTGCAATTGGGAGGGAGCTTGGGATTATCCATTCTGGCGACCGTCGCGACTACGGTTACCGCTTCGGCGCATATTGAATCGGCAAACACGGCCTTGTTGTTGGGTTTCCACGCTGCATTAATCGTAAGCGGCTGTTTCGCAATCATTGCGCTGATTCTTGCTTTCATGAGCGGGGGTAAGAGTAAGAATACTGCTTCCGTTCCTTTAGAAATGCATGGTTAAAGCTTGATAAAGATATACTTTAACGTATTCCAAAGAGGTTTTTGATGCAGCAATGACAGGTAAGGCTGCTTCTCCAATTACCCCTTAAGCGCCTTATATCGAGGAATTTTATGGAATTAGTTGAAGTCTTAATAATACAGAAACACAATAGAAAAAGGGAGCTACAAATATGATAGTGGAGATGTGGTCGGATATCATTTGTCCCTCTTGTTATATCGTTAAGCGGCGTTTTGAAGCCGGATTACAGGCGTTCGCTCATCGTGATCAAATTAAAATAGTCTATCGAAGCTTCCAATTGGATCCAACATTTCCGGTGCATCCCAATACGCATCTCCTCGAAATAGCTGCCGCCAGACACCGCACTAATGTGGAGAAGATGGCTAGGAAAAGTCGTGTAGTTGCCGAAACGGCAAAACAAGAAGGACTACTTTTTAACTACGAGAATGTAAAGTACACTAACACCTTAGACGCACACCGCCTTGTCCATTTTGCCAAACAATTCGGTAAAGAAGGAGCGGTGCTAGACTTGTTATATAAAGCTTATTTTACAGATTGCAAGCACATCGGGGAACTTGAAACGCTTGTATCTCTCGCCGTACAAGCGGGACTGGAGCGCCAAAAAACGATGGATATGCTGCTCGATACCAAACGCTATAAGAATGCGGTGCGGTTAGAGCAGCTTGTGGCTGAAAGATTAGGTGTGAGAGCTGTTCCTTTCTTCTTGATCAACGACTGCCATGCCATCTCCGGTGCCCATCCTGTTGCCACGTTTATCCAAGCACTTGAAACGTCTTGGGAAGAAGAAGAAAGGGCATCGCAAGAAGACGAAAGTTATTTACAGTGACGGAATTTGTTAAGCTACAAGACCTTGTCTGACACGATGAACTTGTGTTGCCGCTTTACATTATCATATGTATCAACCTGTTATTTTAGCAAACACAGGAGAGTTTGGAGGTTCTACAGTTCAAGCTCCATTTACAAAGCATGCTCGCCAAAAAGCTCAAGTTCACGGTAACAATCAAATTGCTGTTCGTGTATTTGAAGTAGATGCTGCTATTTTTAAATCGACGTCTCCTGCTCCAAGCCACCCTGAAGTTAAAACACCACCTGCTGGCTATAGAGGTAGATCTTGAACTTAGCGTGAGACTTACAATGGTTATTGAATTGACGATTTGTAGTCAAAAGGTATTAATACCGAAATTTTCAAAACCGAAAAGTCATGCTGTGTCTAGGAAAATCATCACTGATAACATCAGTGTACCGAAGAATTTGGTCACCTAGAGATGATAGCCACCATGATCTACAAAATTAACAAAAGATGCTACTCCTGTACAGGACTCTCCACTCCTACCCATACTTTTGCACTCTTTTTGAGTGCAAGCCACCTTTACAGGTGGCTTTTTTTAATGTTCTTGAATTGTCCTGCCTACTGACGGCTACAGTATAAGATCTGTTGACCTCATAAAACGAACGAGGGGAAGAATTAATTTCCATGAATGTTTATCGAGAAAGTGGGTTGTTACATAAGTGGCATTTGCACATCTCATTGTGGAGCTACACTGTCTCTACAGGATAGGTGACCAATATCCAGTCAATCCTGTTCCCCCTTTTTGTAAATACGGAGTTCGTAAACCAGGTACCATTGTTTATCGGAGGAGGCTTGTCTTATTTTGGGCGGAGTCTGGCCGTTCGACGATTATTCCTGCGATCGTCGCTGCGGCAGTAGGAGCGTGAACGAGGTTTCCCCATATGGGGTACTGGTCAAGCGGATGTGGCCTTGATGCAGGTTGACGACTTCTTTCACAATGGAAAGTCCGATGCCGAGACCTTCGCCTTGCCTTCCTTCGTTCGCGCGATAGAAACGTTCGAAGACGCGTTCGCGGTCGGCGGGGTCGATGCCTCTCCCCCGATCCTTCACGATGATGAGCACGCAATCGTCTTCTTGGCCGAGTCCGATCCCTAGATACTCCCCGTCGCTGCCATAACGTAAAGCGTTGTCTAGCAAGTTGCGAACGGCGCGCTCCATGAGGGAAGCGTCGAGATCCGACTCGACGTCCTTCTCCGGGATCTCGATGTCGACCGCATAGTTTTGCCCGTCCAATAGCAACAGATAGTCGGACACGATTTTTCGCATTAATTCGGACAAGTTGGTCGGGGCGGGATGAATCTCGAACGCGCCTGAGTCTTGCCGCGAGATGTCCAGCAACTGATCCAACAGTTTGTCCATGTAGCGGGAACGTTGCAATATGATTTTCGCGCTTTTGCGAAGCTCGCCGTCGTCATGGAACGAATTTGTGCGAATCGTCTCGGCATAGCCCAAGATCATGGTTAGCGGCGTTCGCAAATCGTGGGACAAATTGGACAACAGCAGTCGGCGTCTTTTATCAAACTGCTCGATTTGAACGGCCTGTTGCTGAATCCGGCGCGCCATCTCGTTGTAATGACGGGTGAGCTGGCCGACTTCGTCCTTCGACTTGTCCTCTAGTACCAGGACGTCGCTTCTTAAGCCGACTTGGCCCAAGGCCTTGTTCAGCTTGCCGATGCGACGATTAATGGAGGAGAAGAACCAGATCGACAGGAAATAGGGGACCAGGGCGGATAGCAGGACGGGCAGGATGAGAGCGTACAACAGCTTGAATGATCGTGAAAAGAAGTAGACTTGCCCCGTTTTCATCTCATCGCTAGGCAAGCTTAACAACAGATATTCGGATTTTCCGTTCCGGGCCAGGGAATATACGAGAGTGGCCGTTTCATGCTCGGCCCAGAGATTGTCCGGCATATTCACGAAGCGTCCGGCCAACTGTCCGAAGTCGTAACGGGCCGTTCCGCCGGTTGTATCGTAGATCGTCGAGCCGTCCGACGCGACCCATTCCAAGCGTATCGCCGGATGCCGGTCGTGAACCGCATCCAGAATCGGTCGAACGCCGTCAAGACTATGCCTTTCGACGGTCTGCAGCGTCTCGTGCGCGATCGACTCCAATTGATTCAGATTATACCCATCATTCCATATCTTCGAGACAATGAAGGACAACAACAAGAATAAAAACAGGCTGCTTGCAGCGCTGATCAGCATGACGAGCCAGAGCTTCGTGCGACTTTTCATATGCCGTCTCCTGAGAATCGATAACCGATGCCTCTTACCGTATGAATCTGCGGTGCGGTATCGGAGTCGTCGTCGAGCAAGGCGCGCAACCGGTTCATGAATACGCTCAAATTGTTGTCATTCACGTGATCGTGCTTCCAGACATGCAGGTAGATGTCTCGCTTGGTCAACACGCGATCCGGATTCTTCATGAACAATTGCAGCAGCTCGCATTCGTATTGCGTCAATTCGTGACGTTGCGATCCGTTGGCCAGCACCATATTATCGATGTCGAGCGCCAGCTTATTCATCCGAATGACCTCGTAGGGGTCCGACGTGCTGCCAGGACGATGCCTTCGGAGCTGCGCCTGTGCGCGGGCGAGCAATTCCATCGGACTGAACGGCTTGGTGACGTAGTCGTCCGCTCCCAACCCTAACGTATCGATCTTGTCCTGCACCTCTCTTCTAGCACTTAATGCGATGATGATCGTGTCGGTTCCACGAGCTCTCACATATTGAAGAACTTCAAAGCCGTTCACATCATCCATCATTAAGTCTAATATCATTAATTCGATGGGCTGCTCCCGCAACGTTTCGATAGCTTGTCGCCCCGAGGCAGCCTCGATCACGCGCATGCCCGCTCTCTCCAAGTGCATGCGGATTAGCGTGCGAATGTCCGGCTCATCATCGACAACGAGAATTTGATGCATGTCACGACCACACTCCGATTCAATTGCTTCACTACTACTCTCCTCATCATAACGGGAAAAGAGCGCTAGGAAAAGGTCGAATGATGGCGCTATTAAGATTTCATTAAGAATACTCCGCTATTTTCCTGTTATAGTTAACGACATTAATGGTAGAGGAGTGTTTTCGAAGTGATGATTAAGCGCTACGTGACAATATTCATGGCATTGCTCTTGTTAACAGGAATGATTCCGACTTATGCGGACCAGGCAGCCGCGTACGATTGGACGATTCGGAGTCCCTATCCGACGTCCGAGAATCTGCAAGACGTTGTTTACAACGACGGTACATATGTGGCAGTGGGGGGGAACGGCACTCTGCTGACCTCCGCCGACGGAACGAACTGGACGAATCGTTGGTCAGGCCCGGGAACTCCTTATTTCAATGGCATCGTATTTGGGAACGGCAAGTATGTGGCGATTGGCGATAGAGGCGTGATCGTCTCTTCGGGCGATGGATTGAACTGGACTTCCCGTTCGTCGGGAACCTCGGAATTTCTAGAGGGTGTCAGCTACGGCAACGGCTTGTACGTGGCGGTAGGAGACGATGGGACGATCTTGACTTCTGCTGACGGAGAGAATTGGTCGAGTCGTACTTCGAGTGCCGATGAGAACCTGACGGACGTCGTGTATGGTTCGGCTAAATTTGTGGCGGTAGGGGAATCGGGGACGATATTGACTTCCTCTGACGGAGTAGCCTGGAGTGACGCCTCCCCCGGCAATACTCCGGATCTCTATGGCATTGCCTTCGGTAACGGCACGTATGTTGTGGTGGGGTTTGCTGGCGCGATGGTGACTTCAGGCGACGGCGAGCGTTGGACGAAGCAACATTTGGATACTAACCTAACGCTGGAAGACGTCACTTATGGCAACGGTGATTTTGTGGTGGTGGGCCATAACGGACTTGTCTACGCCTCCGTCGACGGAGTGGCGTGGGAGAAACGCGATGCGGTCACGCTTTCGATCTTGAATGGGATCGTATTCGGAAATGGCATATACTTGTCGGTAGGCAACGGGGGAACGATCTTGACTTCCGAGGATGGGACGAGTTGGGTTGTCCGAACAGTGGGAACCAGTTATGATCTTAATGCCATTAGTTATGGCAACGGTACGTATGTGGCGGTAGGAGAAGCCGGGACGATTATGTCTTCAAGCGGCGGCGCAAACTGGATGATCCGAACTTCAGGTACTTTGCAACGGCTAAACGACGTGAGCTTCGGTAATGGTACGTTCGTGGCTGTGGGTAACAACGGGTCCATCTTGACTTCCGGCGACGGCGCGAGTTGGACAAGCCGTACGTTCGGCAGCTCGCAATTCGGCGTTTCGTTCGTGAATGGCAAGTTTGTGATGGTAGGTGCTGCAGGGGCGCTGGCGACCTCCGACGACGGCGTAAGCTGGACGAGTCGAACTTCTGGCACTTCGCAAAATCTTTGGGACATCGCATACGGCGACGGCATGTACGTGGCCGTCGGCATCGGCGGTACGATCTTGACTTCCGGCGACTTAGAGACTTGGACGAGCCGGACTTCTAATACTTCGGACGGGATCTATAGCGTCGTATACGGGAACGGAAAGTTCATGGCGGCCTTGTCCGACGGAACCGTGGTGACAGCTTCGAATGGCATCGATTGGACGAGCTCATCGACGGGCGTTCGTGGGTATCCTATGGCCTTTAGCTATGGCAACGGCGAGTTCGTGGCCGTAGGATCGCCGAATAAAATTGCGAAATCCACGGATGGCACGAGTTGGACGACCGAGACACTTACGACATCGAAGCAGTTGGTGGACGTCAGCTACGGTAGCGGCGCATTCGTGGCTGTGGGGCTCAACGGGCTCGTATTGCAAGCGGTCATTCCTGGCTTGTACACGGTGGCCTTCGATTCGCAAGGAGGAAGCGCGGTTGCGGACTCGACCGGCGTGAGCGCGGGAGCGAAGATCACGGCTCCAGCGAATCCAACGAAAGCCGGCTTCAC
>NZ_JACHXW010000038.1 GCF_014192395.1 Paenibacillus endophyticus | reverse complement strand
GATCCGCTCGACTTGCATGTATTAGGCACGCCGCCAGCGTTCGTCCTGAGCCAGGATCAAACTCTCCAAATTGGTGTTTGAAATGCTCATTACTTAACTAGCTATTGTAAAACATTATCGGATCGACGTGATCCATTTGTTCAGTTTTCAAAGAACTTGTTTGTCACATTTTGTCGTGACAAGAAATCATATTATCATCTTCACTCGACGTTGTCAACTGCTTGTTTCACTTTTTCTGCGATTCAATCAGTTGTTTTGGTGTGCCTCAGAAGCGACAAGAAATAATATATCACTTACGCAAATATAAAACAAGTTGAAATATTTTACAAATAATAAACAACTCGAATATAACGACCTTGCAATAATT
This sequence comes from Paenibacillus endophyticus, assembly GCF_014192395.1. GTDB lineage: Bacteria > Bacillota > Bacilli > Paenibacillales > Paenibacillaceae > Pristimantibacillus > Pristimantibacillus endophyticus. Next base: position 12,037 of record NZ_JACHXW010000038.1, on the reverse strand, counting down.
AAAATAATTCTCAATAAATTTACCACGTTTGAAGAAGCGGAACTATACGATCTATATGGATATTAACGATGGCGTGTAACGCCTTAACAAAAGTTATAAGCAGATCTCCTTCCGGGTATCGAAAGTGCGTACGGACCTTTGCTCATCGTTTTGTCTGCTGCTTTTATGATAAGCACTGCACTATACGCGGTTCGCAAGCAAGAGCGCATTCCATTGCTTCACTCGGACAACAAATTGCTGTTCAACCAAATGAACGACGTTGTCATCATTAATAGCAAAGAAGGAAACCTCATTTCATGCTATGATGCGGCGAGTGAATATGGATTCGAAAAATCCGCCTCCAACCCGAACTCTGCAACTGTTTACTATTAGGTAGATGGCTTGCAAGGCTGCTTCCGCTTGAGGAAGTCTGTAGCAATCGCAATCATTAGAAGGAGTGCAGTATAGCGAGCAGAAGCTTTGGCTGGTCCCTGGAGATAACAAAACGAGCATTATCGTTCGGATTATCGGCTAGCCGCTATATTCCACCTAACACATTCAACAAAGGTACATGCTCGTTGTTCATGATATTACGCAAAGCAAATAGGCGGTGAAAAGAGTTGAGATACGCCCGCAGCGATTTAAATCTTTATTCGAGCTTAGTTCCCGACATGATGTTCTTGTTCAAGCTGGATGGGAAGCTTCACCACCTGATTCATCAAAAAAAGCCGAAGGCCGCTCGCTGCCTCATAGCAAAAAAAAAAGGTCTGATACTGAGGTCAACGCCTCCGTATCAGACCCTTCTCATTACAGAAGCAGTCGCTACTGCTCGACCGTTTCACCTAATAAACGAAGCAGCTCCGCTTCCTCTTCAATGACTGTAATACCAAGCTCACGCGCCTTCGTCAGCTTGCTTCCCGCACTTTCGCCAGCAACGACAAAATCCGTTTTCTTCGACACGCTTCCGGAAATTTTGGCGCCGCAGGCTTCAAGAAGCTTTGCCGCCTCATCTCTGGACATTGTGGGCAACGTGCCCGTAAGCACAACAGTTTTCCCGCTGAACACACTGTCGTTTCTGGCTACTAGTTGCTGCTCCGCTTCTGCCTTAACGCCAAGCTCACGCATTCTCGCTATGCTGGCCATAATAATCGGATCTTGGAAGAAGCCGACTATGCTTTCTGCCACGATACCTCCAACGTCCGGCAGCGTAATAAGCTCCGATGCCTCAGCCTGCATGATGGCATCTAAATTCCCGTAATGCTCGGCAAGCATTTTGGTCGTCGCTTTGCCCGTATTCGGAATCCCAAGCGCAAATAGAAATGAAGCCAGCTCTCTATCCTTGGACTTTTCGAAAGCGGCAAGCAGCTTAAGAGCCTTTTTCTCCCCGAAGCGTTCTAGTTTAATAAGGTCATCATAGGTCAGGGCGTATAGATCGGCCGGATCCCTCACCTCGCAATCTTTGTACAGCTGATCTGCTGTCATAACGCTGAACGTATCGATATCCATCGCATCACGCGAAGCAAAGTGTGTGATGCGTCCAATAATTTGCGGTTGGCAGCCTAGTTTATTGTTGCAGAACAGATGAGCACCGCGCTGCTCCAATTCCGTCCCACAAGATGGGCATACCGTTGGAAATACGATCTCTTGCCCCGGCTCTTCATCCGCTTTCCCGAGAATTTCTGGGATAACGTCATTGGAGCGGCGAATTGTAACTAGCGTCCCCAAAGCGAACTTGAGGTTTTTGCGCTCAATATCGCCTATATTGTTAAGCGTACAGTTCTGAACCGTTACACCCGCAAGCTCGACCGCTTCCACACGTGCTACTGGCGTTATTTTACCCGTACGGCCAACCTCCCACGATACAGCCTCAAGCACCGTTGATGCTTCCTCCGCTTCAAACTTGAACGCTACTGCCCAGCGAGGAAATTTATCCGTGTATCCTAGCGCCTCTCGCGTCCGCATATCCACAACCTTGATAACAGCACCATCGATCAGGAAATCCAACTTCTCGCGCTGTTCCGTAACGCGGAGCAGTTCATCCTGCACTTCTTCAATCGTATCCAGATAGGTTACGTAAGGATTTACTTTGAAACGATTTTCATTGAGAAACTGCTGCATTTCGCGATGGTTCTCGAACGCAACACCGTCGGCAAAGCCCACGTTATAAAAGAACGCATTAAGCTTTCGCTCCGCCGTAACCTTTGGATTAAGATTGCGCAGCGCTCCAGCTGCTGCATTACGGGCATTCTTAAGCGGATCAGCAGCTGTCTCATTGTACTTAGCCAGAACAGAGAGCTGCATAATGCCTTCACCCTGCACCTCAACGATGCCATCGTTAAACGGAATCGTCAGCGGAATCGAGCGAATCGTGCGCACCTGCTGCAAAATGCCCTCCCCAACGGTACCGTTCCCGCGAGTCGCTGCTTGTACGAGTTGTCCGTCCTCATAAGTAAGGTTAAGCGTCAGGCCGTCAAACTTCAGCTCTACGACGTAGGCCGGCTTTGGCAGCGGCTCTTCGCCTGGGTTCTTGGCGTTATAATCAGCTACGGCCTTTAGCAGCCGCGTATTCCAGGTTAGAAGATCCTCGACGTTTTGCGCTTTGTCTAGACTCCATAAACGGGAGCGATGCTTGTAAGGCTCGAACCCTTTTAGTAGATCACCGCCTACCCGCTGCGTTGGAGATTCAGGCAGGATCATGCCTAGTTCCGATTCGAGCGCAGTCAACTCGTCATATAGCTTGTCGTAATCCGCATCGTTAATGGATGGCTGATCCAACGTGTAATACCGATAATTATGGTCAGTAATGACCGCGACAAGCTGCTGCATCCTCTCTAATTGAGCGTTCACGGAATGCTCCTCCTTCTAATCGTTCAGAATAACGGGCAGAACTTACACTTTCGTTATTGGCGCATATCCCGCAAGCAGACGTTTAATGCCGACAGGCGCCGGAAAAGCGATATTGAGCTCCATGTCTTTGCCCGTCCCTTTCACAGAGACAATGACGCCGATCCCCCATTTGCCATGGGAAACCCGTTCACCAGAAGCGAAGTCGCCAGAGGCAGCGGCTCCTGCTGACCCGCCGCTTTGCTGCGCCGTGCGTGCCGCATCCTGGAGCGGCGTGCTTACCCGCACGCCGCCTCGTCCGCCGACTGCCGGGCTTGCTCCGCGCATGCCAGGTGCTGCTGCTCCAGAGCCGCCGACCCCATTGCGACCCGGAGTCCCACGGCTCCCAGCAGTTGCGCTTCCCGTTCCGCCCGTAACGCTAACTCCGCTTCTCACTCCGCCAGCACGAGAATATCCACCGCTGCCGCTGGATGCGCCTTCTCTGACGCTCTCCGGTATTTCCTGCAAAAATCTCGAAGGCAGATTCGAGCTCGTTCGGCCAAACAGCGTACGCATGCGCGCACAGGTGAGATACAGCCTTTTCTCAGCACGCGTTATCCCTACATAAGCAAGCCTGCGTTCCTCCTCCAGCTCCTCATTATCGGCAAGCGCACGGCTGTGCGGAAACACGCTTTCCTCCATTCCGATAATGAACACCACAGGAAATTCTAGGCCTTTGGCGCTGTGCATCGTCATGAGCGTTACGGCATCCTTGTTTCTCTCTGCCTCTTCCTCATCTTTGTTCAAGGAATCAATATCCGCAATGAGAGCAAGATCGGTAAGAAACGCTACAAGTGTACGATCCTCGTTCCTTTTCTCGAAATCCATCGTCACTGATAAAAACTCATCGATATTTTCCAGCCGAGCTTTCGACTCCAGCGTATTTTCCTGATGAAGCTCAAGCCGATATTGAGAAAGCTCAAGCACCTTCTCCGTCAGCTCCGTAACGGACAAATATTCAACCATTCGCGTGAGATTGTCGATGATCTCATAAAACTCCCGCAGCAGCGTGCGCGTGCGGCCGTTAACCTCAACATCGCCTAAATGGTTCAGTACGCGATAGATGGATGTGCCTCTCCGCGCCGCTTCATCCGCCAGCTTGCCGACGGTCGTATCGCCAATTCCCCGCTTCGGTACATTGATGATCCGCACTAGGCTGATATCGTCATCCGGGTTCGAAACCAGCTTCAAATAACCGAGCAAATCCTTGATCTCTTTGCGATCATAGAACTTTATGCCGCCGACGATCTGATAAGGGATATCCGATTTAATCAGTATTTCCTCTATTACCCGTGATTGCGCATTGGTACGATACAATATCGCATGATCGGCAAATTTATGGCTTTTATTCACGTTTTTGCGGATTTCGCCCGTTACGAAATACCCCTCGTCGTGCTCCGTATCCGCTTGGTACAGCGCGATAAGGTCGCCTGCGCCTTGATCCGTCCACAGCTTCTTCGGCTTGCGGCCGGTATTCAGCTTGATGACCGCATTGGCTGCATCCAAGATATTCGCGGTTGAACGGTAATTTTGCTCCAGCATAATCGTACGCGCTTCGGGATAATCGCCTTCGAAATTCAAAATATTCGTAATATCCGCACCGCGCCAACGGTATATGGACTGGTCGCTATCGCCGACAACGCAGATATTATGATGCTTATCGGCTAGCATCCGCGTCAGCATATATTGCGCCCTATTCGTATCCTGATACTCATCCACATGAATGTAGCGGAACTTATTTTGGTAGAACTCCAGCACCTCGGGTACATCCTTGAACAATTGAATCGTCATCATAATAAGATCGTCAAAATCAAGGGAGTTGTTGCTCCTTAGCTTCTTCTGGTATTTCGTAAATACTTGGGCAACGATGCCGTCGAAATAATCGCCAACCTTCTGTTCAAATTGCTCCGGGGAAATCAGTTCATTTTTGGCTCCGCTGATCGCCGCTTGAACAGCCTTTGGCTCGACCTTCTTCGTGTCGATGTTCATATCCTTCATGCAGCCGCGGATAACCGAAAGCTGGTCCGAGGAATCCAGAATGGAGAAGCTTGACGTAAAACCGATACGATCAATATCTCTGCGAAGAATTCGCACGCACATGGAATGGAAGGTTGATACCCAAATATCCCGCCCCGAGGGGCCTACGAGCGCGCTTACCCGGTCCTGCATTTCACGTGATGCTTTATTCGTAAAGGTAATAGCGAGAATACTCCATGGCGCTACACGCTTCTTTTCGATTAAGTAAGCAATTCGATGCGTCAGTACGCGCGTCTTGCCGCTGCCCGCTCCAGCCATAATCAACAGTGGCCCGTCAGTCGCTTGAACGGCTTCGCGCTGCGGCGGATTCAGCTTCTGTACAGCTTGCTCGATGCTCATAAAATTAAACATGGTCCGACTCCTTTGTTCGCATATGTTCGCCTCTTCTCAGTGTAGACAACGACCATCCCTGTGTCAATTTACAAACGCAAAAAACACCGTCCAAAATCCGTCATTCGAGGAATGAAATGACCGTCTGATCAGAAACTCTTGCACCTTCGTGCGCTTAAACAGAAAAATAGCGCCATACCGCATAAGAAAACGATTCTTCCTATACCGTGCAGCACCATTCTTTTCAAACAGATGTTCATGAAATCGTTACGCTACCCTACAGACGGCTGCTGACAACCTCGTGTACAGCTGATACCGTCGACAACGCTGCAGCTAAGTCGCTGTACACAATATTACCTACGACAACGGTATGCGCAGCCTCCGCTGCTTGCCGCGCTTTGTCCACACCGTCTATGCCCCCGCCATAAAAAACCTGGGCATGAACGGCAGACGTACGCGCACGCTTCACGAGCTGCATGTCGCCAAACCTGCCGCTGTATTCCAAATAAATGACCGGCAGCCTCATTAATCGATCCGCCATGCGAACATGGGCAATCAGGTCCGTCTCCGTTAGCTCCGTTTGTGCTTCTGTCAGCTTGGCTGCAGTTGCCTCTGCGTTCAATATAATATAACCCTGTGCAGCGGTTTCCTCCCAAGGCACGAAGGTGCCGTATTCCTTCAGCCCTTCTGTTTGCCAGCCCGTAATCCACTCTGCCCTGCTCGTATTGAGAACAAGGGGGATAAAATAGCCGTCAAACCCCGGTACCGCGCCATCGAGCGTTGACACTTCAAGCGCACAGTCCACCTCGTATCTTCTGATCCTCGACATCAGATCGACGATATTCTCGAACGTTACTCCGCTGGAGCCGCCGACAATAATGGCATCCGTTCCTGAGGTACAAATGGCATCAAGCGCTTCATCGGATATTACTCGTTCAGGATCAAGCTTAAACACATGCCTCCAGCTCGCGAACCAACTACCATTCATGTAAGACCACGCCTCGCTTCTTTCCCAAAATCGCATGCCGCATAATTGCGTTATCCCTCTATGCTATGACAGGGTGATTAGTGTGTCAAATCAATGTGATTACTCTACTTATCCACCCCGAAAAAGAAAACCGCCCTCTCAGCAAGTGAGAAGTCGGTTTTGATTCGTTACTATCGCATGTCCATCATTATTTGACAAGCTGTCCGCGCGTAACGCCAAGCTGATTGATCGCCTTAAGGCTGCGCCACACCTGCGTTCCGCTAATACGGCCATCAAGCGCATCGCGGTATAGTCCAAGCACCTCAAGCACCTTTTCCGGCGTCTCCTCTAGGAACTCCACACGGAAATGGGATACGCCCATGCTGACGAAATTACGAATATATTCAGCGCCTGATTGCTCGATCGCATTATATACGGTATTACGGCAGCCCTCATCCACGCGTACAGGATGCGCCATCCCAATACGATCCTGCAAGGAAGCACGCTGCTCCTCACATGGACGACCGCAGTTTGTAAAGTCGGTGCCCTCGCTCATGAAGGTGCAATATACGCAATGCTCCGTATGGAACATCGGCAAATGCTGATGAATAACCATCTCCAGCATCGAAGTGTCCGAGCTTTCCAATAAATCGACCATTTGCTGAATATTCAGGTCATACGACGGCGTAATAAGATCCAGACCCACCTCAGTAAACAGGTTGACCGCTTTGTGATTCGCAACGTTCAGTGAGAAATCACCAATGAGCTTAGGGAATGGCTTATCCGGATTAGCAGCGCGGGCACGAAGATAATAGTACAGCGCTCCTGTGTTCCGTACGAGGACGGCATCCGGCTGCAGCTTCAGAATGTTCGCGTGATAGCCATTCTCTCCTGGCATATGAATGCGCGGCGTTGCTAGCGCAATGGGCTTGCCCGCCTCACGTGCAGCAGCAATTGCGGCAGGGAATTGCTTAATGAATTCAAAATCGGCGTATACGATAGAAACATCGGTTTTGACTGCTGCTTGCACCTGCTCGAGCGTGCGGCATAACGCAATCAAATTCGCATCCTTGCCGCTTTGCGGCGCCAAAACATCCTTCTTCGGCACATCAGCGCGCGCGTCCACTGCATGCTTCACGTAAACAGGAGGCTTCGGACGCTCGCCGGACAGCAGCTCTACCGCTTCGCGGCGCAGCCGATTGAGCTCGCGGATAGGAACAATCAAATCTCCCTGAAGCTCGACTTCCAGCTTCTCAAGCTGATAGACGGTACCGCCTAGTCTGCCCAATTGATCCTCCAGCAAAGCTGCATCCATCGGACGCTTCTGCGCTTGCTCAAGCTCAAGCTCGGTAACGACCTCGATGGTCGTTCCCTTCTGAACATCCGTCCACCATGTGCGCATCGGCTGCCCCAATGCTCCTGTTACCCGAATATGAAGCGGAAATACACGGTAAGGCTTTTCCGTTTCGAAGGATGCTCTCAGGCGCTTATCAAGCGCCGGATCATTTGTCTTCCATACACGGTCGCCTACATGTACTTTACGAAGATCCACGTCATTTCGCCCGGCAACCAGTTCGATCATCGTGCCTTCCTGTGCTTCGCCTTCAATTTTTACGCCTTGGCGCCGAATATCGTAAACGCGGCCGCCCTCTTCCTTCTTTGTTGGATCGCCGGCATCAAATACAATGCCGTCGCCGCGCTTAAGCGGAGCGTCTATCCGCAGCGTAACCGCATCGCGCATCACACGCTCTACACGGCCGAGGTAAACGCCGCGGCTTTTGGGAAATGTGCCCTCTACGAGCATTTTATTGTTCGTTCCCGACAAGAAGCCATGCGTGAAGCCGCGCGAGAAGCTTTGCTGAAGCTCGCGCACATCCTCCACCGACGGCTTCGATAGGTCACCGTCGAAATATTTGTCGATCGCGCGCCGATACTTGCTCACGACATTCGCGACATATTCGGGACTTTTGAGACGTCCCTCTATTTTGAACGACTTCACGCCCGCTTGGATGAGCTCCGGTACAATATCGATTGCCGCCAAGTCCTTCGGCGACAGCAAATATGCGATGTCTCCCATAGGTTGAATCTCTCCATCGACCATAAGGTCATACGGCAGCCGGCAAGCCTGCGCGCACTCTCCGCGGTTGGCCGAGCGTCCGCCCCACATTTCGGATGTGAGACACTGCCCTGAATACGATACACATAATGCGCCATGTACGAAAACTTCCATTGGCAGCTTCGCCTGCTCACCTATCGTACGAATTTGCTTCAGGTTATTTTCGCGCCCCAGCACGACTCGTTCTAGCCCAAAAGGTTTTGTGAACTCGACAGCCTCCGGCGAAGTAATCGTCATCTGCGTCGAGCCATGAATCGGAAAATCCGGCGAAAGCTCCCGTATCAGCTTAACCAGACCTAAATCCTGCACGATGACTGCATCCACGCCGGCGTCGATACACATTTCAATCAGCTTCTGTGCATCTCTCAGCTCGTCTTCAAATACAAGTATATTAAACGTTAGAAAGCCTTTCACACCATAGGTATGAAGAAAAGCCATAATTTCCGGCAGCTCCTCGCTGCGGAAGTTATTCGCGCGTGCCCGCGCATTAAACTTCTCTACACCGAAAAATATCGCATCCGCGCCATTCGCCACAGCTGCTCTCATGCAATCCCAATCGCCGGCCGGAGCCAGCAGCTCTATATCCGATCTTACTATTGTTTCAGTCATATTAACGATCCATTCCTCTCATCCTTAAAACATGCTTCTACTATCTTAACAAACCGAGGTCATCTATACCACTACACAATACTGGTACCGCACCCTATTGCAGCTCTCGAAACGACAAGAACACAGATGAATGACTTGAAAACAAAAAAAGAACCTTCTCTTCAACCCTGGCCCTTTATTATACTAGTTTTTGCTTTGTTGTTATGCGATTGTGTTAAATGTGGATTGGGTTATGTGTTCTGAATACAGAAGTGGTATACTATATGGGACTACTAAATCAATCCATTCAATGGATTCGGGAGGTAAAGGAACAAATGAAATTAGGAGTATTTAGTGTTCTTTTTGCACAAAAACCATTCGAGGAAGCACTCGACTATATCGCATCCAAAGGTCTTGACGCCATCGAAATCGGTACAGGCGGTTACCCTGGCGACGCGCACTGTGATCTCGACGCATTGCTTGCTGACGAAGGAAAACTGAAAGCGTTTAAACAAGCAGTAGAGTCACGAGGACTGATGATCAGCGCACTTAGCTGTCACGCCAACCCACTGCATCCGCAAAAAGCAATCTCAACGGAGCATGATGAGGTTATCCGCAAAACAATTGAGCTTGCCAATCGCCTTGAAGTGGCTGTTGTCAACACATTCTCTGGCTGCCCAGGCGACCATGAGGATGCGAAATATCCGAACTGGCCGGTTGCTCCATGGCCAAACGATTTCCAAGATATTTTGAAATGGCAGTGGGAAGCAAAAGTTATTCCATATTGGTCTGAAATCGCTAAGCTTGCAACAGCTGGCGGCGTAAAAATCGGCCTTGAGCTGCACGGCGGATTCTCCGTACATAGCCCAGCTACCCTGCTTCGCCTTCGTGAAGCTGCGGGCAATGCAATTGGCGCTAACCTTGATCCTAGCCATATGTGGTGGCAAGGCATCGATCCCGTACAAGCCGTTCATATTCTCGGACGCGCTGGAGCGATCCATCACTTCCACGCTAAGGATACAACGATTGACCCGATCAACGTTAACCATCATGGTGTTACTGACATGCAATCCTACGCACTCATGCTCGATCGCGCATGGCAATTCCGCACGGTTGGCTACGGCCATGATCTGAAAGTGTGGTCGGATATTCTTAGCGCGCTTCGTCTTGTCGGTTATGACTATGTGGTCAGCATCGAACACGAGGATGGCTTAATGTCGGTTGACGAGGGCTTCACCAAAGCTGTTCAAAATCTCCAACAAATTCTAATCCGCGAGCCGCTCGGCGAGATGTGGTGGGTTTGATCCATATAGAAGCATAGAAAAAGGTCTGCCAGACTTGTCCGGCAGACCTTTTTCTATGCGAAATGCTACGCCATCCAAACTTTCGTGATCATAATAAAGTCGATCAACAGGAACAAGCCTAGTGATACGGCCGTGAAGCCGATCGCGAAAATGTTTTTCTTCGGACGAGCCGTCAACAGCCGAACGAATCCGATTGCGATCAATACCGTAAAGGCAAGCATAAACCAATCGAAAGTACCGATTTTACTTGCGGCTTTCGCTGCTTCTTCTGCTAAAAACATGAAGGGACCTCCTTTTTCTCGCACGTAACCTATTTTACTATATGTTAGCTTTTTGTGGCTTCCGACGCAAGCCTGAATCGGGAATCGTAACAAGTTTGTCACGTTTTTTTTGCTGCTATTTTAAATTGTCCTATTAATTGATAATCTATAACGGGAACACATCAAAAGCCAAGCGGGCTCTAATGTAAAAAAACACACTATTACTGACCTATGAGAAAAGTTGCTTTTGTCTATTCTGAACCTTGATATTATCCAGATTTTCTTTATATATAAAGACCCTAACTTATTCTTCTCCTTTCTTTTTTTGCAAATAAACAACTTATTCTAAATAATAGAAGAAGCGAGGATTTAACATGCAACCTACTGAAAAGGAATGGACAAGACTTTATGAAGCCGCAATCGCTTTTAAGGCCGCTAAACCATGGAACATCTTGGAGAATGGTGATATATTCGCCGTCAAGGATCCCAACTCCGGCTTAACCGGTTATTGCTGCATCATGGGTGCGGGTGGCGAGCTTTATGGAATGGCCCTATATTTGGGCAAAAACGGTTTGGATACGTTGCTTGCTATGTTCAATGATGAAATAAACGAGGACCCTATTTTTGTTCAACACTGCCTCATGCTTTCTTTTGATGACCGCGAGGATCTTCATCCTACGGAAAAAGAAATGATTAAAAAACTCGGTTTGAAGTTTCGCGGTCGCGGAGCATGGCCGAGCTTCCGACTGCATCAACCTGGATATTACCCTTGGCCGCTTGAACATGCCCATGACGTGTCTTATCTAGCAGCAGCGTTAGAACAAGCCATAGAGGTTGCATCTGCGGTCAGTGAAGATCCGCAATTACTCCTTTCGAACAATGACCTACTGCTCCACCGCGTTGCAACACCTCAACCGAACGGCGCATTAGCATGGCATAATGAGTGGCTGCTGCCCGCTGACGAGGATGAAATGGAATCAGACCAATCATCGTACGTACAGAACGAGCTGCTCCTAGCCCAGTTGAAGAAAACAGCTAAATCATCCCAAAGCGTATGGGAAATCGATCTTTTTTTCATTCCTACACCCGTGATGGAGCAAGGTAGACCTTATTTCCCGATGGCACTCGCTGTGATGGATCAGGACTCACAGCAGATTATTACCATGCACATGTTTCAGCAATCAGAGGCTTCACTTGTCGTTCCGCAAAAGTTTATTGAGCTGCTACAAATGATCAAACAGCTGCCCGATAAGCTTGTTGCCCCGAAGCCTGAAGTCTTTCCATATTTATCACCGATATTAGATTATTTCTCTTTAAAATGCTTTACTCATAGAGGTCCTATGATGCTTGATGAATTTAAACATTCCTTATTTGCACAATTCGGGGGCCATTGAGCATTTCTAAATATCTAAAGCCCAAATAAATAAGAAAGCAGGCTGAATCTGAAGTGACCCCTTAAAGTTAGACAAATATTTTTATTCAACCTGTTGGGCATGAGCTCGGTACTGTACCGGGCTCATGCCTTTTAATTTTGACTTGATACGTTTGTGATTGTAGTAATCAATGTATCGTT
>NZ_JACHXW010000037.1 GCF_014192395.1 Paenibacillus endophyticus | reverse complement strand
GTTTGATTAACAACCGTCCTCGTAAATGTCTCGGTTGGAGGTCGGCTCACGAAGCCTTCATGGAAGAGGTGTCGCACTTAGCTTGACAATTCGTCATATTTAAAAAAAGGATGCCCTCGCTGTCGCTCGACAGCCAGAACACCCTTCTTACTTACAGCAAATCAATTACTTCTATTTCACTACCGCACCATTTGGCATCTCATCCGGCACCGTTGAGAGTGTCAGCTGATCGCCATGCGAAGCAGCTAGAATCATGCCTTGCGACCATTCTCCGCGCAGCTTAACCGGCTTCAGATTCGTCACGCAAATCACTTTGCGCCCCACCATCTGCTCTGGCGTATAAAATTTTGCAATGCCGGACACGACCTGTCTCTGCTCATAGCCAAGGTCAAGCTGCAGCTTCAGAAGTTTATCCGCTTTATGGACGGGCTCTGCTGCAATAACCTGCGCTACGCGAAGCTCTACCTTAGCAAAGTCATCGATTGCAATTTCTTCTTTGCTGCCCGTTGGCTCAGCTTTCGTCTCATTCGAAGCGTCTGCTGCTGTTGCTGCCGCTTCGCTCTTTTGCTCGGCTGCTTGCGCCTGCTCTGCTCCGCCGCCCATTTCAGCTGCTATATAAGCCGCTTCTTCGAGCGTATCAAGCCGCGGGAACAATGGTGAGCCTTTGCTCACTTTCGTACCGCCAGGCAATGCTCCGAACTGCTTCGTGCTCTCCCAAGCGGTTAGCTCACCCGGCTCAATGCCAAGCTGCTTCCACATTTCCCTAGGGGAGTGGGTCAAGAACGGCTGGAGCAAAATGGATACAATGCGTAACGATTCCGCCAGATGATGCATAACAGACGCCAGCTCGCCTTTTTTGGCTTCATCCTTTGCAAGCGCCCATGGCTGCGTTTCGTCGATATACTTGTTTGTCCGGCTAACAAGCTGCCAAAGCGAGGCTAACGCTACCGAGAATTCCATATTCTCAAGCGCAGCTTCTACCAGGCCGACTGTTTCCGTGGACAACTTCTGCAGCGATTCATCAAAATCCGTTACTGCGCCTGCGAACGCTGGGATTGCGCCATCGAAATATTTGTCGATCATCGCGATTGTCCGGTTCAACAAGTTGCCCAAATCGTTCGCCAAGTCGAAATTGATCCGCTCAACGAAATTTTCCGGCGTAAATGTTCCATCAGCGCCAAACGGCACCTCGCGAAGGAGATAGTAACGAAGCGCGTCCAGCCCGTACCGGTCGATCAGCATGACCGGATCTACGACATTCCCCTTGGACTTCGACATTTTGCCATCCTTCATCAGCAGCCAGCCATGCGCAAATACTTTCTTCGGAAGCGGAAGATTCAGCGCCATCAGCATGATCGGCCAATAAATCGTATGGAAACGTACGATTTCCTTGCCTACCAGATGAACGTCTGCAGGCCAGAAGTCGCGGTATTTCTGATCCTTTCCTTCATCTCCATACCCTAGGGCCGTAATATAGTTGGACAACGCATCAATCCACACGTAGATGACGTGCTTCGCATCGCCTGGAACCTTTACGCCCCAATCAAACGTCGTCCGTGATACAGCCAAATCCTCAAGACCTGGCTTAATGAAGTTGTTGATCATTTCGTTCTTGCGTGACTCCGGCTGTATGAAGCCAGGATTATCCTCATAATATTGCAGGAGACGGTCAGCATAGTTGCTCATGCGGAAGAAATAGCTCTCCTCTTTGACGAGTTCGACAGGACGGCCGCAGTCCGGACAATTTCCGTTCTCAAGCTGACGCTCCAAGAAAAATGATTCGCATGGCGTACAGTACCAGCCCTCGTATGTCCCCTTGTAAATATCATCCTGCGCCAGCAGTTGAGCGAAGATTTTCTCGACGATCACCTTATGGCGGTCCTCTGTCGTACGGATGAAATCATCATTGGAAATTTCGAGCTTTGCCCAAAGCTCTTTGATTCCCACGACAATATCGTCAACAAACTGCTGCGGAGTCTGGTCCTTTTCCTTCGCTTTTCGCTCGATCTTCTGGCCGTGCTCATCTGTTCCTGTCAAATACCACACGTCAAAGCCGCGCAAGCGCTTGTAGCGGGCCATGGCATCGCCGGCTACCGTTGTGTAAGCATGCCCAATATGAAGCTTGTCGCTGGGATAATAGATCGGCGTCGTAATATAAAACGTATTTTTCTTCGTCATCAGAATACCTCCTCATTTACATTTCAATATAAAAAAACGCAAAAAACTCCCGTCCATATGGGACGAGAGTTGTAACTCACGCGGTACCACCCAAATTTCAATCCAGAATTAGCCGAATGGTCCGGCCGTTCCAGAAAGCTTCGTGTGCCGCCTCGCAGGCGGCTATCGCCGTTAACGCCAGCTTCGCGTCGCCCCCTCACCCAGCACATGCGCTGCGGCTTGAGAACGAATCCTCCCGGACCATTTTCTAATAGCGTTCCTTGCCGGCTTCCAGCATTGTTCCCGGCTCTCTGTTAAGGTTGTGCTATCATACTTATCCGTTCCTCGGATATATGGAGAAATATTGCTAACATTGTAGCCATTTATATCTCAAAATATACCGAAACAGATCCCCTTCTGTCAAGGTGCATCTATCTTGGAGCCCGGCACTGGCGGTACCGGATCATATCCTCCGGCATGAAAGGGATGGCAGCGCGCAATTCTCTTCACGGCAAGCCATGATCCTCTCGCGGCTCCATGCTTCTCAATCGCCTCAAGCGCATACACGGAGCATGTAGGGTAGAATCGGCATGACGGCGGCGTAAGAGGCGAGATTACCTTGCGATAGAAATGAATCGGAGCCTGGGTCACTCTACGCATTACTCGTTTATCCGGCATTACACTCCGCTTGCCGCGGACTCTTCCTGCACGCATGCTTTGCAGTAGCCGAACACTTCGAATTTATGCTTCACGACTTGAAAATCATCCGGTACGTTCGTTTGTTCCATCGGGCAAAACGTAATCGGATACGTTTTGCCGCATTGCAGGCATATCATATGGTGATGATGGTCAAGCTCTCTGCAATGAAGCTTAAACTTGCCGCCATCCTCGAATATAACCTGTTCCAGCACGCCAAGCTCTTCCATCACGCGCAGATTGCGGTACACGGTATCAAAACTGAGTCCTGTATACGATTTACCCATATACTCGTAAACTTCTTTAGGAGCCAAATAACCTTGCGTCTCCGAAAATAGCTTAGCCAGCGTTTTTCGCTGATCCGTGATTCTCAATCCTTGACTAGACATGCGTCGTATAATGTCTTCTATTGTATGCATATGTCGAACCTCCGGACTAAAAATGGTATACCTCCATAATGACGAAAAAAAAAGCTCTCGTCAATGAGAGCCTTCGCTTATCCATTCAATCTCATATTAATCATAAAGCTCGCAGACATGGCCACGAACAGCACGATGCTTAGAATGCCTACCAGCATTCGCCTCATATTGAGCTTTCTAATAATCGCGGCGTCGTTTGACTGCCGCTTCGCCTCCGTGTAGGAGCGATGCATAAACATATAGGCAACAACGGAAACAACGAAAAAAAGATTAACAACAAACCATATCAATGTCCAGGTCAAGCTTATACCTCCGGTCGCGATAACCTATAGGCCGACTATAGATACCATTTGTTTAGTATGAACATAAAGACGACAAAGCTTACGATAGCTCCAGCAAAGCTGAACCAGCCTGTCCGAAATTTTTGCTGGAACATGCGTAGAATTCCGAAGCTTAGCAATCCGAAAATAAGCATTAAAAAAACAATTCCGAGTATGAATAACGAAGCAGAAACACTGCTTACATCGACTAGTGACACCGAGCACACTCCCTTTTTTGCTAATATGTACATGTTCATTAGACATTATAAGGGATAGAGATGCCTTTAGCCAACTGTAAACCCTGTCGATTTCGTGACAAATAGAGCACACATCAAACGATGCATGCCCCGTTTGGCGCTCCATCTCCATTACCAGCGAACAATTGCTTCATGAAAGCTGCGGTTTGTCGGCCGTTTCTGCAGCTTTACTTTCAGCACTGCATCCTGCAGCTGCGTCTTGCACAATCGAGGCTTCACAAGCTTAGGCAGCTTAATCGTCTCGATTTTGCCCCCTGGCAGTCCCTCAAGCCGCAATCGATCCTCACGCACGAACAATCGCAGCTGCTCTTTATCAAAGCCGTCAGGCAAATTTATTTTGACATGAACAAAATGCCGCGTTTCGGAAAAGGATGCAGATCCGCCGCCGATCATGACCCCTGCCGCTTCAGGCAGTGCTTTAGTCATCATTTTGCGCACATATTGCTCCACCCAATCCGGCTCTCGAAGCAGCTCAAACCCTTTCGGCAGCTGCTGCCTCTCCATCCACCGTTCCATATCATCCCATTTGGATGCCACAAGCAAACACCTGCCTTCCAGCACTTCTGCCAGTATATGCTTCCTTAGCTGCCTTGGATACATGCAAGAAGGGAACCTCTGGGCGAATGCCGCATAAGATGTAACACGATTATTTCACATTCAAATATCCCATGCAAAAGGAGGATGCTTATGCCAGCAGTAGTCGGTTTTGTCAAAATCGTAAGCATAGGGTCCGGCTCCATCGTTCAATTCGGCGATTCCTTGGAAGTGTCTCCTACAAGCAGCTCCAAAACCTATGCCGGATCAGGATCGTTCCTAACCGGCAGCCTAACAAACTCCAACAACGCTGTGAGTGCGACGAATTCGATTGATCCTGATGTTCAAGACAATACGAGCAATGAAGTGAATACTCTATGAGTCTTACTATTCATCAGCAAATTACGATTCATCAGCTTCGCGTTGACAGTGTTTCGAACAGCTCCGTGCTTCAGGTCGGCAGCGCAGGATCGATCCGTTCGCTATCGCAGCTCTATAATACAGGAGGATTCACAGGACCTGCGCCGCAGCTAGGCGCGGATAATCCGCTTTCGTTCGTGCCGTTGCCCAATCCATCCTAGCAAGCAGCATCCAGCCTATCGCGTAAAGGAGGAGCAGTCGCATGCAGCAGCCAAACCCATTGTCTCCTTGGCAAATGTGGTCTCTTGAGGTGCAAAACAAGCTTAAAGAGCAGCAAGAGCAGCTCGAGGCGCTGAGCGCAAAGGTGCTTGATTTGTGCGAACAGATCAAGCACCTCGAAGCCCGGCCTACTTACAACATCGAGAGCATTGAATACCACTTCGATCAATTGAAGGTCGATAAGCTGGATGGCACATTGAACATCGGCATGACTGCTCCTGGGATGGGCGATGAGACCTTTCCAGGCAGCATTGAGCAGCTTGCCGTATCCAAGCCGGAGGTTTTTCCGTCTGCCGGTCCAACAATTCCTGACCCAAGCCCGGTATATAACGAGGTATTCAATGAAATGACGCGTTATTTGGATGCAGGAGCTCCGCAAACGCTGTTAGCCTATGAGAATCAATTTGGCATACCTCTGGACCCTTATCACCGAAAAATCATTATTGAAGATGTTCGAAAACAGGTGCCTACACGTATTCATTTCTATATGCAGAAAAAAGAAAAAGGCGCAGAAGCTAAGCAAGCGGCTGAAGATAGTCCCGCTTCTGCCGCAGACGTCCTTGCTAAAACAAGAAGGGATGCTGATGCAGCACTCTATGCTTACATGCGCCAGCTGCAGACAGGATCGCCATCATCTGGAGGAATGGCTTAATGCTTCAATTCACTGTAGTCAATCATCATTTGTGCGTCGGCCAAATTGAGATTCTTGGCGTATCGAGCGCATCCATGCTGCAGGTGGGGGATACCGACAGCGTTACTTTGTACTCCATGTTCGATACGCCTCCTGAATCCGTAGTCGTCGGTCCGCTCGCCCCCTTCCCGCTCCCTGAGGACGCGGGCGGGACTATGGGCGAAGCTTGAAGGAGATGTGCCGCATATGAATGTCCAAGATGATCATACGTATCCAATCCGAACGGCAAACGTTGGTTCAATCTGTATCATTAGCGTAGCGCAGGCGGGTACGGTTCAATTCGGCGACCGTGCAGAGACGCATGCAAAGATACGAGCGCTCGCGCTTCAGCGGCAGGAAGACCATACGACGGCAGGAGACATCTTTTTTGAATCCTATTCGTTATTCTACCTACCGCTGCCTGCACTCGTAGACCCTGATTATGATAATGGAGAAGTCGTGTCCGTCATACGCGCTAATTGCTCGCCGAACATTACGGTTGGGAACATTCAGGTCATCGCCGCCGGCTCCTCTGCAAGCATTCAAATCGGCAATGGCATGGAGATGACCGGAGAATCGCGGATCAAGCATATTCGTCAATATCCGCGTCCAAAACCGGTTCCTCCCGTAGGCTGCCCATTCTAGCCAGCAGGAACGCAATTGCGGATACAATCATAATCAATTCTGCAGATAGGGGCTGATCAGCCCCTATCTTTCGTTTTTCTACGCCAAATGAAACAGATGAACGAGCAGCAAGCCAAGTCCAGCTAGCAGAATTGAGCCGATAAGCCCCGCGATAAACGGTTTTTTTCCTAATGTTCTGAACAAGACGAAATCAACACCCAAGCCCAGGCCAGCCATCGCCATTGCCAATAGCATATAAGCGCCCGTAATCAAGTGTTCCGTTATAGCTGAAGGAATGATGCCTAACGTATTTATTCCGCTCATTGCAAGAAAACCGACTATGAACCAAGGAACGGGAAAGCTCTTAAAATTCATCTTCTCATTGCTGCCTGCTCTTCGGTTGTTCCATATGCCGATAGCAATCGCGACTGGGACAAGCATCGCGACTCTTGTCATCTTCACCATTACTGACATATCGACGGCTATTTGCCCTCCGGGCGCTGCCGCTGCGATTGCATGGGCGATTTCGTGGAGCGTTGCACCTGTGAAGATGCCGTAACCTGCTGCGCTTAAGTGCAATACGGGATAGAGAGCCGTATAGGCAATCGAAAATATCGTGCCCAATATGGCTACGGTCGCAGCGCTGATGGCAGTCTCATTATGGCTGGCTTTCAGCTGTGGCGATATAGCGACAACAGCTGCCGCTCCGCAAATAGCTGTTCCGCAGGCCGTTAGGAGCCCGAGGTTTCTGCCGATTCCCATCCATCTGCTCAACCCGTATACAACAATGATCGTAAAGACAATATGAATGGCCGCCATGGCGAATACCTTTGGACCGGCATGCATGATATCAAGCATATTCAAACGCATGCCCAGCAGAACAATGCCTAAGCGAAGCAGCCTTTTGCTCGAAAATGCAATGCCGCTGCTGGCTGCCGATGGTAGGAGTCCCCATGCTCGCAGCGCCATTCCAATCACAATGGCTACAACCAGCTGCCCCATTATATTCAACAGCGGCAGCTGGACCATATACTTAGCCACAATAGCAATGACAGCTGTCAACCCTAATCCTGCTGAGAAATCAACCCATTTGTTTGGCTGGAAAGTCGTTATGCTTCTTATGTTCATTGCATTCACCTCTGGATGAAAACTGATTTTCACGCTCTATTTGTATTCACTATAAGGCTCGTCGATTAGAAAGTGAAATACGTATTAACGATCTCAATCATTACGAATTGTTATGATAGTCATGGAAAAATGATAAATAACACGTTATTATTACTATATATTCACTAAATTCATATTCAATAATGAGGGATTATTATGATAGTAGAGTCGCTGCGCGTTTTCGTAGCCGTTACGGAACAGCGTCATTTCTCTAGAGCAGCAGAGCTGTTGAACCTTTCCCAGCCTGGCGTAAGCCAGCACATCCGCAATCTGGAGAACGAGCTGGGCGCGAGGCTGCTGCACCGGTCTCCAAAGTATGTACGGCTGACAGAAGCAGGAGATATATTGTATCAAAAGGCCAAGAAAATCCTAAACTTGTACGAGGAAGCCAAACAGGACATTCATTTATTGCAAAATGAAGTTACCGGCTTGCTTCAGATTGGAGCCAGCTTCACGATTGGTGAATATGTGCTGCCGAAATGCATAGCTGAATTTGCAGCCAAATATCCGCTCGTCAACATGCAGGCAACGATTGGGAATACGGAGGAAATCGTGCAAGCGGTAAGGGCAAATGAGCTGGACATTGGGCTTATCGAAGGTCAGACATCCGCCTCGGATCTCGTGATTACGCCATTTATGAGAGATGAAATGATCATCATTGCCCCATCGGCACACCCGCTTGCAGCACTTCGCATTGCGGCTGCCGAGCAGCTTCACGACCAAATATGGGTGCTGAGGGAAAGCGGATCTGGGACCCGCGACTTTAGTGATCAATTTTTCGCCGAAAACAAGCTCGTACAAAAACGGTCCTACATCTTCAATAGCAGTCAAAGCGTCAAGGAGGCGGTACTGGCAGGCTTAGGCATTGCATTTCTCTCCCGCTGGGTAGTCCGCAAAGAATTGGAAACGGGAGATTTAATGGAGCTCCCTATTCAGAACGCAAGATTTGAACGGCAATTCTCTATCATCCGGCATAAAGAGGCTTCCCTCTCTTTGGCCGTTACGATGCTGCTACAGAAGCTGCTGTCAGGCTCTGACTGATGTTCGCTTCCATTAGTGCTCTAAACATCGCTGCCGTCCTCGACTTTCGCCGCCTTATCCCGCATATACATAGGGCAACTAAGGTTGCAAAGGGTGAGCGTGCCATATGGATTCGAACCAAATTCGGGAACAGATAGATCGAATGGCGGCAGATCTGCTAAGCCAGCAGTCGCAAGACGGAGCTTGGCGGATGTGCTTTGATTCAGGAACCATGACAGACAGCTACTTGATTATCGTATTGCGATTGCTCGGCAGAGCTGATGAGCATCTTATCCGAATGCTGGCAGCTCGAATTGCTTCCAAGCAAGAGGCAAACGGGTCTTGGAAAGTGTATCCCGATGAATCAGGAGGCAATTTGGACGCGACGGCCGAAGCCTATTTCGCCTTGCTGTACGCAGGGTATTATTACGAAGACGACCCGCGTATGGTGAATGCTAAGCAATTCATACTTCAGCGCGGCGGATTATCAGAAGCCCGCAGCTTGCTGACGCAGGTGATGCTGTCTGCTGCTGGTCAAGCAGAATGGCCGCGTCTATTGCGGATTCCGCTGGAAGCTTTTTTCTCGGATTCCGGGATTGGCCTTGACTTGTTCTCCTTGTCTGGTCACGCGCGTGTTCATCTCGTTCCTATATTAATAATGGCCAATAAGCAATTTGTCCTCCGCTCAATAACGATGCCTAACCTCTCCACCTTGTATGTCGGGAGCTCGCGCACCTTCACGAATGATGCAACCTGGATCTCTGCACTCAGCGGTTTTATCTCCAGCTTGCCTTTATCCAGCTTGCTTGAACAGCATTCCGAGAAAGCGCTTGAGGATGCAGAGAAATTCATGTTCGATCGGATTGAGCCAAACGGCACGCTGCTCACCTTTTCTACCGCGACGATTCTGATGATATTAGCTTTGATTGCATTAGGCTACTCCCCCCAGTCCCCTGCCGTCAACCGACTGCTGGGAGGAGTCCTTTCGTTAATCTGCCAGGGCAGGCCACATCTGCAAGTCGCATCTTCTGAAATATGGGATACCGCCATGCTCAGCTATGCGTTAAGAGAAGCGGGACTTCCTTCGCACCATCCTGCTATGGAACGCGCAGGGGCTTACCTGCTGGAGAAACAGCAATTTCGAACAGGGGATTGGACCAAGCGCATGCCTCATACGCCTGCCGGCGGCTGGGGGTTTTCCGATGTGAATACCCTGTATCCCGACGTCGACGATAGCGTTGCATCGCTTCGGGCAGTTCGCCCGTACGCAACGGAAGCTAACGGCTTAATAGCCAATTGGCAAAGAGGATTGAATTGGACACTCGCTATGCGGAATGAGGATGGCGGCTGGCCTGCATTTGAACGGAAAGGAAAACAGCTTCCTGCAAGCTTTTTTACTTTTGAAGGCTCCTCCGATATCTCTACCGATCCCTCAACCGTTGACTTGACTTGCCGAATGCTAGGATTCCTAGGTAACGAGCTTGAAATGACGATCAGCCAGCAGTGGCTGGACGACAGTGTGAGATGGGTGCTATCGCAGCAAAAACGTGATGGCAGCTGGTACGGCAGATGGGGAATCGCTTATATCCATGGTACTGGGGCAGCCATTCAGGGCATGATGGCCGTTGGCGTATCGCCTGACCACCCGGCTGTCCGAAAAGGGTTGAAATGGCTCCTTAGCATACAGAATTCGGATGGCGGGTGGGGAGAATCCTGCTCAAGCGATAAAGTAAAGCATTATGTGCCTCTTCATGCCAGCACGCCTTCACAAACCGCATGGGCGCTTGACGCTTTAATCGCCGTGTACGACAAGCCTACGCCTGCAATGGAAAAAGGGATGGAGGCTCTCATGCAGCAGCTGGCAAAGCGTGACGCGGCTTACAGCTATCCGACAGGCGCCGCTCTTCCTGGCAGCGTGTATGTTCATTATCCGAGCAACAATTATATTTGGCCCATGCTCACGCTCAGCACTTATGCCAAAAAATACGGGACATAGCCAAGTGCATGTCCGCACAAAAAACAGCCGAGCAGCTCGGCTGTTTGGGCTATACATATTTTTGTTGAAAAGCGGCGATGCTCGCGTATTCCTCTGTCAGAAGCCTTGAAACCCGTATATAAATACGCATGAGCTCTGCGTAGATTTCGGCGTTTTTCTTGTTGGGCAAATGGAAATGCGATCCTCCGACCATATCTTCCACGACCGATAAGGAGTCGACCTCCCCTAAGCTATATAATCCGAGGATGACTGCGCCAAGGCATGAGCTCTCGATGCTTTCGGGTACGTGAAGCTCTTGGTCGAATATATCCGCCATCATCTGACGCCATAGCTCTGATCTGGCAAATCCGCCTGTCGCCTGTATTTTCGTAGGTTTGCCAGTAAGCTCTTCAAGTGCCATCAGCACGCTGTATAAATTAAAAATAACACCTTCCAGAGCCGCGCGAATGAGATGCTCCTTCTTATGATGCAAACCCAGCCCGAAATAGGAGCCTCGCGCATTCGCATCCCAAAGCGGCGCTCTCTCTCCCGATAAATAGGGGTGGAAAATAAGTCCGTCCGAGCCTGGTTTCACCTTTGCCGCGAGATCCGTAAGCAGCTCGTAGGGATCGATGCCCTGCTGCTTGGCAAGACTGACTTCCTCGGTGCCTATCTGATCCCGCACCCATCTAAAGATCATTCCGCCGTTATTGACAGGCCCGCCAATCACCCAGAGCTTTTCCGTCAATGCGTAGCAGAAAATTCTCCCTTTCGGGTCCGTTACCGGTTTGTCCGTTACCGCGCGGATTGCTCCGCTTGTCCCAATCGTAACCGCGACAACTCCCGGTTCAATCGCGTTGACGCCAAGGTTCGAGAGTACGCCGTCGCTAGCTCCGACTACGAACGGTATTGAGGCCGGCAGGTTCATTTGCTTCGCGTAGACTTCAGACAAGCCTTCCAGCTTGTAGGTGGTCGGGACAAGCTCGGACAAACGATCTGGGGTTACACCTGCTACGGTTAATGCTTCCTCGTCCCACTGCAAGTTGACAAGATTAAACAGACCCGTAGCGGAAGCGATGGAGTAATCAATCACATACCTGCCAAACAGTTTAAAGAAAACATATTCTTTAATCGAAATAAACTTAAATGCGCGGTCAAACAGCTCTTTATGGTCATGGCGCAGCCATGTAAGTTTTGATAGCGGCGACATTGGGTGAATAGGGGTTCCCGTGCGCAAATAGATTTGATGGCCGTTCCACTCGTTTTTAATTTTATTGGTCCATTCTATGCTGCGATTATCCGCCCAGGTGATACAGCTCGTAATGGGCACCCCGTCATGATCGACGGCGATGACGCTATGCATGGCAGAGCTAAAGGACACGCACAAAATATCTTCAGGCAGCACATTGCTTTTGGCAATGGCTTGTCCAATTGTTCCTAATACAGCGTTAAAAATCTCCTCTGGATCCTGCTCCGCGATCGCCGGCGACGGTGAATGCAGAGGATATTCTATCCCGTGGCTAGCAACGATTGAACCTGCTGCTGTAAACAGGACCGACTTTGTGCTCGTCGTGCCAATATCTACGCCAATCACATATTTAGTAGCCATTTCCATACCCCCTTATGTTATAGCACGAACGGTTATTATCCCTTGTATAAATATAACAATAACGCTCTTGCCTCATTTATTCAATCCGCCGAATTATGAGCTTACCACGTCATGTCCGCCAAACTCGTTGCGCAGCGCCGCCACGACTTTCCCTGAGAACGTGTTCTCCTCAAGCGAGCGGTATCTCATAAGGAGGGATAAAGCAATGACCGGTGTCGCGGTTTGCAAATCCAAAGCTGTTTCTAATGTCCACTTGCCTTCGCCGGAAGAGTGCATGACCCCTTTCAGGCCATCCAAGCGAGCATCCTTTGCGAATGCATTTTCCGACAGCTCCATCAGCCAAGAGCGGATGACAGAACCATTGTTCCACACTCTTGCTACCTTCTCGAAATCGAAATCATAGGCGCTTTTCTCCAGCAGCTCAAACCCTTCTGCAATGGCTTGCATCATTCCATATTCAACGCCGTTGTGTACCATTTTCAAATAATGCCCGCTTCCGCTTTCGCCTGCATGCAGGTACCCATTCTCTACGCAAATATCCTTGAATAGCTGCTCGATGGAATCGAATGCCGCCTTGCTTCCTCCGATCATCGTACATGCGCCATTTCTGGCGCCAGCGGTCCCGCCGCTCGTACCAACGTCCAGATAATGAATGCCTTTTTCCAAGAGCTTCTCTGCTCTTCTTACTGTGTCCTTATAGTTGGAATTGCCACCGTCAATTAGGATATCTCCTGCTTCAAGCGATTGGCTTGCTTGCTCAATAACCGTCTCTGTTAGCTCCCCTGCAGGTACCATCATCCACACCACTCGCGGTGCTTTTAGCTCATGAATCAGCTCTTCGATAGAATGTGTACCCTTCGCCCCTTCGGCAGCAGCTTTGTCTACTGTTTCTGCATTGACGTCAAATACGACAGCTTGATGATCATGCTCCAATACGTTCAACATCAAATTGAAACCCATTTTACCCAGCCCGATAATTCCTAGCTTCATCTTCACTCATCTCCTGAAATGTTTTTAAAATGACGAATTGTCAAGCTAAGTGCGACACCTCGTCCATGAAGCTTCGTGAGCCGACCTCCACCCTAGACATTTACGGGGCCGGTTGTTAATCAAACGAATGGCATCAGCGAGTTGGTCATCGGTAACGGAAGCG
>NZ_JACHXW010000036.1 GCF_014192395.1 Paenibacillus endophyticus | reverse complement strand
CCTAAACACGTTTACTCGGGCCCATACATCCGGTAGACAGCAGCAGTAAAGGTTCAGCAACCTTATCTTTCGTATCCAGTTTTCAGGGCGCAAACCCTTTGAAGGGTTTTGGTTGGATCTTTTCTGAGGAAACTCTGGAAGTTGATTCAACGAAAATCAAGTTTGCGGCTTATATTGTTTCCATGGAGGATTAGCTCAGCTGGGAGAGCATCTGCCTTACAAGCAGAGGGTCGGCGGTTCGATCCCGTCATCCTCCACCATATATTTACCTTAGACCATTGTTCATTTGAACAATGTTTTTTTGTATACGCAAAGAGCTGCGCGTCTAACCACGGTTAGAGGGCAGCTCTTTTTCGATCATAATGGTGAATGGCATCTTAGTGGCCAAGTTGATTATCACTTAGTCGGAAGGGCTTAAATAGTTGACCAAGAATTCGACTTGATTTTCTTCGCTTTCCTGCAGCTGGTTGCTGTTAATCATCAGTCTGGTAGCGGCCACCAGTGACACAACGTCAGACCTCTTGAATCTAGTCGAACTTGCAGCGGCGGCCTCTCGCTTCCCATCGGTCCATTACGGATACGCTGGAATTATTTATTAAACAATATCAATTGGGGATGCGATGGGGTATCACTTGCTACATCCTTAAGCAAAGAGTCAGCGCCTGCCGAATTGTCCCAATCCCCTGTAAGACCAGCATCCGTAAAGTCACGCTTTACTAACAGGGAGTTCAAGTGCAATAATGCATCGGTTTTGTCCGAGCTGTCATTCATACCTGTTATGTTCGTAATCATTCTACGAATATTTGCT
This sequence comes from Paenibacillus endophyticus, assembly GCF_014192395.1. Taxonomy (GTDB): domain Bacteria; phylum Bacillota; class Bacilli; order Paenibacillales; family Paenibacillaceae; genus Pristimantibacillus; species Pristimantibacillus endophyticus. The sequence continues at coordinate 20,304 of NZ_JACHXW010000036.1, read as the reverse complement.
GCATTAAATTTAAAGGAGCTGCCCTTGGTTACTGCAGCTTTTCCTTTGTAATTAACGGTTGCGAGCGTATTCAACAGGCTTTCGTAATCTTTAAGAAAGCTGGTAATGACTGCAGGCTTATCCGGCGCTGCATGACCATCAACCGGTGCGAGTCCAGCTCTTTATGGGCGCCGCTTTTTTGGCCGTTGTTGCGTCCCCAAAGAATAAGACATTTTTACCGTCCAACACAGGGTCAAGCCTGACTCTTTTGAATTCCTCGATTTTCGTCTTGAGCGCTTGATCTCCCATTGAGTCTCCCAGCTGAATCTGTTCCCGCAGTAGGCTTGTTTTCTCAGGGTCACGCAATGCTTCGCCAATAACCCGCGTTGCTTCATAGATTTCCTTATTCCAAGGTCGAACGGTACCCGGCGTATGCTCATTATAGACGGTTGAATAACGGTCGGATGTGCCTTGATAGCTGCTGTTATCGTCTGTCGTACTGAAGGAGATCCCGCCTGCTTTTTGCGCCGCATCGAAATATGCGGGCAATGCCTTCCGGTCTTTCAGAAAGGATGGACCTTGGATTCGTTTGGTTTGCTCCGTCTCAGCCGGGGGGGTCTTTAAATAAGTTTTCTGCTTTATCGGGAAGGAAGGGGACTTTTCTCTGATCGCCTGTCAGCACTTTGACCGTCAAGCTTGGATCGACGAGCGGAACCATTGATAGAACCGTAGCGTCGCCTGTCATATATTCGGCCGGTTCCGATGCTGCGCCAGTTGTAATGCTTATTTAAATGGTAATTGATAGCATCCTTGGCGAGCTTACTAAAGCCTTTGGTGTCATTGCTGTAGGTGAAGGTTTGTCCGTCCGTATGCCATTCGTCCAAAAAGGCATTGAGCTTTGAGGCTTCGATACGAGCTCCGCAAAGGCTCGATTGCCCATATTTCTCTGGAGTTGCAGCAGGTTGGCCTGTGAGAAGCCAGGTGCAGTGTATTCGCCTGCAGACTGTTGGTTTTCAGGAGAAGCCTCTGGTTGCTGTTGTTTGGAGCCGCTCGCTGCCTGTGAAGTATTTTCCTGAAATTAAAAAAGCATTCTTCAATCCACTTCCTTATTCCTCATATTCCTTTTTTTATTATAGCGCTGGAGAGTAAAGATGAGTAGCAACGCTTTCATTTGTGGATATTAAAAAAAGACTGACATAGGCATTGAAAATAGTTTAGAACTAAAATATAATAGTTAAGCTGTAAAGTAATATTAAAGGGTGTGGGAGAGCTACATGAATCAAGCAGAAGCTCAAAAGGTGCGTTTCTGGCCTATTATGGTTGCTATTTTTATCGGGTCCTTTTTATGTGTATTGGCGTCGGCTACAATCAATCTGGCGCTTGAGATTTTGACGGATCATTTCGACACGACACTAAGCTCTGTGCAGTGGACACTGACAGGCTTTATGCTGGCAATGGGAACTACGGCACCAATAGCCGGTTATCTAGGCGAGAGGTTCAGCTATCGTCGCTTGTACTTGTTTTCACTGGTTGGCTTTACGCTTGCGTCCATACTATGCGCGTCTGCTTGGAGCGAAGGCTCATTGATCGTTTTCCGCGTACTGCAAGGAGCTTTTAGCGGATTGATCATTCCTGCGACGATGTCTATTATTTATCAGATCATCCCAAGGGAACGCCAAGCGATGGCAGTGGCATTCTGGGGCTTGTCAGCGATGCTGGCACCTGCATTTGGCCCTACGATCAGCGGCTGGGTGCTGGAGAACATGAACTGGCAATGGCTGTTCTTGATGAACATACCGATTGGTCTGGTCGCGATTGGCTTTGTGTATGCATACATTCCTTATTACCGCATGAACGTTCCGAAGAGCTTCGACGGACTCGGTTTTTTGACCGTCATTGTCAGCAGTTCGTCCTTGCTGCTTGCCCTGGGCCAAGGACATACATGGGGATGGGGATCTTGGAAGATTATCGGCCTGTTCCTGCTAGGTGTCGTTTCACTGCTTCTATTCATCTGGCGTGAGCTTACGACAGAGACGCCGCTGCTTAACCTCAAAGTTTTCAAAAATAGAAGGTTCACATTGAATGCGGTTATCTCGAATATTATTACGATCAGCCTGTACTCTGGTACACTGCTGACGCCGATATTCCTGCAGCGCATTCAACATGTATCAGCTATGGATACGGGTATGATCTTGTTGCCGGCTTCGCTTGCGATGGCGCTGCTTATGCCGGTCGTGGGCAAATTGTACGGCATTATCGGCCCGAGATGGCTAATGTCCGGCGGGATTGTTTTGCTAACGATTGGAACACTCGCGCTAAGCTGGCTCAGTGTCGACGTGTCTCATACTTACATCATTTGGTGGATGATTGTACGCAACATAGGAATTGCGTTTGTCGTGATGCCGTCAAGCAATGCGGCAATGGAACAAATCCCTGCTGAGCTATCGGGTCATGCTTCTGCGATTACGAACTGGACTCGGAACGTATTCGGCTCCTTTGCGATTGCAATCTTCACAACGATGCTTGCTTCCAGATCCGTTACGCACGCCACGGATTTAATGAAAGCGGGGGATGTCGATGAGCTTCATATCGGTATCATGTCCTTTACGATGAGCGTTAATGATGTATACGTCGTAGCAACTTTGGTTGCAGTCGTTGCTTTGCCGCTTAGCTTGCTAATCGGAAAGATTAAACAGACGGATGGCTCTAAACAAGTAAGCGGAAAAGATAAAAAATCGGTGAAGCCGGTGACGGCTGCCGTATCAGGAAAATAAGATTTAAACGCGGCATCTGCTATTAGAAAGCGGATGCTGCATTTTTTTTGCAAAAATGTTCTTTATTAAGAACTATTATGATGTTATATTAGATCCAACAGATATGAAAAGAGTCTTATGACATATATCAGCCTCTTTTTGTTCGATATAAAGGTTATATAAACATAATCGTCATGCTGCACGAGGCTGTACCGATCCATTTTATAAAGCGGGGGTTAACATGAATGAAGAAGACTGATTGGAACATCTCTACCATTCCGTATTTGCTTCACAAAAGAGCAAGCGAGAGTGCTCATGACGTAGCCTATAGCTTTCCAGGCATAGGCCAGCACTGCACTTGGCAAATGATATGGGAGGAAGCACGCTTGCTGGCCAAAGGCTTTCTGCAGCTTGGCGTTAAGAAAGGCGATGCAATAGCGATTCTCATGCCAGGCCGGGCAGAGATGATTGCAGCTATGTTTGCCGCTGCATGTGTAGGCGCCGTTATTGTGCCGATCAATACATATTCTAAAAAGCAGGAGCTGGCGCATTATCTGAGGGACGCGAAACCAGTCATTCTGATTACGGGCGTCGAGGCGCAGCAAAACCATTTTCCGTCGATCGTACAGGAAATCATACAGGACAGCAGGGAAGAAGCTGACGCAGGGAAGTGGCTTCCGAAGCATATTTTCGTATTGGATGAAAGACCGCAGGAAGGGACGGGTTTCCTTCTGTATTCGGATTTAAAAACATATGGCTCTGCTATGGAAGAGACCGCATTTGAGGCCGCTTGCAGGTCTACATCTCCTCAAGATCCGCTTATTCTCCTTTATACCTCAGGTACGCTGGGGCTTCCGAAGGGTGTGCTGCGGTCTACCGCATCATTTCTCATTTCATCCGACCAAACCAATGACACGGGGAAAACGAACTCGCTGCTTGTGTCGTTGAGCGACAAAATAACCCGGTATTTTGCCGTTATGAACCTGCTCCCATTGTATCACCTCGGCGGATTCGCCACGTTGTTTACCAGTTTGAAGTCTTGCAATATCCGAATTGTCATGCTCAGTCATTTCAACCCTTTGCATGCGTTAGCAGCCGTGGAGAAGGAGAAATGCAGAGTACTGATCGGAACACCGTATATGGTCCAGCAGATGCTGCTCTCGCCGCGCAGAGAGGAATTCAATCTCAAATCGTTGCTAGGCATAGCATTTACATCGGCTGCTGTTAATAATACGATGTTGCAAAAAATCATGAAGGGGATGAGTTTGTATTTCTTTATGGTCAGCTATGGCTCGTCTGAAGCAGGTTCCGTTGCGAATGGAACCTGCTTCGTAAATCGAAGAAACAACGTGGTACTGTTGCTGCTGTACAAGCTTCTTAGCCATACGAATCTGCTGAGCGGCTTGATCAATTACAAGGAGTTCGAGAAGGGCGCATACAGTATTGGAGGTAAGGTGGATAAGCTCGTTGAGGTACGAATCCTTAACCCGGATACGGGGGAAGCGATGCCACCCCATGAGCACGGAGAAATTGCGATCCGCAGCCACAGAGTTATGCGTTATACGAATGAGGCCTACGATAAGGCGAGCATGACCGAGGATGGCTGGTATAAGTCAGGGGATCTTGGCTTTCTGGATCATCAGAGGCACTTAACGATCACGGGAAGGCTGCACCGGATGATCAGCCGCGGCGGTGAAAAAATATCTCCAGTCGAAATCGAGAATGTACTGCTGAGGCACGAGGATATTGATGAAGCGCTAGTCATCGGCGTGCCCGACGAGCTATACGGCGAGCAGGTATGCGCATGCGTTGTAGCAAGGCAAGGGGCAGGATTGACGTCAGATAAGCTGAAAAAAGACATGACTCCTTATTTATCAGCCTTTAAGCTGCCGCGCTATATTGTATTTCTTCCAGATTTCCCGCTTTCCCCAACGGGTAAAATATCGATTGCAGAGATAAAGTCGATGGTGTTGAATGGGAAGGGAGAACTTCGTAGGCATGCGTAAATTTTACCCGGGCATTACGTTATTCAAGCTGGCGGGTTCCTTGCTCGTACTCGTTGCGCATCTCATGCTCATTCGTTATATGTCTCTATTGCCTGGGCAAGCGATCATACAGTTTACTTCGCTTGCGACCCGGGTTGTCGTGCCTTGTTTTTATGTCGTCGCTGGTTTCCTAGCCTACAAAAGCTGGAGCCATGCGGACAGTCCGCGCACATATATGCTCAAATATTTCAAGAGAATCGGCATCATTTATGCTTTATTTTGTTGTCTGTTTATTGCCGGAAGCATCTTACCGAAGCTGGCTAGCGACGGGCTGGGCGCAGGGAACCTGATCATTCAGGCTAAAGTTTTGTTTATGGCCATTTTTTTAAACGGGCCTTTTATTCAATTTTGGTTTATTCCGCCGCTTGTTTTTGGCCTGCTTGCTGCATTTGTACTGTTTCAAAAGCAATACTTTCAACTCGCTGCCGGCCTAGCTTTGCTTGGTTTCGTAAGCATTCAATTCGTTTCGGGAAGCCTCAAGACCGTGCTGGGGATCACAGCCGGAAGCTATTCATCCATTAATCCGGTTTATATCGATTATTTGTATCTATTTGTGACAAGGTACATCGGATTTGGCCTAACCTTCGTAATCATCGGGGCGTTGATTGCCAAATACGAGGAAGGCTTTCTGAAGCTGAATATGAAGCGAATGGTGCCAATCGCGATTATTCTTACTATCGTGGAGACAGCGCTGCTGCTAATATTCAGTGAATGGACAACGGACTATAAGCTTGCTTTCAGCATGCTTCCGAATACGCTCATTATCTTCTACGGCCTGCTGCGTATTCAAAGCAAAGCTGTGCATCAATACAACAAAGCGATTAGTCTGTTCAGCATGGTTGTCTTCTTCGGGCATATTTTGTTTATGCAGGTCAATATGAAGCTGTTTGGTTGGAGCGTGGATGGCATGGGCATGCTGCAGGACGTTATGCTGCTGCTGCTGACCTTTGGTGAGTGTGTGGCAATAACGGCATGCTTGCGCGGAGCTGCTAGACTAGGGGCTTCAAGGCAGGCTGACAAAGTATCGGCTTAAGTACTAGTTTCCATTTCATGATTATCCAAAGCGGCCCAGTCCCTATTACGCGAAAAAGAACCTTCACCTTCACTTTAAAAGTGGAGATGAAAGTTCTTTTAGTACCCTCTTATTTCGTACATTGCGGGAGCAGGCAAGCCCAAAACTAACGTGTCGGAAAGTCTATTTTGTTCTTATTTGAAAAATCCATTAAAGATTTCAAGAACCTTATCCTGATCATGAGAGATAGAGAGCATGACATAATCGCCTTTACGGACGATTTTATAATTTTTGGCATCCTCGTATTGATCCTGCAAATAGGTTTCGAACGTTTTCTGGATTTGTGCAGCGCGCACCTCTAAGCCTTCAACGACCGCATCATAGTTTTTGTCCGATTTCAGCTTTACGATAACAAGCTCAGTAGCCTTTGTGTTCATCATGGCCTGCAGGAAAATGCCGTCTGACAGCAGCGCGCTTGCATCAATGCCGTACATGTCTTTAACCAGCTCGCCTTCGGCAGGAATCATGCGTGGCATTTCCATATCGGCAATGATTTTATCGGAGATGTCCGATACGTTAACGACCTCGGCAGGCTTTACAGTAGGCTTAGGCGTTGCGCTTGGCTTCTGTGCTGGCTTTTGCGTCGGTTTCTGTGTCGGCTTGGCTGTAGCGGCTGGCTTCTCCTTCGGTGCCGCAGGTTGAGCAGGCTTGCCGCCAGAAGGTCTGCCGGGCGGATTAGCGGGCTTAACTTGCGGTTCATCCGCTGTATTCGGCTGTTCCGTTGCCGCAGGCTCGCTCGTTGCAGCATCAGCTGCCGGCTCTTCGGTAGCCGCTGGTTCGCTCGTTGCAGCTTCGCCAGCAGGTGCTTTGGTAGCGACGGGTTCTTCCGTAGCAGGATTAACGGTAGGCTGCTCAGTGGCTTCAACCTCATTCGTCGCATTGCCAGCCGATGAGTTGTTAACCGGATCATTCCCTGCATTGTTGCAGCCGGCTGCAAGCATGGAAACGGTGAGTGCAAGAACAGCCATTTTGGACAACGATTTTTTCATATGTAGCATTTGAGTCTCTCCTTAACAAATAAAGTCGAACACTAGACGACCGTGTTCGACAAAAGGTTGCAAGCCTATTTAATTTTTGGAGAGCGTGTATTATGCTTCCTGCTCAGTCTCTTCCTCGGCATCCTCTGGAGATTCAAGCAGACGGAAGTCATCGGTCTTCGCGCCATCCTCCCAAATCTCGACAAACAAGGCATCACAATGGTCGAAGTCGGCTGCTTTCAGCGACAGCGCTTTTTCCTCGTCTGCGCCCACATAGACATTTTCCAGACCGTCTTCATTAAACGATTGAACGACATAAATTTTCATCAGACTAATCCTCCTGCATAGTAATATTGTAGCAGTATACCACATAATGCCGGTTGAGTAGGAGTGCTCTTACGGTTACCTTACTTTGAATTGGTTGATGGTTTGCTGAAGCTCCTCCGCCATTCTAGCTAGCGCGCTTGACGATGAGCTTATCTCTTCCATGGAAGAGAGCTGCTCTTGCGTCGATGCAGTCACTTGCTCTGCGCCAGCTGCTGAGCTTTCCGTTACCTCAGCAATCATTTTCATGGATCCAGTCATTTCGTCTACTCCTGCTGTCATCTGTTCGACGGAGGCGGAAACCTCTTCCGATTCCGTTGCAACAGCTTCGGCAGCCTCGCGAATATAGTCAAAGGATTGTCCAGCTGCATGAACGATTGAAATACAGGAGTGAACCTCGGCTGTCACCTTCGCCATCGATTGAACGGCTTTCGCCATTTCAGCCTGAATGGAGGAGATAAGGGAGGATATCTGCTGAGCCGAGTCAGAAGATTGCTGGGACAGCTTCCGTACCTCGGTGGCGACAACCTCGAAGCCTAGCCGCTTCGATAGCAGCATTAAGAGACAATAAATTAGTTTGGGCAGATAGCTCGGTAATGACACCGACAATGTTATTAATTTGGTTCGATTTTCCGTCCAGTTCACTGATGACCTCGGCAAGCCCGCTGACCGTATCATTGATCGCATTCATTTGGGCGACCGCCGTTTGTATCGATTCATTGCCGGAAATCGCTTTTTCTGATGCTTCTGCAGCCTTGGCAGATACCGATTGCGTATTAGCGGCGATTTGCTGAAAGCCGATCGCCATCTCATGGATGGTCTGGAAGCCTTCATGGGCCAAGGTCACCTGGCGGTCTACTCCAGTGGCAACCTCTTGAATGGTGATCGCAATTTGTTCCGTCACGAGAGACGTTTGCTCAGCGCTTGCGCTTAGCTCCTCAGAGGACGCTGCTACTTGCTCAGAGGAGCTGCCTACCCGCACAATGAGCGCCCTAAGATTATTGGCCATCATATTAAAGGAGCTGGACAGCATGCCAAGCTCATCGTTGCTTTTCATCATGATGGGCTTGCCTGTTAGGTCGCCGGTTGCGATTTTCTCGGCTGCCTTAGCCAGCTCTGTTATCGGTTTCGAAATTAGCCTGCCGATAAGAATAGCAATTGCTAAGCCCAATATAAGTGTGATGATGCCCAAAATAATAACGAGAGAAATGACGTCTTCGACTTGTTTGGATGCTTGTGCTTGACTTCTATCCAGCAGGCTTTGCTGATAGGCTTCCATATCCGTTAATATCTTCTCAAAGCGCGCAATGATGGCACGGCCTTGATTCGATAGGAGAGCAGTAAACTCTTGTTCTTTGTTTTGTTTTTTTAATTCACTTACTTCCTTTGCCAGCTCGAAATATTCGTTCTCAGCAGCATCGGATTGCTTAAGCATTTCAATCATATCAGCAGTTTTGACAGCTGCTGTCAGCTGCTTGCTAATCGTCATATAGGTTTCATGGGAGGACGTAATCCCTTTGAGAGAGGTTTCGTCGCCAAGCATGGCATATACACGGACAGCGATTTGTTCTGATTTGACGGCAATGACCATATCCTTCACTTGCAGCATCTTCTTGGTGCGGTCTTCAATCAATTCGGTGTATGTATGGTTGAGCGATATAAGCTGTACCAAGTTAATCGTCATTATGATAGCTAATAAGATAAGGACAGATATAAACCCTCCAAGCAGTTTTTTGCTAATCGTTAAATTTCTCATGTCTGGCCTCCTGGTTGATAGAATCACGCAATAAGGAAATCCATATTTTATGACCTATGCTCTATAAATTTGGAAGTTAGTATATCATATATACTAGATATAAAGATAGTTCAAATGGACTAAGTTATTTGTTTCTATTTAAGTATGTTAGAATGATTGCATTCATAGAAATTACAATCGTTTTGTGGGAGACCAAGGAGGGGTTAGATTGCAGCTCATCAATCTGGATAAAGTACAGCTCATGATTGAAAGCTTTAAGGATGAGGAGCTTTATCTTCATCTTGAGATGACTACGGGAGCCTATGCGTCCCATATTGACAGCTCGAAACATCCGGCAGCGAATTTCATTACGAATGCCAGAATTAAATATTCCCATGGATCTATCGCGGGGATTGGTCCTTACCGGGTCGGTCTCAAGATGGCAGACGGCTGGATCTATTCGGAGGGATTGACGCATTGGGAGGAGCAAGAGACAGGAAGGCTGCTGCTCGCAGGGCATGATGGGCAAGGAAAACTGGTCGTTTCGCTTCAATTGAGCAGGGAACCCTTCTAATGAGAGAGGAGAGAGAAGACGTTATGGCTGAACAAATATTGGTCGTATTTCCGCATCCTGATGATGAGGCGTTCACGGTATCAGGTACGCTTGCTAAACATATAGACGATGGTGCTCATGTAACTTATGCTTGTTTAACGCTTGGGGAGATGGGCCGGAATATGGGCATCCCGCCTTTTGCTAATCGGGTAACGCTTCCGCATGTCCGTAAGATCGAGCTGGAGAGATCCTGCGAGGCGATCGGTATTCAGGATTTGAGAATGCTGGGCTTCCATGACAAGATGATTGAATTCGAGGATCAGGCGCATTTGGACGAACAGCTGGACCATTTGCTTAAAGAACTGCGCCCTACGATCGTATATACGTTTTACCCTGGCTTTAGCGTGCATCCGGACCATGATGCATGCGGCGCCGCAGTCGTACGGACGATTAGCAGGCTGCCCAAGGAGGAACAGCCGATTGTATATGGCGTAGCCTTCTCCAAAAACCATCAGCAAGTGTTAGGCAAACCGCATTTGCTGAATGACGTCAAGGAATATTTGAAGCCTAAGATGGCATCCATAGAGGCTCACCGCTCCCAATTCCAAGCCGCTGAGCTCATGGGCAGCAAAAAGCTGGAGGACGAGGAAATACGGGAGCGCTACGGTACGGAGCGTTTCTGGATTTATCCGTTTAACTAAATGGGATATGAAAAAGGGGATGGCCCGAGTGGCCATCCCCTTTTTCTGTATAGGATATGAAATACCGATTATTGCTGCGTGACGGAAAGACCTAGTCCTTCTGCGACGCGTTGTCCGTACTCAGGGTCCGCTTTGTAGAAATGTCCGATTTGGCGGAGTTTGATTTCATCCTTCTCCACCGGCTTCATGGCTCCTACGATTGTATCGACCAAGCGGGCGCGTTCTTCCTCGCTGAGCAGACGATACAGATCTCCGGCTTGCGTATAATGATCATGATGGTCATAACCGACGCTGTCTGCTTGACCGGACACTTGGAAAGGAGCAGGCTTATGGTCGGTGGATTCAGTTGGCCCGCCATAGCTGTTCGGCTCATAGTACATCGAAGCGCCGCCGTTGCCATCGGCTCTCATTTGACCGTCGCGCTGGTGGTTGAGGACTTCGCTAGTCGGACGGTTGATCGGCAGCTGGCTATGGTTTGCGCCAACCCGGTATCGATGGGCATCGGAATATGCGAACAAGCGGCCTTGCAGCATTTTGTCTGGAGAAGCTTCAACGCCTGGAACGAATGACCCTGGAGAAAAAGTCGCCTGTTCAACCTCTGCGAAGTAGTTGTCCGGATTGCGGTCTAATACCATGCGCCCAACCTCGATAAGCGGATAATCCTTTTGAGACCATACCTTCGTTACGTCGAACGGGTCGAACCGATATGTATCCGCATCCTCGGTAGGCATAATTTGTACGTATAGCTTCCAGGCAGGGAAATCGCCGTTTGCAATGGCATTGAACAGATCCTCGGTGTGGTAGTCCGGATTATCTCCCGCAATTTGTGCAGCAACATCCGGGGCGAGGTTTTGAACGCCTTGCTCGGTTTTAAAGTGGTATTTTACCCAAACGGACTGCCCTTCCGCATTTACCCATTTGAAGGTATGGCTTCCGAAGCCGTGCATATGCCGAAGCGTGGCTGGAATGCCCCGGTCGGACATCAGAATCGTAACCTGATGCAGGGATTCGGGCGAGAGGGACCAGAAATCCCAAACGGCGTTCGGGTTTTTGAGATGAGTTTGGGGATGGCGCTTCTGCGTATGAATGAAATCTGGGAATTTGATTGCATCGCGAATGAAGAAGACAGGCGTGTTGTTGCCTACCAAGTCATAATTTCCTTCCTCGGTGTAGAACTTGACGGCGAAGCCGCGCGGGTCGCGCACCGTATCGGCAGATCCAAGCTCGCCTGCAACGGTTGAGAAGCGGATAAACATAGGGGTACGTTTGCCCACTTCGGATAAGAAGCTGGCTTTGGTATAAGGGGTCACATCATGCGTAACCTGGAAGTACCCGTGCGCACCGGCGCCCTTGGCATGAACGACACGTTCGGGAACGCGTTCCCTGTTGAAATGCGCGAGTTTTTCCAGCAGGTGAACATCTTGAATTAACGTAGGACCGCGAGATCCGGCTGTCATCGAGTTTTGGTTGTCTCCGACGGGAGCCCCCCAGCTTGTTGTAAGCTTGTTCTTCTCTGTACTCATAATGAATTCACCTCTATGGTTTTTATATGATTGTTCCTCATCTCATATGTTACCGCTTTCCATAGGAAAATCAATATTATTTTATAATGATTACAAATGAAATTTTTCGCCAAAATCGGCTAAAAGCCGCCATTTGAATAGAAGGCTGCGGATCTGATAGCCGTACGGATCGACCAATGACCTTGAGCAAAATATTTCCTCAACCGGTGTTTGGTTTAATGGATGTGAAGCAGTGGACGATTTTCATCGGCATGCACTAGAAACGCCATCTGGTTCAAACGAAAGAGCTGATGGCGGGGCGCAGCAGATCGGTCATAGACTATAGGAGATCAGCTGTTAACCGCTTGTTTCGGCGTAGCGCCCAAGTGCCTTGGTTGCAGACTCCAGCATCCGCCGCTTGAGGTGCTCCCCCTCCACAATCCGCACCCGTTTGCCGAGGAAGCGGGTTTTGGAAAGCACAAACTCGCTGTCGCTGCTGTCGAAGAACAAGCGTATCGTATACGTATTCGCTTCAGCCGCATAGCTGACTTCCTTCTCGAAGCAGGAAAAAGCGTACAATATCCGAGAAAGCTCCCCATTGTATTCCGGTTCAATAAGTATGTCCGCACTAACGCTTCGCCTGCTGAGCAAAGTATGGATAGAAGCTTTGTACTGCTCGCTAAGCGCCTCCGTACACTTCAGCTCAACAAGCCCAAGCAGCTTCTCCAGCTTGGATCGCATTAATCTCCGATTGCTTATCTGATAATAGAGCAAATACCATTCTCGCTTCACCATCGAGTATTCGAGTTTATAAGGAAAGCATGCCTGCGAAGGGGATGCTTCACCGCTTTTATTCAGGTAGCTGATTTGCAGAACGGCATTCTTCATAATCGCTTGCCGGATGAGGCGGACATACGGATGATAGACGTGACGCTCTTTGCTTGCCGCTTTGTGCAGCAAGCCGTCCGTATCTAGGCTTGGGTCCTGCGTCAATATAGCTCGCAGCTTATGAAGGGTGTCAGGCTCAAAGGCACTAGCGGCTGCGGGATGCCCCAGCATCAGCTTCAGCCAGCCGCGCTCGTGCTGCGTAATAATCATCGTTCCTGAGTTTTCCAGCCGGGATAAGATTTGATAATTGAATATTTTTTCAAACGGATTCATAGTAGTTCCGAATCTCCTTCCACTCCGCAATCATTTCCTCCCTAAGCTTCAAGGGCGCGAGCACCTCGCAGCTGGAGCCGAAGCTCCTGACCCATGGTTTGATCTCAATCGTCCCGTTTACCTCGATGTCGTAAATAAAGGATTCCTCCGACTCTTCCGTAATCGTTCCCCATTGTCCCTGAAGCAGTACGCGTTCCTTGACGAAGCTTGGAATGCCGCGCCCTGGATGGAAGAAGCGGATCTTGACCGCAACGGTTCGGCCTGTATCGATCAGCCAGCTATGCTTGATGCGCTGCTCGAGCTCCGTGCTTTTGGCTTCGAACAGCGTCTCTTCGGCAGTGGTTCCTTCGGCAATCTGGGTCAGCCCCTCCAAACGATATTTTTTGATGCCGCTGCGCGGATGATGGCCAAGCAGGTACCAGCGCCCATATTGATGATCGTAGATGACCTTAAGCGGAAGCATCGTTTCTTGAAGTCCGTCTGTATCCTTTTCGAATAGCGGATTTGTATTTTTGGAGGCGTAGCTCGTTTCTTTCTTGGGCGAGAAATAAAGGAAGCTGACCCAGCTGCGGCTGCGAATCGCGCTTAGCAGCGTGAATAGATGAGCCTCATCCAATAAGCGTGAGTAATAGTGATATTTATATAAGAAGGAGTCCGTGCGGCCGAGGTCTTCCTTCTCCCGGCCGATATGCTTTTTGAGTCCGTCGCGCAGCAAGTATCCTTGCACGGAAGGCAGCTGGGTATTCGCCATGATATCCACGAAATCATACAGATCCTGAAGCTCGTCATGGGACAGCTCGCGGACTAAGTCATTGTTGATTCGATAGCGGTAGGGACGTGCTCCGGTCGCTCGCTTGATAACGCCAACCTGCTCCAAATATTTGAGATCGCCGCGGATGGTCTTCTCGTCAGGCAGCGATAGCTCCGCGGGCATGCTGGAGCAGCATAGGTCCAGAAGCTCACTTACGGTCATTGCTTCATCGTGCAAGGCAGCAAGCAGTAAGGACAGGCGCTGGCTTTCCGATTCTTTCAGCGATTTGGCGCGAAACAGAAACAGCAGCATGGGATCCGAGGAATCCAGATAGCTGTAGCGTATCGTCTCGGCGAGTTCCTTGCCGCTCGCGGCTGGAGCCTTTTGATAGACGGCGTTTACGATTTCTTTGAGCCGCTTAATCGTTTTGTCGAAGGTATGCACGGATATGCCGAGTTTATCCGCGTATTGCTGACGATTGTAGGCTCCGCTCGTAAGCACCAGCATGCGTAAAAATTGGATTTCCTTATCGAAGCTTTCTCTGGCCATAGCAGTTCCTCCGGTCCTTAACGATCATATCTATCTATCATAACAGGAAGCCCGCGGATTTGAATGAAAAGGAAAATTTTCCTTGGTCGTCATACTTACGCCATGTTCAAGCATGCTGCATTCAGGCAAAGTAAAGCTCATAAGAAGGCGACGCGCCGGAGTAAAAGAAGAAAGGCTGGAGGGACGACAATGCTGATACAACATAAGAAGCATGGCGGCAATCACCATGAAATAGAGCTTGAGCACGGACGGCTTCACGTATTTGCAAACGATGAGGTGCTCCAAACATTCGGAGACAAGGTATACGAAATGGCTGACAATAACCTGCAAATTCCGAGAAATCAATATATGAGCTACACGCCTGATGCACATGTCGGCATCGGTACTTGCATTGGAACGACGGCAGTATGGAGCATGAAAAACGGCTGCGTGTCTCCCTCGATCGTAGGCTCGGACATCGGATGCGGAATGAGGGTTCATACGACTTCGCTGCATAAGCGTGATTTGATGGATAAGGCTTTGCGCAGAGCGCTCATAGAAGCCATTGAGAAGTACGTTCCGACGAATGAACGGAAAAATTCCAACTATGAAGATATCGACGTCATGAGCGTAGTAGAGCTTGGCTTGCATGGATTGCCAGAGAAATATGTACCGGATAACCAATGGCTGACGCATGTGGAGCAATCCAAATTTGGGTTTGATGCCAGCTACCTCAACCAGCTGCCTCCAAAAATTTTGAAATATGCGCGGGGGCAGCTAGGTTCGCTTGGCAGCGGCAACCATTTCATAGAGCTTCAGTATTTGGAAATCAATGAAGCGTACAAGGACGTTGCGGAAAAATGGGGCTTGTTCGACGGTCAGGTTGTCGTCATGATCCATTCCGGATCACGCTCTTGGGGCGGCATGGTTGGACGGGAGCATAACAAGACGATCAAGGAAGCCATGAATCAGTGGGGAGTCAGCAATCCGGATCCGAACCTGATTTATGCACCCATTAACAGCCAAGAAGGGCAAACATATTTGAACCTTATGTATTCTGCGCTTAATTTCGCCGTTAGCAATCGGCATATGATCGCGTTCGGCGTTCGTGAAGCCTTCCGTGAAATATTCGGAGCGAGTCTCGAAATGCCGGTTCTTTACGATCTCATGCACAATTATGCGCTAAAAGAGTTCCACCGCAACCAGCCGATGCTCGTTCACCGCAAAGGCGCGACACGCGCGCTTCCGCCCGGGCATTTCCTGAATACGCCTGTCTATAAGGAAACGGGGCACCCGGCTCTTATTCCTGGCTCGATGGGGACGTCCTCCTACATTATGGTGGGCAAAGAGGAAGGCCTGAAAAACTTCTACTCCATCTGCCATGGTGCTGGGCGCGCAAGATCCCGAAAGGCAACGAAGCAGCTGGTAACGGTCGATGAGTTCGAGCAATCGCTAAAGGTTGGCACAGAGGACGAAATTCTCGTCAATCATGCATCCTTACAGACGATTCTCGATGAATGTCCGCAGGCCTATAAAGATGTAGACCAAATTATCGACAGCATCGTTGGCGCATCTTTAGCCGATGTAGTAGCCAAATGCAAGCCAATGGCTGCGATTAAGGGCATTTAATTTATTTCTATTGCTATTAAAGATAACATCAATAATAGATGAGGTTCATGCACGAATGGCGTACCTTGGCAGGGATTTTATATAATCCCGCAGTGCTCGCGCATCCTATGCGCCTGTATGCTGTACGGCCATCTCGGCGGAATCTCCCCATGTAAGGGTTCGAATCCCTTGGTATCGCCTTATCCGCGATAACTCTCTGGTAGAGAATTTATGACTCCCTCCAAAGGAGAAAAAAACGGTGTACTAACGAACCTTCCCCAGGTGCTCTCAGAGCTGGCTGTATGCGCTCGATGCGGCAAAGCCTATGAAATCGGTGGATACCGATTGGAGCGGGCAGCCCCTTATGACCAAGCAAAAGCGAGCAAGCAGCGGATGGAGTTGCATCCGAATGCGGCTGGCGATAGCGATGTCACAATGCTGCAGAGCTTCTTTCTTAAGCCTGATTCCGGCCTCGCTGCATGAGAGCTCCTGCCAGGAAGGCTACCCTAAAAAGTGGTAAAGAGGTGTTATTTATGTTCAGAAAAATAACGATTAAAGACGATGAGCGCGGCCTGCTTTTCAAAAAAGGCAGCTATGTCAAACGGCTTCAGCCCGGTGTATATCGCCATATGAGTTTTTCGGACGAATCAGTAGTCATCCAACATGTAGCTAAGCGCTTTTCCGTTCCCAATAAGGAGCTTCAGCTATTTTTGCATGATGAGCAGTTGACTTCAGAGTTGACGATCGCAGATGTTCAAGATTACGAGTATGTGCTGCATTTTGAAGATGGCAAATTCAACGGCCTGCTAACGGCGGGACTGTATGCTTTCTGGAATGTCATGAAAAAACATACATTTATACGCGTTGATATTCGAAACCCGGAAATATCAGAGGAGATTGACCGTTCCTTGCTCGGCAAGCTGCAAGGCTATATGCAAACCATCGAGGTTGCCAGCTACGAGACAGGCCTCCTTTTCTATAATAATGCGCTGCAGAGCGAGCTTCGCCCGGGCAGATACTTTTTCTGGAAGGGTCCGACAAGCGTTCAAGTGAAAACATTGGATTTGCGCCAGCTTCAGCTGGACATGACCGGCCAAGAAATCATGACAGAGGATAAAGTGACGCTGCGGCTTAACTTCGTGTGCCAGTATAAGGTTGTTGATCCCATAAAAGCGATTCAGATCAAAGGCTTCGAGGATCAGGTGTATATTTTGCTGCAGCTTATATTGCGTGAGTACGTCGGTACATTGAAGCTGGATGACCTGCTGCGCATGAAGCAGGAAATCGCTGCATTTGTTCTCTCGCGTCTAAACGAGCAGAAGGAGCATTACGGCGTGCAATTTATATCGGCGGGCTTGAAAGACATCATTCTTCCCGGTGACGTCAAGGACATTTTGAATACAGTTCTACTTGCGGAGAAAAAGGCGCAGGCCAATCTGATCACTCGCCGCGAGGAAACGGCTTCAACGCGCAGCTTGCTTAACACGGCTAAGCTGATGGATGAGAACGGCACGCTGTACCGGCTGAAAGAGCTTGAGTTTCTTGAAAAAATATGCGAGAAAATCGGCAATATTTCATTGACCGGCGGCGGGAATTTGCTCGAGCACCTGAATTCGCTGTTAACTGTTAAGAATGTGGAGAAATGATGCGTAGTTCAGCACAATAGGCTGTCTTCGTTGGGCTGTAAGCTCGCGAGGACAGCCTATTTATTATGGGTAGAAGAGTGTGGTGAAATCTATCGCGATTAGGCTGAACGGACAAGATAGGCTTGTTGGTAAAAACAGCTTTTCATTGATTCCAACCGCTATTTTTGTTATCTTTGAACCTGCATGTCTTTTGGGATTGCCTTTATTATTGGTAGAAAAGCATGAAATACGTCTATGATTTAGGAGATTACCATGACTATGAAGCTTGATAAAACATTGGAAAAACTATGGCCTGAGCTCTCTTATCCGCTCTCCTTTGCGGATGCGCTAGGAGCCTTGTCTAAGCAGCAATTGACGAGTATTCGCACAAATTTGAAAATAAGCAATCTGAGCTCGCTTAACAAGCAAGGTCTTGTGGAAAAGCTGTCGGAAAAAATTTCAGAGCACCTGTCTGAAGTCATTGACAGCTTTGACTATAACAGGCTTAAACTTCTTCAGAAGATAGTGAAGAACGACGGCATCTGGGATAAGCCGTTGCTTGAGTTACAACAATATGATTACTTCCGTGAGCGGGGTATTCTATTCTCAGGAACGTGGGAAGGCAAGCATGTTGTATTAATGCCTGTAGAGTTGGTTGCTTATTTTAAAGAAACAACATCACTGCAGGAGCATCCGAACGTTAGCCGCAATACGGAATGGATTCGACTTACGCATGGCTTAATGTTCTACTATGGCGTTCTGACCTTAGACGAGCTTCAATCCTTTATTATTACTGAGACTGATGACAGCAGCGTAGCCTATGAGCTCAACCATATATTGCTAGAGGCTGAATGTTATTATGATACTTTTACATTCGGTGAAGATCAGCTTGTATCAAGTATGCTATGCGAGAATCCAGAGGGTATTATGAGGGAACGGTCGCTTCGGAATGATCTGGATTTCTGTCCGTTTACGAAGCAGCAGCTGTTGAAAGCAGGCGAGCCGGAATATGTAGAACGCAGTACCCCATATATGAATCTTGTTCGTTTTGTGCTGCACCGTTATGAGATCGATCGGGCAGAAGCGGAATTGATGGCTGAAACCTGCGTCGATGCGGCCAAAAACGGAAGCTCATTGGCTGAGGTTCTTGGCGCTACGAGGGAATTCATCGATATTCCGAATTTGGAAATGGCGAACGCGATTACGAATCTATTGGTTCCTTTGATGAACAGTACGAAGCAATGGGCGATCAAAGGCTATTCGCCGGAGGAGCTGTCCGCTAAACGGGCAAGTGCAAGCCTCCTGCTGAATCAAGTGCCGAGCCAAGCAGCCAGTGCGGATGTTATCGACCTTCAGACTCGGAAAAAAATCGGAAGAAACGATCCTTGCTCTTGCGGAAGCGGGAAAAAGTTCAAAAAATGCTGCGGCTAGCATGGATTTTGCATAAAATGACTTGATCGAGCGGGAGGCGCGTGCCTTGAGACAAAGCCAGCAAGGTCTGTATTTAAGAAGCATAAAGCTTCTTAGGGAATCCGTACCTAGTTTCGATATGTACCCTTTTCATCTAAGTGCCATACGCAATCTAGAGGAGCTGGAATTCCATCCGAAGGTAACGTATCTTGTTGGGGAGAATGGGATGGGCAAATCAACGCTTTTGGAAGCGATGGCTATTGGACTAGGCTTTAATCCGGAGGGCGGAACGATCAATTTCAATTTCTCGACGGAAGCGACGCATTCCGAGCTGCATGCGCACTTGAGGCTGGTGCGGAGCGTAAATAAACCGAGGGACGGCTTCTTCTTCCGTGCAGAAAGCTATTACAATGTGGCAACTAATATTGATCAAATGGACCGTGAGGGCGGACGAAGCCCGCGCATTATTGACTCTTACGGCGGGAAGTCGCTGCATCAGCAGTCGCATGGCGAATCGTTTTTCGCAACGTTTCTCAACCGCTTTAGCGGGAACGGCATCTATATGATGGATGAGCCAGAGGCGGCTCTCTCTCCTTTTCGCCAAATGGCCATGCTCTCGCGCATCCATGAGCTGGTACAGAGACGATCGCAATTCATTATCGCCACACACTCGCCGATTCTAATGGCTTATCCCGACTCAGTCATTTATAATTTATCTTCTGAGGGAATTGAGCGGATGACTTTGGAGGAAACCGATCATTTCATCTTGATGAAGCAATTTATCAACAATAGAGAGAAAATGCTCCATGAGCTTTTTCTAGAAGAAAATGAAGAGTAAAGGGGCAGTTCATGATGTCATTAGAAATCGAACGCAAGTTTCTTCTTCCTGCATTTCCGAGCGCATTAGTAGAGCAGGCAAAGCTGCATCTTGTTTCGGAGCAAAGGATTGAGCAAACCTATCTGGCCATTGACGAGAATCAAGAGCTTCGTGTACGTCGCATTGTAGACTTGGGGAGCGGTGATGTCTCGTATACGCACACCTTTAAGCTTGGCAATGGCTTGTCGCGCGAGGAAATTGAATATAACATATCGGAGTCGATCTATGAGCAGATCGTCAAAGCCTTTGGTTTCGTACCGCTGACGAAAAACCGGATTACGGCGGAATGGGATGGCAGGATAATTGAAATAGACACGTATGATCAGATCGAACTGTCTGTGCTTGAGGTTGAGTTTGATTCAGTGGAAGCGGCGAATGCGTTCCAAGCACCGGAGTGGTTTGGCGTTGATATTAGCTCTGAACGGAAGTACAGCAATAAGAAAGTCTGGCGAGAGCTGCAAGCAAGCACGACAACATAAGCAGGAAACGACAGCTTTAAACAAAAAAAATCAAAAAGTTTTAAAAAACGCTTGACCTTATGGGCGCATACGTGATATATTCTAATTCCGGCCGAGAGAAACATGCGGACGACAAGCAAAACAAGCGTTACAAACGAAAGAAAAGATTGCTCTTTGAAAACTGAACAACGAGTAACAACTGCCTCGCAAATCCTTCGGGATAAGCGAAAAAGCGATAACAAGTA
>NZ_JACHXW010000035.1 GCF_014192395.1 Paenibacillus endophyticus | reverse complement strand
GAAAGCGGGCTTTACCTTCGAGGGCTGGTACAAGGAAGTGGCTGGCACTACGGAATGGCAATTCGGCACGGATACGGTAACTTCGAACGTGACGCTGTACGCAAAGTGGACGGCGAATCCAACGTACACGGTGACATTTGATTCGCAAGGAGGAAGCGCGGTTGCGGACTCGGCTGGCGTGAGCGCAGGAGCGAAGATCGCGGCTCCAGCGAATCCAACGAAAGCCGGCTTCACCTTCGTGGGCTGGTACAAGGAAGCGGCTGGCTCTACGGAGTGGCAATTCGGCATGGATACGGTAACTTCGAACGTGACGCTGTACGCAAAGTGGACGGCGAATCCAACGTACACGGTGACATTTGATTCGCAAGGAGGAAGCGCGGTTGCGGACTCGGCTGGCGTGAGCGCGGGAGCGAAGATCACGGCTCCAGCGAATCCAACGAAAGCCGGCTTCACCTTCGAGGGCTGGTACAAGGAAGCGGCTGGCACTACGGAATGGCAATTCGGCACGGATACGGTAACTTCGAACGTGACGCTGTATGCGAAGTGGACGGCGAATCCAACGTACACGGTGACATTTGATTCGCAAGGAGGAAGCGCGGTTGCGGACTCGACCGGCGTGAGCGCGGGAGCGAAGATCACGGCTCCAGCGAATCCAACGAAAGCCGGCTTCACCTTCGAGGGCTGGTACAAGGAAGCGGCTGGCACTACGGAATGGCAATTCGGCACGGATACGGTAACTTCGAACGTGACGCTGTACGCGAAGTGGACGGCGAATCCGACGTACACGGTAGCCTTTGATTCGCAAGGAGGAAGCGTGGTTGCGGGCTTGACCGATATTAGCGCGGGAGCGAAGATCACTGCTCCAGCGAATCCAATGAAAGCGGGCTTTACCTTCGAGGGCTGGTACAAGGAAGTGGCTGGCACTACGGAATGGCAATTCGGCACGGATACGGTAACTTCGAACGTGACGCTGTACGCAAAGTGGACGGCGAATCCAACGTACACGGTGACATTTGATTCGCAAGGAGGAAGCGCGGTTGCGGACTCGGCTGGCGTGAGCGCAGGAGCGAAGATCGCGGCTCCAGCGAATCCAACGAAAGCCGGCTTCACCTTCGTGGGCTGGTACAAGGAAGCGGCTGGCTCTACGGAGTGGCAATTCGGCACGGATACGGTAACTTCGAACGTGACGCTGTACGCAAAGTGGACGGCGATTGTGGCTGATCACGAAGTAGGCGTTCCGGCGAAGCCTGATAACGGCAAAGTCGTCGTGGAGATTGGCGAGCTTCTGCTTCCCGTAGGCAAGACAGGCGAAGTTCGTTACGAGAATGCAGTAACGATCGACATTCCGGCGAACGCCACGGACAAAGAACTGAAGCTAACCATCGATAGATTGCTGGACGCGCAAGGACTCTTAACGGAAGATGACGTTTTGGCGAGTCCGGTCTACGAGATTTTGAAAAACTTCTCGGAAAATTTCTTGAAGCCGGTCACCCTGACTTTCGCGTTCGACGCGAAAGCGATCGGTCCAAACCAGAAAGCGGCCGTGTATTATTACGACGAAGCGAAGAAGGTTTGGGTGGAAGTCGGCGGCGTTGTCAACGGCAATAAAATCGTCGTCGAAGTCGATCACTTTACGAAATACGCCGTGTTCGCCGTATCCGACGAGCCCGCGGCGGACATTGAATTCGACGATATCTCGGGCCACTGGGCGGAGAAGCTCGTCAAGCAGGCGATCGGCGAAGGATGGGTCAAAGGCTACGCCGATAGAACGTTCAAACCTAACCATTCGGTTACTCGCGCGGAATTCGTTGTCATGCTGATGAATGCTTTGAAGCTACCAGCCGTAGGAATGAAAACGGATTTCGCGGATAAGGCGAGCATTCCGACATGGGCGAAAGACGCTGTCGTGCGAGCGGTGCAAGCAGGCCTCGTTGACGGTTACGAAGACGGTACTTTCCGTCCGCGCGCCCCCGTTACCCGCGCGGAGATGGCAGCAATGATCTCGAAAGCGTTGAAGCTGGCGGTTGATTCAAATGCCACGACCGGCTTCGCGGACGATGCAAGCATCCCTTCATGGGCGAAGGGCGCGGCAGAGGCCATGAGGAAGTTAGGTATCATGAAAGGCCCGGGCGACAATATGTTCAACGGCGATTCGCGCGCGACTCGAGCGGAAGCGGTATCGGTACTGTTGAACATGCTGGCGCAACAAAAGGAATAGAAGGGAAGCTCATGAACAACGCCCCGGAAGCTTAAGCTCCCGGGGCGTTTATTAATATTTTGATTTCGATTAAATCGGCTTCACGTCGTCCACGTACACGTGTAGACTTAAAACGAAGTTTGATAATTTAAAATAAAAGTTTAAAATTTTTCCATCACAATACACTTATCACAAATACCGTTGATAGTAAAACATATGAAAACATGGAGACCGGGTATGCGGACCGGAAATAACGGCCTTCATCACTGGCTTAGAATGTCGAGGGCGATTAATGTTTTATATGTTTGTAGGGGGCGGCCATGTAATTATTTCGTTTACATTGGCATTACCTAGTTCCTTAATAGCGTATGCAATCGCTCTGACGACATTTTACGGGGATATCGATTCTGATTAATATATCGTTGTTGCATACCTTTGAACCACACGTATTTGATCGACAAGGTATCTGAGATATTGGTTGTTTCGGATCACCGGTTACTAAAAAGAGGTCAGCGCGCAACCTTCGGCAATACGACCACGATCGTTAAGACCAAAGCAACGGGCCAGTTTTGCGGTAGCCGACTGAAGAGCTTCTATCGGAATGAACCCGACTTTCGTTACCTGTGGATAATCAGACGAAGCCGGTCATGACCATTACGTACCCAGGGGGAATATCAGCCTCAGCACCAACCGTACTCGCCAAGGATCCTACGATTACTTGGACATACGTGGACCAGGAGAACGATCCGCAAGAGCAGTATCGGTTATCGTTGAACTACGTTGATAACAACGAAATTGCCCTGAACATCGATTACGCCGGTGCAGAAAAAAGCTTTAAGCTCATCGAGGGTCTCATACAACCTGGAAGAGTCGTAAAGGTACAAGGTCAGGTCTACTCAAAAGGGGTCTGGTCAAATCTAAGTAATATCCGCTATTTTGTTTTGGATATGCCTCCAGAGACACATTTATTGTCGTATAACGGCATCGATACAGCAAATCCGATCTATACCATGATTAACCGGCCGCAGCTGCGTGTCTTTACAGTAGATCCAGAAAACCATTCAATAAGTGCGATTGATTATGAAGTGTTTCGCGTGTCGGACGCTGCTAAGGTAGTCGGTACCGAAACGGCTGTACCGTCAACAAGTTACACGCCACCGGTGCTGGCTGACGGTTTATATTACTGGAGGGCTAGGGCGAACGACGGCTTCCTATGGGGTCCGATACAGGCACGAGCACAACAAAGGCAACCAAGGTCGACGTAGCAGCTGCGAGAATTGGTAGCACAAGCCTAGGATCCACCGATCAAAAAGCTTGGAATGGATTCATTGGTGCGAAGCAAGCGCAGGTAAAACTAGAGTCGCTGAAGGATGGAGATTATATCTTACGTTTAAAGCCACCTATTCAAACGGTGTAGTGAAAGAAACGGACGTCACCATTCAAATTAAAGATAGCTGGACGTCGTTTTTCGAATTTCATAAGGGTTGGTAAGAATGGAGATCGTCGGGGTGATGTAGCGTTTGCTACATCACCTTCTTTAATTTGTAAACTAACATTTTCTTCATTTTCAAATGTAAGGGCATCATTTCCTTAATTACATTCCGATATATAACTTAGACGAAAAAGAGGAAACAAAAATGTCCAGGTGGAGAAAAAAAAGGAAGAATTAGATCCATTACAGGACTGCTTCTGTTACTTATGTTAGGGGCTGGATGGGGAGCCTACTCGTATACTTCATCAATCATAGCTGCTGGTATTGCTGCAGGTGCTATTTTGGCTGTTTATACCTTTATTATATCCTCGATTAATCATAAACAGACAGAGCCATTAAAGAGAGCCGGTATAGCAGAAGTCGACAAGATGGAGGGACGGCAGTTTGAGAAGTATCTAGGTCATCTTTTTATATCCCACGGTTATAAGGTGGAAGTGAAGCAAGCTGCCGGTGATTTTGGCGCCGATTTAATCCTACTGATTCAAATTCAAGTCAATCTAATGCCATTTAACGATTCATATTGCCACGAGCAACATTTCCGATTACAACGATGAATATCAAATTTCGCTGTTCGACCAGCATGGAAGGTTTTGGGGAATTGAGCCACTGGATGACTGAATTACAGCAGAAACACCTGGGTATGCTTCGTACATTGATGACATTAAAAGAGATATACGTTCTAGTAAAATGATAGAAAATGATCTCGTTTCAGTTTGGAGCGGTGTTTTTGTCTATTCAAATGGGCTAAGCTAACTGGCTGGTGATGATCATGATTTACAGAAAGAGATTTACAAGGAGAAGAAAGTGCTTGCTCAGGTGGAGGTCACCTATGATGCCTAGTAAGAATTGGATGCCTGGGACCTATTGGACATGGTCCGATAGGTTGAAACGATGCGATCTTTACATTGGGAACAAGATCAGATTTAACGTTACCAAGCTTGTGAATATCATAACAAATGTTTGTTTTGTTATTTAAAAATACTATTGCATAACATATGTTATTTATGTTATGTTTTTGATAACGAAATTTGTGGCGAAGTTTAGCTCTCTAATTACCGTTAAGAGGATAAGAGGAGATGTATTATTGTAAGCGCTTTATAATTCGAGCGGATGGAGGTGGCTATTCGAAAAGCTAAGAAAGCAGTTCTATCTAATATGATGTAGAAATATGCAAGTGGAACGGTATGAAGGGGGTGATTCGCAAGAAAAAATAGTAAAATATTTTTCTACTATCATCCAGATTGAACACTAAGGAAGCAAGGCAAAATATAAAAATAGTTGGAGGGATTTAGATATTATGATAATCAGGAAAATAAGAATGACATTTATGGTTGCCATTATTTTGGCTTTAGTTGTTCCATTTATCGCTAGTGAGCAAACCCATGCAGCAAACGGATTTTATGTAAGCGGTACCAATTTGAAGGATGCCAACGGCAATAATTTTGTCATTCGTGGTGTCAATAACGCTCATGCTTGGTTCGATACACAAGCTTATAACGCTCTAAGCACAATTAGCTCCAAAAAAGTGAATGCTGTCCGAATCGTATGGTCGACGAGCGGCTCAGCATCGCGTTTACAACAAATTATTGATCGCTGCAAGGAGCTAGGAATGATTGCAATCGTTGAATTGCATGATGTTACAGGCTCTAACAGCGCATCCGGTTTAAATGATATGGCCAATTACTTTGCCAGCAGTGCGGTGAAATCTATTTTGACGAGCAATGAAAAATATGTGTTGGTTAATATCGCCAATGAATGGGGGGATCACAGTCTCTCGGACATCGCATGGCGCGATGCTTATAAAACAGCAATTTCGACGATTCGAAATGCGGGCATTCATAATACAATTATTGTTGACGGTTCGGGTTGGGGACAAAATGCTTCACCTATAAAAGCATACGGCAATGCGCTTCTTGCGCATGACCCGGATCATAACATCATGTTCTCCATTCATATGTACGGTTCATGGAACGATTCCAGTAAAATTGGGACCGAGCTCCAAGCGATCAAAAATTTAGGATTGGCTGTCATGATAGGGGAGTTTGGTTATAACTACAATAATGGAAACAATAATCTTGGCAGTCAGGTCAATGCTCAAGAGATTATGAATCAGAGCCAAGCTAAAGGAATTGGTTACATGGCTTGGTCATGGACAGGGAATGATTCGGGCAATGCTTGGCTGGATATGACGACTAGTGATTGGCAAACGCCTACAACTTGGGGGAATCTTATTATTAACGGAACAAACGGGATTTGGGCCACATCCGTAAAGGCAACAGTATTTAATGGAAACAGCTCGGCCTTATATGATTTTGAAAGCGGTAATACGCAGGGGTGGACGGCCTTAAACGTTACTGGCGGTCCTTGGTCGGTTACCGATTGGGCTGCAACTGGGAGCAGCTCATTAAAGGCTGATGTCACGCTCGGCGGTGGTCAATTTACGCTGCAATATACAGGTTCAAACAATTTCAGCGGTAAGTCCGCGATTTCTGCTAAAGTGAAGCATGCTGCTTGGGGAAGTGTAGGAAGCGGTCTGCAGGCGAAGCTGTTCATTAAGACGGGATCCAGCTATACTTGGTACGATTCTGGAACTGTGAATATAAATGCGACTGGGACATCAACACTCTCTTTAAGTCTTTCCGGAGTATCCAATTTAGGCGATGTGAGAGAAATTGGCGTTCAGTTTCTGTCACCAACGAACTCCAGCGGAACATCTGCCGTTTTTGTGGATAGCGTAGTGTTGCAATAACGATTCTCTCGTAGCCTAATCTGTGAGATAAAGCGAGGCTGGCTGATTCTCTATTTTTGATTGAATGGAATAGGCTGACGGAGTTGAGAAACATCAAAAGAGAAGGTTTAGCTTTAAGGCGTAAAAGCTTTAAAGATAAACCTTCTTTAATATGCATTAATTTCTTACCATAACCTCTGCTTGAATAAGTATTTTCTCATAGCTTGTGGCGGGATTGAGCAGGCGCCAAAGCATTTGATCAACAGCCCGTTTTCCTAGCAGCTCCTTATCGACATTTACGGTTGCCAAAAATGGTATTTGCGGATGCGTATTATCGAAGCCGGTAAAAACAAGATTTTCAGGTATCTCCATACCCATATCCCTCAAGGTATCCAATGCGAATAATGCAAATGTGTCATTGGCGCAGACGAACACCTCAGGCAAGCCATGCTCTAAGACAGCAGCCTTAAACGTATCATGGAAAGTATCGATCTCAGGTCCCTTTAGCGAGGGGATCTGTTTTAATTCGATATCATGGTCTTCAAGAGAAGAGCGGAATCCAAGATACCGTTCGTAAAAACTTTGTGCGTCTCTGATGTTACCTATAAACTGATAGCTTTTGTATCCTTTTGAAATAACGGAACTCATAATCTCTCTCATGCTGGATAGGTTATCCGTGAAAATAGAATCGCAATAAAATTTTGGATCATAATGGTCCACCATCACGACTGGTATGCCTAATCTTTTGATGTCTAACAAAACAGGCGTGGAAATTGATCCGACTGTTATTATTCCCATAATTGCTTCGGGATTCAACAGAGAAAACATGGAGTCATCCGTTGGCTCGGTTAAGGTTAAAATGTTCATGCCTTTCTGATTGAGCCTTAGGGAGATGCCGTTAAAAATCGGACCCCAATATAACGAATCAGTATTCTGATACCGCACATTCGGAAAAAGCACAAGAATCGTACCTGACCAACTCCGCGATTCAATGTCCAGAAGTTCTTTTGGAACGGGTGCGGCCTGTGTATCCTTAAAAAAACCGAGCTGTCCTGCCGCTCTTAGTATAAGCTCTCTTGTTTGCGGGCTTACGCCTGATTTTCCGGATAGTCCTCTAGAAACCGCGAATTTTGATAGCCCCGTATAATCAGCAATAGATTGAATGGTTACTTTACGCCTCATGATTGTCATCCTACCTTATTTTGTTTTCATAGTTTGTGAGATTATTTCCTCATCAAGGAATCATTCATCTTATTTCATTAATGAAATTTTATATTTTGTTATTTTGTTATTTGATATAATATAACGGGTTTTTTTGTGGATTACAAGCGCACAAACGATAAAGTGTGTGCATCAAAGAAACTCAATTTTGTTATTACGAATAACAAATAAAAAACAATTGACCAAATTTGTTATCGGTGATACATTTGTTATGCATAAAAATAACAAAACTAAATAACAAAACAAAACAAAACAAAAATGAGGTGATTGCTTGTTGGATTTGAGGTGAAATTTTTTTCGTATGTTATGCAAGCGTTTTAAAATGAAAGTGATTACGTTATACCAACTGATGAATGTAAAAAACGGGAGGTTCGGTCATGAGAAAAATACAAGGGTTATCTATTTTGGTGTTATGTTTCATGCTTATTCTTACAGCTTGCAGCGGTGAGAACGGCGGAAATAAAGGAACGAATAACGAACCAAAAGAAAGCGCTGTCACAGATGCGACAGCAGCTCCTGAGGAAGCAACAGCGACGCCGGAGCCAGTGGATATGGGTGGCCGCGTGATCAGAATCGCAGCATGGTGGGATTTGAAGCCAGCTGGAACAACAACCTCTGAGAAAGAGCGACTAGCAAAGATTGAAGAAGTAGAGAAAAAATATAACGTTAAAATTGAATTCGTAAACGTTCCTTTTGAAGAATACATGCCTAAATTCACGGCTACCGTTTTGACAGGTGAACCGTTTGCCGACATCGTTCAAATGGAATATAAAGCAGCACTGCCTGCAGTTTTGAAAGGCCAACTGCTTCCGATTAGTGAATATACGACAACGGCTAATAATATCAACAATGAAGCAAACCTAATGGCGAAAGCTCCTCCTATTGCCGGCGAGGTTTATGCATTCGACAACCCGGGCGCAGGCGGAACAGCTATGCACTACAACAGGGATTTGTTCAAAAAGCTTGGGCTTCCAGATCTTCAAGAACTATACACAGGCGGGCTTTGGAACTGGGATAAGTTTTTAGAAATCGCTAAGCTGGCGACAAAGGATACAGATAATGACGGCAAAAATGACGTGTATGGCTTTTCCGGCTGGTCAACTGATATTTTTCGTAACTTTACTGCCGCAAACGGCGGGAAAATCGTTGACGAGGCGACTGGCGTTCAAGGCTTGACAGATCCAAAAACGATTGAGGCAGCTGAATTTATAAACCGTTTATACAATACGGAGAACGTTGTTAAAGTAAAAACTGGCGACAGAATGAATTATGAAGAATTTAATACCTTTAAAGACGGCGACGTAGCAATGTTTCAGGCCCCGGCTTGGAATATCGGCGAATTAACCTTTGATATCGGCGTTGTGCCAATTCCAAACGGTCCGCAAGGAAGTCCGGAAGTAACCTATGCTAACCCAGGTCAAGCCGCGAAGTTTATTCCAAAAGGCGTTAAGGATGCGCAGTTGGTTTACCAGATTTATGAAGAAACATTTGACATCACTCAAACGGAAGAGTTCCCTAGCCAAGAGTGGCTGGAAGGTCTCTACAATCATGAGGAAGACGTTGCCATGCAGCGTGATCATATCACTGGCACTGGGCAAATTTTGCTGGACGACGCTTATCCTGAATTTCCTACCGGAAAGTTTCTGACCGATATTCTTGTGAATAATCAATCGGTTACTGCGACTGCAGAGAAATATAAGCCGGAAGCAGAAGCTTCCATAGCCAAGCTTGGCAAGTAAACATACGCACCGATCTTAATGTACAGGCGGGGGATGTCTATGTAACCTCCCCCGCTAGTATGATCACGCAGAAAATAAATGAATGAAGATATACAGTCTTATATTTCACCATAAAACGTAAGCTGCCCCGCCTAAGGACGGAGACACCGTTTACGCTTGTAAGGAGGACTTCTGGTGATTAGCAATTTGCGGCTAACCAATGTGGCAAGGAAGATAGTCCCTTTTGTTTTGGCGGTATTCATTGCACTTCCTTCAGTACCTAAGGTACAGGCAGTCGGAAGTCCGAATCTTGCTTTAATGGAGGATACAGTCAGCACTGAATCTAACAAAAAATCGTCCTATAATGAACAAAAATATCATGATTATTTATCGCAATATGAAGCGGCTGCGAGACCAGAGCGAGAGATTATATTGGAAGCAGCAAAATATTCCCGTGTGGAAGGGACTGAATTTAAGAAGCTTGAAGATTTCGAGGGGATGGACGGAACCTCCCTATTAACAGGGGAATCAGGCACACTGGAATGGTCTTTCGATGTGCATGAAGCGGGTTTATATCATTTGTCCTTGCTCTATTATCCTATTGAAGGGAAAAGCTCGGCTATCGAACGGGATTTGAGCATTGATGGAGAACGTCCTTTCAGGGAAGCTGCTTTCTTACAGTTTGACCGTATTTGGAATAATCAGAAGTCTGAGGTTGTACGAGACAACCAAGGCAACGAACTAAGACCAAAGCAAGTAGAAAAGCCAAGATGGAGCGAAAAGTCGTTTCAAGATTCAGACGGATATGAGAACGAGCCATTCCTATTTTATTTTTCGCAGGGCAAACATACGATTGCGCTTGAATCGACAAGGGAACCGATGGTCGTTAAGCGCTTGAAATTATTTCAACAGCCTTCGCCATTAACCTACGATCAAGTGCTTCAACAATATGAAGCGAAGGGCATGAAGGCGACGGAGGGCCAATTGATAACGGTTGAAGGGGAAGCCTCGATTGCGAAATCATCGCCAACCTTATATCCTCTCAGCGAACGTTCAAGTGCTGCTGTAACCCCGTATAGCGCTTCGAAAATAAAAATCAATACCATCGGCGGCCTAAATTGGCGCCTTCCGGGCCAATGGATGGAATGGGAAATCGACGTTCCAGAAACGGGATTTTACAATATTGCATTTAAGACACAACAGAATTACGTCAGAGGCATTTACTCGACTCGAAGATTGACCATCGACGGCGAAATTCCTTTTAAGGAAATGGAAAAAGTTGCCTTCCGCTATAAAAGCGCTTATCGGCTTGATGTGATGGGCGGCGATTCTCCCTATATGTATCGTTTGGAAAAAGGCAAACATACGCTCAGGCTCGAGGTTAGCCTTGGCGAATTCGCGCCATTAATCCGAGAAGTCGAAGGCAGTCTTTATAATCTGAATGAAATGTATCGCAAAATATTGATGATTACAGGAACGAAACCAGATGAATACCGAGATTATCAGATAGACAAAAAAATTCCTGACTTGCTTAAGGTATTTGATGAAGAAAGTATACGTCTTAAAGACATTGCCAAACAGCTTGTCAAATTATCCGGACAATCCAGTGACCAAGAAGCCCTTCTCAAAACGATGGCCGTTCAATTGGACGAAATGATTGAAAAGCCGGAGACGGTTCCGAGAAGGCTCGGGGCATACAAAACAAATACTGGCGGACTTGGCACATGGGTTCAGCAGGCAAGGCAGCAGCCGCTTGAGATCGATGCGATTTATGTAGCATCACCTGGAAAGAAGTGGCCGAAGAAAGGAATGGGCTTTACTTCTAAGTTGAAGCATCAGACATCGACTTTCATATCCTCGTTCTTCACCGATTACAACCAGATCGGAAATATTTCTGAAAATGACGAGCAAAAATCGATTACGGTTTGGATTGGAAGCGGACGAGATCAAGCCAACACCATGAAGGCGATGATTGATGAAAATTTCACTTCGGTGACGGGCATCAATGTCAATCTCAAGCTTGTTAATATGGGTACTCTTCTGCCTGCTACTTTGGCGAATCAAGGTCCTGATATCGCAATGCAAATCGAAAATGATTTGCCGGTCAATTTTGCGATGCGCAACGCTTCGGCCGATTTGACTCAGTTTGCCGATTTCGAAGAAGTAAAAGAACGGTTCCGTTCTAGCGCTATCGTTCCTTACAGCTATGATGGCGGCGTTTACGCATTGCCGGAAACACAAACGTTCAACATGCTCTTTTACCGCAAGGACGTGCTTGACGAGCTGGAATTAGATATCCCCCAAACTTGGGATGATGTGTCTAACCTACTTGCCGTGCTTAGTAAAAACCATATGCAATTCGGATTGCCTGTCGTCGCGCAGGCTGCTGTGCAGGGGCAAAATATTCCGCCTAACTCGATGTACGCAACGCTGTTGTTTCAAAACGGCGGGGAGCTTTACCGCAACGGAGGCAAAGAATCCGATCTCGATTCACGGATTGGAATTGAAACGTTCAAGCAATGGACCGAATTTTATACGGATTACAAATTAGAGCGTGAGTATGATTTTTCTAATCGCTTCCGTACAGGCCAGATGCCGATTGGGATCGCGGATTATACCACCTATAACCAGCTTTCCGTATTCGCACCTGAGATTCGCGGCATGTGGGGCTTCGCGCCCATACCGGGAACAATTCAACAGGACGGCTCCATTCATCGCGATGTTCCAAGCGGGGGAAGCGCGGTTGTCATGATGAAAAAAGCCAAAGACAAGGATGCGGCATGGGAGTTCATGAAATGGTGGACAAGCGAAGCGACGCAAACAGTGTTTGGACGGGAAATGGAAGGTTTAATGGGCGCCGCTGCGCGTTATCCGACAGCGAACATTAAAGCTTTAGACAGCTTGCCATGGCCTGTGGACGACTATGAGAATTTGAAATCGCAGTTTGAATGGGTACAAGGCGTTCCGGAAGTGCCAGGCGGTTATTTTACGGGGCGGCATCTATTTAATGCCTTTTATAAAACGGTAGTCGGTCAAGTGGAAGCTCGCGAATCCATTATGGACTATGTCCAATATATGCAGGATGAGATCAGCACGAAACGGAAAGAGTTCGGGTTACCGCAATAATGAGGGGAGGGTCAAGCGTGCAAAATTGGTGGAACCTGAAGTTGCGGGAAGTGAAAGCCAATAAGCATTCCTATGTTTTGCTGGCTCCGTACATGGTGTTGTTCGCCTTGTTTACCGTGCTGCCGGTTTTGGTGTCGGTCGTACTTAGCTTTACATACTTCAATATGCTCGAGTTTCCAAGATTTGTAGGATGGCAAAATTATACGCGATTATTTTTAGACGATGACGTGTTTCTCATTGCAGTGAAGAACACGCTGCTGTTCGCCGTCATTACCGGCCCTATCAGTTATATCGCTTGTTTTGTTTTTGCATGGATTATTAATGAACTGTCACCGAAGCTCAGAGCGGTCATGACGCTAGTATTTTATGCGCCGTCCATTTCCGGGAACGTATATTTCATATGGCTCATGATCTTCTCCGGTGACCGTTATGGCATTGCGAATGGAATTTTGCTCAAATTTGGCTTTATCCTAGAGCCGCTGCAGTGGCTGAAAACCGAGGATTATATATTGCCGATCATTATACTCGTCCAACTGTGGCTCAGCTTAGGAACAGGCTTCCTTGCTTTTATTGCCGGACTGCAAACGGTCGATAGAACATTGTACGAGGCGGGTGCTGTAGACGGCGTTAGAAACCGTTGGCAAGAGCTTTGGTTCATCACATTGCCTTCGATGCGTCCGCAGCTCATGTTCGGAGCCGTCATTCAGATTACGACAGCCTTTGCGGTTGCAGACGTTTCAATAGCTCTCGCAGGTTTTCCAAGCGTGAACTACGCGGCCGAAACGATTGTTACTCATCTGATCGATTTCGGAACGACCCGTTTTGAGATGGGTTACGCTTCTGCCATCGCATCTGTCTTATTCATGATTATGGTGGGATCGAATCTCATCGTTCAAAAACTTCTTCGCAGGGTAGGTGAATGAGTACATGAACTTCTCATTTCGAATCCCAAGAAAACGGGTCAATCGATCGTTTTGGGGCAGCTTCTCGTTATTCGTTTTACTGACTGCGTTTGGAGCCTTTATGGTCGTGCCGCTTATCTATGCAGTCAACAATGCTTTCAAACCGTTGGATGAAATTTTTATGTTCCCTCCAACACTATTTGTCCGCAATCCGACTATGAATAATTTCATTGACTTATTCGGTTTGTTGGGCAATTCCTGGGTTCCGTTCTCGCGGTACATTTTCAACACCTTTTTTATAACGGGAATGGGAATAATCGGTCATGTCCTGCTCGCATCGGCTGCCGCTTATCCGCTTGCCAAGCATAAGTTTCCAGGTAAAAGCTTTATGTTCAGCATCGTAGTTCTATCACTGATGTTCACGCCAGCAGTTACCGCTATACCTAACTATATGATTATGTCGTGGTTAGGCCTGATTGACACCTATTGGGCAGTCATCATACCCGCATTCGCTTATTCGCTTGGTCTGTATTTAATGAAGCAATTTATGGAACAAATTCCCGATGTGCTGCTTGAAGCGGCAAAGATCGACGGAGCGAGCGAATACCGCATTTTCTGGACCATTGTCATGCCAAATGTAAAACCGGCATGGTTGACGCTTATTATTTTGCTGTTCCAGATTCTTTGGGGCAGCGATGGCAATGGTTTCATTTACAGCGAGCAGCTTAAGTCGCTCCACTTTGCCGCTAACCAGGTTGTAGCTGGAGGTATTGCCCGCGCAGGAGCAGCAGCAGCGGTAGCGCTTATTCTGATGAGCGTTCCAATCACGCTGTTTGTTTTCTCGCAAAGCAGAATCATCGAAACGATGGCTACTTCTGGAATGAAAGATTAAAGGGGGAAACGCACATGTCAGCGAAAAAATGGTTTCTCGTCATCGCGGCGGCTTCCCTATTGCTCATTCAAGCTGCGCCTGCACCGGCGTCTGCTGCGTCGACGCCATACGAGAGCTACAATTATAACTTTTGGGAAGAAGCGGTTCCGGCTCCTGCGGCATATGTACCTAAACTTTCGATTTCCGGAGCAGACATTGGCATAGGCGACTTTGTGGAGCCAAGCGATATGGTTGTCTCTTCAAGCGGCATGATCTATGTCGTTGACAGCGGCAACGCTCGCATCGTCAGCTTAAACGACCAGTGGAAGGTACAGCACTTATTTAACGGGTACGAGAAAGACGGGGAAACGGTAGCTTTTAAAAATCCATCGGGGCTGTTTGTTGATGAAGAGGAAAATCTTTATATTGCAGATACGGATAATGGCCGAATAGTCGTGCTTTCGAAAGATGGCAATCTGCTTAAAACCATTGAGCAGCCTGCGTCCGATGTTCTACCCAAGGATTTTAAATTCATCCCGCTAAAGGTGACGGTCGACCGAGCCAAAAGGATCTACGTCGTAGCCAAAGGCATATACGAAGGCATTATGCAGTTCGATGAAAAAGGTCAATTTATCGGCTATGTCGGTACAAATAAAGTTCAGCGCGACTATACGGAAATGTTTTGGCGCTTGCTTTCGACCAAAGCACAGAAAGCGCAAATGGTGCTGTTCATCCCCACAGAATTTTCGAATATTGACATTGATGCAAAAGGTTTTGTGTACGCAACAAATATTGATCCTGATTCCAAGGAACCGGTTAAAAGGCTTAACCCTTCAGGTGAAGACGTGCTGAAGCGGTTTGGCTACTTCGATGTCGTAGGCGATATTCGCTACCGTATTGCCGTAGGCCCATCGAAGTTGATCGATGTAAAGGTGATTGGGAACGGCATGTACAGCGTTCTTGACGCAAATCAAGGTAAAGTATTCACCTATAATGACGAGGGCGATTTGCTCTATGTATACGGCGGTAAAGGAAATCAGAACGGTACCTTTAAAATTCCGGTAGCTGTCGAGCATTTGGGCGAAAATCAGCTTGTGCTTGATCGCGGCAAAAGCAACATCGTTGTCTTTGAACCGACGAAGTTTGGTTCCAGCGTAAATAAGGCTGTGAAGCTGCACTATAACGGCGAAGATGAACAGGCAGTACCGATTTGGCAAGAGGTGCTGCGATTAAACAGCAACTATGATATTGCCTATATAGGCATAGGCAAATCTCTGCTAATGGATAAGAAGAACGGAGAGGCGCTGAAATACTTTAAGCTCGGCATGGATCGGGAGAGTTATTCTGTTGCGTACAAAAGGTATCGCAGGGAAGTTATGAAGGAGCATTTTGGAACATTCCTGACCGTACTGTTGGTCTTGGCAGCAGCATGGCTGGCGTTCAGATTGGTAAACTTTCGCAGGCAAAAGAGGAAGCTTACGATTTCGAATTTCGCTTCGCAAACCCTTAAGGAGGGCAAAACGCTATGAAGCAGGATTTCATCACGTTTCCGCTGCATGTCATCGTTCATCCGTTCGACGGCTTTTGGGATATGAAGTATGACAACAAAGGAAAAGTAAAGGTTGCCTTGACTTTTTTGCTGCTGGTTATCATTGCCGTTATTTTGAGAAATCAGTTTGCTGGGTTTCTTGTCAACTATAACGATCCGCGTTATTTGAATAGCTTGACGCAGCTGGTAACGATCGTATTTCCATTTTTTCTGTGGTGCATATCCAATTGGGCGATAACCACATTGATGGATGGAGAAGGAAAGTTTAAGGAAATCTTGATGGCAACAGGGTATGCGTTAGTTCCACTCGTGATTATATACGTACCTATGACGATTGCCAGCCGTTTTATGGTTGAGGAAGAAACGGCTTTTTATTATTTGATAATGACGTTATCAACCATATGGTTTTTAGTTTTGCTGTTTGTGGGAACGATGACCGTGCATCAATATTCAGTTTTTAAAACGATTACAACGATGGCGCTGACGGTCATTGTCATGGGAATCATCGTATTTCTAGGTACGCTGGTGTTAAGCATGCTCCAGCAAATGGCGGATTTTTTCATTAACATTTATCGAGAACTCATTTTCCGTACGTAAAGGAGGCCGCATCCGTGAAAAATCGTAAAATGCTGGTTGCGGTGTTGGCCTGTACCGCAGCCATTTGCATTGCCGTCATCTCCGCAATATGGTTTGCGAGTCGTGGAGTTAAAGCCGTTGAAGCAGCCGCTTATATGAAAGTGACAACCGAATTAGAGACAGGAAGCGCGATAAAGGCATTGCCGGATTCATCACAAGGATTACCGGGAATGAAGCTTGTGGCGGACAACTCTGAATTATCGTTGTATTATAACGCCGAAACGACGGAGGTAGCCGTTAGGGATAAGCAGCAAGGCCAGGTTTGGTATAGCAATCCGCCTAATCGGAGTAAGGATACTATCGCATCAGGCTTTGAGAAGGAGATATTATCATCACAATTAACTGTTTTATTTCGTGATGCGGTCGGCACATTGGATACTTTCACCAACTTCTCACAAAGCATCGGCAATAAGCAGTTTACGGCCGAAAGCATCGAGAACGGGATTCGTATTACGTATACGATTGGCGATACTTCAATCGGCGTTGATGCTTTGCCGAAATATATAAGCAAAGCCAGAATGGAAGAGAAGGTACTCTCCAAACTTGATAAAACAACGGCCAAATATGTCGGGCTTCGCTATTATCCGAAAGAGGATAATCCGGATATTTTAGAACGTCTGGACGCGCAGGTGTCAAAGCAGCTCGTGCTGAACAAAATGACTGCTGCTTTTGCGAAGGCGGGCTATACCGAGGAAGATCTTGCTTTTGACAATCAGGAAAATGGAGGGGCAAGCGCAGGTGGATCGTCCAAGCCGAATTTCGTTATTCCTTTAGAGTACCGAATTGATGGCGGTTCGCTGGTTGCATCCGTTCCGGTCAATCAAGTCAAAGAAAGCGGCGAATATCAAATTCGCAGCATAGAACTGCTTAACTTTTTTGGAGCGGCGGATAAAGAGAATGAAGGCTACATGTTCGTGCCGGACGGAACGGGCAGCCTGATTCATTTGAACAACGGTAAAGTGAAGGAAGAGCAATACGTGCAGAAGGTGTATGGCTTTGATCCGAACGATAACAGCTTCAGGCGCGGCCAAGTGAGCGAGAGCGCCCGAATGCCTGTATTCGGAATGAAGGCAGGCAGCGCAGCATGGTTTGCCGTTATTGAGGAAGGCGATGCGGTCGCCAGCATATCGGCAGATATTAGCGGCAAAAAAAATTCCTACAATTATATTCATAGCAGCTATACGCTGCGCGGTGAAGACGAGCTGGAACTTTATACGGGTTCTACCATCCAAGAGATCCAACTTCTGAATGAAGAAATTTATAAGGGCGATATTCAAATCCGCTATAGTTTTCTCTCTGGCGTCAAGGCGAACTATTCGGGAATGGCAAAGCTTTACCGCGACAGGCTCGTTGAGGAGGAAAAGCTCCAGCCAATAAAGGAAGATCAAAAAATTCCTTTTTATCTGGATATTCTCGGAGCCGTCGACAAAAGAAAATCGTTTCTTGGCGTTCCTTACAGTTCCGTCATTTCAATGACCTCCTTTGAGCAAGCCTCGCAAATGGCTGAGCAATTGAAAGCGGACGGAATCGATCGGCTGATGATGCGGTATACAGGCTGGTTCGGAAACGGCGTCAATCATCAAACGCCTGTTAAGCTGAACGTAGACCGCGAGCTTGGGAGCAAATCGGATTTCATTGATTTATGGAAGCAGCTGGAACAGTCAGGAGGGATGTTGTTCCCGGATGTCGCTTTCCAACAAATTTATCATGATGACGGCGGGTTTGCGCCTTCCTCCGATGCTTCAAGATTCGTTACGCGCGAAGAAGCGGAGCTATATCCATTCAATAGGGCGCTGAGCCGAATGGACATGATGTTGGGCTCTTACTATTTGTTATCGCCGGCAAAGCTTCCTTATTACGTAAATACTTTTATGAATAAGTATGAATCGTTTGGCATGCAAGGATTAGCGCTTCGCGACCTTGGCAGCTTGCTAAGCTCTGATTATCGCTCAAGCAGGGTGATTCAACGCGAAACGGCCAAAAAAATCGTGGAGGAACAGCTTGAAAACATCGAAGAGCGTGTTGATCAGGTGATGCTTTCCGGAGGTAATGCTTATGCTTGGCCATTTGCAGATCATTTGATTCATGTGCCGACGGGATCGAGCGGGTTCGTCATAACGGATGAGGAAGTTCCTTTTTACCAAATGGTCATTCACGGTTATTTGGACTATTCCGGAGGCGCGGTTAACCTGGATGACGAACAGGATTTGCAGCGTCAGCTGCTACGGTCTATCGAGCTTGGCTCGGCACCGCATTTTGCATGGAGTTATGAATCGTCTTCGAAACTGAAATTCACTCATTTTGATAGGATGTTCTCTACGTATTACAAAGATTGGTACGAGCAAGCGGTGTCGATGTACAAGGAAGTGAATGACGTCCTCTCCGGAGTAGAAGCCGTACAAATGATAAACCATATTCGCCATCAAGAAGGCGTGGTTGAGGTGCAATACAGCAATGGGCGATCGATTATCATTAATTACACCGACAAAAAAGTCAACGTTAATGGCAATACGGTCGAAGCTCAAAACTATTGGGTAGGGGTGAACGTTCATGAACGGATATAAGCTAGCTTTACGGCATAAGCGTTCACTTCTAGGTTTGGCATTTATTATCCCATGGTTGCTTGGATTCGTATTCATGTTCGCGACGCCGCTGATCCAATCCATCCGATTTAGCTTCAGCAAATTAACGGTAAATCCAAGCGGTTTTATACTGGAGCCGGTGGGCTGGGCCAACTTTAAAGAAGCCTTGTTCGTAGATGCTACCTTTAATCGGATATTGACGCAATCGGTTTCGGAAATGGTGCTAAACGTGCCGATGATTTTATTTTTCAGCCTTTTCTCTGCTACGCTTCTCAATCAGAAGTTCCGGGGGAGAGTACTCGCGCGAGCCATATTTTTTCTGCCGGTCATACTCGCTTCCAATGCGATATCGGCTGCGGAGACGGCGGGATTAATCAATTTGGTGGGCGATTCAACCGTCGTCAATGAAATGGGCGAAACCGCTTCTACTTACAATATCATGTCCATGGTCATGATCCTAAGCGATATCGGGATGCCGCTTTCTTTCGTTGATTATATCGTTCAAGCGATTACAAGAATATATGACATTATTACGAGCTCGGGCGTTCAGATTCTTATTTTCCTAGCTGCTCTGCAATCTGTTCCAGGAGCAATGTATGAGGTAGCCAAGATGGAAGGGGCAACGGCATACGAATCGTTTTGGAAAATTACATTCCCGTTAGTTAGTCCGCTAATCCTGACGAATGTCATTTATACGATTATTGATTCATTTACGGGCAGCGCAGTAACCGATATGATTTTCTCCACTGCGTTCACGACGCAAAATTTCGGGCTCAGTGCTGCAATGTCTTGGATATATACGATAATCATAAGCGTCATTTTGGTCATAATCGGCGTGCTGCTATCGAGAAGAGTGCATTACAACTGAGTTAAAAGCAAAGGAGGAAGCTGCATATGGAGGCTTCACAAGCTGTTCGCACCGAGGACAATAAATATCGGCTGCTGAAAATAAAAAATAAGACGATCGATACCTTATACGCCATTTTTCGATATGCGCTTGTTATCGGTATATCGTTCATCATTATTTACCCACTGCTCATGAAGTTTTCTGTAGCCTTCAAAGACAAAATCGATATTTACAACCCAACGATTTACATGGTACCCGTCAACTTTACACTCGACAACATGAAGATGGCCATGGAAATTCTGAACTACTTTCCGCTTCTCGGGAATACTTTGGTATTCGTCATCGTAACCACACTGCTAACCACCGCTTCCTGCGCATTGGCAGGGTACGGCTTCGCCCGGTTCTCCTTCCCGGGCAGCAACTTATTGTTTGCTTTGGTCATCCTGACGATTCTTGTTCCGACAAGCACGCTGATGGTACCGATGTATCTTCATTTTAGAAGCTTTGACATTCTTGGCGTGCTTCATTTATTTACTGGCAAGCAAGGCGTTAATTTGCTGAATACGTATTGGCCTTCGATCATTACTTCGGCGACTGCGATCGGACTGAAAGCTGGATTGTTCATTTATATTTTCCGCCAGTTTTTTAAAGGGATGCCAAAGGAAATCGAGGAAGCCGCATTGATCGACGGTGCTGGCGGCGTGAAAACATTTTTAAAAATCATGCTGCCAAACGCAGTGCCGCCGATAATTACGGTCGTATTGTTTTGCTTCGTTTGGCAATATAACGATACCTTCTTCACTTCCTTATTTATGAGTGAATCAGCACTTATGCCGATTAAAATATCGACATTATCCGCCCAAGCGAATGCATTGATTCCAGGATTGATGGGTGCCATAGGCGGCGCCAACGTGAAGGCCGATCCAAACCATGTTGCGATGATTATTGACACTGGCATTTTGCTCGCCATTATTCCGCTTATCATCTTGTATTTGGTCGTTCAACGTTATTTTGTTGAGAGTGTCGAGCGCAGCGGCATTATCGGTTAGCGCATCGTTTGCTGTGCATAGAATGATAAACATAAACAGAAGACAACGAGAAAGGTGAGATACCATAAATGTTGAATGCGGAGAGACAACCTCGTTTTAATGTACAGCCTAACCTTGTAAATCCGAATGCTGATGAAAGTGCCCAAAGGCTGATGTCGTATTTGTGCGACATGTATGGAACCCGCATACTGACCGGCCAGCAAATTGGGGTAGTGTCCACACCGGAGCTTGAAATCCTGCATGAAGTTACGGGTAAATATCCAGCCGTATACGGCTTTGATTTCATGAATTATTCACCCTCGCGCACAGAGCGCGGGGCAGAATGCTTCGATACAGATATTGCCATCGATTGGTGGCAAAGCGGAGGCATCGTCACCTTTTGCTGGCATTGGAATGCGCCGAAGGATTTAATTGATTTGCCGCCGGACAGAACATGGGGTAGCGGCTTTTATACGAAAGCAACAACGTTTGACGTTCAGAAAGCGATGGCTGATGAAGATTCCGAGGATTATAAGCTGCTTATTAGGGATATTGACGCCATTTCCATCCAGCTGCAAAGGCTTCAGGATGCAGGCGTGCCGGTACTCTGGAGACCGCTGCATGAGGCATCAGGAGGCTGGTTTTGGTGGGGGGCGAAAGGGGCTGACCCATGCATTCGGCTGTGGAAGCTAATGTATGAGCGAATGACGAATAGGCATAAGCTGAATCATTTAATTTGGGTGTGGAACGGCCAGCATGCGGATTGGTATCCGGGGGATGAATACGTCGATATTATTGGTGAAGATATATATCCTCCTGATCGAAATTACGAGTCGCAGCTCGACCGTTTTCAGACGGCTCTCTCTTATACGGCGATGAACAAAATAATTGCTTTATCCGAAAACGGGCCCATTCCTGACCCGGATCTCATGCTGCGGGATCAAGCCCTTTGGGCATGGAATTGCACGTGGTACGGCACTTTTGTCTACGATACGGTGGATGGCCGCAGAGTATATGCAGAGAAGTATACGGAGCTCGACCAGCTCATTAAATTTTACCATCACCCCTACTCCGTAACGAAGGACGAGCTGCCGGATCTTCAAAACTATCCGCTGCGGGATTAACGTATGGCGGCAGGGCTCGGTAAGGCCCTGCCGGGTTCGAATTTCGATTTTGGTTGGTAGAGGAAAAACAAATTGATTTTATAATAATCAGGACACTCTTAGAACCTTAGTAAAGGCATACGGATGGATGATCAATGGGTTTCTGCACGATAATGCTTAGGGGAAACTCCTTTAATCTTTTTAAATATTTTGGAGAAGAGCAAAGGGTCATTGTAGCCGACGGAGCGGGAGATATCACCTATCGTCAGCTCAACGTTCCCCATCATTTCACATGCTTTTTGGACCCTAATACGAATTAAGTAATCTTGGATACTAGTATTCATTTGTTGTTTGAATAATGAACAAAGATAGCTTCGATTGAGTCCGATTATGCGGGCAATGTCCTCAATGGTAATTTTCTGAGCAAAGGTAGTTTCGACGATTTCCTTCACCTTTTCTACGTAAATTTCCGCACGACTTTCCTGTTGCTCAATTGGCGTTACCGGTCCATATTCTGCAAGTAGGGACAATAATAAGTAAAGCAAACCGATCAGTCTGGATTCTCTCGTTTTATGATTTCCATTGGACTCGGCCATTAACTTCAAATATTTATAAATCATATCGTCTTTACCACAGTTGAGAATTGGGCATACCCTCGTTAATCCTGCTTGCTTGAGGAGCAATTCTGCCAGTGTTCCGTCAAAACCAAACCAGCAATATGACCAAGGGCTTTTGGAATCGGCTTGATAATAAGTAATGACAGCTGGGCATATAAGAAAACCCTGACCCTTCTGAAGCCGGTATTTGTTTCCGTCGACTTCAAAGATCCCTTCTCCGTCCAAAATATAATGAAGAAGAAAGTGACTTCTTATGGCTGGCCCAAAAAAATGACTCGGAATACATTCTTCAATGCCAAATTGTGTTAAATACAATTCAGTGTGCTGCTTGCTTCGTGACAAATACTCAATCATGGTATAACCCCTTCATATTAAATTCCAAGCATTATAACATAATTAGTGAGCATCATGCTATGTACTCGATATTAAGTATTGATATATCATTCCTGTATAGTTGACAAAGCATCTATTAATTAGTGCCAAGCTTAAAACCATATTTTATTTTGAGAATACATTAAAACATTTGCTCTAAGAGGGTAGTGTTGAGAGGAGAAGTTTTATGGGCATCATTGTTCAAGAGAATACAGGGCTTTTTCACCTGCAGTCGGTCGGCATGAGTTATCTAATTCAAATTAAGGATGGATATCCTATCCATGTATATTGGGGGGGCAACCTGAAGCATCGGGAACCCATGGCGGATTTATTAATTCACACTCCCGAGAAGGCTGGATTGGATCGCTTATTCCAAGAATACCCTCAATACGGGAGCGGGGATTTTCGTAACCCGGCTTACCAAGTAGAGCTTGAGGATGGAACCCGAATTACGGAGTTAAAGTACGAAGGATATAAGCTCCTTAAGGGGAAGCCTTCATTAGCTGGACTTCCAGCCGTTTATGTAGAAAATGAAACCGAAGCAGAGACTTTGGAATTGGAACTGAAGGACGCCTATTCGGGTCTTAAAGTTGTCCTTATCTATACTGTTTTTGTTGATCGGAATGTCATTATCCGTTCTGCGCGGTTCAGTAATGAAGGAAAAAAAAAGCTTCGGCTTCTCCGTGCTTTAAGTGCAAGTGTAGACTTCCCGGATAAAGAGGACTTAGAAATCATCTATCTCACCGGAGCCTGGGCTCGAGAAGGTAATATAACCCGTAGAGCGTTACATCAAGGCGAAACTCGAATCGATAGCAAGAGAGGCATGAGCAGCCATCAATTAAACCCCTTTTACGCGTTGGTCACTCCAGAAACAACGGAAAACCATGGTGAGGCTTACGGCTTCAGCTTAGTATACAGCGGTGGATTTGAAGCGGTAGCTGAAGTGGATTCATTCGGCTCTACGCGA
Organism: Paenibacillus endophyticus; assembly: GCF_014192395.1. GTDB lineage: Bacteria > Bacillota > Bacilli > Paenibacillales > Paenibacillaceae > Pristimantibacillus > Pristimantibacillus endophyticus. The sequence continues at coordinate 4,793 of NZ_JACHXW010000035.1, read as the reverse complement.
ATTAGCATGGGAGTGAATTCCTTTGACTTCACATGGCTATTGAATCCAAGCGATAGTTTCCAAACACCGGAAGTCGTTATGGTTTATTCTAAGCAAGGGTTAGGCGATATGTCGCGTACTTATCATCGCTTGTACCGGACAAGGCTATGCCGAGGGGAATATCGGGATAAAGAGCGGCCGATTCTAGTCAATAACTGGGAGGCTACTTATTTTAATTTTAATGCTGAAAAGTTGTTAGCAATAGCGGAAGAAGGGGAGAAGCTAGGAATTGAGCTGTTCGTCTTGGATGACGGCTGGTTCGGCAAGCGGGATTCCGATAATTCATCTCTTGGTGATTGGTACGAGGATCGCCGAAAACTGCCGGACGGACTTGCGGATGTGGCGGAACGCATTAATCGACTTGGGCTTCAATTCGGACTTTGGTTTGAACCCGAGATGATATCGCCGGACAGCGATCTTTACCGGGAGCATCCGGACTGGTGTCTTCATGTTCCTGGACGCAGGCGCAGCGAAGCAAGGTGGCAGCTCGTGCTGGATTATACTCGAAAGGAAGTTCGAGATTATATTTACGACTCCCTTTCAGCGATCTTCTCCAGCGTGCCGGTTTCTTATGTGAAATGGGACATGAACCGTGCTCTAACTGAAATGGGTTCCGCTTCACTGCCCTCTGAACGTCAATCGGAGACTTCCCATCGTTATGTTTTAGGCTTGTACGAGCTGTTGGAACGCATCACCACGGCATACCCGAATATTTTGTTTGAGAGTTGCTCAAGTGGAGGAGGCCGCTTTGACCCTGGAATGCTCTACTATATGCCTCAAACCTGGACAAGTGATAATACGGATGCTGTAGAAAGGTTAAAGATACAATACGGTACCAGCCTTGTTTACCCTGTAAGCGCAATTGGAGCTCATGTATCAGCCGTACCTAACCACCAAGTTGGACGGATTACGCCACTTGATTTTCGAGGGAACGTCGCTATGTCTGGAAACTTTGGATATGAGCTTGATCTAACCAAATTCAGCGATGAAGAAAAAGAGATCGTCAAAAATCAAGTCATCACCTACAAGCAAATTCGTGGTTTAGTTCAAAAAGGCGATATGTATCGCTTGAAGAGTCCATTTGAAGGGAACGAATCGGCTTGGATGTTTGTATCCGAAGACAAAGAGGAAGCCGTTGTGTACTATTTCCAAGTGATGGCCGTCCCGAATGCAAGGCGAAGAACCTTGCGGCTTGATGGGCTTAACCCGGAACTTGAATACGAAGTTTGGTCAGGTGACGATGGTGAAAAGTTAAGCTATGGGGGAGACAGGCTCATGCAATTAGGACTACACCTTGCTTATCATCAGAAAGACTATGAAAGTGGATCGTTCAGACTTAAAGCAATTAAGCTAGGGTAAGGTACATCGACACTCCTGTTGAACATCGATAAAGGGCTGTCCCTCAAAGTATTCAGCTTTGTGAGACAGCCCTTAGCAAGATGCAAGCTGCTTGATCTTATAAAGTTAGAATATCTACTCCCAGAGCAGGCAGCGTGATCTTCTGCTCCGATCTCTCGCTCGTCAACAAGCTGCGATAGGGAACGTCAAGCGTAACCTCACGTTGCTCATTCGTCAAATTGATCAGGAACAGGAAGCTTTCCTCACCCTTCGTTCGAATTGAGAGCTCGACACCTTCCGGCAGCTGGAGCTTGGGAGCCAAGCCTTTTTCCTTCAATATCCCTTCGAACAGCTGATAGAAATACGATGGCTCCGGCCAAGTGCCGACATAATACACTTCACCTTCACCAAGCTTATTGACAGTGACCGCCGGCACACCTTCGTAAAAGTCGTTGTCATACCAGGCAATCGGTTCTGCTCCTCGCAGTTCCAGCAAATCACACCATTGCTTCGCAGCGAATGTCTGTCCCGCCGCGTTCCGTATTCGATGTTCGCTGTTGCCGATTGCATCATATTCACTCACGACAACACCCGCCGCTTCTGCAAGCAGCCCTGGCAGAGGCAGCATCTCACATACATTTCTCATGTTCTTCACGCCTGTCCGATTGGTGAGGACGACCGTGCCACCCCCGGCTGCGAATCGCTCCAGCCGCAGCGCTACTTCTTCACTTAACAGAAAGAGGGACGGGACAATGACCAACTTGTAGCCATCGAGCTCCTCGGTCCAGTTGATAACGTCCGTACCGACGCCCATTTTCAGAAATGCATTGTGCATAGAGGACAAGTTGTCTATATAATGCATTCCTCCTTCCGCTTGCGCCTGAAGGGAAAGCGCCGTGTGTTGATCATGCGAATGCAGAATAGCAACCTGGGTAACGATCGTCGAGTCTGCAAGCAGTTCTCCCAGCTGGTTCACCTCGCGAGTAAGCTCCGCGAACTCCCTGAACCTGCGTCCAGGAACATTGCTATGGTCGATAAGCCCATGCCAGAACTGTTCGGCTCCAACGGCAGCACTCCGCCAGCGGAAATGGACGACCATATCGGCGCCGCGGGCGATTGTCTGCCAGGAACGAGCTCGGATCAGTCCGGGATAAGGGGTGCGCTGAATTGGCATCCAGGCGCCTTGCGCTCCGCTCAGCTGCTCCATTACCCAGAAATTGCGGCGCTTGATGCCGCGAACCAAGTCCAGCGTCAGCGCTCCGTTCCTCGGAAACCGATCGCCATGATCGCGATACAGCTCATTCGGATAATAATCGACAGAGGCGAAGTCCAGCTCTTTGTATAGGTCATAATAGTCGAGGCTATTCGGGAATTGCCACATGTTATGCGTCACGAATTGGCCGGGACAGTTTCTGCGTACTATTTCAAGCTGCCATCCCAGTAGATAGCCTACGCTGTCCGAGCAAAACCGCTTGTACTCCAGAAGGTAAGAAGGATTCATCGGTTTGCTGGTACCGAGCGGCGTCGTTACCTCGGCCCAGCTGCTGTACTCTCCGCTCCAGACAACCATGCCCCACTCCCGGTTTATCTCTTCCAGACTGGAATAACGCTTCTGCAGCCAAGCGACAAATGCACGATTGCACGTATCGCAATGGCATTCCTGATAGTGCATCTCGTTATCGATTTGCCAGCCAATGACGGCGGGATGCTTCGCATAGCGCTGTGACATCACTTCCACAAATTTGGAGCCCAGCATTCTCAAGGAATAGCTGTTGTTGCAGCGATGTCCACGCACACCCGGCCGGATGATTTGACGTTGCTCATCCCTTGGCAGCACATCGGGATAACGGGTTGTCATCCAGTTCGGCGGCGTATTGGTAGGTGTGCATAATACGATCTCCATGCCGCGTGCGGCGAACACTTCTATAGCTGCATCTAACCATTCAAACCGATAATCACCCTCGGTAGGCTCCATTCGGCTCCAGGCGAACTCCGCCAATCGTACAACTGCAACACCCGTCTCTTGCATAAGCGCAGCATCCTTCTCCCAAAGCTCGGGAGTCCATTGCTCTGGATAATAATCAATTCCGATCTTAATCGCCATTCTATAATCTCCTTTGTCCATCAATATATTGCGATTATATGATATATTAACTGGAGTGAAAATCTTAAATAATTAATACGATATAACAATATTAAGATAACAGGAGAGTTGGTTTCATGCTTAATCCCAATCGCGCTTTTCCGGTACTTTCCGCCCGAGACAAGCTGCTCCCTTTTTATTTGCTTGGCATTGGCCTGCATCATGAACAGGAGCATATACGCCGAGACAGAGGCATTCTCGATTATCAGTGGATTCAATGCCGCAGTGGCGAGGGCAAGCTCAAGTTAAGCGAAACGGAGTATATCGTCAAGCAAGGCATGGGCATGCTGCTGTTCCCCGGTCAGAAGCACGAATACTATGCTTTGTCGGGGAACTGGGAAGTCGACTGGATTATCTTTGATGGCAGCGGGTCAGCGAGCTTGTTTGAAACAGTCGGCATTGTAGACACATGCGTATTCGCGCTTGCATCGCCCGAATACCTTTTATCCCGCATGCGGGAGCTGCTGCAAGCTGCCCTTACGCCGCAAGAGCAAACGTTAAGCAATTACGCCTGTTCCGCCATACTCTATACCTTATTGACGGAAATTATACAGCGCGTCTCTGTCGAAGGCAGCGATACCGTCGGGCAGCAGTATGAGCGGTTAAAACCGGTCTTGGATTACATTGACCAGCATTTTGCTGAAGAGATTGCTTTGCATACGCTCGCGGGATTGTTGTGCGTCACACCGGAATATTTTTGCCATTTGTTCAAGAAGACGACAGGCATTCGCCCTATTAGTTATGTCAATCAGGTAAGGATCAACAAGAGCAAGGAACTGCTGCTCGACAATGTGCAGCACGGGATGCAGGATATTGCTCATCAAGTCGGCTTCGAATCTGCCAGCTATTATGGAGCTATCTTCAAGAAGCTTGAACGGCTGACACCTGGTGCCTTCCGCCGTAGCTATCAGAAGTCGTAACATATGCGCTGTCTAAGTGCGTACGGAGAGTAAATATGTACTTAGTCAACTTGGAAACAAATTCATTGGACATAAAAATCTTCCGCCCAATAACGAAAAGAAAACAGGTGGCCTCATGGCTGCCTGTTTTTTTGTTATCGTACAAAGAGCAAATCATTACGATGAAAATCCAATCATCGTTATATGGTTTAACTGGTTGTAACCCCTTACAATTTGTAACAGAAGGAGGGATGCGACATCATGTTAGCACAATTATACAAATATCGTTGGCAGTATGTCATGATTTTACCGGCGGTTTTGCTTTTGTTTCTATTTAACTATGTTCCGATGGCGGGCATTCAAATCGCATTCCG
>NZ_JACHXW010000034.1 GCF_014192395.1 Paenibacillus endophyticus | reverse complement strand
TTTGAAATGCTCATTACTTGTTATCGCTTTTTCGCTTATCCCGAAGGATTTGCGAGGCAGTTGTTACTCGTTGTTCAGTTTTCAAAGAGCAATCTATTCTTTCGTTTGTTACGCTTGTTTTGCTTGTCGTCCGCGTGTTTCTCTCGGCCGGAATTAGAATATATCATGTATCACACTATCATTGCAAGTCTTTTTTTGAAATTAAATATAAAAAACTTCATAAACGCTATTTAAAACATAAATAGATCATAGAACCCACACCAAAGAAGCTTCTATGACCTATGTCGATGTCGATAATTATCTATTCATTTAAATATCGAAAAGCCTGCCGCCCGCCGCCTCGTAAAGGCGCGAATACATTTTCAAAGCATAGGTATCTGTCATCCCTGCAATGTAATCGCAAACCAATCTAGCATTCTGCCTTTCGGAGGCTGGGCTCCAGCTTGTCTTTTCATCCTCGGGCAGCAGGTTCTTGTCATTCAGCATGGCATCGAACAGCTTCTCAATAATTTTACCGCCGCGCCATTCGAAGGTCTGTACCTTCTGTGAGAAAATAACATGCTCCACGACAAGTTTTTTCAAGTCTTCCAAGAGCTGAGTAGCTTCAGGTCCGATTACCGCCTTATAACGCAGTCTATTAGAAGCAAAATTCGGCTGCACGTCTTTAACCGCAATTTCGTGAATAAACCCCGATACCAAATCAGCAAAGAACCGCTTCGTCTGTTTGTGCCGGTTGGTACTCTCATCCAGAAAAATGCGCAGCGCCTCCGATATCCGTTCCGATGAAATCGTTTTATGCTGCTCGACTACTTCGCATAGATCCTCCCGTTTGATCAGATTCAGCTTAAAAGCATCTTCCAAATCATAGGTCGCATAAGCGATGTCGTCGGCCAGTTCAATGATTGAGCACTCAAACGATTTGTTTACTGTTTTGCGGTGCCTCCCAGCGGTCGGTTCAGATACGCTAGTGAAGTAAGCCTGTTCATCCTTCGCAAACGCTTCTATAACCCAGTCAAACACCGGCTCGTCCTCTTCAAAAATGCTGCTTTTGGGCGGTTTAGCTGTCACGTCCGGATTATTGACCCGCTTCATGCTTGCAGGATATTTGAGAATCGACAGCAAGGATGCCCTTGTCAGATCAAGTCCTGCCTCACGGTCCCCTTCTCTGCTGGTCAATAAACGAAAGGTATGCGCGTTGCCTTCAAAATTCAGATCGAAAGCGCTCATGCATTTGTTCAAAGCGCGCTCACCCTGATGGCCAAACGGCGGATGCCCTAAATCATGCGCTAAAGCAGCCGTTTCAATAAGGGAAATATCTATTTTGTTCTCTGAATGGAGAAAGAAGTCGTCTTTTTCATTTAACGTTGTGGCAATTCCTCTGGCAATTTGAGATACTTCAAGGGAATGGGTAAGCCGTGTTCGATGGAAATCGCCTTCGCTGATTCCGATGACCTGCGTCTTGGATTGCAGGCGGCGAAATGCAGCCGAATGGATAACCCTGCCGAAATCCCGCTCGAAGCCATCACGGATCGAAACCCGCTGTTTCGCATTCTCTGTATTGAAATGCCGCTCCGTATCTTGTTCATTATAGAACGGATTGGTTGGATGATTGATCAGAATCATAGGCTCGCTCCCCGGTGAGTTCTTTTAGAGCCATTCTAGCAATATATGGTCATTAATGTAAGGGATTGTTGAACAGATCACAAAGGAGCGCTTACGCCTTGGGTAAAATATTCGCATTCTACGGACCGTCCGCTTCAGGAAAGTCCGAAATCCAGAGGGAGCTGACCGTCTTTGGCTACCCCAAAATCATTACCGCTACAACCAGGCCTCCCAGATCGCATGAGGAAGATGGGGTCCACTATCTCTTCATGACGACTGAGCAATTCGAGCATGCGCTTGCTGAGCATTCATTCATTGAATGGACCAGCTACAATGGAAATTATTACGGCACTCTAAAGGCGAGTATAGAGGAAGCGCTTCGACAAGACGGCAAAGCGCATATCGTGCTTGATTTAGCCGGCGTACTCGCACTTAAGCAGTTGTATGCGGATACCGTTGCCGTTTATATCGGAGCGAATATCAGCACCATAACGCGGAGGCTTAAGCTACGAGGAGGCGCAGCGGACGAAACCGAAAGTCGGATTCAAAAAGCAGAGCAGCACGAATTGAGCATCGAATATACGCAGCATGCCGATGTCATCGTCTGGAACCATGACGGTGTTGACTTCAACGATACGATGCTGCGCGTAAGAAATATTATCGCGGGCAATCAAACCGATTGAAGGCAAAGCAAGAGCTCCTCTTGTCCACTTGGGACGAGGGAGCTCTTTTTGATGCCTTCGGTCTATTAGATAAGCTCCGATTTCTGTAAAAGCCTCTCAATAATCGCGGCAACCTCTGCTCTTGTCAGGTTCGCTTTGGGAGCCAGCTGCACAGGTGTTTTCCCTTGTACGAGTCCACCTTGCAGGCAGTCCTCAATTCCGCTGAGCGCCCACTCAGCTATAGCCTCTTTATCTGCAAACTGATCTACAAGTATGTCCGTACCAGCAGTCGGCAGCTTAGCCTTAAGCCCAGTAAGGTTCATCGCGCCAGCGAGAATCGTCATCGCCTGCTCACGGGTTATGTTCGCATGAGGCCGGAATGTTCCATCCTCGAAACCGTCAATGAGTTGATAGGCGCTAGCCGTTTCAACCGCATCCGCATACCACGCCGATGACTCCACATCCGAGAACGTATCGGCAGCCTTAACCGGTTTAAGTCCAAGTGCGCGGACAACCATCGCAGCGAACTCGCTTCTGGTCACGGTTTGCTCGGGCGCATACTGATCTATGCTAACTCCGTTCAAAATCAACCGCGCGCCTAAATGGAGTACCGCTTCCTCTGACCAATGACCGCTTATATCTGTAAAACGTATGGAATGACTTACAAGTGAATAGACACTGTTCGATAAGCTGTTTATTGCCGCAGCATATCTCCCTTCCTTCTGTTCGATTTTGGTTGGCACATGGCGCACCGTTCCATCCGGATCGATGACGATTGCTGTCGTCACCGTGCTAGGATCTACGCCGTTAGGAATAATGATGGTTCTTTCTACAAATCCATTGAATTGGTTGATTGCCGTAGTTCGATCTCCATGGACTGCCGTGACCTTGAAATCATAAGCTGAGCCTATTAGAACATACCCTCCTTCCGTAGCAGATGCCTCCAACAGCTTCTGAACATCTGCTGCCGGTTTGCTGATTTCAATACGAAGCTTTATGCCCTCAAGCGTGGTCGATTGGCCAAGCATCTCCGCTAATGCTTTTAGATTAAGCCGACTCGATGGCAGCACGTATACAGCTCCGGCTGTTTTGAGCTCAATAACGGCGTCCTTCTGTTTGAGTTTCTCCATCAGTTCAGCTGTCAACTCAGCGATCATACTGCCCGTTTGATCAGCCGCTTGGATCGTTACGACCGCATTAGCCGGCAGGGTAGCAAGGGCATCAAGCTTAACGGTAGTGACCGTTTGGCCATCCGCCTTAGTCGCTTCAATGATTCCAAGCTGCTCTTCTTTGCCATTCAGCATTACGGAAGAGCCGGATGGTGTTGGTGTTGGTGTTGGTGTTGGTGTTGGTGTTGGCCCCTCCGGCTGCGGCGGATTAGTCGGTTCAACTGGTCCCGTGCTCGACTGAGGCACGGCGCTTACTTCATTAGAAGCAGCGCTCTCGCCTGCATCGTTAAATGCTTTTACCACAAAATAGTACGTAGTACCATTGCTCAGTCCTGTCGCTTGGTAATCATAAACAGAGCTTGTTACAGTTGCGGATTCCTGCGAATAGACGCCTGATTGCTCGCTGACATAAATGTTGTATCCGTCGGCTCCGACAACACCGTTCCAGCTCAAGTTCACTTTGCCATCACCAGCAGTTGCGCCATTATTAGAAGGAGCATCCAACGGGACTGGGTCTGTCGGGTCTGTCGGGTCTGTTGGATCTGTTGGATCTGTTGGATCTGTTGGATCTGTTGGATCTGTTGGATCTGTTGGGTCTGTTGGGTCTGTTGGGTCTGTTGGATCTGTTCCGTCTAAAATAGGCTTCATATATTCCGTTAAGCGATTTGCGATTTTTACATGCCCGGCATTCGATGGATGCAGGCTATCAATGAAATCGGCTGACGGATAGCTGGCTACCCAGCTCGTTGTATCCACATAATGAAGCTTCGAATCGCCTGCTTCGATCCGGTTGTTGACCGCCGCAAGCGTCGGCGCAGCCTTAAAGCCGCCGAGCGTCCTCAGCGCAAAAATATGAGCACTCGGATATTTGCTTCGAATGTCCGCTAGAAACGTTGTATACGTATTTTGGAATGCTGCATCATCTACATTGAATTTTGCATCGTTCGTACCTAGATTAACTACGATGGCGGTAGGTTCGTATGTGCTGAAGTTCCATGCAGGAGAATCTGGGTAATCACCAGGCTGAAGCTTGAAATATTGCTCGCTCATGCCAAGCTGATTAGGCGCGTAACAAGCAACGCCTGTCTGCAAACAAATGCCCGTGTACGCAATCTGCGTATGATCGGCGTTCAGTTGCTCGCCCGCCAGCCACGCATAGGAGGCGATGGATACTTTCGAAGTCATATAGCCAACCGTAATGGAGTCGCCAATAAATTCAATGAGCTGCTCCCGCTTAGGCGGCTGAGCCGTCGCTGCGCCTATATCGAGCAGCAAGCCTTCAAAGGCGAGTACATCAAGCACATCCCGTGATGCAACGGTCAGCGTATGCGTTCCCTCATCGAGGGGCGTCGGTGTCAGAAGAACGGTTCCGTCCGCATTGGTGTATAGCTGATAGTCTCCATCGTCAATTTTGACGAAAAGATTCGCAGCACTGCCTAGTTTCAGCCTCACGTTCGTGCCCGTGAAGGACGTACGCAGCGAAGCTCCCGGCCAATAGCTTTTGTACACAGCCTGCGAGCTTTTGTCCCAGCGGCCAATGTACGCAATGTTGGCGTCATCCGGCGCAATAGCCGTCATCGGCGCTTCCGGCTCCGTAATGGTGAACGTCGTTTTCGCGCTTACGTCGCCATTTTGCGATTTGGCCGTAATGACGGCTGTCCCCGCACTAAGTGCCGTAACCAGCCCACTGCTGCTGACCGTTGCCGTGTTAGCATTGCTTGTGGACCAGATGATTTTTTTATTTGTCGCCTCCTCGGGCAGCAGCGTCGCAGTTAACTGCTCCGTTTGACCGGTAGCGATCGTTGAAGCCGACTTATTCAGCGTTAAGCTGTCCGGGAATACCTCTGGCCCGTAAACCTCAAGCTCCCATAGCGAATAGCCGTAAATGGTTGCTCGCACCGTACCGTACATTCGGACGTAACGGGCGTCCACTTCATTAAAGCTGACCGTCTCAACGCCGCCTTTGCCCGTTGTGGTGCTGAATACCGGCTGCCAGCTTGATTCATCTGTTAGCTCGTTGGCAACTTGAATGTGATAGCTTTTGCCATAGGCGCCTTCCCAGAACAGCTTCACTTCGTTGATCGCCTTCGTTTCGCCAAGATCAACGTAGATCCAGCCCGGATCAATGCCGCGCTTTGAGCCAAAACGGGTAGCCAAATTGCCATCATTCACGTATGGCGATGTATCCTGCGCGCCATCGTTCGACGATCCGATTGCAGGCTGGCGCAGCGCAAGGTTCGTGCGAGTGCGCGGCTCCGGATTTTGCACAGGTTTAATGGTCACGCCGCTGTAAAACTCTTTACTGTGGAAATTCAGCTCATGCAAATTGGTCGCAGGCTGTGCTTTGCCCGGCATGTACACATTTTCAAACGTAATGTTGGAAATTTCCGCGCCCTCAACGCCTTTTAGCTTCGAAAAGCTTTCTCCAGCGTCGCGGACCGTAATATTTTTTACCGTAACGCCCGTAATCGGTCCAACTCCGGCATTGCCTCCGTTAATGGTGAACATCGTCATCCATGCACTGTTGTCTTCGTTCTTGCCGCTGATGTCCTCAACGTCCATGTTCTCAAAAGCTACGTCGCTCACGCTACCTGCGCCATATTTATGATGGATAGCGAAGCCAACGGCAGCCTTGTAGACGACGCCGTCCTTGAAGGTAATGTTGGATTGATCCTGCATGACGCCTTGCCCGATTTTGTAGCCGTAGCATAGGGTCCATGAGATCGCATCCTCAAATAGCACGTTCTGGACTGGCTCCGGGCTGCCCGGCCATGGCACTTTGCCCGAGGAAATATCCGTGTCTTCCCGCCAAGCCTTGGTGGAATAAGGATCATCGAGCGCGATGCCGATCGAATTGCGCACGACTACATTTTGAGATTCGCATATATCGATGCCGTCATTCTCGCCCATGCCGAGGCTGTTGAACATTTTGAGATTCGTAAAGGTCAGATCATTGGAACGAACGGGCACAACCGCCCAGCCCGACGATTCTCTAATAATAACGCCGTCCATGTGGAAGTCGCTTGTTGCAATGGGCACGACGAGATTGTTAATCATACCTTTGCCGTTCGTGCTTTTGTCATCATGCAGCGCTTGCCCGTTGCCGTCGATCGTCCCTCGCCCGTAAATCTTAATGTTCGTCGAGTCGAATGCGGTCGAAATCCACCACGTAGCCGGACGGCCCATCGAGTCCTTGAACCAATGCTCGGTGTAATCGGCTGTTTTGCCTGTACCGACGAAGGTTGCTCCCGGCTGCATGTAGAGCGCCGTATTGCTGCGCAGCACAAGATTCCCGATATAATACGTGCCTATCGGTACGTAAACGATGCCTTGGGCGCCATTTCCCTGTGCCGTACCGTAGCTGCTCGCATCATCAATCGCTTGCTGCAGCGCCGCTGTTCTCTCTGTCACGCCCGTTTTTTCACCCGTAGCCGTGATGCCGTATGGCGCTGCAGTTACGTTGAAAATACCGGTACCCGAAGCGTTCGGTACATCCGTTTCCGCCGGATCGGCAGCGATAACGATCTTGGTCGTACGGTTATTCATCATGACGATCAGATATTCATCCTTCTGCGTCGTGAACGTAATCGTCCGGCCTACGACCGAATCTGCCTTGATGCCGAGCTTTTTCGGGCTAATGGCATACTCATGCACCTTATCCGTATTCAGTATCGTGAGCTCATACGTTATAGGCCCCTCCGATGCAGAAAAATTCGCGTAATCATAATCGTTATACGCCTTGATTACCGGAATATCCACCCCGTTCGCCTTTAACGTATAGTTCGCCGAAGCCACGTATTTGGCCGATTGCTGATAGGCATGAATCGCTGCAGGGCCTGCTGCCGCAGCAACCGGTTCCCCCGTTGCTGCCTGCGCATGCGGCGCCGGAATAACCACAGTTGATGCGAGGACTGCGAATACCAATGCCAAACTGAACCATTTTCGAATAGCTAACCTCATCAAAAATCCCCCTTTGCTTACTTGTGAAAGCCCTTTCACAAATAAGTATAGAGGGAAATGGAGATTGGCCTAATGCGGCAAATCCCACATTATGGACAGCTTTCTCAAGTAATTGGCTGCCGGGAGGGAGATTAGACGGATTGGAGGGATGTAAGCGAATTTACTGCCTCTCGTATTCAGCATCACCGCACGAATCGTCGATTATTGAACCAGAGTTCCCCTCCGCTCCAGTAAAGCCAAATACGGCATCAACCGATGGCGAGCATATCCATAAGCAGCGCTTTCTGCACATGCATTCTGTTCTCGGCCTGCTGGTAGATAATCGAGCGTTCCGCCTCAACCAGCTCGGCTTCAATCTCAAAGCCCGGATGAATCGGCATATCATGCATGATATAAGGCGAATGTCCCGCAAGATTCCGTCTGTTCAGCTGGAAAGGAAGCATCGTCGCCAGCCTTTTATTCTTCTCTTCCTCATAATGCTCCTCATGAAAAAACTCCATGTCGATCCATGTGTCCGTATATACGAAATCGGATTGCGAGGCTGCTTCGGACAAGCTGCTCACATTTACGACATACCCGCTTTGATAAGCCTCCCGCATAAGCTCTTCATCCCAAGACGGAGTGTTAATGATTGGCGTCACCAGCAGAAGCTTAATGCCCATGGTCATACAGCCGGCGACGAGAGAATTCGCTACATTGTTATGAATGCCGACATACGTTAACGTCATTCCTTTGAACGTTCCCGCTACCTCGTAAATAGTCATCAAGTCCGCAAGCGCCTGGCAGGGATGATACTTCTCGCAGCAGCCATTGATCACGGGAACGCTAGCGTATTTTGCCAGTTCAAGCATGTCGGAGTGTTTCTTGAGCCTTGCCATAATGACATCACAATTTCTGGACGCATACCGGGCTTCATATTGGATAGGAGAGAGACTGAAGTTGCTAGCATCCCAGTCCATCACAACCGAATACCCGCCCATTTGGTTCATACCGGATTGAAAGGACAAGCTCGTTCTAGTCGATGTTTTCTGAAAAAGCATTAGCAGCCCTTTCCGTTCGGCGGCATGGTAAAACTGCTCGGGGCTGCGTTTAACCTCGATCCCCTGTTCAATGATGGCTTGAATCTTCTCCGCGTCCCATTCTTTTAAAGACAATAAGTGTTTCATGGCTTTAGCTCCTTGTAGTGAATATTTATACATATATGTGAATTAATATCCAATCTAAGGCGTGTAAGACGATTTGTCAACCGGAATGAAAAGAATCCCTGCAGCAGCTACAGGGATTCTTCCGAAACGAAGGCAGATAAAAATTTTGCAAACCTTTCAAGATCGGATGGGTTCATGTCAAAAGCGCCCGAAACGCTTCTGGTGGCAGAGGTATGCTCCAAATACACATGTTTGGACAACAAGTACTCCATTACAAAATCCCCCTTGCGATTCACGCTCTGAATAGTAAGCTTGCATTCCTGCGGGCTCATACTCTCTAAAGATGCTGTTCCTTTGCGCAAAAAATGCAATTGAGCCAAAGCCGATTGAAAGGCAGCGACGTCACTCAAACTAAACCATGCCTCCCGATTCTCGCCGTCATAACCGTTGTCCTGTATGGCGATTGAAAAAATGATAGCGGGTAATGGCCCTTCTTCGGATTGCACAAATTCAAACGTCATGCTGGCTTGCTTATTTATCGACTCTATTCGCATCCTCTTTACCTCCGCCCAGCAGCATTTCTATCGATTGAATCAAGCGCACTTAGCATAGTGCTCTCCACCAAGCGTAAACGGCTGTCGCCGTCCTCTGTGGCAAAAGCAGTCATTTCGCGGCGATATATAAGCACATTTATAGGTGAAAACATATAAATTCTTATATACCAAAAAAAGACCGCCAAGGAATATGAATGACTTCCTTAACGGCCTTTCTCTTATTCCGCTCTTACGCCACCTCTTCGACGAATTACCGCTTATCCCATTTTGTTCGACGCAAGTTTCTTTTCCTTCCGCTGCTGCTGGATCTCGTCCAAGTACAGGGTGAACCTCGAATCTCCGCTGTAGGATATAAACAGCCAGTCCAGCGCCCGGGTCATCGCCATATAGAACCTTGCCGTCTCGCGTTCCTCGGCTTCTTCCAAGGCGTAGGGCATATTCTCCGTATTCACAAGGAATACCGCACGGAATTCGCGTCCTCTCGCATCGTCAACGGATGATATCGCAATGGCGTCAGTCGAGTCGCCTGAAACCCGAACCGTATTGGTATTCTCCTCCGATAACCATTGAAACGGAAGGCACTGCCGCCGCAGCTCTTTGCGAATCAGATCGATATAGGAGGAGTAGTAGTTATTTTTGACGCGATACAAGATAGCCATCTCCCGGTAAGGGACCTTCCTCTCGCTATGCAGGTATTGGATCCGCTTCACGACGGCCTCCAGCTCCTCTTGCAGATTGCGGCAGCGCACAATCGCAGGCTCCGGGCCTTTCCGCCTTGTGCTATGGGGAGGGATCAACGCAACGCCGTCAATCGAGCCTTCCTGCATCTTATTGTCCAGCAGCGAATGCTGTTGATAGAAGCTCCAAGCGAATTGTACGATCTGGGCTGTATTGCGGTAGTTGACAGATAAAATGCGCGAACGCTCCTTCAACTCCGTGCTTGCTGCCGCCATGCTAGGCACAAGCAATTGGTTCAGCAGCCTCAGCCAGTCGCGTTCGAATTGCTGTCCCTTGTCGATCAGAATCGCATCGTAAGTCGGAAGGATCGCCTCTTTGCTCTCCAGCTTCTCGATCAGGCCTGCAATACCCGCTTCCCTTACATTCAGCACCTTGCTCAGCCACTCATGGAAATGATAAACCTCGACGTTATGCTTCCGTTTCTTATCATCCTTCTGTTCCTCGAGCATAACCCAATCGAATAAATCCGCAGGCTCCTCCATAAGCTCATCGACCATTTTTTGAAGGCTTCCCGATATCGTATGGCTATGGCTCAAAATGAGAATTTTCCATTCCGGATGATGCTTGGCAATAATCTTGGCCCGGTTGACCAGCATAAGCGATTTGCTGCCAATGCCTGCCGCAGCATTCCCTTCATCCGAAAGCAGCTGCGCCGCAAGCTCCTGGTGCACATCCATCGCCTCGATCCGGTGGAGCGACAGCAGAAGCTGGTCCTGCTCATTGCCGAGCTGGCGGAACTCGGAGCTCAGTCGTACCTCGGGGTACAAATGGCTGCGGATAGCCTGCATATCCGCAAGCGTCAGCATATACCTTTTGCGGCTCCAATCCGTGAACATGCCATGTATTTTCTCGATGAGCAGATCGGCTGAGAAACCATCCCGATCCGCATCTATATCATTGCGGCAGAGCACAAACGTTGGGGAAATGACATCGCAGAGACCAAGCCTCTCGAAATCCTCCTGCTCCATTCGCGTAAATACGGTTCCATGACCGCAAGCAAACTTCAGCACGCCTGCTTGTCCTTCCCTGTGCAAGGCTAGCTGCGGATCATCCTTAAGCTCCCTCGCGATCCGCCGCGCTCTGTTCCTCGCCTGCTTATAGGGATTCTCCACCGTTTCCATCCGTCCGGCAGAAGAGTGAAGCTGCCATTCGTCGGTATCCAGATGTACAATAGACGACTTGGTATAATCCGCCACATCGAGCACCAAGAGCCCAAGATCCGGACCTATAATGACAAAATCAGGCCGATCCCCCTCGATTTCCGGTTCGAAATAGACCACGTAGTCTTCAGCCAAATTCGTCTTCAGCGTGCGAAACACCAATCGCTCTCCCGCTGTCGCGCTTTTCCGAATCACCTCAGGGATCATGTATGCCATCTTTTGTCACCTCTCATTCTTATAATCTCTTTCATTTAAGTATAAAGAATATTGCGGCCAATGGGTAGCCAATCCTGCCTAAAAGCAGCTTTTCAGACCGATCTACGCAAGTCATTCATCCTCATCGCTCCGCGGTCATTGCAAAATAGACCGGAAGCAAGCCGAGCCGCATCGAATCCGCAAAGGTATGCCGCTGAATATGGCGAAATCCCTTTGCTTCCAGCATTTTACCCAGCCTCTTCGTCGTAAAATAATTCGCCTGCGAGCGGCTGTGCGCTGGCTGTGCGGTTCTTGAACGGTATAGCCTGCTTTTGACGAATGAGAACGTTTTGGGCTTGAGAATGCCTTTCCTCGTAAAAAGATAGTCCCAGCTATAACCGGAGCCATGAACGAGCAAAAACACCTTCCCGCCTGGGGAAAGCACACGATAAAGCTCCTCCAATGTCTGCTCCGCATCCAAATACTGCAGCGCTGCTCGGCATATGGCCAAATCAACGGCTGCATCGCCCAGCGGAATGTGATGCGCATCCGCGGTTTTCGTTATAACCGAATGGTCAGGAATATTCGCGCGGAGAAGCAGTGCTTCCAGCAACGCCGTCTGCTCGGCATCAGCGTCAATGCCATAGACGAGCTCCGGCCCATGCTGGAGCATGGAAAATATCGTGGCGCCTGCTCCACAGCATAAATCCAGTATTCTGCGGTGTTGACCTGCTTCCTGCTGAAGAAGGAGATCGAAGGAGTCCGGTTTGTATCGCTGCCTATAATGCTCGTAGCAGGCATATCCGAATGATGGATCAGCGAGCTTCCCATCGCTGGATATCACGCCTTTTGCCACCAAGCTTCGCCTGACCTCCGGGGTCGGAAGCGCACCGCTTCCCCAGCGTATGCCGTTCTCTATGCTGAAGAAATAGGCCGTTCCCGCCAATAAAACGCTTTCTAAAATGATTTGCGCTTTAGCATCCAACTTGCCGTTCCCCTCCAACCTGCGGGTAATAGCTGCGGATCGACATGCATTTGAAATCGGACAAAAGCTGTTTTAATTTCATATCCGTATGGGCAAGGCCATAATATCGCCTGAAGCTGTTCAGCTTGGAGGTATCGTAGATATGCGGCTGATCATGATCCAGATCGTACGGATGTATGTAAAAAACGAAGGCGTCGCGTTTCTTTATTATTTTTCTAGCGCCTAAACGGAATGCCGCATATGGATAGATGCGAAAATAACCGCCGCCGCCCCAAGGAATATGGATACCGTTCATATCGTACACCGGCAGCGGTAATTCCCATAATGCTTCCCGGACTTTATAAGCATGTGTGTTCGAAGCCGCCAAATCGAACTTGGCGTAAAGCTTGTTGAAGGTATTCGGGATGAGGCTTGAATCATACATGAAGCCTTCTTCGACAAGGATGTCCAATCCCCAATCCGTCATGGAGAAGCAAGGGGCGCGGTACCCGTGCACCTCGGCGCCTAACAGTTGCTCCAAAATACTTTTGGACATGCGTATGTCTTGCCTGAATTGCTCGGAGGATTGCTTGTAGACCAACCGATGAGAATATCCGTGCGACGCAATTTCATGGCCTCTGCGGTGTATTTCTTTGATGAGCTCGGGCTTTCGTTCGGCAATCCAGCCGAGTGTGAAAAAAGTACCAGTTGCCGCATGCTCGTCCAATAGATCCAGGATTTGATGAACCGGCTTCTCCAGCCTTAAAGCATAGCCCTCCCATTCCGAGAGCGACAAATCCGGGCTGCAAAACCAGTCCTCCACATCGACAGTAAAAGCCATTCTCATGACGATCCCACCCTTCTCCCCTATTATTCCTCATACGCCTTGTTATGGCAACATTTGTATGAGTTTGGATGATTTTGGAGGATGAGACGACGGCTGCGCGCTTTTCCAGTAAAAAAAGAACAGAGCGCCAAGTAGTTAACTACTTGCTGCTCTGCTCGATTTTGTTGCCATGAAATACTTATTCGTTCATGCCGTTAAGCAGGTTCACGATCATTTGAGCGCTCTCGGCGTAAATTCATCATTTCTTTACTCAATTGCACATCAGAGATAATATTCATGCACTACTGTGAGGATATCATCCCGGAAGAGGAGTGATTCCATGCGAATTGCCGTGTTCTCCGACACTTATGTCCCACAGATCAATGGCGTTGCGCTTACCTTGAAGCGATGGACCGATTATTTGTCCGATCATGGCGTTGAATGCATGCTGTTTGTGCCTACCGCGCCGGAACCATCCTACGAAGAAGAGGTGTGCAGACTCGCCAGCATTCCTCTCCTGCTCTATCCGGAACATCGATTTGCCATCCCCAATCTACTGCGGATTCGCCATCAGCTTTCCCGCTTCAAGCCTGATCTTGTCCATATCGCCACCCCTTTCAATGTCGGGCTCGCCGGTCTGACTGCCGCCCAGAAGCTGCATATCCCAGTAGTCGCCTCTTACCATACCCATTTCGACCATTATCTCGACTCCTATCGCTTTCCTTTTGCCCGTGCCTGTTATTGGCCGTATATCAAATGGTTCCACCGCTCCTGCAGCGCTATATTCGCGCCTTCGCTCGAGACGATCAACCGACTGGAAGACAAGGGGCTGCGCAATCTTGCTTTGTGGACCCGAGGGGTAGACTGCGATTTGTTCACGCCTGAGAAACGATCGGACCGCATTCGCGAGCAATTCGGGATTAAAGAGCGGTATCTGCTTCTCTTTGTTGGCCGTCTTGCCCCGGAGAAGGATTTGGATATCCTGCTTCAACTGATGCATCGACTGCCTGAAGAGATTCGCGGGCAGGTCCACTGGCTCATCGTCGGCGACGGCCCCATGATGGAGCAAGCCAGACAGGAAGCTCCTCCGAATGCTACGTTCGCCGGCTACCAGAGCGGAGAAGCATTAGCGGAATTGTACGCCTCTTCGGATCTATTCGTGTTCCCTTCATCGACCGAAACATTCGGTAACGTCGTGTTGGAGGCTGCAGCATCCGGGCTTCCCTCTATTGTCGCCGACAGCGGAGGCGTGACAGAGATTGTTCAGCATGGGGAGAGCGGGATGCATGCGAAGGCCAGAAATACGGAGAGCTTTCTAGCAGCCTTGACCGATTGGGCTGAACATCCTGGCAAATGGCAGGAATTCGGGGTAAATGCCAGAGCCTTTGCGCTCACGCGCACATGGGACCTCGCAATGGAATCGATTTACACACGCTGCGTGCAGATTGCAGAATCGGAGCATAATCAGCTTGCCGCTGCAAGGCAAACGATGGTATGCATTCGGGAAGAAAGTGAAACGGCTTGAAGATAGAACGGGGTATGTTCACATCTGAGCTTCATTAGGAGGTACAGGGAATGGATACCGGAACACATCTTCTTACTGGCGCCACCTTGGGCGGGCTGGCGATTTCACTTGCCGATCCCGCTCTCTACAGTCATTCGACCGTCATTTACGGCTTATGCGCGGCGACAATCATTGGGTCGAACGCTCCTGATTTCGATGCCGTCATTCGTATTCGCGGGTACAAATCTTACTTGCAGCACCATCGAGGCTTCAGCCATTCTCTGCTTATGCTTGTGGGGTGGCCTGCTGTCCTCGCCCCTTTGATTGCCCTCGCATTTCATGCCTGGAACTATCTGGTCCCAATCTTTCTATGGACGATGGCCGGGGTCGTATTTCACGTCTTCCTCGATTTTTTCAATGCATACGGCGTGCAATGCTTCAGGCCGGTTTCACGAAAATGGTTCCACGCCAACACCATCCCGATCTTCGATCCGATCCTGTTCGTTCTTCATGCTGCGGGGCTGCTGCTATGGCTGCTTGGTGTCTTCGGGGCAACGGCTATTTTCCCGCTCGTCTATGCGTTGACCTTTCTGTTTATCGGATACCGTATTGTGATCGGCCGCATCATGCTGCATTATGTTCGAAGGCGATACGGAACTGCCGGTTATTCCTTTCTGATTCCGCGCGGACTCCCCCACAAGTGGAAATACGTCCATGAAACCGGGCAGGCCTACATCACCGGCTCGATTCGCGGATTGACGTTCAAGGAAGAAGCCATCTTTGAGAAGGGGGAACAGACCGATGTGATTCAAGCGGCGATGGGCAACGACGGCGTGCGAACGTTTCTCCATTTCACTCATCATGTTCACATCTCCTGTCAGAAGCTTCAGAACGGGTACCTTGTCGAGCTGCGCGACATTCGTTTTCGACATGGGCGTAACCTCCCCTTCGGCATGGATGTCACGTTAGATGAAAGACTGCAGGTGACCGGGGACACGATCGGGTGGAGGAAAAAGATGTGGGAGCCTCCTTTTGCTTGATGATGGGGAGGTTGAGGTATTTAGGAAAGGGTGCTCGAAACTAGGCGTCGCTTAAATTAAGGAGGAATGCAGAATGGAGTCTAAGAATCTTCTATAGATTCTTTGATTCCATTCTGCTGGTTCTTTTCTTTTTACGATTAATGCGTAATAATGCACATGCACCGTATGCGGGAACATGCTTTGATGCTGCTATCATAATAGAGAACTTCATAATATTGAGTGACTACAAATTTCGTAATAATAACTTATAATGATTATCTAGTTTGTGACCAGGATATACAATTCCCCGCTACGTAGCAAGCAATCTAAAACCCAGAATCCAAAACAAACGAGATCAAAATGTAGATACCTAATCAGCTCATCCGCAAGATTTTCTGTGATCAACTGATCAACTTAATATCTTTCATCTTTTACCTCAATAAGATATACTCGCTCCTTAAATCCTCCACGCTTCTTTGCTTTCTCGCTACGCACCTGCTCAAGCTGTTCTGTAGTTACACCGTTAGCTTCGGCAAGCGCATGAAGCAGCTCCATAATATCAGCAAGCTCCTCTATCGCAGAAGCATCGGTATCCGCTTTTAAATATTCGTCCGTCTCTTCCTGAAGTTTCGCGCGAAGCTCAACAAGATACTCCTTCGTATCTAATATCTTCGTATGTACAGCTAAACCTTGTTTCTCTATAATCTCCGGTATCCGATCGCGAACTAATTTATTGTAAACAGGCATGGCAGCCTCCTTGAGAGTAAAAGGTTAGTTTCCAGAACAAATCATCATTTGGTGGATTTCCACAAATTGATACAACAATCCCGCTTTATGCAAGTTATCCTCACATTCATAAATCTTAAAGTTTTATTTCAGGGCAGAAGTGTTCTTTTTCGTCTGGTATCTCTTAAAGCAAACATACCGGTCATTCGGGCAACCAAATCGGTCATCGATCGTGTACTACAATGTGAAAATGGCTATGGAAAACCAGTTCATTTTATACAAACAGGGGCCTCCAGCAGTCAGCTTTCTGACTTTCCGGACAGCCCCCTTCTCCCAAACGTAAGACTTATAAAAAAACACTACCCCGCAGCAATTCAATCCTGTGCAACTAATCTATCACCCATCCGCCTTGAGTAACCTGATAGGCAAACCGATCATCGTCAAACTCCAGCCCGAATCCTGCTTTTGGCGGAACATAGAACATTCCGTCTTGCACGGAATACGCGCTTGCGTCCATCCCTTCAATCGTGATGTCATCCCATTCCACGAACTGAAAACCTTTGATGCTGGCAGATAGATGTCCCGTTGCATAAATGCCGTAAGCATTGCCATAACAGTGTGGTGCAGTCAATAAAGCATGCTCATCCAGCTTTGCGCCAAGCTCCAGCCAGTGGGTAAAGCCAGGATGTATAATATCGTATTGCAACACGTCGACTCTACCCTGTATAGCCCAGTCAACCAATCGAGGGGAGGCATCTCCTTCTCCGTCCGCAATCAGCACGTTCTGGTTACGTTCCTTCAGCCACGACTTCAAATCTTTGTACAATTGTTCATCTTCGTGGAAAGCTTCTTCAATCCAATACAAATCAATATCCGATAAAGCGGTCAGAACTTCTTTTGTCAGATTGAGATTATACGCATTGTTGGCATCGATCATCAGCTTTCCCTTCGGGCCGGCTACTTCCCTTACGCCCTCCACGATCGCGATATCCCGTCTAGTCCCTTCTATCAGCGGCATATGCATCCCGCCGCGTCCTACTTTTATTTTAAAATGACGATGTCCCTTCGCGTAGCCTTGTTTGGCTTCTTCCTGAATGAGCGCTACCGCATCCTTGTCACTGGATAGATGCAAATCGTCAAAATATAGAGAAGTATCATAGCATGGAACGGCCAGCCCGCTTTGCGTTTGACTGCGAGCCCCATTATAGATTTCATACACCGGCTGGTTCCATCTACGTCCCAACCAATCCAGTAACGGAAATTCGAGACAGATGCGATAAGGCTCAAGTATTTTCCCATTATCGTCGAATAAGTCGCGAATATGCTTCCCGACAAGCGTTCTCGCCTGCTCCGTCGTGATGCGCGATGCGCCATATGCCGTTTGGCCGTCAATGGTGATTCGGACAAGGCTAACTTCGCAGGCAGCGCCATGAATGCCTAATCTGGCGTTTGCCCCGGCACTGCGCGCCCGCTTCCCGTGAAGCTTAGCGAATTCGATCTTCTCAATTACCCAATTTTTATTGATTGCTGCAAGATTCATCTCTATCCCGCTCCCTCATGATTAGTCGTTACTATTATGGTTATTTCACGTTCATACTTCGGTATTCCCCAGGCGTTTTTCCTACCAGTTTCTTAAATACGCGGTTAAAGGAAACCGAATGGGTGTACCCGACCAGGTTGGCAATATGTTGAATGGGTTCCGAGGTTGCCTTTAAATATTGTTTGGCTTTCTCTATGCGAAAATAAATTAAATAACTAACGAAGCTTTCCCCGAATTCTTCCTTGAAGAGACGGCTTAAATAGTTTCCGCTCATGCCGAATTTATCGCTAATCGAGGTCAAAGATAGGTTGGAATCATGATAATTCATTTCGATATAGCTTCTAATGTCACGAACCGTTTCATGGTTGCTATGATTTGCCCGCATGCCTTGAATATCATTAAATAAGGTCATGAGGATGTTCTTTAAATTTTCCTGGGTATCCGTAACAGACTCAATGATGCAAATCTCTTCACGTATATGGGACAAGCTGTTTTCCTTCAAAGATTCGATGGACTCCATATCCAAGTAGGATAATTCTCGATCCAGCTCAAAGAGTAGGTAATTCAGTAAATTCACCATATCTTCCGCGGTTAAAATAGCCCCTTTCACTTCGCTGAACAGCCGCTCGAAGGTGCTCTCCCACTTCGCGTCGCCTACTCTGAACGAGTCGGCGAGAGCATGGACAAGATGCTGGTACTCGTAATAAACCTTCCCTGATTTCCCCTCGACATCTTCGCGCGAAATGATTTTGCGGTCTTCAAGCAGCCATTTATAACGCAGAATCTCCTCGGCATCCCGATACGATCTTTTCAAATCGCGAATATAAAACACTTCGCGACCTATGCCGACGGTTATACTGAACGTCATAAACCGTTCCATCCAATCGAGCATTTCCCGCCAAAATCCGTTCACGGTCTCGGACATATTGCACGAATCAGATTCGCCGAGGCTAAATAGGAGGATCAGCCTTGTTTGCGACATCCATTCGCAATAGATGCCGAATGGATAATACTCTCCAATCTCCTGAATCACTTTGGTCACGGTGTATCTTAGCAAATACTGATCCGACGCCGAGTATCGACTGTCGAACTGGTGGAAACGGTCGATCTCGGCGATTGAGAATTGAAACTGCTTGGACTGGATCAACAAGTGTCCGTCCTTCAATTCCGAAAGTAATTGTTCAACCTCACCCGTGACGTCCTCGCTCATGATTTTTTGAAACACATGCTTGCGCTTGATGACATCATCCTTTACCGACTGCTCCCGGAACTTGCCTAGCTCCTCCGCCATATTTCCGAACGTGGATTCGATAAACCCGAATTCGTCCATATGCCGAACATCGGCAATCTCGTCTTTTTTGCTAGGAGCATTCATTCGAATTCGAGTGATAATCGATTCAATCGGTTTGTAATTTCTGCGCGTCGCATATACCACCCAAATTACGCCAACTACGGTGACCAACGATCCGAGAATGATCCATAAGTATGAAAATGCAGAAGCGTAGCTGATTATGCCCCCTTGCTTGATACCGCTTTCAAATGTCCATCCCGTATAAGGCGATGTGACGCTTGCCAGCTTCACGTGATTGTTCTTACCCTGTTCCTTAGACCTTTCGCTCGTATCGAGCAGCATGTCCCCTTGTCTATGGATCGCGATAAAACCTAACTTCAAAGCCGTCTTCTCTTCAATCGACCCGGCAATAGCCTGGGTCCGAATATTGACGACAACCAGCCCCTGGTTGCCGTGCTCCAGCGGAGCCTTGCGTACAAGGGTAACCACCTTTGGCAACGGTTCATGCGGCGCGAACGGATCCTGTCTGCCGGTCCAATTCGGAAGGTTCATGGCGTTCTGAGCTTCTTTAATGAACGCCTCGTCCGTAAAATCATCCAAATTGGCCAAGCCGTCTTGCGTTAGCAGCAGGCGATCCGACCATCGAACAACATAGATGGACGAAATCCATGGATTGGAATCCATCCATCCCCTCAACTTCTCGCCCATTTCGTAATTCAGGAAATACGTGTTCGTCGTCCCCTTCTCGTTAAAGAAAGCGGAGAACACCTCATCCGTCTGAATCCCTTGCATGATAACGCTGTCAATCGTCTGCAACGACTGGTCCACGGATTGCATCACGGTCTGCGCGAACATCGCGTTGGCGCGTCCCGTCTCTTCCTGCGACAGCTTTACTATGAATAGGAAGCAAGAGATAATCAAACCCGAAACAACAAAGAGCAAGATAGGAAGATACGAGAATAGCAACCGATAAAACCAGTTATTCCGCTTCATTCTTTATCCCCCCGCCCCTCGTTGACTGTTAACAATCCTACTTCGTATATAAATCTTTCGTTAAATAGGCTGTTTCTTTATTCGCATTATACCAGTCCTTCCACCATCCGTCGATTTGCTCGCCGCCGACCTGTTTCCATACTTTTTGCGCATCGGCGATCGCTTGATCCGCGGTGTAGGAATCGCCGCTGACGATCGCTTTCTTAAGAATATTATCAATTTGCCCGTTTACGGTAGAGGAGATCGTCTGCAGCTCTTTGGGCAGCACCGGTCTAAACTCCATAAAAGTGAATCCCGGGTAAGGACGGTCCGGACTCAGGTAATTTTGTTTGGCTTGCTCATATAGCTCCAGCCATGCCTTTTCTATCGGATTGTCAAGATTCAAAGAATTAATATATGAAGGTACGCTCCCGAAGAAGGCCGGCGAATACAATAAATTAACGTCGTTTGTCCAGGAGAATTTCGGATTATCCAGCTGTTTAAGTGCTGGAAAACCAGCATCGGTCAGCGTATGATCGGTTCCCTCGTCTCCGTAAGCCAATTTGGTCATGCTCGCTTTATCCGACAGGAAGTCGATATACTTCATAACGGCTGCCGGATCTTTGGTATCGGCATTGACGATACCGACCACTTGAATCGGCGGGATCAAGCCGCCGCTGAACTGGCCGTATTCGCTCTCAGGCAGCGGTATGCAGAGCACTTCTGCATTGGGATTATTGTTCATTAAGGTAGCAAGAACCTGCATTTCATCGATTCCGTCGATGGAGCCCCCGTAAATTCCCAGATTGCCCGTTACCCATTCTTCCTTCGCTTTAGCCCCATCCTTATCGTTCAGGAAGTCTTTATTTACAATATCCGAATCA
Source organism: Paenibacillus endophyticus (assembly GCF_014192395.1). Classification (GTDB taxonomy): domain Bacteria; phylum Bacillota; class Bacilli; order Paenibacillales; family Paenibacillaceae; genus Pristimantibacillus; species Pristimantibacillus endophyticus. The sequence goes on along the minus strand of NZ_JACHXW010000034.1, from coordinate 23,029 downwards.
AATAGCTGCTTTTTGAAAGCGAGTGCATCCTTTTTTCGATCCCAGCCGTTTACTAGTTCGTCATTTTCCACCACAGGGGTGATATTCCCGAACATGACGTCAATCAAGGAACCTGTAATAAAACTCATCGCAATGCCGCGCGTATCGTTCTTCCCGTTCCCGTCTGGATCCTGGGTTACAAACGCCTTGGCCACTTCAAAGAGTTCCTCCGTCGTTTGGGGAACCGACAGATTCAACGCTTTCAACCAGTCCGCCCGAATAAACAAAGAATCATTCGGCTGCAATCCGTTCATACGACCGATTTGATAAATATGTCCGTCCGGATCGGTCGTAAGTTTTTTAAGCCCCGGGTGATCCTCAAGCAGCTTCTTGTACGTCGTGCTCGATTCGTTGATAAGATCCTCGAGCGGCATCGCTTGACGCTGGTTGATCAGTTGCCCTTTGAAATCGCTGCCGTAAGACCATACGATGTCCGGGGCGCTTCCCGCCGCGAATAGTGTATTGTACTTCTCCGTATCCGAGAAGCGCGGGATCGGTACGAACTTGACATCCACCGGTCCAGCCTCATTGATCCACTTGGTCGCCCAGTTATCCGCAATGGTGCCCTGATCAGCCGGGACATTGCCCCGATCGTATACAGCCGCGGTCATTTTTCCCTTTGCCTCGGTTTTCGTTACATCTTTGTCCGGATCGGATTCTCCAGACGGAGTGGTAGAACATCCCAGTACCGTTACGCTGCACAATAAGACGTAGCCGAACGCCGTCATCGAACCTCTTAGCAGTTTCCATTTGCTCATGCGATGCGCCTCCCTTTTCGTTTCCATTATTTTTCGAGTAGGTGTTCCCGTTGCCATGCCTTGCCGCCGCTAGCCTTTTAACGATCCGATCATCACTCCTTTTACGAAATGCTTTTGAACGAAAGGATAGACGAGCAGGACCGGCATGACCATGACCAGCACGCCCGCCGCCTTCACGCCCTCCGGCGTAATCGCTTGCTGCAAATCCGAATCGATGGCCAGCTGCGGGTTCGAGGCGGAAAAGATCATTTGCTGCACCAGTACGGCCAAATTATATTTGCTTGTGTCGTTGATGTAAATCAGTACGTTGAAAAAATTATTCCAATAGCCGACGCCGTAAAACAAGGAGATCGCCACGATCATTGGAAGCGATACGGGAAGCATGATTCGCATAAGCAATCGGAGCTCGCCGCAGCCGTCGATGCGGGCCGCATCCTCCAGCTCTCTAGGGATGTTTTGGAAAAACGTTTTTACAACCCACATGTTGTACGTGCTGATCAGTCCCGGCAGCCACAGCGCCCAGTAGGAATTGACCAAGCCAAGCGATTTGACCAACAAATAATTAGGAATTAACCCTCCGCTAAAAATCATCGTAAAAATGATGGCCAGCGATAACAATTTGCGGCAATAAAAATATTCTTTGGATAGGGGATATGCCACGGCGATGGATGCCGCCATGCTGCATAACACCCCTACAAGCGTAATGACGATACTGTTTCCGAATGCGTCCACGATTCGGGTCCCGACGAATAAAGCTTTATAAGAATCCCAATTCCATTGTACCGGCCATAGCGAAACCCGTCCCGCCATGATCATGCCGGGATTGCTGAACGAGGTTGCGAAAAGATGCAATAACGGCAAGAAACAAAGCAGTCCCGCCATCGTCAATACGAAGTAATTAACCGCATAAAATACTTTTTCCCCAGAGGATGCGCGCATCGCTCCATCCCTCCTTTACCACAGTTCTTTCCCCATACGGCGGGCGATTTGGTTCGCCGTCAGGATCAACAGCAAGCCTACCAGCGATTCGAACAATCCCATGGCTGTCGTAAGGCTGAATTGGGCCCCCTGCAGTCCAAGCTGATACACCCAGGTGCTGATGACTTCCGAGACGCTGGCCACAACGGGATTGCCTAGGATGTAGATTTGATCGAACGAAACCTCCATAATGCTTCCCATGGACAAAATCAGCATCATCGCGACGACCGTACTGACTCCCGGCAACGTAATATGCCAGATTTGCCGCCATTTGCTTGCTCCGTCGATCGCTGCCGCTTCGTACAAGACTGGGTCTATCGCGGCCAGAGCAGCCAAATAAATAATGGCGCTAAAGCCTGCTTCCTTCCAAATCCCCGATCCGAGATAGATCGTAACCCATGAGGTCACGTCGTACATAAATGCATGGTTGTAGCCGAACCATCGTTCCAATAACAGGTTCAAACTCCCCGCTTCTTGCGAGAATAACGTCAGCACGATGCCCCCTACAATAACCCATGAGAAGAAATGAGGCAAAAACACCATCGTTTGAACGGATCGTTTAAACCACGTTTTGCTCACTTCATTAAGCAGCAAAGCCAGTAGAATCGGAAAAGGAAAACCAACTACGAGCCGAAGCAAGCTTAGCCATAACGTGTTATAAATGATATCCGTCGTCAGAGCATTGCTGAAGATCAAGCGGAAATTATCGAGCCCGACCCAGGGACTGCTCACGATTCCGTCATGGAGGTTATAATCTTTGAACGCGATTACGAGCCCCGCCATCGGCGTGTACTTGAATAGAAGATAGAAGATCGCTCCAGGAATGAACATCCATAAGAGCGGTACATTTTGTTTGAACCGTCTACTTGCACTCGTTCTCATATTTCGCCTCCCTGTTGCTAGCATAGCCTGTTTTCATTTCATTGTACCTCCTCCATCCGACATTGAATTCGAATTCTAAATCATCATCATGGTTTTGGAATTCCCAGACAAGATACAATAAAAACGGAACTAAACCAAATAAGGAAAACGCGAACTAAACCTTTTCAATAGAACACACCTTTTCAGGAATCCCCCCTAAAAACCTGCTCAAATAAAAAAAGACGAGCAAAAATCAGGGTAGATACCTGAATTGTGCTCGCCGACGTTAATTGTTTCGTTTTGTAGTTGCCGTACATCGTATTACAACTCGCCATAAAAAAAAAGGAGCAGCTCCCGCCGCTCCTCCTCCCCAGCTTACACATTCCGAAAACGCTGCAGCAGTAAATACCCGCTCACCGTTGACGTTTTTTTCTGGTACACGATTTTGAAATCGTCCAGCAAGCAGTTCAAAGCCGTAATAAGCAGTCCGTTCGTTACCAAAGCAGCTTTGCAAGGCTCAGCGCTGCCAATGACGCGTACAGAAACGATTCGGCGTGCAGAGCCGGGAACAAGCGGATTCCTTGTCCAACTGATCAACACCAAGTCAGGCTGACGAACAGCTTTTAGTCCACCCATACCGATCACCTCGATTCTATTAAACTTCTATATATCAGATGCGTGATCGGTCCACATGGTGCCAAGCAAAAGGCGGAATGAAATACGATGAAACGCAAAAAGGGACCCATCCTACTGAGATGAGTCCCAACGCCACACGCTTTGCTGAGCTCCTACTAGGATGAGTCCCAACGCCATACGCTTTTGCTGAGCTGCTACACCACTCTACACTTCCCACTCTCTTACCGCTCCGACCGATAAATCTCCTTCACCAAGCGATATGCCAATTTCGGCTTGCGATACTCATTCAGCAATCCCTTGTTATTGAAGCTCCGCGCTCGGTCTCGGAAATACGGTCTGTCGCTCCGCACATCAACGCGAATATCGGCGAAATGCCAGATAAGCGTGCCCGCAATGCGAGGGTCGTCACGGAATATGTTGAGCGCACGCGTCACGGTATCGGCCTGGTAGTCTTCGCTGAACAAGCGCGGCTCCCAGCCCGCATCTCCGAATATCCCCGCTGCGCCGAACTCGCTCATGATGACAGGCTTGCCGCCCGCGCCCTGCTTCTCGGCATTGCTGTAGTAGTTCTTCAGCATGCTGCTGAATCCATCGACGCTGCCCTCATACCAGCCGTAATATTTGTTAATGCCGATGACGTCGAAATGGGATAATACAATATCCTCCTCCGGATGCATGGTCGCGTAGGTGACGAGCCTGCTGCTGTCCATGCTGCGGATTTTGCCCACAAAAGCTTTGGTCAGCTCGAGCGCTTCCTCCGTCCGCGTATCAATCTCGTTATGCGCCCCCCAGAAAATGATCGACGGATGGTGATAATCGCGTGTAATCATTTCGTCCAGCATATTGACGCCACGCTCCCTGAAGATCGGGCTTGCCAGCGTCTCCACGCTCATAAAGCATCCCCACATCGGGATCTCGCTCCATAGCAGCATGCCGTGCTCATCGAGCAAGTCGATCCAGAACTGGCTCTGCGGGTAATGAGATCCGCGTACGATATTGCAGCCCATGTCGGTCAAAATATCAATATCCTTCAGCATCAGCTTAGGCGGAAAAGCAAAGCCCCATTCCGGATGCTCCTCATGCCGATTCACGCCTTGGAGATATACCTTTCGGCCATTCAGCAGAATGTCGCTGCCCTGTACTTCCACGCTGCGGAATCCAGTCCGGTCAATGAGATCATCTCCCCCCGCTTGAACCGTGAACGTATACAGCGCCGGCGCCCCGATGTCCCATCTACGGATCTGCTCTATACTCCCCTGAAGCGTCAAGCTAACAGCTTGACCGGCAGCGACTAGCACAGAGGAGGCAGAGAGCGAAAGCCCCTCCGTAACGGCACTCACTTCAACTTGGCTGTCTTCCTTGCTAAGCGACTTTAGCTCAACCTGCAGCTGAATATCGGCGGTATCACCCTTTAACTGATAGTCGATCTTCTTCGAATCGATGTACACATCAGGCAGCTCCTGCAGCTCGACCGATCGCACAATTCCTCCGTAGGAGTGCCAATCCGCAATGTCCGTCGGCAGCGTTTGCCAATCCACCGTATTATCTACGCGAATAACGAGTTCATGCTTGCCTTGCGCGAGCTTAGGGAGGATAACGGAGAATGGTGTAAAGCCGCCAAAATGATCCCCCACATGCTGGCCGTCCACATAAACATCCGCATGGTGCAGAATACCCTCAAAGACCAAACGAATATGGGATTCCTGCACATTGTCAAAATAAGTACGATACCAAGCCGCTCCAATATAATCGTAAGTACCTAATTCATTGTTCCAGCATGAGGGTACAACGTGCTTGCGGGAACCTGAAGGAAACTGGGACGCCCATCCTTCATTTTTGCCTATATCGCCTGCATCCGTTATGAAGTCCCACAATCCATCCAATAGCCTTGTAGGCCGCAGCTTATGCTGCTGAAATGTCCGTATCACGTTTATCGAGCCCCTTTCCTAATCGCTTCGTAAAGCGTATCATAAAAGAAGAACGGCATAACATGGCTAAACCTCATCTCTCTTTGTCAAAATCGCTACAAGGCTGGTGATCAACTCCCTTGCCCAACCACCGAATTTACCATCACCGGCTTTCTTACGAGAAGCTGCCTGTCCCAGGCTGGAAGGATATACGGAATACGACGGACGTTCATTCTCTCTACTGGATCCAGAGCGGCGAAGGCGAATTTTTTTATGGGGCGGAGGAAGTGTCTCTGCATGTGCAGGCTGGGGATTTATTGTATCTGAGGCATGGGTTTACGCTCTCCATGTCATCCTCTATGGACAAGCCATTATGTATTCGGATGCTGCTGTTCGATGTGCTCGATATACCTTATGAACAGGATCACTGGCTGAAGCCTGTTCCTCTCGACTCTCTGGACGTGCCTTTTTATAAAACATACTCGCCAGAGCAAGCGGACTTAGTCGAATCGCAGTTTGCCCGCATTTGGTCTATCCAAGGAACCGATTCGCATGAGCGGCAAGCAGAGTTCCAATATGTGCTGACTCGCTTGATTACGTTCATGAAAGACAACGATACGTCGCAGAGTCCATCTATGAAAGCCTTCCAACAGGCGAAGCTGTGGATGGAAACAGGCTTTCATCAGCCCATCCGGTTGGAGGAGCTTGCACAAGACCTTGGTATTTCCGTATCGCAATTGCGCAAAATGTTCATGAAGCATACCGGCATTTCGCCCAAGGCTTATTTAAATCAAATTCGGAATGAGCAAGCGAAGACGCTGCTATTGCTTACGGATGAGCCTATGAAAGCCATTGCGGATGCATGCGGATTTGCGGATGAGTTTCATTTTGGCAAAATGTTTCGCGTATGGAACGGGATCGCCCCTGCTCGTTTCCGCGCATGGAACAAGCCCGAGCGCTAAGTTAATCACCTGAGAGGCTTGATGCAGCCTAAGAACATTATGATTGGCTTAGCTACCATATGGAGCACAGCTTTAAACGCCAGAACCTTAACCCGCCCAAATTCGCTCCAGCTTAACCCCATCACCCGCGAATGAAAGCTGAAACACATCCGGATTGCTCAGCGCCTGCCATTCTTTAAATCCGATTCGGCTATCAAAATGTTTTAGAATTAGCGAAATCAGATTGCCGTGCGACACGATCACCACATTGCTCTTCCCGCTTCTGCTTGCTTCCAATACGACCGGAACGGCACGCCGCATCGCTTCGTTACTCGTTTCGCCGCCTACAAAGCGTAATTCCAAATCATCATACGTGTTGCTTAGCTTCTCCAGCCAATCCAAGCTATTCTCGGTAGATAAGACGCGCTCGGTTAATCGGTCATCTAGTACGATCTCGATCCCTAAGCAGTCAGCTAACGGCTTTATAGATCGGTATGCTCTCTCGTATGGACTTGAAATCACGTGATCAATGTCTTTTGTCGAGAAAAACGCAGCAAGCTGCTCTGCTTCCCGAGCACCGCTTTCGGTTAACGGGGCCGACGCCTCTTGTCCTGTTGCCTTACAATGACGGACGATGTATATATTCACCATAACGAGCACCTCGCAATACGTCTTTCACATCATCGTATCACATTATTCAAACACACTAAATAAAAGGATTAAAGAATGAAACAAGCGCGGAGTAAGCACGAAGGGAAGGTTTGGAACTGGAGGAGCGTCAGCGTTCGCCTTTGTCTCCGGATTTCAACCATAGGCAGCGGTACAATCGAAGAAATCTGGAGACAACAGCGGCCGGAAGTCCAAACGTTCCCGAAGCTGCAAACGACATCCGCTCGTTCATGCTCCTCTACTCATCCCCTCACCCCGGATAATCCGTAATCACGCCATCCACCCCGAGCTTCTTCATCTTCACCATGTCCTCGTCATTCTGAATGGTCCAAGCGATCACTTTGCGACCGCGCTCATGAATTCGCTCGACGGTCTGCTTGTCCAGCAGCTCCTTCGGATAATGGATATAAGCGGAGAAAGAAGTGAGCGCATCGAGCGTCGCGTCCGGGAGCGGATGCTTGTCCTCATGGACAAGAGCCGCGATGGGAACGTTCGGCAGCAGGTTATGCATAAGGCGCGTCGATTCAAAATCATACGATTGAATCACAATGCCCATACTGTTCTTCCTCTCCGCAAGGTCCACGATGGACTTATGCCCGCCCAAGCCGGCAGCGGCTAAACGCTTCTCATAACTGCGTATAACCTGAGCGACTTGCTCTTCGATGCCCGGATACAGCTTGGAATCCTTAATCTCGATCAGCATGGCCATTTTCCCTGCAAAACGGTCCAACACCTCCTCCAAGGACACAATTTTCTCTTTCTCTTCTTCCTTATCTTTCTCAGGTTCCTTATCTTTTTCCTTATCTTTGCCCGTTCCGTCCTCGTCCTTATCCGTACCCGTCTCTTCCTTCTCCGCATGGCTTGAGCTTTTCCCCGCTGGAGCATCCATATTCTCCAGCTCATCCAGCGTATAATCATCCACCGCCCCTTGATGATCGGTCGTCCGATCCACCGTGTCGTCGTGAATAACGACAAGCTCCTTATCTTTGCTCAGCTGCACGTCGAACTCGATGAAATCCGAGCCAAGGCGCTCGGCCTCCTCGAAGGCGGCCATCGTATTTTCCGGCTCATGCCCGGATGCGCCGCGGTGCGCGATTATCAGAAAGCCTTCCGGCGTGTTCGGATTGGATGCGGATACGATCAGCGTCGCGCAGCCTAGCAGCACGAGTACGATGCCGATTCTTCGCCATACATAAGCTTTATCCCGTCCACTCATCATGTTAGCCCCCTATGTGTGTCGCCTAGCGATCAAGATGCAAGTAGTCTTATACCTTACACACGGGCAGCCGCCGCCGAAACAGCAAAAAGGCCAAAGCCGCCTTTTGCCAAGGCTGCTCTGACCTGATGAAACGATTCGACGAAGCTGAGCCGTCCAACCGATTTCCATATTCTAATTACTTAGCGCCGTACTCCGCAGTCGCTGTATCCAGCATCTTCTGCCAATTTGCGAAATCCGTATCTCTAGCTACGTGACGGTCAAAAAATTCATCCGGGATGTCTTGAATATCCTCGCGCGTCTGTACTTTGAAGTTCCCTTTCTCCAGAAACTCCGCAAAGCTATTCGAGCGGGTATGCTTGCGCATAAACGAATCATGAAACAGAGTTTCCAGTGAAACGTGGCTCGGATCCTCCTGTACATCCTTCTGGCCTTGCAGTTCCTTCAGTAGATCCTCAAATGACATTGGCTTTTGCTTTCTCAAATGATCAACTCCTCATTCTTATTAGTGTATTCCAGACTGCCTATTGCCGTTCCCCTATACGGTCAGCACCTGATTGGTTGGTACGGTTGCTACGGGAATCGTTTTCTTGATTTTCTTCTCTATATCCTTCAAATACGGCAGCTCTTCGGTCTCGCAGAAGGAGATCGCGATACCGCTTAATCCCGCTCTTCCGGTACGGCCGATCCGGTGCACGTACGTTTCCGGTATGTTTGGCAGATTGAAGTTAATGACATGCGACAGCTCATCGATGTCGATTCCGCGCGCTGCGATATCCGTTGCGACAAGCACTCTCGTAGCTCCGCTTCTGAAGCTGGCAAGCGCATTCTGGCGTGCATTCTGCGACTTGTTGCCATGAATGGCTTGAGCCGTAACGTTCACCTTGTTCAGCCCGCGCACCACACGGTCAGCGCCATGCTTCGTGCGTGTAAACACAAGTGCCGATACAATTGTTTTGTCCTTCAGAAGCTCATTTAATAAGCCCTGCTTGCTGGATTTCTCAATAAAATAAACGGATTGCTCAATACGGTCCACTGTCGATGACGCAGGCGTAATTTCCACCTTGGCCGGATTAACCAGCAGCGCTTTGACAAGCTTCGAGATTTCGGGAGGCATGGTCGCGGAGAAGAATAAGGTTTGCTTCTTGCTAGGCATCTTGGCGATGATTTTCTTCACGTCGTTAATAAAGCCCATATCCAGCATGCGGTCTGCTTCATCCAGCACTAGAATTTGCACCGCGCTTAGATCGACGAGTCTCTGGTTAATCAAATCGATGAGCCTGCCCGGCGTCGCAATGATAATATCCGCGCCTTGCTCAAGCGAGCGCTCCTGCGCTTTCTGTGAAACGCCGCCTACGATAGCCATGCACCGAATATCGGTAAACTGGGCATACGCCTTAATATTATCATCTATCTGCAATGCCAGCTCTCTGGTTGGAGTTAGAATGAGCGAACGCGTACGGCGTCCTCTTCCCCCTTTGCTAGGCTGGCTGCTTAGAAGCTGAACAATCGGCAACGCGAATGCGGCCGTCTTTCCTGTACCCGTCTGCGCGCAGCCGAATAAGTCTCTGCCTGCCAGCACGACGGGAATCGCCTGCTCCTGAATCGGTGTAGGCTCGGTGTAGTTCTCTTTGGCTAGCGCTTTAAGAAGCGCGGGGGAAAGCAATAGATCGTTAAAAGTCATTTTGTCTCCTTCATGTTTAAAAAGCATTAATGATGAATCACGCTGCTTATTTATACGGTTAATTATAAGTCATCCACACGGTGCCGCCCAAAACCTCAAAGCCTTGCTTAAACCAGAAGTTTCTGGATTTATCGAGTGAATAAACGTACATTCTTTTGTTCGGGTACTTCGCTTTGAGCCAGTCGATAAAAGTCGCGGCATAGCCCTTGCCCTCGAAATCCTTCAGCACATCAAGCGCCTCTATAAAGACGAAGTTCTTCTTGTTCTTAATATCAATATAGAAGTCCTTCTCCAAATATTTCTCGTCATCGCTGAAATAATCGGCTTCCGCCTTCTTAATCAGTTGTTTCCCGTTTTCGTATTCCCATACGATGCCGTAGCCAACCATCGCATCTTCTGCTTCAATGACATAGATTTGATCCGGTATTTCCGAGCTGTCGCGTTTGCTAAGCTCAGGCGCATGATACGCTGTCACAATCTCTCCAAGAAGCGCCTGCATGTCAGCATCGAATGGTTTTGCAATAATTGTAGCCATTATGAACTCCCTTTGTTCGGTTTATTACGTCTATCTTCATCAAAATAAAAGAAGCAGGGTGTTAAAATGTCCCCCACTTCTCCTATTGATTGTGTATGGTCTATTGTCCTTAGTCATCTTACCACAAAAGTGCGCCATCAACTAGCTATTCTCGATATATAAGCCCGCTCCGCACGGAAATGCTCAAATATTACCCCCTGTGAAATGGAAATATACCCCTTCCCATCTTTCTCTGTTCGTCTCATGATAATAGGAGGTTAACCAAATCTTAACTTTTTCCCAAAAAAGGGGGACCGCTTAAACCCGCGATCTCAGTCAGGCACCAGCACCCAGACATTTACACGACATGCCATGCTGCAATGTTCAAAAAATGACGATCAGAGGTGATAAGGTGAACGATTTTGCCCGGCTCAAAAAGACGAAAAGGTTTGTCCTGCTCCTATGCTTTGCGCTCTTGTTCAGCTCCTTATTCAACGCTTCAGCCTCCTACGCTGCCGACAATGATCCTCCCGCTATTGACCCTGCCGCACCGCAAAATTTACGGATCGTACAAAGCTCCCTAACACCCACAGCTGTTACCTTAGCATGGGATATTAACCCGAATGTGAACGATATCGATGTCTGGGACGCCAACACCAATGAATACCTGGACTTTGGAAACAGCGGAACCCGCACGCTCACCACGCTTAAGCCGAACACCGCTTACCGTTTCTATATTACCTGGTATGAAAGGCCCGCAACCTTAGCTCACAAAAGCAACATCGTGGAATTCACGACGCCGGATGGCGAAATCGTGGCACCGCCTGCTTCAGGCGCACGGAATTTAAAGGTGCTGGAAGTCACCCACAATACGGTATCCCTTGCTTGGGACCCGGCCCCAGACATTGCGCATTACTGGATATGGGACGAGAATAACAAATACATTACTTGGGCGAATGATGGCGCTCAAACCGTCGGCGGTTTAACCCCCGAAACCACTTACTCCTTCTACGTCGGCCCTGACGGCATTCAAGCGCCCAACCTGACTCCGGAGCAAAAGAGCAATTTGGTTACGTTCACGACACTGGCGGATGTGAGCGAATACAAAGAGTCTCCGCTTGCGCCTCCCCAGAATGTGAAGGTATCCGCCGTATCCGGCTCCTCCGTCACCTTGAGCTGGACGGGAAGCCCCGGTGCCGACGGCTATGACTTATACGTAGACGGCGCTTGGAAGGCTGGCGTTTGGGATGGGTCCAATACGATTACGTACACCTTGCCTGAACAGCAGACTGCTGCCGAGTCCGTAACTTTCGCAGTCGGCGCACAGAACTCCGTTAAGAAGCAGGTGTCTGAGAACAGCAATGCCGTCAGGCTGACTTGGGGAGAGCTTGCCGCCCCTCAAGATGTTCAGGTTGTTACTGCGAACCGCACGACCGTCTCGCTCGGCTGGGCAAAGGCTCCAGGGGCAACGAGCTACGAGATCTACCAAGACGATGTTCAAGTAGGCGTCAGCGATTCGAATCGTTATGTAGCTGCTGGGCTGCAGGAAGGGCAGTCTTATTCTTATAAGGTTATTGCCCGCAACGACCTGTGGGAATCTCCTGCCAGCAATGCGGTAACTGCCGTTCCTGGCAGCGACTATAACATCGTCACTTACTATACGTCGTGGTCCGTGTCCCCAGCAGGACGCCATTACTTGCCAACCGATGTTGATGTGTCGCAGGTCACGCATATCAACTACGCTTTTGCCGATCTATGCTGGAAAAAATACGGGACCGGCGCGAACGCTTGCGAGAACGCGAATGTGCCTCTTCAGAATCGTTACGTGTATGACGGCGAAATCGTCATAGGCGACTCCGAGGTTGATCCAGACAATTTTGCGGCTTTTGCCGAAATGAAACAAACCAATCCCCACCTGAAGATGATGATATCCGTTGGCGGCTGGACATGGTCCAAAAACTTCTCGAATATGGCAGCCACGGAAGAAGCACGCCGAACGTTCGCGAACTCTGCCGTGAAGTTTCTGCGTGAATATGAGCTGGACGGCATCGACATTGACTGGGAATATCCGGTCGAGGGCGGCGAATCCTACAATGTGCATCGCCCCGAGGACAAAGAAAACTTTACGCTAGCGATGAGCACAATCCGCGAGGCTCTTGATGCCGCTGGCTCAGAAGACGGCAAATACTATTTGCTGACGATCGCATCCGGCCAGGGCGACAGCTTTGTCGTGAACGCAGATCTTGCGAACGCGTCGAACTACTTGGATTTCATCAACATCATGACCTACGATTACAGCGGCAGCTGGGAGATGCTTGCCCATCATAACGCCCCGCTGTATGCGGATAAGAACCACCCGAAGGAAGCGGCTGCCCGCAACCATGTCAGCGGCGGAGCCCTCGGACACCTGAACGGCGGAGTGCCAGACTACAAGCTGGTGCTTGGCATACCTTACTTCGGCAAAGGCTGGAGCGGCTGCCCGGAACCAGGCGAATATGCGGCATGTTCAACTGTGCCTGCTGGAACATGGGAAGCAGGTATATTCGACTTCACGGACCTGGAGGAAAATTTCGTCAATACGAACGGCTTTGTCCGTCATTGGAACGAAGCATCCAAGGTCGCTTATCTGTACAATAGCGAGAGCCAAACGTTTATTACGTACAACGACAAAACCTCGATGATGTATAACGCTTCCTTCGTGAAATCACTGAATTTGGCAGGCGTGATGAACTGGGACAACAGCGGCGACCGCAATCTGACGTTATCCACGCAGCTCGTGCATGATCTGCCGATTAACGGCGTTGTGAACTCGGATGCCCTGCCGGCTCCCGACAATCTTGTGCTCTTATCGAGCAACCAGAATGCCATCTCGCTGCAATGGAGTGCTGCCGAGCATGCGACAGGCTATGAGGTATTTGTGAATAATCAATACGCGGGTTATACAACGGAAACGAAATTCACGGCAAGCTCGTTGGCGGAGAATACCAGCTACAAGCTTCACGTGCTTGCGGTTGTGAAAGACCAAGATGAAATATTGAACGTATCCGCCGCCAGCAAGGTACTTTCTGCAACGACGCTCGCTGCCCCCTCCTCTGGAGGCTCACTGCCGCAGCCGCCAAGCAAAAGCGCGAATGAGCTGGATGCCAGCATTACTAAGGACGGCAACAAATGGACGTTAGACGTCCAAACGGATGCCGCAGTGAAGACAATTCAAGCGTCTGGCTCGGCAGCCTACCACATTACGATTAGCGGCGAAGCCAAGCAAATCGTAGTCCATGTCTCCAAAGCAATCATTGAAGCGCTTGCCAAAAAAGGAGAAATGCCGACTCTCTCCGTGGTGTGGAATGGGATAACCTACAGCATCCCCGTTCATGCGGTGCATCTCTCCGCCGATATTAAAATTTCAATCGCTCCGCCGGCAGCCAGCGTTATCGATCAGATCAACAGCTTAGCGAAAAGCAGCGGACTCCAACTGCTTGCATCGCCGCTGGACTTCAAGATCGAGCAGCTGGCTGCAGACAAAACGTATGTCGAGATGAAAGATTTCGGCAAGCATGCGTTCAGCCGCAAATACACGCTGAAGGCTGCCGATATGGATGCCGCTCAAGCCACAGGCGTCGTGTATCTCTCTGAGAGCCATGAATTCCGCTCCGTTCCAACTAAGATTACAACGAATGCCGACGGCACGGCTGCGGTCGAATTGATCCGAAACGGCAATAGCATCTATGCCATTGTCGAAACGAATTTCAGCTATAAGGACGTGACAGCCGAATGGGCGCGCAAAGACGTTGAACGCGCGGCTGCGAAGCTGATTGCGTCCGGCGAAAGCACGGATACATTCGGCGTGAGCAGCAGCATTACGCGAGCTGAGCTCGTCTCCATGATCGTGAAAGGTCTTGGTATTATGCCGGATACGTCCAGCCATCCGTTCAAGGATGTTGACAGCAGCTCCAAGTATGCAGGAGATATTGCTGCTGCTAAAATGCTCGGCCTGATCAAAGGCATATCGGCCGATCGCTTCAATCCAAGCGGCACCATTACGCGTCAGGATCTGTCTGTTATCCTCGCTAACGCTTGGCAATATGCAGGTCACGTGAATGTGGCAGACCCTGCGGTGCTTCAGCGCTTTGACGATCAAGCATCTATTGCATCTTATGCCGGGGCTTCAGTCGCCCTAGCTGTCGAACAGAAGGTGCTGCTGGGCGTTTCGCCAACGACCTTCAGCCCGCTCTCCAAGGTGACCAAAGCCCAAGCTGCCGTGGCGGTTATGCGATTGTTGGATGCTTTGAAATTAACGTAATAAACGAATATTCAAAGGGGAGCTGGCTGTTCCGAAAGCATTTCGCGAAATTCCAGCTCCCGCTTTGTACGCCTTATAGGACTAAAAAAGAACCTTCATCACCACTTTTACCGTGGTGATGAAGGTTCTTCGTGTATGGTAGAGATTTGGTTAAAGGTTCTTTCGCGCTGGCTAGGTGGCTAATCTGCTCCGGTTAGCCCTATAGGAGCTTCCCATTTGCATGGTTGCATTGGTTGCATTGGTTGCATTGGTTGCATTGATTGCATTGGTTGCATTGATTGCATTGGTAACATTAGTGACGTTTGTTGGTTCCATTGGTTCCATTGGTTGCGTTGGTTCCATTGGTTGCGTTGGTAACTTTAATGACGCTTCTTAGTAAACGATTGCACCGCGTTTTTCAGCTTATCTCGCGCACCTTTGTTTTTCATCAGATAAGTGACGCCCATCCCGATCGCAGTAATCAGTACCTTTTTCTTGTTCATGGTTACTACCTCCTTGTCGTTCTTTCTATCTATATACCCAATCTCACGCCATTTAAGCAGAGGGCACTAGCACATCATCTCATACTTATTAAATTCACCCATCTCATTCACCGCCGAGCCTTTATATGCATAGCCGCAACTCAGATAGAAAGCGTTCAGCTTCGCATTGTTCGCGATGCAATCCAGACGAATACGGTCCTTCCCTTTGAAAACAATCCCGGAAGCCGCCCAGCGGACGATCGCCTCGCCTAAGTTCTTGCCTGCCGCTTCGCGGCTAATGGCAAGCCGGTGCAAATAGATCGCTGATTCATGTCCTTCAGCTCCCCATAACTCGCGGTCCCAAGCGCTTTCCTTCTGCATAAGCATGACGATCCCCGCCAGCATGCTGCCCTGCATAAACAGGTACACCTCACCGCGCTTAATCGCCTCCGGCGTCTGATGGGAATCCTCCCCTTGCAGCAGACCGCTCCACTGCTGGGACCCTTTGCTCCGCAGCCATTCCGCTGTTTGAACGAGCAGCTGCAGCACCGCTTCCGTATCTTCCGGCCTTGCTCGAAACACCTCGATATCCGGCTCTATGCTTCCCAATGAATCCGTACGTAAAGAAATAGCCATGATTATTAACCTCCTGTAATACTAGTGCTGCTAATAGTATATCCTAACCTTGGACGAGAGCAGATAGACAAAGATGTTCGGAATATGAAGCTTTTGCTAAAGCGAACCAGCCTGCAACTAGGTGTACACGCAAAAAAAGAAGGGAATGATTCCCTCCCTCCTTCTAATAACCTTGTTGTATGCTTGTTGTATGCTTATTATATGCTTGTTGCATGAGATTCGAATTGCCTACTTCAATGCATCCACAATAGCAGCTAAGCCATTGATTTTGCTAATTGGACCGTAGCCATAAGCAAGCTCGCCGTTAATCGCGTACACTTGGTTCTGCTGAACCGCCTTCAGCTTCTTCCATACTTCGCTTTGTTCCCACTCGTCGGAAAGAGCAGCCAATGATTTATCATTGTAGTTGAAGTAACCTAAGAAGATATGATCCGGATTAATCGCGCTAAGCCCTTCAAGGGTAAGCTCGATGCCGTCGCCTTTCGCCTCTTCTGGAGCATTCAGACCAAGCGGCTCATAATAATCGCCAGCATAAGTTGTGCCCTGCAGCCAAATATTCTTATCTCTGACTTGCAAGTAAGCAACCGTTCCTTCCACATCGCCTAGCTGCGTTTTCGCTTCCTCTACCTTTGCGGAGAAGTCGTCGATCGTCTGCTTGGCAAGCGTCTCTTGCCCAAGAATGTCGCCGAACTGCGTAATAACGCCTTGCCAATCCATCCAAACATTCGTTTTCTCTTCATCAATCAGCACCGTAGGGGCAATCTGCGACAATTGGTCCGTGATGTCCTTGTTCGTGACGCTGCCCGCCAGGATGATATCCGGCTCATATTGCAGAAGCGCTTCAAGGTTAACAGCCGTGTTCTCGCCAACGACTGTCACCTCGTCAAACTTCTCGACGTATGGCTTGTATACATCCGAATCAAGGAAGGAATTTTTCGCTGTGAACGGGAGCGTTACCGCAATGGAAGGCAGCTCAAAGCCTAGCAGCTCCTGCGTTAGTCCCCAATGCACTAAGGCGATTTTTTTCGGCTGCTCGGCAATGGTAACTTCTTTGCCGTCTGCGCTCGTCACCGTTCTTGGAAAAGCAGCGCTGTCTCCCGCAGTCGCGTTATTTCCGCTTGTATTTTCTGCCGCATCGGTCGCAGCCGGCGCTTCCGTCGCTGCATGGTTTGCCGTTCCTGCATTGGAGCAGGCACTGACGAGCATCATGACAAACATTAGCAGGCAGGCTGCTGCCATACGTAATTTAGCTGTCTTCATTTCATTCTTCCCCTCGATGTCTCTCATATAATTGATAACGATTATCATTATCGAATTAATGATACCATCGCTCCGCCTATGAGCAAATAGATAATTTCCCGTTTTCAGGATGGATTATTTCTACTCGCATGCAGCCTCACGGAAGAAGGGGACATGCCGTAATGCTTTTTGAACAGCCTGCTGAAATAATACGCATCCGCGTAACCGACGCTTCTCGCAATTTCGCGAATGGAGAAATCCGCCGTCGTCAGCAATTCATGGGCAAGTTTCATCCGATATTGAATCAAGTAATTAATCGGTCCGATCCCGGTATATTTGCGAAATAAATGCGAGAAATATTTGGCTTTCATCTGATGCTGCTCCGCGAGGCTCTCCAGCGTTATCGGCTCCATATAATGCTTCCTAATATGCGCAATCGTCTGCTCCATCATCGGCTGGCTCTCGCTGTTCTGCTGGTATCTCTCAAACAGCAGCGCTTTATTAAGCAATCGATAGAATAATGTTTTCTTCTCAAGCTGCTCGATATTGCCAAGAATCGTAGACAGCCCTCTAAGCTGCTCCATTAATTGCAGCAGAGCCGCATCCAGCTCGATATGAAGCTCGCTCACCGTTTCGATGATTAAGGGATCTTCCTGCCTCGCATGCGTGGGCAAATAATGCACGAGAAAATATTCGAATTCACTCGATTGAACCACAAATTCGAGACTGCGGTTACAGCCGCCTAGCAGCGTCTTACCCGGATACATCGGGTAGCTTACACCATCATAGAAAAAGACAGCCTCTCCCTTGAGCGCAATCAGCAAGGCGCATTTGGTCGTCGGCTGATACTTGTGGCCCTGGTAGATCCCAGTACGAAGCAGCGTCTGATGCACGCCAAATATATCAACAGGCACCTGCAAGAAATAAGCAGCCAGCTCATCGTACCGACTTTCCATACCAACACCCTTTCTTGTCCCGCTCAACCGATTATTCCCTCATTGTACCCGAGAAATATGGGCGACTCAATGCCAAATGAGCATAACGCTTGAACCGATGATGCAATCATCCTCCATGACTACCGAAACTAATAAAAAACCCCCAGAGCTTAGCCTCTGAGGCGTTGTGGTTTTGCGTTGACTATTCGGAACAGCTGCTCCGCCAAATTGAAAATACTCGCCGACATTCACTTTTCGCAGCTTATGTTCAAACCTGATTTTCAAGCTTGCATCGACTAATACAACGCTTTATTTCTTCTTTTTCAGCTTGCTGTTTGCTTTCTCGATGTTCTCTGCCGCTCTATATTTCACGATCTCGCTAATTAATTCGTAGGGAATCGGTTTATCCAAAGGAAATCGAATCGATCCCTTTGCTCCTTTATACTTTGCCAACTGTTCCTTGAAGGCATGGATTCCGCTTGGAGCCGGGTATAAGCCGATGTGATTTTTGAACGCTGCAAAATGCACCAAATTCCCGCAAAGCACAAATGTCGGCATTTGATAGCCGATTTTCTCTGTTGCTTCGGGTGCTGCCTCTTGGATCACATTCCTAATCTTCTCCAATATGGCTTGAATATCGGCTGGAAAGGTAGCCATATATTGATCGATCGTCTCGAACTTCGATTTAGCCTCGTCCATGGTTGCTCCTTTCGATACCCGTTTTATTTCCGGCGTTTCCGGGCAATTCTAGAATAAACAATGATCGCAGCGATAAGCATGCTGATAAATCCGATGTTTTCTGCCTGCGCCTGCGCCATTCCAAACACCATGCAAAGATTCGTAATCAAGCTCTTAACGAGCAGCGCAATGACAATCAACATAAGCGGTCGAATAAAATTATATTTTCTCATCTTTTCATACACTCCTGACGAAAAACGAAATTAGACAAGCTCCCTCAAAAATGTGAAACTGAAACCGCTTTTACGGGAGTAACCCCGGCAAGTATACCAGTTTCCATCCCAATCGTCCAACCTTTCCGCATTCCTTGATGTTAAAGCGTCATTGCCTGCCCATACCTGGCCAGAAACTCTTCTTTTTCTTTATAATCCGGCATGATGCTCCCCACTCGTCTCCAGAAAGATCGGTCATGGTTCATATGGGTGAGATGGCATAGCTCATGAATGATGACATAATCTATCACCTCGATCGGAGCCATCGCCAAACGGTAATTAAACGTCAAATGCTTTTCTGAGCTGCAGCTTCCCCACTTCGTCCTTGATTCCACGATCTCTATCGTTTTGGCCTTCACCTTAAGCTGAGTTTGATAGGGCTTAATCCGCTCGCCAATGATTTTCTTGCAGCTGTTGAAATAAAACTTCTTCAGACTGACCTTTAGCTCCTCTTCGGTCAGCTCCTCCGTATCAATCAGCTCGTGCAGCAAATAATATTTACCCAAGTGGAGAAACTTTCCTTCGTCTTGATATTCCTTGGCTTTCGGAGCCGTGCGTGCCGTTTCCAGCGCCTCTAGTTTCTGTACAATCCGTTCCCCATTCCGTTCCACGGCGGCCATGACCTCATCATCGCTTGTTCCATTAGGCGCTTTAATGGTGATATGGCCCGTAGAGTCGATATGGATATACAGCTTTTTTCTATTCGCGTACAGCACGTTAAATGAAATCGTCTGATTATTAAATTGTATTCTCATGGTAACCTTCGTTCCTATAATGTAATGTCTGCAGCTCATAACAAAGAGGAGACAGAGTCCCACGTCAAGGACTTCTCCCTGCTTCGTTGTCTCTTCTCCTATTGTATCAAAAATATGTAAGGTTTAGGCAGACGTTTAAAATGGCGTTACAAGTACTATTCTCCCAACGTGATCCAAATAATCGAATGAAACAACGGTTAACCAAAAAGAAGCGCAACAGCTTTGCGAACAGCGAATCCTTAAAACCATTAAAACGCCGAGGGCACCTTCCAATGAAGGTGCCCTCGACGCTTTTTATACTCCTGTTTAGCTGCGAGGCTTCTCTGTCTATTATTTTTGCGGAACCATATTATTGTAAATATTCGTTGCATTCACTTTTCCAGTTCCTACGTCCTCAGTCGTAAATCCGGACACGATATTGCCGACCTTGAATTCTTTTTGCAGCAGCTCTTCCGATGGCGCAGCCGCCGTTGGACCACCAATGCCGAGCTCCGTTGCCGGTGTTACCGTTACCCACAAATCGCCAACCTTGAAGCTTTTGCCGTCTACGCTAAGTTCCGTAATTACGCCTTCAATATTGACTGCTGCCTTTCCCGTAGTTGCCGGGGCTGTGTTAGCATCCTTCTGCGGAGCCATATTGTTGTAGATGACGTCTGCCGTCACCTTGCCGGTGCTCACATCTTGAGAAGTGTAGCCGGATACGATATTGCCGACATTAAATTCTTTCTGCAGCAGCTCTTCAGACGGCTTGGACGCTGTTGGCTCTTTGCTGCCCAACTCTGTTTTATCGGTTACCTCTACCCAGAGATTGCCTACCTTAAAGCTTTTGCCGTCTGCACTCACTTCGGAGATGACGCCATCGATATTAACGGCCACTTTTCCTAGGATAGGAGGCTGTGTTATAGCTGTCGGGGTCTGGGAGGAAGCATTTGTAGCATTATGGCTCATCGCAAAGATACTGGCCGATAAAACCGCGCACGCTGCAATGCCGACTGTCCAACCTGTTATCGTTCTCTTTTTCGTTGTATCCATGTAAAATCTCTCCTTTAGTATGTTCGTTTTGTATGCGCCTATTCGTACTTCATGATTGTAGAGCCAGCCGCGCAATTCATTGAGCTCTAATGAATTGTGCGCCTCAGCTCTTCCTTACACTAGTAATACAACTGAGAGCCCTTATATTTTTCAATGCGAACAAATGATTTAGGATGAACATTTTTCCAGCAAAAAAAAAACAAAGAGCGCTCCCCCTCCTTGTCTTCATTTGTATCCTATTCACAAACCATACTGAGCGATGCCCTCCGCCTTATATTCCCCTTCAGTTGTCTAACTTCTCATTCGTTATTTTTCACTAATAAGCTTATAGCCCGTGCCTACTTTCGAGCTTCTCTAATTCCTTAACGATGTTAATATACCTTGTTGAGCCCAATAACAGCTCATTGAACAAAAACATATAGAGCATAATGTTCTCATTATTAAAATCATCTATCGTAAATCGTTTTAACAGCTCCGCATATTCCGCATAAAATGATACTTTTTTCATTTCACGCTTTAAAGGAGCTATTCCGATTAAATAGGCGGACAGCGCCTCGACGCGCTCGGATATATACGCTACAACCGCATCTATCTCATCCTCTGATACTCGTCCCTCCTGCAAGGAAAAACGTTCCCACTGCTCCTTATACCAATCCGCTCGCTCCCCATGCATGATGAGATAAATAGGCTTGGCTAGCAGCGTTTCCCTATACAGCCTTCGAATGGACAATCTTCGTGTAATCAATTGCAGCATCATAATCACCTTCTCCCGCCTTACTCCATCGCCGCTTATTTTTAGGCTTGAATTCCTAATATCTATGCTATAATACTCGCATTAAAGCCATATATTCGCGAAAGGATGGAAAGAAAATGAAAATGACCGTGGATCAGCAGGGCGAGTCGAGGGTAGCTATTATTGAGAGCGACGAAATCGTCATTGCGAATGTGCAGGATGCGCTGGATTTGATGGCAACCGTCAGCTACCACGAAGACTGCTACAAGATGTTAATTCGCAAATCGAACATCAACGAGGATTTTTTCGAGTTGAAAACGAAGCTTGCCGGCGATATTTTGCAAAAATACACGAACTATAAAGTGAAGCTCGCCATTGTAGGCGATTTTGAAAGCTATGACAGTAAAAGCCTGAAGGATTTCATATATGAAAGCAACAATGGGAAACAGGTTTTCTTTGCCAAGGATATACCTTCGGCGCTGCAAGCCCTTCACCAAGCCGAATGACCACATCAGCGATGTGGTCTATTTTTTACCCGGCTAACCTTGAGCGCCCCTCAAAACAAATCCAACTGCTCCACTACAGGCGGAGGAGGCTCATTCGGGCTGCTGCCATCCGGCCTTGTTAACCCCAGAAGCTCCATCAGCCGCTTCGCGTTTGCCGCTGCATCCCCGCCGGAATTGTTGTTGAAAATAACATTCACCTGCTTGCTTTGCTGCTCCAGCAGCCTTAGCTTCTCGGCCCAATCCAGCAGCTCCTCATCGCTGTAGCGGTACAAATAACGCACCTCCCGCCAGTTCGGCGCGCTGGCTTGATTCCAGCCGGATATATTGCGGCCGTGAAACCTTACGACCGTCATCTCCGAATCCGTCGCTTCGAGCACCTCTGGGATTGAGCCGATTCCGGCCTGCGGCTCATCGCATACGCTATGAATCCATTGCTCCCGCTTCATGAACGACAAGGTTTTCTCTTTGTATTCCTCCGTGAACCAGCTCTGATGCCGGAACTCGAGTGCACAAGGAAAGCCGCTCATCCGTGCCTTCGTCTCCCTGAGGATGCGCACATTTGCCTGCGTACAATCGAACCAAGGCGGATATTGGAACAATGCGGCGGACAATCGGCCGGTTTCCATAACCGGCTCTAGCATCGTCCGAAATGACGCGAACATCTCATTCGTCTCTGCCGCAGGCACGCTCGGCCCCCGCTGATGGCCAGTCATGCCTTGATAGGCCTTCACGACAAAATGCAGCGTTGCGGGCGTATCCTCCAGCCACTTTATAAACCGCTCCTTCGACTGAATCGCGTAAAAGGTGCTGTCTACCTCCACTAGAGGAAAATGCTTCGCATATTGCCGCAGCTTGCTGCCGGCCTTCGCCACCGACGTATACAGCTGATCATGATCACCCCAGCCCGCTAAGCCAATATGTATCGACATATAATGATCCTCCCAGCCTGTTTTTCCATTATTATACCTAAATTCCTTCGTAAAAGAAGAAACGGCTTCGCCGCCCTTTCTATAGACGCCATCGTTTCGACGAAACGTATAGAGAAAGGATGAGCAAACTCATATTCTTTCCTATACGTAAAGAAGAAACGGCTTCGCCGTCCTCTGCAAGAGGGCGGTATCCGTTTCTCGTAGAAATAGAGGAATACTTTATCGCGTGAGACATATATCGTCTTATATTTTAAAAAGACGGATTGTAAAATGAAGTGCGACACCTAAAAAAACAAAAGGCCCATGAAGGCTTCGTGTAAAATGGAAGTTACCACACCACCATTTTGTAC
>NZ_JACHXW010000033.1 GCF_014192395.1 Paenibacillus endophyticus | reverse complement strand
TGTTTGAAATGCTCATTACTTGTTATCGCTTTTTCGCTTATCCCGAAGGATTTGCGAGGCAGTTATTACTCGTTGTTCAGTTTTCAAAGAGCAATTTACTCTTTCGTGTCAGTCGCCTGTGTCTCGTTGGCGACAAGAAATAATATATCACAGGGGCCCAATTAAATGCAACCCCTTTTTAAAAGTTTTTTTAATAACACGAATTTATCGATAAGAACGCGCATTTAACGCGTACCGCGAAAGTTCTTTCGGCGAGGCAATTCTTGCGTACATGCGAAAGATGATTTTGTATCGTCTTGTAATAGCCTGCTTAATATCTCCGTCTAATCGTGAATCATTCAGGTCGAGCAGCATTTCATCCAGTTCTTTCCGAAGGACATAGTCGAGTTCTTTGCATTCTTTATCGTTGAATAGTATTCCGAGCATAGCCGTAAGTGACCTCCTTTAGTTGTAAAGCGCAACTAGACCGTCCTTTAACCAAGATGAAACGGCTATCGCCAACCTCTGGCAGCCCAGCGCGTTTCATTCCGAGAAATATAGAGAAAGGATGAAGAAATCACAAACTTTCCTATATTTGAACAAAAAAGCAACGCCTCACGCCAATGCGTTTCGACACTGCTTTACTGTTATGCTCAAATATTGGAAAAATTATTACATCGTTAACAGCCATGTTGTAAATGTACTTTCAATAATGGCTGCAATTAGAAGCGATATTGTCAAAACAACCATCATCGGTACCGTTCTGGCAACGAACCCTTCGAGCTCTTCTCCTAAGCGGCCGGACTTCGATCTTGCGAACATAAGGGAACCTAATGCCTTGAAAACCAATACACCAAATCGCATCCCATACGCGCAAGCAATAATAATTGCAGGAATCTCCAGTATCCCGTGCGGGAGCAGTCCTTTTACGATGATCTCCAGGACATATCCACCCCCATGCAGCTCAGCCATGCTTTTCAGCAAATAACCAATCACCATGCCGTTCACGACCAAAAAGAAAAACGGCAGGATGCCTAGCATAGCACCCAAATACATCACAACGATGGACTTAATCGCATTATTCAAAAAGATAAAGACAATCATGGTTAAAGTAGGATTGCTAGAATCATCGATCATATTCGAAATTTTCCCGAGCCCCTCCAGCTGTCCATCTAGAAATGACTTAAATGCCGGATTAATACCCCCAATGACCATTCCCGCCAGAAAAAGGATAGCAGCAAACGCAATATACGGATTCATTCTTTTGAAATAGTCCCAATTCACCTGCCATTTGAACAAAAGATTCCCCTCCAGATTCACATTCTTCGCATGATTGATGAATATATCGAATGTACGAGCATAGATTGTACAACAAGCGTAAATGACATCCGCTCTCCATGGAAGCAGTTGTCCATTTCGCAATAAAAGATAAGCGAAGTATAAAGGTCGGATTTATACTTTCTTAGCTTTGTACAAGCTTCCATTAGAGAGGAGTGCCCTTCCCCATGAATGTGTTTTATGTATTGAACGGCCGAAAGTTGAAACGCTATTTCCTAATCGCGATTGCTGTCGTCTTCTCCGTCGGCATCATTTACGCGGAGCGTGACAACATTACCGTGTTTGCCCCACAACAGCCTGCAGCTATCTACAGCGTGCCCACTGATAAGAAGGTCGTTGCCTTAACCTTCGATATTAGTTGGGGAGACAAACGAACAGAGCCCATCCTTAATGTTTTGAAGGAAAAAAACATTAAGCAGGCAACTTTCTTCCTGTCATCGCCTTGGAGCCAATCCCATCCGGAAATCGTGAAAAAAATTCAAGAAGCCGGATATGAGATCGGCAGCCACGGCCACAAGCATGACAACTACAGCAAGCTTAGCGATGAAGAGATTCGCAAGCAGATTACGACTGCGCATACGATTTTATCCGACGTGACTGGCAAGCAGCCGAAATTAATCCGACTTCCTAACGGCGATTTTGACAAACGCGTGCTCCGCATAGCGGAGGAACTGCAATACAAGGTCATTCAATGGGATACCGATTCACTCGACTGGATGAATATCGGAACGGATAAAATCATTAACCGGGTCGTTACTCGTGCACATCCAGGCGATATCATTCTGTTTCATGCAAGCGACTCAGTCAAACAAACGCATGAAGCCTTGCCTGCAGTCATCGATCAGCTGCGCGAGAAGGGCTATGACTTCGTGACTGTAACCGACCTTATCACACAAACAGAAATCGACGGCAAAGCAGTGCGGGACAAGACAACGTCTACTTTCCCGCAGCTGAATGCCGCCGAGCTGGAATACTAATCTATACGACCGGCTTTGCGGCAATTGGCGCTGAGTCGGTTGTTTGCTTTTTGACAAGTCGATGCATCATCATAATTTGGTATGCATTGCAGACAAACAGAGGAACCATCATAAAGATAATGGCGGAAACGTTCGTCTCGCCCTGGAGCGCCGGCCAGGATTCAATAAAAGTGACGACGAACATCAGGAACATCGTTGGAACGAAAGCCGTTTTGTTCGTTTGCTTGACCTTGAACCATGAAACAACACCAGAAAGTATAAGCAGGACTAACGGCAGCAACCAGAAAAACCAATTGTTCATACGCTGTTCAAACAACAGGTAGCCGAGACCGGCAGCCGCAAATATCGTTGTGTACCCTTGCAAAGCGTTCCATAGATATTTTTTGCCAAATACACTTAGAGCGATGTAGTTTAACGTTAAATATGCGAAAAAGCCCATTTGGCTAAATGCCCCGATCATGAGTCCAACTAAAGCCATCATTAACGCGTTGAACCCTACCGCCTTAAAGCCTAGAAATCCAAACTCCGGATCGACCCATGCCATAATCGCACCGGTAACCACGCAAGCTAGTCCCCCGACTACCATGCCGCTCCAAAATAAAAAAAACCACTTTTTTAAATTCACGTTCCGAATCCTCCTGAATGTTTATGACGGCTGCTCCGATATGCGGTACAACCCTAAATAACAATGTCAATCGCACTGCTAATGGCTATTATGGATGACAACTGCATACTGCAATGCTTAAATGCTTCCGTATTACCCTTTATTTTACCACGTTCACAACAAAAAGCTAACGATTGTCCATGATAATACGGTGAACAATGCGCATAATAAGACCGTGATTCATCACTTTTAGAACGAATTGGTCAACCTTATGGCATACAGCAGTACCGACATAGAAAGGAGCATGCGAAGAATGCGTAAGAGGTGGGCTTTATTGTTGGTTATCCCAAGCATGTTGGTTGTGCTTGCAGGGTGCGGTGCCGAGCCGTCGGGAGGAAACGAACAGGTCAGCTACAAGGACTTGAAATCCATGGTCATCGATATCCTCAAAACAGAGGATGCGCAAAAAGCACTTCAGGAATCGTCTCAGCAAATCTCCGGCTACTCCGGACAGACCTCCAAGCTGCTGTCGGTACAAGATCAAGAAGAGGTTCGTTTAGCCGTCAAGGATGTGTTGATCTCTCCGCAGTATGATAAGGTCATTAAAAAATTGATGGTAGATCCTCGATTTGCCGGGGAGTTCGCGAAATCCGTCAATAAGCAAAACAAAGATATCCACAAAGAATTAATAAAGGATCCCTCTTACCAGGCTGATTTGATTAAGGTGCTCAAAAATCCAGAGATGGATAAGATGATCCTTGAGGTGCTGCAAAGCACGCAATACCGCAAAGAGGTCATGTCACTCATGCAGGATGCGATGCAGAACCCATTGTTCCGCTTGGAAGTGCTTGATCTAATGAAAAAAGCGGTTCAAGAAGAGCTCAAGCCGAACCCTGACGAGAAAGTCGATAAGAAAAAGGATGAAGGCTCTGGGGAAGAGGAGCAGAAATCAGAGGAAGAAGACCAGCAAGGCGATGATTCCGGTTCAGGAGACGAGCAAAGCGACTCTGGCATGTAACAGGACTGGCTGATTCCTTTGCATGAGAAGGTTCTACGTTTGTAAAAAGCCCGAACATGGTTGTCCAAGTTAGAAGCTGGCTTATAGCTTCGGGACACTCCGTTCGGGCTTTTGCTTTTATATTAGCTTTCGCATTTGGCCAATACGCTGTCGGCGAGTTCCAAGTAAAGCTGTCCGGTTTCCGTATCCGCTTTGTATACCGACGGGGCAAAATCATGCTCGGATACATGATTGTCAGGCGCTCCGAGCGGAATTTGGGCAAGCAGCTCCGCATGCAGGTTCTCTGCCAAGCGCGCGCCCCCGCCGCGACCGAATACATATTCCTTCTCACCTGATGACTTGGACACATAATAGGACATATTCTCCACGACGCCGATGATTTCATGCTCCGTCTTAATCGCCATGGCGCCGGCACGAGCGGCAACGAATGCTGCTGTCGCATGCGGCGTCGTTACGATAATTTCTTTGCTTTGGGGGATGATCTGATGAACGTCAAGCGCGACGTCCCCCGTTCCAGGCGGAAGGTCAAGCAGCAAATAATCCAGCTCGCCCCATTCGATTTCCTGGAAGAAATTCCGAAGCATTTTGCCAAGCATCGGTCCGCGCCATACAATTGGGCTATTGTCTTCAACAAAAAAGCCCATGGACATAACCTTGACTCCGAACTTTTCAATCGGAATTACGCGCTCGTTCACGACCTCTGGACGTTCTTCAATGCCCATCATGTCAGGCACGCTAAAGCCGTAAATGTCGGCGTCGATAATCCCGACGCGCTTGCCCCTGCGGGCTAAGGCGACCGCGAGATTAACGGTCACCGTCGACTTGCCGACGCCGCCCTTGCCGCTGGCGACGGCGATGAACTGCACGCCGCTGCTAGGATCCAGCAGCGCAGTGGCCAGACCGGCACCGTGGCCCTCGATGGGCGCGGAGCCGTTAGCTTTGCCGGCACCGCCGGCGCTAGCCGCGGCCGGTGCTTTGGCAGCCGCAGGCGGCGGCGTGGACGCGCCTGCGCCCGCGGCTGGCGCTGCCTCGGCCCGAAACCGGAAGTGCACGGTTTCGGCGCCCAGGCGCGCCAGTGCCTCGCGGAGCGAGGCTTCAAGCGCGGGATGCGAAGCCGCGCCAGCCCATAGGACCGTCATGGATACCTGACGGTCCCGAACCATTATGTCGCGGATGGCGATCCCATCCGCCTTATATGGTGCCGTCACCGATTCGACGGCTTCTATTACTTGTTCACGTGTCAACGTCATTTATGTCCCACCTTTATATAATTAAAACCATATAATAATGATTATAACACAGGAAGCCGAGCATCCAACCCTTCCGTCGAAACGCACTGTTCTATGCTCTTTGTTCTATGCTCTTTGTTCTATGCTCTATGCTCTATGCTCTATGCTCTTTGCTTTAATGTTCTTTGCTCTATGCTCTATTCAGCAACAACTGCTCACTTCATTGTTACTTCATCCTGCAGCACGCTCCCACTGAGCTTCTCCCCGGACATATAGCGAAGCACTCCTTCATAAATAGAGGCAGCTACTTGTCTCTGATATTCCGTGTCTGCAAGCCGCTGCGATTCACCGGGATTGGAGAGAAAACCAACCTCTACTAACGCTGTTGGGATATTTTCGATTGCTTTGAGCACATATACATCCTTCACGGTGGCCGCTACACGTGTCGTATTTTCCAAATTGCGTTTGATTTCATCTTGAATGAATGTGGCCAAAACACGATTATCCGGGTGATTGGCGGGATGAAAAAAGGTTTGTGCTCCCGACCACTTTGTCGATGGAATGCTATTCATGTGAATGCTAATTACAGCAGCTGGGTTACTTCCTTTGATCAAAGCAACTCTCTTTTTCAAGTCCTCGGTCTTCCGCTTGCTATAAGCTCTAGCGTCTCCAGTGGCGAGATCATAATCGCCTTCCCGCGTCATTACGACCATAGCGCCAGCTTGCTGCAGGTAATCACGCAAATACAGCGCAATCGCGAGATTCAGGTCCTTCTCAATCACACCTTGCTTGCTAACCGCTCCGCCATCCACCCCTCCATGGCCAGCATCAATAGCAATAGTCTTCCCTGACAATGGAAGCGTCCAGTAGGACCATGTTTTAGCTGAAGGCATCGTTTGTGTAAGCAATATACCGGTCAAAGCAATCACCAGCAGACCTATCGCAATGCGTATAGCCCCTTTGTACGTCATCCATACGACAACATGACGACCTATTCGGCGCATAAAAAAAACCACCCCGTCCCCATTAAATGAATACGCGGCATCGGGCAGCTCTTATAAGCCTAATGCTCACTTTCATTTATATGGGACGAGATGGTTATTTATGAGACAAACCTTTATAGAATTGTTGGAATCAACCTATCGGCTGCTCCGACATGTCATCGATAAAGCTTATTTATGCAATCCGCATTCTGTTTTCTCTTGTCCCGACCAGCGTCCAGCACGAGGGTCCTCGCCAGGCATAACCTTGCGTGTGCATTGCTCGCAGCCAATGCTTGGATAATTTTGGTCATGCAGCGGATTGTAGATAACATCATTCTCGCGAATATAATTCCATACATCCTCAGAGGTCCAATGTGCGATCGGGTTGAATTTAACGAGACCGAACTTTGTATCGTATTCAATTTTTTTGGAGTTAGCACGCGTTGGCGCCTGATCACGGCGAATACCGGTAATCCATGCGCTGTACTTCGAGAGAATATTAGTCAATGGCTTCACTTTACGAATATTGCAGCAAGCATTCGCATCGGACTTCCAGAGCTCTTCGCCGAATTGCGCGGCTTGCTCCTCCGTTGTTAGTTCCGGTTTCACTTCTACGAATGGGATTCCTGGGTAACGTTCAACCATTCTATCACGTGTTTCATACGTTTCCTTGAAATGATAATCCGTATCCAAGTAGAAAATATCTGTCGTTGGGCTCACTTTTTGCAGCATGTCGACTAGAACAACATCCTCTGCCCCAAAGCTGCAGGCGAATGTAATATTAGGGAAAGTTTCAACCGCAAACGCAATAACTTCTTCCGGTGTCGCGTTTTCGAGTTCTACTTCCTTTAGTTTAATAAGCGCTTCTTTCTCAAAAAGGTTCATTTGAATGCCCT
Organism: Paenibacillus endophyticus; assembly: GCF_014192395.1. Taxonomy (GTDB): domain Bacteria; phylum Bacillota; class Bacilli; order Paenibacillales; family Paenibacillaceae; genus Pristimantibacillus; species Pristimantibacillus endophyticus. The sequence continues at coordinate 59,672 of NZ_JACHXW010000033.1, read as the reverse complement.
CCTTTATTAAATCCTAGTAAATTAGTCTGTAATGAAATTATACGTCCTGCGAACATAATGTTCAATATAAGTTTACACCAAAATGAAATAAAGTTATGGGATATAACAAATTGACACGATTGCGAGCGCAATTTAAGCAGTAACGCAAAAAAAGTGCCCTCTCTGACTTGCAGAGAAAGCACTTTTGCCGAATACGAATTAACGTTTCGAGAATTGTGGAGCACGACGAGCCGCTTTAAGACCGTATTTTTTACGCTCTTTCATACGCGGATCACGAGTTAGGAAGCCAGCACGTTTAAGAGCCGGACGGAATTCTGGATCTGCTTTAAGCAGAGCACGGGAAATACCGTGACGGATAGCGCCTGCTTGACCGGACATACCGCCGCCGTTAGCAATTACAAGCACATCGTATTTCGACAATGTATCCGTAAGGTTAAGCGGTTGTTTTACGATCAGCTTCAATGTTTCTAGACCAAAATATTCATTAAGGTCGCGTTTGTTAATAATGATTCGTCCTTCACCCGGCACAAGACGTACACGTGCAACAGAGTGTTTACGACGACCGGTTCCATAGTATTGCACTTGAGCCATGAAACTTGTCCTCCTCTTTATTACCCGCGAAGTTCGTAAACTTCAGGGTTTTGTGCTTGATGTGGATGTTCCGCACCTGCGTATACTTTAAGTTTAAGCTTCATTTTGTCGCCAAGACGGTTCTTAGGCAACATGCCGTGTACAGCCAGTTCGATAACGCGTTCTGGCTTGTTCTTGATCATCTCTTGTGCCGGAGTAGCTTTCAAGCCACCGGAGTACATGGAGTGACGGTAGTAAATTTTATCTGACATTTTCTTACCTGTCAGATGGATTTTTTCAGCGTTGATAACTACAACGAAATCGCCTGTATCAACATGTGGCGTAAATGTCGGTTTGTGTTTGCCGCGGATCAGGGCAGCAACTTCACTCGCCAAGCGGCCTAGCGTTTTGCCTTCCGCATCGACGACGAACCATTTACGATCAACTTCAGTTGATTTAGCCATATAAGTGGTGCGCATGGATGATCCTCCTTAATTTCATACATTAATCGTTTTATAACAACATAATTGTTGGTTTGTTAGTTCATTGTAATTCGCCAAGTTTGTGACAATCTCAGTCGGGGCTGTGGGTTAGCCACTTCGAAAGCACAAGTTATATTCTACTATAAAATATAGTTAAGTGCAAGTAAATTATAGTGATTTATCCCTGTTTTTCGCTGGAATATTCAACATCTAAAAGCATCAATCCATGCGGCATTGCCGTAGGACCTGCGAGCGAGCGATTACGCCCCTCTAAGATGCTTTTAATCTCAGATGAAGCCATTTTCCCTTCGCCAACCCATAATAAAGTTCCCATTATGACTCGAACCATATTGTACAAAAAACCATTCCCGGTGATGTACATATGTACGATCGGGCCCTCTTGTACAAAATCTGCTTCATAGATCGTGCGTACATGATGAGGCTTGGTTGAATGGATGGATGTAAATGAAGTGAAATCATGTTTCCCTACTAGGAAACGGAGTCCTTCACGCATCGCATCCACATTCAGCGGCGTCGGATGATGAAAGCGGTATTGACGGCCAAATACATCAGGAAACTTCCCAGTATCAATCGTATAGCGATACGTTTTACGCTTGGCGGATCTTCTGGCATGGAAATGCTCTGGCACATCATATGCTTCGATAATGACAATATCCTTAGGCAGCCGCGTGTTAAGGGCGATTGCCCATCTCTCCGTCGGAATCGTCGATTCCGTATAGAAATTGAACATTTGTCCTTGAGCATGTACTCCCGCATCGGTACGTCCCGAACCAATAATAATTGTCGTTTCTCCCGTTAGCTTCTTAATGGCCTTTTCAATTTCACCTTGGACCGTTCTGCCGTATGGCTGCGTTTGAAAACCGTTAAAGCCGGCTCCATCATAACTGACCTTTACGCATATATTCCTCAACCTTTTCCCCCCTTTTGCTAAAGGGAATCCTACACATCTGAAGCACTGTACGAAACCGTGCTTAAAATTGCGCCCTCTCGACATCCTTACGGTGTCGCATAAGCTCATCTTCTGCTTCCTGGCTGCATTCCTCAGTATAAAAACAAACCGGTTTTGCAAATAAAAAAAGGTGGCCTCAAGGGTCCACCCTTTTCACTAAAATATAAGAAGTATAGGGAAGCCCATATACTTGCTTATATTTTGTAGCGTTAGCGTTCCTGTGCCCGCCAGAGGCAGGCATAAGCCGTTTGCGCTCGCGTATAAAGCTTGGACAAGGTTTAACGCTGTGGACAAGCTTATACGTTTATTAGATTACTCCGCGCGGTCAACCAATTCCAGGTAAACCATTGGCGCAGCATCGCCGCGACGGGGTCCTAGTTTTAGAATACGCGTGTAGCCACCTGCACGCTCCGAGTAACGAGGAGCTAGATCAGAGAACAGCTTTTGAATAGCGTCTTTTTCTCCGTCAACCGTTTCGCGACGAACATAAGCAGCTACTTGACGACGAGCATGAAGATCACCTTTCTTAGCTTTAGTGATCAGCTTTTCAGCGATAGAACGAACTTCTTTCGCTTTTGCTTCAGTCGTTTGGATACGCTCATAAAGGAACAAGTCAGTAACGAGGTCACGGAACAAAGCTTTCCGCGCACTAGCGTCACGTCCTAATTTTTGATATGCCATCTTGTTTTTCCCCTCCCTTGCTCTTTTGTCTTCACTAGTTGGTTACTACTCTTCCATGCGCAGGCCAAGGCCTAGTTCTTCAAGCTTCTCTTGAACTTCCTCAAGTGATTTACGGCCGAGGTTACGAACCTTCATCATGTCCTCTTCGGATTTCGTGATCAGCTCTTGAACGGTATTGATACCAGCGCGCTTCAAGCAGTTGTAAGAACGGACAGAAAGATCAAGTTCCTCGATCGTCATCTCTAGAACTTTCTCTTTCTTATCTTCTTCTTTTTCAACCATAATTTCCGCATCTTTGGCTTCATCGGTTAATCCAACGAACAAGTCCAAATGCTCAGTGAGAATTTTAGCGCCGAGGCTTACAGCCTCTTCCGGTCTAATACTGCCGTCAGTCCATACTTCAAGCGTAAGCTTGTCGTAGTTGGTAACTTGACCGACACGTGTATTTTCAACGCTATAATTAACGCGAGTAATTGGCGTGTATATCGAATCAACGGGAATTACCCCAATCGGCTGTTCGTCTTTCTTGTTGCGGTCCGCTTGCACGTAACCGCGTCCCCGATTAGCAAAAACCCGCATATGGAGCCGCGCGCCGGAAGCCAAGGTTGCGATGTGAAGATCAGGGCTTAAAATCTCGACATCGCTGTCTGCTCGAATGTCGCCCGCTGTAATATTCCCTTCGCCATCCGCGTCGATTTCCAACACCTTTTCTTCATCGGAGTGGATTTTCAACGAGAGGCCCTTCAGGTTCAGAATGATTTCGGTAACATCCTCAATCACTCCGGGAACCGTAGAGAACTCGTGAAGCACTCCATCGATTTGAACCGAGGTTACTGCTGCACCCGGCAACGAAGACAACAAAATTCGGCGAAGCGAATTTCCAAGCGTCGTGCCATATCCGCGTTCAAGCGGCTCAACGACGAAACGTCCGTAAGTTCCCTCATCATTCAGTTCTACGGTTTCGATTTTCGGCTTTTCGATCTCAATCACTAATAGTACCCTCCTTCAAACGTCGCTCCGTAAGCTTACCGTTAATTTAAGTCAAACCTTGTAGTATGCCAAACCTTCACAACCATTATTCACAAGTTGTTGTTATTTGATACCACATCGGATCCAACTATACGCGACGACGTTTCGGAGGACGGCATCCGTTGTGAGGAACTGGTGTTACGTCTTTAATGAGGTTAACTTCCAATCCAGCTGCTTGAAGCGAACGAATCGCTGCTTCACGGCCAGCGCCTGGTCCTTTTACCATCACTTCTACGGTTCTCATGCCATGCTCCATTGCTGCTTTCGCAGCCGTTTCAGCAGCCATTTGAGCTGCGAAAGGCGTGCTCTTACGTGAGCCTCTGAAACCCATGTTACCAGAGCTTGCCCATGAAATCGCATTGCCGTGCGGATCCGTGATCGTAACGATCGTATTGTTGAACGTTGAGCGAATGTGCGCAACGCCAGTCTCAATATTTTTCCGGTCGCGACGTTTCGTACGAACGACTTTTTTTGGTTTAGCCATTGTCCATTATCCTCCCTTCTTATTTCTTCTTGTTAGCTACAGTCCGACGAGGACCTTTACGCGTACGCGCATTTGTTTTCGTACGTTGACCGCGAACAGGCAAGCCGCGACGGTGACGAAGACCACGGTAGCATCCGATTTCAGTCAGACGTTTAATGTTAAGCGAAATTTCACGACGCAGGTCGCCTTCTACTTTAACAGATTTATCAATTGCTTCACGAAGGCGAGCAAGTTCATCTTCTGTCAAATCGCGAACGCGAGTGTCGTAGCTAACTTCAGCTGTATTCAAAAGTTTTTGCGACGTTGTTTTGCCGATACCGAAAATGTATGTCAGGGCGATTTCGACGCGTTTGTCACGCGGCAAGTCTACACCAGCTATACGTGCCATAGGCTATATTCCCCTCCTTCTATCCTTGTTTTTGTTTGTGTTTCGGATTTTCACAAATCACCATAACGTTGCCTTTGCGACGAATGACTTTGCATTTTTCGCAGATCGGCTTTACCGAAGGTCTTACCTTCATTGTGATTACCTCCCGAATCTTTCGTGAGTAAGCAGCTGCTTACTTACGATAGGTGATGCGCCCTTTTGATAAATCATAAGGCGATAACTGTATAACCACCTTGTCTCCTGTCAGGATGCGGATAAAGTGCATTCTGAGCTTACCGGAAACATGTGCGAGAATTTGGTGACCGTTCTCCAGTTCCACCTTAAACGTGGCATTCGGCAACGGCTCTATAACCGTACCTTCGACCTCAATGATGTCTTCCTTAGCCAAGCGTCATTCTCCTTTCGCATTAACATACTTCTGAATAGCGTAACGTAACTTTGCGTTGGTCACCCTGCCGGTTTCTTGCATACTGCTTGAAACCTCAGAACTAATTGCAGGCTGTAACTCGAGATGTAGAACGTTCTTTCTCTTCGGCTGATCGAATCGGCGCTTATGACCATCAGCAATCGTGACGAATCGATCATCAACGATTGTTAAAATAACAGCATAGCTTTCCTCATCTTTACCGCGAAGAACTTTGACGAACTGACCAATCTGGGGACGAGCATCCATTGTCATGCTTATGACTGCTGCGGCAGAATGGTCAATATTTCAAAGCCGTCCTCTGTAACAGCTACTGTATGCTCGAAATGTGCACACCATGAGCCGTCTTCCGTTACAACCGTCCAATTGTCTTCGAGCGTACGGACATATCGTTCACCGATATTAACCATTGGTTCGATTGCAAGCACCATTCCGGTCTTCAAACGAGGGCCGCGATCAGGTATGCCGTAGTTCGGTATTTGTGGTTCCTCATGGAGGTCCGCGCCGATTCCGTGCCCTACGTATTCCCTAACTACGGAGAATCCTGCATCTTCAATTACCTTTTGAATAGCGTGCGAAATTGTATATAGTCTAATATCTGGTTTGATAAGCGCAAGCCCCGCATATAGCGATGCTTCCGTTACATCAAGCAGCTTCTGAACATCAGGCGTTACTGCTCCAACCGCATAGGTCCAAGCCGAATCGCCATGATACCCTTCATACTGCGCACCGATATCGATACTAATAATATCGCCTTCGTTCAACTTGCGTGAACCAGGGAAGCCGTGCACCAGCTCGTCATTCACAGAAGCACAAATGCTGGAAGGAAAACCATTGTAACCTTTGAAGGATGGAATCGCATTTTGACTCTTAATGAACGTTTCAGCGATTTGGTCAAGCTCACGAGTTGTGATGCCTGGTTTCACAGCCTCCGCCATCAATCGATGCGTTTCCGCAACAATGCGTCCAGCTTCCCTCATATATCGCAGCTCCGATTCGGATTTGCAAATAATCATTACAATGAACCTCTCAAGTTGGAAATAATGTCGGATGTTACGACATCAATATCCTTCTCGCCGTCGACTTCGCGAAGGAGACCTTTAGCACTGTAGTAATCAAGAAGAGGAGCCGTCTTAGATGAATACTCATCCAAACGCGTACCAACCTTTTCTTCTGTATCATCAGAACGCTGATACAGCTCGCCGCCGTCTTTGTCGCAAATACCTTCGACCTTAGGCGGGTTAAAGATTACGTGATAAGTCGTACCTGTCGTTTTCGATATGCGTCTGCCCGTCAAGCGAGCAAGCAGCAAACTGCGATCAACCTTTAAATTTACAACATGGTCAATACTGCGTCCGAGCTCCGCAAGCATAACATCGAGTGCTTCTGCTTGTTGCAGTGTGCGAGGAAACCCGTCGAGCAAGAATCCATTTTTGCAATCGGATTGTTCAAGTCTTTCCTTCACAATACCGTTCGTGATCTCATCGGGAACGAGCAAGCCTTGATCGACATACTCTTTCGCTTTGATTCCAAGTGCGGTTCCTTCTTTCATAGCGAGGCGGAAAGCATCGCCAGTAGAAATATGGGGAATACCGAACTCTTCAACGATCCGTTCAGCTTGTGTACCTTTACCGGCTCCCGGGGGGCCCATGAATAAAATGTTCATTGCTGAGTTCCTCGCTTTAAGCACAATAGGCTCGGGCGGGCTACCGCTGTGCGCAAGTTGACGAACGCGGAAGCCCGGTCAGAACCTATTGTTATTTATTGATAAACCCTTTGTAATGGCGTTTGATCAACTGGCTCTCGATTTGCTTCATCGTATCTAGTGCAACACCGATAACGATTAGGAGCGAGGTGCCGCCTAGCTGTACTGATTTAGGTAATCCAGCAAGTGTACCGAAGAATACCGGAATGACTGAGATAACCGCCAGGAAGATCGCTCCTGTCAACGTGATCCGCGACATAACGCGAGTCAGGTATGACGAAGTTGGCTTACCTGGACGAATGCCAGGAATGTAACCGCCGTTCTTCTTCATCTGATCAGCCATTTGAACCGGATTAATTTGCACGAAAGTGTAGAAGAAGGTAAACCCGATAATTAACAATACGTACAATACCATACCAAGCGGTTGGTCATAGCTCATATTTTTAATAATCCAGTCTGCCCAATTCTGAGTAGCCCAGAACTGAGCAATCGTAATCGGGAACATAACGAGCGATACCGCGAAGATAACCGGGATAACGCCAGCGCCGTTCACTTTCATAGGAATGTGAGTCGACTGTCCGCCGTACATTTTCCGTCCAACAACACGCTTGGCGTATTGAACAGGAATTTTACGAATACCTTGTTGTACGAATATAACACCGACAATGATTGCGATGATCGCAACCAGAACCAGTACCATTTTGATAATGTTCAGGAACAACTGATCTTGAGCACCTACGAACTGATCTTCAACAATCGTACGAATGTGTCCAGGGATACCAGCTGCAATTGCTGCAAAGATAAGAATGGAAATACCATTTCCGATTCCTTTTTCCGTGATTTGCTCACCAAGCCACATCAAGAAAGCAGTACCTGCAGTCAAGATAATCGCGATGAGAACATAATCGACGAATGTCGCGCCAACAATCATTTCGTAACCGTATTGACGGTTAAAGCCGATTGCCGTAGCGAAACCTTGGATCAAGCCAAGTACAATCGTACCATAACGAGTGATTTGTGCGAGCTTGCGTTTACCGTTCTCGCCTTCCTTTGCCCATTCCGCAAACTTAGGAATAACGTCCATAGACAACAGCTGTACGATAATCGACGCTGTAATGTATGGTGTAATTCCGATTGCGAAGATTGAGAATTGGAACAAAGCACCGCCGGAAAACGTGTTAAGCAAGCCGAACAGATCCGCACCGGCTGCATCAACCTGCTTAAACACATCTTTGTTTACATCGGGAACCGGGATAAACGAACCGATGCGGTAAATCAAAAGGATGAAAAGGGTGAAGAGGATCCTTGTACGAAGATCCGCCACTTTCCAAATGTTGGACACGGTCTTGAACAATTAGATCACCTCGGTTTTACCGCCGGCAGCCTGGATTTTCTCTACCGCAGATTGAGAGAACTTGTTTGCTTTTACAGTAAGTGTAACGCTAACTTCACCATTACCCAAAATTTTAATTCCTGCGAGCGGGTTCTTAACGATCCCAGTCTCGATGAGAACTTCTGGAGTGACTTCAGTTCCTGCTGCAAACGCATTTAGTTCTTCAATGTTGACAATCGCGTACTCTTTGCGGAACGGGTTGTTAAATCCACGTTTCGGCACTCGACGATACAAAGGGTTTTGTCCGCCCTCGAAACCAGGACGAACGCCGCCGCCGGAACGAGCGTTTTGACCTTTGTGACCTTTACCGGCTGTTTTACCGTTACCGGAACCGATACCGCGACCTTTGCGCTTTGGCGCTTGGGTTGAGCCCGGTGCTGGTGCTAGCTCATGCAATTTCATCGTTCGTGCACCTCCTTATTTATTTCTTGGAACTACATGCTATTCTTGTACTTCTTCTACTTTTACCAAGTGACTAACAGTGTTAACCATGCCGCGGACAGCTGGGCTGTCGTTCAAAACAACTGCCTGACGAATCTTTTTAAGACCGAAAGATTCAACCGTTGCACGTTGTTTCTCGTTGCGACCGATTAAACTGCGAACGAGGGTGATTTGCAATTTTGCCATCTTATTTCCCTCCTTAGCGTAACAGCTCTTCGACTGTTTTTCCACGTAGCTTTGCAACTTCTTCCACGCGTTTAAGACGGGAAAGACCTTCAAGCGTTGCGTTAACCATATTCATGGAGTTCGAAGAACCTAGCGATTTCGTCAAGATGTCGCCGACACCAGCAAGTTCGAGAACTGCACGAACCGGGCCGCCAGCGATAACGCCAGTACCTTCAGAAGCGGGCTTCAGAAGAACTTCACCTGCTCCGAAATGTCCGAGAACAAGGTGGGGAATAGTCGTGCCAACGATTGGAACGTGGATCAGGTTTTTCTTAGCATCTTCGATACCTTTGCGGATTGCATCAGGTACTTCGCCTGCTTTACCGATCCCTGCGCCAACGTAGCCTTTACCGTCGCCGACTACTACAAGTGCACTAAAGCTGAAACGGCGTCCGCCTTTTACAACTTTAGATACGCGATTGATATTAACAACTTTTTCAGTCAGTTCTAACGTATTTGGATCTACACGCAAGTCGTTTAACCTCCTTATAAATAAAGTCGATTAGAATTCTAGGCCAGCTTCGCGAGCTGCTGTAGCAAGTGCCTGAATTCTGCCGTGATACAAGTAACCGCCGCGATCAAATACTACTTGGGTTACACCCTTAGCTTGAGCGCGTTTCGCAATCAATTCTCCGACTTTGCTCGCTGCATCGATGTTGCCACCGTTGCCAACCGCTTCAGTCAATTCTTTATCCTGTGTGGATGCAGAAACGATTGTTACGCCTGAAACATCGTCGATTAGTTGAGCATACATATGCTTGGAGGAACGGAATACAGATAGACGCGGACGTGCAGCTGTACCGTTAATTTTTTTACGAACACGAAGGTGTCTTTTCAGACGAGCCTTGTTTTTGTCGCCTTTCGTAATCATACAAAGTTCACTCCTTTCTTTCAGCCTTAAGACGCTATCTTAAGCAAACGGACCGTTTGCTTATTTTTTCTTACCAGCTTTACCTTCTTTGCGGATGATGCGTTCGCCTTCGTACTTGATACCTTTACCTTTATACGGCTCTGGTTCACGTACGGAACGAATTTTTGCAGCAGTTGCACCAACGAGCTCTTTATCGATACCGCGAACAGTGATTTTCGTGTTTGCCGGTACTTCGAATTCGATTCCGTTATCAGGTGCGATCTCGACTGGGTGAGAATATCCTACGTTAAGTACGATTTTATCACCAGCTTTATTTGCACGGTATCCAACGCCTACTAGCTCCAAGTTTTTGAAGAAGCCTTCAGTAACGCCACTCACCATGTTAGCGATGACGCTGCGAGTTGTTCCGTGCAACGAGCGATGCAATTTATTATCGGAAGGACGTTCTACTTGGATTTCCGTTTCCGTTACATTCACTTTCATATCTTTGTGAAGTTCACGGGAAAGCGATCCTTTCGGTCCTTTTACAGTAATTACTGTGTTGTCCAAGTTAATTGTTACGCCGTTAGGCACTTGGATTGGTTTGCGACCAATACGGGACATTGTTACACCTCCTATCTTTGTGACTTGTTACTTACCAAACGTAGCAAACTACTTCGCCGCCGGATTTAACCTGACGAGCTTCTTTATCAGTCATAATCCCTTTGGAAGTGGAAATGATAGCAATTCCAAGTCCACCGAGTACACGGGGGATTTCAGTTGATTGTGTATAAACGCGAAGGCCTGGTTTCGAAATACGTTTCAAGCCAGTAATAACGCGCTCTTGGTTAGGGCCGTATTTCAAGAAAATACGGATAATCCCTTGTTTGTTGTCTTCGATATATTCAGCGTCGCGGATAAAACCCTCGCGCTTCAAAATCTCAGCGATTTGCTTCTTCATTTTCGAAGCGGGCATTTCCACGGTCTCGTGACGAACAACATTCGCATTACGAATGCGTGTCAACATATCTGCAACCGGATCAGACATAACCATTGTGTTAACCTCCTTCCCAAACTAGGCTGATTACCAGCTTGCTTTTTTAACGCCAGGAATCTGGCCCTTATGTGCTAACTCACGGAAACAAATCCGGCAAATTTTAAACTTTTGCAAAACAGAATGCGGACGGCCGCAACGCTCACAGCGCGTATATGCACGCACTTTAAATTTCGGTGTGCGTTGTTGCTTCACTTTCATCGAAGTTTTTGCCACTGGGTATTACACCTCCTAAAAGTGGATTACTTCGTAAACGGCATGCCCATTTGGGTCAGCAGTTCACGAGATTCTTCGTCCGTTTTTGCCGTCGTGACGATGACGATGTCCATACCGCGCACTTTATCGACTTTGTCGTACTCGATCTCTGGGAATATCAATTGCTCTTTCAAGCCAAGCGTATAGTTACCACGGCCATCAAAAGCTTTGTTTGATACACCGCGGAAGTCACGTACACGCGGAAGAGAAATGTTGAACAGTTTATCTAGGAAATGATACATACGCTCGCCGCGCAATGTAACTTTAACCCCGATTGGCATGTTCTCACGAAGTTTGAAGCCTGCAATAGACTTCTTCGCACGAGTAACGACTGGTTTTTGACCGGAAATGATACGTAGTTCTTCAACTGCTACATCAAGGATTTTCGAATTGGAAACCGCTTCGCCTACCCCCATGTTGATAACTACCTTCTCAATCTTCGGCACTTGCATAACAGACGTATAGTTGAACTTCTGCATAAGAGCAGGAGTTATTTCGTTTAAGAAACGACCTTTCAATCTTGCTGCCATTGATCATGGACCTCCTTTCCTACCGTAACGATTAGTCGATTACTTCTCCGGAACGTTTCGCGATCCGAACTTTCTTGCCGTTGTCGAGCACTTTGTATCCGATACGTGTTACTTTACCGCTTTTCGGATCGATATGCATAACGTTTGAAACGTGAATCGGCGCTTCTTGTTCGATAATACCGCCCTGTGGATTAGCTTGCGATGGACGAGTATGTTTCTTAACAGTATTTACACCTTCTACGAGTACGCGGTTTTCACGCGGATACGCAGCGATAACGCGGCCCTTCTTACCTTTGTCTTTACCGGTAATGACGATAACCGTGTCGTCTTTTTTCACGTGCAATTTATTGTTATGGGATTCGAGTACTTTTTTCAGCCTTGGCATGAGTTACACCTCCTGCACGCTTGTGCTTTCAAGCTTATATTTGGTTCTTAGATAACTTCTGGTGCTAGTGATACGATTTTCATGAAATCTTTATCACGAAGCTCACGGGCAACTGGTCCAAAGATACGAGTACCGCGCGGGCTTTTGTCTTCCTTAACAATTACAGCTGCATTTTCGTCAAATGCGATGTACGAACCGTCTTTACGACGAACCGAACGCTTTGTACGAACGATAACCGCTTTAACAACGTCACCTTTTTTGACAACGCCGCCTGGTGTTGCTTGTTTAACTGAGCAAACGATCAAATCGCCGATGTGTCCAACGCGACGTCCCGTTCCACCAAGTACACGGATACACATTAATTGCTTTGCGCCGGAGTTGTCAGCAACCGCTAAGCGCGAGAATGGTTGAATCATTTCAACGTCCTCCTTTCGGAAAAATGCTCAGGTACTGCATACGCTCATTAGATAATAACAGCAACTTCAACGACTTCTACAAGTCTGAAGCGTTTGTCTTTCGATAGCGGACGAGTCTCCATGATTTTCACGATATCGCCAATTTTCGCTTGGCCATTTTCATCGTGCGCCTTAAATTTTTTCGTAACTTTAATGCGTTTATGGTACAAATCGTGTTTTTTGTAAGTCTCAATAGCAACAACGATTGTTTTATCCATCTTGTCGCTTACCACTTTGCCAATTAGAACTTTACGGGCATTGCGATCGCTCATGTGTTCTTCCTCCTTCCTCCAGCCGTGTTTATGCATTCATGTAAGGGTTTTGACTAGCTGCTAATTCCGAGTTCTCTTTCACGCAAAATCGTTTTAGCACGAGCGATTCCTTTACGCACATCACGGATCCGAGTCGGGTTATCCAATTGACCAGTAGCCAGTTGGAAACGAAGATTGAAAAGCTCTTCTTTAAAACCAGCGACCTGTTGTTCAAGCTCAGCGGAGGTTAGGTTTCTAAATTCACTAGCTTTCATTTGCTTCACCACCCACTTCTTCACGTTTCACGAACTTAGTCTTGATCGGCAATTTATGAGCCGCAAGACGCATCGCTTCACGAGCGGTTTCTTCGGATACACCAGCAAGTTCAAACAGGATTTTTCCTGGTTTAACTACGGCTACCCATTTCTCAACGTTACCTTTACCACTACCCATACGCACTTCAAGAGGCTTTTGAGTAATTGGTTTAGCAGGGAAAATCTTAATCCACACTTTACCACCACGTTTGATGTAGCGAGTCATTGCAATACGAGCCGCTTCGATCTGACGGTTGGTAATCCATGATGGTTCTAGAGCTTGAAGACCAAATTCGCCGAATGCTACTGTAGTGCCGCCTTTAGCGCGACCCTTCATATGACCGCGTTGTTGTTTGCGGTGTTTGACACGTTTAGGTACCAACATGATTAGTTGCCTCCTTCCTGGGGAGCTTTCTTCTTAGTCGGAAGGACTTCGCCGCGATAGATCCATACTTTAACGCCAATACGGCCGTATGTTGTAGCCGCTTCAGCCGTGCCGTAATCAATATCTGCACGAATTGTATGAAGTGGTACTGTTCCTTCGCTGTAGCCTTCCGAACGTGCGATTTCCGCGCCACCGAGACGACCGCTAACTGCGGTTTTAATCCCTTTAGCACCTGAACGCATGGAGCGTTGAATTGCTTGCTTCAATGCGCGACGGAAAGATACACGACGCTCAAGTTGTTGTGCGATGCTTTCAGCTACAAGAATAGCGTCAAGATCTGCATGTTTGATTTCAGAGATGTTGATGTGTACTTTTTTGCCTTTAGTGATTTTACCAAGCTCAGTACGAAGGTTTTCTACTTCGGAACCGCCTTTACCAATAACCATACCTGGTTTAGCGGTTTGGATCGTTACGTTCACGCGGTTAGCTGCACGTTCGATCTCGATGTGAGAAACTGCTGCGTCTTTCAGCTTGTTTTTCAAGTATTCACGGATTCTAACGTCTTCCATTAGAAGATCGCCGAAATCTTTTCCCGCGAACCATTTGGACTCCCAATCACGGATAACTCCGACCCGGAAGCCTACTGGATTTACCTTTTGACCCACACGTAATCCCTCCTTATTTTTCAGATACCACCAAGGTAATGTGGCTGGTTCTTTTATTGATCCGGCTTGCGCGACCCATCGCACGAGGACGGAAACGCTTCATCGTTGGCCCTTGGTTAACGAAAGCTTGCGATATAACCAATTTGTTTACGTCAAGCTGGTAGTTATGCTCAGCGTTAGCAATGGCAGAGTTCAGCAGCTTCTCCAAAATTGGGGATGCAGACTTAGGCGTGTGACGCAAAATCGCGATTGCTTCGCCAACTTGTTTACCGCGAATCAAATCCGCAACAAGCTGTGCTTTACGGGGAGCAATACGGATAAATTTAGCGTGCGCTTTAGCTTCTGGCATGTAGGAACCTCCTCTCGTTCAGTTAGAGATGTTTAAGGGCAAATTAACGTCTGCCCGTTTTTTTGTCTTCACCAGCATGGCCTTTATACGTACGAGTTGGTGCAAATTCACCAAGCTTGTGTCCAACCATATCTTCCGTTACATATACCGGCACGTGCTTGCGACCGTCATATACTGCAAACGTGTGACCAATGAATTGCGGGAAAATGGTCGAGCGGCGGGACCAGGTTTTGATAACGACCTTTTTCTCAGATTCGTTCAATACCTCGACTTTTTTAAGCAGGTAACCGTCAATAAACGGCCCTTTCTTTAAACTGCGACCCATTTGTGTTCCTCCCTTCATATAAGCGGTAGCGATACTCTCGTATCACGCGGTTTTTTTCAAGCTGCTATTATTTCGTGCGACGACGAATAATGTATTGGCTTGATGCTTTTTTCTTCTTGCGCGTTTTGTAACCAAGAGTAGGTTTACCCCAAGGTGACAACGGAGATTTACGTCCGATTGGAGCACGGCCTTCACCACCACCGTGTGGGTGATCGTTAGGGTTCATGACAACACCACGTACAGTAGGACGATTTCCGAGCCAACGGTTACGGCCGGCTTTACCGATTTTCACAAGTTCGTGATCTTCGTTACCAACAGAACCGATTGTTGCGCGGCAAGTGTTCAGAATGCGACGAACTTCACCCGAAGTCAAACGAATGGATACATAGTTTTCTTCTTTACCAAGAAGTTGAGCACTAGTACCAGCTGCACGAACAAGTTGTCCGCCTTTGCCCGGTTTCAATTCGATGTTGTGGATAACTGTACCGACTGGGATATTCACAAGCGGCAAAGTATTTCCTGGTTTAATGTCAGAGCCAACACCAGAAGTGATTTTGTCTCCAACTTTCAAACCTTTTGGTGCAATGATGTATGCTTTCTCACCATCAGCGTAATGGATCAAAGCGATGTTGGATGAACGGTTTGGATCGTATTCGATCGTCGCTACGTTACCAACAATACCATCTTTGGTACGTTTGAAGTCGATAATCCGGTATTTACGTTTGTGTCCGCCGCCGTGGTGACGAACCGTAATTTTACCTTGGTTGTTACGTCCAGCTTTTTTGAAAAGCGGAGCAAGTAACGATTTCTCCGGTGTACTTGTCGTGATCTCTTCGAAAGTTGAGACGGACATGTTACGACGTGCTGGAGATGTCGGTTTGTACTTTTTAATTGGCACTTCGATTCCCTCCTTTTCTAAACAGACGTTTCAAAGAATTCAAGTTCTTTGCTGTCAGCGCTCAGTTGAACGATCGCTTTTTTCCAATCCGGTCTGTATCCGCTATGTTTACCATAACGTTTTGGTTTACCCGCAACACGCATCGTGTTAACGCCGGTTACTTTTACTTTAAAGATTTGCTCGATAGCAAGTTTGATTTCAGTTTTGTTTGAACGAAGATCTACTTCAAACACATACTTTTTATCAACCATGTAATCGGACGTACGTTCCGTGATAACCGGGCGCTTGATAATATCGCGTGGATTTTTCATTACGCAAGCACCTCCTGTACTTTCTCTACTGCTTCTTTAGTGATGATTAGGTTGTCATGCACCAATACATCCAGAACATTAATGCCGTCAGCTGCAACGAATTTAACACCTGGGATATTACGAGCAGACAATGCAACGTTATCTTCATAATTAGCCGTTACTACAAGAGCTTTGCGGCCAACTTTCAGGTTGCTTAGAATTGCTGCGAATTCTTTCGTCTTAGGAGCTGCAAATGTCAGTTGATCCAAAACGATAATCTCGTTTGCAATCACTTTTGATGACAATGCCGATTTAATCGCAAGACGACGAACTTTCTTAGGAAGCTTGAATCCGTATGAGCGTGGAGTCGGTCCGAAAACCGTACCGCCGCCAACCCATTGCGGGGAGCGAATGCTACCTTGACGAGCACGGCCAGTACCTTTTTGTTTCCAAGGTTTACGACCGCCGCCGCGTACTTCGGAGCGTCCTTTAGTTTTGTGATTGCCGAAGCGTTCAGATGCTTGTTGGTTTACAACAGCACTGTGCAAAACATGAACGTTTGGTTGAATTCCGAAAACTGTTTCAGCCAGTTCAAGCTCGCCCACTTGTGCGCCACTCACGTTATATACTGTTACTTTAGGCATTTCCTGTTCCTCCTTTCTTTAAAAGCGATTAGTTCTTAACGGTTTGTTTCACTTTTACGAATCCGTTTTTCGGGCCCGGAATCGAACCTTTTATTAGAAGAACGTTACGTTCTACATCTACACGGATAACTTCAAGCTTTTGAATCGTGATTGTTTCGTGACCCATATGTCCTGGAAGGCGTTTGCCTTTCGGTACACGGTTCGCTTGGATCGAACCCATCGAACCTGGTCCACGGTGGTAACGGGAACCGTGAGACATAGGACCCGTGCTTTGTCCCCAACGTTTGATAACGCCGGCAAAGCCTTTACCTTTAGAAATACCTGTTACGTCAACGAACTCGCCCTCTGTGAAAAGGTCAGCTTTAACTTCTTGGCCAACTTCATAATCGCCCAAGTTAATGCCGCGAATTTCACGAACGTAGCGCTTAGGTGTTGCATTTGCCTTTTTGGCGTGACCAGCTTCCGGCTTGTTCGATCTGCTTTCCTTTTTATCGGAGAAACCGAATTGAACAGCTTCGTAGCCATCGTTTTCTTGGTCTTTCTTCTGTAGTACTACGCAAGGTCCAGCTTCGATAACCGTTACTGGAACGACGTTACCTTCAGCAGTGAACACTTGAGTCATACCAAGTTTTTTTCCTAAGATACCTTTCATGTTGACACCTCATTTCCTTCCTATAATCGCATATGCTGATATTACAGTTTGATTTCGATATCTACACCGGATGGTAAATCCAGGCGCATCAACGCATCAACCGTTTGCGGCGTTGGGTTCACAATGTCGATCAAACGCTTATGAGTGCGTTGTTCGAATTGCTCCCTCGAATCCTTGTACTTGTGTACCGCACGGAGAATGGTGATGATTTGCTTTTCCGTTGGCAACGGAATCGGCCCGGATACGCCTGCACCGGAACGTTTTGCAGTTTCAACGATTTTCTCTGCGGATTGATCAAGAATCCTGTGATCGTATGCTTTCAAGCGAATACGAATCTTTTGCTTTGCCATATAAGTCCCTCCTTCTATCGCCCAATTTATTATCGGACATACTCCGTAAGAAAACCCTGCACATGCCCCATGGCAAAGGGGCCGGGTGTGTCGGCAACCTCTCACATCATCGCAACGTCAGACCAACAGACACTATTATACCGAATTGATTGGGCAATTGCAACATAAAGTTTAAGTTCTTTTAAAGCACTACTCTACTTGTCAAATGGCTCAGTAGTGCGGTCTGTCAGTTCCGACTCAATCTAGCTGTAAAAGACTTCAAAAGGGATGTCTGGAACCTGAAAATTAGGCAAACGCCCATACATCACCCATTATGTCCCTTATTACAAGCGCTCAATACTTATCTGGTTATAATAACGGACAAGATGGGTGCTTTCTGATTATAAACACATCCGATATGAAAAGACACCGCCAAATAACGCCAGAAGCGAGGATCATTTCAAATTAATTGATATGTATATCATTATCTGCCACTAGAAGCCACTGTTACTATTTCTCTTGTCTTCTGAATACAAAAAGAACCACACGCTCGCATAAAGCGAATCGAATGGTTCTTTCAAATTAGCCCAGTACAATTCGATCATCAGCCAGCTTCTTCCCGCTAATGATCTCAAATTCCCCCAGCAGCTCCGCAACAGTCAGGTCTTTCTTCCTGTCTTCTGGTACATCGAGAATAATTCGACCCTTGTCCATCATAATTAACCGGTTGCCTAGCCTGATGGCTTGTTCCATGTTGTGGGTAACCATCAACGTCGTTAGGTTCATTTCCCTCACTAGCGTTTCTGTTAACGTTGTAATAAGCTCCGCTCTCGCTGGGTCAAGCGCAGCGGTATGCTCATCTAATAGCAGAATCTGCGGCCTTGTAAAGGTAGCCATTAGCAAACTTAGTGCTTGTCTCTCTCCACCGGACAATAAACCAACCTTTGCGCCCAAACGGTTCTCAAGCCCAATTCCCAGCCGCTGAAGCTCTTGTTTGAATATGGCACGTTTTGCACGCGTCACACCGAAAGAGAATCCACGAGTTTTGCCACGCGCGTATGCAATTGCCAAGTTTTCTTCTATAGACATGCGAGGCGCTGTTCCTGCCATTGGATCCTGAAATACGCGGCCAATCCATTTGCTCCGCTGATACTCTGTTAGATTGCTTATATTTTGCCCATCAATCCTAACTTCACCCGCATCTGGCTTCATGACACCAGATATGATATTCATGAGCGTCGATTTGCCAGCGCCATTACTTCCAATTACCGTAATAAAATCGCCCGGCTTCATTATAAGGTTAGCACCAACAAGTGCGGTCTTCTCGTCTACCGTTCCCGGATTAAACAGCTTAGACACCTTTGCAATTTCCAACATCAGCGTCCACCCCCCGGTTGTGCTTTATCTAAAGCTGTCAGCATTTCAGCCGTGCGTCTGCGAGCCGTGTTCTTTTGCTTCCATACTCTTCTCGCTGAAGGAACAATCAGAGCAAATATAATGATCACAGCCGTTATAAGCTTCATATCAGATGCATCCAACCACTCCACACGAATTGCTAATGCATAAATGATCCGATAAATGATAGAACCAAGAATAACGGCCAATGTTGCTCTAAATATCGTACGTGAACCGAAAATGGCCTCACCGATAATAACAGAAGCAAGTCCGATAACAATCATCCCGATACCCATGCTGTTATCTGCATATTTTTGATAATGAGCAATCAATGCGCCAGAAGTGGCGACAAGAGCATTCGACAATGCGATGCCGAAAATAGTTGTAATATCCGTGTTCGCACCAAAGCTGCGAATCATTCTTGAGTTATCCCCAGTCGCGCGCAAGCTCAAGCCAATATCTGTTCGGAAAAATAAATCGAGAATGACCTTCACTACAATAACAAAAATGATCATCATACCTAGCGTAGATACATGATCGAACAAGTTTTCCTGACCCCGCAACGAGACATTTGGTTTGCCCATAATCCTTAAGTTAATGGAGTACAAGGCAATCATCATAATAATGCCCGAAAGCAGGCCGTTGATTTTACCCTTCGTGTGCAGAAGTCCAGTACATGTACCTGCTAATGCGCCTCCAATAAATGCGCACAACACTGCAAGCCAAGGCGGGGTACCGCTGACGGTCATTACCGATCCGATTGCAGCGCCTGTTGTAAAGCTTCCGTCTACCGTCAAATCCGGAAAGTCGAGTATGCGGAACGTGATATAAACGCCAAGTGCCATAAGCGCATACAATAATCCGCTTTCTACAGCTCCTTGCATCGATGCGAGCATATGACATACCTCCTCTTCAAAACAAGAGGGTGAACCAGTTGCCTGATCCCCCCCGTATCGTTTTGTTCGTATTATTTTAAACGCTTAATGCTATTGCTACTCAATGATGTTGTTTGCGGGATCTTTGACAAAAGCTTTCATTTCGTCCGTAACGGTAATGCCCTGATCAGCTGCTGCTTTCATGTTGAAGATGAAATCAAGCTTTTGAGGGACAGTCACATTCATATCACCAGGATATTTGCCATTTTTCAAAATTTCAACAGCCATTTGTCCTACTTCATAACCGTGGTCATAATACTTGAAGCCGACTGCCGCAAACGCGCCTTTTTCTACGGTATCACGGTCAGCTGAAAAGAAAGGAATTTTGTTAGCGTTAGCTACTTCAATAATGGCATCCGCACCTGTAACAACCATATTGTCCAATGTGATGTAGATTGCATCAACACGGCCAACCAATGAGTCTGCAGCCTGCTTAACATCAGATGAGTTAGCGACAGAAGCTTTAATCAATTTAATATTATGCTTCGCCAAAGCTTCTTCCGCAATCTTGCCCATAACTACTGCGTTTTGTTCGCCTTCATTTATGATAAGTCCGACATTTTTTGTATTAGGGAATTGCGATGCAATGAAATCCATTGTTTGTGTGATCGCAGCAGGGTTCGTATCAGATGCACCTGTAATATTGCCGCCTGGCGCTTCCAATTGCGTCACGATGCCTGCATCGATCGGATCTGTTACAGCAGCGAACAAAACTGGGATGTCCTTAACGTCATCAGCAAGCGCTTGTGCTGTTGGCGTTGCGATTCCTAGTGCTAGGTCACTTTTACCGCTCGCGATTTTTTGAGAAATCGTTTTAATATTCGTTGGATCGCCTTGCGCGTTATTAAAGTCGATGGTTAGATTTTTGCCTTCTTCTAGTCCTGCATCTTTAAGTGCAGCAATAAAGCCCTCACGCGTAGCATCCAATGATGGATGTTCTACAATTTGAGAAATCGCAACCGTATATGACTTTTCAGCCTCGCCGCCTGTGTTAGGCGCATTTGTGCCTGCATTTGTTTCTGATTCCGTTTTAGCCCCACAAGCTGCTGTCACGATCATTACAGAAGCCAAAGCAATGCTGATCCAAAATTTTTTACTCATTCGTCTAAACCCCTCTCATCATATAAATCCCTTGGTCATATAGCCCATTCAAATTCGTGCATACGCATCAAAGCAGCACTGCTTTCTCTTAGTAAAGTCAGCAGCTGCAATTGTATAACGATTATTATGGGACATGGACAACCTCTTTTACTATTCCCTAATATTAAATGGCTGTAAGGTCTACCGTCAATCATTAGTTGATTGTAAAGATTAAGTAAATTATTTCTGCTGTTTATTTGTGAATGTCCTAAAAATCAAAAGCCCTCACCGAAGTGAGGGCTTTTTCTATTCATAGCGGCTTAGCCGCCATCAATTATTTTTGGATAGAAGCTACAGCGCCAGCGCCTACAGTACGGCCGCCTTCACGAATAGAGAAACGAGTTCCATCTTCTACAGCGATTGGAGCGATAAGCTCAACCGTTACAGTGATGTTGTCGCCAGGCATAACCATTTCAGTACCTTCTGGCAGGCTGATGATACCCGTTACGTCAGTTGTACGGAAGTAGAACTGTGGACGGTAGCCAGTGAAGAAAGGCTTGTGACGGCCACCCTCTTCTTTAGTAAGAACGTAGATTTGAGCTGTAAAGTTAGTGTGTGGTTTAACCGAACCCGGTTTAGCCAAAACTTGTCCACGCTCGATGTTGCTGCGGTCTACACCACGAAGCAATGCACCTACGTTGTCCCCTGCTTGAGCGGAGTCAAGCAATTTACGGAACATTTCAACGCCTGTTACTACGGATTTGCGGGACTCTTCAGCAAGACCGATAATTTCTACCTCGTCGCCGACTTTGATAACGCCACGCTCTACGCGACCTGTAGCAACTGTACCACGGCCAGTGATTGTGAATACGTCCTCGACAGGCATAAGGAAAGGCTTAGCTGTGTCGCGCTCAGGAGTTGGGATGTAAGTATCAACTTGCTCGAAAAGCTCGATGATTTTTTCAGCCCAAGGACCTTCTGGGTTAGCAAGAGCTTCACGAGCAGCTCCGCGGATGATTGGAGTGTCGTCGCCTGGGAACTCATACTCGGAAAGAAGGTCACGAACTTCCATTTCAACTAGCTCAAGAAGCTCTTCGTCTTCAACCATGTCGCATTTGTTCAAGAAAACAACGATGTAAGGTACGCCTACTTGTTTCGAAAGCAAGATGTGCTCACGAGTTTGTGGCATAGGACCGTCAGTAGCGGAAACTACAAGAATAGCTCCGTCCATTTGAGCAGCACCAGTGATCATGTTTTTTACATAGTCGGCGTGACCTGGGCAGTCAACGTGTGCGTAGTGACGAGCTGGCGTCTCATACTCAACGTGAGCTGTCGAGATCGTGATACCGCGCTCGCGCTCTTCTGGAGCTTTATCGATTTGGTCGAATGCGATTGCTGCACCGCCGTATTTTTTGGAAAGTACAGTTGTGATAGCTGCAGTCAAAGTCGTTTTACCGTGATCGACGTGACCGATAGTACCGATATTAACGTGCGGTTTGTTACGTTCAAATTTAGCCTTAGCCATTGAACTTGAGCCTCCTCAATATATCATGAATTTTTTATGTGTGGGCCGGCATCAGGTTTGCAAGCAAACAAGCTGACGGCCAAAAGCAAATGGTTTGGTTGGACAAAAACGATTACTCGCCTTTGTTCTTAGCAATGATCTCTTCAGAGATCGATTTAGGAACTTCTTCATAATGAGAAAGCTCCATGGAGAATACGCCGCGTCCTTGTGTACCGGAACGTAGTGTAGTGGAATAACCAAACATCTCGGAGAGAGGCACCTTGGAGCGGATAATTTGCGCACCTGCACGAGTATCCATACCTTCGATACGACCACGACGGGAGTTAAGCATACCCATAACATCGCCCATGTACTCTTCAGGAACAGTAACTTCTACTTTCATGATTGGCTCAAGAAGAACTGGCTTACATTTATCTTTGGCAGCTTTAAGCGCCATCGAACCTGCAATTTTAAACGCCATCTCCGAGGAGTCAACATCATGGTAAGATCCGTCTACTACAACAGCCTTGACATCAACGAGCGGGAAGCCGGCTACTACACCGTTCTTCATTGACTCTTCGATACCAGCCTGGATTGGAGCGATAAATTCACGAGGAATCGAACCGCCGACTGTTTTGTTTTCGAATATGAAGCCTGAACCTGGCTCAAGTGGTGAGAATTCAACCCAACAATGACCGAATTGACCTTTACCACCGGACTGACGAACGAACTTACCTTCAACCTTCGCAGCTTCACGGAACGTTTCACGGTAAGCAACTTGCGGTTTACCAACGTTAGTTTCAACTTTGAATTCGCGGAACATACGGTCAACGAGGATCTCAAGGTGAAGCTCACCCATACCAGAAATAATTGTCTGGTTTGTCTCTTCGTCCGTATGTGCACGGAAGGTAGGATCTTCTTCTGCCAGCTTGGAAATAGCGATACCTAGTTTGTCTTGGTCAGCTTTCGTTTTTGGTTCGATAGCAACCGAGATAACCGGCTCAGGGAAGTTCATTGACTCAAGAATGATAATATTCTTTTCGTCACAAAGAGTGTCCCCAGTCGTCGTATCTTTAAGTCCAACTGCTGCAGCGATATCGCCTGCATACACTTCTGAAATCTCTTGACGAGCGTTCGCGTGCATTTGAAGAATACGTCCAATCCGCTCGCGTTTGCCCTTAGTTGAGTTAAGAACATAAGAACCGGATTTCAGAATTCCTGAGTACACACGGAAGAACGTCAATCTACCAACATAAGGATCCGTCATGATTTTGAATGCCAAAGCCGAGAACGGCTCTGAATCGGATGATGGACGTTCGCCTTCTTCGCCTTCTTCAGTTGTACCTTTAATTGCCGGTACATCAAGTGGAGATGGAAGGTAGTCTACAACCGCATCCAACATCAGTTGAACACCTTTGTTACGGTAGGAAGATCCAACGATTACTGGGAAGATTTTAACTTCGCAAACACCTTTACGTAGCGCTGCTTTGATTTCTGGAATTGTAATTTCTTCGCCTTCCAGATATTTCATAGTCAACTCTTCGTCAAGCTCTGCTACCTTTTCAATCAATTCCGTACGAAGCTCTTCCACTTGGTCAGCATACTCCGAAGGAATTTCAACTTGAATCGGATCTTTACCTGTATCGTCTTTGTACTTGTATGCTACGCGTTCAACGATATCGATAACGCCGACAAAATCAGACTCAGCACCAATCGGAATTTGAATGGCAACTGCGTTTGCTTGAAGACGCTCGCGCATATCCTTGATAACGTTTAGGAAGTCAGCACCAATGATGTCCATTTTGTTGACGTATGCGATCCGCGGAACGTTGTAACGGTCTGCTTGACGCCATACAGTCTCGGACTGTGGCTCGACTCCTTCTTTCGCACTGAAAACTCCAACGGCCCCGTCCAGTACGCGCAGGGAACGTTCAACTTCTACTGTGAAGTCAACGTGTCCCGGGGTATCGATAATATTGATACGGTGTCCATCCCATTGAGCGGTTGTCGCGGCAGACGTAATCGTAATACCGCGCTCTTGTTCTTGCTCCATCCAGTCCATCGTAGCTGCACCTTCGTGCACTTCTCCGATTTTGTGAGTACGGCCTGTGAAGAACAAGATCCGTTCAGTTGTCGTGGTTTTACCAGCATCAATATGCGCCATAATCCCGATATTACGCGTATTGTTCAAGGAGAACTCTCTTGACATAAAATGGTCTCCTCTCGAATGTTAGAATTCTACCAGCGGTAGTGAGCAAATGCTTTATTTGCTTCAGCCATTTTGTGAGTGTCTTCGCGCTTTTTAACAGCTGCGCCAGTGTTATTGGAAGCATCTGTGATTTCAGCAGCTAAACGCTCTTCCATCGTTTTCTCACCGCGGTTACGTGAGTAGTTCACGAGCCAACGGAGACCAAGTGCCGTACGGCGCTCTGGTTTAACTTCGATAGGCACTTGATAGTTCGCACCGCCGACACGGCGTGCTTTAACCTCAAGTACTGGCATAATATTTTTCAAAGCTGCTTCGAACACTTCCATCGGATCTTTACCCGTGCGTTCTTGAATCAGTTTGAATGCATCATACAATAGCGTTTGTGCAACGCCTCTTTTACCGTCTAGCATAATGCGGTTGATTAGGCGCGTTACCAGCTTGCTGTTATACAGCGGATCTGGAAGCACATCGCGTTTCGTTACAGGACCTTTGCGTGGCATGAGAAAGTCCCCCTTTCTTCTAATAGTCGCTATTTCTAGCATTTCAATGACCCATTAGGAATATGTTCTATATCCCTATAAGGATTTTACTTATGATTTTTTAACTTTCGGACGTTTAGTACCGTATTTCGAACGAGCTTGCATACGGTTGTTAACACCTGCAGTATCAAGCGCGCCGCGAACGATATGGTAGCGTACTCCTGCTAAGTCTTTTACTTTACCGCCACGGATCAAAACAACGCTATGCTCTTGCAAGTTGTGTCCGATACCAGGAATGTAAGCCGTAACCTCTAAACGGTTCGTTAAACGAACACGAGCATATTTACGAAGTGCGGAGTTCGGTTTCCTTGGAGTCATTGTACCTACACGAGTGCACACACCGCGTTTTTGAGGAGCGCTGATGTTAGTAGCTTCACGTTTCAATGCATTGAAACCTTTTTGCAATGCCGGCGATTTCGATTTAACGACTTTCGCTTGGCGTCCTTTACGGACTAGCTGGTTAATAGTTGGCATGTTGCCACCCCCTTCCTTATATTCATGTCTTTTGAGAATATAAGCATTTATAAATACATTTGTTTATAAATCAACTTATATTTCTTTTGCGCAACGAGCTCTTTCCACCAAAAGACAGCAACAGCCGTATACGCTTGTATGGTAGACATTTTACCTAAAATTAAGCCCACAGATCCAGGCGGTTCATAAAAGAACAAACAAAAGTTCTCGCCAGTCAATCATCGTTAAATAATCAACTAACAAAAACGGATATTGCATTATTCTTCTTCGGTTACGAGCGCTGCCATCGCGGCCCCGATATCAATGCCGCAGGTTTCCCCAAGCTCATTCATTGAATCGATCCATTTCACCGGAACTCCCGTCCGCTCACATAGATGAACAATCTTCTCTTTCATCTGCGGATCTGCATCTCGTGCAACATAGACTTCAATCGCTCTAT
Organism: Paenibacillus endophyticus; assembly: GCF_014192395.1. GTDB lineage: Bacteria > Bacillota > Bacilli > Paenibacillales > Paenibacillaceae > Pristimantibacillus > Pristimantibacillus endophyticus. The sequence goes on along the minus strand of NZ_JACHXW010000033.1, from coordinate 33,674 downwards.
CTTGCTCGAGCATCTTGGCAGTCTGCTTTGCGCCGACTTTGAATTGCATGAAAATCACCTTCAATTCTTCCATTCAGCGATCACACAATTAGGCACACTTCGATATAATAGCACCTATACCGTGATTGTGTCAAGAAACTTCAAGATAATCATTTGCAAACCAATTAGCAATGAGATTTACACTGTAAACATGCAAAAGAGCGGCCATCTTCCGCTTCCAAATAAAGCGGAAGATGTTACGCTCTTTCTGTATGGTTTAGTATCCGGTCATAGAACGCAATCGGCAACCGTCAATTAATCGACAGTTACAGCTTCCGTTTCCAATTCCCCTTCAACTGCAGTAGTAGCTTCATCTTCTAGGCCAGCAAAGCGAATGTTACGGTATCGAGCCATTCCCGTACCTGCAGGAATCAACTTACCGATAATAACATTTTCCTTGAGTCCAAGCAACTGGTCAACTTTGCCTTTAATAGCCGCATCAGTCAATACACGAGTTGTTTCTTGGAAGGATGCCGCCGACAAGAATGAATCTGTCTCAAGCGATGCTTTCGTAATACCGAGCAAAACTGGTTTTGCAACAGCAGGTTCCAAATCTGCAAAGATCGCAGTGCGGTTCTGAGACTCATATTCATGAATGTCAACAAACGCTCCTGGAAGCAGAGTTGTGCCGCCTGCGTCTACGATACGGATTTTCCGGAGCATTTGCTTAATCATGACCTCAACGTGCTTGTCATTGATTTCTACCCCTTGGTTCCGGTAAACGCGCTGTACTTCTTGCAAAATGTAGTTTTGAACGCCACGGATACCTTTGATGCGCAGCATATCTTTAGGGTCAATCGAACCATCCGTCAGCTCATCGCCGGCTTCGATTTGTTGACCTTGCGTTACGCGAATACGCGATCCATAGGTAACTGCATACACTTTCGATTCCGCTTCGCCTTGAACCTCGATTTCGCGACGGTCCTTCGCTTCGCGAATTTCTTTAATTACACCGTCAAGCTCAGAGATAATCGCTTGACCTTTCGGATTACGCGCCTCAAACAACTCTTGAATACGCGGCAAACCTTGTGTAATATCATCGCCGGCAACGCCGCCCGTATGGAACGTACGCATCGTCAGCTGTGTTCCTGGCTCTCCGATGGATTGTGCGGCGATAATACCAACCGCTTCCCCAATCTCAACGTGCTTGCCAGTTGCAAGGTTACGGCCGTAACAGATCTTACATACGCCATGACGCGCACGGCAGCTCAGTACGGAACGAATTTGCAGTTTTTCTACGCCGGCATCGATAATCGCATCTGCTTTATTGGAATCAATCAGCTCGCTGCGGTTAACAATGATTTCGCCAGTTTTTGGGTTACGAACGGTTTCGAACGCATAGCGGCCTTCAATACGGTCATAAAGATCTTCGATAACCTCTTTACCGTCTTGAATTTTGCTTACGGAGAAGCCTTTATCCGTACCACAATCTTCTTCCCGCACGATTACGTCTTGAGCAACGTCAACAAGTCGACGAGTCAGGTAACCGGAATCGGCAGTCCGAAGTGCTGTATCCGCCAAACCTTTACGCGCTCCGTGAGTCGAGATAAAGTACTCGAGTACCGTTAGGCCTTCACGGAAGTTCGATTTAATTGGCAACTCGATGATACGACCGGATGGATTGGCCATCAGACCACGCATACCACCAAGCTGTGTAATTTGTGATTTGTTACCCCGTGCTTTGGAGTCTACCATGAGCATAATGTTATTGTAACGATCCATCGACTTCATAAGAACTTCGGTGATTTCGTCCTTACATTTGCTCCAAATGCTGATGATACGGTCATAACGCTCTTCGTTCGTAATCAAACCACGACGGTATTGATTCATAACGGTAGATACCTTCTCATCGGAGCGCTTCATGATCTCGTCTTTCTCAACCGGAATGATTACGTCGGAAACGCCGATCGTAATACCAGCCTTAGTCGAGTACGTAAAGCCCAGCTGCTTAATGCGGTCAAGAAGCATCGCTGTTAGCGTTGTGTGGTATTGGCGGAAGCATTCTGCAATGACTAATGCAAGATAGTCCTTACCTACCGCACCTGGCGTTTCGATAGCATCCAAGAACTTTGGAAGATCGGCACCTTTTTCGTAGACGAAATATTTGTCAGGTGTACCGTGCAGCAAATTCGTTTTCGTAGCTTCGTTGATGTAAGGGAAATCTTCCGGGAAAATTTCATTGAAGATTACTTTACCAACCGTTGTTACGAGTAGCGAGTTTTGTTGTTGCTCGGTGAAATTAACTTTTTTGAGCACGCGAACTGGAATGAAAATTCTAGCGTGCAAGGAAACGATACCACGTTGGTAAGCAGAGATGGCCTCGTTAATGGTACCGAATACGGAACCACTGCCTTTGGCTTCTTTGTTATCCATCGTTAAGTAGAAGCTTCCTAGAACCATATCCTGTGAAGGAGTAACGACCGGTTTGCCGTCTTTCGGGTTAAGAATATTGCCTGATGCAAGCATCAGCAAGCGAGCTTCCGCTTGTGCTTCAGCAGACAACGGAACGTGAACGGCCATTTGGTCACCGTCGAAGTCAGCGTTGTACGCTGTACATACGAGCGGATGAAGCTTAATTGCGCGACCTTCTACCAGAATAGGTTCAAATGCTTGAATACCTAGTCTATGAAGCGTCGGGGCACGGTTAAGCAGTACCGGGTGTTCTTTAATAACTTCCTCAAGAACGTCCCACACCTCAGGGCTTACGCGTTCAACTTTGCGCTTCGCGCTCTTGATGTTATGCGCCAAGCCTTTATTAACAAGCTCTTTCATAACGAAAGGCTTGAACAATTCTAGTGCCATTTCCTTCGGAAGGCCGCACTGGAACATTTTCAAGTTTGGACCTACTACGATAACCGAACGACCAGAGTAGTCAACCCGTTTACCGAGCAAGTTCTGACGGAAACGTCCTTGCTTACCTTTCAGCATATGGCTGAGGGATTTAAGCGGACGGTTACCAGGACCAGTTACGGGACGACCGCGACGACCATTATCGATCAACGCGTCAACCGCTTCCTGCAGCATCCGTTTTTCATTCTGAACGATGATGTCAGGAGCGCCTAGGTCTAGCAGTCTCTTCAGACGGTTGTTACGGTTAATAACACGGCGATACAGATCATTAAGATCGGATGTCGCGAATCGTCCGCCATCAAGCTGAACCATAGGACGAAGCTCAGGAGGAATGACAGGAAGCACGTCAAGAATCATCCATTCCGGCTCGTTGCCGGAGTTGCGGAATGCTTCTACGACTTCCAGACGCTTAATCGCACGGTTGCGGCGTTGGCCTTGAGCCGTACGCAGCTCTTCCTTCAGTTGCTCTAGCTCTTTATCAACGTCGATGTCCTGCAAAAGCTTTTTGACAGCTTCGGCGCCCATACCAGCATGAAAACCATACCCGTATTTCTCCCGGTAGCTGCGGTATTCTTTCTCCGAAAGGAGTTGTTTTTTCTCAAGCGGCGTATCACCTGGATCAGTAACCACATAGGATGCAAAGTAAATGATCTCCTCGAGCGAACGAGGGGACATATCCAGCGCAAGACCCATGCGGCTTGGAATCCCTTTGAAATACCAAATGTGGGAAACTGGTGCAGCCAATTCAATGTGACCCATGCGCTCGCGACGTACTTTAGCGCGTGTTACTTCTACGCCACAGCGATCACAAACGACACCTTTATAGCGTACACGTTTGTATTTGCCGCAATGACATTCCCAGTCTTTTGTAGGTCCGAAAATTTTCTCGCAGAAGAGACCTTCCTTCTCCGGCTTTAAGGTCCTATAGTTGATCGTCTCCGGTTTCTTAACTTCTCCGCGGGACCACGAGCGAATTTTATCCGGCGATGCCAGACCGATTTTCATATACTCGAAGTTGTTCACGTCCAACAAGGAGCAACCCTCCTCCGTCATGTATGACAATGTCTATCTAATCAGCTAGATTCCGTCATAGGCGCGTGACCATGCGACGGAATCCAGCAACTAGTTTATTCAGTAGCAGCGCCGACCTCGGCACCTTCTATATTGAGGTTGAGCTTATCACCTGTAGCTTCGTCTTCATCGTCCATTTCTTTCATCTCGATCTCTTCTTCGTTCTCGGATAGAATTTTAACATCCATACCCAAGCTTTGAAGCTCTTTGATCAAAACTTTGAACGATTCAGGAACGCCTGGTTCTGGAACATTCTCGCCTTTGACGATTGACTCGTACGTTTTGACACGACCAACCACGTCATCGGATTTCACCGTCAAGATTTCTTGAAGCGTGTATGCAGCGCCATATGCCTCAAGCGCCCATACCTCCATCTCCCCGAAACGTTGTCCGCCGAATTGGGCTTTACCACCGAGTGGTTGTTGCGTAACGAGCGAGTAAGGTCCAGTTGAACGGGCATGAATTTTATCATCGACCATGTGCGCCAGTTTGATCATATACATGACCCCAACTGTAACTTCACGTTCGAAGTTTTCTCCTGTCCGTCCATCATACAGTACGGTTTTACCGTTACGCTGCATGCCTGCTTCTTCCATCGTATCGAAAACGTCATTCTCGCGCGCACCATCGAATACTGGTGTTGCAGCATGAATGCCAAGATGCTTACAAGCCATACCTAAGTGAACTTCAAGTGCCTGACCGATATTCATCCGTGACGGAACGCCGAGCGGGTTAAGAACAACCTCGACTGGTGTACCATCTGGAAGGAAAGGCATATCTTCTTCAGGCATAATACGGGCGATAACCCCTTTGTTACCATGTCGGCCGGCCATTTTGTCGCCTTCGGAAATTTTCCGTTTTTGAGCAATGTAAGCACGTACCAATTGGTTAACGCCTGGTGGAAGCTCATCGCCGTTCTCCCGAGTAAAGACTTTCACGTCAACAACGATACCGTCTGTACCATGCGGTACGCGGAGCGAAGTATCACGAACCTCACGAGCCTTCTCACCGAAGATCGCATGAAGCAAACGTTCTTCCGCAGTCAGCTCCGTTACACCCTTCGGCGTTACTTTACCAACCAGGATATCGCCAGCACCGATTTCAGCACCGACACGAATGATTCCGCGCTCATCTAGGTTGCGAAGAGCTTCTTCGCCAACGTTCGGGATGTCGCGTGTGATTTCTTCCGGTCCAAGCTTCGTGTCACGAGCCTCGGACTCATATTCCTCGATGTGAATCGATGTATAAACATCTTCTTTCACAAGTTTCTCGCTAAGCAGGATCGCATCCTCATAGTTGTACCCTTCCCACGTCATGAATGCAACGACTACGTTGCGTCCAAGAGCCAATTCGCCCTTTTCAGTGGAAGGTCCATCCGCAAGGATATCACCTTTCTTGATTACATCGCCTTTGCGTACAAGCGGGCGCTGATTGATGCACGTTCCTTGGTTTGATCGCATAAACTTGTGCAGCTTATGTTTCACAAGGTCGCCAGTAACCGGCTTGCCGTCGATTTGTTCAACGCGGCGCAGCCAGATCTCATTCGCGGACGAACGCTCAATGACGCCGTCATGCTTGGCAACGATACAAACGCCTGAATCCTTCGCAGCCTTATGCTCCATACCCGTACCAACAAGCGGAGATCTAGGAATAAGTAGTGGAACCGCTTGACGTTGCATGTTCGATCCCATGAGGGCACGGTTGGAGTCATCGTTTTCCAGGAACGGAATTAACGCTGTCGCAACAGATACTACCTGCTTAGGAGATACGTCCATGTAGTCAACGCGATCGCTAGGCATAGTCAGGATGTTATCAGCTTGCTTGTTGTAACGAACAATCGTGTTTTCTTCGGCAAACTTGTCTTCCGGAGTAAGCTTCGCATTCGCTTGCGCGATTACGTAGTTGTCTTCCTCGTCGGCAGTCAAGTACGCGATTTGCTCAGTTACGATTCCTGTTTTCGGATCAACCCAACGGTATGGCGCTTCAATGAAGCCATATTCGTTAATGCGGGCGAACGATGACAAGGAGTTGATCAAACCGATATTCGGTCCCTCTGGCGTCTCGATCGGACACATCCGCCCATAGTGGGAGTGATGGACGTCACGCACTTCAAATCCCGCGCGTTCCCGAGTCAAACCACCGGGTCCGAGTGCAGATAGACGACGTTTATGTGTCAATTCAGCAAGCGGATTCGTTTGGTCCATAAATTGAGACAGCTGCGAGGAGCCGAAGAACTCTTTTATAGAAGCAATAACCGGACGAATGTTGATTAGCGCTTGCGGCGTAATCGCATTCGCGTCTTGAATGGACATTCTCTCGCGCACTACGCGCTCCATACGAGACAAACCGATACGGAATTGATTTTGAAGCAGCTCACCTACCGAACGCAGACGACGGTTACCAAGATGATCGATATCATCCGTGCTTCCTACGCCGTGCAGCAAATTAATAAAGTAGTTAATGGAAGAAATGATATCCGCAGGCGTAATGTGCTTAACGGATTTATCAATAATGCCATTCGCTATTACTTTAATTACTTTGCTTTCGTCATATGGCGAGAATACGCTGATCGTTTGTAGAGGAATACTATCAGCATCCAATACGCCGTTTGCAACGTGGTACGTCTTGAAGCCAACATCCTTCTCAAGCTTCTCGAGAATTTCATCAAGCAAGCGACGGTCAATCATTTGTCCCGATTCAGCGATAATCTCGCCTGTCGTAGGGTCAACTAGATTTTCCGCTAGCCGCTGATTAAACAAACGGTTCTTGATGTGGAGCTTTTTGTTTATTTTGTAACGGCCTACATTGGCCAAGTCATAACGTTTCGGGTCAAAGAAGCGAGCCACAAGCAAGCTCTTCGCATTGTCCAAAGTCGGAGGCTCGCCTGGACGAAGACGCTCATAAATTTCTATCAGCGCTTTCTCCGTGGAATCCGTATTATCTTTGTCAAGCGTGTTGCGAATGTACTCATCATGTCCTAGCAGTTCTAGAATTTCAGCGTCAGTACCGAAGCCTAACGAACGCAAAAGCACCGTTACCGGAATTTTCCGGGTCCGGTCAATACGTACGTAGATGATATCTTTCGCATCTGTTTCAAGCTCTAGCCAAGCGCCGCGGTTAGGTATAACCGTAGCCGTGTAGTTTTTCTTCCCGTTTTTATCGACCTTCGTGCTGAAGTACACACTCGGGGATCGAACCAATTGGCTAACTATGACACGCTCAGCCCCGTTAATAATAAACGTGCCAGTCTCTGTCATAAGCGGGAAATCACCCATGAAAACTTCTTGTTCCTTTACTTCGCCGGTCTCCTTATTGAAAAGTCGCACCTTAACGCGTAAAGGAGCCGCATACGTCACGTCGCGCTCTTTTGATTCATCGACCGAATATTTCGGTTCGCCTAAGCTATAGTCGATAAACTCAAGCGATAGATTGCCCGTAAAGTCCGAAATCGGAGAAATGTCTTGGAACAGTTCGATTAGATCGCTGTCCAAAAACTTCTCATACGATTTTTGTTGGATTTCAATCAGGTTCGGGACTTCCAGCACCTCGTTGATCCTGGCGTAGCTTCTGCGCGCGCGCCGACCATACTGAACAAGTTGTCCTGCCAACTTAACCTCACCCCTCATGTCTGTATCACAGCATCGATAATCACTGCGTCACTATAAACGGACCAGCCGCCTATATAGTCAAATAAAGAAAAGCCCTTATCGAATAGTTCGAAAAAAGAGCATGTTCCGGCAGTTAACCAATCACAGCGCGGCCGTGATAGTCTCATATCAAATAATTTTGCCCAAAACGTAAACATTATACGTCAAATGTGTAAAACTTATGCATTCCGCGCTTTAAATTTACACTTGACATTTTAGTTAACTAAAGAGATCGAGCCCAATTTAATGCTGACATTTTATAATTTTACCATATCTAAAATGTCAAGTCAATAATTTTTATTCCGTTTTCAAAGATATTTTCAAAACAGCATTTGTCTATTTTTCCTATCCTTTTACAGCACGGAAAATGCGGTAGCCCTTATCCTTCGTAACTTCCTCAACATCTGCGAACAGCGACTCCAGCTTTGCTTTTGCCGAAGGCGCGCCTTGTTTCTTCTGAATGACGACCCACATGCTGCCACCGGGCTCAAGCAATTCAAAACCTTCTTCAAATATGCGGTGAACAACGGTTTTACCTGCGCGGATGGGCGGATTGGTCACGATCACATCAAACGTTTTACCTTTGACTGCTACGAATAAGTCGCTCTGCAGAACCGTTACGTTCGTAAGCTGGTTAAGCTTTGCATTTTCTATCGAGAGCTGTACCGCTCTTTCATTTATATCAATCATTGTTACATGCCCAAGTTCTGCAAGCTTGGCTGAAGTCAATCCGATTGGACCGTAGCCGCAGCCGACATCGAGAACGTTAGCATTTGTACTGATCTCAATCGCATCAATCAATACCTGACTCCCATAATCGACACCCGATTTCGAGAATACGCCTGTATCTGTCATAAACCGAAAAGAAAAGCCTCGTAGTGACACTTCATGAACCTGACGATTATGTTTCACGTCCGGGCTTTGTGAGTAATAGTGATTCGACATAATTCATCACTCTCCCGTTATTCCAAAACTTCTTCAAACATTTAGCTGTCATCCTTACGCACGAAAGGCTAAACTCGCGTTGAAAGATAAGAATGTATAAGTCTTTTCATTTATACATTCTTATCCTTTAACATACAACGAACCCCTTGAAACCTGACGGATTCAAGGGGCTCGCCAGCCGATTCATCGTACAATCGCATGATCAGCTTATATGGTTTAACGAATACTACTTAACTTCTACAGAAGCGCCAGCTTCAGAAAGTTTAGCTGCAACTGCTTCAGCTTCTTCTTTAGCAACTTTTTCTTTAACAGCTTTAGGAGCGCTGTCAACCAAGTCTTTCGCTTCTTTCAGGCCAAGACCTGTAATTTCGCGAACAACTTTGATTACGTTGATTTTGGAAGCGCCAGCGCCGTTAAGGATTACGTCGAATTCTGTTTGCTCAGCTTCAACAGCCGCGCCTGCACCTGCTGCTGCTACTGGAGCTGCTGCAGTTACGCCGAATTCTTCTTCAATTGCTTTAACAAGCTCGTTCAGTTCAAGAACGTTCATAACTTTAATCGCTTCTAAGATTTGTTCTTTAGACATGATTATACCTCCGGGAATGTGGTTTATTTTTTTGTTTTATCCTAAGCCGGCTTACGCCGGTTCAATACTGTAAGCGGTCTTGAGTAGAAATTAAACGCCTGCTTCTTGTTTTTCACCGACTGCTTTAACTGCAAGCGCGAAGTTGCGCACTGGAGCTTGCAATACGCTGAGTAGCATAGAGAGCAAACCTTCGCGGGACGGAAGTTCCGCAAGAGCTTTAATTTCTTCTTGAGATACGACTTTACCTTCTACAACGCCGCCTTTAAGTTTCAAAGCATCGTTTTTCTTAGCAAAATCGTTCAAAATTTTTGCTGGAGCAACAGCGTCTTCCTTACCGAATGCAATTGCAGTAGGACCTGTAAGAATGTTGTTCAATTCTACATAATCCGTACCTTCAGTTGCGCGGCGAACGAGCGAGTTTTTAAGAACTTGGAATTCAATTCCTGCTTCACGAAGCTGTTTCCGAAGCTCAGTAACTTGCGCAACGTTCAATCCACGGTAGTCAGCTACTACTGTACTGGAGCTAGAAGCAATTTTCGCCGCGATTACGGCAACTGCCTCTTGTTTCTCTTGGATGATATTTGCGTTAGCCAAACTGTACACCTCCCGTAATAGTATACATTCCGTTAATTACGACGGGCTTTCCACGCCTCGATGCATGAGAAAGGCCTTCGCAGACACTGCGAAGGCCATGATGTCGTTATCGCGCATCAACCCGGAAAGGATTGAATATTGCTTACAAACGTTTTATCATAACACCTCGGTAGGAAATTAAGCCTTATGGCACCTACTGTCTACGGTATGCGTATTCGAATTTAGTTCCGTTCTTCTTAGCGATAAACCGCTGTAGAAACACGAGCGCCAGGGCCCATTGTCGAAGAAACGGCGATGTTTTTCAGGTAAACACCTTTTGCAGCAGCCGGTTTAGCACGGTTAAGTGCATCGATCAATGATTTGAGGTTCTCGTTGAGTTTCTCAGCATCAAATGATACTTTTCCGATTGGAGCATGGATTTGACCTGCTTTATCAAGACGGTATTCAATCTTACCGGCTTTAATTTCTTGAACGGCTTTAGCAACGTCAAACGTTACTGTACCAGCTTTAGGGTTAGGCATCAAGCCTTTACCACCAAGAATACGTCCAAGTTTACCAACTTCAGCCATCATGTCCGGCGTTGCTACGCAAACGTCGAATTCGAACCAGCCTTGTTGGATTTTGTTGATCATGTCTGCATCGCCGACAAAGTCTGCGCCCGCAGCTTCCGCTTCTTTCACTTTTTCGCCTTTTGCGAAAACGAGAACGCGTTTTGTTTTACCAGTTCCGTGTGGAAGTACAACTACGCCACGAACGGCTTGGTCTTGTTTACGCGGGTCTACACCCAAACGAACTGCTACTTCAACGGATTCGTCGAACTTAGCTGTTGCTGCCTTCTTTACAAGCTCAATCGCTTCTAAAGGCTCGTAAGTTGCTTCGCTGTCAATCAGCTTAACAGCTTCTAGATATTTTTTACCTTGTTTAGCCATTGTAATTTCCTCCTCATGTGGTAGTAGCGAAAAATCCTCCTAAGGATGATCCTCCCACTCGCGAAAGCCGAAGCTTCGCAAAGCAAGCTACTGAGTAAAATTAGTCAACAATAGTTACGCCCATGCTGCGAGCAGTACCTTCAACCATACGCATTGCTGCTTCAACTGAAGCTGCGTTAAGATCCGGCATTTTTTGCTCAGCGATTTCGCGAACTTTGTCACGTTTTACAGTAGCGACCTTTTTCTTGTTCGGTTCGCCTGAACCTTTTTCGATACCAGCTGCGACGCGAAGCAATACTGCTGCCGGCGGCGTTTTTGTTTCGAAAGTGAAAGAACGGTCTTCGAATACTGTAATAACGACTGGAATAATCAAGCCTGCTTGATCTGCGGTACGAGCATTAAACTCTTTACAAAACGCCATGATGTTAACGCCTGCTTGACCAAGTGCTGGACCGATCGGCGGCGCTGGGTTTGCTTTACCTGCAGGAACTTGCAATTTGACCATTTTAATGACCTTTTTTGCCATGCCTGACACACCTCCTTACCCTTTATTCCATGCGTAAATAGCATATGCCACTGATTAAGAGGCATTGCCACTTCGCGTCCAAACCTCCACCGGTTTAACCCAGTGGGTTTTGGAAACCAGATATTATATCTTCTCCACTTGAGTGTAATCCAGCTCTAGCGGGGTCTCCCTGCCAAACATGTTTACATGAACCTTTAACTTCGCTTTGTCCAGCAAAATTTCTTCTACTGTACCAACAAAATCTGCGAAAGGACCTACTTTGACGCGAACCGTTTCTTTCAGATCAAACTCGATTTTCGGTTTCGGCTCTTCCATGCCCATGTGCTTGAGTATTTGCTCAACCTCATCTGGCAATAGAGGAATCGGTTTTGAACCTGATCCAGTTGATCCTACAAATCCAGTTACGCCAGGCGTATTTCGAACAACGTACCATGAATCGTCGGTTTGAACCATTTCCACAAGAACATATCCGGGGTAGACTTTACGTTGGACAGTCTTTTTCTTACCGTCCTTCTCTACCACTTCATCTTCCATAGGAACGAGCACGCGGAAGATTTTGTCTTCCATGCCCATCGATTCAACACGGCGCTCCAAATTGGCTTTCACCTTGTTCTCATAGCCTGAGTAAGTATGCACGACGTACCATCTTTTTTCCATCACAAATCCACCTTTGGACCATTCTTAAACAATGAATTCAACCAGAGACGAGATCCCGATGTCAAGAAGCCAGAAATAAATCGTTACAAACGTGATCGTCAACAATACCACGATCGAATAGCTTGTCAACTCTTTACGGCTTGGCCAGCGAACCTTCTTAAGTTCCGCCCAGCTGTCGGCAAAAAAACTAAACGTTGTACCAAAGCTTTGCTTTAGTTTAGCCAAAAATGCCACGTTCACACCTCCAATTGACTATCTCGTCTCGCGATGAGGAGTCTGCTCGTTACAGAACTTGCAAAACTTCTTCAACTCGATGCGGTCGGGGTGATTGCGTTTGTTCTTGCTGCTCGCATAGTTTCTCTGTTTGCAGTTTGTGCATGCCAACGTGATAATTACCCGCATTGAATTACACCTCCCGAACTGCTACAAAATACGAATCATGAAGCTCTATATGAAAGTTCATTGATTCCAACGCCAAAACGAAAAAAAACCTCGATTTTAGGCCTACCTAAACACTTTATCACACAGCAATTTTGATGTCAATGTAAAAGATAAGTGTCAAGCCTGCGAAAAACTGGTAATCACAAGAGCATCGGGCTCGTTTCTACCATTATAGTCTACTTACGCCCGTTTAAAACAAAAAGGACCTATATTCCATCTAGACACCGCCAGATGGAAGACAGCCCTCATTAATGACGATTTACGTATGAATGCGTTTAACCGCTAATGTCTCTGACTTCCAAATAACGTTCTAGCTTGCGTTTCACTCGTTGGAGAGCGTTATCAATGGATTTCACGTGTCGATCCAAATCGACAGCAATTTCCTGATACGATCTTCCATCCAAATAAAGCATAAGCACCTTGCGCTCAAGATCGCTTAAAATCTCGGACATCTTGTCTTCCAGACCAATAAACTCTTCTTGATTGATAATCAATTCTTCGGGATCAGATACTCGCGTACCACAGATGACATCCAGCAGCGTGCGATCCGAATCTTCGTCATAAATGGGCTTATCAAGCGATACGTAGGAATTAAGCGGGATATGCTTCTGACGCGTGGCTGTTTTGATGGCGGTAATAATCTGTCTAGTAATACACAACTCCGCAAAGGCCTTGAAGCTAGCTAGCTTGTCCCCTTTGAAATCTCGAATTGCTTTATATAGACCTATCATACCCTCCTGCACGATATCTTCACGATCCGCACCGATAAGAAAATAGGAGCGCGCTTTAGCCCTCACGAAATTCTTATACTTATTAATCAAGTATTCCAACGCCATACTGTCGCCATTGCGGACCGCTTCGACGATATCCTCGTCCGTACTGCTGTCATACTCAAGCGTACTCCATTCTTTGAGGTCGATACTCACGAACTATCCCTCCGGCCTGCAAGGCGTACACCGCTAGATTCGTATTCACGCAAATTTATCCTGCCGATCCAGTAGCATGGCCCCGGCAGCAATTTACGTCCAAAGATAAGAAAGTTTCTTATGGAAATACAGCACGTTCTTATCGCTAATAATAGAGTCAGTATACATTATGTAACCTTACACCGTCAACCAATCGGGCATCCGTAAACTATCGAGTATCTAGCAATTTTGTAACTTTGTGGAATCTGCATTGGCATTCGCTTCGCAACCTTAGCAAACACCGCTGCTATCCTTCCACTATTTCTCTCCGCGCCTTAGCTTTTCAAGTTGGCTGCGAATTTCAAGACTGATTATCCCATCAACCGAATTGCGCGTGCCAGGTTTATCTTCACGGAGCGATTGCTCAATGTTTTTCCGGTTTTGACCAATATCGATGAGCAATTCACGGGCAGAAACCCTAAGCGCGCCTTTGCCGAAAGCAACATGCTGCTCCACCAAATCCGATGTGGCTACGTAAATGTTCCTGCGGCGTACATATAGCTCGGAGCATAGACGCTCGATGCACTCGTCGGCTGTTTCCTTTTCTTTCGTATATACGATTGTCAGCTTATGATGTCTATATGTTGCGCCTAGTCCTGGAACTTGATGTGCATCGAATACGACGTATACCTGCATCCCCGTAAAGCCTTGATAGTCTGCCATCATGTCCAGCAGCTTGTCCCGCGCTTCCTCAAGGTCATACTCCTTCAGCTTCTCTAGCACGGGCCAAGCGCCAATCATGTTATATCCATCGACTAACAAAATATCGTCCTTCCGGTTCATCACCTAAAGGCTCCGGCGTTGGCGTACAACCTCATACATAAGAACGCCTGCCGCTACAGAAGCATTCAGGGAGTTCAACTGACCTAACATCGGCAATTTAACAAGGAAATCGCATTTCTCCTTGATCAGCCTTCCCATTCCTTTGCTTTCATTTCCGATAACCACAACGAGCGGCATGTCGAATTTCATTTTGTACACGTCCTGCGAAGCGCTCAGGTCGGTGCCAGCTACCCACACTCCAGCCTCTTTCAGCTTATCGATGGTTTGAGCGAGGTTCGTCACGCGTGCAACCGGCACATGCTCTGCCGCTCCGGCTGATGTTTTCAGAACCGTCGCCGTTAAGCCTGCGGACCTTCTTTTCGGAATTATCACGCCATGAACCCCAGTACATTCTGCCGTACGCAATATCGACCCAAGGTTATGCGGATCTTCGATCTCATCGAGCAGCAGAATAAAAGGAATTTCATCCCGCTCCTTCGCGCGTTCAAGAATTTCCTCTACCTCGACATACGCAAATGCGGCAGCCTGTGCAACTACCCCTTGATGCGTAACGCCAGGCGTTAAGCTGTCCAGCTTTCTTTTATCAACGAACTGTACGACGATGCCGAATTTTTTCGCTTCCGCGACAATCGGCTGTGTTAATGTTTTCTGAGCGCCGTCGGCAATCCAAATTTTATTGATTTCTCGTCCGGAGCGCAAAGCTTCCAGTACCGGGTGTTTGCCCGCAATCATCTCGTCTTGTATCGTTTCTTCCGTCATTCGGTTACCCTCCTCGTATCTTTATAGTATCGTGCAAAGCTCTTTTAGCCTTCGACTGTCTGTTGTTTGCCGATGGCAATCGAAAATAGCTCATGCATGCGTTCGATGCGTCCTTCATAATAAAGATAACCGACTAAGCTCTCCAAAGCCGTAGCAAGCCGATAATCTGCAAGGTCCGCATTTTTGGGAGGTGCTCCCGATTTTGAATTGCGGCCGCGGCGGACGATGTCCGCCTCTTCTTCAGTCAGATGCGGCTGCCATAGATCAAGCACCCTTTTCTGGCCTTTAGCCGAAACAAACTTTGTTGCCTCACGGTGTATATGATGAGACTTTTGGTTAGGTAGCGATATTAAATACTGCCTTACCAAAAGCTCGAACACAGCATCGCCCATATATGCAAGGATGACGGGATTCATCAGCTGCGGCGTTTTGGAGGGTGCGTGAAACAACAGTGCGTTCGCATCTATGCGCTCGCTCATTTGCGCCGCCAGCGGATACCTTGAGGCGTATCCTCAAGAACAATGTTTTTTTCTGTGAGCAGTACCCGAATTTCATCCGCTCTCGCCCAATTTTTCGAAGCTCTTGCTTCCGTACGCTCTACGATAAGCTGTTCGATGTCCGCGTCAAGCAGCTCTGAGTCCGCCTGCTGCTGCGGCAGCAAGCCAAGCACCGCATCCATGTGCTCGAGCAGCGTGAGCAAAGCACTAACCCCGCCTGCGGCTGCTTCGGATCGATTGAGATATTGATTCGCCTCGGCAACCAAGTCAAACACGGAGGTAATTGCGTCTGGCGTATTGAAATCATCGCTCATTTTGGCATGGAACTGGTCATGAATAACTTTCAGCCTTGCATCGAGCTCTGCATCATCAGATGCGACAAGTCCAGTTCCTGCTGCCGCTTGGTTTGCTCCGCCTGCAGACGCTGCAAGCCTATGCCTAAGGTTGACCGCGCAATTAGCGATCCGCTCCACGCTATTCTCTGCTTGAGCTACGGTATCATCGCTGAAATTAAGCGGACTGCGATAATGCGTAGAAAGCATGAAGTAACGAATCGCATGAGGCTTAACCCGCTTCACAAGCTCATGTACCGTGATGCCATTGCCAAGCGATTTGGACATCTTCTCATTATTGATATGAATGTACCCGTTATGCATCCAATAATTCGCCAGCGGCTTTCCTGTCAGCGCCTCGGATTGCGCCACTTCGCATTCATGGTGGGGGAATTGCAGATCATGCCCTCCTCCGTGAATATCAAGCGTATCGCCAAGGTAAGCGCGAGCCATAGCCGAGCATTCAATGTGCCAGCCCGGACGCCCTTCCCCAAAAGGACTTTCCCACTTAATCTCTCCCGGCTTCGCGCCTTTCCACAATACGAAGTCCTGCTGATTCTCTTTGCGGTCGCCAATCTCAACACGAATACCAAACTGCAGCTCTTCGATGTTCTGATGCGACAGCTTCCCATAATCAGCGAAAGCAGCCGTTCGGAAATAAACATCGCCATCGCTCATATATGCATAGCCTTTGTCGATTAGACCTTGGATAAACGCAATAATTTGAGGAATATGCTCCGTTACTCGCGGATTGAGCGTTGCCTTATGCACGCCAAGCGCTTCAATGTCTGCATAAAATGCCGCAATGAACTTTTCTGCTACTTCAGGCACTGTTGTATCAAGCTGTTCGGCTTTGCGGATAAGCTTGTCGTCCACGTCCGTAAAGTTAACGACGTATTGCACGTCATTCCCCGACTCCTCCAAATACCGCCGAACAACGTCAAAGAAAATGACAGGGCGTGCATTGCCAATATGGATATAATCGTACACGGTTGGACCGCATACATACATTTTGACCTTACCCGGTTCTTGGGGTACAAAAGGCTCTTTAAGCCTCGAAACTGTATTGTAAATGGATACTGTCATTTTCGTATCTCTCCTCCGGCCACTGGTTCCCGAAGCTGCTTCAGCTCGGTTTTTAATTCATCAATTTCCTTCTGCATCGTACGGAACATTTCAATTACCGGATCCGGGAGCTGCGTATGGTCTAGACGGTCGCCTACCCGCTCGCCGTTTCGCTTCACGACGCGCCCAGGATTTCCGACTACCGTACAATTCGTCGGCACTTCCCGAAGCACGACCGCATTGGAGCCTATATTGGAAAACTCGCCCACTTGGAAGGAGCCCAGCACCTTCGCTCCGGAACCAATAACTACATTATTGCCAATTGTCGGGTGGCGCTTACCTTTTTCCTTGCCGGTTCCGCCCAGAGTGACGCCTTGATAGATCACAACGTCATCGCCAATCTCGCAGGTTTCCCCGATAACGACACCCATGCCGTGGTCAATAAACAGCCGATCGCCGACTCGCGCGCCTGGATGGATCTCTATCCCTGTCATGAACCGGCTTACCTGAGAGATCATTCGAGCTATCGTGAACCAGCCTCTTCGGTATAACGGATGAGCAATGCGGTGTGCCCATATGGCATGCAAGCCCGAATAGGTGAAAACAACCTCGAAGCGGCTGCGTGCAGCCGGATCATTCTCAAAAACCGCTTGGATGTCCGATCGAAAGTGACGAAACATAAGCAATGCTCCTTTTTCATGCGCTCATAAATTTCCAATAAAAAAAGCCCCTGCAGCATATTATGCTGCAGAGGCGTGCAATCTCGCGGTTCCACTCTGCTTGAACAAGCAAGGCGACGTAGCCTTGGATCATTCATCTCAAAGTCTTTAACGCAGACGATACGTTGCTGCCTACCCTGCCCAGTCCCATGTACGCCTTCAAGAACGATTATGCGTCTCCGCCTAATCCTACTGATCGTGCATGTCATGCTGAAGCAGCTCGGAACAAAGCTCCCAGGTGCATATTTCCGTTCGGCGGACCAGACAACTTGCAGCCCCATCCGAGTCTCATAGCCGCACCAAAATGGGGCGTCGATTCGAATGACGGTTGTCCTCTCTGCGAATCCACAAGCAAACGTACTTCTCCTGTTCATGGCCGTTCGATTCATTCTTCTATTAGTCATAGTATACCGAATACCCAAAAAAGTGACAAGGGTATTCTATCCGTACGTTTTGCTTACCCTTATGCCCGTTAAACTGACTAACTAGCCAGACGGTTCCGAAGACGCTTAACAACCTTCTCCTTGCCGAGCAAAGCAAGTGATTGATTAAGGTCAGGACCATGCGTCTGTCCCGTCAGCGCTGCCCGGATCGGCATGAACAGCTGCTTGCCTTTAAAGCCGGTAGCTTTCTGAACGGCTTTAATCATGTCCTTGATGCCGTCAACCTCGAATGGCGTCTCGCCCGCTTCAATAAGCGTCAAGAAAGCCTGGAGAACGGTCGGAACCTGCTCCTCCGCCAGAACCGCTGCTGCCTCTTCCTCGTCCTCCACCGCATCGCGGAAGAAAAGCTCCGTCATCGGCACGATATCCGAAGCGCTGCGCAGCTTGTCTTGATGCAGGGCAACCAAATCCGTCACCCATGCGCGTCCAGCAGCGTCGAGTTCACTCTCAACGCGGCCCGCCTGCTGAAGGTGCGGCAGACATAGATCAACCACTCGAGCCGTGTCAGCTTTTTTCAAATATTCGTTATTCATCCAGCTCAGCTTCTGCGTATCGAATACGGCAGGGCTTTTGCTTAATCGATCCGCATTGAATACGGAGACCAGCTCTTCGCGCGTAAAGATCTCTTGCTCGCCCTCTGGCGACCAGCCCAATAGCGTTATGAAATTAAACATGGCTTCAGGCAGATAACCTAAATCGTCATACTGCGAAATGAACTGAATAATAGACTCGTCGCGTTTGCTTAACTTCTTGCGCTGTTCATTCACGATAAGCGTCATATGTCCGAATATAGGAGGCGCCCAGCCAAAAGCTTCATAGATCATCAGTTGGCGCGGCGTATTCGAAATATGATCTTCGCCGCGTAGCACATGGCTGATTCTCATCAAATAATCGTCCAGTACAACCGCAAAATTATACGTAGGTATGCCATCCTTCTTCACGATGACGAAATCGCCCATTTCGGCTGTATCAAAGCTGATCGAGCCTTTAACTAGATCATCAAATGCATAGGTACGCCCTTCCGGCACGATAAAGCGGATGCTCGGTACGCGGCCCTCCGCTTCGAAAGCCTGACGCTGCTCTTCGGTCAGATGGCGATGGCGACCGGAATAGCGAGGCGTCTCGCCGCGTTCTGTCTGCTCTTCCCGCTCCTGCTCCAGCTCTTCCTCCGTACAGTAGCACCGGTAAGCAAGACCTCGATCTAGCAGCTCCTGCCAATACTTGCTGTAAATGTCGAGGCGTTCTGTCTGCCGATACGGTCCGTAGCCGCCTCCAATATCGATGCTTTCATCCCAGTCGATGCCCAGCCACTTCAAATACTTGAGCTGGCTTTCTTCCCCGCCAGCAACATTGCGCTTCACATCGGTATCTTCGATCCGAATGATGAATTTGCCGCCTTTGTTTCTTGCATACAAATAATTAAATAAGGCCGTTCTAGCGTTGCCGATATGTAAATGGCCCGTCGGTGACGGGGCATAACGAACTCTTACCTCTGCTGTCATCTCCAATTACCTCCTAAAAGTTTAGCGTAGCGATTGCAGGTCTCCGCAAGCAATGCCTCTCCATGAATAAATCCGATCATATCACATCCATGATTAGACAAACAACGGATTGCGCCGCAATCCCCTCACCGCGTCCCGTGAAGCCAAGCTGCTCGGTTGTCGTTGCTTTGACGTTTACCTGTGAAATGTCCGCTTCCAGCGCCTTTGCAATGACAGCCGTCATTTGCGGAATATACGGCAGCATTTTGGGCCGCTGCGCTATAATGGTCGAATCGATATTGCCAAGCTTATAGCCGCGCTCGCGCACGAGTTTCCATACGTCCTCAAGCAGCTTCAAGCTGTCAGCATCTTTGTATGCTGCGTCCGTGTCAGGAAAATGCTTGCCGATATCCCCAAGCCCAAGCGCGCCTAGAATGGCATCCGTAATCGCATGAAGAAGCACATCCGCGTCTGAGTGGCCTAGCAGCCCCTTTTCATAAGGAATCGTTACCCCGCCTATTATACACGGACGACCCTCTACCAATTGATGCACGTCAAATCCTTGTCCCACTCGAATCATCTTTGTTCACCTTTCCCCTCTGCTCTGTCGGCACGACGCTTCGCAAGCAAAAATTCCGCCCACGGCAAATCCTCAGGCGTCGTTATTTTAATATTGGTGTATTCCCCTTCAGCGACCGTAACGTTCACGCCCATGCGCTCAACCACCATCGCATCGTCCGTCCCAACGAACCGCTCCGCCAAAGCCCGCTCATGCGCTTCCAGCAGCAAGACGCGCCGAAAAGCCTGCGGCGTTTGTATCGCCCACAAGCTTCGGCGGTCTGGCGTAGAGACGATCACGCCCGCTTCATTGACTTGTTTAATCGTATCTTTAACAGGAACGGCGAGTACGGAGGCACCGCTTTGTTCCGCTTGCGTACAGCATGCGCGCACAGCCTCAGCGGTGACAAGCGGGCGTACCCCGTCATGGACCATCACCCAGTCCGTTGACAGCTCCTGCAGCCCGCAATGTACGGAATGCTGCCGCTCTGTTCCTCCGGCTACAACTGCCGTTACTTTCGACATTCCATATTCCTTCACCCAATCGCGGCAGCGTTCCACATCGTCGCTTCCGACGACAAGCACCGCTTCCTTGACCCAATCCAGTGACTGAAAAAACTCTAGCGTATGAACAAGTATAGGCTTGTCCGCCAGCTGCAAATATTGCTTGCTTTCCTTCGTACCCATCCGCGTGCCTTTACCGGCCGCTACGATGATGACTCCCCAATCTGCTCCCATGTACCGACCCGCCTCATACCGTGTTAAAGGATATGCGTCTATACAGCTTTCCTTATAGCTGCCCTATCCTTCACCGCGAAACGAGCTTTTGCCGCCATGGAGCGGCGTCAGCCGTTTGCGCTTAAACAATAGTACTATCATACCTTGTTATAGCGCTTTTTCCAACAGCTTCGGCTTTGCGAATATCATTCTCCCAGCTGAGGTTTGCAGCACGCTGGTCACGAGCACTTCCATCGTTGTGCCAATGTATTCGCGGCCGCCCTCAACTACGATCATCGTGCCGTCATCCAAATAAGCGACGCCTTGCCCATGCTCTTTACCGTCCTTTATCACTTGTACGATGATTTCTTCTCCCGGTAAAACAACTGGTTTTACTGCATTAGCTAGATCATTAATATTGAGCACAGAAACACCCTGCAGCTCGCATACCTTGTTTAAATTGAAATCGTTGGTCACGACTTTCCCATGCAGCGCCTTGGCTAGCTTCACAAGCTTGCTGTCCACCTCACCGATCTCTTCGAAATCCCCTTCATAAATCAAGACCTTCACATCAAGCTCTTTTTGAATTTTGTTCAAAATATCAAGCCCGCGGCGTCCTCTATTGCGTTTAAGCAAATCGGATGAATCTGCAATGTGCTGAAGCTCCTCGAGCACAAACTCCGGAATGACCAGCGTGCCTTCAATGAATCCAGTCTTGCAGATATCCGCGATCCGTCCGTCAATAATAACGCTCGTATCGAGTATCTTATGTTCCTCGTAGCCGCCAGCCTCGTCAGCTGCGGGCGCAACCCTGCGCTTCTCCAGCATGGCAGCAAACCCGTCTGCAAGCTCCTGCTGCTTATTCAAGCCAATGCGCATGCCCAAATAACCAAAGCATACCATCATTGCTGCCGGAATTAAGCTTCCGAGTCCTTCAAGACCCGATACCGCTGGATAGATCAATACAGTAAGCAATAAACCTGCAAGAAGCCCTCCCGCGCCCGCGATAAGCTGCTGCATCGGAAGCTCAGCCGCCTGCTCGGCTCCTTTTTGCATATAACGGATAATTTGACCTGCGAGCATCGTTGCCACAACTACACCAAAAACCGCGCCAATGGCTACATTCATGTAATAAGTGCCGGATCGCTGCAGCATACCGAAGGATGAGCCTGACCATACGGCCGCTCCATTCACCCATCCGTATACCTCGCCACCTGCCATACCACCGAACAACATCCCCATCAATTGAATAATTCGTCTAACCATTATGGTTCACCTCCACTACAATTATGTTCCAATAATTGCCTTGTTAACCGTGGGGGCGCCTATTAATTGCAAACATTTATAAATTTTAATAATTCACATTTTGTAAACGGTCGGGTTCAAGCTTATAATGGAGTTAAAGATTTCAACATACGAGGTTGGTGAAAGAGGTGGAACCGATGAGCGCTCCTACACTGGATCAATTTCAGCAGCAAGTATCCGAATTGCTGCTTAGGCACCGCAGCTTGTTAGATGTTATGTCCAAATTCGGACAGTCCGGCGCTTCGGTCAATCGCGCAGTCACGAAAGCAGTCACTGACTGCGGCTGTATCGAGCTGAACGCACGCAAGCAGCAATATTCGGATGAACTGAATCTTGAGAATGCCAAAACGACGCTGCAAAGTCATCTCACTGGCGCCGTTTGCGAGCATTGCCGTGACGCGCTTAAGAATGATTTAGGGCGCAATCTGTTCTACATGACTGCATTGTGCAACTTGCTGGATATTCAGTTGGATGAGGTTATTGCAGATGAATACGACAAATGCTCAACATTAGGTCTGTTTAATTTAACGTAGCATACAAGAACGCTGTCAGCATGAAGCTTTGGGGAGCCTCTCTCTCCAAAGCTTTTTTTATTACCGGTTTATTTCTCTTTTTTTATATGCCGTTCAAATATATCCCTATCTCATGCTCCGGAAGCTCCAGCACCAAATCAACGATTACAGCGTCAAATTGCGTATTCCGGTGTCGCTCAAGCTCTCTGTAAGCTTCGGATGCAGTTAGCGGTTTCTTATAAGGCCGCATGGATAACATCGAGTCCAGCGCATCGATAACGGAACAGGCTCTTGCAAACAAAGGAATCTGCTCGCCTTTCCTGCCCTCCGGATATCCCGCTCCATCATATCGCTCATGATGAAACCTTACCAACTGCAAAATATTTTCGTCATAAAAAGATTGGTTTCGAAGGATCTCCTCACCATAGACAGGATGCTTGCGAAGTACGCTCCACTCCCAGTCGTTCAATCTCTCTTTTTTATGCAAAATATCGTTCGGCACCTTCGTTTTCCCTACGTCGTGAAGAAAGCACCCTCTAATGAACGCAGCATGCTCCTTCTCATCAATCGGTAAATATGGAACAACAATTTCGGCTAACAAAGCTACTCTTACACAATGCCTGTACGTAGCAGGGCTCTTATACATCAAGTACTTCATCCAACTGCCCGCGCCCGTATGCTGCATAGAAATCACTTCCGCATAGCTCTGACTAATCGTCATCCGTTTCTCCTCTTCAACCGAATTAAAACCGAATTAAAATGACAATTCAGTTGCCTTTGTAACTTTTTTTGTAAATCATAGTCTATAGATTAGAAAAAATATACATACAGCGAGGTGTCGCATAATAACAGTTATACGACAACAAGAGGAGGATATCTGATGAGAACAGAAGCTATTTTTGAAGAAAAAGCCTTATTGCACGTAATGCCCGAGAAAGAACCGCGCTTTACAGACGAACAAAAAATCCAAATGTTTTTGAGCAGCAGAAGCCAATCCCAACATACCTTCAAAAGCTACTTCAGAGCAATCGAACGCTTTCGCCTGTTCATATCCGGAAGAGACCTGAATGATGTTTCTTGGCGAGAAATAGAAGCATTCAAACTCTTTCTGATGTCCATAAAAAACGAGAAAACCGGGCTCCCGCTGGCTCCCGCGACCATCTCTGCCATTATTGCCGCTCTCAAATCTTTATATAAATGGGGCTGCGATCCCAACATCGGTTTGTTCAAACAGAACCCGACCAGCAGTGTCCGCCTCCCCGTTATTCCCTTAACGAGCAAAAAGCATTTTCTCACAAAAAACGAAGTTGGCAAGCTTCTGCATTTTCTGCAGCATGACAATGAGCGCAACTATTTAATTGCTTTGAGCCTTCTCCTGCTTGGACTGCGCGTCTCTGAGCTATGTGCAGTCAAATGGTGTGATTTCTATTCAGACCCGTTAGAGTCCACCGTGTGGCTTACGGTTACGAAGGGCAAAGGGGGGAAAGTAAGGGATATCAAGGTTCCTCGCCATTTATGGATGCTATACTCTCGCTATCTCGACCGCCAGCCTAATCTAAGCAATCGTTCCGATGTTGTTATTTTCGGTATATCGTCAAGGCAAGTTGAGCGAATGATTAAGATTTCTTGTTCCAAAACTGGATTGGACAAGCCCGTTACACCTCACTGGTTGAGGCATACTAACGCAACACTCGCCTTGCTGAATGGCGCCTCTTTGCAACAGGTTCAAGAAAGCTTAGGCCATGCACATATCAATACGACGCAACGCTACCTGCATACGGTGGAACAGCTTGCCAAATCGGCTTCTGATTATGTAGAGGATGTATTAATCAGCTATATCTAGAAGACTGGATCAAAAGGTTCTTTTGACCTAGACAACCGCTCTCAACGTTGTTAAGATGGTATTAATGGCATATAATAGTAAGTAACAAATTCGTTTATAGTGTCTAATTTTGTCGTATAACTGTTATTATGCGACTAACCATTTGAAAATATATTTATTTTTTCGTTAATTGATTCTTACATAATGCATTAATAATCAAATAACTAATAAATACACAAAAAATAGCGATTCCAAACACAATTTGCTGTGTTCGAATCGCTATTTTCTCATTTCTCGTATTTATTTGCATGTCATGCAGGTTTTTCTGATTGGACGGTATCATCAACAACCTCGTCACGCTTCTTACGTTTCCGATTCCGCTTGGGCAGTCGGCGATCAACGTTTTTTTTTAGGCCGTACAGCGCATATAACAGCAGCGGTACAAACAGTATTTTGGAAAGATCATTTTTGAAAAACAAACCAAGCACCACAGCCACTACAATGATAATCGGTACAACCCAAACGGCACTCTTCGGAATGCCAACTTTCTTGAAGTTTGGATATTTAATCGTACTCACCATGAGCAGAGAAAGTACAACCGTGCTTGTTAACAGTATTGAAACATAAATGTCGTCTTTGAATAAAGCCATTGTCGCTAGGACGCCTCCGGCTGCCGGTATAGGGAGACCGATGAAATAGCCTGGAGCGCTTGAAATCACATTAAAGCGAGCAAGCCGCAGTGCGCCGCATATGGGAAACAACGCCGTAACAATCCACGCCAAGGCGGGACTAAGATCTTGAAAAGCAACAACGTACATAATAAAAGCTGGTGCTACGCCAAACGAAATGACATCGGATAACGAATCAAGCTCCTTACCGAATTCGCTTTGAACGTTCAGCGCCCGAGCAACGCGTCCGTCTACACCATCAAGCAGCATGGCGATCAAAACCATCATTGCCGCTGTATCTGGTTTTTCATTAAATACAAGAATGATGGCGATTACTCCTAAGAATAAATTCCCCACCGTGAGAAGGCTCGGTATCGATTTTGCGATCATCTTTTCCACCTCTTCTCTACTATGCCCCAAAACACGAACGAATGCACAAGTTCGTACAGAACCACATTCTATCTATTGTATGGGATTTAGATTTGCCTGTCAATGAACATCTGCTCTTGAATCCGCTTAAGACCCTCTTTGATCGCACGTGCACGTACTTCTCCAATGCCCTCTACTTCGTCCAGCTCCTCGATTGTGGCCATCAGAATATGAGGCAGACGTCCAAAACGTTCAATTAAGTTATTCATGATGATGAGCGGCAATCGAGGAATTTTGTTCAGTAAACGGTATCCGCGAGGCGAGACGGATTCATCATTCATATTGCTTGTATGTTGGTAACCAATTAGCCGAATGATTGGCGGTGCATCCAATAGCTCATCCGAGCTTAGTTTTTTCAGACCAGCACGAATTTCCCGGATTTTTTCATCCGAATTTTCTTTCGCGTAGTCTTTAAGTAAGTACCAGGCGTCCTCTTCCACGCCTCCAACCAGCTCATCCATTTGCATGCTGATAAGACGGCCTTCCGTACCAAGCTCATTCACGTAGCGTTTGATTTCCATTTTTATTCGCAGCACCATCTCAACGCGCTGGATGACATGAGCCACTTCCTGGAGGGTAACCAGCTCCTCGAACTCAAGCGCCGATAAATTCGTAAATGATTGGCTTAGCACCGCTTTGTATTTCTCCAGCGTTTGAATCGCTTGATTCGCTTTCGTTAGAATGACGCCCATATCTTTCAGAGAGTATCTGAGGTTGCCTTGGTAAAGTGTAATGATGTTGCGCCGCTGGGATATGGAAACGACCAGCTTGCCGGTCTGCTTCGCCACGCGCTCCGCCGTACGGTGCCTAATTCCCGTTTCTATCGACGGAATCGAGCTGTTCGGGATGAGCTGCGTGTTCGCATACAATATCCTTCGCATATCCTCGCTTAGTATAATCGCGCCATCCATTTTGGCTAGCTCATACAAATAGTTAGGCGAGAAATCGCAGTTAATGGAGAAACCCCCATCGACGACCTCCATAACCTCAGGACTGTAGCCTACAACAAGCAATGCCCCCGTTTTGGCCCGAAGCACATTCTCAAGCCCATCACGAAAAGGGGTACCTGGTGCGACTAATTGCAACAATTGATTCATAATTTCAAGCTGAGTAGGTTCTTTCATCGTCTGCCCCCCTATCCAAGCGCTGCCTTAAGTGCTTCCGACACTGTGCTTACGCCGATAATTTCAATACCTTCGGGCGGCTTCCACCCTTTTAAACTTTTCTCCGGCATAATAACGCGTTTGAAGCCCAGCTTCTCTGCTTCTTTCACCCGCTGTTCCGCCCGAGATACTGCGCGAACCTCACCCGTAAGCCCAACCTCGCCAAATATAACATCGTATGGCTTCGTTGGCGCGTCTCGAAAGCTGGAGGCAATGCTGACTGCAGCCGCGAGATCGACTGCCGGCTCGTCAAGCTTTACACCGCCTGCCACATTCAAATAAGCATCCTGCGTTTGCAAAAACATTCCGTTGCGCTTCTCGAGCACCGCGATTATAAGCGCCATGCGGTTGTGGTCGATACCCGTTGACATTCTTCGCGGGGATGGAAAGTTTGTTGTCGCCACTAGCGCCTGGAGCTCCACGAGTACGGGTCTAGTTCCCTCCATGCTCGCAACGACCGTCGAACCAGATACGCCAAGCGGCCGCTCGGATAAGAACAATTCTGAAGGGTTCGAAACTTCCCGAAGTCCATCCTCGCCCATTTCGAAAATGCCGATTTCATTCGTCGAACCGAAACGGTTTTTGACAGCACGCAAAATGCGATAAGTATGATGGCGCTCTCCCTCGAAATAAAGAACACAATCGACCATATGCTCAAGCAATCTTGGGCCGGCAATAGCCCCTTCCTTCGTAACGTGGCCGACCAGAACCGTTGCAACTCCTTTGATTTTGGCTACTCTCATGAAATGCGCTGTACATTCACGAACCTGCGATACGCTTCCAGGCGCAGATTGCACATTGGGGTCATATACGGTCTGTATGGAGTCAATGACGAGAAAATCCGGCTGAACCGATTCGATCGCATCGTTAATTTGCTCCATATTGGTCTCGCATAATACATACAGCGATTCCGTCAAGGCACCTAGACGATCCGCTCTAAGCCGCGTTTGCCGTACCGACTCCTCTCCCGAAATATAAAGAACCTTTAGCCCTTTCACGGCAAGGGCATGCGAGGTCTGGAGCAGCAGCGTTGACTTCCCGATACCTGGGTCTCCGCCGACAAGGATTAATGAGCCCGGCACAACGCCTCCGCCTAACACGCGGTTTAGCTCAAGCATCCTTGTTTCAATACGTGGCTCTTGCCCACTTTCTATATGTATGATGGACTGCGGCTTTTCTTTCGCATGAAACGAAGACAATCCGACTCCCTTCGTTTTAACCACTGTTTCCTTCTCTTCGACCATGGAATTCCATGCATGGCAGCCCGGGCATTTGCCAAGCCATTTCGCCGATTCGGTCCCGCATTCTGAACAAACAAACTTCGTTTTTATTTTGGCCATTCTATACTCCTTAAACGTTATGGGCTAGCATGAATAGATGAAGCCAACCCTAGCGATTCTGCTTAAACTAACACTATATAAAGTTTACCATTTTATCCCCCATGTATAAACCCACATTGTGCACGAAAAAAAGGCGATAACCTAGCTATTATTCGTTAACCACAGCTAAACCTATCCCATTTGCCCGTTTTTTTATTCTATCCACAGATTTGCCAACAACTTATCAACATTATCCACAAGTCATCAACATATCCCCACAGCAGCAGCTTGAAAAAACGGCATAAAAAAGGCTCCCTTTATCCACAGTGGATAAGAGAGCGCTCCAATACCTTTATATTCGTAACATTCATTCAGCATCCGACACGCCTTCACTGTGCTGTACAATTCCCGCTTGTCTGGCAACTAGTACGCGATGCGTAGTGAGCTGCGAACCAAGCATTACGCATTCTGTTTGCTTCCCTTCCGCGGACTTATGCGATCCCTTGTATGCATGTGCTTGCCGGAAGGAGTCACTGTTCACCCAGCCCTCAAAAGACGCTTTATTTTCCCAAGTCGTGCTGACCTTCAGCTCATCGCACTCCTCTAGTCCTTCCGTGAACAATACCTCCATTCGTAAAAACCCTGGGGATAAATCAATTCCCTTTGAATTTTCGAATCGGTTAGCCACAGTCTCCCCATAACCTTTTTTTACTTTTATCGTATTGGTAACAACTATCATCGTTGTTCCTCCTATTGTATCGCATCCTATTCTTCTATTATACGATAATGATTCTCATTGTCAATTAATTGCAAAATAAAAGCTGTCCCGCAGACTGATGTTTCTGTTCGCGGGACAGCTCGCATTAAACGATTATTGGGTTGTATTACTTGGTTGTGGATTCCTCAGGCTCTTGTTCCGAAATAGACTTGCTGACCGTTAAGCCGCCGTCTTTTTCATCGATTGTGAACGTATCGCCTTTTTGGATTTTGCCCATTAGCAGATCCTCTGATAAGCGATCCTCGATATGCTTCTGAATAGCACGACGCAACGGACGTGCTCCATATTGCGGGTCGTAGCCTTCTTTGGCAAGAAACGCTTTGGCAGCATCGGTCAATAGGAAGTCAACCTCTTGCTCGCGCAGGCGCTTGCGAAGCTCCTCTGACATCAGCGTTACGATTTGAGCGATATGCTCCTCACCAAGCGAATGGAACACGATGCTTTCATCGATACGGTTCAAGAACTCAGGACGGAAGCTTTTCTTAAGCTCCGCCATAACTTTGTCCTTCATTTGCAAGAAATCACGTCCTGCATCCTGAACGGCGGTAAAGCCCAAGGAAGAATTCTTTTTAATTTGATCGGCGCCGACATTCGAAGTCATGATGATCAAAGTATTGCGGAAATCGACCATACGTCCTTTCGAATCGGTCAGTCTGCCATCTTCAAGCACTTGCAGCAAAATATTAAATACTTCCGGATGGGCTTTCTCGATCTCATCGAGCAACACCACGGAGTAAGGCTTGCGGCGAACCTTCTCGGTCAATTGGCCGCCTTCTTCATAGCCAACGTAGCCCGGAGGCGCTCCGACTAGACGGGACGTAGAGTGCTTCTCCATGTATTCCGACATGTCGATTCGGATAACGGCATTCTCATCTCCGAACATCGCTTCGGCAAGCGCTCTTGCCAGCTCTGTTTTACCTACACCAGTCGGACCTAGGAATATGAATGAGCCGATAGGACGCTTCGGATCCTTCAAGCCTGCACGAGCACGGCGAATAGCTCTCGAAACCGATTTAACCGCATCCTCTTGACCTATGATACGATCATGGAGGATATCTTCCATCTTCAGCAAGCGCTCGGTTTCGCCTTCGGCCATTTTGCTTACCGGAATTCCTGTCCAGCTTGCAACGACCTGAGCAATATCCTCCGGCGTTACTTCAGAATCAGTACGCCCTTGTTTTTCTTTCCACTGGTTTTTCGTAATGTCGAGCTCTTCGCGAATTTTTTGCTCCGTATCACGAAGCGCCGCAGCTTTCTCGAACTCCTGGCTCTGAACCGCTGCATCCTTTTCTTTGCGAATATCCTCAAGACGGTTTTCTAGCTGTTTCAAGTTGGGAGGTACCGTGTAAGAATTCAAACGCACTTTGGAACCAGCTTCATCAATAAGATCAATCGCTTTATCCGGCAGGAACCGATCTGGAATATAGCGATCTGACAGCTTCACCGCTTGCACAATCGCTTCATCCGTAATTTTCACACGGTGATGTGCCTCATATCGGTCACGCAAACCGTACAAAATTTGAATCGCTTCCTCAGGAGATGGCTGATCCACCGTTATCGGCTGGAATCGGCGTTCTAACGCCGCATCCTTCTCGATGTACTTCCGGTATTCATCCAGCGTCGTAGCGCCGATGCATTGCAATTCGCCGCGTGCCAATGCCGGCTTTAGAATGTTCGATGCGTCAATCGCTCCTTCTGCCCCGCCTGCACCAATAAGTGTATGAAGCTCATCGATGAAGAGAATGATATTGCCTGCTTGCCGAATTTCGTCCATGATCTTTTTAAGACGATCCTCGAACTCGCCGCGGTATTTCGTACCCGCTACAACCGAACCCATATCTAACGTCATTACGCGTTTATCACGCAATGTTTCAGGAATTTCATTTTCAATAATTTTCTGGGCAAGACCCTCGGCAATGGCTGTCTTACCAACGCCCGGTTCGCCAATCAGTACGGGATTATTTTTGGTACGGCGGCTAAGCACTTGAATAACGCGCTCGATTTCCTTGCTGCGCCCAATAACAGGATCAAGATTTCCTTCTTTTGCATAGGCGGTCAAATCTCTGGCAAGACCATCTAGCGTCGGCGTGCTTACGTTGGCTTGAGATCCGTGATTGCTCGATACGGCCTCACTGCTGCCTAGAAGCTGCAATACTTGCTGACGAGCCTTATTAAGGCTAATGCCGAGATTATTGAGCACGCGCGCTGCCACGCCTTCTCCTTCACGAATAAGGCCGAGCAGAATATGCTCCGTGCCTACATACGTATGTCCAAGCTTTCTTGCCTCATCCATCGAGAGCTCAATTACTTTTTTCGCGCGAGGCGTATAAGCAATATTGTTAGGCTGTTCTTGACCGCGGCCGATCAATGCTTCAACCTCGTCCTGAATTTTTTCAAGCCCGAGTCCCAGCCCGATTAATGCTTTTGCTGCTATGCCTTCCCCTTCGCGAATAAGACCAAGTAAAATATGCTCCGTACCTATATTGTTATGTCCTAGACGAACCGCTTCTTCCTGCGCCAATGCCAGCACCTTCTGTGCTCGCTCCGTAAATCTTCCAAACATCATAGTTACGCACCCCCATGGCCTTTTTCCACACGCAATTGATTGCGTATGAGTTCTGCTCTTCTGAAATCCCTCTGGTCTGGACTCATCTTCTCATCGAAGGTTTGCTGTAAGAATCCAGGCTGAGTCATGACTAAGAGCTCGTTTAACATATGCGGCGTGACATCCGGCAATATGCCGAGGTCTGCGCCGAGCCTTACATCAGACAGTCGCTGCGCAGATTCTTTCGAATCCATAATCTGGGCATGTGATAATATCCCATACGATCTTTTCACGCGATCTTCTGTCCTTAATCTTGAATCATGCATCAGCCGCTTGCGAGCAGCCTTCTCGTGCTCAATAATTTGCCTTGCTACGCCGTATAAATTTTCAATGATTTCATTCTCCGATTGTCCTAGCGTAATTTGGTTCGACACCTGAAATAAATTGCCAAGTGCCTCACTCCCTTCGCCATACAATCCTCTAACGGCTAATCCAACCTGCGTTACCGCTGACAATATGCGATTAATTTGCGACGTAAGCACGAGAGCCGGAAGATGCATCATAACCGAGGCTCGAATGCCCGTTCCCACATTCGTCGGACAAGTCGTCAGATAACCGCGTTTCTCATCAAAGGCATAATCCGCAGATTCCTCAAAAATATCGTCAATTCCGCTGGCCAATGCCCATGCTTCCTGGATTTGAAAACCCGGATACAGACATTGAATGCGCAAATGATCTTCTTCGTTAATCATTATGCTAACAGATTCGTTATCGCTCAAAATAACGGCCCCGCATCGCGAATCATTCGCTAAATTAGGACTGATTAAATGCTTTTCTACAAGCACCCTTTTATCAAGCTCACTCAAATCCGATAATACGATCGTCTCAAAAGAACCAATAGACTGCAGCTTGCCGCTCTGACTCACTTCTGTGAGCTGATCCATTACATCCTTGGATTGCTGATTTGTTGCAAGCAGCGGAAAAGGCTGATGACGTAAATTACGCGCTACCCGCACTCTGCTGCTTATGACAATTTCGGATTCGGGGCCAGTGTCCTTCATCCATTCACTAAGCGCATGCTGTGAGAATCGATGCTTAGTCAAGAGGATCATTCACTCCTTCTATGCCAGCCTACAGGTCTGCAATTTTTCGTTCCAACTCGCGTATCCGGTCACGCAGCTGTGCCGCGCTCTCGAACTCCTCTTGATCAATCTTCTCCTGCAGGTTCCGCCTCAGCTCCTCAATTTCCCGCTTGCACTGGATTTGACCGCCTGAGCGCTTGGGAATCTTGCCGCTGTGCACGGTACTGCTGTGAACACGCTTGAGCAGCGGATCGAGCTTGCTTTCAAACGCTTGATAACAGGAGCTGCAGCCGAAACGACCGATCTTGCTGAACTGCGTATAAGTAAGGCCGCATTCCTCGCATTGAAGCGTTGGCTGCTTAATACCGACGATACCCGAACCTCCTAACTGCTCGAAGTCAAGAAGACCTGACAATAAACTATGAATGGAAAAACTATTCGGCGCGCCAGGAATGCCTTCTCCCTTCTCACGAGCACAGCTTTCACAAATGTGAAATTCGGTTTTCTCACCATTGACGATTTTTGTAAAATGAAGCGTAGCCGGCTTTTGGCCGCATTCTTGGCAAAACAAGCCTGATCCCTCCTCCCGGTATTAACGGCTGTTCGTTATTTAACGAGCAGTGAGATAAGCATGGACCTAAGCAACCGCGCCCGAATTTCATCTCTTAACGGCAGCTTGAGCGCGATGGTATCGCGATGGACTGCCGCACGAAGCAAATTCCCTTCGCGTTTGGTTATAAGCCTTGCTTCCTCAAGCTGATAAATAAGTCCTTCCGCCGCACCTTGGTCCACGCATTCCCCCACCGTTTCTTCGATGTGGAACTGAATTGCCTTCAGTGCCGGAAGATCAATCCGATGTATTCGGATATAGCCTCCGCCTCCGCGCTTACTTTCAACCATGTATCCTTTCTCCATGGTAAATCGAGTACTGATTACATAATTGATTTGCGAAGGTACACATGAAAATTTGTCAGCCAAGTCATTGCGTTGAATTTCTACTGCGCCCTCCGGACTATCCTGGAGCATATGCTTCAAATACTGCTCGATGAGATCGGAAATGTTTCGCAAACCACCAACCTCCCTGAGAAATAACCAATAAAACTAAAATTGAAACAAATTAACAGTAAAGGTGTTACAATCAAATCAGTCATACACCAAATATTCGGACAATTGACTTTGACTTTCTTTGACCTTGATTTTATTATATGCAATTTCCGCAAAAGGTCAAGTGCTCCTTAAAAATCATTTACCATTAGCTTGGTGTCGTTGCAGGCCGTTTATACATATACCTTTAGAAAATAAATCATAATAACGGGTAAAACAAAAAACCTACCGCATAAATGCGGTAGGTTTCTCGTGCTTGGCGACGTCCTACTCTCCCAAGACCCTGCGGTCTAAGTACCATTGGCGCTGGAGGGCTTAACGGTCGTGTTCGGTATGGGAACGC
>NZ_JACHXW010000032.1 GCF_014192395.1 Paenibacillus endophyticus | reverse complement strand
TTGCATGTATTAGGCACGCCGCCAGCGTTCGTCCTGAGCCAGGATCAAACTCTCCAAATTGGTGTTTGAAATGCTCATTACTTGTTATCGCTTTTCCGCTTATCCCGAAGGATTTGCGAGGCAGTTATTACTCGTTGTTCAGTTTTCAAAGAGCAATCTTTTCTTTCGTGTCGACCGTGTGTCTCGTTGGCGACCTAGATAATATATCACGTTCGCCTATGGCATTGCAAGTGTTTTTTTCAAATTTAGCAAAATCATTTTTTTGTTTATAGAATTGACCGAAAACTACATTCGCTATATGAGCTATATAATGAAGGAACTTACAAAAAACGAGCTAAGCGTAAGTACGCTAGCTCGTTTTTCTATCCCTTAATATTGTTTCGAGACCGTGTATTTCGAAGCATTCTTAATTTGTTCGAACTTTTTGTTGCCCTTTTTAAAGCCTGCATCAACTGTTGTATCGATAATGACCCATTTGCCATCCAAGTAAACCTCGTTCCAAGCGTGATATACATCAACATATTCCGAATTCCCCATCATTAGCTTTGTCGGAATATCCAAGCTGCGAAGCATTCCTGCGAACAATGCAGCATATCCATAGCAAATGTCTTTCTTAGATTTGAACGTACGATCGATACTTGGCAAGTAATCAACTGAAAGATTCGCCGCTAATTGATTGTCATAATTAATGTTTGTAATTACATAATCATAAACAGCCTTTACTTTCTCGCTATCCGTTTTTTTGTTTTTTGTAAGCTCTTTAGCCTTCACAATCGCATTGCTTGTATCGGTCCAATTAATGTTTTGAATGGAATTGAGATAAAGTACTTTGCTGTCTTTCAAGCTAAGAGTAACGGTTTGCTTTGCTACCAGCTTGTACTTGTTTGCCGATGCGTTTTCTAATACCGATATTGTATACTGTCCGTTACCAAGCTGCAGCGGAAATTGTTCTGCTTTTCCACCTGCAGTTAGGTTGTACGTATAGTTAGCTTGTCCTTTTGCAATCATAAGTTTCGTTTTCACTTTAGCTTTAACCGGATACTCAACAGCCACGACACCATTGCTTAGACCAGTCGTATTCAACCATTGGTTTGCTTCACTAGCCTGAGCAGGTTTTGCATTAATAGAAGCAAAAAGGATAAAAACTGCGATTAACAAAATAAATTTGCGCATAAAAAAAACCCCTTTCGGTAGCTGGCTGCCATCTTTCGGAAGGCCCTTTAGCTTTGCGTCCCTACCTTTCGATAGGTTTGCCGTTATCGTATGAAGCTTTATTCATTCATTTAAAGAGAAAACAAAAAAAGCTTGTCCATTCGGTAGCTGGCTACCATCTCTCGGAAGGCCCTTTAGCTTTGCGTCCCTACCTTTCGATAGGTTTGCCGTTATCGTGCTCTGCTTTATAGTTCTAATATACCATATGAATCTCACAAATCAATAGGTCTATTAGAGAATAGGGCATATTTTGGTAGATTTTAAGAATTGATGCCGTAGAAACTTGAAATTAGCCAATAAAAAAACGCCGAGACTAATCAGCCCCGGCGAATCTATAACCTGCGTTATTCAGCAGACTTTTGATCTCTCATATGTGGAAACAGCAACACATCACGGATGGACGGTGCGTCTGTCAATAGCATAATCAAGCGGTCTATCCCAATACCAAGCCCCCCAGTAGGCGGCATACCGTATTCTAAAGCACGGATAAAGTCCTCGTCCATCTCATGAGCTTCATCATTACCATGCTCACGTTCAACCAGCTGTGATTCGAACCGTTCACGTTGATCGATAGGATCATTGAGTTCGGTAAAAGCATTCGCATGCTCGCGAGCCACAATAAACAACTCGAAACGATCTGTGAAACGCGGATCTGCTTCGCTCTTTTTCGCAAGCGGTGAAATAGCGACCGGATGACCGGTTACAAAAGTTGGCTGAATCAAGGTGTGTTCACAGAACTGCTCGAAAAAGGCATTAAGGATATGGCCAAAGGTCATATGAGCATCAACTCCAACCTTATGCTCCTTAGCCAAGCGATGTGCTTCTTCATCGCTCATTTCCACACCGAAGTCTACGCCAGTCGTTTCCTTAACAATTTCAACCATAGATACTCGGCGCCATTGCGGCTTTAAATCAATTTCTTGCCCTTGATAAGTGATTGTCGTCGTGCCAAGCACTTCTTGGGCGATATGTGCTATGACATTCTCAGTCAATGCCATAATATCCTTGTAGTCTGCGTAAGCCTCATACAGCTCAATCATCGTAAACTCTGGATTATGTCGCGTCGACATCCCTTCATTACGATATACGCGGCCAATTTCGTATACCTTCTCTAATCCACCGACGATGAGGCGTTTCAAATGAAGCTCGATCGCGATACGCATATAAAGCTGCATATCAAGTGCATTATGATGGGTCTCGAACGGACGCGCTGCCGCACCGCCTGCAATAGAATGAAGGGTTGGCGTTTCTACCTCTAGATAACCGCGGGAATCCAGGTAGCGGCGCATCGATTGAATGATTTTGGAACGGGTAATAAAGGTTTGCTGTACGTCAGGGTTCACGATAAGATCAACATAACGTTGGCGATAACGAAGCTCTACATCCTTCAGGCCGTGATATTTATCAGGCAGCGGAAGCAACGATTTCGTTAGCACTTCAATGTCATGGGCTTTGACTGAAACTTCGCCCGTATTTGTTTTGAACACAACGCCCTGCACACCGATGATATCTCCAATATCGAGCAGATCGAATGCAGCAAACTTGTGCTCTTCTACGGTATCTTTACGTACATAGATTTGGATCTTTCCGCTCAAATCCTGTATCGTAGCAAAGCCGGCTTTGCCCATGCCGCGTTTTTGCATGATACGTCCTGCAATACGCACGGAAACGGCTTGTCCTTCCAGTTCTTCCTTGCTATGTCCTTCATTGGCTTGCACGATTTCTTTTGCGTTATGCGTCCGCTCAAACTTCCGTCCGAAAGGATCGACGCCTAACCCTCTAAGCTCGTCTAATTTGTCTCTACGAATTTGCAAGAGCTCGCTTAGCTCCTGCTCATTGTTTTCATGTTCCACTTCTTCATCTCCTTGATCATTCGGCAAGCATAAGCAGCTGTGACCAGATTATTGCGGCATGCAATCATTCTCCGATGAAATATATGCGCCGCATCCATATCCATCTATACGTTCTTATATTTTAAACGTTCAAAAAGCTTCCTACAAGGAAGCTTTCTGATCCGCGCATAGCAAACCTTATTTTTTGATGTCGAGAATTTTGTATTGAATGATGCCGACAGGTACGCTGACTTCGACAACCGTTCCTTTTTTCTTGCCCAAAATCGCTTTGCCTACCGGACTTTCATTTGAGATCTTATTTTGCAGCGGATCAGCCTCTGCCGTTCCTACAATGGAATACTCCATTGTGTCGCCATATTCCATATCTTCAACCGTCACGATCGAACCGATGCTAACGGTATCAATATCAATATCGTCATTATTTATTATACGCGCATTGCGCAGCATTTTCTCAAGGGTAAGAACGCGTCCTTCGATAAACGCCTGCTCATTCTTCGCATCCTCATACTCCGAGTTCTCGCTTATATCACCATAGCCAATCGCTACTTTAATACGTTCAGCAACTTCACGACGCTTGACCGATTTTAGGTTCTCTAATTCATCTTCAAGCTTTCGCAGCCCTTCTTGAGTCAGAATGATTTGCTTATCGTTCATCTTTCCGATTCTCCTGTCATGTGACTAATTTTTCATACCTTGTATGAATTCACTGATACCTAATATATTACGCTTCCTGATCCTCATACCTACTGTTAATTGGAGGCTCTTGATGTATTCGTTATATTATATTGCACGATTATATTGCAAGGTTCCCTGAATGTCAATCAAAGCCAGACGAGCCATTGAAACCGTTTCAATTGTTAAAACGGAAGCAGAAGCCGCTTGATAGCGGCTTTTGTCGAATGGTGTCGGTAAGCTTCGATTCTCATTCGCTGCCTATAACCGGTCTATGATTGAATTCGTATACGATCTCTTCAGCAGTACCTGATGCTCCAACACCTGCAACAGCAGCCGACCGGCACTCCTCGCGGCCAATCATTCGGCATCGCAGCCCGTATGATCCAAACGGCGCTTGGCATCCTCTAGTGAGAAAACGTCGCCATTGCCTATAACAGGAATAGATACCGCTTCTTTGACATCTTTTATGATGTCCCAATTGGCCTTGCCTGTATACAGCTGCTCGCGCGTGCGATCATATACGTTTACACCTTGCCGCCCGCACGTTCAACAGCGCGCACATTCTCGATAGCAAGTTTATGCTCATCATCCCAGCCAATACGCATCTTCACCGTTACTGGCTTCTTAACCGTATCTACAACTGACGAAACCATGTCGTATACTTTATTAAGGCCTAAGAGCCGACGCACCTTCAGCATCGTACTTGGCAACCTTCGGCACGGGGCAGCCCTTATTGATATCAATTATATCCGCATCGGTCTGCTGATCTGCAACGTTAGCAGCTTCGACAAGCGATTCCCTGTTCCCGCCGAATATTTAAAGGCTGAGAGCGGCTTCACGCGTTCGTCATCGAACAGCATTTCAAGCGTACTTTTGTTGCTATGAAGGATAGCTTAGTCGCTATCCGTTTCCGCACATAAGTCCCGTTCCAAATTCCTTTGCAATCAATCGAAAAGCAGGATTGCACACGCCTGCCATCGGTGCTAGCACCACTCTGTTCTTCATCTCGATGACTCCGTTTTTCAACATGTCGCTCCTTGCTCCCCTTCTGATTGGTTATGGTTCATATGAAAGAAATGCAGCTTCGCTATTCGCGATCATCCGACATTAACTCCTCGTAGCTGATTCCTAACGTTTTGGCGATATGCCCCAGCAGCTTCGGGTCGGTCTTTCTTGTTCCACGCTCTAATGAGCCGAGCACGGCTACTGATACGCCAAGCTCCTTGGCCAGCTCCTGCTGAGTGTAGCCCTTCAGCTTTCGAAAGGCTCTGACGCGCTGCGCCAATTGATTGTTTTCCATAGCGTAATGCCTTCCTTTCCATCCAGAAGCGCCGCTTCTGACGCTGCGCCTACCTCCTGCTGCAGCAGATGCGATTGATCCAGTACATCATGCAGCGGCACAAGGACAAACGCCCGCTCCATCATGCGCGGATGCGGCAAGGTTAGTTCCTCTTGATCCATTCTGACATTATCATATAGGAGCAGATCGAGGTCAATGGTTCTAGGTCCCCAACGTATTTGTCGAACTCTCCCTAATTGCTGCTCGAAGGCTAGAAGCTGGCGCAGCAGTTCTATCGGAGATAATGTCGATTGTACAGCCAACACCATATTGAGAAAAGGCGGTTGCTCCGTATAGCCGACCGGATCCGTCTCATACAAGCCGGATACTCGATTTACCTTGATGCTTGGATGCTCGTCTATTAGGCTAATCGCCGACAACAGCAATTGCTCCCTGTTCCCCATGTTCGATCCAAGTGCAATATAAGCCGCTACCCCATTATGCGGGAATTGTTCGTCCATCAGCATCCCGCTTTCTACGCAGTTCCACCGTTACTCCGTCAAAATGAATATCGAACGGCGGGTTCGGCTTCGTTACTCGAACCGTCACTTCATTTACCATAGTATAAGCTTCCAGTACCCGTGATGCAATGTGACCAGTTAAAGCCTCTATTAGCTTAAAAGCAGGACCTTCCACAATCGTTTTGGCCAGCGCGTGAATCTCAGCATAATTAACCGTACAGGTTAGATCATCGGTCGCCGCCGCCTGTTCTAAATCCATTGCAAGCTCGATATCGACCTCGTATTTCTGTCCGAGCTTGTTCTCTTCAGGGAATACACCGTGGTATCCGTAAAACTTCATCCCTTTAACGATCATGTTGTCCATTATATCCACTCTCCCAACGTTATAGCATGCCTGTCTGTCACAAAAAATAATGCATATCCCATCGCTTCTTTTAGTCGCGGTATACGATAGCGTCAGCCATCAATGCAGCGCGCTTGATTGCGCCTACGTCATGAACCCGCATGACTTGGCAGCCTTGTGCGATGCCAAGGACGACAGTCGCTGCCGTACCTTCAACAAGCTCTTCAACAGGCAGATTCAACGTCTGCTTAATGAATCGTTTGCGCGAGGTACCAAGGAGAACGGGGTAACCGAGTCCTGCTACCTCTGATAAATGGCCCATCAGTTCCAGATTATCTTCATGGGTTTTTGCAAAACCAATACCCGGATCCAGCCATATTTGATCTTCCTCAACTCCGGCAGCCTGTGCCAAGCGCACGCTTCCAATCAGGTCGGCAAGCACATCCGGAACCAAATCGTTATAGTCCTTCGCATGTCGGTTATGGCTAATAATGACCGGACATCCGTATTCCGCTGCAACCGGCGCCATATTGGGGTCACCCTTCAAGCCCCAAATATCATTGATTATATGGGCGCCAGCCTCCAATGCTTGACGAGCCGTCTCCGCTTTATAGGTGTCAATTGAGATTGGCATATGAGGTAGCGCTTGACGCACTGCCCGAATAACGGGAACAATACGGCGCAGCTCTTCTTCAAGACTAACCGGCTCGAACCCTGGACGAGTAGACTCTCCTCCAATATCGAGCATGTCCGCGCCAGCCAACGCCATCGCTTCTGCATGAGCAACGGCTGCCTCAATATTCATGTAGCGCCCCCCATCCGAGAACGAATCAGGAGTTGCATTCAGAATCCCCATAATGAGTGTCCGATTGCCTAGCGCAAGCGTTGCTCCGTCCCCAAAGTCATATTCTCTTTTATAAAAAACCGGTCGCTGATTCACTTTATTACCTCCATCCTTTTTATTTCCACTTAGTCTGCCCCTTTAGATGGTGGTGGCTAATACATCTCTCCATTTGTCGTCGTCCATTTTCTATATAGCGTTAAGAGCTGCCTAGTTATAGCGCCAGCCTC
Source organism: Paenibacillus endophyticus (assembly GCF_014192395.1). GTDB lineage: Bacteria > Bacillota > Bacilli > Paenibacillales > Paenibacillaceae > Pristimantibacillus > Pristimantibacillus endophyticus. The sequence goes on along the minus strand of NZ_JACHXW010000032.1, from coordinate 69,966 downwards.
CCCGTTGCCTACCATGTGAGTCTGTCCCAAAATATCGGTTAACCTCGTAACAGGCACGAGCTCCTGAATGGAATTGGTCAGCCAAACCTCATCAGCCTGCAGCAGCATATCCCAGCTATATAACCCTTCCTCCGTTTGATATCCTTCGCCACTCGCCAGTTCCAGCACGCACTCCCGCGTAATGCCCGGCAATATGCCGGTTGAAATCGCCGGCGTGCATACAACATTGTCCTTCACGAAAAACAAGTTGCTGACAATCCCCTCTGCCAGCCATCCCTCATGGCTCAGCATAAGCCCCTCCGCTCCCGCCGAGACCCCACTTGCGAGCAGCTCCCGCTTGGCAATAATATTGTTCATATAATGGAGAGACTTGTAGCGAATTTCACCTTCCGGGGTGTTCCGCCGCGTCTGCATAAGCCGCAGCTCCCTTCCGCGCATATGAACCGCATCATTTATGGACGGCAGAGCCTTCACTAGCATAAGTACAGTCGGATGCTCATAATCACCGGTCGGCAAGCCCAATTCCGCTTCTCCCGCGCTAACGGTCATACGGATATAAGCGTCCTCCAATCCGTTTGCTGCGATTAGCTCTCTTACCCATGCAGCAATATGTTCGGGATCGCTCTGGTATCGAATGCCCAGCTGCTCGCAGCCCGCATGCAGACGATTCAAATGCCGGTCCAATAAAAACGGTGTCCCGTTATAGGTACGAAAGGTTTCGAACAAGCCCATACCGTACAAAAAACCGTGATCATAAACTGAGATCACGGCTTCACTTGCTTCCAAAACGGTGCCGTTCAGCCCGATTTTCATCGTACTGCGCCCGTCTTGTTTTGCAAGAAGTTACGAAGCATTGTAAGGCCATGCTCCGTTATAATCGATTCAGGGTGGAATTGTACGCCTTCAATCGGATATTCCTTATGACGAAGACCCATGATTTCGCCTTCCTCTGTTTCCGCTGTAATCTCCAGACAGTCCGGCAGCGTTTCACGACGTACGATAAGGGAGTGGTAGCGCGTTGCCGTAAACGGCGAAGGCATTCCCTCGAATATGGATTTTCCCTGATGATGAATCGCGGAAGTCTTGCCGTGCATGAGCTTCTCGGCGCGAACAACCTCGCCTCCAAAGGCTTGTCCGATAGATTGATGCCCTAAGCAAACACCGAAAATCGGAATTTTTCCTTTGAAATGCTCGATAAGGGAAAGGCTGATACCCGCTTCATTCGGAGAACAGGGACCTGGCGAAATTAGAATATGATCGGGTGCCATTGCTTCGATACCTTCCAAGTCGATCTCGTCATTGCGTTTCACCGTAATGTCTTCTCCAAGCTCACCCAAATACTGAACGAGATTGTAAGTAAAAGAATCATAATTATCAATTACCAATATCATGTTAAGGATCCCCCTTTATCCGGCTCTGCTGCCTGTCTATGCGCCGCAAACCGTTCGCTGTATTGAATGGCCTTCCATAACGCCTTTGCTTTATTCAATGATTCCTTATATTCCCTCTCCGGATCCGAATCAATAACGATACCAGCACCGGCTTGAATATGAACGTCCCCGTCCTGCAGAGCCATCGTTCTAATAATTATATTAAATTCCATATCGCCATTGTAGTCAATCCAGCCAAGCGAGCCCGTGTAAGGACCTCTGCGCGTAGGCTCAAGCTCCTCGATGATCTCCATCGTGCGAACCTTCGGGGCTCCCGTAATCGTTCCACCTGGAAAAGTAGCTGAAATGACATCATAAGCATCTTTGCCTTGTGCCAAGCGCCCTTCTACTTGCGATACCAGATGCATCACATGCGAGTACTGTTCGATGACCATCAGCTCTTCTACCTTCACTGTGCCGTAAGCGGAAATGCGTCCTAGATCATTTCGCTCCAAGTCGACCAGCATAATATGCTCAGCTCGTTCCTTCTCATTCGAAAGGAGCTCGTCTGCCAAGCGACGGTCCTCCTCCTCCGTGCGACCGCGCCTGCGAGTTCCAGCAATCGGTCTTGTTGCAAGCTTAGTATCCTTCAGCTCAACCAATAGCTCAGGCGAGGCCGATACCAGCTGGAAATCAGGACAGCGCAGGAAGCCCATGTAAGGAGAAGGATTAATTAATCGCAGCCACTCGTAGAGCTCTTCCGGCGATGATACGATTTCTTTGTTCTGTCGTACCGATAAATTCACTTGGAACACGTCGCCCTGTTCTATATATCGCTGGATACGGCGAACCGCTTCCATATAGGCTTCCTTCGGAAAAGGAGAGGTTATGTCTGCAAGAGAAAATGTATCCATCTGCAGCTGATCATCGTCTAGCAGCTGTTGTCGCTTCCTCCGAGTTGACAACGCTCTTTCCTTGGCCTTGTCCTCATCAAACCAAGTCAGCCAATAATCGGTCATGCCGCTCGCTCTAAAAAGGGCATTCTCATACGCTGCGCTTAGCTCCGCCTCATCACTGCCAAAATCAATCTCCGTATGGACAGCGCAGTAAACCTTCTCATCCACATGGTCTATAATCCATAACTCATTGACTTGCATGAACAAGTAATCCGGAATGCTTCGATCATCCAATGCAAGCATCGGCAAGCGCTCTATGGAGCGAATCACGTCATATCCCCAGAACCCGACACAGCCGCCAATCCATTTGGGACCGTCAGCAACCCTCGGTCCGGTTTTGCCGCTCATCCACTCCCGTACCACTTCAAGCGGCTTTCCGCTCCATTCGCGCTTGCTCTGCTCCTCTAGTGACCGAAAGGCTATCGATTCCGCAGACAAGCCTTTCCCTCGGATAATCGCATCCGGATGCAAGCCCAGATAGGAGTATCGTCCGTCCTTGCCGCTCTCTAAAACGAAAGCATACGGCGAAGCGTCCTGCCATACCTCTTCCCACGATAAAACCCCTGCCCGAAGCTCGAGCTGAAATGGCAATTCCATAATCAGCGGCAGCGTTGTATATTTCCGTTCGGCGTGCCACCGAGTCCACTGCTCCATAGCGGTGACCATCACCCTCAACCCCCGATAACTTCACTTATTTTGCTCAGTATACCGAATAGCCAGTTAAAAAGAAAGCCTTCCATTCCGAGGAATGAAAGGCTGTTTGTTATGAGCATCGGAAATTAGTTTTCGAAGTTGAATAGCGGAGTTGAAAGGTAACGTTCGCCGTTACTTGGAACAATCGCTACTACACGTTTGCCTGCGCCAAGCTCTTTCGCCACTTGCAAGGCTGCATAAATCGCAGCACCAGAAGAAATACCGCAAAGAATGCCTTCTTCTTTCGCAGCACGACGAGCATATTCGAATGCATCCTCGTTCTCGATCGTAATAACAGCATCATAAATTTCGCGGTTCAAAATGTCAGGCACGAAGTTTGCTCCGATGCCTTGGATTTTGTGCGCACCCGGTTTGCCGCCGGATAGGATCGGCGAAGCAGCAGGCTCAACCGCATAAATTTTGATACCATCAAAGTTTTTCTTAAGCACTTCGCCCGTACCGGAAATCGTACCGCCCGTACCGATACCTGCTACGAATGCATCCAATTTGCCATCAAGCGAATTGATCGCTTCAACGATCTCAGGTCCTGTTGTTTCGCGGTGAACCTTAACGTTTGCTTGGTTTTTGAATTGCTGCGGCAGGAAGTAGTTAGGGTGCTCAGCTGCAAGCTCTTCCGCTTTGCGAACAGCACCGTTCATTCCTTCGGAGCCTGGCGTCAATACAAGCTCTGCGCCATAAGCACGAAGCAGGTTGCGACGCTCAATACTCATTGTTTCTGGCATTACAAGGATAGCCTTATAGCCTTTTGCTGCTGCTACAAGTGCTAGTCCGATTCCTGTATTGCCGCTAGTAGGCTCAATGATCGTATCGCCTGGCTTGATAATTCCTTCTTGCTCAGCTACCTCGATCATGCTGATTGCAATACGGTCTTTAACACTTGCGCCCGGATTCTGGTACTCAAGCTTAACGTATACCTCTGCGCTACCTTCAGGTACAAGACGGTTTAAACGAACTAACGGAGTATCACCGATAAGATCAAGAACACTTTGTACGATTTTGGCCATGGAAATAACTGCCTCCTTATTCCGACTAATTCAGTTGGTATTTTCACTAATTCCATCTTAACAATGTCTTGTATCCCTTGTCAATAGTGACTTTCTCACTCCATTGAAAACGTTGCCTATATGAGATGCTATTCGATTTTCACTGCATCATATTTGGCCAGCAGCTTATCTTCCATTTCGGCGAGCGAGTCGGCTTGTTCAAGCGCCAGCTGCTTCCGAACGGCATCATGTAGCCTTCGTCCCGTCATCGTAGTGGTCATTTGTCGTTCGATCAGTCGAATGACGGCAAATCCGCCATCCACCTTTATTGGACCAGCCATCTCGGCAACCTGCAATCTGCTCGCTGTTTCGAGCATCTCGGAATTGTAGAAAGGATCATCCGCATCAATCAAGCCGAGATCTCCGCCTCCATCCGCTGTGAAGGAATCGATTGAATAGGTACGCGCCAGCTCAGCGAAATCCGCACCGTCCGTAAGCAGCCTGAGTACCGAATTCGCTTCCTTCGATGACTCGGTCATAATCCATTGCAGATGAAGCTGCGTTCTTGCTTCAAATTCTTCTGGATGGTCCGCAATGTAGCGATCAACCTCTTCGTCAGTAATGTTAACACTACGGATGACGATTTTCTCCATAAGCAGTCGGTAATTCAACTCATCCAGCACCTGTTCCCTACTCATGCCGAGCTGCTCCTGCATCACTTCATAATAGCGCGACTCGCTTTCATAACCTTCAACCATTTTCGCCAGCTCACGGCTTTGCTCATCAGACGATATGCTCAGATCAAATGCCGCCGACTCTAGATCAATCGCTCTACGCACCATTAGCGATCGCAGAGTGGCTTCTCCATATTGCTTCTGGAGCTCGCCCTGCAAATCAGCTGCCGTAATGGTCTCTTTGCCTACTCTAGCAATGACCTGCCGTCCGTTCTCCTGATCGGAATGGTCTCCTTCAGGCGATGGCTCCACTTTACCCGGATCTATAGGCTCTTCTTCGCTCCCGACATTCGTTGGTGCCTGATTATCCAGCTGGCGGTCATTCCCCGGCCACACCTTAATAATCACGACTACCGTCAATACGACCATACAAACGGCTTGAAGGATAACAACGGTCCTAAGCACCTCGTATTTCCTCATTCCCCTAAGGCCTCCAATTTATTGGATCGGCTTCGGTTTCGCTTGAGCAAGCAGCAGCTCCAGCTGAGCCCGTTCAAATGTATACGCTTCGTTGCAAAATTGGCAAACGACTTCCGCTTTTCCGTCTTCATCTATAATTTGCTGCAGTTCATGCTCGCCTAAGCTAAGAAGCGTCTGCTCTACGCGCTCTGATGAACAAAAGCACTGGAACTTTAAATCCATAGTATCGTGTATATGAAGCTCGCCCTCGCCAACAATTCGTCGGAGCAGGCCCTCAGGCGTTTCCCCCTCAAATAGAAGGGTCGTCACAGGCGGCAAGGACGCTATCGCTTGCTCCAGCCGCGTTATTTCTTCATCCGTCAGTCCAGGCAGGAGCTGTACGATGAATCCGCCAGATTCCAGCACGGCATGATTATCCGTATCCACCAGCACGCCTAATCCCACAGCGGAAGGCGTCTGCTCTGAAACAGCGAAATAATAAGTAAAGTCTTCGCCAAGCTCACCCGACACGATCGGGACGCTGCCGCGATATGGCTCCTTCATTCCCAAATCCTTTGTGATATGAAGATATCCGCTGCTCCCGACTGCGCCCGCTACATCCAGCTTCCCTTGCGCATTGCTGGGCAAGTGCACGTGAGGATTGTCAACGTAGCCGCGAACTTCGCCTTCCGCATTCGCATCCACGGCGATTTGGCCGACCGGCCCATCGCCCTTCACTTGAATGGTCAACTTCTCCTGCCCTTTCAGCATGGCTCCCATGATGGCTCCTGCCGTCAATGTCCGACCAAGGGCGGCCGTAGCCGTTGGATAGGTATCATGCCTTTGGCGGAGCTCCTCAACGAGCTGAGTCGTGCGAGCCGCAAACACTCGTATTTTACCGCCCCATGCCGTTCCTCGCACCAGCACGTCCTTCAGCTGATTATCCATTATAATCCCTCCTGATTGCGTTCATATATGATTCGAAGACCTTCTAGGGTCAGCAGCGGATCGACCTCTTCTATCGTTTCCGATTCAGCGGCAATTAACTCCGCAAGCCCTCCAGTGGCAATTACGCGCGGTGAAACGCCAAATTCGGTACGTATCCGTTTGACAATGCCATCTACTTGACCCGCATAGCCAAAAATAATACCAGCCTGCATCGAAGTAACCGGATTTCTGCCTATGACGCTTTTCGGCTTTACAAGTTCAATACGCGGTAGCTTGGCCGCGCGCTGGTAAAGCGCTTCAGTCGAAATGCCTATGCCCGGAACGATTGCTCCGCCTAAGTAATTGCCGCCTTCATCAATATAGTCGAATGTCGTTGCCGTACCGAAATCAACGACAATAAGCGGCGATCCGTATTTAACGATACCCGCCACTGAATTAACGATGCGATCGGCGCCGACCTCACGCGGATTTTCATAACGGATATTCAATCCGGTTTTCACGCCAGGACCTACAACTAAAGGGATTTTTCGCAAATATTTCAGACATAGCTGCTCCAGTGTCCGCATTAATGGAGGCACAACGGAGGAAATAATGACCCCTTCCATCTGCTCAAGCTTTACGCCAGCATAATGAAACAGGTTATGGATGTTTATGCCGTATTCATCTACTGTCGCAGAACGATTCGTGCTTAGACGCCAATGATGAAGGAGCTCTTTTCCTTTGTAAATGCCTAGTACGATATTCGTGTTTCCGACGTCAATGACGAGGATCAAAGCAGTTCCCCACCCTTCTTCGCATTCAAATCCAAGCTAATGTCCAGCGCGTGGAAGGAATAGGTCAATCCTCCAACAGAAATGACATCGACACCACAATCTGCAATACCCTTTATTGTTTCTAATGAAACGCCGCCTGACGCTTCTACGATAACATGGGGGGAAGCTTGCTTGATTTGAGCTACGGCTTCTTTCATCAGAGACGGAGACATATTGTCCAGCATAATAATATCCGCCCCGCAAGCGAGCGCTTCGCCTACTTGCTCCAGCGATTCCGCCTCCACTTCAATTTTCATCGTATGGGGGATTTTGCTGCGTGCAGCCTCAACAGCAGCACGAATGCCGCCTGAACCTTTAATATGGTTATCCTTGATCATAACAGCATCATATAAACCGAAACGGTGATTGGCTCCGCCGCCTACGCGCACTGCGTACTTCTCAAGCATGCGGTGGCCTGGCGTCGTCTTGCGCGTATCGACAAGCCTTACCGGCAAACCTTCAAGCGCGCGGACAAATGCATCCGTCTTCGTCGCAATGCCGGACAGCCTTTGCATCAGGTTAAGCGCTAGTCGTTCCCCTATAAGCAAGCTGTGCGTGCTGCCTTCTACTGTAGCAAGTACCGTTCCTTTAGCGACATGATCCCCGTCGTTAACATGAGGCTGGAATACAAGTGATGCATCCACGACCTCGAATACAAGCTTAGCGATTGGAATTCCAGCAACAATACCGCTTTCTTTGACATGGATAACAGCCTTGGAACGCGAATCCCTTGGTATAGTCGTCTCTGTCGTGATGTCTCCACTGCCAATATCCTCTGCAAGCCAGCCGCGAATTTGCTCGCGCACCGCTGTATCATATCCGCCTGCCGTCCATTCAAACATTCTCTATTCGCTCCTCCGTCAGTCCATATAGACGGTGTAACACCGTATGCTTTCTCCACATTTCATCGTCGCGAGCCGGGAAATCCTCACGATAATGCGCTCCGCGGCTTTCCTCGCGAGAGAGCGCCGCCTCTGTCGTCAGCAAAGCGCATGTAAGCAAATTAGCAAATTCAAATTCTTCACGTTCAGTTAGTACTGACTGATAGATCGGAAGCTGACGCTTCAATTCCTCCAGCCCTTTGATTAACCCTTTGGCATCCCGTCTCAAGCCTGCATAACGAACCATTATTTTTTGCAGCTTAAGCCGTCTTTCGACGACTGCTTGAATCGAGGTGCTGCTGCGCTTCGTGTCTTTATCGATAACGGGGATAATGGTATTTTCCGAGAGCTCTTCGATTCGCTTAATAATTCGTCTGCCAAACACGATCGCTTCAGACAGCGAATTGCTTGCCAACCGATTAGCCCCATGTACGCCGGTTGATGAAACCTCTCCGCATGCGAACAAACGCTTAATGTTTGTTTCTCCATTTAAGTCCGTTTTCACTCCGCCCATCATATAATGCATGGCTGGGGCTACCGGAATCCAATCCGAGGTCAGATCAAGGCCATATCTCAAACAGTATTCGTATATAGTAGGAAAACGGTGCTTGACCATCTCCGGTGATTCATGCGTAATATCGATATAAACAAAGGTGGACTTCGTCTCTTCCATTTCGCTAACGATTGCGCGCGCAACAACGTCCCTAGGAGCCAGCTCCAGCTGCTCATGATAACGCTCCATGAATCGTTCTCCCCTGATATTGCGAAGATACGCACCCTCGCCCCGAACAGCTTCTGAAATTAAAAATCTCGGCGCTCCAGGGTAACAGAGTGAAGTCGGATGAAATTGAATGAACTCTACGTCCTGTATGTATGCTCCAGCTCGGTAAGCCATGGCAATGCCGTCTCCTGTTGCGACCTCAGGATTTGTTGTATAGCGGTATAGCTGCCCGGCACCGCCTGAGCTGAGAATAACGGCTTTGCCTTTGACGAATAAACGCTGTCCGCCCGGCTTTTGCACGATAGCGCCACAGCAAACGCCGTCTTGTGTGACCAAATCGATCACAAAGTGGTCATCCCACACCTCGATTTGATCATTCGCAACCGCGGTTTCCGATAAAGCCCGAACAATCTCGAAGCCGGTAGCGTCACCGTTGGCATGCAATATCCGCCGCTGGCTGTGGGCGCCTTCCTTCGTCAGCGCAAACTCGCCATTCTCCAAGTCGAATTGCGTTCCCATTTTAATTAAGCTGCGAACGCCTTTGGGGCCCTCATGCACTAATACATCGACGGCTTCATCCGAGCATAGTCCGGCCCCCGCTATAAGCGTGTCCTGTCTATGGTATGCAGGGGAATCCTCGTCAGATATAACGGCGGCGATACCGCCCTGCGCATACCTTGTATTGCTGTCGAGCAGCGATTTTTTCGTAATCATTAGAACGGAGTTATTCTCACTTGCCCGTATAGCGGTAAAAAGACCGGCAATGCCGGCCCCGATTACGATGACATCTTTTTCAACAACAGGCAGCTCACTTAGCTGCACATCTACTAAATATCTAGGAATCATCATGGCTCCCCCAAGCGTAAACGGTGAAACCCGGCTCACTGCCGTCTGCTTACGTCTTTTCATGGAATATAGGCAAAAAATTTGCAGCGAAGCTAATCTTGCGAGCATAAAAGCAGCGTTTTTTACTTCACAAGCAGCATGCGCTCCAAGGAAAGACGGGCTTGATCCGCAACATGAGGCGGTACATAAATTTGAGGCTGCATCGTTTCCAAAGCTTTGACAAGCTTCTTCAAATTATTCACCTTCATATTCGGGCAAACCAAATATTTGGATGCAAAATGGAAGGTCTTGCCCGGGCTGTCTAGACGAAGCTGGTAGCCAGTTCCATCCTCCGTGCCTACGATGAACTCTTGGCAATCGGATTCCTTGCAATATTTGATAATGGCTGTTGTACTACCGACAAAGTCACCTAGTTCCACAACTTCGGGACGGCACTCTGGATGGACAACAAACTGTGCGTTGGGATATTTTGCTTTCATTTCCTCAACGTCTTTTACCGTAAGCATGTCATGCGTGTTGCAGTAGCCTTCCCAGATAATCATCTTCTTATCGGTGTTCTGCTGCACATAGTGGCCAAGGTTTTTATCCGGTACCCAGATCACTTCATCGCCTTCAACCGAGTTCACAACCTTAACCGCGTTTGCTGATGTACAGCAAATATCCGTCTCTGCTTTAATTTCTGCAGACGAGTTAATGTAGGTGACAACCTTTGCGTTCGGATGCTGCGCTTTCAGCTTGCGCAAACCATCGACACTGACCATGTCTGCCATTGGGCAGCCGGCGCGCTCATCGGGTATAATAACCGTTTTGTTAGGCGCAAGAATCTTAGCGCTCTCACCCATAAAGTGAACGCCGCAGAAAACGATAACGTCAGCATCTGTCTGGGCTGCCTTCTGCGCAAGCAAGAAGGAGTCGCCCCGGAAATCTGCTACCTCTTGTATTTCATCACGCTGATAATAATGAGCTAGAATAATAGCATTCCGTTCTTTCTTCAACTGTAACAACCGTTCACGCAGCTCGCGGTTTTGCTCCGCTTTGCGTTCCAGCGCCAGTGCTTCCACAGTAGATCCTCTCCTCTTATGAGGGATGGGGTATGCCCATTCCGTTATACGGCAAGCTCAACTTTGTGAATTGATGCACAAACTTAGAAAGTCGCTTACCTATAGTTTAAACCAAAAGGGATAAATTCATTTGATTAAGTTTTAATTTACACGCGGTAGATGCTACTGTCAATGCGTGAAAGCCCTTTTTGGGCCTACTATTCCAAATTAATTTTTCTTATAGCTGTATCCGGGCAGCATTCGCAGCAAACGGGCTTTCTTAGCATAAAATCCGAGCCATTTCGACGATCCACGCCTATTATGGCGATATTAGGCAATTAAGCAGTTGGGATCGGATGCACTGCTACACAAGAAGAAACGGCTTCGCCGTCCTCTGCAAATAGACGGTATTCGTTTCTCGTAGAAATAGAAGAATACTTTATCGCGTGCGTATAAGTCTTATATTTTAAAAAGAAAAGTCTCTCTCCTCAATGGAAAGAGACTTTTCTTTTCAATTAACGCTTCGCTGGATCGTATGGCTGACCAAGCGCAGAAGGTGCATTGGAACGGCCAACGGCACCCGCTAGAACGATCAAGGTCAATACATAAGGCAGCATATAGAAGAACTCCGCCGGAATTTGCTGTGCGAATTCAAATCGCTGCATAAAGCTTCTGAGCGCTTGTGCGAGACCGAAGAACATAGCCGCGCCTACTAAGCCAAGCGGATTCCATTTGCCAAATATCAACGCGGCAAGCGCGATGAAGCCTTGGCCCGAAATTGTATTATGCGCGAAGCTGCTTGTCGTGGTCAAAGTAATCGTCGCGCCGCCAAGACCGGCTAGTGCTCCGCTAAGCAGAACCCCGATGTAACGATACTTTGTCACGCTAATCCCAACTGTATCCGCCGAGCTCGGATGCTCGCCTACAGCGCGAAGACGCAGCCCAAAAGGAGTACGGAACAGAATGAAGTAGCTGATAACAGCAAGGGCGAGCGCGATATAAGTTGTCGGGTAAGCGGTAAATATCGCCCTGCCAAGCAGCGGTATATCCGATAAAAACGGAATCTGCCATTTATGAAACACATTTTCAAGAAGAGGTGTTTGCCCCGAGCCCGCGTACAGGCTCTTTGTCAGGTATAGGGATAAACCTAACGATAAAATATTAATAACGACGCCCACGACCGTTTGATCCGCCCGAAACGTAATGGTCGATATCGCATGAAGCAATGAGAACAGCACGCCGTAGATAGCTGCCGCGATAAAACCAATCCACGGCGAAACGCCGCCAAGACCCGCTTGAATCGCATATTCGGTAGCGACAGCCGCAGCAAACGCGCCTGACACCATTAAACCTTCAAGACCAATGTTAACGACACCCGAGCGCTCCGAATACATTCCCCCAAGCGCTGTAAAGATCAGCGCGGTAGAAAAGACAAGCGTTGTATTTATGAGCTGTCCAATGATTTCAAGTACGTCCATCTACGCCGCCTCCTTCCGCTTGCTCGCACGTTTATTTAGAAAAGGCTTTAGGAACCACTTCACTAATCCATGCGAAGCAACGAAGAAAATGACGGCGCCGATCACGATGCGAACAACCTCTGGAGGAACGCCTGCACCAAAGCTCATACCAGCCGAGCCATAGCTTAGTCCGCCGAATAAAACAGCGCCTAACAGAACGCCAATCGGGGTATTGCCACCAAGCAGCGCTACTGCGATACCGTCAAACCCATAGCCAGGAGAAGCAGCCATCACAGTTTGATTGCCGAATACACCTAGAATTTCAAAAACCCCGCCAAGGCCCGCAAACACACCGCTTATGAACATCGATTTCACCATCGTTACATTGACATTCATCCCCGCATAAAGGGCTGCATCGGGATTATGGCCAACTGCACGCAGCTCATAGCCCTGCTTTGTCCGCCATAGTACGATGTAAAATACGATAACGCAGACAATCGCAATGATGGTTCCCCAGTGCATACGGGCATTATCCGTCAGCTTGATCAGCCAATCGATTTTGACCATAGCGGATTCATGAACCGTCATCGATTTCTGTTGTCCCTTTTCCACAAGGAACTTCGCAACGATGAAGTTGGACAGAAACAAGGCAATCCAATTGAGCATGATAGAGGAAATAACCTCGTTAACGCCGCGCTTCGCTTTCAGATAACCCGCAATGCCTGCCCACAAGCCGCCGAATACCGCGCCTGTTATGATGGCGAGAGGAGCGTGGATGTACCACGGTAGATCGAGCAAAACGCCGATGATCGTTGCGCCTGTCATACCCATGACAAACTGACCTTCTACCCCGATATTGAACAATCCGGTACGGAATGCAAACGATACCGCAAGACCGGTAAATATGAGCGGTGTAATGGCTCGAATCGCTTCACCAAGATTGTAAGGCGTGCTGAACAGCTTATCCAGCAGGGACGAATAGGCAAGAATCGGATTGTATCCGCCAGCCAGCATCGCAATTGCACCTACGATTAGACCGAGGATGATCGCAACCAAAGGTATGAGGATAGACGATTTACTAAATATTTTTCTCAACATTTCCATGCGCGCTATCCTCTCCCGTCGGCTGTTGCCTTGTTGCCGGCCATCATAAGGCCCAGCTGTTGATCGTCTCTTTTCTCTGCGTCTACTTCGCCCATCAGCCTGCCTTCGTACATAACCGCTATGCGGTCGGACAAAGCATAAAGCTCATCAAGCTCAAAAGAGACGAGCAGAATCGCCTTGCCCTCGTTCCGGGCTTGTACTAGACGCTTATGCACATATTCAATTGCTCCGATATCAAGCCCCCGTGTCGGCTGCACCGCAATAAGCAGATCGGGATCCTTGTGCAACTCCCTTGCGATTATCGCTTTCTGCTGATTGCCCCCAGACAGCGCGCGTGCATGCGTGTGAATGCCGGATGAGCGGACATCGAACTCTTTGACCAGCTTATCCGAGAGCGTATCCATCGCTTTATAATCAATAAACATCGTTTTCCCGAATTCCGGTTCGAAATAAGTGTTGAGGATCATGTTCTCGCTGACGCTGAAGTCCAGCACGAGGCCATGCTTATGCCTGTCCTCCGGGATATGGCCAACGCCTGCAACCGATACATCACGAGGGGAATGGTTCGTCATATCGCGCCCGTTCAGCTTCACAGCGCCTCCTTCGACCTTCCGCATACCCGTTATCGCATAGATAAGCTCGCTTTGCCCGTTCCCGTCAACGCCTGCAATGCCTAGAATCTCGCCGGCCCGAATATCCAAGCTGACGCCGTTCAATGCATTTTTGCCTTGCTCGCCTTTCATCTTCAGGTTGTCCACCGCCAGAATAACCTCGCCAGGCTCGCGTTTTGTTTTCTTCACTTCAAAGGAAACATCCCGGCCCACCATAAGTTCAGCAAGCTGCTGCTCATTCGTTTCATCGGTTGTGACGGTCTTGATCACCTTGCCTCGTCTAATAACGGTTACAGAATCCGCAAGGGCCATAACCTCTTTCAGCTTATGCGTAATGATAATAATCGATTTGCCTTCTGCGGCAAGATTTCGAATAATTTCAATGAGCTCTTCAATTTCCTGCACGGTCAATACGGCAGTCGGTTCGTCAAAAATGACGATTTCCGCTCCCCGGTACAACGTTTTTAAAATTTCTACGCGTTGCTGCATGCCGACCGTAATATCTTTAATTCGCGCCTGAGGGTCTACCTTCAGACCATAACGTTCAGAGATTGTCCGAACCTTCTCATTTGCAAGCTTATAGTCAATTTTCAGCCCCTTTACAGGCTCATTGCCAAGCACAATATTCTCTGCAACCGTGAAAGGTTGTACGAGCTTGAAATGCTGATGCACCATTCCGATTCCTAATTCGATAGCCCGCGAAGCACCCTCGATAACTGTCTGTTTCCCGTTAATCCAAATCTCGCCTTCGTCAGGCTGATATAACCCAAACAAAATGTTCATCAGTGTTGATTTGCCTGCACCGTTCTCGCCAAGCAAGGCGTGAATTTCGCCTTTTTTCAACTCGAAATTAATGGAATCATTAGCTACCAACCCAGGAAACCGTTTCGTTATTCCTTTTAACTGTACTGCCGTTAAGCTCCGGTCCATTCCTTATCATCTCCCCGGTTCTACCGCTATAAAAACATGTAGCGCAAGCACATTATACACATATTTCTTAAAATAAAAAAGAATAAAGACCGGCCGAAGCCGGTCTTGTCTGATGCAATCTGCAAACGAACCTCAAACAAAGGATACCAAGGAATAGTGAAAACTATTCAGTAGGCACTTTGATTTCGCCGCTAACGATTTTTGCTTTGTATTCTGCCACTTTTTCAAGTACATCAGCAGGGACGTTCTTGGAAGATGTATCCGGCAAGCCTACAGCATCATCTTTCAAGCCAAGCTCTTGTGTTGTACCGCCTGCGAAATTGCCTGCGATCAAGTCCTTGGATACTTTATGAACGGCAGCTTCTACGCCCTTCATCATCGAAGTAAGCGTGATTTCATCGCCGAACTCCAGCGATTGGTCTTTATCTACGCCGATAACCCAAACGGCATCGCCATTGTCTTTACGTGCTTTCGCTTCGTTGAAAACACCGTTACCCGTTCCGCCAGCTGCGTGGAAAATAATATCTACGCCGCCATCGTACATCGTAGCAGCAGCCAGTTTGCCAAGGTCAGGCTTACCGAAGTCGCCTGTATAGTCAACTTCAACTTTAGCATCCGGCTTAACAGCAGCAACGCCTGCTTTGAAACCAGCTTCAAATTTTTTGATAACCGGAATTTCCATTCCGCCTACAAAACCGATTTTATTTGTTTTCGTCATAAGGCCTGCAACAACGCCTACCAAGAAAGAACCTTCATGCTCAGCAAAAGTAATGGAAGCAACGTTTGGCGCTTCAATTACGCTGTCGATAACAGCAAGCTTAGCATCCGGGTTTTCTTTTGCCACTTTGCTTAGTGCATCGTTGAACAAGAAACCGATACCCCAAGTCAGGTTGTAGCCTTCTTTAACGAAGCTGTTCAGGTTCGGCTCCATATCCGCTTCGCCTTTGCTCTCTAGAAACTTCGTAACAGCACCCGTTTCGGCCGTTACAGTCTCAAGAGCTTCCCATGCGCTTTGGTTAAAGGATTTGTCATGTACGCCGCCAACATCCGTTACCATACCAATCTTAAAGTCTTTACCCGATCCATCGGACTCTACTTTAGTACCTTCGTTGGTACCTTCGTTGGCACCTCCGTTTGTTCCGCCCTCATTGTTATTCTTTGCTCCGCAAGCCGACAATACAAGTGTCAACGCGATCATCATCACGAGCATTAGACTAAATGTTTTTTTCATGCGTGTTCTCTCCCTTGCTTCTTGTTTTGTTAAAGCTGTGCAACCCCTGTTATACCTTCTTAGTCTTGCTGTTACTGGCCGCTATTATTTCATTATAGTTACAAAAAAATAAACGTCAATGATTTAATGTCAGGTTTTGTGACACAAAATCATTGATTTTATATCAATGTAACATTTATGTAATATACAGCCAAAAAAATATAAACCTTCACGTTAGCTTTCTTGTTTTTCCGCTTGTGGTTTATACGTGTATTATAGGCTAAATCCGAACATTAATAAAGTAAAAAATAGTCGTCCCGCTACTCTTACAAGTAGCAGAACGACTATAGCTAGCCATAACTCCAATAATCTACTCGTTCTTGTCTGGTTCGTCTGTGTTGTCGCGTTTTTCTAAGCTTGGACCTTTCACTTCATCCTGCTCACGAGTTTGGATACGAACCTTTACGTCGCCAATCGTTTCTACAATCGGCTCTGTTGTTGGTTCAATCGTATCTGCTGCTCCGTCGGAAGGTAAGGCCCCATTCAAAGAACCTGTTTCGACTAAACGTTTGATTTGCTCAAGCTCAAGCGTTTCTTCACTAAGGAGCGTTTGGGCAATCAAATGCATTTCCTTGCTCTTCTCGGACAACAACTTCTTCGCACGATCATAACAATCCGTAATAATGGACTGCATTTCTTGATCGATCTCATAGGCGATGGCATCCGAGTAGTTCTGCTCATGCCCGATATCGCGGCCAAGGAATACTTGGCCTTGCGAGCTGCCGAATTGCATCGGTCCGAGCTTATCACTCATACCGTACTCCATAATCATTGCGCGTACAATGCTTGTCGCTTGTTTAAAGTCGCTGTAAGCGCCCGTTCCAATCTCTCCAATAAAGAGCTCTTCCGCGACGCGGCCAGCAAGCAAGCCGGTAATTTTATCGAGAAGCTCCTGCTTCGTTACAAGCATACGATCTTCTTTCGGAAGCATAATGACGTAACCGCCAGCGCGTCCGCGAGGAATAATCGTAACCTTATGAACCATATCCGCATGCTCCAAGAAAAAGCCTGCAATTGTATGTCCCGCTTCATGGTAAGCGACAATTCGTTTCTCACGGTCGCTGACAACACGGCTTTTCTTCTCCGTACCGACAATGATCCGATCGATCGCATCGTCAACCTCAACCATTGCAATATCTTTTTTGTTCCGACGCGCTGCAAGCAACGCCGCTTCATTAAGTAAGTTTTCAAGATCTGCACCACTGAAACCAGTTGTGCGCTTCGCGATAACCTCAAGCTTAACATCCTTAGCTAACGGCTTATTGCGCGCATGTACTTTCAATACCGCTTCGCGGCCTTTCACATCTGGACGGTCAACCGTAATTTGACGGTCAAAGCGGCCCGGACGAAGAAGGGCTGGATCGAGAATATCTGGACGGTTAGTTGCCGCAACGATAATAATTCCTTCGTTAGCGCCGAAGCCATCCATCTCAACCAGCAATTGATTGAGGGTTTGCTCGCGCTCGTCATGCCCGCCGCCAAGTCCGGCGCCGCGCTGACGGCCTACAGCATCAATCTCATCGATAAAGATAATACAAGGAGCGTTTTTCTTTGCGTTCTCGAACAAGTCGCGAACACGGGATGCGCCGACACCGACGAACATCTCAACGAAATCAGAACCCGAAATGCTGAAAAACGGCACGCCTGCTTCACCGGCCACTGCACGGGCAAGCAAGGTTTTACCTGTACCTGGAGGACCCACAAGCAATACACCTTTAGGTATGCGAGCACCAACCAAGTTGAATTTCCGCGGATCCTTCAAGAAGTCAACCACTTCGACGAGTTCTTGCTTCTCCTCATCAGCCCCGGCGACATCATCAAAGGTAATCCGTTTCTTCTCGTTATCGTAAAGCCGCGCTTTGCTCTTGCCAAAGTTCATCACTTTGCCGCCGCCGCCCTGCGCTTGATTCATTAAGAAGAAGAACAGGACAAAGATGATAACAAAAGGAATAATGGAGGTAAGGAACGTTAGCCAGATGCTAGGTTGATCCATTTCCTTCGTTTCATAAGCAAAACCGTACTGTTTCGACCATTCAGCTATCTTAGGCTCGGCGCTAATGCCCGTCCTCGATACGAATTGATCGTTTTCAGCATCTGCAGGCTTCACTTTATATTTACCGGAAACAAAATAAGATTGGTTCTCGTACTTAAGACTTAACTCTTTAACATTTCCTGATTCAATTGCATTTACGAGTTCATCGTATCGCAATCCAACGGTCGTGTTATTTTGGCTGCTGATAAATTGAAAAATCCCAACGGTCACCAAAAATATAATTAAATAAAAACCAGTATTACGGATGATCCGATTCATCCCCAACCTCCTCTCAGACGCTTAAAATATTTTACCATATCATGACTTTCCATAACAATAGAGGTGTACGGAGAAGGGCATGTACGGGTGAATCGCAACTATTTCTCATAAACCTGCGGCTTCAAAATGCCGATATAAGGGAGATTGCGGTACTTTTCCGCGAAATCCAAACCATAACCGACAACAAACTCGTCCGGTAGCGTAAATCCCTTGTAGTCAGCCTCAAGCTCAACGGTGCGGCGAGCTGGCTTATCGAACAAGGTTACAACCGTAACCGACTTTGCATTACGACGCTCCAGAACATCGATGAGGTAGCTGAGCGTTAGCCCGCTATCGATAATATCCTCAACAATAAGTACATCGCGGCCTTCAACCGAGACGTCCAAATCCTTGATGATCTTCACGACTCCGGAAGATTTGGTTGATTGTCCGTAGCTGGACACAGCCATGAAATCAATTTCGAGCGGCACTGTCATTTCCTTAACCAAGTCGGCCATGAAAATAAAAGCGCCTTTCAAAACACAAATAACGAGCGGGTTGCGCCCGTTGAAATCTTTGCTTAGCGTTTCGCCAAGCTCTTTTACCTTATCACCGATTTGCTGCGCGTCGTACAATACTTCTTGAATATCGTTCTGCAAAGTAGAAATCCCCCTACGCCTTAACTATGTTTATGAGTGTACCAGTGCTTCTTATTCGCCTCGCGCCTTTATGAACAACACATCCTTGGTGTGCTCGCTCGTAAGCGCGTGACTCGATCTGCGGATGCCGGGAATCCAGAGCAATTTCCCTGCTGCGTCGAACAAGAGCGGATATAGCTCTCGCTTCAACGGTGCAATCTTCTCGTCAACGAACATATCTTGCACTTTTTTCGAGCCATTTAATCCTAAAACTTGAATTCTGTCGCCCGGCCGACGATTTCGAACGACGAGCGGATACGTTAACTCCGAAGCATCAAAGCAGGCCTCGTAGCGTGAAACGGGTTTGCAGTCATCACTCGCGGACGCTCGGACAAACTCAAACGTCCAGCCGCTCGGTTCAACCGCAAGGCTATTCTCATCCAAAACCGCCTCATACCAATAGTCGCTTGCCTCTCCTGACGAAAGCTGGGATTCACAAATGAAGCGCATCCCGTCGTACTCGCGAACACAGCGAATACCGGCGCCAGCATCCGTACGCCAAGTTGCCGGCGCTTGCGCGGAAGCGGCTAACCGCATCGTCTCAATCTGCTCGAAGGATATCTTTTCCGTTTCCTTAGAAAGATAACTTAATATTAGTTTAATCAATCTCCTTTGTAAAGCGACGTGGAGACCGCGCAAATCAAGGCAGCTAATCGCGCATTCATTGGGGGATAACGTTACGAGCTGCGCAAATAATGCATCGGTTTGTTTCTCCATCCAATCATCTTCCGCACCCGCCACTTCTGCAAGCCGCTGAAGCGATTGGGAGATCTGTGGATTATGTCTGGACAGATAAGGCAAAATATCTAGCCGAATGATATTTCGGAAATAATAGCGTTCCTTGTTGCTGCTATCCGTACAGTAAGGAATATGATGCTCTTCGCAGTAACGCAGAAGGTCTGACTTGTTCATACGAAGCAGCGGACGAATAAGTTCCACGTTTTTTTCTCTTCTTTTTAGAGACATTCCGGCAAGTCCTGTTAAACCTGCTCCTCTGACTATTCGCATAAGCACCGTCTCGGCTTGATCATCCGCATGATGTGCAAGCGCGATGCGCGAGGCTTGATACCGTTCGGCAATTTGATGCAGGAATGCATATCGCCGCTCGCGCGAGGCAGCTTGCCCGTTCATGCGGGTTTCTTCTATATAAGCCGGCATATCAAGCGTAACCGACTCGAATACGACGCCAAGCTGCTCCGCAAAAGATTGAACGACCTCCATCTCGTGCGCAGATTCCTCCACGCGAAAGCCGTGATTAACGTGTGCCGCAATAATGGTAATAGCACTTCTTTTAGCGATAGAAGAGAGCATATGCAGAAGCGCCATGGAGTCCGGACCGCCGGATACGGCAACAACGATGCCATCACCAGGAGACCAAAACCCCCGATCCTCCGCTTCCTTCTCTAGTTCCATCTGCAAATTCATAGGTAATACCTCACCTTCATTTCCATGCTGCCGCTACATCAAATTACGCAGCAGCCAATATACCGATATTCCTAGCAGCACGGCAGAAGCGGCTGCAAGCCCCTTTAGCCAGAAAGGTGTCGAGGACGACCTATGGGTGTCACGCCTATGCATCAACGAACGCCATGCTGCTGAAGCATCGCCCGCATCCGCGAATTGACCGGCAAATGCCCTCTGCAGCCAGCCTGCAACAGGCTTCAAGGCCGGACTGTTTTCCACGATCTGCATAAGCTCACCGACAGAGCGATTCTGCGGCAACAGCTCTACTGTCAAATGCTGCAGCCGCTTAGGCTCATGCAGCTGTATACACAAGACCGCGAATGAAAATAGATCATACTGCGGGTCCGCAGAGCGGGAGCCACCATTCCAATAACCTCGGTCATAGATTTCTGTAAATTGCCGGATGCTCTTGCCAACTGCCGTCACGCCGCCATAATCGACAAGTTCGACATGACCATAATCGGCAACCAGCACATTCTCCACTTTCAAATCGCCAAACACCCAACCTGCTTGATGCAGCTTCGCCAGCTTTCCTAGCAAATTAAGGCCTACCAGCGGAAACCATTCTGCGCCTTGCCGCTTCAAGAAGTCGTCCGTTTTGGATCCCAGCACGTAACGCATTACATAAAAAGGGTATTCTCTGCCGTCCGGTCCATATAAATCGTCCACGTCAAATAAATAAGACTCTTGCCCATGCTGCTTCTGCTTGGCAATAGATTGCAGCACATTAACTTCAGATTGAAGATCAAGCGCATCGATGCCAAGCTTCATCGCATACCAGCTGCGGTCGCGCTGTACGAGATATACTTTACCGTTTGCGCCCTCACCAAGCAACCTCTCCACCCGGTATCTCCCTTGCTTCCACTTGCCGGTCACCATCATCCCGCGGCGAAGGTCAACCTTAAACGACGTAGTCACTCATCATCCCATCCGTTTCATCTCTGCTCTGTCTACCATAATCGCCCTTGCGATAAAAATCAACAATATGCATAATCGCAGGACCTGTAGGCGTCGTTCCGCCCATCTGCAATTTCGGGAAGATGGCGTGTACGCCGTTCAGGTGACTCGTCCAATCGAGGTCCAATATGCAGTCGTCGCCATGCCTGGATCCAGGGAAATGAAAAACCGATATTTCGCTCTTCCCTTGCCTTGCTTGAAGACTTAGCATCAAATCATGGATAGCATCCTCTACTGCCGCGAGCTTCGGCTTCATGCTGGCGCTGGCATCGATCAGCAGAGCCACTTGGAGCCTCGACGTCTCACCAAGCTCATCGATAACGCGCACGACATCGCTGCGTTTCTCCGGCGGCAGCGCCTCTATCGACGCGTTCCCGAGTACCTGCTTCAATTCCTTCTGCACCGCAAGCTGAATCGTCTGCACCACGGTCTTGCGCGTCATCATCTGCACGGTCTGAGACAGCTGACGCATATTGACCATTCTGCTGAGCCCGCCGCCCGCCCGCGCAATCTCGTCAATCTCTGCAGCACCGAGCTCCCCCACGTCTCCGTGATCAAGCACGCCGACCACATTTACGGATATCCCCTCCGATTGTGCATGCGCGGCCGCCACCACCGGACTAAGCCCTACATTCGAGCAGCCATCCGTAATTAACAATATTTGTTTCATTATCGTTTACCCTCCTCAAGTGTTTGAGAATCAAACACAGCATCGTAAGCTTAGGCTTGGACTCAGCCTTTCTATTAGCTTTGCCTTTTTTGAGAGGGATAAACAGCTAGACTAGCAAAAGATCGATAATCTTCCTTTAAATCGGCAATTGCCGCTCATCATATATGTATATTCCCTATATCTTTCATCGGTTTATTCTGTATGTAAGCTAAATAGTAGCATAGACCCTGTTTCATCGAATCGCCACCGTGGTAAAGAGCAATAGAAGCTCCAGCCTTAACCCTCCCTTTCTCCATTCATCGATTCAACAAATAAAAAGCCTAATGGCCGCCAGCCATAAATAAGCCGACGAACAAAGGCTTGATCCTTTCTGTGGTCATCTGAAAGCGCACACTAGCTCACCGTTCAAGTGCCGCCTATTTCACACAATACTCTACAAAACCATCAGCTCACCGTCCTCGGCCGCTCCATGCGTGTCACGCCGGGAAAGCGGAACGACGCCCATTCTGGCAAATGCTTATCAATACGTGCCACAAGCACAGTCATATCATCAACAATTTCCCCATTATGGTGTCGTACCACCTTCTCGAGCAGCGCGTCCGCCATTTCTTGCGGATCATCCGTTGCCAGCTCGCTTATGATTCGTTTCATCCAAAGCTCCTTATTGACCGCTAATCCCGGCGCATCATATATTCCGTCACTCATCATGACAAGCGTATCTCCAGACTGCATTTGCATGGATACGAAATCAACGTCAATATCTTGAAGAATGCCGATAGGCAGGTTGTTGGCCGTAATGGGAATAACCTCATTTCCTCGTTTGATAAAGCTTGGCGTAGAGCCTATCTTCATAAACGTCGTTTGTGCCGTGTACAAATCTACGATCGCCAAATCAACGGTAGCGAATACTTCATCGGATGAGCGCAGCAGCAATACCGAATTCACGGATTTCACCGCCAGCTTCTCATCCATGCCCGACTGCAGCAGCTGCTGCAGAATCGACAGCGCCGCACTGCTCTCCTGCCTCGCACGCTCGCCATTTCCCATCCCGTCGCTAATTGCCACGGCGAATTTTCCATTGCCCAGCTCAACCATGCTGAAGCTGTCCCCAGACAGCAAATCTCCTCCCTTGGCAGCCCCGGCGATACCTGTCTCTACCTCATACTGCTTCGCCGATCCGAAAGCAACCAGCGTAGGCTCACCGTTCCTCGATGGTGGAATCTCCGACTTTACCGCAATGTGCTCGCCTAGTATGTCACTCAGCAGCGGCGCGATGATTTTGCGGCATTCATCATAGCCCTGTCCGAACGAATGATACACCTCAATATCTACATTTCCCTCCTCCAAGCTTACGATATCAATGCCTTGAACCGATAATCCCAGCCCTTCCACCGCCTCACGAATTTGCTCCTCCTGCAAATGCAGCGTCTGCCCCTCCCGTTTAATTTCCTTCGCCAAATCCTCCATAACCTGCGATACCCCCTGCAGCTGATCAGCTACAAGTCCGCGTGAGTCGAATATTTGCTTCTTCCAGTGCATATTATTTTGATATAGCTCGTACTGCTGTCTCATATCGGTAAGCACCTGTGAGGCTTTCACGCAATGCGCAGACCAGGCTCTAGGAATTTCCTTGGCAGACGGAATTCGATCCTCCTCCACAACCGTCATCATATCCGTCATCATTTTGTACGTATGAAAGAACTTGTCCTCCCAACAAGCGTTTTGCCGATGGCAGCTTGCACAACTTCGTTCCGCAACCGCATTCATAAAGTGCCCGATCTCTTCCTCCTTGTTTAAGGTTGTTGCACTGCTATTAAGCTGTCCAAAGCTTCGAGCTAGCTGCTTGAACACCTCCGAATATTGCGACACGCGGTCTGCCGTTACTTCGCGCACTCGCTTCGCATAATCATGCTGCGACTTTGCATGCTCATTCGTGCCCGGAACGTAACGGGAAATCGTTCGAATCATGCTTCGCGGCGTCATCATAAGCAGCGTAGCAGCTGCTACCGACTCCCAGGTCGAGCTCATAACATCGGCCTGGCTCCCTACATATATGGATAAAATTGATGTGCCAAGCAACATTCCGAAAGCCGCCGCCATTTTGCCGCCGTCACGCAGCAGGCCAGCCAGCAATCCCGCAAATGCGAGTAAGCTCATTTGAACGACTGCACCAAAGTCAGCCAAGCTTAGAATGAGTCCTGCAACCACACCAACCGAAGCGCCAAGCGGTGCTCCTCCCGCCAAAGCAAACAGAAGCAGCATATAACGCGACATTACATGTTCTGCCGACAGTCCGTAAAACACCCACCCAACAGCCCCCGTCATGACAGAGGCGAGCAATATCATCAAGCATATGATTTCTTCGTTTTTGAGCGAGGCAGATTTCTTTGTCATCGTCAGAACGGGAATTGCTTGAATGAACACCAATGTAAGCACGAAACCAAGAGCAGCTTCTACCACAACGAGCATGAAATTGTACCAGCTCAGCTCGTCCCCAATAAAGACGCTGAACATCTGCACCAATATCGTCGATGCGAATACCAATATTGGCGCCGAAGAAAGCTCAGCCCTCTCATAAGCCTCAAGCCCCTTCAGGAATAAAAACAACACCGCGATTTCCATCGCAATCCACATAGGCGCTGGATCAGCCGCCAGCCAGCTGCCTGCCACAAGAGAGATGGCTACCCATGGGTAAATATCTCGCCTCATGAAATAAATGACTGCAAAGTATGCAATAGCGAACGGCATCAGCGATTCAAGAATAACCGCTCTTCCAAGTAAAAAAGCTACACCAACGAGTAAAAATGTCCACTTCTTGGCCAAAATGACTTGAATGAACCGGCGTGCAGCCGCCCACTCCCGCCCTTTCTGCATCATCGCTCTAGCTAAACCAGTCCGTTTCACACCTGGAAGCACAACCGCGTTTTCCTTTTCCATGAGCAGACACCACCATTTCCGAATGTAATGTGTTTTTCATTATAGGAGGTTGTCCGCATGAAGTTTGTCAGTTAACGTAACACATCAAAAATTTTTTTCCGACAAAAATAATCGGCTCCGCAGCGCATACCCACAGGCTAGCAAACATACGCCCCGTATACGATTACCGTGTCTCGTCCATATCCTCCTTGCTGGTATGAGCCAACAAATTCTGTGTCGACTGCTTTCCATATAGTGGCGAAAGGACGTTGTATCGTGTCGGGAATGAAGGAGGATGAGAGAAAAGTATTTTTTTCAAGCGAAACGTTAAATTTAAACGACACTGACCGTGCAAAAGCGTAGCAAATACAAGCAATTACGTTCTATATACACGCTTTTTGCCCCGCTTCGACAGCATTCAGTAAGCGCTTTCTTAATGAATCAAGCAGATATGCCTAATAAACCAAGCGTAAACGGCTGAAGCCGTCCTCTGGCGGCTAAGCTTACGTTTCGCGAAGACATATAGAGAAAGTATGGTGAAATGATATACTTTCCTATATTTCAATAAGAAACGGATACCCTCCTCTGTAAGAGGTGGGTATCCGTTTCTCGTAGAAATAGAAGAATACTTTATCGCGTGAAACATAAAAAATCTTATATTTGCAAAAAAAGCAGAACCGGTTAGGGTTCTGCTCCATGTATAGTGTTATGACGATTCAGCTTATACTCGCTTGGCACCGCGTCCGCCGCGTTTGCCCTCCGTATTCTTCTTCAAAGAGGAGATGCGTTCTTCGCTATCTTTCAGGAACCGTGACACTTTATCCTCGAATGACGGTTTACCGTATGCAGGTCTGCCAGCCGATTGCTTGTTGAAGGGACGTCCGCCGCCACCGCCACCACCGCCGCGATTGAAACGTTCACCACCACCACCACCACTACCGCCGCCAGTGCTTCCACCGCCGCCTCCGCTATGACGCTCGCGTTGTTGTGGCGCTGGTTGGCCTTCTGGCCGGTCAATGGCTTGCTTAATGGAAAGTCCGATCTTTCCGTCTTTGTCCACGTTGATCACTTTTACTTTCACGACATCGTCGATTTTCAGGTGATCCTTCACGTCTTTGACGTAATTATCAGCAATTTCCGAAATGTGAACAAGACCCGTGACACCTCCCGACAAGTCGACAAATGCCCCAAAATGCGTAATGCCTGTCACTTTTCCTTCTAACTTAGCGCCCACTTCAATTGCCATAAAATAAAATGTTCCTCCCTAAAAGTTATGCGAAGCAAAACTGAGTTCATAAGCATATGCTAAAAGTTTTGCGAAAACGCTATTAACGTGATTATAACCGAACCGTTCAAGTAAGGTCAACAGACGTTCACCCGATTCGGAGCCCTATTTAGTCACTAAAAATTTGCTGTACGCCCTTCTTAACCATGCCTTGCTCTTTGGTTGCTAGCTGTTCAATATATTCTGGGTCGTTTAATCGTTCAACTTGACGTTTGAGCGCTTCGGTTTCTTGCACCGATGCATCTATCTGGCTCTGAACTGCGTTTAGCTTGATGCCGGTAGCATTCTTCTGCTGCATCTGGCCAAAGATCGTATACGCCGCCCAGCCCATAAATAGCACGATGAACATCATCCAAAGCTTAAACCGGCGTTTCGTGCCAGCATTCCCTGGCATCTTATTATCTGCTGTTGCTGCTGCCATGAGCGGTGTTACCTCCTAAACCATTTGCCCCACAATCGAGCGATTTGTTGTCCCAATCTGCTGGCTTTCTCATTCAGCTGCCATTTGGATGCATAGCGCGATAGCCAGCGGCCAAGCGGCCTTGTGGCTGGTCCTGCCATCCAAACAAACAATTTCCAAAATGGACGGACTAATTGTATCACAATTTTCAAGATGAAAATAGTGAGCGCAGACCCAAACGCAAAAATAACCATCAGCACTTTGTAGAGCAGCAGGATAGGTTTTACGACAAGAATTTCCAAACATTTGAGAATAAATCCGATTAGCTTCCTCACCGCTCCAATCATCCATTTCACGATTGCAATGACGAATCTGCTAAGCAGAAAATAATAGATGACGATGCCGATAGCCAGTCCGATAAAAACGTACGCCCGCACCTCGCCATTGTTGCTGGCGTACAATACACGAAAGACAATTAGCCCCGCCGCAATCCAATAGATGACGTCAAGCACCGGGAGCCACCAGCGCGGGAACCGCAGCTCATTCGTTACGACCCGATAGCCGTCGAATACCGTTCCCATGCCAAGGCCCGACAGCAGCATGACGGCCATCGTCAACCACTGCATACTAAGCGTCACTTAAATAGCTTCCCGAACAATCCTTTGGATTTGGATGAGGCATTGCTGCCATCCATATAGGCGAGCGAATGGACAAGCCCCTCAATTGCCACCATTCCCTGTTCGAGGCTGAGATGCTTCATATGCAAATTTTGGCCCTTTACCGCCAGGAAGCCAAGCTCTGTCTCAAGTAAAAACTCTTCGCTGTCGAAGCTCTCTACGTTCACGACGCCCGTAAGCTCCAGCAGTTTTCGATTAAGCATTTTGACTTCCTGACGCTTCTGCCCCTTGCCTTGGTCAACCATAGACTCGTCCTCCGCTTCCTTAACATGTCTAGGCGCAAACGGCTGCCAGCAGGCCTGAAGCGGCGCGGCATGCGGTTTGCGTTGAATATAAGAGAGGGGCAAGCACAAAGCTTAACCTGCCTTATATGTTAAGACTAGCTTATGGGGCGGTGCCGAGAATTAGAACTTAACTCGCTTGATCGTTAGCATCCTGCGGCTGATCGTCTCTCTCTGTCTTCTCTTGCAGGAAGACTAACAGCATACGATCGTTCTTAACGAAATTATCCATTCGGTTATCCGGGATAAATAGCGCACTGTCATCCGGTTCAAAAAAGCAATCATTTTTGATCGCTTCTATCGGCAAAGCAATAAAGGCTACGATAAACAAAATGGGCAGTACATTATTGAAAAATAACGAAATGGCATGACTGATCAAAGAAAAACCCTTCCGCCGATACTCCGGAATGGGGAGCTGCAAAACATTCATGAAAAAGTCCTCCGAATATGTAAACCGAATTGAAACAATTGAAACACATAAGAGAAGAAAACTAGAAAAATAAAGTTCAAAAAAAGGCTGCCTACAAGCATAATGCTTGTAGGCAGCCTCGTTGTTATTGCGGTTTCTCCCAGTCGAGCGTGTTCTCGCGCTGGCGTTGCTCTTCTTTCACCAAGGTATACAGCTCTCCGGCTTCATCCTTACGGGTCGTCTCCGCTGTGCGTTCGATACGCACGGTGACGATTTTCTGGCCGTACTGGATTTGGAGCTCATCCCCTGCTTTCACGGCACTGCTCGCTTTCGCTTCGCGGCCGTTGATCCATACGCGCCCTTGCTCGGAAACATCCTTTGCAACGGTACGGCGTTTGATCAGCCGGGATACCTTAAGAAATTTATCTAATCGCATAGATTATTGGATAGCTTCTTTCAACTTGTTGCCTGCTTTGAATGCAGGAACTTTTGCTTCCGAAATTTCGATTGGAGCGCCTGTTTGCGGGTTGCGGCCAGTGCGTCCAGCACGTTTGCGAGTTTCGAAAGTACCGAAGCCGATCAATTGTACTTTGTCTCCGCCTGCAAGTGCATCGGTTACTTCGCCCAAGAAGCCGTTAAGTACCGCTTCAACGTCACGTTTAGTCAAACCGCTTTTTTCTGCAATGTTGTTGATCAAGTCTGTTTTGTTCATTATAAAATCCTCCTAATTGTTTACCATTATTTGTGGTCGACGCTTGTGGCGCCGCCGTTGCTTCCAATTTTTACTCTCACGAAGAATACTTATTCTGCCTACCTGCAAATAAATCCTGCCGCTGCTTGAAATTTTTTTGCGAATGGTGCCGAAAAAAGGCGATTCATGAGAAATCAAAACGATGATTGGCGCTTTGCCTCTTCCCATAAGCGATCCATTTCTGTTAAATCAGTCTGGTCAAATTGCTTGCCGCTTATACGAAGCTGCTCCTCAATATACGCAAATCTGCTGCGGAATTTTTTGTTCGTACGCGCAAGCGCCTCTTCGGGATCGGCATGAATGAAGCGCGAGGCGTTGACCACCGCGAACAGCAAGTCGCCAAGCTCCGAGGCTTGCTCCTCTTCTGTTTGCGACGTTATCGCTTCGCGAAGCTCGGCAAGCTCCTCTTCAATCTTCGCGAGAACTGGACCAATCTCATCCCAATCGAAGCCTACCTTGGCTGCTTTCTTCTGAAGCTTATAGGCTTTCATCAAGGAAGGCAAGTCCGGCGGGATGCCATCGAGTACCGACTTGCGGCCCGCATCGGTTCCCTTCAGGCGTTTCTCCTCGGCCTTCATTTGTTCCCAGTTCGCCAGCGCTTCCTGCGCATTACTGGCCCCTTGCTCTCCAAAAACATGCGGATGGCGGAAAATAAGCTTCTCGTTTAGTGATTGTATCACATCATAGACAGAAAATGCGCCCGTCTCTTCTTCCATCTGGCTGTGAAGCATCACTTGGAGAATAACATCGCCGAATTCCTCCTGCATGCCGTCCGGATCATCATTATCGATGGCTTCAAGCGCTTCGTACAGCTCTTCGATGAAATTTTTGCGAATGGATTGATGCGTTTGCTCCATATCCCACGGACAGCCTTCCGGACTGCGCAGAATGGATACGATCTCATGCAGCCTATCAAAAGAACGGTTGCGAAGCGATGCATCCTCTGAGCGCGGCACCCAGATCAGCGACAGATTGCCGTAGCCTGGCGTGCGGTCAAGCTCATATAGCGGCACGCGAAGGATTCGCTGCTCGGCAGGCACGCCCAAAGCATGTCCAACGACGACTTCGTAATCATCTGGATATCGCTCCATCAGTGCCAGCTTTACATCCGATGCCGTGTACGTATCATACACCTGGCCGATCAGCGTGTGAAGCTGCGGCTGGAGAAGCGATGGCTGAAGCTCAGCCGCATCGAGCAGCGCGAAGCCTTCGATAGGATCCATGCCCAAGCTGACGAAAGCTTGGTCCAGGAAGCTCTCGCCGCCGATAATCCGCAGCTCGATGCCGGCTGCAGGGCATTGCTCGCGGAGCAGCTGAACCGTGCGCTCGGCAACCATCGGATGGCCCGGCACGCCGTAAATTATGCCTTCTGCGCTGCGTTTGGCTTCCGTGATCAGCGTCTCTGCAATAGCCTTGTACACGTCCGGAAAAGAATCATGCTGCTCGTAAAGCGAGTCGAACGACGTATACGCAATATCGTTCTCTTGGAGCAAAGACATGGCGGGATGCTGCTCCGTGCGTACGAAAACACGCTCCGCGGCAAGCAATCTGCGCCATACGCCCAGCGTCAATTGATCCGGGTCGCCTGAGCCAAGTCCAACAACCGTTAGCTGTGCATTTGCCATCCTTCGACAGCCTCCTTTTGGATTGATTTGTTTTATAGTTACAATCGCGTTAGGGCTACTTGTTGCGGGAAAGCCGGCCGCAATCCTTAAAAATGCTGCATGCTTATGTAGAGCCATGCCCCATGCATGCCAAGCTGGCGGCAATTTTCCGAGAGCTAGGCCTTATTTTTCTCCAAAAAGTAATAATGGACCATAATAGCGAAAACTTCAATATCATTATGAAAAATTAATAATACTTGCGTTCATTATCGCAAATAAACCGCACTCGCGACCGCTTGCCGCGTCGTCACTCCTCTTCCCGCGCCCGCGGCATAAGCCGCCAGCGCTGCAGCCGCGCGGCAAGCACGCCGCCGCCCGGCAACGCGCGCAATTCGCGCGCGCTTACAGCGCCGCCGCGCAGAGCCGCGGCGCCAAAGGCGCAAGCGCCGACGGCTACGCACGTCAGCGCAAGCGCAGCTGCTGCCGCCCTGGGCGGCAGCCCGCCAAGCGCGGCGCCAAGCGCTCGCTCGGCGACAGCAAGCGCCGCGGCCATGACCGCGAGCGCAAGGGCCGTGCCTGCGGCCGCGCTGCCGAGCAGCGGCCTCCGCCCTTCTCCGGCGCCGCGCCGCGCGCCCCAGCTGCCGGCGAGCGAAGCGCCCGCTTCGGCTGCCTTAAAGCGGACCGCCAGCGTGCCAAGCAGCGCGGCTGCCGTTAGAGCCGCTATGCCGGCGGAAGCCGCTCCCTCAATGCCGTAGAGGGGAACAAGCACGGCATTGAACACGCCTTTGAGCAGCGCCGCAACGAGCAGCAGCACGGCGGGAACGCGCACCGCGCCCAGCCCTTGAAGGACAGGCGCCGTAATCGCGTTGACACTGCCGGCTAATGCCGTGCAGCCGACGAGCGCGAACGAAAACGTACCTGCGGAATCCTGGTACAGCATCCTATTCAGCGGCTCGGCCAGCATGACGAGCCCGAGAGCCGCAGCAGCCCCAATAGCCCACGATGCGCGCTCTGCGAACGACAGCT
Source organism: Paenibacillus endophyticus (assembly GCF_014192395.1). Taxonomy (GTDB): domain Bacteria; phylum Bacillota; class Bacilli; order Paenibacillales; family Paenibacillaceae; genus Pristimantibacillus; species Pristimantibacillus endophyticus. The sequence goes on along the minus strand of NZ_JACHXW010000032.1, from coordinate 38,762 downwards.
GAACCCGCAGCTGGCTGTAAGCCCCGCGCATTCTAGCGAGCACAAGCCCTGGAACAAGCGCGGCCGCAGCCGCTCCCGCAACCATCACAACGAGCTGCACAAGCGGCTGTGCCCGGCTGTATATGCCAAACAACGACATAGACTCCGCCTCTGTGGCCCCCCCTTCCTGCAGCAAGCGGGGAACCATAAAGGCGTCGACGACACCGAGAACAGGTACGACTGCCGCTCCGAGAGCGACTGGCAGCGCAATCATGGCAAGCTTCTTCATTTCCGCTCGCAGCAAGCCAGCCTGCGGCGACAGCTTTTCCCGTCTGCGGGCGCGCCATGATTGGAGTCCAAGCACGACAAGCGCCGCGCATGCCCCGAACGCCGAGCCGCTCATTACACCGGCCGCAATTGTCGACTCCTCCCAGCCGGCCGACCAGCTGAGTGCCAGCACAAGCAGCATAGTGCCTACGCGGATCATTTGCTCCACAACCTGCGAGGCTGCCGACAAGCCCATTCTGCCCAGCCCCTGCGCATAACCTCTAAGCGCGGCGACAAATGGGGACAGCAGCAGGGCGAAGGAGACGGAGCGAATAGCCCCCGCCGTGTCCGAATCGCCTATCCAGCCGGCAGTCGTCTCCGCTCCCGACCACATCAAGCCGAATGCGACAATTCCCGTGACGCCAAGCAGCAGAAGCGCTGCGTAAAGCGTCCGCCTAACCCCCTCCGGATCGTTGCCTTTGCGAAGCCGTTCCGCGATCAGCAGCGATACAGCCGTAGGCAGGCCTGCCGTCGCAAGAACAGCCGCCAGCTGGTAGAACGGGTAAACTGCGTTATAAATGCCGAATACCCGGTCTCCAGCCAAATTTTGCAGCGGAATTTTCTGAAAAACGCCTATCAGCTTGGATAGCAGCGCCGCGCCTGCCATCAGCACGACGCCGCTGGCCAAAAGTCCCTTCGATCCGCGAGTCGTTTCCACGCGCCCTTCGGCAAATGATCCCGACAGTCCGCCCGTATCCTTCCCTGCCGCGGACTCCTCGAGCGTGGCAGCGGTTATGCGTTCATCTGCCATAGCCGCCTGCTTTTCTCCATCGGCATTTTGCCTGCTTGCAGGCCCGGACGATCCCGTCGTTCGTCCTGATTTCCCCAGCCTGCGTTTCATTCCCCACACTCCTGCTGTTCTGCCATTGATATTGGTAACTATTATACCTCACAATGGCAAACGTTGAAAAAGCTTCCCCAATCGAAATCTCTTTCGATTAAAGAAGCTGTCATTTTCCGTTTTTTTGCGGTTTACTTCCCTTTTAGCAGCTAACAAGATAACCTACTGTTCCATTTGCTTAGCCAAAAAGCCAGCAGCCGTCTCTGCCATTTTCGTTTCCATATTCGCCATCTTGACCGACTCATCCTTGCTGAGCAGCACGACCGTCCCTATCGGGTCGCCACCCGCGATGATTGGCGCAATCACGAAAGAGGTGTACGTTTCCTGCGTATCCTTCACAATCTCAAAGGCTCCGCCATTCGGTTCAGCCAGCGTCTTGCGGTTCTCCATGCAGCTCTCTAGCACAGCGCCTACCTGCTTATCCAGCAGCTCTTTCTTTGAAGCTCCTGCAACAGCGATTATGGTATCCCGGTCCGTGATCAATGTAATGTGGTTGGTGCCCTCGAATAACGATTCTGCGTATTCCTTTGCGAAATCGCCTAGCTCGCCGATAGGAGAATATTTTTTCAGAATAACTTCGCCATCACGGTCTACAAATATTTCCAGAGGGTCACCCTCGCGAATACGCAGTGTACGGCGGATCTCCTTCGGAATCACCACACGCCCGAGATCATCGATGCGACGTACAATTCCAGTTGCTTTCATTTCTTGTTGCCCCGCTTTCCTAGAGGATTTTGAATCGACTGGACACATGCTGCTTTTTTATAACGAAGAAGAAACATCCTTCAAAAGATTTTGAATCTGACCATAGTATTCATCCGCTCCCAAATTCTTATGCACGGATTACAGTTCTAGCCAAACGTTCCATCTCTTTTCGAAAAGGCGGCCAACCTACTCATCGGCCTGCGTGCCTCCGCTTCCTTATTATCCTTTTTCAGCATTCCCCATTTCTCCCTTTTGCTTGCATGCAGAAGTCATTTTTCGGTAGGGCTGAATCAGAATCAGCGCTTCGCCCCGTTAAACAAAAAACATCCTGCCGCTCCGGAGAGAGCTGCAGGATGCCTGAAGAACATGGCGATAACGATAATGCCCAGCACCTTTAGAAGGCGCGGCCGTGCTTGGGGCGAAGAAGATGATAACTCCACTTGATCCTCTCGAATACGTCGGTCTTTTGCTGTTTCAGTCGTTTTTGCCATTTTCACGCCTCCTATGATGAATCGTTGAATATGGGAATGAAGAGGATGAGCTTAATGCTTCAACAATTGTCCCAGCTCTCGCTTCAAAGCAAGAAAATCGGGATGCTCGCGCACTTCCGGCGTGCGGCCTTCCGGCAGTTCAACACGGAATTCTTTCAAAATACGTCCAGGGCCCGCGCCCATCACTACGATTCGCTGCGATAAGAATATAGCTTCGTCAATATCATGCGTAATGAACAGTACCGTCGTCTTCTCCTTCTCCCACACCTCAAGCAGCATCTCCTGCATCTCCAGCTTGGTCTGCGCATCGAGCGCGCCAAATGGTTCATCCATCAGCAGCACCCTAGGCCGATTAGCTAACGCGCGCGCGATCGCTACCCGCTGCTTCATGCCGCCCGACAATTGCTTGGGATAGGACTTGTCGAAGGATTCCAGCCGAATCACCTTCAGGAAATAATTCGAAATTTTACGCCGTTCCAGAATGGATACCCCTTTTAGCTTCAGCCCGTATTCGATATTCTCGCGTACGGTCAGCCAAGGGAACAGCGTGTAGCCTTGAAATACCATGCCGCGGTCGGCGCCTGGTCCGATAATTTCCTCGCCGTCTACCTGAAGTGACCCGCCGCTTGGCTCATCAAGGCCGGCAACCATGCGGAGCAGCGTTGATTTCCCGCAGCCGGACGGCCCAACTATAGTTAGGAACTCATTCTCGCCAATCGTAAGATCAATATCTCGCAGCGCTTCAAACCGGCTTTTTTTCGACTCGTATACCTTCTGCAATCCTTTAATTTCAATCGTTCCGCTCTTCGATGGCGCAGCCAGCATAGGATCACTCCCTCTATCATGATTTGAAAATAATGAAAAGCCCGGGAGTAGTCTCCCAGGCTTTTATCCTTCCGTGTTATACAGTCTGAAGCCTATCGGGCTTCCATCGCTGTACGCCGTCTCTCGGACCAGAACTTAATCCACTTCACTCCTGGCGGAGCAATGCAAATGGCTTAAACGGAACCCTAGACAACTTGTCGCTCTCACACAAATTTACCCGTGAAAGCCTTTATTCAATTGTGATAAAACCTAACGTTAATTCGTAGTATAGAGCGAAACATACGGAATTGTCAATTCACATGTAAGGTTTTATTACACAAGGTTAAAATAAACCCTATTTTCGTTCAAAAAGCGGCTATCGGAACATTCCCGATAGCCGCTCTTTAACTTCTTGCAAACCCGATTCATTCATCCTCTTTGACCGGCCGCTTCAGCCTGCCCGCTTTGCCCAGCGCTTCTCTTAGCAAAAATTCAATGTGCCCATTGACGCTCCGGAATTCATCTGCTGCCCACTGCTCAAGCGCACGGTGAAGATCCGGATCCAATCGAAGCGGAAATGCTTTCTTTTCTTTTGCCATAGGATTGGCCTCTAGCCGTACAACGTTCCAGTATTAATAACCGGAGTCGCGGCACGATCGGACACGATCGCCACCATCAGATTGTTCACCATCGCGGCTCTGCGCTCATCATCAAGCTTAATGCCGTTCTCCTCAAGCTGGCGAAGGGCCATATCCACCATACCTACAGCACCCTCAACGATCTTCGAACGCGCCGATACGATTGCAATAGCCTGCTGCCTCTGAAGCATCGCACTTGCAATCTCCTGTGCATATGCCAGATGCGTGAGACGAGTTTCCAGCACCTTCACCCCAGCTACCGACAAGCGGATTTGCAATTCACGGTTAAGCTCCGCCGCCACCTCATCCGCATTCCCTCTCAGCGACACAGCCGCATCTTCGGAGAACACATCATACGGATATTGCGCTGCAATATGCCGAACGGCCGTTTCGCTTTGAATTTCGACAAACCGCTCATAATTGTCCACGTCATAGCTCGCCCTAGCCGTATCCATCACCTTAAACACAACAACCGCGCCAATCTCGACAGGATTCCCTTCCGCGTCATTCACTTTAAGCGTCTGGCTATTGAAATTGCGTACCTTCAACGAAATATTTGTTTTGCTCGTAAGCGGAAGCACCATCCACAAGCCGCTTTCCAGCACCGAGCCCATATACGTACCGAAGAATGTCACAACCTTCGCCTCATTCGGCTGTACGATCATCAGCGACGATAAGCAGATAGAAGCAAGAAGAAGAAGAATGATGCCGACAACAATGAATAACGGCGATACACTTTCCTTGGAAGCTTCATAAATGATTAAATATACACCGCCCGCTATTGCCACGACCGACAATAACAAAGCTAAATATCCACTAACATACCAAGCCTTCTTTTCATTCATTTAACCCCGCCCCTTTGCGAAAACTATATTATTTTGATATAAAAATGATATCACTTTTTACATAAATAAGCAAATGTTAAAAAGATCTATTTTCATTTGACGATCGACCGAAAACAGTTGACCCTGACACTAATGTCACGGTTTATACTGTATCTAAACCATTTCACAAACTCGGGGGCCCCGCCATGAGAATCGGTGAGTTATCACGCATAACAGGCGTAAGCATACGATCCTTGCGCCATTACGAGAAGCAAGGGCTGATCGCTTCTATCCGTTTGCCTAATGGCTACCGCGACTACTCCCCGCTTGCGGAGGACACGGTCGCAACCATTAAGCTTTATTTGAATCTCGGGCTAACAACAGAACAAATTTCGAGCTTCCTTACCTGCGTATTAAAAAACAAGGAAGCATTCTGCGCCGAGATCATGCCTGTTTATGAGCAAAAGCTTGCTGAAATCGAGCGGCAGCTCGCTCAATTAACTCAAATCAAAGCCAATTTAGTCGATCGAATAACCTCGATTCAGCATGGAGATCAGGATAAAAAGTACGAGGAGGATCAAGATGACCATTAGAAATGCAGTATCAGACCATATGCTCGAATCCATTGTAAGCAGCGGTGTTGTCCTTGTGGACTACGGAGCGCCATGGTGCCCTCCCTGCAAGACTTTATTCGGAATTCTAGAAGAGCTGGATCAAGATCTGAATGGAAGAATTGATATCGTAAAGGTCAACTGCGAGAATTTGCCCGCCTCTGCATCCGCAGCAGGCGTGCTGGGCATGCCTACGGTTATCGTCTATAAGGACGGGATGCCTATGGATAAATTAGTTGGACTTCGTCCTAAGGCGGTTTATCAAGCAGTCATCGAGAAATATTCGCAACAAGCGTAATCGGCTGTCGCCGTCCTCTGTGGCAAAAGCAGCCGTTTCGCGGATATATATAAGCGCATTAATATGTGAAAACATATAAAGTCTTATATATCAAGAAGAAACAGCCTTGCCATCCCTGCAAGAGGAGGGTATCCGTTTCTCGCAGAAATAGAAGAACACTTTACCGCGTGAAACATATTAAGTCTTATATTTCAAAAGAAGCGCATCCGCCCTTTTGGGGGATGCGCTTCTTTTCGGTATCAATAGAAACCGGTTCGTTTCTCTATACCGTCAAATATTTACGAATGACCTCATCATCCAACGATTCCAGGCTGCCTTCCCACACAACAGCACCCTTTTCCAGCACGTAAAAATAATCGCCTACACTCTTCACGAAATCAAGACTCTGCTCAACGAGCAGCACTGCCGTTTGGCCATCGGCTTTAATCGAGCGGATGACATCACGAATATCATCCACAATGGAGGGCTGAATCCCCTCGCACGGTTCATCAAGCAGCAGCACCTCAGGCCTTGCGGCAAGCGCCCTTGCGAATGCCAGCTGCTGCTGCTGCCCGCCGCTCAGATCACCGCCCCTGCGCTCGTACATGGTCGGCAATACCGGGAATTTAGCTATTGCCTCTTCCGGCACAGTCGACACCTTAACCCGGGAGGCCTCCAAGCCAAGCAGCAGGTTTTCGTAAACAGACAGCTGCGCAAATATCTCGCGGCCCTGCGGCACGTAGCCGATTCCGCTTTTGGCCCTCAGCCCCGGCGCTTTCTTCGTTAAGTCCTTGCCGTTGTAGGTAACCGAGCCTTCCCGTGCCTTCAACAAACCCATAATGCTTTTCATAAGGGTCGTCTTGCCGACGCCATTGCGTCCAAGCAGACAAACAACCTGCCCCCGCTTCACCTTCAAAGAAACATCGCGCAAAATAACACTTTCACCATACCCGGCCTCAAGCTGTTGAACGGCTAACATCGGCATCCCGCCTTTTCCCCAAGTACACTTCGGCTACACGGTCATCCCGCTGAATTTCGTCCATAGAACCTTCCTTTAACAATTTACCTTCATGCATGACCGTGACCTTGCTCGCGAAATTCCGCACGAATTCCATATCATGCTCTACTACAACAATGGAACGCTTGCGCGCAATCTCATGCAGCAGCTCACCCGTCTTATCCGTTTCCTTGTCCGTCATCCCCGCCACAGGCTCATCGAGCAGCAAAATTTCCGGCTCCTGAAGCAGCATCATGCCAATCTCCAGCCACTGCTTCTCACCATGCGACAAGCCGCCTGCCCGCCAATCCGCCTTATTCTGCAAGCCAATCATCGTAAGCTGTCCATCGATGCGCGAACGCTCCTCCTCCGCCATTTTGGCAAAGAGCGTGGCAAACACCGTTCTCCTCTGGCGCATAGCGATTTCCAGGTTTTCTGACACGGTCATGGACGGAAAAATCGAAGGCGCTTGAAATTTACGGCCAATACCGAGCTCAGCGATTTGATGCTCCTTCTTTTTGGTAATATCCACCTTGCCAAAGGTCACCCGCCCGCCACTTGGCCTTACTTTGCCGCAGATCACGTCCAATATCGTCGTTTTCCCGGCTCCGTTTGGCCCGATAAGAAACCGAAGCTCCCCCTTCTCCAGCTTCAGGTTCATCCCTTGAACAGCCTTAAACCCATCAAACTCAACCGTAACATCATCACACAGCAGGATTGCGGACTCCTTCATGATTCGGCTCTCTCCTTTTTCTGCGGAACTTTATTTGACCAATCAGGCCGGCAACGCCTTTCGGAAGAAACACAACGACTACCACGAACAGCAAGCCCATGAAGAAAAGCCAGCCTTGCGGATATGCCGTACTGAATTCGCTTTTTGCCCAGTTCATTAGAATGGCGCCGAGAGCCGCTCCAACAAGCGTTCCGCGCCCGCCAATCGCAACCCATAGCACCATTTCAATAGAAGGTACGATTCCCAGCATGGACGGTGAAATAATGCCGACATGGAGCACAAACAGCATGCCAGCTACTCCCGCTATGCCTGCGGATATGGTGAATACGACCATCTGATAAATCGCCGGATTGTATCCGATGAATCGAACCCTGTTCTCTCCGTCGCGTATGGCGCGAAGCACCTTGCCGAACCGGCTTCCAATGACGTAGCGGCAGAAAATAAAAATAGCGATAAGAGCGGCAACGGTGACATAATACAGCACGCGCTTCGTTTCCGGAGATCCAATCGAATAGCCAAGCACGGTTGAGTAACCTGTAATTCCATTCGTTCCCCCCGTGAACGCTTGCTGTCCAATAAGCAGGGTCGTCGTAATAATAACGAGCGCTTGCGTCAGTATCGTAAAGTAAACGCCGCGAATTCGGTTGCGGAAGGTGAAATATCCAAGCACAAGAGCCAAGAACGCCGGTATGGCGATACCCATAGCGACAGCAAACCAGAAGTTTTGGAACGGCTGCCAGAATAAAGGGAGCTCCTTAAGCCCGCTCCAGCCCATGAAATCGGGCGGTTTGCCTCCGCTTGCCGCAAGCTTCAGATACATAGCCATGGCATACGCGCCAAGACCGAAGAAAATACCGTGTCCAAGGCTCAGGATGCCGGTGAAGCCCCATATTAAATCAAGCCCCAATGCTACGATGGCAAAGGCTAGAAATTTCGCAAGCAGATTAAGCCTGAAATCACTGACGAAAAGCGGTGCAGAGAATAGCGCCGCAGCGGCTGCCGTGTATGCGATCAATATCCATATACGCTGTGGCGTAAATTTTTTCATTTGTATACGCATGAGCATCCCACCCTTCTTTTCCTAATCCAGCGACCGCGAGCGCATCGCAACAAGTCCCATCGGCTTCCACTGCAGGAAAGCAACGATGCACACAAACACGAGCACTTTGCCAAGCGACGCATTTGTCCAATATTCAAACAGCGTATTGAACATGCCGATTCCCGTTGCACCAAGCACGGTTCCAACAAGCTTGCCAACACCGCCAAGCACAACGACCATAAAGGCATCGACAATATAGTACGTCCCGAGCGAAGGTCCGATAGGACCAAGCAGCGTTAGCGCACAACCAGCAATACCAGCAATACCCGACCCGATAGCAAAAGTCATGGCATCGACTCTCCGCGTCGATACACCTAGACAAGAGGCCATGTCACGATTCTGCATAACGGCACGCATTCTTCTTCCTTCATGACTGCGGTAAATATAGAAGTACATGGAAACTAAGCAAGCGATTACGAGTGCAATAATAAAAATACGCTTGTAAGGCAAGAGCGTGCCGTCCATGATTTTCATGCCGCCATTCAGCCACGCCGGGCTCGTCACGGCTACGTTGGGTGCGCCGAAGATGGATCTCGCAAGCTGCTGTAGCACAAGGCCGACGCCCCAGGTGGCCAGCAAGCTGTCGAGAGGTCGGCCATACAGAAAGCGGATGAGCGATATTTCAAGAATGAGGCCAAAGATAAAAGCAATCACAAAGCTGACAGGTACCGCTAGCACGAAATACCAATCAAACAGGGATTTGGGCAAATAATCTTGAAATAGATTTTGCGTAAGATACGTGGAGTAGGCACCGATCATAATCAACTCGCCGTGCGCCATATTGATAACCTTCATTAGGCCGAACGTAATTGCCAGTCCTAGGGCAACCAGCAACAAGATGGAGCTGATGCTTAAACCATTAAATAGCTGCAGCAGAAATACTTCCACATGACCACTCCCCTCTAACGTAAACCACTGTAGCCGTTCGCCTATTCAAAAAAGATAGGGAGTATTCGAAGTTAGCCGAATACTCCCCCGTGTATCGCTGCGTATTAGACCATAGCTTGTTTATGAATTATTCTGTCGGCTGAATGCTAGCCGCCCAATCGTAACCTTTCAAATACGGATCCGGCTTAACCGCTTCGCCTGAATTCCACAATTCCTTGAATTGACCGTCAGCCTGCACTTCGCCAATCCGAACCGTTTTGTATATATGCTGCGTCGCACCATCAATTTTCACTTTGCCTTCTGGCGCATCCCACTCCAGTTCTTTCGCGGCTTCCTTTACTTTATCCACCTCGACCGAGCCCGCTTTCTCAACAGCCGCCGCCCACAAGTATACCGCTGTGTAGCCGGCTTCAATCGGATCAGCAGTTACGCGTTCGTCTCCGTATTTTTTCTTGTAATTTTCCACGAACGTTTTGTTAGCCGGCGTGTCTGTCGTTTGATAGTAGTTCCACGCTGCCAAGTGGCCTTCCAGCACATCGACGCCAATGCCGCGAATTTCTTCCTCCGCAACCGATACGGACAAGGTGGTCAAATCTTTTGCCGTAATTCCCGCATCCTTTAATTGCTTGAAGAAAGCGACGTTACTGTCACCATTCAACGTGTTGTAAACAACATCCGGCTTCGCTTCTTTGATTTTGCTAATCAACGTACTATAATCCGTGTGGCCGAGCGGCGTGTATTCTTCACCTACAAGCTCGCCGCCTTCCGCTTTCAACTGTTCTTTAATGACGAGGTTTGCGGTACGAGGGAATACGTAGTCTGAACCGAGCAAGTAAAACTTCTTGCCCCGGTTCTCAAGCAGCCAAGAGACCGAGGGTACGATCTGCTGGTTCGTCGTAGCGCCCGTGTAGAAAATATTAGGGGATGATTCCAATCCTTCGTACTGCACGGGATACCAGAGCAGCCCGTTCAACTCTTCGAATACCGGCTTCATTGCTTTCCGGCTTGCCGAAGTCCATCCTCCGAATACCGTAGCGACCTTATCCTCCGAAATCAGCTTGCGTGCTTTCTCAGCAAAGGTCGGCCAATCGGATGCGCCATCTTCCAGTACGGGAACGATTTTTTTGCCCAATACGCCGCCGGCTGCATTGATCTCGTCAATGGCCATCATTTCTGCGTCAATGACAGAAACCTCACTGATGGCCATCGTGCCGCTCTGCGAGTGCAAGATGCCTACTTTAATTTCCCCCTCCGCGTTAGATCCCGAATTCGCTGTGTTTGTTGCTTTATCTGTCTCCCCATTCGTAGATGCCGTTTTGTTGTTATTGCCTCCGCAGCCTGCCAATACGATCGTTACCGCTACTAGCAACAAGCTGAATTGATAAAACATTCTCTTTTTCATCTTCCCACTCCCCATTTCTTTATATTTGTCTCTATTTCCGAACATTCTCTACAAAACATTTTCTAACGTTCGTGGATTCATTATAGAATGACCAGATTATGTATGTCAATATACTTTACACCAAAATTTTTGAGGGATAGATTTTCACTCAAAAATAGGCTTTTAGGGGGAATTTCACCGTTGTAAAGTTAGGTATATTTACACAATTGTATAATACTCTTTTTATGTATGCCTAAATCGCTTATTTTATGATAGGTTTAATCACATAAAATAAAAACTCACCTAGGGCTTCTAAAAGCCCCAGGTGAGTTTTCATGCATCTTTAATTTCTTCGATCCATTGAATCATTATGTTAACGAATTGGTCTATTTGCTCCGTAATTGCAAGCTAATCCACACACTTGGTGTTATATCAATCAGGGTAGACACATCAGCTGTTTTACACACGAGGCTAGTCGCCTTGCGGAGCCAATACGGATTCGTTTTCATCCTGCCATCCTTCCTTAGCTCCATACAATTGCAAAAGACCCCTTAACCATAGAACGGTTAAAGGGTCTGACAAGCCTTTATATTTCTTATTTCGTTGCAGGCGCCTCTGTAGGTGCATCCATAGCCGGAGCATCTGTTGCCGCTGCATCGTCACCGGCAGGCGCGTCGCTTGCTGGTGTTTCTTCTTCAGCTTTTGGCAGCTTGCTGACAATCTCTTGTTTAGGCAGCTCGTCCGTCATATATTTGTTCATGAGCGTGTATGCGACAGCGCTTTTCACTTCTTCTTTAGTCGCATCAGTCACTTTGTCGTATGCCGGCGTATCGCGTTTTTCCACAAGAATAACATGGTAGCCAAACTCGGTTTCAACCGGCTCGCCCACAACGCCAATTTCTTGTTTGAATGAAGCTTGTTTGAACTCTTCTACCCAATTGCCGTTCTTCTGGTCCTCATAAAGACCGCCTTTTTCCTTGGAGCCTGGATCGTCAGAATATTCTTTGGCAAGGGCTGTCCAATCTCCGCCTGCATCAAGCTTCTGCTTCACTTCTTTGGCACGCGCCAAAGCCTCTTCGGCTGTACGGAGCTCTTTCTCCTCTTGCGTCGTTTGATCCGTTGTTTTTGTTGCAACTAGAATATGACGCACCGAAACGGTAGCGTAATTGACTAGATTCGTTTCATATTCCGATTTCATTTGCTCGTCTGTTACCTGGGAATTCATATGTGCCACAACCTTCGAGGTAAGCAGCAGGTAGTTTTCCATATCTTTGTTTTTCAATTTTTTCTCATCCAAAGCCGCTTTCAATTCCGTATTCGTTTTAAGCTGCTCCTTGAATTGCTTCATTTGCTCAGCCACTTCTGTCTCAGCTGTCTTAACCGACTCCTCGGAAGCCTGGCTGCCAAGAATTTTGTAAGAAATATACTGCTGGAGCAACTGCTCCTTAAATTGCGGAATTTCAATGAGCTGCGCGTAAGTCGGCTGAATAACCGTGAATACATCCAAATACTTATTGAATTCCTTATCGGTTACGTTACCGCCTTTGTATGTTGCTACTTCCGTTTCTTTCGCGCCGCATGCCGCCATTGTCATGACTAGCAGCACTGCCACGATAAGCAGCGCGCTCTTGCGCCATGCCAATTTGCGTGAATTGTGTAACATGTTGAATCCCCTTTCATTTTGTGAGCTTGATAGTATTGTATCAGAAAAGGAACATATAAAGCGAATATTGTCTATGGGGTCACCTTTTGCAATTGGTCCTGATACAGAAGCGTATCTTTGTAGCCTTGCAAAAATTGCTCGATCATATGAATCTTCTGCTCCATGTTCAATCCCTTGCCTCGCAGCAGGATGCTCGGATTCGGCTCTTGGTCGCTTCCCTGCTTGAATCGATTCTCGTGCTTCAGACATAGCTGATCGACCTTTTTTCGGTCAATGCGGCGTTTCTCGCCCGTCGCGAAGCGAAGGAGAATATCGTCACCCTTGCCGCTAATTTGCTCCATTCTATATTGCGTCCCGTATACTTTCATTCGCGCTACGGCAAGCAGATTGCTTACTGCCTGCGGAAGATCTCCAAACCGGTCTACCAGCTCGTCAATTACATCATCCGACTCTTCGAAAGTTCGAATGGCAGCGACTTTTTTGTAAATCTCGATTTTTTGAATGCTGTCGTAAATGTAATCCGAAGGCAAATAAGCGTCGATGCTGACATCGATTACTGTGCTTACCGGCTTCTCTTCTTTTATTTCCTCGCCGCTCATCTCTGCCTTGCGCTTCGCAATCTCATCAGCAAGCATCTGTGAATACATATCAAAGCCTACTGAAGCAATGAAACCATGCTGCTCGGCCCCAAGCAGATTGCCCGCTCCGCGTATGGACAAGTCCCGCATTGCGATTTTGAAGCCGGAACCAAGCTCCGTAAACTCCTTTATCGACTGCAGACGCTTCTCTGCTACTTCGGTAAGCACCTTATCCCGCTGATACGTAAAGTATGCATATGCAATTCGGTTTGAGCGTCCAACACGGCCGCGCAGTTGATAGAGCTGCGAGAGTCCCATCTTATCGGCATCATGCACAATTAACGTATTGACGTTCGGAATATCTACGCCTGTTTCGATAATGCTCGTACTGACTAGAACGTCCGACTCGCCATCAAGGAAATCAAGAATCGTCTTCTCCAGCTCCTGCTCGGACATTTGCCCATGCCCAACAGCAACTCTAGCTCCTGGTACCAGAGCATTAATCTGCTCGGCCATTTGATAGATGCCTTGCACCCTGTTGTAGAGATAATAGACTTGGCCGCCGCGCGCAAGCTCCCGCTCGATCGACTCCCGCACGAGAGACGGGCTGTATTCCACAACATACGTTTGAACCGGAAAGCGATTCTCTGGAGGGGTCTCAATAACCGACAAGTCGCGTACGCCGAGCATCGACATGTGCAGCGTTCTCGGAATCGGCGTCGCTGTCAGCGTGAGTACGTCGACATTTGTTTTCAGCTTTTTCAGCTTCTCTTTGTGCGAAACACCGAAACGCTGCTCCTCATCGACGATTAGCAGTCCCAGCGATTTGAATATAATATCCTGTGAAAGCAAGCGATGCGTGCCGATAACGACATCAACCGTCCCTGCTTTCAGACCCTTCATCGTATCATTCTGCTCTTTGCGCGAACGGAATCGGCTGAGCACCTGAACGTTAATTGGATAACCGGCAAAACGCTCCCGGAATGTCTCATAATGCTGCTGTGCCAGAATAGTGGTTGGCACCAGAACCGCGACCTGCTTGCTGTCCATCGCCGCTTTAAATGCTGCACGGATTGCTACCTCCGTTTTGCCGTAGCCCACGTCGCCGCAAAGAAGCCGGTCCATCGGCTGCGTTTTTTCCATATCCTTCTTAATTTCTTCGATTGCACGAAGCTGGTCACGCGTTTCGTCATAGGGGAACATCGCCTCGAACTCATTCTGGTACGAGGTATCTTGTCCGAAGGAATAGCCTGGCGCCGTTTGCCGCTCTGCATACAGCTTTATGAGATCATCTGCAATATCCTGCACAGACGCCTTTACCTTGCTCTTGGCCCGCGTCCATTCGCTGCCGCCGAGCTTGTTGACCTTTGGCTCTTTATCCTCGTTGCCCACATACTTCTGAATCATGTCCACTTGCTCAATCGGGACGGACAGCTTATCCCCGCCCGCGTAAAGGATATGCAAATAATCTTTATGAATGCCTGCAATCTCAAGCGTACCGATGCCTACGTATTTGCCGATACCATGATTATGGTGAACGACATAGTCGCCAACCTTAAGCTCGGTGTAGCTTTTAATGCGCTCGGCATTGTCTACCTTTTTATCCAATCTCCTAGCTTTGCGCTGCTTCTGCGAGAACATCTCGCCTTCCGTAATAATAACAAGGTGGGATGACGGCAGCTCAAATCCGGACTGCAGGTTGCCCTCCAGCAGCGTAGGCATTTCAATGCTGTAATCATCCAGAACACGCCGCATCCGCTCCATGCGTTCCGCATTGCCGGCAAGCATCATGACCGTTGCCCCTGTTTTATGCCAACGCTCCATTTCCGTCTTGAGCACATTCATCTGCCCATGGAAATTTTGCATCGAACGGCTGGTCATATTTAAAATATTTTGAGGCTGCGAATGCGGAATTTGTCTTAGGAACAGGGATAAGAACAAAGTCGGGAACGGACGGTGATGCAAGATCTCTTCCGTGTCGCGCGCCAATACAAAGCCTGGCAGCGATTTGCCGTTCTGAAGCAGATGCATCGACCATTCCGCCTCATCCCGTTCCAATTGTTTGGATGTCTCGATTAGGCGCGTTGGCTCATCTAGTATGAGCAACGTATCGCTCGGCATATAATCGACAATGGTTTGCCGCTCTGGATACAGCAATGAAACATACTTATATATCTCAGGAAAATAAACATGCTCGCGCAATCTCTCAATCTCGCCGCCGAGCTCCGTGCGAAGACGGTCCTTCGCCGTACGGTCCGTCATTTTGTCGAGCTGCTTCTCAAGCAGCTGCTGCGCGTGGCCAGCCGCAATTTCCATACGGTGTCCGTCTGCTAGAAGCTCCTGGCAAGGCGGAACGACAAAAGACTCCAACCTGTCGGAAGAACGTTGATCCGCCGGGTCAAAGGTACGAATGGAATCGATATCGTCTCCGAACCATTCGATGCGATACGCATGAGAAGCCATTAAAGGATAGAAGTCAACAATGCCTCCGCGCACGCTCATCTCGCCGCGAAGCTCAACCCGGTCAGCTCTCGCGTAGCCGAGCGCCGTCATTTGGCGAAGGAACGTGTCAATCGGCAGTGAATCGCCGACCTTTACATCGATTTGCGCTTCAGCCATCACGCTGTTGATCGGCAAATACCGACGAACCCCGGAGAACGGCACGACAACAATCCCGCGATAGCCTTTAGACAGCTTGATCAGCACGTCCATTCGCTGCGCCAGCGTCTCGGGACTCGAGATCGCTGCTTCTGCAGCAACCAGCTCATTGGCGGGATATAACAATACGCTATCTGGAGAAAGACATTCCTGCAGATCCTCTGCAATCTTCTGTGCCGAGAACATATTATGGGTAACTACGAGCATAGGACGCTCTACATCTTCCTGCAGTGCTGCAATAAGCACCTGCCTGGAAGAGCCTGCGAGTCCAGATATCATCTGTTCACGCATGCCTTTACGAATACCGGATATGACGGACTGAACGTCCGCATCCGCGGCAAAAGCATTAATTAACGCTTTCAACTTTTGCGACACCCCGTTTCTATACACAATCGGAGAGTGATACGATCGCTCCCTGTACATTGAAAAGAAGCCTCAGCCAAACCGCTAAGGCTCACAACATTTACTTGCCGTCATTGAAGTGGACTAGTTACCAAATGAAGCTCTGGGTTCGCATCAATCGCCTCTCGGCAATAATCGCAAACAACCTTTACCGTTACATCTCCATTTGGGTCATACGCTATTATATCGCTGCGTTCTTCGGGGGTCAAGAAATGGAAACCGAGCTGCTGCTCGGTAATATTCGACCCGCTAAGGGAACCGATTGACGTTCTGCAATGCCGACAGATATAGTTTACAGCCATATGTATGCCTCCTGAAGGTTTGTTATTCCCTTCAGTATGCCCGCTTAATGGCAATTTAACAGATTAACGGTTAAACTTTGCCATTGTTTCCTCGAATGGTGCCTTCAGCCTGAATTCTATTGCATCGCACGCGTCTGAAATCATTGCAGACAGCTTTTCTTGCTCACTCTTCGGAAATGACGAAAGCACGTAATCGGCAATATTCATTCCCGGCTGCGGCCGGGAAATGCCCATTCTAACGCGATCAAACGTCTGCGTGCCCAAATGCTGGATGAGAGACTTGATTCCATTATGACCCCCAGCACTGCCTTGATAGCGGAGACGCAGCTTGCCGATTTCAGTATCCAAATCATCATATACTACGACCCCGTCTTCGAGATCCGCCTTGAAGTAATCAAGGAACGAACGAACGGACTCACCCGATAAATTCATATATGTCATCGGCTTTATAAGGATGACTTTCATGCCTTGCACATTGCCCTCGCCGATTAATGCTCTGCATTTATTTTGCGTTACGTTAATTCCCCAGCGTTTTGCCAGCTCGTCAATGACCATAAATCCGACATTATGCCTAGTCCCTTGATAAGCGCCGCCGGGATTGCCTAGTCCTGCAATCCACCTCATTGCTTGCTCCACTCCTTTACGGACAAATGTAACACAATCTATTGCAAGCGTAAACACGTGGAGGTATCCGGCGGAAGCAGTATGATTTCGATTAACCCTCTCAAGCAAACAACAAACAACGCCGTCCTTATTCTGGACGGCGCCGATTGCGCTGCGCATTTATACCCTGCCAAGCAGATATCGCTACAAGCTTTTGACGCCTTCAAGCTGCTCTTCCTTGGAACGGGCATCGGCCTCTGCAGCTTCCACTGCAGCATTCTCTGCTTCTTCCTCGGTAAGCTCCTTCTGCGGCGCCAGTATAGTCACGACAACCTGCTCTGGATCAGCTAGCGCCTCTACGCCTTTCGGCAGGCTCAAGTCGCTTACAAGCAAGCTTCCGCCAACCTCTAGCGCCGAGATATCTACAGTTACCGCATCAGGAATACTGCCCGGCAAGCACTGTACCTCAAGCTCATGGAGGATGATTTGGAGGATTCCGCCTTCACGCACCCCTTGCGAATCTCCTTCCGCTTGTATGCGGACATTGGCACGGACGTTTTCATTCATATTTATTTGATGGAAATCCACATGCAGCACCTGACGGCTTAACGAATCCCGCTGGATTTCCGATATCATCACAGACGTTTTGCCGTGTGAAGGAATATTAATCTCCAGCACAGCATTAGGCTGGCTGCGCAGCAGCGCTTGCAGCTCTTTGCCATCCACAGCTACTTGCGCTGCTTGGTCTAATTGTTTTCCATAAACCACACCAGGTATTTTTCCTTGGAGCCGCAATTGGCGCAACTCGCCTTTCGTCGCGACCGTTCGTTGATCCGCCTTCATAGCTATCGCCATATCAATTACCTCCTAGAGTTTGCTTTGTTTAGAAGAACTAAACGAAGCATTGCAAATCATTTCCCTATAACTTACCCACTCCCACCAAAAATTAAACTTTTAATTCCTCCTCACCACACAAGCGTAAACGGCTGAAGCCGTCCTCTGGCGGTTAAGCTTACGTTTCGCGTAGAAATATAGAGAAAGTTGGCGAAATGATATACTTTCCTATATTTTAAAAAAACATGCAGGAACGAATTCGATTACGAATTCTTCCCTGCATGTTGTCGCTTAGAACCTAATTATTGCTTGCCTTTATCTTTTTTCGCTTTGGCACGTCCACGGATTTTATCCGCGTAGCCCGCTTTGTTGACTTGACGCTCGCGCGCGATAGCAAGGTCTCCGGCTGGCACGTCATGTGTTACTGTTGAGCCAGCCACGACATATGCGCCATCACCGATTTTCACAGGAGCAATCAAGTTGACGTTGCTTCCGACGAACGCATTGTCGCCGATCTCGGTTACGAATTTATTGTAGCCGTCATAATTGACCGTAATCGCGCCGCAGCCAATATTTACGTCTTTGCCGACTTTTGCATCGCCGACATAGCTTAAATGGGATACCTTGCTGCCGTCATCAAGCGACGCATTTTTAAGCTCGACGAAATCGCCGATTTTGCAGCCTATGCCGAGCTTTGAGCCTGGACGCAGATTGGCATAAGGACCCACTGCGCTCTTATCGCCAACAATTGAGTCTGCAACTACCGAATATTTGATGGCTACGCCATTGCCTATCGTACTATCAGCAATGTCCGCCTGCGGGCCGATCACGCAATCTTCTCCAATAACCGTTGCACCGCGCAGAAAGGTACCCGGGTAAATCACCGTATCCGATCCGATTTGAACATCAGCCTCTATATAGGTTGAAGTTGAATCAATCAACGTTACGCCGCCTAGCAAATGATTGCGATTAATTCGCTCACGCATAAAGCCCTCAGCCTCTGCAAGCGCAACGCGGTCGTTTACACCAATCGCTTCGGCTAAGTCAGTCGTGCAGTAGCCTTGAACCGATTCTCCTGCCTCGCGGTAGATGCCGATCACATCGGGTAAATAATATTCGCCCTGCGCATTATTGTTTGTTACCTTTGCGAGGGCCGCGAATAGCTTTTTGTTATCAAAGCAATAGGTTCCTGTATTAATTTCCTTAACGTCTGCTTCCTCGGCAGAGCAATCCTTCTGCTCTACGATCCGCTGCACAGTGCCGTCAGTGCCCCGTATAACGCGTCCATAACCGGTTGGATCGGCAAAAGCTGCCGTCAGTACGGTTGCAGCTGCCCCGCTTGTTTGATGGAGCTCAAGCATTGCTGTAATTGTTGCAGCTTTCACAAGCGGAGTATCGCCGCAAATAACGATCGTCGTGCCCTCTTCATCGCCAAGCAGCGCTTCTGCTTGGCGCACGGCATGGCCCGTACCTAGCTGCTGCTCTTGCAGCACATATTCTGCGCGATCTCCCAAGTACGACTTCACCATTTCCGCACCATGTCCAACGATTACGACTGCACGTTCTGCTTGCGCTTCTTTAACTACGTCCAGCACATGACCGACCATCGGCTTGCCGCATACCGGATGCATCACTTTATATAACTTCGATTTCATTCGCTTGCCCTGTCCAGCAGCAAGCACAATCGCCATAACCTTCAATTAAAAGACCCCCTAGATCGTCTATCGATAATCATTGCAGCATTTCGCCATTTACTAGCTATATTATATATTCCATTATACGAAGATGTTCTTGGTTTTCCAAGCGTTAACGCTAATGGGCCGTCTATTCCTACGTACGTCTAGGCCTCAGCTTAACAGAGCTGCCCCTGTATCTCGACTCTATCAGAAAACTGCAAAAAAAAGAAAAGAGAGCCATGGCTCTCTTCTCCAATCAACCCCAACCTCGAAAAAACTTGTTTAAGCGCCTTCTTCAATGACTACTTCTTCTGATTCTGCGGCACGCTCGTATTCAGCGAGAACAGCAGCCTGGATTTTCTCCCGAGTTGTTGAAGAGATCGGATGAGCGATATCCCGAAATTCTCCATCCGGAGTACGTTTGCTTGGCATTGCAACGAACATACCATTGTTTCCATCGATGACACGAATATCGTGAACAACGAATTCATTATCAATAGTAATGGATGCGATTGCCTTCATACGCCCTTCGGAATTTACGCGGCGGAGTCTGACATCAGTAATTTGCACTTGTGTTCACCACCTTTGTCTATCAGAGACTTGGTGTATACTTCCACGTTTTTGTGCCAATTCCTTCTACATTTTTGGTAAATTCATGCTCTATTTAAAATATTTTTTTCAAATTGAATCTTTTTCGTTTTCATTCGACAATTGTCGATGCAATGACCTCTATTTCGACAAAAACATCCTTTGGCAGTCTTGCTACCTCAACGGTAGACCGGGCTGGCTTATGCTCTCCAAAGTAAGAGCCGTAAATGCTGTTTACCGTCGCAAACTGGTTCATATCCTTCATAAATACAGTCGCCTTTACGACATCTTGAAAGCTCGCACCAGCAGCCGCAAGCACGGACTCCAAGTTGCGGAATACTTGATGAGTCTGCTCTTCAATGCCGCCTTCAACAAGCTCGCCCGATGCATCAAGCGGTATTTGTCCAGAAGTAAACAATAGCCCTCCGAGCTTAATTGCTTGTGAGTACGGTCCGATCGCCGCTGGTGCTTTGTCCGTTGAAATAACTTGCAATGGTTGTTTTGTTGTCACTGAGGTCCCAGCCTTCCATAAAGAGATGATATGAGTATGCTGCTGCATGTCGTTATGCTTGAAAATAATTGCCTGGAATGACTGTCGTCTGCTTGGTCTTCATATCAACAGCTGTCAGCTTAGCGAGCGAGATATAGTCCTCCAGCAGCCTCTCTTCCAGCTCTACCTCGCCAGACTCGACAAATACGCCGACTCCCGCTACGATAGCCTTGAATTCGAACAGCAGATCCATCATGCCCTGGATCGTCCCGCCCGCTTTCATGAAGTCATCAATAATAAGAACGCGTGACTGTTCCTTCAGCGCGCGTCTGGCCAGAGACATGGTCTGAATACGCTTGGTTGAGCCCGACACGTAGTTGATGCTTACCGCTGAGCCTTCCGTTACCTTATTATCGCGACGCACGATGACAACCGGGATATTCAAACAGGCAGCCGTTGCATAAGCAAGAGGAATGCCTTTCGTTTCTACGGTCATAATGACATCGATTTTCCGGTCTGCGAATGCGGTGGCAAACATCCTTCCGACATCGGCAAGCAGCTCCGGTTGGCCTAACATATCCGTTATATACAAATAGCCGCCGGGAAGAACCCTCTCAGGCTGCTCTAGCTGGCGGCATATGCTCGTCATAATCGTAAGAGCCGTCGCTTCTTGCATTTTTGGCGTATACTTCACTCCGCCCGCAGCCCCTGCATGGGTATGAAGCTCACCAATGCCTTCTTCCTCAAACACTTCTTTAATAATCGCCAGGTCCTCGCTTATAGAAGACTTTGCCGATTGATATCGATCAGCGAATGCTGTCAGTGAAATTAACGTGTGGGGACGACTTAACAGGTATTGAGTCATTTCTACCAACCGCGAGCTCCGTTTCAACTTCTTCAAACACATCTCCCCCCACTAAATCCGAATAATATATTGTCAATATAACATTTTTATACGGATTTAATCAAGAAGAACGTCAGTCCTATGTCAGCATTCTTACCACATAGACTTCTTTGCAGAAGCCGCGAAGCCCATTATAAATGCGCGGAAGTTTGGCTTCCTTCGAAACGAGCCCGAATACAGTCGGTCCGCTCCCCGACATAAGGACGCCGTCAGCGCCGAGACGAATCATGCTTTCCTTCAGCTGCATGACCTCCGGATAGAGGCCTAGCGTAACATTCTCAAGCACATTGCCGAGTCCTTCGCAAATATCGGTGAAGGAGCCCTGCTCAAGCGCACGAACCATATTGGGTATGGATGGATGCTCCTTCAGCTCATTGGCACGGAATCGTCCATACACATCTGCTGTGGATACGTTGATTGGCGGCTTTGCAAGCACGACCCAGCATTGCGGCGGATTCTCGATATGCTCGAGCTTCTCGCCGCGGCCGCGGGCTATTGCGGTTCCGCCAGTGACGCAGAAAGGAACGTCAGAGCCGAGCTCCGCTCCTAAACGGCATAGCTCGTCCTCTGGGATTTGCAGCTTCCATAGCCGATTGAGCCCGCGCAGCGCAGCAGCAGCATCACTGCTGCCTCCAGCAAGACCTGCAGCGACCGGTATCTTTTTGTCCAAATGGATATAAACGCCTTGCTTCACGTCGTAGCGTTCTTTAATTAGCCTAGCCGCTTGAAAGGCCAGGTTCTTCTCGTCTAGCGGTATGTAGCCCACTTGGCTAGAGATAATGATCGTATCTCTAGGCAGCTCTTCCATTTCAAGTCGGTCAGCGAGGTCCACCATCGTCATAATCATTTCGACTTCATGGTACCCGTCATCACGCTTGCGGAGCACGTCGAGCAGTAAATTAATTTTGGCTGGAGCTTTTTCATAAATTTTCATCCGATGAGTTCACCCGTTCGTCCATAAGCTTTAAGCAACATTATATCAAACGAACGCAATAAAAGCTAAGAGATGACAATCCGTTTATATCCGGACGTCTTCCACTTAGCTTTTTCATGCCGTAATACGCTATTAATCTAAGGCTGATTGCTCTTGGCAGCTGCCTGCTCTGCAAGCTGTATCGCGCGTTTAACCATGTTTCCGGCATCCTTCGAACGAATGCCTCCCCAGCCTTCTTGTTGAACCGTATCATAAAATCCCAAGTCCTTGGCCAGCTCATATTTCAATTGCTCCGACATTACTCCGCGTCTTCGTCGACCCATTCGCAAAACCTCCGCTTCTGAATTGTCACCTAATTCTTTATGCCATTGTCACAATTGCCTAGCTAGTATGCTTCCGTTCAAGGACAACGATACAAAGGAATGCCAACCAGCTTTATTGCGGGAGCTATGCTTATTTACGAAAAAAAAAAAAGCGCAGATGCTTTCTGCGCTAACATGCCTCAAGGCGATATATATTCTACTGTTGCAAATGTGCGATACGGACTTGACCTTCATCATTGCATACGGTCACTTCCACCGACTCAGTCAGTATGTCCGCATAACTGTATGAGACACGCTTGAACGCGTGTTGTTCTTCATCCAGCTTAACAATGAAAACAGAAGGGTAGGTTTCTTCCAACGTACCGGTTCGTTCGATGGTCTTTCGTCGGCCACCGTTCGCTCGAAGACGTATTTTGGAGCCAACATGAGCTTCCAAGCTGCGTTTAATATCCAATAGCGCATTTTTTGCCATTGTCCACTACCACCTCTTTCCTTGTTCATTATAACCAAAAAGAGAGGGCTTGTCAAACAAAGCAAAATATTATATCAGTAGGAATATTTACTTGTCAACGGTGATTTCACCCAATTTTTAAAAAATGATGCATAGATATGCAAAAAATATACATATTAAGAAGTTGGTTACACTTCAATATGTATATTTACGCATTTTCAGCGGCTATTTTTCGCCCTCACCCGTAGGATATGGACCATCTTTACCAAGGCTGAAACTAACCATTTACTGTTTTAAGACCGAGTTGGACGCTGTTATTTTGGGCTTAGGCAACCCTACGCGGAATCGTCCCATCGTCTCGATGCCGCCTACGCCATCGATACCGCTTATCGTACCGTGAATAACATCAGACAAATTAATCGTGTCTTTAATGGATGTATAGCTGGCTTTAATCGCGATATAGACCGGATCCAGCGCATGAATCAATATTCGGCCTGGTGAGCTTGCAAAGTTAGAGCCTACCTGCAGCAAAGCCTCAAAATGTGACTGGCAAGCTCCGGCAATTACGATTAAACCATCACGATTCTTCTCATATTCGCGCGCAACACGAACGGCATTCACGAAGTGCTGCGAGTTTTTGTAGCTGCTTAAGCTGTACAGATCCATTTGAGCACGATTTTTCAGAACTCCGTCATGACCCGTAATGACGACAATATCAGGTTGTATTTGCGGCAGCAGTCGGTACAGCACATCAGCCATTTGCGATTCATGTACGTGAAGTCCATGCGAAGGGACATGCATCGTATTGTACAATTGCATGCTCTTCTTCAAATAGTTACCGTCGCCGTCGAGATGAAGCACCTTCCCAGGCACTTCAAAAAATGGCTGGCTCTGCTGCATCGCATGCCGAATATGATCTTCATTCTCCATAGCTTGACGCTCTCGCTCGGAGTGCATCCGTTTTAAGGAATCGTTGACTTTAATCCGCACTTCTTGAACCGCGCTTGTCGTTTCCGGATCTCGTATGACCGACAGGTCAGGAATCGGAGCATCCGCAAGCAATCGGTAATCCGTGCCCTTAAGAACCGCGGTATGTGTACGAACAGCCTCTACCTTGAACAGCACGTCACCGCCATACGATTTGCGGACGACCAGGTCCCCTTGCTTCATGGGTAAATCACCTCTTCGTCTATCCTATGGGCAGACAGTGCGAATGGTGAGTATTTTTATGACGAAACGCTTTGGGTGCCCCAGCCCGCTTCAAGCATGCTGCGGCTAATGCGGGCAAATTCTACAAGAGACAGTGTCTCTCCCCGTCTAATCGGGTCAATATCATTACTCAGAAGCATCTCAGTCAACGCTTCCCGGCGCTCTTTGCCGACAAACGCAGTCAGATTATTAGCCAGCGTCTTTCGGCGCTGTGCGAAGCTCGCTTGCACAACGCGGAAAAAATGGTCCTCATCAGGGACATCGACAGCCGGCTTCTCTCTCAGGGATAGCTTAATAACAGCCGAATCGACATTAGGCTGAGGTATAAATACCGTATGCGGCACCGTACAAACAACCTTAGGCACGCAGTAGTACTGTACTGCAACGCTCAGACTTCCGTATTCCTTGCCCCCTGGCTTTGCAGCCATACGCTCCGCTACTTCCTTTTGTATCATCACGACGATATGCTCAAGCGGCAGCTTCTCCTCAAGCAGCTTCATCAAAATTGGGGTAGTCACATAATAAGGCAGGTTCGCTACGACGCTCACACCGGAAACATCTGCAAACTGCTCCGCAAATAACTGCTTCAAATCAAGTTTAAGCACGTCGCCATGGATAACTGTTGTATGGGCTTCTTCTGCAAGTACATCCTTCAGGATAGGGATAAGCCTATTGTCAATCTCTACGGCTGTCACCTTGCCAGCTGCTTGTGCGAGCCTTTGTGTAAGCGCGCCAATACCCGGGCCAATCTCAAGCGCTCCTTTTGTTTCATCCAGCTCGGCAGCCGCGACGATGTTGTTTAGAATATTTTGATCGATCAAAAAATTCTGACCGAGGCTTTTCTTGAAAGAGAAACCATATTTGGCGATAATCTCTTTCGTCCGTTTGGGTGTAGCCACTTCAGTCCCAGCTTGTTTCACCGCCGCTTTACTGCCCGCTTCATTCTGTTCTTGACCGCTCATCGAATCTCCCCCTCCAATTGTTCTTCCATTTTCCGATATGCGGCAATAAACTCTGTTTTCGTTATTTGAAAGCTTGTACAGCGCTTAAAAAACTGCTTGCCGTTCGCATAACCGATGCCCAGCAGCTTGCCAATGATCAAACGTCGATTAGACGCATCTGGATGAACAATTAAGCCCGCTTCCATTAAGTCCTCAAAGCTCACTTCCCCGGCTTCATCCACCGACTCTGTACGAAGCTCGGAGAGTGCAGTCCGGATTGCTTCCGGGCTTGCATTCTCGATTCCGATATCCCCCTTGTACAAGGCCTTCTCCTGCGGCAAAAAGGCATGCTTGCAGCCAGGCGCATGACGCGCAACGATCTTACGAATACGCTCGCCCGCATGGTCTGGATCCGTAAAAATGATGATGCCGCGGCGCTCGTTCGCTAACGCGATTCTTCTGAGGACATCCTCACCGATAGCCGAGCCATTGGTTTCTATTGTATCTGCCTCCACCGCACGTTTGATTGCAACGGTATCAGACTTGCCTTCTACGACAATGATCTCTTTAATCATCAAGCCATTTCCTTTCTACATAAACTCCATTTACTCCGAAACATGCAAAAAGAAGAGGCAGTGCCTCTCCTTATGATGGCATATTTAATTATAAATGGCGATATGCTGATGGTATCACTGCTGCTCTAGCTTGCAGTAGGCTTATTCGGCCCAAGGACATAAACGGTTATGCCTTTCTTTCTGCCAAACTTATTAGCGACCTTTGTACTATCAAAGTATACGTCAATTTTGTTTCCTTTAATCGCACTGCCCTTATCCTCAGCTCGACGGAAACCTATTCCTTCTATATATACCCACCAGCCGATTGGAATGATTTTGGGATCTACGGCAATCGTTCGTCCCTCTTGGACCTTGGTTCCCGAAGCTGTAATTCCATATTGAGGATGGCCCTTTTCTTTGCCTGTCGAAGCCACGCCTGCTGAATAAGCAGTTAATGTAACATTTTTAAGGACGCTTTTGGCCTTGAAATTAACGCCGCCTTTGGCTAGTGTTGCAATGCTCGGGCTCTTGCTAGACAGAACCGTCACCTTAGGCTCTTCCTTCTTCGTACCAATGGCTACGACCTGATCAACAGCAGCTGTCTGAACAACCTTGCTGACCATTTTCTTCGAAATTAAAACTCCGTCCTCATACTGCTTCTCGATGCTCTCTACGATGAGACCTTCCTTACCCGTCTGCACAAGTTTTTCCTTGCCTGCAGCAAGTGTCGGGTCCACCTTCTTCACGATCGAGAATGGCATGGAGCGCTCGGACTCTGCCACCTTCGTGTCGACGCGAACAACGGTTACCGTAAGCTCGTTATCCAAAACGGTATGGAGCGGAGGCTGAACTTTATCTTGATCACGAACTGGAATATGTAATTCCTCGATCGCTGCCTGCACTGTTCTCTCTGTCGTGTACACAGTAGAGGTCTTGCCATCAGCCTTCACAATTACCGGTATCGCATGAGTCACCTCAATACGATCTCCGTCCTTTATAGCCGCATTAAGCGGTATGGACACCTCATCATGTGGTCCAATTGCGATAGCTTGTTCATCCAGTAGGCGTTGCAGGACCCATTGCTTCGTTTCTACAATGGTTTCTTGTCCGTTCACTACTACGGAGACGCTTTTGACAGCCGTTCCGTACAACAACACCAAAAACATGAAAGTCATAGCGATTGAGATAATAGCACTCAAAAGAATCAAACGCAAGTTTTCACGCTTCCATCGCAATGCGAAAGACATGCTGGATGATCGTTTCCCATGGGTGTCCTTAACCTGGAGTATTCCCACTTCATCGGTCCTCCTTCATAGCCCCGCCGCCAAGTGTTACGCATGATACAACTGACGCGACTATAGTATATTGGCGTGCAAGCACGCAATCCAGTACTGCTATATCGATCCAGGCACCCCCATCTTTTATCCCTATGTCGACAAATTCTCGATTATTCGAAAATAAAAAGAAGCCGTCGACAGAGGATCTGTTTCGTGGCTTCCCGAGTAATTGATTACACTGGGATACAGAAAATGGATGCACGAGGTTGATCACTCTCTATAACGCTTACGAGGTTAGCTGACGGATTCGGACAAGAGAGTCGCCCTATTCGCAAAACAATGCTCATGGCAATGGCTGCAAAATTCACCCCTGAAGAATTCAAAACACGGAACGCTTTCCCGCATCTGGTTCCCCCGCTCTCCAACTTGGAGATTAAGCGCAAACTGGAAATCCAATACAAAATTTTAAAGCTCTGAGATGAATCATACCCTCATACGAGGTGAATTGTAAAGATACGATAAAAGACGATTTAAGCGAAAAAGGTGGATAAAGACGGAAAAATTAAGCGATATTCGCTATAAAAATCAGTTTTTACGCGATAAAGGTCTCTCATTCTCTCCATTTCTCTCGTTTTTATACAATACCAAAACATTTTTTACCGTTTTCGGTCGTAATTAAGGCTATTTCTTCTACCGATTTGCCTAATAATTCTGCTGCCGTCTCCGCTACCCGCAGTACATATGCAGACTCATTTCGCTTCCCTCTGAAGGGGTGAGGCGACAAGTAAGGAGCATCGGTTTCAATCAAAATCCGGTCGAGCGGAACCTGTTTAAGCACCTCTTTTGGCACCCTTGCATTTTGGAATGTAACCGGTCCCCCGAATGAAATATAGAAGTTCATATCCAAGCATTGCTTAGCTGTCTCCCAGCTCCCTGAGAAGCAGTGCATGACTCCTCCGATCTCGGATGCATTCTCCTCCTGAAGGATGCGAATGACATCCTCGTGAGCATCTCGGTTGTGAATGACAATCGGCTTTCCAACCTTGCGGGCTAGTCGAATCTGTTCCCTGAATACACGCTGCTGAACATCCTTAGGTGAGGTATCCCAGTGATAATCGAGCCCTATTTCACCGATGGCAACAACCTTCTCATGGGAGCAAAGCCGTTCAATCCATTCTAGATCTTCTGGCCGCATGTCAATGCTGTCTACGGGATGCCAGCCTACCGCTGCATAAATAAAATCATGTTTCTCAGCAAGAGCCATCGTCGTTGGGATCGTTTCGCGGTTAAAGCCGATATTGACGAGCATGTGCACCCCAGCATCCTTTGCACGCTGAATCACTTCGTCACGATCCTCGTCAAATTTATAGGAATCCAAATGGGTGTGTGTGTCAAATAACAATGTCATGTTTGTGTTAACTCCTTTAATCAAGTTTAAATATTTTTTTTAATGAATCCGGAATGGAATGTATATTTTTTTTGAGCGGCTCCTCCGGATAATAGAGATGATACTGCCCTTGATGCAGCCCCGTAATTGAGCGAACGATGTCGGATTTGGCAGATATTTCGCTTATTTCATCCTGGCCATCAAGCAACAAAATCGGCGCTTTTTCTTTTTTTTCGCCTTCTTTCTTATCCGGTCTATAAACGTCGTACGGCAAGTCGAAAGGGTAATCAATTTCCATATGGTATTCGGGATTCATTCCTATAGAAGAGAAGCAATCACTTATCTCATTTAATAACGCTTCATCTGGGTTATCTATGGTTATGTACTTATATAATTGCCGGTTCATAAATCGACTGCATAGATCGTTTAATATGAGATCAGACTCTTCCGACCACTGTGTGAATGCCGTTTGAACCAGTGCCTCGTCCAGCTTCAAATAATCCTGAACTGTCATTGTATTCTGAATAAGCCTCATAATTGGTGTCGGCATCCAATCAAAAACATACCCACCCACATAAAGCTCCTGTGCTCTGCGAAATATTTGACGTAATATAATTTCTGAGCTTCTTGTAACAGGATGGAAATAAATCTGCCAGTACATTTGGTAACGCGACATTAAATAATGCTCAACAGCATGCATGCCGCTTTCTTTCACTACAATTTTCCCTTTATAGGGTCGTAATACACGCAAAATGCGCTCTAAATCGAAGGTGCCATAGTTAACGCCGGTAAAATAAGCATCTCTGAGCAAATAGTCCATTCTATCCGCATCCATTTGACTCGATATTAAACTAACGACAATGGGTTTGGGATAGGTTTTTTGGATGACAGCCGCCACTTGCTCTGGGAATTGTTCAGATACGGAACGCAGTACCCGATTGATCTCCGTATCCTCCAGAATAATCTTGCAGGTCCACTGTTCATGGTCCGTGTCGAATACCTCTTCTAGCGAGTGGGAGAATGGGCCATGGCCGACGTCATGAAGTAAAGCTGCGCATAATGAGACCAGTTTCTCCTCAGCTGGCCAGTCCGGATAACCATTGCGCTCAAACTGCGATATGATTTTACGTGTAATTTCATAGACACCGAGCGAATGCGAAAATCGACTATGCTCCGCGC
The DNA here is from genome assembly GCF_014192395.1 of Paenibacillus endophyticus. GTDB lineage: Bacteria > Bacillota > Bacilli > Paenibacillales > Paenibacillaceae > Pristimantibacillus > Pristimantibacillus endophyticus. Next base: position 9,214 of record NZ_JACHXW010000032.1, on the reverse strand, counting down.
CATGAAAAGTTAAATATGACGTTCCTAATTGCCGTATTCTGCGCAATCTTTGGAACTCCTTTGTATTGATTAGGTCCCAAATTGTCTGGTCCTGCACATAGATATAATTGTGGACCGGATCCTTAAAAACTTTCTCTTCTGTCAGCGGTTGCTTCATCGTCTCTCATCTCCTTTGTTCATATTTTCGACACATTAACCGAATATCATGTCGAATAGTGTCGTAATTTAGTTTCCAAATTGTCGATGCTGTTGTATTCTATTACAGAGTAATATGACCTTGGTATCTAGTCAAATACTCACTACTACGGTACTTATAAGCAATATTCTTAGTTGACTATTATGGTAATCGTTGGTATTATAGTAATACTAAAAGTAAAAACTATGTCGAACGATGGCGAATCGTATTTTGAGAGGGGCAATGATAGATTATGATGAAATCTACTGGTATTGTTCGTAAGGTTGATGAACTGGGACGCGTCGTTATTCCGATCGAACTTCGTCGTACACTAGGTATAGGTGAGAAAGATGCGCTTGAGATCTATGTAGACGGAGAGCGTATTATGCTTAAGAAATATGAGCCTGCATGTATCTTCTGCGGCAACGCAGAAAACGTTTCCTATTTTAAAGGAAAAATAGTTTGTCATATTTGTTTGTCAGAGATGCCAACACCTGTGACAAAATAAAAAAAATAGGTTATACTGTACTTATCAACTTGTTAATTCTAACCTTTTTTATACTCCTTGATGCCTTCCTGTGCTTGAACCCGGCCAGGAAGGTCTTTTTTTGTCTACATTTCCTGTTTTTAACTCATTATCCTCTGTTTACCTCATTATATACGTCGCGTTTAGGTAAACCTCGATCAAGCGCTGCTCTTTTTATTGCTTCCTTACGGTCGTATTGTTCCTCGTAGTGGGCAACATGTGCCGCTAGGTCTAGGTCCTTCCACCAAATCACAGCGGCCGGCTGCTCACTTGCGCCTATTCCTCCTGCTCCCTCTACGACTACACAGAATTCTCCTTGAGGCGGATGCTCCTCAAACCAATCTATACATTCCGATATCGTTCCGCGTATGGCTTCCTCGTGGCGCTTCGTTAACTCTCTTATGCATGCGATTTGGCGATCTCCAAGAACCTCGCCGAGAATAACGAGTGTTTTACTGATCCGATGCGGAGATTCATAGAATAGAAGCGTCCCTGCTTGGCCTTGCATCTCTTGCAGCCACTTGGTTAATGATTTTTTCTCGCGTGGAGGGAATCCTGCGAACAAGAAACGGTCAGTCGGCAAACCCGAGATAATAAGGGCAGACAATGCTGCATTTGCACCAGGAATAGGAATCACCGGAATGTCATTCTCGATAGCTTCTTTCACAAGGTCTGCCCCTGGATCTGATATGGCCGGTAACCCCGCATCGCTAACGAGTGCAATCGATTGTCCTTCTAGCAGCAATCTGACCAGCTCAGGCCCGCTAGCCCGCTTGTTATGCTCATGATAGCTTACAATTCTCGTCGGTATTTCAAAATGTGTAAGCAGCTTACGAGTTTGTCTCGTATCCTCTGCTGCAATGAGCTGCACCTCCTTAAGCGTGCGAATCGCACGAAAGGTCATATCCTCTAGATTGCCTATTGGTGTAGCGACGAGATAAAGGCTGCCTACACCGGAAGCTGCTGCGTCAGCAAAGCTTTTTTGTATATTCAAACGATTTGCACCCCATTCTCATAAACCATAATAGGCGGAAGAAGCTTAATATCCGGCTTGCCATCACGCATCGCTTCTATTAGCACCATATTAGCCTCAGCATTTGCATGTGGATGGACAAATTGAATGCGCTTAGGCTCAAGTCTCCATTTGCGCATCGTTTCAACGATATCCAACAGCCTAGACGGGCGATGCACCATTGAGACTTTACCGCCTGGACGGACAAGCCGCGAGCAAGCCTCAGCTACATCCTCAAGCGTACAATGAATCTCATGCCTAGCTATTGCGTAATGCTCATTTTCATTCTGTTCACCTGCTGTGACCGGCATATAAGGCGGATTAACGGTAACTGCATCATATATCCCATTTCCCGCTAGCTTAGGATATAATTTAAGATCCTGCTCAATCACTGTAATTTGCTCCGTTAACTGATTAAGCTCAACGCTTCTTCTAGCCATATCGGCAAGTCTTGGCTGAATTTCAACCGCATCGATCTTTGCATTCGTTCTTGTCGTCAGTAGCATAGGAATAACGCCATTTCCCGTACATAAGTCAACGATGCGACCATGCTTCGGAATACTTGCAAATCGAGAAAGCAATACAGCGTCAAGCGAGAAGCTGAACACTTCCCTGCTTTGTATAATTTTCAGGCCTGATTCTGTCATGAGATCATCAAGCCGTTCATTTGCTGCTAAAGTTATTTGTTCCGACACGTTGTAAGCCGCTCCTCGTCCTGGTTTGTTTTCATTATTGCATAGCTATATATGAATAAAAATACCGCCCTTTGCGGCAAGGACGGCATGTCGATATGGATTCCATTATTTATTTAAAAAGGAAAGACAGAATAAACAGTCTCCCTCCGTCCGCAAATGCCCGTAATATACGTTGCATATGTGGAATCCTTCGTGGTACAGCCGGGTCAAATTGTCATGTCCTTCTCCGATCGCGACACTCGCTTCTGCGAAAGCATGATCAGGTGGAAGAAGAACCTCTTGATTTGCACCAGGCTTCTTGCCTTTGGCTGGCGCTTTAACCACTTCGCGCTCCAGCTCTGCTTCTCTCTTAAACAACTGACGCAGCTGGTTGTTCTCCTCACTTAGACGCTTATTATCCTCAAGCAGCTCTTTTACCTTCTGCTTCAAATCGGTAAGCTCCTTATGGAACACGCCTACTTGGCTATCCAACTCGTCCATTTTCGCAAAAATCTTGTTCTTCTCCAAGTTCCCACCCCAGAGCTTCAAGCGTGAGTGTAACCTCACCCGTGAGAATCGCACTCTGCCGCTTATTTGATGACGACATCATCCATCGACAGTTCTTTCGGTTTACCTGGTGTATCAAATAACTGCACATACACGCTTTTGGTGGATGTGTTAATGCCCGTTACTTTACCCTCACCATATGAGGTGACCACGAATTTACCAATTGCCGGAAGCTCCTCGCGGATGCTTTCGTAATTGTCATGCTCATATTTTAGGCAGCACATGAGGCGTCCGCATAATCCTGATATTTTTGTCGGATTAAGCGATAAATTCTGATCCTTGGCCATCTTAATGGATACGGGCTCGAAATCACCCAGCCAAGAGGAGCAGCATAATACACGTCCACATGGGCCAATCCCGCCAAGCATTTTCGCCTCATCACGAACTCCGATTTGTCTGAGCTCAATCCGTGTACGAAACACGCTGGCAAGATCCTTAACTAGCTCACGGAAGTCTACTCTGCCTTCTGCCGTAAAGTAAAATATAATTTTGTTGCGGTCAAACGTAAATTCGACATCAACCAGCTTCATTCGCAGCTGATGTCCTTTTATCTTTTCAAGACAAGTAGAAAACGCATTTTTAGCTGCAGCGCGATTTTCCTCGACGACTTTCGCATCCACATCGCTTGCAATACGTATCACTTTCTTAAGAGGAAGAACGACATCCGATTCACCGACTTGCTTCTGTCCCACCACCACTTTACCGTATTCGATTCCGCGTGCTGTTTCAACAATAACATGTTGCTCCTTATCCACGGGATGCTCAACCGGATCAAAGTAATAGATCTTGCCCGCTTTCTTGAAACGGACACCGATGACATTATACAAGAATTAGCCCTCCTGTAAGTTTACCAATAGTTGCTCAAATGCGAGCTGAGGCGTAACATTTGCGCGCATACGCTTACTCGCTTCTAACGTATGCTCGATGCAGGACACCCAACCTGCGAATGAACGATTGAAGGCATGTTTGCTTAACCAATCCAACTGATCTATAAAAACAATGTTGTCCTGCCTACCGGCCTGGAATTGTATCAAATCTTTAAACCATATAACTAATAACGACAGCAGCAGCTGTGTATGCTCCACTAAATCCGTTTTAAATAGCTGCTGTCCAGCAGTGATCATCGCCGCGGTGAATCGGGTCAAACTCTCCTTGCCTAATTGTATCACTAGGGTTCTAATTTCTGCAAACTGATTCTGCTGGAGAAATTGTCTCGCTCCATCCAGTCCGGACGTTAAATGGACTGCCGTTCGAGCCAGAATGGATGGTGCGCCCTCAGCTATCAGAACCTGCAGCATGCTCTCAGGCGGCATTGGGAGAAAGGGAACCCACTGCGTACGTGATCGAATCGTTGGAAGAACAGCTTGTCCATTATCCGTTATCAATATAGCAACAACCGGTGACAGGGGCTCCTCCAAAAACTTAAGCAGGCTGTTTGCCGCTTGCATCGTCATCTTGTCGGCCTGCTCAATCATATATACCTTTCGCTTCGTTCCACTGTTGCGATAGGAGAAATCACGCTGAAGTTCTCGAATTTGGTCGATTTTGATCGATTGGCCGTCAGGGGTTACAATCGTTAAATCCGTTTGATTCCCATGTTCGAACTTTCTGCACTCTAAGCACTCTCCGCATGAGTCTGCGCCTCCTGCTGTACAGAACAGCGCCTTCGCGAATTCACGAGCCATTGCCATACGTCCAGTGCCTGAAGGTCCGTTAAATAAATAAGCGTGAGAAACCTTTCCGCTTTGCAGTGCATGCGAGAGAATTCGCTGTGCTTTCCATTGCCCTGGAATTTGTTCAAGGCTCATAGCCGTTCCTTACCTTTCCCTATGGCCGGCTAATCAAAACAACAAGTTGATTAGCAAACCCCTTATCTCGCCAATTTTATTAAGCAAGTCAATTCTTCCTTGTTCGCTGTCGAGCAAGTCCTCAGCCATGGCAATCAGTGTGGCATCAATCTCATCCAAAAGCTTGTATCGCTTGATACGACCTCTGCGATCAAAGCCTTTGACCTCTTTCAACACGACACCGCGCCTGACCGTATCCTCCAAAAACTTCTTAATCATTTGACGGTATAGCTTTAATTCCCGCACTGTCATGATTCGGCTAAGCCGCTCGCCTTGCCTATGAATATCCTGCAGCTTCAGCTGCAGCTGTTCTGCAGTGCGATCAGCATCCTGCTGTACCATGACGTCCGCAAAATTTTTAGGCTGAACCTGCTTGCTTGACGCATCGTTATTTGTACGGTTTTGCCCTAACGGCCTGAAACCCTGATCAATTTTCATCTTTTGTCACGCCCAATCAGAAATGCTCGAATCGTTCAACTGGTATGACGAATACTGCTGCGCCCCCAACTTGAACTTCGACGGGGAAAGGAATATATGAATCGGTTGAACCGCCCATCGGTGATACAGGAGTAACCAGCTGGTCCCGCACCTTGCAATTCGCATTAATTACCTGCAACACCTCATGTACTCTTTCGTCCTCTATACCGATCATAAAAGTAGTATTGCCCGCTCTTAGAAACCCACCAGTACTTGCAAGCTTTGTCGCTCTGAATCCTTCGCGCACAAGCGCGTTTGACAGTCGATTGCTATCCTTATCTTGAATAACCGCGATTACTAATTTCATCTTCATTCCCCCTTGACTACTATTAGAATAGGTTATTGATGGTTCATACTCATGCTCATCGACCGCATGCCCCTTTGAGAACGGTCTCAAAGAGATTACTGCGTGCAATAAAAAAGTCTATACTTTAAAGTTTGACATCGGTTGCATAAAATCCTGCAAATCGACTGTCGATTGCTTCTAAAACGTCATTAAACACCATTTCCGGACGTTGTTCGGCATCAATTAACACCATTCGATCCGGATTTTGCTGCAACAGCTGCAGATAGCCTTCTCTTACCTTTTCATGAAACGAATGTTTCTCAAGATCCAATCGGTTAATCTCCCGCTCGGAAGCATCGGCGATACGCTTAAGACCGATATCTGGAGAAATATCCATGTAGATCGTCAGATCAGGCATAAATTCCTGTATCGCGAATTGATTAATTGACCATACTTCATCCATTCCTAGACCGCGAGCATGCCCTTGATAAGCCAAGCTGCTATCTACGAACCGATCGCATATGACCATTAGTCCTTGCTCCAGCGCTGGTGCGACCTTCTCCACCAAATGCTGTCTACGGGCTGCTGCATAAAGCAGCGCCTCTGTCCTAGCATCCATTGCCGTATGACTGCGATCCAGAATAACGCCTCGAATCTGCTCCGAAATTGGAATCCCGCCAGGTTCTCGCGTTGTTATAACCGCTACTCCTCTTTGAAGCATTATATTCGAAAGCTGTTCAATCAGTGTCGATTTGCCGGCTCCCTCGCCGCCTTCTATGGTGATGAAAATACCTTTTCTCAAAACTAAGGCTTCTCCTAACGTTTATGTTAACTATACTTTCTTCTATATTAACAAAGCAGTATGCCTTGTACAATGAAGAAATACTTCATTTTTCAAAAGCTTCTGTCCAATCTGTCTATTCGCGGTATACCGCAATTGTTTTCATTTGCCCATCGCTTGCGCCTTGGAACTTAGCGCCTGCCAACGACAGCTCCTTAATTCGGGTTATCGCTGCAGCCGTAATCTTTTCGCCTGGATAGAGCACGGCAATTCCTGGCGGATACGGTACAACCAGCTCGGCCGAAATATGGTGCACGGAATCCTCCAAATGTATGCGTTCTGTTGCTTCATTCTTAAACCTGGCTCTCGCAAACGAAACAGGCTCCGAAATCCGGTTCTCATCAGGACTAAAGAAGCCACGTTCATATCGTAGTTCCTTAATGCTTTCCTGTTTCTTCGATCTTCTGTCATCCAGCTGTGTAATTGCATATTGAAGCTTCTGTATATCATGCAATGAAGTTTGAATTCCAAAAACCAGTACAGCATATCGGGGGTCAGCCATTTCAATATAACAACCATGCGTCTCCAGCATGTGCTGCAGCTCGAAGCCCGTCTGCCTGCCTGTTTTATCAAAAAGCACGACTCTCAACGGATCCTTGCTTAGTTCAAGCATTGTTCCACTTTCTATAGTCATTTCACAAATGTCGGTATCTTGTCTGATTAGCCACGAACGGAAGGCTTCTGCCGCGTTTAAGCTTTGTTCGAACATAGACGGACCTAACGCATCGATCATTGCTCGGGAAATATCGATAGACGCAATAATCGGAAATGAAGGGCTCGAGCTTTGAATCATCGCTAATGACTCGCTTAACACGCTTCTCGCGATTCGGTCGCCTTGAACATGAAGCAGAGCCCCCATAGTCAACGTTGGCAGCGTCTTATGAGCTGACTGCACGACTGCATCTGCCCCCTCTGATAACGCAGAACGCGGGAAGGCGCTGTGCATGCCAAAATGAGCGCCATGAGCTTCATCAACTAATAACGGTATATGATAATGGTGGATAGCCTCTGCATACGGAGCAAGATTAACTTTCATGCCATAATAATTAGGATTGGACAAAAAGACTGCTTTCGCCTCCGGGTATTTAGCAAGCGCTGCTTTCACATCCTGAACAGAAGGTATGGTCGCTAATCCGGAATGTGATTCCAGCTCGGGCAATAGAAACACAGCACGAGCTCCTGCTAAGCGCAAGCCATTAAGCACAGACTTATGTACGTTGCGCTGTACGATCACTAGGTCATTCGGTTCGCAGACCGTAAGCAGCAAAGCAATATTGCCTGATGTGCTGCCGCCTACCAAAAAATAAGAATCATCTGAGCCAAAAGTAAGGGCCGCTAACTGCTGAGCTTCTTTAATGCAAGCCTCCGGATGGTGCAAATCATCTGTTGACGAAAGTTCTGTCACATCAATTTCCATTATTTTGTAAAAATATTCAATTACCTTTGCATCTGTTGAATCGGTCCATCCAGGCTGGTTGAGCGCTTTCCCGCCATGATGGCCTGGCACGTGGAACCCCGTAACTGCTGATTTGGCATGCTGGAGCAAAGCTTCGAATACAGGTGCTATAAATGGCTTCATTATATAATGACAATCCCTTCAATATGCATGCATAATAATGGTTTACTCCATTGTACCTTAACCTCATACAAAAAAAGAGCAGCTTCTGTAATCAGAAACCGCTCATGCATTTTTACCTAAAAATATCTGTTTCATCTGATGGATAAAAAATGGATACTTGGCATCCTTAACATCCGTTTTGACCATTTCCGTTTCACAGCTTTCGCATATGAAGCCAGTCACAATTCGGATACCTTGACCTTCTTCTTTCGTTTCGCTGCAAATATTGCATTGATACTCGCGATTATCGTCCATAACAATCCCCGCTTTCTGCTTGTTCCTATATAGCTACTATTATGACACATAGTCTATCTTTTTATACTTGTTTCATAGTGCATTTCAAATATTTATATATCGTATGCCCCATCTGGGCAAATGGTTACTGTTTCAAGAAAATTGTTTCGCCAAAGCTATGGATAGTTAGCCAATAAATACCGATATAGTTAACGAGAGTCGCTTGTCAGGTTGATAAAGAAAGGACGCCTAGCTATGCATCAAAAATTATCTGAGCAAAAAAACGCTACCATTTACCAATACCAACTTGTAAAACGAACGATTATTCGTACTGAGCTCATCCAGAGCCACATACTTATAGCAGCGATATTCCTTGCATTCCAAGTGCTTATGTATCAAATGGACGGATTATTCTCCTGGTTATTCGGATTTGCGGTCGTACAAATTATACATATCGCCATTATTCTTGTTACTTTTATTGGAGTAGACGAAGCTGCCGACCGCAAATGGATTTGGAGAATTGCGCCTCCATGGATCGGATTCAAGCCTGCCAATGACATTAAACTGCTTTTATTTCGCCGTGTGCATCGTCATATGTTCTGGATTGGCTTATGTACTGTAGCACTTCTTTATCCTTGGGTTAAGGAATCATTGATGATAAGCATCGTAAGCTGGCATCTATGGCTGCTCATTCCGCGTTTGCTTCTATCCTTTTCATTTCGTAAAGAACAGAATGATGGCGTGCTCCGGCTTGAATCTAAAGAAGCCTCCTATTACCGCCGTTAGTAGACAGGCCTTAGATGCTCACGTAGAGCGTTCTAAGGCCTCTTGGTTTTATGACGTATTTAATATCAGAACAAACAAAAAACCTATCGCATCACATGCGATAGGTCTCTCGTGCTTGGCGACGTCCTACTCTCCCAAGACCCTGCGGTCTAAGTACCATTGGCGCTGGAG
>NZ_JACHXW010000031.1 GCF_014192395.1 Paenibacillus endophyticus | reverse complement strand
AGGGCTTATCCTAAACACGTTTACTCGGACCCATACATCCGGTAGACAGCAGCAGTAAAGGTTCAGCAACCTTATCTTTCGTATCCAGTTTTCAGCGTGCAACACGCTACGTTTGGTGGCGATGGCGGAGGGGAACCACGCGTTCCCATACCGAACACGACCGTTAAGCCCTCCAGCGCCAATGGTACTTAGACCGCAGGGTCTTGGGAGAGTAGGACGTCGCCAAGCACGAGAGACCTATCGCATGTGATGCGATAGGTTTTTTTGTTGTATATACGATATGATAATAATATCTGAATGAAGGAGGCGTTACGGAGTGACAAAGCAAGTTGTAATCGGACCATTGGGTAATGAGCATTTTGATGAAAGTATGTTATTATCACAATTCGCTTTCCAATACGAGAAATCCGCAGAGGAGCTTGTGGAAACGAAAAAACAGTTCGCAGAGGAACCGGCAGCCAGATATGCTGCATGTGTAGATGAACAGTTCGCTGCTCAAGCAACAGTACTGGAGCTTCAAACCTATATCGGGGGCAAAGTGTTTAAGATGGGCGGACTTGCAGGAGTAGCGACTTGGCCGGAGTTCAGAAGACAAGGATTAGTTGCACAAATACTAGTTCAAGCTCTGCATGAAATGAAGCAGAAAGGACAAGTTATTTCTTACCTGCATCCTTTTATGTTCGGATTTTATCGGAAGTTTGGCTGGGAGACATATACGGAAAATAAAACTTACACGATACAAAAGGAACAGCTGCCTGCAAGGTTACCGTTTGAAGGACATGTTGAAAGGTTTAAGGGTGATTATAAACTGCTCTCTCACTTATATGAAGCATATGCATCCCAATATAACGGTTCATTAGTGCGCTCCGATCTATGGTGGAAATATCGGATCAGCAAACGGAAGCCAGGTCAAATCGCACTTTATTATGACGCATCATCTGAGGCGCAAGGCTATATCATTTATGAGGTGAAGAATAGCCGCTTAACCGTGCACGAGCTTATTTATCTAAATGAACCTGCAAGAGCTGCGTTATGGTCGTTTATATCACAGCATGATTCAATGATTCATGAGCTGAAGATTACTGTTCCATCGGACGATCAGCTTCCGTTTCTTTTAGCAAACCCGAGAATCAAGCAAGAAGTTATTCCTTACTTCATGGCACGAATTGTGGATGCAGAGCAATTTATCTCTCAATATGCCTTTATTGCGTCAGCAACAGAGGATTTGATCCCGATTCAACTGCGAGATGATAAAGCATCATGGAACAACGGTATATATTTACTGAATATAGATGGTTCGGGTAAGGCAGTCTTTATGCCAATAGAAGCGAAAGAAACGCTTGAAAACCCTATAAAAATGGATATTGGAGCACTTACAACGATGCTGCTAGGGTATCTGCGGCCGACTAAGCTTGCCCAATTAGCGAGGATTGACGGAGACGATAAGCTTATTAAACGCTTACAAGCTCGAATTCCCGAACGAACTACGTATTTACCTGACTTTTTCTAAGGAAATGGTCCGTTAATGCTCTTTCCAAACACATACAATGTAAAGGCAACAAAGCTATTCATCAGCCTTGACAGCCTATACCCCCTCTGCTAATATTGCTAATAATATATGTGAGACGTACTTAAAATAAGGGAGGAACATACTCGTGTGGGAAACGAAATTCGCCAAAGAAGGGCTAACGTTTGACGACGTCCTGCTTATTCCGCGCAAATCAGAAGTGCTGCCTAGGGAAGTTGACATCTCGATTCGATTAAGCGAGAACATTAAGCTAAACATTCCGCTCATTAGCGCAAGTATGGACACCGTTACAGAAGCCGCTTTGGCGATTGCAATAGCTCGTGAGGGCGGCATTGGCATCATTCATAAGAATATGTCGATTGCACAGCAAGCGGAGGAAGTAGACCGTGTTAAACGTTCGGAGAGCGGTGTAATTACTAATCCTTTTTCGCTTACGCCTGATCATCATGTTTACGACGCAGAAGAGCTAATGGGTAAATATCGTATTTCGGGTGTGCCGATTGTTGATCAAGACAAGAAGCTTGTCGGTATTTTGACAAACCGTGATCTACGTTTTGTTCATGATTATTCCATTAAAATAAACGAGGTTATGACTCGTGACAATCTGGTAACTGCACCTGTTGGTACAACCTTGCAAGAAGCAGAAGTATTGCTTCAGAAGCACAAGATTGAGAAGCTTCCGCTTATCGATGAGTCGAACACGCTTAAAGGACTTATAACAATTAAAGATATTGAGAAAGCGATCCAGTTCCCTAATGCGGCTAAGGATAAGCATGGTCGCTTGCTTTGCGGAGCAGCGGTTGGCATTTCGAAGGATACAATGGATCGTGCAGAAGCGTTGGTTCAATCGGGAATCGATGTACTTGTCGTAGATTCGGCCCATGGCCATCACATCAATATTTTGGACGCGGTTCGCAAGATTCGTGCTACCTATCCTGAGCTTACAATTATTGCAGGCAACGTTGCAACGGGTGAGGCTACGCGCGACCTAATCGAAGCTGGCGCATCAGTCGTTAAAGTAGGAATCGGGCCTGGCTCGATTTGTACGACACGCATTATTGCTGGTATCGGCGTTCCACAGATTACGGCGATTTACGATTGCGCATCGGTTGCACGCGAATACAATATTCCGATTATTGCAGACGGCGGCATTAAGTATTCCGGCGACATTACGAAAGCTATTGCATCTGGCGCAAGCGCGATTATGGTCGGCAGCTTGTTTGCAGGAACGGCTGAGAGCCCGGGCGAAACGGAAATTTTCCAAGGTCGCAGCTTCAAAGTATACCGCGGTATGGGCTCCCTTGGCGCTATGAAGGAAGGCAGTAAAGATCGTTACTTCCAGGAGAACGAGAATAAGCTTGTTCCGGAAGGCATCGAAGGCCGTGTTCCTTACAAAGGACCGCTGGCAGATACGGTTCACCAGCTGCTTGGCGGATTGCGTTCAGGCATGGGCTATTGCGGTACAGCATCGCTGGACGAGCTTAAGAACGATACGCAATTTGTTCGAATCACAGGATCTGGTCTTCGTGAGAGCCATCCGCATGATGTGCAAATTACGAAAGAAGCGCCTAACTACTCTTTATAACTACACCTTTTTCATAGAATTGAAACAAGGCAAGGAAAAGCGATTGAATCGCATTTCCTTGCCTTTTTTATGAAGGATTACTCATACTTCTTAGGACCTGAATAGGTTTAATTGTTAGGGTTCGATATGTTACAATTAACAACGGACAAACCAAGTGGGAAAAGGGGAGACGACGTTGAAGGAAATGGTAAGACCGGTACGGTTAAAGTCGGTCATCGCTGCAAGTTTGGCGAGTTGGATGGTCATGCTGTCGCTTGGTTCTGCGGTAGTTATGGCAGATGGATATCAAGGAAGGCCCAGTACGGAAAATTCTTTAGGCTTACAAGTTAAAGCAGCTATTCTAATTGATGCGGATTCCGGTCAAGTATTGTATGAGGTAAATTCGGATGAACCGCTTCCTGCGGCGAGTATGACCAAATTAATGACGGAATATATCGTACTTGAGGAAATTTCGAACGAGCATTTATCTTGGGATGAGGTCGTAACGGCAAGCGCGGAAGCTGCTTCAACTCCTCCGGATGGCTCATCGGTATTTCTAGCACAAGGCGATCAACATACGGTTAGAGATTTATATAAAGCGATGGCTGTTGGCTCTGCGAATGATGCAACGATTGCATTAGCATCGCAAATTGCAGGCAGCGAGCAAGGCTTTGTCGTAAAAATGAATGAAATGGCTGATAAGCTAGGTCTTAAAACAGCTATTTTTACAAGCGCAACGGGTTTATCGGAGACAACGGTTATTTCCGCCGCTGAAATGGCCAAGCTGGCTCAAATTATTTTGAGCGAGCACCCTGAATTTCTGGAGTATTCCAAACTGCAGGAATACAAATTCCGTGAACGTGATAAGGATCCGATAATTAATATCAACTGGATGCTTGGTACTAACACGAACCAAACTGGACTCAAGCATTTGGCCTACGAAGGCGTAGATGGCATGAAGACCGGGTTTATTAACTCGGCTGGCTACAATTTTACAGGTACCGTCAAGCAAGGCGAGCAGCGCTTTATAAGTGTGGTTATGGATACCGCTACGAAGTCTGCACGATTTAATGAGACGGCAAAGATGTACAATTATGGTTTCAGCACTTTTGAGAAAAAAACGGTGCTTCCTCCGAAATCCGTGGTAGAAACGGTACAAACGGTTAAGATTAAGAAGGGCAAGAAGAAAACTCTTCCCGTTGTGACGGATAAAGACATTACCTTTATGGTGAAAAAGGGCACTGACCCTAAGATTGAGGTTATTGACAGCACCCTGAAGGCAGAGTCTGAGCTAGTAGCCCCTATTCCGTCCGGGACTGTTGTCGGTACGGTAACTTACAAATATACGGATGCGGAAACGAAGCAGGAATTGAAGCGAACCGTTAATTTGATAACGACTGAGGATGGCCAGAAAGCAGGATGGTTCCGCCTTATGTTCCGCGCTATCGGTGATTTCTTTGCCGGTTTGTTTAACGGAATCGTCAATTTGTTCTAATCCGAGTTAGAAACAAGGAAATAAAGCAAATCAATGCTTGTCGATTAATCTTGGTTCCTGTAAAATCAATGGTTAGAACAACTGCGGTAATATACAATTTATTGGATGAAAATAGGAGGATTTGAAGCATGGAAACAGGTACATCGCGCGTTAAACGCGGCATGGCAGAAATGCAAAAGGGCGGCGTCATTATGGACGTTATGAGCGCCGAGCAAGCAAAGGTAGCAGAAGCAGCAGGAGCAACAGCGGTAATGGCTCTTGAGCGCGTTCCTTCTGAAATTCGTGCAGCAGGCGGAGTAGCTCGTATGGCTGATCCGACCATCGTAGAAGAAGTAATGAAAGTCGTTTCTATCCCGGTTATGGCTAAGGCTCGTATCGGTCATTATGTAGAAGCTAAAGTGCTCGAGTCCATGGGCGTTGACTATATCGATGAGAGTGAAGTGCTTACGCCGGCAGATGAAGTGTTCCACATCAGCAAGCATGAATTTACAATTCCATTCGTATGCGGAGCAAAGGATCTTGGAGAAGCTTTGCGTCGTATTCAAGAAGGAGCAGCAATGCTTCGTACGAAAGGTGAACCAGGAACAGGCAACATCGTTGAAGCTGTTCGTCACCTTCGCTTGATCAATGGTCAAATTCGTAAAATTCAAGGTTTGTCGAAGGACGAGCTTTATCATGAAGCTAAGCTTCTTGGCGTAGCTTATGATTTGCTACTCAACGTTCATGAGACGGGCAAGCTTCCCGTGGTTAACTTCGCAGCAGGCGGAGTAGCTACACCATCCGATGCGGCGTTGATGATGCATCTTGGAGCAGACGGCGTATTTGTTGGCTCAGGTATTTTCACATCCGAGAATCCAGAGAAATTTGCTCGCGCTATCGTTGAAGCAACGACTCACTACCAAGATTACAAGCTGATTGCTGAAGTATCGAAAAACCTGGGCGCTCCGATGAAGGGGATCGAAATTTCCAAGCTTAACTCTTCAGAGCGTATGCAAGACCGCGGTATCTAATAGATGTAATTTGCAGGTGCCGGCTTAGCGCATATCGCTCAGCCGGCCCTTGCCCGTAAAGGAAGGCGAAATAGAACGATGAAGATAGGCGTACTAGCGCTTCAAGGCGCAGTTGCAGAGCATATACGAAGCTTAGAATCGGCGGGCGCAGAGGCGGTCGCCATTAAGCGGGTTGAGCAGCTTGATGAGCTTGACGGACTTGTTATACCAGGCGGTGAGAGTACGACGATTGGCAAGCTGATGCGGAATTATGGCTTCATGGAAGCCATCGCTGATTTCTCTGCACAAGGCAAGCCATTGTTCGGAACTTGTGCGGGACTTATCGTTTTGGCTGATCAGATTGAAGGCCAAGAGGATGCACATTTGCGGCTTATGGACATGACCGTAGCCAGAAACGCTTTTGGCAGGCAGCAGGAAAGCTTTGAGACAGATTTGGACGTGAAAGGCATTGATGAGCCTGTCCGTGCTGTCTTCATCCGTGCGCCGTTGATTAAAAAGGTCGGCTCCTCCGTAGAGGTTCTCTCTACTTATAGAGATGAGATCGTCACTGCAAGGCAGGGACATTTGCTTGCTGTATCTTACCATCCCGAGCTGACTGACGACTACAGGCTGCATGCTTATTTCGTGGATATGGTAAAGGAAGCGGCTGCAGGAAAAGCTTAGTCTTTGCGAAAATAATATAAAATCACTCCCTTCAGAGAGGGGCTTTTGAAGCATGCTGGACGTTAAATTGTTAAGAAATGAATTTGAAAAGGTTGAGACGGCGCTCCGCAACCGCGGCGCTTCGCTTGATCTGATTGCGAATTTCCCAGTGCTTGATACGAAGCGCCGGGATCTCATTCAAGAAACGGAGACGCTGAAGAGCCGTCGCAATACGGTTTCCCAAGAAGTTGCCAAGCTCAAAAGATCGGGCGAGGACGCTGAAGCTCTCATCCTTGAGATGAGAGAAGTAGGCGACCGTATAAAGGAGCTGGATGACGAGCTTCGTTTGCTAGAAGTACAGGTAGAGGAGCTTACGCAAGCGATTCCGAACATTCCTAGTGAAAGCGTTCCGGTTGGCAAATCGGAGGAAGACAATGTAGAGCTCCGCAAGCATGGTGAAGTGCCTAGCTTTGACTTTGAGCCGAAGCCTCATTGGGAAGTTGCGCAGACGCTGGGCATTTTGGACTTTGAGCGTGCTGCCAAGGTTACGGGCTCTCGGTTTACGTTCTACCGCGGCTTAGGCGCGCGTCTAGAGCGTGCTCTGATCAGCTTTATGATGGACTTGCACAGCGACAAGCATGGCTATGAAGAGGTACTGCCCCCTTATATCGTCAATCGCGACAGCTTGATTGGTACTGGCCAGCTTCCGAAGTTTGAAGAGGATCTATTCAAAATTTCGGATTCGGAATATTTTCTTATCCCAACTGCTGAGGTTCCCGTTACTAACCTTCATCGTGAAGAAATATTGACAGTGGACGAGCTTCCCAAATATTACGTGGCATACAGCTCATGCTTTCGTTCAGAGGCAGGTTCTGCGGGGCGTGATACGCGCGGCCTGATCAGACAGCATCAATTCAATAAGGTTGAGCTGATCAAGCTGACAAAGCCTGAAGATTCCTACGATGAGCTTGAAAAGATGACAGCAAACGCAGAGAAGGTGCTGCAGCTGCTTAATCTCCCTTACCGCGTTCTGACGCTTTGTACAGGCGATATGGGCTTCACAGCAGCGAAAACCTATGATCTTGAAGTTTGGCTTCCAAGCGCAGGTACGTACCGCGAAATTTCCTCTTGCTCGAATGTAGAGGATTTCCAGGCTCGCCGCGCTGGTATCCGTTTCCGCAGAGACACGAAGAGCAAACCGGAATTTGTTCATACATTGAACGGATCGGGACTTGCGGTTGGGCGTACGTTCGCCGCTATCATCGAGAACTTCCAGCAAGCAGACGGCTCAGTGACGGTTCCAGAAGTACTGCGTCCTTATATGGGCGGGATCGAATCGATCGGAGCAGCAAAGCTTTAAAATTTTTTTGCCACAGCGTCAAAATATAGTTGCAACTATGTTTTGACCTGTGGTACAATATTTCTTGTGACAATTGAATGCATGGAGAGGTACCGAAGCGGTCATAACGGGGCAGTCTTGAAAACTGTTAGGGTGCAAGCCCACGTGGGTTCGAGTCCCACTCTCTCCTCCATATTTTTCTTACGTTGAATTTGAACAAGCCCAGACGCGAAAGCGTTTGGGCTTTTTTTGTTAATGTTGTTCTCGTATAAAATAAAGCTGCTCTTCGCATGTTATACGGTGTGGAGGTGCTTTATTAATGGGTAAATCAGATGAGCTGCAAATGAACCAGGAAAACCTGGCGGACGCTTGGCGGCAAACCTTGCCGGAGACGCTGAACAGCGCTGACCGGAGCAGGGTTCTGCCTGATGAGTCGGATTCTAAGTCGCTTCGTGTAACGATAGACACGGCAGGTCACCAAATGTACTCCTTCGATTTCAAAGTGACGTACGTAGACAGCCGTGAGGTAAGGGTAGAGCTTGTTGACGTAGAGAAGGACAAAGTATCCGTGGATGAACGCGGTGAAATCATTCAAGAGCTCATTCAGGACTATACCAGACATTTGCATGAATGTGCTCAAGCGCTGCAGCGCTTGACGCATGTGTAGAGGAGCGATCAGCCGATGACAAAAGCAAAGGGAACTGCGGATAAAAATTTATCAAACGTGGTGGATGCTTTGGATATAGAGGCGGTTAATAGCCATCATGCTCAGCAGCTGCAGCAGGATAAAAATGACCGCAGGCATCAGGATGCATTGAATCATGATCAGCCAACAGATTTGGAGCATCAGAAGGATTAGTGTCTAGCTGCTGCTTGTACACGAAATATAATCAAGGAGGAGATTCTTTTGTCAAAGCCAGACAGTGTGCCGGTTCCGGAAGGCAATCCTCAACATAAGAAGCAAAAGCAAAGTGGCGGTGGACAGCAAGAGCCATTATCCGGTTCGAAAAAAACAAAACAACGGAACCATGTTGACCATCTTAACCCGCAGGGTTAAATCAAGTCTATAGTCCTTAGCGTAAATAGATCAATCGTCCCGTTTCGGCTATCTGAAACGGGATTTTTTGGATATAACTTCTAAAATCAGGTTTTTTAGTATAGAATGGAGGTGCTCATAAAAAGATAGGGGAGGAACTTGTTACATGAAGAAAGTTCAGAAAATGGCGGTGTTATTGCTTGCCGTTATTTTGATCGTAATTGCGGGCTGCAGCTCGGGCAAGCCACCGAAGCAAGCGTTGCAAGCGGCTATGACGAAGATTACAGAAGCGGACTCATATGCAGTAAAAATGTCATTCGGTTTAGATGAGCTTGAGGTACCGCAGGATGCGGCCGCTCAAGGAGATGCAGCTGCAACCGCAGCGATCGTAGGCATGATCAAGGATGCTTCCATCACGGTTAATGCGGTTTATCAGAAGGAGCCTATGCGTACTGATTTGAACATGGAAATCGTCATTCCTGGCGATATGCAGATGAAGCTGACGGTTCCGATGATTCTGACAGAAGAAATATTGTATGTCAAAGTGCCGCAAATTCCGATGCTGCCTTTGCCTGAGACCATTACAGGCAAGTTCATCAAAGTAGACCTGAAGGAGCTCGCTAAGCAACAGGGTGCGGCTGAGCTGGACTTGACTACGCAGCAGAAGCTTGGCAAGGAGCTCGGAGAGGCGGTTCTTAAGCATTTTGATGAGAAAACATACTTTAGCGAGCCTAAAGCTGCAGATGCAGGTTTGCCTGCCGATCTGAAAGCGGATCAGGTTATAACCTTCGAAATTAACGAGAGCAACTATCCGAAAACAGTAGACACAATCGTTAACCAAGTACTGCCTGAGGTGCTGGACCTTCTGCTTGCGAATGAAGATTCGCTGAAATCGCTGCAGCTGGAGAAGGCTGATATCGAGAAGCTGAAAACAGACCTCGAAACGAACAAAACCGAAATTTTAGATACACTTAAAAATGATGTCAAAATTAATTCTGCCAAGCTAACGGCTGCTATCTCTGATGGCTATCTCTCTTACCAAGCAGGAAAATTAAGTGTTGCTGCATCGGATAAAGAAAGCGGGCAGAGCATGAAGCTTGGAATCCATTATGATGTTGTATATTCAGATTTCAACAAAGCGCCTAGGTTCGAGAATGAAATCCCGACGGATGCGATCTCGCTGGATGAGCTGACTCAAATGTTCCAGCTGCCAACAGGCCTTTAATAATACGAGAAAAGAAGCAGCCTCAGTTACTTTGGAGGCTGCTTCTTTGTGTATATAAGACGATATGTGTTCAACGCGACAAAGCATGCTTCTATTTCTATGCGAAACGGATACCCTCCTGTTGCAGAGGTCGGCGAAGCCGTTTCTTCTTGTAATATAGGAAAGTATATCATTTCGCCAACTTTCTCTCTATTTCTACGCGAAACGTAAGCTTAGCCGCCAGAGGACGGGAAAAGCCGTTTACGCTTGAAGTATAGGAAAGGTTATGATTTTGTTCATCCTTTCTCTGTACGTTTCGCCGAAACGATGGCGTCTATTGAAAGGACGCCGTCAGGCGTTTCCTCTTATCAGGAGGAAGGATTAAGCGACAACCATTGACTTTTTGAGCAGCTCCTTCATCATCTGAGCAGCTTTTACTTTAACGCTCAGGCAGGCGGATATTTCAATCTGGACCTTGCCATTCAGAAGCTCGCTGCGCAGCTGCTCCGCCGTGCTGCAGGGGGCATCGAAGCGGTTAATGACGCTGCCGAATTGCAGCGGCTGGTGAGAGTCGCTGCCAGCGCTCACGCGCAATCCGAGCTCATCAGCGAATTGCCTGACGTCGTGGGCCATGCCCAGTCCATACTGGAATAGGTCCTTAGCATTCATATCAAGGCAATCGAGTCGCTGCAGCGTCTCGACGGCGTGATGAGTAAGAGGTGTGCTCTCTCTCATGGGATGAGCGCCGATACGCAGCAGCGGCTGATCATCGGTTCGGTCAAGCAGCTCCTCTAAGGGAATGAAATTGTCCTTTAAGGTGTGCGGTTCAAGCTGTCTGCGCAAGTCACGAATCAGGACACGATTGCCAATGATTAATATATGGCCTTTGTTCGCTACGTCCACCTCCATGCCGGAGAACACCTTTAGGCCTTCAACGAGATAATAATCATCCTTGTAATCAAAATGATGGTCTAGCTGATCCAGCATATCCAGAAAATGAAGCGTATTAAAGTGCTCGGTAAGAGCTACCGCGTGCAATCCGTTTTCTTTCGCTTCCCGAGCCATAGCAAGGAAATAATCGAGAGAAAACTGCGTTTTTTTCGAGAGCTTTCCGTGTGTGTGCAAATCAATGTTCATCATCTGCCATAATCTCCATTCTGTTAGTTAAATGAAAAGGATAAATAGTGCCCGAGACTGAATAGTGCGATCACATAGATGAGGGAACAGCCAAGAAAGACGAAATCAAGCGCGTGAACCTGCATATGGGAGAGCTTAAGCTTCTTCGCTTCCGGGCTAACCAATGCGTACGTGAAGCCTCTAACCTCTAGTGCTTCAACAGTTGTCCGCGTCCGCTTAGCCGTATTCAACAGAAGGGGATAAAACGCGCGCACGCCGATTTTTGCCATGTAGATCAGACTGTTCACGCGAAGGAAGCCTTTTTTGGCAGGGGCTCTGCCCCTCAAACGAAAGGAATGAATGAGATTATGATACTCTTCGATAAGAATGGGCAGCATCCGATAGCCGTAGGATACGCCGAAGCTGAACTGCCCTGGCATGCCTATGCTAAGCAGGGCATCACTGAGCTTCTCGGGATCCATGCTGGAGAAGACGGCAATGCTGGCGAGCGATATAAGCAATATTTTGAGCGTTAAGGTTAAGAGCGGCCAGACAGCCTCTAAGCTTCCCCCGAACAACAAGGAGCCTAACAAGATATAGCTGATCTCGCTGACAAGGCCAACCCCCATGATGATGAGCACAAGCGGGCTTACTTTCGATGAGAGCGTAAGGACAAGCATCGGAACAAGCAAGCCCAGCAGAACGACTTTATTATGGATGAACCAAGGAGCTACCGCGAAAAAAGAATACCAGACGAGCAGCATACGCGGGTCAAACCGGGATAGAAAGGTAGACTGCCTGCCAAAGGCAGTACGCATGAGTTCGATTTTTATTTGCTCCACGCTCAGCTTGTCAAGCATGCTCTGCTTAATGGCTTCCAATTGCAGCACTCTCCTTGCTTCTATTTACGTAATGTGGAGAGGAGGGATCTCCGACGACCGATGCGATGAATTCAGCTACCGACAAGGAAGGCGGATCAATCCCCAGCCGCTGGCTAAGCTGAGTAATCTGCGGCGCTAGCAGTCCGGTTTTCTCCAATACGGCAACGTGGCTGAACAGGGAGCGCTGATCGGTATCAAGCGCTACGGCTCCGTTATGCATGACGATAACGCGGTTAGCCCACTCGGCAACAAGCTGCATGTCGTGCGTAGCAATGACAGTTGTTTTGACCTGGCCATCCAATTGAGCCAGCATATCGGTCATCTCGCGCCGGCTTGAAGCATCCAAGCTCGCAGTCGGCTCATCGAGGAGCATGACGGTTGGACGCATAGCAAGGCCGATCGCTAATGTTGCTCTGCGCTGCTGACCTCCGCTGAGAAGCCTGCCGTCGCGGTCCTGCAGGTCCGTTAATCGCATGCGGTGGAGAATCTCGTCTACAAAGGAGCTATAATCTGGGCTGTTGCGGGATTTCAAGAAATATTCCACATCCTTGCGTACCGAATCTTCTATGAACATTTCCTCAGGATTCTGATACACATAAGCGACGAAGTCAGCGAGCTGCTCAGGCGAGGCCTGTTTGGTAAGGTAGCCACAAACATCAAGCTGGCCTGCACTAGGCCGGCGGATGCCCGAGATGAGTTTCAGCAGCGTCGATTTGCCCGCACCGTTATTTCCGACTAGAGCGATGCGATCGCCCTCGTAGAAACGAATGGACATATCCTGGATAACAGGATATCTCTCTCTTGTGATGGTTTTGTAGCCATAGGAAACGTTTGTAAAGGTGACTAATGGATTAGATGCTGGAACGGACTCGCGAACGGACTTGCGAATGGGCTCGTTGATGACCAAGGCATTATTTGTCTGAGATAGTATCTTTGCTTCACTGAAATAAGCGGCTGCGTCCTCGATTGTAATCGGGAATAGCCGGTCTCGGAGATGCACCTGACCTGCAGCAGTCTCTGCATCTCGCACGGCAAGCGTGACCTGAGGGGGCAAAATATGCAGAGCAGCAAGCTCATCGACAGCCGATAACGCGGCCTGAACGGGCTTGACCCAGCGTATTGTTCCACTATCCATAAGGATAACCTTATGGCAGTAATCGGCAATAAACTCGGTGTGATGCTCGATGACGATTATCGTTTTGCCAAATTGTTCATTCAGCAGCTTCAGCTTCTCGTAAATAAGCTTGGCGTGGTAAGGATCGAGCTGGGCGACAGGCTCATCAACAATAATAATATCCGGATCAAGCGACAATGCCCCAGCCAAAGCCGTAAGATGCTTTTGTCCGCCGCTAAGCTGCCAGATCCACTGCTCCTTCAAATGATCAATGCCTAGCATGGCTAGCGCACGTTGTCCGCGTTCCCGGTAATCGGCATAGCCGTAATTAAGCGGTGCGAAGCAAGCCTCGTCATAAACGGTTGGACGTACAAGCTGGTTCTCGAAATCCTGAAAAACGTATGCAACCTTGCGCGACAGCGAGGAAACCGTTTCTTCAGCAGCGGTTAGCCCTGCGACCTGAACAGAACCGCTTAAATCGCCTACGTAGTAGTTAGGAATTAATCCATTAAGGCATTTGCATAAGGTGGATTTGCCGCTGCCGTTTGTTCCTGCAATTGCGATAAACTCACCGGGTTGGATAATAAGGTTAATATTGCGAAGTGCGGTCCCTTCTGCTCCAGGATATTGGAACTGCACATCTTGCATGGCTATTATAGGTGTCAGCCCCTCCGGTCTCTGCTCGTTTGCTTCTTTGCTTCCGGCGCTCATAACTTTACGTTTCCTGACGCCCGGGCAGACTTGGCTTTGGCACGAAACGCCGCGGTCAGAGTCAGAATAAGAACAATAAGTGCCGCGATAGCACTAACCCAGATGAAGCCGCTTCCGTATTGTTCAATAAACTCAGGCTCCCAGACGGCAAAGTTAATGTCTGATTCAGCTAAAAACTCCGCAATGACACCAACAAATACAAAGAGGATAGCGGTAATGAGAAGACGCGGCGTCAAAAGCTGACCGAATGAGATGGCTACTCGGCTGTCACGCGGCTTCATGCCGAGCAGCGGTTCTATTTTGCCATATAGGCGGGGAACAAGAAACAATGTAGGCAGCAAGGAGAAGAAAATGCCTGTAATGAGCATCGCATTGAGGAAGCCAACTCCTTCAATAAGCAGAATGCTCTCTGGTATGCCAGGTACGGCTTCCAGATCTTCAATGCCAAACCAGACCTTGCCGATATCAACGATCGCGCCGAGCATTTGGTCAATGCCGACCGCAACGAAGGAAGCCAGCGCCAGCTGCTTGCGATTCCGAGGATCGCTGACAAGCAGCCCTGCAATGTACATGGCGATGGTGAATTCGATAAACTTCTCAAGCTCGCCGAGTCCTCCGAATTGCCCAAGCAGCAGCTCTCCGAATATAACCTCGCCGAACGAAGCGCCGAGCGCCGCATATAGAGGATTAAACAGGATGCATAAGGTGAGGGGAATAAAAGCAAAGTACTCTACTTTCAGTTCAATCGGACCAAGCTTAAGCTCGGGAATGAGCTCAGAGAACATGTTGGAAATACCGTACAAAGACATGGATAGGATAAAGACCATAAGCTTTTGCGATTGCGTCAACTCGTAACGGCGCTTAGGCGCTGAAACCATTGTAATTCCTCCTAAATCGTTTTATGAAGCGGGTCTCAGGATGAAGACTTGCTTCGGAATGAATTCTTTTACAATATTAGGGGGCGAATGTTTTCGGATGGTCAACGAATTGTATGGATTGTGTAAAATAAAATACATAAAATAATAAATGAAATATAATTATCATTTTAATGCAGCAAATGCTATAATCCATTAGACAAATGAAAGAGCATCAACAGATAGGAGATGGCATAGTATGACAGTTTTCCAGTTGGAGATGGATCTCGACAGCATGTCAAAAAGCCAGCAGAAGATTGCGAATTATGTAATGGGCTCGCTTCAGCAAATTCCGTATTGTACGGAAGAAGATATCGCAACGGCGGTAAATGTGAGTACGGCGACCGTATCCCGTTTCTGGCAGGCCATAGGCTTCGCGAATTTAAAGGCTTTCAAGAAACATCTGCTGCAGAACGAGCACGCAACGCCAGCTCACAAGATGAAAAAAATATTAAACAAGATGGTGCATGAGGAAGCAGATGTCGTTCAGGAGATGCTGGATATGGCATCAGCCAATATCAAGGTTACTTCGGAGCGGGTAGAGCGGGACTCTTTCTACAAGGCGGTTGACGTGATTCAGGCCGCTCGGAAGGTATATGTTTTTGGCACGGGAGCTTCGATTAGCTTGATCGAGCTTCTACGATTCCGGTTAAACCGGGTAGGCGTAGAAGTAGAGGGGATGGCCGGGAGCGGTAGCGAGCTGCTCGAATCGCTTGTTCATGCCGGGCAGCGGGATGTTGTGGTCATGTTCGGGTTTGTCAGGCGAGCTCCGGAGCTTACGGTACTGCTTGAGCATGCTGCTGTGGCAGGCTATACTACGCTGCTCATTACAGATCTCCTCGTATCCGATATGCTGGAGCAGAGCGATCTTGTATTGCAGGTGGATCGGGGCGAGCTAGAGGGATTTCATTCGATGGCTGCCCCGGTTGCGCTTATAGATGCGATAGCGGTAGCTGTGACCAAGCGGTTAGGGGAGACGGCGTTTGAGCGGCTGGACCGGTTGCATGCGCTGCGCAAGAAATATGCTTCTCAGCTGCCCAAATAAAAAAGACGCCGGAGCTGTCTGCTCCGGCGTTTATATTTATAGATAAGAATTTATATGTTTTCACATATAAATGTGCTTATATATCTCCGCGAAACGACTGCTTTTGCCACAGAGGACGGCGACAGCCGTTTACGCTTGATTATTTGAAGAAGCGAATTGTTAAGGGATAGCGATAGCCGTTGCCCTCGGAAGCGCGAATAGAGCCAATAATGGTGAATACGAGCCAGAATACGAATAATAGCGGTGTCGTAATAAAACCGATGACAACGAATATAAGCAGCCCGGATATAAAGGTGTAGATCATATTGCTGATTTGGAAATTGAGTGATTCCTTGCCGTGCATGTCAACGTAGCTGGATTGGTCTTTTTTCAAAAGCCAGATCACGAGCGGGCCGATAATATTGCCGAATGGAATGATTAATCCGCTGAATGCGAGCAAATGTGCCAGCATACCGTACGTTTTCTCTTCTTTGTGAAGCCCAAAAGGCTGGTTCATCTTCTGATTTCCTCCTAATGTAGTTAAATCGAATGAGTTTCTTTATGTACTTATACGTCGGTTGGATGGAATAATGTGCAATATTTTAAAGGTTTCTTAAAAAATAGGAATCATAGGAGTTGTAATCGGTTGGTGGCAGCTATATACTCATACATAGATATTCGATGCATAGAAAATCGATACTTAAACGGAGGACGTTATGAAAATCAATAAAGAGTTAATGAAAGGCAGCACGGTCATTTTAATTTTGACGCTGCTTGATCGTAAGGAAATGTATGGCTATGAGATGACCAAAGAAATCGAAAAAAGCTCAAGCGGCGTTTTTACCTTCAAAGAAGGAACGTTATATCCGATTCTGCATACGCTGGAGGTCGATGAGCTTGTCGAATCGTATTGGAATGAGGAAGGAAGCCGCAAACGCAAATATTACCGGATTACGGAGCGCGGAAGAGGACAGCTTCAGGAGAAGAAGCAGGAATGGGCGTTGTTTCGCACGACGGTTGACCGCGTAATTGGGGAGGGGCTAGCATGAATTCAAAAAACAGCCAGCCGGAAGCGGTTAGAAATTACATAACGAAAGTATGCGAACATGTAGGGGCGAAGGACGTACACCCCGATATTGAGCTTGAAATGTCCAGCCATTTGGACGAGCGGATTGCGGATATGCGCAGCCAAGGAGTCCAAGAGGAAGAAGCAGTCAGCCAAGCGATAGCCCTGATGGGGGATGCGTCACAAATCGGCAGGCAGCTGCATGCGGCCCACAAGCCGGTCATGGAATGGAGCTTAGCTGCTATTGTTGCTATTTTGGCCGGTATCGGATTAATCGGTATGTATGCGGTACAGCTCGCTTACAGCGGTGAGGAGATATATGAGGTTCTTCTGTTCAATAAATCATTCTATACGGTAATTGGTATTCTACTGCTTTCGATTATCTGCTTTACTAATTATCAGAAGCTAAGGAGATATTCTTGGCATCTTTACTGCGCAACGGTGATGATCATGCTGCTTGTTTCGCAGTATGGGATATCGGTGAATGGATCGAAGCGTTGGTTTGCCTTTTCATCGTTTTCTATTGATGTATATGCCTTCTCTCCCTATTTGTTTTTGATTGCTATTGCTGGATTGTTGACGAGTGGCGATGCGAAGAGTCAAGGATTACTGAAAAACCTGATTTACCTTTGCAAAATGGTTCTTTTATATGCGCTGGTTCCTATGCTGCTTTATGTACGGGGTTCAGACTTTCATGATTTTGCCATATATAACGTTGGGCTTATCCTACTACTAGTCTTTGCAGCCAGAGCATACAAAGTGGCATTGGCTTGTATAGCGGCAATTGCTGCTGCAGGTATAAGCATCGTACTGATTTCCCATCAGTTAAGATCTTTTATATCGTATAGATACTTTTCCGATTCCTTTTATACAATGGACGATCCGGGAGGTACTGATTACTTAAGGGTAAGCATCTTAGAGGCAATCCGCTCTGCTGGAATGTGGGGGCAAGGCTTCGGCACGCCGAATCATACGCTTCCTTATTTGCAAAGCGATTCAATCTTTACCTATTTGATTTATAGTTTAGGCTGGGTGTTTGGTTTAGGAATGGTCGCTTTAGCCATACTGCTGATCAGCAAAGTAACAAGTGTTGCAAGCAAGCTCAAAGATCCCTATGCAAAGGCGCTTACTATCGGCTTATTCTCCGTCATTGGTTTTCAATTCGTATGGAGCATATTCATGTCTGTCGGTCTGTTGCCTATGCTATCGATAGGAATGCCATTCATCTCATATGGGGGAACGAACGGCATAATCGAATTAATGGCGATGGGGATGATTCTGAGTGTTTACCGGCGGAGAAACATGGTGAGCCGCTTACATCAGAAAGCTCAGTTGTAACGATTGAGCCTTTCATATTTAATCAAAAAGGGATATTCTTTCATAGTCGTCACTACGAAAGGATATCCCCTTTAATTAAAAGCTGCCTGGTGCGGGTGGATACGGAGGATGCTGTTGAAGATGATCCTTTTTGAAAGCTGCGTAAAAGAGGAAGACAGCTGTCGTCAAATGAAGAATCATTCCCAGAACAGGAATCCAAGCAAGAACGGATGTTACGATGCCTAGAATGCTTCCTACAATCGGCTTATTATGCTGGGAGCAAAAAACGAGCGTAATGATGTGTAGAACCAGCGTTACAAATAGTACCGTATAGCCAGATAACATAACGAGCGTGCCACCGAGTAAGGGAATGCCTAATATCCCCTCAAAAATTGCGGTAACAAGTAGCAGGGTGCCTGCGGCTTTCATACCTATACCTCCTTTAATGATGATTACAGTGAGCTGCGGCCTTGGGGACGGAGCGTTTCGTGAACTTGGTTTGTACTTTGTACGTCAGACAATAAGGCTAGGTTGCAGCGATTAAAGCCGGGTTATTCCGTTGAGCAGTAATGATTCGAATAGGCCCTGCCGACCGGCAGGGCCTATTCGAATCAGATATCCGTTTTATTTCAGAAACTTGCCGATAATTCCGCCGAGTCCGCCGCTGTTGTCATGGACATGCCCTTGTCCATGTCCATGTCCTTGGCTCCCGCCAAACGTGTTGCCGAAAGCGCTGCTCTGCTCTTGTGGCGTATAGCGTTTGTCATCCATTCCGAATTTAACGCCGCTTTCGCGCTCGTAAGGTTGAAGGATGACAACTTGGTTAGGATCATTAAATTCGTACATGTAGGATTCGCCAGACGTTTGGCCGATTAGCGTCTTCCAGTTAACGTCGAGTTTCACTTTCGGAGAGGGCCCTGTCCATGCCACAATGGCATCCGGGTCCACGCGGCAAGGCCCTTGTAGAACAAGCGGATTGCCTTTTGTCTTAATGGCAACTTGTGCGCCATGGCCATTGTAGGATAGCTTGGACGTAAACAAGCCGCGCTGAGAGATAATGCCTGAACCGATAATAGTCACGCCATAATGGCAAGACTCTGTGAAAGCAAGCAGGTCTTCACTCTCGACGCTAACGCTTTGCCAAGCGCCGCCTTGCTCCAAATTAATAATGGTAACATGGGAATTATCATCAGCAAGATATACAATACCTTGGCCTTCAACTTCCATGATTTCCAGGTTTTCGCCCGTTACCTTACGCATGCCATGATTAATGACTTGACCCACAATGTTGCCTGAGTTCGTACCGAGCAAGCGCTTGGAATATTTAAACTTGCTGTTATAAGCCTGATCGGCTACCATTGATCCTTTTTTGGCAAAGAACTGGCCCTGTCCTTCTGCTTTCAGGAACAATTCGCGCTCGACTTGAAATTGAAACGGCATGTAGGTGATACCTCCGAATAATTAATGAATGATTGTAAGTTGACAAAGAAATCGTTACATTGCACCGTAGTGAGCGCAAATGCCGGCTAGATCGAGTGTTAAGCCAGTTCCGACTGCATTGAATTTCCACTCGTTTCCGTGACGATAGACTTCCCCTGCAAGAATCGAAATAGAGGTCGAATAGTCCTCGGAGAGATCGAATCTACAAATTTCAGCGCCGTTAGCTTGGTTTACAATACGTATATAGGCATTGGATACTTGTCCAAAGTTTTGGTTTTTGCGAATAGCCTCATCAATCGTTACCGTAAAAACGATTTTCTGAATATCCAAGGATACTCTCGACAGCTGAATTTCTACTGTTTCATCATCGCCGCTTCCTTGACCGTCGCGGTTATCTCCCTTGTATCTGGTTGAGCCATCAGGGCTGACTAAATTATTGTAGAAAACGATATGGCTCGATGTAGGAACGGTATTGGTTTGCCCAAGCAGAAACACTTCAGCGTCCAAATCGTAGCTTTGACCTTGCAGATGATTGGTATCCCAGCCCAGACCAACTTTCAGAAAATCAAGTCCGGCATTGCTTTTTGTGAGATCAAGCTTCTGTCCCTTGGTGAGTACAAGTCCTCCGCCAGGACTGGCCTGAGGAACGGGAGCTGCGCCAAAAGGATTGTTTGCAGGTCCGCCTTGAATGCCTCCTTGAATTCCACCCTGGATGCCGCCTTGCTGAATACCGCCTTGCTGAATACCGCCTTGCTGAATACCGCCTTGTTGAATGCCACCTTGGCCTCCAAGTACATTCGATGGTCTTCCTGAATTAAATTCAATACCCATATGAATTGCCTCCTCCATTCAAATTTAAATGAAAACCCTCATTTTCAGGACTTGGTGAAAATTGCCTCTTTTGTAGAAGGATATGAAACTATTTGTAGTATATCAGATTGTTATAGAAGATTATAGCGCCGGATATAGGAGCGAAATCAAGAAAAAAGGCTCGCCGGAACGGCGAGGCTTCGAAGATGAACGATTCTCGTTTCATTTAACTACGGAGTAGGACGGATATTCTTGGAGAAAATATCTGCATTATAGGTGGAGATCATTATGTTAATTTCATTGCGTATGTATGTACTTGTAAAGTCGATTTGTTCTTCAAAACCGCGGCAGTTATAGCGATAGCTCAGCTTATCACTCGTACCGCTATTCACACAGACGGCAATGCCCCTGGAAACCAACATCTTTGTGTTTTCCTTTAGGTCTGTTCTCATCTGTACGATAATAAGGTCTGCAGCTTTGGCGAAAATAGTACGCAAGGAGCGGCCTCGCCGATCCAAATCGAGCCGATTCCGTTCAACAGCTGCAAGTGCCAGCGGAAGAAGAATAGAGCGTTGTATGAGTCCCATCTCCTCTGCGGCAGGCGGATTGAAATGGTTTAAATTGTTTACGTTCAATAACGGCATGGCCATTCGTAAATCACCTCATGCACATTATAGGGGAACAAGTGTTCCTGAGTCAACAGCTTGCCGTAATTAATGAAACAAAAAAATCTTCCGCAATATAATTGCAGAAGATTGTAGGATACATGGATATCGATCGCATATAAAAGAAATGGCGCGCCCGAGAGGGCTCGAACCTCCCACCTAACGTTTAGGAAACGTTTGCTCTATCCGGATGAGCTACGGACGCGCAGCAAAATTAATTATAGCATGCATGCTTTTCAGGAAGCAAGGTGAAGACCCTTGTTTTAAAGAGTATGCAATTATTGTCGAAATAATTCTTAAAACCTACTTGAATAGCAGGATTAGAGAGTGGAAAGGCGAATAATTGTAAGGATAAGAGCACGAAAAGCTGGAGGAATCCCTCTCATGGAAGAAAATCAAATTGAACCTGACGCTTATAAATTGGATCTTTCGCCGGAACAAATGCTTAAGATCATCTTTGAATATACCGCTAAAATAGCGAACGAAAAAAAATTAGAGACTGTTCTCGTCTTAATGGCCAATTTGGGACGGGAAATGGTCGTTGCTGACCGGTGTACAGTGTGGCTCATTGATGCTGCACGTAATGAGCTTTTTACAGTGGTAGCGCTTGATGCGGGTGAGATTAGAATCCCATACGGAAGCGGCTTGGTGGGGAATGCAATCAGTACCGGCCAGCCTATATTCATTGATGATGCCTATGAAGACCCTAGACATAATCCTGATCATGATAAACAGACAGGCTATCGGACAAGGTCCATTATGACGATTCCCTTTCGCAATAACCAGGGCGAGGTCATAGGTGCATATCAAGCTATTAACAAGCTAACCGAGAAGCAGTCATTCTCGGCGATGGATATGGAATATTTGTCGCTTGCGGCAGCATATTCCGGAAAATCGCTTGAATCTACGATGCTGCATGCAGAGATTATAGAAACGCAAAAAGAAATTATACTTGCGATGGGCCACATTGGCGAAGGGCGCTCCAAGGAAACGGGAAACCACGTAAAGCGGGTCGCGCAGTATTCTTATATCTTGGCCATTGGCCTTGGAATGAGCGAGTCTGAGGCTGATATGCTGCGAAGCGCGTCGCCTATGCACGATATCGGCAAAGTGGCAATTCCGGATGCGATATTGCAAAAGCCAGGGAAGCTTACCGCTGAGGAATATGAACAAATGAAAGAGCATGCGACTATCGGCTATCGATTGCTGCGAAAGTCAAAGAGGCAGCTTCTTCAAGCCGCTGCGATCGTTGCATGGCAGCATCATGAGAAATGGGATGGGACAGGGTATCCGCAAGGTCTTGCGGGCGAGAGTATTCACATCTATGGAAGAATCACGGCCTTGGCAGATGTGTTCGATGCGCTGGGCAGCTCCAGGGTATATAAAGAAGCGTGGTCAATGGAGCGGATTCTAGCTTTGGTCAAGGAGGAGCGGGGAAGACATTTCGACCCGAGAGTGGTGGATGTTTTTCTGGAGCAGCTGCCTTCTATTCTCGATGTTAAGGTACTCTACAAGGATTTGTTAGAAACAGAATAATGATCAAGCAAGGCCTCAAGAAGCAAGTCTTGAGGCCTTTTTTTTGTGTGATGAAATCGTATTGCACCTCCAGTTTGTTTGGCGATCATTCGGATTTGCTTGTACTTTAGTTGCGCTTATGGGTATTCACCGTGTTCATAATCGGTTTTGGACATAGACTGATTTAGCTATTGTAAATTTCTACTATTTTTTCGGATTTTTTAGAGCATGGCAGGGAGGAGAGTAACCGTCTATGAACAAGAAGGTTCAAGCTCAAAGGTTAAATGAAGCGATCCAGAAGCTGCAATCAGCGAGGGCTCTAATCAAGACAAAACACTTAAGGCATGCCAAGCAGCAGATTCACGATGCAGTCGCTTCATGCGGCTATATCGTTTATAAAAAAGGAAAAAAGATGCGCAAGGGATAACAACAATGGGGGTGTGCAGGAGTGGCGAATTTTCGGGCGGGCTGTCTGCGAAAATTAAATTTAGCAATTATTGAGCTGAGGAAAGCAAAAAGGCTTACACGCAAAAATAAACTCAAAAGCGCTCAAAAGGACGTAAAGGATTCGATTCATATTTTGAATCGAGCATTGGGTTGTCTGAATGGTCCTCATCCACATCAAAAGCCCAAACCGAAGCCGAAACCAAAGCCATGTCATAAAGCGAAACGAGGTCCTAGAGGCTATAGAGGTTATAGAGGATATGCGGGCGAGGCTGGTGCGCAAGGGACTGCAGGTGCAGCTGGACCTGCGGGGGCTCAAGGAGCTGCAGGCCAAAGAGGAGCTACGGGAACAGGACTTAATGGTATTGTAGTCTTTGATCCGATTGCAGAGCCAGGCTACCAATTGGGTCAAGTGGTTACGTTTAATGGCAGCACGTATGTTGTGAATAGTGTGCCTCCTTTCGGAGACCCGGATATTTCGTCTAGTTATACGCTGCTTGCAGCGAGAGGCACTACCGGTGCAACAGGGACCACTGGCCCAACGGGAGCAGGATCTGCTGGAGCCTCAGGACCAACGGGAGCAACCGGGGCTGGCTTAGATGGTGTAGTCGTGTTCGATCCATTGGCGGAGCCAGGCTACCAATTGGGTCAAGTGGTTACGTTTAATGGCAGCACATATATTGTGAATAGCGTTCCACCTTTCGGTGATCCAAATACCTCGCCTAGCTATACAATGCTTGCAGCAGCAGGTGCCATGGGTGCAACCGGGGCTACCGGATCGCCTGGCCCTACGGGAGAGACAGGTGCTGCCGGAGCTGGGCTCGATGGTGTAGTTTCTTACGATCCGCTTGCAGCACCTGGGTATCAGACAGGTCAAGTCGTCACATTTAACGGAAGCACGTACGTGGTGAATACGCCTTCTCCAGTAGGAACGCCGGGCAGCTCGCTTGACTATACGCTGCTTGCAGCTGCAGGTACAGCAGGTACAACAGGCGCCACGGGTGCAGGTGTAACCGGGGCAACCGGATCGCCAGGCCCTACGGGGGAAACGGGTGCTACTGGTGCTGGGCTCGATGGTGTAGTTCCTTACGATCCGCTCGCAGCACCTAGTTATCAGGTAGGTCAAGTCGTCACACTTAATGGAAGCACGTATATGGTAAATACACCTTCTCCGGTAGGAATTCCTGGCATTTCACTTGATTACACCCTTTTGGCAGGAGCAGGGGCAACGGGAACGACTGGGGCAACGGGAGCTGGTGTAACCGGTGCTACCGGATTGCCTGGACCAACAGGCGAAACGGGTGCCACTGGTGCTGGACTTGATGGTGTAGTTCCTTACGATCCGCTCGCAGCACCTAGTTATCAGGTAGGCCAAGTCGTTACATTTAGTGGCAGCACGTATGTCGTGAATACTCCTTCACCTGTGGGTACGCCTGGTTCTTCACTTGATTACACCCTTTTGGCAGGAGCCGGTGCAACGGGAACGACTGGTGCGACAGGAGCTGGTGCAACGGGAGCAACGGGATCAACTGGTGCAACAGGTGCAGGCTTAGACGGTATCGTTGCTTACGATCCGCTTGCGGCACCTGGTTATCAGGTAGGTCAGGTTGTAACGTTTAATGGCAGCACGTATGTAGTAAACACGCCGTCGCCAGTAGGTACGCCAGGCATTTCTCTTGATTACTCGCTTATTGCAGCAGCAGGAGCAACAGGTGCAACAGGATCAGGAGTAACGGGTGCAACTGGGGTTACAGGTGCGACAGGGGCAGGAGAAACGGGAGCGACTGGAGCTACGGGTGCGACAGGAGCAGGAGAAACTGGAGCGACTGGAGCTACGGGTGCAACAGGAGCAGGAGAAACTGGTGCGACTGGGGTTACTGGAGCGACAGGAGCAGGAGTAACAGGCGCGACTGGGGTTACAGGTGCAACAGGAGCAGGAGAAACCGGCGTGACTGGAGCTACGGGTGCTACGGGAGCAGGAGAAACTGGCGCGACTGGAGCTACGGGTGCGACAGGAGCAGGAGAAACTGGTGCGACTGGAGTTACGGGTGCGACAGGAGCAGGAGAAACTGGCGTGACTGGAGCTACGGGTGCTACGGGAGCAGGAGAAACTGGTGCGACTGGAGCTACGGGTGCGACAGGAGCAGGAGAAACCGGCGTGACTGGAGCTACGGGTGCGACAGGAGCAGGAGAAACTGGTGCGACTGGAGCTACGGGTGCAACAGGAGCAGGAGAAACTGGTGCGACTGGGGTTACTGGAGCAACAGGAGCAGGAGAAACCGGTGCGACTGGAGCTACGGGTGCGACAGGAGCAGGAGAAACTGGTGCGACTGGGGTTACAGGTGCAACAGGAGCAGGAGAAACTGGTGCGACTGGGGTTACTGGAGCGACAGGAGCAGGAGAAACCGGCGTGACTGGAGCTACGGGAGCGACAGGAGCAACGGGAGAACCGGGAGCGACTGGGGTTACTGGAGCGACAGGAGCAGGAGAAACCGGTGCGACTGGAGCTACGGGTGCGACAGGAGCAGGAGAAACTGGTGCGACAGGAGCTACGGGTGCAACAGGAGCAGGAGAAACTGGTGCGACTGGAGCTACAGGAGCGACAGGAGCAGGAGAAACTGGTGCGACTGGGGTTACTGGAGCAACAGGAGCAGGAGAAACGGGTGCAACAGGAGCAACGGGAGAACAGGGAGCGACTGGGGTTACTGGAGCGACAGGAGCAGGAGAAACCGGTGCGACTGGAGCTACGGGTGCGACTGGAGCTACGGGTGCAACAGGAGCAGGAGAAACTGGTGCGACTGGGGTTACAGGTGCGACAGGAGCAGGAGAAACTGGTGCGACTGGGGCTACGGGTGCAACAGGAGCAGGAGAAACTGGTGCGACTGGGGTTACAGGTGCGACAGGAGTAGGTGAAACCGGTGCGACTGGGGTTACAGGAGCGACAGGAGCAGGAGAAACTGGTGCGACTGGGGTTACTGGAGCAACAGGAGCAGGAGAAACTGGTGCGACTGGGGTTACAGGTGCGACAGGAGCAGGAGAAACTGGTGCGACTGGGGCTACGGGAGCGACAGGAGCAGGAGAAACTGGTGCGACTGGGGCTACGGGAGCGACAGGAGCAGGAGAAACTGGTGCGACTGGGGCTACGGGTGCAACAGGATCAGGAGAAACTGGGGCGACTGGGGTTACTGGAGCGACAGGAGCAGGAACAACTGGTGAAACTGGAGTTACAGGTTCGACAGGAGCTACGGGAGCAACGGGCGCGACTGGAGCAACGGGTGCAACAGGAGCGACTGGGGTTACAGGTGCGACAGGAACAGGAGTAACGGGCGCGACTGGAGCTACGGGAGCAACAGGAGCCACTGGCGGCACGGGTGCAACAGGTGCGACAGGTACTTCGCCTACGGAGCAGTCAGGGTTTGCTGCGAATACGACGGGAGCCATTATCGCAGTCGTTCTTGGAGGAACAAACGTAGCACTCCCAAGTGCACAAAACTTGGGTACGGGTATTACCGTCAATGGAGCCAATGATACCTTCACGGTTGCCAATGCGGGCAGATATTTTATAAGCTACCAAATTAACACGACTGCCGCATTGCTTCTCAGCACGAGACTTCTTATCAACAGTGCAGCGAATACAGCATCCACAATCTCGCCAGTTCTGACCTTATCGAATTTCAATAACGATGTTGTTGTAACTTTAGCCGCAGGCAGCACGATTACGCTTCAAATGTTTGGCTTGCTCGGTGCCGCAACACTGCTTGCTGGAAGCGCAGGCGCAGCATTGACAATCATTCGCTTAGGCTAATGGCCTAATAGTAACAGGATGGCAGCACGAGAATATGATGGATCAATGCAATCAACTCGTGGGAGTGTGGTTAAATTGATTTCCATCAGCCTGTGCCTCATTGTCAAAAATGAGGAAGAAACGCTCGGTCGATGTCTTTCATCCGTGAAGGACATCGTCGACGAAATCATTATTGTAGATACAGGTTCTACGGATTCAACAATACAGGTTGCGAGTGAGTTTACAGATCGTATTGAACACTTTACGTGGGTCAATGATTTCGCTGCTGCTCGCAACTATGCTTTTTCTTTGGCAACGAAATCGCATGTCATGTGGCTGGATGCCGATGATATATTGAAGGAGCCTGACCGAAGAAAACTCAAAGCATTAAAGAAAAAGCTGAATCCTGCCGTTGACTCTGTCTCGATGGAATATCATCTGGCATTTGATGAATTCGGCAATGTCACCTCGAAGCTAAGGCGCAATCGAATTGTGAAGCGGGAGCGGGCCTTTCAGTGGATCGGACCGGTTCACGAATACCTAGAAGTGTACGGGGATATTTTCCACAGCGATGTCGCCGTTACGCACAGCAGCATTCACCATGACAGCGACCGTAATTTAAATATATATGAGCAGCGATTGGCCAAAGGGGAAGTTTTTTCCCCACGCGACCTATTCTACTATGCCAATGAGCTTAAAGACCATGGAAGATACGAAGCAGCCGTAAGGTACTACGATAAATTTTTGGCAACGGGAAAAGGATGGATTGAGGACAATGTAGCCGCCTGCAGCAGGCTTGCCGATTGTTATGGGGAGCTTCAAGAAGCAAGGAACACGCTGGACTCCATCTTCCGTTCCTTTCATTATGATAAGCCGCGACCGGAATTTTGCTGTCGACTCGGTTATCATTTCCTTCAACAAAATGAGCCTAAATTGGCAGTATACTGGTATAAGCTGGCACTCAGCGCGGAGAAGCCGGAGCAGAACTGGGGTTTTGAGAATCTGGCCTGCTCTACATGGCTTCCCCATCTTCAGCTCTGCGTTTGCTTTGACCGCATAGGCGAGTATGAGAAGGCACATGAGCATAACGAGAAAGCAGCACAATTTAGGCCTACGGATGAACGGATATTAGCGAATCGCTCCTATTTGAATCAACGTTTAGGAAAGAAAAAAAACGAAAAGGCGTTGCAGTAATTTTTCATTAGATAAAATAAATGTTTGCAAACAAGCAAGCTCCCTTGAGCAGCGGTTAAAGGGAGCTTGCTTATTTGTTGACAACGTACGACAATAAGTGTATATTATATTTTATAAAATTAAATTATATACAATTTAAAAAAACAGTCGCCCTTCGCAAATGGAATAGAATAACTTCATTTGGGCAATAAGAAATCAGGATGCTTTTTTTGTTGCCAGCCAACGCCATGTACAAGGACCGACAATGAAGTCCAGATTCAAACTACTATAACAATGGAGGAATTTATCATGCAGAAATTATACACAGCAACAGCAACGGCAACGGGTGGAAGAGACGGAAAGATCGTATCGAGCGACGACATATTAAGTGTTGAAGTGAGAGCGCCGAAGGAGCTCGGAGGACCAGGGGGCGCTACAAACCCGGAGCAGCTATTTGCCGGCGGGTACGCAGCCTGCTTCGAGAGTGCACTTAATGTCGTGGCCCGCATGAAAAAAATCAAAGTAGAAAAAACCGAGGTAACAGCACATGTAACGTTAGGTAAGATAGAGGACGGGAATTATCAGCTCGAAGCAAAGCTTGATATTTCAATCGTAGGCGTTGAACCTGAGGTTGCGAAGGAGCTGGCCGAGGCGGCGCATCAGGTATGTCCGTATTCGAGAGCGACTCGAGGCAATATAAACGTTGAGCTTAATGTTCTGTAAGTGCTGCAACTGCCACGTCCAATAATGCCAAAAAAATCCGGAGAACTTTCTCCGGATTTTTTTATGCTATCTTATTAAGAAGATATAGAACGTTTGCCGGATAGCTCAATGGATTTCTGAACAAGCACAGACATTGCATCCACGCAATTTTTGGCAACCTCGTTCTGAATGGGAATACAAGAAAGCTCGGTACAGGCAATAATAACGCATTGGCATTCGTCGTGAATGAGCAAATGGTTGATAATGCCCTCGAATTCAGCGGGTTCAACAGGCAAATTGCGCTTCACTTTGTTGTAGATGATATCCATAACATGTTCTTGTACCGCAGCATCGGGCTCATGCAGCTGCATATTATACTGCTCGCAGCCTTGTCGATAAACACCGCTGCTCACCGTACCGTTGGTAGCCAATATGCCTACTTTGCAGTGTTCACCGAATCTGTTGTGGATTTCCTTTAAGGTTTCATCTACCATATTGATGATGTTAACGCTGGTCATCTGCTGCATGTCGTCATAGAAATAATGCGAGGTGTTGCAAGGAATGGCAATATTGTATACACCAGAGGATTCCAGCAGCTTCAAATCCTTGGCAACCGCCTTAAGAAACAGCTCGCCGTTCTTGCCTAGAATAACACCTGTTCGATCGGGTAATGTAGCATGATTCAGAATGACCATATCGATATGGTCTTGGTCCTTGTCCGCCTCGGTCTGCTCGATAATCATGTCGAAAAAAACGGATGTTGCTTTCGGTCCCATCCCGCCTATGACGCCTAAGCTTTTAGCTTCCATTGTTCAACCTACTTTTATTGAATTATATAACTGAAAACATTGAAGTACCGACCATCATAACATGGCTTCTAATTTCATCATAGCTGATAAAAAAGGTAATCCTGATCACAGGCGCTGCCTGCCCTTTAAAAGGCTTATTGTGGTTGTTGAAGGTCATTTCGCCTTTAATTTGATTTCCCTAACAATCTCCGCTTCGTTAAAAGGGTACTCGGTCTTTCCGATAATTTGCGAAGTTTCATGGCCTTTGCCCGCAATGAGAATCACATCGCCCTTTTGACTGATGTTAATGGCAAAAGCAATGGCATCCCGCCGATCGACGACCGCTTCGTAGTCCCCCTTGCAGGCTTCCATGCCTTCTACGATTTCACGGATAATAAGATTGTTGTCCTGCATTTTCGGATTATCTGAAGTAATGACGGAAAAGTCGGCACATGCAGCAGCGACCTTGGCCATTGCCCTGCGTTTCTCCGTACCGGACTCTCCGTCAGAAGCATATACGCCGAATACGAGTATAATTCTGCCCTTGGCAAATGGTCTAATCGTCTTCAATGCCTTCTCCAAGCTGTCCTCGGTATGTGCAAAGTCGACAATGATCTTGCTGTCTTCATCCTGATAAACGACTTCCAAGCGGCCTTTAATGCCTTCTACAGCTGCTATGCCTTGGACGATTTGCTGAAGACTGAACTGATTGGCATACGCGGTAGCGACTGCGGCCAAGCTATTGTACACATAGATGGTTCCTGGGAGATTCACTTTAACGGTCGCGCTGCCTTTTGGCGTATTAACGGTATAAATGGTGTAGTCTGCAAAATAGTGAATATCAGCCGCGTGGATATCTGTATCCTGTTCGATGCCGTAGGTGAGCAGCTTTGGCGCTCTGTCTCGCAAGCGGTCGATTAGCCTACGGCCGTAAGGGTCGTCAGCATTAATAATATTATAGTCCGTTGTCATGTCAAATAGCTTTGCCTTAGCCTCGAAATATTCCTCCATCGTATGATGCAGCTCGAGATGATCGGGCGTAAGGTTTGTGAAGATGCCCGTTTTGAAGCTGGAATGAGCTACACGGCTTAAATTAAGCGCATGCGAGGAGACCTCCATGACGCAGTGCTTCATGTCGGACTGAATCATCTCCGCGAAAATCTGCTGAAGATTCAGTGATTCAGGCGTTGTGTTTTTGTTCTGGAACACTTTATCGCCAATCACTGTCCCAATCGTACCGATGATCCCGAGCGAGGTTCCCGTTTGTTCAAATATGGATTGGAGAAAATAAGTTGTTGATGTTTTTCCATTTGTCCCGGTGATGCCTAGGAGATTCATTTGCTCCGTAGGACGATGATAGAAATTGGCAGACACTCGGGCGAGCGCCTCGCGCGTGTTCGCAACCCTTAGAACGGTTACGTCCTCTGGGACAGCAATATCCTTCTCTAGGATAATGGTTGTTGCACCAAGCGCAATCGCCTTATCAATGTATTGGTGGCCGTCTACCGAGAAGCCGGAAACCGCAACAAATACACCATTTGCTGAAGCTTCTCGGGAGTCATAGGCGATAGCGGCGGCTTCTTTATGTAAATCACCTTTCACGAGCGTGTATTCCAGATCGGTAAGTAAGGCATTCAAAAACATACGTTCAGCTCCATTCTAGTCACCTGTAACCGACTTCGTTCACACGGACCGTTTCCGTAACGGAAACACCGTGTTCGAGCGACAACCGCTGTAGTACTTCTTTATTCATCATATCCGAATATATGCCAGGTATGTTTTGCGGGATAAGGTAATGCTCTCAGCTCCTCCAATACTCATCGATGACTCCCAGACAGGCGTCATGGCAAGGAATTAGAACGTGAGGGGCGCTCTGCTTGCTCGCATAGTCATTCAAAAAGCGTATGAATGCTGCAGTGTCTTCCTTATAGTGAGGAGAAATCAATCTCTCCGACGTGTATTTCGAATCCGCGCCATAATTAACTTTTGTTGAATGATCAACAGCGACCGTATGGACGCCGTTAATGCCCAAGCAACGAATCGTGCTCAACCCAATATAATAATTACAACAAGATTACTGCTTTATTATTCAAAAAAGGCGCATCCCGACATCCGTAGTTATATTCAGTTTTTAATAATTTTACTTCATACATTCTTATAATACAAATGGATTTATCCTCATAAATAGCGGCAGGATGACGGATTTAAACTCAAAAACTAGGCCTACGAAAGGCAAGAGCAGGTACATGGGATGTACCTGCTCTGTTTGCATATGTATTCGAGTTGGCCTATAGAACCTGTGGGGAGGAATCGTTCGGACAGAAGGAGACAGTCATGGGGGATAGGGACTAGAAAGCTTCTATAGCAAAGGAATAGAAGGCTTGTTCAAGCTCGGTCAGAATGGTGTTCTTCCGAATAACGAAGCCATTTCTCCGTTTGATTTGCATGCCTGCTACCGGCCGTGTAATCAACTCGCCGCTCGAAATGCTCTTATTGACTGCATAATAGGGTAGAAATGAAAGGACAGGTCTGTTTTTGAGCTCTTCGCTAATCTCATCAAAGTTCTTCATGTAGATGATTTCTATGGGGATTTGACTCCGGTTTAGCGCTTTAAGTATCACAGCTTGAAGCTGCTCGTTCTTAGGAACGAGCAGCTTCTGATGGCTTAGATCTCTTAAATAAAGCATTTTTCGCTT
Organism: Paenibacillus endophyticus; assembly: GCF_014192395.1. Lineage (GTDB taxonomy): Bacteria > Bacillota > Bacilli > Paenibacillales > Paenibacillaceae > Pristimantibacillus > Pristimantibacillus endophyticus. The sequence continues at coordinate 49,490 of NZ_JACHXW010000031.1, read as the reverse complement.
GCTCCATGGATGCTCCGGCGATGCGACCAGCAGCAAGTCTTCTGCGAACAAGGTCTCGCTATCGTAACCGTACTCGCTATAATCATTGGTTTCAGTCAACGGCATAATGGCAAGGTTTGTTTTCTTTAGCTGAAGCTTTTTCTGAATTTCGACATTTTCGACGACCTGCAATGTGGACGATTTGTCGGGATATTTGTCGATAAAACGTTTGATCACATCGGACAGTAAATAGGTATTTAAATCCTTGCAAATGTATATATGTAAGCCTTGCTGCGTATCATTCTGAAGCTCGGAAGCAGCTTCCTGGTAGAGAGACATAATTCTTTGAGCATAATCGTAAAGAATTTTACCCTTATTCGTTAGCACGACACTTTTACCGGATCGATGAAACAAAGCAGCACCATACTGATTCTCGAGCTGTTGAATATGGTTGCTTACAGTAGGCTGGGATGTATACAACCGCTTTGCTGTTTCGGTAAACGAGCGGCATTCAACGAGCGTCAAAAAGGTTTGAAGCTTATCGGCAGAACTCATTTGGCATACACTCCGCTATAAAAAAGTAATTAGGTTAATTATATACCAATTGATTATGATTATCAATATCAATTAATCGCTGTGCATATATAACTAGGCGCTAACTGCAACCGATTTAATTTCCAAAAAATAATTGATTCCATTAGTTACAAAGAACTATAATTTGGAATAAATAACTTCATTTTGTCGAATAATGCCCGAAAATTGTCTACCTTCGTCGACAAGATTTTACAAACTCCTTATTATGCTACGAGTATAATAGAAGCATTACCACACGAGTGCTAAATAAGGAGCGTGCCCCGAAGCGAGCTATGGACAAAAAACACTTGCTTAAACAATTGCAGTCGCTGCGGCTAAAGCTTCATGAAATAGCCGAAGCACGCGGCAGCTTGACAGATCCGGATGTTCTAGCAATTAGCGAAGAGGCCGATCAGCTTATTGTTGCGTTACAGTATATACAAAGAGATGAGCTAACCCACATTACGATAAGCCGCAACGACTAGTAGGCTATATTACTTTTCCCGAAGTCGGCGGAAGAATTGTTTGAGCAATAACGCGCATTCAGGCTGCAGAATACCACTAGTGAGCTCCGTTTCATGGTTGAAACGGGGCTCTTGCAGTAAGTTCATAAGCGTGCCCGCGCATCCTGCTTTTGGATCAGCAGTACCGTACACCACACGTTTGACACGGGACTGGACGATGGCGCCCGCGCACATTGGACAAGGCTCCAGCGTGACATATAATGTACAATCCAATAATCTCCAAGCGCCGATGCGATCGCAGGCGTCACGGATAGCTACCATCTCGGCATGCGCGGTTGGATCAAACTGCGTTTCTCGCAAATTGTAGCCTCTCCCTATGATTTCATTGTTTCTGACAATTATCGCTCCGATAGGCACCTCACCAATTTGCTCGGCTTTTTTTGCTTCTACAATCGCTTCTTGCATCCATTTTTCGTCCTCTTGTTCTCTCAGCATGAATTAAAGCTCCTTTACAAATTAATCATTATACAACGAACAAATATTCTGTTGTTAACATGTAGTGGATAACATTGTGGATAAGTGTGACGATATGCACATAAATACTCACATTTTATTCAGGGATGTGTACAGTAACTGTTGATAGTGTGTATAAGTTGTTAATAAACACGTTTTAGTGTAAAAGGATGTGTCGGTCATTGTCGATTAAGATGAAATTTTCCGTCTTGATTACGCTTATTGTATTTACCTTTTTCATCATACACCACATTCTAGGCGAGTACTCCATGATGCAGGGTATGAGGGAACAAGCGCGCCAAACCATGCAGGATACATCCATGCACATTGCCCAGTCATTTTCTGCATATGAGCAGAAGCCTGGACCCGGCACGCTATTTCAAGAAGGAAACCCGTCAACACCCGAGCATATCTTTGAAATAGTGAAAACAATAAATCCAAATATAAATGAAATAACGGTATTTGAGCAAGACACCCTTTCCGTTCCCTATGGCTCGTATACTTATGTAGATGCGATAGGCGATCAGTCCATTATAACCAAAGCAAGGAAGAGCGGCTTCGAGTTGAGAAAAATGGTAATCAACGGGAAGCCTTACTATAGAAGCTTTTATTATACAAAACCAACTGGCAATTATATAATTAGCGTTGTTTATGATGGTGTGGGTATTAAACAGATTATCAATAAAAAGCGCGGCGATACTTTAATGTATACGGGGATAATGATGGTGCTTGTATTCGTCATCAGCTATTCATTGGTTGGCGTCATGATCAGGCCGCTGAAGGATATCTTATGGAAGGTTAATGAGGTATCCTCGGCCAGGTTTCAACAGCCAATTCGAATAAAGCGGAAGGACGAATTTGGCTTGCTCGCTCTCAAGGTCAATGCCATGTCGCAGAATCTTAGCATCTATATGAACAAGCTGCGCAAAGCATTTGAAGAAAACAGGCGCATGAAGGAACACTTGGAATCATTTATTAACCATACAAGCGATGCGATCCACTTGATTGATTTAGATGGCAAAGTGATTCAGGTTAACCGAGCATTCGAGCTGCTGTTCGGCTATGAAGAGGAGGAAGCCATCGGGCTCGTTCATCCCATTCTTCCGATCTCGCATGAAGCTGAGCTTAGACAAATGTTGAATCAAATTTTATCGGGGAAGGTGCTTCCCACACAGGAAACGATGCGCATGACCAAGCTTGGCGAGTTGATTCCCGTTAGCGTGACCATATCACCTATCCGTGATTCGGACGGAACCATACGCGCATTTGCCAGCATATCAAGGGATATGAGAAGCCGCAATAAAATGGAGGAGTTGCTGCGCAGGTCGGAGAAGCTGACGACGGTCGGGCAGCTTGCGGCTGGCGTAGCTCATGAGATACGTAATCCGCTCACAACGCTTCGTGGGTTTCTTCAGCTGCAGCAGGAGAGCAAGAAGCTTGCTCTCTCGCATGTCGCACTGATGCTGTCAGAGCTCGACCGTATCAATTTAATTGTCGGGGAGTTTCTCATTTTGGCCAAACCGCAGGCAACAAGATTCGTCACCAAGGATTTGAGAGATGTGCTGCAGGATGTCATTGCTCTAATGAATAGCGAAGCGCTTCTTCACAACATTGAGTTTCGCGTCTCCCTGACTGAAGAAGGTTGCTTGATTTCGTGTGAGGAGAATCAGCTGAAGCAGGTCTTTATCAACCTCATTAAGAATGCAATTGAAGCGATGCCAAGCGGCGGGAGGATTCATATCCACATTACGCATAAACGCGAGCATATCACGATAGCGATTACGGATGAAGGCATGGGGATACCGGAGGAAATGATTTCGAAGATTGGAGATCCGTTTTTTACGGGCAAAGAGACGGGTACCGGTTTAGGAATTATGGTTACCCAGCGTATCATTAATAGCCACCGAGGAACGATGGAGATCAAAAGTCAGGTCAATGTGGGAACGACGATAAATTTAATGCTTCCGGCTTTGAAAGAAGCGAGAGAGAACGGTATACTGGAAGCATGAGTTACGGTACGGATTTCATTGAAGCTTGAATCAACTAGGGATTCACAAAGCCGGTCCTCTGGCAACGCATTAACCGGGTATAGTGTCGTGTTGGCAGGAGCTACCGGCTTGATTGGGAATGCTTTGCTTGTTCAACTGCTTCGCAATCCTCTGGTTAGGAAGGTAACGGTACTCTCTAGGCGATCATTCGATATGGATCGCACAGTCTCGGCAAGCGAAAAGGCGAAGCTTCATATGATCGTGGCTGATCTTGCGAGCATGAACGAAGCATTAGCGCAGGTAGAGGCGGATGTTGTATTTTGTACGCTAGGCACGACCATAAAGATAGCCAAAACGAGGGAGGCTTTCCGAAGGGTCGATTACGAGTATCCGTTTATGCTGGCGGAGTGTGCTCAGCACATTAGTGCTTCGGTGTTCTCTGTCGTTACGTCAATGGGGGCAGATTCAGGTTCGCGTATCTTTTATAGTCGCGTGAAGGGGGAGCTGCAAGATGCGCTTGCGGGGCTGCGCCTGCCAAACATTCATGTTTTTCAGCCTTCCCTGCTGCTTGGTGAGCGACATGACGTACGGCCGGGTGAAGCCTTTGGGGCGATTGCCTCCAAAGGGCTTGCATTTGCAATGATCGGTCCATTGCGCAAGTATCGTCCCATTAAAGGCGAAGATGTTGCCCGGGCAATGGTAAAGGCAGCAGAAGAGGTATTGGACAGAGACGCGGCAAGCCCTCTAGACGGTAGGCAAGCAGCCATGCAGTATTTTACATCGGACCAGATTGCCGATTTGGCAGTACATACAACGGGGTGAATCAGTTTTGAGAATCAATAAGTTCATTAGTGAAACGGGATACTGCTCTAGACGCGAGGCAGATAAGCTGGTTGACAGCGGCCGCGTTACGATTAACGGAGCTACGGCACAGCTGGGCAGCCAAGCAGAGCTGGGCGACGATGTACGCGTTGACGGTCAGAAGATCGGAGAGCAAAAAAACCATGTCTATATCGCACTCAACAAGCCAGTTGGCATTACAAGCACAACTGAGCTTCATATTAAAGGAAACATTGTGGATTTTGTCGGGCATTCGGAGCGTATATTCCCGATTGGAAGGCTGGATAAGGACTCAGAGGGCTTAATTCTTCTCACGAATGACGGCGATATCGTGAATCCTATTCTGAGGTCGGAAGGCAAACATGAGAAGGAATATTTGGTGACGGTAGACAAGCCGGTAACAGATTCCTTCTTGAAAGGAATGGCGAGCGGCGTTCATATTCTAGGCAGTATGACGCTGCCTTGTGTGGTTACAAGAGTGACGGACCGTGTGTTCCGCATTATTCTAACAGAAGGCCGCAACCGTCAGATTCGCAGAATGTGCGAGGCTTTTGGCTATCATGTAAGAAGATTGCAGCGGCAGCGCATTATGAACGTCCAGCTTGCCGGTCTGCATGTTGGGAAGTGGAGAGATTTGACGGATGCCGAGAAGGCCGCTTTATTCGAAACGTTGAATTATAAACCGGTCTAAAGATGACCATTATATACAAAAGCCTTGAATGTCACTCTTGATTAAGAGTGGATTCAAGGCTTTTGTTGTATTACTTGGCAACGGTCAGCTTCTGAGCGTTGGCCTCATTGGAATAGGAATGCATAATCGATACTTCTACACGACGGTTTTTGGATTTGCCTGTTGCCGTCTTATTATCGGCAACGGGGCGATACTCGCCATAGCCGATCGCACTGAAGCGCTCAGGCTTTAGCTGTTTGTTCTCAAGCAGGATATCCATGAATCGAATAGCACGCATGGAGCTTAAATCCCAGTTCGATTTGAAAAACACGGTCGATATAGGAGTCGTGTCGGTATGACCGGATACAATAACCTCATAGTCCGGATATTGTTGAAGCATTTTGCCGATCGCAACGGCCAGCTCTCTCGATTCAGTCTTAACCGTTGCTTGTGCCGGAGGAAATAAAGCATTGTCGCTAATCGTGATCATGAGCTGAGAGAGATTAAGCTTGGTTTCCAAATCAGTCGTGAGACCGTTTTTCTCAATATAAGCGTCAATCTTCTTTTTTAAATCTTCCAGATCCTTCTGTTCTTGCTCCATAATGGCCTCGCGGGCTTTTTCTTCAGCGGTCTGGTCTTTATCTTCATTGTTTTCTTTGCTTTCATCTTTCGAGTCGATAACGCCGCCGGCCTCATCTTGTTTCTTGCCGTCGTCATCACCCGATTCTACGATAGCTGTTTCCGTTAATATACCGCTCCCCGTACTAAGGGCAACGCTAAACGCTTTGGACATTTCTTCGAACTTCTTTACATCGACTGAGTTCATGGAGTACAACACGATAAAGAGCGCGAGCAGTAGAGTGAGCAAATCGGCGTAAGGAATGAGCCAGGATTCGTCTACATGCTCCTCATGTTCTTCATGCCTATGCTTTCTGCTCAACGGCGCCTTCCTCCTTCTCCCTCATCTTAATTCTTTCCGTAGGTGTAAGGAATACAGATAGCTTCTGATTGATAGCAATGGTTGAAACGCCGGATTGAATGGAGAGAAGTCCTTCTACCATCATCAAGCGAATTTGAATTTCTTTTTTAGACATGCGCTTCAATTTGTTCGCAATTGGATGCCATAGTACATAACCTGTAAAAATACCGAGCAGCGTCGCAATGAATGCACCTGCAATCGCATGAGCGAGCTTAGCCATATCACTCATATCGGCTAGTGCTGCGATCAGCCCGACAACCGCTCCGAGTACCCCGAGCGTTGGCGCGTATGTACCGGCTTGCGTGAAGATAAGTGCTCCTGCTTTGTGGCGGTCTTCCGTTGCGGCAATATCCTCAAGCAATACATCGCGAACGAAGTCCTGATCGTTGCCGTCAATAATCATGCGCATGCCGTTCCGAAGGAATGTATCTTCAATTTCATCGACTTTAGCTTCAAGAGCGAGCAAGCCTTCTCGGCGGGTAATAGATGCCCATTCCATGAATCGTTGGATAAGCTCATCACGCTGCGGCAGCTTTTGCTCGGAGAAAACCATTTTGAACAGCTTACCGACCTTGGAGAGCTCGGACATTGGGAAGGCGATCATAACCGATGCCACGGTTCCCAATATAATAATCATATAGGCAGCTGGGTTTAAAAGAGACGATAGATGCGCTCCTTTTAAAACCATCCCTCCGAGCACAGCGACTAACCCTAGTACAAGACCGATAATTGTTGAATTTTTCATCATACACCCCGTCCAAATCATTTTCGACATTTCTCTACTTCTTATATTATCGTCAAATGGGCATTCTGAAGTTAGAGTAAATGAAACGTTTTGATGACATACACGTTAAAATTTCTAAAATGCGGTAGAATAGTAGAGAGATGCACACAAAAATGAACAATGATAAAGGTGGTAAACACAAATGGGCGTAAGACATGCAAGGGAATATGCGGATATATTGAAGGATTTGACAGCAGCGGTAGCCGAAATAGAGAGCAGCTATACTTTTTTTGAGATGGAAGCGGATGAATGGGCGGTGCTGCCGGTGGAGGATCGACATGAGGTTATGGAAGCACTAGCAGATGACGTATTCTTTGGTTTAGGTGAAAATCCGGTCATTGAAGTGGGCACAGGCGTGATTACCTACAATAATAAGCATCACGTAATCGAGGTTTCCCAAGATGATAAAGTTACCCAAATTATTAGATTGATATAATATTCGACAACTATTCAGCGTATGGGCGAAGATTTCTGTCGGATCTTTACATTTATTGTCGACTCTATTACAATGTTATTCATCGAAGCATGATAGATAATTTAACACAGATATAACATAGAGGAGATCGCTATGAAGGAGTGCTCATCATCGCTGCTGCCGAAGGCGCTTGGGTTAGACGGTGAAACGTTAGCCGCATTTTATCAGCCCGTTATTGCAATGGATACACGACGAATTATGGGCTATGAGGTGCTTGGCCGAGCGGTAAAGGATGATTCGGTACGCAGCCTGGGTCCTTTTTTCTGCAATGCTGAGATTGCAGAGGAGGATCACATCCTTGTGGACCGGCTGCTCCGCGAGCAAGCATTCTCAAAGCTATCTTCAATGGAAGAGCCGCCAATGCTTTTCATAAATTTGAAGCCTTCTTGGATTTACCGCTACGAGGACAACGGCGAGCTTTATACATTGTCTTTGCTTGATAAGTACGGTATTGATCCTAAGCGGATTGTAATCGAAATAACGGAAGAAAGCTTTCAAGGTTCCATGGAGAGGCTGCGCTCCGTTGTCGATATTTATCGCCAAAAAGGGTGCTTGATTGCCATTGATGATGTTGGCAGCGGATTCAGCAGTACGGATCGCATTGCTCATATTCAACCGAATTTGCTTAAGATCGATATCCATATGATCAAAAAGAGCGCGACGCATGACGGTTATTTCGGCGTGCTGCGCTCCTACTCAGATCTCGCGGAACAGATTGGAGCATCGCTGCTGGTAGAGGGAGTTGAAACGCGAGAGGATTTGGCTCGTTCAATACAAGCTGGGGCAAGGTACATACAGGGCTTTATGTTTGCCAGAGCTGAGCCTGAATTCCGTGATCCTGCATGTTTTTCGGCAGTAATAGAGGCTGAGCTTGAACGGCATCTGATGCATTATTTGGGATCGGAGCGCTATTGGCAGAGGCAATCGGAGCAGCTTGCCGAGCAACTAGTTGAGCTCGTGAAGGAAGCGGAGTATCGGGGCCAGAAGGATGACTGGATAGAGGATCTGCTTCCAAAGTTGTACGGACACTGTATAAGGGTCTATTTGTGCAATGAGGATGGTATCCAGCTTTCAGCGAATTATGGGCGCGACTCGGATCAAGAATGGCATCGTGAAGAGCAGTACAGAGGAGCGAACTGGAGCTGGCGTCCTTATTTTGTGCCTAACTTGGTGCAGTTAAATGAAACGAGAAGGGCAATTGTATCGCGCGCCTACACGGATCTCGACTCTCATGCCTGGATTCGGACTGTGTCCGTGCTGGTTGCGCCTGGACTTATATTATTTATGGATTTGAAGGATACGGAGCGAGCTGCCAAGCGAATTCAAGTCCCCGCAATTCCGTAAACCATGCAATGGCATTCAGCGAAGCCGGCTGGGGTAGCGCGCGAGTACGTGTCTGTTATCCGGAAACCAGCTTGCTGATAGGCGCGTATGGCACGCGTATTCCTGGCAATGACCTCCAAATCAATTTCATTGTTCGGGGTGCGGCGCATTGCTTCCGAGACAATCAGCTTGGTAAAGGCAGGCCCTAGTCCGCGGCTGCAGAGATCAGGGCGAAGCCCAAGCCCAAGGCGGGTGACGCCGGCAATAGGGAAGAACTGCGCGAAGCCCATCAGCCCAAGCTGATTATCCAATACAGCTGCATATTGAGAAGCACGAAGGACGGAATCGCCAAATTCGATTTCGTCTTTTTTCATATGCTCCCAGGCCGGCCAATTATAACAATGAAATGGAGCCTCATAACGCCAACTGCATATTTCCATCGCATGAGAGATCTCGAGCGGGTGTATGGTCATATCGAGTATTTCTCGATTATAATGGTGGGAGCTTTGATTACTGGTCATGGACCCGGCACCTCCGTCTGGCTGAATGGCCTGATTTAATGGGTAAAAGGCTTCAAATAGGTTTATTATATCAGATAGGCGCAAGAAGATCGTGCGTACATAAGGAGAAACAAGAATATGAAGAAATTAATATGGCTTGGTTGTCTGTCCTACCTCATTATCGGGGTTGCCCATGTTGTGGGCGGTTCAATATTAGAGCAGCTTATCGCGCATTATCATCTCGAATATAAAGATGGCGGGCAATGGATCATGAACCAATTTCTTGGGTTTTTGGTTGGCGTTTTGCTTGCGCCGTCCATTACGGCGAGAGTAGGCAAACGTGGCGCGGTGCTTATCGCAATGGGAGTGCTTACGCTGAGTGAAGCGGCTTACAGCCTTCTGCTTCCGTGGGGATGGATGCTTGCGATTGCTCCGCTCGCTGGGCTGGGCTTCGGAATGACCGAAGCGGTAGTTGGCGCTATGATCATTGACATGGCGAAGAATGGCAAGGCATCGGCGATGAGTCGCCTCGAAACCTTTTTCGGCGTAGGTGCGCTATTGATTCCCATTGCAGCGGCGTATCTGATTCAGCAAAGCATTTGGCAGGTATCGTTTCCGATACTAGCCGCAATGTCGGGCATTACCTTTGTTCTATGGCTGACGATGTCATTTGGAGAAATAGACGATCAATTAGGCTATATTCCGCAAAATAAGGAAGAGAGTGCAGCCCATGCAGACAAGCAAGCGAACAGAAATGCGCGTACGGCAGGCGCATCGTTCTTTTTCGGCTATCCGCGCAAGGCTCTTCCGTTTCTGTTGTTATCCGCGTTGTTCTTTATGATTTATGTTGGCATGGAAATGAGCTTCTCTAACTATCTGCCGTCCGTCCTAATCGTACGCTCGGAAGTGGGAGAGTCCAGTGCTGCAGCGGCACTCAGCTTATTCTGGGGCACTATGGTGCTTGGAAGGCTGTTCGCAGGCGTGCTGGCCGATCGAATGGGCTATTCAAAATATTTGTTGATCGCTACGGCAGGGGCATCCGTTATTTTTGTTCTCATGGCAGTAATGGGCGAGTTGAGCTGGATGCTGGCTCTCGTTGCGCTTAGTGGATTGTTTTTCTCCGGCATCTTCGGAATCGCCCTCGTGTACGCGAACGAGCTCATTCCAGGGATGACTGAAAGAACGACGAGCCTGCTTGTAGCTTGCGGCGGCCTTGGGGGAGCGATATTCCCGCGTGTAACAGGCTGGTTCATGGACCAATTCGATGTGCAATCTACTTTATGGTACATCACCTCTTTAGTGGTAAGTATGCTGCTGCTGCTTTCGGTCATGCTCATTCTGGGCAGGAAGCAGATGCGGGCAATAAACGCCGAAGGTTGAAATGGAATTAGCTTTTAGCTTTTAAAAAAGTCAAAAAACCTCCGCATTTGCTGTTTCAAAGCAAATGCGGAGGTTTATTTATTAGTAAATACAAGAAATGGTTTCCTTACTTGTCCAATATTTGGACGAAGATGCTGGTTGTCTATTTAAGAATCGTTTTATAAACTTCAATCGCCCTGGCGCGCGAAGCCTTTAAGTCCACGATTGCGCCGCTTTGCGGCAGGTGAATCTCTTTATCGGACAAATGGTCCAAATGAGGAAGCCAGCGCCGGATATAGCTTCCGCTCGGATCATGCGTCCGGGATTGAATCGCGGGATTCATAATGCGGAAATAAGGTGCGGCGTCGTAGCCAAGCGAGGAGCACCAGAGCCAGCCTCCGCGGTTAAGGGTGTTGTCGTAGTCGCTTAGGTGGAGCCGGAAATATTGCTCGCCGAGAGTAAAGGGACAGAGCAGGTTTTTGGTCAAAAACATGGCGGTAACCATTCGCAAGCGGTTCGGCATTTCACCCGTCCGGTTCAATTGCGTCAAGGCTGCGTCTATAATCGGAATGCCTGTTGCAGCCGTCGACCATGCTTTGAAATTCGTGTCTGTTAGCGGGCTCAGATCGGCAAGCTGTTCATATTTGAAAAAGTCTTCATGATACATCGCCTGGTACAAGTAGAAGTCACGCCATGCAAGCTGGCGTATCCAAGCCTCGGATCCATGCAAGCCTTGCGTAAGCTCATAGGCACTGCGTGCCGATATGGCTCCTGTATTCAGAAAGCGTGCAAGTCCGCTCGTTTGATCATTGGCATACGCGTCGCGGGCATCCCCGTAAGAAGCGAGGCGTTCCCGTACAAAGCGATCCAGCCTAGCAAGCGATTTGGGTGAGCCCTCCACATTCGTGCCTCCAAGCGCACAGGATACGGCCTCCGGAAGCGCGAATGCATGGCAAGCGCTCTGGTCTATTTCTTGCACGGTGGAGAGGTCGTCGATTGTGGTGCTGCCCATAGGGCTGTACGACTCCAGCATAAAGCTGCCCCACATTCGGTAGAATGGCGTAAATACTTTGTATGGCTCCGCTCTCCTTGCGTATGCAGGGAAGGCTTCAAGATCGGCAAGCGGCGCATCGGCAATTGGCATCCAGCGGCGACCTATACGTCGAACGGCTTGTCCGATTTGGTCATCTCGTTGCCTAGAATAAGGGGTATAGTCCGAGTGGACGATAACCTCCTCGATAGGGTGGGCAAGCAGAAGCGACTCCGTTATCGCAGCAGGATCGCCATAAAGCACATGAAGCTCTTTTCCTGCGCTAGCATAGCTGAAGAGCAAGGAAGCGGCCTGCGCCATAAAGTTGCGGCCGCTATGGCTTGTCAGCCGGCCCTCCCCAATAAGAATGGGATCTATGATCAACAAATGTATGCCTTGTGTATGTTTTCTGTTTATATAATCAAAAGCGCGCATATCCGAGGTACGCAGGTCCTTGCGGTGAATAAACAAATACATCGGGTATTTCTCCTTCCCTGAATGCGGCAGCATGCACACTGCAATCAGCTTGTAATGAAACAGCAAAGCCGCAAGTCGTTTGTCGTCAGAGGACAAAAAACTGCGGCTTTGCTGATTGAGTCTACCTTAGCAGCTCTCTAAGAGAGGGGATAGGTTGCTCTATTGTGCGTCGGCATACGATTGGAAAGAATCCGCGTCCATGACACGACGTGCAGTCACATAACGGTCTTCATAATAAGAGGAGCTAAGTTTGTCTGTCACAACGCCTCGGCTGGAGGAAGAATGTGCAAACTTGCCGTCTCCGATGTAAATGCCAACATGGGATACGGTGCTGTTATTGCCACCGACTGTGTCGAAGAACACAAGATCTCCCGGAATTAGGTCAGCCTTAGCGACCTTCGAACCTGATTTTGCTTGCGAACCGGAAGTACGTGGAAGTTCAATGCCCATTTTATCGAACACATAGCTCGTAAAACCGGAGCAATCGAACCCTCTCGACGTGGTTCCGCCGCTTTTGTACGGACTACCAATAACATCATTGATGAATCCGTTCAGTTTTGAGTCTGCGAAAGCGCTTCCCGCTTGGAAAGCGAGCACGAGAACGAGACCCAGGAGTAGTGCTGTAATCTTTTTCAATTGTGAAACTCCTTCCAATGCCGACGAGGTTAGCTGTGGGGTTCGGTTGAAGGTTCCCTATGATTCCTCAGGCGCGCTGCGATAAATCAGACGTCGGAATCAATTCACCCAGAGTGGTTCCCCCGTTTCCCGATAGGGAATTAGGCCGTTTTTTATTGCTCTTGAGAATTATTCGATTATTTTCATTGATCTCCTGCCTTTAATTGCAAATTCTAATAATTCTCATGTAACCTTTTGACTATTTCCTTCGTTTAACCGTTTTTTGTGTAAGATAAACGATCATTAGTAGTTCTTTCTTACTAAATGAGTTAACTCAATTTCATTAATTATGTGAATACCTTGTAAAATATACCGATTCGTCCGCTGGCTGTGAATGGCATAGACAAGTCTAAAGTCCCGCAGTTGGCGGTAAATGAATGATTTGCGAGAAAAAGATTAGAAAATTTTCATGCAAAAAACCTCTGAATGAACAGAGGTTTTGTTGTGATTTGTATATCTCCGCTTGAATACAGTGTCCTATTTGGCCGTGATGATTTTCTCTGATATCAACTGAGGCTCGGCATTCTTCTGCTCCATCCAGAAGCGCAGCTTGTATCTTCCGGCGTATTTGAAATCATAAGAGACAAGCTTGGAGCTGAACCAGAAGGTGTCCTTCTCGACAAATTCCTTGAAATCATCATCCGCTTGGCTGCGCCTATCAATTGTTATTTCTTTGTCGTTAGGATCCGTAAGCGTGACCTTGAATTCCGTTATCGCTACATTCAAATTGTCGATTTGCGCTTGTACCAAGAACTTCTGGACGCTTCCCTTTTCCACCTGACCGAACATGGTTCTTTTCTCGTTCATCATAAACATGTGGACGTTCGGTTTTTGGATGACAAGCTTCTTTTCGCTGCCTTTCCATTGGATAAAAGCCTGCAAGGAGTCGGATAACGAGCGAATGTTGATATACACTTTGTCGTCGACAAGAAGTCCGTCTTCCGACGATTGCTTATTATTGTAAAGCAGCGTAACCTTCTGCATTAATTTGTCTGCTGCAACGATTGAACCGCCGGCGAGTAGCAGGGCCATTGATAAAATGACTAGTTTTTTACGCATCATTTGCGTGTATCCTCCAACTTTTAATTTCATACAACTATTTATACAGAAATGACATCGTTTAGTTGCGCTGGAATTACAAAAAAAAGCCTTCATTTCCACATCATTCGTGGAGTTGAAGGCCTACTCGCGCTAAAGCTGTTTCGTTTGAAGGCAATCGTACTGAGCGGCTATCGTCCACACCTTCATTAGCGTGCGAATGAGGTGGTAGCCCTGATGCAATATGAGCGCGAACAGCCCAGCCCACAGCATGGATAAGCTTGTGACCACGAGCCCGGCCGCAGCGCCGATTCCCCACATTATGAGCGAGATAGCCGCATAAGAGAGGAAGTTGCGGAGTGCGCGCCACAGGGAACGGAATACGCCTTCTCCCGATGTGGCCCCGAACTGCATGGCGAGAAACATCAAATGCAGCACAGTGCCCCAGAGCAGCCACAGTGCGGCCCCTGGAAGAACGGCCTGCAGCAGCTCAGTCGTGGAGCCGCTCTCAAGGAGAGCGTCTAATGAACGCGGCAGCACATACCAAGCAGGTGCAATGGAAAGTACGGCTTCTATCCAGTAAAGCAGGACGACCGGCTTCCACGTTTTTTTAATGCCCTCCAGGAAGCGCGTGCTGCCGTCTGAGCGTGCTTGATTGAACGAATAGAATAGCCCGGCGTTGAATAATGGGGTGAGCAGCATTCTTGCCGCCAAAAGGCCTCCTAGCATCCATACATAAGGAGAGATAATATCGGTCTTGAACAGCTGGAACTGCGCCTCGGTCATGAAGACCTGGGCTGCCGTGTCGGACGGATAAGAGCCCGGATATCTTCGCAGCAAAGGCGACACGACCGAATCAATAAAGCGGTAGAGGAAAAATCCCCACAGCAGCTGGTATAGAAATAATAAGATGACAAGGTAGAAATGCTTGACTGCCAGTTGCCAGCCTTGCTTGACATGTATCTTCATCGTTTATCGCTCCTTGAACGCAGTTACTTACCAGCTCAGCGACCCGAGCAGACCTTCAATCAGCTTGACCGTACCGAGGCTCCATCTCGTTCGCGTGTCTTCGGGCAGCTGGGCCTGCATATAGTTGTTGATGAGCTTGTTATCGAGCACATTGCTGTATTTGGGGTCAACCATCGCCCATTCGAGCGGAGTGGAGTGCAGGAGCTTATATTGCATATGCGATTCTTCCGCATGCCATAGCTTTGTGACCTCTGAGCCGTCTTTAAAGCGCATGAGAATTTTTATGTCGCCATTGGTGCCGCCGTTCTTTTTGACAAGGACGATGGACTCGTACATGTTGGCGCCATCCTGCGTGACAGGACGGACATGAATGGATTCGATCGAGAAGTCTGCCATTTGATCGTCATATACGTATTGGCTGAAATAATCATGCCATTTGGTCTTGGTCACCTGCTCCACAACCCGCTGGAAGTCGGATGAAGTAGGGTGCTTAAATTTGAACTTCTGGAAGTAAGTGCGCAGAATTTTCTGCATCGTTCGGGAGCCGACCTGATTCTCGATGCCGATTAGCACAAGCTTGGCGCGCATATAGACGTTTTCGGCATATTGCGAATGGCTGCCATACGCCCACGAAGGCTGCTTCAAAGGGGCAGGATCGGTCATGTAGCTGGCCTCCACGCGCAGATTGGATTCTACGCCATACGTCGTCTCCATCACCTTATCCTCCGCATAAGACGTAAAGCCTTCATCCAGCCACGCTTCTTCGAATTCGTTGGAGGCGACCATTCCGTACCAATACTGGTGTCCGATCTCATGAACGACCGTACGTTCCAGATCGTAGCCTGGATTCTGCTTCTCCGCAGCGAAGGCCGTGATGAGGGTAGGGTATTCCATTCCGCCGGCGCCGTTTGCTCCTTTAGGCGGTACGACAATCGATAGCGTGCTATAGGGGTACTCCCCATACCATTTGGCGTAGCTCGAGAGTGCTGATTTGGCAGCATGCATGTAGCGGTCCTTCAAGGCGGCGTGCGACGGGTCTAGATAGAGCTTTATACGAACGCCTGGTATGCCCTTATCGGAATAGGCCGTCTCTTCATAGACGAAGTCGGGAGAGGCCGACCATGCAAAGTCGTGCACATCATCTGCATAAAACTGGTAGACCTTCATTTGATCCTTGATTTCGATAGGCTTGGTTTGAAAGCCGGTAGCGGCCACGGTGTAAGCTTCCGGCACTTTAATTCTTACGCTGTAGATGCCGAAGTCGCTGTAAAATTCGGAATTTCCGTGATACTGGTGAACATTCCAGCCCTCGGCTGTTCGTCCGCGTGTTCCAGTCGGCTCATAGACCGCAATTTTGGGAAACCATTGCCCCGCCATCACAAAATCACCGGAATAGCCCATTCTTGCGAACACCTCGGGCAGCTTTACTTCATAGCCCATGCGAAGCGTAACCGACTTCCCCGGGGCTACAGGCTCAGGCAGCCGGATTTTGGCCAAGGTGAAGTCATTATCGTTGCCGTCATCAGGCTGAACGTATTGCAGGCGCGGCAGCAGGCTTTCGCCATCAAGCGTCTCCAGCGTAAGCAGCTTCATGTAGCCCTTGCTGTTCAGCGTTGCCTCATCCTGCCGCAGCTTGCCTCCCGATTCCTTCATGAAAGTGGATTCATCGGACTGGAAGGCATTCGGGTATAGATGGAAGTAGAGCTCGGACACCTCTTTTTTCCCAGGGTTATTCCAAGTGACCGTTTGGTCCCCGTTCAATCCCTTGGCATCATCAACCAAATGCACGCTAATATGGTACTCAACAACACGATTGCTGAGCTCCTCCGGCTTTGGCGTCATGACGGTGTTTGGTTCCTGCACGGTTGGCGGCTTGGCCGATTTCGGCGCAGGAGCAGGTGCTTGCTTGGCTTTGGCGGCGGGGGCAAAAGCATACGTATATTGGGATTGCCAAGCATTCCCGAAGCCGTAGTGCACCGATAAGCCGAGCATGACGACTGCGAGTATTACGAGTAAAATTCGTTTGAAATAGCGTGGAGTCATTGAACGTTTCCCTCCCGTTGACAAGCATCTACAGCATGTATATGTTTGCTTTTCGATGATTATTAGCTAAAATGGAATTATTGTATGGGGAAGGTGTGAATACGCATGACGGAAGAACAAGGACAGCCGGCTCAGCCGGAAAAAAAGGAAAAGAAATCACTGTCGCTCAACGTAGTGAGCAGCAAACAACATAAAGGCTTTGGTGCAGGGACAATCGATCTAAGCGCCGTATCCTGTGTCATTATCGATGACGGAGTCGCTTATATCGATGTTGGGGCCATGCATGCCAAAAGCAAGGTGGAGCGCGGCATCAAGTTCACGCCAAACAAAGAGGACACGCCGAACGGGCGCCAGTGCTGGATCGTCTGGGTAGCCGTTGACCGCAACGAGGAAGGGTCATATTACGCCGGCGCAACGGCATGCGAAATGCTGATTGATTCCGAGGCGCGCCGGGGCTGGAAGATTCTAGCCGACCACGTTAATAAGCTGGATCATTCCATCAAACGCCGCTATAACCTGACCGAGCTTGGCGAGGTAGAGAGAGCGGCGCTGCGGAAGCTTCTGGTCGAACACAACCAAGAATGGTGGGACCGCTCGCCCGAAGAGCTTAAGCAGTCGCTTGGCGGGTAGGAAAACGCAGCAGCGGCAAAGAAGCAAGGTGTGCGCTTGCGGCAATAAAGGATAAGAACCTCATCGTTCGCAGGGGCACGCCCTTACGAATGATGAGGTTTTTGCGTGAGCGGATGCATTTGCGCAAGAGCTGAAATTATTTTTGACGGCAGTGCAGGGGAAGAGGGACTGGCTGGCGTCTATTGGATTGGGAAGGAGTGGAGCGACATTCAAGATGAAGATTGGATCAAGGCGGTGCAGAAGGGCGGGCCCGAGCATTATGGCCCTTTTGTGCAAGCATATGGTCCTTATATATATAGAACAGTCTTCGCAGTGCTTCATTCTCCGCATGATGCGGAGGATGTTACGCAGGAAGTGCTGCTGCAAATCTATCGCTCCCTTCCGGATTGCCGATTAGATGGATTGAAAACCTGGATAACGCGCATTGCCGTTAACCGATCGATTGATTTCAAACGAAGCAGGGCGCGAAGGCCGGAAGAGCTTGGGGACAGCGACACCCTATCGGAAAAACAGCAGGAGGATAACGCGGTTATGCCCGCTGCCGAGGTGGTTGCGATGGAACAAGCGGATCGGAAGCATATCCGAGACCGGGTAGACGAGATGCCGAATAATTATCGCGAGGTCGTCATGGCTTATTATATGGAAGATAAGTCGTACGAGCAGATAGCCGCTGAAACGGGACTGGAGCTTAAGAGCGTAGAGTCAAGGCTGTACCGGGCTAGAAGCTGGATGAGGCGCCACTGGCGGAAGGAGGATTTCGAATGAGAGATGAGCATATCGCGCAGGATCGAATGATTCTGTACGTGAAGGACAAGTTGACGGGTGTTGAACGGTCAGAGGCAGAACGGCATTTGGCCGGCTGCGATTTGTGTTTGCAGCTTTTGATGGATGCCATTGCATGGTCGGAGGAAGAGGAGCTTTCAGCCTCATTCGCCGAGAATAGCTCTTCTCGCTTAATCCTTCCTGACATGGCTTTGCTTGAGCAGCGTGTGGTAGGACAGCTAATGGAAGAGCTTCGGCAAGAAGCCGTTGCATCTAAGCGGCATGTGTCCGAATCCAAGCTGGAAAAGGCGCCGCGCCTGCGCACCTGGCTGCAGCATCCAATCACACACTATACGATTGCAGCCTCCATTACGCTGCTGCTGCTTATAAGCGGAACATTCGCCTCCTTCTCGCAGAAACTGGTTCAACATGATCTGAATGAGAATCGCCAGCCGATCGTGGAGCCGAAGCCTGATGAGGACGACAACAAATATTCGGAATCATGGTCGGATCAGATCGTTAACCAAACCGGGTCATGGTTGGACAGCTTGAAGGCTACCCGTTTTAAACCATAAAACCATAATAGAAAGGAATGATACAGCATGAACAAAAGCCCCTTATTGGCATTTTTACTCGCATTCCTGCCCGGTGTCGGGCATGGATATATCAATCGTCCCGTACGCGCAGTGCTGTACGGCGGAGGTTTTTTTGGCTCACTTGGCCTGATGCTGCTTATTGCGATTACCGGCGCTAGCATGGATGACGGGTTTATGTTTTTCTTGGTGTTCGTGGCGCTCATCACATGGATCGTGAACATGGTCGATATGCTGTTTACGCTGCTTGTTGGCAAAGGCGTATCGCCGCATGTGGTTCAGCATCCTTTCGAACACCCCGGCGATCACTTCGGTCCCGGCTTTGTACCGCTTGCGCTTGAGCAGCAGCGAGAGAAAACGAGAACGATCCTGTTCTCCTTCATACCTGGACTGGGCCATATGAATATGGGTCTTATGCAGCGCGGCATCACGATACTTATTTCGTTTATCGGATGGTTTGCGATCATCGTATTTCTGAGTGCGATTATTCATAGGGGAGAGCTGCTCGTATTTCTGCTTGCTTTGCCCGTGATTTGGATCTACAGCATGTTCGATGCGATAAGCCAGCTGAATGCCAAGCATCGCGGCGAGCTTCTTATGGATCGGGCTATATTCGAGGATATGGAATCGTATATCGCCTCCGGACGCAAGAGCAAGGTGCTGGCGATCGCATTATCTATTTTCCCAGGAGCGGGACATCTTTATTTGGGCTTGCAAAAACGAGGGCTGCAGTTGATGGGCGGTTTTCTACTGACCATATTCATTATGGACAATCTGCGGCTGTCGCTGTTCTTCTTCCTGCTCCCGCTGTTCTGGTGTTATGCGTTCTTTGATGCGCTGCAGCAGGCTTCGCGTTATGAGCGGGAGGACCTTACGGACGAGCCTGTCCTTACGCAGCTGGTTCCTTATCAAAGATGGTTTGGGATCGGGCTGCTCGGATTCGGCGTTTATTATTTAATGGACCGTGTCGCTGCCGAGGTTACGTCTCATTTCTCGAGTCAGCTGTACAATCAATATATGCAGGTCAAATACATGATTCCGACTGCTGTCGTTGCTTTTATAATGATTATTGTGGGATTGCGCCTAGCCTTCGGCAATCGGCCATCTACTGATATATTCAGAGGAAAGCCGCCTGAGCTGCCAAAGTCGCGTATTCCAAAACGTGAGGAGGAGTCGCATTGAACACGGTAATCCCGCCGCATGCAGCTCAAGCAGTCGTTCATGAGCCGATAAATATCCGGACATGGCGCGTAGGCTCCCTTTCCATGGGGGTAACGCTGATGCTCATCGGTACGGCGCTCGCGGTATCGCTGTGGCAGGACATGGAGGCATTCGAGGTGCTCTTGTGGGTTGCTCCCGTTGTATTTATTATGCTCGGGGCTGAGCTGCTGCTTTATTTGAAGTTTTCGAATAGCAATCGCACGGTCGTTCGCTACGATTGGATGAGCGTGTTTTTTGTTGGCGCAATCGGAACGGTGAGCTTAGGGCTTGCCCTTCTCATGTCTACGGGATTATTCGATGAGCTGCAAAGAGGACTGAATATGACGCAGCGTACGGCTTTCGTCGAGACCAAAACGGTAAAGGTGCCTGCGAGCATCAATAAGATCGTCGTGCAAGCATGGGATGGGATTGAATTGGACCAAACGGATGCTCGGGAGCTGCAGCTCATTGGCCAAGTTCGTTATCGCTCTTCGGAGAAGCTGGACCGGCTGGACAGCAAGATCATGCAGACCGAGATCATTGGCTCAACCATGTATGTTATGGTCGGTGCAGTCGATCGGCGTGATAGCGGGCTCATCTCTGATTCGGTTGATACTAGGCTGACCCTGATTGTGCCGAAGGGCGTTGAGGTAGTGGAAAAAGGACGTTAATGCTGACTTAATAGCTCGTAAAAAGACCTTGGAGAATTCTCATTCTCCCCAAGGTCTTTTTGCTTTACCGGTCACTGAGTAACTGGCCTGCAACCTTTTATTCGTGTAGGTGTGTGAAAACTGACCGTTTTGTAGGATTGTTCATTACACGATCTTTTGTAGGACTGGTCATTATACGCTCTTATGAAGTGGGCTTTGCTGGTTCAGACTTGCTATTACGGTCTCAAGAGGAGCGAGGAGGCGGTAAGAGCCTCGCAGAGGCACATAGCCCAGCTTGCGATTAATGGATAGGATGGGTACATTCAGCGAATCGTTATCGGTACGAATGTAGGAAGCCCCATGCTCGAGGGCAAGCTCAATCGCTTTTATCTTCAAGGCTAGAGCGACTTTTCTGCCTCTATAGCTGCGACTTACGCCCGTATATTCGTGATACATGCCGTTCGTCTGAAGATTATGCAGCACGTTGGTTACACCGACAAATGTATCTCCATCGGCTGCTATGATCACCCGTTCGGGTGCGAAGCCATCGACCTTCAAGTACCATTTGAGCCATTCTTCATAGGCAGGCACCTCGCCCATAAATCCGGGAATATCAACTAACGACTCCTTGTACAGCGCATAAAGTTTATGATCGCTTACTTCGCCGGGCTCATCGGAAAGCGTGAGAAAGCGCAGGTCGGGCTGTTCAGGCGCAAGAGCTGCGTGCCGGCATTCTCCGGAATCGAGCTGAAGCAGCGATTGAAAGGCATGGCGTTCGATCGCAAAGCCGCGTTTGGTCGCGAATTGTCTAGCCTCGGCATGGTCGTCCCACACTTCTGCGAGCAGCGCGGCTGCACCGAGCTTCGATGCCCATTGTGTGATATGACGCAGCAGCAAGCTGCCTATACCACGGTTGCGGTAAGCCTCATCCACAATGAGGGTGTTGCACAAGTAGCCGGGCTCTGTCCATGGCGCCCGCCAAGACCATGCAAAACCTACGATTTCTCCGTGCTCGTTAACGGCTGCCTGGCGCTCTCGGTCATACCCGCCAAGCAGACCATTTTCGTCCATCCACGTGTGTCCTACTTCATACAGCTTCTGATCGTCTTCTAGAAGGCGCTGCGCGGTGGTCGGCTCCGACCACACTTGATTCAGTAACTGGGCTAGCTGCTCGTAGTCGCCTGGGAGCTGCAAGGGCCGAAGAGTAATGGTTATCTTGATCACCTCATGATTTTAGTAAACTCGTTTATAGGGAGATTGTGGCATATTTATTGCGGAAGATGCTAGGGAGAGTTTGGCTATATCCAATAAAGAACAGTGGGAGGCCTTGTTGTAATGCACGAAAAAGACCGTACCAGTCGCAACGACTTCGGTACGGTCTTATTAAGCGCAGTCGGCGTTAGCCAACAGCATTGTAGGTCATAATCCAAATGGAGCCGGCTACGATCGTGAGCAGAATCACGAGTCCGAAAATGAGCGCCATTAGGTTAAAGCGAGGCTTCTCTTCATCGCGGATATGCATGAAGAAGATAAGCTGAACGGCGAACTGCAAAATGGCCATAATGAGAATGAGCACGGTAGTCGCTGTTTTGCCGAGCATATCATTCATGACGACGACGAGCGGGATAATCGTCAGAATGATGGAGAACAGGAAGCCGATAACATAGGACTTCATCGAGCCGCCATGAGCTTCGTGCTGCGCATCATGACCATGCGAGTTATGGTTCGACATCCTACATCACCCCCATCAGATAAACGATTGTGAATACGAAAATCCAAACGACGTCCAAGAAATGCCAGTACAAGCTGATGATGCCGACCTTGCGCTTCGTAACGGGAGTAATTCCGCGGCGGCTAAGCTGAAGCATAAGCGCAATCATCCACACAAGGCCGACCGAAACGTGAAGTCCGTGCGTACCAACTAGAACAAAGAACGCGGACCAGTAAGCGCTGGTGCCGATATTCGCACCTTCGTGCACCAAATGGATGAACTCGTTAACCTCAAGAAAAATAAAGGAAGCACCGAGCAAAGCGGTGATGGCAAGCCACAGAATTAGACCGCGCTTATTGCCTTTGTTCATCTCAAGCACCGCAATTCCGCTCGTGAAGCTGCTGGTCAGCAGGATGAAGGTCGAGATAATAATCCCGTTCATCTCAAGCAGCTCTGCGCCTGTCGGGCCTCCGTCTGTATTGAGACGGAGGACGACGAAGGTAGCGAATAAGGTACCAAATAGAATAACGTCTGTTATGAGAAACAGCCAGAAGCCGAACATTTTCATCGATTCTTGATCGTGATGCTCCTCATGGTGGCCGTTGCCGTGTCCGCCATGTGCTCCTGCCGGGTTGGATACTGCATGTGCCATTATTTTGTCCCCCTTAATGCGGCTTCCGTACGTTCAATCTCATCTACCGGAATATAATAATCGGTATCGTAGGAGAACGAACGGGCGAGCATGCATATGGCTACGCCGATCAGGCCTGGTATGGCCATCCACAGCCAATCCCATACGAAGCCGAAGCCAGCCGTAAACCAGCAGAGCGACATGATGAACGGGATACCGGAGTTTTTCGGCATATGAATCGGCTCAAGCGGTGCCAATGGCTTGGCAGGCTGGCCGTTCGCAATGCGCTGCTTCTCTTCCCACCACTCGTCTTGGCTTGTAACCTGCGGCAAGCGGGCGAAGTTATAAAGCGGCGCAGGTGACGGAATAGACCATTCAAGCGTGCGGCCATCCCATGCGTCGCCGTCTTTTTCTTTTTTGAAGAAACGAATGCTATGGGCAATCTGCCACACTTGGAATATAAATGCGATACCCATCAAGAATGCGCCGACAGTGGATACGACGTTAAGCGGCTGCCAGCCCATATCGAAGTCATAGGCGTTGAAGCGGCGTGTCATTCCCATTAGACCAAGTGCGTACTGTGGCATGAAGCAGACGTAGAAGCCGATGTTCCAGAACCAGAAAGCCCATTTGCCAAGGCCTTCATGAAGGCGGAAACCGAACATTTTTGGCCACCAGTAATAAAGGCCCGCGAAGTATCCGAACACGACGCCGCCGATCAGCACCTGATGGAAATGCGCGATTAGAAAGTAGCTGTTATGGAACTGAAAGTCTGCTGGCGCCACGGATAATAGCACGCCGGTCATACCGCCTACTACAAAGCACGGTATAAAGGCTATCGTCCACATCATCGGCGTCGTAAACGTAATTCGGCCGCGGTACATCGTGAACAGCCAGTTGAATATTTTGACCCCGGTAGGGATGGCAATGAGCATCGTCGTCAAAGCGAAGAACGCATTAACGTTGGCCCCGGAGCCCATGGTGAAGAAGTGATGCGCCCAAGTAAAGAAGGAAAAGAAGCTGATGGACATGAGGGCGAATACCATCGATTTGTAGCCGAACAATTTTTTCTTAGAGAAAGCCGATACGATCTCGGAGAATATACCGAACGCTGGCAAGATGACAATATATACCTCGGGATGTCCCCACATCCAGATGAGGTTGATGTACATCATCGGATTCCCTCCGCCGTCGAGCGTGAAGAAATGCGCGCCAAGATAGCGGTCAATGAATAGCAGGAATAGAGTTACGGTCAAGATCGGAAAGGCGAACATGATCGTAATGCAAGATGACAGCACGGACCATACGAACATCGGCATTTGCATAAGCTTCATGCCTGGTGCGCGCATTTTGAGAATCGTGACGACAAAGTTAATGCCGGTTGCCAAGGAGCCGATACCCGAGATTTGAATACCCCAGATATAGAAATCCTGACCGAGACCCGGACTTCCCGAAAGCTCTGACAACGGCGGGTAAGCCAGCCAGCCTGCATCCGGCGATCCGCCGATAATGAATGAAACGTTGAACAGCATGGCGCCGAAGAAGAACATCCAGAAGCTGAGGGAGTTCAGGAACGGAAAGGCAACGTCGCGTGCCCCGATCTGGAGCGGAACGACGATATTGAACAAACCGAACATAAGCGGCATCGCCATAAACAAAATCATGATAACGCCGTGCGTGGTGAATATCTGATTATAATGCTCAGGCTGCAGGAACTCCACCTCTGGGGCGGCAAGCTGTACCCGCATGAGCAGTGCATCTACGCCGCCGCGGAACAGCATAAGGATAGATGCAATGATATACATGATGCCGATTTTCTTATGATCGACGCTGGTTAGCCATTCGGTCCAAAGCCAGCGCCATTTTTTGAAGAACGTAAGCACGAATATGATCGCGACGAGCGACAAGCCGATGGACACTTGAGCCCCTAGAATAAGCGGATCGCCAGTGACGAAAAATTCGGATGCGAATTCTTTAATTTTGTCTAACATGAGGGGTCCTCCTAAAAGTTTGTGGAACAAACTCGCTTCTTAAGCATTCGCTTGTTAGCGGGTTAATGGCCCGCATGAGTATTTGAATCCGTATTACTGGCATTGTGGTCATGGGACTCAGTCGTATCCGCAGGAGCGGCCTCTGTATCTGTCGTTCCGGTGGCTTCTGCCTCGCTGCTGCCATGATGCTGATGAGCTCCGCCGCCGCCATTTACATACTGCATGACTACTTTTTGGAACAAGCCTTCAGGGAAGCTGGAGAACAGCTGCACGTCAGATGTGCTTGGCTCCGTCAATTTCTCGAAGCCTTCCATGGTTAGGGCAGGCGAAGTTGCTTTCACCTCATCGACCCAGGCTTTATAGTCTTCCTCGGACGTCGCGTCGACTTTAAACGTCATTTTCGCGAAATCCTTGCCCGTGAAGTTGGCGCCTGAACCGTAATAGCTGCCTTGCTCATCGGCTTGCAGGAAGAGCGTCATCGCCATACCGGACATGGAATAGATTTGGCCGCCAAGCTGTGGTACCCAGAAGGAGTTCATTGCCGTATCGGAGGTAAGCTGGAACTTAATCGGCACGTCTTCCGGTATTTTAATATAATTGATGGTCGCGATATCCTCTTCGGGATACTTGAACAACCATTTCCAATCCAGTGACGTTACTTGAATCGTAATAGGCGCCTTGGCCGATTCGATCGGTTTGGAAGGCTCGAGCGCGTACGTGTATTTAACGGTAACGATCGCAAGAATGAGAATCGCTACAATCGGAATACTCCACCAAGTAATCTCAAGCTTCGTGCTGTGTTCCCAGTTCGGCTTATAGGAAGCCTTGCTGCCGGGCTTATCGCGATAGCGCCAGACGATAACAGCTGTCAGGATGAGTACGGGCACAATGATGACCGCGCATAATATGGTTGAGAAATAAATCAAATCTTTTTGAGACTCGCCGATTGGCCCCTTGGGATCGAGCACAATAAACTGCTCGCCGCAGCCGGAAAGCAATACGGCCATTAGCATAATAAATACGGGTGTCAGCACACGAAGAAACGGTCTCATCATCAGTTCAACTCCTCAAAATTACTGCTTACGACTACAATAACAGATCTTCAAGCGAATAACTGCGGGGTTAACAATTACGTCAATAATTCGTCTTTATTCTGTAATACAAAGTTCACGGCTTAGACAACTGTTAGATTTAGGGCTTACCCATCCAAGTATCCTCTTACCTATCATTACCCAAAAGGCGGAGAATTGTCTCATGACGGATATAAAAGTCGAGGTTTAGGAAAGGAATGGAGAAGCCTGTCCTGTTCCTTACATATAAATAGACAGCTCCGCTTGGCGTTAGCCGAGCGGAGCTGTCTATTTAATGAAGACATTTTTCAATTGAAGTTTAATGTTACTCCATGTCCGAATGATTCGACGGTTGTTCTTGGTTCAGACGAGCATGAACGAGTCCAATCGCAGTACCAATGACATAAATATGAACGCTGCCGATGAGGAACCCGATGCCGACCATGAGCCCAACATTTCGATCGCTGAAATGGCTTAGATTAACGAGGCTAAGCAAAACGCCAACAGCTAGAACGACCCATGCAATGGCGGTCATTGCCTTGACAAGACGCTTGACATCTGATTTTGAATGTTGAACTTGGCTAATAGTTGCTGTTTTTGTTGTCATATTGAACACTCCCGGTCAATTGTAAGTGTTTTCTTATGTTTACTATACCACAACATTATGCTTTTGTTCAAAGAAAATTCACTTTTTGATCATAAATCGGACAAAAATGTGCAAAGGTCACGGCAGGCAGCAGAATCGGCAGCATGATCGGGCAGGCAGAAGCCAGCCTTACAATCGCGCAACAGGCTTCTGCTTCATTAGTCTGTCCACCACCGCTTCAAATCAGTCCACCAGGAATGTCCTCCGGCGCCTTTGCTGCCTTCGCCATCGCCGCCGCTCTCGCTTGCTGAGGCGGGCTTGCCGCAAACCTCGGTAGGCTCCGTTCCGATTAAAAAGCTCTCCAGCCGCTTATCCGGACAATCGCCGATAGCAAGCTTGCCGCTGGCGGGCTCGATGAATAGATTCACGACGCCATCAGGAATCGGAAAGATTTTCGGCGGAACGCTGGCTAGCGCCTGCTCCGTAAATTTGGCGAAGATCGGTGCTGCGCGGTACGCCTCAGCAACGGTAAGCTTGCGGTCCTTGTCGTAACCGACCCATACGGCTGTGGCAAGCTCAGGCGTATAGCCAACCAGCCACGCGTCCGTAGACGTAGTGCCTGTCTTGCCTGCGACTGGACGCTTAATAATAGAAGATACACGATGCGCGGTACCTCCTTCGTCAAACACACTCTCGAGCAAGCTGGTCATCACATAGGCCTCTGCAGGCGTAATGGCTTGCTCGGTCTGTGATTCCGCTTCATATAATACCTGTCCTTTGCGATCCTCGATGCGAATAATCGCAGTAGGCTCAATCCGAAGGCCGCCGCTGGCAAAGGTCCCAAAGGCAGAGGCCATTTCGAAGGGACTGACTGGAAATGTGCCTAATGCAAGGGAAGGCACGGGCTTCATGGGGCTGTCAATGCCGAGCTTTCTCGCCGTTTCAATAACCTTGTCAGCGCCTACGGTCATGATCGTATTGACGGCATAAATGTTGTCTGAGCTTGCCATCGCCTTGCGCATATCAATCAGCTCATTGACATATTTATCGCCGTAGTTGCGGGGTTCATAGGTTTTGCGGCCTTCATCGTAAGTAAAGATCGTCGGCTCGCTTTTATATTTGGTAATGGGCGACATATAGCCGCTTTGCAGCGCAGTGAGATATAGAAAAGGCTTAAAGGAAGAGCCCGGCTGCCTTGTTTTGGCGAATACGCGGTTATATTGGTTCTGCTTGTAGTCTCTGCCGCCAACCATGGCTTTAATGTACCCATTCCGCGGATCGATCGCGATGAGGGCTGCCTGCTGCTCGGAACTCTCGGGAATACCCTCGGCGATAACCTCCTCGGCGGTTGACTGAGCCCCGGGATCCAGCGTCGTATAGATCGTAATGCCGCCTTCGTTCAGCAGCTGCTCATTGATCCCAAGCTTGTCGACGGCAATATATCGGATGTAATCGCGGAAATACGGTGCGAACCCTTCATGGGAGCCCGTTCCGAGCGGCTGAAAAGCGAGAACCTCGGCATAAGCGGCATCCGCTTGCTCGGATGTAATGGATCCGCCCTCGAGCATCGCCTGCAGAATGGTCAGCTGGCGATCCTTGGCGTTTTTCATATTCAAATAAGGAGAATAATATTTGGGCCCTTTCGGAATTCCTGCCAGCATAGCGCTTTCCGCCAGCGACAGCTCGGAGGCATGCTTGTTGAAGTACATCATGGACGCTGCTTCAATGCCATAAGAGCCGTGCCCGTAATAAATTTGATTCAAATACATGCCAAGAATCTCATCCTTGGAGTAGCTCATTTCGAGCTGTACCGTATACATGGCCTCTTTCATTTTGCGCTGCCACGTTCTCTCATGCGTCAAATACAGGTTGCGCGCAAGCTGCTGGGTGAGCGTGCTGGCACCTTGCCGTTTAGAGAGGCTTTGGACATTGACGACAACCGCACGCGCCATGCCTTTCATATCGAAACCGCGATGCTCATAGAAACGCTTATCCTCAATGGCGAGCGTCGCGTCAAGGACATAGTGGTTGATGTCCGAGAGCTGAACGGAACGGCGGTTCTCGCCCGCATGGAAAGTATCGATGACGTTGCCTTGCAGATCAACTATTTGCGAGGTTTGGCTAATGGCAGTGACCGGCAGCGATTGCGTGCGAAGGTAAATCAGCGTGCCAGCCATAAGGAGGATCAGCAGGCAGACTGCGGCAATCGACCATCGAAGCCATTTTTTCATATGCAGCATTTGGGGAAGGAACCTTTCGGATAACATGGGAAAAGCAGGCCGACGCCATGTCTTGCGCTGCCGTTTGGATGATTTGGTCATGGAGCGGACTCCCTTCAATGCAATGCTTCGCTTTTCCTTAGTATGGAAAAAGGGGGGGCTCCCTATTCATACGCCACGCGTATTCGTGCAAATATTTGTTAGATGAAGTTGGAAAATAGGAGTGCCGAAAGAGAAACCCAATCGTTTGCGCTTAGCTAATTCATAACCCGATCCGTGTAAAGACGGGGGACAGGGGGATGCGGTTGATGAGAAGTCCATGTCATGGTCTTCATAAACGTAGTTCGAGGAAGGTTGCAAAGCGAGCGGACACACGCCTATGGAGGCTTTGCGAAAGCTTGTGCGGGATCGATTTGCCGAGATCAAGGTGAAGCAGATCGCTGCTAGAGAAGCAGGCATCGTCGAGAATATTAGCTACATAGCAGCTACAAACGGCCAACGTTTAAATCTAACGTTTTTTTTGCCTTGAGGCAGTACTTTTAAAGCCGGCATACCGCAATTACCAATCCAACAACCATTAAAACGTTCGGAAAACCTTAATAAAAAGCGTGCCAAGGAATACTTGTAGTGAATGAATAATTTGCATATAATACAGGTTGAACGATTGAAGGAAAGAAGGGATTTTACGACATGGAATTGTGGTATACGGAAAAACAAACAGATAGCTTCGGCATTACGGCGAAGATTACGAAAACTTATGTAAATGAACAAACGGATTTTCAACAGCTGGATATGATCGAAACGGAAGAGTTCGGAACGATGCTCGTGCTTGACGGCATGGTTATGACTACAGTTAAGGATGAGTTCGTATACCACGAGATGGTTGCGCATCCTGTTCTTTTCACGCACCCGAACCCGGAGAACGTGCTTGTAGTAGGCGGCGGCGATGGCGGCGTCATTCGTGAGGTAATGAAGCACCCGAAGGTGAAGAAGGCTGTTCTGGTCGACATCGACGGTAAAGTAATCGAGTACTCCAAAAAATACTTGCCATCCATCGCTGGCGAGCTCGACAACCCGCGCGTTGAAGTGCTTGTGAACGACGGCTTTATGCATATTCATGATCATAAAAATACGTATGACGTCATCATGGTTGATTCCACAGAGCCAGTTGGCCCTGCTGCCAACCTGTTTACGAAAGGCTTCTACCAAGGCATCTACGAGTCGTTGAAGGAAGACGGCATTTTCGTAGCGCAAACGGACAACCCTTGGTTCAAGGCTGACCTGATCCAAAGCGTAAACAAAGACGTGAAGGAAGTATTCCCGATCGTTCGCGTATACGGCGCTAATATTCCAACTTACCCAAGCGGCCTTTGGACGTTCACGATGGGAAGCAAGAAGTACGATCCGACAGCTGTTGACGAGACAGCAATTCCGGAAATCGATACCAAATACTACACGCCGCGCCTTCACAAAGCAGCATTCGTGCTGCCGAAATTCGTTGAAGACCTGATTAAGTAACCAGCGGCTACGCTATACGAAAGAGAGGACAAGCCCTCATGAAATTGGATCAAAAATATTCCGGCAATGTCTTCATTCTGAGCTCGGACAACTATGAAGCCTCCAAAGCAGTCATCTATGGCATGCCGATGGATTTCACGGTCAGCTTCCGCCCAGGCTCCCGTTTTGGGCCTCCGCGCATTCGCGAAGTGTCCATCGGGCTTGAAGAGTACAGTCCTTACCTAGACCGCAGCCTGGAGGATATTGAATATTTCGACGCTGGCGATCTGCTGCTTCCTTTCGGCAACGCAGCACGCAGCCTTGAAATTATCGGTGAATTCGTACGCGGCGTCTTGGACGATGGCAAAATCCCCGTTGGACTCGGCGGCGAGCACCTCGTTTCTTGGCCGATTTTCCAAGAGGTGTACAAGAAGTACCCCGATCTTGCGATCATCCACTTCGACGCGCACGCGGATCTGCGCGAATCGTACGAAGGTGAGCCGTTGTCGCACTCTACGCCGCTTCGCAAAGCAGCTGGCCTAATGGGCGGCCAGAACATTTACCAATTCGGTATCCGTTCAGGCTCACGCGAAGAATGGCAATATGCGCGCGAGAACATTAATTTCCATCCATTCGAGGTTTTGGAGCCTTTGAAAAAGGTGCTTCCAGAACTTGAAGGCCGTCCCGTTTACCTGACCATCGATATCGATGTGCTTGATCCTTCTGCAGCGCCTGGTACAGGCACGGCAGAAGCAGGCGGCATTACGTCGAAAGAGCTGATCGAATCGGTTCATGCGATTGCCCGTTCCGGCGTGAACATTGTCGGGTTCGACCTCGTTGAGGTAGCGCCTGCCTATGATCCGACGGAGCAAACGCAGATCGTAGCGGCTAAGATTATCCGCGAGATGCTGCTCGGCTTTTTGAAATAGCCATTCGCTTCACACCATATATTCAGAAAAGGCTTCGCCGCCAGCGGTAAACATTCCGCTTGGAGGCGAAGCCTTTTTTAAAATATAGGAAAGTATATCTTTTCGCCAACTTTCTCTATATTACTACGCGAAACGTAAGCTTAGCCGCCAGAGGACGGCTTCAGCCGTTTACGCTTGGGTTGCTGCTGTCGTTAGAAACGACCGTTGTCGAACATGCGGCTGCGCGCGTATACATAAGCACTCTTTGCTATATGCTTAGCCTCATCATCGTTGCCCGCCATTAGGGCATCGTAAATCGATTTGTTCAGCTTATTGGCCGAATAGTGCTTAATATGAGGGGTCAACTTGTAATTAATATAAGAGGCCATAGTCGTTTGAGTCGTCGCATGCGGTGCTCCAGCCTTATTCCATTGCGCGGCAGGCAAGGACAGAACTGGCTTTGTGTCTGCCGTCATCCTGCAAGCGATTGGCGTTCCGCGCAGCACGGTGCTGAATGATTATGCACTGACGAATATGTTCGCCGATCGCTTCAAAGAGCAAATGCAGGGCGCTAGCCAGGCCCATGCGTCGATGATAAGCAGGCTCTCGCCTGAAGTAGCGCAAGCGCTCATGGAAGCAAGGCCGGCGTATCTGCAGGCATCCTTTGATGAAATGGACGCGCGCTATGGCGGCTTCGAGCAGTACTGGGAGCAGGGGCTGGGTCTCACCCTGTCAGATCGGGAGAAGCTTCAATATATGTACCTCACCTCATAAAAGCGATAAAGATCATAAACCGCCGGCAGCAGCTGAGCGGTTTTTTGCGTTTCCTTGGTTCGTTCGACAAAATTCGAAATTCACTTTCGAAATCATGTAATAAGCACTCTGTTTGTTCTCGCGGCGATTGAGCTTAAAGAGCGGCAGAAGTCGACGTGCTATAATTATTTGAAGAACACAAGCTAATTATATGAGCATCGAATCACGACAGTTTCTATTTGTGATCGAATCACGACAGTCTCAGCCGTAGCGTCAGTTGATCCAATACGGCTATTGCAAAAGGGCGAAATGCCGGAGGAAGACAGCCTCTTTGATATTATCTGATAAGGTTCGCTGTCCGGTCTGGCGTTCATGCGATTAAGGAAAGGCCTCAATGCGTAAACTAAACAGGGACTTAATGAATTTCTATTGCATGAATCTTAGTAAGAATGGACATAAAGGGGGATTATTATGCGCATTTATTCGTTTCCGCCCGTTATTGATGAACGTGCTCGCGTGCTTATCTTAGGGACGGCACCAAGCGTGAAATCACTTGAGCACCAGCAGTTTTACGGGCATCCTCAAAACTTTATGTGGCGGATTATATATCGATTATTCAACAATTCGGACATGGATCCCGTGTATGAAAACCGGCTCGCTTTTCTAAAGGAGCACCGTTTGGCGCTTTGGGACGTCATTGAGTCCTGCGAGCGCGAAGGCAGCTTGGACGTGAATATACGCGCGGAAGTGCCGCAGAAATTGCCGGAGCTTGTTGCTGATTATCCGGAGCTGCGCTGTTTTGCTTTTAACGGAGCGAAGGCATATGACACCTTTCACAAGTTTTACCGGGGGCATGAAAGCTTTAAGCAAATCACGCTGTTGAAGCTTCCTTCTTCCAGTCCGATTCCTACTCCAAAAATGCGAACGCTGGAGGACCGCGTAGGCGCATGGAGCGCCATCGTGCCTTATGCGACAAACTAACCGCGTTCTATCGTTGAAATTAAGAGTCTACCTGTATATAGTAGTTACATAAGATTAGACTGATAACAGGAGCAAGATAATGGCAGAGAACAGGAAAGTGCGAATTACATTAGAGAGCATACAGGATGGAAGCTCGCACATCCACGTTTATGAAGGCGAATGGTTCCGGAAGGAACGCTCCATCTTTATCCGATACATCGAGCCTGCCGTCGAAGGCGATCCGAACGCCGGCGAGGTGCGAACACTCGTGAAATATAGGCAGGGCGAGCTGTCTATTACGAGGCGCGGCGTGATTGAGTCGGAGCAGCTGTTCGTGCCCGGTCTCCGAAGAACGGGGAAATATCATTCTTCGATGACTTCGTTTACGCTTGAAACGGATACGCTGCAGCTATCGCTGAAGGAGCCTGACAATTCGGGAAAGAACGATGAATCGCTTCCGGATCGGCTGCCTTTCACGCTGGAGTGGGAATATGAGATGCATGTAGGACAACAAAAGTCGGGCCGTTTCCATATCAGGCTCCATATACAGGAGGATAAAAATCAATGAGCGCAAATGTATTGGAAAACATGTACGAGCAGGTTAAGGCAGCTATCGCGGATGCAGCGGTAGCGGCAGGACTTGCGTTGCGGGAAGAGCTTCCCGCGTTCGTAATCGAAGTGCCGAAGGACAAAACGCACGGCGATTTGGCGACAAACGCAGCGATGCAGCTAACGAAGCTGGCGAAGAAAAATCCTCGACAAATCGCAGAGGCGATTATCGAGCATTTGAATATGAAGGAAGCATCGATTCAGTCCGCTGAGATTGCAGGACCAGGCTTTATCAACTTCCGCATGGATAACAGCTATCTTTATCCCGTAGTAGCCGCGGCAATTGAAGCAGGCGAAAACTACGGCCGGACGTTGGTAGGCAACGGCAAACGCGTACAGGTTGAATTCGTGAGCGCGAACCCAACAGGCAGCCTGCACCTCGGTCACGCACGCGGTGCTGCTGTAGGCGATGCGCTATGCAATGTACTCGATTATGCAGGATACGATGTGACGCGGGAATACTATATCAACGACGCCGGCAAACAGGTCGAGAATCTCGCAATCTCGATTGAGGCGCGTTATCGCCAAGCTCTGGGACAAACAGCGGACATGCCGGAGGACGGATATTACGGCGAAGATATTATTGGTTTTGCAAAGCTGCTGGTTGAGCAAGAAGGCGACAAGCTGCTGGAGCTGCCTGATCAAGAGCGGTTTGCGTTTTTCCGTCAATTCGGACTGGAGCGTGAGCTCGACAAGATCAAACGGGATCTAGGAAGGTTCCGCGTAGGCTTCGATGTATGGTACAGCGAGACCGCGCTTTACGAAAGCGGTCAAGTC
This sequence comes from Paenibacillus endophyticus, assembly GCF_014192395.1. Classification (GTDB taxonomy): domain Bacteria; phylum Bacillota; class Bacilli; order Paenibacillales; family Paenibacillaceae; genus Pristimantibacillus; species Pristimantibacillus endophyticus. The sequence goes on along the minus strand of NZ_JACHXW010000031.1, from coordinate 15,264 downwards.
GAGCAAGGCCTTGAAGCATTGAAAGCGACAGGGCATGTTTATGAGGAAGAAGGCGCAACCTGGCTTTCGACAATGACCTTCGGTGACGACAAAAACCGCGTGCTCGTGAAAAATGACGGCTCATATACGTATTTGACGCCGGATATTGCTTATCACCGGGACAAGTACGGCCGTGGATTCGATCAAATGATCAACATATGGGGAGCCGATCACCATGGCTACATTCCGCGCGTGAAGGCGGCCATGGAGGCGCTCGGCAATGATCCGAAGAAGCTGACTGTCTTAATCGCTCAGATGGTGAGCCTGTTCCAGAACGGCGAGAAAATGAAGATGTCCAAGCGTACGGGGAAAGCCGTCACGATGCAGGATCTGATGGACGAGGTCGGCATTGATGCGATTCGTTATTTCTTCTCCATGCGGAGCATGGATTCGCATCTTGATTTCGATATGGACCTTGCCATCTCGACTTCCAATGAGAATCCGGTGTTTTATGTACAATACGCGCATGCCCGTATTTGCAGCATCTTCAGACAAGCCGAGGAGCAGGGCTTGACGCTGAAATCGGCCGACGAGATTCAGTTCAGCAAACTGACAGCGGAAGGCGAGTTCGATCTCCTGCGCAAAATCGGCGAGCTTCCTCAGGAAATTACGGAAGCTGCCGCGCAATATGCGCCGCATCGCCTCATCCGTTACGTATATGAGCTGGCCTCCCAGTTCCACAGCTACTACAGAGCAGAGCGCGTCATCACAGAGGATGCCGAGCAGTCTCATGCACGCCTTGCCTTGCTGGCTGCCGTACGCATCTCTCTTGCTAACGTTTTGCGCCTTGTTGGCGTATCCGCGCCGGAGCGGATGTAGCATGATCCAAATAAAACAAGCCATGGACTTATGATTTGTCCACGGCCTGCATCATACGCATCACATCGAGCTCGCCGATCGTTCGGCGGGCTTTGTTGCCTCTAAGGGGCTGTACGGAGCGTTTGATGATCGCCTTAATTTCAGTTGGAGAAAGCCCTGGCTTATGCGCAAGCAGCAGCGCGATCGCTCCGCTGACATGCGAGGTAGCCATTGATGTGCCGCTCATTTCATTGTATTTGCCGCGAAGCCAAGCTGAAACGATTTTATCGCCTGGCGCATAGACATCAATGTAGGCGCCTCTGTTGCTGAACGCTGCCACGCGGCGCAGCTTGTTGGTTGCGCCAACCGCAATGGTTTGCGGGTAGCGAGCCGGATAGTCGACCGACCGCCGTTTTCCGTCATTGCCGGAGGAGGCTACGATAATGATGCCTGCATTATGGGCATTGTTAACCGCGCCGAGCAAGGCCTTGCTTCTAGTTTTCATGCCGAAACTCATGTTGATTACGTTTACGCGATTGCGGATGCACCACTCGATTCCGAGAATGATATCGGAGACGAAGGCGCTCCCGTTATGGTCGAATGCCTTCACGGGCGAAATCAAAGCACGCGGCGCAACGCCGATCATGCCTTGAAGCTGATTGGCAGCTGCGATCGTGCCTGCGATATGCGTGCCATGTCCGTTATCATCATGCGGAAGCATGCTGCGGTTCAATAGGTTAATGCCCCGCGAGAGCGAATGGCGAAGATCGGGATGACTGAAATCAGCCCCCGTGTCGATGACGCCTATCTTGATGCGATGGCCGGTTGTTGTGCCCCACGCCTGCGGGGCCTTGATCTGATTAACGCCCCAGGGAATGCCTTTATCTACAGTAATCGATTTTTGCGATGAAGAATGAACGCTGATTTTGCAATCTTTTTCGATCCACACCCGGCCAGCGAAACGCTCCAGCGTCTCCTCGGGATGCAATCGGCATGCAATTCCGCGAATGCTTGGCATTTGTCTTATGCTTTTATGTGGCGATGATGACGAAGCGACCTGCGGCAATTGTTCCAGGAAGTTTCGGTAGTCGCTCGCACGCTGGAAACGAATGATTCGTTTCACAGTTGATCTGTCCGTGCAAGCCGTTGTATCCTGCAACAAGCGGATAAAAGCGGCGGTGTCCAAACTTGGCTTCCCCTCCCGACGGACCGTGCTGCACTATTGTATGACCGAGCGCTCCATATCGCATGAGCCACTTGCCTTTTTTCACATAATTAGGCAACAATCCGTGTCAAAATCCGCTTGGTGACATACCATGAACAAAGGGTTCTCAGGAGCTCTTACGTCCAAGGTGCGTTACCTCGTGTCATGGCCGGATGGATACAGTCAAAGCGGAAGGATGATCCTTTCGCTTTTTGCATTTAAGTCCAAGCTGTACGGGTGCGGCAAGGGCCGCTTGCTTTTTTAGAGGAAATAGGTTTTACTATACTTTGACTAGCGTAATCGACGGGTGCCATCTACTGGCAGCAACCGCTCGTCGCGCAATGATATGTGAGCGGTGTATACGAGGAAAACGTACACGGTCCTTGCATTTCTAATGGAATGAACGCGTACATAATTTGATTGGCAAGAGAGGATGTGTCCATATGAGCAGCAGCAATTTTACGTTAAAGCTGGATCCTGAACGTATGAAGGAAATGCCTATGGTCGATTTGGCCTTTGAAGTGCTGAAAGCGGCTAATACACCTTATTACTATCGCGATCTCATGATGGAGATCGCTAAAATACGCGGTCTTAACGCGGAGGGAATCAACCAGTTCATCGCACAGGTTTATACGGAGATCAACATTGACGGACGTTTTGCTTGTGTCGGCAGCAATATGTGGGGACTGAAACGCTGGTATCCTGTTGAGCGTTCCGAAGATCCTGTAGGTAATGCGAAGCGTACCCGGATCATTAACGATGACGATGATCTTGAGGACGATGATGTGTTCGCAGACGAGGAAGAGGATACTTACGCTGAAGCCGAAGAGGACTACGACGTATTTGACGAAGACCGCGAGGACTTCGAAGAAGCGGAAGAGGAAGCGGAAGTGGACGAGGAAGTCGGCATCGATGACGAGGAGCTTGACGAGGAAGAGGTCGACGGCGAATTGGATGCGGATGACGAGGATTCCGACGATGAGGATTTCGAAGAAGACGATAGCGACGAGAAGTAAGCTGAAGGCTGCCATGTCGGCGTAATCAGCTCGCGCATGTCTATCCTTTTTGTTCGTACGAGCTTTGCCTCTAGCAATTAACACGGATACGCGTTGCATCCTGTCGGTTTAGCTTGACAGGTGCTGCAAGCGCAGAGTAAACTATCTCATGGGCTAAAGATTCGGTTAACTAATAATGCATACAAGCGCAGGCGACTGGAGCCGTTCAATTGAGGCAGCCAGCTCGCAGCGCGGTGAAATATAAGCGCAGCAGCATGCTATACAATGCTCCTTATATTTTTATAAATGCCAAAATGGAAAAGTGCCCCGTTACTACGGGTGTCACTTTTTTTGTTTGTGAGGGATGGGTCTGTAGGATGCATTCCCACAAACTGGATGGACGAGCGGAGCTTATTCGCATCCATGTTTATCGAGTAAATGGGCAAACCTAAACATTAACCATAGGAGCTTGGAGGGTATCATCACAGTGACCAAATATATATTTGTAACCGGCGGCGTAGTGTCGTCCTTGGGCAAAGGGATTACGGCAGCCTCGCTCGGCAGATTGCTGAAGAATAGGGGCCTCAAAGTAACGATTCAGAAATTCGATCCTTATATCAACGTGGACCCGGGAACGATGAGTCCATACCAGCACGGAGAAGTTTTCGTTACCGACGATGGCGCAGAAACGGATTTGGACCTCGGGCATTATGAGCGTTTCATCGATATTAATCTTTCCAAAAACAATAACGTAACGTCGGGCAAAATTTATTCCAACGTCATTACCAAAGAACGCCGAGGCGACTATTTGGGTGGAACGGTTCAGGTTATCCCGCATATAACGAATGAAATCAAGGATCGTGTATTCCGCGCGGGCAAAGAAGCGGGCTCCGATGTTGTCATTACAGAAATCGGCGGCACGGTAGGGGATATCGAGAGCTTGCCATTCCTTGAGGCGATTCGCCAAATTAAAAGCGATATCGGCCGTGACAACGTGATGTATATCCACGTCACGCTTATCCCTTACATCAAGGCTGCAGGCGAAGTGAAAACCAAACCTACACAGCACAGCGTTAAGGAATTGCGCAGCATCGGCATTCAGCCTAACGTAATCGTATGCCGTACTGAGCATCCGCTGGCCGATGATTTGAAACGCAAGATTGGCTTGTTCTGCGACATCGACGCTAATGCCGTAGTGGAATGCCGTGATGCTTCGACATTGTATGAGGTTCCGTTAATGCTTCGCGAGGAAGGTCTTGACGAGATCGTCGTGAACCATCTGAAGCTGAAAACCGATCCACCGGATATGCGCGAGTGGGAAGAGCTTGTTAAGCGTGTCAAATCGCTTCACAAGAAAACGGAAATCGCGATTGTCGGCAAATATGTTGCGCTGCATGACGCTTATTTGAGCATTGTGGAGTCGCTTGAGCATGCGGGCATTGCTTCCGATTCAGAAGTGAAGATTCGTTGGCTGCACGCCGATGAGCTTACGGAAGAGAACGTTGGGGAACAGCTGCAAGGCGTTCACGGTATTCTTGTGCCTGGCGGCTTCGGCGATCGCGGTATCGAAGGCAAAATTACGGCGATCAAGTATGCGCGCGAAAAACAAATTCCGTTCTTCGGTATTTGCTTAGGCATGCAAGTTGCTGTAATCGAATATGCTCGCAACGTAGCTGGACTAGCTAATGCGAACAGCTCCGAGATTAACTCGTCCACGCCGTATCCGGTTATCGACTTGCTGCCGGATCAGAAGGACATTGAAGATATGGGCGGCACAATGCGCCTTGGACTATATCCGTGCAAGCTGAAAGCGGACACGCTTGCGGCACGCGAGTATGGCGATGAGCTTGTTTATGAGCGTCACCGTCACCGGTATGAGTTCAATAATGAATACCGCGAGATGATTGAGAAAGCGGGCTTGACGATTTCGGGCACTTCACCTGACGGACGTCTTGTCGAAATGGTGGAAATGGCTGACCATCCATGGTTTTTGGCTGTTCAATTCCACCCGGAATTCACGTCTAGGCCGAACCGTCCGCAGCCTTTATTCCGCGGATTCGTACAGGCAGCGCTTGGCTATTCCGAATAATTAACCGTCACTTCTGCTTATGACATATTCCATAACAACAACTGATAACTTTTTCTCGGAGTGAGAAGGATTATATACCCCACCTAGCGAATATATTAACGATTATGGAAGAGTTGGCCATTTTTGTAGGTAAACTCAGTCGCGGGGGGATTTGGAGTTGGATAAGAAGAAAGTGTTGATCGTTGATGATCAGAACGGTATTCGCGTATTGCTAATGGAAGTGTTCAGCAGCGAAGGCTACAATACGTTCCAAGCGTCTAATGGCAAGCTGGCTTTGGAAATCGTGAAGAACGAGTCTCCCGATCTTGTACTGCTGGATATGAAAATTCCTGGCATGGATGGTCTGGAAATTTTAAAGCATGTGAAAACGATTGACCGGAACATTAAAGTCATCATGATGACGGCATACGGTGAACTTGATATGATTAAAGAAGCGACAGATCTCGGCGCATTGATGCATTTTACGAAGCCTTTCGACATCGACGAGATGCGGATTGCGGTTAATATGCAGCTGCGCGGAGGAAACTCCACAAGCCGCTTTGCAATAGGCTCCTAAATTCATACAATAAAAACGGCATCGTCGCTTGCTTGGGGCGATGTCGTTTTTTTCATTTTTTGGAAGCGTGAAAACAAGCGTTACTATTTCAAGTTCCAGTATGGTATAATGGCTCAGAATGACAAGCTGCACCCTTGATTTTTTTATGCTCAAAGGCAAAGTACTTATACGATGCATATATGTTCAGCCCTTGCGCGATGCGAAGTAGGCTGGTATTCAATGAAGCCATACGCTTGTCTTATAAGTCATATTCAAGCGCAATAACAGGAGTAAAGGAATCAAACCGCCTCAAACCGGCCAGTGGTAGAACACTCGCTTGCTTTGGCGGTTCTTCCTTTATTCTCTTCCAATCTACGGGAGGAAATATAATTAGATGGAGAAATTAATGATACGAGGCGGACGGCCGCTTCGAGGAACTGTCCAGATCAGCGGGGCAAAGAATAGCGCGGTTGCACTCGTGCCTGCAGCGATTCTGGCAGAATCGGAAGTTGTGCTCGACAATTTGCCCATAATAAGTGATGTAGCTGTTTACGGAGAAATTTTGCAGGAGCTTGGCGCAGTTGTGAAACGCGACGGGGATATGATGCGCATTGATCCATCTCAGCTTGTTTCGAAGGCAATGCCTAATGGGAAGGTAAAGCTGCTGCGCGCTTCTTATTATTTAATGGGGGCTATGCTCGGAAGATTCGGAGAAGCAACGATTGGCATGCCTGGAGGCTGCAACTTTGAGCCAAGACCGATCGATCAGCACATCAAAGGTTTTGAAGCGCTTGGAGCAACGGTTACCAATGACCACGGTTCAATACGAATCTCAGCGAAAGAGCTGCGCGGCGCGAAGATCTACCTCGATGTGTCAAGTGTTGGTGCTACGATTAACATTATGCTTGCTGCATCCAGGGCAAAAGGGCTAACCGTTATTGAGAATGCGGCAAAAGAGCCTGAAATTATAGATGTAGCTACTCTCCTCAATGCTATGGGCGCAAAAATCAAAGGCGCGGGAACTGAGACGATCCGGATTGAAGGGGTCGATCGGCTTCACGGTTGCCGCCATTCCATTATTCCTGACCGAATCCAAGCTGGTACGTACATGATAGCTGCTGCGGCTACTCGCGGCGATGTCCTTATTGATAATGTTATCCCGAAGCACTTAGAAGCAATGACAGCGAAGCTGGAAGAAATGGGCGTTCAGGTTATTGAGATGGATGAGTCTATCCGCATTATTGGTGGACCGGAATATTCATCTATTGATGTAAAAGCGCTCGTGTATCCTGGCTTTCCAACCGATCTTCAATCTCCCATGACCACGCTGCTTACTCAAGCGACAGGTGTCAGTATTCTAACGGATTACGTGTACGGCACAAGATTCAAGCATGTGCCGGAGCTATCTCGCATGGGCGCTAATATCCGTGTTGAAGGCCGTTCCGCCGTTATTGAGGGCGGCAAGCTGAATGCAGCTAAAGTAAAGGCTGCAGACTTGCGTGCAGGCGCTGCGTTAGTTGTTGCTGCATTGACAGTAGATGAGGGTGTTACTGAAATTACAGGCGTTGAATATATTGACCGAGGTTATGATAATCTAGTAGAAAATCTATGCCGATTAGGTGCTGAAGTGTGGCGTGAGACAGAAGCCATCTCCTAAGGAATAAGATGATGCGGACGCTGTGGAATAGACGGCGTCTAATTCGGCAATGATGATTAATCAGTTCTATGATTTTACTAGATATACGAAATCATAATGAAAATTGAATAAAGTGGTGAGAACATGACAGACCTTCAGATCGCGGATCTAGAAGAGATGAAGTTAACTGATTTATACAAATTAGCGAAGCAGTTTCAGGTTCCCTATTATGGAACGCTCAAGAAAAAGGAACTGATTTTTGCCATTTTGCGTGCCCAAGCGGAAAAGAGCGGCCTCATGTTCATGGAAGGCGTGCTCGATATATTGCCAGAGGGCTTCGGATTTTTACGGCCTATCAACTATTTGCCGAGCAAGGAAGATATCTATATTTCGGCGTCACAGATCCGCAGATTCGATCTGCGGAGCGGCGATCTTGTATCCGGAAAGTGTCGTCCGCCTAAAGAAAACGAGCGTTACTTCGGTCTTCTCCAGGTGAATGCTGTAAATGGCGAGAACCCGGAGACAGCATCGGAACGGCTGCATTTTCCTGCGCTTACTCCTCTTTATCCAGAAAAGAAACTGGTTCTGGAGACGACATCGTCGAAGCTATCCACACGCATGATGGATTTACTCGCTCCTGTTGGGCTTGGGCAACGCGGCTTGATTGTTGCTCCTCCGAAGACGGGTAAAACATTGCTGCTCAAAGAAATTGCCCACAGCATTTCAGAGAACCGCCCTGATATCAAATTGTTTGTCCTGCTTATTGATGAACGTCCCGAGGAAGTAACTGATATGCAGCGCTCGGTGAAGGGCGAGGTTATTGCATCGACCTTTGATGAACTGCCGGAGAATCATATTAAAGTAGCGGAGCTTGTTCTCGAGAGAGCTCTTCGCTTGGTTGAGCATAAGAAGGATGTAGTCATCTTAATGGATAGTATTACTCGTCTAGCGAGAGCCTACAACCTAGTTATTCCTCCATCTGGACGTACGCTTAGCGGTGGTATCGACCCGGCGGCGTTCCACCGTCCGAAGCGGTTCTTCGGTTCGGCCCGAAACGTTGAGGAAGGCGGCAGCTTGACGATTCTCGCTACTGCCCTAATCGAAACGGGCTCGCGTATGGATGATATTATTTATGAAGAATTTAAAGGTACGGGCAATATGGAGCTCCATCTCGACAGGAAGCTTTCCGAACGACGTATTTTCCCTGCGCTCGATTTACGCAGATCAGGCACAAGACGGGAAGAAATGCTCCTTACAAAGGAAGAGCTTGAGAAGGTTTGGGCCATCCGCAGGGGCATGACGGATACGCCTGACTATGTCGATAACTTTTTGAAAAAACTAAAAGACAGCGAGAACAACGAACAGTTCCTCATGTCTCTTGATACAACGGTAGAAGCGAAGCCGGAGCGGTCCGGTATCAAAAGCAGCACGACAGCGACCAGCAGGCGGCCAACGCCTAGAACGACGCACGGATCGTAAGGCCGCAGGAGGGAGAACAACATGAATCTCGTATATGCGGATGAGAACGGCAATGTTTTTGACCATCCCGATTTTATAGCACTTGGAAGAAGCGGCGATATGATTGTCGAGATTATGGAGGAGGAATTGATTCCTCTTCCTAATGGCGCGACTTTAGTAAGCCTGCCTTTTACTAGGCCGATTGGTCTTAATCCGGACTCCGGCGAAATGCAAATGCTGCCTGGCGGCGCGCAAGCGGTTGGCGCGCTGCTGCCCCAAGGCTTTACCCGTCTATGTCTGCCGGGGTACGTGAAGGCCGATAAGAATGAGAAGCTGCCATTGTTCGGATATACGGCAGTGGTGTGGAAGGATGGAGGCTTTTATGTTACGGCGGAGCAATGCGATGATCCGGAAAGATGGGATCCGCTCAATTGCGACCGCGGTGAATTAGGCATCCAAGTCGAACGTATTCTTGCCAAATACCCGGAAAATCGGCTGTATAAGCACTTATCCAATTGCGCATTGGGATACGAATGCCTAACCTCTTCGAACACCTTCCTTGGCAGATGGGAAGGAGCCGTTCCGGTGTCCTATTCTTGCAATGCCGGATGTTTTGGCTGTATATCGGAGCAGCCTGACGATAGCGGCTTTGTCGCTCCGCAGACTCGCATGAACTTTAAACCGACCGTTGAAGAGGTTGTGGAGATTATGCTGGAGCATCTTCGTGAGCCGGAATCGATTATCAGCTTTGGACAAGGTTGCGAAGGGGAGCCTTCAACGCAAGCTAGAATTATTGTGGAAGCGATGAATCGCGTTCGCAGTCAGAACTCGCTTGGCTATATCAACATCAATACCAATGCGGGTTTAACGGATTACATGCGTGCTATCGTGGATGCTGGGCTAAACCTGATGCGGGTAAGTACGATTAGCGCCCTCGATGACCACTACAACGCTTATTACAAGCCGCGTGGCTACACCTTAAAGAATGTGGAGAAGTCGCTGAAATATGCGTCTGACAATGGGGTATATACCTCTATTAACTATTTGATTTTTCCAGGGGTTACCGACCGCGAGGAAGAAATTGAAGCGATGATCGGCTTCGTTAAGCGAACCGGACTTAAGCTCATCCAAATGCGTAATCTGAATATCGATCCTGAGAGTTATTTGGCTATTATTCCAAAGGCCCAGGGTGAAATTTATGGGATGAAGCAGATGCTGGAGATTTTTCGCGAGGAGCTGCCGGATGTTGTGATTGGTTCCTATACACATGTCCCGCCTGCCGCCTTGCGCCGATAAGAGTTCCTTATTCGGTAATTTTAGCTAATATTAACATATGAGCGATTATTCATTGCAACTGTAAAAGAGTTCATGCTATAATCCGAGATGTGTGATTTAACTCTGGGTCCGCATGCGACTCAGGGCAGAAAGAGGTGAACGAGATGAAACAAGCTATTCATCCGACATACCACATCATTACAGCAACTTGCGCTTGTGGAAATTCCTTCGAGACTGGTTCGATTAAACCGAGCCTTCGCGTAGAGGTTTGTTCCCAATGCCACCCATTCTACACGGGTAAGCAAAAGTTCCTGGATGCTGGCGGCCGCGTCGATCGTTTCAAGAAGAAATACGGTATTTAATCCATTCAATCGTTCCGCCTTTATTTGGCAGAATACAAGAGCCTCCCTCAGCCATCCTATTGGTTAGAAGGGAGGTTTTTTGATTGGAAAAGAAACGAACGGTTCTTACGGATCGATTGGCTTCATATCGAATATCGTTAATGCTGCTACTCGTGCTGTTGTTAGCCATAACGCTTACGGCATGCGGCAGCAGCAAGCAGGACAAAATGAAAACATATGGTCATGACGGTTATATGGGATATTCGAACAGCAACCCAAACTTGCCGAACCGCCTTCAATATCTGAATTATAATGCAGATGGCGATATGATCGAGCAGGTGCTTAAGCCTATTAACGGCATAGAGCATACGAGAATTTATTTCAACGGTACGGACTTGCATGTAAACTTGGATGTGGCAAGTTCTTTGTCGGACGGGCAAGTTGAGCAGCTGCGGGCGAAGGCTCAGTCGGTTGTGCAACATAATATGCCGCGCTATAACGTTCATGTGGAAGCCAAACGATAAGAATCGCCATATGGTTCCAATTTACGGTACGAGTTGCGCTTTGTGCTCGAATCGGCTATACTTATTTTTGCCGTGCTAGATGGGGAGGTAGCGGTGCCCTGTAACTCGCAATCCGCTGTAGCGAGGTTGAATTCCTATTTGAGGTTATGCTGATGTAGGGTCTTGGCACTTGCGAGCAGTGTTGACAGTTGGGTCCTCCGCAATGGACGTTTGTGAACCCGGTCAGGTCCGGAAGGAAGCAGCCATAAGCAAATTAGTTCATGTGCCGGGGGAGTGCCTGACTCGAGCTGTAGTGCAAGGATGTCGCCTGGGTCGCATTTATCAGGAGTAGGTGCACGGTACTAACCATTTTTAAACCTTGAATATCAATAACAGAAGCAACACCTGGTTACGCTGTTCGATGCTCTAGTCGGAATTAGCGGAAGCAGGTGTTTTTGTTTAAATATAAGACTTTATATGTTTCACGCGATAACGTATTCTTCTATTTCTACGAGAAACGGATACCCTCCTCTTGCAGAGGACTGCGAAGCCGTTTCTTCTTGTAATAGAATATGGATTTGGCAGGTAAAAGAAAGTTTTGCTTGCTACACAGTTGTTGTATAATAGGAATGCGGCAATTTTTATTGCAATAAAAGGCAACACGAAAGGAAAGGTCTGCGTGTCACATATCGCTTTATACCGTGCCTGGCGTCCGCAGACGTTTCAGGACATGGTTGGACAACAGCACATTATCCAAACGCTGCAGAATTCCATTCGTGAACAACGAGTGTCACATGCTTATCTCTTTAACGGGCCAAGGGGAACAGGCAAAACCAGCGCTGCCAAAATACTAGCGAAAGCGGTTAACTGCGAACGTGGTCCGGCTGAGGAACCTTGTAATGAATGTGATGCTTGCATAGGGATTACCGCTGGTCATATTATGGATGTAATCGAGATCGATGCTGCTTCTAATCGTGGAATTGATGAAATTCGCGATATCCGTGACAAAGTGCGATATGCACCCTCGGAAGTGCGGTTCAAGGTTTATATTATAGATGAAGTACATATGCTTACGGCTGAGGCGTTCAATGCCTTGCTCAAGACATTGGAGGAGCCGCCGGGGCATGTGATATTTATCTTGGCGACGACCGAACCGCATAAGCTGCCTGCTACGATTATATCACGCTGCCAGCGGTTTGATTTCAGGCAGGTTTCGCTGGAAGAGCAGACGGAGCACTTGATTAAGATTTGCCAGGAGGAAGGTATCGAGGCGGATAAGGACGCGATTGCGTATATCGCCAGATTATCCGAGGGCGGTATGCGAGATGCGATTAGCTTGCTGGAACAGGTCTCTGCTTTTGCTGATAATCGTATTACGCTTGAAGCTGCGGTAGATGTGACTGGCGGCATGGCTGCGGATCACTTCTATCAATTGGCGGAAGCGGTCAAGGATCGTAATGTTTCGGCTGTGATGCCTCTGGTAGAGAGCTTGATGCAAGCGGGCAAAAGTGCTGACAAATGCCTCGAGAACTTGATCTATTACTTCCGAGATCTGTTAGTAATGAAGCTTGCACCTCAGGGCGGCGCGGTAACAGAAAGAATTGTTGATCCGGAACGCTTCAAAATGATGGCAGATGCCTTCACGCCAGCTCGGTTGTTCGCCATGATCGATACGCTCAACCGCTATCAAGTCGAGCTAAAGCACGCTTCCCAGCCCCAAACCTTGTTTGAGGTAGCGCTTATGAAGCTGTGTACGCTTGGCGATGAGCAATCCGCAGGCGGTGCAGCTGCTTCAAGTACGGGGTCTGCAGCTTCTAACGGAGCGCAAGCCGCGGAAGTGGGACGATTGCGGCAGCAGGTTGAGGCGCTTGAGCGCAAGCTGGAACAGGCCATGCAGAATGGAATAGCGGGCGGAGGACAATCTTCGGCTGCAGATCAGGCGGCAAGCAAGCAAGCAGCGCGAACGAACGCGGTTCGCACGTCGTTTGGCGGATCTGGGGGAGCGGCGAGAACCGTTAAGCTTGATCCGTATTTGGCGAATGCAGGCAGCCCTGAGTTCAATCAATTCCGTATGAAATGGAATGATGTCCTTCAAGGTGTGAAGGATGCCAAGATTACCGTTCATGCCTGGTTGAAGGATGGAGAACCAGTTGCTTCAGCAGATGATGCTATCCTTGTCGCATTCAAAAATACCATGCACCGGGAAACGACCGAAAAACCAGCGAATCGTGATATTATTGAAAAAGTGATGCACGAAGTGCTGGGGGGATCGTTCCGAATTGTTACAGTCATGATGAAAGACTGGCAGGCTGCCGCACAGGGGGCGGTTTCCCAGAAGAGTGAGACGCTGCAGCTCGAGCATGAGTCAGCTGAATCATCCAATGCTCCTCAGTCACCCGGCAGGCCGGTGTGGGTAGAGGAAGCCGTTAAGCTTTTTGGCGAAGACCTGGTAGTTGTGAAGGATAATGATTAAATACTAATGATGAGGTGAATAGAAATGAATAACATGAACCAAATGATGAAACAAGTTAAAAAAATGCAGGATCAAATGATGAAGGCTCAAGAAGAACTTGAAACGAAAACAGTCGAAGGAACAGCTGGCGGCGGTGTCGTGACGGTATCGGCTAATGGCCATAAGAAGCTGCTTAACATTACCATTAAGCCTGAGGCTGTAGATCCGGAAGATGTAGAAATGCTGCAGGATCTTGTGCTTACAGCTGTGAACGATGCGCTTACCAAGGTAGATGAGCTTGCGAATAAGGATATGGGTAAATTTACTGGCGGAATGAAAATTCCTGGATTGTTCTAGAGCAGCAGTCTTGCTTATGTTTGAAAGGAGCTGTACCCAGTTTTGCATTACCCCGAACCGATAGCGAAGTTGATTGATGCTTTTACGCGATTACCGGGTATTGGACCCAAAACGGCCGCCCGTCTGGCGTTTCACGTACTTCGAATGAAAGAAGACGATGTTATTGATTTCGCTAAGGCGCTAGTGAGCGTTAAGCGTAATTTGTTCTACTGCTCGGTTTGCTGCAACATTACGGATACCGATCCATGCAGGATATGTCAGGATAAATCGCGTGACCAGTCGGTCATTTGCGTCGTTCAGGATTCGAAGGATCTTGTAGCCATCGAGCGTATGAAAGACTATGAGGGGCAATATCATGTCCTGCAGGGTGCGATCTCTCCTATGGAGGGCATTGGACCGGATGAAATTCGAATTGCCGAGCTGCTGCGCAGACTCAGCGATGAGCGTGTGCAGGAGCTTATACTAGCCACTAACCCGAACATTGAAGGCGAAGCGACAGCGATGTACCTATCGAGGCTCATTAAGCCATTTGGCATTCGTGTGACGCGCATTGCACATGGATTGCCGGTTGGCGGGGATCTTGAGTATGCGGACGAGGTTACGTTATCGAAAGCGCTCGAAGGGCGAAGAGAAATTAATTAAATATATCTTTCCGAAAGCGGCGGCCCGGTATTTACTGGGCTCGCCGCTTTTGTTGTTTCGACAGACACACAGTCGTCCAATCTGCCGTTCTATTCCTTAGTCCAAGCCTATACATATAGTAATGGGTTGCGATGACGAAGATATGCGGGAGGGGATAGGCTTGATTAAAAAGCAGCAAGAAGCTGTACATAAAGATTCGGCGCTAATGGAGGAAATCCGAAAGGAAATATCGGAAGCACACCGTGAATGGGAGAATGCTAATCGTTTTTTTGAGTATGCGGTTGGAAAGGATCAAATCGATTACGCTATTTATAGTATCATTACTGCAGAGAAGAGATATGAAATGCTGCTTCGATTGGCGAAACAAACAAGTGAAAAATGGCCTCGTTGGGGAGGAATTAGAATATGAACGCGATTTGGTTGACTCTGTTCGTGGCATCTTCTCTTTTATTGGCTATTGTATTATTCAAGAACAAGCTGTCGTGGAGATTGCTTCGCAGCTTTACGCTCCATCTTGTCTTAGCTGCTGGATTGCTCTATTTGCTTAATTACTCTGATCTTTTGCCCGGTATTTACATACCCCTTAATCCGGTTACCATAGGAACAGTAATAACATTAGGCGTACCTGGGATTGCTTTAATAGTAGGTCTCCAATGGGTCGTTATATGATGGCTTTGTAAAAAGGTTGAAGTAAAAGGTTGACTCGCGTATCGTTTATATGCTACATTAGTTCTCGCGCCAAGAGTAAGTAAACAAGCTTTGAAAAAAGAAATTAAAAAAAGACTTGCATTAACTTGGGCAGCTGTGATATATTATAAAAGTCGCCAATGAGACACACGGCCGACACGAAAGAAAAGATTGCTCTTTGAAAACTGAACAACGAGTAACAACTGCCTCGCAAATCCTTCGGGATAAGCGAAAAAGCGATAACAAGTAATGA
>NZ_JACHXW010000030.1 GCF_014192395.1 Paenibacillus endophyticus | reverse complement strand
AATGCCTTGTCGAATTTCTTCCGTTGTCCCATATGAACCCCTCCATGATTTATTATAGAGGTTTTCTTCGTGTCCATCTATTCGGGGCAAGGTCATATATCATGATAACGACTTGTCCGAACTGAGAAAAGGTTGTGCCTGTATCCAAAACAGTTAGTCCGTTCACACATATCGCGGAGGTAGCTGTAAATATGCATCAATTAAACCGATTGAAGTTCCGTTTACTGTAGAAATAGGGAGCATCAAAAGGAATGCGCCGATCCAAATTAAACCAAAAAAGACTAGTACGATTAACTGAGGTGGATTCATCTTATATTTTAGCCAATCTACGGTGGCTACAGATAACTTGGATAAACCAAGAAACGTTCGTGCTTGATTCATATTACTCATAGTCATCCTCCTGCAATTATGATATTACTTTAAAGGTAATATTGAATATGAGTACTTAAAGGAAGCTCGTTGTCGGTAATGCTAAGAAGTTTTTCATATTTTGTAAAGTGAATGATTAGTTCAAATAGATAAAATGATCAGCCAATTCTCACTGGCTGACCAAAGCGAATGTAGAGGCGGGAGTATTAACGCCGAATCGAACGTTTTTAAAATACTTCTATAATTAAAGATGTAAATTCTCCCTAAATGGTCTATCAGATTGTGCAGCAAAATGTTTTTCTGCTTTTTTAAAATTTATTCCTCTATTTTATAATTAAGTAAACCATAAAATATTATTTTACTTAGTTCCTCGAGCATTCGTGTATTGGTACTTACTTCTTTATAAATAGGTGTGAGCTTAATTTCCTTGAGAAGCCTAAAATAGACAAGTATAGTATTAGAAGACAAATCATGATCGATATAACCCTCGTTTTTCCCAGTCTCGATGAATCGCATTAATTCTGGTAAAACATCCTCAAACACATTTTCGACCATTATTTTCCACTCTTCGTCATTGGAAAGCAACTCTTCAAGAATTTCTTTATTCCATTTACCAGTCCACTCTTCACCGTCAAACATTAGTTTTTTTACTTTCACATGAAACGGCAGATCACTTTGCATGAGCTCAATTTGTCTTCGCCATTCTTCCTCTAAGAAGTAAATCATGACTGCTTTCACAAGCGCATCTTTAGTGCCAAAATAATTATAGATTGTTACAGGCGATACACGAGCCTTCTTTGCAATTTCAGCAAGGCTAACTTTCGCAATGCCGTGGCTAGCGAACAAATCAAGCGCGGCAAGTTGTATGGCTTTTCTTTTGTTTTCTGTACGCTGCCGGTATCCATTCATTCTACTCACCTCGTCTTAAGCATATCTTACGATTTGAATGATTACAACGGATTTTATTCAAAAACATGTTGATATTGTAGCTATTCAGCAATATTATGAATAGTATATATAAGTATAGTTCAAAACATACAAAGGAGTTGGTGCAGGATGATTCAACTCAATGAGCTAACGAAGACGTTTAAAAATGGTAGAGGCATATTTCAATTGAACTTTACAGTAAAGCGTGGGGAAGTTTTCGGTTTTTTGGGTCCAAATGGTGCAGGTAAGTCTACGACTATTCGTCATTTAATGGGATTCATTAAACCAGAAAGCGGAAACGCAGAAATTAATGGTCTTGATTGCTGGAGAGAGAGCGCAGATATTCAACATCAAGTTGGTTATTTGCCAGGGGAAATTGCTTTTCCAGAAGGAATGAACGGATACCAATTCCTAAAGCTGCTTGCTGGAATGAGGGGTATGAAGGATTATGATACATCACTTGATCTCCTAATCGAACGATTGCAGTTTGATGTCCATACTCCATTTCGCAAAATGTCGAAAGGCATGAAACAGAAGGTCGGAATTGTAGCGGCTTTCATGCACGCCCCCACGGTGCTTATTCTTGATGAGCCAACATCCGGACTTGATCCACTCATGCAAAATGTATTTATTGTGCTGGTAAAGGAGGCAAAGAACGCCGGAAAGACAGTGATCATGTCTTCACACAGCTTTGAGGAAATCAATCGAACCTGTGACCGAGCAGGAATAATAAAAGATGGTCGTATTATCGCAATTGAAGATGTGCAGCAGCTGCAATCGATGCAAAGAAAAATGATTGATCTCACCCTTGCTACGAAGCAGGATATCACTGTTATACGCGAATCAAATATAGAAATTGTTAATGAGGAGGGGCTAACAATAAAAATAGCTTTGCAAGGTAACTATGATGATTTCATTCAAACACTATCGAAGTGTAAAGTGAAAAATATGGATATTCATGCACAGAAGCTTGAAGACATTTTTATGCATTATTATAATCAAAAGGAGAGAATGGGATGAACAGAGCGCTATTCTTGTCCACAGTGCAGAGAACCTATAGACTGTTTGCAATATTTACTGCACTCATCTTATTTTATTTACTTGTTATTATGGGGATGTATACATCAAGTCTTGAAACTGATCCATTCGCAATGCTGCCCGAGGCTATGCGTAATGCGTTGGGGATAAGCGCTGGTCTACATGGAATGACAGGATTTATAGCGACAGGCTTTTACGGCGTTACTTTTGTTGTTTTTATGATTATTTTATGTATCATCGCTGCAAATCAATTAATGGCTAATTTAGTAGATCGGGGATCAATGGCCTATTTTCTTGCTACACCCATTTCTAGAAGAAAAATAGCACTAACACAAGCCGCTGTCCTGCTTTCAGGGCTATTCCTGCTTACATCAATTACAACAGTAGTGGGTTTAATTGTGGGCCCAATTCTAAATGATCAAGATGATTTCAACCGTATAGCATTTATTCAAATTAATGTAATGGGTTTTTTATTGTTTTTTGCTATTAGCGGCTATGCCTTCTTCTTTTCCACTCTATTCAACGAGTCTAAACAATCGCTTCTTTCTTCGGGAGCATTGTCAGTCGTATTCTACATGTTTCAATTGCTTTCAAATATGTCCAATGATCTGAAATGGCTAGGTCGATTTACTGTACTTACTTTCTTCAAACCTGCAGAAATAGCAGTTGGGAGTGCAAATCTTTTGCCAAGCATAATTGGTCTTGGTATGATTGGACTATTGTTTTATTGGGGTGCTATTTATGTATTTAAACGAAGAGATTTACCTTTGTAATCTGAGGTTTGTAGTAGGACAAGGAGATCATTCATGAAATGGATTGCAGAAATGCCCTATTATAAGGTGGGGCGTGAAATTATCGGCAATGAGCAAATAACGGTGGTAAATGAACGGTTCATTCAGCTGTATCCAGATAAAATCACAACCCGATATCATGAATTCCTTATCCGAGAGTTATTTGATATCTCATACCGACGTTTAGGCAGCGAAGAAGGCTTCCTCTATTTGCATACAAAGCATGGAATATTTTCTTATTCCATCAAAACGGACCCAACTGGCTTCATTAAAGTGGTTAAGGCAGCTATACACAAGATACAGGATCAGCACTAATCATCTAACAGCGTTTGAATACGTATAATTCTAACGTATTCTCGCGGCCCATAGGGTGTTATTGGATCAACAACGGGCTGGCGGGTTAGCGAAGAGTAAATGGTATAGCCTTTATCAATCGGAGAAAATTCTTGTTGAATAGTGTGTTGTTTATGTATGTGTGAATCCATTGCCCATGCAAGTCCAAAAAGAATAAGAAAAATAGTTAAACTGCTCCATGCTCTAACCCGATACAAGATACATCACTCCTTCATCCATAGTAATCTCCTCACATATGTATATTTATTCAATTGGGTGGTTTCTGTTTGACAGTGGTAGGTTTAGAAGATATAATTGGAAATGGTTTTGCAAACAAATAAATAATTAGTTTTATCGGAGGAGCCTGCCAACAGCGGGCTCTTTTTGCGTTTTTTTAGGGAATCGCGTGAAAATGAAGTATTTTTACTGAATATGGGAAATGCTTATTGAGTTAAGTCTAATGATTTGGAGGGTTGAAATGTCTTTCTTGCTGATCGCTGTTTTTTTACCATTTATTGGAGCCGCTGTTAGTCCGCTTTTGCAAAAACTGATTTCTCGTACGCACACGGGGTGGATTGTTCTAACGATTCCTGTATTATTATTCGCATTTTTTATGGGCCAAATTACATCTATACAAAATGGAAGCAGCATTTCAACAGCTATTCCTTGGATTCCATCGCTTGGTATTTCAATAGCCCTGTACTTGGATGGATTAAGCTTATTATTTTCTTTGCTTATAACGGGGATTGGAGCGTTGGTAGTCCTTTATTCCATATTTTATTTGGATAAAAAAAAGGAGGCTATCAACTCCTTTTATGTTTATTTGCTTTTATTTATGGGAGCTATGCTTGGCGTTGTGCTGTCCGATAATCTTATCGTCCTTTACGGGTTTTGGGAGCTCACAAGTATTTCTTCCTTTCTGCTGATTGCGTTCTGGCATCAGAGGGAGAAATCAAGATATGGCGCATTAAAATCGATGCTGATTACCGTATTTGGCGGCTTATCCATGTTGGCTGGTTTTGTCATGTTTTATGTGATGTCAGGCACGTTCAGTATCCGAGAAATATTAGGGAGTTTAGACATCGTTACGAATCATTCGTTATTTACTCCTGCCATGATACTCGTTCTGATTGGCGCATTTACAAAATCAGCGCAATTTCCTTTTCATATTTGGCTGCCGGATGCCATGGAGGCTCCAACCCCAGTAAGCGCCTATCTCCATTCTGCGACAATGGTTAAGGCAGGATTATATTTAGTTGCAAGGTTCAGTCCTGTATTTTCCGGGGAGACCGCTTGGTTCTGGCTTATATCATTTGTCGGACTGCTTACCATGATATACGGATCTTACCGGGCTATGAAGCAAACAGACCTAAAGGCATTGCTCGCGTTTTCCACCATTAGTCAGCTTGGCCTCATTATGAGCTTGCTGGGACTTGGATCGGCAGCAGCCTTCTACACAGGTGGAACGGATTCTCTTTTCTACACAAAAGCAACGATGGCGGCCATTTTTCATCTTATTAATCATGCTGTATTTAAAGGCGCTTTGTTTATGGTTGTTGGGATTGTTGACCATGGAACAGGAACCAGGGATATTCGGAAGCTTGGAGGCCTGATGTCCTTCATGCCGATTACTTTTTCAATTGCGCTTATCGGTACGTTTTCTATGGCTGGTTTACCTCCGTTTAACGGTTTTCTGAGTAAGGAAATGTTTTTTACTGCAGCTCTCAATATTAAAGAGATGGATATTATGGATTTGCAGTTTCTTCTTGTTCTTGTGCCGGTTATTGCATGGATCGCCAGTATATTCACATTTGTTTACAGTATGGTTCTATTATTCAAAACCTTTAGAGGACCTATACAGCTTGAGAAGCTTACAGATAAGCCGCATGAAGCACCCATGGGGATGCTGATATCGCCAGTTATATTTGCATCGTTAGCCATTGTGATTGGATTCTTCCCGAATTTGATCGCATATTCCTTAATTGAACCGGCTATGGCTGCTATCCATCCAAGCATGCTTCTGTCAGGAGAACGTTTTCTTGTCTCCATTCATTTCTGGCATGGCTGGACGACTGAAATTTATATGACAATTGGGGTTATTTTAATTGGAACTATCCTGTTCAAGCTGCATCATCGGTTGAAACTAATCAGTGAACCCATCGTTCGAAAAGTGACTTTAAACAACATGTATGATGGAGGGCTCTATTTACTAAACCGATTCTCAAAAGGGATAACGAATGGGTATATGACGGGGTCTATCCGCCATTACTTGATCTACATTTTTGTATTTCTTATCATTTCACTAAGTTATACCATGATGCAGTCGCAAAGCATGCAATTTGATTTCACTAATTTTGCGCCTACATCGATGTATGAAGCCATTATTATTGTCGTATTGGTTTTATCCGTTATTGCCATACCGTTCACAAAGTCAAGAATGATGGCTATTATTTTAACCGGAACTGCCGGGTATATGGTTACTTTGTTTTTTGTCATTTTCCATGCTCCGGACTTAGCTTTGACGCAGATGATCGTAGAAACGGTTTCTGTAACCTTGTTTCTGCTTTGCTTTTATCACTTGCCTAAATTAAGCAAAAAAATTGCACCTTTGCGTTTTAGGCTGTCTAATTTTGCGATAGCGGCTGGTGTCGGTACGGTCATGACACTAATTGCGCTAAGCGCGAGCGGAAACCGGTCGTTTGAATCCATATCTGATTTTTTCTTGAAGGAAAGCTATCATCTAGCTGGCGGCAAAAATGTAGTCAACGTGATCCTTGTCGATTTCCGCGGCTTTGACACCATGCTTGAAATCGTTGTGCTTGCGATTGCTTCCTTCGGCATTTATGCCATGATTAAGCTGAAACTGGACCCAGAGGGGGAAAAAATGACCCTTCCCAAAATGAGCAGCAGAGGAAAATATGCATTTCCCGTAATTAAAAGCAATGACGTCATCCTTCAGACGATTTCCAAAGTCGTTATTTTCATTATTTTGACGTTTTCGCTGTACTTGTTTTTTGCAGGCCACAATAATCCTGGCGGAGGATTCATAGGGGCGCTAATGGCTTCAGCTGCATTTGTTTTGCTCACCATGGCATTTGGAATCAAAACGATGCGAGAGGTTATACCCATCGACTTCAAGATATTAACGGCTGTCGGGCTCACCGTTGCGTTACTGACGGGGATAGGCTCTTTCTTTGTAAAAGCTCCGTTTCTCAGCCATTCATTCGGACACTTCATGCTGCCTATTCTAGGCGACACGGAGCTTGCAACGGCGATGCTATTTGATTTAGGGGTCTATTTAACGGTCATTGGCATCACAATGAACATTATTTTAACGATAGGGAGGGATGAGTAGCATGGAATTATATATGTCACTGGCAATAGGCGTTATTTTTACTGTCGGGGTATATCTCGTTCTGTCTAAAAGCCTTCTGCGCATTATTTTAGGCACATCTATTCTTACACATGGGGTTCATTTGCTCTTGCTTACGATGTCTAGGCTGAAGACGGGCGAAGCACCGCTTCTCGGGGAAAAAGCTGAGGCTTATGTCGACCCGCTGCCGCAGGCACTTATTCTAACCTCTATCGTCATTAGTTTCGGTGTAACCTCATTTTTTTTCGTGTTGGCCTATAAGGCTTACCAGAAGTTAGGAACGGATGATATGGAGCAATTAAGGGGGAAGGACGATGAATAACCTACTTGTTTTACCGCTTCTAATCCCTTTATGTACCGCTGTTTTTCTTTTATTTATCCATAAACAAATCGCTTGGCAGAGATGGATCAGCGCCATAAGTATCTTGCTTAACCTCATTGTTTCATCTGTTATTCTGTATCAAGTCAAAACAGATGGGATTCAAACGCTTTATATGGGGGGCTGGTTACCGCCTTATGGAATCGTTTTTGTTGCTGATATGCTGGCAGCATTACTAATCCTGACAACTTCAATAGTGGGGGCGGCATGTTTGTTTTTTGCCTTTGGAACAATGGGTAAGGAAAGGGAGAGCCATTACTTTTACCCGTTCTTTCAGTTTCTTCTGGTTGGTGTAATGGGCTCATTTCTTACAGGAGATTTGTTTAATCTGTTCGTATGCTTTGAGGTAATGCTTATCTCCTCCTACGCCTTAATCGTTCTAGGTGGAACGAAACGACAATTGCGGGAAACGTTAAAATATATTTTAATCAATATCCTATCCTCGACATTGTTTGTAGCAGCCGTTGCTTATTTATACGGCGTTGTCGGCACGTTGAATATGGCAGACCTTTCAGTTCGTATTGCGCAGGCAGGACAGGACGGCGTTTTGAATGTAATTGCCATCATGTTTCTTATCGTATTTTCGTTAAAGGCGGGGCTATTCTTGTTTTTCTGGCTTCCAGGATCTTACAGCGTTCCTCCTGCAGCCATATCGGCTTTGTTTGCCGCATTGCTCACGAAGGTCGGCCTATATGCGCTGATAAGAATGTTCACGCTCATCTTTTATCATGAACCGGCTGTCACGCATAGTTGGATGGCTTGGATGGCGGCAGCTACTATGATATTTGGCGCTTTCGGTGCAATAGCCTATTCAGATATATGGCGAATTTTAAATTATAATGTAGTGATAAGTGTAGGTTTTATAGCCGTGGGTTTATCGGTTGGCACGGAGGACGCGTTAAATGGAACTGTATTTTATTTGCTGCATGATATGGCGGCAAAAGCACTTCTGTTTATCGTGGGTGGCATGCTCGTGTATTTAGCCGGAACTAGTCGATTGACTGAAATGGGAGGACTCATAAAGCGTTATCCGCTTATGGGCTGGATGTTTTTTATTGCAACGCTTGCTATAGCTGGAATTCCGCCATTAAGCGGTTTTACAGGAAAACTTCTTATTATTAGAGGCAGTTTGCAGGAGGGTTATTATTTGCTAACAGCGATATCACTAGCTTCAAGTTTTATCGTGCTTTACTCGCTAATCAAACTGTTTATGGCCGTTTTCTGGGGAGAAGAAATGAAGAATGGCCATACATGGCCTAAAATCAACAAAGGATTCACGATTACGGCTGGCAGTTTGTGCTTACTCCTTATTGGTATGGGATTCGGCTCGGAGTGGGTGTATCGTTTTGTTTCGGAAGCAGGGAATACACTTAGCAGTCCAGCAACCTATATTGATGCAGTATTAAGGAGTAGATGAGATGGCCTTGCAAATCTTATTAAATTTGATCATAGCCGTCGTTTGGATGTTTCTGCATAATGACTGGTCATTTCCTAGGTTTACAATCGGCTACTTGGTTGGTGCTGTAAGTATTGGACTGCTTAGCCGTTTTTGGCCTCATGATTTTTATCTAAAGAGGGTATGGGCGGTTATAAAGCTGCTTATTTTGTTTGTGAAAGAATTATTTATCTCGAGCTTTGTTGTTATTGGACTCATTATTCGGCCAAAACTGTCTATTCGTCCTGGGATTGTAGCTTATCAGACCGAACTCCAAACAGACTGGGAGATTACCGTTCTCTCTTGTTTAATCTGTTTGACACCAGGCACGTTGACGTTAGACGTATCTAGAGACGGACGGACGCTGTATATTCATGCTATGGATATTAGTGATGCAGAGATGCTATCCCAGCAAATTAAAAGTTCCTTTGAAAAAGCGATTATGGAGGTGACCCGTTAATGTTGAATGCAATGCTGCTCGTCTCACTTGGTGTATTATCGCTAGCTATCTTAGGTTGCTTGTATCGACTGCTTTTGGGTCCCTCCGTACCGGATCGGATTGCCGCACTGGATACGATAGGCGTTATTTTATTATCGATGATAGCCGTTATCAGCATGCTGCTGAAAACAAAAACATATTTCGATATTATTTTGCTAATTGGCATTTTAACCTTTATCGGTACAACAGCTTTTGCAAGATATATAGAGAGGGGTGTAGTCATTGAGCATGGAGATGATAAGTAAGCTTGGAGAACTGCTCCTAGGATTGGTCATTTTGTTTGGTTCGCTTATTAGCGCGCTAAGTGCATTTGGCCTCATAAGGCTGCCAGATGTTTACTTAAGATCGCATGCAGCCACCAAAAGCGCGACGCTTGGCGTTTTGCTTATTTTAATCGGCACATTCCTCTATTTTATGTTTTACTTGGAGCATTCAAGCGCAAAGCTGCTACTTGGCATCGTATTTGTATTTATAACAGCGCCGGTAGCCGGTCATTTGAACGGAAGGGCTGCATATCGATCGGGTGTTGCATTATGGGAAGAAACCGTGCAGGATGATTTGAAGAATGCGCTGAAAAAAGAACAACGAAAGTAAGAACCCATTAGAAAAGAGGAGTCAGCAATGCATGAATTTAACGAAACCTTCATTCAATTATTGGTGCTTTTAGCAGTTTCAATATTTGTTATTGGCATTTCGAAGAAGTTGAATCAGCCCTACTCCATTGCTCTGGTCATCGTGGGTCTTCTTATGGGCGTTACGAATATTCCATTATTAGAGGAAGCAGAAGCATTTATTACACAGTCGCATGTATTTCAAGCCATAATTATTTCTTTGTTTTTACCTATTTTATTAGGGGATGCAACATTAAAGCTACCGTTTTCCCATCTTAAAGAGCAGAGTAAGCCAGTACTCGCTTTAGCCTTTGGCGGCACACTACTTTCATTCCTGATCATTGCATTCTCTGCTTATTACTTACTTGATCTTCCCTTGATTGTAGCGTTCACATTTGGCGCATTAATGAGCGCAACGGATCCGATAAGCGTCATTTCCATCTTTAAGTCATTGGGCGTACCGAAGTCGGTCGTTACCATTATTGAAGGCGAGTCTTTGCTAAATGACGGGATTGCCGTTGTCCTATTTCAAATATCGTCTTTGTATCTGCTCTCCTATATGGAACTCGGATGGCTAGGCCTTGGCAGCGGACTGCTGCTGTTTTTAAAATTCGCAATCGGCGGTATTCTAATTGGTACGGTATTAGGGTATCTATTCTCGCAGCTTATCCGATTTTACGATGATTACCCCCTTGAAATTGCATTCTCCATGCTATTATTTTTCGGAAGCTTCTTTATAGCCGAGCATTTTCATGTATCAGGCGTTATTGCGGTCGTAGTTGCTGGCTTGATTTTTGGGAACTATGGCGCGAAAATCGGTATGTCTGAGACAACAAAAGTAAATATAAATTCTTTTTGGGATGTCGTTACCTTAATCGCAAACTCCCTTATTTTCTTGATGATCGGTATTGAAATCAAAAATATTGACTTTACCGATAAATGGGTTATGATTGCCGCTGCTATCCTTATTGTACTTGCAGGAAGGACAATAGCCCTTTATACAAGCGTTCATTTTATAAAAGGATTTTCCCGCTCATGGAAAGCGGTCTTGAACTGGGGAGGGCTAAAGGGGAGTCTATCGATAGCACTCGCCCTCAGCTTGCCGCCTACTTTTGAAGGGAGAGACGATGTTCTTGTTCTAACATTTAGCGTTGTGCTTTTCTCTCTTCTTGTGCAGGGTTTGACCATTAAGCCACTCGTTATGAAGCTTGGATTAAGCGAGCAGCAGAAGGGAAAGTCTGTTTAAGACAAAGTTAACTGTTGCTAATCCATTCTTTTCAAGAATGAACGAAGCATGCCATTTAACAAAATGAGGTGCAAGACAAGACCAATTATAAATGAGCCGAAGGAAAGAAACGGTTTTTCTGAAACGGCTAATAAATAGCTTTTTGCAGGCCAATACGTCGGAATCCATGCTCCCACATACGACCACGGAAAGGGGGCGAAGGCAGCGATAATGGGACCTGCAAACAGTAAACCGCTAATTTTGGATAAAGCTAAGCCTTCTACCTTATTGGCAGCAAACGCAGCTAAAAATAGAGCCATGCAGAGAGCCTCTATCGTGAGCAGGATCACGAAATAGAGGCCTTCTATTTGAACCTCTGTAATGCCAGACCATAGAAAAAACAAGCTGGACAGTCCAATCGACAAAAGGACAGGCCCATATAACCGGTATATAAAATAACCTTTACGGGTTAGCGGGGTAATGGCATAATAGGCAATCATATTTTCATCGCGTTCATCAAGCATGAGCAGTCCGGCCATCGTACCGGAAAGAAGCGGTATCGTAAGCAGCAGAATGACAGCGATGAAATCGAAATAATCAATTACTGGAAACCCATAATGCTGCTCTACCCAGCCGGAAAGAGGAGGAATAATGAAACGCGCAAACACTATGAGTACTAATGGACCAAGCAAGCTAGCCATGAGCAGGGGATCCTTCCAAATTTGTCGAGCATCATTTTTCGTTAGTGCCAGAAGCTTCATCATGATCCTTCTCCTCTCCCCAGACCCATTAATAGGCTCCTTTTGAAGGAATACTGTGCCCAGTAGAAAACCACTGCATTGCCAATAGATAAAATGATGATTGCATAAATAGCCTCTCCGGTCGATAGCTGCCGCATCATCGATTTCAATAGTAGGAGAGAACCTTCCGTTGGGAAAATCAAGTACATGTACTTATTCCCTATACCAAGGAAATGGAGTAATGGCAATGCTAACGGCAGAGCATACAGCTGGGACAAGAGAATAAACCCGTTAACGGATTGCGTGCGTACGACTATCCCTATCGATAGTAAAGTGAATAAGCTGGAAGTCAGCATGACGCCAGTCGTAAATAAAAGGGGAGAAGAAGGTGTCCCTAATGCAAAAATATGGATAGCCCATGCCGATAATACAGAGATTAAAGACAAGGAAATCGCTTTAGCGATCAGGTATTCTCTTAAACGAAGCGGCGTTACAAATAGACTGTCATGTATGCCCTGATCCTTCTCCAGCAATACGATCCCACCGGCTAGAATTAATCCGAGCGCGCTCGGGTCAGAGAAGGTGAGCAGGAGGGCAGCAGTTTCTTTGTACTGGACAGGAATAAAGTGGAGCATGATCAGGTAGATCGAACAGACCAATAGATATACTAGGTAAAACCCATGCCGCCATTGGAAGCGAATATCGTATATGATCGTCATTAACATTCTCATTGCAACGATCTCCCAGTTATATCGATGAATATTTGTTCAAGCGTGGCTTCTAAGGAGTGTATGGTTTCAATCTGTTCATTTCGTAGGAGGTTTAGAAAGTATGGATTATCCGCCAGTCCGATCATGGAAAATTGCTCCGATAATTGTTCTTGCTGCTTCAAGTAGTCAACTCGTATCTTCTTTTGCCCATGGCGCAGCTTAAGCTCACGTGGGGAATCAATAAGCCTGATTTGACCATCGACTATGAAGGCGACACGATCACAAAGCTCCTCGGCTGCCACCATGTTATGTGTGGTGATGACGATGGTTGTTCCGGCGGCCTTTTTCTCTAAAATGAAGTCTTTCATATGTTTGGCATTGACGGGATCCAAGCCTGAAGTGGGCTCATCTAGAAATAAAATAGAAGGACGATGAAGCAAGGAACGGCAAAAATTCAGCCTCATTTTCATGCCTTTAGAAAGCTGGGACACCTTTAAATGGGCCGCATCCTCAAGTCCAACCTGCTTCAGTAAGCGCATTGGCTCCTCCGTACTACCGGCATAAAGGGACCGAAAGATATTTAAATTTTCAAGCGCAGTAAATTTGCTGTAAAAGTTAGGGAATTCAAATGCGACGCCAATGCTTTCATAATAATCGGGAGTGGTATTTCTCATTTCCTTTCCGAGAACTTGCACGCTTCCTGTATAATTTGTGAGAGCTCCGATAAGTATTTTTTGAGTCGTACTTTTTCCAGCGCCGGATGGCCCTAAAAATCCGAAAACTTCCCCTTGTGCAATAGAAAAGTTCAAACCGTGTAGAATAGTGTTTGTTGATCCTGGGTAGGCATATTTTAGCTGTTCAACATGAATAATCACCAATTGTCCTCCTTAATCTCTTTTAGAGACCATTCCGTCCGAGATTAAATCAAGTAAAAAGGATAGGGTGTCGGTATAAATATCGGCTCCAATTTCTTGCTTATGCAAAGTTAGCAGAACTAAAGATCTAATCATGCTGACAATTAACTCTGGACGGGTATGTACGAGAATGCCAGCTGCTTGCCAAGTGCGGATTACGGGCATTAATGCGTCGGTATCTTCCGAGAAATTTTGCTCCAACAGCTCAGCAGGAAGCTTCCGGACAAGCTGAGTAAATTCACCCTCCAGATACATCTGGCGTATTAAAGGACTTTCCCCTAATAGACGTATTGCGTCGAGTAAAAAACGCTGAATACCCTCTTTGGTTACTATGGCTGATTCGCTTACCAAGGCAAGAAGCTGATTACGTATACCGGCCTCCTCTTCAAGTAGGATATGATAAAAAAGCTCTTCTTTGGAGTCGAAGAACATATAAAAGGAGCCCTGCGCGATTCCAGAGGCTTTTGTTAAATCCTCTACGCTTGTTTTTCTAAGACCGAGTGATTCGAAACGCCGTTTGCCTTCTTCGATCAGTTTTTGGCGTATCCATTGTTTTTCTTTATCATTGAATTTCTTTGGCATTGAGAAATATCCTTTCTGTATTTGAATATATGAATAAATTTATTTTATATTCACAATAGATGCTGGAAGTATGTAAGTCAAGTGCTACATAAAAATTTGGACATTTCCGCTTTCGATTCTCCACAAGGTACCTTGAGTGGACCAACAAGTTCGAACTGCCGTCCGTTCAATCATATTTAGAATGTTATATTACAAGCTGAACTAACACATACTGAATAAAAATCCGAATACAGATTAAAGTCAACGGAGGTCAGTTATGGTATTTACCATTGCAATTATCATTGTTGCGCTTTTTGCAATATGGGGAGCAGTCGCTCCTAATCAGTTGGCGGATATGGCTAGCGTCGCTTACAACTACTCCATCCAGAATTTTGGTTGGTTTTATTTACTGGCTACACTTTTTTTTCTGGTTTTTGCTTTCTATTTAGCATTCAGCCGGTTTGGCAGCATTAGGCTGGGGGATGATGATGATGAACCGGAATATGCTACCCTATCCTGGCTGTCAATGCTATTTAGTGCAGGAATGGGCATTGGACTGGTATTCTGGGGTGTGGCTGAACCTTTGTCCCATTATTTATCTCCGCCTGAGGGAGCAGTAGGCGGTACTACAGAAGCAGCAAGGTTTTCGATGCGATATTCTTTTTTTCACTGGGGGCTTCATCCTTGGGCTATTTATACCGTTATCGGATTAACACTAGCTTACTTCCAGTTTCGGAAAGGCTACAAAGGCTTGGTCAGCTCAACGTTTATTCCTTTATTGGGCGAACGTCTTGCTACTGGCTGGGTAGGCAAAATTATTGATATTATGGCGGTTATAGCCACAATCTTTGGAGTAGCGACATCTCTTGGTCTGGGAGCTCTTCAAATCGGCGGAGGGTTGCATTATTTATTTGGGATACAAAACTCGGTTACTTGTCAGATTGTAATCATCGCTGTTGTGACCGTATTGTTCCTTATTTCAGCAACTACAGGTCTGGACAAAGGAATTAAAATTATGAGCAACACAAATCTGGTTATAGCTATTTTATTAATGCTTTTCGTTTGGGTTACAGGGCCGACTTCCTTTATATTCGAAACCTTCACGACCACTTTAGGCAGTTACCTGCAAAACATCATTAATATGAGTCTAAGACTAACTCCTTTTTCAAGGGGGACATGGGTTGGTGCATGGACTTTATTCTATTGGGCATGGTGGATAGCTTGGGCTCCCTTTGTTGGAACGTTTATCGCAAGGGTATCTAAAGGAAGGACTATCAAGGAATTTGTAATCTACGTTATGATTATTCCGAGCCTGTTTGGTTTTATTTGGTTTTCGGTCTTTGGCGGAACGGGGCTTCACCTGGAATTGTTTCATGCCGCCCATCTGGCGGAAGCTGTAAAAGAAGATACAACTACCGCTCTTTTTATCACCCTTGAGCAACTCCCGTTTGGCACCATAATAGCGTTCATTGCTACGCTCCTGATTATGACCTTTTTTATTACGTCAGCTGATTCTGCTACATTTGTGCTGGGAATGCTAACTTCGGACGGCAAGCTAAATCCGAGTATAAAAGTGAAATTAACCTGGGGAATCCTGCAATCCACAATAGCGGTGGTGTTACTGATCAGTGGCGGGTTAAACGGTCTTCAGACCGCCTCTATTGTAGCCGCCTTACCGTTTGCCGTTGTACTAATCGGCATGTGTTTCTCACTTCTCAAATCTCTGCATGCTGAAGACAAAGAACGTCGACAAAGGGAAAAGCGTCAGCGTCTGAAACTAAAACGATTACTGGAGGAACAAGAAGCATAGAAGAATGAAATACCATAAGTCTGTAGGTAGCAGTGTGATAAGCTATCTCCTAAAGATGGATAAAAGTTCAATTTGTAAAACCAGTCAGTATGCTTTTTTATTTTTCAAGATTGTAAGAAGCCAATGAACTAACTTATTTTATATGCTTCAATGCTACTTTATGTAATTCGTTTCTTTTGAGTTCAGCGAAGACACTTGAGACGATATCAGCAATACAAAGCACCAAGATACCTTTGAAAGCAGGGAAAACCTGATCTAAAGGTTGGACTTCCTAAGTCGATTCGAGATGAGCGGATAAAGGACAATGTAAAGATAGGGATGCTCCACAAGAAACTGAAAGAGGGGGCTTTATGAAGAATTAGTAGGCTAGATAGCTGCTGAAGGTGGCTTGGTAATTAACGATATAAAATTACACCATTCAAACCTACAGGTTAAGCACAGGACTCTCCACTCCTATCCAAATCCTATAGTGCTCATCATGAGTACGGACCACCATTATGGGTGGTTTTTTTTAGGAGTATATTACCTCGTTTTTTCTGTATCCTGAGTTTATATGATTCATTTCTTCTATTTCTCTCTCACTCAAGTAAATTTCTTTCGTTTTATTTGGAATGATCTTTTTAATAATTAGTTCTGTCATAATTCGATTGTCAGTTGAATTAAGAACAAGCTCAAATGCAATTGCAAGCTCACTAAGATGCTCTACAAAATTACCATACATATTTTTTGTTTTTGGAATTTATATCGGAACTAGAAAATGAAAGGCGTTTTTAAAATGAATGCTGCTAAATTACCAGCGAGTAAAGACGTAGATATGGCAGTGATGCATTCGGCGGAGGCTTGTAAAGCTAAATCTCATAAACTTGTACCTAGCGAAATCAATCGTAATATCATTGATGAAGTGCTTGAGATTTATGAGCTCAAGACTGTTTTTACGGAACAGGGAGTCTCGATGCCGAATAAGATTCTAATGTATGGTCCTCCAGGATCGGGAAAAACCATAACGGCGTATTATTTAGCGCACATGCTAGGGCTGCCTCTTATTCTCGTGCGCCTGGACACGATTATAGGGAGCTACCTGAGAGAGACGGCAGGGAATATACGTAAGATATTTGATTATGCGATCAAAACGCCTTGTGTCTTCTTTTTGGACGAGTTTGTTGCCATTGCGCGAAATCGAACGGGTAACAGAGATGTGCAAGAAATGTCTCGTGTGGTCAATACGCTGCTACAGTGTCTGGACGAGTTTCAGGCTGATAGCATTTTACTAGCAGCCACAAATTTAGACGAGGAACTGGATACCGCAGTCTGGCGGCGATTTGATACAAAGATGAAGTATGAGGTGCCAACGGCTTCCGAACGACGGATTTATACACAAAAGCTATTTGATAATTATGAGAAGAGCCAGCTGATTGATGATATAGCACATGTGTTTGCAACAAGTAGCTTCGCTGAGATGGAGCAGATCTATATGAAGGCAAAGCGTAAGTCGATTTTGAGAGCAACAGCTATTACGCTTCAGCATATCAAAGAGGCCAAAGAAGAGTACATGGGGGAACCGGCTGTAAGGATCCATTTCTTTGAGTGCTCATTGGTTTTGTGGTATCGTTAAGACATGAATGATTTCATAAGGGAGGCGATCTCGTTTGGAGAAGAAGTCCAATGAATCGTTGAAAGACCGTTTTGCGGTTGCCAATCAGAAGGTTGACGCGCAGCTGCCGGATATCTGGTCGCAGGCTGAAGAAAACTTAAAGAAACTTGAAGAAGATTATGATAACAATCAAATAAATAAGGGGATAAGAGACTAATGTGCATCAAATTATAGTCTCTTTTTATTTGTCCATATGAATCATAATCGCGGGGATGTTATTTAGTGTTGTATCCATTTGATGATGGCGATAAGGAAAAGCTCAGACCAGGTATTATTTTGAATACAAAGGATAATCGCTCCATTGTTTTAAAAAGTGACGTCGCAAGAGGAGAGCGGGAGCGATAATCGGGACCTTGCTTTAGTGTACTGGCAAGCAACTGGGCTGGAGAAGCCATGGGTAGCTCGTTTTGCGATGTATGTCCCACTTGATCATCATAAAATTGATAAATATCTCGGTACGCTGCATCCAGAGGATTTAATTAATGTGCTGGCACATTTTTATAAGTAAGAAAGAAGGCCGATCCCGTTGAGGATCGGCCTTCTTCATAAAATTAACGGAAAAGAGCTGATTTTATGCAAGTTGTTGATGCTAATCCTGAAAGTCTCGCTCAGATTTTAAAAATCGATGAGGATCTCATAAAAGTCTGGAGTGATCGTAGTATGACGCTGAAACATGATGACACCCATGATTATAAAGTCAGACGAAGAAAGCTTAATTACGGTGTTTTTATTGGAACGATCGATAGCTATAACATTTATAAAAACTAATGAGAAGGAGCTATAAACTCTTCTCCTTATAAAATAAATGCGTTTAGTCGATTAGGTAATATCACATTACGCTCCCTCAGAGAATAAGGTTAACGGGTAGGATAACGCAATGACATGATTGAATAAGTATTCACAAGTATGTATAATTATTTAATATTGGAAGGAGGGATTAATTTTGAAATATAAGATATTTGTAGATGGGCAAGAAGGTACAACTGGTTTAAAAATACATGATTACTTGTCTAAGATTTCTAACCTAGAAGTAATTAAGATTGATTTCGAAAAACGAAAAGATTACGAAGCCCGTAAGACTTTATTAAATGAAGCTGATGTCGTGTTCCTCTGTCTTCCAGACTCGGCTTCAAGGGATTCTGTATCTATGGTTAGTAATACTAAAACCAAAATAATTGATGCAAGTACGGCATTTAGGACCAACCAAGAGTGGACATACGGCTTACCAGAATTACATAAAAATCAAAGAAATAATATCTAGAACTCATCAAGGGTATCTGTCCCAGGATGTCATGCAACAGGGTTTATTTTAGCTATGCAGCCATTGGTAGCTGAAGGAGTAATACCACTAGAGTACCCTGCGTCTTGTTATGCGCTCACAGGTTATAGTGGTGGAGGTAAGCAACTTATATCTGAATATCAGAACTCAAAAAGAGAAGAGCTTTTCGCACCAAGACAATATGCCCTTAACCTTAACCACAAGCATCTCCCTGAAATGCAACTATACTCTGGCTTAAACACAGCTCCGCTATTCACTCCAATAGTCGGAAACTATTATCAGGGTGATGCTATTACTATCCCCCTCTTTCCTAGATTGTTTAGAAAGACTGTAACGGCAAGAGATGTTCAAGAGTTGCTTGCCTCGTATTATAAAGATGAGCGTTTCATTCGAGTTATTCCGTACGACTCTGAGGCACATCTTGAAGACGGCTTCTTTAATCTTATGCAATGCAACAATACGAATTATTTGGACATATTTGTGTTTGGTCATAAAGATGAAATTTTACTTGTTTCTAGATTTGATAATTTGGGAAAAGGCGCCTCGGGGGCAGCCATTCAAAACATGAATATTATGCTTGGATTTGATGAAGGTGTTGGATTAGATTAACAGGAAAATAGGTTATTCATTAAGATATCGGGAAACGATAGTTAAAAAAATAGCGATAGTCGTGGGCAGTTTTTACGTCCTCGGCTGTCGCTTTTTTCATTTTAGAGGGTCAGGCTAAAATCATTCCCTCGCAAGAATAAAGCGATTGATCAGTCAATTAGGAAGTTGATCTATAAATCTTGGGTGTGATCGGTTAACAAAATGTGGATAACCCTGAAAAATAATCATACTTTTTGCTTACGATTTGCGTACGAATGCGATAGGAAACTCAGACCCCATTCGTTCATGGTCAAGTCCAATCGTGCTGTGATCGAATCCAGTGAAGCAAACCGGTAAGCCAAAAAATCGCTTAATGAACAAAACGCCAATCACTGCTTTTCCATTTCGCGATTGGAAAGATTAGTATCGATGTACAATATGAAATTTCAGCTTAAGTGCAGGGGCGTACGGTTTCGGTCCGCGGCAAGAGTACAGTGGTGCACAGATCTCGTCAGCAAAGCTAAAGTCGATTAGTTCAGCTACTCGACTCCAGATGGGATGTTTCGGTAACACCAAATATACTTCCAAATCGGTAAATGAAATTTGATTCAATTGCTTGTAGCTCATCGTTTCCAACTCTGCCGCCCCCTCATAACATACCCTTTATATACCACGAATCAGGGAGTATTTGAAAGAAATGTGAAGAAAACATGATGTTTTATCAGTGTTTTGGAAAGCGAACACTAGAGAAATAATCGTCACTTCCCTAAGATTCGTTACAACTTGCTTTCAATTACCAGCGTATCCGCACGAAAGAATCTTATACACTTCGCTTCCATTCTTCAACCTCTGTGTCCTCATTTTCCGCTAAGCACTTATTATCGTTTGATCCGTATTAAAATTAAATTTGTCTATATACAAAAATAAAAGTTCTGCTAAACTAATTTATATAATATACAGAACAGAGTTTTATATTGTAAAACTTTATAAGGAGGGAGAGTTTAAGCTTAATATGCCAATTATTCAAGCTATTGATCGCGCTTTAAAGATTGTTGATTTATTCGATGAACAGCAAACAGAGTTAAAAATTACAGAAATAAGTGAACAAATGTCTCTTCATAAAAGTACCGTTCACTCTTTATTGAAAACACTACAATTGCACGGCTATATTCAACAGGATGAACAAAACGGAAAGTATCGCCTTGGTATGAGGTTTGCCGAGAAAGGGCAGTTATTTCTAAATCAGCTAGATTTACGGGACTTTGTACGTCCTTCCTTAAAAAAGCTATCTTCTTTAACGGGTCAAACTACGCATTTGGTCACGCTAGAAAGAAATGAAGGTCTTTATGTCGATAAGGTTGAAGGGGAGAAGGCTGCGATTCGCTATTCTCGTATTGGTAGAAGAGTCCCCCTTTACACAAGTGCTGCGGGTAAAGTGCTGGTTGCTTTTCAGGAACAGCCATTACGCCAACATCTAGTTATGTCCATCACGTTCGAGCAGAAGACGGAAAAGACAATTCTTAATGCAAAAACCTATGAACAAGCATTAGAAGCAGCTATCATTAATGGATATGCGATTGATAATGAGGAGAATGAAGTAGGGGTTAGATGCGCCGCGGTTCCTATATTCAATCATAATGGTGAGATTCAGGCTGCTATAAGTTTATCAACGATGTTGGCAACAGTTGGAGATGAAGAACTACAGGTATTCATTCAGCAGTTGAAACAGTCTGCGGATGAAATATCGGTAAAACTTGGTTATAGATCAAAATAAGTAGATCTTGCCAAGCAAAAATTTTGACTATTTAACGGAACGTAGTTTTATATTATAAAACAAAAGGGGTAATAAGATGAGAATTATTCGTTATGTAGAAGACGGAATAGTGAAAATAGGTTCGATTTCTGATGATTTATATTTATGTGAATTGGACGTACGGGACGCGATGGACGTATTTGATCAAGCACAGAAAGCAGGTCAATCCGCATTAAGCTATATTGTTGCTGATCGAGCAGGAAAGGAAATTAAACAGGTGAATTGGAATGAGTTGGAGATCATTATACCTTTGGATGCACCAGAAGTATGGGCGGCAGGGGTAACTTATGGCCGTAGTAAGGAAGCAAGAAATTACGAGGCAACGAATGGCAAGCTAGATGCATTGACCTTTTACGATAAAGTATATGATGCGGTGAGACCAGAACTATTTATGAAGTCAACTGCAGCTAGGACGGTAGGACCAGGTCAGGATGTATGCATCCGCAATGATTCAAATTGGCAGGTCCCTGAGCCAGAGCTTGGACTTGTACTGAGTTCTTCAGGTGAGATTGTTGGTTATATTGTTGGAAATGATATGAGTTCGCGTGATATTGAGGGTGAAAATCCATTGTATCTACCGCAAGCAAAAGTTTGGCGCCAATCATGTTCAATTGGTCCAGCAATTCGGATTGCTGAAACAGTAGACAATCCTTACTTACTAGAAATGACCTTGCGAATTTATCGAGATGGTCAATTGGTTGTGGAAGAATCAGCGAATACATCGCAATTGAAGCGTACGCTTGAGGAGCTAGTATCGTTTCTGGTTAGAGACAACGTGGTCTTTAATGGGACGGTATTGCTTACAGGGACATGTATCGTTCCACCAAATCAATTTACACTTGTAGAGCATGATTTGATTGAAATTGAAATTGAAAGCATTGGTAAGTTAGTGAATAGTGTAACAAAGGCATAGATATTAATTATTCGATATGGAGGAGATTATGATGACAAAAGCAACTGAACAAGTATATGGAAATTACTACAATGGGGCATGGTATATGCCGCAACAGGATGCAGCACAAAAAAGCATTAATCCTGCCCATCGCAACGAGGTGGTAGGTTGGTTACCGCAAGCAACAAGTGATGATCTAGAAGAAGCAGTCCAATCTGCTGTCAATGCGAAGCAGGCATGGAGAAAGCTAGCGGGGGTGGAGCGAGGTAATTATTTATTCAAGGTAGCGAATATTTTAGAAGCTAGACTTGATGAAGTGGCAGAGACGATGACGAGAGAAATGGGAAAAACATTCCCAGAAGCAAAGGGAGAGACATCTAGGGGCATTGCTATTCTTCGCTATTATGCTGGGGAAGGAATGAGAAAAGTAGGTGATGTCATTCCAGCCTCTGATGCTGAAGCTTTGATGTTTACAACGAGAACTCCACTTGGTGTTGTAGGTGTTATTTCACCGTGGAACTTCCCAGTTGCTATCCCGATCTGGAAAATTGCTCCCGCATTAATATATGGGAATACAATTGTATGGAAGCCAGCAACTGAAACGGGTGTTACAGCAGCTAAAATTATGGAATGTTTCCACGATGCGATGCTGCCAGCAGGGGTATTAAATATGGTTATTGGTAGCGGTGCGACGATTGGTCAAGGCATTGCCGAGCATCGTCAAATAGATGGAGTGAGCTTTACAGGTTCTAATAATGTTGGCAAGCAGGTTGGTCAAGCGGCACTCGCACGTGGTGCAAAATATCAACTTGAAATGGGTGGTAAAAATCCTATTATTATTGCTAACGATGCAGATATTGATCTAGCAGTAGAAGCTACTATTAGCGGAGGTCTGAAATCAACAGGTCAGAAATGTACAGCAACGAGTAAAGTCATTGTAGAAAAAGGAATCTATGATGAATTTAAACAAAAGCTTGTAGAAAAAGTAGAACAGCTAAAAGTAGGCGATGGCATGGACGCAACAACTTGGCTAGGTCCATGTGCCAACGAAAATCAGCACAAGACGGTTCTACATTATATAGAGCAGGGTAAAAAAGAAGGCGCTACTCTATTAGTCGGCGGAGTCGTTCCGACGGATGAGAGCCTGCAGGATGGTTTCTTTGTACAACCTACTATTTTTGAACATGTCACTTTAGATATGAAGATTGCTAAGGAAGAAATTTTTGGACCGTTTCTAGCATTGATCAGGGTAGCTAGCTTTGACGAAGCAATTCAAGCTGCAAATGACTCCGAATTTGGCTTAAGCGCTTCCATTTATACGCAAAATATTAGTAGAATGCTTTCCTTCATTCATGACATGGAGGCAGGTATGGTGCGTGTAAATGCTGAAACAGCAGGTGTTGAATTGCAGGCTCCATTTGGTGGGATGAAGCAATCTAGTTCCCATTCTCGTGAGCAGGGGCAAGCGGCAATTGAATTTTATACAG
This sequence comes from Paenibacillus endophyticus, assembly GCF_014192395.1. GTDB lineage: Bacteria > Bacillota > Bacilli > Paenibacillales > Paenibacillaceae > Pristimantibacillus > Pristimantibacillus endophyticus. Next base: position 63,086 of record NZ_JACHXW010000030.1, on the reverse strand, counting down.
CAATCAAAACGGTATATATAAAAGGGTAATTGCAATTTGGGGTTTATAAATTGGTCATTCGCTATATCGGTTAAGGGGGGACATCACTATGGGAATAGACGATATTATGGGTTCACTTACAGAGAAGCAATATCAATTGTTCACTCATGCAGCTGGGCCATCGGGAAAGTTGCCACTAACTCCAGAAATGCTGCTGCATTCACCAAGCGGTGATTTATTCGGATTGTCACAAAATGTTGGAATGGGCTGGAAGCCAAGTAAGTTGCTTGGCAAGCAAATGCTCATACTAGGCACGCAAGGCGGCATTAAGGATGAGCTAGGTCAGCCGATCGCACTTGGCTATCATACGGGACATTGGGAAATTAGTGACTTAATGAAATCAGTTGCTAATGAAATCAATGAGAGTGGAGGAATACCGTTTGCAGGTTTTGTCAGCGATCCATGTGACGGAAGATCACAAGGGACTACGGGGATGTTTGATTCCTTGCCATATCGCAATGATGCAGCCATTGTGCTAAGAAGATTAATTCGATCTCTACCTCAGCGCGCAGCAGTCATTGGCGTGGGTACATGTGATAAAGGACTACCAGCGATGATGCTTGCTATAGCAGGCTCACCTCAGCTTCCAGGTATTATTGTGCCTGGAGGTGTTACGCTTCCACCAACATCAGGCGAAGATGCAGGGAAAATCCAGACGATTGGTGCAAGGTATGCCAATGGAGACTTGAGTCTAGAAGAAGCTGCTGACTTAGGCTGTCGTGCCTGTGCAACGCCAGGAGGGGGGTGCCAATTTCTGGGTACCGCTGGTACGGCCCAAGTTATTGCTGAAGCGATGGGACTAACTGTTCCTCACGCGGCCTTAGCACCATCTGGGCAAGAGATTTGGCATGAAATGGCGAGACAATCTGCAAGAGCGGCTATCCATATGGCGAGCAGTGGGCTCAAGACGAAGGATATACTTACGGATGATGCAATCTACAATGGAATGGTTGTCCATGCTGCATTCGGTGGTTCTACAAATCTACTATTGCATATTCCTGCAATTGCACATGCTGCAGGACTTCGTATTCCTACAGTACAAGAATGGGCCGAAGTTAATCGCAAAGTTCCTAGACTTGTCAGTGTACTACCAAATGGCCCACATCCGCATACAACGGTACGTGCTTTTCTGGCAGGCGGCGTTCCAGAAGTGATGCTTCATCTTAGGAAATTAGGTGTATTGCGTGAGCATGCATTGACGGTAACAGGTCAAACAATTGGCGAGGTACTGGATTGGTGGGAGAAAAGCGAACGTAGAGTGGTTATGAAGCAAACGTTGATCAAATTAGATGGCGTACAGCCTGAAGAAGTCATCTTTGCTCCAGAGCAGGCAAAACTAGCAGGCTTAACGTCAACGGTAACCTTCCCGCTTGGTAATATTGCACCTGAAGGGTCTGTCATTAAGTCAACAGCGATTGATCCATCTAAAGTAAGTGCTGCAGGTATTTTTCATCATGTCGGCAGAGCAAAGGTATTTACGACAGAACGTGCAGCGATCGCTGCAATTAAAAATAAAGGCATCGAAGCCGGGGATGTACTCGTATTAATCGGTCGTGGACCCTCCGGCACAGGCATGGAAGAAACGTATCAGCTAACATCGGCATTAAAACATTTACCGTTCGGTAAAGATGTTGCACTAATTACGGATGCCCGTTTTTCTGGTGTATCGACAGGCGCCTGCATTGGTCATATCGGACCAGAGGCGTTAGCAGGAGGACCAGTTGGGAAGTTAAGAACGGGTGATTGGATCGACATACATATTCAATTGCATACGCTAGAGGGCTCTATTCATATGTTAGGTGATGGTGAGGCTCCTACAAACTTTGATGAGGGAACTGCAATATTAGCACAGAGGGAAATGCATTCAGAGTTAAGAGCAGACCCTGATCTGCCAGATGATACAAAATTATGGGCCGCTCTTCAAGCAGCAAGCGGAGGCACATGGCGCGGCTGCATCTATGATGTGGAGCGAATTAAAGCTTTTCTCGATATTGGTATGCGCTCAGAAGAAGGTCAGCAATTATTACAATCCTACTTAGAAAGTGACGGTGGTTCATGATGAAAATTACAAATCCAATCCTGCCAGGGTTTCATCCCGACCCCTCTATTATTCGTGTAGACGATGATTATTATATTGCAACGTCAACCTTTGAGTGGTTCCCTGGTGTTATCATTTACCATTCTAGGGACTTAGTTAATTATCGTCCATTAACGACTGTGCTACGCTCTGCTTCGCAGCTGAATATGGTTGGAGATCTTGATTCTGGTGGGGTTTGGGCACCTTGTCTAAGCCATAGCAACGGGATTTATTATTTGATTTATACGGATGTAGTAAGTAGAATGGGTGCATTTAAAGATACACATAATTATATGGTTACGGCAACCGATATCATGGGACCATGGTCCGAGCCTATTTATCTCAATAGCAGTGGTTTTGATCCATCGTTGTTTCATGATGATGATGGTAAGAAGTGGCTAGTCAATATGCTGTGGGATCATCGTAAAGGAACCAATTCCTTTGCTGGTATCGTATTGCAGCAATATTGCACCGAGCAGCAGCAATTGATTGGAGAGCGTAAGCTAATATTCAAGGGTACGGAATTGAGATTAACAGAAGCCCCACATTTGTACAAGCGCAATGGCTACTACTATCTTATTACGGCAGAGGGTGGCACTCAATATGAGCATGCGGTGACGTTAGCACGCGCTGAGCATATTGACGGACCTTATATTATCTCACCGAATCATCCTATCTTAACCTCTAAGCATAAGCCAGAGATTGCGCTGCAAAAGGCAGGCCACGGCTCACTAGTAGAAACGCAGCACGGAGAATGGTATATGGTTCATTTGGTAGGTAGACCAACCGTAGATAAATATTGTACTTTAGGTAGAGAAACTGCGATTCAACGTATGAGCTGGACGGAGGATAATTGGCTGGAAGTTGAAGGTGGCGGTAATGAACCAAAAGCAGAGGTTGCTGCGCCGAACTTACCATTACACTCGTTTCCTGTGATGCCTGAGTTAGATCATTTTGATGAGCAGGAACTAGGGCTTCAATGGTGTTCACTACGCATTCCAACAGAATCAACATGGGTGTCATTAAGCGAGAGACGGGGGTACTTGCGAATAAAAGGCCAGGAATCGATGAGTTCTGTGCACCGGCAAAGTATTATTGCAAGAAGGCAGCAAGCTTTTAATTGCGAGATTGAAACAATGATTCAATTTGAACCTGAGCATTTTCAGCAAATGGCAGGCTTGATTTTATATTACAATACATCAGACTATGTGTATTTGCGAATGACGTATCATGAGCAATTAGGTAAATGTCTAGGCATTGTTCAATCGGTCGAAGGAGTCTACGATGAATGCTTAACAAGTGATATCCCATTGCAAGCAAATACTGAATATCGTTTAAAAGCAGTCATTCGTCGTGGTATGGTACAATTTTATTATGCAGCATTAGACAAGGAGTGGCAGCCAGTAGGGGAAGCGATTTCTATTGTTCACTTGTCTGATGAGTTTGGAAGTTATATTCGTTTTACAGGTACTTTTTTAGGAATGTGTGCCCAGGACTTAAGCGGTATGAGAAAACATGCAGATTTTGATTACTTTATATACAAAGAATTGAGCTGACGTTTGCTTGCTACCAGTGTTGTGAACAAAAGTCGAAAGCAAAATTATTATCGATCAAAGAAAGGATCTACTTAAAACACCAGGTACCTATAGTCTGGACACTTGAAATAAGGCGTTCAGACTATAGGTGTTTTTTTGTGCACTAGGGTGAGAGATGGAAGGATTACATGATCAAAAAACGGTTTACAGTCGCCGAACGTGAACAGATATCAAAGAATTAATTCGTCATGAGAGCTAGTGACAAAACCATATGAAGGTTTCGGAAGCATGACAGGATATCACTGTTCGTTACTTCATGTATCCCTCATCAGGTTTTGTGAAAGGAGTGGGCAGGATTATGGCATGAAAGAGGAGGAAGAATGATGAACAACAAAATTAGATTTTTAATTCGTTTCTTAACGGGGACAACCATTATTCGAACGATCATGTTTTCCTATATGGTCTTAAACATCCTGCTCTTATTGCTTCTTGGGTTGTTATCTGTTCGCGATTCAACTACAAGTCTAACCAAAGAAGTCACTCAATCCAGTTACAAGGTAATGGAACAAGCAGCGCGCGGGCTCAGCTTTAGTTTGGAAGAAGCGACTCGCCCGCTCGTTCTTCTAGCAGGCCATTACTCAGTTGGCAGCTTGATGAATCCAGGAAGGGAAATGGATATCGGCGGGCGCATTCAGCATGAGAGGAATATCGCGGAAGTAGCATTTGGCGTATCTTCGTTGCAATCCATAGTAAGTGATGTTTTGATATTGGGCAAAAATGGATATGTGAATAATCTTGATGGCAGAATATCACTTCGGTGGGATTATCCTTTTACCGAACAGACTTGGTTTAGGCAGGCGATTTCGGGTACTTCAAACAAAGGTTTCATAACACTTGGACTCCATAAGCAGGACTACTACTTAGAGAAAGATATTTCAAAATATAACAAGCCGACCTTATCGATCACCCTGCCGGTTAAAGATTACACTTTTAAAACGATTGGCGCTGTTATCGCAAATTTGGATTTAGCCAAAATCAACGAAATGTTTGAATTCAGCTCCTATCAAAACAATGAAAGTATATTTATGATCGACAATCAGCAGACCATCATCGCCCATAAAGAGGGCACTGCAATTGGCACAAGACTTCACTTCAAAGGCATCGAGCATATTTATGAAGGTAATTCGGGGAGCTTCATTACCGCGCTCGACGGAAGGGAGACGCTTGTCATTTTCCACCCTACGTCTGTTCAAGGTTGGAGAATGATCTCGACTATTCCAATGTCTGTCATCAAAGGACAAGCAGACTCACTGAAATCAAATTTGATCGGATTCATTTATCTCTGTTTATTTCTCAATATTTTAATATCCATCTTGATTACCGCCCGAATATCCCGCCCATTTGGACGGCTTCTCTCAACATTGGATAAAATTGGCGAAGACAGTATTTATATTATTAAGAATAAATATAAGTATCGCGAACTGAATTTGATAAGCGACAAGTTCAGAGAACTGGTCATCCGGATTGAATCGCTGGTCAAACAAAGTTATCAATCGGATATTTCATTGAAAGAAGTAGAACTCAAAACGCTTCAATCCCAGATCAATCCACACTTTCTATTCAATACGTTGCAACTGCTACAAACCGAAATTGTATGTGGTAGCACAGAGGACTCCAACCACCTGGTGTTGTCATTGAGCAGCCTATTAAGATATTCTATGAAGCAATCAGAAGAGATGGTGGAACTCGAACAGGAAATTCAGAACGTCAAGGATTACCTTTATATTGTGAACAAAAAATATGACGATCGAATTGACATTGAGTTTCTTATTCAAGACGAGGCCATTCTAAAAAACAGAACAATTAAGTTGATCCTGCAACCGCTTGCAGAAAACGTAATTTTTCACGGATTTGGCGAGAATCCACAGTCAGCAAAAATCAAGATTAGGGTTATGAGAGTCAAAAAAGGAATGATGATCGTTATCCAAGACAACGGTAAAGGGATATCGAGGAGCAGAAGCCGTCAATTGGCCAGACAACTGAACCAACAAGACTTTAAGGCCGAGAGCATAGGTCTGTCTAACGTCAATCAGCGTATTCGATTGAAATTTGGACCTGATTACGGTCTAAAGATTAGAAGCAGGCAAGGGGTATTTACATCGGTATATATCGTGTTACCCATTACATGACATCTACAGGAGGTAGCGGGCATGAAGTTGCTTATTGCAGACGATCAATTATCTTTGCATAGATATTTAGATAAAGTAATGGATTGGGCGGATCTGGGAATTAGTGAGGTACAACATGCATATAACGGGGACGAAGCAGCCAACAAGATTGAAACCTTCCGCCCCGATCTGGCAATCATGGATATTCATATGCCGTTGCTTGACGGAATCGAATCGTTGAGACGGATTCAACATTTGGACAAAATTCCTCGTACAATCATTCTAAGTGCGTATGATCAATTCGAATATGCTAGGGATGCGCTTCGGCTTCAGGTTTCCCACTACCTGTTAAAGCCGGTCGATGCGGAATTGCTTAGGGATGCAATACGCGAGCTGATTCAACAATCTATATTAGATGCTGAGCAATCAATACGCAGCGAACTCGATCGAACGATATACTCTGGACATATCGAAGCAGATTCGTTAAAAAACTTCCAAGACGGTCTAGAGTTTCTCTCTATCAATCATTTTGCTATTATGACATTCGTAGGCAGTATGCCATCGAAGAATGATTATTCCTACTTGCTGAAAGAGCAAGCGGTCATCAAAATCCACTGTGTGATGTGTTGTAATAACCGAAAGGAGCAAGTGGTACTAATCGGTGGGGGGAAAGATCTAACGAACATTCTTTTGCTTGAGTTTTGTGAATCTGTGATGAAAAAAGCGGCGGGGTCAACACCGCCCCACACATTGTCTGTTGGAATTAGTTCAATTGCCCAAGAAGCCCCTTTCCTTCCACAGCTAATTGCTGAGAGCACACGTGCGGTAAGAGGACATGCTTCGGAAACCATATCCAAGCTTCTGGATGCTGTATGCCGGATTAAACCGTATATAGAAAGGGGATATCAAGAAGATTTATCTTTGCAATCAGTGGCAGATCGCTTCGATATAGACAAGTACCAATTAAGCCGTACGTTCAAACAAGAATTCGGAGTGAATTATTGGGCTTATGTGACACAGGTGCGGATGAATAAAGCCGCAGAACTGCTCGTTTCAACGAATTGGAGGAACAATCACATCGCGGAGCATACAGGCTTTTTGGATGAGAGCCACTTTAGCCGCGCTTTCAAGAAGCATTTTGGTGTTACGCCTAAAGAGTACCGCGCATCTTTTATTCGCCCCTCTAACTGAATATGCTACAAGTGCAACATTTGGCAACCAATATTGCAACAATATGAATTCAAATTAAAGCGCTTTCATATTAAACTTTACTTGTAAGTGCTTACAACGAGTGCTTATTACAAAAAAATGATTATATGGGGGTAAGTCAAACATGAAGAAAACGTCTCTTTTGCTATTAATCACTGTCCTTTGTTTGTCAGTTGTGCTCGCTGCATGCGGCAATACCAGCAATACAGGTAATACCAACAATGAAGGTTCAACCAACAATGCTACAAAGGGTGAAAATCAACCTAAACCGGTTAAGTTAAGTATTCTTGCATGGAACAATGAAAAAGAAATGAAACCTCTTATTGACGGCTTTAAAGAAAAATATCCGCATATCACATTCGATTTTCAATTTGCTCCACCAGTAGCGGATTATGTTGCTAAACTTCAGACGATGTTGTTGTCTGATACGGCGCCTGATATCTTCATGATTGCCGCAGAAAATCGTAATGAGATTATCGATGGCGATTTTGCACTTGATTTGACAGACGAACCATTCATGAAAATAATGTTGGACAGCAACAAATCGATGGTTAGTAAAGATGGAAGAACGTATGCCTTTTCACAATCCGGATGGGCAGGTGGCTTGTTTTATAATAAGGAATTGTTCCAAAAGGCTGGCATCACACAATTACCAGAAACATGGGATGAGTTCATTGAGGCCTGTTTGAAGCTAAAAGAAATTGGCGTCATTCCTCTCTATGACAGAATGCATGATATTACAATTATGCAATCTGCGATGTTCGGCAGTAATGTACTATCGAAAGACCCAACGTTTGACGAGAAGCTGTTTAAAGGCGAGGCAACATTCGCTGAAGGCTGGACTGAAGTGCTCACGATGTGGAAGGAAGGACTTATCGACAATAAAATTCTGACGCCAGATATGATCGGAATGACAAGTGATCAAGTGGCTACCGAATTCGCCCTTGGCAACGTGGCTATGTTCCCTGGTGGTCCTTGGAATATTGGTCCAGTTGAGGAAATGAATCCGGATATTGATTTCGAAATTATGGGTATTCCAGGTAAAGAACCTGGTAACAAATATTACAACGGTGCTCCAGGTACAGGTTTTGCTATCAACGTTAAAACGAAAAACAAGGAAGAAGCGATGCTGTTCCTTGAGTATATGGCATCCCATGAAGGACTGAAGCAATTCGAGGAAGGTACAGGCGGCATCATTACGGTTCAAGGCTATGAAAGCGAAGTAGACCCGAGATATCTACCTGCATATAGAGATGGGCTGATGGCAAGTAAGATTTACTTGCCAATGGTAACATGGAACAGGCATCAAGAAGCGCTTCGCAACCAATTCCTTGTATCATATCAAGATATTGTAGTTGGCAAAATAACACCTGAGCAAGCTACTGCTTCACTGGATAATAAACTGAAAGAAATGGATAATAAATAATCGAAATTAGTCAAAGGAGTGGGAAGGGAAACCCACTCCCTCTCTTCAACTATATATACCTCTATTCCTTATTAAATATGTGCTTCCGTTTCCATTTTATCTACTACCGACATAAGCAAACAACGTTTTAAGGGAGGCAAATTATGGCCAAGTTTGTTCGTCAACTACAGTTTCTTTTGTTTTTGCTTCCGATTCTAGCTATATACTCATTGTTTACGATCTATCCGTTAGTAAAATCGTTTTTCTTAAGTTTTACTAATTTTGACGGATATACGAAGACATATGATTTTGTTGGCTTGAAAAACTATGCGCGGATATTTGTTGATGATGCGATTACATCCGCCATTTCCTATACGTTATTTTTCACTTTTGGAAAAGCCTTACTTGTTACGTTATTAGCTATCCCGCTTGCTATGATATTGGATCAAAAATTTTTAACCAGAAACTTTCATCGCGCAATTTTTTTCTTCCCATCGATTCCAAGCGGCTTACTACTCGCCTATATTTGGGGATTTATCCTTGCACCGATTAGTTCGGGTGTACTGAATAACGTCCTTAGAGAGCTGTTTAACTTCGGCCCTCAGCCCTGGCTGTCCGACCCTTTACTAGCGAAACTATCTACGATCGTCGTAGCAACATGGGCGATAACAGGATGGCACGCAGTGTTGTATTTAGCATTTCTGCAATCCATTCCGAAAGATTATTACGAAGCAGCGTCAATAGATGGGGCGAACCGTTTACAGAAAATTCGGTTTATAACTTTTCCGCTTCTCGCACCTGCGATGACGGTCAGTGTCATGTTACTGCTAACCGGCGGGCTCAAAGTTTTTGAGATTCCATTCGCATTGACAAAGGGCGGGCCTGGCTATGAAACTTACTCGATAACCCAGGTAATTGTACAAAGGGGAATATCTGAAACACAGTACGGACTAGCATCGGCAATGTCGATCGTCTTTTTCCTAATTGTGTTAGCGATTGCGATCTTCCAAGTTACAGTAATGCAACGAAGGGAGCAGGGCTTACAATGACAAAAACATCTGAAAAACGGTTATGGATACTAGATATATTGATGCTCCCTGCCGGAGTAATTGCGTTTTTCCCATTTTATATGATCATTGTCAACACGTTCAAAACGATGCAAGATGCTGCAAAGAGCCCTATGGCTCTCCCTTCGAAATGGATATTCAAAAACTATGTTCAGGTTCTCGAGGAAACTTCGATCATACGCAGCTTTTGGAACACTCTGACAATCACGACCTTTTCTGTCGTATTAATTGTTTTGATTGGTGCAATGGCGGCGTATCCGGTTGTGTTCAATGCGAATCGATTAACACGGTTTGCTATGCTCTATTTGCTTGCCGGTTTTATGATTCCTTTCCAAGCGACACTCATTCCTTTATTCGTATTGATGAGTGATTTGCACCTGATCGATAAAATATATGGTTTGATAATTCTGTATATGAGCGGATCTGTTTTCGTCTTCTTCCTAATGACAGGATATATGAAGTCGATTCCGCGGGAGCTGCCCGAAGCGGCCGTCATTGATGGCTGCAGCATATGGGGCATCTTCTGGAGAATCATCTTCCCGCTACTTAAGCCCATTACGATTACGAGTATCATCTTTCAGACAATGTGGATATGGAACGACTTTTTGGCACCTATGCTGTTCTTGAATTCAAACTCCAAATCGACACTTGTTCTGCAAATTTATAGAGCCAAAGGCGAATTTACCGTTAATTGGCCAATGTTCATGACACTTACGGTCATCACATTGGTGCCGATATTCATTTTCTTTATTATTATGCAAAAGCATATCGTCAAGGGGATCGCCGCGGGCGCTGTCAAAGGCTAGAACATACGAAAGCCTATTCATATCTAATATCATACTGAGGGGGGGGATTAAGTTGGTTTTCATTTTGTAGGCGATAGTTATGTCGTCAAACTGTAATGAGTGGAAAAAAGGAATAAGAGAGGATGTTGTAGACAATGCGTAAATTAAGATTAGTGGTAGCTCTTTTGATTTGCTTTATTATGGTATCAGGTGTAATGTTACCCAACTTTTCTCAGAACAAGGCGGAGGCAGCTCCGGGACCAAGCGACACGTGGAGGCAGGTCGACCTTGCTGATTTCCAGATTGGCAAAAGCTATCTCATCGTATCCGAGATCGGCGCGCTTGCTAACGCTCAAGCGACAATTGACACACCCGGCGACGTCACCGGCGACACTCAGATTGGTATGTTGTCCAAGCCCGTGACGATTGATGAAGAAGGCTTAATCACATCCGAAGTGACGGACGACATGATCTGGCAGTTTGGCCTTGGCACAAACACTGCGGCGGCATCCGGCGGTCTTGGCGAAGGCCCGGGCTACCATGTATTAAACAACGCCCCTGGCGCAGGTGGAGGCACGGAACCCCTGAGAAGAGAATCCAGCTTCAACGCGCAGCATGCGCCCCTCAACACGACTGGCGCAGCCATCAATGGCAACCAGCAGAGCATGTTGATGCATGTTCTGGATGAAAATGAAGGCACAGTGTCCCTTTACATTTGGGGCGGGAACAGCCAGTGGAACATGGCCCTAACGAGTACGGAATCCGGCTACACCGCGAAAAGCAAGGCGGCTAGCACGACGAGCGCGGCTCAACTGCTTGCTCAGATGCAGGAGTCACCGGCATTGCGGTTGTATGAACCGAACGTGACCGTCGGCGTTCAGCACTACGTCATGGCGTCATCCGGCACGAACGGCAGTATAAGCCCGTCCTCCCTAGCAGGCCATGTTTGGGTGAACGATGGCGAAGACGTGACCTTCACGTTTAACCCCGCGTTCGGGTTTGAAGTAGACAAGGTTACGGTTAACGGCGAAGAAGTCGCTGTTACAGACAACACATACACAATAGAGAACGTCACCGCAAGCAGCACAAGCATCCACGTGACATTCAAGCCTGCTTCAAACGCGGGGGATTTACCGTTCACAGTGTATAACGACATATTCTCTGTCGGTAACGTCACTACAGCGGTCATCATCGACCTTGGCGAAGGCAACGCGGCAAACCTTGCCGACCTGAGCGCCGACATGTTCACGGCGGCCGCCAAGAACACAAGGCTTGATGGCTCGACCGTGATTTTCGACGGCTTGCGCAATATCACCAGAGTATATGTAAACAATGATCCCGAGCCGCTTGGCTACATATCGCCCGCACCGGGATCCGACGACCTCGTAACAGATATGCCAGCGAGCGGACGCTACATCATCGTTGAATTAGAGTTCTGGAATGTCAATGGCTATACATCCGGCGCAATGGTTTCGGGCAACTTGCAAAACGCATACTCGGCGATCCTCAATTACCGCGTCAACGTGGATCGTGAGATCAAGCTGACAAACGGCACTGCCGTAACCCCGAGCTTCACTCAGGTAGCGGTAGTAAACCCGGCGCTTGACAAGTTTGTCCCGGACAAAACGAACCCGGGCGGCACAGGTAGCATGGACATCCTGATTTCGATCGACGAGTCATGGGAAGACGAAGGTCCTCTCCCGCTGTTTATCTACAACCATGGCGGCGGCCGCGGCGGCCCTTCAGGGGACTTCTTCGCGCCTATGCAAACCGCGAATGGCGCAGCCGTGCTTTCCAAGCGCCAACTGGAGAACCCAGGCAAGTACAACGCGCACATCATAGCTACGCAGAACCACGCGGACAATCAGACCAACAACTTGGCCCTAATTGCATATGTGGGGAAACTGGCCGCTGAGGGCAAGGTGGATCCGAGCCGTGTCTACATGTCCGGCTTCTCGATGGGCAGCATGTACACACTCGGTTTTTTCAACCGCAATCCTGAGTTCCTCGCAGCAATCGTTCCGCTTGCAGGGGGCAATTTGCCAAACGTGGCACAGCTTACCGCGAATCCCGAGTACACAAAAACTGCCATATGGCTGAATGCACATAAGAATGACACCACTGGTGCAGGTACCTCATGGAGACAGTATTTCGAAACAGGCGCTGGCACCAGCGGCTTATATTTAGAAGCCAACGTGTCGATTCTGGAAACCAACCAGGCCTTTAATTTCCCGTACTACGGCTTTGACTGGACGCCGCACGAAACCGAAGCCCAAGTGTTCAGCAACCTTATCGGCCAATCAAACATAAGCTTCAAGTCTGGTAACCATGCAGAGTACGCAGATAAGAACATTTTTGATTGGATGTTCGATCAGCAAAGAAAAAATACTACTAGCTCAGCAACTTTGTCAGGACCAGATTTAGTGAAGTTTGGTGATACTTTCGATGTGACCTACGGTCTTGAAAGCTTGAAACAAGAAGTGTATGCTCAAGACATTACGATCGAATACGATGCTGATAAGCTAGATCTTGTAGGCGAGCCTGTATCTGTGGATACTCTGAAGTTTGAAATTCTAGATACGGATAAGCTAGAAGGAATCATTCGGATAATCGGTATTCATTTGAATGAAAGCGCTAACAATCCAAATCAGGACCTCTTTAAACTTAGCTTCAAAGCCAAGACTACAGCGGGAATAGCAGATATCGAAGTGACGCAGCTAGTTCTTGCCGATGGCAATGGAGTAGAGGCGGAAATAGATGGAGATACGCATAAGGTTAAGATAGAGAAACCTATAACTACGGGTGATTTCAACGACGATAGCAGAGTAAGCGTAGGTGACCTGGCTCTACTTGCTAAAGCCTATGGTAAATCTTCTGATAGTCCAGATTGGGATCTAGTAAAGCAGTACGACTTGAATAAAGATGGCACAGTCGACATTGAAGACCTTGTCAAATTGGCTCGTCTTATTCTGAATAAATAATTTTTAAAACAGCCCAAGGGTATCGCCTAAGCTTTATTCGGTCAATACCCTTGGACCTGTTTCTCAACTATCCGTTCTATGAACAAGGGAGACGATTCAATTGGAGATTCAAAAATTGCCGTTGCTACTGTCTAAGCTTCTGTTGTCTATGCTTCTGCTATTCACGATGATGCCGATCATGGCTAACGCTGATGAAAATCCCTTTTTTTTATTAAGCAGCTCCATCGGCAATGCAAAAGTTGGCGATGAAGTGGTAGTCACTGTTGAAGGCCATAGCGCGAAGAACGTTTTTGGATATGAACTTCGTCTATCCTACGACCCTAATGTATTGAAATTCCGTCAAGCATCTACAACTTGGGAAGGCTTCACAGTCCCATCGATTGTTGAGAACGGGAAAATTATATTCGCACATACGAAGGTTGGCAATGCCATGGGCGAAAGCGGCGATGTACACTTTGCCTCGTTGCGATTCGAAGCTATAAGTGAAGGCGATGCTACCATTCAATTAACTCGCGTCAAGCTGGTTGACGGCGGTGGTAGCAGTGCAACTTCAGAACCAGGTCAATCGTTGAAGGTCGTCATTTCGGGTAACTATCTTGACACAAAAGGCCATTGGGCAGAGGAAAACATTGTAAGAGCGACGGCAATGGGGTGGATTAAAGGATATCCAAATGGCACATTCGCTCCAAACAAGGAGGTTACTCGGGCTGAATTCACCACAATGCTTTCAAGAGCGCTGGCTCTGTCTTCTCCATCTGTCCAAGCACAGACATTTAAAGATTATGAGCAAATTCCACAGTTTGCAAAATCCCATGTATCGCAAGCGGTTGCTGCTGGATTGGTGAAAGGGTATGATGACGCCATGTTCAGACCATCCCAATGGATTAACCGCTCTGAGATGACGGTCATGCTCATGCGTGTAATTGGGTACGAAGACAAGATGAAGAATTTGAGTCCTGCGCTCGCCTATGATGATGCGGACCAAGTTCCAGATTGGGCTTACCCAGCCATTGCAACAGCTACGGACATGGACATAGTCAAGGGAAGAGGCAAGAATAAGTTTGCTCCAGACGGTTACTCAACCAGAGCCGAAGCCGTTACCTTGATTATGAGATTAGTAGACCATATTGCCTCAATGTCTAAAGTCAACTGATATTGATTGTTTCACGCATTAGCCTGTCAATAACAATGATACTTAGCAGGGTTAGTCTTGTTACAGACAGGCTATACTCATGGGGAGTTTACTGCTGATAGGAGATTCTAGGACACTACAGACGTGAACAAACAGCTACTCTATCCATTTATTGAATATTGTGAATGCGACATACAAACGTATCTATCACGATGCGTTATGTAGCTATCTGGAGCTATGAATTGAGATACGAAAATAAATTTACGAAGGAGACATTCGATGTCTGTAAGTACGACTGTCATTTTACGACTAGAAATGGATAAAAATGCAGCGACATTTGGAGAAATTGTTAATGCGATTAGTCAAGCAAGTGGAGATGTAGTTGCAATAGATGTAATTTCATCAGGCAAGCATATGACGACTCGTGACATTACGGTCAATGTATCTGATAGTTCTTATCAGCATGTAGTTGATTCGGTTAAAAGCTTATCCCATGTTCGATTAATTAATGTGTCTGACAGTATTTTTCTTGCTCATCTCGGTGGGAAAATCAGTGTGGAGCCCAAAGCACGTATTAAAAATAGAAGTGATTTATCTAAAGTATATACGCCCGGTGTCGCAAGAGTGTGTAAAGCGATAGAAGAAAATCCGAAGAAAGCTTTCTCATTAACGATTAAACGTAATACTGTTGCTGTTGTAACGGATGGTACTGCTGTACTTGGGCTTGGTAATATTGGTCCTCTTGCAGCGATTCCTGTTATGGAAGGTAAGGCGATGCTGTTTAAACAGCTAGCGGGAGTTGACGCATTTCCTATCTGCTTAGATACACAGGATACTGAGCAATTGATTCAAGCGATTAAGCAATTAGCTCCCATTTTTGGTGGAATTAATTTGGAAGACATAAGCGCGCCGCGCTGTTTTGAAATAGAAAAGAGATTGTCTGCAGAGCTAGATATTCCTGTATTTCACGATGATCAGCACGGAACAGCCGTTGTTGTACTCGCAGGCTTAATTAATGCTCTAAAAGTAGTAGGTAAATCAATCACGGATATTAAAATTGTTGTGAATGGAATTGGCTCTGCTGGCTCTGCTTGCTGCAAAATGCTGTTGGCAGCAGGTGTACAGCATCTAGTCGCAGTAGATCGGTATGGTGCACTAAATCCGCAAGAATCCTATGACAATCCAATGTGGCAGTGGTTATCGGAGCAGCAACAATTACATTACGTGGCGGGTGGTTTGTTGGAAGCGATAGACAATGCTGATGTATTTATCGGCGTTTCTCAGCCTGGTGTTTTAACAGTAGAGCATATAGAAAAAATGGCTACTGAAGCGATCGTATTTGCCATGGCCAATCCAGAGCCAGAGATTGAGCCAGACATTGCCGAACCACTAGTGCGCGTTATTGCAACAGGGCGCAGCGATTATCCGAATCAGATTAACAATGTGCTTTGTTTTCCCGGCATATTTCGCGGTGCCCTTGATTGTAGAGCAGCGACTATTAATGAAGAAATGAAATTAGCCGCTGCCGTTGCTATCGCCTCAGTTGTAACAGACGATGAACGGAGTGAGCAGTACATTATCCCAAGTATATTCAACGAGAGCGTTGTTGACAAAGTGCGCGATGCAGTAATCAAGGCTGCAATTGAAACGAAAGTCGCCCGCCGTATTCCTCTTGAGTACCGGCTTGATCGATCAGAGCAGAAAAAAGGGTGAATTACAAAAAGCAGTTGGAGGAAAACGATTGATTTTTCTCCAACTGCTTCGTGTGTGTGTAACAGCACATTCGATTAAGGAGCGAAAGTCTATATATCTGGCTGTTGAAAAATGATGGAATTTCTATAATGAAGGTTCTAACGGACTGCGTGGGCGCTAAAGTAGCTCATTTGACACATTTGAGATTTTAATGGACTTTTGTCCTTGCATAGTTCCTCCACTACGATAAGATTCGTCCGATCACTGGTGAAAACCGTGTATCCGTATTGGTGATCGATGATTCCATGTTTGAACGGAATCGCAGCAAGGCCTAAACACCTTTCTCGATTTAAGGATCATGCAACGGGCTGCTACTTCGAAGGGTTTCGAATGCTCACGCTTGATTGGTCGGATAGTGGGCCTGCCCTGATGTGTCATCGGAATGTGTGATTAAAGCTTAAGCGTATAGCTTGGGCTTTTTTTGTTGTTTTAGAAGCAGGAACCATCAGCCAAAACCAACACAAACGCCAATAGCATTTTTGAAAACAGTCATGATTTGTGGAATATTGTGGTTTTCAAATCAGTAAAACATGTAAAATTAACATAAAATCCACGAGTAGTTAACTCTCAGCTGACATTTCGGTATTAAGATTGTAATTAATCCACAATAAACAATAATAATCCACAAAAAAGTGATGCAAATATTTTGAATGTGAGGTTTGCATATGTCTCTGTCGTTCGAGAAAAGAAAGAAGAGAATTTTAGAGGCGTTAAGAAGGGACGGCCGGGTTGAAGTTCCGGTTCTGGCTGATCAGCTGCAAGTATCTGCTGAGACGATTCGCAGAGATTTGGAGCGTCTCGATCGGGAAGGCAATTTGAAAAAGGTGCACGGAGGAGCAGTCAAGCTTGAATCGGATTCACAGGAGCTTCCTTACGAAATTAAGACAAGGCTTAATGCGGAGGAAAAGGCAGCAATCGGAAAACAAGCAGCAGCTTTAATCAATGATGGAGATACAGTCATGCTTGGCAATGGCACAACCACCATTGAAATTATTCGCAACCTGGGAGAAAGTAGGGACGTGACGATCATTACCCATTCGACGCCGACACTGCTGCTGGCTCTTGAGAGCTTTCCGGGAAGAATCATTTTCATTGGCGGTGAAGTTAACAAGCGACAAAAATCAGTAGAAGGTCCGTTGGCTGATTTGGTGCTCAATCAATTACGAGTGAACAAAGCGTTTATCTCAGCTGGAGGGGTTTCTTTAGTAGATGGAATTACCGACTATGAGTTGTCCGAGGCCAAAATTTCAAGAATGATGATGGATAGAGCTGATGAAGCGTTCATCCTGGCGGATTCCTCGAAGCTAGGAAGAACGACCTTTGCTAATGTATGTCCCTTGGATGATGTCTATATGTTTATTACAGACAAGCACTGCAGTCCGGAATGGAAGCAATATTTGTCGGATAGAGATATACGGGTTTTCATAGCTGAGGCAGAGTAGCGAATAGAAGAAGTTTTGTTTGAAGAAGGGGCTACACAGAATAGACAGCTTAGATGAGCAGGAGGAACTAGAATTTGAAGCGGATTGCTATAGATATGGATGAGGTTATTGCCAATACATCAATCTCACTTCTGAAATTATTTAATCAACTATATGATCAGGATGTTACTGAAGATGAGCTTAAAAGTAAAAACTTGATTCAAGTCAGACCGCATTTTCGAAAAGAAATCGAGAGCTTTTATACTTCTGAAACGTTTTTCAGAGGGCTAGATGTCATTTCGGATAGTCAGACGGTAATCCTTGAGCTCCAGGAGCAATATGAGATTTTCATTGCAACAGCAGCGATGGAGGTGCCGGCTTCCTTTAAGGCAAAGTACGAATGGCTTAAGGAGCATTTTCCTAGCATTCCAGATAGTCATATCGTATTTTGCGGAGATAAAAGCATCATTCACGCTGATTACTTAATTGATGACAATGTGAATCAGCTTCAGTTATTCAGAGGGAAAGGGATATTGTATAGTGCCCCTCATAATCGATTTGCAACAGGCTTTACGAGAGTAAACAATTGGCTGGATGTAAGGGCGTTATTCATGAACAAAGCAGTGGAGGTTATGTAAATGAAACATGAACGAGCATATGATGCAATGGCATTAAAGCATCCTTTCACACCTCTCGCTCATTGGAGGTTTTCACTAGAAAGCGTGCTAGGCGGATCTGTTAAAGAGAAGGACCTCGTTATACGGGATGAAAGCGGGAATGGCAATAGCATTAAACTAGCAATTGCAACGACAACAAATACTGAGCCGGTAGAAGCAGTCAATAGTATGACGTGGGAACATAGCGGGGCTGATACCTTCCTGCACTTCCATAACGATGTAAACGATAAAGGAAATGGTTACTATTTTCGCACAGAAGAGCATGCGCCATTAAATAATGAGATTTTTGATGAAGGCTTTACATTTGAAGCGATTATTCGCCTGCCAGCTCCATTTGATGAGAAGATTCACAGCTGGATGGGAGTTGTAACACGACAAGGGCAAGGTGCAGAGCTTGACCGAAGCGGCGAAGCTGAGGTGCTGGCGACCATGTCTGTGTCCAACTGCAAGGAGATCCAATGGGTCAGCCACCCAATGAATATGAGAACCTCTACTACAAGCTGGTCACGTTACTTGGATGAGGGCAAATGGCATCATATTGCCATTGTTAATGATACTAAAAGAACCTTGATATATGTAAATGGCATCTGTGATTATAACAGTCCTGTTGAGCCTATTGTCGGTATAGCAGCTATAGAAGGAAACGGATGGAATATCGGAGCTTCCGAATGGGCTGGTCGAGTCGACTCCTTATTCAGCGGAGTTATTCAGGAAATCAGAATTTCAGGTCAGGCGCTTCATCCGAAAGATTTGCTTTCTTTTACTGCAGAAGAGGAGCTTCTTAAAGGCAGCTATACTGGAGAACCGCAGCTTACAGGAGACAATAACTATCACTTCGTGTTTGTACCTGATCCACAAATGCAATCGTACTTGAATCCAGAAATGCTCGATGCGCAGACAGAGTGGATTGCGAAGCAGCAGCATCATTTGCAAATTGAGATGACCGCCTTTGTTGGTGATTTTGTTCATAATAATGACTCTACCGTTGAATGGAATAGGGCATCGTCAGCGGTGTTAAAGCTGGATGAGAGTCATTCTGCCTATATGGCAACTGCCGGCAACCATGATTACGATGATACTCATGCGTATCTTCGATTTTTCGGACCGGAGCGCTTTGCTAGCAAAGCTTATTATAAAGGCTTCTCACCTTCACGTTATAGCTCATATGCGATTAAAAATGCAGGCAGTTACTGCTACTTGTGGCTATTGGTCGATATGAAAAATCTGCATGAGGACGCAGCTTGGTGCAAGGAAATATTAAATAAGTATGCTAATTATCCAACTATTCTAGTATCTCACGACCTGATCTATATGCTTCCTGATGGTGAAACAAACGTACCGCATCAATCAGAGAATGGTGCATTCATATGGGAACAGCTTATTTTCCCGTATGAACAAGTGTTTATGACTGTTAATGGACATTTTAATGGCAACGTGCATCAAGTTCGCTCCAACAAAAATAGACAGGAAGTAATTCAAATGCTGGTGAATTATCAGGATCGTTACCGAGGCGGAAACGGCTGGCTTCGATTAGTGGAGATGGACGAGCAAAACAATGCTATAAAATGCCGAAGCTTTTCTCCTTGGGTTGCCAAGCTCTCTGAGGATACAGTGCTGCAATATCCTGATTATCTTTTTTTAACTGGGCGCTATGACGAGTTTGAGTTGGAATTTAATTTTGCTGCAAGATTTGCTTTTGCAGAGCAAAACAAAGGAAATTGTTAACGAGCTTGATTATGAAAAAAGAGCTTATGCTATGAAGCTGGGGAAATACACACTTGTAACCGCACATACAGGTTTTGGTCATGCACCAGACAATACTTGGAACTCCTTCATGGAAGCTATTCAGCATCAAGCAGATATCGCAGAGGTCGATGTACGAGTGATGGGCAAGGGAGAACTGATACTGCTGCAGGGAGCACGAGCTTTTAGGTTCTGTTTATATAGAAAATAAGACAGAGCAGTTGCAGAGATGTCTGCAGCTAGGAGCAGACAGCATTACAACGATGTAGGTGGAGAAGCTGAAGGCTTTGATTAATGAAGAAGCTTCTTAGAAGAAAGGAGTACGAACAGCATGAGCTCGAAAGTATCGGTAGCTGCTGGAGGAGATAAGAGACATATCGAACCAACCGCAGGAAATAGAACGTTGAAGCGAATAGGTAGGCATTATCAACTCTATTTGATGCTGCTGCCATGTATTGTATTCTTTATTATTTTCTCATATTGGCCTATGACTGGTCTTGTACTGGCATTTAAGGATTATCAATTCAACAAAGGGATTTTAGGCAGTCCATGGATTGGCTTAAGATATTTTGAAATGTTTTTCATGGACCCGCAGAGCTGGAAAATTATAAAAAATACACTGGTCATTAGTGCCATGAAAGTATTTCTGGCCATGCCATTTCCAATTATTCTTGCCCTAATGTTTGCTGAAATAAAGCGTAAAAAAATACAAGGATTATTTCAAGGTATTGCATACTTACCGCATTTTCTATCTTGGGTCATAGTCATTGGACTTACCGAGCGCATGCTTGCGCCGGATACAGGACTAGTCAATCAAGTTATTTCATGGTTTGGCGGAGATGGAAGCACGTTCTTCTTAATGAAGGAAAGTGCGTTTTATCCGATTATGTTCTGGAGCCATATATGGAAGGAGATCGGCTGGAGCTCCATAATTTATTTTGCTGCCATAGTGGGCATTAACCTTTCGTTATATGAGGCTGCGAAAATAGATGGTGCCAGCAGATTGCGTCAGATATGGCATGTTACACTCCCAGGCATACGCTCAACGATTCTTATCGTTTTTATATTATCCCTTGGCAATATTCTATCAGCAGGCTTTGATCAGATTTACATGCTGAAAACGCCAGGCAATATGAATATATCCGAAATACTGGACACCTACATTATTTATATGGGCCTTGAAAGTGGACAGTTTGGCTTTGGAACAGCACTTGGTTTGATGCAAAGTATTATCGGCTTGATTCTTGTACTAGCTGTTAATAAAGCATCTCGCAAATGGTTTGAAACTTCGTTGTGGTGATATGGCGCAAGCCTTCACAAATAGAAAAAGATAGTCAGGGAGAGGGAGAATTCAGCAATGAAGAACAAAAGCTGGTCGAAATCGCTTTTACTAATGTTGGCAGCAATGATTGTATTGACGGCATGTACAGGGAAGTCTTCTTCTGATTCAACAAGCAATTCAGGCAACAGCGGTACTCCATTGGACAAGCCGGCAACCTGGATTGCGGATCGCAAAGTTAAAGGTTTGGTTTTCATGGGTAGTGATGTCGATGAGGCAATGAATCCTGAAATTCAGGCGAAGCTCAAGGCAATGACAGGTATTGAACTAACTCTACAAGCGATTGGACATGACGATTCTACAAAGGCGTTAGCTGCTGGTCTGGTTGCAGGAGATTTGCCTGACTTTATCGGCTACTATTTGAACCACAGCGGCCGTCCAGAGATGGAGATCATCAATAAAGCTGCGCGCGAGGATATGTTCCATGATCTTGCTCCTTATTTGAAAAACACGAAGATATACAGCAAATATTTTGAAAAAGGATATTTGCCAATGGATACGGAGTATGGCGTAATGTTTCGTCCAGAGTATAATGGCTCAGCTTATTCCGTGCACATTAATATTCCCCGTGAAGGTGGCTACAGTGTTCGAAAGTATATTTCTGGCCCGTACATCCGTAAAGATATTGCAGATGCGCTTGGTGTAGATCCGCGCACGATTACGACTTCGTCGCAGCTGTATGAGCTTGCAAAGAAAATTAAAGAGGGACACTTCAAAGATAATAACGGAAAAGAAGTCTCTCCAATCGGTCCAATTATATGGGGCGGCGGCGATCGTGCAAGCCTATATAACGATTTAGTATGGACAGGCTATAACGGTGAAGGCTTCAAGCATGATGCAGCAACAGGGAAAATTATGCATGAAAGCCAAACGGACTATGGCTTGAAGCGTGTGGAATTTGTTCAGAAGCTGCTTAAAGAAGGACTTATGCAGCTAGAGTACTACACCATGGAAGAAACACGTGCCAAAGAGGGTATGTTGAACAATTCCTTTGCCATTATAGGCGAGATGCATAACTATGTGGATGAAAATAAGGATGGTCGTTATATTCCAGTAGGTCCACTAAACTCGGTGGATGGTCCTTATAAAATGGAATTGCTTTTCAAAAGCGGATATGGTGGATGGTCGGTTCCAAAAACAACTAAAAACCCAGAGGATATTGTAAAGCTTGCTGATTTCCTTGCCACTCGAGAAGGTAAGCTGCTTTGGATGTATGGTATTGAAGGACGCGACTACGACTTGGATGACAAAGGAAACCCAGTACCGAAAAAAGAAGTGATGGATTTGCTTGAGAAAGATCCAGCAAAGGCAAAGAAGCTGGGCTTTGGTGGAGTAGGCAATGACTGGGGCTGGTACCTAGGCGGCACTGACAAAAACGATTTGGTTGATTTCGGTGAAGCTACTTATGGTTCTTCATTAGCACCTGATAAAGATAAAGTAGCTTTATCCATTGCTGATTATTGGGGTTATGACGAAAAGAATAAAAATGCGGATGTGAAGGACGGTTATGCTGCCCTTGCCTTTATTGGAGAATTTGGCAAAGGATTGCAGCTAACGATGGCGCTAGATAAGTACAAAGAAAGCATGATCCGCGCATACTATGCGAAGGACATGGATGAAGCGAAAACGATTCTTGATGCAGCAGCGAAGCAGCTTCAAGCTGCTGGCCTAGAGGAATATATCAAGCTACTAGAAGCGAAAGATAAAAACCCACAAACCAAATTGCAATTCTAATCGTTCACAGGTAATTATTACATGTAGTCATACCTCGCAGAAGCCTTCTCCTATTTAGGCAGAGGGCTTCTGTCACATGAAACGGGGAGAAGCGTCACATGAAGAAAATAGCTACGTCTTCCACAATACTCGACAAGTTAATTAGCTTTATAAATTTTACGATTCTTGTCTTGCTAAGCTTAAGTATTCTCTTACCGATCTTAAATGTACTGGCTCTAGCGTTTAATGAAGGGTCGAATGCTGCAAAGGGCGGTATTTATTTTTGGCCGAGGGCATTTACGTTTGGAAACTTCACGGAAGTGTTCAAGCAATCCAACATTATTAATGGATTTTTTGTTTCGATGTTTCGAACGGTAGTAGGGACGGTTTTAAGCGTAGTACTGACAGCGATGGCTGCTTATGCTTTGAAAAGCCGTTCACTGCCTGGTCATAAGCAGATTACTTTTATTATTTTCTTTACGATGCTGTTTAGTGGCGGCATGATTCCATACTATCTTGTGCTCAAAAATCTATCGCTGACAAACAGCATTTGGGTTTATGTGCTTCCAGCCTTGTACAGTGTATGGAACATGATGATTATGCGGTCCTTCTTTGAACAAATACCGGCTGGTCTAGAGGAAGCTGCAAAGATAGATGGCTGCGGGGATTTTGCGATTTTCATGCGTATGGTTGTACCGGTAAGCAAGCCTGTATTTGCAGCTATTGCTCTCTTTAATGCAGTAGGACATTGGAATGACTGGTTTACTGGCGCATTTTACGTAAGGGACGAATCCTTAAAGCCGTTGTCTACTGTTTTGCAGGAGATGCTGACGAAGCAAAAGGCACTGGCAGATACGTTAACAAGTGTAACGAACGCTATTCAGTTGGAAATGGCAGCGAAAATTACAGTGACAGGAACTTCTTTGAAAATGGCGACGATTATTATTGTTATCACACCGATTATAATCGTGTATCCGCTGCTGCAAAAATATTTTGCACAAGGCGTTATGATTGGTTCTATTAAGGAATAACAAGCGCAGCTAACTTGATTCAACATAGAGCACCATAGAGATAGAAGGAGAGAAACAGGATGAAGCTTGTTAGTCCTTATCGACAAAGCGGAGTATGGCTAAAAGGAAGTCTTCATAACCATACAACAATCAGTGAGTGTCATCATCCCCTTACAACAGTGTACCGGATGTACAGTGTTTATGATATGCTTGCGATTTCGGATCATAATTTAGTTACACCTCATGCGGAAGAAAGCAATATACCAACCTTGTTTGAGGCTGTTGAGGTTAGCAGTCCTGAATGCCATATGCTTCTTGTTCATTTACCGGAGCACTTAATGGATCATTTCAGTTATGACTTCAGCGTGGAGCATTATGACCATTTATCGGCAGCGTGTATAGCGCACGGGGGATTTTCTGTCCTAGTTCACTCTAACCGAGTTTACTCGCAAGATTGGAAGCTTGAGTACATGCTTGCGATGAAATCCTACACAGGCATTGAGGTTATTAACGGTGATGGGTCCCCTCAATATGATATTGCCTTTGAAAGATGGGATGCGGTATTACCACATGGCTGCAGGGTATTGGGCTTTGGAAAATTTGTGACGCTAATTGGTAAACATGGAGAAGTACTGTACGAACAAGCGGGTCGCTTTAACGAGCTTACCTACACATGCCGTGGCAATGAGGGATATGTCCGAATAGCTGCATATTTGGAGGGCGGCTTTGGTGCTTTTAGTCAGCCGATATTCATAGAGCAGGGAGCTGATGAAGTTGTCTTCTAAGCGTTCAGCAGCTTTGAATACCCCTGGATTGTTTACGCTGACCTGGCCTATCTTTATTGAGTTATTGTTTGGTATGCTGCTAGGTGCAGTTGATACTATGATGTTAAGCGGGTATTCGGATGAAGCGGTAGCTGCAGTTGGAATAGCCAATCAAGTACTTACTGTAGCGGGAATGATATTTGGATTTATTACAATTGGTACTGCGGTAATGTTGAATCAATGGCTTGGCGCAGGGCAGTTTGGAGGAGTGGAGCGAATAAGTTCTACATCATTGACGCTGAACCTAATGCTGGGTCTTATTATTAGTGCGGCTTTATTCTTTTTTCCTGAAGCGTTTATTTCACTATTTCACTTATCCGATGAGGTTAGTAGAATTGGAGAGGCATACTTGTCTATAGTAGGCGGTTCGATGTTTATGATTGCATTAACGATGACATTAGGGACTATGCTGCGCTGCCGAGGTATTGTAAAGGAAATGATGGTGCTGTCTCTCGTGATCAATGTAATTAATATTTTAGGCAATTATTTGGTATTAATGGAGCCATTCGGCTTGCCAGTGCTTGGTGTAGAAGGAGTCGCGGCTGTAACCTGGGTATGCAGAATTATATCGTTGCTTGGCTTTCTAGTGCTTTGCTATCGCAAGCTTGAGCATCCTATTCGTTTGATTAGTCCTAGGCGAATCCAAGGAGGAGACCTGCGCTATCTATTTAAGCTTGGTTTGCCATCTGCTGGAGAGCCGGTTTCTTATAATTTATCGCAAAGCATCATTACTTATTTTATTACGCTGCTGGGAGCGGCTGCACTTACAACAAAAATATATACGCAAAATATGACCTCTTTTATATTTATTATTTCGATGGCAGTAGGATCAGGAACACAAATTATTGTAGGGCATTTGATTGGAGCCGATAAAAAGGAGGACGCGTATCGTTCAGGAGTGTACAGCTTAAAGGTCGGGCTTCTGCTAACAGGTAGCGTAAGCGTCATTTTATACTTCATTTCAGAGCCACTACTTCGACTGTTCACCTCAGATACGGATATTATCCAACTTGGCACCGAGCTTTTCCTGCTATCCATATGGCTAGAGCCTGCAAGGGCATGTAATATGGTGCTTATTAGCTCACTCAATTCAGCAGGAGATGTGCGCTTTCCAGTTATCATTGGAATTATATCCATGTGGGGAATAAGTGTGCCACTAGCATATGTTATGGGAATTACATTAAATATGGGCTTAGCGGGAATTTGGATTGCTTTTGCAATTGATGAATGGGTTAGAGCAGGCTTAATGTTCTATAGATGGAGAAGAAGGGCATGGAAGAAGGTAGTTCTCGTTACTTCAAGTAGCGTGTCCATGTAGCTGGCGGCATGAGTTAAAAAGGAGGTATACAGCTTGAATAATGAACTGAAATTTCGACCGGACGGGACATTTAAAATCGTACAGCTGACCGATTTGCATATTGGAGATGAACATGCAAAAGAGCGTGGAGATGATGATAGGACAGTACAGCTTATCGAACAAATTCTAACCGCAGAACAGCCGGATCTTGTCGTGCTGACAGGTGATCTGCATGGGAGCCATGGTGTAACAGATCCGCTGCTTTCGTGCCGCAAGGCGATTGGGCCGGTTGTCCGTTCGGGGATTCCTTGGGCTGCTGTATTCGGCAATCATGATGCTGAAGAAGCTGTGACGAGGGAACAACTTCTAGCTGTTCAGCAAGAATACGCCGGTTGCTTGACGATGGCGGGACTTTCCGGTATTCATGGAGTTGGCAATTATACGCTGCCTGTGAAGCGTTCAGACGGAAGTGACGATGGTTGTATGCTGTACTTTATTGATTCAGGCTCGTATGCGCCTGAGCGAATTGGTGGATATGAATGGATTCATCATGATCAGATTCAATGGTATATGGAGCAATCCCGCCAGTATACCAAGCATAATGGAACCCCTCTATCTGCACTCGCATTTTTCCATATTCCGTTCCCTGAGTACGAATTCGCATGGACAGGTGAGCAAGTTACCGGAATAAAGGGAGAAGATGTTGAATGTCCAAAAATCAATAGCGGATTGTTCAGTGCGATGGTTGAATTGGGGGATGTGATGGGAACCTTTGTCGGCCATGATCATGATAATGACTACTGTGGAACATGGCATGGGATTCGCATGTGCTATGGCCGAGCGACCGGGTATAACACTTATGGCAATCTAAAAAGAGGGGCGAGAGTCATTAGCCTTCATGAAGGCAAGCGTTCATTTGACACTTGGATCAGACAAGACGACGGGGAGGTAGTGTGATGAATATTGATTTTGGATCGAACATCCTATCAGAAACCATCATTATTCCGGTATTCGAGGATCGGCTAGATGCACTTCCAGACGTTTTGCAAAGCTTCCGGGCATTGAAGCTAGTGTCCAGTATTGGCACAAGGCATGCTGTGAACTGGTTTTACGGCCGAAATGATG
Source organism: Paenibacillus endophyticus (assembly GCF_014192395.1). Classification (GTDB taxonomy): domain Bacteria; phylum Bacillota; class Bacilli; order Paenibacillales; family Paenibacillaceae; genus Pristimantibacillus; species Pristimantibacillus endophyticus. The sequence goes on along the minus strand of NZ_JACHXW010000030.1, from coordinate 35,787 downwards.
AACATGATTTCCTGATCGTTGGACTTGGCAAGACGGATGGTTTCAATGAGGCTATCATTCGAGAGGCAGCAGGGAATGCGGGCCGTTCCATATGGCAGGAGCGTCGTCAGTCGGCGGTCGTTTCTTTCGAAGCGTTGATTAGAGGAGATTTGGTCAAACAGCTTGATACGGATCTCATTTCCGGATGGGTTGAAGGGTGGAAGCTCGGCACCTATTCCTTTACGAAGTATAAGTCCAAGCCAGGGGAGAAGATGGCGACGCATTTATATTTGAATGTTCATGAGACAGAGGATAACCACCAGGCGATTCAACTTGGAAATATACGCGCCGAGAGTGTTATCTGGGCACGCGAGCTGACCAATGAACCGCCAAATGGGCTTCGCCCCCGGATGTTGGCGGAGAGAGTCGCAGAGCGATTTGCTGAAACACAAGTTCAAATTAAGCTCTACGAGGGAGCGGGACTAGATGAGCAGCAATTCGCAGGTCTGACAGCAGTAGGCAGAGGCAGCAGCCATTCACCTGTATTTATCGAGCTTCGGTACTGTACGGATGCTTCACTTCCGCTTACGGCATTAATTGGCAAAGGTATAACGTTTGATACAGGCGGAATTAGCTTGAAACGGGATTACGACTTGAGTGAAATGCGGATGGATATGGCAGGTGCTGCGGCTGTGCTTGGGGCTTTGGACATTATCGTTAATAGCGGTACTGCAGCGAATGTAGCGGTATTGATTCCTGTAGCCGAGAATTGTCCATTTTACGACGCTCTTCTGCCTGGAGAGACAATTCGTTATGCGAACGGACTTACTGTCCAAGTTTGCAATACGGATGCAGAGGGCCGACTTATTCTCGCAGACGCTCTGATTCATGCGCACACGATCGGTGCAAGCGAAGCGATTAATGTGGCGACATTAACTAACTCAGTAGCTCATGCGTTTGGTTCCAAAATCGTGGCTGCTTTTGGAGATGATGCAATAACCGCTGCGCTTAAGGCGTCCGGAGCTCCTTTTGGTGAGAAGCTATGGCAGATGCCTTTAGAGCTCGAATATGAATCCTATTTGGACAGTGATTACGCCGACATCAGCCACATCAGTAATGTACCTGGAGCTAGAGTCATTACTCCAGCACTGTTCTTGCATAAATTCGTGGATGCTTCGCTCAAATGGGTGCATATCGATATGAATGGTGCTAAGTCAGCTTCTTCGGCGAAGGGTGAGCATGCCGTCGGGGCTACGGGATTCGGAGTTCGGATGCTGGCAGCATATTTGATGGATCGGGCGGTTTTGAGGATGGAGGAGACAAACAAGTGAAGGTAGATTTTCATTTCCATCTTGAAGAAGGACCTTATTCCTTCAAATGGCTGCAGAGAACGGCATCCGCCATTGCAAATCTCGCTGGCAGTGAAGAACGAAAGCATTCATTGTCCTGGATGACCACACAGATTGAACGCTTGCAGAAGAGATTATCGGAAGGCAGCTTCTCCGAGCATTGGATCGAAACCTATATGACTGCGGGACAGCTGCGAGGAATCGAGAGGTTTGGCATTGTCGATCATCTATATCGCTTTGATGAGTTTCGCAACTATTATGAACGGTATATGACACTCGATAATAGCGATCTGGGCCGCTTGCAGCATAATTGGCTGGAACAGGTGCGGATTGGTTCCATTGATGAGTATTTGTCAGTGGTACAAAAAACGCAGAAGAAGGGCTACCCGATCTCGCTAGGGGTGGAGGCGGACTTTTTCCCGGGCGGGGAAGTTGAGCTGAAGAAGCTGCTTGACCAATATGAGCTGGACTATGTGATCGGAAGTGTGCATTTTATCGACGGATGGGGGTTTGACAACCCTGAGCTGCAACATTTGTTCGAGAAAAGAAACTTGCTCGACTTGTACGCTCAAGGCTTCGAGCATGTGAAGCAGGCAGCTCGTTCAGGTATCTTCGATATTATTGCCCATCTCGATAATTTGAAAGTATTCAATTATAGACCGAAAGAGGCGGATATGCTGGAACTGTACGATGATGTGGCCAAGACGCTTAAAGAGGCAGATGTTGCTTCCGAGATTAATACTGGCTTGGCCTACCGTTATCCTGTAAAGGAGATGTGCCCGAATCCAACATTCTTGAATAGGCTCTACGCGCATGGCGTTCCCATCACACTTGGTTCCGATTCGCATTTTCCCGACGATATTGGAACGATGCTGGAGGAAGCTGAACAGTTGGCTCGTGACACAGGATATACGGAAATTGTCTATTTCGAGAACCGCAAGCGAATCCATACCGCGTTGTAATAACAGGTAGATGAAAGAATCCATAAAGTAATATTTTAAAAATGGTCACTAACAAAAAGGGCAACCAGAGATTAATTCTGGTTGCCCTTTTGTAGAGGATGTTAATTTAATGGCAGATTTACTGGCTAAAAAATAAAGATAGTCAGTGATAAAAATTCTGAAAGGTTGAGGATTCGTTTCAACGCTCCACTAGCGATTGATACTACCTTTTATGCAGGCGGTATATTGTTTTTATCGGATGTTCGTTGATTTAGTTCAGAAATTGGCTCACACGAAGTTTTATCTTATAGAACATTTCGAAAAAGCCTTTGTTGACCATACCGGCTTAAGCCATAACCAGTGTCCTTCTATTGGATTGAAATTCGGACTGTAAGGTAATAGTGAAACCAATTTCGGGTAGCGGATACTCATTTAAAAATGTCTGTAATGCAGTGATGAATACGGCTGTTAATTATGTAAGTAACGAGAAGGTCCAGAGGAAATCGGATAAAGCCAGGAACATAGGCTTTTTCTTCTTCGTGTTTTCTGAGTCAGTCTGATATATGTTTTACGTAGTGTGACAGTATGTAAATAGGAAGAATGCACGGATGCTTGATCTGCTAGGGAATGAATGATTTCGCCTTTCTCCTTGGAACACTTAAGCAAGGTCAACTGGCCATTTGGTTGACCTTGCTTCCGTTAATCACTGCCTGCACTATTTGACGTAACGGCGGAAATTCTTTGTAAGGCGTACGAGCCTGCAGTGCGACATATACCGGTGGGTGCTTTTTCTCTGCGTATGACTTTGCCAGTTTTTGCGGCGGATGCAGACATAATGCCGTTTGGAGACGGAATAGATGCGGAAGCCTCGTCGTATGCACCTAGAGAGCCATCTAGCATCCGTGCCAGCTTTTCGGTTAGCGGGGAATTTGACCCGGCGCCATACAGATTTGCGGAATACAAAAGTGCCGCCTTTGACGTTGCGTTTATACTTCCACTCGCTGCCGCGCCGGAACACCATGAGGGCACGTTTCGCTTCGAAATAGAGATAGGCGGTGTGTTTACCGACGATAGATGCTCTGCCGTGTTTAATTGCGCGAGCTGCCTCCCGAAGAAATTTAGGTCCGTAGTAATCGTCGTCGTCGAACTTGGCGATGAGGCCGTTGTCCGCCTTTTTAATGGCAAAGTTCAAGCATTTACCTAACCGGTATTTTTGGGGTAATTGGTAAACTGTGACTTCGCCTTCCGGATATTGGCTGACTCGCTCCTTGTAGACCTCGATGTCCATTTTGTCATTGTTCAATACGATTATCATCTTCTTGTTCTTCCAAAGCTGGCGATCATAATTTTCAAACACGTTGTCGATGCAGGAGGACCTCATCGTGCATGCGATTACGGTAATCATTTAACCCTCATCTCCATTCGAAGGACGTTGAAGCTTTGCTTTACGCCGATTCCATAACGCGTTTTTCTTTATTTTATATAACTTCTTATTGATCACATTCCGATAAAGCCGCAAGAATGCGTCCGTCATGTTATGCTCGGAGTACCGGGTTCTGGCGTACCTTCTTAACGCGCGGGCGCTGGGAAGCCGCTTGCGGTTGCGAACCTTCGATGCCATTCCGGTAGTCGTGTTGCATATGAGCCGCGGCACGCCGCGAAGCACTTCGGGAACGGCACCACGGCGGAAACCGAGCACGGGCGTACCGCTCGCCATTGCTTCGACGAGGACGAGCCCAAACGGCTCATCCCATGTAGAGGTGAACAGGACGCAGTGCGCGTTGGCCAGCAGTCTGCGTTTACGGTCGCCACCGACAGGGCCGATATAGCGGATCTTTTTACCTAAATGAGGCTTGATCTTGGCCCGGTAGTATTTCTTGTCATTTAGCGTGCCGGCGATGATAAGCTTTCGCCGTGTCTTCTTGGCTACTTTAATGGCTAGGTGAACGCCTTTCTCTTTAATTAGCCTTCCGAGGAAGAGCAGGTACTTTTTCTTTTTTTTTCGGAAGGTATAGTCATTCATACTCATGCCGTTGTAAATGGCGTAACCATTTCCTTTACCGTACTTACTCAAAATGAATTTGCTGACGTAGACCCGGATCTGAACGCTCGACTTAATTGCTTTGGAATGGGATTGGCAGATGGTTGGAATCGGAGGGTTTGCTTTCGCGACGATCCCGTAATGATCATGGATGATGTCGATGTTCTTTGGCATATTCTTGATAATGAAATCCAACTGCTTAGTTTGATCGTTCGATTCGTATTCAAACGTTTGGGTCGCGTTCGATGTCGAGCCCTTTTTGGCGAACAGAAACACCTCATGTCCCCGTTTGACTAGCTCCTCAGTCAAATAATGTACGTCACGCTGCGTACCTCCGTAATTCTTAGGTGGGACAGGAATTGTATTCGTTGAGATTTGTACTATCCTCAAGTGCACCTCAGCTCCTTGCGTCGATGTATACAACAGGCATTCACAATAGGATATGAGCGGATTTCCCTAGGGGCACGGCTCTAATGGCTTTTACAGCGTATTGCAAGCGAAAGAAAGATGGAATCATCTCGGGACCTTCTTATAAGCATAAATATTTGAAATCTATGTTTGATTTTCTGGGAATTAAGGATTATAAGATTGTAAGAACTCTGGGGACAGAGATTAGAAATTCAGAAGTGGTGTTGCAATAGCCAAACAGTAACGTGGAGGAATGAAGGTACGAAAAGAGCACAGACGAGGTATACGAGAATTAATTACGAGACCTTTCATGCTTATTACCCGAATTTTTGGATAGGTTGTAATGAACAAACAACTCGATTCGTTAATCTTTATTTTGAACCTAGACACAATATTTCACCAAGTAAGCAGAGCTACCTCTATGTAAGCTCTTTTATTGTATTTCACAATTCAAATTGTACTTTTAATTTATAAAAGTACATGGTCGAATTGCTCTCGCGATTGGCAAGCTTGATCATCACACATCGGATTTACTTTTCGGTAACAAGACGTCCGGTTTCCAGGGGCGATATTATAGAATCCTAGTTCGCAAAAAGATACAACCTGATATGCGGCTCCAAGCGACTGATATTTCCCAGATACCATTCCCTTATTTATACATATTACTAGCCGTACCGATGTTTCCCTGATATGTATTCTTTACGCTAAGGTTGGATGAACAAATCCTGCATAGATATTCAGTCGCTACATATACCCGCATCTTCTGCTTTTGTGATGCACTACCTTCTTCTCAAGCCTGCGCTTGGGTAAACGAATCGCTTGAGATGGACGTATCGGACGTCGATTAGGACGCCCCGCCCTTGGTGACGTAGTATTATACGAATTGAACGATTTCTTCCATGGGGCGTCTCGTTTTGGGACGTTTTGGTTCTTTGGACCGATAGCCGAATGCCGTCATTACGCTCAATCCGAATTCGTCGTTTCCAAGTAAACCTTTGTTATCGAGCAGTTCATTGACGGCATCCATATCGAAGCCTTCAATCGGACATGAATCGATGCCGATGTGCGCCGCCGCCGTCATCATATTTCCCATCGCCAAGTACGTTGACTTTGAAGACCAGTCCAGTAGTTCGCGCTCAGAATTCAGATGAAGATCTTCGTAGAATTGCGCATAAGCTTGCTCCATGCTTTTATAAACTTCTATAGGCATACCTTTCACTTGGGTTAGCTGTTCCAAGATGTATGAAGAATCATGAGTGAGCCCTTTTCTGGCCAAAATGATAACGAAGTGGCTCGATGTAGGCAGCGACCGCGCCGCCCCGGTTACGTGAGGAGCGAGTTCCTTTCTGAATTCTGGACTCTGTACGATCAAGAATTTCCACGGCTCATTGCCCCCCGAGCTCGGAGAAAGGCGACCGGCCTCGAGAATGAATCGAAAGTTCTCATCGGATATTTTCTTCGTTGGATCAAATTCTTTGGTTGCATGCCTGAAATAAAACGTGGACAACAAATCGGTTTTTTTTTCCTCGATATTCATTGATTTAAATTCACCTCTTGAGTTAATTATTAGATATTACTCCTTGAGTTAATTACAAAATTAGATCTGCTGAATCAGGGGAGTCTTGATTATCCCACCCGCAGTACTGTTCTATGCGTCGAAATTGACGAAAGTAATTCAGATAGGAACATTCATCCAGTACAGCCGCGTCAAACATGGTTATTTTTGTTTTATGGACATAACTTCTTGTATATTACAGCGTTTTGGAGAGTGACATTTCATTTTATCCATTTGGTCGTAACTTTCCGGTTACGGGATCTCTAATAGGATCCCTGTTCGCAAGAGGATTATCCATACGGAAGACCATCATCTCCGTGCGATGAGCCCAATATGGGTCAAGACCTCTTCTCATTTATGATGGGCATTGAAGCTTAAATTGCCTTGGAACCAACTATAGAGGTATAAATTACCGAAATAGAGGCTTTCATCAAGAAATTTGGAGATGCGGTAAGACGAGCCAATGAAGCAGTTTTCGACGGAGTCAAAATTCATGGCGCGAACGGATTCCTGGTTCAGCAATTTAACCCCATGTTGGTTCTCAGTTCTGAGTGTGCATAGCCGTAGGAATCTGGATCAAACGGATGGGAAACGGCACATGAGTACAGCATAGGGCTTTTTCAAATTTACGATTTGGGGGCTTGACCTTCTAACCCTTACAAAATGAATTTATCTAGGGATAGCAAATATATCTCATAAGCTCAGCCGTTATAGCTATCCAAATTAATTTAATCTGTTGGCTTTTACCTAACAAAATTAAAGGAAATTGATATTCATCGTGATTCCTTTACCATCAATTTACTTACCACTGCCTTAATAAAATGCGCGCATAATAAAAGAATCGGTAGAATTACTCCTGCAGTAAAAGAATAAAAAGGATAAATTGTCAATAGCCACATACTCTCATAAGCAGTATCGGGGAAAATAACTGTGCTTAATACTACCGCTATTATTGCAATCGGCAAACTAATTGAAGTGAATTTCGACAATTTAAATAAATCGGAAAACCCTTTAATTGTGGCATAAAAGTATAGTGCTAATTTGTAATAAATAGTTACAAACCAAATTACGGCGAAAATCAATTCGATTCTTGTAATAAAGTCTTCAACGTTTACTTTTTTAGCGATTGAATAACTTGGATAGGTTTCGAACTGCATATTAGGTCCCAGCACTAAGATACATGTTAATGTAGTTAAAAATATGAACAAACCTCCAATTAGACTTCCGAGTTGAAATGACTTAAAATTGGGTCTCAACGTATTGGGAAGTATCATTAGAAAGCATACTAAAGGGCCTCCTGATATTGAAAAATAGACAAAGGATGCATGAATAATATTTTTGATGGGAGTTTCTAATACTGGTTTAATGTTTGTTAGCTCCATTTGAGGGACTAGCAATGCCAGCAGTAAGATAAAAAGAAGTGTGACAAGCATAAAAAAGATTTCAGCAGCTCTTCCTAGCGTTACTAATCCAAGGCGTACCCCAAATACCATAATTACGGCCATTGTGATAGAAAAGGCGACTAGTGGTGTTTCCGGCATAATTTCAATGTTAATAAATTGTCCTGAAAGAAAAAGTAACACTGTAACTCCGTAAAGCAAATAAAATAACATAAACACGGATACCAGGCCACCGAACCATTTTCCTAGTAACTTTTCACTAATCTCCACCCAAGTGAGATCAGGATAAAATTGAGACAGCTTAAGTAACAACATGTTTATTAACAGGGAAGCGCCAATACCAATAATGATCGCTAACCACGAATCATGGTATGCAGTTCGATATAACAGCTCCGGGAGTAAAAGGATAGAATTCCCGACTGTAAATAATGAGATAAGTAGCATAAATTGAAATTGATTGATTTTATTCACTAGATCACTCACTTTCTCCTAAATTATCTGACCCCAAAAATGTCATTAAGCGGTTTATACAAATGAAGAATCCAATCTAATGGGTTCGGAGTCTCTATACTTGTTTGTCTGATCACACATAATAAAAAAGCAAAAAGCATTAGAGTTATGAAGGCAATAGCCTCAGCTTTACGTTTCTCAGAAATGAGCACAGGGAGTTCGTAAAAAACGAGTGCAAAGAAAAGTATTACAATAAAAGTAATTCTCATTCAGCTGACTCCTCTTTCTGTTCTAGTTTATTAATAACAGAGTTTCTATCACTTCCCGTATTCACAATTTTACCATCGACGCTTACTTCAACTTGTAACGTTTCGAAGACTCGATTCCAATGATCTTTAACGGAAATCCAGTACGTGGGGACGGATTGGTGAAATTTATGACCGAATCTGAAAATATCTGTACGGTACTTTTTTTGCACTTCATCAATCGTATCTACAATAATTTCTTTTAGCTTTTTTTCAGCCTCACCCTCAATTTGCTTTAGTTGAGTTTCTTGATTAAGGTTCATTGGGCATTGAACTTCGGAAACATTTGCAAAGAAATTTACTTGTATATGAATAATAGGTCGCTTGTTTTTTACAAATGCACGAACATGAGTATTAGATTTCATAATATCAATACCAATAAGTCTATCGCTATTGAGACATGGAAGATGCCCACTGGTTTTTTGTATGTTATTCATAATATAGTTATAAGCTTTACTTTGATCTTCATTAAGCCACCCCACCAGACGATCTTTTTTGAATACAGCTAGATTCCTTAATTGAATAGCTGCTGCACCCTCCATTCGCTCAACATTTGATTTTGACCCAGCGGAGGATGCATCATTTCCTATTACCGTCACTCCTGTTAAAACAGCTTCACTCCCCTGATTCGTCATACCTAAAATCAACTTATCTAAATACACGCCAGTAGTCGGACCCCACTCTTTTTCTGAATTTTGTAAAGTCCGATATAATCTTTGAGAAGGAACTTTCTCAATCCTTGGTATAACACTGAGAACTTGTTGTGCTGAAACGTCCTTGGCGATGACAATATAAAAGTCTGGTCTGATTTGATTATTTCGACTGAAAAAGTCCAAAATATCCCTAATGCCGCTCTTGGCAAGCTCCTCACTAATAATGACTGTGCGTAAATGCGCTAAATAGATTCTCCTGGATGTGGTTGTAGTAATTCTTTTTATCGCTTCTTGTAAGGTAGCGCCAGATGCTTCCACTGTAGTAGCTGGAAGATGAAAGTCTGATTTTTTTGCTACTAAAGCATCCGGAACGACGACTTGAGCGCTCACGTAATATCTCCCGTTTAATTTGTCGATCGCCAGACCTAATGTAATATTTAATTCATTCAATTCATGCCTGCTCCAGCACCCAGTTATATAAAGAAGCATTGCAAAAGAAATGATTATTTTTGAATATTTCATCATGAAGGCGACTCTTTTCTATGTTTTATGTATTCTTCCTCGGTATTTATTTTTTTCTCAGTTATGTATTGTCTTCTATAGGAATCTGGTTTGTAATGCATTCGCCACCAGGGCATCCTTATTAAATTGTCCTTTTGACTTTTTAACTTAAATGGAGCAAAAGGACTCATATATGGGATACCAAAGGATTCCAAATGGCATAGATGAAGGATAGTTACAATAATCATGGCCATTACTCCAAAAAAGCCGAATACAGCCGCAGCTCCCATAAAGATAAACCGCAAAATTCGAATCGGAATACCAATTTCAACGCTTGGCAATGTAAAACCAGAAATGGCTGTAAGGGCTACTACAATAACCATACCAGTCGAAACTAAACCGGCTTCTACAGCAGATTGCCCAAGGATCAGCGCACCCACAATTGAAATCGGACTGCCTATGGCCTTAGGCATTCTTATACTTGCTTCTCGCAATAATTCAAATACAGTTTCCAAAAATAAGGCTTCAATATAAGCTGGAAATGGTGTACTTTCTCTCTGTGACGCCAGATTGATTAGAAGCGGTGTAGGTAACATTTCTTGATGGTACGTTACTAAAGATATAAAGATTGAAGGAGATAATAATGTTATGAAAAACGCAAAAAAACGGAGTAATCTTGTAAAGCCATAGTCTTTATGATAGTAATCTTCTGCAGACTGAATGAATGTTGTGAAGAGTGCTGGTGCAAGTAAGACGAACGGCGTGCCGTCAACGATGATACTCACTCTACCTTCTAGAAGAGCAGCAGCTACTACATCTGGCCTTTCTGTATTGTAAACTGTTGGAAATAAAGTGTTGTTATTATCTTGAATTAACTCTTCAATATAATTACCTTCAAATACACCCTCGATCTTAATTGAATCTAAACGTTTGAGAATACTGTGAATGATTTTTTCATCAGCAATGCCTTTTATAAACATGACTTCAATCTTTGTCTTCGAAATATCTCCTATAAATTTACTCTCACACCACAAATTTTGATTTTTTATTTTTTTTCGTATAAGTGATAGATTCGTCTCTGAAGATTCCGTGAAAGCTTCCTGAGGTCCCCTGATTACATTCTGTGAAACAGGTACCGTGACATTTCTTTTTTCTATCTTAGCTGTATCAATGGCTAAACCTTCTGCCATTCCATCAAAGTGTAGGAATGTATGACCTGACAAAATTGCATTATGTAATTCCGATAACTCTGAAATAATTATAGGTTCAGATACAACTAATAAATTTTTGCAAATATAACTCAAAGAAGGAATATTTATTTTAGTGTTTTTTTCTGAATATGTTTTTAAAAGTTCAAATATAGATTTCATAATAGAATGAACAAGTTCTTTATTAACAAGATTATTGAGATAAACGATTACAGCTCCCCGATTTATCGGTACTGTAAACTCTCGTATCGTTACATCCGAACTATTCCCGAGATGTGCTTTGATTTGTTGAACATTTGTGGATAAGTCAGCAGTGAGTTTATCATGATTGGTCTCTTCAAAGCTCAACACTCAACTCCCCCTTCACAAAAATCCCTAAAACTTGAGAATAGTATGTGTACTTGGAAAAATATTATACGATGTTGAGACACGAGAGGGAGAAAAATAAGTGTACATAATGAAGCAATAGAAATCGGAACCGATATATGCTTGAGGGTAATGGCATCGCGATCGCGTTCTACCATGGCTTTTCGGGCTTCTAGAGGTTTTTTTAAGAACGGATTTTTCAAGTCCTGAACTCATAGGAATCTGTTCATGTGAAATACCCTTTTAGTGCCTTGTAGGGCGTCTAAAAGGGTAATTTATTATATCAGCTATCTAATTTATGATTTACCTTCCAGTTATAGGATCTGTATTCGGATCCCAGTTCTTTAGAGGATCCATACGGAACCGCGTTAGATCCGTGCTGCTGATCTTCCAGGTACCATTCACCTTTTTATACGATTCACGGTATTGGCCGTAACCGTGATGCCCTGGATAAGCGTCATTCACATCGGGGAATGTCAACAAATCGTCCATGGCCCAAACCCCTGTGGCATTATCCTTATCTATTATTTCGATTTCAGGCATATATCCGTGGTGAACCGTCGGAGCTTTATCCACAAGATCTCCGATCATCTTCCCGTAAGCTGCTGCCCCGCCCTTGGAATAATCCACACCTTGCGAAATAATTGTGGCATCCGATGTAAACAGGTTTCCAAACTCCGTCCATTTTTTCTCATCGACAAAACGGAAGTAACGGGCTTTCAATTGTTTGATTAGCTCGAGGTCTTCTAAGCGCTGATATTTCGCTTCAAGTTCTACTATTTTAACTGCTATTTGTTGATCCGTGTATACTGACATTCAATCACGTCCTCGTTTAGTTATATACAGAGAATTCAAATTATAAATTTAAATCCGGCTATTCATCCAAACTGTACTGTGCGTTAGTTTCGTGCTGCTAATTCCAAAGGCCATCACTTTTTTGCGTTTCGTACAACAGCGCCCAAACCCCTTTAACGTTCTCCTTGTCAATCATGTCAATCTCGTGCATATATCCGTGGTTGACCGTCGCTGCCTTACGAACAAGATCTACGATCATCTTCTTGCGCCCCCGCTTTTGGGATGGTAAACGCCCAAAGAATGACCGTTAGAACGGCCGCTAAAATGCGAGTACCGTCAGAAGTTACTCATTGGGTTAATCTCACCCCTATTGTAGCTTTCCTCCCGACGAGTATGTTTTATTCATTCGTAAGTTGTAGCTCTCTACATGGGAGAAATCTCATTAGGGATGGTAATTGTGCCTCAACTGCCTCGGAGTCAACTATAACAGGTAATCAAATTCTTCATAAGAACGCACTTTTTTTAAACATGCTTTAAAAAACTAAAGCCAGGAGACCGTTTAAACGGAATGGCGAAAAAGAAGATAGTTTTGGAAGGTCATCTACTATTACAATTGTTTAACAATTAAAAAGGTAAGAGGCTTTATTTTTCTAAAGCATATTTAAAATAATAGCCTTCTTATGAAAAGTAAGAAGGCCTGTTATAGTTGATCCCGAAGCAAGTGAAGTTCACTTACAATCCTAATGAGAAGAGGGTTTGCAGATGTAGGCATACAACATCGGAAAGAATGTAAGTATGGAAAGTAGATGCTTTTACGCTTATGGTATGCCCGGTTTGTTAGAGAGGCAAACGTCTCTTTGACGCAGTTAGCATACTCATTACAAAACCGTGCGAATTGTTTATCGAAGCTTCGCTTCATCTGCTATTGGATGTGAATTCCTCGGATGCTGTATACGGCAGACGATGTATTAAAAATATTATATTGGGTATATTTTGTGGATTCTTTGTATCCAGATGGTTTGAATACTTTAGTAAACTTGCCGTACAATCCGGGTTTGGCTGCAGGGGATACGGCCGTGATGTTGGCAAGTGATCGATTGAGTAATGAAGTGGGGGCGGGTGAGTTAGGACAATACAATACAAGCTGGAATAAGCGAAGTTAATTACTTTATTTCCATTTCAATTCTCTATCATTAATACGAAAGTTCTATGTGACGTCAGGGTATTTGCAGTACTGAGTAACAATGAATCAGCAGTTTGATCTTAACACGATTTTGGATGGATTCACTAGTTAAATGGAACCCACCCATATAAAAGAGCTTGCCTCATTACCCTTCAATGAAATGAGGCTCAACGAGTTGCGGTAAAGAAGGAGATTCCCATTCTGTTTTCCATCGATTTATTTCATTAAATACGCTTGAGAATGATTGTCCCTTTTCTGTAATTGAGTATTCGACTGTCACTGGAACAGTGGGAAATACTTGGCGTTTAATCATTTGATGTTGTTCTAAATTCCGTAATGTATCTGTTAATCCTTTCGTATTTACGTTACCTAAATTTCTTCGCAATTGATTAAAACGTTGAGGTTCCTTTAGAAGCTCTGTTATGACTAGAAAAGTCCATTTTCCCGAAAGAAATTGCAACACTTCGGAAATCGATTCGATACAAGGCATATCAAAATTCGAACATTTCAATTTCATCAACCTACTTTCTTTTTTAGCATTAGACTAAAAAGTAAACTTTAAATTAATTATACTAAATAGCGATTTAAATGTCACTACGGGAGCTCCTTGGTCCCGGATGGACATTATCTTTATCAGCGTTGGCCAATTCAAAACGCGCCTGATGATGCTGCCAAGACGTTGACCACCATAAGAAGGAATTAAGCCGCCGTACAGACCGACAGGATTTACAGCTTCCCAATGCCTAATGGGAGATGATTGAACATTTTATTCCATTTACGGATTAACGATAACGTTCAACAATGGAGAAATTATTATGGATGTATCTTGTGCTAAATCGTTTGAAGGCATTCCCGTGTCCATTCTTGACACTACAAATATTGTTCGAATGAATATGCCCAATATTTGGTCTCTACACAGAAACAAATGTATTTGGGGGCGTTAAGCGGGCGAATGAAGCCTCTCGTGCCACCGTTTAGAGATATGCGACAGTTAGCGTCCGCGAAAGTGATCTACATGCTTAACTTAACTCGATGTACCGCAGTTTGACGATTGATCAAGCGTAGAAGGAATTGAGAAATGTAGATAGGTATCATATAGCATTTGAAATGTTAAACAGGACTTGAGGACTCATCATTCCTCGATCCATTAAAGAAGGAGTGGAGAAATAGTGAGTGATCGTATAACAAAAGCGAATATGTTGTTGTTAATTATAGTTTGTTTTGCCCAGTTCATCGAGGTTATGAATGGTTCAACAGTAACCGTCGCATTGCCTTCCATCCAAACGGCGCTTCACATGCAGGCGAACGATTTGCAATGGATTGTCACTTCTTACGTGCTTACGTTCGCATGTTTTCTGATGATAGGAGGACGAGCAAGCGACTTACTTGGAAGAAAACGTGTTTTAATGATTGGTTTGGCAATTTTCGCGGCATCTTCACTGGCCGGCGCCTTGGCGACTGATCAGATCTGGCTGATTGCCAGTAGGGCGATCCAAGGAATCGGGGCGGCCCTTTCCATTCCTGCGGCGATGTCGCTTATCAGCAACAATTTCCCGGTCGGACCGCAGCGTAACAAAGCATTTGGAATTTTCGGTGCCTTAGGGTCAGCGGGAGCGGCGGGCGGATCGATCGTCGGCGGATTACTAACGGATTCTGTGGGCTGGAGATCGTTGTTTTACCTGAACGTTCCGCTTGGCATCTTGCTAATCATTGGATTAATTTTCGTGAAAGTAAATCCTACCGTAAAGAGCGAAAAAAAGTCCATCGACTGGTTTGGATTGATTTCTGTACTGGCTGGTATTTTCGTTCTGGTCTATGGCATCTCCATGCCTGATGTCGACGGGAGTTGGTCGGCTGCGAAGATTACTCTGTTGATAATCGGCGTAATATTAGTAGGCGCGTTCATATTGGTCGAAAAATATGCCAAGAATCCGTTAATGCCACTTCGTTTGTTCAAGTTTCGCTCGCTCGTCACGTCCAATATCATTGGTTTTTTGATGTATTCTTATTTGACCGGATTTATGTATTTCTCGACTCTGTATTTCCACGAGCTAGGTTATTCGTCTTTAGCTACCGGCATGGCTTTCTTACCACTTGGTTTTGCATCAATCGTTGTAACACAAATCACGCCGTTCTTTATGCGTAAGTTCGGGGCAAAAAGACTGCTGATCGTCACGCAGTTGATCAACGCAATTGGAATGTTTTGGTTAAGTAATATGGGTATGGATAAAAGCTATGTCTCATTTATTCTCCCAGCCTTTATCGTGCTGGGTTTGTCGGTCGGCGCGTCCTTTACAGCCGTTATCGCGGGTTCCATGCAGGATGTAAAACCTGAAGAGCACGGAATTGCCGGCGGTATCGTGAACACGTTCCTACAACTCGGGGGAAGCTTGGGCTTATCCATTTTGGCGACAATCGCGACGACTGTTACTGCATCGGCTGTAAATGAATCTGCGAATCAGGCTATGTTATCAGGCTTCCATACAGCATTAATCGTAAGTGGATATTTTGCGATCGCTGCCTTGTTTCTTGCATTCATGAACGGCGGCAAAAGAGAGATTGCCGGGGCTGTTCCTCAAGAGATGCATGTTTAAAACGTAGAAGGGAGAAGCTATGCACGTGGCACTAATTTGCATTAACACGTAAGGAGCTGAAGACCAAGTAGTTGTGTTCCTAGACAGGCAGTCCGGTTTGTTCGAGCACTGGGATATAGACGATCTGCCCGATGAGTATAAAGAAAGGTTAACGCTCCCTTTGCAACGATTTATTTATCAAATTTAAATAGAGGTGGACACTAAAATGAATAATGAAAGTATTCATCATATGATTATTTTTAGCCTTCAACATGAGGCAGGTTCTGAAGCTGCGGAAGCCTTTATGCGCGATGCGGAGCATCAACTGACTAAGATCCCAGGCGTGAAGCAGTTCCGCGCTTTCCGGCTGAAACCAAATAACCATATGGATTACGGAATTTCTATGGTTTTCGACAGCCAGGAGGACTATGCGGCATATGCTTCGCATCCGTTGCATGACGATTTTGAGAATCTTCGTTGGAAACGGGAAGCGACGCGTGCCATGGTAATCGATTACGATTATTAAAGATAGCTTGGCAATCACAATGGCCCCCCGTTGCCGACAATGTCATTAAGTTACGGTGCTGACCGAATATAAAAAAAAGAGACGGTTAAGGTTATCAAATAAATAACCTCAACCAGCTCTTTTTTTTGAGTAAAAATGAAAAAGTATCTGACAAAAAATGAAGGTGTGTATCGTAGCACTAGAAAAAACGAAGAGATTGCGTCAAAAATGAGCATATAAATTTGCTTAAACACTGCCATTCCTCAGTTGAATAATAACGGGAATCATTGGACTTAGCGAGCATTTTTAACAGGAAATGCGAGAATCTCTTATAAGATTGAATTTTCCTCTCCCGGAGAAGCAGCTATATTTCTAACTATAGGGATAACCGGCCCGCAGCCAGCACGGAAATGGATTAACGATTACATCCTACAAAGCAATAATCCCACCATATATTTAGTGGAATATACGCTTTTATTGATCGTTGTATAAATCCGGATAAACATAAACAAGAATGGAACCGATGGTACTTTAGAATAGAATAATGTATGATGTGTTTCAATTGATGTGATAGTCGAGGTTTAAGAAGAGGAACGTAGGAGCAAGGTAGTGGAGAGATGAGAATAGAGGGAAGGTCTTGTGGTCCGTAAATCATCATAAAGGATATTTCGTGGGAGCCTGTTGCAACAAGAGGGGCACAAGTGGGCTGTACATCTATCCTGAGTTTGAATTAGTTTCTATTGTCAAATGGAAATCCGGGGGTCTGTATTGCACTGAGCAACATTTGGTAAGCTTTGGTATCTCTATGTATTCGTCTCCTCTTATAATTCCATCTGGACTCGTTAGAAAGTTTTGATCTGAACTATCGAAAGTTCCTTCTTGGTTTATTAAAGATTAGATGGAATAAAAATCCTTTTTTGGTACATCACATTTGGAGGAGAAGAACTATGTCTTATGAAGTAGAGGTTATTTTAGAGGCGTACCCTGATTTTTCAAACTTTTTACAAAACATGATCAAAGAATTCAATAATAAGCATTCCATTCATCATTATTACAAAAGAAGAGAAGGGTCTGTTCAACCAATCAACATTATGGTAAAGGATAACAATCATAATTGGATTGGCGGAATAACAGCAGAAGTATACTGGAATTGGCTTGAAATCAATTATATTTGGTTTCATGAAGACTATCGTGGAGAAGGATTAGGTTCAACATTACTTAAAAATGCTGAAGAAATCGCGAAGAAGAAAGGTGCAGTGAAAGCGAAATTAACGACTTTTGAATTTCAAGCTCGGTCGTTTTATGAATTAAAAGGCTACATAGTTGTAGGTGAGATTAAAGATTATCCTCCTGGCAGTTCGTTTTATACGATGGTGAAGGTGCTCTAAGAAACATCCTTTGTACTAGTTACGAGCCGAACTATAGCCTATTGAAGACGCATGTGTCCATGGATCTGACGCAAGCACACCAACTGCTCATTTCTTCTAAAGCTAAATGGTGAGGAAGCTGGCTGGTTTTTTTAGTCAGTGGCACTTACAGCTTCAGATGAATCGTTAAGGAAATCCATAGGAGGTTTTTTGTTATGTAAGTATTCGGAAACAGAATAATCAGTAACTCCTATTTTAGAGTGTAACTCTTAAAATAAAAAGAAAAGTTTTCATATTTTTATAAATGAAAAATGAACAAAATCCCATTCATTTAAGAAACAGTTTGGAGGGCACCATGTTATACATCCTTCTATCGGATCAACACGAACAACCATTATATCAACAACTATATATTCAGATCCGTGATCAAATTAGAAACGGGAACCTCACAAACGGTATGCGTTTACCATCTGTTCGTACATTGCAAGTACAACACAATATCAGCAAAACTCCCATAGAAACGGCCTATCAAATGCTGACAGCGGAAGGTTATGTGGTCAGCAAACCCCGATCCGGTTTGTTCGTGGTTACCCCGTACAAGCATGTAATCGCAAGTATTCCAGATACGGAAGTATATGACTTGTCAAGAAAAATCACCTCAAATCCGCACATCCCAACTTCTGTTAAACACGCCGATTTTATAGATTTCGATCCTACGGCACTAGATCATGATGCGTTCCCCATACGAACATGGAATAAAATGCTGAAGGAAGCGCTAGAGAGCCATTCAAGCATGATTGGGAATTACGGGAATCCTCAAGGAGAGCAGGGGCTTCGTGCTGTGCTCGCCGACTATCTGCGGAATTCAAGAGGGGTGTACTGCTCGCCCGAACAAATCGTTATTGGGGTAGGGATGGCATACAGCATAGGAATCTTGACCAAACTGTTGAAGGATACTCGCAGTGTAGCATTCGAGGAACCAGGATATAATTTGGTTCGAGATCAATTCCTATTGAACGGCTGCGAGGTTTTGCCGATTTCGGTAAACGATAAAGGAGTATCATTAGCTGCTTTAGAAGAAAGCAAGGCACAAATCGTATACGTCACCCCATCCCATCAATTTCCGACCGGGAGCATTATGCCCTATCCCGAGCGAGAACGCCTGTTAGAGTGGGCGAACGCGAGAAACGCTTACATTATCGAAGACGACTATGACGGAGAATTCCGTTACCTGGGTAAACCGATTCCTTCCTTACAAAGTCTGGATACCCATGGAAGAGTAATCTACATTGGCACGTTCTCCAAAGTGCTAACGCCAGCGTTGCGTATGAATTATATGGTTCTCCCTCCGAAGTTAATTGAGCAATTGTCAAACATGCCTCACGAGGTGTTGTATGCACCTTCGCGAGTAGAGCAGTGGGCTATGCAGTCTTTCATTGAACAAGACAATTGGTATCGGCATATACGTAAAGTACGAAACTTATACCGCAAAAGGCATCACCATTTGATAGGATTAATTCAGAATCATCTGGGTCAACATGTCGAGATAACGGGACAAAACGCGGGGCTTCACATACAGATGGCGGTTAAAAAGTGCAAAACGACTAAAGAATTGATAGATTCGGCGGCAGAAGCGGGAGTGAAGGTCTATGACTTTCAAAAAATGTGGATGAATCAGCATCCCGTGCATTACCCCAAATTGTATTTGGGATTTGCAGGATTAAGTCTGGCAGACATGGAAACCGGAATTCGATTATTACAAAAGGTATGGTTCATGGAATAATGGTGCTGCACGAGGTCGAGAGAATTATTTTCCTGGTTTCGATGATAGTTATGGGGAGGATTTGTTTAATATATTTGGGCTGGTCATACCGAAGGATTGGGCATGAGCTTGGTCGACATCCTTCTACTATCGCAAGAGAACTGTTACGTAGCGGCAATATGAAGAGCCAGGTTTATGCTGCTAAATCTGCCCAAGAAGCGTCCCTGGAAGCTTGCGCCGCTACCTTCATTGAATGAAAGATGCGACTATACCTAGCACTGAAAATGCATGCCTGATCGAACGGCTCGTTCGATGGAGGTGTCTTCGATGTCGTGCTAGCCAATATCCACGTGGCACCTGCCCAACGGGAACAACTGATCGTGGTAAGAGTTTCTTGTTAAGCAGTCTAGAAGCTGTGCATAACGTGAAAGTCTACTTTGCCGATCCCTATTCTATTTGGCAGAGAGGCCCTAACGAGAACTCAAACGGTCTCCTTCAGAAATTCTTTCCCAAAGGGAATAATTCCGATTCCGTCACCGATGACCAACTCGCCGATGCCATTCGATTGATCAACAACCGCCCTCGTAAATGTCTCGGGTGGAAATCGGCTCACGAAGTCTTCTTGGAAGAATTGTCGCACTTAGCTAGACAATTCGTCATTTAAATAAAATTAATCCTAAATTGGAATACGCAGTTTAAGATTTGAATGTAGACCCTTAAATATCATAGGTGGAATTCTTCCGATGTTTGGGTTTCGATGAAAGCTTTACACCTTTTCCGCTTGCAAGAAACACCCCTACCAGAATGAAAGCGAGTCCTGCGATCATACTCCAACCGATGTGTTCGTTTAACATCAAGGCCCCCCAAACCAGAGAGAATAAAGGCAATAGATAAGTGACCATGGTCGCGAATACGGGACCGCCATTTTGAACAATCCAGTAGAAGAGTATGTATGCTACCCCAGATCCGAAGATCCCTAGTCCGATCAGAACAGTCATATTCTGCGGCACGGCAATCTTCGAATACGAAATGGTTTCAAAAGATAGTGCGAAACCGCCGCTTCCTAACATTGAGAATAATAGGGTGCCGAAAGTTGCTTGGTAGGTGGATATTACTTTTAGAAGACGCTTTGAAAAATGAGATCCGAGCCCATAGAAAAGTGAAGCAATAATCATCGCGATAAATCCGTGTGCATCCACGGAAATGATCGAAGCAGGATTAAGGCCGAGAAGAACAATCAGGCCGATAATGGCAGCGCTTATCCCAATCCATTGCATTCGGAAAGAAACCGTTCCAAAGAATAAAACCCCCACAACTAGTGACCAAAGAGGAGTCGTAGCATTCAGTATGGAAGCCATGCTGCTTGTTAGCCTCATCTCACTGAAACCGATGATCGCCCATGGTATGCAAGTATTAACAAGAGCCATAACGCATACGGATACCCATGGCGTATTCTTGAACTGAAACGGTTTTCGCATCACGACCATAACGAGCGTGATGACGGCTAGCCCAAGAACAGATCGCAGAAATACGACTGTCCAGGGTCCGAAATCTTGAATGAGCACTTTGATGAAATAATAGGACCCTCCCCAAATGAGGCTGAGCAATAGTAAAACAAGAAAAAGCGATCGGTGCACTATGGTCATCCCTGCTTCCAGATAGATTGAAAATTCACGAAGGAAAGGTAGTAAACAAATCTTTTAATTCATGAAGCATAACTTTCTGATATTCGTTGCTAGCATGATAGAGCTCGCCGATCTCCCGATATATTTGGTTCAGTTTCCCCTTATAATCGGCTTTTTGTTTATCAGGATTGTTCTTTTTAAACCGATCCATCACGGCCTGAATATAGGCTGGACGCGCTCCCCATCTGCCTAGAACCTCTCCGGACACATTCAAGATAACCGCGATCGGCTGCGCTCGCCCGCCATCCGTGAGAAAGAGATCCATGGTCTCCATATGCTCCTCCATGAGCAACACTTCAGTCGAAATGCGGCTCTGCTCCATCACTCGAAACAGTAAAGGAACATTCCAGATTACGTCCGGGCACCAATCCGTGCATAGAATCAAACAGTGCAGGTCGGAGCGATTGTTTAAAGCGGTAAAGAATACTTTCTGTTCTTCTTGCGTCCATGTGAAATTCTCGTAAACGGAGATCAACTTTTCTTTGGTATTCGGGATATTACTGATTTCCATTGTCCGAATCTGCATGTCATCCATGAACTGTTGAGGTGAAATCCCTTTACCGATTATGTGTGTTAGGTTTAATCGTGCTTCCATTTCTTCACGCATCCTTTTGATTATTTTTGAGATACAGTGAATATAAAACAAAACTGACCATCTATAAATGGTCAGTTTTGTTAATGTTTTAAAAGACAGAATGTCCGAGCAGGATGACTGAGAGTTGTTCTTGCCACGTTTAAATCATGGTAGGGCTCTAAAGGGAAGATTCTAACACGGGGCGTATAGTTCGACACAATGCCTGGTTGGAATATCAGACTTCGATCGCTCGTTCCATACAATATTATCGGATTTTTGATTTTTTCTTATACGACCGAGTTCAATTATTTCTCGACATTATGCATATACGAGCTTGGCTATTCGTCTCTATCGATCGTGATGGCTTTCAGGCGCATTTGCTCTTGAATAGGAGTCGTTCATAAGGGACCTTATGAATCTAAAATAAGTTCATAATGTTCTGTAAGAGGAGACACCCTATATATTAAGTAACTTTATTTTTATAAAGCATGTTTAAAAAAATAGCGTTCTTATGGGATAGGTGAAGACCTGCTATAGTTGACTTTGAGGAGATTCACTTTAATGAAGTCCTTAAATGAAGGAAGATGTTCAATTATGCAGGCGCAGATAAACAACACCGTTTGGCTAGTTACAGGTACTTCAAGTGGTGTCGGGAAGTTTTGGCAAAAACTGTTCTGAATCACGGGCATTGTGTCGTGATGACTGCCCGGAATACCGAATCTCAAAAGGCGCTTGCGAATCATTTTCTAGATACAGCTCATTTGGCTACTGTTGATGTTACCGACCCTAAGGATGTTCTTAAAGTCGTTGAAGAAGCGGAGAGAGAATTCGGTAAAATCGATGTTCTTGTAAACAATGCAGGTATTGGTTATAGTTCAGCTCAATCTAACACCATGCTACCTCTAAGATCGGTTGCCTCTTTTATAGTACCTCTTTCACACGGTATTAAACATAAGCGGCTGTTTCGCGGTCATTGCGTTGATCCTCTCGATACCGCTCGAGATGCATGTTTAAGTGACAGAGAATAGAGTAGAACCTAATTCGATTTCGGATGGGTTCACTCGCAACAACAATACTCTTGGAGTAAAAGGGGAGAATAAGAGAATGAAAGTAGAAGTTTGGACAGATATGATATGTCCGTTTTGTTATATAGGCAAACGTCGTTTTGAAGCAGGTCTAGAGAAGCTTGCTCATCCAGAGACTGTAGAAATCGTTTATCGAAGCTTTGAACTAAATCCACATATCCAGGTGAATCCCTTGGATGATATTACTGGCATGGCTGCTGCTAGACAGGGATCGACTCGTGAACACATGAAAGCATTACAGGATGATATTTCAAAGCGTGCTGAACAGGATGGACTCAAATTCAACTACGATACAGCCAAGCCCACCAATACATTAAACGCTCATCGCCTGCTACAGTTTGCTATGCAATTTGGAAAAGCGGATGATGTGATAGAAAGGTTGTACCAGGCATATTTCACGGATTCTTTGTACTTGGATGACCTGAGTATCTTAGTTGACATTGCCATCCAAGCAGGTCTGGACGGTGACGATGCAGCAGAGATGTTGGCAAGCGATCGATTTCATGATGAGGTAAGGGCCGATGAGTTGGCTGCAAGACGAGTAGGGATACGTGGCGTTCCTTATTTCGTCATCAATGACAAATATGGCATCTCTGGAGCTCAGCCAGCGGAAGTATTCGTAGAAGCGTTACAGCAAGCATGGAAGGAAGAGAACCCGTATATTCCATTTAAATCAACTTCTGTTGATCCTAAAGCTTCACTTTGTGAAGATGGGACATGCGAAGTATGAATTTGTACTAAATAGATTTTATCTAAGATTCCTAAACGATGGAGGAACATAATGATGCAAAAAAATAATAACGAAATAACGATACAGACACCTATGTATTCAGGATTTGGTCCTAGAACGACAGCGAAGGAGGCTTTACAAGGAAGAGATTTAAGTGGGAAAGTCGCCATTGTGACGGGGGGATACTCGGGTTTAGGTTTGGAGACAACACGCATTCTCGCAGAAGCAGGGGCTACCGTTATTGTACCCGCGCGTACATCAGGGAAGGCTATGGCTGCGGTCTCCGCTATTCCTGGAGTTGAAATAGAATCATTGGATCTTATAGATCCCTTCTCAATTGATGCATTTGCCCAACGTTTTCTTGATTCCAATCGTCCATTGCATATTCTTATCGATAGTGCTGGGATTATGGCTTCGGATCTTTCACGTGATAATCGTGGATATGAATCTCAGTTTGCTACAAACCATTTGGGCCATTTCCAATTAGCAGCTAGACTTTGGCCAGCTTTAGTCAAAGCGGAGGGGGCTAGGGTAGTATCTGTTTCCTCACGAGGCCATGCGATTAGTGGTATTGACTTCAACGATCCTAATTTTAAAAATCGAGAATACGACAAATGGATTGCGTATGGACAATCCAAGACAGCCAATGCATTATTTGCTGTTGAGTTGGATAAGCGAGGTAAAAACTATGGAGTTCGTGCATTTTCCTTGCATCCAGGGTCTATTGTAACTGATTTGTCACGTCATTTGTCAGATGATGAAATGCGTGCGATGGGGGCGCTGGACGAACAAGGGCAACGAACTTTTAGTGAGTATAACGATGAGTTGAAGACAGTATCAGAAGGTGCAGCTACAATTGTTTGGTCAGCTGTGAACAAACAGTTAGAAGGCAAGGGAGGAGTCTATTGCGAGAATGTGGATATTGCAGAGGCCGTTCCTGCCGATAAACCTTTAGGACCAGGAGTTAAGCCTTGGGCGGTTAATCCTGAATATGCGGAGCAACTCTGGCAACTTAGTGAAAATCTGACTGGCGTTAAGTTTCCTGTATAAGTAGTTATTGAGCAAGTTGTAATTGAGTTTCTGTCATACTCTTTGATTGAAAAACTAGTAGAGCGCTAACCCAAATGGTGATCGCTCTATTTTCACTATTGCGGATCAGCAGCTTGTGTTTATTTGTTCGCTTAACTATAGAATGGTAAGACCATAATTAAAATTGCTCAGAACGAGTAAGATGATAAATGGAAGAAGCGTTTTGTTACGGCACGAAGATTATTTAATGGGTGAGCCGAAACTTTATTTGCTTGTCTAAGCGAAAGGAACACATACCTCTATATGCAAGTAAACCCTTTGGAGATCCAAAGGGTTTACTGTGTTCATTTTCATTTATTTAGTCACTGTGGATTACTTGCTGGTTACAGTCTGTCCAGTTACAGGGTCTGTATTCGGATCCCAGTTCTTAAGAGGATCCATACGGAATCGTGTTAGTTTAGTGCTGCTAATTTTCCAGGTGCCATTCTCTTTTCTATACATTTCGCGGTATTGACCATACCCGTTATGTCCCGGATACGCATCCTTCGCGTCAGGGAAAGTCAACAAATCCTCCATGGCCCAAATACCCTTAGCGTTATCCATGTCGATCATATCAATCTCAGGCATATGCCCGTGGTGAACCGTAGGTGCTTTGCCCACAAGATCTCCAATCATTTTTCCATAAGCTTGCCCGCCCCCTGCAGAAAAATCCTGGCCTTGGGAAATAAGTGTGGCATCCGATGTAAAAAGATCCCCAAATTCCGTCCATTTTTTCTCATCGATAAAACGGAAAAAACGGGCTTTTAATTTTTTTATCTCTTCGATGTCCTCCAATCGTTGGGATTTTTGTTCAAGCTGAATAAGTCTATTGATTAGAATTTCTTGTTCATTATTTTTTGTGTTGGTCATATTATGTCAATCTCCTTCTAATTTTTGATAGAAACAAAAAGCACGATACTTTGATTCAAAAGCTGATCATCTAAGTAAATGATGCTTCAGTCGCTTCGAGGTAACTATAGCAGGTATTCTAAATTTTCATAAGAAGGCTATTTTTATTAATATGCTTTATAAAAATAAAGCTATACGTCTAGCCTGAATAAATGAAGCGAAAATTGCTTAAATTGAAGATAGGCTATAACTTTTTTAAAAAAACATATAAAAATCCATTCTCATGCGAAGACATTTGAAGACATTTGGGCGATGGCGATTTTCTAGCTTTTCTACAAAGATGGAGTGACAGGGGGGCTTAACGGGTATGCTCCATATAGGGAACGTACAAGCGGTCAGCGGCGAAGATTACGCAAGCCATCAATACGGTCGGCATGTTCTGGTTAAGTAATATGGACATGGGTAAAAGCTGCTGGTCGTTTATTCTACCGGCCTTTATCTTCTTATGTTGTCGATCGGTGCATCCTATACCGGCGTTATCGTCGGTAATGAATGCCGATACCGTTCCTTTAGATATGCATGATTAAAGGGAATTGAGGTTAACTCATGTCGGTTGGCCCCGCGTAAATCCTAAAGGACACAAAGTCATATGAATTGATCTGGAATTAGTTCTAAATTGTAAGAAGTAGACATCTAAGACATCTGATATTAGCTGCCTGCTTCTTTTTTTATGAAGAATATTTAAAACGGAAGATGGGCAACGATTTCGATTGTCATGAGAATAACATAGGTATGATGCTTTACTTTTATAAAGCATATATAAAAAAATTGCCTTCTTATTTATAAAATGAATACCTGCTATAGTTATCTCGAGGCGATTGAGGCTTCACACACGCTGAAATCTTAAGGCGTGTGGAACAGGATAGTCTGAAATTAACTAGGGTATAGCCAAGCGTTTGATTCCTTGATGAAGTGAGGCAAATGAGCTGGTAGAGCGACGAGTAGAGAGCGTTGTGTTCCTCGACATATAAGTCAATATGTCATCTCCAGAGTTCAATTTTTATAGATCAAAATCAATTTTAATTAGAAAGCGGGAGTAAAAATGGATACAACAGTAAGAAAATTAGAGATGCTAGACACCTTCAATTACCGACATGCAACAAAAGAATTCGATCCAGAGAAAAAAATACCCGAAGATGATTTCCAATTTATTTTGGAGGCTGGTCGGTTATCTCCTAGTTCGGGGGGGAATGAGCCATGGAGATTTGTTGTTGTACAGAGTCCAGAATTTAGAAATGAATTAGCTCCACACGTGTCTGGTGCAGTGCGACAGCTTCCTACATCAAGTCATTTCGTTTTGATTTTGGCTAGGAAAGGTCTGACTTATGATTCTCCATATTTAGTCGAACAACAAACTCAAAAAATGCAAATGCCTTTGGAAGTTTTCAATAAAATGAGACCTGCTTACGAACAGTTTTATCATGATCTGCATTTAGATTCTGAAAGAGCTCTGGTGGACTGGTCATCCAAATCAACTTACATTGCACTTGGCAATATGATGACGGCAGCAGCGCATATCGGCGTAGATTCATGCCCGATTGAAGGCTTCGAATTAGATGCCGTGAATGACCTTCTTCAGAAGAGAGGGCTTCTGGGGGATGATGAATATAGCTTGAGCGTCATGGTGGCATTTGGTCATCGTGTACGCGAAGCGCGTCCTAAGAAAAGACTCCCGATGAATGAAATCGTAAAATTTGTGTGACGTAACGTAGAACTAGATCGCGTTCTTCAAAAATTTTTCAAACTCATGTATATCAAGGATGACTCCCTTTCTGCTATGGCAGCAGGGGAGTTATTCGTTTTTTCATACAGAAATCGAGTAGCATAGCAGGGTAGTCAACTGTCAAACCTCTGAGTATTTTCCCCCCCTGAGAAGAAGCTTGTTTATTTGTGCGCTTTCGTTCCGCAGAATGGTCAGTCGATGTTTCGATGCGTTCGGTATCGTTGATCTGGCGATCATGCCCTTACTGCAATTTACATTGACGACGCTCAAATGTATACCAGTCTTAGAGATGAAGTGATCCAATTGCATTTCTAAGCTAATTGTTCCGGAGGGTACTTTCAGTATGCCAAATCAAAGCTTGTTAAGAAGAATAACTGAATTTACTAATGGCCATTCTTACCGAGAATGGTTATTTTGCAATCTTGCTGTCTTATTCCTTATCTCTATATCACACACTTAGGTCTGTGATATAGTTATCAAAAATAGTCCTTTTTGAGAGGAATTGTCGCCATCATGCATAAGGTAATCAAGCCTAAAGTGCTTTACTTCGGAACCTCTGTGGTGCTTATCAGTACATTAAATGAAGACGGTACACCCAATTTGGCACCTATGTCCTCTGCCTGGTGGCTCAATCAATCTTGTATGCTCGGGTTGAGCAGCAAGTCGCAGACCGTCCAAAACTTAATCCGCGAGCAGGAGTGTGTACTTAATCTCCCGTCCATCGATTTGATTCCTGCGATTAATCGACTAACACTGTTAACAGGTAGAAATCCAGTGCCTGAATCGAAATTACTGAGAGGCTATCAGTATCAGGCTGATAAATTTGGAATTGCAGAGTTAACCGAACTTCCGTCACAATGTGTACGTGCGCCACGTGTCAAAGAATGCCCTGTACATCTGGAAGCCACATTAGTGAAGCTGCATCCATTCGAAGAACCGAGTTCCCTTGTCTCCATTGAAGTACGCATAGATAGAGTTCATATCGAAGATGACCTTCTAAAAGATTCTAATTCAAATCATGTTGATCCTTCCAAATGGCATCCAATAATTATGAATTTTTGTGAATATTTTGATCTAACCGAGCAATTATCCGTATCAAAATTAGCACCGGTGTTCGGATTGGATCGGTGAAATACAAAGAAGAATGAAGTAACGCCCTTTGGATATTCAGAGGGCGTTACTATATTCTTTTTACATGTTTGTCGCGGCATTACTTGCCAGTTAAAGGTTGTCCAGTTACTGGGTCCGTATTCGGGTCCCAATTCTTAAGAGGGTCCATGCGGAATCGTGTAAGTTCCGTGCTGCTGATTTTCCAGACGCCATTTACCTTTGTATACGTTTCGTGGTATTGGCCGTACCCGTGATGTCCTGGATAGGCATCCTTGGCGTCAGGGAAGGTCAACAAATCCTCCATGGCCCAAATCCCTGTGGCGTGGTCCTTGTCGATTATTTCAATCTCAGGCATATATCCGTGGTGAACCGTAGGCGCTTTACCTACTAGATCCCCAATCATTTTCCCGTAAGCAGCCCCGCCACCTTTGGAATAATCCACGCCTTCCGAAATAATTTTAGCATCAGATGTAAAAATATCTCCAAATTCCGTCCACTTTTTCTCATCAACGAAACGGAAATATCGGGCCTTTAACTGTTTAATTTGTTCAATATCGTCCAGACGCTGATAGGTTGCTGTTTCAAGCCCAGTGATTTTCACCGCTTCCGTCTGAGCATTCTGTTGTGATTGATTATTTTGTTTCGCACAACCCGTAATTATGACTGCAAGAATGGCTACACCCAAAATCAAAAGTTTTTTGTTCCTCAACATATTGAGGTCACATCCTTTTTTGTAATTTGTAATCATGTTGCCTTACTGGGTTACTTGCCAGTAACAGGGTCTGTATTCGGATCCCAGTTTTTAAGAGGAACTATCCGGATTCGCGTTTAGACGGTGCTGCTGATTTTCCAGGTGCCATTTTCTTTTCTGTACATCTCTCTATATTGCCCATAACCGTTATGCCCCGAAGACGCCTCCATAGCCCAAATACCCTTGGCGTTAACTTTGTCAATCATTTCAATCTCGGGCATATGTCCATGGTGGACCGTAGGTGCTTTTCCCCATGATCTCCGATCATTTTCTCATAAGCTTGTCCTCCCCCAGCAGAAAAATCTTGGCCCTGAGAAATAAGTGTGGCATCAGTCGCGAAAAGATTTCCTAATCCCCCCCAATTTTTTTCATCGACAAAACGGAAATATCGGGTTTTCAGTTTCTCGATCTCCTCGATATCTTCTGATTGTTGGAACTTTTGTTCTAGTTGAGTAATTCTAGTTATTAAATTTTCTTGCTCATTATTTTTCTTGTTGGTCTTAATATGTCAATCCCTTTCTAATTTTAGTGTGGAAATGATAACCATATACTTTGAGTCATAAGCTGATTCATTGATAATCAAATGCAACAACGCTAAGATAGTTTTCTGAGGAACCTACAGAATGTGCGGCCACTGTTAGGGCAGATTTCAAATTTTTGTTTCCTTGCTTTCCTTTAGAAGACTTCCTTTGCCTGCGCTCTCATTATGTCCGGGTATAACTGCTGCCCAAGAACACAAGTGAGCCTCAGTTGGAAACTGCTCTTTAATGTTTGTTCCAATTTCAGCTAAGTTTTGTTCAGCCATTCGAGTGGCAATACCAGGGATAGAGTCTAATCGATCTATATCTTCATGAATGAAATAACTCTCTGGGTTCAGACATCTATGATAAAAGATCTAACTTTGCATGACAATTAATTACGTTGCTACGGGCAAAATCCTATTTCATCTGGTTTCGGCATGCGGACGACAGCCGCAGAAGCGCTCGGCGGTTAAATGATTTAATCGGTAAGACAGCTGTCGTCACAGACGGTTACTCCGGCATGAAAGGAATCGTCCTTCATCACTTGGAGTTAAGCGACATTGTTTCCATCGGTGCCTTTCCGGTTCGGTTTATTGTTTCAGGTCGGTTAAGACACATTCTTGTGAAAAATGCAGGCATTGTGGCGACGCCACTGACAAGAGACCTCACGGTTATTGAATCGCAAATTGCGGCAAATCTTCACGGCAATTTGCTAATTGACTGCTCGACTATAGCCTGCCCTTCAAGGTGCAAGTAAGCAGGCTTACGACCAATTAAGACAACGAATGCATTATTCGCGAAGGAACTGAACTAGATCGTCGGGGTATTGCCGATTCGTGAACATATGAAGGTATTACAGAAGGTACGTTGTGAACAGGATGGTTTGAAATTCAATTATGATACCGCAAAGCCGCCAACACATTTATTTTCAGCCTGCTCTACTACATTATGGCAAGCAGTTTGGCAAAGCGTTTGATGTGATGAAAGGCAGGGAGATAATCAAAAGCTGCAAATTACGTAGCACAGCGTGCGGATTTGTTTCAAACATTTTGAAAGCTCACTTGCGGAGGCATAATTAAGATTACTGCGCCTATTTTATACAAAGACTGAAAGAGAATTGTACATGTTTCTCCCAAAGGAAAAAAGGGAGCATAACTTTACTTTTCTAAAGCATATATTAAAAATTAGCCTCCTTATGAAAAAAATATATATCTGCTATAGTTGTCTCCGAGCCATTTGAATTAATACTTAGTTTTTTAATGATTCATTCTTTAAAACAGTAATTAATCAGAAGGAGGGATACGTTTAATCCAAACAATCATGCATTCGTGAGGGGATACTGATAGGTAGCTAACCAGTCACTTTTAAATTTAAATATGTAAAAGAGAGAAGGAATACTCGTGGCACAAATTCGAGTTCACAATACAAACGAGCGAATTGAAGTTGAGGATCAAGTGGTTGATTTTCTGGAAAAGCAGGAAATTCTGTATGAGCACTGGGATGCTGACAAGCTCTCGGAAGAACTTAAAGAAAAATATGCGCTGAGCGACGAAGAGAAGCAGCAAATTCTCGCGACCTACGATTCCGAGATTAAAGATCTGGCCGTTCGACGCGGCTACAAGATCTGGGACGTTATCACCTTGTCCGAGGCGACACCTAACTTGGATGAGCTTCTGCAAAAATTCGAAGCAGTACACACGCATTCTGAAGATGAAATTCGCGCCATCACAGCGGGCAAAGGAATCTTTATTATCAAAGGCACGGACGATACAGGTTACTTCGACGTCGAGCTTGAGGCAGGAGACGTCATCTCCGTACCAGAATTGAAACCACATTTCTTCACGCTCATGGACAACCGCAAAATCGTAGCAGTTCGCCTCTTCATCGAAACGGAAGGCTGGGTAGCTTCTCCTTACAACGATCCTGAGTTTGTGAAGACTAATGCCTAATTACAGCACAATACATTCAGTAGCCTCTTATGTGGCCAGCTAAATGGATATAATAAATGATTTGAAATTTCACCAGTGATCAGTAAAAGAGATTATCCGGGATTATAGGAGAGTTAATAATGAGTACATTTGTTTTGGTACATGGATCGTGGCACGGAGCATGGTGTTGGGAAAGAATCGTTCCCATTCTGGAAGAAGCAGGACATCGGGTAATTGTCATTGACTTACCTGCACACGGCAAGGACCATACGCCTCTTACCGAAGTTAACTTGAAAAGTTATACAGACTGTCTAAGTGCAGTTTTGGATAAAGAATCCGAGAAGGTCATTCTGGTTGGACACAGCATGGCAGGGGTAGTCATAACACAAACCGCTGAGTATTTCCCTGAAAAAATTGAGAAGCTAGTTTATTTATGTGCTTATCTTCCGGTGAATGGTCAGACCTTGCTTCAAATTTCTCAAAATGAGAAAAAAGAAAAAGAATCTCCTTCCATTGTTATCATAAGTGAGGATCAAACGTTCATGGATATTAAAGACGAACTGATAAAGGATTCTTTCTATGGCGATTGCTCCGAAGAAGACGTAATTAAAGCAAAAGAAAAACTTTGTCTCGAGCCGCTGGCACCATTTTTTACCCCAGTGAATCTCACGGACGCAAGATTTGGCATGATACCTCGTGTCTATATAGAGACTTTAAAGGATAAAGCTATTTCTATTAGCTTACAAAGAGATATGTATACCGTGTCTCCGTGCAATCAGGTTATTACCATGGACTCAGACCACTCGCCATTCTTTTCACACACGGAGGAATTGTGTTCTCATTTAATTCAGTTAACATTTTAGACGAGCCGGTGAACAGCTTGTCGCAAATAGATAATTGAAAATTTCTTAGTGAAAGTTTGACTGGTGTAAAATTTCCCAAATAAGTAGTAATCGAAATTTGCACTCGCAACTAAGCCTGTCTAATGTTCATTGAATCGATGGTAAACAAGTAGAGCGCTAACCAAAATGGTGAGCGCTCTACTTGTTTATTTCTGGCATGGGACTTTACTTTTCTAAAGCATGTTTAAAAAAATACACTCCTTATAGTAAAATTGAATACCTGATATAGTTAAAGCCGAGGAAATTAGGGCCGCTTTAGTCATTATACTCTGGAATATTGGTAGGGAGTTAGGAGCTACTTTAATAATTGAAAGGGAGGACGTACCATATGATAAACTGCAATTGTCCGGTTTGCCTGACTGGTGTTGTTGAGCCGGTTGGATACATAGAATTAAAAGAGGGACCGTTGGAATTCTGTTTTGGGCGATATCCATTGACGAATAAAGTAGCTATTCTAATCGGGCTATGTAGTCGGGGTAATTGCCAATATATTGGGTTGGAAACAGCTTCAGAATCCCTTGTAAATGCCAAAAGTCTTATAGGATCTGATTTGAAGATAAGAAAATAGATAGATCTAAGTATGAACTTATTGTCTGTGCCAAAGTAGGAAAGACAAGAAAACTAATGTGTGATGAAGAGCGTTTGCATTTAAGAAACAGAACCTCGTAGAAAAAATTCAATTATAGAAGGTGTCAGTGTTCATGCATCATTACTGCCGGAGACGGATCATATGATTAGTGAACTAAATGGCGAAAGATATGTTTACAATGTTTTATTAAAATTAACCAAATGGAGAATGAATTCCTCCATTGAACTTTTTGAAGACCATTCATACCGAGAATGGTCTATTTTTTTAATTTATTCAAATAAACAAGATACTAAGCAAGTATACATGCAGAAGATATAGGCTATTGAACAAGCTCTGATATTTACCATATGGTTATGCCTCTCCCTGAGGGCATAGGTGCTAATAACCATGAAGTTGGCGATACAGGAGGCAGGGATCCGCCTTGAAGAAACAGATGTGATTAGCGCTCATGCTACCAGCACGAAAGTCGGGGATCGCATCGAAACACTTGCTATAAAAAAACTACTTGGAGCAAGTGCAGCTCATATACCGATAACTACAAATAAATCGATGACTGGTCATTCAATGGGTGCCTCAAGCGTATTGGAAGCAATAGCCTTGATTAAGTCGCTTCAGAACAATATCATTCCACCGACAATAAACCACGATCATCAAGATTCGGAATGCGATTTGGATTATGTGCCTAATCGAGCAAGAGAAATAAAATTTAAAATTGGTCTATCTAACTCTTTCTGGTTTGGGGGACATAATGCCGTGACCGCCCTACAATCCAACATGTAATCATTAAAAAGGTTTGACGAGTAAAATCCAAGCCCTAAGCTGATTTCTTGTATCTAACTTAAACTTTAAATTAAAGCAAGGAGCATAACTTTACTTTTCTAAAGCATATATTAAAAATTAGCCTCCTTATGAAAAAAATAAATACCTGCTATAGTTGTCACCGAGGCAATTGAATTTTCAATTACTATCCTGACGGAGAAGAGGTTGTTCATATATGCAGGCATAGAATCAAAATCTACCTCTTTTTAGTAGGAATCATTGATGATCAACAATTAAATATAAGACTGTGCTGTAATTCGGTTATCGATCCTAGCAACAGTGGCTGAAGTCGCGATAGTCGCAAGAATGCATAATCAAGCCCCCGGCAAGAACGTATTCTCGATTTGCTGACAATTCTTCGCAAGTAATAGATTTGGCAACCGGAGGGAGATCCGGTTAACACTGATAGGTAACAATGGAGACCATTGAAGCTAAACATCGGCTACTTCGGAAATCGAACTTGAAGCCGGCGACGTCATACCCATACCGGCATAAAACCGTATTTTTTCACGTTGATGGATAATAGCAAAGAACAAAATCCGACAGAGTTATGGCCTTGCGGGGCCATTTAGATGGTTGCAGCCAAAGATTTGAAATTTTAAAGGTGATCCATACAAAGGATTTGCCGGGATAATTGGAGAGATAGTAATGAGTACATTTGTTTTGGTACATGGATCGTGGCACGGAGCATGGTGTTGGGAAAGAATAGTTCCCATGCTAGAAGAAGCAGGACATCGGGTAATTGCCGTTGACTTGCCTGGGCATGGCATAGATCATACGCCGCTTACCGAAGTTAACTTGAAAAGTTATACGGACTGTCTAAGTGCAGTTTTGGATAAAGAATCCGAGAAAGTCATTCTTATTGGACACAGCATGGCTGGGGTAGTCATAAGCCAGACCGCTGAGTACTTCCCTGAGAAAATCGAGAAGCTTGTTTATCTGTGCGCGTTCCTTCCGGATAATGGTCAGTCATTGTTCGATGCGTTCGGTATCGTTGATCTGGGCGATGACGCTCCTACTGCAGTTTACATTGACGAGGCTCAAACGTACATTGGTCTAAATGATGAAGCGATCTATTCCCATTTCTATGCCGATTGTTCCGAAGAGGACTTTCAGTATGCTAAATCAAAGCTTGTTAAAGAGCCGTTGATCCCATCGGTTACGCCTGTCCAGGTAACAGAGGAAAGATTCGGTTCAGTACCTCGCGTATACATCGAAGGGCTAAGAGATAAAGCCATTCCAATCAAACTGCAAAGAGCCATGTATGCCAAAATGCCTTGCGAACAAGTCATTACCATGGACACAGACCATTCTTCATTTTATTCGCACCCAGAAGAATTGTCAGTCAATCTACTGAGTCTAGCTTAATTGTTGATGGCAGCTAAATGAAATATAAAATGAGATTAAAGGAGAATGAAAAATGAGTAAACCAGTTGTTAATTATACTAAGGATCTTGTATGGTTCGACACAATGCCAGGTGAGCAGATGGCAGTGCGCCTTCACAGCAATCAAGTTGGCGGAGCACTATCTATCGTTGAAGCACGTGTACCGTCTCTAATGGGACCGCCGAAGCATTTCCATAACGAACGCGAAGAAACGTTTGAAATTCTTGAAGGCACTTTCCGTTTTCAAGTTGGCGATGAAGAATTTGATGCTACTCCTGGAACGAGTGTCTTGGTTCCCCGCGGCGTACCTCACGCTTGGGCTAACATAGGAGCTAATATGGGGCGGATTCTGTTCATCTTCACGCCGGGCGGAATCGAAGACTTCTTCCCTGAAATCGGTCGTCATTCGCTAGAGGAAATTGTTAAAATCGCTTCGGAAAATGACACAGTGATTATTGGGCCTCCAATGGTTGTTTAATAATCAAGCTGTTATCTAGAACCTTACGAAGCAAAACTTAGGCGCGGAAAATGTCAGTGAGACTTATGCTGGCATTTTTCGTCGTTAATTAATTGACGAATTGTAATATGAAGTGCGACAGCTAGATGAACAAAAAAAAGCCCATGAATGGATTCGTGTAAAATGGAAGTTACCACACAACCATCATT
>NZ_JACHXW010000029.1 GCF_014192395.1 Paenibacillus endophyticus | reverse complement strand
TTAGGGCTATGACCCGTTGCGTAGTTCCATCGTACCGAGGCGCTCATTTTTTTGCAAAGCTGATAATTAACGCTCTACAGGAATGCTAACGGGCAAGATACTTGAATAAATACGGAATTCTATAATGAGAATCGTATTCGATCAGGAGGATCATTAAATGAAAAAGCGGAGATAAAAATCTCCGCTTTTTTGAACAGATTCAATTGTTTATTCTTCAGCTGCCGCTTAATGAAGCACCTTAGGAAAACCTTCACGCCATGAAGCGAACCGCGGACTCCAGCCATTCCGAAGTGCCTTTGCATTAAGCGCTCCACGTTCTCCTCTCACGCTTCCTGGCATTGTCTTGGGTTCAGGAGCGTTAAGGGCTTTCGCATAGACAGGCACCCATTCAGTACCCGCTGCTGGATCGCTATCCACAATGTTATATGTTCCTGTGGGCCATTCCAGTGCCAAAACAGCTGCAACTGCGGCGTCTTCTGTATGCACAAAAGAAGTGACGCCGTCAGTAGCAGGCAAGTTCCCAAGCCGAACTTGCTCTGCGAACAACCCATTCGAATCGTACCAGGTCCTTTCACCGTACAGCACGCCATATCTAAGAATGACATGCTCCAGCATTTCCGCAGCGGCGGTTTCTAGTGCATGAACACCATTCACGCTTGTGAGTTGCGGTTCAGGAGCATCAAAGTCTAGTGGACAATCCTCCGTTGCCGGCCCTTCTCCAGGCGCATAGGTCATTGTAATGCTTTGCGCGATCATCCGGCGAACGCCAGCGGCGAGCGAAGCATCCACTAAGTTTCTCGTACCTTCCACGCGAATTCTTGCATTGGCGAATGGATCCAAGGCCTGCAGCGAAGTCAGTTGATGAATTACCACCTCTGGCGACGTTTCGGCAAGCACTTTGAACAGATTCTTGCGATCATATACATCGGCTTGGACGAATGAAGCCCCATCATTCTTTAAATTTTCTGCATGCTCCGGGTTGCGTATTAACCCAATCACCTCATGTCCCTTTTGTACTAGCATTGGAATGAGTACCCTCCCGATGACGCCACTTGCTCCAGCAACTAAAATCTTCATTCGTTACTGCCTCCTTTATCTATTTTTATTTAAGACAATTCTGCTATAACATTTGTGACATTAGATGCGACAAGCGCTAAATTAATATGCTTACGGGAAACGATAGGTGAATACTAAAAGGGCTGCCTGGTGGTAGCCCTTTTTCATTAAGTTCAGCTTTATCAAACTTTATTTTAAAAACACTTGAACTCCTTAACGAAAAACCAAGGGTTTGTAGCTTTAACATTATCAGACTTTAATATAAAGCTTTTACACGAATCCATTCATGGGCTTTTTTTGTTCATCTAGCTGTCGCACTTCATATTACAATCCGTCTAACAAAAATAGGGAATGAAAAACATGCCAGATAAATCCAATAAAATTGATCGCCGTATTATTCGCAGCAGAATTGCTTTAAGAGAAGCATTGCTGGAAATCATGACAAAGAAGTCTTTCAACACCATATCCATAACTGAAATTGTCGAACTTGCCAATTATAATCGGGGAACCTTCTATTCCAATTATGAAAGCAAGGAGGCATTGCTTGATGATATTGTCAATAATTTAATTCAAGATTTAATCCAATCTTTTCGCGCTCCATACGAAAAAGTTGAAATATTCCGTGTTAACGAAATACCTGCTGCTTCAGTAATGATCGTTGAGCATGTTTCCCGAAATGCTGCAGTCTATTCCCTCTTGTTGAATAGCGATTGGCTTCCAGAACTACAAAAAAAGATGTTTGTTTCCCTAAAACATATTGCCTTGGAAGATATCATATTTCCAGATGATGGAATTGACCATGAATTATTTACGATTTATAACCTTCACGCAGTATTAGGTCTTGTTTTTCACTGGATAGAAAGTGGTTATAAACATACGCCCGATTGTTACATGCACCTTCGCTGAGTAAAAACATTTTATTTTCAAGAACTGTTCAATATGTTCGTTATTGTTTAGGCTTAGCAAATCCAATACTTTTTACTTTCTTACAGCTCATACTACTAGTGAAAATGTATAGAGCGAAGTGTTCTGTCCTGAACCTGTAGGTTCGAATAGTGAACCATCATACCGTTCTGTTATTTCCTTCCCTTTAAAGGTTCTAATTTATAGGCTTTTACGTCTCCTATCTCCGATTTGATACTGCCCTCGTTCCGAATGACGACCTCTACGCGAAGTTCGGTCTCAAGTTTAGGATAGATGTCATCCCGCCATGCCTTTAGCTGTGCATCTGACATTTGATTGCGAAACCGCTGTCCAAATCCGAGGATATCGGAATGGTTCGTCTTCAGTTTTTTAGTCAGAAGATCGAATCTTTTTTTCAGCAGCTTACTCAGTTCCTCCTCGATAACACTTTGCATCGTACCTTCCTTCATTTCTTCAATCGTAACGACTACCTTTAGCTTGCTGCTCACCTTTGGAGTTTGCTCAATTCCAGTCGCTTTCATTTTTACATTTGCATCTACTACAAGCACGCTCGCGTGATTCATCACTTCCATGTGCGCGTCGTCATATTTACCTTGAAATATGTTATAGAGCAACGTTTCATCAGGCGTAATGCTGTCCACCATTTTTTTCTCATGCAGAATGGCGGAACCTACGAACTGGAACATCGTTTCCTCATCTTTGTTTAGAATCGGAATAGCGATATCCTCGGTGTAGAAGTAAAGCGCCCGGTAAACCTCCCAAATCTTCGCCGTTGCAATATGTGGCGTCCATCCCGCCTGTTTGCTGAAGAAATCAGATAATCCTTGGCCAGCCTCTTCTCCGTCTTCATCCATCGAGCTCAAAAATTTGCTCATATCGCTTCGCACGATGGCTACCATCGCTTTAGGCTGAATCGAATTTGACTGCATCGCGTACTCGACGATGTCCCTAAGCCCTTCCTTAGCAAGCGGTTCACTAATTAAAATGAGCTTCAGGTGCAGCAAATCGATATCGTCCGCCATCTTCATTCGTATTCGTTCGATCGCTTGCCCGATTGTTGGAGCCTCGGCTTGCACGTAGCGGATATTCGTGCTCGAATTATGTGGTTCGGGAATACGTAGCCCTACTTTGTAATTGTGATTCTCATTCTTGCTGATCCCGAGCGCAATGGGCAGCGCACGTTTGTTAATGTCCTTGCTGTCCCAACAGGCGGAGAGCAGCAGTAGCGGAAGTAGAACTAGGAGCAGGCGGCTTTTCATGCAGTAGTCCTCCTTCTATGTATAAACGTGAGGAGACTGAGCAGGCATGGAAACGCAATAATGGAATAAAAGCGAATCACAGTATCATTGAACAAAAGCCACTCAATTTCATCCCAACTACGAATCAAATTGCCGCCGACATAGCAAACAAGCGCAACGCATATCGCCAATTTATTGCGCGAGATAGGCAAATATAATTTTTGCAATATCAAAGAAGAGACCCAAATTAATAATGAAATGTACATAATGACGAAGCTGAGCGTGACGGCAACATAAAAGATCGTCACTCTTTCAAACACCAACCAATACAGATCAATGGTTTCCATCGCTTCAATCATCGGAAACAAGTATTTCGAGACCGGTTCCTGTCCGAATACCAGCAGTGGAAGATAAATGGATATAAAAAACAATGGAACGATCACGATTGCAAATATTTGAAGGTACCTCCATTTCTGCGGTACCTCAAGCGGGATATACGGTCGAATAAATCCCAATACCAAATAGCCGCCGAAAGCAAAGAAACTCGAATGAAATTTGGGTGATTGCAGAAAAGAGAAGGAATTAGAGGGGC
Organism: Paenibacillus endophyticus; assembly: GCF_014192395.1. Classification (GTDB taxonomy): domain Bacteria; phylum Bacillota; class Bacilli; order Paenibacillales; family Paenibacillaceae; genus Pristimantibacillus; species Pristimantibacillus endophyticus. Next base: position 86,687 of record NZ_JACHXW010000029.1, on the reverse strand, counting down.
TGATAGGCATCATATTTGGAAGCTCGATGTTTTGTAGCGAGCTAATAAAACAAAATATAATGACTGGTATGAATATGAAAGCGACAACGCAGGACGCTCTCAGGATAGCCGAAATATCCGATAACGCGGCAAACAGACTGATGCCGATTAAGAGCATGAGTACCCAGATAGGCATATTCGGGCACAATACGATCGTTACGATTTCGACATGGCTGCGGATTAGCAGAATGATGCATGTGAAAAAGTGGAAGACGATCGGCAAAAGAAGCACCCTGGAAACCCAAACGGAAGCCGTGACATTAATAATTTCGATGACGTCGAGCTTCGGAAATGCGACGAGAACACGCAAATAAAGCCATAGTAATAGAAACTCTAAGATACACCCTATAAGAATAGGCAACCAATGTCCCTTGCTGGTGCTCTCGAATATATTCTCGGGATACACCAGGAATAGAAGGCTGATGTGAATCATGATAAAAGTGAAGTAATGCGCAATTTTCCCGATCATTAGGAACCTCCTTTCTTGGGATGAAGATTGAAATAAGGAATTCCGAAGATCTCTATACGAGCCATGTAAATACAAAGGATAACCATGCCGATGACAAGTCCCAAGAAGCCGAAAATAGCGGACAAAAGCAAGATTCCGTATTTGCTAATTCGGATGAACGTCATATTTTGGATACCGTTAAGCGAAAAGTTCGCTATCGTCGTGGCGGCCAGCACGATCGTCAGCATATTGCTGACGAGTTTAGCCTGCACGATTGCTTGACCTAAAATAACACCGCCGACCATGGTGATTGTCGGACCGATGCTTTTGGGCAAGCGGACAATCGCCTCCACAATCAGCTCGAGAATAATAAGCAGGAATAGGACCTCCAACAAAGCTGGATAAGGTACGCCTTCTCTGCTCGCCGCGATCGACAAGGCCAATTGAATACGTAATACCTCTGGATTAACGGACACGAAGGCTACGTACAAACCTGGGGATACGACGCCGATCGTAAGCCCGAACACACGGAGGATGCGGACAAATGCCATAAAAACATATGGAATGTTATAGTCTGCCTTTATCGACCAAATGTCCGTTACGAGCGCGGGTACGACAATCGCATACGGAAACCCTTCCAGAAACAAAACGGCTTTGCCTTGATTAAGATGGGTTTCCGCTTCTGAAGGCAGCTCGGTCGTAATCGTTGTAGGAACAATGCTGAACTTGTCCTGTCCCAGTATTTTTAGAAGCTGCTGTATATTGTTCGCGTTCTTGCTTTGACTTGAACTCAGGCAGTCTACGATATCCGATAGCAGTTGCTCGTCAATTGCTCCCTCTATATGGCACAAAGCGATCTTTTTCTTACTGCTCAATCCTAATTGATACGATTTAATGATCAGATCCGGCGATTTCATCTGGAATCGAAGCACCCCGAGATTTGTCTGATAGTCCTCAATGAAACCTTGCGTAGGCGATTGGATCGCGTTCTCATTTTGCGGCGTCGAAATCGTTCTAGAAATCTTCTGGCCAACCGGATCGAAGGCTACTGATCCGTCTTCCATAAAGCAAACGATTCTGCCTCCAACAATCGCATCAACGATATCGGAGACAGATAGGTCTATGGATAAATTTAACTGTCCTTTCAAAAGCTCTTTCCAGTCCTCTTCTCCCTCTGAGAATAGATGGATCGCTTCGTTCGTATTCGCAATGTCGACCAACGTGACAAAGTAGCAAAATAGATACCGTTTTCCTTTGATTATGCGCTGCTCTTGCCGGAAATCCTCATTGGCTTGGAAGCTTTCCATTTTATTTTGAATATCTTTTGGGAAAATATCGTTTATCCTCATTAGATCACCTATAGGATAATTTGTTCTTTATTGGTGGATTTATTCAGTAATTAGCGAAATAACGACGGATGACCAAATAAATGTATTACATTAACCTTCCAGATTGTTAACTATTCCGGACAATGCTTTTATAACTGGAATACGTCGTATAGAAGTACCCGCCATAAATCAGAATAATGACGACGGCCAGCAACCCTGCTGACGAGCCGAGGACGCTTCTGTTATGTGTTGCGAAAAAATCATTCATGATTCTTACTCCTACGATTGTATGCATAACAGCAACCGCAAATGGAACAAAAAAATAAATGAAGGTTTGCTTGAATATCGTTTGGTTGATCATTTTGTCCGTCGCACCGATCTTTTTAAGAACGCGATACCTGTGCACGCTGTCACTCGCCTCCACCAATTGCTGCAGAGCCAATACCACCGCGCTGGACATGAGAAACACAAGTCCGATATAAAGGCCCAGAAAAGTAAGGAATGCGGAGATGCCATAGGCGACTAATACCGCTTTCTCTTTCGTATACACGTCGATCTCCACATCATTATCGGAGAATTGCTTATACAAGTCCGTGTATCTCTCCTCAAAGCTTTCGATGTCGCCTCCATGAAGCTCGATATCGAGCGCGCTGAAAGATACCTTTAATTCGAGTGCGACGCGATCCGGAACCACTATATAAAAGAAGTAGGGCCAATAAGGCGCATTAACAATGTTTTCTTTAACTGGCTTCGTATGGCTAATCCGCAACGACTCTCCATTCACCGTCACGTTCTCAAGATTTTCCATGAATTTTACGAAGTTGCTGCTGAAGTTACCGTAATTGGATATGATCATTGCCGCTTGGTCGTCTAAATCGATGGCATCCTCCTTAACCAAAGCTCTGATTCGATTGTAATCGGACAGGCGGACGACACCGATCTCCCCGTTCAAGAGAAGCTTGTCGGACTTGTCGTTCTCATCGAGGTACTGTCCCATCATTTCCTTAATCGATATGCCGAGGGTATAGACATTAAAAAATTCGTGTTTCTCTTTATGCTCAAAACGGAAATCCGCATTGTTCAAGGCTTCCTCGATATCAGGAATTTCCTTGCCCTGCTCGATCCACCTGGTGACCATCGACCCGCTGAAAGGCGCCATACCTTCTGCCGTTTTGTCCACGTTAGCCTTGTAGTTGATAACGACGAACAAAGACAGAAGCGTTACGAATAACATCAACGATATAACCGTCATGGAAACGAAATTCGTATTGATTTTGTTGTGGACTTGACGCAAGACAAACATATTTAAATTTTTGAAATAAAAATTTCGATTGCGTTGCAAAAGAAGCAGGAAAAATCCCGCCAACCCTAAAAATAGCATCATTGTCCCCACTATACCTAGGAGCAAACTTAATATGAAAATCGAATTATATGGATCTAATCCGGTAATAATGGCTATTTTATAGGCAATCCCCAATAGTATCACGGAAATAAGAAAAACGATGATGGATGCCCATGCGTTTTTGACTTTCAACTCCTCGTTCTTCTTCGCCGCATTCAGCAAATCGATCAATTTGACTTTGGAGACAATCACGTGGTTGAATACGATGACCGAAGCGAAAATAAGGCCAAAATACAAACATGTTTTTGCTATTGCGCTATAGGAAATGACGAATTCGTAGACATTCATCTTAGCATTGAATAGGCCGGCAATCAGTGTAGAGAAGCTCTGCGAAACCGCAATTCCGAGTGTTAGTCCAATTCCAAGCGCCAAGCAGCCGATCAGGAATGTCTCGAGCACGAGGATGAATGATATTTTGTTCCTGCCCATCCCTAGCGTCATAAAAATGCCGAGCTCTTTCTTGCGCCTTTTGATCAGAAAGCCGTTGGCATAAACGATTAAACCGCCTAAAACAAACGATACGCCTACGGAAATAATGGAAATGACGCCTGCGATCTTCTTCAAGTAGTCGGCCGAGCTTTGGTTCATCTGCAATACAGATTGTTGTGCTTCGAGAGAGTTGAAGCTGTAAAAGAGGCAGACGGCAAATGATAGCGTCAAGAAATAAATGGCATAGTCCTTAAAGCTTCTTCTGACGCTGCTCCACGCTATTCTAAAGTACATCGCTAACGTCGCCTCCCAATAAGCTTACAACTTCGATGATTCTGCCGAAAAACTGCTTCCTGGAATCATTCCCCCTGACGAGTTCGTTAAACACTTTTCCATCCTTCATGAACAGAATTCGATTGGAGTAGCTTGCAGTAAAAGCGTCATGCGTAACCATCAAAATGGTTGCCTGAAGCTCCCGATTGAGCTTCTCGAATGATTCCAATAAAAGCTTTGCCGACTTGGAATCCAGAGCGCCAGTCGGCTCGTCAGCCAAAATCAGCGACGGATTAGTTACGATCGCCCTTGCGGAAGCAACGCGCTGCTTCTGGCCGCCAGACAGCTGATAAGGGTATTGTCCAAGTACCTCGGCGATTCCTAGCTTGCCGGCCACCTCCCGGATGAGCGAGTCGATCCGCTTCGCTGCCTCGCCTTTGATCGTCAGAGCCAAAGCGATATTCTCGTAAGCCGTCAGCGTATCCAGAAGATTGAAGTCCTGAAAGATGAAGCCTAGTTCGTTGACCCTAAATTTCTCCAAGCGAGCTGATTTTAGATCGGTTATATCTTGTCCGTTGATGAAAATATGTCCCGTCGTCACCGTATCGATAGTCGAAATGCAATTGAGCAGAGTCGTCTTTCCACTACCCGATGCGCCCATGACGCCTATGAATTCACCTTTATTCACTTTAAAACTGATATTATCGATCGCTTTCGTAATATTGGCTTTTTTTCCGTAATATTTTTCAATCCTATCGACGTTCAATATTGGTTCCATGACCATATCGCCTCCATTGTTTCATTGCTCAATCTTAAAATAAATGGTCGTTTCAGAAATGTCGCTGCCTGCAGCATATAAGATAACGGAATAATCACCTGGCGCGAAGCCTTCAGACGGAGCCGTCAACTTCGAATAGGCGTACCCTGATTTGCTCAGCTTAATATTGTCGTCGACTTTGATTCTATTTTCCACCAACGTTTCGCCTTTATACCATCTCACTTTCGCGCCTTTCGAGATAAATCGTTTGAATTTCACAGAAACATATATTTCCTTTGCTTTCGAAGAGAACGATTTCGACTTAGACGGATCGACGGGCCTTCCGTTTGCGTCAACCGATTCGCTCAAGTCTGCAGAACCTTTCACGATTTTAGGGCCGTTCGTCTGAAAGTAATAATACATTCCCGCGCTAGCGATCAAGCATATAGCTACCATCCAAATCCATGCTTTTTTCATTTTGAATCCTCCTTGTTTCTTTGGGTTGCCTTTATCTTAAAACTTTTCCTCGATCCATCGTATCGGCTTTCGTTTCATTAACCTTGCATTTTTGTCATCTATCGATATTCCCTGAAAGAAACAACAAAGAGCCGCTGCAGCCAAAGCTGCAGCGACTCTTTAATGTTAAGATTCCGATTGTACGGGAAACAGAATGTTTACTTTCGTACCTTCACCAATCTGCGAGGTTAGGGATATTCCGAGTCCGAGCTTTTCGCATAAACTCTTGCATAGGTAAAGTCCGATTCCAGTCGATTTACCAAAGAGCCTTCCGTTCTCGCCGGTAAAACCCTTTTCGAATACTTTATCGATATCCCGCTCTATCATGCCGATGCCGTTGTCTTCGATCATCAGTCTGATATGGTCTCGCACTCTCTCCGCACGAATGACAACTTTTCCTTCGCCGCTTCTGCAATATTTGATCGAATTGCCGATGATTTGATTGAGAATAAACTCCAGCCATTTAGCGTCGCTGAATACCATTTCATCTACGCTGTCGATATCAATCGAGATGCGCTTATGAATGAAATCCTTGGCATTTCTTCTGATCGCGTTGGTGACCACATTCTCCAAGGACACTCGCCGTACGATAAAATCTCTGCTCACGTTTTGGCTGCGGGAATAATATAGTACCTGCTCGACATAATCTTCGATCTTCTTCAATTCATAATCGATTGCTTTTGTCACGGAACTTTCATTATTGTCAATAATGAGCTTAGCCGAAGCAATCGGCGTCTTCGCTTCATGCACCCATATTTCGATATATTCCCGATATTCGCTTTGCATGTCTCGATAGAGGTTTACCTGCTCGTGCATGTCTTTACTCGTTTCTCTAAGCACCTGATGCATGAGCTTGCCTGCGACGAAGGATGGCTCCTTCACCACTTCCGGCAATAAATATTTCCGATCCAAACTTTCCAGCGCGCCTGTTATTTCGTCGTAGTATTTCTTCTCTTTCGTAAGCTCCAGTAACATGTACGTAAGCAAAGGCCCGAACCAAAGAGCGGCTACTGGTATAAGCAAGGATTTGCCAATAGGGAAGAACAAAAGGATGCTGCACAGCAATGACAATAAAATGAGATTCACGGCCAAAAAGAGAAGCCTTCCCTTGAAATAGTCCCCGATCTTCATGGAAGGATGTACCCTAAGCCGCGCCTCGTCTCGATGTTGTCACGCATTCCGACCTCATCGAGTTTCTTTCTAAGTCTTGTGACGTTCACCGACAAGTTGTTGTCGTCAATGAACAGATTCGAACTCCAAAGAAAATCGATCATATCCTCGCGGGATACGATTTTGCCTTTATGCTTGATTAAATAAGATAGAATCTTCATTTCGTTTTTCGTCAATTCGAGCGTTTGGTCTTGATAGGAAATCGTCCCATTCGATAAAATAAGCTTTAAGTCGCGGTAGGTCATCGCATCGTGAGTTTGGTTTATGGAGCCATGGCCAAGCGTTCGTTTCAGTACGGATGCGATACGGGCAAGCAAAATTTGCGTATTATAGGGCTTCGAAATGAAATCGTCAGCTCCCAGATGCATGCTCATCAGCTCGTCCGCTTCGCCGTCGCGGCTCGTGACAACAATGATCGGAGTTTCTGATTTTTTTCTCACTTCCCTGCATATATGGTAGCCGTCGTACATGGGAAGATTAATATCCAATAAAATTAAATCCGGTTTTTCCTTTTCTATATATTCTGGAACATTTGCAAAATCGGTCGGCGCTACAACCTCATAACCGTATTTTAATAAAAAAGCCTTCAGTTCTTCCCGAATAACTTCATTGTCTTCTATAATAGCAAGCTTCAATATCATTCACTTCCAATTTCAGGATTATTATTTCTCCTTATCATACAACCTGCAACAATTAGAGATAACTCTTCATTCGAAGGTTCTAGTTGCAACGGGCCTAAACCAATTTCTCATATGCATCAATAAGTGAACAATATTTTAGTTAGTATCCATACCCTTGATTACATTCATTATTATAACCATACTCGTATTCAAACGAAACTAAAAAACCAGTCACCGAATCAATATCGGCAACTGGTATCTTAGCTAGTTATTTTATTCCAATCGCAAAACAGGGGTCAATTCCATCAATTGCAGCGGGTTTAATTAACGTCTAACTTGAAGGCCCGTATACCTCAAACTCATAAATTCTTGCTGCTGTGTTTTTGGTTTGCGTCGGCGTCGTAACGTTTAATTTGATATATCTGGCCGATACTGCATTAATTTTGTCTACTGTAATGCCGCCCGTATTGTTGGTTACGTTTACTGCCTGATTCCAATTCACACCATCAGTGCTAACCTGAATGTTATAAGCCTTTGTGTTGTAGGAGGCGGTCTCTCCGCCTTCCGATGCGTGCTTGATGACAAATTGGTTTACTTGCTTCACGGAGCCCAGATCGATCTGCAGCCAACGGCTACTGGACAGAGAGCACCATTTGCCATCATTGCTTAGGATGCCGTCCACGGCCTTGGCAGCAGTTTGCGAGGGGTTGCACGTGCTGTCAACCTTCGCAGGTTTGTTTAAAGCCAGATTTGAGGGTCCAAATACCTGAAACTCATAGATTCTTGCAGCAAGGTTTGTGGTTTGCGTAGGTGTCGTAACGTTCAACTTGATATATCTTGCTGATACTGGAGCGATATCGTCTACCGTCACGCTTTTCGTATTATTGGTCACTTTGACTACCGTGCTCCAATCGTTGCCGTTATTACTGACTTGGATATTATAAGCCTTCGTGTTATATGCGGCCGTCTCTCCGCCTTCTGCTGCATGCTTGACAATAAATTGGTTCACTTGCTTCACGGAGCCAAGATCGAGCTGCAGCCAACGGTTGCTGGATAGGGAGCACCATTTGCTATCATTGATTTCGCTGCCGTCCACAGCTTTGGCCGCGGTCTGAGAGGCTTTGCACACGCTGTCAACCGTCGAGGGTTTATTCAATGCCAAATTTTGCTGCTCGAATACCGCGATATCATATATTCTCGCCACTGAATCAGATGTTTGCGTAGGTGCCGTGACATTCAGCTTGATATATCGGGCCTGCGTATCCGGTATATTGTCTACCGTAACGCCACTCGTATTATTAGTTACAGTAACTACCGTATTCCATGTAGTACCATTGCTGCTAACTTGGATATTGTAACCTTTCGTGTTATAAGAAGCTGGCTGTCCGCCTTCCGATGCGTGCTTGATGACAAACTGGCTCACTTGTTTCAAGGAGCCGAGGTCAATCTGCAGCCAACGGTTGCTGGACATGGAGCACCATTTGCTGTCATTGATCACGCTGCCGTCGACTGCTTTGGCCGGATTCTGTGAAGGGATACACGCGCTGTCAGCCGATGCGGGTTTATTTAATGCTAAATTCGGGGAACTCACCGTTATCGTATATGTCACCTTACTCTTCCCAGCTTGCGGGCTGACGATGATCTTCATGCCTGTCTCTAGCGTCGTCGCTTTCGTTATCCCGTCTGCATTGTAGATTTCGAACGTTGCATTCGCTGACGGCGTGATCGCTGCCTTGAGCGCAGCCAACTTGATGCCACTCGCGACAGTGATTGTCTCATTCACCGTCCCACCAGTACTTACTGTACCGATCGTCGAGGTTAATGTAGCATTGCCGCATTGTGCATTTGTACTCGAGGCCACCCACTTTGCATACAACGTTAGACTTTTAGTAATGGCATCTGAAGCATTGTATCGTTGCGTCAGCGCACCGTCGTAATACCAGCCTTCGAAGTTGAAGCACTCCTTTGTCGGCATACTTTGAAAAATCACTTTACCCCCAGCATTCACAAATTGAGGTTGAACTACTGTGCCGCCGTTCGTGTCATAAGTCACCACCAGCTGGACGGGTGTGGTCCCATCATCGAGACCCGCATATGCTGGAACCCCGGCTGTCAATAACGATAAGATGATAGCTACTACCATGAAATAACCTCTTATCCTGGTTGTAATCCTTTTACTTCCCTTACGAAGTCCTGAACCTTCCATCATTCGTTCCCCTTTCTCCTGCCTAACGATTAATACTTGCGATACAGCATGCTCTCCCACAAAATATCCTTACATTTCCGTTCGTACAACATCGTATAGGCGCATCAACTGGCATGGCATGAAGAGGCTGGAGCGTTTCAGAAGAATACGGACTGTTGCATCATTCATCATTTTATACACAAAACGCGGAATCATGCTTAGTGATCTAAGATCTAGAACCGTATGTTGAGGCAGATAACGGATTGTAATATGAAGTGGGACAGTCAAAACAAAGAAGCTTGAGCGAATTCGCGATGCGAAAAACAACCACAACATTCTATTTTATGCAGAAAAATACATCGTAAGCCATTCCCATCTTAGCATAATTTGACGAGGACAACTAGAGTCATTTCATAACTTTCCCGGAACCAACAGAAGCTGCGACTTAACCGCAGTAACCTTCATGGAATGAAATATATGTTGATGATATTCTTCCACCACCTCCTATTAAATCCTTGGATCATAGTGGACATGTTATTTATTTAAAAGGGTTTAGCAAAGCTTTAGCGCCCGGTTGCAAAACGGGTACAGTGATTTCAAATGGACCGGCTTGAGGAAAATGTATGTACCAAAGAACAACATAAAAAAAGGCAGCACCCGCTGGAACATGGCATACATTGTTCCAGCGGGTGCTGCCTTTATTGAGCTATTGTTATCAGTTAAAGAGTTTATCTACCCATCTGCCAATGCTTTGATCAATAGAAGATCATAACTGGCAGCAACGCCTCCCTGTATGCTGAACCTTCCCTCGTATTCCTTATACATATTGGCGAACAGGCGTCGCGAACTGAGACCACGCATTGTAACAGCCTCTGAAGTGCTGGCTCCCATCTCTTTTACCGAGTGAAGAAAATTTCTTGCTGAAGCATACTTTTCCGTCCGAATCGAGCGTTCATAATGGATATTTGTGAATCCTACTTCCTTCATCAAGGTATTCCAATGGTCCGTCGATCCAAACGTCAGTCCGTGACGCTGCGGCTCTACTCCACTTGCTCGATAAACTTCATTAAAAGCCATATGCATTTCATAGAAAGTATCAGGCCCGAATGTCGTGAATAGCAGCATGCCCCCAGGTCGAAGAGTCCGCCCAAGTTGACCAAGTGTTTGCCTAGGATTGCACAACCATTGAAAGCAGGCGTTGGAGACGATGAGATCAAACGAAGCAGTGTGAGCGTCAAGCGCCCACATTTCAACATCAGCAAGATGAAAGCTTAAACGATCTAGCCCCTTTGCTCTGGTATTTTTAAAGTTCGCTTCGGCTGAGAGGACACGTTGTTGAGCCAATTTGATCATCGAAGGCGCAATATCAAGTGCAGTAATACTCGCACTGGGACATTCATTTACTAGAATTTCGGTTAATGACCCTGTTCCGCAGCCGATCTCCAGAATGTCGGGCTCGGCTATGCCACTTTCCCTCCCCCACTCTATGAGAGATAGTGCAAGTCGATCTGACATCATACGCTGAACATGAGCGTGAGCATCATACGAATTTGCACGACGGTTAAATTGACGTCGAATATCATTTATTCTAATGCTCATGCCACCATCTCCTCAATTCATGTGTGATATGAGCTTCCCTACCCAGAAAGGGGGCATGCCCGCTGGAAGGTATCGTGAGTAATTTCGCTTTAGGTAACTGGGCCTTCATTTCTGATGCAGTGCCGTAAGGGCAAATCTTATCTTCCGTTCCGTGCACAAGAAATACCGGGCAAGTGATGCTCTTTAGTTGAGACAAGCAATCCTCGCTTCGCAAAATCTGAAGTCCTGCTATTAGTGCAGGGGTAGTCCAGCTACCGATTGGGGGAAGTTTTCCGCCTAGATCTGCTTCCCATTCTGCCTGCGTAAACATGAGCTGTCGGAATTTTGTTTCAACATCCTGTCGATCCTGTGTAAGCCCTGATATCATCTTCTTTACGTAAATATCTGCCCAACCAAGGTCAGACTCTTCTCTTGACCGAGTAAATCGAGCAGTTGCTCCAATCAACACAAGCCCATCAGCTAGCCCTTTGGCTGCTAGTCTCAGCGCAAGTAAACCACCTAGTGACCAGCCTGCGATCAGCAGCGGACCTTGGGAAGCCCTTGTCTTACATGCTTCACCATTCAAACACAGAAAATCTTTTACTGCTTTTTCAGTCAAGAACAGCATTTTATCTGGGAAATCAGCATCACTGTAATCTACGGAAGCATGATGGAAATCGGGCAATAACTCACGCATCCGATCGAAAACCGCATCTGGCAAACTCCATCCGCACAACCACAAAATGGTGCTGCTTGTTTGGCGATGTGTTTTGATCATGGACACAACACCCCTAGTTGAAGGCCGATGTTGTGGGTGCGTACGGCTGCATGGGTCAACTCCTTATCAGTATGAACGGCTGACAATGAAAAGCGAATGCGCGCTGTGCCTTCAGGCACAGTAGGTGGACGGATGGCAACCGCTGCGATCCCCTCTTCTTCAAGAGCACTGCTGAAGCGCAAAGCCGTTTCGTTATCGCCAACGATTAAAGGTACAATTGGGGAGTCGCCGGCACCGATTTTAAACCCGGAGTTACAAAGCAAGGACCGAAATAACCTAGTTGCCAAGTGAATCCTTTCTCGGCGCCAGTTTTCCTCTTTTACCAAAACTAACGCCTTTGCAATGCCAGCTATGATAGAAGGAGGCAGCGCAGTTGAATAGATAAGTGGTCTAGCCTTGTTCACAAGCCATCGAATTAGCGTACGGCTGCCACAGATATAAGCTCCGTAGACACCGAACGATTTGCTGAATGTTCCCATGTGAATATCCACATCATTTTGCAGCCCCAGTTCATGGCATAATCCCTCGCCTCTCCCCCCGTATAGCCCCCCGCTATGTGCCTCATCAACCATTAGCATCGCTCCGTATTCGTGTTTGAGCGAAATAAGTTCTTGCAAGTGCGCCCGGTCGCCATCCATAGAGAAAATAGCATCTGTAACAATCAGCTTACGCCGTTTGTCACGATTATTATTTAATAACTTACGCAAATGTTCCAAATCGTTATGCCGATACCGGGCATGCTCCGCTCGGCTAAATACAATGCCGTCCACCATGCTTGCATGGTTCAACTGATCGCTGAAAACAACATCTCCTCGGCCAACAAGCGTACTGATTACACCAGAATTAGCCATATAGCCATTTGCAAAAACTAACGCTGCTTCGCAGTTCTGCCAATCGGCCAGTGCCTCTTCAAGACGAACATAAGCCAACCCGTTGCCTGTCGTTAGGCGTGAAGCGCCTGAGCCAGCTCCTTCTGTAAGCAGAGCCTCGCGCATCACTTCAAGTATCGCAGGATGCTGGGAGAGTCCAAGATAGTCATTAGAGGACATATTGAGTAACACTTGTTCTCCTCGCACTGTATAACCAGGATATCCCGATACTGAACGACTTGCACGCAAGGAACGATTTAACGAAGCATCCGCCATTAATTCAAGTTCTGTGTCCATCCAGTTCATGGTCGACTCCGCCTTATAGGGCATTTAATTCAATCTCAAAGCCCAAATCCTCAATAATTTGATGATCTGCCGATATGTCTTGGCCCACTGTCGTTAAATAATCACCTACAAAAAGTGAATTTGCGGCGAACAGTGACAAAGGCTGCAGTGTACGGAGGTTGACCTCACGACCGCCAGCCACGCGAATTTCTTTAGACGGACAAATGAAACGAATTAGAGCTAGTACCTTCAACGCCTTTATCGAATGTGTGCGTCCTGCATGTTCCAAAGGCGTTCCCGGTATCGCATTCAGAAAATTGATCGGAATCGAATCCGCATCTAGTTCACGGAGCGCATAAGCCATTTCAACAATTTCTTGATTTGTCTCGCCCATGCCGATAATGACGCCAGAGCAAGGGGACATGCCGTATGTTTTTACCTTCTCCACGGTTTCAACACGTTGATCGTAGGTATGGGTCGTTGTAATGGATGGGTAGTTAGCTCTGCTCGTGTTCAAGTTGTGGTTGTAGCGATGTACACCAGCTTCTGCAAGACGTTTCGCTTGTTCGTCCTTGAGAATGCCCAGACATGCGCAAATTTTTAGAGGCATTGTTTGACGAATTTCTCTAACCGCGTCCACTACTTGATCCAGTTCCTTGTCTGTTGGTCCCTTCCCAGCCGCTACGATGCAATAGGTTCCAGCTTTGCGCGCCATCGCTTCACGTGCGCCTGAAAGTAACGTTTCTTTATCAAGCAGTGTGTATTTCTTTACCGGGGCTGTGGAAACGATTGATTGTGAGCAGTAGCCGCAGTCCTCAGGGCAAAGGCCGCTTTTGGCATTGATGATCATATTCAGCTTTACTTTTTTACCGTAAAAATGTTTCCTCACCTTAAACGCAGCCTGCATGAGTAAAAGCAACTCATCATTGTCCGCTTCTAGCACAGCAAGCCCTTCCTGTAAGGTTAAACAATCTCCATGCAAAGCTTTTTGGGCAAGCGATAGCCACTCCACCTCTGGTGCAACTGTATTCATCTCAAACATCCTCCCATTAGTTGAACTGCAATTGCCTCTCTGATAGGCAAAAATTGTATTGTGCTTCGCAAGTTATGTATCAACGTCTCTGAAGTCGCTTCGGCGTACAAATGCGGAAATCGACCGAGGACCTTAAGGTTGCTGTATTGTTCAATGAGTTGTGCATTCGTTGCAACACTAGGATCGTCTTTTAGCTCTGTTAATTGTCCATCGTTTAAAATGACACCAATAATGGTGACGCCTCGATTCTGAAGGAATGAAGCAGTCAGAAGTGTGTGGTTAATGGTTCCGAGGTTAGAACGGGCTACGATTAGAGCGGGTATCCCAAGCTCCGAGATTAAATCCGCCATGATGGCGTCGTCGGTTAGCGGAACAGCTACGCCGCCCGCGCCTTCAATGACCAGCGCCTCATAACGTTTGGCAAGTGGTAGTCCAGCAGCGATAAGTTCTTTCAGTGTAAGAGTCGCACCCGCCTGCTTGGCGGCAAGCATCGGCGTAAGCGGGGCTTCAAATGAGAATGGAGCGACTGCCTCAGGCTGTTCGTGGATTCCCGTGCTTTTCAGCAGCCGCTCAGCATCGGTATGTCCTGTACCAAGAAGAGCACCAGATTGAATCGGCTTCCAGATACCCGCATTCATCCCTTCAGCACGGAGCATAGAAGTTATGGCTGCCGTAATAACTGTCTTACCTACGCCGGTATCCGTCCCTGTCACAAATAATCCGCGTATCGTTTCATCGTTAACTTTGCCCAAGTAGCTCAACCGCCTTCGGTAACGTGAAGTATGGATTCTGCCAAAATATCTGTCATGGCATCCAGTTCAGCTTCATTGCTGACAAGCGGCGGGATAAAGACGATCACATTGCCGAGCGGTCTCGTTAGCATTCCGAGTTCTCTGGCCCGCAAGCTTGCCCGAACGCCAATTCGTTCTGCCCAATCGTACGGTTCTCGTGAAACCTTATCGCGTACAAGTTCTATACCGATCATTAGTCCCTTTTGCCGAATTTCACCAACATACGGGCGATCCTTTAGAGCTGCGAGCTTTGACTCGACAAATGACGCCTTTGTTCGTACTCCCTCGACCAAGTTCCACTCTTCAAACAACTTCAAACTGGCCAAAGCAACAGCACAACCAAGCGGGTTCCCTGTAAAGGAATGACCGTGGAAAAATGTTTTCTGATCTTGGTAATCGGCATAAAACGCTCCGTACACCTCGTCAGTCGCAAGCGTCGCCGCCACAGGCAAATAGCCGCCCGTCAGTCCTTTTCCGATCACCATCAGATCAGGTGAAACATCTTCGAGATCACAAGCAAACATAGCGCCCGTCCGACCGAAACCGGTTGCCACCTCGTCAGCGATGAGCAATACACCATGCTTGCGGCATAGCGCTGCCATCTCGCGTAAACAGCCTGGAGGCATGATAATTATGCCGCCGGCCCCTTGTACAATCGGCTCCACAATCAGAGCTGCAATCTCATCTGCACGCGTCTCAAGCAAACTGCGCAATGCCGTTAACGTAGCTTCCAATGCTCCAGTTTCACCGCCCTCATGACGATAAGCATAGGGATATGGTATGACGTGCGATGGAAATAACATGGGACGAAACACATCATGATACAGGGGAATTGCACCAACACTTACTGCTCCAATTGTATCTCCGTGGTAGGCTTGCTTCATCGTGATAAACTTCGTTTTCCCATGTACTCCTTGGTTATGCCAATATTGAAACGCCATTTTGATCGCGATCTCAACACCGGTTGCTCCTGAATCGGAGTAAAACACTTTGTTTAATCCTTTCGGAGTGATCCCCACCAACTTCTCTGCCAGCTCGATTGCGGGTACATTGGCCATTCCGAGAAGGGTGGAATGTGCGACACGCCCTAATTGATCCGTTATCGCCTGATTCAGCTCTGGCACGTTGTGTCCATGTACGTTGAGCCAAACTGATGAGAAACCATCATAATAAGCACGTCCTTGGACGTCATATAGCATAATGCCTTCACCGCGTTCAATAATGAGTGGTTCAGAGTGATAGTAGTCTTTCATTTGAGTAAAAGGATGCCATAAATAATCCTTATTCATGGCAGCAAGCCGTTCGTAATCCGTTATCACAAATATCACCATCCATTGATCGCTTTTAATTGTTAACCAAAATAATTTAATTAAGGTTAACAATCAGATTTGGTTATTCTAGCAGACCTGGACTCCCCTGTAAAGAGAATTCAAAGTAAAAGATAGACGATTAACACCATACAGAACCAAGCGAAAACCCCAACGAAATATACAATTTCATGTAAAAGATAACAAAATGCTGAAATATAAAAGATCAAAAACCCTTCTGCATGAATCGCAAAAGGGTCAAATGGGAATTGAAGGGAATCCAAACAGGATGAGCTATGACTTTTTTTAAGCAAAAGTAACGTACAGTTCCTTGATCTGTCCATTGATCAGCTTGAATTTATGCTTCATTAGGAAAGGATCAGGGAGATTTGTTTTATCGAATTCGCCGTCAACTGATGCGGTGACGAAATAGTGGTCATCTTGCTCCCAGGCATTAGTAATTTCATATTGAACTTTTACATCGAAGATTTCGGTTTTACTCCAATTGGCAATGGCATCCTTACCGTTGAACTCTCTTCTATTATCGCGTACATAAGCATGCTCATCGAATGCTGTTAAGAATTTGTAAGGCTCACCGTCGTTCACGGAATAGAAATAAATGTTCACGGATTGTGGTAGTTGAATCATAAGAATTACCTCCTTAGGCAATGTGAGAAATTTAAACCGTAGGGATTGTACCACCATCAATTACATATTCACTGCCGTTAATAGATGCTGAGCGATCGGATGCCAAAAATGCAGCGAGCTCAGCAACTTCTTCCGGCAATCCAGGACGACCATACGGAATTCCTCCAAGGGAATCCATCAGTTGCTCAAGAGCTGCTTCGTGACTCCCGGCAGTAGTGGCGAGACGATCAATTAAGCGGTTAGCCGCTTCTGTCTGAATAAAGCCCGGTGCAATCGTGTTGACACGAATTCCTTTTGGAGCGAATTCGTTGGATAAGCCCTTGCTGTAAGTGGTAAGCGCTGCTTTTGCTGCAGCATATGCCAAAGTAGACTCATACAATGGCAATGATCTTTGAATGGAACTTACGTGGATAATAACTCCTTTACGATACTCAACCATGAATGGGAGTAAATTGCGATCCAAACGGACGGATCCAAGAAGGTTCATATTCAATTCCTCTAGCCAATGATCCTCTGTTAATGCAAGCGCGCCGCCAGAAGGGGCGCTCGAGCCTCCAACTGTATTGATTAAGATGTCAATCCCTCCAAGCTTTTCTTTCACAGCTTCAACAAGTGTGGCTGTACCTTCGGGCTTTGTAACGTCAGCTTGTACTAAATGAACGTTAGGAATATTGTAGTTTGGCGGAATATTCCGTGCTGATGTAAGTACGGTCGCACCGGCACCAGCCAGTCTCTTCACAATCGCGAGTCCCATCCCCTGGGTTCCACCCGTTACGAGTGCTCGTTTTCCTTGAAATTCATTTTCATAAGATGCGTAGCTCATATTTTGAAATCCTCCTCAGTAAGTTTTCATTCTAATCTGTTCATGTTAAAGTGTATGATGAGTAAAAAGATAAAACAAATGTATAATAATAATGAATATCATTAATATATTTCATAGATCAAGCTACATGCAGCAGTTTTTGCTTGAAATATAAATCAAATGCATGATATCACCGTAAATGATGAACAGTAGAAATGTAGGAGAAAAAGAGATGGAACTGACTCAATTAGAATATTTCCTAGAAGTTGCCAGAATGGAGCACCTGACCAAAGCTGCTGAAGTATTATCGATTACTCAGCCTGCTTTAAGTCATTCCATTTCAAAGTTAGAAGCTGAACTCGGAGTTCCGTTGTTCGAACGTAAGGGCAGGAATCTGAAGATCAATCGTTATGGGGTAATGTTCTCGAAGCATGTTGAGAGAATATTGCAAGAAGTGGCGCGTGGGAAACAGGAGATCGAAGAATACACCCATCCGGATTCAGGCGTAATCCATCTTGCTTATTTAAGTATTTTAGGGGTTGATCTCATTCCTCGCCTCATTCGAGATTATCAGAAAATGAACCTTAGCATCACCTTCGAATTAACACAAGGAGACAAGGGAGCGATTCTAAAACAGATCGAGGATGGATATTCGGATATTATGATTACTTCCGAGAAGCCAGTAAATGATACTTATGAATGGGTGCCGATTTTGTCACTACCGCTCTATCTTGTTGTCTCTTCAGAACATCGTTTAGCGAATAAATCATCGATTAGCTTAGGGGAAATTACTGGAGAAACATTTATAGGGCTAAAGCATAACTGCAGCTTAAGGGATTCACTGCTGACAAGAGTCCATCAAATGAATTTCACTCTCACCTCCACGTATGATGCAGAAGATCTTCCGACGGTGGCGGGGTTTGTTGCAGCGGGACTTGGATTATCGGTGTTACCGAAGACGGCAGGTTTGAACTTGGAAGGACTTAGATGGATCCCGATTGAAGATGAAGGATGGCACTGGGAAGTCGGTTTGCATATCAAAAACGAACGATTCTTATCACCTGCAACAGCGAAGTTTGTTACTTTTATTAAAGAAAAGACAAGCGCATTTTCTTCTTAGTTTGTACTTTCAAAATTCAATTGTAGATGACGCCAGTGCTTTGCGCACACAAAAAAGCCAACCGAATGAACTCGGCTGGCTTGCGACTGAATGCAGTCACGCGATGCGCTAGTTACCTATTAGTCCTATTAATTTCTTTGAGCAATGAATTCGTTAACGGCTTGCGTAAACTGCTCGGTATGCTCAACGTGCTCCATATGACCGCCCCGCTCGAACACTACGAGATGAGAATCAGGTATCTTTTCTGCCAGCTCATAGGAAAACCTTGGCCCGCAGTTGACGTCATATTCACCGACTAGAATGAGCGTTGGCGTGGTGATAGTGTTTAGGATATCTCGTACATCCCACTCATATGGCTGGCGGTTAGGATCTCCGAAGAAATCAAGAGCAACCCTCCATTTGTCCACTTTCTCTTTAATATTCCAGTAGTTGCCGAAGTATGCAGGCAATAAGCGGTGGAGAACAGCCAGAGCCGATTCTTTGTCTCTTACGTTTTTCGAATCCATCATAGCTTGCTTCGCATCTTGAGCTTCCGCATGATCTGGCCAACGTTGTGCATAGTTCTCGATTTGTGTGAATTGCTCCATATATAGATCAAGTCCCATAGAAGGAGCACTGGATTGGAGGATCAGACCGCCAAGTTCGTTTGGGTAATCCAAAGCATATTGAAGGCCAACGCCACCTCCATGAGCATGACCCAGGAAGTAATACTTTTGAGCTCCGATATGCTCGGCTACTTTATGTGCGAAATGTGCATACCGAGGCATACTATAGTCACCATCTGGTAGCATATCTGATTTACCTGTTCCTACAGGTTCTAAATACACCATTGTCATTGTTTTCTCCAGCTCTGGCATCTTCAGATACTTCCAATGAAATCCAGGTCCGCCCGAATGAACCAAACAAACTTGGCCGTTTCCAGCTACGTGATAAACTTGACGTACACCGTCGATGAAGATTTCATGTTCTCCAGCTGCCAGTGGGTGTTTGAAATCATCATTAGATTGATTCATTACTAAATCCCTTCTTTCTTGCTTATCTGAAAATTGACTTTACCGCTTAAGATTATCTAGTTTTCGAGCTTATCGGCTGAAGTGGATTGCCCTTAAAGATGTCATCCACTTCTTGGTAGCCATCTAGGTAGGCAAAGTTATAGCGCGCCGGAAGTGCGAACTCTGCTTGAGCAGTTTGTCCATCAACTGGGCTCATCGGTTGACTGCTTACACCCCTTGGAGTGTCTTTGGATGAAGGCGCTGAAGGTTGATGTGCAGCAAGGTGACGTATTCGATCGCGTTAAGAATCATCTCAGCGGCTTGCGCGCGTGTAGTCGCCGCCACTCCGCTAACCAATTCAGTAAGATTCGCTCCACTTGCTGACACTACAGCTGGCACAGCTGCGGCGACCACGGCTGCCAGCAGCAGCGATGCTGCTTGCTTGTTCATTCTTTTCATCATCAATTCCTCAAAAAACTTCAGTCCTCATGGACTTTATGATTTACTGCCGTGAGCGGCTTGAGAGACGAAATCGCTCACGACTTTCGCAAATTCCCGCGGACTCTCGACATGGCTCATATGGCCACCTGCTTCGAAGGTATAGAGCCGCGAGTTAGGCATTTTCTCGTCCATTTCTACAGCCCATCGCGGGCCGCAGTTGAAATCATGTTCTCCCACAAGGATGAGAGTCGGCGTATGAATCATATATAAAACCTCCCTCGCATCCCAACGATATGGATTTCGAGGAATAAGATAAAAATTCAAATTGTCCCTCCACTCCTCGAACTCATCTGGGAGGCTCCAATAATTTCCGAAGAATGCGGGTAACATCCGCCCCAGCAGTTTTAGGAACGACTCACTATCTTGCGCTGCTCCTGATCCAAAGTCCATCCACGCCTGAAATGCATCTTGAGCTTCGGGACGATCCGGCCAGCGCTCAGCATAGAGCTTGATTTGCCGCGACTGCTCCATTCCAAGTTCTGGCACCATGCACGGAGCACTGCTATGGAGAATGAGTCCTCCGATCTCATTCGGGTAATCTAAAGCATATTGAAGTCCCACAAAGCCTCCATGCGAATGACCCAAGAAGTAAGGTTTCTGGGCTCCGATGTGCTCCGCTATCTTATGCGCATAATAGGCGTACCGCGGCATATTATAATCCCCGTCTGGCAACAACCCTGAAT
The DNA here is from genome assembly GCF_014192395.1 of Paenibacillus endophyticus. Taxonomy (GTDB): domain Bacteria; phylum Bacillota; class Bacilli; order Paenibacillales; family Paenibacillaceae; genus Pristimantibacillus; species Pristimantibacillus endophyticus. Next base: position 66,133 of record NZ_JACHXW010000029.1, on the reverse strand, counting down.
CGCCTGTTCCTATAGGCTCGATATATACAACGGTCATGGTTTGTTCAAGCAGGGGCATGCGCATATATTGCCAATAGAAACCGGGACCGCCTGCATGGACTAGACAAACTGGCCCTTTGCCAGCGATGTAAAAACTTTGTACTACTCCGTCGATTGAAATCTTATACTGTATCGGTGTTGTCATTGATTTAAAGTCCCGGATACGTAATATTATATTTTTTGGATACTTGAATAAGCCTCTGGAGAAACTCAGGAGTAGGGGGCTCTATTAGAGCTTCCATTCCTTCCGCGTAAGGAGTGCCCAATTCCTTAACAAAGGAATCAAATCCTGCAGGGTAGGCAGTAATTAAGAAACGAGCCTTATTGGACTTCACCTTAAAGGTATGTGGAATGCCTCTAGGGGCGAAGACATATTCTCCGCTTTGCACCAAAAACGTGTCAGCTCCAACTATCATTTCTAACTCGCCATCCAACACGTAAAAAGATTCATCTTCGTTTTCGTGGACATGAAGCGGCGGGCCATCATTTTCATTAACCGAACAATGCACCACGCAAAATTCCCCGTTAGTATCTTCCCCACTTACCAAGATGGAATTAATGTCGGTCAGGAATAAGAACGTATTATCATGATCAGACTTCCGGCGCATAACACCTGCATTGCTTTGATTAATCATGGTTATTCTCGGTCTCCTCTTTGTTGTCGATTTTTTACCTGCGCAGTAATGAGATCGATCATTCTCATAATAAAACTCTCCTTATCGTATTGTCAACGCAACTAAAACAAACTTAATATTTCATAATTTTTCCCATTTAATCTCTTTGATTATAAAAAGTGTTATTATTTTTTACATATTTAAACCTTGTATCATTGTCTCGAAAGAGTTAATAAGAAATAAATTGCATGAAATTTGTTTGCGATTTAACTTTTACCGTTTGTTCTCATATGATAGAATCGTTCTGAAGAGGTGAACACGTTGACAAGAAGTAAAGAGTTCGACGAAAGAGAAGTACTTCTAAAGGCCATGCATTTATTTTGGGAAAAGGGTTATGAAAAAACCTCGCTACAGGACCTGGTTACGCATATGGGTATACATCGTAGAAGCCTGTATGATACTTTTGGCGATAAGCATAGTCTATTTGTAAAGACGATAGAAGAGTATCAGAAACAGGTAAGAGCAATAATTAATTCAGAAGTACGACGAGGTCGTACGGCAAAACAAGTCATTCGCTTCAAATTTGATTATCTTATTGAAGTGAACGACGATCGACCGTTAGGCTGCTTAATTGTGAATTCTGCGACCGAACTAGCTTTGAGGGATCCGGAAATTTGTGAAATGACCAACGCAAGTTTTAGTAACGAGGAGAAAATTCTCGTAGATCTCATTCAAAAAGGTCAGCAATCGGGCGAGATTCCGCTTGATAAGGATGCAAAAATACTTGCAGCTAGTGTGCAGACAACAATGATTGGATTAAGAGTATTGGCTCGAACATCCGCGGATAAAAAGAGGATGCATCAAATAGCAGATGCTTCCATAGCCATGCTTGACGCTTAAAGAATGCTCGAAGATGATAGTTGGCAAAAGCCACACCGAGTCGCAGCGGTCTCGGAGCTTTTGTTACGCAAACATTTGGAAACACCAAGGCAGACACCAATACCAATACCAATACCAATACCAATACCAATACCAATACCAATACCAATACCAATACCAATACCTGTAAAATGTAATCAACCTAATAATCATTTATAACAAAGAACCACCGCCTATGTTAGGTGATGGTTCTGAATGCTGTCCTCCTTTCCTTTGTCTAAAAACAATAATTTATTGTTAAATCTATTCAAAATAATTGGAACGATATAAATTACTTCGATAAATGCATTGGCCAATTCTCTTCAGGCTTGGAAAGAACTGCTATACTTGCAACAAAAAAACCGCTGTTTAGGCGGTTTCCAGTATATATATTGTCTTGTCCTCAGACAGCTTTTGTCCAAATTCGTCAGCTTCGGATAGATGGAATATGGACTCACGCTCCCCGGGATATTATAGGCCGGGAGCGACGTAGAGAAGATCTGCTCCTGCGGGTTGTCGTGCTCATCCAGCTTGTCGATATCAAAGTAATAAGCGTCCACCGGTACAGAATTCAGATCGATTTCATAAATGTACAGATCGATCTTCGGCAGGCTGCTGTCGTTCGAGGAACACTGCGATCCACCAAGTTCCATCAGTTTATTCTGTCATTGCGGCGAATGTTTATATCAAATAGTTCCTTCCTGCGGGCTGGAGATGTCTTTTTGCTGCGTACTTGAAAATCCATTATGCTCACTTCGGCAACCCGCATCTCATGAACCAGACTTTCAAGCAATCGTTCTACTTCCTCAAGAGGCATCTCAATGTGAGCATTGGCAAGCACTTATCAAATATTTCCGAAATCAGTTCTCAGGATCATGTACTTTAGTCCAACCATCCGTGTTTTCAACGGTTCTAAAACTTCCGCTTATGATACGGAAGACCCTCGCCTTCTTCGCAATACTGTTTAAGACTATACAAAAAAATAGCCCAGTTATAATTACATACGCGATAAAATGCGGTCACTTCCTCCCAATTCATCTGACGAAAAATGATTGAAGTCTTCCCGTTTTTTTCCTCCAAATCAAAAGAAATTGTCGTACCGATCCATTCTGGATCTGAATCCACACACTGCCACAAAATCTTTTTATCGGTAACAAGCTCATCAACTCGCATCTTTGTTAAGCCTTTGCCGCCAAATCGGAACTCATTTATACAACCGATCTGATCATTGACTGTTAATTCATTTGTCCATATTTCTGAAAGTCCTTTTGCTGTGGTTAATGCTTCATATACCGTTCTAGCTGGAACATTAACGGTCTGTAAGTGCTCGATATTTGCCATATTGCTCATTTCCCTTCTTTATAAGAATTATGTAATTATTTGTATACGAATATCTTTGATTATACCATGGTACGGTTGATGTGATTTCTTTTCTATTGCTCATTTTTGACATAACGCATCCCGTCAATCCTTCGATTTCCTGTCGGGAATTAAGATTTCGTGTTGCGTCCGAATCAAACCTATTATAATGAAGTTATGAATAACGCATTCCGGAAGGGAGAACTTTATGAAGCTATTGCTAGTGGAAGACGAGCAATTGATTCGCCAGGGAATCCTAATGAAAACAGATTGGCAGCAACATGGCATCGATGAAGTGAGGCAAGCGGAAGATGGCTTTGATGCCGTTCGGATCGCCGAGCAGTTCCGACCGGACATCCTGCTTACCGATATTCGAATGCCACGCATGGACGGCATTGAAGCGGCGCGCTCCATTCGTTCGTTTTGTCCAAAGGTTCGCATCATCTTTATGAGCGGCTTCTCGGACAAAGAGTATTTGAAAGCCGCCATTTCTTTGCAAGCGGTTCATTACGTAGAAAAGCCCATCCAACCGAACGAATTAAATGAAGCGATTCGCAATGCTTCCGACGTCATCCTAAAGGAACGGCAAATCGACTTGGGTGAAGAAGCAAGCATCCCTCTAATCAAACGAGAAATAGCGGCGCTGCTTTGTTCTCCCGTATTCCATGCAGACAAACTTGAGCGCTTGTTGCCTTTGATCGGAGCGGAGCCGGATCATTCCTATTCCTGCGCTTCCTCCATTCTCAAGTGGCATCACCCCCTCGAACAATCCGAGAGCGTGCTTCAACAGCTAGAATCGGCTGCGCTGACCGAAGCATTACATTGCTTCTGCACGATGAAAGACGATTTTCACATTGTCATCCATTTAACTTGTCGTTCGGAGGAATCCTTCCTCTTCGAAGACAGACTTGAGCGATGGATTCACGACGTTTCTCATCGGATGCCGAAAGTCCCGGGCTTCCACATGGCGGTTGGTCGGCAAGTCCGTGTCATGGATGAGATATACGACTCCTATTTATCCGCGGTAATCCAGCTTCAAAGAAGCTTTTACGAGCCTCCGAACACGGTTGTCTGGAAAATAGCCGGCCATTCTAACGCCGATGCATTCCAATTGGATGAAAGGCGTTCCGAAGCATTTGCCCTATCGCTTCAAAAAGAGGGTCCCGATTCGGCAAAGCTTTGGCTGGCGGATTTAGCTCGCGACATTCGGAACTATCCGGACACGCAGGTCGCATATACGAAAGGCTTGTATTTGCAGCTCTATCAAACGGTTCAACAAGTCGGCAAAGAAAGCGGCATCCCCGCTTTCAAGCAGGAAGCGGCGGTGGGAACATTCGCGGCGCTTTTGTACGCTTGTCAGTCTCTTTGCGACTTGCACCGGCTGCTGAATAATGAACTCGACGTTCTATTCAATTATCTCGAGGCGCGCAAGGGCAACTCCATCATCCGGCATGTGATTCAGTACATCGAACGAAATTATCGGAACCGCCAACTGACATTGACCGAAATTAGCGAATATGTAGGCGTAACCATTCCCCATATGTGCTTCGTATTTAAGGAGGGAACCGGTACGACGATCAAAAATTTCCTTTCGGAATACAGAATTGACCGGGCTAAAGAGCTGCTCGCGAGCAAAGATCTCAAGCTGTTCGATATCGCGCTTCAGGTGGGATACGGGGACGGGGAATATTTCAGCAAAATTTTCAAAAAAGTAACCGGATTGCAGCCATCGGAATACCGAAAGCGGATTGCCGATGTTTAAAACCGTCAATCGACTTCTGCTTAAACTGAGATTGAAGCAAAAGCTGCTGCTGTCTTATCTGTTGCTTATCCTCTTCCCTATTCTGTATCTTCAGTTCTATGCATCCGGCAAAGTGGCCGGCATCATTCAGGAAATGGTCAGCTTCTCGCTCAATCAAAGCTTTGACCAGACGCATTCCTTTCTCGCTTATAAACTGAAGCATGTTACCGATATTTCGGACCTGATCGCGTTGGATGAAGTGCAGATTACCCGCGTCTTAACCCGAAATTCGGACGACTACACGCTGTATGAGCAATTGGAAGACGGGAATCGGCTGATTCAATTTTTGGATTCCCATCAAGACAGTATCAACATTCGCACAGTTAGGCTCTATATGCCTCATGGTTTCCTGTTCGCCGATGAAGGTCAAAACACGTTTCGGCTCAAAGATGTTTTGCACACGGCATGGTTTCGGAAGCTTGATGCCGCAAAGGTGAAGGTGATGTGGTTCTCCTCTCGCGATTATAAGGCCGAAACCGTCAATGCCGCTCCGGTCATATCGGTTGCAAGACTCATCCGCCATCCCGACCACTACAATGAAACGATTGGCCTGCTCCGTATTGATATGGATGAACGGAATCTCAAAGAAATCGTATCCCGCGCGAATACCGTCAAAAATAGTCTTACGTATTTGCAGGGCAGCGACGGTCTCGTTCTGATTGCTTCAGACGACAAGCTGATGCAAGAGTATCTACCAACCGAGGGAAGCACGCCGTCCTTATTTCGGAATGCCAATGGCAGCGAGACGCAAATCGTTAATGGCAAGAGGCTGGAGTTCCTCCAACGGCCGATTTCGCAGACCGACCTGACGATGGTTACGGTTATTCCCCATCATGAGATCGTGTCCAGAAGCTCGCGCCTTCAGAACGAGCTCCTTGTCAGTTTGCTTGCCGTCGGATTGCTGGCGATCGGTCTTGCCCATGTGATCTCCCTTCATATGACAAGGCGGATTACATATCTGAGCCGAAAGATGAAAGCCGTGGAAGCTGGATCGCTCGAGCCTATAGCAAAGCCATCGGGGGATGACGAGATCGGAGAGCTTATCCAGAGCTATAATTTCATGTCGCAACGGCTGGCTCTGTTAAAAGATTACGAAGTACGTGCGATCAAATCGGAATTGAAAGCCTTACAATCCCAGATTAATCCCCACTTTCTGTACAATACCCTGGATCAGATCAACTGGATGGCCCAATTCGGGATGAATGACCAAATCCCTTCCCTTGTTCATTCGCTTGCCGGCTACTACAAGCTTGCGCTTAGCAATGGACAGGATATCATCACGATTGAAAAGGAGCTGAAGCTGGTCGATTATTATGTCCGGATTCAAAACATTCGTTTCCAGCAAAAAATCGAGTTTAATGTGCAGGTAGATGAAGAGATACAGCAAGCCATCATTCCGAAGCTTACGTTGCAGCCCATTGTCGAGAATGCCATTATGCACGGCATATTGAAGAGCGAGAATCGGGAGGGAATCATAACGGTAACCAGCGAACGCCATGGGGACCGGCTCATTCTGTCCGTCGTTGACGACGGGGCCGGTATGGACGAGGAGCAGCTGAAGGCGCTGCGATCCGGCAGGAAGATCGTCACTCCGAACGGCAGCGGTTACGGAATTCGCAACGTTCAGGAGCGAATCAAGCTTCTTTATGGAGAGGAATACGGGCTGCAGTTCTACAGCTCGCCCGGAGACGGCATGATCGTTGAGGTGCATATGAAGTTTATCGTGGACTCGGATATCGGAGATTAATCGGCGATAGAATAAAAAAAATAAGCGGGCCATAAGGACCGCTTATCATTTGGCGGAGTTTAACCGAACGACCGATAAGGCCAGGATCGTCGCGCCAATCTCCAAGGCATCGAGGTCAAACCGCATCTGCGGATGATGCAAGCCGGGGAGCAAACCGCAGCCGAGTCCGATCATGGTGGCGCGCAGCTCCGGCTTATGCAACGGATAAAAGTGAAAATCCTCCCCGCCCGGCGTCACGGGAGGCTGAACCCGTCCGTCATCGCCGAGCAGCTCTGCGATGACGTCTCCGACCAATGCCTCCAGATAGGGATCGGGACGCGCTGCAGCCATTCGGTTCTTCATCCGCAGCTCCACGGAGCCGTCGGATGCCCGGCCGACGGATTGAACGGCAGACAACAATTCGGGAAGCAAGGCATCCATCGCTTGATTCGTCTGCGCGCGTAGATCTATGGAAAATGACGCGTAATCCGGTATGATATTGCTGCTTTCGTTCGGAACGTGAAGCTTCGTAACTTTGCAGGAAGCCGGTATGGACGAATAGCTTGCGGAGATATCACGAACGGCGTGCACGACGTCGGCCAAGATATCAACCACGTTTACCCCGTCAGCCGGACGGGCGGCATGAGCCTGACGGCCAAAGACCTCTCCCTCCAATATGGCACATGCGCCATGGTAAATCGCGCTGGAGGCCATGCCTTCCGGCATCTCCTTGGCCGGACGCAAATGAATGCCAAGCAAATAGTCGACGTCGTCGAGGCAGCCCGCTTGCAGCAGCTTCAGCGCGCCTTCCCCTACTTCTTCCGCCGGCTGGAACAGGACTTCTCAATTCTACCTCGGGCTCGAAACCAATTGCCCGCAATGCCTTAAGCGCGTACAACGCCATCGTCATATGCGCATCATGGCCGCAGGAATGATTCGCTGTGCTTACGCCGTCCACTTGCTGCCATAACGCATCGATATCCGTTCGTAGCGCGACAATCGGACCTTTCTTCGAAGCAGCATGAGCTAACGGGCTGCTTCCTCCCTTCCAATGCGCGACAAGCCCGGTGTGGCCGGGAAAGCTCTCGTATTCCATCGCAATCTCCTCTAATACGCACTGCAGATATTCAGTTGTCATATGTTCCTGCCAGCTTGGTTCCGCTAACGCGTGCAATTCTGCGTAGGTCGTCTTCAGCTCATGCCTGCGCGTTTTAAGCCATGCTATAATCGCTTCTTTCATCTTTTTATCTCCAGCACGTAATCTTGAATGTCCGGGTCTGATTGCTGGCAGGACACGACTTGATAACCGCTGGCGAACGAAGCCGTGGCCAGTTCCCGAACTTGCCGCTGCCAAACCTTATAGATTTCAGGCTGCAGTTGCTTTAGCTTGGCTGCGGCCCGCGGGATGGGGAGCCTGAGCCCATTTGACTTGCCGAGCAGAAATGGACTGTCCGATTCTCCCATCTCGATCACCTTCTCATCCGCATATTGGACTGGCAGCATGCGCGGATAGACGGATGCGTGTTCGACCAGCTTCGACTGCCCGTTGATTGCGCGAATCACGTGATCGGAGTTCAATGACCACTCCACAAGGAAGCGGTCCGTCGGGAAACCGGAAGCATCAATCCCATAGAATTCGGGGATATAGGCGGACACCGTTCCGCCTAACTTGCATATATTCAGGTAACCGTTGCGCGATTCGAACGGATCGAAGGTCCATACGATTTTGCCGTACCCTGACTGCAACGCCCATAATCGCTGCTCCAGCTTTAACCGCATTCCGATCCCAAGGTTGCGGTAGTCGGGATGAATACCCATCATATGCGACCCTACATAAGGCTCCTTGCCGTCATACCCTATGAATCCGTAGCAAAATCCGACGAGCCTATCACCGGAAATAGCACCGATGACCGATCCTCCGTGCAGAATCGCCGCGCTCATCTGCTGCATGGAGGTGACGGGATCAGGTCCCCACACCAAGTTCTGCAGCTCGACAATTTCCCGAAGCTCGCAGGCCTCGGTTACCAAGCGATAATATATATTCTCGTCACGAACCGTAAACATGTCCATCCACCTCTCTCCTCCCTGGCGTCACTGCTCGAGATGACCGGGCTTGCCACGATCCGCTCTGCATCTCATCCAATAATCATCCAATAACTCCAAGTCGAATTCCTTCACAATATCTTGAATCGAGAACTCGTCGGTTTCGCATGAGACTAGAAACGCATTCAGCCTTGTGGGATCACTGATCAGCACTTTAGTGCCGTATTTCCGCTTCACGAGCTCGAGCTTCTCCCAGTTGTAGTCATAATGAACGACGACGCTATCCAAATTGACGGTTCTTGTCACGTAGGGATAAAATAGCGTACTCTCTCCCACGACTTCACCGACGGGGGTTACAATAGAAGAATAGTCGGGACGCCAGATTGCGCTCGCAAAATGAGCCCTGCACGTGTAAGCCCAATAGGCTTGCATCAAGCCCCCATGGTAAGCGGAAGAAAATACGATTAAATCAGGCTTTTGCTCCGCATATTGCTCCAACAACTCATTAAAATTAATATCAAAGCAGATGATGCAAGCAATCCGGCCGAAATCCGTCTGAATGACTTGCGCTTCGTTCCCGTATAACGTGTCCGACGTGGACTTCTGCCGAATCGTAATATAATTTTTGTTATACGTGCCGCAAACCTCGCCGGCACGATCCAGAAACTGGGTCGCGTTGCGAAAGCTGCCGTCCGGCATCTCGACGTTGGCCGAATAAGCGATATAACAGCGATGGGTACGAGCGGCTTGCGCCAAGAAATCGCGGATCCGGTTACCTCGATAGCGATAATACTCGTACAACCACTCCATGCTCATGTCTTTGAAGGCAGGATCGTCGCAGCACTCGGGCAATACGAGCAAATCGGGCCGTTCCGGCAATACATGCTGCAGATGTTCTTCCCATTTCTCTATCATTTGGTTCACGACGCCTTCGAATCCCTGACCGGGATCCACCTCTTTGAGCGGCGGCGCTAAGCAGCTTATTTTCACATACTTGGACATTCGGTCACTCCCCCTTTGCTCTCTCCTAGGCGATACCTTGAAACATTCGGATTGTCATTCGCTCCAAACGTTCCTCGCATACGTCATGACCGATTCCCGCGCCTGTCGGAACCGACAATACGCCGGGACGAACCATCATGATGCCCGGCTCGACGATGTCTTGTTCCCAGAAACGCTTAGAGGCGGAAACATCACCTGGTATCGAGAAATTGGACAAGGAGGAGAGGGCAACGTTATGGAGACGGCCGATACCAAGTTCAAGCATTCCGCCGCACCAGACCGGTATGCCCCGTTCCAAGCAAAGATCGTGAATGTTCTTCGCGTTCGCCAATCCGCCGACCCGACCGATCTTAATGTTCATGATCCGGCAGCTATCGAGGTCAATGGCGTGACGGGCATCCGCCAAAGTATGAATGCTCTCATCCAGACAAACGGGCGTACGCAGCTCTCTCTGCAAGGCAGCATGCTCGATAATATCATCGTGCGCTAGCGGCTGCTCAATCATCAATAGATTATAGTGGTCCAGCTCTTTCAGAATCGGTGCATCCTTAAGCGTATAAGCGGAGTTCGCATCAACCATAAGAGGTAAATCGTCGCCGAATCGTTTGCGAATCGCTTCCACTACGCGGATATCAAAGCCTGGTTTGATTTTCACCTTCATTCGCTTATAGCCCTGCTCAACGAATCGTTCTACGTTCTGAACGACCAGTTCGACCGAAGACTCGATTCCAATGCTTACGCCAACCTCGATTTCTTGTATAACTCCTCCTAGCGCTTGGGACAATGAAATATCATTTTGTTTCGCGTATAAATCCCACACGGCCGTCTCGATCGAAGCAATTGCCATATGGTTGCGGCGAATGGATGCGAAGAGATCCGAGATCTCTTCGGGTCGCGTTACTTCCTTGCCGACTAAGCCCGGAACTAGATAATGCTCTAGCATATACCAGATCGTATCCGTCGTTTCCTCATTGTAGTAAGGATGCGAGAAAGCAACGCTTTCTCCATAACCGACCATTCCGTCGCTATACACGCCGACGATCACACAATTCTTCCTGGCCATCCGCCCGAAGCTTGTCTCGAAGGGAGCTTTCAAAGGCACTTGAACCTGTCTTAACGTAATTCGATCGATTTTCATCCGCGAGCCGCTCCTTTCGACATTCACCTTTTATTAGTGATAATTGTAACGGAACCGCTCTTGAATTGGACCCCGGCATTCTTTCGATTGCATGTTCGGAATTAAGGTAACGCAAGGAATGGTGAATTTTCCGCAAGTGTCAAAAAAGCCGTGCCGAGAAAAAAATCCCGGTACGGCTTTTTTCGGGTAAAGACTTATTTCTCACCGTAAATTCATCTCGGAGCTGGAAAACTGCGCATTGTCGAACAGCTTCCATATATTCTGCTGGGCATTCATCCCCAACGAAGAACCGATCATTACTCTCATCCCTTTCTATACGTTCCGATCAATGTAACCGCCCTCAAATTAATCTTCTGCCATTTTGTCCTTTCTTGTGCGGAATCAAGTAAAAATAACGGTATGTCGCAGCTTCCTGGCAGAGCCCCGACATCTCGATGTGTTGACGTTCTCCAATCTAGATCAATTCCGACTTCTGAAGGATTCTCTGAATGATTGCGGCCACCTCGGCTCTAGTGATGTAAGCTTTCGGCGAAAAGACCGCTTTACCGCTTTGCCTCTTCCGGAGACAACACCGGCTTGAATGCTTGCCGTAACACTGCTCTTTGCCCATTCGGATACGTTAGCGGCGTCATTGAAAGCATTCATCCAATCTCCTGTTTCATTCCCTTGAAGCTTCGCCTGAAGACCGGTGATCTTCATCGCATTAGCAATGATGACCATAGCTTGTTCCCGAGTAATCTCATCCGTTGGACGGAAGGTTCCATCCTCGAAACCATTAATTAGATGATAAGAATAAGCTGTTTGTATGGCTTCACTATACCAATCCGATGCCTTCACGTCCGAGAATGGCACAACTCCTTTTTCTAGCTTTAATCCTAATCCTCGAACCACAATCGCCGCAAACTCGGAACGATTAATATCTTGATCAGGATTGAATAAGCCATTTCCGATACCGCTGATAACCATCCTAGACCCCATATCGTTTACTGCGGCTTTGGCCCAGTGACCGGCAACGTCCTTGAACGCCAGCGGATGCCATACGATTGAGTAGGTGCTGTTGGTCAAGCTGTTAACCTTAGCATAATACGTACCATCGATGATGATCAGCTTGGTCGGAACATGGCGTATCGTTCCGTCTGAATAGACTATGATTCCAGTCGTTATTCGATTAGGATCTACATTCTCCGGAATCGCGATCATTCTTTCCACGAACGCATTAAACTTAGCAATCTCAATCGTTTTATCCCCGTATATTCCGCTCACCGTGAAATTTAACGGAGGAATCATAATGGCAAACTCGCCATCAATTGCCGAGTTTTCTACAACCTTTACCATATCCTCGGAAGGCTCGGCGATTTCGATTTGCACCTTAACATCTTGGAGTGAAAAAAAGGGATGGTTCGGCATCTTGGATAAGATGCTGCGCCACCCCGCTTGTCGGATTGTCATGATTATTCGTCTAATTGCTTACGGATTGCTTTGGATAAAAGCGTCAATTTGCTTCTGCATTTCGGCCTGGACCTTGTCGAGTCCCGCCTCTTTCAGCTTCTCCTTTGCCAGAGGAATACCATCCGCCGGCTTCACAAGACCATGGAAAATCGGCAACAGGTATGTCTTCTGAACGTTGGCCAGCGCAGCCAGCTCGTTTTTGATATTGGTATCGTCAAGAACAAACGTCGCTAGCTTGCTGTCGACGATATTGTTCGCTTTCCATTTTTCATTGGTAGACGCAAGGAGATCGCCGGCCAGTCCTTCAAGCTGTCGGATCATTTCTTGCGTTCTCCAGCCCCAAGGGGAAACGCCGTCCGGCGGAAATCCGGTTGAGGCCGGCAGGCTTTTGAACTTGGTGTCACTTACAGGCTCCCAGTGTTTACCCTCGATGCCGTAGACCGTCAAATCCCATATCTCTTTGTCGTAACGAAGAAGATCCAGCGCCATCAAAGCCCGCTCAGGATTTTTGGAGGTGGCGTGAATTGCGATCCCGCCGCCGTTAAAAGGAGATCGAGTCCGCTTGGCACTCGGGTGGATATCCACGACTTCCGGCTTCCACTCGGGATGGACCAGATTGATGGCTTCCATCGCGGATGCCGCGTTCAGAATGTTGCTGTTAAAGGCTGCGGTTTTGCCTTCTTTGAAGGCATCCAGCCAAACCGTCTTGGACACGATGGAATCTTTCTCCCATACGCCGTTCTGAGCCATCTCGTAAAGCATTTCTAGTCTTCCAGCGTATTCCGGGTCGTCCAGATAGTTGGAAATCTTCGGGTTCGGGCTATTCAATTCATAGATAAGCGGAGCGCTGCCATGCACGAAGGCGCGTTCCAGATCACCGAATATGATCGGGATCGGGTTCGGGTTAATGTTCACGCTCGGTCCGCCGAAGGCGGTCATTCCCTTCTCGTTCTTGGCGACCGTCGTCAGGAAGTTGACAAAATCGGTTAGCGACTTCACTTCCGGCAAATTATATTTCTCCCTTAAATCGCCGCGGATGACTGCCACTTGAAAGCCAGACTCAAAGGCATTGCTCGATATCATGTGGAGCTTCCCGTCTACTTTCGATTGCTCAAAAGCAAGCGGAGGCTGCTGCGCCCAAGTCTGCGGCATATACTTCTTAATCATTTCTTCCGTCAATTCCAGGAATCCGCCCTTGCGAGCTGTCCCCGTATGGTCTAACCAATTGCCGGTGAGAGCCAAGTCAAACTCTTCATTCGCCGCGAACATAAGCGGATACTTCTGGCTGTATTCGTTCCAATCCAGGAATCGAACCTCGAGCGTAGCGTTGATCTTTTCCTTCATGATCTTGTTGACTTCCGCGTACACTTCGTCCGTGTCGGCCGATTTTGTGCCGACCAAGACCAGTTTGAGCGTGACTGGCTCGAACGTATCAATTGCTTCAGGCGATGTGCTGGCGCTGACAGTTGGCTCCGTCGTCCCCGAAGCAGTGGGAGATGCGCTTTCCGTTGTGTTATTGCCGCCGCCATTGCCGCTGCAAGCACTGACCAGTATGCTCAACATGAGGATTAGTACTGTGCTTAACCAAAGCTTTCTCTTCTTAGAGCCCGTCCTGCTATTCATCCTCTTTCCCCCTTCAGAAAATTTTGTCATGCTATGATAAACCGGGGTTACCGGTACTATCCTTTGACGGCGCCTATCGTAAGTCCTTTAACGAAATAACGCTGAACGAACGGGTACAAGAAAATAATCGGTCCCGTGACGACCATGGTCAGCGCCATTTTGATTCCTTCGCCAGGCAAATCCGGAACCTGGTTCCCGGTTTTCTCCGCAACGATTTTGAGCGCGTCTACATTGCCGATTACCTTATACAAGTAATATTGAAGGGCGTAGAGCTTCTGATCGCTAATGAAGAGCAACGAATAAAACCAATCGTTCCAATAGTTCAGCGCCACGAACAATCCGATCGTCGCAAGAGCGGGCTTGCAGAGGGGCAGGATCAGCCGGAGGAAGATGGTGAAATCGCCCGCTCCGTCTATTTTGGCCGACTCCGTGATCGCGGCGGGGATGCTTCTCATGAAGCTCTTCATGACAAGGATATAGAACACATTGATCAGCGGAAGCAGCAGCAATACCCAATACGTATCCTTCAGCTTCAGGTAGTTGACGACCAGGATGTAAAAGGGAACGAGCCCTCCGCTGAACAACGTCGTGAAGTAGAAGAAGAACGAGAAGGCGTTCCGCCACTTGAAGTCCGTCCGCTGAATGACATAGCTGCTCATCGAGATGAAGAACAGCGACAGAATCGTGCCGAGCACGGTTAAGGAAACGGTTACGCCGTAAGCACGAAGAATGTCTTGCGGATAATTGAAAATAAACTGGTAGGCTTCCAGCGAGAACTGCTTCGGAATCAGCTTGAAGCCTTCCAAAATGATCTCGCTTTCTTTGGTTAAAGAACCGCTGAGGATAAGCAGGAACGGCAAAACGCATAACACGGCGACAAACGTTACCCAACTATAAGACACCGCGTTTAGCACCAACTGATCCATCCGGATCTTGTTTGTCGCTTTCATCGGGCTGTTAACTCCTTTCCGGATTAGAATAAGGCCGAATCTTTGTCCGTTCTGCGTACGATCCCGTTCACGATAAGAATCGTGACTAAGCATAAGACCGATTGGAAGAAGTCGATTGCCGCCGACATGCCGATTTCATTGTTCTCCACCAGAGAGCGGTAGACGAACGTATCGATGACATCGGTTGCGTTGAACAAAAGTCCGTTGCCCCCTACCAAGTTAAAGAACAGTCCGAAATCTCCGCGGAAAATTTGGCCGACCGCTAGAAGCGTCAAGATCATCATCGTCGGCTTCAAGGAAGGAAGCGTGATATACCAAATGCGCTGGAATACGTTCGCCCCATCGGTCTCCGCCGCTTCGAACATCTCCTGATCAATGCTCGTTATGGCCGCCAGGTAGAAGACGGCGCCGTAGCCAACCGCTTTCCAAGCATTGAAGAATACCAGCAAGAACGGCCACACGCCCGGCGTACCGTAGAAGTTGACCGGATCTATTCCCGCCGCCCGGAACAGCGAATTGACCGTGCCGTGCTCGTAGTTCAGCAGATTGTAAGCGATCGTGCCGACCACGACCCAGGATATGAAGAATGGCAAGAACATCAACGACTGGCTGACCTTCTTAAACCATCGGCTGCGGATCTCCGACAGCATAATCGCTACTCCTACCTGCAGCACCAGATTGATGGCGATGAAGGCGGCGTTGTAAAGGACCGTGTTTCGCGTTACCATCCATGCATTGCCGGAGATGAAGAAAAACTTGAAATTGTTGATCCCAACCCAGTCGCTCCCTATAATGCCTTTGGCGTACGTGTATTCCTTGAAGGCAAGCACCAAGCCGAGCATCGGCGTATATTGGAACAGCAGCACGAACAGCAACGCCGGCAAGAGCATGAGCAGCAAGGTTTTGTATCGGATCAAATCATGTATAAACGGTGTTTTCATCGTACTCCTCCTCCTTCTCTTTATCACCGCTCTATATCCTTAATTATAATGGAACCGTTCTCATAAGGGTCCCCGTCATTCTTTCGACTTCATGTCCGGAATTAAGATTTAGGCAGACAGAAAAAAAGCCGCAATTAATGTGGCTTTTTTCTTGTTTCCAGACATAAGTTTTTTAATGAATCTCAGTAAACAAAAATCTTGTACATTTGTATTCGTTGTATTTGCAATTGAACATTACATTCGCTACATCAAATTTGTCTCGTGAATTGTACTCATAAATGCTTTAAGCTTAAAAAGCCTTCAGAACCGTGGAACTGACCCCTGTTTTTGAGACAGAGATAAAACACCTAACTAACATGCCAGTTTCCGATACTGAATCGGTGACTGGTTATTTAGTTTCGCTTGAATACGAATATGGTTATAATAATGAATGTTATCTTTGACTATCTGTATCACGATGGCGGTCGTTGTACAGGTTAAATGGTCGAGATAGAATGTTTCGCACTTTAAGAGGTGTGAAACGATTCAATGGGGCATTATTAGCGGGCGTACCCTTACGGGACATGCTCATGGTAATGCCTTTGCTTTTTTACGGACTTCTGGTAAGCCTCTGACGTACTTGCAGTGTCAGCTTCAATAAAAGCATCTTCAAGTGCTAGTTGAATTGCTTCTTCGATTAAATTCATGCTGTCAGTTTCAATGAGATCTATTACCCAATCTCCTACAAAATCATTTTCAAACACACCAAATCCCCAGTACCTCATATCAGTACCTTCTCTTAGTACAGTTTTCAGATACCAATACCATATTATGATTGCACATTGAACGGCAAAAGCCTTAAGCCGCTTCTAAGTACAAGTGAATAATATTTATACTTTCAGATGTGTCGATTCTTATTGTAATCTGCCCGTTCGTATTAAAGTTCAACTAAATCTTACGTCAAAGCTTTCAACAGACAGGTCAATTCATGAGCAATAAAAAAAGCCACCTGGAAAGGTGGCTTGCACTCAATCAGAGTGCAAAAGTATAGATAGGAGTAGAGAGTCCTGTCCTGAACCTGTAGGTTTGAATCGTGTACATACAGACAGTTTCTGATGCCAAACAAGCCACCTTCAGCAGCTATCTAACCTATTATTACTTCATAATAGGAATGCTGCCCGTTAGCTCAACAATGCTGCCGATTTATGCCGGCAGCCTCGTCCAGGTGATTATGAAGCTATAATTTCCCGTTAGTTCAATCAGTTTAGCGGGAAATCTGCTTAAAAATAACTCTTTTCATTCCCTTCAACCAGCCGGACCAATTGGGGTGACTGGAGGTTGGAAAAGAGTCTGCTATCTATCACAATTGTTGGTTAAGTTATGGGCTCGGGTCAATAACCTCACCGCTAAGATGTAGCTCAGTGATGACCGGATTAGTAAAATTCGTTATCGGTTCAGGCGGTGCATCAAAGCCGACGCCAAAACCTGATGCAGGTCCAGCTGCCGCAGTCAAGAAGTAGTTCGCTGTTGGGCCTGTCGCTCCCGTATCGGTAACGTTAAATGTTGATGTGAACAATCCTTGTATCTGGGTTGTACCCGCACCCACCAAATTAATTTCCGTTACGGTACCGCCATCTACGATAGTACCGACTAACGTGCCTGTAATTGCCGCATCGCGGTAAATGCTGAAACGCATCACTTGGCTTGCAACCGCTAATTGTGGAGCTGCTCCACTTTCAAACATATAACTCCATCCGATGGTAGCGTTAAGCGCGATCCGGCTACCTCCATTAACCCTGCTCACTGTTAAGAATTCGCCCGATACTTGTACTTCAGGCCCAATTGTAGCAGGCGCTACCGGCAGACCGACTGTTGTGATGACCGGGCCGCCTGCTACCATTGGATTCGGAATTTCGACAAAGTCGTAGGATCTCAGCAGCCCACTCCCTGCTGGACCAGGAACACCTTGAGGACCTACCGGTCCAGCGGGGC
This sequence comes from Paenibacillus endophyticus, assembly GCF_014192395.1. Lineage (GTDB taxonomy): Bacteria > Bacillota > Bacilli > Paenibacillales > Paenibacillaceae > Pristimantibacillus > Pristimantibacillus endophyticus. Next base: position 48,559 of record NZ_JACHXW010000029.1, on the reverse strand, counting down.
CGCTTGGGCCAACGGGGCCAGTGAGTCCTCTTGGTCCTCGGCGGACATTGACTTTACGTGTACCGCATTTCTTGGTTAGCACCCTTCTTCTCTTATGCCTTGGAGCACAATGCACAATTTACACCTCCAGATTGATTAGACAGCGTTAGGTCCGATAACCTTTCCGCTAAAATGAATTTCACTGACATTGATATTCATAAAATCGTTGATAGCCGTTGGACCACCTTCATCCAGATCAAAACTAAACCCGGTAGATGGACCTGCAGCTGCCGTTAGATAATAATTTATCGTGCTGCCCGTAAATCCTGAATCTGTGCATGTGAATGAGGCTGTAAATGTCCCCGTGACGAGCGTTGTCGCATCGCCTTCATTGTTGATTTGAGTGATGCTGCCTGCATTTAAGACTTGGCAAATGCGCTGACCCGTCAATGGCGCATCGCGAAATAAACTAAACTGTATCCTTTGCGTTCCAATAGCCACTTCTGGTGCGGGGAGCGTGATGAAAGAAAAACTCCATACAACAGTTGCCATCAAAGCAATTCTGCTGTTCGCTTCTGTACCACGAAGCTCCAAAAATTGATTGCTAACTTGTACCTCAGGCCCTGTTGTCGCTGGCGCGATTGGCGGTGAAAGTACGACAATGGCCGGGCCACCTGCTGTCATCGGATTGGGGATTTGAACAAAATCATAGTAAGTCAGCTGTCCGGGTAGCGTTAATCCTGGTGGTCCTTGTGGTCCTGCCGGCCCTTGCTGTCCCATTGCTCCTGCAAATCCGCGCCTCCCTCGTGGGGCTACTACATTTATTTGCAAATCATTACGGCATTGATTGAAACTCATAATTTGCAACTTTTCTTCGCGACTAAAAGTCTCGAGAACCAATAACTACACCTCCCGATACAGATGCCTTATCATATGTTATTGCAACTAAGTTGTGATAGGCAGTTAACTAGATTCATAGACGAAGTTCCTAGTTTAATGAGAAAAAAACTTTCTACCTCATCGTTAGCGATTGGCAACATGAGAATTTCACCCATAAAGATCGGAAATCGCAAATTATAACAAAGTCAAAGCATTCAACAGGGTGCCGAAACGTATCACTCCACCGCTCACTGGGAGCAGCGCGTTCAGAAAACGACCAACGGTTGTAGTTTGTCATATGGTGCTATTTACATATTCAGTCCGTTAGCGCAATGAAGCAGCCGATCATTGTGGTCGGCTGCTTCATTGTTTTTATTGAACTATCGTTCCTCGTCCCTCGTTTTTAATGATTTATCTCACATATATTTAGCATTATCCTGCCCAATCGTATTATGAGGTCACCAGATCTTTCTGGTAGACCTCATTTTTGTGTGGTCGTAAGATAGCGGTAGCCGGGGATCGAACGTTTCTGCCCGTGGGAGCTAGATCCCGAGAGCTATACAGTTCATCCCCCCTATTTGTTAAACCATGATTAGGCTGGTTGGGACTATGATCCCGAATCACATGCGATAATGTGGACGACAAGAAGGCTAGGGGTTGCCGGTGAAAATAAGATAAGGAGTGGTTTAATGAATCCTGTCATTGGTTTGGATATATCTAAAGGGGAAAGTCATGCACAAGCTTTTTCAGAACGAGGAATGCCCTTTGGAAAGACCTTCAAGTTTGAGCACAATCTTGAGGGACTTGCGTCCTTTCTCCGTTATGCTCAAGGCGTAGAATCCTATACCGGACAGCGTCCGGCCGTTGTGTTAGAGGCAACTGGCCATTATCATAGTCCGGTTATTCAGTTTCTAGATGAGCATCAATATCTGTATATCGTTATCAATCCATTAATTTCACACCAAGCGAAAAAGATGAATTTACGTAAGGTGAAAACGGATGTTGCTGACGCATACCAGTTGGGTGAAATGTTCTACAAAGAAGAACTATAGCCTTACAAAAAACGGGGGTCAGTATCTAATGAATCTGCGTTACCTGACACGGCAACATGAGTCACTGACTGAAATATATGTCCAGGTAAAGTTGCAGTTTCAAGCAGTACTGGATCAAGTCTTTCCTGAGTATCATGGCGTGTTTGGCGACCTTTATTCTAAGGTGTCGCTTCGTTTCCTGGCTTCGTATCCAACGTCTCAATCCGTGCTAGCGATGTCCGAGGAAAACGTTACGGCCAACATACAACGCCTTGTTGGGCATGTCGTCTCGAACCGGTGGTCGCTAGAACGGGCACAGAAACTAATGGCTGCAGCAAAGCGAAATCCCTTCAGGGAGACCGTATTTCCGAGTCATTTAATCTCATTAGAGCTGTTTATTAATTTACTTCTTCAGTACCAGGAACATCTAACGAAACTTGATAAATCGATAGAGACCCTGGCTGAAGAATTACTAGAGTATGATTTAATCCAATCGATACCCGGCATTGGCACCAAAATTGCTGCAACAATTTTAGCTGAGGTCGGAGAAATTGATCGGTTCGATCACGCGAAGAAGCTGGTTGCGTTTGCTGGGATTGATCCAAGCGTCTTTTCTTCCGGCAAGTTTACAGAAACCCGAAATAAAATCACCAAACGTGGTTCTAGAAGGCTTCGGACAGCCTTATATCAAGCTGTAAGGTGTGGACTGAAAGGCTCACGTAACAAGAGAATAAGAGCTTATTACGACAAAAAGCGTACAGAAGGCAAACTATTTAAAGTAGCCGTAATCGCTTGTGTAAATAGACTGATCCATTGGATATATGCGATTTTGACCAAGAAAGAACCTTTCCGCTTGACTGAATAAGCAACGTTTAGATATTGAGGAAAACCTTCCCAAATTCTATGGGACGGTTATTTGTCATGCATTTTTACCAGTATAGCACCCTTGTTTCACTTCATTAATATTTAAATATTGACAGGCTATTAGCTGGTATCAGATAAAACTCTTGAATCACCAGTTGTTGATTAACACAATGAATCATCCCGCTATCCTTGTATGCTTTACGACGGCCTGGTCCTAATTTCGCGATCACACTTCCCGATCGTCGACTTGCTATTCTGCCAGTTAGCGTAATGAAAAAATGGAGCAGTTTGCCAATTGCAACTGCTCCATGGTGCGTTTAACAAACGTTCCCAGTTAGCTTAACGAAACAGATTAATATTCTAATCGACATAGGTCCATGTTCTTAACCTTTTCAGTTATGGAGTTAAGTTCTTGCCCTTGGTCGTAAAACCTAGTTTCTCACTCTGTGAACCAAAAACTGCGCTGGTTGCTTCTATGAAAGATAACATGATTGGTGAAAGCCACTTGTCTTTATGCCACAACATCTGTGTAAATATCTGCAAGTCCGGAATTTGCCATGGGAGGACAACAAGTTCTCCGCGTTTAACTTCGGATTCCGCGACGATCTCAGGAAGAAAGGCAATACCGATTCCTGAAATTGCACATTGTTTAATGGCTTCAGCACTTTGAAACTCTAAATATGTAATGCTATCAATGCCCTCTTTCTCAAATGATCGATCAAACATAGTCCGATAAGGACACCCCTTTTCATTCGTCAGGAAAACTTCTCCGTGAAAATCTTCCAACTGAAGCACAGTTCGATTGGCGAGTGGGTGATCTGGAGCAGCTAACAATCGGAAATGTTCTTCCAGCAAAGGTTCCACGGAAAGTCCACTCGAGCGAATGGGTTCATCCAACATATAAACAATATCCGCGGTTCCCTCAAAGAGCGTTTGCTTGAGCTCTTGATTCGGAACTGACCGGAAGATTAGACGAACTCCCGGATGCTGCGAACGAAACCGTTGGAAGACAGGTGGAAGCCGGTAGGAGCAAATAACCTCATTCGCACTTATCGTTAAGGTACCACTTAGTTTTTCATTATCATGGACAGCACTGCGAGCTTCGTCCATTTTTTCAAGAACGCCTTTGGCGTGTGTTAAAAAGCGTTTACCCGCAGTTGTGAGCGCGAGTTGCTTGCCCAATCGATCAAAGAGGCGAACACCTAGCTCATCTTCCAATGCTTTAATTTGCATCGTGACGTTGGAAGGAACGTAGCTCAGCACTTCTGCTGCCCGCGTGAAATTCAATGTTGTTGCAACCGTACAAAACGTATTCAGTTGACGCAATTCCATCCGATGCTCCCCTTCATCTTTCAATTTTATTGAATGCTACTTTGAATTCTATTCACTTTTATTGAGAGTATCACAGCTCTATACTGAGCACAAGAGATCACAGTGAACATGTGGTTTTTCATTTTGAAGGGAGCGACTATACGATGGACTATGAAATTTTTAATTTGGGTGATGTACTCTTACAATCAGGAGTAACGTTACCAAATGCTTTTCTTGCTTATAAAACATACGGGAAATTAAATGAACAGAAGGATAATGTTATTGTCTATCCAACGGCTTTTGGGGATCAGCATGTTCAGAATGAATGGCTCATTGGCAGCGGGATGGCACTCGATCCAGAGAAATATTTTATTATCGTTCCCAATTTGCTGGGCAATGGGCTATCTTCCTCTCCCAGTAACACGCCTCCTCCATTTGATCGGGCTAACTTCCCACAGGCAACCATCTATGATAACGTTCGATTCCAGCACCAACTGCTGTCCGAAAAGTTCGGTATTCAAAAGATTGCTCTCGTCGTCGGGTGGTCGATGGGCGGCATTCAGGCATTTCAATGGGGGGCAAGTTACCCGGAGATGGTCGAACGAATCGCTCCATTCGGAGGCATCGCCAAACCTTGGCCTCACACATATGTAGTGCTGGAAGGTGTAAAAGCCTCACTGCTATCTGCAGTCGGCTTCGACTCAAGTAAATTAAACCAACTAAGTTTTACAGACATGCGTGCCGTTGGTCGGGTGTATGCGGGATGGGGACTATCACATGCGTTTTATAGAGAAGAGCTTTACCGTGAGATGGGATTTGACACATTGGAGGATTTTGTTGCTGGTGTCTGGGAAGTTAGCTTTATGAATATGGATCCTCATAATGTTCTGGCAATGTTATGGACAGGCCAACATGCAGATATCAGTGTAAACCCCTCCTATAACGGAGACTTTGATAAAGCACTTCAGAGCATAAAAGCTCTTGCCTGTATCATGCCGGGAAGCACGGATCTCTTCTGCACAGCGGACGATAATGAATACGAAGCTAAGCGTATACCTAATGCTGTCTTGAAACCAATCCAATCGATCTGGGGCCATTTTGCCGGTCGTGGAATCAACAGTGCCGATAATCAATTTATTGATGACAATCTAAAACACTTGTTGTCACTTAGCACTAAAGAATAGATCGTCACTTGCATTGGATGTCATTCAGTCCTAACAAGATTCCCTGTTCTTTAGCCCGGTTATAACTATCATGAATTCATAACCTAACCGATCGGATTTGAGGTCACCAGAACTTACTGGTTCGACCTCTTTTTACTGCTATCGTACTTCCTTTAACGAATTCAGTGAACTCTGAAGACTGTAGCACGTCTTTAATCTTTAAAGTTAAACTTATTTATTTATCGTTCGCATACCTGAAGTATATTCACAAAATTCATTTATCCTCCCCGATAGTGGAATAGCGGCAGATCCCTAAATGAGATCTGCCGCTAACAAAGCTTTAGCATTCCTGTAGAGCGTTAATTATCAGCTTTGCAAAAAAATGAGCGCCTCGGTACGATGGAAGTACGCAACGGGTCATAGCCCTAAAAATTCCATCATCCAGGAGGACGCTCTATTATGAAGTTTAAATCGCAAGTGAGACAAAATCAACTCATTGAAAAAATTACTGCTCAGCATTTAGTAGTCGGGATCGACATCGCCCAGCAAACGCATGTCGCACGTGCCCCTCTATTCCCGTGCGCCTTCATGTTGCCGATGTCTACTACGGAGTCCCCCTCTTTGTCTTACATCTATATCCAACCGGGCGAAATCCTGTGAATAAGCGAGCATTCGTTAGAAAATCATATCGTACAAAGGGAGCTTAAAGCTTATTTGTACACTCTTGATCTTTTAGTTTTGATCTTGTTATTAAGGAATATTATTTGATGCACCATATGGATTGTTCATTTCTTGCTGTTTTAAATGCTCCCCAACTGGGACAAGCGTATTTAAATTTGTAAATGTCTCCATAGCCTCATGGGGAATCCTCTTCTTTATATGCGCTCATTGATTTTGATCAACAATTTCTTTAAGATTTGCTTCTCCTCGTCAGTAAGGGCTTGAACGATTTCATCCTCCACCTTTTGGAATGAGTCATTAAATCCTTCAATCAACTCAATCGCTTTTGGCAATACATATATATTTTTTTGCCGTTCATTATTGGCCGGGATTTTGCGCTCGATGAACCCTTTTTGCTCTAGACCTTGAAGCATGCTTGTAATACTAGCCCCACGAACATGAAACCGATCTGCAAGGTCCTTTTGAATAATATGATTATCTTGGTTCTCGTAAATATAGTCGATTACTTTTCCTTGTTGAGCGTTTAACCCTAGTTCCTTTATACTCTCGTCCGCTCTTTTCTTTAATTTAAGACCGATAATCTGAAACAAATCCAAATAAGGCGTATCCTTTCGTGAATGCATGATCGTCCCTCCTGAAATTGTTAGAAAGCTAATTGTAAGTAACCAAACTATACAGTGATTCTATACGCATGTCAAAAAACTTAGTTTATTGACAGTTAGAGTTCTAATAGTTATACTTCGAATTGTTACAAACAAACACATTGGAGGAATTTCAAATGGAGAAGATAACTCAAAATGCAGCGTTAGAACAAGTTACGGCGATTACAAATGTACGTATTTTTGATGGAGAACAAATTATTGCGTCAAGACATGTTGTCATCAAAGGGGAGTCCATTATTGCAGTGGGCGGAGACCTTCCGGCCGATGCAACGATTATCGATGGGGAAAATGCGACTTTAATGCCCGGTCTGATTGATGCACATGTCCACACCTCAATTGGCGGATTACGAGATGCCTTAAAATTCGGCGTTACGACAGAACTCGAAATGAACGGCGATTTTACGAAAAGAGGACGCGAGATCCAGTTGAAAAATGTGGATGACGTTGCAGACGTCCGTTCTGCCGGCACAGCAATCACCGCTCCAGGCGGACACCCCGATGAATTGCTTCCGGATGGGGATGAAATACCGGAATTCGTATTAAGGGAGCTAGAGAAGTTATCGGAGGAAGACCGGGAAGCGATGTTGGCCGCATACGCTCACGATCACGATGAAATACCGCAAGTGACAACGGTGGAAGAAGCGATTAAACATGTGCATACTCAAGTGGTGAATGGTGCCGACTACATTAAGATCATGATTGAAGAAGGGACGGTCATGGGTGCACCTGGCCTGCCTGTACTAAGCGACGAAATTCTAAAAACAGCAGTGACAGAAGCCCACAAGTTCGATAAACTGGTCATCGCCCACGTCTTGACGGCTCTTTCATCGCAAGCAGCCATCGATTTTGGAGTCGACGGTTTGGGCCACTTGTTTATCGACAGACCCGAGTACACGTCCGAGTTGGTGAAATCCATAGCGGATTCAGGCGCTTTTGTTACACCGTGCTTGGTGTTGAACTCATCTATTGTTGGGAAACCGGCATCGGAGTTGGCGAATGATCCGCGTGTTCATTCCAAATTAAGTTCGGATTGGATCGGTATTTTGAACTCAAGCTTCAATACGTTCCCGCAAGGCAATATGGAGAACAGCTTTAAGAATGTGATGGATCTTCACCGTGCGGGAGTTGATATTCTGGTAGGGACGGATGTTGCGCCGGTTCCTGTTCCGAACCTTGGCGGCCTTGCTCACGGAGCAAGTGTCCACCACGAAATGCAGCTGCTGGTGAAGGCCGGGTTCACTCCAATTGAAGCTCTTCAGTCGGCTACTTCCAAACCGGCTCGTTGCTTTGGTCTTCACGATCGCGGCCGTATTACCGAAGGTGCGCGCGCTGACCTTATTCTCGTAAACGGTGATCCGACAACCAATATCTCGGATACGTTGTCGATCTCATCCGTGTGGTTCAATGGTTCGCAGCAACTAGGTTAATCGGGTTCAATCTCCCTGTACAATGTCGTCAATGCGAACGATGAGCGAACCGGAGATGATAATACCGTTGCTGATCGTAAAATCGTCAAAAAGAGGGACTGCAGACTAGTCCCTCTTCGACTTTAATCTATTAATCCAAATCCTCCTGTCAGGAACGACAGCCAGATCAACGTTCCTCCAGATACAATCAAACCCGTTTTATTCCCATTGGATTATCAATGTAGTCATTGTTTAAATTTCACAACATTTTGGAACTATCCTGCCAGTTAGCTCAACAAAAAGATTCGCCTTATCAAATATTACAAATGCAAAAACCCGACTTCATGAGGTCGGGTCAGGCTGTCGAGAAAGTATCGACAGCCTTCTTTTGTATACAATTATTTTAACACGACACCGCGTTAATATAATATTTTTATAGTGATCAAACAAACGGATGGTGTTGCTCATGTTGCGTTCTAATCGAAATAAACAACAAAATTATGAACTGGTTTCAATCGAGGACCTCGTACCTGCTGAGCACATGCTTCGTAAAATCGATAAGTATATCGACTTCTCTTTTATTGATGAAAAGGTCCGTCATCTCTACAGCCAAGATAATGGTCGTCCAGCTATTGATCCGCTGGTACTCTTTAAGATGATTTTCCTTGGTTATTTCTATGGCATCCGTTCTGAGCGCCAACTGGAACGTGAAGTTCAAACGAATATTACATATCGTTAGTTTCTTGGTTTAGGACTAGCTGATCGGGTACCTGATCACACGACGATTAGCTGGTACCGCAGTAATCGGTTTAAAGAAACATCCGTGTTTCAAGACATATTCGATGACATTGTACTCCAAGCTGTGTCGCATCGAATGATTGGTGGGCGTGTGCTTATCTCCGATTCAACTCACGTAAAAGCCAATGCGAATAAACACAAATTCACAAGTGAACAAGTGCAACATAACACACGTGATTATGTGGATGAACTGAATGCGGCGGTAAAAGCAGATCGTAAATCGCAAGGAAAAAAGTGCTAAAACCACGGGAGGAGGTGAACGAAGAAAAAGAGGTAAAGGTCAATACAACAGACCCGGATAGTGGATATATGTTTCGTGAAGGCAAGCCGGAAGGCTTCTTTTACTTGGACTACCGTACCGTTGATGTGAAACACAACCTCATTACGGATGTTTTTGTAACGCCCGACAATGTTCATGATTCTGTGCCTTACCTCTCTCGATTGGACCGCCAACGTAAACGGTTTGGTTTTGAAGTAGAAGCAGTAGCACTCTATTCTGGTTATATGACAACACCGATTTGCAAAGGGCTCGAGGAACGCAAGATCTATGGTGTGATTGCGCATAGGCGATTCCATCCGACGCAAGGTCTACTTCCCAAATGGAAATTTACTTATGAGGCAGAGCGTAATTTATATAGATGTCCACAGCAACAAGAGCTGGCTTACCGCACGACGGATCGAAACGGTTACCGCCACTATGCCTCAGATCCTAAACAATGTGCTCACTGTCCCATACTAGAGAAGTGCACAAGATCTGCTAACAAGCGAAAGATTGTCACGAGGCACATCTGGGAGGACAGTAAAGAGCAAGTGCGATTAAACCGCTTGAGTAAGTCAGGTAAGAGATTGTACCGTAAACGAAAAGAAACCATTGAGCGAAGCTTCGCGGATGCTAAACAGCTCCATGGGTTTCGCTATTGCCGTTTGCAGGGGTTAAACAACGTAATGGAACAGGCGTTGATGACCGCAGCGGTACAGAACATGAAAAAGATTGCCCTTCACTTGGAACGGAGGGCATGAGGGGTGAAACCACCCTTTCATGCTTTACAAAAAAGGAGCAGAAACACAAAGTGAAACCCATCGTTCTGAAAAAACGGTGGGTTTCTCTACAACCTGAAGCCACCTGAAAGGTGGCTTGCACTCAATATGAGTGCAAAAGTATAGATAGGAGTGGAGAGTCCTGTCCTGAACCTGTAGGTTTAAATCGTGTACATACAGACAGTTCCTGATGCCAAACAAGCCACATTCAACAGCTCTCTAACCTATTATTACTTCATAATAGGAATGCTGCCTGTTAGCTCAAGAGGCTGCCGTTTTATGCCGGCAGCCTCATCCTGGTGATTATGAAGCTATAGTTACCCGTTAGTTGACTGTTGTGTTGATATTCACTCCCCTAATTTGAATACTCAGATGGGACGGTCGGCGCTGACTCATATCGCAAGGCTCAGGTATAAATTGATTGTTTTTAAGCCGTGATTCGAAATACTCTTTTTTGACAACTTCTATTTCTTTCAGCATTTTGACCATTGTTGTGCCAAAAGCATGACATCCAGGAAGTTCTTCTATGAGACCAAAATAATAACCCGTACGATTGTTGCTCTCAGGTATATATTCGGAAATGAAGTTGTAGCTCCTTGTCATGTAATATGCAATATCTTTACTCACTCATCCACAACCTTTAAAAGTAATTCTGTAACTGAAAAACAACAAATGTACTCTGTTAAATAATTCGTTTAGGGAGTTTCAATATCCTTCCAGTTAATCAAAGTGAACCCCCTGAACAACACATTAATCTACCAGTTAGCACAACGAGGCTGCCGAATTATACCAGCAGTCTCGTCCTGGTGATTATGAAGCTATATTTACCCGTTAAAATAACTAATAGTCAGTGATAGCTAATTAATTTTATATCCAACAAGGAATCCGAGTAGAACAACCCGCGGATCCCGTCCAATGTAGGTACCCATTCCGATGCAGGGTGAACATTCCACCCGCTCAAATTAGTCGATAATGAAACGACAATGACATCCGCGGATTGGCGAACAGCGCCGTTCGCTAGTTTGACCGTAATGGTTGCAGTCCCTGAAGAAACGGCCTGTAATCTCGCGCTTTTATCGTCCGCATCCTGCACATTTACAACGTTCGGATTGCTCGTTTCCCAGATCAACGATTTGTCAAGTGTTGTATAGGGCTGCGCATCTGCATAAACACGCCACTCATCGCCGACTCCGAGTTCCAGCAATCGGCGATCCAGCACTATTCATTGTACGATATTGCCATCTACATCGAACTTCTCCATGTATTTTTCAACGAATATACGTGTAATGATTTCACGACAACCGTTCCACCGGATGCATAAAAGCTCATCCCGCTGCTAGTGGAATCCGGTAGGATGATGTCCGAAAAGACCACTGCCCCGTCGTTGCCAAATAGCTCTAAAGAAGACTCATCCACAAGGATATGCATACGGACGACACCGTTGACGGGTTGCACGACCGCCTCATGCAACGTCGTAAAATTGGTAGCAAAATCCGTTCTGCCGGAAGCGGATCGATCGATAAACATCTTGTTATTGGTACTCCGATAGCCGACGACCGTCTTCTGTCCTCCGCCTTCCCGCAATCGGAATCCGAATTCGGTAGCCGCTCCAGAATTGGGGAGTTGGAGTTCCACGACAATTTCGTATGCCTTTCCATTGACCGTTCCGAGAATATTGCCGGATTGCGGTGTTACCGAAACATTGTTAACTGAAAAATCGGTTCCACGCAATGAACTCAGTTCGCTTATCGGATTCTGCGCAAGGATGACATTCCCGTTCACGGTCTTTAACGACAACTCGCGGGGAATTGTCAATTGCCCTTTCCAACCGTCGGTCGGGAAGCTAAATGGGTAATCCCAATTTGACATCCATCCCAGCGTAATGCGCCGGTTATCTGGCATGTTGTAGAACGACATCGAAGCGTAATTCTCTTTCCCGAAGTCGGTAAGCAACACTTTGCCCGGAAGGTTGTCATTTACGAATTTTCCTTCCGCCGTTACCTGACCAATGAAATATTCCGACGACGAACCTTGCGTATTTGGGTTGCCGCCGGTACTGATCATCAGCACCCATTTTTTATTGTTTGCATTCCCGTCCACCGCAAGTTGGAACAAATCCGGGCACTCCCACACCCCGCCGCGTATATGCTGGCTATATCCGAAATTGTCGGTCCACGTCCAATGAAGCAGATCAGTCGATGTAAAAAAGCGAATGTGATCCCCGCCAGATACCACCATAATCCATCGGTTATTGACGTCGTCACGCACGACTTTCGGATCGCGGAAATCCCAACTGCCGTTTATGCCGCCCGGGTTAGGCACTATGGCATCGTCCCCGTAATATACCCACGTGCGTCCCTTGTCTTTGCTGTACGCAAGCCCGATCTTCTGATTGCCGCCCGGCTTATTCGGATTATATGAAGTATAATAGGCAATCAAACCTTTGCCGCCCGAATCCCCAAACAACCCTGAAGCGTTGGTTAAATCCGCAACCGCGGACCCCGACCAAATATGCCCCAAGTTGTTCCATGTCAACGCAAGTGGCATCTGCTTCCAATGTAAAAGGTCGGTGCTGATGGCATGAGCCCATTGGCCTCCATCCTGATGGAACAGATGATATTCACCTTCAAAATACACCAGTCCGTTCGGATCGCTGACCGCTCCTCGCGCTGGCGAATAATGGTATTGCGGCCGGTACTTTTCAGTATAATAATCGCTGTATGGCGTAAGATACACATTTTGAAAATAGGCAGCCCCATTCGTCACCGTCATTCCAGCGTATCCGCTCAAAAAGTCGGCATCTTGTGCTACGATCTTTTCCACTGAATACCCATCGACATAAACCGTAAGGTTCGAACCTTCCGCCGTAATTTCAATATGGTGTTTATTCCCAGTGGTCAAAGGAATGCTCGATTTCGATTGTATTACCGTTTCGGTGTCCCCGTGTTTTTTGAGTAATGTGACGGTATGATCGCTCGGCCGTAGCCGAAGAATATATCCGTTCTTACCTTCCCTGTCGGAACGGAACATCAACCCTGCGACCGCTTGCGGCGTTGAGGAATCCACCGTCACGTCTCCCACAAACACGAAATCGCTTGCCAAACTGTCGGCGATACAAGTCGCTTCCGCGTTAACAGATCCGACTCCCTTAACACCGTTCGGATTCAGCGTCCACTCGCCTCTTGACATACAACTTTTCAGATTACTAGTTACCCAGCCGCTTAGGTTCGTGTTCACTGGTGGAGTAGTTGGCGTTGGCGTTGGCGTTGGCGTTGGCGTTGTTGAATCCGGTGTCATTATGATGTTCTGGAACAACATCGAGCTGTTCCAAACTTGAACACCTAAGTAACCTCCATTGTAAGCGTTATCATTTATATTGATCACAGGTGTAGCATTGCTCCCCCAGTATACCTGAAGTGTTGATCCAACAGCTTTCACTTTCATATGATAGGTTATGTTGGCCGCAAGCGAAACGCTGTACACGCCCAGCTCCCGATCTCCATTCGCATCCTTCAAGCGAATTCTGCTGCCTCCCGGATCGATCTGAAGCATATAAGAACCCCAGCCGCTGTTGTTGGAACGGAACACCAATGCGCCTTTCCCTTGGAATTGGCGAATGGTCACATCTGCTTCATACGTGAAATTGTTGGCAGTCGTTGTCGATAGCGCAAAGAAATTGCCGCCAGAAGTGACCAGCATCCCGTCTGCACTGCTCGTTGACGTCCCCGTATCCCCCGAAGTTACCCAGCCACTTAGGTTCGTGTTCACGGTTGGAGATGGAGTATTGGGAGTTGTTGATTCTGGCGTCATTATGATGTTCTGGAACAGCATCGAGCTGTTCCAAACTTGAACACCTAAGTAACCTCCGTTGTAAGCGGTATCATTTACATTAATCACGGGGGTAGCATTGTTTCCCCAGTATACCTGGAGCGTTGATCCAACAGCTCTCACTTTCATATGATAGGTTGTGTTGGCCGCAAGCGAAACGCTGTACACGCCCAGCTCCCGATCTCCGTTCCCATCCTTCAAGCGAATCCGACTGCCTACTGGATCGATCTGCAGCATATAAGAGCCCCAGCCGGTGTTGTTGGAACGGAACACCAATGCGCCTACCCCTTGGTATTGGCGAATGGTTACATCCGCTTCATACGTGAAATTGTCAGCGGCCATGGCGGACAACGCAAAGAAATTGCCAGTGGATGTGAGTAACTTCCCGTCTGCATTGTTCATTAACGTCCCTGCATCCCCCGACGTCACCCATCCACTTAGGTTCGTACTCATTCCAGAACCATCGGCTGCTGTTCTTGTAGCGTTACCTGTCCATAAAATCGGTATGGCAAGCATCATCGCGAGTATGAGCTTTACCCCATAAAACATTCGATTCTTCAACATCAGCCATCCACTCCCATTCATTGGATTGTGTAAATGATAATAAATAAACTCAACTTTCACTCCTAGAAATCAGTTTAACCATATCAGTAGCCTGGAGTTGTGCTCTGTTAAATTGTCATCTTGACAATATAGAAAATACCGCTTCGATTGGTAAAGTGAGAGTATCGAGCAATCACTACCATATCGAAGCGGTGTTTCTCTACGATAGAACAAAAGTCAAACCGGCATTTATGTATCTCCATGTGCTCATTCACTTAAATGGTGACGGTTTCAAGAAAAAATTCAGGTTCACTTGCACCTATTTATTTCGCATTGTCTTTACCCTGTTGTTTAACCAGAAAACCTGGTTCCGATTGTTGGAGAGCAGCGAACGTGAGTCCTTCCAAGGTATGGATGCGGTTTATCGATTCCTCAATCAATTTTCGCTGGTCGATTCCAATGCACCGAAAACGACCGCCAAAGCTTCAAGAGCTGGTTCTGCTGGGGGGTCCCTCCTCGTTAGCCTCCCATAATTCCAAAAAGGAATACTCAAACGGATGTTTCGCAACATTAGGCGCATACTTCTCGACGATTTCCTGCATCATGACGGTGCTTCCATTCTCGAGGGTTATCTGCTGTTTATGACAAATTGATCAAAACCCTTCCGCCAACAAGCATTGTGCTGTATGCGAATTGACTTACTCGATTAACTCCCCCATTCTTGATTGCCTTTGTCCCTTACGATATCATCGTATCAAATGAAAGAGGCGATTAAATTCAATATTCTCTGTTTCATACTTTTAAGATATTTATAATCGTCTTGTACGTTACCTCACCTCAGTATTAACCAACCCTATTCTTTTACAATGCTGGACTAATGTTGTAATAGACTGACCCCAATATTGGATCGGCTACAATAAGTTGGACAGATAAATGGAGGGCTAGTAGAATGAGCAAAACAGACAAGGGCGAGTATCTCTGTGCGTTCAAACAAAACATGGCCGGGCAGCTCACAGAGCGCCACGGCCACTATTTTGAAGCTATTTTTTAGGACGCATCCATCAAATTCCTAACGTAATCCAATCCTAAGGTAGGTTCAGCAGAAGGCATAAACTCCAGACCAAAATAGTTTGAATACCCCGCGTTGCGCAATGCTTGAATGACGTTGGCATAATGGATTTCGCCAAATTGTAATTCATTGCGCCCTGGACAACCTGCAGCATGTAAATGACCAATGCTTGGAAGATTACTCAGCATTGAGCTAATTAGATTACCTTCAGAGATCTGTTGATGGTAGATATCAAATAATACTTTCACATAATTACTTCCAACCTGTTCGATAAGCTCAAATGCCTCGCTCGAGCGCGTTAAGAGATACCCGGGATGATCAACTGTCGTGTTGAGAGGTTCCAGAAGGAGTGTAACTCCTGCCTCTTCCGCAATTGGAGCCGCCAGCCGTAACCCTGTCAAAACATTTTCAATTTGGCGCTCACGCGGGATACCACTTAATTCATTTCCAGTTTGTGTTATCAGTGTCCCGCAGCCAAGTCTTTTAGCAACAATTATCGCTTCCTTGAGGCCTTGCAAGTATTCCTTATGAGACTCTTCATCTACTAGATTGCCACCATCTGTACAAAACGTCGAGAGCGAAAGCTCAAGTCGTTTCATTTCGCTTGCCATCAGATTTATGTCTTTATGTCTCCAATTCCAAAATTCGAATGCGTCAAACCCTGATGATTTTACATGTGACAATGCCTCTGACAAATTCATATTCCTAAATACGGAATCGATGCAAACTGAAAATTTCATAAGTTCCCCTTTCGTTATTACGCCCTGTGTCCTGTACTACTTCAATTAATATGGTGCATTAAACTTATCTCTCAAAGCGGAATCCTTTTAAGCCAAATATGCTACCCGGTAAGAAGATAAACGTCACTTTCTTCATACCATCAACCTTTTCTAACTCAAATGCTTACTCTTCATAACCTTCGGTTTTCGTGAACTCTACGATTTGTCTTTTCTCACCATTCTCGTCGCTGAACTGAATGAGAATAGTATTCTTGTCGATAGGTGAACTTCTCCAGACGACCAGCTTCGATGCACCTTCAACGGAAAACTCCATTTGTGAGAATTCAAGCGTAACGTTATTCCCGATGCCCTCAACGCAATGACCAGCCAAAGTAAATGAGTCTCCATAGATATGGTCGCTATGTGCGGCCCAATTTTGCTCGAAAGCCCTGTTCTGGCGCTTAAAAGTGCAGCCTTTAATTTGAAGCTTTTGGTAGAGAACGATGCATATTGATGTAATACCACGAAGGTGCTTAGAGAGACGATAGGTTTCTTCTTGATACGTACTCCACTCGTAAGGCTTTTGATAATAGGTGTCGGCAACTAATACGCTGCCGTCTTCTCCAGGAATTCCTTCCCAAATTTGAAGCTTGTATGCATTACTGGACAAGCCATAACCCGGAATCGTTACCGTGTCGGATCCGAAAGGTCCGAAGTCGATATTCCGGAAGCCAATATGCGTTTCGGTGTCATTAGCAGGCGCTACGCCTTTCTCAAGTGACGGATCAAGGGATTGACTCGAATATTGCGAGAACAGAAGTAAACGGATTGGAAGTGAAAATTAACGCTATTGGTGACGGCGACCTCACTTTCTATTAATTGTTATTGTCCATTATGCGGTACAGAAACAGTAGCCGAAGCCTGGGTTTTGTTACCCGCATGATCAACGGCTTCATAGGTAACGGTATATACCCTACCTGAGCCATTCCCCGATCTTTCGGCGCGCAAGAGAATCTTGTTATCACTTGTCCCAATCTCCGCGCCTTGGATATCTCCTGTCGTATTACCGTCTCCAGAGCCATTATCCGGCTCGTTGCTCGTAACTGAAACTAGCTTCACACTTCCAATGCCAGAGTCGCTGTCTTCTGCTTCCCAAGAGAAAGCAACCTCTTCGAGTTTATGGTTGTTTTTTGTAAGTTTTCGCTTATCCGAAAAAACCTTTAAGGTTGGGGGAATTTTGTCAATATTATTTACGGTAGCCACTACGGTCCCTTCGAGCCCTTTTTGATCAACAAATTCAAAGGTAAAACTTCCATTGTTGGCAAAGGTATAACTGCTCTTGCCATCATTATTCGTTATAGTGACCTGCTTATTCGTTGTGATGGTTGCCACCACATCTTGATTTGTTAAACCAGTTTTACTGTAGCTCACTTCTGCAACAGGTGCCAGCCCATATGAATACAAATCAGTGGGAAGTTCATCCCTTGTAATGACATAATCACTATGATAGACCTTTTGTAAATGCTGAGGATCATTCTGCAATCCATCACGAATCGAGTTTCCTGTCCAAGTCATGAAGTACAGCCAGTCCGCACCAAGGAGTGGTAAAAGATCAGGATCAGGAATAGGTCCGTTCTCTGCTAGAGCAACCAACTTAGTACCGTTCACCAGCGAGACAAGTTGATCGTATTTGTTGACTAGTGGGTTGTAATCACCATTAGGAGCATAATAGTCTGTAGTAACGATATCAACGACGTCGTCGCCAGGATACCATTCTTCACTTTCCGAGTTAAATACCCAGATTAAGTTATTCAGCCCGTGTACATTTTTCATGCGATCATACATGAGGCGGTATAACTCCTTGTATGCCTCAGGACCTTTTGTCCCCCACCAAAACCAACCGCCTTCAGCCTCATGCAATGGTCTCCAAATTACAGGAATATGTGCATCCTGCAGCCGCTTTAATTGATTGGAAATTACATCAATATCTCTAAGAAGCAACTGGTAGTCTTCCGAATCAGGATGTTCAAGTGCGTAAGCAACGTCAAAAGTTGTCGCTCTCGTATAGAATCCACTCCACCATTCATTCCCAGGTTCGTCAAGAAGATCCTTTGGTGCGTTCCAATGCCAATGAATTTGAACGATCCCACCTTGTTGACCCCAATCGAGCGCCTGTTCAATCGTTTGGGAGGACGTCCCATGTTCCACTCGGCTTGGTGAATAATCCATCATATCTAAGCCAAGAAGTGCTGGGTACTTTCCTGTCTGATCATAAATCCAATCCGCATCATGTCTTTCCTGTTGACCAGAGATAATTCCGTTGCCGTACGTGTCCACCAAGTAGTTCATCAATGCCTGTGTTTCTGGTGTAGCGTTCGGATTAGAAAGAATTTTCTCAACTTGATGAGACCCGCCTACTTCAGCAGAAGTTACGATAATATAGTCAATATTGTACCAACCCCAGCCCAAGTTGATTTTTACTGTGTTATCACCGGATTGTAACTGTACTTTGCCTGCTGATACTTCTTGAAAACCTGTCGATTGCGCTAAAGATATTTCACCCGTGCCTTGGCCATTCACAATTAATTCTGTTTTCTTACTTCCAAACGGAGAGTTATAGCCAACAGTGATTTCATACAGTCCTGCATTGGGAGCTTGATAAGTTAGCGTTAAATCTCCCTCACCCTTAAAAGCGGCATATCCTCTACCAGAGTAACCGTTGGTTGTATTGTCAACAGAAACCGTGCCTGTCATTACGCCATCCTCAACCTCGATTTTGTTCCCTACTACAGAAACCTGAGTATTGGCAACCTGATTATTAACAGCGAAAACTGGTATGACAAAAGAAATTAACAAGCAAAGAGACAATAAATGGATTAAGCTGAATTTTAATAGTTTGAGACGTGATTTATTTTTCAAAATAAATTTCCTCCCTGGAATATTGGTTTTAAGATCGAATGAGTAAGCTTAAAAGCCAAAACAGTAAGTGTCTCTCTAAAACAATTAGATAAAACAACAATCTTCTCTGTACTATTTGCCTGAAATCATTTCTCTGCCATACCACCCCCTCTCAGCAACGGATAAAGCTCCCAAATCGGAAGTTCGTCACACGCGACGGTGACGGGGTGATCATAGAGCTTGCGAAACATCATGCGTTCTGTATATCACTCGGATAGCACGTTGTTGCCCACTTCATCCTAAATTGCCACATGTTATGCGTCACGAATTGGCCTGGACAATTTCTGCGTACAATTTCAAGCTGCCATCCCAGCAGATAGCCTACGCTGTCCGAGCAGAACCGCTTGCACTTCAGAAGATAAGAAGGATTTATCGGCTTGCTGGTACCGAGCGGCGTCGTTACCTCGGCCCAGCTGCTGTACTCTCCGCTCCAGACGACCATGCCCCACACGCGGTTTATCTCTTCCAGACTGGAATAACGCTTCTGCAGCCAAGCGTCAAACGCACGATTGCACGTATCGCAATGGCATTCCTGGTAGTGCATCTCGTTATCGATTTGCCAGCCAATGACGGCGGGATGCTTCGCATTGCGCTGTGACACCGCTTCCACAAATTTGGAGCCCAGCATTCTCAAGGAATAGCGGTTGTTGCAGCGGTGTCCTCGCACAACCGGCCGGATGATTTGACATTGCTCATCCATTGGCAGCACATCGGGATAACGGGTTGTCATCCAGTTCGGCGGGTTATTGGTAGGTATAACACGATCTGCATGCCGCGTGCGTCGAATGCTTCTATAGCCGCATCCAACCATTCAAACCGATAATCCCCCTCGGTCGTCTCCATTCGGCTCCAGGCATACTCCGTGATTCGTACAACAGCAACACCGTCTCTTGCATAAGCGCTGCATCCTTCTCACAAAGCTCGGGAGTCCATTGCTCTGGATAGTATTCAATTCCGATCTTAATCGTCATCCTGTGATCTCCTATATTCACCAATATATTGCGATTATATGCTATATTAACTGGAGTGAATATCTTAAATAATTAATACAATATAATAATATTAAGTTAACAGGAGAGTTGGTCGCATACCTCATCCCAATCGCGCTTTCCCGGTAAAGTGGATCGAACTTGACATTGCCACTTCTTTAGTTGAGAACTACTCACTTTACTGCCGCTTCACCTTATAAAACTCATGATATTGCTTCATCAAAGCCGCTTTTCAATTCGCGACAAATAACTCCGCGAGATCCCCGCCATGCTCCAGCCCAAATCGGCCGATCACGACTTCCTTCTCGCGGTCATCGAGTATATCCAAGTTTTTATAGATCTTAGATTTCTCGCATCATGATCCTGTAGATACCGATTCCGTATATCTTATTCGTGAGACCTCGTTCTCGCAGAGCTTGCATACTCATTCCTATCGCTCCTTTGTCAAGTACGACATATATTCCTCTACCTCACAGTTCAAACTTCTCTTTCAATCTTCTAGCCAACTCGTCGTCTGACAAGGGATTGCGATGCGTATTTTCTAAATAAATATATTTCTCCGTTTCCGGCATGAGATAATTTTTATACCAAGCAAAGAAATCCGGACTGTCTCCGTGGACACGCAGCCATCTTCTTAAAGTATCCATATTGTTCACGGTGCTCTGTATATTCGTGAGCCAGTCCGCTCGGTAGAAATTGTGCCAATGTCCGTGTTCAGCTTCTTGCATAGCTTCTAATCCCTGTTGATAGCACCACATTGCTCGCGATGCATGTACGAATGCAGCGGGAAATTCCTTATTCATGTAAGCTTTATAAGAATCACCTAAAGCTGCAAAACCCTCGCAGCCGGATAGATGCAGCTTGACGTGCAGCAGCAGATGATCATTCATTCTTTGCTGCTCCTCGTTCGGAAGCTTAGTTATAAGCTGCTCGATGCGCTTTTTGAGTAACTGCCAGCTAGGTACCGCATCCGCGCATTTGCGGCTAAACCAATCAACCTGCTCCGCAAAACCGACCGCCCCCGTTGCCCAGTTCAGCCTCTGCAACGGTTGTCCTTCTCTCCCTTGAAGCCAATGACCGACGATCTCACGGGCCGGATGATGATAGAGTTCCTCACCCGCACGATCATCTTCATTTGGGCCGTACGAAATGGTCTGCTCAGCGTAATCAAGATGTAACGCGGTAATCTCGTCTTCGCAAGCGGAGTACATACGGTATACAAATTGAAGGAGGTGCTCCTTTGAATCCGCATGACCCTTGCTCCACAGCTCGCGGATAAAGTCCAAGGTATATACGTGCGGTCTAATATTACCGCTGTTCACCAGCAGGTATGAGAATGCTCCCGAATGGAAAGCATCCTCCAGTTCCTGCTGGATAAATGAAGCTGGAGAGGGAAAAAGGGTCAAATGATTTGATGCCTGAAGATCGTGGAACGTTACATGATAGTAAACACCGTGCTTCCCTCCGTCTTCTTTCGAAGGGAGTGAAGGAACTCTCAGATTATGGTTGTTATGACGACGGGAAACCATCTTACCGTACCCATTATCGGCCCATATTCGCATAATATCTTCAGGGATGTCGATATGACCTGCCTTGTATAATTCTGCAATCTCGCCGTATAAAGCTACACAGCAATACGGTTCTTCAACCTTCTGCTTAACCATGTCATACTGCCTACGGACGACTCTGCTGATCATCTCTCCGCGCTTTTCTGGTGTATCGAATGAAGGGTCTTGTATCCAAAAAGGCTGGTCTCCTTGCCCTCGGAAGGAAAGAACCCAAACAATCTTCCGGTCCTTCTGTGCTTCAATTGCTTCCTCCCATAAAGCTTCGAACAACTCCGGATTATCTTGATAGCTAGCCTTCTTGCCGGGATATGCACGCAGAAACATCTCAGCGCCAAGCGGCTCTGCATGATGGTGCGTTACCCATATCCCCATCTCTGACGCAAGTTCAGCATGAATGCCATGTTTAGGCAGATCGGTACCGGGGATCAACATATTGCCGCCGCACCTCAGTAAGGCTTCGAAGACGGGATACCACACTTCTTTGGCTGGGGGATACTCCTCCTTCCATCCAATCAAGCACACTTCATCGTTGACGAACCATCCTCGGAAACGAACAAACGACTCTGGAGAATCGTAATTCTCTTCGGAAATGTGTATTTCGTCCCGCCGCACCGGATATTTGTCCATCCAGAACCAGAACGGATCCACTCCCAAATATCTGCGACTAAATTCTAACAAACCAAATACTAGCCCGAGGTCATCGTGGGCCATAATGTGGAACGTCATAACCCCATCTGCTTCGATAAACTGAAATGAAAATGCCTCTGGATGCTCGGGGCATAACTCCCCTAAGAGAGCATAACGGACTTCCACTTCAACTGGAGCTTCTTCGTCCAGTTGAAGCTTTGGCACCTCTCCAAATACAGATTTAAGATCCCTCCCCACCATTTCCCAAGCATGGCGTACTGGAGAGGTTAACTTCTTAGGCAAGCGATAAGTCGTGTGTCGATCAATAATCATTGTTATCGAATTCCCCTTTCATGTACCTAATAGATGTAACACTGCATCTAGATCTCAACGATTTTCCAGTTTACTGAGCAATAAATGCAAAAGCCAGGCAATTGAGAAAGTCTCATAAACTTTTGAACAGACCAATTTTTATGCAATTATTCTCATCTCGGAATGAAAAAGTTAATTAGAAACGATCTGAGAGGCGGCTTTATCTACCGATTGACTAAATACTCGGATAAATATGACTTTCTCAAAAGCCTGATAACTACATCAATTTCAAGGTTAACTGGCAGTTTTCAAACGAATCGTTCAAACTGCATGTACTCACTTACATCATAAGCATCACATCAATAGAGTAACAATGAGACAACTCCTACTTTGCTTTCATATTTCCGACATCCTTCAAATACCTATAGTCTAAATAATTAGCAGTAGGGCAAGAAGAGGGATTCCTTCCTCGGAATCCCGTCAAACCGTGCATGCGGATTCGAAATGGGGCTGCATGAGAATACGCGCTACCGATGGATTATGGAGCAATCTTCTAAAATCTTGAACGGCTTACACCCGGCGCCTTCCGCCGCAGCTATCAAAAGTCGTAACATATGTTGGGCGAGTAAATGTGATTTGTCGTTGTACTGCCAAGCACACAAAAGCCTGCCCTTCTTGAAAAAGGGCAGGCTTTCGTGAGTTTCGCAAGCCAGACTATCATCGTTCTAAAGCATCTTAGACCTTATAGCTTTGCGCCCCTGCTTTTAAGCAGGTTACCTTTTGGTTATTAAACTGTTGATGTCACTACTCTGGTACTTTATCGCTTATATTCCACCAGGTTACTTTGACAGCAGGTTATAAATGACCTGCGCCATCTCCGCTCTGGTACTGGTGCTCGTCGGTGACAGCCTACCGCCACTGCCACTGATGGTTCCTGTTTCAACCAGCAGCGTCATTGCGTCCTTTGCCCAGGATTCAGCGATATCACCTGCATCGACGAAATCGGATAAGGTTTTGCCAGAGCTTCCCTCGGGTAGACTCCCTATGAGCTTCAGCGCATTGTAGAGCAAGGTAAACATTTCCTGACGGGTAATTTCCTTACCCGGTGCGAACATGTTATTGCCCACGCCGTCGGATATGCCCAACTCCTTGGCTGCTGACAAGTATCCTGTGTACCAGGTGTTGCCTGCGTCCGCAAAGTTATCTGCCCCGTTTACATCAGGAGCGATGCCGTACGCTCTCATCATCATCACAAGGAATTCTGCACGGGTCAGCTTGGCATCAGGGCTGTAATTTCCGTCTCCCGTCCCCTCGGTGATACCTCTCGCTGCGATAAAGCCTATGGCTTGGCTGTACCACGCGTTTGCCGCTACATCATGGAAGTCCACCTTGCTGTAACCTATTGCATAGAGTGAGAAGTGGCTTTTTATGAAGTTCATCATGCCTGTTTCAGGGTCATAGCTGCTATTGTTTACAATTTCTAATTTCCCTTCTGCGTTGATATAGTAGATAACGATTGAATTTGTATGCTCACCGTCTTTAGGCGTATAAGGTACTGCAACGGATACTGTGCCTCCAAATTGAGAGATTGTCTTATCTCCGCTAGTGACGCTGAAATAGAACACCGGTCGCTCTCCCACAGCCTGTTGTGCTTCGGCTGAAAGGGTGGAGACTTCTACCTTTGATGCTGTTATCTTTATGTCTTCCGCCGCTTCACTGTATATGGTGGAGAGGGCAGCTGCATCAAAGTTGATATGGGCAAAAGGAGTAGATACTTTAAGAGAATCCGTTTTACCGTCTGCAACCAACTCCATAGCAATTTTCGGTATGATAAAGTCTACGATTGTGGCATCCGCCTTGGCGTCTACCTTGATTTCTATAGCTATCGCTGTAACGTTTTCATGCTTTTCGACCTCTGCCAATGCCTGACTGATGGCATAGCTTATCTGTTCCTGTGTAACGGCTGCGGTTGCTTTATCGCTGTCGTCAACGGTAGCTGTAAAGGTTGTCGTGGCAGTGGCCGTATTTCCTATAATCGTTATTTCTGTTTTCGTTGTTCCTCCTACAGGCGGAGTGCTTGGTGGAGTAGTTGGCGTACCTTCGCCACCGCCATTTGAGGCTGCGTTTGCGGTCAGCGTCATTGTATAAGTGTCGATGGAATCTACCGTCCCGTCATTGGCTTTGAATACCAGCGCAGTCGTTCCTGTGGAGGTCGGGGTATAGGAGTAATTCGCACTGGCTCCTATGTCTGCGGCTCCGTTCACCGATACCTTGTAGGTCAATGTATCTGCGTTTGCATCTTCAAATATGGCTGCCAAATTAATGGTGTAGGCATGATTCACCGTCGCGCTTTCCGTCGCTGTAGCCGGTACCGCTGCCTTGCGGATCGGTGCTGTGTTCGGCGCTGCTCCCAGCGTAAAGTTTATAATATAGGTTTGCTTTGTCGTACCATCCTCGGCTGTTACCCCCACAATGGCGCTGCCGGGCAGCGTCGCGGCTTGCGTAATGCTGACGGCGGCCTTTGAATCGGAAGCTATGGCGGCGACTATAGCTGGTTGACTACCGCTCTGGGTACCATAAGGCAGTTCCACGCTATAGATGTAAGTACCTTCGATAAAATCGCTCACGGCACTACCGCCCACCGTCAGACCACTTAAGGAAGCATCCGTTCCAGAGATGGGGCTTTGTTCTGCTTCAATCGTTAGCGTTGCATTTCCTACATCGAAGGAGATGCTAAGCGCCACCGTATCACCGTCTGACAGATTCAATCCCAATAAAAAATCTTCTGTAATAGTCAGTATATTTCCGACTACGGTAAAGTCATTAGGCGATTCCAGATCATCTGTACCAATGACTACCCCGGTGACAATAGTTGCATCATTCCAGGTAATCGACGTAACGATATCAGTTGGATTATCCAGATAAAAGTCTCTCGTTACAGGGCCGATGGTCGCGCTCTCTAGAGTTGCTGTAGAGCTAATGACAATGCTTAATGCCTGTGTAACGTTGCCCGCTGTGTTTGTCGCCTTCACTGTGAAGTTAAAGGTTCCAAGCACTGTCGGCTTGCCGGAAATCGTGTTGCCCGATAAGCTTAGGCCGTCCGGCAGGTTGCCGTTGTCTATGCTCCATGTAATGGGCGTATTTCCGGTTGCCGCAAGTGTCTGACTGTAGTCCGTACCAACCGTGCCGCCGATTAGATAGAGTGTTGTGATCGTAGGGACTACTGGTGCGTCCTCATACGACGCTGTTACTTCCAAGGCGTTTTCTGGCATCGTGAATGTGGTGCTTGAAGCCTGTGCATCCGCCAAGATAACGCCGTCGCCTTCTACCGTCCATACCTTAAACTGCTTGCCTTGAGGAGGGGCATCCGCTGCGATAGTCACGGTAACACCTGCCTCATAGCTGCCGTCACCGGAGCCGCCATTTACAGTTACGGTATTGATAATTCTGACAGCCAAAGCATCAATTGCGTTTTCTAACACAGTGACGGCGTCGTTAATTTCGGTTTGTGTAGCTTCCGCGTTTGTCAATACTGTTTTTGCATTTTCCAGCGCAGAATGCATGGTCTGCCACGTAGCCGTGGTATAGTCATGTTGTCTCAGATCCGAAGCTTCATTAATTAAAGCAGCAAGCGCCGACCTATCTATCGTTTCGCCCGTTCCCTCAATCTCAAAAGTTCCAATAGCTCTGAAATAGGTCATTGCGGTCCATTGAGATCCAGTTGCCTTTAAGTTGTTTACCCTTATATACTGCCCTTTCGTATTGGCAGGCGCGGTATATGACGCCGGATTTGTTGGACCTCCATCTGCTGCTAATTCACCTAGGGTGTCATGTAAAGTAGTCCATGGACCTGAGCTATCTGACGCTGCCTGTAGGACGAATCGGCTCGGCTGCCCCCAGAAGGCTATATCGATCTGCTCGATAATAGCTTCCGCACCAAGATCCACCATCCACCATGACTCGTTGCTATTGCCTGTTGTCCAAACGAGATTAGTTGTTCCATTTCTTGCGTTAAGCAATGGGTTAGTAGGCGTATTAACACCATGAGTCCCACCAGCCGATACGCTTCCTGCATAAGAATCAAAGTAAGAGGAAATATCTCCATTATTGAGAGCATTCACAGTAACGGTTATGCTGTCGGTAATCATTCCCTTAATATCTTTGGCATAGATCGTTGCTGAGCCTGGTCCTACGGCTTTAATTACACCGGTATACTCATCAACCGTGGCAACGGCTTTGTTTCCGGATGACCAGACCACCCTGTCGTTAGTAGCAAATGCGGGTGTTACGACCGCGCTGGCGTTTCTAGTCATGCCAACCGCAAACGGGAGGGCAATGGAGTTAATCTTAATCGCTTCAACTTCAATGACATCAAGCAACTGCAGAGCATTAACTGCTGCGTATAATTTCTGTACATCCATGTGAATGATGTTTTGGTATAGATAATCCCATTCTTCGGTTATTGCCTCGACTAAATGTTCCTGGGCTTGTTCCACCGTAGTCTTGTACGCCAAAAGGGTGTCCTGCTTATAATACTTGTCTTCATATGTTTTGGCCTCCTCCGCATTTTGTATAGCGGTTATGAGCGCGGAGGTGTCGAGTAGTTTGGAGCCAGAAACATTGAATGTTACATCAAACACCTGATCCGTCTCATAATAGAAATTAGCCGTTACTGTAATCTTGGCTTCACCCATTTCTAGGAAGCGGATATTGGCTCCACCGTTCGACTCGGGTGTTATGCTGACTAAATCAGGAGTCGAGGTCGTCCAGTTTGCCGAGGCTATCGGCCTGTCGGTACCAGCGACACCAACTCTGGGCGTTAATAATAATTCGTTTCCGGTTTCCACGTCAAAAGTACCGTCTTCGTAAGGTTTACCCTGCGTGTCCGTTAACTTAAACCATTCATAGGATATATCTGTGGGATTGACTATTTTGACTGTAGCGGTAGCGAAAATGGTCGAGTCTTCCGTTGACCTTGCCGATATGACAGCTTCACCAGACACAATATTGCCTACGGTGTCTACCATGTTTGTCGGTTTAACAAGTCCGTCCGTCACAGTTACTAGACTTGGGTTACTTGAACTCCATGTGATACCTTGGCTGACTTCGGCTGGTGCAACACTCGCCTCAAGCTGGTATTCAGAGGATATTGTACCCTCGATAGGCACAAGATTTACCGTTTTAGTATTCAAAAGCACCTGATCGGGCACTGGCGCCGCCGCATATACGTTAAAGTTATCGATCGACGCATTCCAAACTACGTTGCCACTGCTGCGAGTTGCGTAAAGTAGTAGATTGTTAAGCGTACCGGTATGATCAGTTCCTAATGATATTCCAGTATGGGACGTCGTGATCGACGGATCATCTTTTCTTGTAATGGTAAAGTCAACTGTATTCGTCTTCATGTTCAGTTCGATATGAAGATTATTCCAAACATTGAATGAATTGAAATTAGTTCCGACAGGTTTGGCATTGGCGAGAGTTAAGGGGTCTGAAGAGGTAGTCAGCCCATTATACCGTAATGGTTTTCCACCCGCACTGTAATTAAGCACCCCGTTCCTTGCTTCCATGCCGAATAAAATATTTTTATTGTTGTCCAGAAGCGCAAAATACGCTCCGTTTGTACTACCTGTAGGATTAGCTGCATTGTAATCAAAATCAACTACAACCTTGTCATTTTTGACAGCGGGAGAAAATGTCTTTAACGAACCTCTGTCGCCGCCGGCATTTACAGAGTAGCTCAAATAATGGTCATCGGTGTTTGATACACTTTCTTTTACTGATCCACCCATAGCCCCGGTAGCGCCGGTTATAACACTACTTGCATTTGTAATGGCCGGTCCATTATCTCCCCATGTGTTATCAACGGCTCTATTATTGAAATTCTCACTGATCGTCGGCACGTATATCGGCACGTTTACGGTGTGGCCGCCTTCCACTGAGGTCGCGGTTATCATTGCGAAGCCAGGCTTATGCGCTGTGAGCATACCATCCAAAGCCACTGAGACAACATCCGGATTGCTTGATGTCCATATTACGTCGGTATTGGTGGCATCATCAGGTGCAGAGGTCACCCTCAAAAGATAGGTGGGTTTATTTTCATCCACCTTGGGATTATAGCTGCTATCAGAATATGTTGAGAAATAGTTTGATTTGAAGTAGTACCCGCTTCTGAGCTCCTCCCCAACGCCTATACCCGTGAGGGGTATAGCATGCGCTTGGACCTTAACGAGAGATGAAGCGGTAAGCTCGCTGCCGTCTTGGGTCGTTGCCGTAATATTGGCCGTTCCTAACCCTAGAGCTGACACCAATCCGGTATTTTCGTCCACCGTTGCTACAGCAGTATTGTCTGATACCCATTTCACTGATTTATTGTAAGCGTTAACAGGCTGAATGATTGTATTCAAGGTCCTGCTGGAGTTTATCTGCATAGTCATTGTTGTCTTGTCGAGATCTATATACTCAACCTTTTGGGGTACAACTTCGACTGTGCTCTCATCATACAAATCAGTTCCGATGTCGTCAGATGTCGCTCGAATGATAGCTGACCCGAGTCCCACGCCTTTTACAACGCCTTTGTCGCTTACGGTCGCTACCGCTTCGTCAGAGGAACTCCAATGGATCTTATATAACGAGGCGTTCGCAGGTTCAATGGCTGCCGACAGCTGCACCGTCCGTCCGATACCTAGTTCATTATCCTTGGGGCTTACGTTTACCTTTGTAACAGCAATATGATTGGATACTACCTCAAAGCTAAGCATCTCTTCACCGGCGGAGTTGCGCGCCGTAATCGTCGTCGTACCGCCCTTTTTGGCATTCAGCTGCACAAATGGAGTGCCTCCGTTGTTGGTGCCAGTCGCTGTGGTCAGATGGAACATCTCCCCTGGAGGAGTCTGCCATGTCTCACCGAAGAACGAAGCTACTTCAGGATCGCTGGATTTATACCAGACGACCTTATCGGTTACGGATGACGCCAGCGATGGAGTAAGTCTAATTTTATCAAATACATTGACGTTTATAGTCGTGCCGTCTGCTATCGCAGAAGCAGAACCGCTATTAATTGAATAATTGAGTGTCAAATCACCTTCTACATTCGTGTCCGCCAACGTGTTGGGATTGACTGTGACGCTGATGGTAGTAGAAACGTTCCCTACTTTTGCCGTGATAGTGGCGCTTCCAGGCGATACACCCGTAACGAAACCTTTGCTGTTCACTGTGACAACGCCTGAGGCACTAGAAGTCCAGAGAATTTCACTATCCGTTAGAACCTCATTCATAGGCGTAATCGTCGGGAGCAGTTTCTCAGACTGACCGACCCTTATCGTCGTGCTGCTCTTTGTCAGAGTAATTCCGGTCGGATCCGTTTGTGCTACGGTATACGTACCATATCCCTGCAAAGGAGTCTGCATCGTATCCGCCTTATCTTTGGGCCATCCGCGCGCCATGAACGCGTACATACTGTCCATCATGTCGCCCGCTTTACCTGGTTTGACGCTTCCCATTTCCCGGATGCTCGTGTCGCCGTTGTTGAAAAGGGTGCGGGCTGTTTCGGCTGGCGGACCGTATTCGAACCAGTTCGCGCCTACAGTGGGAATCCACTCTGCCGGCCAGCAATAGAACCCACGCATCTGCCCATAGGGATTAGGAACATCCGATGCGCTCTGTATAAAATCTAAAAGCCAGTTGTATTGCCCGTTATGACCGTTCGGGGAGTTTCTGTCGTAATGATTGGTAATCCCCATAGTGGAAGCGCTGCCGTTTAGCGCATAGCTTGTAAATGCGTGAGCGGTCTCGGCGACGATTTGGTCATTGTATCGTAAAGTGTTGTTGCCGTTCATGGCTCGGTTGATCGACATCGTGTCACTTGTGGGGTGACCGCCATATGAAGTACCCGCTTGCGCTGTTACATTCACACCATTGTTAATTATACTTGTGAACCAAGAAGTGTAGTTGCTTACACCATATCCATTGTTTGAGTGGACAGATGCCGGCAAGCCTGGATATGCCGCCTGCGCCGCTTCAATGGAGGCGTTTACAAGTTGTACATGTCCATTGGAACTGGCGCCACTGCCTATAGGCCGGAGTATGCCGCTGTTCTGCTCGTTTCCGTGTTTGACGCCGATCACATCGACATTCCTGTCCTTTAATTCCTTCATGAAGTCGTAGACGTAATTGTAAACTGCCGATTTCAGCAATTCAAGAGGAGCCGTCGTCATGACGCCATCATAGCTGGTTTCAATCCATGAAACAGGAGTATTCGCCTGCGCCTGGGACATCCAGGTATCGTTGTAATGGAGGCCGGGCATAAAACTCATACCGAGTGCCGTGGCGCGCTCGCCAATGTTAGCCGTTCTTATCTTGTCAAAGGCACCGGGTACCATTGTTAACGGATACGGATTGCCCTCTTCGTCATTCGAGCCAACCCATCTCTGCACATATTTGCCGCCCGATTCCTCATACACGAGAGCTCCGGCTTCTACAAATACCATATTGGCAATAGAGTTTACCCCGTGATTCGACATAATGCGGAGCATATCCTGCTGAACACCGTTAGCGAAGTATTTTCCATTATTATCCTCAATTAAAGGCAAAAACGATGCTTCTGCGCCCCTGATATAATGGCTGTTGACACGGAAAAGGTTAAAGTTGTCCACGTGCGAATTGTTCGCCCCGTTGCCAGTCCAATCGTCAGCTAAAAAACCACCAGATTCATGCGTGTCGGTTGTATACAGCGTGACGGAATCTTTATACGCCTGATCGTATATCGTGTTAGCGTAAATCGTCACACGGGTATCGTTCGGACCTGTTTTGAAAGAAACGGAAATCAGGGAATAGCCTTCTGTTGAGGAAGGGGCTTGTCTAAGAACCGTGACGCCATTTTTCACACCCAGATTAACGCGATTTCCTGTGACAAGTCTCACTACATTAAGACCTTCACCCAAATGAACTTTAACCAGATCCTGCCTGAATGCGTCGGCCACATCGACCTTTGCTCTCATGGTTAATATGTAACTGCTGTTGGGTTGTACTTCGACTGTCTGGCTGATTTCAGCTCCTGTACCGAGCTTTACAGCACCTGCTCCTGCGTCCGCATCATTGGATACTGACACATCACCGCTTGTAGTCCAGTCCGATAAGCTACTCTCAAAATCCCAGTTTTGAATCGTATTCTCATCATTTGAATCAAGGGTAATTTCAATTTTATCCACAACTAGAGTATGGCCTGACGGGGTGGAAACCGTTATGGTCATTTGGCCATTATAAACGAGAACAGTCCTTAGTCCTATATCAGTAAATGTGTTGCTGTTTGTATAACTTGATATCTTCGATACGGTTTCAGGTCCGCCGGTATTGCTGACTACCATCCTTGTAGCGGCGTTGCCGTTGGTACTCCCCGTGCCTTTGGCCCATATAGAAACGGTATACGAGCCTTGAGGTATGCCTTTGATAGTTTGCGAAATGGATGAATCCGCGGCTAAGGAAGCGGCCCCGCTTCCTCCTTGACCACCGCTGGCCAAATGAGTCACATTACCGGTTGTGGTCCATCCGGCAAGACTGGAGAAATCAAGGTTTGTACCGCCATTCATTTCCATGGGAGATCCGGATTGTGATGCCGCCTGCGCGGGGATCAATGGCATTTGGTAAAAGATACTCAACAATGCCAGGACAAATGCGAGAAAACGCAAGACTAGTTTTTTTGATAATCTTTTAGAATTCACTTTTTTCCTCCTCCTATCATCTAATTAAAATTAACTCAATTCTGATCGTAACTTCTTTGCGGAATATTTCGTGCGAGTTGATTCGTTTTCGATTGTGTTTGCAGTGATTCCCTGTTCCCAATCGTCTAATCTCTCTACTCAACAACCGTCACTCCCCCTCTAAGTTTGTTGTTTGTACTTATTAAGGATAACGCTTTTAAGAATGCGCTTACAATTTCAAAATGTCGACATTTCTTTCACTTTTCCGTTCTGTTATTACGATTCGTACCGTCTGGTCATTTCCGATGAAAACTGACCAAAAGCAATGTCAGTAATACCCGGAAAACCAGGCAAAAGCTTCGTTTACCAAAGAGTTGCTACCCAATGACTTCACCAACATAAACAACGGCTTTTTCTCCAAGGCTTGTCGCTTTAGTCTTCAATTCGAACAAAAGCGATTATCCCAGAAGGAATAATCGCCTTTGTTAGTTTGTAGATTTCCAATTCGGCAAATTGCATCATATATTCCGTTCCGGTTTCGAGTCTAAGATTTGTCCCCTCTACTTTTACATAACGCGCGTTTACCGGGGATATGTTAAAGCTTTGGACTCCACCAGAAGTTGGTTTTGGGTAATTGGTCTGGGTTGCAACCGTTGACCAGGTTGTGCCGCTTGTAGATACTTGGATTGTAAAGTTTATTGGGAAAAAGCTCCCCCATTGTCCGCTATCGTTTCGAGGATACAGATCGACTTTACTAACAATATTGGCTGACCCCAAATCGATCGTGACGGATTCCGTATGATTCGATGTTACGCCTAGACTACTGGACCAACCGCGCGTGCGGTACTGGATGAACTGTTTCAGGTCTCTCCTCTGTTTATACGTCCTCCAATGGACACTCCGAGTATTTTGTCATCGCTTGAGAAGCCATTGGCTATTTCAATCGCTGCATTATACATTTTTTTCTTCCAATGCAACTGATTCACCACCTTACAGATCTCCTGTATGGAACTTATACGCCCCCGAATGGATAGACGTTACGGCATAATGCTTTCCTTGCTCGCTTACCTGCTTGTAATCGACTTTCTGCCCGTTCTCATATAGATCATTACCAGATGAGAGGAGCGGAATCTTGACTAGTGCCGTTGTATTTGGAGGGATGCTTACGCTGAGTCTGGATCCAGCTTCGTCGTAAGAGAAATGAACGTCAATCAGCCCTCTTGCTGATTGATAACTGCCTTTGATATCTTGGACGGAATCCAGATATAGAGGAGAAATGTTTATTTCTTTGTAAGCATCTGCAATTGAAGAAATGCCTAGAAGCTCTCTATATAACCATTCCAAGATATGGCCCATCATATCATGATTACGGGATCTTGCATTGTCCGTCCAAAACTCCGGCAAGGCCGTCTCGCCTTTCTCCACGAAGCGGATATAACTTGGATGCTCAGGCTGCATCATCATATCGAAGATGATATCATTGCGTTTCATACCTGCGAGAGCATGGAATAAATAACGAAGTCCGATCTCTCCCGATTTAAATTGCCTCCCTGCTGCGGCATTCAGCAGCGACGCTTCTACATCAGAACGATAGTTTTCGTCCACCAGTTCAAAAGATAACGGGATTGCCTGAATCACTTGGTTGAGCGGATCAAACTCTCCATTCCGTCTGCAGTAAGCATAACGGCCTTCATCCGGTATCCAGCGCAATAGCTTGGCGTTATACACCACTTTTACCCGTTCCGCTTCTGACGCATAATGCGCGGCATCGTGATCCAGACCGAGCATAGTCGCAAAATGCGACAATCGTTTGTAGCACTCATAATAAAACGCCGTCTCGACGTTTTCGATATAATCCCCGCCGCTTTGAGGCATGATTCCCCAATCGCCAAGCCCGTGGTTAATGAGTCCGCCTTCTACTTCTTTGCTCTTCAGATAACGCATGTATGCCTTCATGGCAGGATACGCTTCTACCATTGCCGTTCGATTGCCATACCATTTCAACAATAATTCGGGTACGAGAATAATAGCGCTTCCCCATGCGATAGAATCACGAAATCCTTCACTAAATTTGGAGTATTCCGGCGCAATATCGGGAATTAAGCCCTCTTCCGTCTGAGCTTCGATCATGTCTCGTGTTATTTTTAGCCACAGGGCTTCAACATCTTTGACAAACATAATGGAAGGCCCCATCAGACTTGCCGTTTCAATCCAGCCCAGTTTCTCGATAGTAGGACAATCCGAATGCACGCTTTGCAGATTGCTCTCGATCGCCTTAATAATAATCTGAGCCAGCTTGTTAATACGAGGATCATCGGTTTCGAAATGCCCCGCATCCATTGAAGCCGACGTCACAAAATGCCCTTTCACATCATGAATGAATGGTTTGGATGTGTTCGACTCATCACGCGTACATCCCTCGATTTGCACCCATCTCGCGCCATAACAAGAGAAGTCGGGTTTCCATACTTCCACTTCTCCGCTTCCGGCAAGCGTATATTCCGAATATGTGACAATATCCCACGGTGTAGCTACTGTAGCGTCTTCATTCCGAAGCTCACCAGGCTTGATTGTGACCTTGCTCCCCGCAGGACCGCTGACATAAATCTCGAACATGCCCGACATATTTTGACCTAGATCAAAAACATAAACTTGATCCTTTGGCTCCTCAATCTTGATCGTATCGTAGGTGGTCTTCACTGTAATCGGGGGCTGGTTTTGACTTACTAGCTTTCCTTTAGGTGGCGTGAGTATCTTGGGAATTTCCCACGATGAATCGTCATAGGAAAGATCATACCATCCTGCTGGATAAAGCCTTGCGTCGAAGTTCTCGGAACCATAAACATTAGCGAGTGTAGTCGCGCTTTCTCTAACTCTCCAATTCTCGCATTCCGTTCGTACATGTTGCATGGAACCGTCCTCATATTCGATATGCCATTCGCCTATTGCAAGCAACTCGGAACCATAAGACTCATAACCTTTATCGAGGGTATAGAAATGCCGGTCTCCGGCATCCCCCAAATAAAAGCCGTTGCCAACCGATAAACCGATTACATTGTTGCCATCACGTATATGGTTCGTTACATCAAAACATACGTATTGTACGGATTTATTATAGTTCGTCCAGCCCGGATCCATCTCGCCCGGTCCGACTTTCTCGCCGTTCATATAGAGTTTAAAATGACCAAGGCCCGACACAAGCGCATAAGCACGCTTAACCTTTCCTTTGGCCGCAAATCTCATGCGGGCATAGAAGGGCTTGGCCCCTCCATCTCCAACCCATTTTGCCTTCCAAGCTTCCTCATATAAATACCCCGTAAACAAGGATATCGGATCGCTCCAGCTCATCTCTCCGTGCTGATTCCAGACGGCGACGCTCCAATAATAAGTCGTTACACTTTTCAAAGGCTGCCCTTGGTAGCCGATGCCGAATTGCTCGGAAGAATACACTTTCCCGCTGTCCCAAAGTAAATCTTCGCAACGTTCGAGAGATACTTCCCGTTCAGCGAAGATGATTCGGTAATGGGATTGGCATTGATCCCGCTCCTCGCTATCCAGTTGCCATCCGAATAAAGGAACACCTGTATCTATACCAAAGGGGGAGTAATAATTATTGATCCTTAATCGCACCGGTTTCAACGCTTCTCCACCTTTTTAATAAGCTTTATCGGTTCAATTAGTCCGTAGGGAACTCCCTTGTATTCGGGCGTATACCCATCTTCGTTGGGATGGAAGGACCACCAATCCATCCAATTTGGAGCGTCATCCAGATCGTGAAGCGGACCAAACAAATTCCGAGGACTTCCAATAACTTCGATAACAATTTGACTCAATTTTCTATCCTTCAAGCAATGATCCAAATCCACCGATGATTCGCATCTCCAAGGAATCGTCTTGCACGCTTCTCCGTTCACCTTCACGTCGAGCAGAACAGCTTCATACTTGCCGAGCTCCAGCTTGTATCCATTTCCAATTACAGCATCGTTATCGATTTCAAAACAATAGTTCATACTGCCGCAATAATAAGGATATCCTTGCTCGCGCCAGTCGCCGTACGACAGCATGCTAGGCTCGCGAGTGATTCTACGATTGTGATCCACCGCGAAATCGCCGATGATATAACCATTTTCGAGCTCCATATCATGGCAATAAGCAATTTGAACATCAAGAGTATTAATGCCTTCTCGCAAATCCAATAATTTAATCTTTTTCATGCAAATATCCATGTAGTAGCCTTCTGGCGATGCTTGTATGCGCCTGCCGTTTAGTTCGAACACGAAACGATCTGCATCTTCGAAAACCAAGAAGATATCTGTCGCAGGGATGTCCGTTACCACGAAAGTAAACCGGAGTTCAACCGCCGATTGATCGGAAGGATGCTCCTCATGAATCCACATATACCTTTGCAGATTGCCATTATGGAAGACTTGACGCATGCCGAGGCGTTCACGGATGATGCGCTGAGCTCTCCATACCTCCATCGCCTCCGACCACTCTCCGTCGTCCATACGGAATTGACATTGATCCAGAATAAAGGCGTTAGGTGCGGATCGTTGGAATGCGACAGGTGCGAGCTCCGCAACGAATTGATCACCCGTGGTTGATTTCTCAGCAAGACCATCGACCGCATCTGTTTCATTATTGGTCTGAACGAAGGAGTCGCTCGTCAAGACGTATAACCTGGACTGGGCAGGGCCAAATGTCTCGCGGAATATGACCGAATCGCCTTCTGAATCAGTGAACCGTCTAGTAACCTTTCCCGTCCAAGCATCCCATTCTTCCAAGCGTTGTCCGCCCGAGATTCGAATTTCTACTTGATGAGTATGATGACGGTCATTATTCACAATAAAAACGACCGATCCATCATTGACTTGCCGATGCATGTGCAGGAAGTGTTCGGATTCGTTGCCCGACATATCCGTAATGGCAACTCCTCGGGACACCGTTTTCATCACATACGACTCAAGTTCACCTGCATTCTGCAAACGAATAAGATTTTTATGATTCAAAAACGCGTCCAGCCGATGACAATTGAATGTTGTTCCATCTAGTAAATAAGGGATTTCCCCGAACGAAACAACCTTCCCTCCGCTGCTCATATAGGCAAGCAGCAATTCAAGTGTGGAAGACATGAGATTGTGAAGAGACGGCAACACAACTAAATGATATTGCGCCTCACCGACATGCATAGCTCCTCTCACAGCCGCGGCGAAGTCCTTCATGATTAGCTCATCGCCTAAATCGAAATCAATGTGCAATTCGACCAAACGGTTTACGAATGCATTAAACGAACGATCATATTCGGCAAGTATAGATTCATTTCCAGCACTATTTTTCCACGATGCCGCATTCACGCTTTGCCCTAACCTTGACCATACAGATGTAGCTGGATGAATAACAAGTACGTTTCGAGTTAGCTTCCCTTCACTCAGTACGGCGCTAAGTCTGGCGTAATAATCTTCCATGCTTTTATTATGATTCCACCAATTCGTGTGATAGTTAAAAGAAGGGGGATAATCGCGTTTACGACAGCCTCTGAGCGAGTACCAAGATAAATGGTGCGTCAACAAATTAATACCTAAGGCAAATTGCCAATCTCCTATCCACCTGCGGTTCTCGAAAGTTAAGTCCCAGCCGGTTACGCCATAGGTTTCGGTAATGACCTGCTTCTTGCCCAGCTGGTTCGCAACGCTAGATACTTGCTTCAGAGTCAGATGCTCGTCCGTTTTTTCGCATAAAGTATCGATCCCGGGTATATCTAGATACCGATAATGGGACATAACCGATCCGCTGTGCAATGCCTGACCGACGATACTCCCTTCAGAATGAAAATGTCCGGTAAATTGAAGACCGTGCTCCCTGCACCAATCCCCAATTTGTTTAGTAAACGACTCGCTAAATGTTTCTGTAACGGTTAGCCAATAATCGTAACGAATCTGCGAAGAAGCCGCTCCCCGGAAAAACAGGAACGGGAGGAGCTCCCATATCGAATAACCTCTTCTCCTTTCGAACTCCTCGGCTAATACATCACTCCATGCAATCCAAGTTAGATCAGGTTCTTCCAAACGCTCGGAAAAACCTTTAACCGTAGGTTCATCCGTAAATATCCCTGGAATTGTTTTTCCAAATTCTTCTCCTACTGCTTTTCTATATGGTTCATAATTCGTTTCGATAAATAATCTAACCGTTTCCGGATTCATGAGATCCGTATAGCTGTCACCGTGTGTCCAATCATTTTTTTTAGCAATCCTTACACGGAATAAGAGATACACTTCATTGCTTTGCGTAAGTTCTTCCCTGACTTGTTTAACGGTTACTCGACTAAAATGAGTGAGATCATCTCCATTGATGTTGGCACGGTAAGCAGCTAGGATCGATTGATCTTCATGGTCAAAATTTCGGCTTATCGTCAGAGTCAGCGCCTTTGCGCGAACCGCATCCCCGCCTAATTTCGCAACCATTCCTCCGGCCATGCCGGAGGAATATCGGTCCTCATCATATAACCAGGCTGTCATTTCCGACTCCTTTGCTTTGGCGACACTATCCTTGATTCGGTCCATAAATAGTTCGCTCATGTAAGGGGTCTCTAAACCTTCGCGCACGTGCATCATAAATCCGCCCATGCCTTGTTCTTTGAAACCATCAATCTGACGATTCAATTCCTCTTGCTTTAACTCATCATTCCAAGCCCAGAAAGGAACTCCTCTATATTGATTTCCAGGCTGCTCAAAAGATTGCTTTAATTTCTCTCGATTCATTAGACACCTCACCCTTTCACGCTTCCTAGTACGATTCCTTTAACAAAATACTTTTGCAGAAATGGATAGATACACAATACAGGCAGCATGGAGACAAACAGCTGAGCAGCCATGACGGTTCGATTCGAAATATTGGCGATAAGCGATAAATCGTTTGCGTTCATATTGGTTAAATCTCTAGAAACAATAACGGTTCGCAAATAGGTTTGTAGAGGATAATTGCTAGGCGAGTTCATATATATCATGCCGTCAAACCAAGAATTCCAATGAAAGATGATTGTAAACAAAGCTATAGTCGCCAATGACGGCATAGAGATTGGTAAATAAATACTCCATAACGTTCTCCAAGCTCCGGCTCCGTCCATCTGCGCCGATTCATCAAGCTCATGCGGCTGTGTACGAAAGAAATTCAGCATCAGTACAACATTGAATACATTAACCGCCGAGGGTAGGACAAGCGCCCAAATGGAGTCCATAAGCCCCGTTTCTTTGACCACCATAAAGGTCGGTATTAAGCCGCCGTTAAAGATCATCGTCACAACAAAAAACCACGAGTATGCCGTTCTTGATCTGAACTTCAATTGGGATTTGGAAAGCGGGTAAGCAGCTAGAACCGTAAGTGTCAAGCTTATTGAAACGCCGAGAAAAAGCCTTTGAAACGATACGCCTACCGTGTTCATGAATACATTGTTGCTGAAAATGTACTTGTAAGAATCCAGGTTAAATCCGATCGGCCACACCGTAACCCAACCAGCGGTTACAGCGGCATTGCTGCTGAGCGACATCGCGGCCATATGAGCAATGGGAAACAAACAGGTTAATGAAAATAGGGCAAGGAAAATATAGTTGGCGTATATAAACAATTTACGAGAAAACGTACGTCTTTCAATCATTCTGAATACCTCCTTATGTGACAATGATTAAAAAATCCGATAATTCGCGAGCCTGTAGGCTAGCAGGTAGGAGGTGCAGATAAAGACAAAAGATACAAACGACTTGAAAAGTCCAACAGCCGTTGCTACGCCATACTGCATCTGTTCCATTCCAATCCGGTAAACGTAAGTGTCCAGAATATCAGCACTAGAATAGACTTGAGGACTATATAAATTGAATACCTGATCAAATCCCGCATTCAAAATATTTCCAAGACTCAACACGCTCAGCAACACGATAATCGGTCTCATGCCGGGCAACGTAATATGCCACATTTGTTTCATATGACCCGCACCGTCTAATGAGGCCGCTTCGTACAACGATTTATCGATGCTTAGAATGGCAGCCAAATACACGATCGTATCAAAGCCAAGTTCTTTCCAAATGTGTGAAGCCACTAATATAAAACGAAACCATGGGCCCTCGCCAAGAAAATAAATCGGTTCAATTCCCAGAAACGCAAGAAAATTGTTTACGATGCCTCCTGATGGTGACAAAATATCAATCAGAATACCGGATAAGATAATCCATGAAAGAAAGTAAGGCATATAAACGACGGTTTGAACGGTACGCTTGAATAGCACATTTTTGACTTCATTTAGTAGAATCGCCAAGCCAAGCGGAAATACGATACCCACTATCATTTTCAAAAAAGAGATTAATAAAGTGTTCCCTATAACCTGCATCGTATTGGGCATTCCAAATACATATTTGAAATTATCAAGGCCAATCCACTCCGACCCAAACCAGCCATTAGATGGGATAAAATCCTGAAAAGAGATTACGATGCCAACGATCGGACCGTAGCTATATATGAGAACCAAGATGACCGCCGGCAGCAGCATCAAATGATAAGCGCCTGTAGACAACCGACGTTTGTGGGTTCCTTTCAACTCCATCGACATGCACACTCCATCCCTATGTTTATATAGAAGAAGGAGGAATGACCGAGGTCCTCCTCCTCCACTGTTACTTATCGATACTTCAATTACTTCGCTGCATCCCAGTCATTAACTTCCTTCGTTACCTCTTCAAGACCCAACTGGTTCAATTGGCTAACGAATTTCTCAAAGTTATTAACCGAATCCGATCCCATAATCACTTTTGTGTAATACTCTATAACCGCTTGTTCAATCGTTTTGAGACGATTTTTCATGACGTCAGTCGAAGCCCCATAGAACTCGTCCATTTTGAATAAATTGTTGGTTACATACTCATTCATGGATTTGAAAGAACCGGTTTCGCCGAATACCTTCTCGAATTGGGCATTGGCGTTGTCTCCGTCTTTATATTTTTGAATATTGTCATAATATCCCTTTTCCTCTGCATTAAGCTTGGAAGTATCTCCTGCTTTGAACGCTTCTTTAAGCTTAAGATGCGCTTGGAGATTTTTTTGCGCTTTCCATGCTTTCGCCACCGTCCAGTGATGTCCTGGAGCCGGAGCAGGACCTAGAAATTTGTCATACTCTTCTTGCGGCGTATCCCCGTAATTCAGCTCTGTCCAGAAATTAATCAGCTTCATAATGGCTTCTGGGTGCTCGTAACCGCTGCGCATCACATAGTAGTTCTCCACATTCAGCTTGATTTGAGGATTGGCTGGCTGATCGTCTTTGGAAACAATCGGATTTGCCAACCAATTGGAATCCGGGAAGTTATCCTTTGTTTGCTGAAGCGGAAACATCCCGTTCCACATTGCGCCGATATTGAAACCAACTCGTCCTGCAGCAGCCAACTCGGCTGCTTTATTTGAATCCTTAGCTGCAAAATCTTTCTCGATTAACCCTTCTGTATAAAGTTTATTTAGATAGGATAGAGCGTCTTTCACCTCAGGTAATGCACTGCCGTAAACAAGCTTGCCATCTTCTCCGCGGACCCAAGTTTTCGGATATGCATCAAATGCATTGAATAAACCAATTGCTTCTGCCAAGCCCGGCGATAAAAAATCTTTGTTCAGCATCAGACCAACGGTATCGTCTTTTCCATTGCCGTCAGGATCCTGTTCTACAACTGCTTTGATAGCAGTATAAAGTTCATCTGTCGTTTTTGGAGCTGGAAGTCCAAGCTTATCCAGCCAGTCTTGCCTAGCCCATAGGAAGGAGGCGCCGTCGATTGCCGAATTCGTTCCCGGAATCGCAATGAGCTTTCCTCCGAAGGTAGCGGACTCCAGGGCCGAATTGCCTTCCTCCGTAATAATTCCCTTTGTTAATGATGTCGCGTAGTTTTCATACACTTCTGATAAATCGGTATACAGATTCGTTCTGGACAATGTAGCAAGTTGTTCCGTACTAACGCCGATAAGATCAGGAATATCACCAGACGCAATGGCAACGCTCATTTTTTGTTTACCTGCGTCAGTACCCTTCGTGTACCAAAGAGGCTTGATTATAATGCCCAGTTCATCCCGATAGGCTTTAATCCATACGCTATTTTCCCATTTTTCTTCTGTAAAATCGTCAGCCATTGCATCCCCGATCGCCACCCCAACGGTTAATTCGATGGGCGGATCAAACTTAGCCATAGGATCAATAGGAGTATTCGTCTCCGTACTGACGCTATTATTGCCCCCATTATTTGTTGTCTGGTTTGCATTGTTCGTGCTGCATCCCGCCAGTAGAGCGATACTCAGCGTAACTGCGGATACCATTGTAAACACTTTCTGTTTTCTGTAGTTCATGCTTGCTCCCCCATTCAGTCCTGATTGCTTACAAGATAATCATACTTTTCTGCGCAACGGAAAACGATTTCAAATTTCCGATTATCCTTGTATTATTCCGACTTCCATGCATGGTCGTCGTGAATATGCAATTCCAACTCAAGGTTTAGGTTGTTCGAAACTCTTGTGGGGTTTGTCCCGTTTCCTTCTTAAAAAAACGGCTAAAATAACCCGCCGATGTAAATCCTAGCGTCTTAGCAATGTCTTGAACTAGCATACGCGGATCGGAAAGCATTTCCTTAGCTTTTTGAACCTTCAACGCCGCGATGTATTCGGTTATTGTTAGGCCTTTCGATTGTTTGAACATTCTTGATAGATAATCTGGATTCAAATAAACTTGTTCAGCAAGTTTTGTTACCGAAAGGTCCCCATCTAAATGGTCAACGATATATTGAATGATTGTACCTAATACATCCACCCGCATCTTCGAGGACTGTTCTGCGTGATAATGATGAAATAAATTAACGATATGTTGAAGCAAATCAAGCCCTTCCTTGCGAGAATGAAATGAAGAAGGCTGTAAAAGCTTGATAAGATGCGGAGCAGCCGTAGAATCACGGTCTAAACCTATTTTGTTTGCTGATGATAACATCCGAAGCGCTACCGAATAATACAACTCCAGGTACCTCATCTCATCAATGGCTTCCCATTCTGTAAATGAGGCAAGTTCAGTGAGAATCATCTGAACCTCATCTTTGCGTCCTGATTCAATATAAGTATCTAGCGCATTTGCACGTTTATGGAATACTTCTATGAAACCACGCACATCGTCTTCGTATTGCTTCACTTTCGACTGCACGTTCTTATCCGTTACAATAATTTGTTTGGCATCAAAATAGCGTGACAAAAAGGCCTTAAGCACGATAAACTGTTT
This sequence comes from Paenibacillus endophyticus, assembly GCF_014192395.1. GTDB lineage: Bacteria > Bacillota > Bacilli > Paenibacillales > Paenibacillaceae > Pristimantibacillus > Pristimantibacillus endophyticus. The sequence goes on along the minus strand of NZ_JACHXW010000029.1, from coordinate 5,158 downwards.
GGCCACATCATTCCATTCGATTGCTTTTTCGGTAAGAGCGAACGAGAACGTATATCCTGTGGATTTTTCCACTGTCTGTTGAATCGTTTCTATTGAGCCGTGCAAGAAAGTCATTAGCCCCTCTAGCGTCTGAAATGAGTTATCGCGATCTTGAATGAATATAACGTAATACTCCCGACTGTAGCTAACATCCGTAAACTTTAGATAAGGCGATAATAAACGAACATTAACGGAATGCAGTGCCGTGAATAGGAGATCCTTTTCTGGAAGACGCATCTTCGAGCTGGCTAAATCCATCCTGGCTATTGCCATAGCAATTGGGCTATCCATAGAGAGTCTAATACCTAGCCCTTCCAGCGTTAGCTGATTAAATTCTGACTGCGACAACATGCCATCCAACAAGTCAGATAGATAAATGGCTCGATGGTGTGCGACTTGTTCCCTTTGTATTTCGCGTGCTTGCTTAATTAGCATTCCCATCTTCTGTTGTTCGTCAAGCAAGGCTATCGATTTGCGAACGACCTCAAGGATCGCCTCGTCACCCTCGGATTTCAAGACATAGTTTTCCGCACCTTGCTTAATTGCATGGTGGATGTAATTAAATTCATCAAAGCCGGTTAAAAATATTAATTTGCACTCCGGCCAACTTTGCTTAACCCGATCACCGAGCTCTAACCCTGACATCTTAGGCATTTTAATATCAGTCAACAGGATGTCGAAACGTTTTTCGGACATGGTTTTTAAGGCTTCCAATGCAGTCGAAGCCTTATATAGCTCAAGTCTGTGTCCTTCCATCTCCAAAAATAATTCATACAAGCCGTCCAGAATCAACTTCTCATCATCCACGATTAGCATTCGATACATCCGCAGTCACCGCTTTCGGATTTATGATTAACTCTATTTTGACGCCGCCTAGTGCGCTTCTGCCAACCTTTATCCCACTCTCCGGGCCATATTTGTAACGGAGCCTTTTGTGGACATTCAGAATACCTGTAATTTCTTGCGTAATCTGTTTATTCTGCTCGTCCATTACTAGAGCAGAAAGCCTTTCTAATCCTTCTTCGCTATTCTCCCCGTTATCTTCGACGACAATGACTAACCTTTCATGTTCCGGTACATCCACAAACGTCACTCTGAGAATGCCGCCTTCCAGAACATTCTCTAATCCATGAACAAATGCATTCTCCACTAATGGCTGAATAATTAGTCGAGGCACTGAATATGGCTTAAGACTTGCCGGTAATTCTTCAAATTCAACGGAAACACGGTCTGAGAATCTTGCTAACTGAAGCATGACGTAGTTACGTGCATGAGCGACTTCATTTTCGAGCGGTACCGTATCTCTCGAATTACGAGTAATGAACTGAAAATATTTAGCCAACTGATTGGTAAAGTTCACGGCTTCATCATCTTTTTCCATCTTAATGAGACGAATGATGCTGAATAGGCAATTATAAAGAAAATGTGGATTGATCTGCGACTGTAATTGTTTTAGCTCTGCATTCTGCAAATGAATTCGCTGGTTGTAAACTTCATCTATCGAAATTTTCAAATTAATCAGCATCTCATTGAAACGTTCATATATATAGCCGAATTCGTCTTCTTTATCATGCCGGATATTCAGCTCTAAATTGCCTTCCTCGATTCGTTTAAATGCTCTTACAAGCTTGACCATAGGTTTATTAATAATTTTGTTGATATAATACAGATATAAGGCGACCATCAGGATGGTCATGCAGAAAAACAACCAGAACCATTTGTAATACTCCGAAATCGTTTTAAACATAGTTGGTTTATATAAGTAATGGTCTACGTATAAGCTGCTATCCATAAGACTCGAATGTGTGAAAATATAGGTTTGATCAAGTTTGGCGGGAGGCTGTCTAACTGTCGCTTGTTTAGATGGCAACGATCGTCCGTAATGTTTCCTAATCGGCTCTTCCAACTTCTCATCATTGATTATGTACATATTTTCAGCATTCGTACCCAATCCCAAAATCAGTGCTCCTGAATAGTCCTTTTTTAACGCCGCTTGAAAACCACGCTGAATCTCGCTCGGACGCAATTCCATTTCAATTATTATGTTTGGGATGGTGTCAAACTCGCTTTCCAATGGATAGGCCACGATGAGCAGTTTATTATTATAACTGATAACATTATAAGGATCATGAAGCTTCGCAACTGGTACGTCCTCATCTTTCAAATACCCATACCCATCGACCGCCGAAATTTCCACTTTAATTCCAGGAAGGTACAGACGAGTGTCAACGATTAATTCACTGCTATTACGCATGGAGACAAGCTTGGACCGCAAGAAGTGAATAAGTTCTATTCGACGATATGGCTCAAGAATGTCGTATGTATTAACTAACTTATTCAGATAGTTATCATTGAGCATATCGTACTGAAGCGAGTTAAAACGGCTAATCGTATCATTTAGCTCCCTTAAATAATTCTCGGACTGAGTTTCAGCTGAGTCCATAATATCCTGGCGAAGTAGATTTGATGCCCAGCTGTATAAGATGCCGGCAAGGATATATATGGGTATCGTTGCAATAATAAAGGCAATGATTAGCCGCTTGTAAACCGAAGATTGCCAAACTTTTCGTGAAAGCTTCATCTCAGTCTCCTTTCCAACTTACAATGTAATATTTCATTATACCCATCACTTAATATGTGTAACAATGAGACAATTCCGACTTCACTTTCACATTTCCGATATCCGTCTAGCCCCTTACTATTAAAGATTCGCGCAAAAAAACTACTGAGAGAACTCAGTAGTCAGGCTGTTTGAAATCCCTCATTTTTTATGTCTGCCACAACCATACCTAAACGGCCTTTAGTCCGATGGAATACAGAACTAAGGCCGCTTAATTGATTTTTATTTATTGTTCTGTCTGCTTGACGAAGTGCAGTTCACTACTACAAGGGTTGCTCCCTCATCGTTTATAGCTATCCTTGCTCTTTCAACAAAACTTCATATTGCTCCTGCCATTCTTGCTTCACTTCAGTCCAGTGCCCACGTTTCTCAAGGGCATCGCGGAAAGCCAACCAGGTTGCTTCGAACTGCTCGTCGCTTTTGGACATAATGAATTTCGCTCTATACTCTTTGCGAATGTTTTCGAGCTCAGGCAAGTATTTCTCCAGCAGACCGCCTGTCTTCGCTTTAACCAAGTCATAGGTTTGCGTGCTGCGCACGGCGCCCATCTGTCCTACCGCTGCCGTGAATTCCGACGTTTTCTCGTTTCCGACTTTATCGCCTGTGCCGTAATTCCACCACGGATACCAGTCGTTATTGTAGGAAGAAATCATATACAGCTCTGGCGTTACTTTCGCTTTCTGTGCAGGCTCGCCAGAATTACGCGCTTTATCATATTCTGCATCAATATAATTCCATCGTCCTAGCGGCTGATCGATCCAACCCCAGTACTTTCCTTCCGGGCCTTCGTTAATGACTTGCTGCTGTTCCGCTCCAGGCTTAAGCGAGTAATCAAGAAACTTCAAAACCGCCTCTACATTTTTGGAATCTTTGCTAATGTAGACGTCATATCCTGGATACGGATTGATGACCGTGTTCGCGCCAAGCTTCTCGACGCCCTCTACCTTAGGGAATGGAACGACTTGATAGAACCAGCCTGGCTCAGTCGGGCCGTCCAGCGTCTCCCAGATCGAATTATCCACATTAAAGAAGGAGCCTACGTTCATGGCTACGCGTCCTGCTTTGTTTTTCTCTTTGTAGCGTTCCTTTTTATCGGTTACGACCTCTGGGTCCACCAGATTGGAACGATACATTTTATTCATCCATTGATAAGCCACTTTATACTGTGGGTCGTCATACAAGAGGACAAGGTCGTCACCCTTCTTCTCTGCCGGGATAATGCCGCCTCCCGTCGTTACGCCAAACGTACTTAAAACAGCGTTTTCATCATTCCAAGTTGCCGTATCGTTAGGATCCATTAAGAAGCTAAGTGGAATTAGCGGCTTGCCCGATGCGTCTTTTTGCTCAGCGGCTTTTTTCAAGTACGCTTCAACGCCTTCAATCGTAGCCAAATCCGCTGTGGTCATTCCCGCTTTCTCAAGCACGTCCGTACGGACAAGCCATGTTTGCGATGCCCAGCCCGGCCATGGATTATCTGGATTTTGATCGAACCAGGTTGGAATGGACCAAATATGCCCATCCGCATCCTTCATTTGATCCAAGTATTCCTTAGGAATCGCTGCAAGGTTGGGATATTGATCAGGCATATCGAAATATGGCTCGACTGACATAATTTTATTGGAGCGAATCATTGCTGCTTTCACGATTTCACTGCGGTTGAACACCGCTGCATCTTCGAAGCCGCCCGTATTCAGCTTCAAGTTAAGTGCCGTAACGGCGTCACCTTGCGTAGCTTCAAGCACAACCTCAATGCCCGGCTCTGCTTCTTTCCAATTCTTTTGGACAAGGCTATCATTATTAACCGTTGCCGACCAGCCTAACCATAGATTGAATTTCTGTGAACCTTTTGTCGTTTCCGTACCGCCATGTGCCGCATTCGTGCTTTTCGGATCATTTTTGGATGCGTTGGAACCTGAACATCCTGCGACCACAGAAAGCAATACGACCGCCGACATAGCCATTAAACCGGTCTTCTTTACCCATTTGCTCTGCATGCTTCTTTTCTCCCCTTTTCGCTTGACTAAATAATGGTATGTGATGAAGCCCAATACCCTCAAGTAACAGCGGCTCTTAACCTTTGACGGAGCCGATCAATACGCCCTTCACGAAATACTTCTGAAGGAACGGATACACACATAGAATCGGAATCGCGCTTACCATGACGGTTGCCATTTTGACCGACATGAGCGTCACGTTCTGCATTTGCGACCCTCTGGCTAGTGCTTCCTGATTCGAGTTCGAGCCCAGGATGGCTGACATATCCTGTGCCGACAATAACTGCTGCAGAAACGTTTGTACCGGAATGAGATCCTGTTTGGTGACATAGAAAGCTCCGGCGAACCAATCATTCCAATGGCCGACTGCGGTGAACAATCCGATTGCCGCAAGCATCGGCTTCGACAGTGGAACGATGATTTGGAGCAATACGCGGAAAGGTCCTGCACCGTCCAGCTCCGCCGACTCGACAAGCGCCTCCGGAATGCCCTGAATGAACTTCAG
>NZ_JACHXW010000028.1 GCF_014192395.1 Paenibacillus endophyticus | reverse complement strand
ATCCTAAACACGTTTACTCGGACCCATACATCCGGTAGACAGCAGCAGTAAAGGTTCAGCAACCTTATCTTTCGTATCCAGTTTTCAGGGCGTAATGTTCTGACTTTGCATGCGTCCCCGAGCGCTGCATCGACAATGATTCGGGGACAAGCGTGGCGGTGTAGCTCAGCTGGCTAGAGCGTACGGTTCATACCCGTGAGGTCGGGGGTTCGATCCCCTTCGCCGCTACCATTACCTTTTTATCGTAACATCTGGAGGATTAGCTCAGCTGGGAGAGCATCTGCCTTACAAGCAGAGGGTCGGCGGTTCGATCCCGTCATCCTCCACCATATTTACTTATTCGGTTCCAGACCGAATCCACTTGGAGCTGTGGTGTAGTGGCCCAACATGCCTGCCTGTCACGCAGGAGACCGCGGGTTCGAATCCCGTCAGCTCCGCCATTTTTCTTTAAAGTAAGGCTCGGTAGCTCAGTCGGTAGAGCAGAGGACTGAAAATCCTCGTGTCGGCGGTTCGATTCCGTCCCGAGCCACCACTTTATTTTCTGAATAACGGGAAATAATTAATAGCATGGAGGATTAGTGAAGTGGCTAAACACGGCAGACTGTAAATCTGCTCTCTTCGAGTTCGGTGGTTCGAATCCATCATCCTCCACCAGTTTTTCTACATCATGAGTCATTAGCTCAGTTGGTAGAGCACCTGACTTTTAATCAGGGTGTCGTAGGTTCGAATCCTACATGACTCACCATTTTTTTTTAATCTAACATCGCAACCGGAGATCCTATGATCTTCGGTTTTTTTGATTTCATAAACGAGAAAAGGTGGACACCGAGGCGATAAAGCCTGCTGCGGTGTCCACCTTTTGTCATGCAATTATACATTTTTGCCGATCAATGATTTATTTATGACGAAGCTCAAGCTCGCGTGCCAACTCATTAACTGTTTCATTAAGACGCAGCGTTAGCTCCTCATTAATCTCGAATACGGGAGCTTCATTCGGCTCCTGCGTACGGTTGATTTGCGAATCTACAGCGTATACGCCGCTCACATAAACTTTGGCGCCCATGGATGCAAGCACGGGCTTAAGGGAATAGTCAATAGAGAGAAGATGCGCGATGGTGCCGCCAATAAACAGTGGAGCAATGATCTTATTATCGAGACCTTTTTGGGGAAGAAGATCCAGGAACGTTTTTAGAACGCCGGTAAAAGATGCCTTATATACGGGGCTTGCGATAATAACAGCATCTGCATTAGCAACAAGCTGGTTCGCTTCCACGATGGCTGGGCTACCGAAACGGGCATGGATAAGATCCTCAGCCGGCAGCGATACGACGGTAATCGTATCGACTGTTAGGTTAAGTTCTTTGAGCTGCCGTTCGACGTAATGGGTAATTCCGTTCAAACGTGATGAAGCATTCGGACTTCCGGAGATAATAACGATGTTCGGCATAGGTACGCTCCTCTTTGATAAGGTCAATAATAAAATTCATTAATCCGATAAGTAAACTTTGAATAAATTCTATCATGAATGCGGGTAACGGTCAAACAGACAAAAACGGTTTCTTGTATTTTATCGGTATAAGGGAACAATGTATACACGGAATCAAATATATAGATAAAGGGGTAGTTGCAATGATATACGGACTAGCGGCTTTCATTAGCTTTGCGATTGTGTTTGCAAGCGTACCACCGCTTCGGATTGTTGCGCTGCGCCTGGGCTTTGTTGATCGTCCTACTCAAAGGAAAATACATAATAAGCCGATTCCTCTTATGGGTGGAGCGGCTATTTTCGTTGGCTGCGTGATTGCCATGTTTGTATGTATTGGATTTACCCCGCTAACGTGGACCATTGTCTCCGGAGGTATTGTCCTTGTCATTGTGGGTCTGCTTGATGATGCTTCAAAAGCGAAAGGAAAGGAATTCCCCGTATGGCCGCGCGTTATCCTTTACTTGGGAGCAGCGTCGATTCCGACTTTATTCCATATCCATATCGCAGGAATTGCAAATCCAATTACAGGTTTGTTTATTTCCTTTCCAGATTGGTTGTCTTGGCTGACAACGATGATATGGGTATTCGCTTTAATCAATATGATCAATTTTATTGATGGTGTTGATGGTCTTGCTTCAGGGGTATGCACGCTATCTGCCCTTACGCTGTTGATTGTTGCTCTAATTAAAGGGCAGCCCAGTACAGCCATTCTTGCAATCATTGTTGCGGGAGCCTGCTTTGGCTTTCTTGTACATAATTTCTATCCAGCGCGCATATTCATGGGCGATGCGGGTGCAACCTTTCTAGGCTTCACGTTAGCGGTTATCGCGGTTGATGGAACGTTTAAAAAAGCGACATTCATTACGCTCCTTGTACCGCTTCTTGCGCTTGGCCTGCCTATATTCGATACGATCTACGTTATGATCCGGAGACTGATAAGCGGTAAAGGTTTGCATCGTGCAGACAAGCTGCATACGCACCACCTATTAATGAAATGGGGACTTAGTCAGGTGCAGACTGTTTCATTCCTTTATTTGATTGCAGCGCTGTTTGCTCTGCTCTCCATTATTCTTTTACTTGCGATAAGCTGAATTAAACAAGCCTATGTGGTACAATGACGGGAAAAAGCGATATTCTAACGAGTCGTTGGAAAAGCTTTTTTACACATTAATCCGCTTATATGGAGCTGCTAATCATCGTTCGCGCGGTTTCCTGCAACAGGAGGATGCCGCATAGCCGCTAACGCTTGTGGAGATTGGAGATAGAGAAATGAGCACGACAGACTGGTTGAAACCACTGGAGCACATTTTGAACTGTCCGGTACATGCTGTTTCGAGATCGATAGCGGAGTGGAATGATCTAATAAGCAACGCTGACGAACTATGGCTAGGCGAGCACTCGACGCCTTCACCCATAGAAGGCCAGCGCGTAGAGAAGGATAATAAAACGTGGATCGTTATTTCATCTAATGAATATGAGGTAAACCTGCTTGAATTGGAAGGCTCTGCACTTCAAGCTACGGAGAAGGAACTGATAAGCTGGACACTGCAATTGAATAGGGGAACGGTAGCTGAGAAGAGAAGCGCGGCTCTCTCGGAGACGGAAAGACAAGCAATGAAGCTTAGCGATTGGATTCAAAAGCAATTGGAAGCGGATGAGCCTGCTTACTCCTTACCTGATCATTTAACGGTCGGCAGCCGGTTGTTTAATGAAATGATTCCTTTTTTGCTCGTTACCGAGCAGCCGGGTACGCAGCAAGCTACTTACGCCGATCTGGAGAAGCTGCTTCGCTCCTTTATGTCGGATGACATACTACTTATACCGCTTAAAAGTCAGGAATGGCTCATTTGGGGTTCAATGTCACTATTAAGAGATGAGGATTCTGACGCTTTCGAGGAGCAGGAGGAGGAATCCCTTGAAGAGAGTCTTGCTTCAATCGGTCTTGGCCTGCATGAGATGCTTGCCAGCGAGTGGATTGGAGAATGCCATTTGGCTGTCGCCCATCCAGCGTCACCGGCTAAAGGTATCATTGAAACGACAATGCTTCTAAGGGAAACGATAAATCTGGGCCGCAAATTTCATGTCGGAAGAAACATTCATTTGCCGTGGATGCTGCAGCTGGAGCGCTTATTAAATGCGATTCCTGAGCTGCAGCGCGCCAAATATTTGGAGCAGTCTCTAAAAAGAGCCGATTTGTTCGTGGAGTCTGAAATGCTAAGCACGCTTGAAACCTTTTTCACACTCGACTGCAATGTCAGCGAAACAGCTAAGAAATTATATATTCATCGCAATACGTTATTATATCGCTTAGACAAGCTTAAACAGGAAACGGGATTGGATGTACGACAGTTCAGAGATGCCGTTCTAGTTAAAATTATATTGCTATTGTACAAAGTTACGAAAAGAAATTAGTTTTTTTGTAAAGTATGTGCATAGTCACAAGCTCCTCTGTGGGATAAGATATAGGCATATCGAAATTTCTTTCTAGGGGGAAAATTATCATGGCAGGCGTACGTTTAGAAGGCATTTACAAAAAATACCCGGGTACTGACAAAGCATCGGTTACTGACGTTAACTTAGATATTAAAGACAAAGAGTTTCTCGTATTGGTCGGACCATCAGGTTGCGGTAAATCGACAACTCTTCGTATGATTGCAGGCCTTGAAGAAATTTCCGAAGGCAAATTGTTCATCGGCGACCGCCTTGTGAACGACGTTGCTCCTAAAGACCGCGACATCGCGATGGTATTCCAATCCTACGCGTTGTACCCGCACATGAACGTATACCAAAACATGGCCTTCGGCCTTAAACTTCGTAAATTCAAAAAAGCAGACATCGACAAACGTGTTCGTGAAGCTGCTAAAATTCTAGATATCGAGCATTTGCTTGACCGTAAGCCAAAAGCGCTTTCCGGTGGTCAACGCCAACGTGTCGCGCTAGGACGCGCAATCGTTCGTGAGCCGCAAGTATTCTTGATGGATGAGCCGCTTTCCAACTTGGACGCGAAACTTCGTGGACAAATGCGCGCGGAAATCAGCAAGCTTACAAAACGTCTTGAAACAACAACAATCTATGTAACGCATGACCAAATCGAAGCAATGACAATGGGTGACCGTATCGTTGTTATGAAAGACGGTTTCATTCAACAAACGGCTTCTCCAGAAGAGCTTTACAACCACCCGGTAAATATCTTCGTAGCAGGCTTTATCGGCGCTCCTTCGATGAACTTTATCAGTGGTTCCCTGACAGAACAAGGCGGCGCGCTTCGCTTCAAAGCAAGCGGCGTAGACGTAGTTGTTCCTGAAGGCAAAGCGGCATCACTTCGCTCAAAAGGTTACATCGGCAAAGAAGTTGTTCTGGGTATTCGTCCAGAGGATCTTCATGAAGAGCCAGTTTTCCTTGAAGCATCGCCACAAACAATCGTTAACGCGAACGTAGAAGTTGCTGAAAACCTTGGTCACGAAATGTACCTATACCTGAACGGTATCGGCACAGACACGGTTATCGCACGTGTTGACGGCCGCTCAGGTCTACGTGATGGCACAAGCGTTAAGCTTGCGCTTGACATGAACAAAGTACATTTGTTCGACAAAGCTACTGAACTTAACATTTTCGAAGCTTAATAAATAGTATGGAGAAAGAACGGTCGGACTATCCGGCTGTTCTTTTTTTGTATTGCTAGGTAACGGCGCAGACAAGTGGGTCAAACGTTGCGTTCGAAGGCGTTTTCCTTTACGATGAAGACATTGAAAAAACATACATACACTTACACAGTTGTCATATGAGGGAGGCTAAGCGATGCCGAAGAAAGTGAAAGTATCTGAACTCGTCAAGCAGTTTCAGCTTGAAATTATTGCTGGCGAGGATGGAATGAAGCGTGTAATTACGGTAGATGATTTATATCGGCCGGGTCTAGAAATGGCTGGTTATTTCCATTACCATCCGAGTGAGCGTGTTCAGCTGCTGGGCAGGACGGAAATTTCGTTTTTGAATATGCTTGGAAGCGAAGAGCGGAAGGACCGGATGGTTCGGCTTTGTAACGAGGATACGCCTTGCATCATTCTGACTAGAGGACTGGAAGCGCCTCACGAGCTTGTAGAACAATGCAACGAAATTCAAATTCCGCTCCTCCGCAGCCAGATTGCGACAACTATTCTCTCAAGCCGAATCACGGATTTTCTTGAAAGAAAGCTAGCTCCTACTGCAACTATTCACGGCGTACTTGTTGACGTTTATGGCGTCGGCATGCTTATTACGGGCGGCAGCGGCATTGGTAAAAGCGAAACAGCGCTGGAGCTTGTTAAACGCGGACATCGTCTTGTCGCTGATGATGCGGTAGAGCTCATGCAAACCTCTGACTCTCAGCTGCATGGCAGTGCACCGGAGCTTATTAGGCATTTGCTTGAGATTAGAGGCCTCGGCATCATTAATGTCATGACTTTATTCGGAGCAGGTGCAGTACGGACTCAGAAGCGCATTGGTCTTGTCATTAAACTGGAAAATTGGCAGCAGGACAAGCAATATGACCGCTTAGGCCTAGACGAGGAAACAACTCGCATTATCGACACCGATGTCCCGCTTGTGACGGTACCCGTACGTCCCGGACGGAACTTAGCAGTTATTATCGAAGTAGCAGCCATGAATTTCCGTCTGAAACGGATGGGCTACAATGCCGCGCTGCAATTCACGAATAAACTTACGGAAACGATTGCCGACGATATGGATGAATATGATTGAATCTAAAGGGGATATAAAAGAATGAAGACATTGTTATTGAATCCAATCGCCTTCAGCCTAGGATCAATTGAAGTGCATTGGTACGGCATTATTCTAGGAACAGCAGCTCTCGTTGGGTTGCTGCTCGCTGTGCAAGAAGGCAAGCGCTTCGGCATTAAACCTGATTTGTTTATGGATTTGCTGCTTCTAGGCGTTCCATCTGCGATCATTGGCGCAAGGATTTATTACGTAGCGTTCAAATGGGATGATTACAAAGGCAATTTGATTGACGTATTTAAAATTTGGAATGGCGGAATCGCCATCTACGGTGCCATTATCGGAGCCTTTATTTGCGGCTTCTTTTATTTCCGCTATAAAGGCTACAAGTTTTGGCGACTTGTCGATATTACAATTCCGGGTATGCTTGTCGGACAGATGATCGGACGCTGGGGCAACTTCATGAACCAGGAGGCTTACGGCGGTGAGGTAAGTGAAGACTTCCTGCGTAATTCGCTTCATCTGCCATCCTTTATCGTCGATCAAATGCTCGTTGAAGGCGTATATCGTCATCCTGCGTTTTTATATGAATCCATATGGAGCTTGGTTGGACTTGTTGTGTTGTTCGTATTGCGCCGTCAACGGTTTTTGCGCGCGGGCGAGCTTACGGCTACCTATTTCATCTGGTATTCCATCGGTCGGTTCTTTATTGAAGCGCTTCGTACCGACAGCTTGGCCTTTAGAGGGCCATCATGGCTTGCTTCGTTTATCGATGGCTTATGGACGCCGATGGAGGTTCTATTCAAGCAGGGATATCTAGATCCGGCTTATGGGAATATTAGAATTTCGCAGGCACTGGCTTTGATTCTTATTGTAGGTGCTATCCTGTTCATCATTATACGAAGGAAGAAGGGTTATGCTTCCGCGTATTATCTCGACCCGGTTACGACAAGCAAACCAGAACGCAACGGCGGCAATGACGCAACGATCACAAGCATTCCCGATTCCAAAGGTACAAAAAAAGAAAATGAAAACAGCAAACCTTAAGTGTTATTCAAGGAGGCATACACATGACGGGCATGATCAAAACGATGCTGTTCGATCTGGACGGCACCATTATCGACACCAATGAGCTCATCATCCGCTCGTTCATAGAATCGCTGCAGGGCGTAACGGCTGAAGGCTTCGGCAGGGAGCATATTATTCCAAGCATGGGACAACCGTTAACCGACCAGATGAAGCTTTTTTCGGGCTTAGATGATGTTACTCAATTAGTTGCAGCTTACCGTGAAGTGAATTTGCGGCTTCATGACGAATATGTGAAGCCATTCTCCTATGTGAATGAGGTCATTGAGCGCTTGCATAAGCAAGGGATTCAAATCGGTGTCGTTACGACCAAAATGAGATTAACGACAGAGCGCGGCTTGAGATATGTTGGCTTGTATGACTATGTGGATGCCATCGTCACAATCGACGATGTCGTTAATCCGAAGCCGCATGCGGAGCCAGTTAGCAAGGCCATTGGTTTGCTCGGCGCCGATCCGGCGACGACCATGATGGTTGGCGACAGCATCGTAGACATCGAATCGGCACTTGCTGCGGGAGCTTTGGCGATAGGAGTAGCTTGGTCGTTGAAAGGCGAGCAGAAGCTGAAGGAAGCAGGTGCGCATGCTGTCATCCATGACATGCGTGATCTTTATTCATATGCAGGAATGGAGCGGGAGACGCTTGCGCAAAGTTGATCGATATCCAGTGGAAGGACCAAACGCGCTGTGGCAGGTGTATACAACGGTAAGCCGGATCAAATCGGTACGTAACTTTATCTTTATCCAGCTAGCGCGATATTGCCCAATCCTTCCCCTTAAAAATTGGATTTACCGCCGAGTGCTCGGCATGAAGGTTGGCGAGCACACCGCTTTTGCGTTGATGGTTATGGTAGATGTTTTCTTCCCAGAACGCATATCGGTTGGCAATAATACAATTATCGGATATAATACAACAATTCTGACTCATGAGTATTTGATCAAGGAATATCGTTTGGGTCATGTTTCCATCGGCTCCCATGTGATGATAGGCGCCAATACGACCATATTGCCAGGCGTGACGATCGGCGATCACGCAGTTGTGGCGGCAGGCTCTGTCGTTCATAAGGATGTCCCTGCTTATGCGTTTGTAGGCGGCAATCCGATGCGTGAGATCAAGCGGAAAGATATCGTTATGCCGAGCGACTATGACGAGAGTGCGCGCAATTTATTGAACTAATGAGCCTTGAAAAGCTTCGTCCGCGCGAGCTCATCTCGCAGCTGGACGAAGCTTTATTTTTGGGGGATTATATCGCCCTTATCCGGTTGACGGAAATAAGCCATTCATGCTAATATTACGACTAGACCCTTTAATTTGTTAGCATGGTAACATGGTATCGCTTTAAACAACTAAAGTAAACGAAGGTGAACTTATATGTCTAAACCAAAAGTGTTCGAGAAGCCGATAGGCGTTAAAGATTATCTACCAGGCGCAGTTGCTAAGCTGCGTCATATTGAACGTGATGTACTGACCTGCATGCAGAGCTGGGGCTACGAGCAAATTATCACCCCAACAATGGAATATTACGATACAGTAGGCGTTGCAAGCTCTACCTCGGATCAGAAGCTGTTTAAGCTTCTAAATAACCGTGGAACGACGCTTGTTCTACGCTCCGATATGACGGCGCCGATCGCTCGCGTCGTGTCTTCCTTATTGAAACAAGCGGATTTCCCGCAACGATTGTCCTACCATTCGAATGTGTTCCGTGCCATTGAAGAGGAAGCTGGCCGTGAGGCGGAATTTTTTCAAACAGGCGTGGAGCTAGTCGGAGATTCGTCGGCGGAGGCAGATGCAGAGGTCGTTGCACTGGCTATCGCATCGCTAAAGGCTGCTGGCGTGGAACGATTCAAAATTGCTATTGGGCATGTTGGTTTTCTTAACGGTTTAATGGAGGAGTCGCTTCCTGGACGCAAGGATGCACAAGAGCAACTGAAGGGCTGCTTGCTTGGACGGGACTTTGTCGGTTATCGGGAGCAGCTGCGCAAGCTTGCTCTCGAAGAGACGGTGCAGCAAGAGCTAGAGGGCGTGTTGCGGCTGCGCGGCGGTCAGGAAATATGCGAGCAGGCGCTGCAGCTTAATGTAGATGAGCACGCTCGCGCATCCATTAGCCATTTGTGCGAGATTTGGGATGTTTTGAAGGCGTACGGCGTGTGTGAGCATGTGCTTATCGACCTGACGATGATTGGCGATTTTTCTTATTATACAGGTATGACCTTTGAAGGTTATGCCGCGGATTTGGGTTTCCCTGTTGTGAGCGGCGGTCGTTACGATAATCTGCTGGCGCAATTCGGCAGACCGGCTCCGGCAACGGGCTTTGCTCTTAAGACGACGCGTATACTGGAGCTGCTTGGAGACAACGCAGAGAATGAGATCGATCGTACCCTCGTCGTCTACAACTCGGATGGCCGAGGAGAAGCGCTTGTCAAAGCGCAGGAGCTGCGTGCAGAGGGCGTTAACGTCGTTACGGAGCGTTTAAATGAAGCAAGCAGCGTATTGGATCAAGCAAGGAGCCTGAACCAGAGCTCTTTCACCTATAAAGGTGTAGCGTACACAGCATTGCTGTCGTATGACGGAAACGGAATTAAAGGAGGCAGCGCCACATGAGCGGACAGACAAAGGATATATTGAAGGTGGCGATGCCGAAAGGCCGGATCTACAAGGTGGCATCGAAGCTGTTCCGCGAAGCCGGATTACCGATCCCAAGCGATTTCGACGACACTCGCAAGCTGATTATCGAGCTGCCTGAGGTAGGCATGGAATTCATTATGGCGAAGCCGGTGGACGTTCCAACTTATGTCGAATACGGCGTGGCGGATATCGGCATCGTCGGCAAGGATGTGCTGATGGAGGAAAACAAGGATGTTTACGAGCTGCTGGATCTTGGGATCGCCAAGTGCCGGATGTCCGTGATCGGTCTGCCGGACTGGAAGCCGACCATGAATCCTCGCGTTGCAACCAAGTATCCAAGCGTAGCTTCAGCATACTTCCGGGAGCTTGGGCAGCAGGTAGAGGTCATTAAGCTGAATGGCTCGATTGAGCTGGCACCGATGATCGGCCTTGCTGATCGCATTGTCGATATGGTGGAAACGGGTCAAACGCTTCGCGAGAACGGGCTTGTGGAGATGGAGTCTATCTTCGGTATTACAAGCCGTTTGATTGCGAACCGCGTGAGCTACCGGATGAAAAACGATGTGATTCAAGGCCTGTGTGATCGCTTGCAGGCGACGCTGGCTAAACGAGAATAAGCGCTGCTTTGGCGCTGCGAGGAATATATTGCTTTGAATCTATGAAGAGAAAAGCGTCTATATGGCGTTTGGAGTTATATAGGGCTTTGAGTGTAAGAAGAGGAAGAGAAAAGCGTCTATATGGCGCTTGGAGTTATATAGGGCTTTGAGTGTGAGAAGAGGAAGAGAAAAGCGTGTATATAGCGCTTTGAGTTATCTAGAGCTTAGAGTGTGAGAAGAGGAAGAGAAAGGCGTCTATATGGCGCTTGGAGTTATCTAAAGCTTTGAGTGTTAGAAGAGGAAGAGAAAAGCGTCTATATGGCGTTTGGAGTTATATAGGGCTTTGAGTGTTAGTAGAGGAAGAGGGAAGTGCAAGCTTCGCGCCCTGAGCAATATAAGGCTAATGAAAACGTTTGAAGAGTATGAGGAAGGAGTGGATAATATGCGTATTATGCGTGCAGAGGAATTTGGATTGAAGCGCGAGGTGGAGTATGGAACACCGGAGCAAAATGAATCGGCCTTGAGGATCGTCGCAGACGTAAAGGCTGAGGGGGATGCGGCGCTGCTGAGGTATACGGAGCAGCATGACCGGGTTAAGCTGGACGCGGCATCGCTGCGCGTGACGCAGGAGGAGATTCAAGCGGCATACGGGAAGGTCGACGCTGATTTTCTGGCGGCGATTCGCGAAGCAGCCGTGAATGTGCGGGTGTTCCACGAGAAGCAAATGCGGACCTCGTGGATGGATCTGCAGCAGGACGGAACGCTGCTCGGGCAGATTATGCGACCGCTGAAGCGGGTCGGCGTATACGTGCCCGGAGGCAAGGCGGCTTATCCGTCGTCCGTGCTGATGAATGTAATTCCGGCACAGGTGGCCGGCGTGCCGGAGATTGTCATGGTGACGCCCCCTGCAACCGGCGGCACTGCGGGTATCGACCCGTATATTCTCGTTGCCGCCGCGGAGGCGGGCGTCAAGGAGATGTACCGGGTCGGCGGGGCTCAGGCCATTGCCGCGCTTGCGTACGGCACGGACAGCATTGCTCCGGTCGATAAAATATGCGGACCGGGCAACATTTACGTGGCGCTGGCTAAGCGCGCCGTATTCGGCGCCGTCGATATCGACAGCATCGCCGGGCCAAGTGAGATCGTCGTGCTTGCCGACGATTCAGCCGATCCCGCGTACGTAGCCGCGGATCTGTTGTCGCAGGCCGAGCACGATGAGATGGCGTCGGCGATACTCGTTACGCCGTCGCAGCAGCTTGCTGAGGCGGTTGCTGCGGAGGTGGAGCGTCAGCTGTCTACGCTTCCGCGCCAGGACATCGCGCGCAGCTCGATAGACAGCTATGGCGCCGTGCTGCTCGTCGATTCGCTGGAAGCAGGCATCGACGTCGTCAATCAGCTAGCGCCTGAGCATCTTGAGGTGCTGACGGTTGATCCTATGCGCCTCCTTGGCTATATCCAGAACGCAGGCGCAATTTTCCTCGGGCCGTATAGCTCGGAGCCGGTTGGGGATTATTTTGCAGGACCGAATCACATCATTCCCACGAACGGTACAGCCCGGTTCTCGTCCCCAGTGAATGTGGATGACTTCTTGAAGAAATCGAGCCTTATCTATTACAGCAAGCAAGCACTCTTAGCCAATGGCGAGAAAATCATGACCCTAGCGCGCCATGAAGGGCTTGAGGGGCACGCTCGCGCGATTGGAATTCGTTTAGAGAAAGAGCGCGAATAATACACGGTCATCGTTAAAAATAGATTGCCTCGGATGCTCGTGTATGATTTGTTACGTTGCAGTAAATGCAATGGAAACCTAACATGGCAAGCAGTTTTAGTAGCTACATTGCATTTACTGCAATATAAACGAACTCTAAAGCAGGTAATCAGCAAAAACAGTGATTTCTATTGCACAAACTGCAACGTAGCGTTTGAAAGGCAGCAGCATAGTCGATTCTATTGCACAAACTGCAACGTAGCACTTGAATGGTAGCAGAGTAGTCGATTCTATTGTGCGCAAACTGCAACGTAGCACTTGAATGGTAGCAGCAAAGTCGCTTCTATTGCACAAACTGCAACGTAGCACTTGAATGGTAGCGGCAAAGTCGATTCTATTGCACAAACTAAACTGCAACGTAGCAACGGAAAGCTGGTAGCAAAGCGGTTACTGTTGCACAAACATTTTCTTGAAATTCACATATTGAATTATTGTGTAAGATAGTCACGTTGCAGTAAATGCATTGGAAACCTGACAAGGCATGCAGTTTACGGAGCTACATTGCATTTCCTGCAATAGAAACGAACTTTAAAGCAGGATAACAGCAGAAATAGTGATTTATATTGCACAAACATTTTCTTGAAATTCACATAAACAAAAAACAAAAAACAAAAAACAAAAAACAAAAATTAACCTCTAAATCAAACATAAATGCAGAAAGAAGGAATGAAAGTGTCGGAAAATCGGGTACGCGAAGCATCGGTAGCACGCAAGACGAATGAGACGGATATTAAGCTTACATTTGCAGTAGATGGAACGGGAGAGACGAAAATCGAAACGGACGTGCCGTTCCTGAACCATATGCTTGATTTGTTTACGAAGCACGGCCAGTTCAACCTGGAGCTTGAAGCGCGCGGAGATATTGACATTGATGATCACCATACGGTGGAGGATATCGGCATTTGCATCGGCCAGACACTTCGCGAGGCGCTGGGCGACAAACGCGGGATCAAACGTTATGCCAGCGTATTCGTACCAATGGATGAGGCGCTTGCACAGGTTATTATCGACGTGAGCAATCGTCCGCACTTCGAATACCGTGCAGAGTATCCTTCTGCGCAGGTAGGCAGCTTCTCTACGGAGCTTGTTCATGAGTTTCTTTGGAAGCTGGCACTGGAGTCCCGCATTACGCTCCACGTCATTGTGCACTACGGCAAAAACACGCATCATATGATTGAGGCGGTATTCAAAGCGCTTGGACGTGCGCTGGACGAAGCGACGAGCATTGACCCGCGCGTGCAAGGAGTACCTTCGACGAAGGGAGTGCTATAGCATGATCGCGATTATCGATTACGGCATGGGCAATCTGCACAGCGTAAGCAAAGCGGTAGAGCGTCTAGGCTACGAGGCGGTTATTACCGATGACCCACAAACGATTGCGGCTGCAGCAGGTGCAATCCTGCCGGGCGTTGGGGCTTTCGGCGACGCGATGCAAAATCTGCGTGAGACGAAGCTCGACGAGGTGGCGAAAGCATACGCTGCATCAGGGAAGCCGATGCTCGGCATTTGCCTCGGCATGCAGCTGCTATTCACTGCGAGTGAGGAATACGGCATGCATGAGGGGCTGAATCTTTTGCCGGGCAAGGTCGTGCGCTTCGCGGGTGATTACAAAATTCCGCATATGGGCTGGAACAAGCTGTCGTTCCTTCAAGAGCAATCGCCACTATTTA
The DNA here is from genome assembly GCF_014192395.1 of Paenibacillus endophyticus. Taxonomy (GTDB): domain Bacteria; phylum Bacillota; class Bacilli; order Paenibacillales; family Paenibacillaceae; genus Pristimantibacillus; species Pristimantibacillus endophyticus. The sequence continues at coordinate 78,406 of NZ_JACHXW010000028.1, read as the reverse complement.
ATGGGTTGACTGAAGGCCATGTCTATTTTGTCCACTCCTTCCATGCGAAGGTAGAGCAGGCCTCCGATCTGCTTGCGACTACGGACTATTACCAGCAGGTAACGGCAATTGTCGGCCGCGGCAACGTATTCGGCATGCAGTTCCATCCCGAAAAAAGCGGAGACCTGGGTATGCAGCTGCTAGGCAGCTTCCTTGCGCTAACGGAAAGCGTGCAGTCATAATCTCGTTATTTATACGATGGAAGATATAGAAGAAGCCCGTTTAACGGGAACAAAGGAGAGGGAAACATGCTGGCGAAGCGTATTATTCCATGCCTGGACGTGAAGGATGGCCGCGTTGTGAAAGGCGTGAACTTCGTAAACCTCCGCGATGCTGGAGATCCTGTCGAGCTTGCGGCTACCTATGACAAGGAAGGCGCAGATGAGCTTATCTTTTTGGACATCTCAGCTTCGGTGGAAGGCCGAGCAACGATGATCGAGGTTGTTAAACGGACGGCTGGCGAAATCACGATTCCGTTCACGGTAGGCGGAGGCATTTCCCATGTCGATGACATGAAGCGGCTGCTGCGTGCGGGCGCTGACAAAATCGGCATCAATACGGCAGCCGTCGTTAATCCTGCGCTTGTGCAGGAGGGATCGCGCAAATTCGGCTCGCAGTGCATTGTAGTTGCCATTGACGCAAAGTTTAATGCGGAATGGGGCGAGTGGGAGGTTTATACACATGGCGGGCGCAAAACAACGGGCATCAAGGCTCTGGAATGGGCGCGCGAGGTTGAGCGTCTGGGAGCGGGTGAAATTTTGCTGACGAGCATGGATGCCGACGGAACGAAGGATGGCTTCGATATTAAGCTGACCAAAGCGGTTTCGGAATCGCTGGGCATTCCGGTTATCGCTTCAGGCGGAGCGGGAAGAATCGAACATTTCAATGATGTATTCAAGCAAGCTAATGCAGATGCTGCGCTTGCAGCTACGATTTTCCACTATAAAGAAATGACGATCCGTGAAGTGAAAGACGATTTGCGGTTAAAGGGAGTAGAAGTACGATGACGGAATCCAATTCAAACGATCTGATCTCAAGCATTAAATGGGATGAAGCTGGGCTCGTTCCTGCAATCGTGCAGGATGCGCAAAGCAAAGAAGTGCTTATGATGGCATACATGAGCAAGGAGTCGCTGCAGCTGTCGGTAGAATCGGGCGTGACTTGGTTCTGGAGCCGGTCGCGCAATGAGCTTTGGAATAAAGGCGCGACAAGCGGACATACGCAGCGCATTGTCTCTTTGGCTTACGATTGCGATGGCGACACACTTCTGCTTAAGGTGGAGCAAGTAGGCCCAGCCTGCCATACGGGACGCTACAGCTGCTTCTTCAACAACGTTGAGGTGAGTGGAAACACAGCAGCTTCCACAAGCGATGCAGCACCGGCCGCGGACCGCTTCGGCACGCTGGGACAGCTGGAAGGCACGATAGCAGAACGTTATGCAGAACGCCCTGAGGGCTCTTATACGTCTTATTTGTTTGACAAAGGCGTGGACAAAATTTTGAAAAAGGTCGGCGAGGAAGCATCCGAGGTCATTATCGCCGCCAAAAATAAAGACAACGACGAGCTGAGAAGCGAAGTCGGCGATCTGATTTTCCACTTGATGGTGCTGCTTCGCGAGAGAGGGCTGCCGCTTGATGATGTAATCAGCGAAATCCATAGCCGCCATGGGAAAAAGACAACGAACAAAATGAGATAGCGAACGCATATCTCCAAATTACGATAGAAAGGCCGGTACGCACATGTTTATCGATTACCATACCCATCATGCCCGCTGCGGCCACGCCGTAGGCGAGCTGGAGGAATACGTACGGAAGGGAATAGAGATCGGACTCGTGCAGCTCGGCCTTTCCGATCATATGCCGCTGCTCCACGTTGACCCTGCTTCGTATTATCCGGAGATGGCCATGCCCATGGATGAGCTGCCACGTTACGTAGAGGAATGCCTTGCGCTCAAGGAAAAGTACAAGGGTCAGATCGACATTCGGGTAGGCCTGGAGGGCGATTATATTGAGGGCTGTGAGCAGCAGATCGAAGCGATCGTCAAAGCTTACCCTTGGGATTACGTCATTGGATCCGTTCACTTTCTAGGCGAATGGGACATTACCGATTTCCGGCAAACGGCAGGATGGGAAGGCCGTGACCGCATGGCGGTTTACGAGCAGTATTACGCAGCTGTAGGAAAAGCGGCGGCGAGCGGCTTTTATGATTACATTGGGCATATTGACGTAATCAAACGCTTCGGCTACAAGCCGGAGGAGGATGTGACCCACTTGGAGAATGCTGCGCTTCAAGCGGTCAAGCGGAGCGGGATGGCCATTGAGCTTAACGCATCGGGGCTGCGCACGCCTGCAGCAGAGATGTTTCCAAGCCGCAGGATGCTCGAATATGCGCTTGAGCTAGGCATTCCGCTCACCGTAGGATCGGATGCCCATCAGCCTGAAAGGCTGGGTCAATACTTGGATCAAGCCTACTCCGTACTGAGAGAAGTTGGATATAAGCAGCTGGCGACATTTAATTGTCGAAAATTAGTGATGATTGATTTTTGAAATATCGTAAATTACATGTATAATATAGAAGATCAAACAAGCTTTGTCGAATGATCCGACAAGGACGAGTACTTGTTCCGTAAAATTAATTGGTTTTAACGCTCAGGAGGGTATCATGTTAAGCGACAAGGTGCGTATTTTTTCGGGTTCGTCTAATCCGGTATTGGCTCAGAAAATTAGTGCAGAGCTTGGTCTGACGTTAGGCGCGATCAAGATGTCCCGTTTCAAAAGCGGTGAGATTTATGTGCATTACGAGGAAACGATTCGGAATTGTGATGTATTTCTCGTGCAATCGTTCTCGCATCCGATCAACGAGCATTTTGTCGAATTGCTCGTTATGATTGACGCGGCGAAGCGTGCATCCGCAAGAACGGTCAACATCATCATGCCGTATTACGGCTATGCGCGCCAGGAGCGCAAAGCAGCGCCACGGGAGCCGATTTCAGCAAAAATGCTGGCGGATGTGCTCACGACTGTTGGAGCGAACCGCGTAATCACAATCGACCTACATGCTCCAGCTATTCAAGGCTTCTTCAACATTCCGGTCGATCATATGACGGCGCTTGATCTCATCAGCGATTACTTGAAGACAAAGAACATCAAGAACCCGGTTGTCGTATCGCCGGATGCAGGACGTGCTTCAACCGCAGAGAAGCTTGCGAACTACCTGGATACATCGTTTGCGATTATGATCAAGAAACGCCCAGCGCACAATGAATCGGTTATTACACACGTAATCGGGGATGTCGAAGGTCAGACGCCTATCATTATTGAGGATCTGATTGATACGGGCTCAACCATCGTAAACGTTGTGGAGGGCTTGAAGGAGCGCGGCGCCGAGGACGTATACGTATGCGCAACGCACCCGCTATTCTCCGGCTCAGCCATTGAGCGTTTGGATCATCCTAATATTAAAGAGGTTATCGTTACGGACTCCATCAGCTTGCCGGAATCAACGCCGGAACGCTTCAAGGTGCTATCGGTTGCCCCTCTGCTTGCAGAAGCAACACGCATCATTTTGGAGGGCGGCTCCATCAGTACTCTGTTCAAAAACAACGGCGTATAAACGCTCATTCAGGTATGCCGATTGCATGAAATGAATAGCAAGGACGCGGGAAATCGCGGGTGGCGTATTTGCTGTCCGCGATTTTCCCACATATTCTTTCATGTTCTCAAAGGTATGGCTATGGTATAATCGTAGAAAATCGGAAGTAACGGGAGGTGCCTTGCCAGTGAAAGGGAAGAAACGTGTTGCCGTAGATCAACAGACGAAAGTCATACCGGTTCAATGGGACGCCACGTTTTTTTTCGAACGTGCGGTTCGGTCACTAGATCGATTCCATTATGACAAGGCACTTAAATATTTTCGTCGCGCCGTGGAATACGAGCCGGATAATCCGGTAAACCATTGCAATATGGCCGGCATCCTATCGGAGATGGGCAATTATGAGGAATCCAACCGGATTCTGGGCTGGATTGTGGATGAGCTTGATCCGACGATGACGGAATGCCATTTCTATATGGCGAATAATTATGCGAATATGGAACAATATGAAGCGGCCGAAGGCTCGCTTATTCGATATTTAGAAGAGGATTCGGAGGGTCAGTTCCTTGACGAGGCAGAGGATATGATGGATCTTCTGCATTATGAGCTGGAGCGCCCGACGCGCCTGACGAATATTAAATCGCGCGAAGGCATGGTTGAGCATGATTTGGCCCGCACTCTGCTGGAGGAAGGCAAATTCACGGAGGCTGTGCGCATTTTAGAGAAAATTATTGAGGGACAGCCGGACTTCCTTGCTGCCCGCAACAATTTGGCGCTGGCTTATTATTATATGGGCATGTTCGACAAGGCGATGGATACCATCCATGAGGTGCTTGAGCTTGAAGCGGGCAATCTCCATGCGCTTTGCAACCTCGCTATCTTCTATCAGCATAAGAATGACGAAGCAAGCCTGCGTCCGCTTGTCGAGCTGCTTACGAAGACGGTGCCGTTTCATCAGGAGCATGTGTTTAAATTGGCAACGACTATGGGCATCTTAGGAGAGCATGGAGCTGCTTACAAGCATTTTACAAGGCTTCTGAAAGACTCTGAGCTGACGCAGGATCCGAGCTTGTATCATTATGCGGCTGTTGCCGCTTGCAATATCGGACGCTTGCAGGAAGCGGAACGGCTATGGAAGCAGACGATTAAGCTGGACCCCAAATCGGGCATACCCCATTATTATATGGAGCAGCTAGAGCTGCTGCGCGGCGGAGAGATGACGGCATCGATCAGTTACCACTATCATTTGCCATTCGAGGAGCAGTTCAAGCTGTGGGAGAAATCCTCAGATGGCATTCCCGATCATCTTAAACGTGACCCGCTCGTTCGGTCATCGTTTTTCTGGGCGCTGCGCCATGGCGATCAGCATACGAAGCTGCAGGTCATTCAGGCTCTAGGCATGATTGCTGACAGCGAAGTGAAGGATGTGCTCCAAACCTTCCTGCTAGAACGTGACGAGGATGACTACTTAAAACGGATTGCCATCTTCGTGCTTCGAACCATGGGCGTGCAAGAGCCGCTGCCGATCTTCCTGGAAGGAAAAGAAACCGTTATTGAGCCTAACCGGGTTCCTTCACGGCTTCCTGTATGGGAAGACAAGTGGCAGGCCGTTGTAGAAACGGCGCTTTCCCGCATGAGCAAGCAATACGATTTGGTTCAGCAGCATGACCTAATGACTTTATGGGTAGAGTTTCTGTCACGCGTGTATCCGGATGTACCTAAGCTTGCGAAGCCTGAGGGCTGGGCAGCCGCTTTGGAATACTTGACGGCCAAGATGCACCGGAGGTCAATCTCGTACCATGAGGTCTCGGTTAGGTATGGAACGTCGATCGCGACAGTCAGCAAGAACGTCAAGCTGATTGACGAGATATGCGGCATCAAAGAAAAGATGAAGTCGATGAGCTCTGTCTTTTCGGCGCAGGAAGCGCAAGACGAATAAACTTTTACGAGGTGAAAGACGATGTACAAATCCATTATTATCGGTACCGGCCCTGCCGGACTTACAGCAGCAATTTACTTGGCTCGCGCCAATATGAACCCGCTTATTATTGAAGGCCCTGAGCCGGGCGGACAATTGACGACTACGACTGAGGTTGAGAATTTCCCTGGTTTCCCGGAAGGCATTATGGGACCGGAGCTTATGGCGAACATGCGCAAGCAAGCGGAGCGCTTCGGCGCAAAGTTTATTACGGGCTGGGTTAACAGCGTGGATATGTCCGAGCGTCCTTTCAAGCTTCAGGTAGAAGGCCAAGGCGAAATTGTGGGCGAGAGCATCATTATCTCGACAGGAGCATCGGCTAAATACCTCGGAATTCCTGGCGAGAGAGACAATGTCGGAAAAGGCGTCAGCACTTGCGCAACCTGCGATGGCTTCTTCTTCCGCGGCAAGAAAATCATCGTAGTTGGCGGCGGCGACTCCGCGATGGAGGAAGCAAGCTTCCTTACTCGTTTTGCAACGAACGTGGAGCTGGTTAACCGCCGAGATGAGCTGCGCGCCTCCAAAATCATGCAGGACCGCGCACGCGAGAACGGAAAAATCAGCTGGAGCCTAAACCGCACACCGGTTGAGGTTGTCGCAACGGGCATGGGCGTTACTGGTCTTAAGGTCCGTGACAATGTAACAGGCGAAGAAGACGTTATCGAAACAGATGGTATCTTCATTGCAATTGGGCATACGCCTAATACGAAGTTCCTAAACGGCCAAATCGATACGGATGACAACGGCTATATTGTTGTTAAGCCAGGCACTTCCGAAACGAACGTACCAGGCGTATTCGCTTGTGGCGACGTACAAGACAGCAAATACCGCCAAGCGATTACCGCAGCGGGCAGCGGTTGTATGGCGGCGCTTGATTGCGAGAGATTTCTCGAGGGCACCGTAACGCATGACTGGAGCCAATCGCTTTAATACTTGCCGACTATGCTTCATAGGATAAAGAAAGGGCTATACCGGCAGAGCGCGACGCTTGAAGGTATAGCCTTTTCAATAGCCAAGAATGCCCCTTTTACCCGTATCCATCTATCTTGACCAGAGGATAAAGGTCGCTTATAGTGTTACAGAGAAGATTAACATATTGATGAGGTGGACTAGTGATGTCTGAAAAGATTTACGTTGGAGTCGATGTCGGCGGAACAGCAATTAAGGTAGGCATTTGCAATGCGGATGGGCAGCTGCTCCACACGTATGAAGGGCCGACGGAAGCGAGTAAAGGAACGGACACTATCCTTCAAAATATCGCAAAATACGCGCAGCAAATCGTAACAGAATCCGACTTTTCCTGGGAGCAAGTAGACGGCGTAGGCGTAGGCATTGCCGGCTTCCTGGATATTCCGAACGGTATTGTGAAATTTGCGCCAAACCTGAAAATTGAGAACGTCAATTTGAAAGCGTATTTGGAGCAAGAGCTCAATAAGACGGTTAAAGTAAACAATGATGCGAATGTAGCGGCACTGGGCGAGGCTTGGGGCGGAGCGGGCAAAGGTATCGGACACTGCGTTTGCTATACGCTCGGAACAGGCGTAGGCGGCGGCATTATTATAGAAGGAAAAATCGTAGAAGGATATATGGGGATGGCAGGCGAGTTGGGTCATATGGCGATCGTTCCTGATCTAGAGGCTATTCAATGCGGCTGCGGCAAAATGGGCTGCTTGGAAACGGTATCCTCTGCAACTGGGATTATCCGTATGGCGAAGGACGCTGTAGAACGCGGCGACCGCACATCGCTTTCATCCGTTGAAGATATTATGGCGAAGGATGTCCTTGACGCTGCCAAAGCAGGCGACGAGGTAGCGACTCGTATCGTAAACCGTGCTGCCTATTATTTGGGCAAATCGATGGCTATGATCGCTATTGTGCTTAATCCGCAATATTTCATTATCGGCGGTGGCGTATCCAAGGCGGGAGATTTCCTATTCGATCAAATCCGCGAGGTATTCGAGAAATACACGCAGGAGCAAGCGAAGGAAAACGTGAAAATCGTAGCGGCAACGCTAGGCAACAATGCAGGCGTAGTTGGTGCAGCAGGACTTATCCTTAGAGGTTAATTAATGAGTGACTTTGTTCGCAAAGTCTAAGCATATATTACGAAGTGACTTTGCATTCGCAAAGTCTAAGCATATCCTTACGAAGTGACTTTGCATTCGCAAAGTCTTTAGGAGGTTTGATCATGGAAACGACAGCAACAGTAGCGAAGCTTGTCATTATAACCGGGATGTCTGGCGCGGGCAAAACGATTGCTGTCCAAAGCCTGGAGGACCTCGGTTTCTTCTGCGTTGACAATTTGCCGCCCGTTCTTATACCTAAATTCGCGGAGCTGATTGAACAGTCGAACGGTAAGATTGGAAACGTGGCACTCGTTATCGATTTGCGCGGCAGGGAGTTTTTCACGGCGCTTTCCGAGTCGCTTGCATATATCAAGGAGCATTACACGATTAGTTGTGAAATTTTGTTTCTGGATGCAACAGACGGCGTGCTCGTTCAACGCTATAAGGAAAGCCGACGCCGGCATCCGCTTGCTCCTGAAGGCATGCCGCTTGAAGGGATCAAGAATGAACGGCGTCTCTTGGAAGACCTGAAAGGGTGGGCTTCTCAGGTTATTGACACCAGTACACTGAAGCCGACGCATCTGAAGGAACGGATTATTTCCCATTTCACGAATCTAGAGCAAAACAGCCTATCGATTAACGTTACCTCTTTCGGTTTCAAGTATGGCATTCCGATTGATGCTGACTTAATTTATGATGTTCGTTTTTTGCCTAATCCTCATTATATTGAGCATTTGAGACCCAACACTGGTCAAACCCCCGAAGTGTACGAATATGTTATGAAATGGCCTGAAACACAGCAATTCCTCACAAAGCTGCTAGACATGCTGCAATTCCTTATTCCGCTTTATCGCAAGGAAGGCAAAAGTCAGGTTGTTATTGGTATTGGCTGTACTGGCGGGAAGCATCGTTCCGTTGCCATAGCTGAATATTTGGGACGCATGCTCGGCAGCAGCGATACGGAACGTGTGCGTGTCAGTCATCGCGATGCCGAACGTGACAAGCATTGACGAGGTGAGAGAATGCAAAGTAGGCATAAAATTCTGAGAAGGCCGAAGATCGTTGTCATTGGCGGCGGTACGGGCCTCTCAGTCATGCTTCGCGGGCTTAAAGAGAAGCCGCTCGATATAACGGCTATCGTAACGGTTGCCGACGATGGAGGCAGCTCAGGTATTTTGCGCAACGAGCTGCAGATCCCCCCGCCTGGCGATATAAGAAATGTGCTAATGGCACTGGCGGATGCAGAACCGCTTCTGACCGAGGTGCTGCAATACCGTTTCAAAACAGTGCCGGGCTTAGCGGGACATAGTCTTGGCAATCTAATGCTGGCGGCAATGACGGATATTTCCGGCGATTTCGTTACTGGCATTCGTGAGCTTAGCCGGGTTCTTGCCGTTCGAGGACGAGTGCTGCCTGCAGCAGGCAAAGCAATTGTGTTGAAAGCAGAAATGGAAGACGGTACGATCGTGACCGGCGAATCCATGATTCCAAAGGCGGGTAAAGTAATCAAGCGAGTATTTCTGGAGCCGACCAATGTGGAGCCGCTTCAGGAAGCAGTCGAAGCCATCGAACAAGCAGACGCGATCCTGATAGGACCCGGAAGCTTATATACAAGCATTATTCCTAATTTGCTCGTTCCTAAGCTAGCGAACGCCATTGTGGAGTCTGAAGCTGTGAAGCTGTTTGTGTGCAATGTCATGACACAGCCCGGCGAAACCGATAATTATTCTGTAGGCGATCATTTGGATGCGATTCATGCGCACATTGGCCATCATTTATTCGATTATGTTATTGTGAACGACGGTGAGATTCCGCCCCAGATCGAAAGCAAGTACGCCGAGCTGGGTGCGAAAGCGGTGCATCTCGATTTGGATGCAGTCACGCAGAAAGGCTATGAGGTCATAGCTGACCGACTTGTTTTATTCCGCACTTTTTTGAGGCATGATGCCGAGCGTTTAAGCCATCATATATATAAGCTGGTGGAGAACTGGATGTTACGAAAGAGGTGATACACAATGTCATTTGCGGCGCAAACGAAGAAAGAGCTGACACTAATTGAGGCGGACAGCTGTTGTGAGAGAGCGGAGCTATCCGCGCTTATACGGATGAACGGTTCGGTTAGCGTATCCAGCCGCAAAGTCGTTTTGGACATCTCAACGGAAAATGCCGCGATTGCCAGAAGAATTTATTCCCTGCTCAAAAAACATTATGAAATACATGTCGAACTACTCGTTCGCAAGAAAATGCGGCTGAAGAAAAACAACGTGTATATCGTGAGAATACCGGCTGGGGTACAAGAAATATTGAGCGAGCTCAAAATTGTCTCCGAAGGATTTATGTTCAACCTGGGAATCGACAAGGAAATTATTCGCAAGCCTTGCTGCAAGCGCTCGTATTTGCGAGGTGCTTTTCTTGCTGGAGGCTCGGTCAATAATCCAGAGGGCTCCTCTTATCATTTGGAGATATCCTCTTTGTATCAAGAGCATTGCGAGTCACTGGTTGACCTTGCCAACAAATTCGATCTTAACGCCAGGTGCATTGAACGGAAAAAGGGTTTTATTTTCTATATTAAAGAGGGCGAGAAAATTATCGAGCTCCTCAATATAATCGGCGCGCATCAAGCTTTGTTCAAGTTTGAAGATGTTCGAATCATGCGCGATATGCGCAACTCCGTTAACCGTATCGTGAATTGTGAAACGGCTAACCTGAATAAAACGATCGGCGCAGCTGTTCGGCAGATCGAGAATATCAAGCTGCTGCAGCGCGAGGTTGGCCTCGACAGCCTGCCTGATAAGCTAAAGGAAGTTGCAGAGATTAGGCTTTTGCATCCGGATATGAATCTGACAGAGGTTGGCGAAATGCTGGGAGGAAAGGTTAGTAAGTCGGGTGTAAACCACCGTTTGCGCAAAATCGACGAACTCGCGGAAAAAATCCGCGGCGTATGAACTTTCATCCTAGTGTATCGGCTGGTATAATGATATAATAATTTAAAATGTCTTTATTTATGAAGATAGGAATGCGAAGCAAACAAGCAAAAGCATTTTTGTCTTTGACCGGATCAAGCTTTCGCAGCCAGAGGACGGCGGCATTACAGCCGTATGTGCATGTGCCGCATGCTAATGCTTGAGTAAAATATAGGGGGTATGGTTTCCATGACAAGGCTTCCGGTTGTTGTTCGTCTTAAGACGGGACTACATGCAAGACCAGCAGCATTATTCGTACAAGAAGCGAACAAATTTTCTTCCGAAGTATTTGTAGAGAAAGACGACAAAAAAGTGAACGCTAAATCCATAATGGGAATTATGAGCTTAGCAATCAGCTCGGGCACTGAAGTATCCATAAGTGCAGAGGGTTCGGATGCAGAGCAGGCTGTAAACGCTTTAGTCGCTTTGGTAAGCAAAGAAGAGCTGGAAAACCAATAATTCGTTAAAATTAAATAAAAGCCGTCCAGGGTCGCATGACCAAGGGTGGCTTTTTTTAATTTATAAACATATATATGGTTTCACATCTAAATGTGCTTACAGATCTCCGCGAAACGACTGCTTTTGCGTGGATACAGCCGTCTGCGCTTGATAGGCGCAGCATATGAAGATAGCGATCCTGCCGGTAAATCGGAAATACAAAAAACGGGGCTGCTCCCCGGGTCTATTCAGACCCATGGGAGCAGCCCCGTTTGTCTTGGAGCGTGAAACAAATTAAGCGAGCTTCTCGATTACTTTATCGACAAGTCCATATTCCTTCGCTTCAGCAGCACTCATAAAGTAGTCACGGTCCGTATCCTTCTCAATACGTTCGAGCGATTGACCGCTGCGCTCTGCAAGAATGCCGTTCAGCTTGTCGCGCATACCGATAATACGTTTTGCGCGGATGGCGATATCGCTTGCTTGGCCTTCTGCCCCGCCAAGCGGCTGGTGAATCATGACCTCGCTGTTCGGAAGCGCGTAACGCTTGCCAATGGCGCCTGCAGTAAGCAAGAAAGCTCCCATTGAAGCAGCCATACCTACACAAATGGTCGACACGTCAGGTTTAATGTATTGCATTGTATCGTAAATAGCCATGCCTGCCGTAATCGAACCGCCTGGGCTGTTAATATAAAGAGAAATGTCCTTCTCTGGGTCGTCTGCTGCCAGGAATAGCAATTGCGCAATGATGGAGTTGGCCACCACGTCGTTTACACCCGAGCCAAGAAAAATAATACGATCTTTCAATAGGCGAGAGTAAATGTCATACGCACGCTCACCTCGATTGTTTTGCTCAATAACCATAGGAACGAAATTCATATCCAACGTAAGCCCCCTCCTCGAAAAACAATGAATGGTTAAATCGTATTTTCATAATAACGGATGAAAAAGCAAAAGTCAAAGATAGTCAGACAAATCCCGTAATCCCGAAATGAAATAGGGAACGCAGAGCCTTTGAACAGAATAACCAGTGCGTTCTGGCACGCTTCGCACAGGGTCGGAGCTGGGTAAAAAGCAGGATGAACCAGAGAGGAAGTGATTGAAAATAAAAAACCGTTCCCATGTATAGGAACGGTCTGTCTGTATCAATATAGAAATTGCAAGCCGAGTCGGCTGAAATAGCGTTGTGGCGCGCCCGCAAGGAATCGAACCTAGATCTCAGCCTTCGGAGGGCTGCGTCATATCCATTGGACCACGGGCGCGTAAAATAGTCGCAAAAATTATTATATGATATTTGAGCAGCGAAAGCAAGAGCCGTTCAAAAATTAAATTTGTTAAAAATGTGTCGGAAATCGTTTTCAAAACAGAAACGGCTATTGCTTCAAGAACCATTTTCCGCTAAAATAAAGGTGGGACTTGAAATGATACCGCGGGACATATTGAGTCCAACGTTATTGAACCGAATACGCTAGAGGCCGATGGAGTGAAGGATGAGAGATGCGTCAGATCGTTGAACTGCAGCAGCAGCTTGTGCCTGATCTGCTCGACGTCATGAAGAAACGGTATTCGATTCTGCATCGGGTGATGCTGTCGGATTTAATCGGACGCCGAACGCTGGCGTCGGCATTATCGATGACGGAGCGGATGCTTCGTGCGGAGACCGACTTTCTGAAATCGCAGGGCCTGCTCGAGATTCATTCGGCGGGTATGCGAATTAGCGATTCAGGCAAGTTATTGCTAGAACAGCTTGAGCCTTTTTACAAAACCATGTTCGGGCTATCCGAGCTGGAAGAAACGATTCGGACGCATTACGGCTTATCGCAGGTCGTGATCGTTGCGGGCGATTCCGAGGTGTCTGCACAAACTAAGCGAGAGCTCGGACGTGCATGCAGTCAGATCCTGGTCAAAGTTATGCGGCCAAACGATGTTGTGGCTGTAACTGGCGGGACCACGATTGCTCAAGTGTCGAACCAGCTAGCAAGCTCATCGGAGCTGAAGACGAATTGGTTCGTACCGGCGAGAGGCGGCCTAGGAGAGAGCCTGGACTATCAAGCCAACACGATTGCATCGATGATGGCCAAGCGGACAGGAGCGCAATACAGGCTTCTGCATGTGCCGGATCATCTGGGCGAGGAAGCATTCGCCTCCATTATGAACGAACCAAATATTCGCGAGATTGTGGATGTTATCCGCAGTGCTCGCATCGTTGTACATGGAATCGGAGATGCTATGGTCATGGCAAGACGCCGTCGATTGGATCGTGCGATTATCGATGCTATGGAAGCCGAGGGAGCTTTGGCAGAATCATTCGGTTTTTATTTCGACCGAAAAGGCGCCGTCGTGCACAAAATGCAAACGGTAGGGTTACGGCTTGAGGATATTGTGAAGACTGAAGTTGTTATAGGCGTAGCCGGAGGGAAGAGCAAAGGCGAGGCGATAGCAGCGATTATGCGCTTCGGCCATAATGACGTGCTTGTAACCGATGAAGCGGCAGCACTAGAAATGGTAGCGTTAATCGAGCAAGAAAAGAATTAACGAATACCAGCAGTAAAGGAATCATGATGGTTAGCAAAGGGCTCCGGCCATGCGCGAAGCATCTTGAAATATATTCATTTCTTTTAAAAACGCTTAGGAGGAATTACAAATGGTTAAAGTTGGTATTAATGGTTTTGGTCGCATCGGCCGTAACGTATTTCGCGCAGCACTGAACAACCCTGATGTTCAAATCGTGGCAGTAAACGATCTTACAGACACTGCAACACTGGCACATCTTCTGAAATACGATACAACTCACGGTCAACTTGACGGTACTGTTGAAGCAAAAGAAGGCGCGCTTGTTGTTAACGGACGCGAAATCAAAGTATTCGCAGAGCGCAACCCTGCTGACCTTCCATGGGGATCTGTTGGCGTTGAAATCGTAGTTGAATCAACTGGTATTTTCACAGCGAAAGAAAAAGCTGAGCTTCACTTGCAAGGCGGCGCTAAAAAAGTTATCATCTCCGCTCCAGCAACGAACGAAGATATTACAGTGGTTATCGGCGTTAACGAAGACAAATACGACGCTGCGGCACACACCATTATTTCCAACGCTTCTTGTACAACGAACTGCCTAGCTCCTTTCGCAAAAGTATTGAACGACAAATTCGGAATCGTTAAAGGTATGATGACAACGATTCACTCATACACAAATGACCAATCCGTACTTGACGTTCCTCACAAAGACTTGCGTCGTGCTCGCGCAGCTGCTGAGAACATCATTCCTTCGTCAACTGGTGCAGCAAAAGCTGTTTCTCTAGTACTTCCTGAGCTTAAAGGCAAATTGAACGGTATGGCTATGCGTGTTCCTACACCTAACGTATCCGTAACAGACCTTGTTGCTGAGCTTAAAGTAAATGTAACGGTAGAAGAAGTGAACGCAGCATTGAAAGAAGCTGCTGACGGTCCTCTTAAAGGCATCTTGAACTACAACGAATTGCCGCTTGTATCAAGCGACTACAATAGCGACCCTGCTTCTTCCACAATCGATGGTCTTTCGACTATGGTTGTTGAAGGCAACATGGTTAAAGTTATCTCATGGTACGACAACGAGTGGGGCTACTCGAACCGCGTAGTTGATCTTGCTGCTTATATCGCAAGCAAAGGTCTGTAAGCAAAGAAGGCGGACGGACCCGCGGCTTTCGCGCAGGCGGAGCACAGGTCTATGATTTGCGGCTTCTAGGAGACGTAAATCACGGGGGCGTTTCTTCTTTGAAGGAGCGCCCTTCTTTTTTTTGCGAATCGACGGCTATCCCTTTCCATAACAATTATTCGGGAGGTTTCATAAATGAATAAGAAAAGTGTACGTGATGTAGCTGAGCTTGCTGGTAAACGGGTATTTGTCCGCGTTGATTTCAACGTGCCGCTAGAGGATGGCAAAATTACCGATGACAAGCGTATCCGTGAAACGCTTCCTACGATTAACTTCTTAATCGAAAAAGGCGCTAAAGTTATTCTAGCAAGCCATCTTGGACGTCCGAACGGCCAAGTGGTTGAAGAGCTTCGCCACACGGCATCCGCAGCGCGTTTGTCCGAGCTTCTTGGCAAGCAAGTAACAAAAGCAAACGAAGCGATTGGCGAAGCGGTTGAAGCGCAGGTTGCTGCCCTTAACAACGGCGACGTATTGCTTCTGGAGAATGTACGTTTCTACGAGGGTGAAGAGAAGAATGATCCAGAACTAGCGAAAGCATTCGCTAAGCTTGCTGACTTGTTCGTAAACGATGCTTTCGGCGCTGCTCACCGCGCGCACGCATCGACAGAAGGCATTGCTCATATTCTTCCCGCTGTATCCGGCCTTCTAATGGAGAGAGAGCTTGAAGTGCTAGGCAAAGCATTGAACAACCCTGAGCGTCCTTTCACAGCAATTGTAGGCGGGTCCAAAGTAAAAGACAAAATCGCAGTTATCGACAAAATGCTTGAAATTGCCGACAACGTAATCATCGGCGGCGGCTTGTCTTATACATTCTTCAAAGCGCAAGGACATGAAATCGGCAAATCGCTTGTCGATAACAGCAAGCTTGATCTTGCTCTTGAGTTCATGGAGAAAGCTAAAAAGCTAGGCAAAAACTTCTTGATCCCAGTTGATATCGTAGTTACTGACGATTTCAGCGCTACGGCTAACACGCAAATCGTTGACGTAGACAGCATCCCAGCTGATTGGGAAGGCATTGACATCGGACCTAAAACACGTGAGCTTTACGCTGACGTAATCAAAAACTCCAAGCTAGTCGTTTGGAACGGACCGATGGGCGTATTTGAAATTGAGCCATTCTCGCATGGTACGCTAGCTGTTGCCAACGCTTGCGCAGAAACATCAGGCTACACGGTTATCGGCGGCGGCGATTCCGCAGCAGCAGCTGAGAAATTCCACCTAGCTGACAAAATGGACTTCATCTCGACAGGCGGCGGCGCTTCCCTTGAGTTCATGGAAGGCAAAGTGCTTCCAGGCGTTGTAGCTCTTAACGATAAATAATAGCTTTCACCCCAATAAAATATTATGAGGAGGATTACGCATGAGCAACAGAAAACCGATCATTGCAGGTAACTGGAAAATGTTCAAAACAGTATCCGAGGCTGTTTCCTTTTTCTCCGAGATTAAAGGCAAAGCTGAGGTTGATGGTGTGGAGAGCGTGATTTGCGCGCCTTTCACGACACTTCCTGCCCTTGTTGAAGCTGCGAAAGGCACTTCGATTGCTATCGGAGCGCAAAACGTTCACTTCGAAGACAATGGCGCATTCACAGGTGAAATCAGCGGCGTGATGTTGAAGGATCTTGGCGTGAAATACGTGATTATCGGCCACTCCGAGCGTCGTGCATACTTCGCTGAGTCCGATGAGATCGTAAACAAGAAAGTTCACGCTTCATTCAAAAACGGCTTGCTGCCAATCGTCTGTGTAGGCGAGAAGCTGGAAGAACGCGAAGCAGGACAAACGAAGGATGTTTGCAAAGTGCAAACTGAAGCGGCTTTCCAAGGCGTATCCGCAGCGCAAGCGGCAGAAGTCGTTATTGCATATGAGCCAATCTGGGCAATCGGAACTGGTAAATCATCGACTTCCGAGGATGCACAGGACGTTATCGGCTATATCCGCGGCGTTGTTGCAGGCCTATATGACCAAGCAACCGCAGATGCTGTTCGCATCCAATACGGCGGCAGCGTGAAGCCTAACAACGTAGCTGAGTACATGGGTCAAACCGATATTGATGGCGCGCTTGTCGGCGGTGCTAGTCTAGAACCAGCATCATATATCGCTTTGGTCGAGGGGGCCAAGTAAGATGGCTGTTCCCAAACCTGTAGCGCTTATTATTCTTGACGGTTTCGGTTTGCGTGATGATGTTGTCGGCAATGCCGTAGCACAAGCAAACAAACCGAATTACGACCGTTACTGGTCGACATACCCGCACACGACGCTGACGGCCTCTGGCGAAGCAGTTGGTTTGCCAGAAGGCCAAATGGGCAACTCCGAGGTTGGCCATTTGAATATTGGCGCGGGTCGCATTGTGTATCAGGATCTGACCCGTATCAGCAAATCGATCCGGGACGGTGAGTTCTACGAGAACGAAACCATCCTTGGAGCGGTTCGCCATGTGAAGACGAACAGCAAGAAGCTGCACCTGTACGGATTGCTCTCAGACGGCGGCGTACATAGCCATATTGAGCATTTGTTCGCTTTGCTTGATCTTGCGAAAAAAGAAGGGCTTGAGGATGTATACATCCACGCTTTCTTGGATGGACGCGATGTATCTCCGGATAGCGCTAAAGGCTACCTGGAGCGTCTGCAAGCTAAGATCGAAGAGGTTGGCGTAGGACGCATTGCTACGGTGCAAGGGCGTTATTATGCCATGGACCGCGACAAGCGTTGGGAGCGTACGGAGAAGTCATACCGTGCCATGGTGTATGGCGAAGGACCTCAATACTACGATCCGATTCAAGCGGTAGTTGAATCCTACGAGAAATCGGTTTATGATGAATTCGTTATGCCAACGGTTATTGTGGATGGTGAAAACAAGCCAGTTGGCCTAGTGGAATCCGAGGATGCGGTTATTTTCTTCAATTTCCGCCCTGACCGTGCGATTCAATTGTCGCAAGTATTCACGAATGAGGATTTCCGAGGCTTTGACCGTGGCGCGAACCATCCGGTGAACCTGTATTTCGTCTGCCTGACGCTATTCAGTGAAACCGTTGGCGGATTCGTTGCGTATTCACCAAAGAACCTTGATAATACGCTTGGCGAAGTACTCGTACAGAACAACAAGACACAATTGCGCACAGCTGAAACCGAAAAATACCCGCATGTTACGTTTTTCTTTAGCGGCGGTCGCGACCATGAGCTTCCAGGCGAAACTCGCGTGCTTATCAATTCCCCGAAGGTCGCAACGTACGATCTTCAACCGGAAATGAGCGCGTATGAGCTTGCCGAGTCTACGGTGCGCGAGATCGAATCAGACAAGCATGACGCCATTATTCTGAACTTCGCGAACCCTGATATGGTAGGCCACTCCGGCATGCTGGAGCCTACGATCAAGGCAGTTGAAGCGACGGATGAATGCCTTGGCAAAGTAGTGGAAGCTGTGCTTGCCAAAGGCGGCGTGTGCATCATTACAGCCGACCACGGTAATGCTGATATGGTATTTGACGAGAATGGCCGTCCGTTTACGGCACATACGACGAATCCTGTACCGCTTATCGTAACTAGAGCTGGCGAGACGCTTCGCGACGGCGGTATTCTTGCCGACATCGCGCCAACGCTTCTTGAGCTTCTAGAGCTGTCCAAACCGAAAGAAATGACCGGCGTTTCCTTGATCAACCCCAAATAAAACCATTGAAGGAGTGTTTCTCTCATGTCAATTATCGTTGATGTATACGCACGCGAAGTGTTGGATTCCCGCGGAAATCCAACAGTAGAAGTAGAAGTTTCCCTAGAGTCAGGCGGCAAAGGCCGCGCAATCGTTCCATCCGGTGCTTCCACAGGCGCTTACGAGGCTGTTGAGCTTCGTGACGGCGACAAATCCCGTTACCTTGGTAAAGGTGTTCTGAAAGCTGTTGAGAATGTAAACACAGAAATCGCTCCCGAAATCATCGGTCTTGACGCTCTTGACCAAGTAGCTATCGACCGCAAAATGATCGAGCTTGACGGTACGCCTAACAAAGCTAAACTGGGCGCTAACGCCATTCTAGCGGTATCAATGGCAGTAGCTCGCGCAGCTTCTGATGCTCTTGATGTACCTCTTTACACATACCTTGGCGGATTCAACGCTAAAGTGCTTCCAGTTCCAATGATGAACATCATCAACGGCGGCGAGCACGCTGACAACAACATCGACGTTCAAGAATTCATGGTTCTTCCTGTCGGTGCTGAAAGCTTCAAAGAAGCGCTTCGTATCGGCGCTGAAATCTTCCACAACCTGAAAGCTGTATTGCATGACAAAGGTCTTAACACAGCTGTTGGCGACGAAGGCGGCTTCGCTCCTAACCTAGGTTCAAACGAAGAAGCCATTACAACAATCATCTCCGCTATCGAGCGCGCAGGCTACAAGCCAGGCGTTGACGTATTCCTCGGTATGGACGTTGCTTCAACTGAATTCTTCAAAGACGGCAAATACGTGCTTGCAGGCGAAGGCAAATCGTTCACACCTGCTGAGTTCGTTGACCTTCTTGCTTCATGGGCTGACAAATACCCAATTATCACAATCGAAGACGGCTGCTCCGAAGACGATTGGGATGGTTGGAAACTGCTTACTGAGAAGCTTGGCGGTAAAGTACAACTGGTTGGTGACGATCTATTCGTTACGAACACGGAGCGTCTTGCTGACGGTATCGACAAAGGCGTGGGCAACTCGATCCTGGTTAAAGTTAACCAAATCGGTTCGCTTACTGAAACTTTCGATGCAATCGAAATGGCAAAACGCGCTGGTTACACAGCTGTTATCTCTCACCGTTCAGGCGAGAGCGAAGACAGCACAATCGCTGACATCGCTGTAGCTACAAACGCTGGCCAAATCAAAACAGGCGCTCCGTCCCGTACGGACCGCGTTGCAAAATACAACCAATTGCTTCGCATTGAAGACCAATTGGGTTCAACTGCGCAATACGCAGGCAAATCCGCTTTCTACAACTTGAAAAACTTCAAATAAGACGCAAATTGCGGCTTTTGAAGAAGGGCATGTCCATCCGGACGTGTCCTTCTTTTTTTTGTGCCATAGTTCAGGCCTTATCTCGGACATAATATGCGGGTACAGCATTATTCGATTAGGAGGTGTGACTTGTGGCAAAACCGGGCATAGGCATTCAAATGTATTCCGTAAGGGATCAAACCGAAATTGATTTTCTGGGCACACTCGAAAAAATAGCAGAGATCGGCTACACGGCAGTCGAGTTTGCGGGGTATTTCAAAACGCCGGCCCCTGAGCTTAAGAGCAAGCTGTCTGAGCTTGGACTAAAAGCTCCTTCCGTGCATGTTCCCTTGAACTTTAGCGATTCGAAAAATATGGAATCCGATTTGGCAGGCCAAATTGAATATGCCAAAGAGCTTGGCGTAACGTATATCATAACGCCTTGGGCACCGTTGCCGGAGCAGCCGACTAAAGACAATGTGAAGTATTTGATTGACGTATTCACGAAATGCGGTCAGCAGGTTAGAGCAGCGGGGATGAAGTATGGGTACCAAAATCACGAATTCGATTTCAAATCAGTGGAGAAAAAGCCTGTGATCGATCAGATTTTAGCCCAAATTCCGTCCGAGCTAATGGTGATGGAATTCGATTTGGGCTGGCTGCATATTGCAGGCTACAAGCCTGCTGACTATTTGAAACGATACAAGGGCCGCGTTCCTTTGGTGCATTTGAAGGATTTCTCCAAAGGCTTGAAGGATGCTGAAATTGGAAAAGGCGAGGTAGGTTATGCCGAGCTGTTGATCGAGCTTGAGCCAGCTGGCGTTGAGTTCATGATTGTGGAGCAGGAGCAGTTCGAATCAAGCTCACTTGAGAGCGCTGCAAATAACTATGAGTTCCTAAAATCCCATGGCTTTGCATAAAAGGCCGTGTTTTGGGCTTGTCCTATTGTAATTTAGGCCCAGCTATGGTACACTCGATTTACGTGTTTTTACGGAGCTCCTATGCTGGAGGTGGAATGAATGGATATCTTATTGAAGATCGTGCTCGTTATATTCTCTGTCGGCCTGATTGCTGTAGTATTGCTGCAAAAAGGAAAGAGCGCAGGCTTGTCCGGTGCAATTACGGGCGGAGCTGAGCACTTGTTCGGCAAACAGAAGGCGCGCGGTTTGGATTTGTTCTTGCAGCGTTTGACAGTAGTTCTGGCGGCTGGCTTCTTTATATTAGCGCTTGTTGTATCGTACTTCGTAAAACAATAATGGACACACACGCAGAAAGCGAGGATAATCCTCGCTTTTTTTGTATTTTCAGCATATTCACGGATGCGAGGCCCCCATTTCGTGTATACTACATGATATATGATATTCTATCAACCTGCCGCAACGAAGCTAGAGTTGGCCGCAGGTTTATGAGGAGAAAAACAACTAATGACCATTCACGAGCAGGAACTGCTTGATTTTATGAAAGAAACGGCTTATAAGCCGATGACGTACCAAGAGCTCGAGAAGCATTTTGGTATCGAGGGCGCAGCGGAGTTTAAGGAGTTCCTTAAACTGCTGAACCTGCTTGAGGACGCGGGCAAAATCATTCGTACACCGAATGATCACTATGGGGTGCCGGAGCGGATGAACTTATTGAGGGGCAAGCTGCAATCGCATGCAAAGGGCTTTGGCTTCTTGATACCGGATCAGAAGGATCACGGGGATGTATACTTGCATGCGAATGATCTGAAGAGCGCAATGAACGGCGATATTATTCTCG
The DNA here is from genome assembly GCF_014192395.1 of Paenibacillus endophyticus. Classification (GTDB taxonomy): domain Bacteria; phylum Bacillota; class Bacilli; order Paenibacillales; family Paenibacillaceae; genus Pristimantibacillus; species Pristimantibacillus endophyticus. Next base: position 56,927 of record NZ_JACHXW010000028.1, on the reverse strand, counting down.
TGCGAGTCACGACAAGAAGCGAGCATGGCGGCAGGATGGAGGGCGAGGTCGTTCGCATCGTGGAACGGGCGGTCACTCAGATTGTAGGGACATTCGAAGATCATGACGTCTATGCGTTCGTGGTACCGGATGACAAACGGATCAACCGTGATATTTTTATTCCTAAGGGCGGCTACCAAGGAGCAGTTTCCGGGCAAAAGGTTGTCGTGAACATCGTCTCCTATCCGGAAGGACGTTCTGCTGCCGAAGGCGAAATTGTCGAAATTTTAGGACATAAGAACGATCCGGGTGTCGACATTTTGTCGATTATTCGTAAACATCAGCTGCCGGAGGGTTTCCAGGATGAAGTGATGGCGGAAGCGGAAGCTGCGCCGGATTCGATTACCGACGAAGAAATTGTTCAGCAGGGTAGACGGGATCTTCGCGATGAGGTCATCGTCACGATCGATGGCGAGGACGCGAAGGATCTTGATGATGCGGTACATGTGAAGCGCCTGGAGAATGGGAACTATTTGCTCGGCGTTCATATCGCTGATGTAGGGTATTACGTAAGAGAAAATTCGGAGCTGGACCAGGAAGCTTACCGTAGAGGTTGCAGCGTGTATTTGGTTGACCGCGTAATACCAATGCTGCCACATCGTTTGTCGAACGGCATTTGCTCGCTTAATCCGAAAGTGGATCGGCTTACGTTATCTTGTGAGATGGAATTCGACGCTGCGACACTGAAACGCGTGCGCCATGACATATTTACGAGCGTGATCCGTACGAAAGAGCGCATGACCTATACGAATGTGAAAAAAATTCTGACGGCTACGGAAGAAGAGCCGCAGACGGAGCTTATGGAACGATATGCCGATCTGCTCGACATGTTCGGACTTATGGAGGATCTCGCGATGCGTCTGCGCTCGCAGCGGATGAAACGAGGCGCTATCGATTTCGATTTCCAAGAATCGAAGGTAATCGTGGATGAGAACGGCAAAGCGGTCGATATTATCAAGCGTGAGCGTTCCGTGGCTGAGCAAATCATCGAGGAGTTCATGTTGATCGCGAATGAGACGGTTGCAGAGCATTTCCACTGGCTGCGCGTTCCTTTCCTCTACCGGATCCATGAGGACCCGACGCAGGAGAAGCTGCTTAATTTCGTCCAGTTCGCGTCAAACTTCGGTTATACCGTAAAGGGTAAAGGAAATTCGATTCATCCGAAAGCACTGCAGACGCTGCTCGAGGATATTCGCGGAACCAAGGAAGCAACCGTTATTTCGACTGTGATGCTTCGTTCGATGAAGCAGGCCAAATATGATGCGCAAAGCCTAGGACATTTTGGGCTTGCAGCTGAATTTTATTCGCACTTTACATCTCCGATTCGTCGTTATCCCGACTTGGTGATTCACCGGATCATTCGTGAAGTGCTGAATGGCGGGGGTCATTTGACGGAGGCGCGCCATGAGACGCTTACGGCACGGATGCCGGAGGTTGCCCAGCATTCATCCGAACGTGAGAGGGTAGCGGTTGATGCAGAACGCGATACGGAGCAGCTGAAGAAATGCGAATACATGCTCGATAAAGTGGGCGAGGAGTTCGAAGGAATCATTAGCAGCGTAACGAGCTTCGGCATGTTTATTGAGCTGGAAAATTCAGTGGAAGGCTTGATTCGTCTGAGTGATATGTCAGACGACTACTATAACTTCCATGAGCAGCATATGATATTGGTTGGCGAGCGTACATCCAAAATATATCGGATTGGCGACGAAGTGAAAATTCGGGTTACTCGCGTCAGTATGACAGAGCACACGATTGACTTTGAGCTGATGGACATGAAACCGCGCAGCGGAAAAGGCATCCCAAGCAGCTTCGGCGGCGGTAAAAAACGCGGCGGCTTCGGTGATCGTGCGGGTAGTGTTGATCGAGGCGGACGCGGCGGGAAAGGCCGTGGCGGCAGCGCTTCTGGATCAAGTGCAGAAGGGCGAAGCCGAGGCGGATCGGGCGATCACAACCGAGGGGGCAATGGATCGGCGGCGACAGGCGAAGGCAAGCGCGGCGGTTCGGATAACCGTGGCGGAGCAAGCGCAGGTGGTCGCGGCGGGAAAGGCCGTGGCGGTAAAGGCGGCCGCGGCGGATTCAACAGCGGCGTGGACCGCAGCGTGGTTGGCATTGTCGAGCAAGCCAATCCGTGGCGAATCGATGCGCCTGATAGCGGGCGCGGCGGCAAGCGGCGCGGCCGAGGAGGCAGCGGCGAAGCCGGTGTCGGCGGGAACGACAGCGGGTTGGCGGCGTCGGACCGCGGGCCGGGGCAAGAGGCAGGCGGAGCGCCGGGCCAAGGCCAAGAGCAGTTGCGCGGAAGCGGAGGCGGCTCGCGCACGGATATGTGGGGCCTGCCCATCCGCGGCGGCGGCGGGCAAGGCGGCAGTGGCCGTGGCGGAGCCGGGAAGCGGCGGAGTGAAGGCGGCGGTGATGCGGCGAGGCGGAAGAATGCAGCGCCGAGCGGTGCGTTTAGCGGCGAGCGCGGAGTGGATGCGCTAAGCCCGGATGGCAGCGGCGCAGCGCCAGGCAAGAGCAAGCGGAAGAAGAAAAGCGGCGGCGGGGGCAACGCTACAGTAGCGTTTGTCCGCAAGAATCGTAAGTAAATAACTGGCAAGCGGCTTCCGTTCTATGTCATAAATGGAAGCCGCCGCGTTCTGGACAATATGGGAAAATATATTTAAGCTCGTCACTTGCTTTTTAATTCTGGGTATAGTAAACTCAAATCAATCGATAATATGAACCTGAATTCACATATTGAAAAGGGTGTCATTATAGTCATGAAACCCTTTCCAATGTGTGAATTTTTTGTTTAAAGACAAACCAGGCGCATATTAATATTATTTTTTTGGAGGTTTTTACACATGCAACAAGGTACAGTTAAATGGTTTAACGCAGAAAAAGGTTTCGGCTTTATCGAAGTTGAAGGCGGCAACGATGTATTCGTACATTTCTCCGCAATCACTGGCGAAGGCTTCAAAACTCTTGAAGAAGGACAACGCGTAGAATTTAACGTTGTTCAAGGCAACCGTGGACCACAAGCAGAAAACGTTGTAAAGCTGTAGTAGCTTACGAACGTTAATAAAACCGCCTTTGACCTTAGGGTTGAGGCGGTTTTTTTTGTGCGAAACCAAGCGTGGGTGTAGGTTATATTTTAACGGAATTGGTCAAGAATTTGGCGGGCGCTTCGTACGAGTGAACCATCGATCGGAGCTGCAGTTCCGCCGAGTCTAACACCAGTACCGAGATGAACGGCTTGCGCTTTGGTGGCTGAGAGAAAGCTTGGCAATGCTGCAACGGTTAGTCCGCTGCCTGGCAGGATAGTTATATGATGCCCATTAGTTTGTTCAATCAACCTAAAGATTTGATCGGTTGCATCGATTACACTGGGTTTACCACCGGATGTGAGTATCCATTTAATTTGGGGATAATGCAATAGAGTGGATAAAGCCTCCTGCTGATCGGCGACCTCATCGAATGCACGGTGGAAGGTGACGGGCACGTCCCCTGCTGCTGCTAAAAGGCGCTCTAATGACGGGATATCTATTGTGCCGTCTGTACGCAGCGTTCCTAAAACGTAAGCATGGATACCTGTGCCTTGCAGACTTCGCATATATGTAATCATTTCTTGCAGATCAGCTTCTTCATACACGAAGGATTGGCTATGTGGCCTAACCATAACATGAATGGGAATGATCTTTGGAAAAGCGGAGCTGTTGGATTGCTCTAGTCGTTTGAGTGCATCAACCGCCTCGACGACCACGTCTATCTTGGGACTCAGCCCGCCTTGCTCGAAGTCTGAGATCAGTTCTATTCGGTCAGCACCGTGGAGTGCGGCTGTAACCGCTTCATCGGCTGTTGTAGCTATGATTTCAAGCAGCATGGGTATACCTCCTTCTTGAATAGGACAGTGAGAGAGCAGCTCACTGCATCGCCTTGATTTCCGTTCCTAAAGTTGTTACAATGAACACCAGTATACATACAACAACTATTGTAGCTGAATGAAGTCGAGGTGACTAGCATGGGTAAGAAAAGTGACGGCAAGCAGCTCGCCCAGAACAAGAAGGCTTCCCATGACTATTTCATTGAGGAAACGTTCGAAGCTGGGATGGTGCTCTTGGGAACGGAAATTAAATCTCTGCGCAATGGCAGGGCGAACATCAGTGACGCTTTTGCAACCATTCGCAACGGTGAAATCTACATTCACAATATGCACATTAGCCCGTTTGAGCAAGGCAATATGCATAATCCTACCGATCCAACGCGTGCACGCAAGCTATTGATGCACAAAGCTCAAATTCATAAGCTCTTGGGTTTATCGAAGCAAGAGGGCTATGCCATTGTACCTTTAAAGATCTATATTCGCAATGGATACGCGAAGCTGTTGATTGGGCTGGGAAAAGGCAAGAAGCAATACGATAAGCGGGATACGGCTGCGAAACGTGATGCTCAGCGTGATATCCAGCGTGCTCTTCGCGAAAAACAAAAGGTTGCCCGTTAAGCTTTTATTTCCATGGATGTAATCCTCTAGTTCTACCAATAACAATTGTACGCAATTAAGGAGCATTCGTGGTATACTAAAGCAGTAGCAAAGGTAGCATAAGCAAAGATACATCAGAAAGTGCATTCGTGCTATACAATCGAAACAGTGAGTCAGAGGTTTAATCTGATGAATCTGATTCTTAATCCTAAAGCTTCAATTTGTGCTAAACGTTAGTGCAGGCAAGACATGAAATTTATGCTTGAATGCAGCTGATTGTTTATGCAAAATTGGGGGCGTTTATGGATTCGACGGGGATTGGACGAGCGCGGGTTGCGGGTAGCAGGGAGTCGTCTGCTTCATCAACGCTAAAGCCTATTAAACGGCAAACAACAAACAAACTACGCTTTCGCAGCCTAAGAAACTGTGTGCGTGCTTCTACCCAGCATCGTCCATGTGACTGGATTAGGGGCTAACAAGTAGTGGAATACGCTGTCTCATCTCCGCCTGCGGTGAGCTGAAGAAGACAATCAGGCTGACCCAACGTATAGCCGGTTACGGGGCGATACTCGGGTGACATCAAAACTGTGACTACACCCGTAGAAGCCTGTGTGGCGTGATCTTCGGACAGGGGTTCAAATCCCCTCGCCTCCACCATACCATGAAAAACCCGACCTCGTGAGGTCGGGTTTTTGCTTTTGTAATATTTGATAAGGCGAATCTTTTTGTTGAGCTAACTGGCAGGATAGATCGAAACCATCTGGGTAAAATATCCGAAAAGGCGGATATCACCATGTTATTGAGACAGGCTGTTTTTATGAGCGTGAGACTTGAGATCAAAAAATGACAACGCTTTCTTTAAAATGTTGGCTTACGAAGCTCTCTCTCTCCGGTGTAGACTTGATATCAAGGGAGGGACATATATGGATCTTGGCACACAAATGACAAACGGTTCAGCCAATAATCAAAGTCGAGCGGATTATTGGAAGCGATTCAAAAAACAAAAGGTACTTCATCTTTTCGTGGGGCTAGGAATGATTTTCCTGCTGATCTTTGCCTATTCTCCAATGTTCGGCATCGTGATGGCGTTCAAAAATTATTCCATCTCCGCCGGAATAAGAGGAATATTCACAAGCGAGTGGGTCGGCCTTAAACACTTCGACGAGTTCGTCAACGATTATCAATTCGGAACCATTGTCCGCAATACGTTGGTCTTAAGTTTTCTCAAAGTGATCTTTGCCTTTCCGGCTCCAATACTGCTTGCGATTTTGCTGAACGAAGCGAAAAATCTACGGTTCAAGAGGTTCGTCCAAACCGTCAGCTACTTGCCCCATTTTATTTCATGGGTAGTAGTAGTAGGACTAGCTTTCGCTTTCCTGTCTGCCGATAGCGGCCTTGTCAACAAGGCGCTGATGAGTCTCGGTTGGATCGACAAGCCGCTCGACATTCTTACGAACCCCGATCATTTCTGGGGGCTTGCGGTAGGAAGTGCGGTGTGGAAGGAGATGGGTTGGTGGACAATCATTTTCTTGGCCGCAATCGCGGGAATTAATCCTTTCCTGTATGAGGCCGCGCAAATCGACGGCGCAGGGAGATTGGCGCGTATTCGCCACATTACGTTGCCCGGCATGCAGGGAACGATCATCGTCGTGCTGATCTTGACGATAGGCAGCATACTGGGCGGAGGTCTGGTAGGCTCGAATTTCGAACAAGCTTTCCTGCTAGGCAACAGCATCAACAATCCAACCTCGGAAATCGTGCAAACCTACGCGTTCAAGGTGGGATTAAGGGACGGGCGCTTCTCGTATGCGGCAGCCATCGATTTGATCCAATCTGTGATCTCCGTGACGCTAATCTTCTCCAGCAACTATATCGCCAAGCGATTGTCGGGATCTAGCTTATTTTAGGAAGGGGGAGACAGGCGATGACGCTTAGCCAACGACAAAAGGATCGCATAATGGATGCAGGAGTCGCGATCGCACTATTCATAATCATGCTGTGTATGCTTTATCCGTTTTATTACGTTCTTATTTTATCATTTAACAAGGGGACTGATTCGCTTCTCGGTGGCGTTTATTTGTGGCCACGGACCTTCACATTCGAGAACTATGCCCGCTTTTTGAATGATCCTCATTGGTATCAATCCTTTTTGGTAACCATTTCGAGAACCGTTTCAGGAACCGTGCTGGGGGTTTTGTTTACCTGTCTTGTGGCATACGGGCTCTCGCATCGCGATCTATTGTTTCGTAAATCGTATTTCACGATCGTTATTTTTGCGATGTATTTCTCGGGAGGACTTATTCCCTACTACGTGGTGCTTCGCTCACTTGGGCTTCTAAATTCATTTGGCGTATACATCATCCCATCCATGCTGAGCACATTTTTCTTGTTGATTGCCATCTCGTTTTTCCAGGAAATTCCTCAGGAACTGAAGGAATCCGCGCATATAGACGGAGCCAATGAAATCGTCATTTTTTACAGAATCATAATGCCGGTATCCATGCCCCTAATCGCGACTATGGCTCTCTTCACAGGTGTTGGTCAATGGAATTCCTGGCTGGATTCCGCTTATTTCGTACAATCGGAAGAATTGAGAACGCTTGCATTCAGAATGATGGAAGTGATCAACAAGAGCAGTGCACCCGTAGACGCTCTTGCCGCAGCGAATAAAGCGGCAGCCGGCGTTACAAGCTATTCGCTTCAGGTAGCGGCAATGGTTGTCTCCATTGCACCAATTGTATGCGTATATCCATTCCTTCAAAAGTTTTTTATCCAAGGTATTATGTTGGGTTCAGTAAAAGGTTAACCGATTCGCATATTATTAAAGCGCATGCTTTGATATATAATAAAACATTCATTGGAGGGGTTACATTGAACAAATTCAGAAGCAAGAAATTTTTGTTCTTATCGCTGGCAGTTATGCTGGTGCTTAGTTTGCTGGCCGCATGCTCCCAAAATACGGCTGATCCCGGAGAAAGCAATGAACCCGGGAACGAAATGAGTTCGAACAGCGGAGAAAAAGTAAAGGAGCTTTCGTTGTTTATCGATGCTTCTTGGTATCCTGTAAAGGAATGGAAGGGTTCGATTGCCGAGAAAATTACAGAGAAAACAGGCATCAAGCTCAAAGTTACGGTTGCAACCGACGATAAGCAACTTCCCCTCATGATCGCTTCGGGAGATCTTCCGGATCTTGTTTTCACCAACGCCAACATTGACCGGATGTCCGATTCCAAGCTCTCCTATCCGTGGAACGAGCTGATCGAGAAATATGCGCCTGAATTCAAGATCGACAATACAAGAATCGCGATCCATACGATGGATGATGGCAATTTCTATACGGTCCGTAACTCTTTTGCGACTCAGGAGGAAATGGCGCAAAATAAATATGCGATCGGCAACGATGGCAATCCCGGGATCGCCGTGCGTGAGGATATACTGAAAGAACTCGGCAATCCGTCCATCCAGTCGCTGGACGACTTTACGAAAGTACTGGGAATGGTTAAAGAAAAGTATCCCGATATGGTACCGCTCATTATAGATAAAGATTGGATCGAGCAATACTTCATTCAGCAGATCGGCGTGGAAGCACTGATGGATGGCTGGTACGAGCAAGACGGAGAAATTGAATATGCCATTAAGCATCCGAAAATGCTCGATTACTTCAAATTTATGAATAGCTTGTATCGAAACGGTTATATTCTGGCGGAGAATTTCGCTCATGCGAATGACCAAATCGACGATCAATACGCAACAAGCGGAAAGGCATTTGCTCATAGTCATACAGTAAACGTGGCGGATATGGATAATATCGCTGTTAAAAAAAATGGAGGAGCTTATACGTTCAAGATGCTGCCGAGCGCCTTGTCAAGCGATGCTAAGTCGGTTAGTACGGGTCTTGGCTTTGCCGGTACCTTCATCACAAAGAAAAACAAAGATCCTGAAGCTTCAATCAAGTTCATTGAGTATTTGGCTAGCGACGAGGGCAAGAAATTGACTATGTTCGGGGTTGAGGGCGAGCATTGGACTTGGAACGAAGAAGGATATCCGAATCTGAACTATGATCCGTCGGACAGCGAATTCGTGAACAGCAACGGCATTAAATGGTGGTATTTGTATAATGACGGGATCACGGAAGGCATGCTTGGATATGTTCCGGGTACGCAAAAGACGCAAGCCTTGATGGAAAGGAAAGCGATAACGATATATAAACCGGAAATTGGCTTAATCCAGACGCAGCCGGATTCGGAGGAAAAAACGATTAAAACAAAAATTGACGAAATGATCAAAAATGAAAAGGTGAAAATTTATTTATCCAAAACAGAGGAAGAAGCAATTGCCAATTACGAAAATATGATTAAAACCGCAGAGAGCATGGGCCTGCAAAAGCTGGTGGGTTGGGCTAATCAAACGTATCAGAAGAAAAAGGTTCTGTTTAAGTAAGAGGGGTGTCCGGTAGAGGCTGTAATTGCTTCTCCCGGACCTTGTTTGCTCATGGTAATATAAAGACAAGACATAGCGATTAAGATCGGAGTGAGTTTGTCCCCATGAGCATTACGCGTAAAATGATTTTGGGATATATCATTCTTATTTTCATTCCGGTTCTCGGCTTCGGGTACCATTACTACACACAAACTTATGGCAATCTGACCAGGCAGTTCGTGGAAAGCCGGCAAAAGATTCTCGAGCAGGCATATGCCAACATGAAAAGCGATTTTATACGCATTCAATCGGTTCAGCGTTTGCTGCAATATAATCCTTATGTCACGGATTATCTGGATGGCGTGTACCAGACCGATGCGGATAGCGTTTATGCGCTTATTCGCTACATTCGGCCACTGTATACGCAGTCGTTGTTCGCTAATCCTGAGATTGAATCGATTGTCATCTACAAGATGAAAAATCGCGTTTTACCGGTAACGGATCTCTTCCGTGATCAATCTTTGCTAAATGCGCAAATCGAAGAGAAAGTCGAACATTTGAAACCAGGCAAAGGGTTGTGGATACGCGAAGAGCCCGAAGCGGCAAAGCCTGACTTGATCTATTATCAGCATATTTACAATACACAATTTACGGAAAAAATCGGGCTTCTGGAGATTCGAATTCGTAATAGTCTGATTGGGAATTTTTACGCTGCGGCCGGAGTGGAAGGGAATTGGCATGCCTTCTTGTTGTCACCTGATGGTCGACCGCTTAACGAAGGCGAGGCGGCATCGGCGCTTGACGAAAAGACTCTACATCGGTTGGGGCAAGACGATAGTGCATTTTTCATCAATCGAAAGTCGATCGTCAACGGAATAAATATCGATGAACTGAACGTTAGAGTTGTTGTTGCGGGACGAGCCGGCGAAGTTTTTTATTCGATCAAGCAGCGAGAACTTATTTTAGTAACATTAATTGTCCTTTTGTTGGTCGGCTTGTCCGTTGCTTATTACGCGATGGCATCGACCATAACCAAACGGATTCTGAGATTAGCCAGATTTATGCGAACGTTGAATAACGATAATTTGAGACAGCACATCATTAAGCACGACAAGTTGGATGAAAAGGATGAAATAGGTTTTCTTACAGCCACCTACAACTCCATGGTTCAACGCGTGGACGAATTAATCAATAATGCACACCGCGCCGAGCTTCGGAATAAAGAAGCCGCTTACATGGTACTGCAGGCGCAGATCAAACCGCATTTTTTGTACAATACCCTTGAAACGATCCGAATGGTCGCCGAATCGAACAACGACAGAGAGGCTGCGGATATATCATTCTGGTTTGGAAAGCTAATGCGATACAGCCTGTCATCGAAGCAGGACGTGACGACTCTTGAGAGAGAACTTGAAATGATCACCTTCTATTTGAAAATCCACAAGATGCGCTTGCAGGCCAGGTTAACTTACGAAATTGACGTTTCAGTCGAGGCGAAGCATATTGCGTGTCCTCGCTTTATATTGCAACCGATAGTGGAGAATAGCATCGTGCATGGCGCGTCCGCCGTTCTCCGGCCCGTTCATGTTCGGCTTCAGGTAGAAGAGACGTCTGAAGAAATCCGGATCAGGATAGAAGACAACGGCCCTGGAATTGCGTTAGATAAACTGTTCGCCATTCAAAATCAAATAACGAATGGATCAGAGCTCAGATCGGAAGGGGAAGAAAGCCGGGGTATAGGTATTTATAATGTAAGCGAGCGTATCAAATCATTTTTTCGCGGCACTTCAAGGCTAACCCTTGAAAGCAGGCAAGGGGAGGGGACCTGCGTCACTATCATCATCGATAAAGGGGGAGGCGTAGAATGAAAGTATTGATCGTGGATGACGAGCCATTGATTTTGAACGGCATTGTCAAGATCGTCAACGAGTCGATGCCTCTCGGTATGGAGGTTCGAGCTGCTTCCAGCGTGCCCGAAGCGCTTGATGTGATGAAAGCCTATCTGCCGGATGTCACCGTGACGGATCTGCATATGCCCGAGAAGAACGGATTCGATTTGATTGAAGAAGCCAGAGAATCGGGATTATGCGACCGCTTCATCATTTTGACCGGATACGAATACTTTGAATATGCGCGGAGAGCGCTGCGTGCGGGGGTCGTCGACTATTTGATGAAGCCGGTCGATAGGGATGAAATTGCGGACCTGCTGAAACGTATTGCCGAGGAGCTTCCCATCGAGAGTGATTCCAGCGGCTACGCTATTCATGCCCAGCGCATCTTGGCCTACTTGGACAAGCATTATATGCAGGATCTTTCGCTGGAGCACCTTGCAGGGCTGATGGATCTACATCCGCACTATATCAGCAGATTGTTCAAGAAGGAAACGGGAGAAAACTTCGTAAACTACTTGAACGGCCTGCGAATTCGCGAAGCGAAGAAGCTTCTCAACCATCAGCAGCATCTTACGGTCAATGCAATCGGTCAGCGGGTAGGGTTCGAAAGCAGTCATTACTTTTCTAAAGTATTCAAGAAATTTACGGGGGTTACCCCCGGCGCCTATCGTGAAGACCGCACTTAAACTTATACGGAATAGAGGTGTCCGGCCATGTTCTAAGACAATCCCTCCGGATTAACAGTTGGGAAGATTTCCCTTCTGTTGTCGGCGCGATTAACGGAAGCCTGGGGGCGGAATTCGCTCGTTTCCAGCGGCGGCTCTTCACTGAATTTCTGGCATTGCAAGCTTCGATTGTAAACGAGTACAAACGCCCAGACCAATTCGTTACGCATAATTTTGACTTCGGCTGGAGGGACGGTTCGTACGGTGTGCAGCCGGATGTTGACCATTTTTCCGCGGCGGAAACGCTGGATATCGTCGGTGTAGACATTTATCACCCATCGCAAGACAATCTCACCGGTAAAGAGATTTCGTTCTGCGGTGACACCGCCCGTTCACTCAAGCAAGCAAATTACTTCGTGCTGGAGACGCAGGCACAAGCTTTCCCGAATTGGACGCCATACCCCGGTCAGTTGCGGCTTCAGGCATTCAGCCTTCTGGCATCAGGGGCCAATATGGTCGAGTACTGGCATTGGCATTCCATTCACAATGCTATCGAGACGTATTGGAAAGGACTTCTCAGTCATGACATGGGTCCGAACCCGACATACGAAGAGGCGATGACAATCGGACGCGATTTCGCGAGGTTGTCTCCGAAGCTCATTAACTTGAAGAAGAAGAACCGTGCAGCCTTGCTTGTCAGCAACGAAGCGTTGACGGCGCTTCAATGTTCCCTCTGCCCGGAAGGAAAGCCGATTACAATGACATCGTCCGCCTCATGTATGACCGGCTGTATGAAATGAACATCGGCTGCGATATTCTGTCGCCAGATTCGGATGCACTCGATCAATACGACCTAATTGTCATCCCTGCGCTGTATGCGGCATCGGACGATACGCTGGATCGATTGAACCGGTATGTGGAAAACGGCGGACATGTTGTTTATACGTTCAAGAGCGGTTTTGCAAACGAACATATCAAGGTCCGGACGAATGTGCAGCCCGGACGTATCGACGAGGTTTGCGGCATTCGGTACAGCCAGTTCATCCAACCTGATAAGGTGATACTCAAGGGAGACCCGTTCGGGGTAGGTGCGGAGCACAACACGGTAGAAGTCTGGATGGAGCTGCTTACCCGACGACTGCGGAAGCGCTTGCTTGGTACGAGCACCCGCACTGGGGGGCTTATGCAGCCGTTACCGAGAATCGTTACGGCCAAGGCATCGCGACGTATATCGGCTGCATGCCGAGCGCTCAAGTCATGGCGAAAGTACTGGAACGTGCCAGCAAGGCAGCAGGACTATGGGGCCTCGAGCAAGATTGTCGCTACCCATTAATCGTGAAGTCCGGAACGAATGAAGCAGGCCGGGAGATTCGCTACTTTTTCAACTATTCTGACGCGTCTATTTCGTTCACTTATTCGTACGAGGTCGGTACCGAGCTGCTCTCGAACCGTAAAGTTTGCATAAATGAACAGATCGAACTCGACCGTTGGGGTGTCGCGATTGTCGAAAGTGTTACATCGTAGTCTTATCAAGCAAATCGAAAGCCGCGCTTCTCTTCAGAGAGCGCGGCTTTCGATTGTAACTATATATCTATTTCCTGTTGGTTTTCCTCGGTAATAAGCACGGCGGGGATGCGAAGTACTATCATGGTACCGACACCTATCTCGCTTGTGATCACAATATTGTAGTTTCCCCCGTAATGCAAGCGGATTCTCTCTTGAACGTTTCGCAAGCCAAAGCCGCTGCCTCCGGTCTCGCTAGAATTATGTGTAACCGGCAGGTTGCGTCGGAAGTTTTCCAACACTTTTTCAGGCATTCCGATCCCGTCATCCTTCACTTGAATAAGCAGGTCGTCTGCCATTCGGCGAACGCTTATCGTTATGGTACCTCTCTTTTCTTCCTTACAGAGCAGCCATTTAGGATCTGCAATTAACCAGTCTGCTTCGGTGATGTTATAACTGTCATCAGGTTTAATGCCTGAAGTTTTCAGAGCAAGGTTGAATCCGATCCATCGCTCATGGAAGCTCTTGCAGTGCATGTAATCGCCTATGAATCCAAGTGTCATGCTGCCTTGATCGATGATTTTCTTGGTCATGAAGAAAGTACTGGATTCGTTCTCCATTAACAAAAGGTTAGTAATGCAATATTGCCATGATTCTTTATTTAATATCCATCGGGGTCAACATAAGCAAACTGCTTATAATTGTATTCTATAGCGCGCTTAATTCCTTTATTGTGAGTCTCCTGAGGAATTGACTCATTCCATTCAGTGCTTTAGATACCGTATTTCTGGATAATCCTAAGGAATCGGCAATTTGTTGAATCGTTACTTTTTCTTTGCTCATGATACAGCCCCTTGTTTGAAGTCAATCCAATCAAACGGAAGATCCGGCCTCAGTAGCTTTGAAGAACCTAATGTATAATGGATAGGTTAATAACTCAACTCGTTCTTACAATTGAACACTAAATGTAAATGAGTCCATATTTCGCGTAGGCAATAACAACGATCGATAAAGCAAATGCTGATTCAGAATCACAAAAGAAATAAAATGCGACATCCAACCGAGAAAGCGGAATGGGTGTCGCATTTTATTATTATGGGGGAGGGAATGGCTATGGGACCTGAAATATATTGTGCTATCTCCACGTATTAGCCATCGGATAATACTTCAACGAAACCAAGTTTACATTACCGCCGAGGGTGTAGATCGACATTCTCTTGCGGGTCGGTTCAGGGAATATGGTATCGCTGAACGTGACTTTTCCGTCGTTGCAGAACATTTCGATAGAAGATTCATTGCATGTTCATGACGAACCGAGTTTGTTTAATTCCTCCCTTCTTATAGCAGAAATTTGTAAGCGCTTATATTTTTCTGTATATGCAAAAATCGTTTTTCTCTACCTATCGTGTACTGTAGTTAAATTTTTATGGGTTTCCTTTCAGAATGCTCTGTTTTATTCTTTTAATTTTCTAGCTATCTCTTGAATGATTTTATATGCTCCAAAAATCTAAAGAACAGATCAGATCAAATTGAAATCATTCCAAAACAGGCTAGATTAAATTGATCATAAGCTTACACAAGGAGGTTGTTCTTAGTTGGGGAAAAGGTATTTGGGAGCATTTAAGTTGTTTATGTCGCTTACGCTGGTATTAGCCCTCTTTCTGCAGGTAGTGGCTTCAGTTAAAGCAGAAGAAACCACCGATCGAAGCATGGCCGGGTTGCAAACGATTGACAAGGATGTAATCTCCAACGGGGAGACCATTTGGAGTTCCAATCTGACTGGTTGGACAAAAAAGGAAGGAGATGATTGGTCAGACGTTCCAGGGGGGAAGCTGATTTCTTCTGCCGCCAAAAATACGATGATGCTGGCGGAAGGCAATTGGACAAATTTCCGTTATGATGCGGAAATGACATTCAAGAGCAATAATGGTCATGCATCGTTGGTATTCCGTGCCGACGCGAGTGGTTGGGATTCCTACAAGCTTCAGCTCGAGCCTTCGCAAAATTCGATCCGGTTGACGGGGCCTGGCGGGTTATCCAATACCTATACGCCTACTTCTCCACTTGTGTCGGATACCCCTTACAAGCTAAGTATCGTTGCCGGGGATACCTCCATTAAAGTTTATTTCGGCTCCATTGAGACGCCAATATTTGATGTGACAAATAGTTCCCTGGCAACAGGGCAGCTCGGTATTCTTGTATGGGATGGCGACGTTCTGTTTCAGAACGTGAACGCCGAGCAGATTACCTCATCTGTTCCGGGCTTTCAAACCAATCTGACAGGTTGGGGCTATGGTGGGGATGCAGGCTCCTACGAAGATACGGAAGAAGGGCTCAAGCTCGATTCTTCAGGCAATTATTTTGCAATCGACCAAGCAATTTTCGATAATTTTCAAATGGATGCAGATGTAATGCTCGCCAAGGATAGCGGTGTCGTATCGCTCGTTTTCCGGGCCAACGACAATGGCTGGAAGTCTTATATGGTTCAATTGAATCCAGCCGAAAATAAACTGCGTCTGTTAAATTCGGATGATCAGGCGCCTAATCGGCTCTTTCAAGAGCAGAACGTACAAATTGATATAAATACGGTGTACAAACTCCAGGTCAGGGCTGAGGGTGAGAAGCTGAATGTATACTGGAACGGTGAGGAAACACCTGTTTTCAGTATAAATGATAACGCTTACTCGAGTGGGCGAATCGGTCTTCATGTTTATAACACCCAAGCCTTGTTCCAGCATGTGATGATCAAGGATCTTAAGGCCCCCAATACAGGTCTATCTTCCAATGTCGGAGGATGGTCTCAGAAGGAAACCGGGACGTTTGAAGAAACGGCGGAAGGGCTCAAGCTAACCTCGGTCAGTAATTTCTTTGCAATGTCGGACAAGACGATATCTGATACGGCTTTTGAAGCCGATATCACCTTTAAGAGCGAACAAGGCGTTGCCTCGCTGGTGCTTCGGTCGAATGATAGTGGTTGGGAGTCGTACATGGTACAGATCGTGCGCGGAGATTCTCCTGGCAAGGCGACGATTAGGCTGCTCAATTCAAATGAAAGTATACCTGGCCGGCTTTATAAGGAAGTGGAAGTCGAATGGGTTACAGGTCAGGCCCATCATTTGAAGGCAGTGGCAGAAGGTTCGCAGTTGCGGGTGTACTGGAACAGAGAGGCGGTCCCGGTCTTGAGTGCCGAGGACGCCTCCTACACTAGCGGCCTGTTCGGCTTACATGTCTATGATGCTACCGTCGTCTTTCAAAATATTTACGTAGACGATTCATCCGTACATTGGAGTGGATTGAAAAGTAATTTAGAAGGCTGGCAGCTCCGCGGAATTGGAGATGCGAGCTCCGATGCAAACGGGCTCAAGCTTAGCTCCCAAGGTCATTTCTCCGCACTCGCGACGACGACAGGTAGCGACTTGGACTTCGAAGCGGATCTGAAGATCGTCACGCCTAGAGCTTCGGCAGGGCTGTTGTTGCGTGCAGATGACACCGGGAGAAACGGGTATCTGGCAGAACTGGATCAAGAGACTCAAAAACTTCGTTTATTCTCTTTGAATGAGGCGGGGGGAAGTGAACTGTTGGCTGAGGCTCCTGTTGTCATCACGACGGAAGTAACGTACCGACTACGCGTAAAAGCGGAAGGGCATACCATGAAAGTGTATTGGAACGGGAAATACGACCCCTTGCTGCAGGCACAAACATCTACGTACGCCAATGGGCGTTTGGGGATGTATAGCCATGGAGGGTCAGTGTACTTTCAGAGCGTGATGGTGAACGAACCTGTAACAAATCTGCAAAACTGGAACACAGTTAGCGGCATTTGGCAACCTCATTTAAATGGCATCCGGGGGGACAGTGAGAATGGCGAATGGTCGATTCGGACGGCGTTCGTACCGCAGAGCGCTTCGGACTATGATGGCGACCTGATACTGGAAGGCGATCTCATCAGGGGGAAAGAAACGCCAGGCGTGACGGCGGCACTACAGTTACGGACTAGCGTGGATGGCACGCGAGGGTATCTGCTTGCAGCGGGACCGGATCATGCGGTATCACTGTTGAAAAAAGACCGGAACAATGTGACTATCGAGGCCGAAAGCGAAGCGCCGCAGCTTGCCGCTGGCAAATCGCATCACATAGAGGTGATCATGAAAGGCGCTTCGATAACTGTGTTTGTGGATGGATATGCGGACCCTGTATTGGAGTGGGAGGGGCTGGAGAACGATTTGAGCGAAGATGTCGTTGGGATAGCAGTGAAAGATGGCATATCCTATTTTCAAAATATGTACGCAACACCATTAGACCAGTATTATGAAGAACTATACCGTCCTCAATATCATTACTCGCCTGTCCGAGGTTCTGCGAGCGATCCTAACGGACTTGTCTATTTCAAAGGGGAATACCATTTGTTCCATCAGGACGGAGGTCAGTGGGCGCATTCGATCAGCACGGATTTGCTACACTGGAAGAAGATGCCTTTCGCTTTGAAGTGGAACGATCTGGGCCACATCTGGTCTGGCTCAGTGGTAGCCGATCTTAATAATGATTCAGGCTTATTTGGGGATGTAGGCGGTCAAGGCCTTATAGCCTACTATACGTCGTACAATCCCGATAAACCCGGCGGCAATCAGAAGGTGGGCATGGCCTACAGCAAGGACAACGGCCGAACATGGGAGTACTATGGCAACGAAGCTATCGTTCCTAATCCCGGCGGCAAAGATGGCGGCTGGGACTTCCGCGATCCGAAGGTCGTGCGTGATGATGGGAACAACCGCTGGGTCATGGTCATTTCTGGTGGTGACAATATCCATTTTCTAACTTCCGTCGATTTGATCCATTGGCAGCGCACCGATCAATTCGGATTTAACGAAATTTCTGTTGGGGGCGAATGGCAGGAAGGCGTTTGGGAGTGCCCCGACCTCTTCCCTCTTACGGTAGAGGGCGGCACGGTGCGTAAATGGGTGCTAATGATCAGTACGGGAGCAAATCCGAAGACGCAAGGTTCAGAAAGCCGCTACTTTATTGGAGAATTGACAAAGGACGGAAAGTTCGTCAATGACAATCCGGTCAGAACAATGCTTAAAATAGAGTACGGTAAAGAAATGTACGCTTCCATGACGTTTCAGAATGCCCCTAACAACCGACGTATAATGATGGCGTGGATGACGAACTGGGACTATCCGTTCAGCTTTCCTACTTCACCCTGGAAAGGCGTGTTGTCGATACCTCGTGAGCTTTATCTCGTAGATACGGATGAAGGTCTTCGTCTTGCCCAGCGGCCCGTGAGCGAGTTGGAATCGTTGCAAGGCGAACCACTGACCTGGAGTAACGAGAGCGTGACGCCACAGACGACAAACCTTCTGACTGGTCTTTCCGGAAGCGCCTACGAAGTCGAGGCGGAGCTGGAGCTGCCTGAATCAGGAGCGGCGTCGGAGTTTGGGTTTCAGGTGCGCGAGGGCGGAGATCAAAAGACGGTCGTAGGTTATCGATCGGCTACAAATACGCTGTTTGTGGATCGCTCGAAATCTGGATTTATTCATTTTTCGGATAAATTTACTACCCTTCATGAGGCAATTGTCAAGCCAGTCAACCGAACCATCAGCTTGCGGCTCTTGATTGACGAATCTTCGCTTGAAGTATTTGCAGATGGAGGCAAAAAGACCTTTACCGAATTAATATTCCCGGACGGTGCTAGGGACGGTCTAACTTTGTACGCTAAAGGCGGAGAGATCAAAGTCGTCTCGTTAAAAGTATATCCACTGCGTAACGTTTGGAAGCCAGCTACGATAGACGGAACAACAGTTGCAAGTGAAATCCGGCTGGATAGGGATTCCGTTGAGATTGGCGTTGGAGAAGAGAGGCGTATATATGCCACGGTCGTGCCCTATACGGCTACGGATAAAACGCTGATTTGGACATCGGTAAATCCCTCCATTGCCACTGTAACAACAGACGGGGCTGGCGTTGCGGTCGTGAAGGCAATTGCACAAGGTGAGACAAGCGTAACGGTAGCTATGGCGAACGGAGCAGTGAAACGAACCTTTAAGGTGTCGGTCGGAGCTTTTACGACTAACTTGAAGGACTGGAAGGCTTATCCGCTTTCAGAATGGGTTCCGACAGCGCAAGGTATTCGCGGCTTCTATGGCTCTGATGCGGCTTACATGTCAAACAAACAGTCAGCGGACTTCGTATATGAGACCGATGTCAAGCTTACCGATAGTGGTGCTGCCTCAATTCTATTTAGGGCAAATGCGGACGGAACAGCAGGATATTATTTTAATCTGGATCCGAATCTGCGAATGTTGCGCCTTTTCTACAAGGCTCCCGGTAAATCGGATGTCGAAGATCGGATGGTATTGGCCAAAGTTCCTCGAGTGCTGGATAAAAACCGAATTTACCATGTCAAGATCGTGGCAACGGGCATGTTCATTCACATCGAACTGGATGGAGAACAGGTCGTTCATCTTACTGACGATACTTTTAGCCAAGGATACTTCGGATTGAATGTTTTTGGAGGTTACGTCTATTATCAAAATACAATTGTAACCGGAGATACACTGCACGATACGAGGAAATATAGCCTTACGAGTGTAGCGGACGGCCGTGTATTGGGCGTCGATTCTCAAGATAACTTTGCGCGACTGAAATCGGTAGTCTACTCAGGCGGAAACAATGAGCAATGGGTCATCGTGCCGCTTGCAAACGGTGACTATTCGATTCGATCCGCATCGAGCGGTAAGGCGCTGGATTGGGATACGGGCCAGAATATGATTCAACTCTATCCTTATCTCGGATACGATAATCAACGCTGGCAGTTGATCGAAGACGAAAATGGGACGTATTCAATCACTTCCAAGAAAAACACCGAACTGTCGTTGAAGGCAAACGTAACAGGAGATATCTCCCTTGTCGCAAAAGACGTCACCGATTCGAGTCAACAATGGCGGATGCAAGAAATTAAGACTCCCGTCGTGCCGAGTGATGGCGGAAATGGCGGTGACCCGATTAATGAAGGTAAAGAATCAGACTCAGTACCGCAAGTGCCAGCCAAAGACATTGCCGAGTTGCTTGCTGACGGCAAGACATCTGATTTTGCTCACATCAAGGAGGTCTCCCGGGACGGGAAACCGATGATTGAAATCACCATTGACGACGGCAAGCTTAACGCTTTGCTAGGAGCGATCGATGTTCCCGAAATGGATATAAAAGTAAAAAAATCTCGAGATGTATTGATTAATGGTTTAACAGTGAAGGACCTTAAGCAGTTGGCAGCGTCGCAGGCGGTGTTAACGATCCATACACCTCAAGCGATAATAGCGCTTCAAGCCGCAGGTTTGGATCTAGGGTCAACACAAAGCACATCAAATACGGATTTTGCTCCGATTGAGCTCTCGATCCGGAATGCAGACAAAGAACTGATTGCCGTTTCGAAGGAAAAGGCGGTAACTGGCGGATACAAGTTGCTGAACGCCCCCCTCGCTGTCGATTTGGTCCGCTTGGTGGACGACAAAAGACAGGTATTACAATTTAATCGTTACAATCCTGTAATGCTGGCGCTTCCCGATGGTATGGGGGATTCGGCGGCGTTAACCGCTGTATCGATTCAGTCCGATGGAACTGCAAGTCATCTGCCTACCACCATAGTAAAAGTTGATGGTGTGAAGTATGCAAAGGCGCAGGAGAGGAGTGGCCTCCGCACATACGCACTCGCTTCTGGTCAAGGCGATTTCTCTGATACAGCGGATCATTGGGCGAACAACGTCATTCATATGGCTGGGGAGAGACTTTTGATTAACGGCGTTGGACAGGGACACTTCCTTCCCAATGGGGAGATTACGCGCGAACAATTCGCAACCATAATAGCACGTGGGCTAGGGCTGATGGACAAGGGGAGCGCGGATTTTGTAGTCGCTTCGACAGTCAAGAAATATGATATCTTTCAAGGCTATGAGGACGCTACGTTCCACGGACGTGATCTGATGTCACGGGAGCAGGCAATAGTCGCTATATACCGTTCAATGAAGCTGATTCAAGGCGAATTTACTCAACCACTTCCTTCGCAGCAACAGGCCAAGGCGCTGTCTGGCTTCAAGGATGTCGGCAAATTAGCCCCCTGGGCTCACGAAGCTGCGGCTATATTAATTCAAAACGGACTCTTGACTGGCAACGACAGAGGAGAGCTTAATCCGGAGGGGACGCTGACACGGGCGGAAGCGACCGTACTGATCTGTCGTCTGCTTCAATCAACTGGTTATATTGATAAACAGCTGAATTGAATACATGACGGGATGAAGTTCGTATAAGATAGTCACCTTGGCAGTTAAATGATAAACGGCTTATTCCACACGAAAAAGACCTCTTCCGTAGCGGAATTGGCCGCTCACGCTTTTGGAAGGCTAAGGCAATAAAATTCCACAGCTTCAACTTCGCATTCGCGAAGTGCTCCTGCCTTATGAATCTTCTGAATATTTTGCAACTCAGGAACCGAGAATATTGAATTATTAAGCGCTCTCTTGGATGATACAATGTTATTGCAAACAACCACAATAAAGAGAGGGGCATCATCCTTGAAAAAGTCAAAACTTGCTGCCATCGGCACAAGCGCGCTGCTCGTCACTGCCTTCCTTGCAGGCTGCTCATCCAACAACAATGTGAACACTGCCAGCCCGTCGGGAACTGCTTCAGAAAACGCATCTACATCGGCTTCTGACAAGCCCACATCCGGCGAACAGGTCAAGCTGACCTTCTGGCGCAATTCCGGCAATGACGCCGAAAACTCCGCTTACGATCAATTGGTGAAGGCATTCAATGCGAACAATCCGGACATCAAGGTCGAGATGAGCCCGATTCCTTATTCGGACTACGACGCGAAGCTGCGGACCTCGATCGCAGCGAACAATCCGCCGGATATTATGGCGATCGATGCACCGAACATGGCATCCTACGCGCAATCAGGAGCATTGCAATCGTTGACGAATTATTTCAATGTGGACGGCAATCTCGACGATATTCCGGCGGGTACAATTGGGGCTTATACTTACAAGGACAACATTTACATGGCACCGCTTACCGAATCGTCCATTGCACTTTTTTACAATAAGAAGATGTTCGAGGCAGCAGGTATTCCGCTACCGTCCAAAAACCCGGATGAGCCGATGACTTGGGATCAAGTGCGCGAAGCGGCTATCAAGCTGACTGACGCGAAAAAGGGCATTTATGGCATCGATCCGGCCCAAGGCTTTGGGAACGCGGGAGCGACCGCTTACTTCAAGTACCCGATCATCTGGCAGTTCGGTGGGGAGATCATGGACAAGGATGGTATGACATCTAAGGGCTACCTGGATATGCCGGAGACGAAGAAGGCGGTACAGTTCTTCGCAGATCTGTATAATAAGGACAAAGTATCGTCGCTGGAATACCCGCCGGATCCGTTCCCTACAGGCAAGCTTGCGATGACGGTCGACGGCTCCTGGTCGTTGTCCTTCTTGGCCGAGAAGTTCCCGAACTTCAAGCTCGGTGAGGATTGGGATGTCGCGCCGCTGCCTAAAGAAACGAAGCAAGCGGTGGCCAACGGCTCTTGGTCCCTCGCCATCTCGTCCCAGAGTAAGAACGCGGACGCAGCCTGGAAGTTCGTGAACTACGTGACTGGAGCGGAAGGCTCCAAGCTATACAGCAGCGTGACGAAAGATATTCCGGTTCGCTACTCCGTTGCGGAGCAGTTCCCGGAGCTGAACGAATATCCGAAGAACGTCTTTGTCATCCAGAACCAAAAATACGGCCGCTCGCGTCCGATTACGCCGATCTTCCCGCAGATGTCGGATGCCGTCAACAAGATGCTTGAAGACGTAACTATTGGTAAACGCAACGTCGATACGGCGATTGCTGATGCCATCAAGAAGATCGACAAGGCTTACGCCGATATGCCGAAGTAAGAAATAAAGGATAACCTGAAAAAGACGTCCGCTATTTGCGGATCGTCTTTTTCAGGCTTTTGCGTTTAAATAGCTCTCATCTTACATTCACCGGAGGCCTGACGACATGCTCTACTCGCTTCGAAGCCGACTTATGGTTGCTTTCTCCATCCTGCTTATTTTCCCGTTCGTTTCGTTGGTCTATATTCTGACTTCCGCGTCGGCGAACCTTATTAAGAATTCCCTTGAAATATCCGCTTCGCAGACGATCGAGCAGTATGCTTCCCACGTAACGACCTTGATGAAGCAGTTGGAGGATATCGGCAACCAGGTTCTCGGAAGCTCGATTACCCAGACTTGGCTGGCCGATCTGCGCAATAGCGAAGCCCTTGAGAGAGAAGAACTGCTGGCGAAGCGCAGGGTGCGGGATTTTCTGTCCTCCTATGCGGTGAATAATTCCAACGGAATCTCGATCAGTCTTTTTAATACAGCGAAGGGCGGATTGTGGAAGCAGGATCGCACATATGAACAGCAACCTTGGTTTTTGGATTACAAGGAGCAGAATGTGAAATGGACGGGGTCTCACTTGGACGAGGATCAGCCGGATGAGAGTATGAGGAACCGCAGTGTGAACGGCTACCTGCTGCCTCTTGTTGAGCTTCAGACGTTGACCAGCGTTGGCATCGTTAAGGTCAACTATCCGACGAGCGTTCTGCGCGATCCACTTGAACGGATTCATTTCGGCGAGACGGGCCGCGTCTTCCTGCTGGACATCGATGGGCAGAGCGTGCTAGGCCAGCAGTTTACAGGAGTAGAGGCCATCTTGCAGGAAGGGATAAGCGAGCTTGGCAAATTCCGGAAGACCAATCAGGCTGGGAAGCTAGAGAGGGAGAACGGCGTGTTCGCCGTACGAAATCAGGGCAAGCCTTACCTGGTCTTCTACGAGGAGCTGCCGGATCAGAACTGGACGATCATGGGCGTCGTGCCGGAACGGGAATTGTATGCGAAGCTGAACCGCATTAAGGAGACGATGTTGCTCGTAAGTGGAATTCTGCTGGTGATCGTGCTTGTCGTGGCATTCGGCCTGTCCAAAAGCGTCACGAATCCCCTTACGCGAATGGCCCGATCCATGAAGCTTGTGAAGCGAGGCGAGTTCGACGAAGCGATTAAACAGATGCCCAACACCCAGCGGGGGCACAGTGAGATCGGTTATGTGACCGGCGCTTTCGGACAGATGACGCACCGGCTGAAGTACCTGATCGAAACGGAATACGAGACGAACCTGAGGCGTAAAAACGCCGAATACAAAGCGTTGCTGCTGCAGATCAACCCGCATTTTTTCAACAATACGCTCGAAATTATTAGCGGTCTGGCCGCTATGAAGCGCAATGACCTCGTTATGGATGCAACCGAGTCGCTGGGACAGATGATGCGGTATTCGCTGGATTTGAGCTCTGATCAGGTGTGGGTGCCGGAAGAACTCGATTATATCCGGGATTATTTGTTCATCCTAAAGCTAAGGTATGACGATCGACTACAGGTACGGATCGAAGAGGCACCGGGAGCCCGTGAACTTAAGATGCCTAAGTTTATTCTGCAGCCCTTGGTTGAGAATGCGGTTAAATACAGCTTGGAAAACGGGGAAAAGGCGATTGTCGAACTAGGTGCTGAGGCCCGCGACGGTTGGCTGTACTTGACCATTTCCGACAACGGAATCGGCATGAATGGGGAACTGGCAGCCGAGTTGCAGAGGGGGCTGTCTGGGGCGGATACGACGGCGATCCTCCACACGGAGGGGAACAGTATCGGACTCCGAAACGTGCTGGCGCGCTGCAGGGTGCAATACGGCGATGCCTTTGAAGTCCACATTGCTTCATCACCGGATTCCGGCACTACGATAACAATGCGGTTGCCCGCAAGCAGGAGTTGATCATCATGTACCGTGTAATGCTCGTAGACGATGAAGCCGGTGTTCGCAATAGCATCCGGGCGAAGATTGATTGGGAGAGTGCCGGCTTCGTCATCGCTTACGAAGCGTCCGATGGAGAGGAAGCACTCCGTATGCTTGCCGAGGCGGTGGTTCGTCCGGATATCGTCATCTCGGACATTCGGATGCCGAAAATGGACGGGATCACCTTCATCCGGGCTTGCAAGGAGGCCTATCCGGAACTGCGTGTTATCGTCTTGTCCGGCTATTCGGACTTCGATTATATGAAGTCGGCCATTCAGCTTGGCGTCAAGGATTATCTGCTGAAGCCTGTAGTGCGGGCGGAGCTCTCATCGCTGCTCGAGAAGCTGGCGGGCGAGTTGAAGGAGGAACGGCTGCTGGAAGGTGAGCGCCAGCGGGAGAAGGTTCAGCGTAACCAGCAGCTGCGGCAAATGCAGGAGCATTTCCTCCTTCAATTGGTGAAAGAGGAAGGCGTAGGCGAGTCTGCGGTGAGAGATCGACTGCACCATTTGCAGCTCGCCAAGCTCGACGGCGAAGCGCTAAGCCTACGCTTTGCGACACTAGAGATGCGCTTGCCGCCGGGACGGCTGCGAAGCTGGGAGGGACGCCGCGATCTGCTGCAGCTGGCATTCCGCATGCTCTGCAGGG
Source organism: Paenibacillus endophyticus (assembly GCF_014192395.1). Lineage (GTDB taxonomy): Bacteria > Bacillota > Bacilli > Paenibacillales > Paenibacillaceae > Pristimantibacillus > Pristimantibacillus endophyticus. The sequence goes on along the minus strand of NZ_JACHXW010000028.1, from coordinate 31,446 downwards.
AGACGGCCGATAAGCGTGAGGACGTGTACCCATTCTATGACGTGGGGCACCCGTCGATGATGTTTTTCCTGCTGGTGGACACGGGAAGTAAGGAGTCTGGGGACGCAGCCGCGGAGCAGTTCGTTCGCGAGCTGAGGCGCAATGCGGCGATGTACCTGCGGCTTGAGAGCGTCGGCGGCATAGGCGAGCCCGTGTCGGGGTGGCGCGAAGCGAAGAACGGCTATGCCAGCTGTATGCTGGCCTGGAGCCGCGAGACGATCGATGGATCGGCCACCGCTTCGACCCAGCAAGGAGTACTGGATTGGGCGCAGTCATTCACGGCTGAGACGGAGCGAAGGCTGATTCAGGCGATCGAGACATTGAATCGGCAAGCTTTTTCCGCTCAATTACTCGAGCTGTTCCCGTCGAATCGAGATATGCCGATGTTCGCCTTCACCTTCCTGGCGCTGCGGGTCATTCTAACCTTCGGTTCACTTGCGAAAAAGTTTGAACTGGGCGATACCTCGCTTCAACAGGTGCTATGGAATTGCCAAGCTTCGATTGCGACCTATCGGAGTCGGGAAGAGGTACTTGCGCAAATTGAACGGATCGCCGATTTGGTCATGGATGCGGTGCGAAACAGCCGGACCTCCAGCGGCCAGCTGCAGGCGGAGGCGGTCCGCAACTATGTGGACGAGAATTATCCTTACGAGTTGACGCTGTCTCAGTTGGCAAGCATGTTTCACATGAACGAAACTTACCTGTCGGGCTTGTTCAAGCAGAACGCTGGCGTTACATTCAGTGACTATTTGACGCGGCTCCGGATGACGCGCGCCGCCGAGCTGCTGAGCGAGACAGATCTGAAGTTGACGGATATCGCGATGCTGGTTGGCTACTCCAGCTCCAGTTATTTCAGCACCTCTTTTAAAAAGTATTATGGCTGCAGCCCAAAGGAATACCGGGAGAAGCGGCAGACAACGAATGAGAGCTAACGGCTTTTATAGAAGAAGTCATCCCTCCCCACTATTCGCTACTTCCTCCCCCCACCCAGCATTTTAAAAGTTGCTCCCCGAGCATAGTGAAAGTCTTGGCCCTTCCCGCAGCCTTACAATAGAGGCAATCGAAACAAACATGGAAAGCTGCGGGAAGGAAGAATTCGACATGACAAACACGAACACGAGGCAAGACAGCCGCCAATCCGAGCATGAGGATGCGCTTAAGATAGCGGAGGAAGCGGTACAGGCCGGAGCCGCTCGGGCGGCGCAAGATCCGTTCCGCCTGCGCTATCACCTGATGGCGCCGTCGGGCTGGATGAACGATCCGAACGGACTTATTCATTTTAAAGGCGAGTACCATGCCTTCTATCAACATTTCCCATTCGGTGATTATCAAGGCCCGATGTACTGGGGACATGCGGTCAGCCGGGACTTGGTGCGGTGGGAGCATCGTCCGGTTGCCCTTGCACCGACGGAGCCCTACGAGTTCGGTTCGCCTGAAGGCGGCTGCGGCTGTTGGTCGGGCAGCGCGGTGGAGCACGAGGGGCAATTGGTGCTTTTCTATACCGCACACGTCGATGGGCGTACCCCGGAGGAAGTACAGACTATGGCGACGAGCGAGGATGGAATCCACTTCGTGAAGCATCCGGTGCCGGTCATTCAAGGCAGTCCGGACGGTGAATGTTTCGGCTTTCGCGACCCGAAGGTGTGGAAGCATGAAGAGCGCTGGTATATGGTCATTGGCTCAGGTAAAAACGGTCGCGGCCGCGCCCTCCTATACGAGTCTCCCAACCTTTTGGATTGGTCGTACCGGGGAGTCGCGGCGGAGAGCGACGGCACGCAGGGAGATATGTGGGAATGCCCGGATTTGTTCCCGCTAGGTGGTAAGTACGTCCTAATCGTTTCACCAATGAACATGGACGGCGTCAAAAATCTCTACATGATCGGCGAGATGGACTTCGCTACAGGTCGTTTTATCCCCGAGAGCAACGGCATCATCGATGACGGACCGGACTTCTATGCCGCGCAAACGATGTTGGACAGCAACGGACGCCGCATCCTGATCGCCTGGATGGACATGTGGGGATCGCGACTCATTAAGACGGGACGCGCCTGGTATGGGGCTATGACGCTTGCCCGAGAGCTTCAACTGACCGAAGATGGGCGTCTGGCCTCGAGGCCAGTAGAGGAACTAGCTTCTCTTCGAGGACAAGAGATTTCGAAATTAGACAACGGACTCCATTTGCAGCCTGGCGAAGAACGATTCTGGTTGCTGCCGCCGGCCTTTGAATGGCAAGCCGATATTGATCTGTCTGCAACAGAGGCGCAGGAGCTTCGGATCGTAATTAGTGGAGCATGCGAGGATTTATCCGACGCCGAGTCCGTAAAGACTTCGCGGTCCGTCACAGATCAAATCACTAAGATCCGCTGGCTGGCTGCGCAGCGCCGTATTGAATTGAACCGCGATGAGGCGGGAATTGGCGATCCCGGCGTGTACGTATCCGACCTTCCGGCTTCTGCCGCCACTCGCCTGAGTCTCCGTCTGTTCTCAGACAACTCGTCTATAGAGTTGTTTGTCAACGATGGCGATCGAGTGTTGACCAGCCGCATTTATCCTCTGGCATCAGGACGCAGACTGGAGATTCAGGCGGTGGGAGGAACCATTGTATTCGAAGCCATGCGGCTCTGGACTATGGATGGACTGGAGGTTAAGTAATGAGCGGGAATCCGAAAAAGTCTATGTCGGCCCTAGCCACGATCGCTATCGGCACCGTGGTTGTACTCGCGATAGGAGGAGCGATCTGGATGTCTTTCCACTCCGATTCAATTAAAGATTCCGCTGGAAAAACCAACAAGGCGGAGGAAATCTACGCGCCGCCCGCACCTTTCCGATTCAACCCGATCGCGAATTATTATACGGAACGCTATCGCCCGCAGTACCACTTAAGTGTCGAGACCGGCAACATGAGTGATCCAAACGGTATGGTGTATTACGAGGGAGAGTACCATCAGTTTTACCAGAACAGCGGTCAGTGGGGGCATGCGGTCAGTCAGGATCTCGTGCATTGGGAGCATCTTCCGGTCGCCTTGATTCGCGATGAGCTCGGCGAAATATGGTCGGGCAGCGCGGTTGTGGACTGGAACGATACGAGCGGTTTTTTTCAAGGTAAATCTGGGCTGGTTGCGATCTTTACGCATTTCCAAAGCGGCGTGCAGTCGCAGAGCATCGCGTACAGCAGCGACCGCGGGCGCACCTGGACAAAGTATGAGGGTAATCCGGTCATTCCGAATCCCGGAATCAAGGATTTCCGCGATCCGAAGGTTATCTGGCACGAAGCGAGCAAGCGTTGGATCATGGTGGTATCAGTCGACAATCATGTTAGATTCTACTCATCGCCTGATCTCCGAAACTGGACCAAGACAGGCGAATTCGGCATAAATCAAGGTTCGCATGCCGCCGTATGGGAATGTCCAGATCTGTTCGAGCTTCCGGTAGACGGCAGTGGTAATCGCAAGTGGGTGTTGACGCTGAGCGTCGGCAACAACGAGGCGACCAAAGGATCGACTGCGCAATATTTCATCGGAGAGTTCGACGGAAAAACCTTCCATAATGATAATCCCGCCGATAAAGTGTTGTGGACGGATTACGGTAAGGACTTCTATGCGGCGGTCTCGTATTCGGACATCCCAGAGAAGGACGGACGGCGTATCTGGCTCGGCTGGATGTCCAACTGGCGCTACCCGTTTACGATGCCGACCGATCCTTGGAAAGGCAACATGACCGTTCCCCGCGAGCTTACACTTCGCGATATTCCTGGTGAAGGGATACGTCTCATTCAACAACCTGTCAAGGAACTCGATTCGCTGCGCGGCACCGTACTTAAGCTCGAAGCGCAGCAGCTCGCGACCAACTCGAACGCGTTCGGGAAGTGGCGCGGAACCTCTTATGAGCTGGATACGACTTTCACCGTTTCGGCTGATGCTGTGTTTGCACTCAAAGTAAGGACAGATGGTACGGGGGCGGAGGAAACCAGTATCCGCTACAATGCCGCAGCAGGAACACTTACAATCGACCGTTCGAAATCTGGCGCTGTCTCGTTCGAGCCGGGCTTCGCGGAGAGCTTTGCGGCTCCGGTGAAGCCGTCTGCAGACGGAAGGTTACCTCTTCGGATTTATGTAGACGAAGACACGCTCGAAGTGTTTGCTGAAGACGGAGCGAAGGTGCTATCCGCCATCGTGTTCCCCGAGCCGTTAAGCAATGGCTTGTCGCTAGAACTTGAGCGGGGTAGCGTCAAGCTAGATGAAGCCTCATTCTACCCGATGCGCTCGGTGTGGCGTGACGAGGATCCTGATTCCAACGTACCGATCCGCATCCTCATCGGCAAGGAAAGTGTGGACTTGGCGGTTGGCGCCCATGTAACCGTGAAGTCGTCCGTGCTGCCGCTGTCCGCCTCCCAACAGCTCGAATGGGCGTCCAGCGACGCGTCAGTCGCTAAAGTGACACATGCAGCGGACGGCAACGGTGTTGACATCTCCGGCATAAGTGCAGGACAAGCCGACTTGATCGCGAAGACGCCTGACGGCAAAGTGACGGCGACGATGAGCGTGTTTGTCTTCGAGCCGTAAAGGGCGTTCGCTCTCTGAATCAAGTTTATTCACCCAATCCACCAAACTGAAAGGAAGGGAAAACCATGGCACACACCGAGCTAACTCCATCGATATCCAAGCGCCGCAAAGGAAATCCCTTCGGCCGGGCACTGCGCCAGGAAGAGAGAACAGCTTGGCTGTTCATCTTGCCTGCGTTGGCAGCGCTTCTGCTCTTTGTCTTCTACCCGATGGTCCAAGCATTCTTCATCAGCTTCCAGAACTACAACATGGTAGGCGGAACCCGGTCCTTTAACGGCTTAGATAATTACCGGACGCTGATGAATGACTCTGAGTTTCTGGCAAGTCTTCGGCATTCACTATTCTTCGCGGTCATTGTCATTCCGGTACAGACAGCGATCTCGCTAGGCCTCGCGATGCTGATTCAGCGAGCCGGGCGTTTTACAAGCCTGTTTCGCACGGCTTATTTTATCCCTGTCGTGATCTCGACCTCGGTCGCAGCCACGGTGTTCAAGCTCATCTACAACAAGGACTTCGGCATCCTGAATCAGCTTCTCAAGTCGATGGGACTGCCGCTGACGAACTTTTTATCCAATCCGGATACCGCGATGTACGGCATAATCATTCTCGGCATTTGGAAAGCATCTGGGTTTTTCATGATTATTTTTCTTGCGGGACTGAACAACATCTCTCAAGACTTATATGAGGCGGCTCGGGTTGACGGAGCAAGCCGAGCGCAGCAGTTCTTCCGCATTACGCTGCCGATGCTGAACCGGACGATGGCATTCGTTGTCATCATGACGACGATCGATGCAATCAAGCTAGGAGGTATCGTCTTCGTCCTCACCAATGGAGGACCGAACGGCTCCACCCAGACAGTCGTGTATTACATCTGGAAAACGGCTTTTCAGCAAATGCAAATGGGCTACGGCACAGCGGCGGCTTTTGTTCTGTTCGCGATCGTGCTGATCATCTCGCTTGCGCAAATGACCTACTTCAATAAGAAAGCTGACTACTAGGGGGATTATTATGCGGCAAATGGGGTTTGCACTTAAATACATCATGATGACGCTCATCGCCATCGTCTGCATCATTCCGATCGTATGGATGGTCGCTGGATCTCTGCGTCCTTATGAGGAATTGTTCCAATATTCATCGAGCTTGAATTGGCATATGTTCGTGCCAGTCAAGTTCACCTGGGAGAACTACAAAAACGTTATTTTCAGCGATACGAATCCATTCCTACGCTACATTTGGAACACAGTGATCGTCGCTGGATCCGTAACCGTCATCGTGCTCGTCGTAAGCGCCTTGGCCGCCTTCGCTTTCGCGAAGCTGCGATTCCGTGGCAAGTCGATCGTCTTCGCCTTGTTTATGTCGGCGATGGTTATTCCGGGTGAAGTAACGCTCGTGCCAAACTACTTGCTGATGAACAATTTCGGGTGGGTCAACTCGTACGCTAGTCTCATTGTGCCTTCCTCGCTGTCGGTGTTCGGCATCTTCCTGCTGCGGCAGTTTTTCGCGGACATTCCGAATGAGATCATGGAAGCGGCGAAGATTGACGGTGCATCGGTTATGCGCGTGTTCTTGAGAATCGTCATTCCGGCGGCCGTTCCGGCGCTAATAACACTCGGCCTTATGACGTTTCTCGGCAACTGGGACTCGTATCTCTGGCCTCTTATCGTCATCAACGACGAAAAGAAGCAGATGCTTCAAGTCGCGATTGCATCGTTCTCTTCGCTAGCCGGTACCGATTGGTCCAAAATTTTGGCGGCTAGCACGATAGCAACGGCTCCGATTCTGATTCTGTTCTTGTTTCTACAGCGCTACTACATTCAGGGCATCACGATGTCGGGGGTCAAAGGGTAATGGGGCACAAAATTTACGATGCGGTGGCACTTGGCGAGTATTTGATCGATTTCGTGCCGGACGGCGTTTCGGTATCCGGGGAGCCTTTGTTGGAACGCAACCCCGGCGGCGCTCCGGTTAATGTGCTGGCGGCGCTTGCAAAACTGGGCAACAAGACTGCCTTTATCGGCAAGGTCGGACAGGATCCGTTCGGCGAGTATTTGCGGGATGTGCTGATACGGCAAGGAATCGCAGATGAGGGGCTTGTGTTAAGCCGGGACGCACATACGACGATGGCCTTCGTACATTTGGACGAGCGGGGAGAGCGTTCGTTCCATTTCGCCCGTCAGCCGGGAGCGGACGCGCTGCTTACGGAGGACGAAGTGAGGCCGGAGCTTACGAGCGGAACGCGTCTGTTCCACTTCGGCTCTATCTCGCTAACTTCGGAGCCTTCGCGCCAAGCGACGCTTCATGCAGTTGAGGCGGCGCGGCAAGCAGGGGCGATCATCTCCTACGATCCGAACTGGCGTCCATCTCTGTGGGAAACCGAGGAGCTTGGGCTTGTCTGGATGAAGAGTGGGCTTGAACAGGCTAACATCGTTAAGGTGTCGGATGAGGAGCTGGCGCTGCTGACGGGCCTGCCTGACGCCGGCACACTGGATATTGCTGCCGGAGCCGAAGAGCTTGTCCTACGCTACGGGCTGGACGTTCTGCTTGTGACGCGAGGAGCAGCAGGAACGTATTATCGGACGACGCGCTATGCCGGCGAAGTGGCAGCCAACCGTGTCGTTCCAGTCGATACGACCGGGGCGGGCGACGCTTTCATGGGCGCGTTTCTGCACTGCGTGCTCGGCAGCGAGACGAAGGCGGCGGACTGGAGCGAGGAGGAACTGCACAGAACAGTCGCCTTCGCCAACGCCGGCGGGGCGCTCGCTACCACTCGTAAGGGCGCCATTCATTCGCTCGGGACGCTGGAAGAAATCGAAGAGTTGCTTCGCGGGAGACGTTAACCCCGGAAAGCCAGAGTCAGTTGTCTGACTCTGGCTTTTTTTTGTGTACCGTTATCTTGGACCAGTCTTTTCTATGTTCGAGTGGAAAGCTAAAAATATTGAACATAAGACAAAGAAGTTGGAATTTAAAGCGTTTTCTTTTCCTTTTATAATCAAGTTATGATCAACGAAAGGGGTCGCATACATTGTCGAATTTATTTTACAAGCCGGACGGGGCTTGGGTGGGAGACCTCATCCCCTTCTACAAAGATGGTACATTCCGTTTGTTCTATCTTCATGATTGGAGGGAGAACAAAAAAGTTCACGGAGAAGGAACCTCCTGGTTCGAGCTTCGCACAAGCGATTTCGTGCACTACGAAGAAAAAGGCGAAAAGCTGAATCATGGAAGCGTGAGCGAGCAAGACATGAACTGTTATACCGGATCCATCATTGAAGCCGAAGGCGAATACCATATGTTCTACACCGGCCACAATCCGCTTCCGGAATTCGCAGAGGACGGTGAGCCGCTCCAATGCGTCATGCATGCCGTAAGCACGGATATGGAATCATGGCGAAAAATTCCCGAAGATACCTTCTATTCGGACGGGATTCAATATGAAAAACATGACTGGCGCGATCCCTTCGTGTTCTGGAACGAAGAGACGGGCGAGTACTGGATGCTTCTCGCCGCAAGGAACAAAGAAGGTCCGTCCCGCCGGCGGGGCAGTATCGGATTATGCGCATCCAAGGATCTTAAAAAATGGGAAATCCGAAAACCTTTCTGGGATCCGAAAATGTACGTAACGCACGAATGCCCGGACTTGTTCCGGATCGGGGAATGGTGGTATCTGGTTTACTCCACGTTCTCGGACCGGTTCGTCACTCATTACCGCATGAGCAAATCTTTGAGCGGACCTTGGACGGCGCCGAGGAACGACGCTTTTGACGCCAGAGCGTTCTATGCCGCAAAAACATGGAGTGACGGAAACAAACGGTACGCTTTCGGCTGGGATCCAAGCAAGGAAAACGAGGACGATTACGGTAATTGGCAATGGGCCGGAAATTTGGTCGTACACGAAGTCGTTCAAGAACCGGATGGAACGTTAACGGTTCGCATCCCGGAAACCATTTCCCATCATTTTGCAAAAAAGCAGCCTGTTGAGTGGGGTTCGCGGTTTGGAGATTGGGAGGAGTCAGAGGGACGCATAACTGCGGCGGCTGACGAAACATTCTCATGCATAGCAGCCGGCTCCATGCCCGAAACTTGCAAGATTTCGGCCCGGCTGTCCTTCACCGAAGGGACCAGAAGCTGCGGCATCATGATTCGTGCAAGCGATGACCTCGATGAAGCCTATTATATTCGTCTTGAACCGATTCATAACCGTCTCGTATTCGATATGTGGCCCCGTCGTGTGAAGGGTGAGGCGCAGTGGCACATCGACGGAGATCGTCCCCATGCGGTAGAGTTGGAAGTGCCGATAGAACTACGAGCCAATACGGTTTATGATATCAAGATCATCGTGGAAAATTCCGTTTGCGTCGTATATTTGGCCGGACAGGTCGCCATGACTACACGCTTGTATAATTTGAAAACCGGCGGCTGGGGTTGCTTTGTCCAGGAAGGCCGGGCTCAATTCGAACAAGTATCCATTTCGGTTCCCAACTCACAGGAGGTCGTATAAATGAAACGTTACGTCAAATGGTTGACTCTTGCATTATCGCTTCTTGTCCTGATGGCAGCGGCGAGCGCATGCGGTGGCGGTAACAACAATAATAACGACGCTGCAGAATCCGGATCGGCAGCTCTGGCGGACAGGAAAACGTACAAATGGTTCGTGGCCCGGGGAGTAGACAGCCCTCCGGCCGTTACAGTAAAGGAAATTGCGGACGAGTTTTCCAAAACGCATCCAGAATTCGAACTGGTTCTGGAAGGTACGGGCGATCGCCCGTCCTATTTGCAGAAGCTGCGGACATTGATCGCGAGCAATGAAATGCCCGCTATGTTTGATACCGATCCCGATGCCTATGCTTCCAAGTTGGTGCAGGAAGGCAAGCTGGTGGACATGAAAAAAGTGCTGCAAGACCTTGGGAAATACGAAGATTTTCGTCCGATTTCCTTGCAATATCAGCAGTTTGCTGACGGCAGCATGTACACTTTCCCGCTCGAATACGGGATCGAGGTATTCTGGTACAACATCAAGATGTTTAAGGATATCGGCATTGAACCGCCAAAGACATTCGATGAGTTTATGAATGTCTCCGAGACGTTGAAGCAGAACGGGATTACGCCGATTGCCGTCGATGGCAAGGACAAATGGCCGGTTCTCCGGTACCTGGCTTATAAGCCTTTCCGCATGACCGGGAATGATTTTATCGAGAACGTTAAGCAAGGCAAGGCATCCTTTAAGGAGCCGGCCGGCATGGCAGGCATTCAATTCGTTCATGAGCTGGGCACCAAAGGGTACTTTCAAAAAGGGTTCGCGTCAACGGATTACACCGCGGCGCGTGACTTGTTTCTGGCGGGAAAAACCGGAATCTATTACATGGGTTCGTGGGAAACTATGAATTTTGTGAATGATAAAGTGAACGCGGAAATGAAGGACAACATCGGGTTTTTCCGGCTTCCCATGACGGAAGACGCCAAGACGGCTGATAACGATTATTTCATCAACTCGGGTATTGGCGTTGCATTCAACAAAGAGACTTTCGATGATACGATGAAGGGATTTCTCAAATTCCTCCTGGAAAAATATCCAGAAGCCTATACGAAAAAAGGCCAATTCTCGCCTTTCAATTATTCGCTTGATCAAACGCAAGGGATGCCAGAGCTTTTCTATAAAATTCAAGACGAAATCGCGAAATCCGGAAGCGTCTTCGCGGTGCCGTGGGATACGCGCCTCGACCCGGCTACGAATGAGCTGCTCGGCACCGAGTTGAATGCCTTAGCTCTCGGAGCCTATACTCCGGATGATTTTGCAGAATTAATGGATCAAGCTATTAAAGAAAATGCGCCGAAATATTTCAAATAATTACGCAGCACAGCCGGCCAACCGAAATTCGGTTGGCCAGCTATGTAAGTAAAACAATATTAAAAAATGGGGAATGAGTAAGGGTATGGATAAAATCCTGCGCAATCACAAAGCCGTTCTCGTCTTCCTGTTGCCGGCATTGCTCGTTTATTTGTTCACCGTTCTAGCTCCCATCCTTTGGTCGATGTATTTCAGCTTCTTCTCCTGGGACGGGGTTTCCGAGATGGTCTACATCGGTTTTGACAATTATGCAAAGATGTTCGGCGGCGACAAGACGTTCTGGAAGGCATTTAGCAACAACCTGATCTATGTTTTAATTATTGTGGCCATGCAAGTTTTTCTCGGTTTGTTGGTTGCTATCTTGCTGACCAACATCACCAAAGGCAGAGAGATTTTTAAAACGTTGTATTTCGCTCCCGCTATTATTACGTCGGTAGCCATAGCGCAGTTGTTCCAAAACGTGTACTCGTTCGAACCAGTAGGAATATTAAACTATGTCCTGCAGCAGATCGGTCTAGGAGACTGGAGCAAGCCTTGGCTTTCCGACTTAGAGTGGGCTCTGACCGCCGTATCGGTACCAGAAGGTTGGCGTTTTATCGGTCTTTATATGATCATCTTGTATACTGCGCTCATTTCCATTCCTTCCGATATCGAGGAAGCCGCCAGAATGGACGGAGCTTCTTCCTGGAACCTGTTTCGTTCGATCAAAATGCCGATGATCAAACCAGTACTGATGGTTTCTATCATAATGGCTACTACGGGGGCTTTAAAAGGGTTCGACATCCCGTATCTCATGACGAACGGGGGACCGGGCCGCGTGACGGAATTATTGCCGACTTATATGTACAAAACCGCATTCTCCAGTCTGAACTTCGGCTATGGCAGCGCGATGGCTGTATTTATCGTCATTGAAAGTCTCATAGCAGTCGCTTTTATCAGACGGCTGATGGACAGTAAGGAGACTTGAAGATGAAATTTTCCAGCTATTCCAAGGCGATTCTTGTGATTATTTCCTTTGCTCTGCTAGTCATCCAGGTTTATCCGCTTGTATGGGTGTTCATCTCCAGTTTTAAGGCACCTACCGATTTTTCCGGCAATAACCCGCTTAGCCTACCCAGCCGATTCACATTCGAAAATTATCTCAGCGTTTGGCACAAAGGGAATTTGGGCACTTATTTTTCTAATAGTCTCATCGTCGCCATGACGACTATCGTGCTGGTAATCTTGTTCAGCGCCATGGCCGCATTCGTTATTGAGAAGATGCGTTTTAAATGGAGCCAAAGCGTGTTGTTCTTATTCCTGTGCGGCATTATGATTCCGATCCAAGTCGTGCTCATACCGCTTTTCATTCTTTATAACGAAACAGGAATTATCAATACGCTCGCTTCCCTCATTTTGCCCCAAGTAGGTTTTGCTCTGCCGATTTCGATCTATCTTTTCGTGAGCTTCTACAAATACATCTCGAACGAGATTATGGAGGCCGCCGTGATGGATGGATGCGGTGTTTACCAAGTATTCTGGCGGATGATTTTACCACTATCCCGTAATACGATCGTCACGGTTGTCGTCATGAATCTGATGTTCGTCTGGAATGAGTTTATCTTCGCAAATACGTTTATTCACGACATGAAATCGCGGACCATTCCGGTTGGTTTAATGGATTATATCGGACAGTATGGATTGACGGATTGGGGAGCGACCTTTGCCGCAATCAGTATCACGACAATCCCGACCATGATTGTTTACTTCATTTTCAACAAGAGCGTTATTTCCGGCATGACCGCAGGAGCGACTAAAGGTTGATCTCTTTTTTGCCCCTGGCTGAAGGTATACTGAAAGTACCAGGCTTAATACTTTTCTCAACCAGAGGGATAACATGAAAATAAACCGGCCATTTCTAGTGATCAGCATCCGAAGCAAGATAATCATTTTGTCCATCGCCTGTTCCTTGCTGCCGCTCGTCCTTATTGCCTCCTTAACCTATGTCTATTTGAGTAAAGCGGTCGAGAACAAGGTGTCCGATACCACCTCCAATTTGTTAGGCTCAATCAATTGGAATATCCAAACTTTCGTGAATGACGTTGATACCATTTCGAAACTGATGTTGTCTTCCCGTGACGTTCAGGCCTTTCTATCCTATAATAAGCATGATTTCAAGGAAATATATGACCTTCAGAATGCCACTCGTAGTCTGATCGTCAATATTTCCAACAACAAATCGTATATACGTTACGTTTACGTAGGCAGCGAGCAAAGGGAGCTGATCGTCACGAACCAATGGGACAGATTCACTTATGACAATATCTATCAGGCTGTCTCCCTGTCGAAGTGGTATCAGCAAGTTAATGACATGGGTGGCCAGGGATTGTGGCTGAACAGCGATGAAGTCCGTCTCGTCAAGAACAGTCCTAACTTGCTGCTGTACGGCAAACGATTAAATAACCTCGATACGCTCGAACAGATCGGCATGTTGATCATTTCAATCGATAGACGGGTCTTCGATGAAATGTTTAAAGACATTACCAATGCGGAAAACGGGCATTTAATGATCCTGGAGCAAAACAAAGTCATCTATTATAATTCCCGGACCGCCGATTTGAAACAGATTCCCCAAAAGGAATTGAATCTGCTCTATGATTTGCCTGAAAAAGGCACCCGCATCGAAACGATTAACGGAGAACGATATGTCATCACCTTCGATACGAATTCGGGGACCCAGTGGAAAGTGGTCAGCATGATCCCCTATTCGAACATCAATTCAGAAATCGTCTTGATTCGTAATGTTACGTTCTTATTGACGCTGTTCGCTTTCCTGCTTGCCGCCTATGGTTCGTATTTGATTTCGAACCGGATCACCAAGCAGTTAACCTTGCTCTCTTCCGTCGCCCGAAAAGCGGCCAAACGGGATGTAATTGAAGGAATCCTCTTTGAGGAGGAAGATGAAATCGGCAAAATCGGCAATCAATTCTTGCGAACCTTTCGTACTAACACCGAATTGACGGACAAATTGATCGAAGCCAAGCTGAAGGAGAAGGAAGCGGAGCTGCATGCGCTGCAGAGTCAAATCAACCCTCATTTCCTTTATAATACGCTGAATTCCATATATCTAATGGCTGAACGAATCGATGCCAAAAACATTTCCAAAATGGTCATGTCTCTTTCCAATATTTTTAAATTAAGCTTGAATAACGGGGACTACATTACGACTGTCGGTAATGAAATCGACCAAGTGAAAAATTATTTGGAGATTCAAAACATCCGCTATAGCGGAAAATTCGAGGTAACAATCGACCTCGAACCGGGTATCGTACATATCCGCATGCTGAAGCTTCTTATTCAGCCCTTGGTGGAAAATGCAATTTTTCATGGAATCGAGTTGAAAGAGGATAAAGGGAGCATTACCATTCGGGGACGAAGAGAAGGGGAAACGCTTATATTCGAAGTCGAGGATGATGGACTGGGTTTTGATCCTGCTGCTATGCATCCGAGGGGATATGCCTTGAGGAATATACAGGAAAGGATCCAATTGCATTACGGCCAAGACCGCGGGATCCGCATAGACAGCGTTCCGGGCGTCGGTACTAATGTTACCCTTAAGATCGGCATAATGGATTGAGGTCGGGCGATGAAGGTGGAAACACATCATGTATAAACTTTTTATAGCAGATGACGAACAGCTTGTGGTGGAAACGTTGTCGGCCTTGATCGATTGGAACGCTTCTGGGATACGGATCGTGGGGACGGCAAACAACGGAAAACAAGCGCTGGAAAGGATTCTTCAGTCGGATCCTGACATTGTCCTGACGGATATTCGAATGCCCGGCCTGAACGGACTCGAGCTGATTCGTGCCCTGAGGGAGAAAGGCCGAAAAGCGGAATGCATCATCGTGAGCGGGTATTCCGAATTTAAATATGCCAAAGAAGCCATTGAGCTGGAAGCAGTGGATTATCTGATCAAGCCGGCAGAGCTCGAGGAAGTGGCCAAGACCGTCTCGAGGGCGATCGAGCGTCTAGAGCGTAAAGCGGATCAAACGAAGAATCGTCCTGAGCTTCGAATTGCAAATGCATTAGATCGGGCGGTGTTTACGGATCTAATTGTCCATGGAAAACGTCCAACGTTCGATCAAACGCCATACGAACGATATGACCAGTTTGCTGCCATTGTAATCGGAAGCTCGGCGATGCTTTGGCTCGAACGCATGAAAAACACTAGCGTTACGGATGCTCTCCTGAGCTTTTTGGCTAATAGCGGAATCTTCGTGGATTTACTCTACGAGCAGCAGAAAGTTATCTTATTATGCATGGCGGCCCTAGAGGATTACGCGTCATTAACGGAAATTATGATGGCTGCTGCCGCAACATTTTCGAATGACAGCTCATCGGACGAACTTTCATTATCGTTTGGAATCGGTCCGGTTGTAACCGATATCATGCATGCGCACATCTCTTTTTTGGCAGCCGACAAGGCATGTCAAATGGGTTTGTTCTTCGGCGTTCCGGTAATGGACGGGAACAGTTGGCCCGAGATCACCCGCGTTTCCGAGAGATTGATGTTCGATTGGTCTGACAAAATACGATCCTTCGTCCGTTTCGAACAGAAAGAGTTCGAAGAGTTGCTCGATCGTTGGATGGAATGGGGTACGGGGCGATTGATCACACCCGTTACCCTGAAGAAGGTAGGCATCCAATGGGCGAACCGGCTGCACGAACTGATCGAGCAAGACTATGGAATCAAGATCGAGAGCGTGATCGGAGACCGCACGCGGATGATTGACGGGATATTGGAAGCGCCGGATTGGGCATCTTTGCAGAAACAGTGCCAGGATTTAGCGCAGAGTGTGCAATTTTATTTGAATGTAACGAAAACCACCCTAAAAGAAAAGGTGGTTCAAGAAATCAAAACTTATCTGGAATCCCATTACCATGAAAATATCCAACTCGATCAATTGGCGGAGCGATTCGATCTCAACTCTTCCTATGTAAGTAACTTATATTCCAAATCGACCGGAAAGACGCTTTTGGAATATGTTACTTTGCTGCGCATTCAGAAAGCGAAACAGATGTTGAGGGAAAGCAGCTTCAAAATCTTCAAAATATCGCAGAACGTCGGGTATGATAACCAGCGGTATTTCTGCCAAGTTTTCAAGAAGCATGTGGGCGTAAGTCCCGGGCAATACAGAGAAGACCATATGATAAGAAGTGAAGGAGACCATTCGTCATGAAGGATTTTGTTCCTATAAGGATGGTACGACATAAAGGGTTTCTGTATCGGCTATTTGATGCCGGGTAACTTTGCCTCGATCCCGTTCACGGTTTCGGTCGGTACAATCTATGAAACATTAGAAACAGACTGTTAACTCATTTGTTTGAAACTGGCAATGGGAAGAGGCGGAGAAAGAAATAAAGCGTATTTTCTCTAGACTCTATGCCACAAGCTCTCCAAAACATCTGAGGGATGTGTATTTCTTTCTCACAAACGCCTTCTTGTACATTATGAATAAGCACGGGAAAACGCTTTTAGAGATGATTAAGCCTGAGCTTGCCCAATATTTGTACGGGAAAACATTCTTTCATGTCAGGCAGCGTGACCAGTGGGCTCTTGAGGTTCTTCAGCAGTTCAGGCAGGGCTTGGTGGATGTCCCGATTTACCGCCATGAGAATATAGTGAAGAAAACGCAGGAGTACATCCAGGCCAATCTCGAAAAGGATATATCCTTGACTATGCTTGCCGACCGGATCTAACTTCATCCCAATTATTTGTCAAAAGTCTTCAAACAACTAATGTGACTTACAGTCTCCCAATGCATTTATTATCATAGAATGGAGAAAGCTTCGGAGATGCTAAAGCAAACAGATAACAAGATTTACTCTATTGGCAATCAGGTGGGCTATCCTAATACGAACTGGTTTATTAAAAAGTTTAAGGAGCAAGGGTTCCTTTAAAGGTGGTCTAAATAACAGCCCGAAAATGTCCTGTTTTTTGCCTATGAGGGTTTAACTCTGCCACCAACCCAAACGACCAAGAAGGATTTGGAATACCTCCGGTTCACATTGGTGGGATCCATTAATTACGCGCCAAATGCCTGGATCCCCCGTTAATTGACGAAATATTGCTCGCCGTCGTTGTAATCTTGAATGACCATATATCCAAGTGGCTATTTGATTTTACGGAGTGATAGCACTTCACCCGTTACGATACCATTTCATCGATTACCATGCTTGATAACTATGGTATATTTATTGAGTTAATGAGAGGAGTGATGTCTTATGAAAAGACATATTAGTGATAATAGGGCAAATGAATATAATAAGGGGATAGCGTATAAATAGCCCTGTAAACTACGTGAATTTCCCCAGATTGAGGGGAAGACTAAATGAACCAACAACCAGTAATGTACAAGATTGACAATGTTACTTTTGAACTTCAAGAGCAACACGATTTTACATGGCTACAATCGCTGGGCAAAGTTTATTGCGTGTTTGATCAACAGGATTCTGGAAACATTTGTTTCGGAATTGAGAAGGATGGCAAAAAGCGATTTGTTAAGTATGCGGGTTGTAAACCAATTGAATTTTCCGGAAACCCTCGGGATGCAGTCTTACGACTATCAACTGCAATACCACTATACACAACCTTAGAACATCCGCATCTTATAAAGCTTGTTGATCATTTTGAAACCAAAAACGGGTATGCTGCCATTTTTGAATGGTTTAATGGTGAGTGCTTGCATTCACATTGGTTATTTGTAGGAGAAGCATTTAAACATACTCATCCTGATTCACCGTTCTATAAATACAAACAGTTATCGGTTGAGAAAAGGCTGCATTCATTAGATGCCATTTATGAATTCCACAGAAATGTTGAATCAAAAGGGTATGTAGCCGTCGATTTCTATGACGGCAGTATTTTGTATGATTTTTCTCAGGATATTACTAAAATCTGCGATATTGATTTTTACAAAGAAACTCCATCTGTCAATGATATGGGAGAGAATTTTTGGGGAGCAAGACGATCCAAATCTCCAGAAGAATTTACATTAGGAGCTCCTATTGATTCAAAAACGAATGTTTTCACAATGGGAGCTATCGCATTTGGATTACTAGGTGGTGAGATGGATCTATCTATTTCAAAATGGGAAGCAAATAGATCCCTTTACGAAGTAGCCTTAAGAGCAATTAGTAAGGAACGAGAGCAAAGATATGAGAGTATTATCGATTTTAAAAAAGCTTGGGATCAAGCTAAAAATGAATAAATAATTAATACGTATATAGATGCCTATTAGACAGTCATTACTCAATTAAACAGAGTACGTTAGATCTGTGGAGCAGTTCGCATTCAGCAACTGCTCCATTTTTCGTGAGCTAGAGGGCCCGCGGCCTCACCCATTTAGTTATCGGAGAACGTTAGTTAAACGCACCATGGAGCAGTTGCAATCGGCAAACTGCTCCATTTTTTCATTACGCGAACGGGCAGGATAATGCAGTCAATTTACTGTCTATTTCATTGCTTATTCAAAGCCTTTGGGCAAAAGATTTCAATGTAGTTGAGGCATGTGACTTTGAAGAATTACTTCCTCGAAAAGGCGGTTACTCAAATCGTGTTTAAGCAAACGGGAAACTTTAGTTTAATGAAGCAGCGGCTGTAAAGGACTTAGTTTCACGTCCCTAGCAGTAGCTGTTTCAATTTCTAGGGCAGTCTAAAGCTAATTTTACGGAATCTGATGGTATTGCTACTCGAATATCCGCGTGAGATATAGAGACCCAGTATAATCCTTTATTTTCTGCTGACAACTGATTCATTTTAATATCGATCTTTTTTTACCATGGAATTGAAAATCTATGACGCGTGCTTTTCCAATTAAACATACCGGTCACGACTAGAGCAGCGAAATAAAGAAACAAGGAACCGATGATTGAAATGATTACGCTCCATAACTGCGGCATACCATGACTGGCTAGATAGTGATAGGTCAAGTCTCCGCATATAGCCATTAGCATCATGCAAATCCCAACCTTAATATAAGGACGAATACTCCCATAAAACCCGATCGAACTCGAGATGGAAAAAAAGTTCAACAGTGTTTGCATCAATATGCCAATTCCGATGCCGAACGCAACGCCGATGATTCCTAATTGACTGCCTAAAACAAAGACCGACACACCCTTGAATACAGTGGCTGTTACGTAATTCCATAATGCAGCTTTTGCGCGGCCGAGGCCAAGCAGAATCGCATGAAGTGGAGCGTCGAAATAATGCAGAAAAAACATAGGCGCCAGTATTTTTAGAAGTAGTCCTGCTTCAGGCGAATTATAGACTTGTGTCGTTAGTGGAGTTGCCCATTCGTACAGGATAACGGTCGCTGGCGCGCCGATCAAAAGTCCCAATAACATAGCCTGATTCATCCTCTCATGAATGAGAAGACTATTCTTGTTCACCGCGGCCTCACCAATCGCAGGAATAAGAGCGGTAGATAAGGATTGCGTGATAAAGCTTGGCATGAACAATAGCGGAAACACATAGCCGGCCAGCAGACCGAATTGCTTCGTGGCTAAAGCTGTGCCGATGCCGTATATGCCCAGGCTGGTTGTAATAAGAAGCGGCTGGAAGGCGTTGTATAACGAATGAATGACACCGTGGCCAGTCGTCGGAAGTCCGATTTGCAGCAGCTCGCCGAGTGTGCTTCTTCCTTGTTTCAGATGGCTCGCCCAAGTCTCGCCCGATACCTTAGTTTCACCATATAGCTTGTAGCTTGTCATCAGAAATAAAAGGCTTATCGCTTCGCTGACTACAGAGGCAGCCATAGCACCAGCAGCTGCATAAGCAATTCCGTAAGGCAGCATTAGGTGCACCAATGCTAACACACAAGCGATTTGAACCGTATGCTCCAGCACATCAGAAGCAGCAATCGTCTTCATCTGCTGCATGCCCCGAAAATAACCCTTTAATACGGCGGAGACAGCTATAATCGGTGCGATCGGCGTAATCGCTAGCATAGCGTAATATGCCCTTTGATCACTTAGTAGAATAGACGCGATCCACTCTGATCCAAGTAACGATACGGTCGTGAGAGCTACGCTCAAGACGCCCGTGACAGAGAGCGAGACATACAGAATTCGCCTCACTTTCATCCGCTCGCCGCGAGCCTGGGCCTCTGCGACCAACTTGGAAATTGCCACTGGTAATCCAAGCTCCGTAATCGTAATGACGAGCGGGACAAGCGGATGCGCCATCATCAAGATGCCGATTCCCTCTGCGCCTAGTACGCGAGCTATATACATGCCGCTGATAAAACCTAGAATCCGGTTGATGAAAGCAGCAACAGACAAAACCAGAGTTCCTCTCATAAACGATTGCCCGAGTTGTGACATGACGTGTCCTCCTGTTAATCGAATACATAAATGTATTCAAAAATTAGAAAAGCATGCAAACAAGCTCTTGACGCTAGTCAGGTGTCAGTAGAAAATAAGTTCTTGCTTTTTCGCAGGATTTCACCAGAAGATGAATCGTAACCGGATTGAATGGGGCGAGGGCCGTCAAAGTGGACAACTGATGGAATGCTAACGGTGAACTTTAGTTGAATACCACATAGAGCAGATTGCGATCGGGCAGCTGCTCCATTTTCATTAAGCTGAAGGGCAGGATAACGTCATGGTAAGATGATGCCAATAGAACAAATGTGGTTTAAGAAAGAACAAAAAAAGTACCCCGTTTTTTTTGTGGAGCTAATCCACATTTTGGTTTACTTTTCTGCAGAAGAGGTCTATACAAGAACAATGTTTATAATCACTTTTAAACCTTCTACAACAAATTCCTCATCAGCCAGTTCCCTATGTTTAACAAAGAATTCAATAAGCTTCTTTGCACTACCCTGTGTGATGCTATTAGGAATTAACGGCCCTCCTTTAAGTTTTTTCACAGCTTTTCCAGCAATAAATTTCTCCTGGTTATTAGCTTCTGCCTTTGCCTCTGCTATAACTTCATTAATTGCATTTCGTTTCTGCACCATTTCAGCAAATGGCTTTACTTTAGAAGTATCTGGTGGGTCCCCTAACAACGTATGATTTTTAAAAGCCTTATAAGGCAATCCCCAATAGGTCTTATCCTTTTTTATAGCCTCCTCTTTCAAACCAGGCGGAGTAAAGTGCCCTGAATCATTAGTCCAGCGAGCAACGTAACCATCCGTTAACACTATATCACCTGCATACCCAACAACTTCATGTTCCTCCTCGACTGCTCCAGCCCTTCTTGCCAGACCCATGTGACCAATCGGCTTTTCATTATAGTGTGTGGGCTTTACCTCCGAATCCGTGGCCAGATAAAGAGTTCCGAAATCACTTTTATCTCGCTTCGTCACAAACAAAAATGAACCAGTCGCCAAATCTCCATCAATAAACCATTTATTAACTTCTTCGTTATAGTTTGCAACAAGCATATTCTCAGGTTCCGACTGAGCATCGGATTTAAATAAATTAAGTCCTGGTGTGCGGTTATCATCACCTGCCAACCTGTTGCCTTCATTTTCTAACTCATCGTTTGAGGGGTATTCATTACGTTGTATTGGCTTTTGATTAGTCTTCAATACATTCATGGTTGCCCGATTTCCAATCATTTGTTGCAGTTGCAACACTGGATGTAACTGCTGAGGAGTTATGGTTTTAGATGATGCCTTAGTTTTATCTACGTTATTCGTCGAATGTTTTTGAGTGGTCTTAATTATTTATACCCCCTTAAAATATCATTCGTATGAGAATCTCGCTGCCTTTAAATCCATTTACTTTACCTCTGATATCGGCCAATAAGAAAAAATGCATAATACCATGCCACAGAACTGGGGCAAAACAGTAGGTGTAGACTTAAAACAAAGTTTGATAATTTGGATAAAAGATTGAAAATACTTCCTTAACACTTCCGCAATAAATCAAATCTTGTTGTAGACTACAAAAAATAAAGTATTTGACTGACGGTGCTTCATTAAACTAACTGGCAGATTAGTTTAATAAAGCTTTCGAGAGAGATATAATTAAATCTAGAAATAAATCTATGTATCGGTGGGATATATGATGAGAGAGTTACTTTATCATTACTACGATGAATCAACAGGTCCATTCGTTAATTTATCTGACCTAGAAGTTGATGAAGCAGAACGAGTTCTCAGTAATATTCGACTTAATAAAAAGGGATTTGCAAGTAAGAGGTCTGTGGATTATCTGCAAATTCGTCGCAGTCTCGAATTAAAGGCAAGAGAAATATTTGTTTCGAAGGGAGGTAAAGCCAGTCGAAGCCATCCCCATTATATGACTCTTGGGAAATGTCCTTGGCTTTTAGATTGGTATCCATTAGGTAAAGAACTTGAAATTCCAATTTATGAATTTGAAACGGACAACATAAGTTTTACTTACGGCGATTTATTTCCTACTATGAGATACCAAGATGGAAAGCCATATCGTAAACAGGTTTATACATTGAATGAGATAAGAAAAGTAATAAATGAATTTGGGTTACCTCAAGTGTGGAATTTCGACGGTGATAAAGGACCAGAACGTTATATAGAAGTACAAATTTGGGATGATAAACCCTTATGTAATTGGAAAATTACTAATCAATTGTTCAACTAACGTGAAACGATAGTTGAATAACAAAAGGGCTGCCTGGTGGCAGCCCTTGATATGCTCTCCAAATAGTAGACAGGTGAAGCTTGCAGTAAGCGATTGTCATAAGCTTTTTGAAATTGTCTCGACCACTTTCAGCGATGGTTTTTTTTTCGATTTCGTAATAATGGGCGAAATCCTTTGCCAAATGAATAAAATAGGTTATCCTACCTATGCGATTGGTCATTTTTAGTGGATGATGGACAGGAACTACCTGCCCTCCATTGTAAAATCTTTTCTATTCCTAGACACAGTAATAACAAAAAAACATTAAAAATTCCTAGATCATTTATGCAACACTAGTGTGTAAAAAATTCATTTTATAGTAGTTTGAAAGTTCAATGGAGGATTGGGAAAGTTGCCGCATACAGAGAGGATTAAGCTTAAAGAATGGCTAAAAGGGACTCCGTTAGAAATTCTCACCTTTTTACATATTGCTATATCCATTACGGAACAGGCTCATTCGGCACATAAGCGTGGGACTGTCCTAGGCAATTTAAATCCAGCTCATATTGTGCTTGATTCGGAAACCTATCTAGCCGTGATTGAAGAAAAGCGTGAAACGGATTACATCTATATCTCACCGGAGCAAACGGGAAGGCTTAACCGTTCACCTGACGAACGCAGCGATTTATATGTGCTGGGCATGATCTATTATGAATTGCTTGCAGGGAGAGGACCGTTTCAAGCTGAGGGTGCGGAGGAATGGATACACGCTCATCTAGCCATTGTGCCACCCCCGCTAAAAGAGCTGCGTCCGGAGCTTCCCGAATCGCTTGGGGCTATCATTATGAAGCTACTGTCGAAGTCGCCAGAGGAGCGTTATCAAAGTGCTTATGGGCTGCTAATGGATTTGAAAAGATGTATTTCTTCATTAATAAACGAAGGTTGTATCGTATCATTTGGCATTGCCCAGGCAGATGAGGCAAGCCGGTTTCTGCTACCTCGTACACTCTTTGGTCGTGAGGAGGAAGAAGAGCAGCTTCGTAAAGCTTACGAAAAGGTTCGTTCCGGCGAATCTGCGTTCGTGATCGTTAGCGGCCATGCGGGAAGCGGTAAAACGGCACTCATCCGGCAATTTCAAGTGCCCGTTACAAGCGAAGGCGGTCAGTTTGTTGCCGGAAAATGTGAACTGATGAATCGCGACATCCCGTTTTCGCCAATTCTTCAGGCACTTCGAAGGTTGATTAAGCAGACACTGGGCGAATCACCAAAAAGATTGGGTATGGTGAAGACTAGATTATCGAAAGAATTAGGACAGGGAGCGGGCGTTATTGCGGCATTCCTGCCGGAGGCAAAAGCGCTATTTGGCGAAATTCCTTCCGTAGAAGTACTTCCACCTGCTGAAGCATCGATACGACTCCGCCGCTTGCTTCCTATTTTCATAAAAGCATTTGTAGACAAGTCACATCCGCTTGTTCTATTTCTAGATGATCTCCAATGGGCGGATTCAGCTACTTTGGAAGTGCTTCGTACCGTTGTACAAGATAAGCTGCTGCATGGTTTATACCTGATAGGTTCTTTCCGAGAGGAAACAGTTGCAGAAGAGATAGGCAGTGGAGAGCTTCATCATGATGCAGAGGTTTGGTTGGAACATTCCCTTTTTTTGAAAGCGAACGAAACTCCGATGTTGTTCCAGCATATCGCGTTATCACCGCTGTCCTATATTGATGTTAGACTGTTTGTAACGCAGATCCTGAATGAAAACACGTCTAGGGTTCGCTTGCTTGCGGAGTCGCTTTACCATCAGACGGGCGGTAATCCCATGTATTTACACCATCTTTTAGATAGCCATTACAGGGAGCGAGAGATCTATTTCGATGAGGAAGCCTCGATGTGGGCTTGGGAAGCAGCCATAGTAACACAGATGCCCGAAGATACCGGCATACTTCATTTAATCGATGATCGTATACGGAAGCTGTCGGCAGAAACGACTGAGCTGCTTGCTGTTGCAGCGGCTATCGGTCATCGTTTTCTCCCTACCATGATTGCTCTTGTAAGTGGCCTCGACGTGTTCCATACAAGAATGTTACTACAATCCGTCGAAGCAGAAGGTTTATTGTATCAAGAGTATGACGCTAATGGAACGGATAACGGTTATTATACTTTTTTACACGACAGGGTGCAGCAGTCAGCTTATCAGTTAATTCCTGTATCGGCTAAAGCGGGCCTGCATCTGAAGATCGGACGTGTGCTGCGCACCATTTCACCAAGCGAGAAGGATGAAATGATTTTCGATATGGTTTATCATCTGAATTTGGGAATCGACGAAATGACGGATGAAGCGGAGAGAAACGAACTGGCAGAATACAATCTTCAGGCAGGCCTGAAGTCGAAAGCTGCGACAGCGTTTACGGCTGCTCTGCACTATCTAAATAGTGGCATGCGCCTTGTTCAGGATGACAGTAAAGGTACGCAATCCATTGCCTATCGCTTGATGCTGGAGATGCCTGAATGTGAATATATGTGCGGCCGTACGGATGCTGCGGAAGCACTGCTCAACCTGTTAATGCTGCGAACGACGGACGTGATCGAACGCTCTCGTATTCACATGATACGGATAGGCATGAATAGTTATTTAAAAAGAGATGATATAGCCGTAAATATCGGTCGGCAGGCGCTAGAGGAATTCGGCTGGAGACTGCCGCTGAAGCCTTCTAAAGCAGAGATAGCCAAGGAAGTAATGCTGGCGCAAGTCGCCTTGCACAGTAAGCGTAAGGAGCTTGCTCACTTGCCTATAAATCGTGATCCTCATTATAAAGCGTTGTCTGATCTCGTTATGGCGATATCGACGTCAGTATTTACATTGAGCTTAGAATTGGCTGCCGTATTATTTTCAAAATTCATTCGCTTTGGCCTGAAGCACGGGAATAACGAAGCTTTTGCGTATTTGCTCGCTGGACATGGCTTGGTTATTCTTAGAAATAAGATATCTCTGTTCCGTACGGGGCTTTATTATATTGATACGGCTATTCTTCTTTCTGCTTCATTTGAAAGCAATGACTTGCAATGCCGACTGAACTACATTAGGGGACTTGCTAGGCTTCAACAGAATCCGGAAGAAGGCGTTCGGCATTTTGAGAAAGCGATACGCTATGGGATGGAATCTGCCAATTTGACTTATGTGAGCATTGCTATGCTGACAAGTACGACTACGCATACTGGTGATTTACATGCGTTGTCTGTTCGTATTTCAGATTTTGAAAGAATCTCACAAATGCTTGTAGATGAAGTGACGCACAATATATTCCGGATCGCAAGATGGTATGTGGCGAGACTACAAGATGAGTCCGAGGAAATCGCTGAAATTGTTTTGCCTTTACAAAAAATGAACTCAGAGGAGACACTGAATCACGAGGTCTATTACATGTGTACCTGCCAAATCGAAATCGCTTATTTGGAAAGCAGGTATCGTGACGCGCTTGACTGGGTAGAGAAAGGCCGTTTCAATACGTTTAGGCAGACAAGGATGCAAGTTCGCAAGCAGCATATTTATCACGCCTTAACACTTGCGGCCATGTTTGGAGATTCGCTGCAAGAGGAGCGTGAAGATATTCGTCGAGCGCTTAGCAAACAATTGGATGAGATGAAGAAATGGACCGGTTATTTCGGACAGAGGTCTTCGGCTTATCTACTCATCAGAGCTGAGTTTATGCGAATAGATGGAAATCTAGCAGCTGCGACAAAAGGATATGAGGCTGCAATTCGTACTGCGCGGCTGGAGAATCATTCGTTAATGGAAGCTGTCGCGTTAGAGAGTGCTTCGATTTGTTATAGAGAAACTGGCAGTACGATCGGAGCGGATACGCTCATGGCGGATGCCTGCGCTGCTTTTTTAAAGTGGGGGGCTGTTGCCAAGGTCAGAAAACTGAGGGAGACATACCCTGAGCTTCGATCAACATCCATTGTATCGCAAGAAGCATACAGGACGATTGTGGAAGAATTGGAATCGATGGAAACGAAGAGAGAATTGATGCCCGTAATCGCGGACGAGAGGACGCTCTTACAGCAAGTTTCCGGATGGTCTAGTAAGGATGTCAGCCAAATGTTATTAAATCGTTTTCTTGAAACGGTGCTAAGGTATTCTGGCGCAGAAAAAGGATATGTACTGAACAGCGATGAAGAGAACTTTTCTATTACGGATCAGTTAGGTGAAGGGGGAGCTTCTGTAGACACAATGGTCTATGCAGAAACGATTGTTCGTTATGTGATTAAAACGGGCGAATCGGTTGTGCTTGCAGATGCTTCGCTCAGCTCTTTTGCAGCAGATCCTTATATTCGTCGATTCGAGCCGATATCAGTTTTATGTATGCCCATTCTTGTTCCAGGTAAACCGTTGCAATCCCTCCTTTATCTAGAAAACAATCTCATCGCCGGAGTGTTTACCAAGGATGTACGGGATATGCTGGATCTGATGATCACTCGGATGTTATATTTAAAATCGTTAGAGGAATCCAAGGTGCAGGTAAGTGCAGCAAGCGATGTAGAGCTTCATCTTGCAGTTATTCCGACCGAGGATCAATTACAGCTGCCTGAGCATTTGACGAAACGTGAAACAGAGATCCTGTACGCGCTGATCGATGGATTGTCCAATAAGGAGATCGCCCATCGCTTTGGCTTAACAGAAGGAACGGTTAAAAGTTATTTTTTTCGTTTATACGGGAAACTAGGAGTGAAACGTCGTGCTCAAGCAATTGCGCGAGCAAGAGAACTTCTACTAGTAGATTAAACATATGGAATGAATAGACTCAAAAGCCAGTAATCGACGTTGATAGGGGCGCGAATACTGGCTTTTTCGACATTATTTGCGCAATGCTAACTTTAGTGAGTATACCTATTTTGACTTGATGGCTATGATTAGTTCTTTGGGCTATGCCTATATCTAAATCATGAAGCGGGAGTGAACGAATGCTATGTTACAGAGATCAGTAACAGGTAGGAAAAGTAGAAAAACTAGCTTAATTGGAATGCTGTGTTTCGTAATCATTATTTCTTTATTTGGACCAATGACGAATCCTTCGCAAGTGTTTGCGGCGTCAGATTTCAGTGGAGGAAGCGGAGTGATAGGCGATCCTTACATTATTACGACACCTGATCAGTTAAATAGAATTCGTAATTATTCTGGTAGCCATTTCAAGCTTGGAGGGAATATTGACTTAACGGATTATCTCTCTGCAACGGGTGCTGGGTATAATGGTGGGCAATATTGGACGCCTATTTATTCATTTAGCGGCACACTCGATGGTGATGGTTATGTGGTTAAGGGATTGAAAATAAATAGGAATATGAACTTTCTCGGTTTCATTGGAGAACAAGTATCAGGCTCTATTATTAAAAATATTGGTTTCGAAAATGTGGATGTAGTGAATAGTAGTCTGTATTTTACGGGTGCTATAGCAGGTGCTCAAAGGACGTCTTCATCGATATCCAACAGCTATGTGACGGGTAAAGTTACAGGAACAATTTATACGGGAGGTATGGTTGGCTACCAAGATTTGGCCGAGATCATTAATAGCTACTCTACAGCTGATGTCACCACGAATAATAGCAGTAATGTTGGTGGTTTAGTAGGGATTACTTATAAAAGTTCTATTACAAATAATTATGCTTCAGGAGCAGTTATTGGCAGCTATCCCCGCGGTGGGCTGGTAGGTGGCATTTATTCTGGTGAGAATGCTACCGTATTCGTTGATAACTACTATGATCAAGAAGTTTCTAATGATTCCGATCATTCAGGAAAAGGAATACCGAAGTCGACTGCTGATATGAAAACACAATCCACATTCTCGACTTGGGATTTCGACAGTGAGTGGTTCATTAAAGATGGCCATTATCCTGAGCTGCAAGTTTTCTTAGCAGAAACGCCTACGGCGGATATTGAAGGTGGGTCTGTTGCATGGCAAACTGAGGTAGAGCTTAGCAGCGGAACTACAGGCGCAGCTATCTATTATACGACGAACGGCGATGAGCCGACGTTGAATAATACACTATACAATTCACCAATCGTAGTGACGGATGATATGACCATTAAAGCCATTGCGGTTAAGGGAACGGTATACAACGAAGCAATGGTTGAAAGCTACACGGTTACAGGAAGACCAGCAGCGCCAACAACAGGCAGTTTAGTGCCTGGAACCAATGTGGATACCACCCATTTAAATGGTGTTACGGATGCCATGGAGTACAAAGTAAATAACAGCAGTTACGTTGCAGTTGCAACGGGTGCTGCTTCTGTAGACAACATTAGCGTACAAGTGGGAGATACGATCTCCGTCCGTACAGCAGCAGGATCTGGTTATCCAGCAACAGATGCGCAAATATTAACGGTTGCTCTAGCGGACATTCATCCAAAAAGCACTGTGTCAACGTTAACTTCAACGATTGGTGCAGTAAGCACAGGCGGAACGGCAAATGAAGCGATCAAGGACATTCCGTATGGAACGACGTTAGCTGCGTTTAAGGATGCCATTACACCGGCAGCGGATGCGACATTCGAAGTCTATGAGGCGAACGGAATAAGTGAGGCGACCTCATTAGCAACGGGTAACAAGGTGATTGTTACAGCGCAAGATCCGTCAAGTAAGACTACGTACACCATAACGGTGCAAGAAGGCCCTCCAACAGCATATTTGTCACAAGGAACAAACGCTGATTCCACAAGTTTGAATGGTGTAACGGATGTAATGGAGTACAAAGTAAATAACGGAAATTACGTTGCCATTGCAGCGGGTGCTACTGCAGTAGATAACATTACTGTACAAGATGAAGATACAATCACTGTCCGTACAGCAGCTACATTGAATAATATGGCATCTGTTGAACAAGTATTAACGGTTGGTTTAGAGGACATCAAGCCAAAAAGCACAGAGTCAACGTTAACCTCGACGTTTGGCACAGTAAGCACAGAAGGAGCGCCGAATGAAACGATAACTAGCATTCCTTACGGAACGGCGTTAGTTGAGTTTAAAGCAGCGATCACACCAGCAGCTCATGCCACATTTGAAGTTTATGATGCAAATGGAATAGACCAAGCGACTACATTAACAACAGGCAACAAGGTCATAGTTACAGCGCAAGATGGAGTTACGAAGACCACATACACCGTAACGGTGCAAGAAGGTCCTCCAGAGGGATATTTGCTACCAGGAACAAGCTTTGATACAACGATTTTGAACGGTGTCTCGGATGCTATGGAGTACAACGTAAACAACGGAAGTTACGTAGCCATTGCAACAGGTACGACATCGGTGGATAACATTAGTGTAGAAGCAGGAGATACGATTTCCGTCCGTACAGCAGCTACATTAGCTAATGTGGCATCTGCTGTACAAGTTTTAACGGTTGATTTGACAGACATTCATCTAAAGAGCACAATAGCAACATTAACCTCGTCCATTGGAACAGTAAGTACAGGCGGAGCGGCGAATGAAACGATAACGAACATTCCTTACGGAACAACTTTAGCTGTGTTTAAAGCAGCGATTACCCCAGCAGCCGATGCGACATTTAAAGTCTATGAGGCGAATGGTATAGACCAAGCGACTACATTAGCGACAGGCAACAAGGTCATTGTTACTGCGCAGGATGAAACAACAAAGACCACTTATACCGTAACAGTGGAATCATCAGCACCGGTAGTATTAACACCGACACCAGTAGGACCAACTATACCGACAGTGCCGACACCGACGCCTGTTGTAAACAAGCCCGTTTACAATGACAAAGTAGATAAAGCGGCAATAGCTGAAATTAAGCTTAAGGCTGAATCAGCAAGTTCAACAACCTTTATGGATGTGAAAATAACATCTTGGAGTTATGCTGACATTGACTTTGCCGCGCGAGCTGGAATTGTAAAGGGGTATGCAGACGGTACATTTCGAGGTGAGGGGAAAGTAACTCGAGGGGAATTTGCTAAAATGCTCGTTAATGCACTTGGACTCACAGCTACGGGAACTCAAGTTGTTACAGATGCTACTGGCCACTTTGCTGAAAACGCCATTAGAGCCCTTTTAGAGAAAGGGATCATGACAGGATATGCAGATGGAAGTTTCGAGCCCAACCGTGAAATTACACGGGCTGAAATCGCAGCACTATTGGCCAGAGTACTTGATTTAGCCCTGTTAAATACAAACACTAAATTTGAAGATATTAATGGCAGCTGGGCAAAAGCTCATATTAACGCTTTAGGCAATGCCGGAATTATCAATGGCAAGACGGAGCATGAATTTATTCCTAATGCTAACGCTTCTAGAGAAGAATCGGTTGTTTTAATCGTTCGACTTCTCAAGCTGGTACCAACGGAATAAACAGTAAATCAGCATCATATTCGTATGTTCCAGAAGCCAAAAAAAGAACGCAGCCCTATAACGAGCTGCGTTCTTTTTTGGCTATGTACTCGTACATGTAGTCGTTAGCGTCTAATAGATCTCATCTCGCCATCAAGAAGAGAGCTGTGTAAAAACACGATTGTCACAGCCGTATGTGAAATCCACAGGCGAAGCCTAGTTCGTTCAAGTATAGAACGTACTTATTGTTAGAAGAAAATAGAGTTCTAGACTGAAAAATAAAGTGTTAGACTGACGATGCTTCATTAAGCTAACTGGCAGGATAGTTTAATTACATCGACGAATACTTAATGTTAAGGCGATATGACTGGGGGATATACTTTCAATGGGTAATTTTAGAATATACTGGGGAATTTTCGGCAAGTATCTCCCTTTTGTTTTGACTACATTGATCACTATTTTTATTGTGTTTGCTATTATTTATTACAGAAGACAAAAGAGTGGAGATCAATTAAATGCCATAAGAACGACAATGAGTAAACTGGTTATTTCATTAGTTATGTTAGGCATACTGTCTGTATCACTCTTACCTTCGAACAGTTATTTATCTTTTCAATTTAGCATTAAAATACAACTAATTCCTCTGCTAGCAGGGGATCTGGAGTATTTAATCAATGTGGTCATGTATTTAGTTCTGATTTCTTTTGTGACATTTCATACAAATGCGAGAAACGTAAATCCAATATTTTTTGGCATGATGCTTTCATTATTCATTGAGGTTATGCAATTTTTATTGCCAATAGGTAGAATTGCAAGTGTTACTGACTTTATTCTAAATTCAATGGGATCAGTGATAGGGTTCTGCATCGTAAGAAAGGAATGCAAAAAGTGTCAAACACGCGTCCGAAGAAAAGTGAAATTATTTAAGTTAGACGAATTGTCAAGCTAAGTGCGACACCTCTTCCATGAAGGCTTCGTGAGCCGACCTCCAACCGAGACATTTACGAGGACGGTTGTTAATCAAACGAATGGCATCAGCGAGTTGGTCATCTGTAACGGTAGCGAA
>NZ_JACHXW010000027.1:25201-108311 GCF_014192395.1 Paenibacillus endophyticus | reverse complement strand
TTTGATTAACAACCGGCCCCGTAAATGTCTAGGGTGGAGGTCGGCTCACGAAGCTTTCATGGACGAGGTGTCGCACTTAGCTTGACAATTCGTCTATTGAAAAATCAAGAATAAGCAGACCACTGCATGCAGGCTTTTTTTTGTGTCCGGAAATACCCTCAGAACTTCCCTCGTACGATAATGCTTACAAGGCGTAGTGAGCTTTCAGCTTGCTTGCGATCATCACCCGTTGAAGCTTAAATTCCCAAACCTTCTCGCGAAGCTGTTTTTGCTGCTGTTCCGAATGCTGGGCATTCCGCAGCTGTTCATATATATCAAGCATTTTACGATTGATGTTATCGAAACGGAGCCATAAATCAACGCGAATGCCATGCTCGATTTCAAGCTGGATATGGTTGTCTTTGGCGCGCAGTGTTTGAATGATTTGCTGCTGCCATTCGGCATCCCCAATGGTTACGGCAAAATTGTATAGATCCAAATAATCGTCAACCCATCTGGCAGCAATGCGTGTATCGGAATGTGTCATTTGGAGCAGCTCCAATCTCAGTGGCTTTTATATACCTAGTATTATACTCGGAATAAAAGGGGTTGCAAGTGGTTTATTTTAAAAAATGGATGAAATGGGCTGTGCAATGCAATGCATTTGCATTGCACGACGCTATGCACGACATTGCACTGCATTGCACGGATTGCATTGCTTTGCAATGCACGGCACTGCAACTGCATTGCACGACGCTGCATTGCTTTTGCATTGCACGGCAGTGCATTGCTTTGCCATGCACGATGCTGCACACTGCATTGCATATTTTACGTAAAGTGCGCGCTAATCAAAAACCGCCGTTAATACCCACTAGTTTGGTTGGTATTAACGGCGCTTTGGGCTATGTGATTATGTGATTTTAATGGCTTTTAATGGCTGTAAAAACAGCAAAGCCGTGATGCTTATATATACAGTCGGACTCAGCAAAGCCTGCCTCGGATAACCAGCTTAGCTGATCCTCTACACCAGCGTTGATGTCTACCTTTCGCCGTTCAATTGAGGCGTTAATCGCATCGTCTGAAAGCCCGCTTTTGCGAATCGCCTTAAGCCATTCAGACATGTAGTATTCGTCCCAATAGGGTGTTGCACCTGCTGCTTGATCAGCGTTTACAAACACGCCGCCATCAGTCAATAGCGCGTGGATAGTCGCGAAGAGCGCTCTTTTGGCAGGATGCGCCAAATGGTGAATGGAGAGGGAGGAGATAACGGCATCATACTGGCCGCTATAGCTGTAGCTTGTATAATCTGCCGCGATATAGCTGAAAGCGGGATCGTTTCCAAATCGCGCAAGCGCTTCTTTGAGCATTTCCTCGCTTAAATCAATTAACGTAAAAGAGGCACTGGGATATTTGCTGCGCACAAATGATGAAAAAAGTCCTGTACCGGCACCTAGATCAAGGATGCGCGGGTTCTCATTCGCACAAGCAACCGCATGGGTTGCCAGCCCGTAAAAGTCATCGAAGCATGGAATAAGCTGTCGCCGTTGCCGATCATAATGGGGCGCGGCGGCGTCAAAGTGTTTTTTTACGATATCACTCATTGTATAGCAACCTCCTTGGTTTTATGACGAATCGTTATGTGATGCATGATTGCATTGAGTTAAGTTAAGTAGGATGTTACAGCTTCTAAGTTTATAAGGGAAATATATAAAATGAATAAAAATTATAGGAAATGACTATTAAGCATTCCTGTCTGATAGAAACAAAAATGGGTATTGCATCTGTGCAGTAATGGTGATATCATTGGTGAAAATTTCATGATTAGCGTTAACGATTAATGACAAGCTGAATAGCTTTTACATTCCATGACGAGAAAGAGTACGTTACGGGCCTGATCGAACAGAGAGTTGGGGCAGCTGAAAACCAACGTTCAGGCCATAGCGGAAAGCCATCTCCGAGAAGCAGGCTGAACGAGAGTAAGCTCTGCCGCATTTCCAGCGTTAACGGGAACATGTATTGACTGATGCATGAGCAGAGTGTCACGCTTGGCGTGAAACTAGGGTGGTAACACGGGTGGAGACTCGTCCCTTTATAGGGATGGGTCTCTTTTTGTTTTTCAGCAGCCTAAATTAGGGGGAAAAAAGATGAAAGCATGGTCCATGCGCGATCAGATCTCGCCGATCGTACAGCAAATCCCGCCTTCGGGCATTCGTAAGTTTTTCAGCTTAGCGGAAGGAAACAAGGATATTATCTCGCTTGGCGTAGGTGAGCCTGACTTCGTTACACCTGAACATGTGAGAGCAGCTTGCGTAAGGTCGCTCGAAATGGGGAGAACCTCCTATACGCCTAACGCAGGTCTTCTTGAATTGAGAGAGGAAATAGGAAGTTATCTGCATAATAGCTTCCAGGTGAACTATGAACCGGCAAGCGAGATCCTCGTAACCGTTGGCGGAAGCGAAGCAATCGATCTTGCGCTGCGGGCGCTGATTGGTCCTGGTGATGAGATTCTCGTCCCCGTTCCGAGTTATATCGCGTATTCTCCGATCGCGCAGCTGAATGGCGGGAAGGTCGTCGAGGTGGAAACGTTCGCGAAGGACCATTTTAAACTTACGGCAGAGGCTCTAAAGGCGGAGCTTACTTCGCGTTCTAAGGTGCTTATTATCAACTACCCTAACAATCCGACAGGTGGGATTATGCAGTATGAGGATTGGCTGCCGATTGCGAAGTTGGTGGAGGATAACAACCTGATCGTTATTTCAGATGAGATTTACGCGGAGCTGACTTACGGAGAGAAGCATACAAGCTTCGCTTCACTGCCGGGAATGCGGGAGAGGACGCTGCTCATCAGCGGTTTTTCGAAGGCTTTTGCGATGACAGGCTGGCGGATCGGATACGCATGCGGACATCAGGAGCTGATTGCAGCCATGCTCAAAATTCATCAATACACCGTGATGTGCGCGCCGACTCTTGGCCAGATTGCTGCAATTGAATCGCTTCGGAACGGCCTAGCGGAAAAGGATATGATGATCGAGTCCTATGCTCAGCGCAGACGGATGTTCGTCCAAGGTTTAACGGAGATTGGGTTGCCATGCCATGAGCCAAAAGGTGCGTTTTATGCATTTCCATCGATCGCGCATACGGGCCTAAGCTCAGATGATTTTGCCCAAAAGCTGCTCTTTGAAGCAGGGGTAGCGACTGTGCCTGGTCATGTTTTTGGGCAAGGCGGGGAAGGTTTCCTTCGGTGCTCATATGCATCCTCGGTATCGAGACTTACAGAAGCGTTGGATCGAATGGACCGCTTTCTGCGGTCTTCCGGCTATCTGGGCGGATAGAAATCGATATAGGAATCGATATAGAAATGGATATAGCAATAGATATGGAAAAAGATATAGAAATAGATATAGCAATAGATATCTAGGCCATTACTTTGTGAAAATAATCGTACGGGAGGCAATGGAAGCAGCTGCGAATGCAAGCAGCTTCTCTCCTTCAGCAGCTAGTGCCTCGCGATCGGCAGCAGCCAGCTTCTCAAACGATTGAATATAAAGACTTGCTGCTTGTCGTGATAGTTCTATTCTCCAAGTGCCGCATACGAATCCGTCGATTAGAAATGTGGAACGAATGATGCCGTTAACGGTAAATACGAGCGGCTTGTAGCATTCGGCGATGATACGGCTGCGGTTGGCATAGGAAAGCAGCATGTTGTCGAATTCAGAAAGGAACCGTGGAGGCGCCGCCGTATCTTCTGATGGTATAGGCGCGTTCGGCAGGTCGAACAGTTCATTGCTTTGCTCATCCGTGTAAGTGCATAGCTTAGGACGGAGCATTTCAACTGTTTCACGAAGCTTGCTGAGGCCGGACCATGTCTGCATGTCTTTGATGCTCGCTGGTCCGAAAGCGGCGAGGTAACGCAGGAGCATGCGTTCAATCGAAGGTGCATGAGCAAGCGAATGGCCGAGCCAGCTCTCCGCGGATGTATGCGTAGCTTGGCCGCTGGAGCCCCAAATTCCGCGCGGCGGCACTTGAACAAGCGGGACGAGGGTTCGGATGATTGCGCTGAGAGCGGAAGGAGCAGCTTCAGGCCACTGATCAGCGAGCAGCTTGCCGAGCTCATTGTAGGTGCGGGGCTTTTCCTCGGCTAACCGACGGCCTTCATTGGCGATGGCTGTAAGTACCAAGCCTCTCAACTCTTTTCCATACGTGCTTTGCAGGCTTTTCTCCAAAACCTGTTGAACCGCAGGCCGAAATTCCAAACAATCGCTTGCGCTAACCAGATGGATTGTAGATCGCATTAGCGCGATACGTACAACCTTCCGCTCCAATAGTAGATTAGACAGCCCCTCGTAATGGAAGTTCTCAAGCCGAGTCCACAGGGCAAAATAAGGCGGGGTTGGAGCTTGCGCTTGAATGCCAGCCAACCGTTCAATCGCTTCAAGAGCGCTTACGCTGGAGCGCTCCAGCAGCATCTGTCTATACAGCAAAGCACGGTTTAGCTGTTTTGTGCTAATCAGCGGGGCAGCAGCAGAGTTTGAGCTTAATGATGGGGGTATACGCATACGTTCAGGACCTCCTTATTCCGATTCTTATTCATGATTAGCTTAATTGTAACGAAGTAACCCTGACAGCATAATGTCAGGGTTTTCAAACTCGAACCTGTTTATTTTTGAAATATGCGATTACATTAGGTGGGGATATGCTCACAAACCCTCGGATGTTCGATTTGTGAGCTAACCCTTGTAATCATGCGTGCCGTTCGCTCTCGAGTAACCTTGCGAACTATTCAGTTAACTAACTATTCAGTTAACTAACTATTCAGTTAACTAACTATTCAGTTAACTAACTATTCAGTCAATTAATTACTCAATTAACTAATAATTTGTTGGATTAACTAGTCAATTAACTATTTAATTGACTGATTCGATTTTGGTTGCAATGCACGATTTGCAATAAAGAGCTCAAAAGAGCAAGTTGTGAAGCTACGTTGCAGTTTACTGCAGCAGGTAGCTTAAAGGGGCAAATCGTGAGTTAGCGTCGCAGTTTATTGCAACAGGTAGCTTAAATGGGCAAATCGCGAGTTAGCGTTGCAGTTTATTGCAGTAGGTAGCTTAAAGGGGCAAATCGCGAGTTAGCGTTGCAGTTTATTGCAGTAGGTAGCTTAAATGGGCAAATCGCGAGTTAGCGTTGCAGTTTATTGCAGTAGGTAGCTTAAATGGGCAAATCGTGAGTTAGCGTTGCAGTTTATTGCAGTAGGTAGCTTAAAGGGG
This sequence comes from Paenibacillus endophyticus, assembly GCF_014192395.1. Taxonomy (GTDB): domain Bacteria; phylum Bacillota; class Bacilli; order Paenibacillales; family Paenibacillaceae; genus Pristimantibacillus; species Pristimantibacillus endophyticus. The sequence continues at coordinate 103,068 of NZ_JACHXW010000027.1, read as the reverse complement.
CAGGTCGTGAGTTAGCGTTGCACTTTATGGCAACCAGTAGCTTAAAAGAGCAAGTCATTAGCTGCACATTCTGCTTTGGAAAGATTAAAGAGCAAGCTGCTAAGCTACGTTGCACATTCTGCAACAGAAAGCTTACATGAAGGGTATCACACGAAGCTACGTTGCAGAAAGTACAATAGAAACCCCATTTTAAGCGAGTAACTTGCTGCAAAAGCGAAGATCTGTTGCAGAAACTGCAGCGTAGCAAAAAGGAGGTTACTTAAACGACGAATAGAGTGTATAAACTGCAACGTAGCTGAGGTAGGAGTGGCTGAGTGGGTAACCAATCAATCATATCTATGTCGCAGTTTATTGCAACAGGTAGCTAAAAAGAGCGAGTTGTGAGTTAACATCGCAGTTTACTGCAGCAGGTAGCTAAAGGGGCAAATCGTGAGTTAACATTGCAGTTTATTGCAAAGGGTAGCTTAAAAGAGCAAGTTGTGAGTTGACGTCGCAGTTTACTGCAGCAGGCAGCTAAAGGGGCAAATCGTGAGTTAACGTTGCACTTTTTGCACTGGAAAGATTAAAAGAGCAAGCTGCTAAGCTACGTTGCACATTCTGCAACAGAAAGCTTACATGAAGGGTATCACACGAAGCTACGTTGCAGAAAGTACAATAGAAACCCCATTTTAAGCGAGTAACTGGCTACAAAAGCGAAGATCTGTTGCATAAATTGCAGCGTAGCAAAAACGAGGTTACTTAAACGACGATTAGAGTGTATAAACTGCAACGTAGCTGAGGTAGAAGGATAGGTGTGGCTGAGTGGTTAGCCAATCAATCATATCTATGTCGCAGTTTATGGCAGCAGGTAGCTAAAAAGAGCGAGTTGTGAGTTAACGTCGCAGTTTACTGCAGCAGGCAGCTTAAAGGGGCAAATCGTGAGTTAACGTCGCAGTTTACTGAAGCAAGCAGCTAAAGGGGCAAATCGTGAGTTAACGTTGCACTTTTTGCACTGGAAAGATTAAAAGAGCAAGCTGCTAAGCTACGTTGCACATTCTGCAACAGAAAGCTCACATGAAGGGTATCACACGAGGCTACGTTGCAGAAAGTACAATAGAAACCCCATTTTAAGCGAGTAACTGGCTACAAAAGCGAAGATCTGTTGCATAAACTGCAGCGTAGCAAAAACGAGGTTACTTAAACGACGATTAGAGTGTATAAACTGTAACGTAGTATAGCCAGCGCAACGAGTCAGCTAGATCTAAGCTATAAGCTATAAGCTATAAGCTATAAGCTATAAGCTATAAGCTATAAGAAATAAGAAATAAGAAATGAGAAATAAAATAAGCTATAAGCGGTCTACAGCAGCTTCTCCAACGAGCCCTCAGTGAGCTCATAAAAGCGAATGTCCTTGCCGTTGATAACAGGACGGAGAAGCTTTTTCTCCACTAGCGTATGAAGCCGATGGCGTGCGGTACGAAAGTTAATCTTGAAATGGTTTTCAACATCTTTGGGGCGTATTTTGCGGCCTAATGACCATGCTAAATGAAGCACCTCTCGGTCTTTCAAATTAATTGACGTGCGGGCATCAACGCGAATGAGATGAGGGGCTAAAGATAGTTGAAGCAGCATACGGCAGATTTCAGGGCGCCGCTGGACATCATCGAAGGTGAAATGAAACATTCTCCAGCCCATCCCGGTCAGAAAGTTATCTCGATTTACCGCATAGCTATGTTTCTCTCGATCCATATCTTTAATGTGGCTTTGAAAACCGTCGCATTCTATTCCAAAGCGTCCGAATTCCGGGAGAAAAGCGAAATCGAGAAACTGCGATTTTCGATTCCAATCATAAACCTCATATTCGGGATGGAGATTATGAAAATCCCCAAAAAGCGGCCACCATACGTTCTGAAGCAGCAGCTTCTCAGCAAATCCATGTCCTCGCACTAATCTTCCTTTGCGTTCTCCGCTTCGACGCTTTTCATGAATCTCCAAAAATTCAGCATATGACTGTTCAAAACTACTCATTTCAACAAACCCCCTTAACCGAATAAAAAAACGCCCTTAAGCCATTAAAAAGGCATAAGGACGTTCTTCGTCTGCTGCAAGTATAGCATTCATCCGTACAGAGACCAAGCTTTTATAGCTTGAAATGCGTAATAATTTCTAGGTTTTAACATTCTGCTGAACTAGAACTAGAACTAGAACTAGAACTAGAACTGGAACTGGAACTGGAACTGGAACTGGAACTGGAACTGGAACTGGAACTGGAACTGGAACTGGAACTGGAACAGGAACAGGAACAGGAACAGGGACTGGGGCTGGAACTAGAACTAGAACTGGAACAGGGACTGGAACTGGAACAGGGACTGGGACTGGGGCTGGAACTGGAACAGTGACTGGAACTGGAACTGGAACTGGAACTGGGACTGGGGCTGGAACTAGAACTGGAACTGGAACTGGATTTTTACTTGAATTGAAACTGTAACTAGAGCTGGATTTTTACTGTAGATGTAACTGCGACTGGAATTGTATCTAGAACTAGAATTGTAACTGCGACTGGAATTGTATCTAGATCTTGAACTGAAACCGTAACTGAAACCACAACCACAACTAGAACTTTATTTCCGCATGTATTATTTAATGTTGCCAGCCATCTTAAGCCGCTTGGCAATCGCTTTGAATTCTTCTTCGGAAATGCCTGGCGCGAACTCTTCCTCAACAGCAGGAGCCTCAGGAATCGGAAAGCCTTTGGGCGAGCCCTGGATTACTTCAAGCGGAAGATCGTCCTCAGGATGCGTCCCTTTCCAAATCTGGTCAATCGAGGTGAAGTCATTCTCGCTCCACGTATAGAGCTTCGTATGAACGCCTTTTTCTTCATATTTTCTTGCTTCATTAAAAGCTTTGTTGCTCAATGATGGAATCGGCACGAGTTTGGTTACGTTAACGCCGGTTGCAATCTCAAGCGCCTTAGCATAAGCAACGACATGTACGCCTCCGCGAACGAGAAGAAAGCCAACAACCGCTCTAGCAGCGGGGTGGTCCGTCATTTCGTATACTTTCATTTTATGAGTTCTGGCGCCGCATTCGAGGAAAAAGTTATGCAGCAGATCCTCAACTAAATTCCCGCTGTTGAATACATTGGCGCCAGTCCAAGGGTTGCCCATGGAGTCGAATGGCATCGCCCCTTGTGCACCTGATAGGAAATGGTAGGATAGACGCGCATCCTGCACGGAGCCAAGCGGTGTTTTATCTGGCTCTTTATAGTCGGTAGAGCCTCTCAGACATTTGTTGATGGCATGCGAAACAAGCTCTACGTGACCAAGTTCCTCTGCCGTAATGCTCATCACCAGATCGTAAAAGGGCTTTAGCTTTTCTTTTGAGCGAAAGTTAAAGGATTGGAACAAGTAATTGTTTAACGTCGACATCTCCCCGAATTTCCCGCCGAGCAATTCTTGTATCGCAGCTGCAGCGTTAGGATCTGGTTTCTCCACATCAGGAATTTCAATCATTATTTCATCCATACGTCTAAACATTTATGCTCAACCTCCTAGTTTTTGGCTAGTCTTTCTTCAGTAAGTTAAACATAACCCGACTTACCTAAACAGTTGATTGTATGTTATTCGGGAGTTTTAGGATGAAAACGCTCCACTCCGAAGCTTGTTTGTGTTATTTTTAAAACGATAGTTTGAATTCATGTAGAAGAGGGAGCGATTTGAATGTCAACGCAAACGAAAGAGTGGATTTTGCATTCGGTTATTTTTACATTGAAGCATGAGCAGGGTTCGGCGGAAGAAGCACAGTTTCTTGCAGATGGAGAGCGGATATTGACTTCCATTCCAACGGTAACAAACTTTCAAGTGTACAAGCAGGTTAGTGCCAAAAATAACTATCGCCACGGTTTTGCTATGGAATTCGCCAATCAAGCCGATTATGACGCCTATAATGAGCATCCGCTGCATGTGCAATTCGTGAACGAGCGTTGGGCTCTAGAAGTCGAAGCGTTTTTAGAAATCGATTACGCAAAGTAGTAGAAGGATTGAAGAAATAGTAGAAACGACATATAATGAGCGTTATAGATGATACATTTTCGAACAAATACGAACATAAAAGGAAGAAGGACTTGCGAATGAAAAAGCTTAGAGTGCTGCAGCAGTTGACGGAAGCCGGTGTAGTAGCAGTATTGCGCGCGGACTCGCCGGAGGAAGTTGTGGAAATGTCGCGCCGCGCAATTAAAGGCGGTATCAAAGCAATTGAAATTACGATGACGGTTCCATTCGCGCTGCGGGCAATTGAGCAGCTATCGAAGGAGTACTCGAGCGATGTATCGCCTGAAGCGGACAACTTCGCCATTATCGGTGTTGGTACGGTGCTTGATCCGGAAACGGCTCGCGCAGCGATTCTGGCAGGTGCCGAATATGTCGTATCTCCTGCTCTTAATCCAGACACGATCAAGCTTTGCAATCGTTACGCGATTCCGATTCTGCCAGGCACAATGACGATTCATGAAATTCAAACCGCGCTTGAGCTCGGCGTTGATATCGTAAAGCTATTCCCTGGCAACCTGTATTCCCCAAGCGTCATTCCTTCTATTAAAGGACCGCTGCCTCAAGCGAACGTCATGCCGACCGGCGGCGTATCGCTGGACAATCTGAAAGACTGGGTCAAGGCTGGAGCTGTGGCGGTCGGCATTGGTTCCGATCTAACGAAGGATGCGGTGAAAACCGGAGACTTCTCGCTTATCGAACAGAAGGCAGCAGCGTATATCGCGGCATATCGCGAAGCAAAAGAAAATTAGCTCAATACCCTGGTAGAGTAAGCTAGCGCTCTGTCAGGGTATTTTTTCGAGTGAGACCTAGAGAATGAAGGAGAGATTGTTCAATGGTTCATCGGAAAGATATTCGAGTGAGAGATCCGTTTATTTTCGTAGACAAGCAGCATAAATGTTATTACTTATACGGCACGACGGATCAGAATGTGTGGTCAGGGCCAGGAACAGGGTTCGATACGTATCGCAGCACGGATTTGGAGAAATGGGAAGGTCCTATTCCTGCATTCAGGCCGGAGCCAGGCTTCTGGGCAGACCATCATTTCTGGGCGCCAGAGGTGTACTCCTATAACGGGAGCTATTATATGTTTGCGTCGTTTAAGTCCGAGGATAAACGCCGCGCGACGCAGGTGCTCATAGCGGATGGCCCAGCCGGTCCTTATAAACCGCTTAGCAGCAAACCGGTGACACCTGCGGAATGGGAATGTCTAGATGGCACTTTGCACATTGACGAGTCCGGCAAGCCGTGGATGGTATTTTGCCAAGAATGGGTACAGGTGCGAGATGGCAAAATGTGCGCCGTTCCGCTGACGCTGGATCTTCAAGAAGCAATCGGTGAACCGATCACGCTGTTCTCGGCTTCAGAAGCGCCTTGGGCAGTAGCGGGCGGCGACAACAAAGACGTATATGTAACGGATGGTCCGTTCCTATTTAAGAACGAAGCAGGCGATCTATTGATGTTATGGTCAAGCGGATCGAAGAACGGCTATGCGATTGGCATTGCGCGTTCGAATAGCGGCTGCATCGAGGGGCCGTGGACGCAAGATGAGGAGACGCTGTTCCCAGAGGACGGTGGGCATGGCATGCTGTTCCGGACATTGGATGACCGCCTCATGCTCACGATGCATACGCCTAACAATCAACCGGATGAGCGGGCGGTATTCATTGAGGTCGAGGAGCAAAGAGGCACGCTTCGAAGGAAAACGTAGATTATTTTCGCGAAAAGGTTTAGACATCTCCTTCATAGAGGTATATGCTTTAGAGTAGTTTGAAGCACGTGCTTCGAGGCACTAATTATGCTTATGATGGGGATGGGTAGTTTGAAATCATCAATGATTGAAGATATGCTAACGATCGTCTCGCGCAACATTTATGAATCGGCAACACAAGTCATGAGCACGGCGAGTGCAATGATACCGGCAAATACATTTTGCATTGCGATAAATGATAGGCTTACGACTACGGTGCTTCGATCGTACAACCGTCATCAAATGATTTTGGATGAGGGATTGGTCGTGGATAACGAGGATTCTTACTGCCATCTGGTTATTGAAAAGTCCAAGGGCCCGCTCATAATTGAAGATAATCTTACGCATCCGCTCACCAGAGAGATGGACGCAACAAAGCTTGTCGGAGGCTGCTCCTTCATGGGGGTTCCAATCGTGAAGCGGGAAGGCGAGGTTTATGGCTCGCTTTGCGCATTTGATCATAACTTCTATTCTTATGATGAGAAGGAAGTAGCGTTTATGTCATCATTAGCCGCGTTTTTTGCGAATGTGCTGGAATTGGAAGATGCGGCAAACGCATTGAAGGATGCCCATCGTACGATTTATAGCTTAGCGGAGGAGAAGTCCAATCTGCTGGCTGTCATGAGTCATGAGATCCGTACGCCGCTTAACGGGATTATCGGAATGATAGATTTGCTCCAATCGACTGAGCCGTCGCAGGAGCAGCGCCAATTCTTGGACATTGCGAGAGCGAGCGGAGATTCGTTGATGGCCATTCTGAATGACATCCTATCGTATTCCAAGCTGGAATCAGAGGATAGGGAGATTAGCTATCATTCGATTAATCTGCAAGCCTGCGTGAAGCAAGTGCATGACCTGCTCCTTCACGATGCTTCCAATAAAGGAATCAAGCTTTCCATGGACATAGATCCCACGATACCTGATCTTATAAGCGTAGATGTGACTAAGCTGCATCAAATTATCATTAATCTGCTCTGCAATGCAATTAAGTTCACCAATTCCGGAAGCGTAACGCTAACGGCAGAAGCGCTAACGGAAGGCGCGGATGGCCCAAGGCTTCTGCTTATGGTCAAGGACACGGGAATTGGGATCGATGCTAAGAAGCTGGATCAGCTGTTCCAACCTTTCAGCCAATTGCATGCGCCAAGCCCATTCGAAGAATATGGCGGCACAGGACTGGGACTATCGATTTGCAAGAAGCTTGCTGAGCAAATGAACGGCCGTGTCTGGCTGGCAGAATCAAGCGAAAGCGGGTCATGCTTTGCGCTGGAGCTGCCGCTGCTGCTTACAGAACCAGATGTACAGATTGCTCTGTAATCATTCGGAGTACACATGTAATGGTCTCAAGCAGTAAAGAGGCCGTCGTATCCCGTGCAATGCAAAGTTTGCGGAAATGCTGGACGCCGAGAGGCGTTCTTTTTGTTAGCGTTCGGATGGCTGCAGTGCGAGTCGAAGGGTTTATAGACGCTTTCGCACTTCAGGAGAAAGTTCGGAACCAGGGAGCCGTGCACAATTTCTTCTTATCTTAAATACGCTGGTTTGCTTGATTCTGAGCCAGATTAGCGTTATAACAGAAACAGGGTCATATGAGATAAAACAATTGATTAAAGGAGTCGTTCAATTAATGGATTATCGGATTGAGAAGGACACGATGGGCGAGATTCAGGTTCCAGCAGACAAGCTATGGGGCGCACAAACGCAGCGCAGCTTGCAAAACTTCAAAATAAGCGGAGAACGCATGCCGATAGAAGTCGTATACGCGATGGCTTTTATTAAGAAAGCTGCGGCGCAAGCGAACGAGAAGCTTGGCGTATTGGACGCGGCTAAATCGGCAATTATCGGCGAGGCTGTTGACGAAATCGTCGCAGGCAAATGGGACGAGCATTTCCCGCTAGTCGTATGGCAGACAGGCAGCGGCACGCAAACGAATATGAATGTCAACGAGGTTATCGCTAATCGTGCGAACGGCTTGCTTGCTGAGCGGGGAAGCGACGTGCGCATTCATCCGAATGATGACGTGAACCGCTCTCAAAGTTCAAACGATACATTTCCGGCAGCTATGCATATCGCAGGCGTAATCGCTCTTGAGAATCGTTTGCTTCCTTCGCTTGATTTGCTAAACGGTACGCTTCGCGCCAAAGCAGAGAAATTTAACGATCTTGTCAAAATCGGCCGTACGCATCTTCAGGATGCGACGCCAATTACGCTAGGCCAAGAAATTAGCGGCTGGTATTCCATGCTGGACAGAACACGTGCGATGCTGGTTCAAAGCGTTGAAACGATGCGTGATCTGGCGCTTGGCGGCACCGCGGTCGGTACGGGGCTTAACGCTCACCCTGACTTCGCGGTAGCGGTAGCTGAGGAAGTTACGGCGCTTACTGGCAAAACATTCGTAACGGCGGAGAACAAATTCCATTCGCTTACAAGCCATGACCAAATCGTCTATACGCACGGTGCGGTTAAAGCGCTGGCTGCGGACTTGATGAAAATCGCGAATGACGTGAGATGGCTCGCAAGCGGACCGCGCTGCGGCATTGGCGAAATCTCAATTCCAGAGAACGAGCCGGGCAGCTCCATTATGCCGGGCAAAGTTAACCCGACTCAAAGCGAAGCTTTGACAATGGCGGTATGCCAGGTCATCGGCAATGACACAGCGATTTCGATGGCGGCAAGCCAAGGCAACTTCGAGCTTAACGTATTCAAGCCTGTAATCATTTATAATTTCCTGCAATCGGTGGCGCTTCTAGCTGACGGCATGGTGTCATTCAATGACAACTGCGCGATTGGCATTGAGCCTAACGAAGCGGTAATCAAGCGCAACCTTGACCAATCGCTTATGCTGGTTACTGCGCTTAACCCGCATATTGGCTACGAGAACGCGGCTGCGATTGCCAAAAACGCACATAAAAAAGGACTGACTTTGAAAGAGTCCGCCATCGCAAGCGGTTTGCTTACATCGGAGCAATTCGATGAATTTGTCCGACCGGAGAACATGATCGGCAAACGTTAATCGATAGTTAAAGGGCTGGTTTTCGTCTTATAGACGGGAACCGGCCCTTTTTGAATGGAAACAGGTGTAATGAGACTGTCTATTAGTTAAAAGGTTAATTCGCTTGCAGATAGCTGCTGATGATCGCTTTGATTTGCATGACAGTCTCTTCAATCGTGACATTCTCGATAATATGCTCGCAGTATTTGCGGTAAGTCACTTCTTCTGAATAGTGGTCGAGATAGCTATTGATGATTTCAAAGCTCGTGCCTTTGCTTTCCAGCCGCTCGGACACGGTTTTCTTATCCACATATAGGAAGATGCGAATGGCACGGTCACCATACAGCTTTCGAATCGTGTCAGAGCCTTCACGGTTTAAAATGAGATAGGCGCTATTGCCGGCATGCAGGGCTAAATCGAGATAGCGTTTGCCGATTCCATAGCGGTGCCGGTCGATTCGGACCGATTCGGTAAAAAAACCTTCGGCCGCCAATTGGTCGAATTGCTCTTTGCTGACGTAACGGTAGTCCATGTCAGGGCGTTCTTTGTCGCGCAGCGGCCGATCCGTGCAGGAGGGGATATGTGCTATGCCGGAGCCTTGAAGCGCCTTGTGCGCCGCTGTTTTGCGGCCGGAGCCGCTTGTGCCGGTAAATAGAAATAGATAGGGCTTAACCATGCGGATTCACTCCTTCCTCATAGGTTATATATCGGCATAAAGAGGATAAACGATGACCGTGATTTAGCGGAATGGAAATGGCTTGCGAGGCAGGCAGCGAGTGAAGACTAATCCTTTTTGTGGTATGATACGAATGGTTGCAATTGCAGCTATACTCTTGCGAAAAAGTAGGTTTGCCTCATGCATTTATTGTCTGTTGAACATATAACGAAGAGCTACGGCGAGAAGCTGTTGTTCGAAAATGTCACGTTCGGCGTAGAGGATGGCGACAAAGTCGGCATTATTGGCGTTAACGGGACAGGAAAATCGACCTTTCTGAAGGTTATAGCCGGCCTTGAGCAGGCTGACTCTGGCAAAGTGTCCATCGGCAACCGGGTAACGGTCAGAATGCTGGCACAAGACCCAGTGTTCGCGCCGAATGAGACGACGCTTGAGCATGTGCTTGGCGGCGATTCCCCGCAGCTTAGAGCCGTGCAGGCATATGCGGCCGCAATGGAGGCTATCGAGCTGAATCCGAGCAGTACGGCGCTGCAGGACCAGCTGATCAAAGCGAATCAGCTGATGGATGAGTTTGATGCCTGGCAGCTTGAGAGCGATGCGAAAATGGCTTTGTCGAAGCTGGGCATCTATGATTTTGAAGCCAAGGTAGAGACGTTATCCGGCGGACAGCGCAAGCGCGTGGCGATGGCGGCTGCGCTTCTGCTTCCTTCCGACGTGCTTATTCTTGATGAGCCTACGAACCATATTGATAATGACTCCGTTGCCTGGCTGGAGGGAATGCTCCAGAAGCGCAGAGGCGCTTTGCTCATGATCACGCATGACCGCTATTTCTTAGATCGTGTCAGTAACCGAGTGATCGAGCTTGACAAGGGGCAAGCCCATTTCTATCAAGCCAACTACAGCCGTTTTCTGGAGCTGAAGCTTGACCGCGAGGATCGGGAGGCAGCGACGGAGTCGAAGCGCCAAAACCTGCTCCGCAACGAGCTTGCCTGGATAAGACGAGGCGCTAAGGCGAGAACGACAAAACAGAAAGCGCGCATTGATCGGTTCGAGGCTTTGAAAGCTGATGCACCTAAGCAAGCGGGCGGCAAGATGGATGTTTCGGTTGCCTCTACGAGGCTCGGCCGCAAAATCGTCGAGCTGGAAGAGGTGACGAAGCGTTTCGGCGATCGGACGCTGATCCGGGATTTCAGTTACATTGCGGTACCCGAGGACCGGGTAGGCATTGTCGGGCGCAACGGGAGCGGTAAATCAACCTTAATGAAGCTGATTGCCGGACATTTAACGCCGGATGAGGGAACCGTAGATCTAGGGACAACGGTTAAGCTAGGCTGGTTCTCGCAGGAGCATGAAGAAATGGATCAGACGCTGCGCGTCATTGAATATATTCGCGAAGGCGCCGAACAGGTGAAGACAGCAGACGGCTCGACGATATCTGCAGGTCAGATGCTGGAGCGATTCTTGTTCTCGCCAACCATGCAGTGGACACCGATTTCCAAGCTTTCGGGCGGCGAGAAACGCCGTTTGCAGCTGCTTCGCGTGCTCATGAACGCGCCGAACGTGCTGCTGCTGGATGAGCCGACGAATGATCTCGATATTTCGACACTTACGGTATTGGAAGATTATTTGGACGATTTCCCGGGAGTCGTATTTGTCGTTTCTCATGACCGCTACTTTCTGGATCGAACGGTTGATAAAATCGTAGCCTTCGAAGGTGACGGTGTCATTACGCATCATACCGGCAATTATTCCGATTATCAGGAGTATGTTGCGAAGCATGGGGTTGCAGCGAGCGCCGCTTCCTCTGCTCCAGCGATGAAAGCACAGGAGCCGGTAGTATCAAGCACAACTGCATCATCTGAAAAAGAAGCGGCTAAGCCTCGTACGCTCAAAATGTCCTACAAAGATCAAAAGGATTTCGAGCAGATCGACGGCTGGATTGAGGCGGCAGAGAACGAAATTAACGATTTAGCCTCTCAAATGGAAGCAGCCAGCAGTGACTCTGTTAAGCTGCAGGAGCTTGCTGCCAAACAGCAGCAGCAGGAAGAGAAGCTGGAGAAGCTGATGGACCGCTGGACGGAGCTGAATGATTTGGCTGAGCAGATTCAAGCGCAAAAATAGACGAGTTATTTTCTAATTGGAAGGCGGAATTTCTCATGAGTACGAATAATATTCGAAATATATATTGCATTGGCCGCAACTACCGGCTTCACGCCTTGGAGCTCGGTAACGAGGTGCCTGACGAGCCGCTTGTGTTCACGAAGCCGACGCATGCGGTTGTGCCGATGGACGGCAATATGGTGCCGCTTCCGGGAAATGTGGGCGAGGTGCATTTCGAGCTAGAGATCGTGCTTCGCATCGGCCGAGCTTACGAGTCGGGGATGGATACGGAGCAATGCATAGACGGTATAGCGTTAGGCCTAGATTTGACGCTGCGCGATGTGCAGTCCAAGCTGAAAGCGAAAGGCCAGCCTTGGCTGGCAGCCAAAGGGTTCAAAGGATCGGCGCCGCTAGGCGAATGGCTTCCTTACCCCGGTGCGGCTGTGCTAGCCGAAACGGAATTCATGCTGCTTCGCAATGGTGTAGAGGCGCAGCGCGGAAAAGCGGCGGACATGTTGTTTAGTGTAGCCGAGCTGATACAATATGTCGGCGAGCATTATGGGCTGGGCGAAGGCGATATTATTTACACAGGAACGCCTGCGGGCGTGGCTGCTTTACACGAAGGTGATTTGCTGCAAGCGCTGTGGGCGGACAAGACTGTTGGAAGCTGCAGTGTGACGTTGGTTTAAGTAAAAATAACGATGCATACAAAAGAGTGTGCCCCAGCAGCGAATTGGCTGATGGGACACACTCTTTTTACGATGATAGCCGCTTATTTGCTATTAAACGCGCTTAGCATCCATACATGCTTCTCAAGGGTGGTATGAATCGCGAGCAGCATATCAGCCGTAGTCTCATCCTCGGCTTCTTGTGCCGCTTGCATGCCTTCCTTCAGCTCGCCAATGATCGTTGTGAAATCGGCGATCAATTGATCGACCATTTGGGTAGCATCCTCTTTGTTCGATGCTTCTTCGATGCTGGAGGTTTTCATATGCTCCTTCATCGTTGCAATTGGTTTGCCTTTCAAAGCTAGCAGACGCTCCGCCAGTTCATCAACATGGAGTGCAGCTTCCTCGTAAAGCTCTTGGAATTTGACGTGCAAAGTGAAAAACTGGGAGCCCTTCACATACCAATGGTAATTATGAAGCTTAATGTAGAGCACGCTCCAGTTGGCGATTTGGTGATTCAGATGCTGTTGAACGGTTGTCGATTTAGCAGTAGTTGCTGTTGTCATAGTAATCATCCTTTCTGATGGTAGTTTGCGCTATAAGTAAGTGGTGAATACGAAGTAAATAAGGAGAATTACAATTGATCATTTTGATTTAGATCAATTCCTTATTTATAATTATTACAAATTACTAACTGCTTGTCAATACTATTACACGCATTTGCACGATATGAAACATTCGGTATAGATGATGACGAAATAGGCAGGGGAATAAGCTGAAAGCAATAATGCAGGGTCAGGTGGAAGTGCTGGTAATGGTGATTGGTTGCTGAACGGTGAGTGGTAATGGTGATTGATTGCAGAACGGTGATGGTAACGGTATCTGGTAATGGTGATTGGTTGCTGATTGATTAAGGTAACGGTGATTGGTGCTGGTGGTTGATTGATGATGGTAACGGTGATTGGTGCTCGTGGCTGATTGCTAATTGATGATGGTAACAGTAATTGGAAATGGTGATTGATTGCTGATTGATGATGGTAACGGTAATTGGAAATGGTGATTGATTGCTGATTGATGATGGTAACGGTAATTGGAAATGGTGATTGATTGCTGATCGTTGATGGTAACGGTATCTGGTAATGGTGATTGATTGCTGATCGGTGATGGTATCTGGTAATGGTGATTGGTGCCGGTTGCTGATTGCTGATTGCTGATGGTAACAGTGATTGGAAATGGTGATTGATTGCTAATTGATGATGGTAATGTTGATTGGAACTGGTGATTGATTGCTGATTGCTGATGGTAACAGTGATTGGAAATGGTGATTGATTGCTAATTGATGATGGTAACGGTAATTGGAAATGGTGATTGATTGCTGATTGATGATGGTAACGGTAATTGGAAATGGTGATGGATTGCTAATTGATGATGGTAACGGTATCTGGTAATTATGGCTGTTTTGACTGTAGACTGTTCCACGGCCGTAGGTGATAACAAACCATGTTATGTGGCCCTGAAACCATAAAACAAGTTGTAGACCAGTAATTTCTTTTTAAAAATCGCTGGACCAGCTGTTTATGTGATTCCAAACCCGAAGTGTTATAACGCTGTATTATTGTATATGAATTTCCAAACGGACTAAACGGACCTGCTTCAGCTAAGGCTACATTGTAGTTTTACAATAGAAACCGGATTTATGAGGCAATTCACCAGCTACGTTGCAGTTTTTACAATAGAATGGATAGTCAAAGGCTAAGAGTGGCCTATATTGCTCAATTACGTTGCAAAAACTACAATCTAAACCAATAATAAGAGTGTTTACACACTTTCTGTTGTAATTTCTACAACGTAAGATTACCATTGGGCAGCTTTCGTGATTTATTAGGATGTGGATGAGTAGCTGCTGATTATGCTGCATGAGGTGCTTCCTCAAATAAGCCTGCTTCAGCTAAGGCTACATTGTAGTTTTTACAATAGAAACCGGATTTATGAGGCAATTCACCAGCTACGTTGCAGTTTTTACAATAGAATGGATAGTCAAAGGCTAAGAGTGGCCTATATTGCTCAATTACGTTGCAAAAACTACAATCTAAACCAATAATAAGAGTGTTTACACACTTTCTGTTGTAATTTCTACAACGTAAGATTACCATTGAGCAGCTTTCGTGATTTATTAGGATGTGGATGAGTAGCTGCTGATTATGCTGCATGAGGTGCTTCCTCAAACAAGCCTGCTTCGGTTTTGGCTACGTTGTAGTTTCTACAATAAAATCGAGTTTTATGAGGTAATTCATCAGCTACATTGCAGTTTTTACAATAGAATGGATAGTCAAAGGCTAAGAGTGGCCTATATTGCTCAATTACGTTGCAAAAACTACAATCTAAACCAATAATAAGAGTGTTTACACACTTTCTGTTGTAATTTCTACAACGTAAGATTACCATTCGGCAGCTTTCGTGATTTATTAGGATGTGGATGAGTAGCTGCTAATTATGCTGCATGAGGTGCTTCCTCAAACAAGCCTGCTTCGGTTTAGGCTACGTTGTAGTTTCTACAATAAAAACGAGTTTTATGAGGCAATTCATCAGCTACATTGCAGTTTTTACAATAGAATGAATCTTCACAGGCTGTATATGGTCTATATTGCTCAATTACGTTGCAAAAACTACAATCTAAACTAATAATAAGAGTGTTTACACACTTTCTGTTGTAATTTCTACAACGTACGATTACCATTCGGCAGCTTTCGTGGTTTATTAGGAAGTGGATGCGTAGCTGCGATAGTGCTGCATGAGGTGTTTCCTCAAACAAGCCTGCTTCGGTTTTGGCTACGTTGTAGTTTCTACAATAAAATCGAGTTTTATGAGGTAATTCACCAGCTACATTGCAGTTTTTACAATAGAATGGATCTTCATAGGCTAAGAGTGGCCTATATTGCTCAATTACGTTGCAAAAACTACAATCTAAACCAATAATAAGAGTGTTTACACACTTTCTGTTGTAATTTCTACAACGTACGATTACCATTGGGCAGCTTTCGTGGTTTATTAGGATGGGGATTCGAAGCTGCTGGTAGCTGGTTAGAAAATGAAAGATGGTGCTCGGGAAGCCCGAGGTGTGTAAGAATGCCGGTAATTGTTGCGACCAGATGTTGGTTAAAGAGCGGGGAGCGCTCCATAGGCAGCCTACGTAAATGAAGAATGCCGGTAATTGTAGCGTCCAGATGTTGGTTAAAGAGCGGGGAGCGCTCCATAGGCAGCCTACGTAAATGAAGAATGCCGGTAATTGTTGCGTCCAGATGTTGGTTAAAAAACAGGAGTGCACCATAGGTAGCTTACGTAAACCAATAATGCGAGTTACTTGTTGCGTCCAGATGTTGGTTAAAGAGCGGGGAGCGCTCCATAGGCAGCCTACGTAAATGAAGAATGCCGGTAATTGTAGCGTCCAGATGTTGGTTAAAAAGCGAGGAGCGTTCCATAGGCAGCCTGCGTAAATGAATAATGCGAGTCATTCGTTGTGAGATCAGATGTTGGTTAAAGAGCGAGGAGCGCTCCATAGGAAGCCTACGTAAATGAATTATGCGAGTTACTTGTTGCGTCCAGATGTTGGTTAAAAAGCGAGGAGTGCACCATAGGCAGCCTAAGTAAACGACTAATGCGAGTCATTTGTTGTGACCTGCTACTGGAAATGAAACAAGGACCGCTGCTTAAGCAGCGGTCCTTGAACGCAATTATACTTGTTAATTGCTTGCGACAACCGTATCAACTGTTGCTGCTTCTAGTGCTGTTTTTGCTTCTGCTTCAGCAAGCATAAATACAGTAAGGATAAACATCGCATGCGACCAAGTGAGCGGCACAACCCAGGCTGTTTCGCCGGTGTTTTTGTCGACTTGCTCCGGCAGCAGTCCCATCTCCGTACGGTGATCGATCGCCCAATTGAGCAGCTGCCTGGCTTGGTCGAGGCTTCCTGTTTGAATACGGTAATGGGCCAGCCATAGCGTTGTGAGAATCCACGGATTGCCGCCGATATAAATGTCATCCTCATAACGTTTAATGCCGCCAACGCCTGGTACGGTTAAAGCCGCTTCCACTGCGTCGGCTGTCCGGCGCATATATTCGTCATCAGCTGATACAGCCTCGAACGGAACCGCGATGCCAAGCAGGCTGACGTCGATGATCTTATCATGATTGATAATATGCTTCTTGTTGCCCTTGTTTCCTTCCACGATATAGCCCGTTGCGCCGTCAGCAATTGCCTGTGTGTATTTGCTTTCATGAACGGTTAGCTCTACTCCGCGATAGAAGGCACCGCCGTCCTCGTTCCAGCACAGCTCTTTAATGGCTGAGGCGATACGCTCAGCAGCTGCTGTCCATTCGGCTGCTAGATCTACTTTACCCATAAGCTTTGCAAAGCTTGCAGCAGCGGTCAAGCAGCCATAAACGGCAGCGGAGGAGTAGGTATGGGAGGCTTCGCGTTCTTCCCATAAGTCGATGCTCGGTTTTGGCAGTCCGCTCTCGTTATCGAGAAAGCTCATTAAGAAAGAAGCGCCTTTCTCGACGGCTGGCCATACTTGCTCCGCGAATTGCCGATCTTGCTTCTCCATGTAGTGCTGCCACATCCCCCAAATAATGGATGACCCTTCGTCGATCTGAAGTCCCCATGAGGGAGCGAGGCTCCCGTCATGATAATGGCGCTGCTGCCATGAGCCGTCAGGTGATTGTGCGGTAAGCGTCCATGCATAGAAGCTGTCCGATAAAAAGCCAAGACCTGCTCTATCAAGCGCAGTTGTAATAAATGCGGCATCTCGGCCCCAACAAAACGAATATCCGCCGCAGCGGACGAATTGCTCATCAAATTCCGGTGCCGCGATAATGCTGCCGGTCTGATCGTCGGACATAAGCTTGAACATCAGCAGGGATCGGTCATACAATTCGGATATGTCTGCATCTGCAATCGGACAAGGAATAGCAGAGGTCAGGAACTGCTGCCAGTAACTCCTCGTTTCCTCCAGCCATTCAGTGCTTTCTTTCGTCTTCACCAATCGCATTTGCTGCATTGCGCTTTGCTCATCATGCCCTGCCGTAATATATACGGGGATCGTAAGCGACTCACCTGCAGCAAGCGAGCTAACCTGCCACTTTAATGCCCCGTCAGGCTTCATATCGATCTCATTTCCATTCAACTGGCCGCTTTGGGCCGACTCCCATGAAAGCCCTGATTGGAAGTTTGTGCATACGTTTGCACTGGAAAGCGCAAAATAATACTTGTGCCGAAAATGAACCAAAGCATCGTCAGCAGGCACGAACATTGTGGTGTTGTAAAGCTGATTTTCACTGACGAGAAATGAGGTATGAACGATAAACGAGAAGGAAAGCGGCTCATTGCTTGTATTCGTAAACGTATATTCCCGCACGATTGCATCCTGGCCGGGAATGGCGAAATGAAAGCTATCGACCTGTAGCGGCTGCTGCACGGAACTAGCTTTCACGCGGAATATATTCGTCTTATCCGCATATTCGGCTTGATGCTTCCAGCCATAAGCTTCTTCATCGAACCAAGATATGCTCTCTTGCTCATATTGGATCCCCGTGCGAATCGCGTCCACATGTTGGGGGAGATCGATGTTTGGCCACCACAGGCGGTACATTTTGCCTGTGCGGCCAAGGGACGCGAGGAATTTGGAGTTTCCGATGATCGCGTCGACTAAATATGGCTTTTTATCTGACATGAGGTCAGCTCCTTTTGGATATATTCTGTATCGATGACTCTCGAACAATCAATCGATGGGGTATGATCATTCTGTTCTGGTGTACGCTTTCCTCCTGAATGAAACGGATCAGCATTTGTGAGGCGGTATAGCCAAGCTGGTAGGTTCCGATATCGATGGAGCTGATCGGAGGTGTTGCCAACTCGGATAGGGCAATGTTGTTGAAGCTGACAATGCTCAAATCTTCCGGAACTTTGAATCCAAGCTCCGTTAGGCCGCGGAGTACGCCGAAGCCGACAACATCGTCAATGACGACAAGGCCGCTTGGCCGCTCAGGCAGGCTCATCATGAAAGACATCGCGCGATAGCCGCTTTGCTGCAGAAACTCGCCTTCCACAATCCATTCGGATCGGACCGTGAGGCCTGCTTCGCGCATTGCTCTTCGATAGCCTTCCATCCGGTCATGCGCGACGGTAAGCGTAGGCGGTCCGCTGACGAATCCGATTCTTTCATGGCCTTGCAAAATAAGATGCTGGGTTGCATCATACGCTGCAAGCTCATTGTCGTTATCGACAGATAAAATATTCGGGCGATCTTCCGTTCGTCCAATTAATACGGTAGGGAAATTATGTTTGTTCAAGAGGTCGATTAATGGGTCATTAACTCGCGAAGACAACAAAATAACGCCATCAACCCTGCGACCGAATACAAGTCTAGACACCGTTTCTGTTTCGTCGCTTGGCGAGGTTGCAGCAGTTAGGAGCATGTCATAGCCAGCTCTTGTCGATTGTGTCAAAATACCGCGAAGCAATTCACCGAAGAAAAAGTCTTGGAACAGCTCTTCAGCAGGTCGAGGAAGCATGATGGCCAGCGTCTGGGTAGTTTTTGAGACAAGGCTCTTCGCCATTACGTTAGGGTGATAGCCCATTTCTTCCATAAGCCTTTTCACCTTCAAGGTCGTTGCTTTACTGATTCGAGGGTGATTGGATACGACCCTGGATACGGTAGAAGGAGACACTCCGGCGGCTTTTGCAATATCTTTAATGGTTACCATAGTAAGTACCTTCCCCCATTGTGCAATCATGCATGCTATATATGCTTCATCCTAATGCAATTGTTGCCTAAAAGTAAATATATATCTAAAGAAAGCGTTTCACAAATCATAAAAAACTGAATCAGATAGAGAAAAGAGGAGAATAATGAAGTAAAAGCAGTATTTGTTCTGCATAATGAACTGTGCAAACGTTTTAACAAATGATAGGGCTTGTTGTATGATGAATCCACGAATAGAACGCTTTCAAAGCCATTCACTCAGATTAGCTTCGCAAATATCGCTGAAAATGCCACTTGCGAAGCTATTTTTTTGACAGATTGTACAAACGTTTGCACTGATCGCATAAAAGGCTTTTCCAATTGGAAGGGGCTATTGCAGAAGGTGACAGATGAAAAGGATTTGACACAGTCTGCCGATTCTGATCTGAAGAACCGTTTGAACAGCGTCGATTCAAAAAAAAGTATGGAACACATTATGGAGGGGGATCACCCAGCATGAAAAAGTGGTTTGTAATGTCATTAATTGTTTCCTTGTTTATCGTATCCGCATGCGGCGGATCGAACAACGGAGGTAAAACGGAAAATGCCGCTAACGCTACAAATGCACCTGCTAACACAAATAACGCAGCAGGCAATGAGAGTGAAGGCGCAGCTGAGTCTGACGAAATAACTCCTGAGGAAGGCGCGTCCTTGCTCGTATGGGAGAGTAAAGAAGAGCGTCCATTCGTTGAAGCAATTTCAAAAGAATTTACTGAAAAATACGGTATTGAAGTGAAATTCGAAGAGGTTGGCGCAGCTGACCAAGTAACGAAGCTTACCACGGACGGCCCGGCTGGCCTTGGCGCAGACGTCGTTGTTTTCCCGCATGACAACCTGGGCAGAGCGGTAACGGCAGGCCTTGTTCTTCCGAACGATTTCTATGAAGAGCAAGCCAAAACGGCTAACTCGGAAATCGCGGTAAACGCGGTTTCTTACGGCGGTACACTTTACGGTTACCCGCGTTCGATTGAAACTTATGCATTGTTCTACAACAAAGCACTCATTAAAGAAGCGCCTAAAACGTTTGACGAAATCGTAGCGTTCGCAAAAACCTACAACGACGTGCCAAATAACAAGTTTGCTCTGATGTGGGAAGTAGGAAACTTCTACTTCAACTATCCGTTCATCTCAACAGGCGGCTATGTGTACGGTGAGAATGGCCAAAACAAAGACGACATCGGCTTGAACACAGAAGGCGCAGTTAGCGGCTTGAAATACTATGGCTCGCTAAAAGACAGCATCCTGCCGCTGAACTCCGGAGACATCACGTATGACATCAAAAAAGGCATGTTCACAGGCGGTACGCTTGCTATGGACATTAACGGCCCTTGGACGATCGCGGATTACAAAAGCGCTGGCATTGATTTCGGCGTGGCGCCAATCCCGAGCATTAATGGCCAACCGGCTTCTTCGTTCTCAGGCGTTAAGGCTTGGTACGTGAATCAATTCTCGAAATATCCGAATGCGGCTCGTTTGTTCGCAAATTTCGCTTCCACTAAGGCAGCTCAATTGAAGGATTTTGAATTGACAGGCGCTATTCCAGCCAACACAGAAGCAACAAATGACGCAGCAGTTCAAGGTAATGACATCGTAAAAGGTTTTGTTGCGCAGTTCAACCAGTCGACGCCTATGCCTTCGATTCCAGAGATGGGCAACGTATGGAGCCCAATCGCGGCGGCGTTCTCCGATGTGTGGAATTCCGGCAAGGTTGCGAAAGCAGCTCTTGATAACGCGGTTCAACAAATCAAGGACGCGAATAACGGTACAACAGCAAAATAATAACCATAGCAAAATAATAACCATAGCAAGATAATAACCATAGCAAAATAATAACCGTATCTGGCACAACCCGCCGAGCTATGCTCGGCGGGTGAGTCGATGTGCTGAAATCTGCGGCTTTTTTAAGCGTATGGCGGTTTAAATTGTTTTTGATATGAAAGGAAGGGAGCTTGGCGGATGAAACGTCATCGCAGCACCGCGGCTATATTTTCGTTACTCGTAATGGGTCTTGGCCAATTGTATAACCGCCAGTTTATTAAAGGCTTGATCATGCTTGCTGTCGAAGCGGCAGCGCTGATGTATTTTATACCGAATCTAGGAAGAGCCATATGGGGTATCGTAACATTAGGCGAAAAAACGCAAGGGCTCGAGAAAATCGGAAAAATAAGTGTGCGCGTGGAGGGAGATCACTCGATCTTTCTATTAATCAGCGGTCTAATTACGCTATTCCTCTTTATACTTTTTATCATCATCTACATTATGAATATTCGCGATGCTTATCGGAATGGCAAGCAGAGAGATGAAGGCGTACTGCCTGCAAGCTTCCGGCAGACGTTGGCTTACGTGACGGACCGTAATTTTCCGCATTTGATGCTAACCTTGCCGGCGCTCGGCGTTTTGTTTCTAACGATCATGCCGATTATCTTCATGGTTATGCTTGCTTTCACCAACTACGCGTCGCCTGATCATATTCCTCCGGCCAAGCTGGTGGATTGGGTAGGCTTCCAAACGTTTGCTAATTTGCTCACGCTCAAGACGTGGAGCCATACGTTTATTGGCGTGTTTACATGGACGATAATATGGGCTGTTATCGCAACGGTAACGACGTATTTCGGCGGCCTGCTGGTTGCCCTATTAATCGAGCAGAAGGGCATTCGTTTCAAAAAGCTGTGGCGGACGCTGTTCATCATTCCTTATGCGATCCCGCAGCTGATTTCCTTGCTCGTCATGCGAAATCTATTCAACGGGCAATTTGGCCCGATCAATCAGTACTTAGGATATTTCGGCATGGGCAAGCTGCCTTGGCTGACAGATCCCTTCTGGGCAAAAGTAACGGTTATTCTAGTCAATATGTGGGTAGGCATACCGGTATCCATGGTGCTTATTCTCGGCGTACTGACCGCTATTCCGAAGGACCTGTACGAAGCGGCGGATGTTGATGGAGCAACGGGTATTCAGAAGTTCCGCATCATCACGATTCCGTTTGTGCTGTTCTCCACAGCGCCGATTCTGATTACGCAATTCGCGGGCAACATTAACAACTTCAACGTTATTTTCCTGCTTACGAACGGGGACCCGGTAAAAGGTGATTATCAATTCGCCGGCAGCACCGACTTGCTCGTCACGTGGCTGTATAAACTGACGCTGAACAACAGTCAATTCAACATGGCCTCAGCTATCGGTATTATTATTTTCATCATCGTTGCTACATTCTCGATTTACAACTATCGCCGTACGCGGTCATTCAAAGAGGAGGATATGATCCAATGAAAATGGGGCGTAAAACCGCAAATGTTGTCCGTTTAACGTTAAGCTATCTCTTATTGATTGCGATTGCCATCTGCGCGATCTATCCGGCGCTTTGGGTGCTGCTGTCGTCGCTTCGCCCGGGCACATCGCTTTTCAGCTCGAGCTTGATTCCGGAATCCTTTACGCTTATCCATTATAAAGAGCTGTTCACGAATCCAAGCTTCCGTTACGGAGCCTGGTACTTGAACACGCTGAAGATCGCGACGTTAACGATGATTTTCTCTACAATTCTCGTTACGTTAAGCATGTATGCCTTGTCGCGCTTCCGCTTCCGCGGCCGCAAGATGACATTGACGATTATGCTCGTACTGGGCATGTTTCCCGGCTTTATGAGCATGATTGCGATCTTTATTTTCTTGCTGCAGCTTAATTTGCTGGATACGCATGCAGCGTTGATTATCGTGTATTCGGCAGGGGCGGTACTCGGGGGCTTTGTCGTAAAAGGTTTCTATGATACGATTCCGCGCAGCTTAGATGAAGCGGCGCGCATTGACGGCGCATCTCATTTGCAGGTATTTGTGAAAATTATGCTCCCGCTGTCGCGCCCAATGCTTACGTATGTGGCACTAACGACATTCGCGGGCTCATGGGTTGACTTCATATTTGCGAGATTGGTGCTGCGCAGCAAAGATAACTGGACGCTGGCTGTCGGAATGTGGGATCTTGTTAACTCCTATCAGAACAGTAACTTTACGCTCTTTGCAGCTGGTGCGGTCTTGATTGCGATTCCAATTACGCTGCTATTCGTCTTCTTGCAGCGTTTCCTTGTGCAAGGGCTTATGTCCGGCGCTTCAAAAGGATAAGGGATGAAAGACAAACGTTTGCATAACATTGGAATTGTCCTGTTTAGTCTAATGCTGCTTACTGCACTAGCTGCTTGCTCATTTGGCGGCGACGGCACCGAGCAATCGGGGAATTCAGCTCCAGGAAACAATGCCGTGAGTACACAAGAGGATGAAGATGAGGATGAAGGTGAGCCGCTAGCAGCCGCTTATCAAGTGGATGAGCAGCCAGGCGGGGTTTATTATGAAATCTTTGTCCGTTCCTTCTACGACACGGATGGAGACGGGATAGGCGACTTGAACGGGGTTACCGCCAAGCTTGATTATTTGCAGGAGCTTGGCGTGAGCGGCATTTGGCTTATGCCGATCAATGCTTCTCCAAGCTATCATGGCTACGACACGACCGATTATTATGCTGTTAACGCGGAGTACGGTACGCTTGAGGACTTGAAGAAGTTGCTGGGTGAAGCGCATAAGCGCGGGATAAAGATCATTATGGATCTTGTCGTGAATCATACGAGCAAGGAGCATCCTTGGTTCAAAGAAGCGCTCGCGGATGAGAACAGCCCTTACCGCAGCTGGTATACGTTCGCGAAGCTTGATGAGAAGGTCCGCGCAGACGGCGCGGTTGGCGGCGACCCCTGGCATAGCTACGGCGGTTTGAAGTATCTCGGCGTGTTCTGGGAGGGCATGCCTGACCTGAACTTCGAAGAGCCTAAGGTTCGAGAGGAAATGGTCAAGATCGGTCAATATTGGCTGGATCAGGGACTGGATGGTTTTCGGCTGGATGCAGCGAAGCATATTTATGGAGACTTCGCTTCTACGGCGGGCACGCCGGACATTCAAGCCAAGAACAAAGCCTGGTGGCAGGAATACCGCACAGGCATGACGAAGTCGAAGCCGGATGCGTACCTCATTGGAGAGGTCTGGGATTCACTGACCGTCATTGCGCCTTACTTTGACCAAGCGCTTGATTCCGCGTTTCACTTTGATTTGGCAGGGCGCTTGCTTAGTGCAGCAGACAAAGAACGGGACGCTGACTTGGCCTTCTCGCTAGGACGCGCCTATGGCGTCTACGAGAAATCCTCGGGCGGCAAGTTCGTGGATGCGCCATTCCTAAGCAACCACGATCAGAATCGCGTCATGACTGTATTGAATGGTAACGTTGATCATGCCAGAATGGCGGCGGCTATGCTGCTGACGCTTCCGGGAACGCCTTATCTTTATTACGGCGAGGAACTTGGGATGAAAGGCGCAAAGCCTGATGAATACATCCGTGAGCCTATGCCATGGCATAGCGATCCAAGCGGCGGCGAAGGCCAGACGGCATGGGAGAAGCCGCGACATAATACGGAGCCGCAACAGGTGTCCGTAGAAACGCAAACGAATGATGAAGCCTCCCTGCTGAACCATTATCGCCAATTGATTAAGTGGCGGAACGAGGAACCCGCGCTGCAGGACGGAAGCATTGCGGAGTTCAAGCTGGAGCCGGCAAACCAGAAGCTTAGCGCCTATGTACGGATGACAGCTGCAGAACGCGTTCTCGTTGTTCATAATTTATCCGCAGACGAGCAAACGACGGCATTGCAAGCATCGCTGGCATATGGCAGCTTTGAGTCGCTTGTCAGGGCGACGAGCACAGGAGCCGAGCTAGCTGAGGGCAGGCTAACACTACCAGCGTACAGCACCGTTATATTGAAATGATGAAGAGGGAACTGCACATAGAGTGCGGTTTCCTCTTTTTTGCGTACAGAAGTAATAAGAAACATTTTATAGCCAGAAAAATACTTTGATCTGTTTTCAATGGAAAAGCATGGTGATTAGGTCGCAAGCGACAAGCGCAAGCAATGAACGCAATGAAATGAATTTCGACAATCTAAAGGCTCTCAGACAAGTGACAATTGAATAAATGAGGTGAAAACCTTTGAAGCGTATGATGTGAGGCATGCTATTGTTTATGCCAGCAGCAGCGGAATCGCACTTTACCATGCTACGGCTCCCATATTGTTTGAGCATTCCGTAAGCTGACGGAAACAAGCTCCGGAAAATTTTATTTCGAACACATTCGGTTTCTGGTTTTGGGGAAGCCGCATACAAGGGAAGGAATAAGTGAGTTGCTGGATATGCTTTGTCGAAATTCCGAAGCGCACACCGATTAATATTTGATAGTAGTTCGCACTACCTCGACGATGCAGCTGCTCAAAACATTGACTTCTATTGAGAAACATAAAAAAACCGGTGCGCTGGCAGGTTCATTAAAGGGTTAGCTTCCGGGCAGCCCCCCAGCTACTGGAAGGTACGAATAGCCGTGAAACGCCGGTAGGCAATCATTCCAATCAGAAGCATGGCGGCACCGCTTGCCGCAATAATGACGGCAGGGCCGTACAGATCCGATAAGGTGGAGAAGACAGCGAGCCCGATTGGCGGGGCAACGCTGGTTAAAGCGCCAACCAGGCCGAATACCCTGCCCTGCATAGATGGTTCAACGGCAACCCGCAGCGCGATGAAAATAATGGTTGTGCTGAACGAGAAAAGGAAGCCGACAAGCAGAATGAGCGGCAAAGCCGAACTTGCTGATGTCATAAACGAAATGGCGATAAATAAAGGACCCATTAGGATCACGCTCCATAACGTCCATTTCCCTCTGCTTTTTAGCCGAGTATCGAGCCGCATGATTAGTATGGAGCCAATCACGTAGCCTAGCGGGATACAGGCTTCCATGAGTCCGAAAACAAAAGGCTGCGCATGCCACACCTTCACAGCCATGACCTGTATAAGCATAAAGGTCGATAGGAAGAAAAACATGACGAGCGGGAGCAGTAAAACAGCAGCTTTGGCAAACGGCTCCTTCCATACATAATGGAAGCCTGCTGCGAGATCATCCTTGAAGGAGGTTTTGGCTATGCCTTCGTCCTTAGGTGCTTGGTAAGG
This sequence comes from Paenibacillus endophyticus, assembly GCF_014192395.1. Lineage (GTDB taxonomy): Bacteria > Bacillota > Bacilli > Paenibacillales > Paenibacillaceae > Pristimantibacillus > Pristimantibacillus endophyticus. The sequence continues at coordinate 77,038 of NZ_JACHXW010000027.1, read as the reverse complement.
GAATTTGCCTGCAATCAGCAAAAGGATTGCCGAGAGAAGGAAGGTGGCAGCATCGATTGCGATCGCGAAAGCGCCGCCGACTGCAGCGACTGCTATGCCTCCGAGCGCAAAGCCGGATATACGGATAATATTATCGGAAATGCTGATGGCGCCTACTGCTTGGGTAATCTGCTCTTTGCCCACGATCTCGACGAGCGAGGCTTGGAAGGCGGGTGTACGGAATACACCCGCAAATGCGACAAGCCCGGTTAACAGGACGATATAGGCAAAAGGTACATTAGGCAAGTAAATGAGTACAGCGATCGCTGCGACAAGCACGAAGCGTACGGCATCGGATATCCACATTAACGTGCGGCGGTCGGTACGGTCTGCAAAGGTGCCTGCGAAGGACCCGAACAGCATGCTGATGACGAGATGCGTGATGAGAACGACGGACATGAGCTTGGCGCTTCCGGTCGTTTGCAGCACCCAGAGATTGAGCGCAATGCTGTGAAAGGTATTGCCGAGCAGCGACAGGCTGTAGCTCGAGAATACGGCGAGAAAAGTCCGGTTTTTCCAGATGGATACTGCACTGCTGTCATATGGGAGAGCTGCCGCTGACGTATCGTTTTTAGACGGTTTAGCTATCTCAAGCATTTTAAAACCTCCTAAATGAATAGTTGGAATAGTGGGTGAGCCAGTGGCCAAATTTTTCTAAATTGCCTTTTACTATTTTGACTTAAACGTTTAAGTTTCCGTAGATATATGGAAGGCTAGCCGCTGTCCAGACGACTGGACAGCGAATTAGCATCGTTAATTCGTTCTGACCGCTTTCACAAGCACATATTGGTTATCGGGGCCTTCCCTCGGCGCTGCTAACAGCTTAATCATCAATTGATAAGCACCTTCCGCCTTGAGATTGCCAAACGAGATACGTATGGCTGCGTTCGGTAGAATGTCCGGACATCCTGCTGAGCATATAACGGCTAAATTGGCCGGATTCACGTATTTGGCCGCTATAATGGCCGCAAATTCGCTTAATGCCAATCCTGTCTGAGTCGTCTTGCTGCTCATAAAACGCGAGAGCGATTGCTCATCTTTTAGCAAATGGACAGCATCCTGCCCCAAACCCGAGAGGGAGGCGATGTAATGGGCAAGCTCCACATTGTTGAAGCTGTCGATAATGATATATCCGAAGGGAGCAAGTGGGGATGCTTTTGCAAGGGCGAAGGCATCTTCATAATCGTAATTCACCTTGTAAAACAAAGAATCATCAATGATGCTGTCCACCACGATAAGAGGTACGCCTATGGAGAAGCGACTTGAGATGAGGTGGAAATTTTCAGTTCTGACATCTACGACGAAAACGCCATCGAGCTTGCGCTCGGAAATGATATCGAGTTTCGGGTCAGCGGCGTCAAGGCTGAATAAAACAACATGATAGCCTCGTGCCGTGAGCAGCTGCTCCAGGCGATTAATGAATGGCGAATAATGGAGCTGCCTCCAAAAGCCTTCATTGTCGGCACGGTTGACCAAGATTCCAATCAAGCCGGACTTCTGCTTCACAAGCGATCTCGCCGCTAGGTTGGGAACGTAATGCAGCTGCTTGGCTGCTTCCAGCACGCGGCATTTCGTCTCCTCGGGTATCGTCTGCGTAGTAACGTTGTTGAGCACATAGCTGACGGTTGCGACAGACACCTCAGCGGCTTTGGCAATATCTTTGAGCGTAGCTTTCTTGATCGTCATACAGCTCCCTTCCTCTTTGCCTGCAAGCAAATATACGATGGCATTTGGGGATAATAACTAAATGATGCAGTGTAATCATAACGACTTAAACGTTTAAGTCATTATGGCATCATACAAGCTCATTTGTCTAGGGGCTCTCTTATGCAGCAAAGCCCAATAAGGTGAGGACCAGCAGGGCTTAGAAAGGAATGCCTGATAGGCCGAGATCGGCTCGAGGCATTCCTTTCTATCATAAGTTGAAATAACGAATGAGCTGCGCGGGCGGAGAGAATAAAGTCGTTCTGGAGAAATGTAATGTTCGCTTTTGCAGACCAAATGACAACTATAAATGGCAACTATATATGAAGCTAACGAATCAAAACCATTGGCTGCAACCGCGATCGGAAAAATGACTTTGTTCTGGCAGCAATAACGGCATACTAACTTTTAATTCATCTTATATAGGTTGCCTATTATTATTTGCTTTGCTCTAATACGACAAAACCGTATGCCTGAAGAGTAAGGTTAAGCTTGCCGCTGATCGTATCGAACTTTAAAGCTGCGTTTGCTGCAGGAGCGGAATCGCTTGAAAGCACTGTTGTCCAACGGGTTTCACTCGCATAGTCAGCCGTTTGGAGGATGCTTGCTGCTGCCTTATCAGTTGTAAGCAACCCAACAGGCGGTTCTGAATCAGCGCTCACAAAGCCGGTAAATGTAATAGCTTGCGGCTGCAAATCATCACCTTCTTGCATTGATGGGATAGGGATGCTAATTTCCGCTTCATTCTCGCGCGCATTTAATGCGATTAACAAACGCTGGTCGCCATCACGCCGTTCATAGACGAGAATACCGTCAGTACTGCCGGCATGGACAAAGCGAATGTCGGCGCTGCGAAGCGCGCTGTATTGGTGGCGAAGCCCGATTGCCGACGTATAGAACGCGAGCAGATCGTGATTTTGCTCAGCCGGGTCCCAAACCATGCACTTGCGGCAGCCGGGGTCACCTGCGCCATTCAAGCCTACCTCATCGCCATAATAAATGCATGGGGTTCCCGGGTAGGTTAGCTGGAACAAGGAGGACAGCTTCATTGCAGCCGCATTGTCGCCGCAGATTGTAAGCAGCCTTGGCGTATCATGGCTGTCCAGCAGGTTGAAGGCCGTTTCGGTTACCTGCTGCGGGTAAGCCGCCAGCTGCTCGCCGATCGCCAGCGCAAATTGTGATGCATCAATTGTCTGGTAGGCGAAGAAATCTAATACGGCGTTCGTGAACGGATAATTCATGACGGCATCGAATTGATCCCCTTGCAGCCACATGATCGAATCATGCCAAATCTCGCCCAAAATGTAAGCCTCCGGGTTGACCTTTTTCACCGTCAATCGGAATTCGCGCCAGAACTGGTGATCAACCTCATTCGCTACGTCAAGCCGCCAGCCGTCGATTCCGATTTCCTCGATCCAATAACGCGCTACCTCGAATAAGTATTGCTTCACCTCGGGATGCTCGGTGTTCAGCTTCGGCATAAGCGGCTCAAACGCGAACGTTTCGTAAGTAGGAACGCCGTCAACCACTTGCAGCGGCCATTCCCTTACATAGAACCAATCCGCATATTTGGAATCACGTCCATTCTGCTGCGCATCGACGAAAGGCGGGAATGTTTTGCCTGAATGGTTGAATACGGCGTCCAGCAAAACGCGAATACCGCGGGCATGGTAAGCATCAACAAGCTCTTTGAGCTTCTCGTTTGTACCGAACTGAGGATCGACCTTCATATAATCCTGCGTATCGTACTTGTGATTGGTCGTGGCCTCGAACAGAGGCGTGAAATAGACGGCATTAATGCCAAGCGCGGCAATATGGTCTAAGTGATCGATTACGCCTTGCAGGTCCCCGCCAAAGAAATTGTAAGGCGTCGGTTCGCCGCCCCATGGCAGAACATTCTCTGGATCAAGTGAAGGATCGCCGTTCGCAAAGCGCTCCGGGAAGATTTGATAGAATACGGCATCCTTTACCCAAGCAGGCGGCTTGAATACATCAATCGGATTGATATAAGGAAAGTCGAAAAAAGTGTTCGGGTTATTCGGCAATAATAGCTCGAAGCCTTTATCCGTAAGCAAGATGCTCTCAGAGCCGCTAGTTAAGCGGAAAGCATAGCGAAGACGGCGAAAAGGGGGAATAACAGCCGTTTCCCAATAATCGAAACGCGCATCCGAGGAAAAAATCCGCATAGGAACCGCAGTGATGGTTTGATCCCAAGCATATTTGTCGCCGACGATAGCCTCAACCGCGGCTACGTCATTTTTTTTGGTACGGATGCGCAGGTGCAAGGTTTGATCGTCGTAGGCATAAGCCCAGTTCTGTTTTGGTCTGTGGTATACCGCTTCTAATAACATCATAATCGCTCCTTTTGGCTGAATGGGAGAAAGGATGAAAACGCGAAAAAAGGTACAACCTCTGCTAATTAAAGCCGAGGTTGTACCTTCTCCCATAACACGTTCAGGCGCCGCTAACGCGATGCATAATGTGAACATATGGATGCGGTAGCATTGCCTTTCTATTGTAACTCTCAACACATTTATTATACATAATTTGCACGTATTGTACCAGTAACAATTTCAAAAAAGTTTATGCGTGAATGGCTTCGTGTGCCTGCGATTCCAAGAAGCGCTCACAATCCAGAGCAGCCATACAACCGCTGCCTGCCGCTGTAATGGCTTGACGGTAATTGCGGTCCTGAACGTCGCCGCAGGCGTATACGCCTGGGATATTCGTCTCGGAGGTACCCGGTTTCACGATAATATAGCCTTGATCATCGGTATCGATTTGTCCGCCAAGGAAGCTAGTATTGGGGGTATGGCCTATCGTAATAAATACGCCGTCCGTCTCAAGCAGCTCTTCCTCGCCAGTTTCATTATTGCGCACTTTCAACCCTTGCAAGCCCATGCCTGTCGCTGCTACTTCAAGCGGCGTGCGATTTAAGCTCCACACGATTTTTTCGTTGGCGCGAGCGCGATCCTGCATGATTTTGGAAGCGCGCAAATCGTCGCGGCGATGTACGAGTCTGACCTCGGAGGCGAAGCGGGTAAGGAATACCGCTTCTTCCATGGCAGAGTCGCCGCCGCCGACTACAATAATTTTTTTGCCGCGGAAGAAGAAGCCGTCGCAGGTTGCGCAGGTGCTGACACCGCGTCCGATATTGTCCTGCTCGCCTGGAATGCCAAGGTACTTGGCGGAAGCGCCGGTCGAGATAATAATCGACTCCGCCTGCAGTCCGCCGATGCCTTCAACGTCCAGCGTATAAGGCCGTTTGCTGAAATCAACGCTCTTTACGGAGCCTGTTTTGAAATTCGCCCCGAAGCGCTGTGCTTGCTTGCGCATGTTGGACATCAGCTCGCTGCCTAGGATACCGTCTGGGAAGCCGGGGAAGTTCTCTACCTCTGTCGTTGTTGTCAACTGACCGCCTGGCTGCCAGCCTTCTATTACAAGAGGCTCCATGTTCGCGCGTGCTAGATAGATGGCAGCTGTCAAGCCTGCAGGTCCTGTTCCGATAATGATCGTTTTGTAAGTCATCTATATTCTCCTCCATTTCGTATACGTTCAATGTAATAAATACTACTTTAAAATTATTACAATCTAAATATAATGTCAATATCGTTCATGTAACGTTCATGTTCGTATTATATGCTGTCTGTAGAGCTTGCTTGAGCAGGACTGGAGGACGATTGAAATGCCGAAAATTGTGGTGGTTGACGATGACCCAAATATTCGCGAGCTGGTAAGCCTATTCCTAAAAAGAGAGGGCTATCAGGTAATGGAAGCCATAGATGGAGTGGATGCGCTGGAGCAGCTGGATGCGGTTCGCCCCGATTTTGCCATAATCGATGTGATGATGCCGCGAATGGACGGATGGGCGCTATGTACCGCGCTGCGGGAAAGCTACGATATACCGCTGCTCATGCTGACGGCAAAGGGAGAGACGACCCATAAAGTCAAAGGCTTCGAGCTTGGAGCGGATGATTATATGGTCAAGCCGTTTGATCCGCCGGAGCTGGTAGCAAGGGTCAAGGCTTTGCTTAAAAGATACCGCATAACCGCGTCCCAGACAGTCGAGTTCGGCGAAGTGACGATGAATAAAACCGACTTCCATATGTCTGCAAGCGGAGAGAAGATCACCTTGCCGCCAAAGGAATTCGAGCTGCTGTTCAAGCTTGCCAGCTATCCAGGCAAAACGTTCGCGCGCGATCAACTGATTGAACAAATATGGGGCATGGATTACGAGGGAGATGAACGGACGGTCGACGTACATATCAAAAGGCTCAGGGATCGTTTTCCGGAGGAGTCCTACCGATTCTGTATCGTTACGATACGAGGGCTTGGGTATAGGCTGGAGGAATGGTCATGATTCGCAGCTTGTATGTCCGTATTACAGCAACTTTCCTCGTCGTCGTCTTAATAAGCATTGGCGTTGCCTTTCTGTTTACGAATCAAATGTTCAAGCGTGACGCAAGGGGACAGCTTCCGAATCAGATGGAGAAAGCGATCAACAGGATCGAGCAGCTTTATGCCGTTTCCAAGCCAGCATCACTGAAAGAGTTTTTGGATGAGGTATCGGATCAGCAGGGCTTGTCGATCATTGCAGTCAGCAGCGCGAACCGGCTCGTACAGGCGGGCGTGCGAAGCGATGCGATGGTGAATAGGCTGACATATGAGCAGCTGGGCAACGTGTTCCGAGGGAACATGGTCAACATGGGAATGTTCAATCGCGAGGAAGGGAGCCCACCGATGCCGCCTGCCATGGGCAAGCTGGTTCAGTTCGGTAGCGAGAACTGGGCATTGTTCGTGCAGCCGGAATCTTTCCCGCAGAACAGTAATTTTATATGGACGGCCGTTACGCTGCTCGTCACGCTGCTTGTCGTCGGAAGCGTGCTTATTCTCATTGCTGCCCGTTATTTGGTCATGCCTCTTAAAATGATGACGAATGCGGCGACGCGGATGTCGGAAGGAGATTTCACGGTTCGCCTGCCTGTCAGGCACGGGGACGAGCTTGGCGAGCTGGCCGAAGGCATGAACAAGATGGCGCTAAGCTTGTCCCAGCTTGAGATGATGCGCCAGGACTTCGTATCGAACGTCTCCCATGAAATTCAGTCGCCGCTTACGTCGATTGGAGGCTTTGCTGAAGCGCTTCGCAGCGAAGAGGTGACCGAGTCGCAGCGTGATCGCTATATCAGCATCATCAAGCAAGAAAGCATGCGTCTGTCGCGCTTAAGCGAAAATCTGCTCAATCTGGCTTCTTTGGATTCGCGGCAGCATCCTTTTCATCCAAAGCCTTACCGGTTGGATCGGCAGCTGCGCGATGTGGTGCTTGCTTGCGAGCCGCAGTGGATGGCTAAGCGGCAGACTGTCGAGCTTCTAATGGAAGAAACGACGATAACAGCCGACAGCGACCAGCTTAATCAGCTATGGATAAATCTGTTCGCGAACAGCATGAAATTCACGCCGGAGGAAGGGAAAATATTTTTTGGGCTGAGTGAGCAGGATGGGTATGCTATCGTCCGAATATCTGACACGGGCATAGGCATCAGCGAGGATGACCGCGAGCGTGTCTTCGAGAGGTTCTATAAAGGCGATATGTCGCGGGACCGCAGTCAAGGAGGAAGCGGTCTTGGATTATCGATCGCGCAAACCGTTGCCCATATCCATGGAGGCAGCATCATGCTTGATCCGCATGCGGATCAGCTGGCAGGCGCAAGCTTCATTGTGAGACTCCCTCTCGTGGCAATAAAGCGATAATGCAGGGTTTCTCCTTCTCAAAGCGTTAGAGCGATAATACGGTGTGTCTATTTCTTGTTGTGTTAGAACGATCATGCAGTTTGTCTCCTTCTCGTGACGTTAGAGCGATAGCTGTGGTATGGCTCCTATATTGTAATGCCTAAAGCATGGATAAACCTGGGCCAAGCGGTTATGATGGAGGGAGAATATATCATACATGTAACGTTTTGGGGGAGAAGCTTGAATGGAGAAGCGGATACGGAAAGCCATCATACCGGCGGGAGGGCTAGGGACAAGGTTTTTGCCTGCAACAAAAGCGCAGCCGAAGGAAATGCTCCCGATTATCGATAAGCCTGCTATTCAATATATTGTAGAAGAAGCTGTTAATTCTGGCATTGAGAGCATTGTCATTGTCAGCGGCCGCAACAAGCGGGCAATCGAGGACCATTTTGACAAATCAGCGGAGCTTGAGATGGAGCTGGAGGCTCGCCATAACGAGGAAATGCTGGAGATGGTGCAGAAAATTTCGCAGCTGGCGGACATTTATTATGTCAGGCAGAAGGAGCCGCTCGGACTTGGGCATGCCGTATTATGCGCGCGCCGTTTTATCGGAGATGAGCCTTTCGCAGTCCTGCTCGGCGACGATATTCTGAAATCAGACCCGCCTTGCTTGCGCCAAATGATGGATATCTACGAGCGTGACCAATCATCGGTTGTCGCAGTCATGGAAGTGCCGTGGAACCAGACCCATAAATACGGTATCGTCGATATCGAAAGCGGCAAGCAGATTGCACGCGTACGCGATATTATCGAAAAGCCGGCAGCCGGTCAAGCACCTACCAATTACGCGGTTGTAGGACGTTATGTTCTGGATCCCGCTATATTTGGATTGCTGGAGAACGCAGCGCCGGGAAAGGCGGGGGAGATTCAGCTTACGGACAGCTTGCAGCAATTAAATCGGCTTTCTTCATTGACCGCTTACCGTTTCGATGGCCGCAGGCATGACGTAGGCGACAAGCTTGGTTTTGTTCAAGCTACGATCGACTTTGCGCTGGAGCGCGCGGATCTGGGTGATGACGTAAGGAAGTACATGCTGGAGCGATTGAAGGAAACCAACGCATAGGATATGTATTGAAGTAAGGAAAGAATGACAGTTAGAACTAGAACCTTCTTCCGCCGAAAAAGGCAATGTCAGGTCTCTGATCGAGGAGATTATATACCCGCAAGTTATAAGCAGCCTATCCGGTCACTATTTTCGTGACCGTAAGGCTGCTTTTTGTATGCCATGAAATAATGGGGCGCTGTATGATATCAACAATATGATGTCTTAGTTAAATGATACGCAATTCCCACTAATTAAAAATGGAGATCATTTACTTTTTGAGATAGAATAGATAAATGTGTATAGAGAGAGTGGAGAGATTCATGGGCTGGGGGATGAACGGGAGTGTATTGCCATCATTGTGGAAAGAAGCGCACAGACGATGCGGTTTATTGCAGCCAGTGCGGCAGGTTGCTTGCTGCTGAAGAGAATGAAACGGCAAGCGTTAGCTCGGAGAGTACATTGGTCGTATTGGAAACGGCTGCTGCCATAGAGACAAGGCGAGCAGGGACGATAGAGAGCTTGAGCGTGCCGGCAGGCGTATATCGAGGAAAGAGAAGAGGGTCGGCTTGGGCATGGCTGCTGCCTGTTATTCTTTTGCTCGTTACAGGTGCCTCGCTGTTTAGTTACTATATATATCAAGCTGGAATGAATGATAGAGTTGTCAAGCTGCAATTAGAAGCGAGGACGTCAGCGCTGGAAGGCAAATATGAAGTGGCGCAGGCTAAGCTTAAAGAGGCAGCAGAAGCCAGGCCCGCTTTTGCCTCGGTTCAGAAGGATCTGGAGATCGTTGCGATGGCAATCGAGCTGTCGCGTTCTGTCGCAGCCGCAGGCAAGCAGCTGGAGGAGAAAAATCTGGAAGACGCTGAGCTGACCATTGAGAAAGCTAAAAATGAGCTGCATGGGCATAGCGAGCCGATTTTTTTGAGTATGAAAGAACAGCTGCGGGGGTATGCCGTAAAGCTTAACGTATTGAAGCTGACAGCGGAGCTGGCTGATTTGAATACAGTGGATGAGCTGGGAGCGAAGCTCAGCATCGCAAGTCAGCTGGAGGGCGAAGAAGCTGCTGCCGTGAAAGAGCAAATTATTGTTAAAATCGTAGAGATTAGCATAAAGGAAGCAGATGCTTTACTGAAGAAGAAAAGTTATTCCGATGCTTTGGCGATAACGGGCAAGGGACTGTTGTATGCCAAGGATGAAGTCAAGCTGATTAATCTGGAGAAAAAAATTACCGATGCTCAGGCTGCGTACGAGCGGGATGAGCAGCGCCGGCTGGAGCACGCCATGCAGCAAGCGGCAGCGGAGGATTTGAAAAATCAGACAGCAGCCGTTGAGGTCGTCCAGATTGAATCAACGCTGGATGAATTCGGTGACCTGAACATTGAAGGCGAGTTAAGAAATGCGGCAACGCGTCCGATTTATTCGATTTCCGTGAAATTTATCGTACGCGACGCCGAAGGCAATGAGGTAGGCTCCGGCACGGCCGAGGCAACGCCTGATTATGTAGAACCGGGCGAGAGCATTCGCTTTACAAGCACCGTATACGGCGTCTACATTCAGAATACGACTGTCGTCGTGGATCATGCGACATGGTACTTGGATTAAGGTGGTGGTGAGATGAGCAAACGAGCGTGGATCAGCGCGATCGCTTCCGCCTTGATCTTGTGCGGAGGAATGGCGGCTGCAGCAGCTATCCATTCAGAGGTGCCAAGCAGACTAGAAGGAAAGCCGCTGCTTGCAATTGCCGATGAATCGAAAAAAAAGTCATTGAAGGATATTATATTCGAAACGCAGAAACTCGTTGTGATGATCGAAACGGATGACGGCACACAAGGCTCCGGGTTTCTCTATAACTCGGAGGGAGACCTGATTACGAACGCACATGTCGTTGCAGGCGCCAAAAAGGTAAAAATCAAAACCGCTGATGCTCGTGAGCTCGAAGGTGAAGTCATCGGCATCAGTACGGTGACGGATGTTGCTGTTGTGCGTGTCGATGCACTGGCAGGCACCGAGCCGCTGCAGCTTGTGCGCGATGAAAAAGCTGAGGTCGGCGACGAGGTAATGGCGGTAGGAAGCCCGCTCGGTTTTCAAAATACGGTGACAACCGGCATTATTAGCGGACTCGGACGGAGCTTCGAGATCGAGCCGTATCTTTACTCTGATTTGTACCAAATATCGGCGCCAATCGCGCCAGGCAATAGCGGAGGCCCGCTTGTCGACCGATCGACCGGCGCTGTGCTGGGGATCAATTCGGCTGGATACGAGCAAGGCTCCATAGGGTTCAGCATGCCAATCTCGAACGTAATTGATATAGCGGAAAGCTGGTCGAAGGAGCCTATGGCGGAGCTGCCGGAGCTGGAAGTGTCAGAGGAGTCTGCTGTTAACGAGGCTGACGCGAAAGTAGAAGAGTTCGCAGGTTATCTCGTGACGCATTTCTACGACAGTCTTAACAATGCGGATTATGTCTACGCCTACTCGCTGCTCGGAGGGAATTGGAAAGAAGGCACGAGCTATGAGAAATTTAGAGAAGGATATCTAGGCACCTTGAATGTCGTCATCGACGATATGCACGTGAAGGACAGCAGAGACGACAAAGCTACGGTCATTGCGGTTATTTCGGTGGATGAGCGCGTCGACGGCAAATATGTATTGAGCAAGTATCAGGTCACCTATGAGGTTGGCTATGAGAATGATCAATTGAAGCTGGTAAGCGGCAAAGGAAAAGCGATCAAATAAACAGCTCCAAACAGTAGGATTACGCACAAAAAAAGAGCGAGAGAAAGCCGTTCAGGGGAAACGGCTTCTCTCGCTTTTTGGTTATCGGAGCAGGTCGGATATGATGATGAACCTAGTCCTGCTCGCTAGATGATCCAAGGAAGTCCTGCTCATAAGCGAGCTCGCCTTCCTCTTCGCGCAATATCGGATTGAAAATCAGCACGAGAGCTACAGAATCGTTACGTTGAACAGGGAAGCTAAGCAGCGATGCCGGTATGACGCGTCCATTCAGTTGAAGCTGATAAGTGGTTCTGCCGCCAATGGGCACGCCGCTGACGGAAACGATTTGTCCGTTGAAGTTGAAGCGAACGGCGCCTGTTTCTGCTAATGCCTGATAAATCGTCAAGCCTGGACGGAAAGGAACCCTGTAGGCCTGCGTGACGTTAGGAAACGTTCTGCCTCCGTTGATTATAACCGTCACCGACGCCTGCTGCCCAGGAGGAAACGGCAGAGGAATGGGAAACGGAATAGGGAACGGAAATGGAAACGGCGGACGCGGCGGAGGGAACGGCCCTGGCCCTGGAGGGAACGGCCCTGGCCCTGGAGGGAACGGCCCTGGTCCAGGCGGGAACGGCCCTGGTCCAGGAGGGAACGGCCCTGGTCCAGGAGGGAACGGCCCTGGTCCAGGCGGGAACGGCCCTGGTCCAGGAGGGAATGGCCCTGGCCCTGGAGGGAACGGCCCTGGTCCAGGCGGTAACGGCCCTGGCCCAGGCGGGAACGGCCCCGGCCCAGGCGGGAACGGCCCTGGCCCTGGAGGGCCGAAGCCGCCGCCTGGCGGGGGAGGCGGCATAATGGACCTAGGCCCGCCGCAGCCGCAGTCGCTGCGGGTGCCGGTTGTCATCGCTTGCTGCGTGTACGCAGGAAATTGTTGCTCGTTAGTGTAAGTATAATCCATACAAGCACTCATACTCCTTTACGAAACAGATTAGGCATCTATCCTTATCTATCGTATGCGGCAATTGCCTATCCGGTGTATGCAGCGTATAACGCAAAAAAACGACGCCGTCTCATAAATGAGACAAGCGCCGTTTCAATTCCAAACAATTATTTTACAGCTGCTTCGTAACGTTTGCCAACTTCATCCCAGTTAACTACGTTCCAGAACGCCGCGATGTAATCAGGACGTTTGTTTTGGTAGTTCAGGTAGTAAGCGTGCTCCCATACATCAAGACCAAGAACTGGCGTTTCGCCTTCCATGATCGGGCTGTCTTGGTTCGGCAAGCTGTATACTTTCAATTTGCCGTTAGCAACTGCTAGGAATGCCCAGCCGCTGCCGAAACGAGTTGTTGCTGCTTTAGCGAAATCAGCTTTGAAAGCCTCGAAGCCGCCAAGCTCGCTTTCGATTGCAGCTGCAAGAGCGCCAGTTGGTGCGCCGCCAGCGTTCGGAGCAATTGTTTCCCAGAACAAGCTGTGGTTAGCATGTCCGCCGCCGTTGTTGCGAACAGCTGTGCGAATGGCTTCAGGTACGCTTGCAAGGTCAGCAATCAATTCGTCGATTGATTTGCTTTGCAATTCTGGAGCGGACTCCAGTGCAGCGTTAAGGTTAGTCACGTATGCGTTATGGTGACGGCCGTGGTGAATTTCCATTGTAGTCGCATCGATGTGCGGCTCAAGTGCGTTGTGCGCGTAAGGCAAAGCTGGTAGTTGATGTGCCATTATTTACAGCCTCCTAATTTGTATGTAGTTATTCCATTCCATTATCCCTTATCCGATCGAATAAATCAACATTATTGTTTCAAAAGTCGAAAGGGGAACAGCGCTCGAAATAGGGTATCACCGTCCTATGGAAATTATACGAAGTAGGTGCAAGGAACGGCATCCGTTAACACAAAAACCGATTAAATGACTGTAAGCGCTTAATATAAAGCGTTTTCACGAGATAATCGATGATTTGTTTAATTTTTTTAAGGAATATTAAAGATTCAAGCAGGATTTCGTTAAATTTTGTCGTAATATATTCTAAATGCAGTACTATGACATGGTATAGAAGGTGTAATTTTAATGAATGTTCGTTCCTTCCAGCTGTCCGATTACCGACCAATTACAGCACTGCTTGAGGATGTTCTTACCGAAGAGTGCTACGAACAAACGATGGAGGCTTTTGCCCGCCAGTTGTCATGGGATAGTGATTTGGTTCTAGTCGCTGTCGAAAACTCCGAGATCGTGGGCATGATTATCGGTACGATCGATAATAACAAAGGTTATTATTATCGCATTGCCGTGTCTCCCCTCCACCAACGGAAAGGGATCGGCAAAACGCTTATCCAGTCACTGCGTCAGCGCTTCGAACAGCGCAATGTCACAAAGATACTAATTACCGCGGACGAGCACAATGAGCCTGTTCTGCCGCTGTATGAATCGATGGGCTACGTTGCCAACGATTTTATCAGATCATTTCAGAAGCTTAGTATTGTAGCCGGTTAACGCGAACTTTACTGCATGTACGTTGTACGCAGGGCATATCTGCATCGCCATTGCTTTTGGCGGTCAGATATGCTTTTCTTATTACTATATACTATATGAGGAGAACGGGATGGAACCATATCGGCACTGTGTTATCAAAAGCTTTAAACATAACGGTCACATTCACCGTACTTGGCAGCAGAATTGGCTTGTTCCGGACGAGCTGCTTGATGACAAGCATAGAGCGGAAGCGATGAAGGTATTCATTAACCGCCAAACGCCAATTCAAGAGTCGGATGGGAAGATATGGATCAGCCGTGTGCCGGCAGTCTCGTTTTTTATACCGAAGCAGTGGTTCAATGTCGTTGCTTTATTGGAAGAAGGAGGCGTTCGCTACTATTGCAACATTGCTTCTCCTCCTTATTTGCAGGGCGATGTATTGACCTATATTGATTACGACCTGGATGTTATTCGTACGGCAGGCGGCGAGAGGTCCATCGTGGATCAAGATGAGTATGAGCTGCATAAGGCGGCCTATCACTATCCGAAGATGGTGGATGAGAAGGTGCAGATCGGCCTTTCTGCGCTATTGGAGCGCATGGATCAGAACCTGTCACCTTTCCAGGATAAGCTCATTACATCCTATTACGAGGCATGGGTCAAACGCAGCGATGAGGTGGAACAATGAGCATGAACGAGCTGAGCGGCGGCCGAGACAAGGATCAAGCTGCTGAGAACCAGGAAGCCGGTGCTTCCAAGCAGACACCTGCCGGCAAGCGGCCACGCTGGATGACAGAGACGGAGGATTGGGCCAAAACGCTGATCATTGCCTTTTCGGTCGTGCTGCTCCTGCATTTTTTTGTATTCAACCTCTCTAAGGTTGAAGGGCATTCCATGGAGCCGACGCTTACCGCTCATGAATGGCTGTTTGTAAACAAATTTATATATCTGGTCAGCAAGCCGAAGGTTGGCGATGTCGTTATTCTGAAGGAACCGGATACAGGCGACGGGGAGCAGAAGTACTTAGTCAAACGCATTGTCGGCATTCCCGGCGACCGCATCGAGGTTCATGACCAGCAGCTTTATCGTAATGGATTGCTTGTCGATGAGCCTTATACGGACACTGCAATTGAAGATATGAGCTACGGGCCAGAGGTTATTAACGATGGGCATTACTTTGTCATGGGAGACAATCGCCACGCTAGGGCAAGCTTGGACAGCAGATCGTTCCATGCGGTGCCGAAAGGGCTTATTAGGGGCAGGGCGGATTTCATCCTATGGCCATTCAAAGAGATAAAAGCGCTCTAAGGAGGATTCAACTATGAAGGACGTTATGATCTATACGGATGGAGCATGCTCTGGCAACCCGGGTCCGGGCGGCTGGGGAGCGGTGCTCTTTTTTGGCGTCCATCAGAAGGAAATCTCAGGCGCGGAGAAGCACACGACAAACAATCGCATGGAGATCCAAGCCGTGATCGAAGGCCTATGCATTCTGAAGGAGCCGTGTCAGGTCAAGGTGTACAGCGATTCCGCATATGTCGTGAATTGCTTTCAGAAGGGCTGGATTAAAGGTTGGCTCCGCAACGGCTGGAAAAACAGCAAGCAAGAGCCCGTTGAGAATCAAGAGCTTTGGAAGGCGCTTTGGGAGCTTATGAAGAAGCATAAGGTAGAATACGTAAAGGTAAAAGGCCACAGTGACAATGAATGGAACAATCGCTGTGACGAGCTTGCTCGTGCAGCGATTAAACGGTTGTAGCGTATGAGCGATAAATGGGAAAAGCTGAAAGCGGAGATGCAGGCGGCTGCGAAGAGTCTGGGTATCGACAAAATCGGCATTGCTTCGGCAGATCCGTTTGTATCCCTAAAGCAAATATTGCTGCGCCACCGCGAGCTTGGCCGAGAGTCGGGCTTCGAGGAGCCTGACATCGAGAAGCGTACGAATCCCGCATTGTTATTCGATAATCCACAGTCAATCATTGCGATTGCAATCGCATATCCCTCGAAGCTGAAGGATCCGCCCAAATCGGAGCCTGGAGCAAGGCGGGGTATTATGTCCCGTTCGGCGTGGGGAGAAGATTACCATAAGGTACTCCGCGACAGGCTGGCCAAGCTTGAGGCGTGGCTTCGGGAGCGGGTTCCTGAGCTGCGTGCAGAAAGCATGGTCGATACGGGAGCCTTGTCGGACCGAGCCGTAGCAGAGCGTGCAGGCATTGGCTGGAGCGCTAAGAATTGCTCGATCATCTCGCCTGAGCTTGGATCATGGATATATCTTGGCGAGATGATTACGAATTTGCCTTTCGCACCGGATGAGCCTGTCACTGAAAGCTGCGGAACGTGCACGAAATGCATCGATGCGTGTCCGACCGATGCGCTGGTTGGACCGGGACAGCTGAATTCGAGTCGCTGTATTTCCTTCGTTACGCAGACGAAGGGCATGCTGTCAGATGAGTTTATGCGCAAAATCGGCAATCGGCTCTACGGCTGCGATACGTGTCAAACCGTCTGCCCGGTGAACCGAGGCAAAAGCTGGACGCATCAGCCGGAGCTGCAGCCCGAGCATGAGCTGGTGAAGCCTTTGCTTGTTCCTTTGTTGACAATTGGCAACAAGGAGTTTCAGTCCAGATACGGCCGAACCTCCTCGGCATGGCGCGGTAAAAAGCCGATTCAGCGCAATGCGGTTATCGCGCTTGGCAACTTCAAAGAAGCAAGCGCAGTACCGGATTTAATAAGGGTGCTGGAGCAGGATACGCGCCCGGTGCTGCGCGGGACGGCAGCATGGTCGCTTGGCAGAATCGGCGGAGAGCAAGCGAGCGCTGCATTGCAAGCCGCTTCTGATAAAGAAAGCGATGAAGAAGCGCTGCAAATGATTCATAATGCGCTATTCGCGCTAAGTGAAGGCAAAAGGACTGAACAGTCCGCGATAGAAGCAGGTGACCACGGTGAGTGAAACGTTTTATGCGACAACAATGGATACGCCTATCGGTCCGTTAACGCTGACAGTTAATGACGAAGCCATTTGTTATTTGGATTTTGCCCCGTACGAGGCTGCCTCGGAGAGGTTCCGTCAGTGGGCTGGTCGGCAATTGGGCCAGCATGCTGCAGATATGGTATTGGTTGAAAAGGCTAACCATGTTTTGCTTAAAGAGGCTGACAAGCAACTTAAGCTTTATTTTGAAGGAAGCCTGCAGCAGTTCGATCTTCCCCTGCACATGCACGGCACGCCTTTTCAGAAAAAAGTGTGGGCGGCTCTTGAGCAAATCCCGTATGGAGAGACAAGAACCTACAAGGATATCGCCGTTATGATAGGCCAGCCAGGCGCGATGCGTGCAGTAGGCGGGGCGAATAACCGCAACCCGGTTTCGATTATTGTGCCATGCCATCGCGTGATTGGAGCAAGCGGCCAAATGGTGGGGTACGGCGGCGGGTTGCCTATTAAAATAGCGCTGCTCGGCCTAGAGCAAACCGTTAGGAATAAGTGATGGATTCCGTTCCAAAAAAGGAAGAACCTGCAAGAATACGTTCGTTGCGCGTACGGGATGAACATGCTATCATGGGAACATTATACACACAGCAGGAGATATAGAAAGGGTCTGGTGAAAGGTATGTCTTGGGTTAATATCGTAGTTCCTATCGTTACATTATTGGCAGGAGCGGTTGGGGGATTTTTTGTAGGGGTATTCTATCTGCGCAAGCAGCTTGAGAAGATGCAGAACGATCCGGAAATGATTCAGAAGATGGCCAAGCAAATGGGCTACAACCTTAATAAGCAGCAAATGCAAAAGGCGCAGCACATGATGAAAAACCAAAAAATGCCTCGGAAATAAAGTTTTCGTGAGGGAGGCGGGAGGAGAATTCGGAAATGGCGGGAAGGAAAGACTACGTCAATTCGGCTGTAACGAGCAATCGTGAACAGATTGAGTATCATATAAAAGAAGTATTGAAGCTGATTGGTGAAAATGTCGAGCGCGAAGGTTTGCTTGAAACTCCTGCTCGTGTAACTCGGATGTATGAGGAAATTTTTGCCGGCTATGAGGTCGATCCTCGCGAGGTGCTGGGCGTAACTTTCGATGAGCAGCATGAAGAGCTGGTCATTGTCAAAGACATCGTCTACTACAGCCAATGCGAGCATCATATGGCTCCATTCTTCGGGAAAGCGCATATCGGCTACTTGCCAAGCGGCAAAATAGCAGGGCTTAGCAAGCTTGCAAGACTCGTAGAAGCGGTTACCCGCCGCCTGCAGGTGCAAGAGCGTATTACATCACAAATCGCAGACATCCTCGATGAGGAGATGCAGCCTCATGGCGTAATGGTCGTGGTGGAAGGCGAGCATCTCTGCATGTGCGCGCGCGGCGTGAAAAAACCTGGCAGCAAGACGGTCACATCCGCTGTGAGAGGCGAATTCCGTACCAATTCCGCCCTTCGTTCCGAGTTCCTTACTCTGCTTAAGCAATAGCATGACAACATAAAGTCCGACTAGGGAGCATCCCTGTCGGGCTTTTGTTGATAGATAAGCATTTATATGTTTTCACATGAAAATTTGCTTTTCTATCTCCGCGAAACGACTGCTTTTGCCACAGAGGACGGCTTCAGCCGTTTGCGCTTGACGTATAGGAAAGCATATGAGTTTGCTCATCCTTTCTCTATACGTTTCGTCGAAACGATGGCGTCTATAGAAAGTACGCCGTCAGGCGTTTCTTCTTAAAATATAGGAAAGTATATGATTTCGCCATCCTTTCTCTATATTTCTCGGTATGAAACGCGCTGCGCCGCCAAAGGACGGCGACAGCCGTTTCACCTTGCATAACGGAACTAGTAGGGGGCCCATGTTAGTTTGCGTGCTTCCTCAAAGCGCTCGTTCACGAACGGCCATATGACAACGTTCCACCAGCTTTGAACATAATCGGCACGATTGTTTTGATGCTTGAGGTAATAGGCATGCTCCCACACATCGAGTGCGAGAATAGGAACAACATCCCATTGCGACAGGTTCTGATGCTTCTCGGCCATCAATATTTCAAGTCTTCTGCTGCGCGGGCTCCATACGAGAAGAGCCCATCCGCCGCCTTCCACCTTTATGGCTGCTTCGCTGAACTGCCTCTGGAAAGCTGCCGGGCTGCCGAAATCGGTTCGGAGCTGCTGGCTCAGCGCCCCGACCGGCTCACCCCCGCCATAAGGTGACATGATGCTCCAGAACAGTGTGTGCAAATAATGCCCGGCGCCGTTGAAGGCAAGCTCGCGCTCCCAATGCTTGACGAGCTCGAATCTATTCGATTCACGCGCGGCTTGCAGCTGCAGTTCAGCTTTATTCAGGCCGTCGACATAGGCTTGATGATGAATATCGTGATGGATACGCATTGTTTGCTCATCTATATAGGGCTCAAGCGCATCGTAAGCATAAGGAAGCGGCGGCAGCTGATGCCCGCCAACGGGAACACGTTGAAGAGGTGCGCTTTGCTCACGGCTCGAAGAACGGTTCGCGCCTTGGCGGTAAGCGCTCATTAAGCCGACGTAATAGTTTGATTCCCGAATCGCATGCAGCATAACGGTTCGGGATAGCGGCGTTGAGACAGCAGCTGTGCGCTCCATGAGCTGTGACAGCTGATCGATATACGTACGGGACTGCTCAAGCGCCGCATCAATCAGGGATTCGATCGTTTGCTCCACATAGGCAGGCAAACGAGTAGGATAAGGAAGCCATTCATCCAGCCGCTGATTCGTATAATGGGCAGTTTGGGAGAAAACGGGCTCCCAGGATTGAATAAGCTGAACGTATTGCGGTTCGAGCTCCGGCGATGCTTGCATAATAAAAGCAGCATGCTCCTTTTCTTGCAGCTTCCAATGGCGAATCAATTCCATGACGCGAACGGGCATGAGCGCTCCGTAAACAAAAAGCACGACCATCGCCTCCTTTGTTGCAACAAGTGCATCTATGTTAGATGTATTCGTTGTCAAAGGGGCTTATGTCGTGCTTGTCGATTATATTCGTTCAGCTTGGAGCTGCTGATCGACTTGGCTGAGAAACAAAGCAGCTCTCTGAATATATTCGCTCGGATGAACCTGGAACAGCAGCTCGTGCTTGCCATCCTGTACGATCCAAGAGCGGGAAAGAACGTTTCCTTGGCCTTCGGCAATCGCTTCGGCTGTTTCGAAAGGGGCTTTCACATCGTTGGTGCCATGGATGATGAACAACGGGATATCATACACATTAGCGATGACTTCGCTGGCTGGAATGGAGCCGAAGCTCGTTCCCGTCCATAATGGAATCATGGATTCAATTAATGGCAATGAGAAATCCGGCAAGGATACGAATTGATTCAAGTTATCGAACAATGCTTCTGAGCTTGGGATAAATAAGCTGTCAAGAATCATAGCATCGATCACATCAGTCTGAAGGGCAGCTTGCAGGGCAGTGCCTGCGCCCATTGAGAAGCCCCATACGACGATGTCCTCTGCCCCGCGTGACTTGGCGTAATCAACAGCTGCAAGCAGCTGCTGCGACTCCTCCAGACCTCCTGTTGCCGGAGCTTTGTATTGCTTCGAGGCGTATCCATAGTCGAAAAGCAATATATTGTAATTCAAGCCGTGAAGCAGCTTGGAGAGTTCATACATAGGTACCCATGATTCTTCACGATTGGCACCGTATCCGTGGCTGAAAACGACCGTTCGAGCAGAGGGCTCAGACAATGTGCTATCCGCATCTGCAGGAATGAACCAGCCGCTGACCGTCGTATCGCCGCTTTTACTAGGGAAAATGACATCCTCGTAATCTAGGCCGATAGCCGCTTGCGGATTGGAGGAGAGCGGAGCCACATAAGGATAAGCAAGCATCCAAGCCACATAGCCGTGAAAGATAATGATGGCAAGCAAGCACATGGCGGTTACGGAAGCGACAGACGCAATAAGCAAATGCTTGCCGCGGCTTCTCGTTCTTCGCAAGAGGAATGAATGGTCGGAATCTCCGAGCGGAAAGGGTTGAAGGCTCTGCGGGAACCCGCCTTCAAGCGGCATTGGTGTCATTATCGTGCTCATGTCGGTGTCCTCCCTCTGCGTGCAAACGTCTATATGGTCTTAAACAAGCCATAAGTTGTAAGCGCTTTTTGTTTCTAGTACTTTTATCGTAGTCCGGTCCTAGGAGCCTGTCAATTGATGTCGAGGTAATGTTAATCATTTGTAATATTGCTGTAATGTAAAGAACTTTTCTTTACGTGGATGGAAGCAATGAGTTATACTGAATGAGAATCGGTTTCATTGGATGAAACCCTTTGAATGGGAGGTGCAGCTGCATGGAAGAAGGAAAATCGACGGTTCGGGCAGTGGATCGGGCGCTGGATATTTTACTGTGTTTTACTTCGAAAACGGACTGGGCGATGACGGAGATTGCCGAACATGTTGGCCTGCACAAAAGCACGGTTCACCGGATGCTTGCAACGCTTGAAGAAAAGGGCTTCATTGAGCGGGATCGCTCGACGGACCGTTATCATTTGGGTATGAAAATGTGGGAGCTATCCGCCAATATATCACGTTCTGATGATCAAGCTACGATTTGGCTGCCAGAGATGGAGAGGCTTCGCGATCAGCTGGGAGAAACAGTTAGCATATACGTAAGAGACGGCTCTGAGCGGATTCGCATGCAGGCCGTACAGAGCAACCAACCCGTAAGGCGGGTGGCGCCGGTGGGTGCAAGACTTCCTCTTTATGCAGGTGCTTCGAGCAAAGTACTCATTGCCTATTCTGACCCATTGGTGCAGGAGAGCATATTCGGAGATCCAGCATGGCTGTATTCGATTGATCTGGATCTTTATAAGCAGCAGCTGGAGGAGATTTGCCAGCAAGGGTATGCCACAAGCTTTGAGGAGCGAGAGCCCGGCGCTGCTGCGTTGTCTGCTCCAATATTCAATCGGACGGGCAAGCTGGCCGCCGCGTTGTCGGTTTCGGGTCCGGCAAGCAGATTAACGATGCAGACGATGCGGGATTACGCTCCGGTTATGATGGAGTCGGCCAAACGAATGGGAATTATGATTTTATAGGCAGGAAGCAGCTCTGGGATAAGTTCCGGAGCTGCTTCTTTTTTGCGTAGTAAAAGGATGTGGCTTCCATGAAAATCAATGTTGGAAACTTTAGCATCTACTTGTACATAACGCGTAATATAGGATAAAAAAATAACCTTCAGCTCCACTCGTTCAGTGGTGTTGAAGGTTATTTTGAGCATGTTGCGAAATGGGTTCAAGTTCAAGCGGGTTTACCTAATAAGAGTACACCCATTGTTCAGCAATTAAGCTGTTGTGTTCATGTTCGCAATCATTTGGCGAAGTACCGTTTGAAGGATGCCGCCGTTGCGGTAGTAATCAACGTCAACTACGGAATCAAGACGAACAATCGCTGGGAAATCGAATGTCGTGCCGTCTTCGCGCGTCGCTGTAACGGTTACTTGCAAGCCTGGCGTTACGTCATTGGACAAGCCAACGATGTCGAACGTTTCACGGCCGGTAATGTTAAGCGTCTTCCAGCCTTGGCCCTCTGGGAATTGAAGCGGCAGTACGCCCATGCCGACAAGATTGGAGCGGTGAATACGCTCGAAGCTTTCAGCGATGACAGCTTTCACGCCTAGAAGGAAAGTACCTTTTGCCGCCCAGTCGCGGGAGCTGCCTGTACCGTACTCTTTACCAGCAAGCACAACAAGGTTTTTGCCTTCTTTCTGATATTTCATCGAAGCATCGTAGATGGACATCACTTCGTCAGTTGGAAGGTAAGTCGTTACGCCGCCTTCTGTGCCAGGAGCCACTTGGTTACGAATACGGATGTTCGCGAACGTTCCGCGCATCATGACTTCGTGGTTACCGCGGCGTGAGCCGTACGAGTTGAAGTCTTCGCGTTTAACGCCGTTGTCGATCAAGTATTGGCCGCCCGGGCTGTTAACGGTAATGTTGCCGGCAGGGGAGATATGATCCGTTGTTACGGAATCGCCCATAAGCGCAAGCACATTTGCCGAATGGATATCTTTAATGTCGGTTAAATCCGGTCCAAGGTTTTCGAAGAACGGCGGGTTTTGGATGTAAGTTGATTTGTTATCCCACTCGTAGCTTTCGCCTTTAGGAACCGAAATCGCGTTCCAACGCTCGTTTTGTGTAAACACGTTCTCGTATTTATCGCGGAACATTTGCGGGTTAAGCGCAGCTGTCATCGCGTCGTTGATCTCTTGGGACGTAGGCCAGATATCTTTGAGGAATACCGGTTTGTTGTCCTCTGTGTAACCGATAGGTTCGGTTGTCAAATCGATATTAGTCGTACCTGCAAGCGCATAAGCGATAACAAGCGGCGGCGAAGCCAGGTAGTTTGCTTTTACTTGTGCATGGACGCGACCCTCGAAGTTACGGTTACCGGATAGTACGGCGGATACCGTCATATCGTTGTCGGCAATTGCTTTGCTGACTTCATCCGGAAGCGGACCGGAGTTACCGATACAAGTTGCGCAGCCGTAGCCTGCAACGTGGAAGCCAAGGGCTTCAAGCGGCTCGATTAGATTTGCTTTTGTTAGGTATTCCGTAACGACGAGCGAGCCAGGCGTCAGGGAGCTTTTAACGTAAGCAGGTTTTTTAAGTCCCAGGGCTACAGCTTTCTTAGCCACGAGGCCAGCGCCAACCATTACGCTTGGGTTAGATGTGTTCGTGCAGCTAGTAATAGCGGCAATTACGACTGCGCCAGTGCCCATTTTGCTCACTTGGCCGTCATTGTGCTTAACCGTTACCACTTGCTCGATTTTCTCGTCGCTTAGGCCGTATCCGCCTTTGTCGATCGGCGTTCGGATGATGCTGTTGAACGATTCTTTCATTGCAGTAAGCTCAACGCGGTCTTGCGGACGTTTTGGACCTGCAAGGGAAGGAACGATGGTTGAAAGGTCAAGCTCAACTACATCCGTAAATACTGGATCCGGTGTATCGTCCGTGCGGAACATATCTTGTGCTTTATAGTAAGAGCCTACAAGCTCAATAAGGTCCTCAGAACGACCCGTTTGCTGCAGGTAGCTGAGTGTTTCGTTATCTACAGGGAAGAAGCCGATTGTAGCGCCATATTCCGGAGCCATGTTGGCAACTGTAGCACGGTCAGCAAGGCTGATGTTCGAGAGGCCGGGGCCGAAGAACTCAACGAATTTGCCGACAACGCCTTTTTTACGCAAAATTTGAGTGACGGTAAGCGCAAGGTCAGTTGCTGTGGAGCCTTCCGCAAGCTTGCCAGTCAATTTGAAGCCAATAACCTCAGGCATTACAAAATATAGCGGTTGGCCAAGCATACCAGCTTCAGCCTCGATACCGCCAACGCCCCAGCCAACAACACCGAGTCCGTTGATCATCGTTGTATGCGAATCCGTACCAACGAGGGAATCAGGGAATACGACCGTTTCGCCGTCGATTGTTTTGGTTGCAGCAACGGATGCCAGGTACTCTAGGTTAACTTGGTGAACGATACCTGTGCCCGGCGGAACCGCGCGGAAGTTATCGAATGCCGTTTGTGCCCAGCGAAGGAAGCGGTAACGCTCTTCGTTGCGCTCGAACTCTACCTTCGTGTTGTACTCAAGCGCTTCAGGTGTACCGAATGCGTCAACCATGATGGAGTGATCGATTACAAGGTCAACCGGAACGAGCGGGTTGATTTTTTTCGGGTCTCCGCCAGCTTTTTTCACCGTATCGCGCATTGCCGCAAGGTCAACGACAACGGGAACGCCTGTGAAATCCTGCAATACGATACGAGCAGGGATGAAAGGAATTTCTTTATCTTCGCGTCCGTCAGCCCAAGTTGCAAGCTGCTTTACATGTTCTGGAGTAATGGCGCGTCCGTCGAATTGGCGAACAGCCGCCTCAAGCAATACTTTAATAGAGAAAGGCAATTTGGAAATATCGCCTAATCCTTGTTCTTCAAGTCCGCCTAGACGGTAGTAAGCGTAAGATTTGCCACCCGCGTCCAGCGTTGTGCGA
Source organism: Paenibacillus endophyticus (assembly GCF_014192395.1). GTDB lineage: Bacteria > Bacillota > Bacilli > Paenibacillales > Paenibacillaceae > Pristimantibacillus > Pristimantibacillus endophyticus. The sequence goes on along the minus strand of NZ_JACHXW010000027.1, from coordinate 52,318 downwards.
ACCGAATAATGATTTTGTGTAGCCATCGTCATTCTCCTCTTTGAATGTAGTTTGTGTTTCATACTGTGAAACACAATTTCAAAATCGCTATATCTACAGTATATCGTTAAAATAGTGCTTACGTAAAGTCCAATTATGTCTTTTTCGGCATGCCTGCCACTCCAAAACGTAAACTTACGAATGTTACATGAAACGTAGGGCTGCTTCATATAATGAAGCAGTTAATCTGCGTTTAGCTTGCAGTCACGACTAAGTGAAGGAGGGATTGCTTTGCCGCGAACAGGTAACCGGGGACAAGGGTATGCGGGTCTGAAAAAAACGCAAGCTCCACCTAAACAGACTGCCTCCGAGCGCAAACCGCAGCTTAAGGGCGCAGCGCCGCCAGCTCCGAAGCAGCAGGCTTCTGCCGAATTGCATGCGATGCGCCAAGACGAACTAAACCGCCATGCGCCGCATGACCGGGAACGCTCGAACCAGGATGAAAAGTCGCCAAGGCAGCAGACGTCTAAGCTCAATTCGCTGCTTCGTTCATCCGATTACGAGCAACGAGACGGGGAAGAAAAGCTGCGTGGCTGGAAATCAGCCGTTCACCGGTATGTGAGCCTGTACAATCAGGCGGAAGCCAATCAGCATGCAGCCGTGCTCACCGATTACGTAACCGACTCGGATCATTGCGACCGCCTTCGCGGCAGGCTCGAACGCCTAAGAGAGCGCGATTTGCTCAGAGGCGCGCTTCCGGCCGGCAGCGAAACGAAAGCGGAGCTCATTCGCGTTAACGAATCATCCAGCGAGGTTTCTGTCCTCGTCAGACTGCATATCAAACGGAGGATGGAGCAGTCAGGACGGTATTATATGGAGGAAAGATCCGAATTCGAGCGTCTTTGGCTTGGATTGTCAGGCGGTGCCTGGGATGTGCTGCGCGTTGAGCCGATTATTGCAGAACGCAGACCTCGCTTTGGCACAGCAACCGACAACTGGATGACCATCGATGACTATTCGGAGCTATTTGGCGATCTATCGTCACCATCAACACCATACTTAAATTATGACCTATTACAGCAATTCAAACACAGACCATCCGGTATTCGGTACAGGAGAGATTTGGTTGCGGCATACGCGGACCGTTGGTGGAATGAAGGAAACCCGGCATATGAGCTTTTTGAGGTGAATTGTACCAATTACGTGTCGCAGTGCATCTTTGCAGGCAATGCCCCGATGAACTATACTGGTAAAAGAGAAACGGGCTGGTGGTATAAAGGACGAAATAAAGGCAGCGAATGGTGGAGCTACAGCTGGGCCGTTTCGAATGCAATAACCAATTATTTGACCGGCTCCAAGTCTTCCGGCTTGCGCGCGGAGGTTATGCAATCTGCTGACGAGCTGCAGTTAGGGGATATCATCACCTATGACTGGAATGGCGACCAACGCTTCCAGCACAGCACGGTCGTAACCGCCTTTGACTCGTTCGGCATGCCGTTAGTAAATGCCAATACCGTTTCCAGCAGGCATCGCTACTGGGATTATCGTGATTCCTATGCATGGACGGAACAAACGAAGTATCGTTTTTTTCATATTGCCGATCTATTATAAATTATTGTACCGGAGGATATGCCATGGGGAGCAAGGTTCGAGTAGGTTTAGTTTACGGGGGAAAATCGGGAGAGCATGAAGTTTCTCTGCAAACGGCTTACGCGGTTATGGGTGAGTTTGATTACAACAAATACGAAATTAAACCTTTTTATATTACGAAGCAAGGCGAATGGAAGACGGGAGACGTACTGCATGCGCGGCCGTCGAACGCTGAGGAGCTTCGGTACGCATCTGGAGAGGCGAAGCGGGCTGGCTTCGCTCTGGCTCCGTTATTCGCGCGTTTAGGCTCTGAAGGCTCGTCTGAAACGGCTGGGGAGCCTGGTATCGATGTTTTATTCCCGCTGCTGCATGGCACATTCGGCGAGGATGGCACGATTCAAGGTCTATTCGAGATGGCGAACATGCCATATGTCGGAGCGGGCGTTCTCGCTTCTGCCGTTGGCATGGACAAGATTCTGATGAAAAAAGTATTCGCGCAGGAAGGCTTGCCTCAATGCGTATTCCGTTATTTCAACCGGACACAGTGGGAGCGCGACGCATCCTTCTTCATTATGGAATGCGAGGTTTCGCTCGGCTATCCATGTTTCATCAAGCCGGCCAACCTTGGCTCCAGCGTCGGTGTTTCGAAGGCTAAAAACCGCGAGGAGCTAATAGCGGCGGTAAACTATGCGTTCCGATTTGACCGTAAGGTTATCGTCGAGGAGTTTGTCGATGCCCGTGAAATTGAAGTAAGCGTACTCGGCAACGACGATGCGAAGGCGTCTGTTCCAGGCGAGATTGCGCCATCTAATGAGTTCTACGATTATAAAGCGAAGTATATTGACGGCAAATCGACGATGCAGATTCCGGCTATTTTGTCCCCGGAAATTACAGAGTCGATTCGAGAAATGGCTGTCCGCGCATTCCAATCGATTGACGGCTCCGGCTTGTCGCGCGTTGATTTTTTCCTTCGTAAAAGCGATAACCAGATTTTTATTAACGAAGTCAACACCTTGCCGGGGTTCACGCCGTTCAGCATGTATCCGCTCATGTGGAAGGAAACCGGCATTCCATATAAAGAACTATTAGACACCTTGATCTCGCTCGCGCTTTCCCGACACGCCGAGAAACAGCGTATAGACTTTACCGGCGAAGCAGCAAAATAAGATTTAAGTCTGTGCTGAGCTAAGCCGCACAGATCCCCATTGCATATATCCAGAGGGGCAGCTCTCTGGATTTTTGTTTGTTAAAAAAATTATTCAAAGCCGAAAGGCAGAGTGGAATCAGCTTAGCATAGAAGTGAGCTCAGAAAGCAGCTGTTAGCACGCATATGTTCTTACAGCAGCCAAGTAACCCGAAAGTGTGTGATGTAAGCACGCATGCGTTCTAATGGAGCCAGATTAGAGTATAAGGGAGCTCAAAAAGCAGCTGTTAGCACGCATATGTTCTTACAGTAGTCAAGTAACCCGAAAGTGTGTGCTGTTAACACGCATACGTTCTTATGGAGTCAGAGCAGCAGCGTTGAAGCGACACATTGTGGATTTCGACGTAAAGCGTGTCCCGCAGGGACGAGAGCGCTCCCTGAGCAAAAGCAGCTATTATGCTCTTCGCAGCACCAACGTTAGTCCAGTTGCAGGAGTCCAGAGGGTGCAACCCTTGGGGCCCTCCCTTGGAAGGGAGGGTTTGGGTGGGTTCGAAAATCTTTGAAGGTTGGTAGTTAAAGCCTTTGAAGGTTGGTAGTTAAAGCCTTTGAAGGACTGGTTGTTAAAGCCTTTGAAGGTCTGGTAGTTAAAGCCTTTAAAGGTGTGGTAGTTAAAGCCTTTGAAGGTCTGGTAGATAAACCTTTAAAGGCCTGGTTGTATTCCAAGGAAAGGGGGGGAAATCAAATGGGATTTGCAACGGAGTTTAATTCGGTTTGTAAATTTAAATCCGAGCAAGAGCTGTATGAATTGTTGGAGTACGGTCGGGGCAAAATGGTCAAGAGCGGCTTTCGCGTGTTTCCAACGGGGCAGAAGGTCATTGCCTATACGCCTGGTAATGAAGCGATCGCGATTGTCCGCATCTTAGCTTCTATTGCAGAGATTAATTTTCAAGGCGAAGAAGTGACACAGGTGGAGATGGAGCTCGTGAGAAAGTTGACTGAGGAAGAATCAAAAATTCAAACGGCGCTTGCGTTTGAGATGTTTTTCGGAGAGAAGGCCTAATCGATGATCGTTAGATTAGGCTTTGTTGCAATGAGCTTGCAGCTCGAGAACGCCTCACCTTCCAAAACGATGACCTTTGCCAGTTTCTCCAAGCTTGGCGATCGCGAGGCGGGTATTAGGAAGCTGGAACGGATTGCCGAAGAGAACCTGCGCAGCTCGCTGCGCATTCTCAAGCATTGCAAAGCCAGCGGTATTCAAATGTATCGCTTTTCGTCCAAGCTCATTCCACTCGCTACCCACGAAGAATTGGCGGATTGGGATCCTTTCGCAGCGCTTAAGCGAGCTTTTCGTGAGGTAGGTGAATATGCGGACAAGCATGGCATTCGAGTCTCTTTTCATCCGGACCACTTCTGCGTGTTCAGCACGCCGAGACCGGAGGTGCTTGCGAAGTCCGAGCTGGATTTAATCAATCATGTGCGAATGCTGGAAGCCATGGAACTGGGCGAGGCAACCAAGTGCAATATACATATTGGCGGTGCTTACGGTGACAAAGTTGTAGCGGGCGAACGATTTGTTCGCCAATTCGGAGCTTTGCCTCCGCGTCTAAAGCACCGGATTACGCTCGAAAATGATGACAAGACGTTTAATGCGCGTGAAACGCTTGATGCGGCGGAGCAGGCAGGGGTGCCTATGGTGCTCGATATCCATCATCATGCGGTAAATTCCGGCGATATTGATGATGAAGAGCTGTATAACGGACTTTGGCCGCGGATTGTCCGTACCTGGGACAAGGAGCGTGGAAGGCTCGGTCTGACAGACGCAGGACAGCTGCCGCCTAAGATTCATGCATCGAGTCCCAAAAGCCTATCCGATCCGCGCGGTCATGCCGACTATCTGGAAGCAGAGCCGTTATTGCGTTTTCTCCGTCATGCGGCTCGAACGACCGAGCATGTGGACTGCATGCTCGAAGCCAAGAGCAAGGATGAAGCACTGTTTAAGCTGATGGCTGATTTCAAGCAATTGGAAGCGGAAGGCGGCGAAGGCATCAGAGTGCTTGACGGCGGACGGATAGAAATATCTGCCGTAGATTAATTATACGGGAACCACCGCCAAGGCATGCCTTGGCGGTATTATTATATGTAGGCAATCCGTCACGGCCCGTACAATGACCACATGGAAAAGGTGATAAACATCATGGAATGGATCTTATTAGTATTGTTAGGCGTCGTAGCCGCCATGTTTGGCAGTATTGTCGGTCTGGGCGGCGGCATTATCATCGTTCCCGTGCTTATGCTTATTGGTCCCGTATTAACGGGAGGCGAAATCGGACACGCCACAGCGGTGGGCATTTCGTTAACCGTACTCGTCGTAACGGCATTGGCATCAACGTTAAGCTACGCTAAACGGAAGATTGTGGATTTCCGCAGCGGCTGGTTATTTTTTATAACGAGCGGGCCTGCTGCAATGCTGGGATCGGCGCTGACCGGCTTGCTGCCAGCGGGAGCATTTCAGCTTATATTCGGTATTTTTATGCTGCTTATGGCCTCGCTGCTCATAGCTCGCGACTATATGAAACCGTTTACCAAGGAGTGGCCGATCGTACGGACGATTACGGATGCAACGGGGCAGGTTCATACGTATAGCTATGGGATCTTGCCTGCGCTCGCAATAGGCTTCGGTGTTGGACTGATGTCTGGTTTGTTCGGCATTGGAGGCGGCTCGCTGTTCGTACCGCTAATGGTTTTATTGTTTCGTTTCCCGCCGCATATGGCGACAGCCACCTCCATGTTCGTTATTTTCTTATCTTCCATACTTGGCAGCGGCATGCATGCATATTTGGGGGAGACGGACTGGCTGCTCGTGCTGGCACTAGTGCCAGGTGCTTGGATCGGCGGCAAGCTGGGTGCGGCAATCGCGGTTAAAATGAGCGGAAAAGGTTTGCTGTGGCTGCTGCGGGTGACGCTGCTGCTGCTCGCTGGACAATTAATCATTGAAGGTATTGGATCATTTTGATATGGTGGAGTAATCATAGGCGAAACCTGCGTGAGGCTTCATACGTAGTAGAGGATAATATGGTTTTTGTTCGTGAATTTACATAGAGGGAAGAGTGATGGATCGTGAGTGACCAGAACAATGCTTCCGTTGTTGGCGGGAAAAGCTTTACTGCTGTCGCAATCAATTGTGCGTCCAAAGCAGGAGAATGGATAAAGACGAAACTTGGCAATTATGCGAGCCTTGATATAAAGTACTCCTCGCATGACTTGGTGACCGAGATTGATAAAGGCTCGGAGCGCTTAATCAAAAATTTAGTCATGACTCATTTCCCGCATCATTCCTTTCTGGGTGAAGAAGGCGTGGAGCCGGGGCCAGAGGCATCGGCTAAGGCGCTTGCCAATATCCGGGACGCGGAATATTTATGGATCGTCGATCCGATCGACGGAACGACTAACTTTGTTCACGGCTTTCCGTTTTTCTGCGTATCAATCGCGCTTGCATATAAAGGCGAGGTTATCGTTGGCGTAGTGTACGATCCGATGAAGGATGAGCTGTTCGTCGCGGAGAAGGGCAAGGGTGCCTACGTCCACGGCAAAAGAATGCAGGCATCGAAGGACGAAACGCTGAGAGGCAGCTTGGTGGCAACGGGCCTGCCTGCAGACCACCACTATGCGCTGCCGTTGAATTTGAAAGGCATTCAAGCAATTGCTCCGCAGGTTCGGAACCTGCGTATCGCAGGATCTGCTGCACTGCACCTGGCGTATGTAGCAGCGGGGCGCTTGAGCGGATTCTGGGAGATCGGGCTCAGCAGCTGGGACCTAGCGGCAGGAACACTGCTTGTACAGGAGTCTGGCGGAATCGTAACCGACACGATGGGCAAGCCTTATGATCTGGGCGTCCGCAATGTCGTAGCTACCAATGGCCATATTCAAGATGAGCTGGTTGCGGCTCTTGCCGCGTCGAACGCAAACGAATAAACGAATGGGACAGCGTACTGCGATACTCGCAGCTGCGGTGTCCTTCTCTGTTTAAAGGAGGAGTCCATCCAAATGACCGCAAAAAAACGTATTGCCGCAATGATTATGACGACCCTATGCCTGGGGATACTTGCTGCTTGCGAGTCGAACGAAACAAAGGAAGCACAGCCAGCCACTGAGGTACCGACAGCGATTGCGACAGAACAACCCAACGAAACAGATACCGCCGTGGAATCGACTGAGCCTGGTCCGAATGAGCCTGAAATGAGTGATGAACCTTATACCGTGCTTGCACAGGAGCTGCGTGTCCCTTGGGTTATTGCATTTCATGAGGATATTGTCTATATAAGCGAGCGCGAAGGGAACATCGTAAAGGTCGATGGCGCGCAGATGACGCGGCAATCCGTCCATTTGAAGAAAAGCGTACAAGGGGTAGGGGAAGGGGGGTTCCTCGGGTTTGTGTTAAGTCCGGACTTCGCGCAGTCGAAGACAGCTTATGCTTATCACACCTATGAGGAAAAGGGACGTCTTCTGAACCGTGTCGTTCTTCTCGAACAAAGCGGCGACCAGTGGAACGAAATGGAAACTTTGCTTGAGGGCATACCCGGAGCCGCCAATCATGACGGGGGGAGAATGGCTTTTGGCCCGGACAAGCAGCTGTATGTCACGACGGGAGATGCGCAGCAGCGGGAACTTGCTCAGGACATTAATAGTTTAGCGGGTAAAATATTAAGGATGACGCCGAGCGGCGGAATACCGGAGGATAATCCTTTCCCGGACTCCTATGTATATTCATACGGGCATCGCAACCCGCAGGGTTTGGTTTGGAATGACGAAGGCATTTTGTACAATACAGAGCACGGTCCTTCAGGTAATCCGGGAGGGCATGATGAAATCAATATAATCGAAGCGGGAGGCAACTACGGCTGGCCCGCCATATATGGGGATTCAACTGCAAAAGGCATGATTGCGCCAATCTACCATACAGGCGAAGAGGCGATTGCTCCTTCGGGCGCGACGATTGATGCAGGCAATCGCATGCTGATTGCTACCTTAGTGGGCAGTGCGCTTTACCGTTATGATCCAGCTACCCAAGAGATGATTGTCGTATTTGAGGGCGAGGGAAGGCTTCGGGACGTGAAGATAAAGGACGGTCGCGTGTATGTGATTACGAATAATACCGATGGACGAGGCACGCCTAAAGAGAATGATGACAGACTTTTACTGCTTCAGGATCTAAATGAGTAGTAGAGGATCGATATAATAAATTCGGTGTTGGCTTGCTTTTATACACCTCCGCAACCACTTAGGGATAAGGAAACTTCCTTATGATTTGGTTGTGGAGATTTTTTTTGTAGATAATGAACTTTATTAGCCCGTGAGATCTCTTATTTATGAAAAGGGGTGAGAACGTGAATATAAGCCGTCTTGTCAAACAAGCCCAAAGAGGCAACAAGGAAGCTTTACTACAACTAATCATAGCCGATCAAGACGCTTATTATCGACTTGCCTATAGCTATATGAGAAATGAGCATGATGCAATGGATGCAATGGAAGACATGATTGTGACGTTGTATGAAAAGCTGGATCAATTGCAGAAGAGCGAGGCCTTCTACAGCTGGAGCAAAACCATTCTCGTCAATCGCTGCAAAACCATCCTTCGCGGCAAGGAACGATGTATTCCGCTAGAGGGCGAGGGTGAACTCTCGCTTGCTTCAAGGACAGATGACAATCCATACCGCGCTACGGAGTCTGAGATGGACATGGAGGTGCTGCTCTCTCATCTGAATGAGCGGCAGCGGGAAGCCATTGAGCTTCGTTACGTACATGATCTTCCTTATCAGACCATTGCGGATATGACCGGTACGCCACTAGGCACAATCAAATCAAGAATTTCGCAGGGCATACAAAAGCTGAAAACCATGATCGGAGGTGATCGTTATGAAAACGATCGAGGAGAGAATAGAGGAGCACAAGCAGAGCTTGAATATCGTACAGGCCCCGTCAAAACTTGAGGACAGGCTTCGACATGCACTTGAGCATGTACCCGCTAAGAAAAGAAAGATGAACAGAGCGATGACATGGGTTGCAGCATCGGCGGCAGCGCTCCTTCTGATTGTCGGAACTTATCAATACCCTGCATTTGCTTATTACGGAGGCAAGCTGTTGAATAAGATCGAGCTGAGTTCTCTAAGCTTTTCTGAGGTGGCGGAGCAAGGCTACGGACAAACGGTCAACAAGAGCAAAACGCTGGATGATGGCACGGTTATTACCATTAACGGGGTCATTGCAGACGATAACGGAATGTTAATGTATTACACCATCGATCGGCCCTCAGGCTCCGTATTTAAGGACGATAGAACCTTTCGTTACGGAGTGGGCAATATGCAAGGATTTTTGACGAATTCAAATCCGAGAGAAGGAAGCGGTGGCAATCTCACCGATGACGAGACCCATTTCGAGGGCACCTATAAATTCGAGTCGGTCAGCCCGTTCGCCAGAACATTAACCGTTACCTTTGATGAGTGGCTAGAAACCGGGGAGAAGGCATTGTATCCGATTTCCTTCAAGTTTGATGCAAATAAAGCGATGAACAGTTTGCTTAAAGAGGACATCGCGAAATCCGTTTCTGTCGATCAGGGAACTGTCTACTATGACTCCATTACGGCTTCACCCACTTCAACCGTTGTGAAGGGACATTATGAAATGGATAACGAGGAATTTCCGAGATTTCCAGGTAAAACAAAGCTTTATGTGAATGGAACAGAGGTGAAATCATGGGGCATGCAATCAAGTCGCGACGAAAAAAAGGGCAGACCGGGTTTTGAACTTGAATTTGATGTGCTTCCGACAGACAAGCTCGAAACGATTGAACTTGTACTCGAAAATTTCGACGGATACCAAAATGTGAAAAAGCCGATTTCCCTAGCTTCGCCTTCGGATCTATCGATCAAAATCGGTGATGAAAAGCTATGGATTCGAAGCGTTACAAAAAACGGTACAGGCTATGATATTGTAATCGCCAGAAAACAATTCACCTTCGTCGAGACGGAAAATTTATCGGTACAGACTGGGGATATTAAGGTTCCCGTATCCGCCATTTCCACTCCACGTCCTTGGGATCTGAAAAATGGCAATATCCTGTGGGAGCAGACGTATTCTTTTAACACGATGGAACAACCGGAGCAGCTGCTTATGGACGGTTTCCGCTATATTAAAACCTATGATAAGACCATATTAATACCTATAGCTGCTAAAAAATAAAATCATGTCATATGACAGCTGTTTCAACTTTTTTGCTGCTTTAGTTTGTTTTAAAATGAAAAAAATAATTGGCAAATAAAATAGATATTGGTATATTTGTTTTATTGTATTTATTCTTGCGAATTGCGCGATAGCATGTAACTAGGCTGTATATGGCTTAATGTTACTGCCACGTGCTGATGTATCGATTAGGTGAGGGCGGGTTCGGGGACTTGTTCAATTGTATTTGATGAGACAGTAGGCTTTTAGCTGACCTGTCTCTTTTTTATATAGCTGATGAGGTAAGCCGATCCTTCTGGAACAGAACTGTCATATCGCAGTGTTAGGGGGGAATTGGAAATGAGAACATCATTTTCTATCACAATAGCCTTATTCGTATTTCTTATCTTGGTAAGCGGATGTTCAAAGAATGAAACATCTATAATGGAGAAGATTCGAAAAGAATTCCCTGATTATGTTCAAAGTGATGAGGTTTACCATGCTGAAATGATCAAAAATGGTTTGCTTGTCTTTTATAAAAGTAATGAAGGTTTAGGTGCAGCATTTATTAGACAAAAATCAGAAGATTGGGAATGGGTAACAGGAACAGGATACACACGACTTAATCCAGATGAGGGCTTGTCAGCCTTATATGCCAATATGGACTCGGTTTATTTAAATTTTTCATACGGTGTAATTACGGATTCACATATTTCCGAAGTGCAGTCTTCGGGCAACAAAGCAAAAATTGTTCAAGTCGCGGATGGTACGAGAATATGGTTCATAACGTATGATAATCTTCTTGGGTCCAGCGGTTCGGTTCTACCTGCCATAATCGGTATAAATAAAGACGGGAATGAAATCATAACGATTCAGTGAATGTAGTTCCGGCATTCCTTATTAAATGGAAGGAGATGAAAGAAACGGTGGAAAACTTCGTGGTTACGCAAGCAGAAAGGATTGCAGGCCAATTTCTTCTCGAACAAGTAAAAACATCATACCAGATCATAGGGAAAGGCTTTGTAAATCAGGCCTGTGTAGTCGAGACAGAGAGCCGCAACAAAACATTTTTGTCTTATTATGGGGGCGATATTATTCACCTAATATAATTAAAAAGGAGTGATCCATGATGAAAAAAACATGCCTTGGTTTTTTTGTTGCGATTCTTTTATGTATTACATCATCAACTGCTTATGCGGCAGCCATTCAAATCAAAATGGATGGAGTTACTATTGCATCCGATGTGTTGCCCGAAATAAAGTACAAACGCATAATGGTGCCTCTTCGTGCAATTAGTGAAAACTTGGGTGCAAACGTCGAATGGTCCAATTCAGCGGTTATTCTCAGTAAAAACGATATGAACGTAATCATATCGCTAAACAGTAGTACAGCGGTGAAGAATGGTGAGAAAATGCCGCTTGACGTAAAACCTTATATGAAAAACAATTGCATGTTTGTTCCGCTTCGTTTTATTGCAGAGACGTTTGAATGCAACGTTAATTACAGTAAATTAGCAGTGACTGTAGATACTAAACCATTTCTCATAGACGGTGTACAGGTGAAAACCACGCAACTAGAATACCATATGATCATGGGCGGAGTAGTACAGCAAGTATATGGGAATGCATATAACGAAGCAATCCATCATATTTTTGTGAAAAACAAAGGTGAAAAGGTCGAAGCTCCTACTAACTACTCTTGGAATCTTAATCTTGACATACCTGGTTCTTATTATAAAAATGGACAATATGAATTTCTAGACCAAGAAGGAAACCGTTTAGTTCGTTTTGATGTTTATTCTTTAATTCGTTCTTTTCCATCAGAACTTTTAACGGGATACCCAGAGACTTTGATTCATGATGCATACAAAGATGAATGGTTTTTGTTTAGAGATAAGGCAATACAATCCATTGAGCATATAATTGGTACTGCCGCTAGGAACGGTTTTCTGACAACTATAAGCAATACCGTTGTGTAAAGGGAAAGAGTGAGGTGTGGCAATGACTGCATATGAGAAACCAAGCGTGACTATAAGCGAGGTTGAGAGAGTATTAAAGACTCAACTAGGTTCTAACGTGGCAGAGATAACGCCAATGGCAGGCGGCAACTTGAGCAGTGTTTTCTCCTTCAATAATGAAGGGAGAGGATACGTCATTAAGTTCAGCGACATGGAAGGAGCGTATGAAACGGAGCATTATATATCAACTATGCTTTCCAAGCAGGGGATTCCATATCCCAGATGCCTTAGGCAAGGGAAAGCCGGACATTTAGCATATTGTATCCTAGAGAGGATGGACGGCCGCATTCTAGCGGATTTCTCAGCCGAGGAGCAAACCCGCCAGGTTCCAGAGCTTATCAAAAACTTGACGCGTCTAAATCAAGTAGATCTCGGGCGAACAAGCGGATATGGGTGGATAGGGCCTACGGGTGACGGAGCATTCCAGACATGGAAGGACTATTTGGTTGCAGCATTTGCGGAGGAACAGCCAGGGAGCTTCTGGGACAATTGGTATGAATTATTTGAAAGCACTTGTTTAGAAAAAGACGTCTTTGCTGAATGCTACAGCCGCTTGATGGCCTACTCCTCTTACAATGAACCGCACCGCTACTTTATTCATGGGGACTTTCACCAATGGAATATTCTGTCCGACGGCACGCGTATAACCGGTATTATTGATGGCAACTGCGCATATGGAGATTTTCTAGTTGATCTCGCCATTCTCGATAGGCACATGGAGGGTCGTGAAGTCATTCAGGCTTATCAAGAATACCAAGAAAAAGCTGGAATAGTGATTCCGAATTTCGAAGAGAGATTAATTGGAGCATATTATTTTAAAGGAATGGACGGACTTCGTTTTTATGCAAAAATGGGATGGGAAGACGCTTATTGCAGTACGCGCAACTTTCTTCTCCGTTTAAACACCTGAGCCGCTTTTAGGCAAGAGGCATCAAAAGTGCCCCCGATGGCATAAAAACAGCGGAAGCGAGACCGTATTCATTCGGTCTTGGCTGCCGCTGTTTCTATTTGCAGAGTTAATCTATTGGGATGCAGAAGCTGCCAACGCACTTGACGCTTTAAGCTGAGCATCCAGCTGCTTCTGTACTTCCTTCATTACCGCTTCAATGCCTGCTTGCTTTAGCTCCTCATTGAATTTGGGGAGGATCGAATCAACATCGACGGTACCCGTCATGAGGCTCGGATAGTATTTTTTCCAAATCATCTCAATATTCTCGATTTGGGCGGACTGCTTGGATAGATCAGGAGTGAAGCCTAGAACGGTCGATTGGACTGCTTCAGCGTTGTATTTGCGGAATTGCTCCCATTTATCGAGAGGTTCCGGGTTATCGCCGCCCATGGTTTTCAGAATAAACCAGTTGCCTTGCGTATATTGTACGCCTGCATAGCTTGCTGGCGCATCCGGAATGGGGTCGCCTTGGCTGTCTTTCCCGGGAATGGGAATCGCTTGCCCTTGTTCGCTCAGCGTGTAATGCACCCCTTCAATCCCATAGTTGAATAGGTTTCGTATTTCAGGATCGGTATTGAGCAGATTCAGAAATTTGATGCACGCAATGGGATGCTTGGTGTTGGCATTAACGGCCATGATTCCGCCACGGACCGATTCCGTAGTGACGACGCTAGGGGTTACGGGATTGGATACAACCTTGTAGCCGCGATCCTTGCTCCATGTTGTCTCCGAGATGGGGCCGCCGCCGGAGGACTTCCAGAACACTTTATCTCCACGCTTAAGTCCGCCAGGCTCCCGCAGCGCGGCGTCTTCGTTAATGAAGCCCTCTTTATAATAGCGCCTTAATGTGTCCAATACTTGCCGTGCTTCCTTTGTCTCGAAGATATTGACAACTTTCGCGTTAGCATCCAGTGATTTCACCATTAAAGGAACTTTGTTGTTCACAATATATTCGTAGCCATAGAGCGCGAAGAAATTGTGGGAATCCCGGTCCAATTCCATCGGAATGTATGCAGGCTCATTCTCTTGAACCATCCGGAGCAAAGGCTCAAGCGATTCGAGCGTATCGTATTCGGTAATGTCGATATCGTACTTATTTATGATTGAAGCGGGGTACATCCAATGATCACGCACGGCCAGTTCTTTATTGGTCGGTACCCCATAGATGCCTCCGTCATTCATTTGCAGCCCTTGCCAGAAGGTTGGGTCAATAGTATCGTACAGATCCTTGCCCAGGCTTGTAAGATAGTCATTCAGTCTTAGCCATGCGCCGCGCATAGCGGTGTTTGCATAGTTGGGTGCAAAAGCAATGTCGAAAGGAGTGCCAGCGGAAATAAGGGTGTTCAGCCGGTCTTCATATTCCTGCCACCCAATCTTTATATAAGTGATCGTGACGCCAATTTTACGAGCCATGATTTCATTGATTTTATCATTTACGAGCTTCAGATCCTTGTCCGGCTCTCCAATCGTGTAATAAATCAGATTTACGGTTTCACCATACTCGTTATCATCGATGTTTCTGCCAGGCTGCTGGGAGCAGCCGGTTGCATACGCTGTGAGCAGCAGTATAATACTGATCGTCATGAAGATACTTCTGTATCTAGAGCGCTTTAGCATCCATATTCTCCATTCTGCCTAGATCGTTATTATCCTTTTCCCCGCAGATCAGAGGGAGATTTCCCGAAAAAGCTTTGAAAGTGAGTATAGAAATAATTGAGATTGTTGTAGCCTACGGAAATGGCGATAGAAGAAATCTTCTCATCTGACGATTGAATACGTTCTTGTGCGAGAAGCATCCGGTAAGCCATGAGATACTCTGAGAATTTCATTCCGGATTCTTTAAGGAATAATTGGCCAAGATAGGTGCTGTTCATCTGGAAGAGCTCTGCCACTGATTTTAAGGTGATATTCTGAGCATACTCGGTCTTGATCATCAGCAGTATGCGGTTGACCAGCTTGGACAAGCGGTCATAGCTTACACCCAGTACCGGATCCTTGTTCAAGCTCTCGCAGCTTATATTGCCGATGGTACCGCCCAGATCTTCAACGATAATTTTCTCGATCACTTGCTGCAGCTTTGTACGATCCAAAGGCTTGAGCAAATAGTCTTTAACGCCACAACGAATGGCCTCTTGGGCATACTTGAATTCACTATAGCCGCTCATAATGACATACTTGGTAGGAATTTGGAGCTCGTTAAGCTTTTGGATCGCTTCGTAGCCAAGATCCTTGCCAACGCAGACATCAAAAATCGCGACATCCGGCAGGAGGTCTACAACCTTAGACATGGCCGCCTCAGTAGATTCGCAGGTATCTATTCGACTGAATCCGTATTGCTTCCAGTCTAGGATCCGCTTCATGCCCTCCAGAATCTGTGGTTCGTCATCCATGATCAGCAGTTTGTACATTCTCTATCACCTCTTTTGGAATCCGTACAGAAATCTTAACGCCAGCTTCCTCATTATTTCCGATCTCTATGGAAAAGCTTTTCCCGTAAAAGAAGTGAAGCCTTGTGTAGACGTTGCGTAAACCGATACTCTCGGAGGAAGTGTCATCCTGGTTGGACAGTGTGTTTCGCACGGCATGTAAACGCTCCGATTGAATACCACGCCCATTATCCACAAATTCTAATACGTAACATTCCTCAGCTTCCCAGCCATTCACGACATACAGATTAAACTCATTGCTAGCATTAAAGCCATGGATAAAAAAATTCTCAGCCAAAGGCTGCATCCAAAATTTCACGGTGGGGATCAAAAGCAGCGTCGGGTCTACATTGACTTGATAAAAAAAACGTTCCGGATACTTAAACTCCATAATCTCCAAGTATTTCTGCAGCAATTCCAGCTCACTTGCAAGCGTAATGATATTTTCCTTTTTGACTATTTCGCGATAGAGGGCTCCTAAGGTAGCGATGGCATCAGCGGTGTCCCTATCCTGGTTAACGAGAGCAGTGGAGCGTATGACCTCCAACGTATTATAAAGAAAATGAGGGTTGATCTGATTTTGGAGTGCTTTCATCTCTGTTTCTTGCTGCTTTAGTTTAAGCAAATATTCATTCCGGATATGCTTATCGAGCTGTTGAATCATATCGTCCAATTCCCTTGCGATCATGCCGTATTCATTGCGACGATAACGGGCAGGGCGATTAGGTGTGAAATTGGCTGTTTTCACACGTCCAATCGATTGAATAATTCGGTGCAGGAAGCGGGAATCGTCCCGCATATTGTACACAATGAGCAATAGTACACTAATCATAGTCGTTAATACGATTAGAAATATGGTGATCAGCATCTTGGCATGCTGCCGAATGAGCATAGATAAATCAACGATGCTAACGAATTTGAAATTGAACTTTGTGGATGGGAAGGCGATAAAAAAGCTATGCTCAAATAATCCCTTCGAAATATAACCATGACTGCGTCCATTCGCTACCGCTAGACGGGATAATTCCTTCAAGTCGGGGTCCTGTCCGTTACCGATCAGGTAGATCTCACCGGAAGCGCTGACAGCAGCGGCCTCTCCCAACCGATAATTTTGAATAGACTTAAAGATTCGTTCACTGCTGACCAAGAAGCGAAGCTCCCCTAATTCCTTAGAGCCCAGCGCTAGATCCGAGAGTTTCTTGCGATATACGAAGCCATTCAAAATGGTATCGTTAAAAGCTTCATCCGTATTCGGCAGACCGAACATGAAGCTTGCAATTCCGTTATCGTTAAATTGTACGACATTGCCATATTGTCCGGTATGCAAGCTAACCTGCGTAATTCCGCCTTGCGCCCAGCTGTAAAGGTAGGTTTTAATATCCTCTGGAAAGGATACCAGCGGCTGTGAGAATTGGCTGTTTTGCAGGCTATTGGTTAAGTAGCCTTCGGCACTGCTGCTTAAAAAACTGCGAGCATCATCCATCAGACCATGGTTGGAATAGATACGCTGCATGTAAGCCTCAATTCGGTCAGCATCATACTGAAGCTCGTTCTCTACACCCGCGAAAGCATTGGCAGCCTCCAAGCGTGCATCCCCAACCCATTGATTCAGCAGCATGGCACAGGTCAGAATGCCAAGCGCGAGTCCAATGGTCACGACGAAGATGACATAGGCAATAAACTTGTAACGATAAATTTTGATTTGTAAAAAAGAGCTCATTCGACACCTCAATTGCAGCAGCATGCTCTAAAGTAAGCGTTTACCTTACCACTGTAACATGATTAAGCGAAGCTTCATAGATAGCAAGAAAAAAGCATCCCATACCGAGGTATCTCCATAAGGGATGCTTATTTAAAAGATAGGAAAGCCTATCATTTCGAATTACTGTCTCTATATTTCTCGGAAGGAATCGCGCAGGCGCCGCCATAGGGCGGCGATAGCCGTTTCACCTTAACTTACTTGAAGTAGCTATTAATTTGCTCTTGCGCCGCTTTCATAATCGTATCCATGCCAGCGGACTTTAATTCAGCCGTAAGCTTCGGAATCACTTTCTCCGGATCGGATGCGCCTGTAATGAGTTCGTATTTGTATTTATCCCATACGGATTGGCAATTCGCTACTTCTGTCTGAAGATTGCTGATGTCCAGCGCGAAACCCAGTAGAGAGGAGGATGTCGCTGCATCGTTTAGCTTTTTAACTTGATCCCATTGGTCCTCAGGGGCACCTTTGGTAACGGCTAGGTTAAAGAATGTAGCTTGAGAATAAGCAGCCAGCGGCCAAGTATCGGAGGTGCGCTCGATTACCTTCTCGCCATCGACATTTTTATAATCTACGTCCAGTTCGCCGAATGCAAGCATATTGCGCAGTTTTGGATCTGTGTTTACTAATTCGAGGTACTTCAATGCTTCGTTCTTGTATTTCGAATTCGCAGAAATGGCGTTCAGGGAGCCTTGGATCGTACTTGTTGTATAAATAGGTCCGAAGTGCTGAACCATATCATACTTTTGAACAGCATCATTGATTTGCCAGCTTACTTCTGCGCCTGGGAATGCCTGTGCTGCGAAGAATGGTCTGCCTTTGTCGCTCTCTGTTTTAGTCGGAGCATCAGGATTGATGATGCCGTCTTGATACCATTGGTGCAGGAGCTTCAAATCGGCCATAATATCAGGCTGCTCAAGAACAGAGACAACCGTGCGTGACGCATCGTCTGTTTTTACACCAATGGGTGAGAAGCCTAGCGTTAGATCGTCATAATTGTTAAAGAAACCGTTCAAGCCTTCGCCTTGCGTCATTGGCATGGGGTAGAAGCTCTTGCCTTCGCCAGCCTTTATGCTGTGCAGAGGCGCATCAAGGTCCTGCAGTGTTTTGATGTTGTTGATATCGATATTGTATTTTTGCACGTATTTATCATCGTATACCCAATATTGCGTTAGCGCAGAATCCTTATAGGTAGGAACGGAATAATATTTGCCGCCAATTTTCGTGCCGTCCCATACCTTTTCAGGAATCAATTTGTATAAATCAGGAGTTTCGCTTTGAACCAAATCAGTGATGTCGGCAAAAGCTCCCATAGCTACTTGTTTGCTGTATTTGCCGCTGTTTGTGAACATAATGTCGAATGGCTCGCCCGTATTCACAATCGTGTTTATTTTGGTATCCCATTCACCCCAGCTGGCGACTTTAATGTCAATTTTCACGCCAATTTTCTCGGCTGTGTACGCATTCATGGCATCGATAGCTTTGCTGAAGTTATTCGGCACTTGGCCGCCGATGGTCCACCAGACCAGCGTCGGAATATCCTTGCTAGGCTCCGTGTCCTTTGGTGCATCTGTAGCTTCATTCGTTGCATTAGCTGCATTTGTTGCAGCTGGTGAATTCGAGCCGGAGCAGGCTGCTAAAGCAGCCACCAGCAGTGTGAGCGTACAGAGCATAGAGATGAGCTTCCAAGATTTCTTCATTTCATTTCCCCCTTATTGAAGTTGTATCACCGTACGAGGCGTAAAGTGATCTATCATAAACCAAGCTAGCCTGGCTTATTTCGTTGGTTATCCTTTGACAGCGCCAATCGTCAGCCCGGAAATGAAATATTTCTGGAAGAAAGGATAGGCAAAGGCCACAGGCAGAACGATAATAATAGCAACAGCCATACGTGCAGATTCCTTCGGCATTGTTGCGACTAGCACGGCATAGCTAACGCCCATGCTTGCAGCATTTTTGGCAAGCGCGTCTACGTTGCTCATCAAGCTATTTAGGAGCGCCTGCAGTGAGTAGAGGTTCTGGTTGTCGATGTACAGCATCGATTGGAACCAGTCATTCCAATAAGAGAAGCAGAGGAACAACCCGATTGTAGCAATGACCGGCAAGGATATAGGCAAGATGATAGAAAAAAAGATTCGCAGCTGGCTAGCGCCATCTATTTCAGCAGACTCAATCAGCCCATCGGGAATCGTGCTTTTGAAAAAGGTTTTACAAATGATTACGTTGAACGATGAGACGGCCAGCGGCAGAATAAGCGCCCAGACGCTGTCCTTTAGTCCTAATAAATTTGTGTTAATGAAGTAGCTGGATACGAGACCGCCGTTGAATATCATCGGGATGAACACGACCCAAGTCAGAAAGCCATTGAGCTTGTAAGTTGGGCGAGAAAGCACATAACCCATAGAGGTGGTAAGCAATACGCCGAGCACAGTACCAACCACAGTAACAAGAGCAGATACACCGAGCGCCCGCAGAATCATCGTTCCCTGCTTAATGACATAGGCGTAGGCTTCTCCTGACAAAGCAACGGGCAGCAGATGATACCCTGTCTCCCGTATGGAGTCCTCACTGGAGAATGAAATGGATAGAACAACGATTACAGGTATGACGCAGAGCAGCGCCAAGACGATAAATATCAGGTTGAAAAAAAGGTTTACGACGTTGCTCGTACGGTTGAATTTCTCAAGGCCTGTTTCATAAGTCTTTCTCGTTGACATTGCGTTACCTCCTTACATCATCGCGCTATCCGGATCAATTTTGCGAACAATCCAGTTAGCGATTAGAATAGTTGCACAGCCCAGAACCGACTGCACGAATGCGGCTGCAGCTGCCATCCCCAAGGTAGCGGATTTCAGTTGTTTATACACCATGACATCGATGGTGGTGGACACGTTGAACAAAGAGTTGGAATCTCGCGTCACCTGATAGAACAAGCCGAAATCGGTATAGAATATACGTCCAACCGCCAAAATGAACAGCATGACGATAACGAGTTTGAGCATTGGCAATGTGATATATCGCGTCTGCTGCCAAATGGAAGCGCCATCAATAACAGCTGCTTCGTAATAGGTGCTATCAAGGCTTGTGATGGTTGCCAGATAGATGACCATGCCATAGCCTAAGCCTTTCCAGACATTTAAGAGAATGAGAAAATAGGGCCAGTATGCCGGCTCCATATACCAGTTAACAGGATCGCCACCCATATTGACGAGCATTTGATTGAGAATGCCTTTATCAAAGCTCAGGAACGCCCAGCCTACCGCAGAGACGACAACCCAGGATAGGAAATAGGGGAGGAACATCATCGTCTGATAAACTTTACTCGCCTTGCGGCTGTGGAGCAGTCCAATCATAATAGCGAGTAGGACGGGCAGAACAATACCTAGCACGATAAAAATAATGTTGTATCCAATGGTGTTTCGAATAATAATCCAAGCGTCATTCGACTTAAATAAGAACTCGAAGTTTTTGAAGCCTACCCAAGGACTATTGAATACATTGCTCAAGAACCCGCCGCTAATTCTGAAGTTTTTGAAGGCAATAATGATCCCGAACATAGGTAAGAAACAAAAGAGGATGTACCATATCGTCGTAGGCAATGCCAAAAGAGTCAGTTCCGTATCCTGCTTGTGCCAACGAATTCGTAAGCGCTTTCTTTTATCTTGAAGCTCAACTGTCGATTTCATGCCTTTCGCTCCTTTCGGTGTTGTCTCGGTTGTATTGCTCTTGTTGAGTTCATTGTATAGCAGGAGGATTCGATGCTTCTAGATAACAAACTTGATACTATAGTCAACAAACGTTAGTTTCGAAAGACCATTTTCACAATTGGTGCATGATTCTATTAAATGGATACGAACAAATGGCACTTAGCAGATTTTAATGGGATAAGGTATAAAGAGCTATCATTGATACGAGACTTGATGTTTTTGATTTAGGTGAAGCTGATAGATTAAAAAAAGTCGAAGTGAAAATGGTTGGAGCAGTTCCTGATTCTAGCGTGTATAAAGGAGTTGAACAGATCCCTAGGTTCATAAAAAGAGTTTTTGAATTTATGCATGAACTTAAAAACAAATATGGCGCAAGAGAGATAAATATCTTATTGTCTGGACACAGGTGTACAACTGGTTGTATTGGAGCTTATTTTGAGGGGGTACCGGAAGATGGGAATATTTTAAAATTCTCATCAGATAATGGCCAATATAAAGTATATAAACTTTAATTCGCGCTAACGGACTGTACTAAGGAAGACATTGACGATATCGTTTTTTAATGGACGAATTAAGCTGCCCAACAGGCTATGAGGACATGAAAGGACGCTTGGTTTGTAAATAGTCATGCATTAACAGCAACACTATGATCCGAATGTCAAAGAGGTTAACTTAATAAGAAGGTAGGATTGGAGGAAAGAAAGCATGAGGAAGGAAGACTGGATAAAAGTAATCTTAGTAGTATCAGTATTATGTAATGGTGCTTTATTTGCGAGTCAAAAACGTATGAGCAGAAATCAAGCATTGAAATATGAGCTATTAAATGCGTACATTTACCGAGACTTAACCCAATTAGAAGCGACGATAAAGTATCAAATAGATAATAATTGGGATAACGAACCTCTTGTTATTCAAAAATTAGATGATGCGATTGATTCAGTTATCTTACACATTGGAATGGAAAAAGACGATGATAAGGAAGAAATTCTTTGGAATCTACATAATTATTTAAAAGGGTACAAGGTTGGTGACGAAAACTTAGAGGGTAGCCTAACCAATAAGCAACGAACTGATTACATCTATTTAGGAGAGAAGCTCCGATCAAGCGGGTGGAACTATGGAGTAGGGTATGATACAAAATGGGATATTTTTGAATCAAAAGTAAAAGGGCTCATTGCGGCATGATAATGGATTTCTTTATTAATAGAGAGGAAATAAAATATGTGGATATCGATATGATTACGTGTTCCAAATTATTAATGGTAAAGTAAAGCGAATCTATGGAAAATCCATTCCATTAGGCAAAGGTAAGTCTGACGTTTACACTCTACGGTTCGCAGAAAATACAAAAGGTAACATTGATTATAGAAATTGTGAATCTATTCTGACTGTAATTGATCCAAAGAACCGTCTATATAAGAGAAGCGGCTTTCCAGAGGTGAAACATGACCAGAAGACAATATATTGGTAAGACAGTAGGCTTCGGTTCAGGGAGGTAAGGAAGCATTTAGACAATTGGTTGGACGATAGGCCAATGCCGTTTATTTAACTGCCTATTAAAGGTTGGGCGATTCTCATGAAGCAGAAGATGACGTCACTCTCGTAAGTGAGGAAAACTGCCGGACTATCGTCAAACTAAACGAATGAAGAAAGGCACGCAACGCAAAACTGGGATGATTTAGAAAACGATAGACCACATCTTTGCCTGGCAATGAGCCGCCTCGGCCACTTTCCAGCAGTCGAGACCAATTCTTCCCCTCAAAGACAAGCGAGAATAGCAGCTGAAAGACAGCGAGCGCTGAGAGGCCAAAAGACTAGTGAATGCCAGCCGCCAGAAGCAGTTTGCCGACTTTCAAAGAAGTAAAAACAGTCGAAAAACGAGACTGGTCAGACAGGGAACGATGGTGTACCATAGATTACACACCTTTCTTTGTTTGCATGGTTGCTAGTCACTCCCACGATACAAAACGAAGAAGGCACTTTTTTGTCTAGAGAATGAAAAAACACGATTTATCCCTACAGCCACAAGGAATTCAAGCCAATTTCGCGTTGCGAAAGTTGAGTTATTAATTTAGAGCTTTTTTGTGGAGGAATCAACAGTGATTGTAAGTGCAAAATTTCAGATCCCCCATATACGAAATACTTTGGTACCCCGTCCAAAGCTGATGCGCAAGCTTAACGAGGGGATGGAAACCAAGCTGACGCTTGTTTCCGCGCAGGCTGGTTATGGAAAGACAACAGCTTTATGTGAATGGGTGAAACAATGCAGCGCGCTTGTTGCGTGGGTCTCTTTAGATAAGCATGATAATGAGTGGATTTCATTTTGGAGTTGCGTAACGGCCTCCATTCAGGAGAGAATCCCTGGCTTTGGCCAAACGATTGGGTGTCTTCTTGAGAAAGGACCTTCGGAATCTTCAGAGCCTATGATTAAGGAACTTTTGAATGAATTGAATCATATAACCGGTGAACTGGTAATCATACTCGACGATTATCATTTCATTGAACTCCCCGATATTCACCAATCATTGAGCTACCTACTGGAACATTTCCCTCCACATATTCATCTTTATATCGTTAGCCGTACCGATTTGCCGATTCCTACTACCAGACTTCTGGCGAAGGGCGAAATACAGTATATCCAAATGAAGGATTTGCGCTTTGAACTGGAAGAGGGGTTTGTATTTTTTCGAGATACGACGGATTTATCGCTAACGAAACGGCAAGTAACCGAGCTGTTCCATCAAACTGAGGGTTGGGTGAGTGGATTGCAGCTGGCGGCAATCTCTCTGAAACGCAGTACTAATATAAAGCAGTCCATTCAGCAATTTTCGGGTCAACAGCATCATATATCCGATTACTTGTTGGAAGAAGTGTTCCTGCATCAGTCGGAAACCATGCGGTCCTTTTTATTGGAAACGTCCATTTTAAGTAGAATGAACCATTCTTTATGCCAGGCAGTAACGGGTCAAATGAACAGTCAAGAGCAATTGGAGAGACTGGAGCAGCTGAATTTATTCATTATACCCTTAGACGAGGAGCGGAATTGGTATCGATATCACCATTTGCTTTCCGATTTCTTGCGACAGTTAGGGTCCAGAACGGATTCGGACAAATGGATTCAAGTGCACATCCGCGCTGCGAATTGGTTGGAAAAGCATGGGTTTGATGAAGAGGCGGTGGAGCATTATTTAGAAGGCCAACAGTTTGCGGATGTTATTCGTTTGATCGAGAAAAATCCCCCAGCCTTGATGCAATCGAAGAGTGCTGCGTTGATGAGGTGGGTAACTGTTTTACCTGAAAGCTCCTTTGCGGAGAAGCCAATGATCGAAATGTTTTATATAGCCGTAATGATGCTAGGAGGTAAGTGGGAAGCCGCTTTTCAGAGAATGGAGCAAACCAAAGATCGGTTTGAAGCACTGCAAGGGAAATTACCCGATGTAGACTGGAACAAGGTTATGGGTAATATCTATTTCTATTGTGGTATGGCCTCTTATATCCAAAATGACTTTGTGCGAGCATCGGATTATTTGGCCCTTACAGAACGATATATGCCGGAAGGAAGCTACTTTCAGGTGATGGGGGTAAACCGGTATGAAGGGTATAGTAGGAATTATGATCAATTAACTTTAATCAAAGATCTGTATGCGGCGGAAGACTTCATTTTGAAATGGATTAAAGTATGGGAGTATAAAAAAAATTATCCTTTTATTGGATATATGTACTTGGCATATATCCATTTGCTGTATGAGTGGAATCGGTTGGAGGAGGCAGAATTTTACTTCGGTCTGTCATTGGGGCGCATAGACCAACAGCCTCTTGCACGAATTATGATCCAATTGGGCATCGCTGCATCGCGGATTGAGCAAGCCAAAGGAAATCCAAAGCGAGCGTCCGAACTATTGGTGCAATTGAAGTCGAAAATTGATTCACCCGATTATGCTTTATTTATTGAGAAAATCGAAACGGAACAAGCTTATCTATCTTTGCGGCAAGGCTCGCTCCAAGATGCGCTTGATTGGTTGCAAAGGTGTGGTCTTACGCACACGGATGAGGTTTCATTGAATCTTATGGCAGAGCATCTGATTTTGGCTAGAGTGCTTACGGCGTGCGAACGAATAGAAGAAGCGCTATACCTGTTAGAAAGATTATATCTATTGGTGTGTAAGGGAGACTGTCTCCGTGATCACACAAAAGTATTAATTGTGCAAAGTGTGACGCTATGGCATTCGGGTCAAACGGAGGCTGCGCTCATTCCATTGGGCACTGCTTTGGATTTGGCCAAGCCAGATGGATATATTCGTAGTTTTATTGACGAGGGTTTTGTCATGGAGGAGATGCTTAACGCTTATTCAAAGGTTCAGCAAGACAGCAATTCTTCTTCGGGTTCCTATGTAAAGCAACTGTTGCGTGCTATGAATGATACACCAGAGGCCGATCAATCACCGAAAGGAATACTGACAGTGCAGGAGTATACAATTTTGCTGCTAATCAGGGATAGATTGATGAACAAGGAAATTGCCGAGCGTCTGAATATTACGGTAGATACCGTGAAATTTCATATTAAAAACATCTACAAAAAGCTTGAAGTAAACAATCGTAAACAAGCATTGGAAATTGCAAAGCAATTATAGAGACGTGGTTAAAATGCCTATCCTGTTTTTAAAAACCTACCCCAGGCGGGTAGGTTCTATTTTGTTTATTTTAATTTATAGTAGAGGAGAATGTCGAATCTAGACAAAGGTGAGTGAAACAATTTATGAACAAACGTTGGATTTCTTTAGTAATGGCATTAATTATTCTATTGGGGATGATCCCCACTTTTGCTAGTGCTGCTTCTACTGATCATTGGGTTAATCAGAAACCTGATAACCTTCTTACCAGTAATCAGGACGTCTGCTACGGTAACGGCAAGTTTATGGCGGTGACTGATGAGGGAGGCATCTTAACCTCGAGTGACGGAGCGAGTTGGACGTATTACCAACCGGAAAATACACTCAAGCTTTCTAGTATCAGTTGCGACAATGGCCAGTTTGTGGCTGTGACTAGAGCTGGACTTGCATCGTCCTCTAGTGACGGAGTGATCTGGAAAACGGGCCATACCCTCAATAATTATTTATCCCTTTGGGGCGTTAGTTACGGCAACGGCCTTTATGTGGCGGTAGGGAACATAGTTGCTGGAAATACAGGAGCCATATACACCTCTACGACGAGCGAGACGCCGGACTTATGGACGAATCGCAATGTAAGCACCACGTCAGTACTTAAGGGCGTCACCTACGGCAACCAAAAGTTTGTGGCGGTGGGGCAAAATGGAACGATACTGACCTCTAGTGACGGAGTGAGCTGGACGAGCCGAAATTCGGGCACTGCGGCAGATCTTAAAGGCGTCAAATACCTAAATGGTAAGTTTGTGTCCTGGGCAGTAAACGGAAAAACGATATTGACCTCCGTTGACGGAGTGAGCTGGAGTATGATCACCACGTCGGGTATTATCTGCGTGGCATGTGAGTCGGTAAATTCTGGAGTCCTTCATAGTGTCTCCTACGGAAATGGTACGTATGTGGGTGTGGGATCATTTAATTCTATCTATACCTCCAGTGACTTAGTGAGTTGGACGAAAAGCTATGAGAGTGCGTACGGGTCTCTTAATGGCGTCACCTACGGCAACGGCACGTTTATCGCGGTAGGTAACAGAGGAGACATATTTCAAAACATTGATCTCCCGACATACAGCGTAACCTATAACGGCAATGGCAGCACGGGAGGAACCGTGCCAACGGATAGTAATCCGTACGAGCAAAGCGCAACAGTAACCGTATTAGGAAACACGGGAAGCTTGGTGAAGACGGGCAACACCTTCACAGGCTGGAACACGGCGGCCAACGGAACAGGAACACCCTATGCGGCAAATGCAACGTTCGGCATGGGAGCGGCGAACGTGACGCTGTACGCGCAGTGGAAGGCCAACCCGACATACACCGTAACGTACAACGGCAATGGCAGCACGGGAGGAACCGTGCCAACGGATAGCAATCCGTACGAGCAAAGCGCAACGGTAACCGTATTAGGAAACACGGGAAGCTTGGTGAAGACGGGCAACACCTTCACAGGCTGGAACACGGCGGCCAACGGAACAGGAACACCCTATGCGGCAAATGCAACGTTCGGCATGGGAGCGGCGAACGTGACGCTGTACGCGCAGTGGAAGGCCAACCCGACATACACCGTAACGTACAACGGCAATGGCAGCACGGGAGGAACCGTGCCAACGGATAGCAATCCGTACGAGCAAAATGCAACGGTAACCGTATTAGGAAACACGGGAAGCTTG
>NZ_JACHXW010000027.1:0-25105 GCF_014192395.1 Paenibacillus endophyticus | reverse complement strand
TTGGTGAAGACGGGCAACACCTTCACAGGTTGGAACACGGCGGCCGACGGAACAGGAACACCCTATGCGGCAAATGCAACGTTCGGCATGGGAGCGGCTAACGTAACGCTGTACGCGCAGTGGACGGCCAACCCGACATACACCGTAACGTATAACGGCAATGGCAGCACGGGAGGAACCGTGCCAACGGATAGCAATCCGTACGAGCAAAATGCAACGGTAACCGTATTAGGAAACACGGGAAGCTTGGAGAAGACAGGCAACACCTTCGCAGGTTGGAACACGGCGGCCGACGGAACAGGAACAGCCTATGCGGCAAATGCAACGTTCGGCATGGCAGCGGCGAATGTGACGCTGTACGCGCAGTGGACGGCCAGCCCTGGTGGCGGTAGCGGCGGCATCCCAACACCACCAGATGACAGCAAAGTAATCTCAGTGAATGGTGATTTATCGCTTCCCGCAGGCAAAACGGGTAAGGTTAGTTTGGGAGATGGAATCACAATAGATATTCCGGCAAATGCAACGGACAAAGAGCTGAAATTATCGATCGAAAAACTTACTGGAACTCAAGATCTTCTAACGAATGAAGACGTTCTGGCTAGTCCGATCTTCGAGATTCTGAAAAATTTCTCAGAGAACTTCAGTAAACCAGTAACACTGACTTTTAAGTTTGATCCGACAAAATTGAGCGGTAATCAAAGAGCAGCCGTGTTCTATTATGATGAAGTGCAGAAGAAATGGGTGGAAGTTGGCGGTGTTGTTAGGGGTAATCAGATTACCGCAGAAGTAACCCACTTTACAAAATTTGCGGTAATGGTTGTAGGGCAAGCGGCAAGTGAGCCAAAACCAACGATTGACTTTAGCGATATATCCGCACACTGGGCGAAGGCAAGCATCAAGCAAGCGGTAAGCAGCGGAATCGTCACTGGTTATCAGGACGGCACGTTTAAGCCGGATAAAGCCGTGACTCGTGCGGAATTTGCCGTCATGCTGATGAATGCGTTGAAGACGCAAGGAGCGGAAGCGGCGCTGACGTTCACAGATGCAGCGAAGATCGGAAGTTGGGCGCAGAAAGCGGTCGCGCAAGCGGTGCAAGCAGGCATTATTAATGGCTATGAGGACGGTACTTTCCGTCCAGCTGGGGAAATTACACGTGCAGAGATGGCAGCGATGATTGCGGGTGCTTTGGGTAAATATAGCGAAGCGAATGCCACAGCAACTAGCTTCGCAGACGACAAGGATATTCCAGCGTGGGCAAAAGATGCGGTTGCATATGTAAAGCAAGCAAACATCGTGCAAGGGAAAGGCGACAACCAATTCGCCCCTGAGGACCATGCAACAAGAGCAGAGGCCGTAACGGTTCTGCTGAACATGCTGGCTCAAAAGAGCAAGTAAAGTAAAAATCGTCAACCCAAACTGATTTTAGATGTAAAAAACAAGGGTTATCCTTAAAGCGGTAAAATTAACTGCTTAGGGGATAGCCCTTGCCTTATTTCAAATAGGAAGTCTCGACATATGTGTTGATAATGAGGGAGTATTATTATTGGAGCCGCATTACCTGAATATATTAATCAGGGCAAGCTCTGAATGGATTTGAAAATAGATTACGGTCGATGATGCGTGTTATTTTCTCTATAACGATGGGCAGTACAAAGTAGAAATTGAATTAAATGTTGGCACAGTATCAGAACAATCTGAGACGATATCTGTCAGAACCAATTATTATAAATTACTAACTGTAGAAATGAAAAGCGTAGCATTATTCAGAGATAGGTGGGATGAAGCGCAAGTGTACGAAGGTTACTCATATGGTTTCGATTATATCGCATCCAATATACCAAGTGTCTATATGAGCAAAAAACTAGGTATTTATAAAATGCTTTATACTTTAGAAGGCCAATCTTTTGACGACTTCTTTATTCTTAATTAACTGTTAAACCATTAAGCTAATGGCGAACTATAGCGTGGCTTGCAGAGAGGCATGAAATTTTTTGCGAGGTTGATGGGCCTGACCAAATTATCGAATGCAATCGAGGCGAGAATTCGGTCGAGTGGCAATCTAAGCACGTTCGATCTCTTCCTTTCTACATGCAGGTGGAGGATAATTATTCCGAAGGAAATAAAGCGTTTACCATTCGCGCATTCGGCATATTGAATCACTTCTTTGATTACTCGGAGTTTACCGTGGACGGCTGATCTAGAAGGGGCCTATCAGATCATTGTACGCTTCAATGTTCACCGTTCCCACAGCAATACGGAGAGCAACTCTATAGAGACGGCTCAAAGCTAATTAGCTAACCTAACGGGTAACTTTAGTTCAACAGTCCAGTAGCAGCTTGCCGACGCGGTAGCTGCTCTTTGTGTCGTTAAGCTATTTGGCAGTCTAGCACAACCTCCACCTTCTGGAAGCGTAGTAAACTCAAGAATCAGAAAATGACTCTGTGGAGGTGGTATCACTTGTCTTACAGTATAACAAAACGTATTTCGTATATCTTAATTTTAATCGGAGTGTTGTTGATTATCTTTGGCCTGTGGAAATACATGCCGAAGTCATTTTCATCTCAAACGTCAGATAGTGTGATTATGTCAATAATTGCAAAAAGGATAACATTTCCTATCTTAGGTCTAATATTAACCGTTATTGGTTATGCGTTTTTGAAATTCGTTCGAGAAATTGAAGAAGAGATTCAATTACTCAGAAATGAGCTAAGTCGATTAACGAAGGTGGTCGAAGCGCAAGGGAAAGATACAAAATAACCTTATTCATTTAATACCTCAGAGCAACTGCTGCGCTAACGTGAAATTATAGCTTCATAAACACCAGGACGAGGCTGCCGGAATAAATCGGCTGCCTCGTTGATCTAACTGGCAGATTAGTTTAGGAATCATAAGGAAACCATTCATTGTTTAACGAACTAAATACCAGTATTAAAACCACAAAAGGAGTTTGAAATGAAATATATAGAAAAAAATATTTATGTGGAGATAAGTTCATTTAACTATTGGTGGGGAATTTACGGATTCTCTGACTTAGAGGGATGGGAAGATATTGTATTCTATGAAAAGACTGATCAAGATTATATTCGACTTGGAAGTACATGCGTATGTACTAAGAATTATTTAAGAAATGGACTGGAAGATCTAGAAAATGACGCAGACGAATTGGATTTTGTTGTTGAAATTAAAGAACATTTAATCGGAAATGAAATTCACTACCATTATTATTATGATAGTCCTAACGATGAAGACTTTTTTGAACTTCCATACGAAAAACTACCCAAAAATGAATATAATATTAAACCCAGATCATTCGAAATATGGCATCCTGATGAGGTGATAAATCAAAAAACCATAACTGAATGTGTGAAAGTAATATGTTCAAGATTTTTAAATATTGAAGCTGCAAATATAGAATATTATGAAGCCGTAACTTTTGAAGAAGCCTCTGCATCTTACCTTGAAGAACAATCACGCTGGGTAAGTGCTAAAGATATTGTATTTACGGACGAATTAATAGACAATCTTATGAATAAGATGTCCAAAACTAAAGATGAAATTCTAATGATTTTAAACAAAAATATTAAATAACTTGAGGATGGCTCATTACACAGTTAACCATGCACGGATACCCCCCTTTGTATACTGAGCATCGCATGGGTAATAGTATCAATAGTTAAATCATTCATGCGGCGCGGCTGCTCCCTTTCTTTATTCAACTAACGGGAAACTATAGCTTCATAATCACCAGAACGAGGCTGCCGGCATAAATCGGCAGCCTCGTTGAGCTAACTGGCAGATTAGTTAAAGTGAAGCCCATTAACGACCCCAGCATTGATCGCAACGTGGTGTTGCGGGTCCGCGCAACTAGAGCGATCTTTACTTCTGTAAGCAATTAATTCAATATAGGCTTATAAATTGCAGAAAGGCAGTTGCTGCTATGATCTTTGGAGAGAAGCTAAAAACGGAAAGAACTAAGAATGGTTGGTCACAAGAAGAATTGGCCGAGAAATTGTTTGTAAGCCGGCAGTCAGTTTCGAAATGGGAGAATGGTCAAAACTACCCAGGGATTGAAATCATTATAAAAATAAGCGATCTGTTTGAGTTAACTATTGATGAGTTACTAAGGAGTGACGAGGAGTTGACAAAAACTGTAATCAAAGAAAGCAAGCAATTGGCTTACCCCAAAACAAAATTTCTATTTGATGTCTTCGTTTTAGTAGGCCTTGTGATGCTAGTGATCAAACTCGGTGTCTTCTTTTTTAACAAGGTAACGGCAATGGATATGATCTTGTATGGAGGGTCATTCTTCTGGAACTTCGGTTCTTTGATACTCATGGTTGTCGGGGGAATCGGTACGAGTATGCTGAAAGAAAAATATAAACAAGACTAATCAAACGACAAGCGATCGCAGCACGATCCGAATGGAAACTTTAGAATCGAGTTACATTGTACATTGTTAAACTCCTAATGGGAGACGTTAATAGAATGATCCAGAAGCAGTTTGTCACAGCGGCAGCTGCTTCTTATTTCATTATGCTAAAGGGCAGGTTGACGTGGTTCCGGTTTAGAAGTTAAATCATAAAACCTAAATTAAGGACGAAACGAAATGACAATAAACAAAAAGAGTTTTAGAAAAATTGTGATACGAAAAGAAAAATATATTTGGACTGTTTCTACTGGAAGTGGATACATTATCATGATAGTTGAACGATTCCACACACTGCATCGTTGACGAATTTATTACTACCGTCGTTAACAATCGTTAAATCAGGCAGATGATTCAGCTTACGAGTAAGATAGATGAACTCCGAAAGACTGCTGCGCGGGAGCCCTTCATTACGCTAACTGACAGTAGGCACCTATGACATCTGTGATATTTGTTTTTGGGAAGGTGCTGCAGACATAAACAAAGAAGAGTTTCTAAAGGAACTTGATGAAATAGTAGAAGATAAGATGTTCATTGGAAATAATATCGATGACTTAGAATAAATTTCACAAAACACATGGTCAATTTCGATGAGTCAAGAGTTAGCTAGTGAGATTACAGTTGGTCCATCTCCTAAGTAGACAAAAAAATAAAACAAAGACGCTTAAATGGTGTTAGTAGAGGAAGACATAGGCTTTAGGTACTTTAGCTTTGAGGTTCATTCGGGGTAGTATTCGTCAGACCTTGATTGGCATTGTGCCTTTCAAGGTTTTCTTTTTTAGTGGGGATACCCAGTGCCTAATGAATCGGGCGGCTGAATCAATAGTAGTATAACCCTCGTAAGATCAGTACAAGAAATTATCCAATCTCTTTGTACGCACGTTTAGCTTGACAAATGTTTCTTAATTACAGTATTGCCGTTATATCAAACAGGTTGATTATGGTGTTTTACAGGAGTTCTAACGGGGAACGTTAGTTCAATAACACACATGGATGAGCAGGCGCTTCAGTGGCCCGCTCATTTTATTAAGCTAAAGGGCAGTTTAGTTCGAATGATACCGACTCCATTCAAAGAAGGATAATGATAATGGAATCGAGAAAAAATAAGTCGGAATTGTAGAGTTGATTAACAGTCCATCGAGGCCATCTGTGAAATTAATGGCATTCGCTGATCCAACCACAAAAAATAACATGAGGACGATGTACACATAAACGGGCAAGTGCAGCTGAAAACCACTAAACAACGAGATATCGCTCGTAAGCCCGAAGAAATGGAACAAAGCGTGCCAGCCCCCTTATAAGGCAGGGGTGTAAACAACGTCACAAGTACAAAACAAAGACCGAATATTCCTAACATTTTGCAAGAACCCTCTTCTTTGTCAAATATGAAGTACCTCGCACACATAACGTTTTAAGTTCAATAAAGAGAAGGTTTGTTTGTTTTTCCTATTTTAGTGAAGTTCTTCATTATCGACCTTATTGGTTAAGACAATGGTGATCTTTATTGTTTCATGCCAGTCGTTTTCTATACGCATTAAACTGGATTACTCTAGATTATAAAAAATTGCAGGGTATACTTCATGACTGTCGTCTAACTATATGGAGTCTGCAAGGGGGGAGTGTTCTGGAGGAAGAAAAATGGATTAAAGATGTGCTCTCCGGTACGCACGAATCCTATACTTATCTTGTGAAGGAATACCAGAGTAAGGTTTATCACGTATGTTTGAAGATAACCAGAGAAGAAGAGTCCGCCAAAGAATTGGCTCATGTCTCATTAACCAAAGCCTTTTATGCATTGTCCTCTTATCGGGAAGATGCGGCTTTTGGAACATGGCTGTATCGTATCGCAGTTCGGACTTGTTTGGATTGGAGGAAAGCGAATCAGCGTGAATGGAGACACCGCGAAGCAGCTGCCGATCCAGCCTCTAATCAAGCAACCGTTGAGACTCCCGAGAAACTCCTCTTGGACAAGGAGATGAAGTCGGAACTGATGCAACTGGTAAAAGAATTGAAGGAACCCTATAAATCCGTCGTCTATTTATACTTTTTTCGCGGACTGTCCTACAGAGAAATCGCCGAACAGACAGGCGCTGCAGAAAAAACCATTGAATCGCAATTGTACAGAGCTAAACAAATCCTTCGTAAGAACAAGGAGAGATTCCGATGAAATGTGATTCGGTACAGATGAACATCACATCGTATCAGGAGAATTCGCTGCATCCGATCAGAATGAAGGAGATCGAAACCCACTTAGAGGAATGTGTAGCGTGCAGAGAATGGTATCAGGAGGTGCTGGAGCTGGAAACCATATGGAATAATCCTGCTCTTCCCGCACTTGAAGAAGATTTGACTGTGGCTATTATGACAGCCATCAGCAGTAGACCCCTTCCTTACCGGCGGAATAATCGTTTCAATCCGCTGTTAAAAACGGCCTTGGCATCCGGCTGTGCATTGATCTTGTTTATGTACAACGGAGCAGAATTTTTTTATGCTGCCGCATCCCATATTGGAAATTATAATGAACACTTCGCACACTCCATATCGAGTATGTTTCACAACTTATCAGGCAACTCATAAAGGGGGAGTGTCCTAAATGGATCGCAAAAAAATGAGAATGAGTATCACATTTGTTTTAGCCCTCGTTCCGGGGCTAGGCCATTATTATTTGGGCTTTAATCAATTGGGATTGAAGTTCATGATTGCTTCTTTCGCCTGCATCAGCCTAATTCCTACGTTTCCGATGGTGTTCCCATTTGCCCTTGCTACGATATGGTTTTATCAACTATTCGACGCTATGCAGAAAGCTTCATGGCTGAATAAGAACCTGGATTTGCAGGAAAGTCCGGTATGGACGAATCCAAACACAATGTTCGAAGAAATGGAACATAATGGAACCGGTTCTTCCTTATGTATCGGTATTGGAATTGTAGGGGCTGGCTTGCTTGTTGCCATGGTTACCCTATTCCCTCACCTGCGAGAATGGATATTGGAACCAAAGAATGGAAGTATGCTTGTAGCTGCTGGATTAATTGTATATGGAGCAACTATAATCGTCAGACATTTGTTGGATAAGAAAGGTAGGCCCAGTTGAGAATCTCTGCATCTTTCGATCATTTTGGATGGTGTGGGAACGGGGAATTGACGCCTTCTGCGCATTAGCGTAAAGCATATTGCTGACTTCGGTATCTGCAAGCTGCTCATCAAACTCCATAGGGGGCCAGCGTTAATTGCGATGACGGCAGTTGGATTCATCAAGGTGTCTCGGCATTGAATCTTGCAACTTTTTTGACTTTCGATAGGATGATCATGACCAGAACTGGCGTTATGAACTTGGTTTCTATTTTGGGTTGGGTGGACCACGGTGGTTGGTACACATTTTTTCAACAGTTTGCATTTTTGTTGTTGATCGCATCCGTGATTCATACGCTTACTCTGCTACAGACTTCGTGGATCGGCTGGACGGTTGATGTAGCAATCATCGCAGTAATCAGCGTATTTATACCAATTGCTGCTCTACGAGCCCATCTCGTTTCGTTTTTCTACCTGATTATCTATAACAGTAATGCGTTTAGTCAAATTTCTGCTTGCATTGCGTTAAGCGTTGTGATTTATGGCGCTAGCTATTTTGCTTTACGTATCCAAAAGTGACTAATTTTAAATCTATCTCATTACACTAGGAGTAACTTATTATGAAAAAAGTACTTAAATATGCAGTTAGAACATTGATTGCGATTATCGCAATCCTGATCTTATCCATTGCAGGACTTACAATCAACCATCACGTTCGTTTGGCAATAGAGAAAAATGAACTCCATCCCATCGGTACACTTGTTGAAGTGAACGGACATGAAATGCACGTGTACAGTGAGGGCGCAAAAAGTGAAAAACCGACGCTTGTTTTCATGTCAGGCTCTGGAGTCCCTAATCCGGCATATGATTATAAAACGCTCTACACGCTTTTATCCGACGAATACCGAATTTCTGTAGTAGAAAAAGCTGGATATGGATACTCTGAAAACACTACTATCTCCCGTGATATCGAAACCATGTTAGCTGAAACACGCGAGGCGTTAAAGCAGGCAGGTGAAACTGGGCCGTACATCTTGTTTCCACATTCAGTATCAGGTACTGAAGCACTCTATTGGGCACAACGCTATCCAGAAGAATTAAAAGCAATCGTAGGGCTTGACATGTCTGTACCCGACGTGTATGTGGACATGAAAATAGGAAGTCTCACGGTCATCGCTGGCCGTTTTAGCGGGTGGATTGGATTGCACCGGATTCCGTTTTTCGGGGATCGCTTCCTCAACAAAATCGGGCTTTCGGAAGACGAACTAAAGCAAAGTAAAATGCTCCTGTATCGCAATCAGTTTGACAAGTCGTTCATTCTAGAAGTTGGCCAAATTGTTAACAACGCGAAAAAAGTTAAGGAATCTGGGTATCCAAGTGTCCCTATGTTAATGTTTACTTCTGATGGCGCAGAAACAACCCCAAAGTGGCTGGATTTAGAACGAACTTTTGCAAAGGCAACGGGAAGTGAACTAATTGAGCTTAATGGCGGACACTATGTCCACAAATACGAACCCAAGCTGATCGCGGAAAAAAGTAAGGCATTTTTTAGTTCATTAAATTGAACAACCAAAGCAATACTTTTTTAGTTTAAGGCTATAATTTTGGTGTAAAGAGCTGAACGCTACCCAAGTGGGCCTGGCGGCAGCTCTTTTTTGTTCATTTAAGCAAAGGAGTATAGTTCCAATATATGGCATATTATGATGAGATATCATATGATCAATAATTAAATGGAGCCCCAAACACTCACCAGTTACCAGATATGGAGGTGAAATTGATGAGTTGAAAGATACCATTCGTCCTATTACTTATTCATTGTTATTAGCTGTATCTTGTACAAAGGAAACAAGCATTGATATTGGCGATGCAATAGGAAAAACCGAGGACTCTTTTAGAAAACTTGATTGGATTGCTACAACAGCATCTTCGTATGATGGTAAAAAAGATGTTAAAATCAGACTTATGGTTGCGGGGAATCTTACAGAAGCTGAAGCAACTAATTTATTCAGACGTATCATGGATATTATTGCCGAGTTTCGAATCATTCAGATGTTTTGGATGATTACAATGGTTACTTTGATATCAAGAATTATGACCATGCCGTCATTTATGAAGGAACAAAGCTGATTGGTGAAGATTTAAAGGTCCATTCTAAATGAAATTTCTATTCCACTAACCCGATTGCACTAACGGGAAACGATAGTTGAAACAACTGCCATTGAGCTGTGGACGTGGCATTAGAGGAAACACTATTATGAAATGAAATATAGGAAATCATGTCTCTACATTGCCTTACTTCAGGAATGAAAAAATGGAAAAGGAGAACAAGCAATCATGTTAAGATGCTCTTGGTGTATGAAGAACATTAAAGAAGAAAAACCTTGTTTTGGTCTGAATGTTAAATTTAAAGAAGGTATAGATATTAATAAGCAGGAAGGGAAGATAATCTCATTACACTTAAAGAGTAGAAATACAAGTGTACCATTTATTGTTGTGGCGAGTGGATCAGAAGCTAAACAACAAGGTAGCGATGGAATTTTTGCAATTTGTAGTGAGAAGTGCGGAACCAAAATGAAAAGTACATTAGATAAAGAGATCGATTTATTTTCTGGTTACTCAACAATATTGAGTGAACTTATGTGATATATATTTTTTCACTCAACTCAATTTGAAAAAAAGTAATTACTAACGCGGAACTATAGCATAATACTCACGATGACGAGGCTGCCGGCATGAACGGCAGCCTCGTTGAGCTAACGGGCAGTTTAGCGTAGTAGTTGGGTTGATTTTCTTGTGGTAAAATAAGTAAATGGTTATAGGGATGGGGGAGTACCTTGGTAGATAACGAATTGTATGTATATCATATTGTTACTAAGAAAAAAATGTCACTGGGACAGGTGATATACTTTGATGACAACCAAAAAAATACCCTGTATCACTTCTTTTTTGAGAAGGAACGATTGAACTCCAAAGGCGAAGACTTTATTCAGATTCTATACGGTCATTATACAGATGAAGGTTTGAAGATGAACAAAGAAAATGCCGAAGTAGCGATTAGTTATGTAGGGCAGACAATTAGAGCTATTAGAGAAGTTATAGTTGAAATGGTGAGACTACAAGAATATCCTGAATACCCTTCAAGATTGTCCTGTTTATACGCTGCTAAAAGCTATGAAGACGCATTTAAATGGAAAGATATATTTGATTCATACAATCGAAAAGTTTTACAACTTGTTAAACTGCGGGTTGTAGGGAGTTTCTTTGAGGGCGATGGAAACCTTTTACCGAAAGAAGATGGGGTTCCCTTCTCCTCAAAAATCGAACAGGCTAGAGCATATTGGAAGGGAAATGTTAAAAATGAACTTCCTGAGCTTTTGATTAATGGGAAAATCGAGGTAGTTGAAATTCTTGAAGATTTCTCCGTTTAATTTACAAGCGTTGCTGAAAGATGAGGAACTTGCTAAAGAATGTATGGGTAAAATCATTGAGCTAACGGGAAACGCTAGCCGAATACAAGTTAATTAGAGGTGTCAGGTATGAACGATTTGAAGCGTCATGTATGGATAGAAGCTGAAGAGTGGCTCAAAGACTCATGGAATTGTAACGATTGTAATACCGATGTTATTGTTGTCTTTCCGGATCGCTCCAAATGGATTGCAAGCTATTTCACTTACCAAAACATCGAGACGTTAAGGCAAAAGAATATACAAACCGGTGAATGTATGAACGGTTCGTATTTTTGGTCCAGCGAAATGGTGTTAATTGACGTTATTAACAGGGAAAGAATTGAACAACTTATCGACCATTTAATTGAACACGATGACTTTCAATCGGTCTTCAATCGATATCCTGATGTAGATGCGGGAGAAGATGAGCATTATCCTGCTGGATTTTTTGTTACTGAAGAATCGTTGCGCTAACGGGTAACGATAGTTCAATACTGATAGGGCTGCTTGGCAGCTTTTCGCTCAATTAACGGGCAGGATACTGGAAATCCATTAATGAAATTAAAGATTGAAATATATTCTGTGGGGTGCGTGTATTGAGTGGAGATGAGCATTGGCATCGACATTTAGGTGCATATGGGATTTGCTTGAATGATGAAAAACTATTAGTTATTCAAAAGGGAGCTGGTCCATACTTCGGACGATATGACCTACCTGGCGGAACGGTTGAAGCAAATGAATCATTAGCAGCGGCTGTGCAAAGAGAATTCCTTGAGGAAGCTGGAATCAACGTACAAGTTAAAGAAAATGTTGGCGTTTGTGATTATTTGATTCCTTATGAATTACACAAAAGGGGCACTTCTCATATTCATCATATTTCCATGTTTTATTTGGTTCAAATAGTCGGTGGTACTCCTACGCTGACTCCTGAAAAGTTTGAAGGGCAGGATTCAATTGGTGCATTATGGCTACCGATAAAGGAAATTACTGCTGATAATTCTTCTCCACTCGTTCTTCAGGTAATTCAATGGCTAGAAACGAAAAAGCTATCCTTCCAGTTCCAGCGATTGGATAATTGGGTAGTGTTAAAGTAGAAGCCATTACGCTAGCGGTGAACTATAGCTTCATAATCACCAGGACGAGGCTGCCGGCATAAATCGGCTGCCTCGTTGAGCTAACGGACAGGATAACGTGATACTAACCTCGAATCCATTAGAAGAAATTACTTGATTGTGAGGTAAGCGCAATGAAGATTGAGTATAAGACCCCTGCTTTGATTCAACAATTAATTCTTTGGGAACGGGAGTTTTCCCGAGAAGTAGAATACTTGGAAACACCAATGGGGCTTTTCCTAGGCATTGATTTTAATGAGAAGGACGGGTATTTCTGCACGCCAGTGGATTCTTTTTCGTTTGCAAGCACTGGAGTAGACGGTATTCATTTCGCGTTATTAACGGAATTCGGTTTTGTCAAAGACTTGGAGGAAGCGCCAGTGCTACGAGTCTCACCAATGGATTCAGATCGCGTACGGCTTATTGCACGAAATCTGCATGACTTTTTGTCATTACACTTATTTGACGAATTAGCATTACTTAATGAATATTCGAGTGAAGAGGATTATCGTGAAAGTGTTCGTAAGAACGATGCTCAAGATTTGAATTCTGAATGGTTTGATCATGATCGCTGGAAACGAGAGAAACAGAAGGTGCTGAACGAAGTCAGGGATAGATTTAACTTGACACCTATTCTGAACCCTGTCCAATACATGCAAGAGATTCGGCTTGAACGGAGTATACATCTAACAACTGTGACGGAAGATTCTCTGGGCATTATGGCTCCGTCCTCAGAAGCACTGGAGAGAGTAGAATTCCTTGCTTCGATTCGGAACTTACAACATAATTGCTCTTCAAATCGAGGTATAATTGAGCGCCATGCGAATGAACTAATTAAAATGGGAATGACCCATGAGGCAGAGTCTTTACTCGTTCGATTGTTACGATAACGGGAGTCGATAGCTGAATAACTAGTGTAACAGCTGATTACAATGGTCGGCTGCTACTCCATTGAAGTAACGGTTAGGACAACAACATTAAGAAAACGGGGAAGATAAATGTCAGAGATTTTTTTATTGCACCACGCACTGGGACTAACAAAGGGTATTAATGTTTTCGCCGATAAACTCAGAGAGGCGGGTCACACTGTACATGTTCCTGACCTTTACGACGGTAATTTGTTTACCGATATTGAGGATGGTATCGCCTATGTCAATGAGATCGGCTTCGAAGAAATAACTGAGCGTGGTATACGTGAGGCCAGTAAGTTTCCGCGTGAGATCGTCTACGCGGGGTTTTCACTCGGTGTGGTAGCGGCCCAAAAACTCGCTCAAACTCGTGAAGGCGCTTGTGGTGCATTGTTGTTTTACTCTTGCGTTCCGACCTCGATGTTCGGTTCTCCCTGGCCGGCGAAACTGCCGGTGCAGATTCACGGCATGGACACGGATCCCTATTTCGTTGATGAGGGCGATATTGAGGCGGCACGCGAGCTCGTGACGACGGCCGATCATGCTGAGCTCTTTTTGTACCCGGGAGATCAACACTTGTTTGCAGATAGCAGTTTGCCGTCATATAATGCTGACGCGACGACGCTGTTGTTGCAGCGTGTACTCGAATTCCTCAGGCATTTGGATACCTGAGCGTTTGCTTAGGAACAGTCACTTTCATGTGGGTATCCAGTGAAGCTAGCGTGACAAGTTAGTTAAACGCACCATGGAGCAGTTGCAGTCGGCAACTGCTCCATTTTTTCATCATGCTAACTGGAAGTTTAGTTCCGACGCAATCGGGTAGAAACTGATGTCTTTTGTTGTTAAACAATACCTTGCATTATAGAGTAATATGCATTATAAATAAATTACAAATGATTACATTTGCAGTAGCCTATGGAGGTGAGACTTTGGAAGTTAATAAAGAGGTATTAAAAGGTCATATAGACACAATAATACTCTCCCTGTTGCACAACAAAGAAATGTACGGTTACGAACTTGCCAAATCAGTTCGAGAAAATAGCAGAGGACAATTCGAATTGAAAGAGGGCACTCTTTACTTGTCTCTGAAGCGACTGGAAAAAAATCAGTGGATTACTTCTTACTGGAGTGACGAGCAAGGACCAGGTGGAAGAAGGAAATATTATAGTGTTACGCCCTTAGGCGAAGAAACATTCACAGAAAAGCGTTCGGAGTGGCGGTTCATCAAAGGAATAATTGATTCATTTTTGGAGGGAGGAGATAGGGAATGAAGCAAATAGAAGTGTTTGTTGATTCTGTTTATAAAAACGCTAGCGCAAACAAAAAAGAAATAAAAGAATTAAAAGGTGAAATGAGATGTCACCTTTTAGAAGCAGTTCACGAATTGAAGAAAGAAGGGAAATCGGAGCAGGAAGCCGTTCAAATCGCAATCGAACGTTTTGGTGGTGAACAGGAATTGCGTTCCGAATTATCTAAGCTTTATTACAAACAAAAGCTATATGCAAAAGGGATGTTGCTTGCAGCTTTAACGCTACTTATCATCTCTATCGTTTCGTTTCAATTCCTATATCAACGAGATTATTTGAACAGTCATGATTTTCCACACCGCTTTAATGAAACAATAATTAACAATCTAAAGGACCACGAATCAATAACAGAAGAAGCGAAAAAAGAAGTTGAATCACTCATACAAATCAATAAGAGAGTTAATGATGTAGAAATATTTTTTATCGAAGGTTTAGATGGGAAGCCTTTGGAGGGGGAGGAATTATTTAATTACTTGGATAATGCAAAGCCTGTATATTATTACTCTGGAGGAGACGATTCGCCAAAATGGTTATGGGCAGGATACAGTCGCGGCGGTAACAGCATGGGAAAATGGTTTGTTTACACTTCAGCATTCGGTAACTATGAAATATCCATTTTAATTTTAGTTTTGGGAATCGCTCTTTATTGGGCTTTATTCACAATCTGGGCAATTATCTTTGCATTCCATACGACAAGGAAGGCTAGTGTCTTATGGACGTTAATTTTCTTGTTTTTTAACATTATTGGTTTCGCATTCTTCCTTCTATTGACTAATAAAAAGCGCCTTGTGGAATAGTCACATGATTGAACTAACGGGAAACATTTAGTTAATGCCAAATGGGAACTCAACCAATAAAAAACAAGGGGGATATTATAAAAGGGCCAACAGTGAGGATGTTATAACGCTGGATGATGATCTCTTCGGATATTTTGGAGATTCCTTGAAATGGATACCGACTTTTGACCCCATTAAAAATAAGATGATGATGGGATTCAATTATTATGGGAATTCTATAATGAACAAGGAATCTATGACCCAATTCATCACCGTGATGACAAGTTGGAGAGACCTATTTCAAGCAGCTCCGGAAAATATAAACCTCCAGGGTCCCTTTTTTTGGATTGATGAACCGGCAAGCGGTCAATATGAACAACTTGAATATGATAAAGATGTACTTATTAATAACTTAGAACAGCTTATTTTAATTGGCCAAAAAGTCAAAGACCAAGACTATGTCATTGTTTATTTTGGAATTTGAAACTAAGCTAACGTGAAACGTTAGTTAAACGCACCATGGAGCAGTTGCAGTCGGCAACTGCTCCATTTTTTCATTATGCTAACGGACAGGATAGAACAATAAAAGGAATTTCTAAATAACCGTGGAATTTTGTAAATGAGATGAGTAAGATGATCTATTCGAACAGCTCGAAAGATATTGATTTTACTGGATTTCATGGACAGAAAGTTACAGAAATAACCTCAGAGGGAGTTGAATATTTATCAGTTGTATCTTGAGGAGAAATTGTTTTTGATTGGCAGGTAGGATTGC
This sequence comes from Paenibacillus endophyticus, assembly GCF_014192395.1. Classification (GTDB taxonomy): domain Bacteria; phylum Bacillota; class Bacilli; order Paenibacillales; family Paenibacillaceae; genus Pristimantibacillus; species Pristimantibacillus endophyticus. The sequence goes on along the minus strand of NZ_JACHXW010000027.1, from coordinate 9,286 downwards.
GAAACTAAACGGGGAACGAAGGCACAACAACTAGGAGCTGCCGCCGTGTGGTGGGGGAGGAATTGAAGACGGAGACTTTCAAAGAAAGAGCCTACGTGTATTTATTGTATTGTGTTCTTCTAGATATTCGGAGTGCTTCTTATACTCATCGTATTAAATGGTGGAATCCTGCATCTTGGGTTCAGGCTAAGAATAATGTGTTTGAAATAAACAATATTGCCGATGTTTTTCATAACTTACCTGATTTGATTGTAAACAGACCTGATGAATTTGATGAAAAATCGTTTTGGGATTACTTGAGAAATCGACTTCCAGAGAAGTATGAAATCTATAATAAAGTTTTCCATGAAAAGATAAATGAAATTGTTCATTCAACAAACGGGAATCGATAGCTGAATAACACCACCTCGGCAGCCGTCCAATACGATCGGTTGCCTTTTTATTGGCTAATTGGTGGGATTCCTCCAAATGATACCCATAATTTGAGTGTTTGTTCTATGATAAAGGATGGCTATCGATGAGATAGAAAATTCAAGGCATTGTTTACCGGAGGTTCATGGTAACATACCACTATCTGGAAAGGGTGTTGGATGTGTTGGATATCGATGCGTTATCGGAACGTTTTAGGATATTTGCAGAAAGGGAATGCAAAAACTCGAGCAGTCTTTATGAGCACCTTGCAGGTAACATTGCAAATGACTTGGACTTGCTTCATCTGGCTGCACAATCGAAACTAGGACAACACTAGGACAACCTGTACCTAATCTCTTACTTGGGGCGGTTCATTATTTGCTTTTGAGTGGTAGAGAGCATGAGTTGACCGCGTATTATTCCAGCATTGTAGACAATCCAATGGAGTCTTCAGAAGCAATAAGCTATTTCAAGAATTTTTGTATGCAGAATGAATAAAGATTCCCATTATTGTTTGAGCATAGTCCACCCGTCGTGCGTAGAGTCGGTTTGGATTTACATGTAAATAACCTTAATGATCCTGAAGATTACCTGTGGCTAAAAGCATTGATTTGGCCTGAACATAAGGAGCGTAATTCGTATTTTGAAAAAGCTGCTCATTGCCTTAGAAGCCAGCCATTAGAACTAATTGAAGGAGATGGAATATCCATTCTCCCTGATATAATCCCAACTGTATCTCACGATTCAACAATATGTGTTTTTCATACCCACGTGGCCAACCAGATACCGGCCCCTGCGAAGAAAAAATGGAGTGAGCAAATTCAATTCATGGGCAGAGGACGGGATGTGTTCCATCTCTATAACAATATGTATGACCTTGACCTTCATCTTGATTACTACATTAATGGGAATGAATACAGTGAAACACTGGCAGTAACAGACGGACACGGCCGTTGGTTTAAGTGGTTATTATGATTCGCAATTGAGCTAATCATTCCTGTAGAGGCTAAGAATTAGCCTTTGTCAAAAGATCTGACTTGGTTCAAGTGGAGCTTGTAGTAACGAGTAGATTCAGGAATAGTTGCCATTTCATGGTTATGTGCTAAGTAAGCGACTTACAAAGTTGTAAGGTAGATGTAAGGCAAATCGATAGCTTAAGCCAGCCTGGCAGGATAATATTGAAACAAAAGAAAATAGAAATTTTAAAAAGGAGAATCGGGATGAGGCTGTTTGAACTGTTGCTATTATTGTCAAACATCGGCTTGTTTGCGTTAACCATCCTATTAAAAAAAGGACGGCGTAAAATTCCAGTATTCGTTGCAAGCGGGATTGCCACACTTTTACTGGTCATTCATTGGACGGTAGAAGGAAACAGAGTTCAGCTATTCTTCCTATATGGCATAACGATCATTTTTTTAGCTACTTCAGGTTATAGCTTTTTTAAAAAAACCGGCCCCAAAAAAAATTCGCGATTCATGATGGGTTCAGCTTATATCACAATAGCGATCATGCTGGTTGTAACAGCGGCTCTCATGTATGCTTTTCCTGTATTTAAACTACCTGAACCGACAGGTGAATTTAAGGTAGGAACGCAAACTTTTCATTTCGTGGATACAAAGAGGGAAGAAACTTTCGACGAAGCCAAAGATGGCAAGAGAGAATTGATGGTTCAAGTATGGTACCCGGTTCAAGCGGGCATCGGCAAGCGCGCTCTCATTGTTCCCGATACCCAGATTTTACGTTATATGGCCGCGGAATATGGCCTTCCCGGGTTTACATTTCAACATCTGAAGTACGTATCCAGTCACGCTTATTCGGGGGCCGAAGTCTCTTCGGCACAGACCTCATACCCGCTGATCCTTGCGAATCCCGGCAACGGCTCTTCTAGGTTCCTCCACACGTCGCAAGCTGAGAATCTCGCGAGTCACGGATATATCGTGGCAGTGATCGACCACACCTACAATACATTTGCAACCGAGTTTCCGGACGGTCGAATCACGACCAGCACAACCAATGATTTATTCTCGCCAGACCAAGATTACCGGACAAGTAGAGGAAATCGAGACGAGTTAGGAAAAGTTTTAACCGGCGATGTAGCGTTTGCGCTGGACCAATTCGAGCTCATGCAGTCGGGACAGATTCCAAGTCATCTGAAAGGGAGGATTGATCTCGGTCATGTCGGGGCGTTCGGTCATTCGATCGGCGGAGCGACGGCCTATGACGCTTCTTACGATCCGCGAATCGCGGTTGGAATAGACTTAGATGGAGGACTTTATCGACTGCGTGACAGAGAGGGGCTGCGAAAGCCGTTTTTGTTCATAAACTCGGAAAGCTATACTGAAAAATTAAAAATGGTGATGGATAACCGGATCTACACGGATGCAGAGCTTAACCACATGGGATCAACGAGAGAGTGGGAAGATCAAGTAACGGAAGATAAAAGGTTGGAGCTTGAACGGATGCGCGAAACGGCCGAAGAAGGGGGACAAGTCCTCTATATCGACGATACGGAGCATTTGAATTTTACCGACGTACAGTTCATTTCTCCGATTTTCAAAATGCTGGGCATTACAGGAAAGATTGCGCCTGAAAGAGCGAACTCCATTATCAATGCCCATATGCTGGATTTCTTCGATATGTATCTAAAAAATCAAGGCGGAATCTTAATGAAAGAGCCGGATAGCCGCTTTCCGGAGGTGAAGTTCGTAACCTCGCAATTATAAATATGGAATAGGCTGCCGACTTTAATATACGATCACGTACAATTAGCTCCATCTCCACCAAGGAAAACCCGACCTCATGAGATCGGGTTTTTGCATTTATTATTCTTGTTACGGCAAATCTTTTGATGAGATAACGGTCAGGTTACTTGAACAGGTTGAATTACTTGTCGAATAATATTAGAGTTAATAAATTATAATGATATTGATATTGGGGAATGAAACAATACAAATACGTGAAATTGAAAGAAAAGGATAATCAAACAATAGAGCGAATTATTAAACGCTCATAGGAATCAATTAACTAATCTCTCGGAAAAGGGTGCAGTGCATGAACAAAACGGATCGTTTGTTAGCCATAGTGCTTGAGCTGCAGCGTCACGAAGTGTTACGAGCCGAGGATTTAGCCGCTACATTTGAAACAAGCGTGAGAACCATCTACAGGGATATTCAGGCTTTGAGTGAAGCTGGCGTATCCGTGATAGGAGCGCCAGGGCAGGGATACTCCTTAATGGAGGGATATTTCCTGCCGCCAGTCAGTTTCACGGTGGAAGAAGCAGTGACGTTACTCATCGGGACAGATTTTATTGAGCATTGGTTTGATGTTCATTATGGCAGTAAGTCTCGAAATTCAAGACGGAAGATTGAAGCCGTCTTGCCGGAATCGATCCGCAGCGAAGCATCCCGGATTCGCAAGAGCTTTCGTTTGCTTGCTACCGCTGAAGATATAGCACGAATACAAGAGAAGGCATACTTGGAAGCGATTCGTCGAGCAATGCTGGAGGAAAGAAAAATAAGATTCCGCTATTCCAAAAGAATTGCCGAGGCTGATGGGAACCGCCAAAGTGTTCGTACGGTTGCACCTTATGGACTTGTGCTGCATCAAGGGTCATGGGTACTCGTTGCACGGTGTGAATTGCGTCAAAACATCCGTCATTTCCGGTTGTCCCGGATGTCGGAGCTTATCGAGCTGGAAGATAGATTTAAGTTGCCAGCAGACTTCCTTTTAGAGGAATACCAGCCTCCAGATGACCGCGACGTCCGTGTACGCATCTGGGTCCAACCTGACATTGCCGATAAAGTACGAGAATGGAATAACTTCTATATAGAAACCATAGAGGATCATACGGAAGGGTTGCTGGTGACCTTACGTGTTCGGCAGCCTGAGGAATTGCTGCAATGGGTGCTCGGCTGGGGTGGCGGAGTGGTCGTGCTGGAGCCGGAATCCTTCCGACATCGGGTTAGAAACGAACTGGAAAAAACGTTAAAACGCTACTGACATAATGGTGTCAGTAGCGTTTTTGTATACTTAGAAAAAAAGATGATTAGAGGCGATGATATATGATTACAACAAAGTTAGCCTTACAACGATTTGAGGAAACTGCGACACATTATATTCATGAACTGGATCAATTCAGTCTGGAGCAGCTGAGGCAAAAGCAAAGTGACAACGAGTGGTCACTAGGTCAGATGTTTCAACATCTCATTAGCTCGGCGCTCTATATGCAGCTTCGTAATATTGATCAATGCCTAATGCCAAGCGAAGATCCCATGGTACCTCTAACGGAAAAAACCGAGGTTGGCGTGGCTATATTTTCCCAAGGAAGCTTCCCGCCCATTCGTATTCATGTTCCGCCTTCCGCACAATATACTCCGGAGCAGCCGGAAAGCAAAGAGCAGCTCATTCAAGGCTTACACACTGTCATCCAAAGAATGAAGGACATTGAACCTACCCTTGAAAAAGTGTCCAATCAAAATATAGTGACCCATCCGAGATTCGGTGGATTGTCTGCGGAGGAATGGTTTTTGCTTGTTGAGATGCACTACCGTCATCATCTTCTGCAGCTGGACCGCTTAAAACAAGGATTGACACGGGAAGCGATATAAAAAATCCTTAAAACAGGAAGGGATTTCGAGGTATGCAAATGGATGAAATAAGCGAGCAAAGCCGCTTCTGGATTGGCGTCGTGTCCGCATCCCTTGTGAAGTGTGGAGAGTTGGGGAAACGGAGCTGTCGTTGGAAAATGGGAAACGATAGATCAATAAAAATAGGGAAGCAGCTGGCCACAGCGATTTAGGATTTACAAGAAATCGAGGTATCTTGATTTTATTTCTACTGGTACTTATGCAATAGAAAACTTCCCAGAACCATTTAAGCATTATGGGATTTCTTGTCTTGACCACGTCGTTGACATAGTCTCCATTTCAGAACCTGTTGTAAGAGAGGCTTGTGATGACCAATCTACGTTAGGCTAACGGGGCACTATAGCTTTATAATCACTAGAACGAGGCTGCCGGCATAAATCGGCAGCCTCGTTCAGTTAACAGGCAGGATAGCACAATAAAAGGAATTACTAAATAACCGTGGAATTTTATAAATGAGGTGAGTTTGGTGAACTATTCGAACAGCTCGAAATATATTGATTTTACTGGATTTCGCGGACAGAAAGTAACAGAAATAACCTCAGTGGGAGTTGAATTAGTAAACCTGAGATTGGAAAGTGGAATGATTAACGTAGAGTGCTCTTGGAGATTGCGATTGTCGACCGAAATACTGGTTGGTATTAATGAAAGTCAGGAAAAAGACTTTACATCTATTCTAAAAGCACGTTTGATTTTCAAACCCATTACCAACATACACTACTTTGAGATGGGCGACTTAATTATCGAATTTGAGAATAACTACTTTTTGGATTTGTTTGCCGATTCATCAACCTATGAGAATTATCAGTTGTATCTTGATGAGAAATTGTTTTTGATTGGCAGGTAAGTTTGCTAAACTAAACGGGGAATAATAGCTTCATTATCACCATGATGTGGCTGCCGACATAAACCGACAGCCGCGTTGAGTTAACTGGCAGGTTCGTTAAATTATTTCTCGAATACCTTAGTTATTCGGATATTAATATTATCTCTAATTATTTACTCAGGGGTGTCTTTTATGGGAATGGATTTTACTGCGTATATGTCACATAGCCTTAAAGAAACTGAAATAATAGAGTTATGCAATGAATTAAATGAAAACAGTACTCGATTTCCACTCATTCGTGAGTTTATTGATACACTTTTACCATTTAATCCAGAAGATAATGTAAGGAAGTGGCGTACAAGTGTTGATAGATCAGACGGGACAATCAGCTTGGCAGGCCCCTGTGGAATCTCACTTACTTTATCAGAGAAAGTATGTTATTTTCATCATTATTTTAGATGGAAAGGATTTTTAGTAGATAATGAGATACAACAGTTACTGAGAAGTGTTAGCTATGGATTTATGAAGACCTTTAAATCTACATTTGTTATTTATGTTCCAGATAATGCTGCAAGAGAGTCTGCAATTATGGATTTCATCTGGGAAGATGAAAATAAGGACATTAATTATATAAGAGAATGGCTATTAGAGAATTGCGGGTTACCTAAGAATAATATCAACGATATTTATAAAGAGTATGAAGATTACTGGGATTCAGAAGGATATTATATAGATTATTTCAATGAAAATGATGAGCCTAACAAAAGTTCAGACTTGAATTCATAAAATTACAATTACAAAATGGAAACTATCGTTCAACTAATGAGGAACGATAGCATTCCTGTAGAGCGTTAAATTTCCGCTTTGCAAAAAAAAACGAGCGCCTCGGTACGATGGAAGTACGCAACGGGTCATAGCCCTAAAAATTCCATCATCCAGGAGGACGCTCTACTATGAAGTTTAAATCGCAAGCGAGACAAAATCAACTCATTGAAAAAAATTACCGCTCAACATCTAGTTGTTGGGATCGACATCGCACAGCAAATGCATGTCGCTCGTGCTGTTAATTTTCGAGGATTCGTGGTCGGTAATCCCCTGTCCTTCTCAAACGATGAAGAGGGTTTTCACAGCCTTCTTCGGTGGATCCAATCGCTGCAAACCGCCACACTTTAACGGCGGCCATTGTAAGTTGTTCTAGTCAATCCCCATCTCGTGAATAAGAACAAGGAGAACCGTGACAATACGCCATCCAAGAGTGACAAAAAGGATGCTCTCGTCATCGCAGACATGGTCAAAAACGGCTACTACTCGTTCACTCGCAACACACCTGAAACATTTGAAGAATTACGTGTCTTTCTCTCAAACCGCGACTCTGTCGTAACGAGACTCGTTAGTGCGAAGAACCAAATTCATCGCTGGGTCGACGTTGTTTTTCCTGAGCTGCGACAAGTTTTCAAAAACATCATGTGTATCGGTTCATTGGCTACACTTCGTCTTTTCCCAACGCCCGAAGAATTGTGTGAATTACAGCCTCAGGATATCTTAAGAGGCTGGAAATCGCTTATGAAACGGCATTCTGGTGATCGAAAAGCCCGAGCTCTTATCTCATTGGCTTGCAGATCTGTTGGTTCTAAACAAGCCACACATGCCTACAAGCTTCACTTGAAGCAACTGCTCGATGAGTACGATCTTGCTTGCCTGCAATTGCAAACGGTAGAAACGGAAATTGTTGCCGTTTTAGATCGCATTCCATTTGCAGAATCCATGCTTGCTGTCAAAGGGATTAGTGCCATTTCGTTAGCTGGTATTCTAGGTGAGGCGGGGGATTTAAGCGGCTTTGTTCACGGCAATGCCTTGCTCCGTCATGCTGGCCTCAACCTCGCAGAGGCAAGCTCAGGTAAATGGATCGGACAGATGAAGATTAGCAAACGTGGGCGCTCTCGCCTCCGACGATTTATCTTCATGATGACTATGAGTTTAGTCGCAAACAATCCGGAGTTCAAAGCCATGCATGCCTACAATGTACAGATAAAGAAGATAAAGAAAATGAGATCTATTATGAAGCTGTGCGGCAAATTAGCCAGAATCTTAGTTGGAATGGCTCGCAGCGGCGAAGCCTATAACCCTCCTAAAACGTTGCCTATTCAGCTAGCAGCTTAACTTATATTCTACCGTTTCGTTGTACGAGTTTTGGCTTATTCGCAGGATTTCAAAGAAAGCACGGAGTACCGGATATATTGAACCAAAGGGCACCGACCCGTAACGATAGCAAGACCGGCCTCCACCCCTTGGATAGGCGTAACGAAGGAATGAGAGGGCACAGACCCGTTAAGACATGGGAGTGAAAACCTCCAAGGGCGGCGAGGAGAATGCGCGCAGTAAATGGAATTATATGGGGCTACGATAATCCCCCTTTATTCCCGTGCGCCTTCATGTTGCCGAAGTCTAACACGGCGTTCCCCTTCTTGTCTTTCAGTCCTTACCAACCGGGTGAAATCCTGCGAATAAGCGAGCATTCGTGAGAAAAACATATCGTACCAAGGGAGTTTACAGCGCGCGCAACATGCAACTGCTGGGCAATGTCGATCCCGACTACTAAATGCTGAGCAGTAATTTTTTCAATGAGTTGATTTTGTCTCACTTGCGATTTAAACTTCATAATAGAGCGTCCTCTTGGATGATGGAATTTTTAGGGCTATGACCCGTTGCGCACTTCCATCGTACCGAGGCGCTCATTTTTTTGCAAAGCTGATAATTAACGCTCTACAGGAATGCTAACGGAGAATGATAGGTCAATAAAGACATGGAAGCAGCCGACCACAATGATCGGCTGCTTCATTACGCTAACTGGCAGGTTAATGCAATGGTCGGTAGCTCTTTTTCGCTAAAAGTAAACATGAAAACATTTATAGTTGTGATATTATTTAGATAGCCACATTTTGTAAGATTGAATTAAAAATGAGACGAGGTCTCCTTATGCGGATAGATTTTCGTGTAAATCATGACGATTTTGATAAACATATTGATTTTACGGAAGCGCAGGTATTTTTCTCTTCACCAATTGAGCGAATGTGTACGTTCCAAGCTTGGGGGATTGCAGTGTTATGTGAATCTCCTCTAAATAAGGAACTAAAAAAACATGTAGGTCAAGAGGTGGGTAACTATAACAGTTATTCGTCTCTATATAAAGAACTAAAGAAGCATCTGGAATTCGAAGGGGATATTTATGTTTCTGGAATGGTTTCGGTAATATTTCCTAATATAGAGGCAGGAGTCATTGAAGTTGCACTCTTTAAAGAAAGTGGCGAAGGTTGACCTTGCCTTAATAAAGTAGACAGCAAGAAAGCCTCATTACAAACGTTAGTCTAATCATTAAACCGCCTCAAAACGCTGTAATGGCGAGATG
>NZ_JACHXW010000026.1 GCF_014192395.1 Paenibacillus endophyticus | reverse complement strand
TGTAATCGCTGCGAGATAAAGAATCGTATTCCAGCCCACTTCTTTCCACAAGCCGCTGGAGACGATCATTGGCCGGAACCAGCTCTCCGAGCCTAAGAAAAAGATAGGTTCTCCGCCCATTTTCGTAATCAAATCGTTGGCCAAACCGCCGTCTAGTGTAAGAAAGGATTGTAGAATATAAGCGACGACGATCCATGAGAAGAAATGAGGCAAGTAGCTGACCGATTGAACGAATCTTTTGAACCCTGCGCTCACCAATTCATTAATCATAATGGCCAATACAATTGGAGCCGGAAATCCGAATACGAATTTCAATACCGAAATGAACAACGTATTTTTTACGACGATCCAAAACTGAGGCTCTTGCAGAAACGTAAAGTTTTGGAATCCAACCCAAGCGCTGTCCCATATCGAGGACCCGATCTGAAAATCGCGGAATGCGATTTGAATGCCCGCCATCGGAACATAGTTAAATAGAAACAAAAGCAAAACCGCCGGTAAAATCATGACATACTGCCAACGATATTTATATAGTTGTGCTAACATGATGTCGCATTCCTCCTTCTGATATACATTGTAAGGGGATTCAATAAGGCAAACCATATAACGTTGATTGGATTTTCATCGTAATGATTTGCTCTTTGTACGATAACAAAAAAACAGGCGGCCATGAGGCCACCTGTTATTGTTTCGTTTTTGTGCATAAATAATTGTTGTTACCTTATCCATTTAGAAAAACTTACATGCGTTTTTTCTATTTAAATCAATCACTTCATCGATTTGATTGTTAGAAAACTTCCTGGCGAGCGCTTCGGTTCCCTGATTAAGTTTGAAGTTCATCTCATCACTTACCCGCTTCCAGCCTGTAACGGACGTAATTGCGTTTCTATTGCTTATTTCCCGTCAATGCTTGTAAGACATCGTCTATTTTCATGCTATCGGAGATGGGACCGTTAAGCATCCAGTGCCTCGCTGAAATCTTATAGACATGGTTTTGCTTCACTGCAGGTATCGCTTTCCAAACCTCGAGCTTTTCCAATTCCCGTGCTTCCAGCTGACAGAGCAGCTGATGAACAAATTGATAAAACAGTACTTTTACGTGAAAATGCTCCAACGAGGCTTGCTGCCACCATCCTTGCTCCATCGCTCTAACCTTATGCAGTATTGAAATGGACCGTTTAACAGAATACGAGCACAACCGCGTACGGAAAACAAGAAACTGCCAGTGGGAAGATGGAAACCACGCAATTCCTCGCCTTGTGCCATACGAGTATGGCGAACGTCCAAGATTTTAATGGAAGCATAGTTCTACTACTTAATTCCAGAGAATGGTTAGCTTCTCAAAGTACGCTATATTTCATCCTTATCCCGCTATGAAGTGGTATCAAGCAAATGTAAATGTCGCAATAGGTTTATACATGGGGACCGTTTCCAGATTGCTTTCATACAGCTGTATTTCTTTAACGAACCAATTGTTTTCTGACCCTTTATCATCAGGAAAATAATCATCAATTGCTGTTTTCAACTGGTCTTTCCCTTTATAACGGCGAGCTATCGTTAAATGAGGACTAAATGCACGATTTTCCCTCGGGTAGAGTCCCTCCAAGCTATCTTCTATTCGTCGATGCAAATCTGTTAATGCATCTAAGTCTCCGCCTACACTTGCCCAAAGAATACTGGGTGACGTTGGGGCACCAAAAGTCCCCCATCCTTTCGCTCTCAATTCAAATGGTTCAGTAGCGAGCGCAACGTTGGACAATAACTTTTGAATCTGTTGGATCGTAGCTATCGAGGTATCACCTAAAAATTTCAAAGTTATGTGATAATCTTCCGGGTGCGTCCATTTCTGAAAATAAAGATTTGATTTGAGCCGTCTGGATTGTTCAGTCAATCGCTCACGCCATTTTTGGTCGATCGGAATTGCAATGAACAACCGTAATGGTTCAGAACTCATTGATAATAACACCTCCCATTTTGTCTAGCATTCAAGCATAGTCTCTCCTAGAAATAATGGATATAGAATCCTAGGAACAAATTTCCAAAAAAAGTTTTTCCTAAGGTCTAGTCATTCGAACTGGGACAAGAACATATTTCTTTGCAGCAAAAAAAACCGCTATCCGCAGCGGTTTTCTATACCTATATGTTCTTGTCCTCTAACAATCCGTGTGGTGATTATTCTAAGCTCTTGGTCATACCACTTATAGAAGAGTCTCTGCTCCGTCGATGTAAATTTCCGTACCGGTAATGTGGCTCGATCTGTCGGAAGCAAGGAACCACACCAGATCGGCCACCTGCTCGGGTCTCCCCTGTCCATGCTCAAGCGGTTGCGATCCTTCCGGGTACACAACCGGAATGCGGATTTTGTCCACTTCCTTGGAGCTTTTTGTGTTCTCTCCGATGTTCGTCTCGATCCCTCCGGGGCAGATGACGTTGACGCGAATCCGGTAACGGGCCAATTCCAGTGCTGCCATCTTGGCGAAGGCTACCTGCCCGGCCTTAGAGGAACTATAGGCGGACATGCCAAAACCGGAAAATTTCCTGTTACCGTTGATCGAGCTCGTCACGACGATGCTGCCTCCCTTCGCTTTCATATAAGGCACAGCGTTTTTAACCGTCAGGAACGTCCCCTTCAGATTGATTGCCAATGTATCGTCCCACGCCTCCGGCGTTAAGTCCTCAATCGGAGCGAGCGTGCCATTAATCCCTGCATTGGCGAATACGATGTCAAGGCGTCCGAAACGATCTGCCGCAGCGCGGATGGCACGCTCCATTCTGACCGGATCAGACACGTCGACATCATAGAATTCGGCTTGCCTGCCCATGCCACGTATCTCCTCCTCTACATCCGCGGTCCGTTCGTCAATTAAATCGAGAAGGCAAACATTCGCACCGGCACGGGCAAGCTTCAGAGCGGAAGCCCTGCCGATTCCCGAGCCGGCTCCAGTCACTAGTGCCGTCATTCCTGCGAGAATAAGCTCCTCTGTTGGCGTACTTCCTTGATCCTTGTCATCCAGCTTTTGGTTCATCGCGCATCTCACCTTTCAAAGAAATATTTCCCGGAACAATAACTGCTAACAGTTATTGTATACCCATCTTTGAAAGTGAATACTCAGCAGGCTTTCACTCGCGCTAATATACCGGTCGCTTTATTTCGTATTTTTCAATGCGTGGGTTATTATACTGCGCATACCGCTTCTATAGATAGCATATATTTTCACATTGCTCGGCTTTTGTCGAAAAATGGGTACTCTCCTTTACACTCGCGGCATCCCGACAGAATATGATTGTTTAGATAAGCACCGGATATGTAACGCAAACGTAGAAGGGACTGTGATCCATTGGCGCAAAGCTCACGTTCATCGCGACCTCCAAGGTCGTTGAGACATTATTCAAGCCATACACGCCATTTTATTAAGAAGCTTGGCTGCAAACCAAGCGAGCTGCTGCATTTTATTTTGGTCTATGATCCAAAACACAAAAACAAGGTTTACAGCCGTTCCTCCCATCACCCCGCGATGACGCTGCATAAACCTTTAAAGCTGCTAGAAAAGCGCACGCCTCGAATAACCCTCTTTTCCAAGAAAAACGAGCTCATTCATATCCTCAGCCAAAATAAAAAAGGCTACGCGGTTTTTATGGAAATTAATAATCGCGAAACCTGGAAAAGTGAGTTCAAAAAAATCAGGGCACAGTTCATCGACGTTGACTTAAATAAAATTTCAGAACAATTTCACACAAACGAGCAAGCTCAGCAGCGGATTGAATCCCTGCAAGCAGACCCCGCAGAGCAGCTCCTATCCATTACCATCAAAAGAAATAAGCAAGGGCTATATCGCCTTTTGGCTGAGCGAACGAGAGAGAGAGTCGCATATTTAAAAAAAGAATATATAAAAAAGTATAAACGACGTATTAAGGACACGTTGATTATCGAAACAAAAAACGGATATCACATCTATTGGGTTCTTCAAGGCGGGTCGATTAACAAATTCGTTCCGATCCAAAAGGCTTTAGCACAAAAATTCAGCTCTGACCCCGTGATCACCAATCTATCTAGAGTCATGCGCGTACCCGGCTTCTACCATATGAAAAACCCGGAAAGCCCCTTTATGGTTCGCATCAAGCAATGGGGCAGGAAAAAATCGTTCACGCAAAAAGAACTCGTTCGTTCACTGGCATTAAAACCTGCTTTCACAGCGAGATCTAGAAAAAATGCTCACTAATGCAGCATGCTTCATATGCGATTATCGGAGACATCTTTTGAAAAACAACTATACGGCAGATTGAATAATGTAAGGGGCAGTCTCAAAAGTCCGTTTGCAACATTCAGAGACCGCTTGTTACGTCGTATCGGGTTATCAGAGCCTTCCGCTCCACTTTTGTAGTGGCGTTGAAGGTTCATTTTTCTTTTTATAGGACTGGCCGGCTCAGGGTTCCCTTTTGGACAGCCTGATGGCATAGGCGAGTGAAAATTCGCCCTCATTTCCATTCCATACAAGCGTAAACGGCTGTCGCCGCCCACTGTGGCAATAGCAGTCGTTTCGCGGAGATATATAAGCACATTTATATGTGAAAACATATAAATTCTTATATATTTAAAAAACACAGTATGTTCTATAGTTCTTCTGGTCAAACAATATTTGGATACACGATATAATAAAGCTCTGGAAAGGAGAACCAATTAAGATAATGTAAGCGCTTCACTCGCTTCGCCAAATTATTTTAGGGGGAATATAACCCGTGCGTACACATTTCAAACCGATCATCTCGATTTTGCTTGCAGCAGCTTTGCTCCTGCCTTCAGGCTGGCTTGCACCGGCTGCGGAAGCTGCCGAACAGGAAATACCGGTCATTTTGTACCACCGGATTGTCGCTAATGCAACGGATGATTGGACTCATACAAGCATAGAGCAGTTCACGAAACAGATGAAATATTTGAACGACAACGATTACAATACGTTGTCTGCAGAGCAATATGCCCACATTCTTGAAGGAACAGTCGCACCTCCCGAGAAGCCGATCCTGCTTACCTTTGATGACGCAACGCCTGATTTCATTGCTCATGCACTCCCAATATTGAAGCAATATGGCATGCAATCCGTGCAATTTGTTGTCAGCGATTGGATTAACGGCGAATACAGCATGACGACGGCGCAATTGCAGGCGCTTGCGGCAGAGCCTAGCGTCAGCCTCCAGAACCATTCCAAGACGCATAACGGTACTAACGACAGCGCAGCCGGAGAAATCTGGACGAGCAATATTACCAAAGAACAAGCTTCAGGCGAGATTGCCGCAGCGAACGCCTACCTGAAGAGCATCACGGGAAAAGACCCCTTTCTATTGGCTTACCCTTACGGTGCTTTTAACGAGAACGCGGAGACAGCGGCACAAGAGAACAGCATCAAATACGCCTTCAAGGTTGGCTACCCGAATCAAGGCAGCTATGCTATGGGTCGTCACTACATGATGAAAAGTACAACTCTGAGCCAATTCGCTTCCATGGTTGGCGGACCTGCGCCAACCGAGCCATTGGTTGACGTGACCGTATACCACGAAACCTTTGCAAATGGTAACGGAGCAGCGACGCAATCAGGCGGAGCCAGCCTCTCGCAGTCCACCGATAAAGTATTCGCCGGCAATGCTGACGGAGCAGCTTTATCGGTAAGCAACAGAAAAAACGATTACGATGCGGCTGACTTCAAATTCAGCGATATTGGTCTCGATAACGGAAAAACCTACACGGTAACCGTTACAGGCTACGTAAACGCTGACGCAGTCGTACCTGCCGGCGCACAAGCCTTTCTTCAAACGGTGAGCAGCTACAGCTGGCTGGCAGGAGCCAATTTCACAGCCGGAGAAGCTTTTATTTTAACGAAAGAATTTACGGTTGATACGATCAAGGATACGAGCCTGCGCGTTCAATCAAACGCTGATGGGGCGGCTGTCCCGTTTTATATTGGAGACGTACGGATTACCGAGAAGGCCGCTTCGGGCGGCGGCGAAGGGGAGACACCTAGACCGCCGGCGGCAGACTTCGACACCATAACCTTCGAGGATCAAACGGCGAGCGGTTTTGTAGGCAGGTCCGGTACCGAAACGCTCACGGTCACCAATGAAGCCAATCATACCGATGGCGGTTCCTATGCTTTGAAGGTGGAGAACCGATCCGATAGCTGGCATGGGCCAACCTTGCACGTGGAGAAATATGTGGACAAAGGCGACGAATATAACATTTCGTTCTGGGTCAAGCTGATCTCACCTACTAGCTCGCAGCTCCAGCTGTCTACCCAGGTTGGCGAAAGCAGCCCAAGCTATGTTAACCTTTCATCCAAAACGATCAATGCCAGCGACGGCTGGGTTCAGTTCGAAGGCACCTACCGTTATACCAACGTAGGCAACGAATTTCTGACTATCTATGTGGAAAGCTCCAATAATAAGACAGCCTCTTATTATATCGACGATATCAGTTTTGAGAGCACCGGATCGGACCCGATCTCCATACAAAAAGATCTGACTCCAATCAAAAATGCTTATCAAAACGAGTTCCTAATCGGAAACGCGATATCATCGGGGGATTTGGAAGGCGTTAGGCTGGAGCTCCTCAAGCTCCATCACAATGCCGCCACAGCGGAAAACGCAATGAAGCCGGATCAGATGCAGCCTACAAAGGGCAGCTTTACCTTTGCCGCCGCGGATGCACTCGTGGATAAGGCTCTGGCTGAGGGAATGCAAATGCATGGGCATGTTCTTGTCTGGCATCAGCAGACGCCGGCGTGGATGACTACGTCGAACGATTCTCCTTTGGGACGGGACGAAGCGCTCGTTAATATGAAGACTCACATCGAAACGGTCATGGAGCATTACGGCAGCAAAATGATCTCATGGGACGTCGTCAACGAAGCGATGAACGATAATCCGTCTGATCCATCGAATTGGAAAGAGGCGCTGCGTCAATCCCCTTGGAAAAGCGCCATCGGATCAGACTACGTAGAGCAGGCGTTCTTAGCGGCAAGAGAAGTGCTGGACGCCCATCCGGAATGGGATATCAAACTTTATTACAATGATTATAACGAAGACAACCAGAATAAAGCCCAAGCTATTTACAGCATGGTCAAAGAGCTCAATGATAAGTATGTGCTGACTAATCCTGGCAAGCTCCTCATTGACGGCGTTGGGATGCAGGCGCACTACAATGTAAACACGAACCCGGACAACGTTAAGCTGTCCTTGGAGAAGTTTATTTCCTTAGGCGTAGAAGTAAGCATAACCGAGCTGGACATTCAAGCGGGAAGCAGCTACGAGCTCCCCGAGCAGCTTGCGAATGCTCAAGGCTACTTATATGCGCAGCTGTTTGAGATCTTCAAAGCTCATGCCGCTAATATCAGTCGCGTAACCTTCTGGGGATTGAATGACAGTTCAAGCTGGAGGGCCGCTAACAACCCGCTGCTGTTCGATCAGAACCTGCAGGCCAAACCGTCTTATTATGGTGTCATCGATCCTGTTTCATTTATGGAAGAACATGCGCCTGTTGCGACAGATGCCAAGCAATCAACCGCTCAATTTGCTACACCAACAATCGACGGAACAGTCGATGACGTTTGGAGCAGAGCGGCTGAGATTCCGGTTAATCGCTATCAGATGGCATGGCAAGGCGCGACAGGAGTCGCAAAAACGCTCTGGGATAATCAAAATCTGTATGTATTAATTCAGGTTAGCGACGCGCAGCTGGACAAGAGCAATGCAGCTGCATATGAACAGGACTCCATTGAAATCTTTTTGGACGAAAACAATGCCAAAACATCATTCTATCAGGATGACGATGGACAGTACCGAGTTAACTTCGATAACGAAACATCATTCAATCCGTCAAGCATCGCGGAGGGCTTCGAGTCTGCAACTAAAGTTTCCGGCACAAGCTACACGGTAGAAGTGAAGATTCCTTTCAAAAAGGCAACCCCAAGCAGCGATAAGAAGCTTGGCTTTGATGTGCAGATTAATGACGCAAAAGACGGTGCCCGTCAAAGCGTTGCTGCATGGAACGATACGACTGGCAACGGTTATATGGACACTTCCGTATACGGTGTACTGACCCTTGCCGGTCAAACGGTTCATCCAGGCGAAGCGACTAGCACCGGATCTAATTCCTCCTCAGGAAACGTAGAGGTTAAAGACGGCCTTGTTACGATCCACCCTGGAGTGAAAACTGAGGGCGGCCTCGTAACAGCCTCGGTTTCCAACGAAAATCTGAGGAGAGCGTTTGAACTAGCTGCGCCAGCAGCAAACGGCAAAATAACAATCGTAATCGATGTTCCGAAGCAAACCAACGCCGATTCGTATGAAGTGCAATTGCCGACTCAAAGCCTGAAAGGCCAACAAAGCTTTGTACTTTCAATGAAGACGGAGCATGCGGCCATTGGAATCCCAAGCAACATGCTGTCGAGTGAAGTCGAGAATGCGGAGCAAGTATCCATCCGTGTAACGAAGGCCTCTACCGCTAGCCTGGATGCAGCCTCTCGCGAGCGGATTGGGAACCGTCCGGTACTGGATCTTAATATGTTCGTCGATGGAAAAATCATTGCATGGAGCAACCCGAACGCGCCTGTTACGATCTCTGTTCCATACACGCCGACAGCAGAAGAGCTTAGCAATCCGGAGTCGATTGTCGTGTGGTATCTCGCTGACAATGGCGATGTGACATCAATTCCGAACGGTCGATATGATGCCGCCACCCAAGCAGTCGTATTCCAAACGACCCATTTCAGCAGCTATGCTGTGGCTTCCGTCGTCAAAACCTTCGGGGACCTGGGGAGCGTGCCATGGGCGAAGCAAGCGATTGACGCCATGACAGCACGCGATGTTATCAAAGGAATCTCCGAGGACAGCTTCTCTCCTGGCGCTTCCATTAAACGAGCAGACTTCATCGCTCTCCTTGTAAGAGCGCTTGAATTGCAAGGTACAGGCAAGGATGATGCAATGTTCAGCGATGTTCAGGAAACCGCTTATTATTACGATGAGCTGGCCATTGCGAAAGAACTAGGAATTGCAACTGGCTTTGGAGACCATTCGTTTAAACCAAACCGCGATATCTCCCGTCAGGATATGATGGTGCTGACGACGCGCGCGCTGGCAGCAGCCGACAAGCTGCTTGAAGCAAGCGGTGACTTAGAGGCTTATTCTGACGCAGCGAGTATTTCTGAATATGCGCAAGACAGCGCGGCTGGCTTAGTGAAAGCCGGAGTTGTGAACGGCAAGAATGGCAACATTGCGCCGACTGATTCGCTCACTCGCGCAGAAGCAGCCGTTATCTTGTATCGTATTTGGCATTTGTTGTAGATCAGCGGATAATAACGAACGCTTAGGTCGAGTGTCTGTCCCTTGTCCGATGATTTAAGCATACTTGTTAAAACGTTGTGCCAAACAGATTGTCCCGCGTAAACATCGAATGAGCCAAGCCATCTAACGAATGGCTTGGCTCATTTCAATACCCGCTTTATGGGTTTCAATTATAGTTTTGAGCTATGGTCTCCAAATACTGCTCGATAGGAACAGAGTTTCGTAGAGCTAGCAGTCCATTCCCTGCCTGGCCAATTACGGTTCGGAATTGCTTGCTCTCTCCTGTTGCTTGTGCTGCAATGGCATTTACAATCGTCTGTGGATCATCCAGTTGAGCGCTGTCCGGGTTCGCCATCATTCTTTCAATTTTGCCCATTAAATTATCGTAAGCCGTTATCGTTTCATCCTTATTCCAAATGATGCTGTTCTTAAAATTATTTCCGGATGAACCGCCTTGCTCTATGAGCCGGAGCTCAATATTCAACGGTTTTAATTCGTAATAAAGCCCCTCCGTTAAGCCTTCCAAAGCAAACTTGGACATATTATAAAGCGAGCCCAGCGGTACAGCAGTCGTTACTCCCATAAACGAGCTAATGTTGATGAACATCCCCCCGCCGTTTGCTCTGAAATGCGGCAGGAATTTGCGGATAACATTGATCGGTCCCCGCGTATTAACGGCAAACTGCCAGTCAATCGTATCCTCTGCCGCTAATTCCAATGCTCCGTAGGAGCCCATTCCTGCATTATTTACAACCACATCGATTGTGCCAAAGGCGGTAATGGCTTGTTCAATTGCTGATTCAACCTGCTCCAAATCCGTAACATCCAGCTTAAATATTCGAATGTTGGGATATTTGATCAATTCCGTTTCCCTCTCAGGCGTGCGCATCGTTGCTGCAACATTCCAACCCATCTTTGCAAAATGAATCGCCGTTAGCTTACCCAATCCCGAGCTTGTTCCCGTAATAAAAATCGTTTTAGTCATTTTGAATCCTCCTATTAGTTAGTGAAATTTTATGATGAATAGCTGAATTCATGGCATTATCCGCTTAATTTAGTAATTTAGAGTGAACGTTCATTCACATTTTGGTTTAAAAAATCCAAGGTATGATGACTCAAACGTCATACCTTGGCAGCAGGTTTGGATTTCCATTTTATTTTGCTCAGAGAGTTCCAACAGGACTGAATGGCCGTTTGCATAATCTCCTCAGTCAGTTCATTCTGGTTATAGAGGCGGCTCTTTATTAAATACACCATCATGCCGTAGTGCATCTGCACCATAAGTCTTGGAGAAGATTCAATAAACCGATCCTGCTCCATTTCTTCCTGATACATCAAACCGACATTGTAACACCAATTCTTCTCATAGACATCCTGTTTCGTCTCTTCTTTAATATAAGGCGAGAAAGAGTACTGCTCTAGAAATTGAAAAGCAGGCAGGTTCTCGATGCTGGCCCTCAATAAATTATTCCAAACTCGAAAAAAACGATCCTGAACAGGTAGATCAGCCTCAAAACCCTCTAAAACAGAAGCAGTGAACGAATCGGCAATTGCTTTGAATAGTTCATTAATAATTTCTTCTTTGCTTCCGAAATTGTTATAAATCGTTCCTGTTGGAATGCCCGACTCTTTTGAAATAATCGACATCGATGTAGCCTGAATATCCTTCTGGCTCATCAACTTCAGTACGGACTCTAAAACGGCTTTTTGAGCACTGCTGTACTTTTCAAACATACCTATTGTCCTCCATTGCATTCACGAGGATTAAACCCAATATTGAAGTGAACGTTCATTCATGTGGTTATCATACCGATTGTTTATTTGATTGTCAACTGCCATGTATGGTGATACAGTGCCTTAGCGCAATTCCCGTTTGATCAGCAAAGATCAAACGGTTAGTACCATCAGGCACTCGTCAAAGTACTCACCGTTGTACTTTAAGGCGTTATTTTCCAAACCATATACCTTGAAACCCAAGGACTGATATAGCTTTTTCGCATAATCATTGCCGGATATAACTGTTAAATTGATGTGTTCTAATCCTTCGCAATCGCTTGCTCGGCTAATAAGTTCATTCATGAGTAATTTCCCCAAGCCTTGCCCTCTCTGTTCCGGTGCCACATACATCCCATAAACATTGCCTTTATGAGCCGTTTTCTGACTGTTCTCCCGTACAAAAGATACAATCCCTACTAACGAACCATTATCGTCAAAGGCCCCAAGTACAAACTTATCTCCACCGGGTTTCAACCGTTCAATTACTATTTCCAGTGAAAAGTCCGCTTCCCGCTCATACGTTGAGCCAAAGGCCTCCGGGTTGCATTTCAAGGCATTCAATCTTAATGCTTGATACAATATCGCATCGGGCTCATCCAACACTCGAATATTCATTCCCTTTCCTCCCGTCTCTTTCGTGTCCAACCTAACATAGACGAAATTCAAACCAACCATATACGCATGCCATTCTCCTCTTTCAGAATAAGCGATCTATTGGGCTGCTTTCATTAACTTTTTCGCCGCCTTTTGAACGGAGCTTTTGGGGTGAGTCTCATATTCATATCCATACATTAAAACTTCGGCCGCTAAACTAGGGGAGACCTTCGCTACTCCAATCATAGCGGTTAACAATTTTGAAATAAACTTATCACCTAATTGCAAGAGTCCCTGCTTTAATATCGGCAGGATCATTTTGGCTTCCGATTCACCGCAGGATGCCGCATTCCCCAAACAAAGTATCGAGTAGTCTTTTACAATCGTGCTTTTATCTGAGAACATTCTTTCTTGCAAGTCCCCAAGTGCAGTGATTATCCGACTAGATATAAGAGGACTTATGAATGCAACAGCATGCATCGACTCCCATCGTACCCGTGTATGCTTATGATGAATCGAAGAGAGGAGCTGTTCGGCATATAGCGCAACTAGGTGGGGGTGAGTTTCTGCTACCTTTGAAAAAACCTCTGCACAATCTCCGGCAATTTTGAAGTCCGAATGTAATATTCCTTCTGCCATTTGTTTTAATAAAACTGGGTTTTCTTTGCACGTTAACGCTGCATTCTCATTCGATTGCTGCGTGGAATCTCCAGTCTGCGAGGATAACATCGATACTACCGTTCCTTTCTCCTCCACTTTACGATCACACTCCTTGTTTGCAATTATACTCATACTATCTTTGGTTCTGTTTATTGGCAAATACAAATAGAAGACATCTGTATCCCATTTCGGGAACCGATGTCTTCTATTTTTGAACCTTGAGGAAATGAGAATCCGGACTTCTCCATCTTCAGCTTCAATATCCGCTTAAGATTTACAGCAAATATAGTATGGCTCCTTGCGGGGATACTGGAATTTCCGTGAAAGGTTTAGGTTAATATAAGTTCTAACAACTTATTGTACAAGCAATTGATCCAACAAACGAATGATCATCGCAACGGACTCAGCTCGGGAAGCAGCTTCATTCGGTTTGAACAATCCGTCGCCTTTACCGCTGACGATACCTGCAGAGGCGAAAGCATTGATTGGTTCAGAAGCCCAGTTTGTACCTACATCTGTGAATAGATTGGATGTGCTGGAATTATAGTTCGTCAGACGAGCAAGCATGACAACAATCTCAGCACGAGAAATCTCTTGATTAGGATGGAAAGAACCATCACCATAGCCCGTAATTAACTCTTTAGCCTGTAAGGCCGCAATTGCTCCTGAAGCCCAGTGCCCTTGCGTGTCAGAGAATGAAGAAGTGCTTGCAGCCGTTAGGCCAAAAGCTTTGGCAAGCATCGTGGCGAATTCGGCGCGAGTTACCTTTGCATTAGGATGGTATGAACCATCACTGTATCCCGTTACAATTCCCATCTTAGCCGCACGCTCAATTACTGAGGCACTCCACGAAGATGCTAAGACATCTGTAAAGCTTAAAGCAGGAGCAGTTTTTTCTTTTTCTACGATAGCCTTAACTGCATCAACATCTACCTTGTCGTTGAAGACCAGCTCCAAAGACGTTGGTGTCGGTGTTGGTTTTGTTGTTGGTGTTGGTGTTGGTGTTGGTGTTGGTGTTGGTGTTGGTGTTGGTGTTGGTGTCGGCGTTGACGGCTCGCTTTCCGCTGCTTTTACGACGGAAAACTCATCGATCTTATCCCCCGCACTCGTACGTGCTTCCACATGAATCCCATCTTCAGTAATTTCAATAGCGGAATATACAGGAATGTTCTCATCGAATATATGACTCAAATAATTATATTGCGTACCATCATAGAATTTCCAGCCTGATGCACCGCCATCAAGATATACGGTACCTTCATTTGTAGCCTTATTGGGCTTTCCATTCTGCATGGGATAGGTACGCGCATACACATGATCATGACCAACGAGAACCAAATCAACTTTTTTCTCTTCTAATATTGGTGCAAAATACGTTTGTGTATACTCCACTAGGGTTTCTCGACCATTTTCTGTATGGTAGGCAGGACGGTGAAACATAGCGATCGTCCATTTTTTATTATTTTTATCCAAATCTTCTTCCAACCATGCTGCTTGATCAATCATTTGTTCCTCTGTGCCCTCTGAGTTTAATATGACAAAATGAGTATCATCGACATCATAGGAATACACATATTGCAGTTGAGATTCTGGCCCGTTCTTTGGAAAATTCGCACCCTTGGTGAATACTTCCTTCCCCTCGCTCTTCACATCATGATTTCCCAATGTTAGAGCAGTTGGAATTTTTGTTGCATAGACCGAAGATGCTTGCCAGAATTTTTGCCATTCTTCAAATGCGCCGCCTACATCAACCATATCCCCGCCATGCATAACAAACTGTGTCGATGGATGCTGTTTCAATGCACTATTCATAAGTTCTTGGTAGGCCTGTATTCCTTGTGATTGATTCGTATGAGAATCTGTAACATACAAGAATGAGGTCGGTGTTGATTTATTCTGATCAACTGTCGAATATTCATGCCACTCCGACCAATTATCCTCATAACCTACACGATATTTATAAGTGGTATCTGCTTTCAAGCCTTCAATCAAGACATTATGGAACCGGATCTCGCCCTTCGATCCATTTTCCTTCATGCTAAGCACCTGAAGCTCACTCTCAGCTTGCTGCTGTTTTACATGATTCATATCCGCGTTTTCCGCTGCTCCCCATTCACTAGCCTCAATATATTGAATATAAGTAAATGTCCGGTCAGGATTTGTTTGCCATGCAGCGCTAAGCTGCGAAGACATATCTTCTGCCACATAGGTTTGAACATTTTGAGGTATCTCTGTGCCGTACTGCTCAACGACTTCATAATTGACGACCTTACTGTTCTGGTCACCGTTGACAGCTTGAACCTGATAAGTTCCAAGTGCCAATGTCGTTAAGTCAGTCATTAATTGTCCTTTAGCATCTGTTTTACCAAGACTGCCATTCAATAGCTGGCTGCTGACATCAGCTTCAGCGATATAGCCTGTTGTCTGACCATCTGTAAAAATAACCTCGAATAATCCATCTTCAGCTTCTGCTGAAGCATAATAACGTTCACCAGCTTTAGCTACCATTAATACATCAGAAGATGTGTCATCGTCCTCATATACATTAGAAGTTACAGTGTTAACTGTTATGACTGAGCTTTGCTTTAACAATCCAGTGAAGACAATATCTGCCCCTTCAAACGGTTTACCCTCACGATCTAATACAGTAAATGAAGAAGGGGTGCCCAAACCAACTCCCGTCATTTCCAGCTGATATGGAAATGCAATTGTGTAGTGAATTGGAGCGGCTAGCGGTGAGCTGGTCTGAACTTGGCCCGCAGTAAGAGTTGTATGGCTCATCGTTATGGTTTTGTAATCTTCGCCGCGCTCTAGTACAGCATGAGGACTTACTCTAAAGTTAACAGTAACGATACCATTAGCTGCAACTGCTGGTATGTTGTCCAGCGTAACCTGAACCATTCCATTCTCATTATCAATATCCGAGGCTAGGGTAGCTCCAGTCACTTGAGTAATGCTCTCGATTTGAAGGATAGATGCATCATAACGTAATGCGAATTTTGCCGAATCTGCATTCAAATAATCTTTAATGCTAACTTGAACTGGATAAATTTCATTACTTACTGCTTCCTTATCAGCAGTCATGAATAAACGCTCTCCTGCACTCATCGTGAAGGCGAATGTTCTCCCTGCTGGATTACCAGCCTTATCCTTCACTTCAATAACAAGCTCATGATAACCGCCATCTACATATTCTCCTGGATACGTTAATAAATTTGTATCTGGAGAATACTGCACTTCATCAGTAATATCCGTTTCATCCAAAAGAACAGATAATGTATCCAAATCCAGACCTAATCCGTTATCCGTCAACTCAACCTTTAACTCATCAAGTGGCGCGGTTAATATTTCATTCGGGGCAGGTGCTATAGGTTTAATGATTGGAACGTCTTTATCCTCGTCAGCTTCCTCATAGATAAAGGCAATATCATCTACCCAAATAGAGCCCTTATTTTTCTTGCTCATATTCGATTGTTTCAATTGAAAAAACAATTCAAGGACAAACGGACCTGGTTTACCCTGCGGAATATTCGCCTCAATATATTTCCAACCAGACCAGTCAACACCTAATTGATCCGCATTATAGAATTCTGCTTGGAACGATGATCCACCCGCATCTCTAAATTTTGTCGTTAGCAAATGCCCTTCATTGTTCCCATAAACCCACATGCCTACTTTAGTAGGGTAACCGGTTACTGGAATATTTCCTGTGTTATACCCTACTTCAATTTGAGAGGGATTATCTACTATGCCAATCATATCGTAATCAATTCTAGCCGAATATTGTCCGTTTCTTACATGCTTTTTGTTGTTTTCCAAGTGCAGCGTAGCGTCGTACATACGTTTAGGATTAAATTTCACATCTGAGATTCCATCTTCAAAATCTTCAATCAGGACGGATGGCGCAGTTGCATCTGCTGCATATATATAATTTTTATGACCAACTCCTGTATTTAATCCTCCCCCCAGCAGCGTTATCATTGATGCGATTACTATTGTCTTATATAATACTTTTGCTTTCATTACTTTCCCTTCACTCCTTAGTAAAATCTATATTCAAGGAGTACTATAACAGTGTAATGTAAAATTAAAACTCAATTATTATTAAGAAATTATATTTCATTCAATTAAATTGTAATGAATAATCATGAAAATAAGCTGTCTCTGAGCCTGTATGAGTCGCGCTTTTCATAATAGGCTTCACCTGCGGCTGTTACAATTGTGATCGCACCCAGTTAGCCGATAAGTCTTTAGGAATAACTCATCAGGACGAAGGCAGGCTGAGAGTCAGCGCCGGCATCTATGGACATTTCGTCATAATAGCCCTCTGCTAATGACCGATGCACACTGAGAGATCGCAGGTCAATCTTCACAATTTCGGTATGCATCTTCGTCCTTGCGTTCTTCCCTTCCTCTTGAAGCCGATATCGATCGTTCTCGTTGCTCCGCAACATAAAGTACAGATAGCCCCCATGTTTAATAAGCTCGCCAATATCTGCATAATTTTGCCGAAAGATCGTTTTTACCTCATTCCGCTTCCAATCAATTCCGAGAATGCGATAGCCCTGCACAAGGTAAAAGACATCCGTCGCCTCGTCGATGATCAAGCTATTTTCCCCTTGAGTCGTACGGTCATAGATGCCATCGGGCTCAGAACGCGGGAACGCTAAAGAGCTAAGCCATCTTCCTTGTCGGTCAAAACGCTCTAAACGGCGGTCGAGCAACACAATGACCTCATCTTCATAGGGAATAATCCGCACCCCCGCTATCGCGTTCTCATTATAACCGATGTAGGATGAACGATACTCCCGCTTCCCTTCATCATACTGATACAAATAACCGTTAAGATAGTACCACGTGAGTCCGCTTTGCCGATCTTGATACCACTCTTGTGGGTGAAAATGCTCGAACACCGTCTTTTTCATACCGGCTGTAGATTGAAACGGTTGCGGCTTGGCACTCATTTGCCTCAATGCCATATCTGTAGAGTATCGGTAAGCAGTTGAAGCGATATGCAATTGCTCGCCTTCAAGCGCAAGCTGATACGGAGCTGCAACTTCGAGCTTTGTCTTGATCTCCAGCTTATCATTCAGCAAGAGCACCCGGGAGCCTTCCGTATCCGCAACGATCCATCCGTCAGCCACGCGAGCGAAATCTCTGGCTCCGCGACTGGAAAACCCTTCTCCAGTAGTAACAGTGACCTTTATCGGCAATTCGCCGATTTTTACAAGCTCGTTGTCTTTATACTCGTAGAATTGCCGGTCAACGAGCACATACCACCGAGATCCGAACTTACGGTATGTCTTCGCAAAACTATAATCTGAATCCTGATGCTCCTCGTCCACCGCCTGCTTAACCTTCGCTGGAATTGAAGCGTTCGTATTATCCTCCTCGAAGCTCCATTCCAGTACATCATGACTAACCCAATCAAAGGAATGGGGCGGCCGATTTTCTCGCTTTACGGTGACATTGTTTATGGCGGACGCCCAGATCGCTTCCGGATTTGAATTCTCGGCATGAATGAGATCATGCCAGGAAATATATTTTGTTTCCCCGTTTAATTCAAATTCCATGAACGACCCTTTAGCAGCTGCAAGCTTTGCACCTTGGGTTGAGAACTGCGTGTATATTGGCGGGTTACGTTTTTTCGCGCCCCCGTCCTTGTATTGAATAACCTCCAACCGGCCAGGCGAAGCATATGTGAACGTACGGGGATTCAGCGCTTGCCAATCTTTCTGCCACAATCTTGGCTCTGCCGGAAGCAGGGAGCTAAATCCATTATTGATAAACGTCAATGCTTCCTGCCCGTCCTGGCTGCGGAAACGTCCTATGAACTGCGGGGAATCCTCCAGAAAGGTCACCTGCTTGGCGTCAATCAGCTCATAACCGGCATAGCGCCACGCATCATTATTAGGTTCTGGGATATAGACAATGCCGCCAATCTCATCGGTGAAAGCGTAGATTGAAGTCCCATGAAACGATTGAGTATCAGAGAAGTAATGCAAGCCTTGTGCCTTTTCCGTTTTTTTCATAGCAGCATCATCGATGAACTGCCTATTCAAAGATACCCACTTATTGCTGGAGGGATCAAATATATGCTCCGAGAAGCCAGGTCCATTGATCGCTTTGACGAAGAATAGACGCGGTTCCTTTGCCGCCGTCATGGTCAGCACCTCTTGCGGCCCAAAAAATAATTCCTCCTGAGTCGTCACGACCGGCTTAGGCTCTATACGAACCGCCATCCAATCTCCTCGGCGTCCCTCTTTCCCGGAACCCTCCTCTATAAGCTGGGTGCCAATGAGCAGATGCTCTCCATTCAACCATGCCTGCGCAGACAGCGGTTTCTTCCATTCGTGCAGCACTTCCTCACCCGCTTCGTCCGAGATGTAGTAGAGATGAAGATCCTGCACATAAATCGTTTGCGGACCTCGCTTCCACAGCACCTGAGGCTCCTTTTTGTCAGTCATAAATTCGCCTTCCATGGGCTGCCAAGCACTTTCTCCCGCATCAGGCAATTCTATAGAAACTGCAGGCTCCACAGCAGGCACATGATTGGCTTTCTTAGTAGCTATTGAGTAGAACAATACAATGGAAAGCGTTATAACGGTAATGCTACCCAGTATGATGAAAGTTCGCATACGCCGATTCATGACAGCCCCCCCTTTTATCCATCCCAAAATAACCGCATCCATTAGACGCATTTAATTGGAAAAAGTTTCAATAAAAGGCAGGTAGTTTCTGGTTCTGGAACTACTTGCAACCCAGCTGTCAGCTTGCAGTCGACTGTTGCCCATACTACGTCATTTTAAACGCTGTTTCCCTCCCTAATGATTGATTGATCAATCACTTTAGTGCAAGAGATGCCTTGCTTTCCTGCAATGCCAACACAGTCGCGGTAATACCCTCTTGGAAAGGCGTCGCGGTGATCGGTCCGATAAATCGTTTGTATTTTTCTCCACTCAGCGTCAGCGGATCTTCGGTTAAATAAAGCATCTCGACGACTTCTTTCATCACGGGCACTCTCATGCCTATCAACGATAAACCAAATTTTCTCATCGGTATGACCGGTTTAGCTTGGCCGATGGCCTTTTGTGCAATCCGTACAATTTCTCGCCCCGAAATAAGCCCGGCTCCCGGTATATTCCAGTTCTGCCCATAAGCGAAGCTTTTGCCTGCCAGCTCAGCAACCATCGAAGCCGCATCAGGCAAATAGACGAATTCGCGTGGAACATGCATGTTTCCAACAAAAAAAGCCATTTTTCCAGCAGCTATCGCTTCCAGGGTAGAACCTAAATACGAGGCTTCATTAGCCGTAGGTCCATAATAATCGGGCAAGCGAACAATCATGACTTCGGCCTTGGTCCAACGCTTACTGAACAACATCCGTTCATAGTCCAGACGTACTTTTCCTTTTATCGTATGAGGCTGTTTGGGATGTTCTTCCGTGACAAGATCCATCTGCCTTCTCCCATACGGATAAATTCCGTCAATCGCTACAACTTTAATCGCAAGCCGTTCTGCCGCCTCCATCACCGATTCGCCTAACGGAATTAGATTATTCACCATCTCGTGATAGGGTACATTCGCGCAATGGAACAATACGTCTGCGTCGCCTGCCTCGGCTACAATATCATCAGGTCGCATAGCGTTCCCTACGGCAAGCTTCAAATGCTTAGGATTACCCAGCTTTCCAGCAATCTGCTCCAATTTCTGACGCGAACGTCCAAAAGCAATGGTATGTATTCCCCGTTTGACCAATTCTTCCGTGATTGCTGCTCCCGTCCCGCCCGTTGCTCCAATAACAATCGCTTTTTCCATTTTTATTTGCCCCATTTCATTTGTAATTGATCAATCACTAACTTTGATTCATCTTACCACCTCGTTATTGATTGGTCAATCACTTTATTGGGACTTTTTATTTGAAGGAGACTTCCTTTTCGCCTGCCTCCTATTCCTAAAAGAAAATAAGCTTTATGGAAAAAAGCCATCTCAGCATTTGCCGTCTTTTGGATTTCATTTGGGCTAATATCATTACGTCACAAACGTCCAAACACAAAGTGCCATCTTCACATAATCTACATGGTACTCAAGACATTGGGAGGTGAAGATTTAATGGGTGGTTTTGTAGGCGGCGCTAATAACAGTATTGGTTTTATATTGGTACTTTTTATTTTGTTGGTAATTATCTCTTGTAGCTGTGGAATTTTTGGTGGCGGATACGGCGGCGGTTACTAACTTCTGCTCATATACAGTCTAGACGTAACCTCCATGCGTTCGGACTGCTTGGTTTTATAGCGTTACTCGATAAGGCCCATTATTGGGCCTTATTTTCTTTTAATGACCCATGGAGTTCAATCGCTATAGGTCGATCCAAATTTGTTTAGCCATTTCAACCAGCGATATATTCGCTTGGATGCTAATATTCGTATCCATTGTGCCTAAGCTTTTGGCAATGTCAGTGGAATTATTGATACTAAGCAGCAAGGAATATGCACCGCCATTGGATTGGGTTTCAATAATCGCATTTCCCGTCTTAGCCGCAGGTACCACATAACCATTTTCTTACCGTAGTCTTTTTATTCCGGCACATGAAAAAGAAGAGCTTTTTCGCAAAGCAAATGTGCCTACGATAGCTCTTCCTTGCATAGCCAGCTTGCAGCTCCACGTATGGAACCTATGAGCATATTTTCAATTCCGTTCAAGCGTCGTAGCTAACCAAGTAGGGATGCAGCTGCGTGTTGTAAATTCCGATGCTGTATTCAATGAGATTGCCTTCGCTATCATAGGAGCGCCGCAGCCGTTTGAGCACTGGCGTTCCCGGCTCCACCCCTAGAACGGCGGCGCTCTCCGCTGCTGCCGCCTCTACAAGAAAGCGATCACGGAAGCCTTCCAGCGTGATTTCTTTCTCCTCCAGCCATTCATACAAGGAAGAGAATAATGCACCTTTATCGTTTTCGGCCTGCACCAGTGCGACGCCCGGCGTAATATAATGCTGAAAATGAATATAAGGCTGCTCATCCAGCAAATACAGCCGCTCAATGCGTTGGCAGCTCTCTCCAAACAGCTCCAGCAGTTCAGCATTTGTCTTCGTATTCACCATCTCTGCTCCGAGCAGCCGTTTCTCCATGCGATGTCCCTGTTCCACCAGCAGCTCTGTGAAGCGCTTACCCTTGGATAGTTTGGTGGAGGACGTATTGCGCAGCACGATTGTGCCTACCCCGCTCTTTCTCTCGACGTAGCCTTCTGTGGAAAGCTCACGAATCGCATTGCGCACTGTCATCTTGCTTACTTGAAACTCCTGCTCCAACAACGGCTCCGCCGGGACGAAACTCCCAAGCGGATATACTCCGTGCATGATCCGATCCTTTATAATATTTTTGATTTGCAAATAGAGCGGACCCTTTTTTCGTGAAATGGACACCGAATGTCCCCTACCTTTCCACATCACCTGTCTCGTTATGGATAGCCTTCTCAACTTCCTCGCGCGTGGACAGCGGCGTATCCCCCGGAATCGTGTGGGCCAGCCTTGCAGCTGCCGCTGCAAATTCAACCACTTGCTCCAAAGGAAGCCCGCGCAGCAGGCCGTCTATAATACCACTGGCATACGCATCGCCTGCGCCTAAGCGATCATACACAGAGAAGCTATGCTCTCTGCCCAGAACGAGACGATCATTGCTGTATATAAATCCCTTTAGCGAATGCGTGTTGTCTCCGTTAATGCGCCGATGAGTGCCTGCGATCGTCTGGATATCATACTGTTTCGCCACTGCCGGAAGCAATTCCTGCAACTGCTGCTCCCGCTCAAGTGCAGCTGTCGGCATTCCCAGCACTAGCATGGCATCCTTTTCGTTCATCATAACGATATCCGCAAGCTGAAGCATCTGCTCATAATGACATTTTGCCCGCTCATAACCATCTTTCCCCCACAGCGTCGGCCGATAATTGCAATCAAATACAACCGTCCGTCCCTGTCGCTTCGCTTCCCGAGCAAGGCGGAGCATATTGCTGCGAACCTGATCGTTCATCGCCAGCGTAATACCGCAAAAGTGGAGCACCTCCACCTCTGCGACCGCCGCAGCCAGCTGCTGATCGCCAAACGTTGCCGTATTGAAGCTGCTGCCTAAGCGGTCGTTATACGTGACCTTGCTTGCCCTTGCGCCAAACCCCTTCTCCAAGAAGTACATGCCCAGATACTGTCCCGAGCGCATAATATGGCGGATGGACAATCCCAGCTTGCGCAAGTTCGCTGCCGCCGCCTCGCCCAGCGCATTGTTCGGCAGCGCAGAAATGAGATAAGCCTCATGACCATACCGGGACATCGCCGACAGTACATTGACACCGGTGCCCGAGAAGGAATAGTTAAGCTGATTCTCCTGCGCAAGCGTACTGTAGCCAGGTGTTTCAAGCCTCATCATCACCTCGCCGAACGCAGCAATTTTACTCATATTTGTCCACCAAATGCTTGAGAGACTCTAGCAGCTGTCTCACCTGCTCAGGTCTTGTTTCACCAGTAGCCGAGTCAATAATCGAAGTGTACACATGTGGAATGACTTGAGGCACACCCGCCTTCAGCGCAATTTCCAAGATATCGGAAAAATTATCCATATCAATGCCGCCTGTAGGCTCCAGCGCAAATCCCGCAACTGCGCAGGCCGCAGCCACGGCACGGTACTCCTCCTCGTAGCGCAGCCCGTGCATCGGATAATACTTCAAGGCATTTCCGCCCATATCCCGGACCAACGCAATGGCCGCTTCTACAGGCACAATCGCCTTCTGCTCAAGCTGCGCACTATGGACGCCGGTTGAAATATTCACATAGCCTGCCTTGCCGCATGGAGATACGAGCGCATTAATCCAGCCCGCGCGTTCCTTGAGGTTAGCTCTGGTAGCCCCTACAGCAGGGAAAATCTGATTGATATGCGCGCCCTCGTATTCCCGCACGATCTCCGCCACAACCGCCGCCTGGCGGTTGTCGCCTGCGCCCAGTCCAATCGATACCGCGTCCTCAACATACGCCCCATGCACTCGCATGGCCTCCACAGCCGCTTCGACCGTATTATAGCTTTTGGACAAAATTCCAACCACGACATGCCCTTCTGCCGCAGCGAAAACCTGCTTCGTATTTTCCAATGATCCTGTCAGCACATTAAGTGCCGCCCTGTTTTTGTATAGGCGTTTCTCCAGCTTAGACATGTGTTTCCCCTCCTACAATTTGTTGTATACGCTCAATGATAACTTCAAGATCATCTCCCTGAAGGGAACGCGGGTCCAGATCAAAGTAGCCTTGGCGCACGCCGTAATCCCGCGTATACACCGCAATATCCCCCTCGCGGAGCTGATCGTTCACTTCACCCGCGCCAATGCCCGCGACGGATGCATCCAGCCTAATCCTGCCTCTGAATATGGAGCGTCCTGCTTCATCCTGTACGATAGCCACAGACACTCCCGGCAAATCCGACAGCACCTTCAGTTGCTCTAGCGCCTGTTTCTCCTGCCCGCTTTTATCTTCCTTGACCAGATATTCGTCAAGTGCGGCCAGCAGCCCAAAAACAACCTCCTTGCCTACCTTCATACTGCGGCCGATTCCGTGAAGCTGCATGCGCACCCAATCCACATACGGCCTTCGACCTGCCACAATCCCCGAGGTCGGGCCTTCTATAGCCTTGGAGCCGCTGTAAATGACTAAGTCCGCAAGCTTGACATAGCTATAGAGATCCTCCTCCGCCGCTGCATCCACAATGAGCGGTACCCCATGTCGCTTGGCTACTTGCTGCGCTTCCTCTAGGCCAATCATATTTTTTTGTACGCAATGATGGGATTTGACAAACAGGATAGCCGCCGTGCGCTCGCCAATCGCCTGCTCGAGATGGTCCGCATGTCCCTCGTTTGCGTAGCCAACCTCGACCAGCTTCCCGCCGCCTAAATATATCATCGTTTCGACCGGCACCCCGTATTGGACATTGTGGCCCTTGAACATAATGATCTCGTTTTTCAATATAGGATCCTGATGAAGACGAAGTGCGGCACGCTCCGATCCTCTTGTCACTACAGCCGCAACAGACAACGCGATGCCGCTAGACGCCGAATTAACAACGACCGCTCCCTCTGCACCCATAACTGAAGCGACATGCTCTCCGGAGCGCTTTACCAATTCAGCGATTTCAACATAGCTCTGACCGCCTTGCTTCATCGCTTCCATTACGTTATCCGTCGGTGCGGATACGCCAAGAATGCTCATGCGCCCACTGGCATTCACAACCCGTTTAAGGCCATATTTAGATTGCAATGTACTTGCCATTTACAACTACCCCTTCCGGTCTGATATGCTGCATCCCCATCCGAGTTTCTCCCTCTGAATCTGTCAGGGATACCTCTTCTTCTTGCACTGAAAAAATGGTTAAATTCGCGATGTCACCCTTCTGCATCCGCCCAAGCTCCGGACGCTTCAACCAGCTTGCGGGCATGCTTGTCACCCGTGCAATCGTTTCTTCAAGCGAATAACCAAGAAGAAGAAATTTATCAAGCGTATGCGCCATGCTGTACACAGGCCCGTTCAGCCGATTGCCGCGATAGATATCCGTACTGATTGTGTCTGGTGCAATTCCTGCCGCACGCGCACGCTCTGCCACCTTGAACGAGAAGCTTGCCGTGCCATGGCCGACATCCAGCAGCACACCGCGCTCCATTGCGGCAACAAGCTCGGGTATCGCTCTCCCCTGCTCATTAAACAATCCGTTAGCCTTGCCGTTGAAAGCATGTGTAATCACATCATTGCCGCGCAAATAAGGCAGAATCTCTGTGATGGAAGGCGGCCCCGAGCCGATGTGCAGCATGAGAGGCAAGTCCAGCCGATCAGCAAAGCCGCGAGCCAGGCGCAGCGGCTCAATTCCCTGCTCTTTGACTACACTGCTGCTTACTCTCGCCTTCAAGCCCACAATAAACTTGCCATACCGTTCGGCCGCTTCACGCAGCAGCTGCTCGTTCAACCAGGCCAGCTGCGAGAGCTCATCCGTCCGTGTCAAGCCGATATGCGATACATTCAGCAGGGCAAGCACATTGGTTAGCGCTTTCTGGCTTGCTGCATGCAAACCGCCGATGCGATCAGCTCCGCAGCTGCCCGCATCCACAATTGTGGCAACGCCCTGAGCGATGCCTATCGCATCGATTTCATCTCCATAGGGCTCCAGAGCGGCATCTGCGTGAACATGCAAATCAATCCAGCCGCTGGAAACATAGGCCTCCCTGCCATCCATTCTGCAGCCTGCCGCATTTGCCGGGAGCTGTGGCGCTATATTAATAATCCGCCCGCCGCTGACTACAATCGCCGTCTTCTCGCCTGACAATAGCCTGACATTGTGCAAAATAAAATCCTTCACTTCATTCCTGCCCCTCTCTGGCTCTTTTACCCCATGCCCATTCGAAAAGCTGCTCCAATTATTTTTTCAAAAACAGCTTAACACAATCTAGCATCAAAATAAATATAACGTTATAATGTTTATATGAATGAAGAAAAGGAGCGTTCTTGTGCATCAATTCAAAATAAAAGCAAATACACTGACTCAATACATCAGCAAATATTGGAGCCAATACAAATCTCGCCTGCTGTTCAAATATGCAGCGTCATACATTTTCATGTTTCTGGTTCCGCTTACAGTCGTAACGATCTTTATTTATGAAAATGCAGCCTACAATTTGCGCTCGGAAATCGAGCGGGCCAACCTTAATCAATTGACGCAAGTCAAGCTGACTATTGATGGCCATATGTCTGATCTCTACGAAATCGCCAGCCGTATATCCTATGACGAGCATTTGACTCCCTATATGATGAGCGATCCCTATCGCAGTCGGGAAGGCATTAACACGCTCGCGAGCTACACGGCCAACAGCAGCATTGTGGAGCAGCTCTTTCTCTATTACCATGACAGGGACGAAATATATTCCTATGAAGGCATGACCAATCCGATGACCCTCTTCAACAAGGTATATATCTATCATAATTGGAGCAGCGCAGGTTTATTGAAAGCGCTTAACGACTCCACTGCTCCACTTATTCGTCCCGCCGAGCCTGTCTCCATTTATTCGAGAGAGGAAGCTCTGCTTACATTGCTCATCCCGATCAAACCCAGTGATCCCTACCCGTACGGGTCGGTCATGTTTCTGCTCAAGGAAGCCAAGATTACCGGTCTTATGGACACCATACTTAACCAGTACAAGGGCAACAGCTACATTCTGTCGCCCACCGGCGAGGTACTGACCTCCAATACGAACGGAACAGCGCTCTCTAGGGAAGCACTGACTGACATTGCAGAGCTTGAGACAGGCATACACAGCATCCGTCTGGATGGGGAGACGCAATCCGTTGTAGCGGTCAAATCCACCGAGAACGGCTGGAGCTACGCGACCACTATGCCGACCTACCAGTTCTTTGAAAGCGTGGTCCACATCAAAACGCTGATCATGCTCGTATTTACTATCGCGGCTCTGACCGGCATTGTGGTAGCCATTATTTTGGCGAGACGCCAGTATCATCCGATCAAAAATCTGATAGACTTTGCCAGGCTGCAAACAGGCAGCCGTGATGAAGCGCTCAAGGTACGAAACGAATGGGAATGGATTACCCAGACCTTTCGCGACTATAAGGCGCGTATTCACTGGCAGACGCCGTTTGTCCGCAATCAATGCCTCATGCTGCTGCTGAAGCATGGCAAACCAAACGATCCCGAGATCGAACGAATGATTATGGAGACAGGGCTTGAGCCCCCGAATGCCGGAGTAGCTTATTTCACGGCTGTGCTCTCCTGGGATTCTCCGCCGGAAGACGAACCCCGTCAGCCGGATCATATGCTTCAACTGGAGCTGCTCAGCCAATTGTCATTTCCAGAGCTTGAGATTCAAGTATATGGCGTTGAATTTTCTGTCCGTGACCGTTTTGCGCTTATGGTACTGTTGCCAGACCAAGAGCCCGAACGGCAAGAAGCTGCGATTAACAGCCTTTTTGAGAACATTCGGGCGCTGCTTCTGGAACAGACGGATGCGCTGCCGCATATAGGCGTGGGCACGATATATCCCAGCTTGTCAAAGATCAACCAATCTTTTATAGAAGCCTCGACCGCCCTTGATTATCGGCAGCCGGGAGAGCCGGGCATCACCTTCTTTGATCATCTCCAGAATAAGCAGGCAGTGTCGCAGGCAACGTTCTGGCTGTCCAAAAAAACGATTCTTAGGCTGGAGCAAAGCCTAAAGCAAGGAAACGAGCCGCTGGCACAGTCCATGCTTGCCGGCATGGTGCAGGAAATTAAGCAGGAGTCGCTTTCTGTCCCTATATTGCGACTTATATGCTTCGACATACTCAATACGATGTTACGAACCGCTGCTGATTTGGACATGGGCGACGTGTTTGGCCGCGTGCCTGCGCTCGCTTCCTTTGACACGCTCGAGGAATTCGAGAACAAGCTGGCCGTGCTGGCCGGCGAGGTTTGCAGGCAAGTCAATCATCAGACGGAAACCAGCCAGCCCTCATTGATTGATGATTTGGTTGCCTACGTCGACCAGAACTTTGCTGACTATACGCTGAGCCTTGAGCATATCGCCCTGCGTTTTTCCGTATCCACTTCTTATCTTAGCCGCAGCTTCAAAGAAAAAATGGGTATGAATTTCACTCATTATATTTGGCTGCTGCGCATGAACGAAGTAAAAAGGCTGCTTATCGTTACCAACGACCCGCTCCAAATTATTATTGAGCGGGTCGGCTATCTGGATGCCCCAAACTTTATCCGCAAGTTCAAGAAGGACAGCGGTTTAACCCCGGGGCAATTCCGCAAGCAGCATTGTCAAAGCAATACTCCTTCCTACTAACAGCCCAAACAGACCAGGGGCAAGTGAATGGCCGAAGCCGGATCACTTGCCCCTGCTATCCTGTTATTGCTCCGGCTCGTTCAGAATATACGCTACCAATTCATCCAGCGGCACTGTAGCCAGCGCAATCGCCGTATCGGTCACGCCATAATAAATGTATAACAGCCCATCCTTGACGACATTGCCTGTCGGAAAGATGACATTGGGAATTTGAAAGCCGAACTTCTCATAATAAGCCTCCGGCTCCATAATGAAATGACGGGTACGCGCGATCACCTTCTCCGGGTTTTCCAGATCCAGTAAAACTGCTCCAACACGGTACACAATCTCCTCGTCCACGCCATGATACAGCACAAGCCAGCCCTTGTCGGTCTTAATCGGAGGTGTGGAGCCGCCGATTTTGCGGGATTCCCACTCCGGATTTTCTCCTTTGATAAGCAGCTTCGGCTCCTCCCAATGGATCAGATCATCGGAATAGGTAATCCACATTGCCGCTTTTTCTGTTCCGTACTGCTCGCCCACATATTCCTCCGGCCGGCGAAGCAGAACGAACTTGCCATTAATTTTCTCAGGGAACAGAATGTTGTCCCGATCGTTAATATCCAGCGGCGTAGTATCAGCAACAAACTCCCAATCCAGCAAATTCTGCGATTTCAGAATGGATGAGCGAGTCAGCCAATGCCCCTCCTGCTCCCCCCATCCATCCGGATATTCGGGAATGGATCTGGCAGGCACGCCAGCGCCTGTCGGATAATAACTCATCGCACACGGACGTAGCGCATAATTCAAATAGAAGGTACCGTCAATCTTGACCAGACGCGGGTCCTGTACGCTGCCATAAGGAAAACCGAGCATATCCGGCGTTACAATCGGCTCGTCCTTCACATGGGTGAAGTTCACGCCATCCTCGCTCTCCAGCAAGCCCAAATAGTTTTTGCATGGCGTCAGCGACTCCGCGGTTCTTTCGATCATATAAAATTTATCGTTATCAATGATAACCGCCGGGTTAAAAACCGTTACTTTCCGCCAGTCATATCCTCCCGGCACAACAATCGGGTTGTTCGGATGCCTCGTAATTTGCATGATCTTTCTCCTCCTGCCAGGCGCTCTCCCGCTCGGTAGCCAGTAAGAACTACCGCATTTGGGGAGGTTGCCCAGTTATAATGTTGTCGTTATTTTAATCGTCCTGATCTCAAAAGGCTTGAAGCTCAGCAAGAGCCTATCGCCGCTCATCGTCAAGTCCGCCAGTCGATCCTCCAGAATATTGACCTCGGTTACAGCAAACCGTTCACCGGCGGCAAGCAGCTTTCCGCTTAAGCCGATATTAGCTTCCGAGCGGCCGCCAGCTGATTCATACAGCCGCAATACGATTCCCGTGCCGTCCTCGGCTGGTTTTACCGTATCCAGAATGACCTGACCGCTTGCCAAATCGATCCAGGAATGCTCAAAGCCCAGGCTTTCCTTGGCGATATCGAAAGTAGAACCCGTCTTGATCGCCCGCAATGGCTCATTGAGACCAGCTGCAACACGAACGGTCTGGGCCTGCTGCCAGCTGCCTTCATGCGGATATAGCGCATAAGTGAAAACATGCTCGCCCCGATCGGCTCCCTCATCCGGCCAGCCCGGAGCGCGAAGCAGCGAAAGGCGCAGGACAGCATCCTTAATGTCATAGCCGTACTTGCAATCATTCAGCAGGCTTACGCCATACCCATGCTCAGACAAATCAGCCCAGCGGTGGCCGCATACCTCGAATTGCGCCTGCTCCCAGCTTGTGTTGCGATGGGTCGTGCGCTCCAATGCGCCAAACGGAATTTCATAGGTCGCTTTGCCGCTCACCAACCCAATTGGGAAAGCAGCCTTAAGCAGCTTGTGATTCTCCTGCCAATCGACGTAAGTACGGAATTCGATGCAGCGATCATGAATCGGAATCATCATCTGCTGTCTGATTCGCGACTGGCTCAGTTGCCAATTCAGCTCGATTACGATACGTTCGTCGCTGCGCTCCAGTATGCGCCAGCCCGTCAGCTGCTGCGCGTCTGCGCGTTTGCTCTCGTAGTCATGCGCAATGTCCCATGCATCCCATAGCAGCGGCGTATCATGGAATAGCTGCAATTCGTTGCCGCGCCGCCCTGTCTGCAGCAGCTCGCGATCGCAAGGCTTGTCGTACAAGCGGCTGATAAGCCCTTGTTCATCCAGTTCAATCGTATAATAATCGGTTTCAAATACGCCGATGCCAGTAGATTTATCAGCTTCTGCAGCCTGTTGTTCAACGTGTTGCTGTTCCGCACCTGAGTGCGCATCCTGAGCAGCGCTATCCACCTGGCGCAGCCAGATCGTTTTGCAGCCGAAGGCAGGAATCAATCCCGTCCGCACAGCTAGCTGCCTCGCATCACCCGGCTCCAATGGGGCTTCTATACGACACGGCAGTTCTCCCTCCGCATCATAAGCGGCCAGCTGTTCCATGCCCGGCTGGAGCGGAATATAGACCCATCCATCCCTTGCCCAGCCAAGGCTGTTAAAAGCAACGTAGGCAGCTCCCTCATTCTCCGTTTGCATACGGCCGGCCAGCATCCCCATCGCTTCCTCCAGTGCGGCATTGCCCAGCCTCATAATTTCCCCATACTGCTTGGATGAGGTTTCGTACACCTCCGGAATGGATGTGCCAGGAATAATATCATGAAACTGATTGAGCAGCAGCAGCTTCCAGCCGTCCTCCAGCTGCTGTCCCGCTTGACTTTGGCGCTGCGGATCAAGCAGGCCGGAGAGACTTAGCCATACTTCGGCAGCGCGATACAGCTGCTCGGCTTGACGGTTGCTTCGCTTGTTCTTGGCATGTGTCGTGTAGGTGCCGCGATGCAGCTCCAAATACAAGTCGCCATGCCAATCGGGCAGCTTAACCCCGCTGCTGCTTATTCGATCAAAAAACTGCCGTGCAGTTGAATATTTCGCCTGAGGCTGGCCAGGGATGCAGGCCGAGCGCTCGATATACTCCAGCATTTCATGCGTGACTCCACCGCCTCCGTCTCCATGGCCATACAATAGCATCAGCTCACCGTGCCGGTCCTTCTCTTTATAGGCCTGCCAATGCTCTTGCACATCCTTTGGACGAGTATCCTCGTTCAAACCGTGATTCTGATAAGCAACAATGCTAGTGCCATCAATGCCAACCCAGTTGAACAACGTATGCGGAAACTCATTTGTATCATTCCAGCCAAGCTTGGTCGTCATGAAATAGTCGATTCCGGCCTGCTTAAGCAGCTGCGGCAGCGAAGCGCAGTAGCCAAAGGTATCGGGAAGCCACTCAATCCCTGAGCGCTGACCGAACTCCTCCTCGTAGAATCTTTGGCCAATCAAGATTTGGCGAACAAGCGACTCTCCGCTTGGTATATTGAGATCCGGCTCAACCCACATGCCGCCTACAAGCTCCCAGCGTCCTTCAGCAATCCGCCCCTTTATGTTTTCATACAGCTCCGGGTAGTTTTGCTTAACGAATGCATACAGAATAGGCTGGCTTTGCGAATAATAAAAATCAGGATAACGATCCATCAGCGCACAGACGGTAGAGAAGGTGCGGCTTGCTTTGCGGACGGTTTCCTTTATCGGCCATAACCAAGCAATATCAATATGCGATTGTCCAACCATATGCATCAGTCCGTTATTGCCGCTTGCTTGCTGCGCTGCCTCCGCTGCCATTCTCAGCTTAGCATCCGCCTGCTGGCAAGCGGACACATCAATGAAAGTATCTCTGCCCGGCTCATACAGGCTGTCGATAGCTTCCTCCAGCGCCAAGATTAGCTGGGTTCGCTGCAGGTTTCCATCTGGAAGCAACGCAGCCGACTCCTGTACCGCACGTACAGTAAAAAGCAGCTGGTAGACTGGCCAATTGACCTGTACCAGCGAGACCGAAACGCCGTTAATCGGCGGCTTTTGTCTCGATTGCCGGTTAAGCGGATCTACCGGCTCAGGGATTGGGTCGAACAGCTCAATCTCCATATCAAGTACGTCGCCCGCTTGATAAGTTTGCGGCAGCGGCACAAACCAATGATTGCTGTCCAGACCGTGATAGGGTGCTCCGCTCAGTCGCAGCAAGCCTTCGCCTCCGCCATCATACAGAAGGGCGGCGTCTCCCGCCTGCCAATTTTCTGGCCATGCAACCTGATGACGCAGCATATAGGTTGTGCCATGCCCTTCATTAAGCTGGGCAAGATCGGTCGACGCCCAGCCTTCCGAAATAGGCTCATAGACGCCGGGCTCGATATAGCGCAGCTTATTCAATTGCCAATGGGTCAGCTGGATCTGCTCCACCCATTGCCGCTGTTCCAGCCAGCGGACAAAACGATGAACGGATTTCAAGATGATCTTCCCTCCAAGCTGACGCGCAGCGGCGCCTCCAGATAATGCACGCTGCTGGACCCGACCATAATCGTGAAATCGCCGTCCTCAACAATTCGCTGCAGCTGCTGGCCGACAAATTCCAGCTGTTCTCTTCCAATGACGAAGCGTACCTGCTTGCTCTCTCCCGGCTCCAGC
This sequence comes from Paenibacillus endophyticus, assembly GCF_014192395.1. Lineage (GTDB taxonomy): Bacteria > Bacillota > Bacilli > Paenibacillales > Paenibacillaceae > Pristimantibacillus > Pristimantibacillus endophyticus. The sequence continues at coordinate 77,752 of NZ_JACHXW010000026.1, read as the reverse complement.
CAGATTTTACAGAAGCCCTTGAGCATTTTTTGCGGACGAGTAACCGTGGCGGCATGATCTGTCACATATAGCTGCACAACCTCATGCCCGGCCATTTGGCCGCTATTACGCACTTTTACAACCGCCGCCGCATAACCATCTTCGCCCGCGGCGGCATCCTCGATTTGCAGCCCCGAGTATTCAAAGCTTGTATAGCTAAGCCCGTAGCCAAACGGATATTGGGCCTCAAAGTCCATTTCCAGGTAACGTTTGCCCCGTGTACGGCGCTTGTAATAGTAGACTGGCAATTGTCCGACATGTCTAGGAATGCTTACTGTCAGTTTGCCAGATGGATTAACGTCACCAAGCAGAATATCGGCAAGAGCATGTCCGCCCTCCTGCCCCGGGTACCAGGCCTCAACAATCGCGTCGGCCTGATCCACTATCCATGGCTCGACAATCGGACGGCCGTTTATATAAACAACGATAAGCGGCTTGTCCAGCTTACGAAGTTCTTTCACCAGTTCCAGCTGTGAGCCGAGTAGGTTTAACGTCATTCTGTCAATGCCTTCTCCGCACTCCATTTCGCTCTGCGCGTTGTCGGTCACTACAGCTGCGCCCGTCACCAGATCGATGGTTCCCTCGCCAAAGTCCCGGGCGCTTGAACCTCCGATTGCCACAATAACGGCGTCAGCCTGCCGTGCACATTCAATCGCAGTTGCGAAACCCTCCCGTGCCTCTTCCTTAATGCGGCAGCCGGGAGCATACAAAACCCGATCCTCGCCTAGCGCAGCTCGCACACCATCCAGAAGGGTTGCTATTTGTCCTTCCTCCTGAGGCGAGGTATAGTCTCCCAGTTGATTATATGGAGCATTAGCATTAGGGCCAATCACAGCAACCTTGCCTATATTCTTATTCAGCGGCAAAGTTTGCCGCTCATTTTTCAACAGTACAATTCCTTCAGCCGCCATTTTGCGAGCCAGCTGCTTGTGCTCCAGACTGCCGATAACCTGCGCTGCCTTTGCTGGATCGACCGTGGGACGGTCAAACAATCCCAGTTCAAACTTCAAGCGCAGCACTCTCAGAACCGCTTTGTTCAGCGTCTCCTCGCTCAATAGCCCCTGTTCAATTGCGGCCAGCAGATGCTTGCTGAACATCTCTCCCGACATCTCCATATCCGTTCCGGACTCCAGCGCCAGCTTAACCGCTTCCTCGCCGCTTGCTGCGACATTATGCCCGTTAACAAGCATTCCAAGCGCACCGCAATCCGTAATGACAAAGCCGTCAAATCCCCACTCCTGCCGCAGCACCTCGTTAAGCAGATAGGGATTGCTTGTGCATGGAATACCGTCAATCTCATTGTAAGCCGTCATAATGGAGCGCGCGCCGGCCTCTACCGCCTTACGAAAAGGCAGCAAATCGACCTCATGCAGCTCGCGCAGCCCCATATGCGCGGGCTGTGCGTTGCGCCCGCCTTCTGTGCTGCCATAACCTGCAAAATGCTTGAGCGTTGCAAGCAGACTGTTCTCGTCAGCAAGATTCTCGCCTTGCAGGCCTTCAACTGCCGCAACTGCATACTCGGAAATGAGATAAGGGTCCTCGCCAAAGCATTCCTCTGTGCGGCCCCAGCGCGGATCGCGAACAACATCAAGCACCGGCGAGTAAGTCACGGCGCCTCCCTGACTGCGTGTTTCAAGGGCAACCGCACGGCACATCTCTTTGTACAGCTCTACGTTCCAGGAGCTTCCAAGCAGAATGGGTACAGGGAATACCGTCGCTCCGATCGCCATATGTCCATGCGAGCATTCCTCGCCGAACAGCACCGGAATCCCGAGGCGGGAATGCTGCATCGCATATGCCTGAATTTCATTGATGGCCTTGGCCCCCTGCTCGGGTGACAGTCCTGTGGCAAGCGTAACTTCTGTCCAGGGATCTGCTCGCAGCACGCCATACAGCGAACCCACCGCTCCTTGCCGCAGCTGCTCCTTGAACTCGTCTGTCAGGCGAATGCTTCCATCCTCCTGCTTCTCATAGCACTTCCAGCCAAAAGGCTGTATTAATTGTCCGATTTTTTCGGGAAGCGTCATGCGGGCGATCAGATCCTGTGCTTTCCTCCCCGCCTCAGCCTGCCTGTTGTCTTTGTCCACCTGGAAGCACACCTCCCCTAAATGATCAGATTTCATGCCATATGCCGGCTGCGGATGGAGCCGCAGCCGGCGAATGCAGTCTATCTGGATTGTTTTTTGTCTGATAGCTTTGGTTCGCTCGGACTAGCTGTTTAAGCTCTAATCGTTAGCTTTGCTTCCATCTGTCATACGCGGCCTGATAGATTTCACTCATGCGATCGCCGCCCATTTTGGTAACAGTAGCAACATATTTCTCCCAATTGTCAAACGTATCGGCGCCCGTAATGAATTTGGCTTCCATTTGACGTACATACGTAGTCAGATCCGAGGTCAGCGTCGTTACCTCAGCTTGCTCTTCTGCTGTGAGGAATAAAGTCGGGTATGGTATCCGTGAGCCTTTATCCAATAGCTTGGTCTTGGATTCATTCATCACCCACTCATCAAATTCGGTAGTCAATCCTAGTTGAATTTCAGGAATCGAAATCGTTGGCGCTGGAATACCGTAGTTCGGCGTCAGCGTTGCGCGATAATCTTCGCGGTCTCCGCCGCCAGGAACCGGCAAATATTTCTTGGTCAAGCTGTCGCGATCCGTATACTCCCACAAAACGCCCTCAGGCCCTTTGTTGAATAGCATCGCACCCTCATATCCATAAATGTAGTCCACCCAGCGCATCGAAGCTTCAGGATAAGCGTTGGTTTTGGAGATGGCAAAAGCTCCTGTCGTTACGCCCTTGCTTTTGGCGATGACAGCCTTGTCCACCTTTTCACTCTTGACCGGCAAGAACATTGGATCATCCATGCTCGGTTCGCCGCCCAAGGTCATGTAGGCATTCCAATCGGAGAACAGCGCGACCTGATTGTTTTGGGCCTTGGCTTTTTTCTGCTCCGCCGTCTGCGAGAACGTTTCATGATCCAGCAGATCCTCCGTCCACAGACGGTTCAGGAAGATTAAATATTCCTTATAACCATCCTCAACTGGCGTGTAATGAACGACATCGCTATCGTCAACATAGATTTCTTCCTCGTAAATACCATAGGCGCCAAGCAGCCAAGTGCGAATATCACGCAGATTGACGGATGACAACGGCACCTCGTCGGCAGCTCCGTTTTTGTTCGGGTCTTCTTCCTTTACGCGCTTGAGGTACGTATACAGTTCCTCTGTTGTTTCCGGCAGCTTGTCATAGCCAAGCGCCTTCAGAAAATCGCCGTTATACCACATCGGATTGCGGTACCACGGCTGATTGAACTCGATAACCGGCAAGGAATAAATATGGCCGTCCGGCGCCGTAATGGACTTGCGCACCTCTGGATTATCCTCTAATACCTTTTTGACATTTGGAGCGTAGTTTTCAATCAGATCCTCAAGCGGAATGAGAATTCCCTGCTCGCCGTAATTCATTTGCTCCGCTGGGGTAAGCCCCGCAGCGTAGAATACATCCGGATATTCACCGCTGGAGAAAATAAGGTTTTTCTTCGTATCAAAGCTTTCCTTCGGTGCATTGTTAAAAACCATCTTAATGTTCGTACGTTTCTCCATTTCCTTCAGGACGTCCATGTCCTTCCAGTTCTGAATGCCGACATCAGGCGCTGTCAGTGTCAACGAAATCTGCTCGTTCACAATGGGCAAGCCTTCCTTGGCCACCACTACCTCAACCTCTGCCTCTTCCTTGGCCTTGTCATTAGACGTTCCGCAGCCCGCCAGCAAGCCGGCCACTAGAGCGGCAGACAAAAGCACTGCTGCGCCTTTTTTCTTGTTCTGCATCGTAAATCCTCCCTTTTTTGTCTAATCATAACGCTATAACAAATGATTGCGAAATAGCTGGCCTTGCCTGCGCAAAGCCCATACCCGCATGCATCTACTACCATTTTGGTAAAAGTGATTCTAGCCTTTGACCGAACCAATCATGACCCCTTGAACAAAATAACGCTGCAAAAACGGATATAAAGCGACAATCGGCAAGGTAGATACGATAATAACCGCATATTTGACCAATGAGGCAATTTCGGCTTTGTTGTTCATGGCTTGGGCAATATCGCCGCTGATGGCCGCCCCCGTCGTTTCCGCCGACATCTCCTGCAGCACCAATATTTGGCGCAGCACCATTTGCAGAGGATATTTCATTTCATCATTCAGGTAGATAAGAGCCGGAAAATAGCTGTTCCAATGGCTGACGCCATAGAATAAGGCCATAACGGCAATAATCGGAGCGGACAATGGCAGCACGATTTGGAAGAACAACCGCAGATTCGTACAGCCATCCATATGCGCAGCCTCCTGCAGCTCCTTCGGAATCGTGGAATGGAAGAATGTTCTGGCCACAATAATATTCCATACAGATGCCGCAACAGGGAGAATTAATGCTCCTATCGAATTAATCAGCCCCAGATTCTTGACTGTCAGATAGAGGGGGATTAAGCCGCCATTAAAAAACATCGTGACGAGAAACATCGCCATAAAAAAGTTGCGTCCCACAAAGTCGGAGCGACTGAGGGCATAGGCTGCCGGCAAAGTGACTGCCAGATTCAGCAATGTACCAACTACGGTATAGAGAAGCGTGTTGCCGTAACCGTTCCATATTTTGGGGTTAGAGAAAACAAGCTTATAGCCATCCAATGTCAGACCTTTGGGCAGCAGCCACATTTCCCCCGAATTGACGAACTTTGGCGTACTGATCGAAGCGCTGACGATATAGATAAGCGGATAGAGCACAACAATGAGCGCAAGCGCCAAATACAAATAGTTTGCTGCCAGAAACAGCTTGTCCGAGGTGGATTCCCTCATCGACTTCACCATCTTAAACCTCTCCTTTCCTTTACCATAAGCTTGTGGCACTTGTACGTTTGGCAATTTGGTTCACCGTAATCAGCATGAGAGCATTAACAATTGAATTGAACAGCCCTACGGCTGTTGAGAAGCTGTATTGTGCGCTTACAAGACCCGTTCGGTAAACAAAGGTCGAAATGACATCTGAGCTTTCCAGATTCAATGAGTTTTGCAGCAGTAAAATCTTCTCATAACCTACACCCAAAATATTGCCCGTATTCAAAATAAGCAGGATCGTAATGGTCGGTATAATGGTTGGCAGGTTAATATGAAGCATCCGTTTAAATCTGCTTGCTCCATCCATAATGGCTGCTTCGTGCTGCTGCGGATCAACCGCTGACAGCGCTGCCAAATAAATGATCGTTCCCCATCCCGTATTCTGCCATACGCCGGAAATGACATAGACCGTCTTAAACCAAGCAGGATCATTAAGAAACTGCGGCGCATCGATGCCAAGCGCCTCAAGCCCGCGGATAAGCATCCCGCTTGACGGAGAAAGGAATGAAATGATCATTCCGGTCATGACAACGATCGAAATGAAGTGCGGTGCGTAAGTAATCGTTTGCACACTTTTCTTGAAATAGCCGTTGCTGATTTCATTAAATGCCAAGGCCAGAATGATTGGCAGCGGAAAGCCGAGGGCCAGCTCATAAAAACTGATGCTCAGCGTATTCCAGAGCAAATCCCAAAAATAATGCGAATTAAAAAAACGTTCAAAGTGCTGAAAGCCAACCCACTCACTGCCAAAAACACCCTTGGACGGAATGAAATTTTTAAATGCAATTTGAATTCCGTACATCGGACCATAGTGGAATACCGCAAAATATACAAACGCGGGAAGCATAAATAAGTACAATTCCCAGTTTTGCATCATTCGCTTGACGATCCCGCCTGACGCTCGCAGCGGAGGCGTTCGTAAAGCTTGCTGTCCTTTACTGTTCATTTTTGAAGCCCCTTTCCTGTTCCTGTACCGCTCTGCACCAAATTATAGGCGGGTATCTAGCCAGGATAAATATGTCGTATCTGAAGCAAGCGAAAAAAAAGGCCAAACCCTTTATGTTACTGGGTTTGACCGAGTGCCAAAGCAAATTCGACATGCCTGCAGCAAAGCGCTGTAAGCGCTTTTGTGTTGTTTTTGAACCCGTTTTCCGACCTGCAAATTATACATATTGCCGTCCTGATGACCTTGTGACATCCTGTTGGGTAAGTCAAGTAAGGACATGACCAACTTTCAGGAGGCTAATAAAATGACATTGCCAAATTCGATTACAATTTTTCTAGAGGAAGCCGACAAGCGTCTGGCCCATCGTCCCAAGCTGCAGCAACTATTTCGCAATACGTTTCCTAACACGCTAGAAACAACAACCAAATTATTGGATGACGGTACGACGTTTGTATTCACTGGAGACATACCCGCCATGTGGCTGCGTGATTCTACCGAGCAGGTTCGCCATTATATTCCGTTTGCCAAAAACGACGAGCAACTGCAGCGCATCATCGGCGGTTTAATCGCCAGACAAATCTTCTATATCAATATTGACCCGTACACCAATGCTTTTAATGAAACGGCAAGCGACCGCCATTATCGCGACACCGACGACTGCAATTTGAATCCATGGATGTGGGAGCGAAAATACGAGCTGGATTCGCTTTGTTTTCCCGTTCAGCTTATGTACTCTTATTGGAAGGAAGCGGAACAAACCGAAATATTCACCCATGAATGTTATCAGGCCCTCACCTCCATCGTCGAAGTAATGATCACGGAGCAGCGTCATCAAGAGCGTTCGAATTACCATTTTATCAGGCAGACCAAACAAGAAACAGAAACTCTGCCAAACGATGGACGCGGCATGCCTGCCAACTATACGGGCATGACATGGTCAGGCTTCCGTCCAAGCGATGATGCCAATGTGTTTGGCTATAACATCCCTTCGAATATGTTCGCTGTCGTTGTGCTAGGCTATATTATTGAAATCGCAACCGAGATTTATAAGGATGAGCGCCTTGCAGAGCGAGCAGACAAGCTGCGTAGAGAGATCGATTTCGGCATTCGGCATTACGGTATTGTGAACCACCCGACTCATGGTCCAATCTATGCCTATGAAACAGATGGCTTCGGCAATTATTGCCTGATGGATGACGCGGGGACACCAGGGCTTATCTCCATCCCTTATATCGGTTATGTAGGCACGGACGATCCGATTTATCAGAATACGCGCCGCTTTGCCCTTAGCTTTGATAATCCGTTCTACTTTGAGGGCAAGCATGCCAAAGGCATTGGCAGCCCCCATACCCCTGGCGGCTATGTATGGCATATGGCACTCTCGATGCAGGCATTGACCTCTGATAATGACGAGGAGATCAAAGAGCTGATTCAAGTGCTGATGGATACGGACGCCGATACGGGCTTTATGCATGAGGGCTTCCACCCGGATAACCCGGCTGACTTCTCCCGCGAATGGTTTGCTTGGTCCAATAGCTTGTTTGCAACCTTGATTGTCAAGGCGATGGACAAAAATATCATTTAAATTTATAAGCTGCCACGCTGGGACCAACTTCATGAAAGTGATGCGAAAAAAGGTTGAATTCGCCCTGTAAGATCAGGCGAATTCAACCTCTTTGTTACTTTTTGTTACGATTTATCATCGTTAGCAAGCTGAGCCTGGGCTTGACGGATCATTTCCCGCACCATGGAACCGCCAATTTTACCGCCAATATGGCCAGCTGATTCCGTACTTAAATCACCATTGTCGCCAGGCTGCAGTGGTATGCCCAGTTCCTTGGCCACTTCATATTTCACGTCATCCGGACGATTCGGGTCAACCGCATAGCCTTCACGCCTCATTACATCCGCCTTGAAATTCCGCATCTCTTGTTCAATCCCCGGCACCGCATACCGCCGTCTTCTTGCCATTATGATGCACTCCTTTGATGCTTTTCCTCTAAGATGCGCTAAAGCTTGTTCTTTAATCCGTATCTTTGACATTCCGTTTTTATTCTTTTAATGCGTTATTTTTACGATAATCATCAGGTGTAATGCCGAACCTTGCTTTAAAAACCCGATAAAAATATTTATCGTCTTTGAATCCTACTTTACCGGCAATTTCGTAAACCTTCATATCCCCATTTTCAAGCATTTGAATCGCTTTCTTTAACCGAATTTCTGTTAAATATTTGGTAAATGACACGCCTAAATGATCTTTAAGTATTTTGCTCAGATAATTTGGGCTGAAAAAAATCTGCTGAGCGGCAGAGTCCAAGGAGAGATCTTCCATGTAATGATTGTCTATATAGCTGATGCATCTTTCGACAATCGTCGCATGTTTCCTGGTTCGGCAGCTTTGAAGAATCGTCATAATTTGCTGGAGAATATCAAGAAACTCCTTCTTGCAATCAAGAAATGTTGCGCATGCAGTAATTCGTTTCTCGATTTCGGCCAGTGTACTCCGATAATCTTCCTCGCTCAGAAAGTCTTTAATTACAGTCGCGATATTATAAATGAGATACACGATTGATTTCTGCCATTGCTTAGGATAAGGCAGGCCTTCTTCCAAAGTCCTATGAAACACCTCGTCCGTATGCTGAATAATCAGCTCTGTTTTCGATGCTCGAATGCAATCTTTGAATACTGCTGCAGCCTCTAAGAAATCGTAGTGCATCGGTTTCATTCGGCCTGCCAGCTCACGATAGTAAAACACCTGATCGTCAGTGAGAAAATACCGAAATTCGGCTGCCTCCAGAGCTTCTCTATACGACTTCGCTGCGCTTAAATAAAAATCAGATCCAACTTCCCCGACTCCTACGGTCACATTGAGATTATATCGTTCCGACAGTTGACGGCAATAATTCTGAATATATTCATTCAAACTATTCAATAGGATAGCTGGACTATCGTCTGTCATTATGGTGATGATGATCCGCTTATCCTCCGGGGGAAAAAAGGACAGCACTCTGCCGTTAAAGCCAGTGTGAGTCGAATATTGATCCGGCATTAAATCCCTAATTTCCCCCATTCGTTCTAAGGACAAGGGTTCCGCATGTAATTCAACCAGTCTAGTCACGAATACAGCCCCATACATGCCAAGAGAATATTGCTGCTGAATCTCTTGAAGTTGAGCGCCGGTAGTCGCATTTCCGAGAATCCACTCCTGAAGCAAGTGCTCAAAGTATACATTGAGATTGCTGTCCAGTTGCCTCTTCATATTTTCCTGTTCAATGTTTTGCTGCTTTTCCTTGAGGATGGTTTCCTTGACCTTATCCAGCATCTGCGCGATGCTCTCTTCCTTGACGGGCTTCAGCAAATAATCGAACGCACCTAATTGAATCGCTCTCTGCGCATATTCAAAGTACCGGTATCCGCTTAATATAATAATTTTACAATCGGGTGCAATCTCCTTCATGTGCTCGATAAACCCAAACCCGTCCATGATCGGCATTCTGATATCCGTAATGACCATATCGAAGGCATGCAACCGCGCAAGCTCCAGAGCCGCCATGCCGTTGCCTGCCTCCATGACTTCACCATCCGGCAGAGCCTCCCGCATCATCTTGCCAAGCACTCTGCGCTGAATAGCTTCATCATCGACTACCATTATTCTGTTCATGGAGCATTCACCTACCACATCGGTTTTAACAGGGAAAACTCTTCCAAGGCGCTATCATGCGAACCAAATCCTTCAGTCAAAGATCTTTCTTCACCCTATCTTAACCTTTTATTCCCGAGCTAGTAATCCCTTGAACATAGTATTTTTGCAGAAACAAAAATAATATAATAATCGGAATCGTCGTGAAGGTAAGCGTGGCCATAATCTGACCGTAATAGATTGGTGGTAACGTAAAAAAGGTCTGTATACCCAATTGGACATTTCGCATTGACTCGCCTGTAGTAACAAGGATGGGCCACATGAAATCGCCCCAGTGGCTGATGAAGTCCAGAATAAAGACCGTAGCAAATACCGGTCCAGACAAGGGGACGACAATACTCGCAAAACTTCTCATCGCAGTAGAACCGTCGATTGACGCCGACTCCAGAATCTCATTCGGAATATCCATAAAAAACTGGCGGAACATAAAAATACTGAAGCAGTTCGCCACGAACGGGACAATCATAGCCAGCCAGGTATCGACCCAATGGAGGCTATTCACGATAAAGTACAGCGGCATTAGAATGCTTTCAAAGGGTACAATCAACAAGGCGATAATAACCGTGAGAGTGACATCCTTGCCTTTGAATTCCAGTTTGGCAAGCGCATAACCGCAAATCGAGTTGACTACAAGGCCGCTAATAGAAATAATCGAAACATAAAACAAACTGTTAGACAAATATTTCATCATAGGTATCCGATTGAATGCGTCAATGTAATTATCAAAGGTGAGATTTATCGGAATGAGCGATTTAATTGAGCTCAAGTCTGCAAAGATCTGATTTTCAGGTTTTAATGAGGATACCACCATCCATAGCAGCGGGGTAATGAAGAGCAGAGCGATTAGCATGTTGACTATATTCAATAGCAAGTTCGTTCTCTTGAAGGACATGTAGGGAGCACCTCCTTAGCGATCTTTAAAAAATCTTTTGATGGAAAAAGAGATAAGCACGACCAGGACGAAAAAAACTACGGAAATGGCTGAAGCATATCCCGCGTTCCTGAACTGAAAGCCTTGTTGGTAAATAAGCAGAGCAAGCGTTCTCGTCGAATTTTCCGGGCCGCCATTCGTCATGATGTAAGGCTGTATGAACAGCTTAACGGCTTGAATCGTTGTAATTGTTACTACAAATACGATGACGTTGTAAAGGCTTGGAATCGTAATATACCGAAGCTGTTTAAATTTGTTCGCTCCGTCTATAGCTGAAGCTTCATACAAGTCTTTAGGAATTCCTTGAAGGCCGGCAAGAAAGATCATCATCTGGTAACCGGCTGCCTGCCATACGGACATGAAAATGATTGAATTCATAGCCTGACTCGCACTTCTTAGGAATGGCTGGTTGGAAATTCCCAAGAAGTTTAAAGCCGAATTGATTAAGCCTTCGTTAGGATTATAGAGAGAGATCCAGAGAATAGAAATCACCGTCATTGATGTAACGACAGGGCTGAAATAGGCGATTCGGTAAATATTCCGAAGCTTTAATTTATTATTGATTAGAAGCGCCAGAATGAGGGCAACTGTGCATTGAACGGGTACAACGATAGCAGTGAAATATAGTGTGTTCCAAAGCGATTTATAGAACAAGCTATCCTGGAACAATGTTTTATAGTTCTCCAGGCCAATGAACTGGATCTTATCCGGCCTTAAAAGATTAAACTTCGTGAATCCGAATGAGATCGCGAGCACAAATGGTAGAATTAGAAACAACAAGAGCAGTAATGTCGCCGGTGTGATGAACGAATAACCGACAAGCCGCTCTCTGCGCTTCTGGCGGCCGAGCGACACCGTTTCACTTTTGGGCTGGACAACACGAGTCGCCTCCATCATGAATCCTTCCTTTCTTCAAGTGGGGTAAACGAAAGACGCGGCGAGAGGCATATGTGGGTATGCCCTTGCCGCATCCATTCATCAAGCAGGCTACTCAGCAAAGTTGCGCTCGTATTCCTCGTCATACGTCTTGGCCACATTATTCAGCGATTTTGTCACATCCGCACCCATCATAATATCCGTCAATGCTTCGGCAAATTTCTGCGTTAGCACCGGATAGGCCGGTGTAACCGGTCTGGCATTGGAAACTGTCGTCACCTGCTCCTTAATGACACGCAGCGGAAGGTTGTCATACTCCGACATGCCTTCAAATGCAGATTTCCGGCTGGCCGGCATGCTGATTACTTTCGCCATTCCCATTGAGCCTTCAGTATTGGTGAACCATTGTAGGAATTCTGCCGATTCCTTTGGATATTTACTGTCTGCGGATATGCCCACAGCCCAACTGCCTGAAGGTGCGGTTTGAGTACCGCCTGCTTTTTTAGGAAAATAAGTGATGCCCCACTCTAAATCAGGATAATCTTCAAATCCCGGAATATTCCATGGCCCACCAAGCTTGGTCGCCGCTTTGCCTTCTTCAAATTCGGTTGGTTTCGGATCGATATTGAACAGCTTCTCGTCGGCCAATTTTTTCAAAAAGGTGGCCGCTTCGATTCCTTGAGGACTGTTTACAAATCCCTCGGCTTTCGTCCCTTCTTTATTGACAATATCCGTTCCATTGGATATCCAGAATTGCTCAAAGGCGTAAGTCATCCATTCGCCTTTATCATTGATCATGTTTGTCCCGAACACGCCCTCTTTAGAGGTCTTCTTCATAACGTCATACCATTGGTCCCATGACCATGCATTCTCCATTTTGTCCGGAGGCGTGATCCCGTATTGATCCATGATTTTTTTGTTATAGAAAAGAACAACCGAAGACTCATTCAGACCTGCCGCATAAAATTTCCCCTGATATGTGCCCTGCTGAACGATTGAAGGTACGAAATCGCTCATATCCTCTGGAGTAAAATAATCATCCAATGGAATAATGATATCCGAGGACGCGTAATTGGCTACGTTCGGACCATCCATAGCAACGATATCGGGTAAAGTATGAGAAGCTACGGCTGCATTTATTTTATCTTCATAAGCAAAAGAATTGCCGCGGGTGATGACTTCCATCTTGACTTTAATTCTTCCTTCATTTTTTTTGTTGAATTCTTCTATTCGTTTCGCGTAGAAATCATCTTCTATTTCTTTTGCTTGGGGACGCCAGAAGTTCAGTTCAATCACCTTGTCGCCTTTCCCCGACTCCTCTTTCACATTCGAACTGTTCGATTGTCCGCTACAACCGGTTAACAGAATTACTGCCATAAGAGCAATATAAAATCCTTTTTGCAATTGCTGCACCTTCCCTTTTGTATGTTTTTATTTACCTATTCATCATAAGGGGAAGGACTATCGCCAGCCTACTCTAAAAATCGCTGAATAGTGGACTTTTCAGTGAAAGGGCTTTCACTCTAGAGGGAGTATCATCGAAACCGTTGTCCCATGACCATTTTCCGACTTAATATGCACACCATAGTCAGATCCGTATAACAATTTGATGCGCTGATTGACATTTTTAATCCCAATGGAGCTGTCAACCTGTGTTGGATCGTCATCTGTCCGAAGTACGCGCCGTATGGTGTCTCGGCTCATGCCTTTCCCATTATCCTGAATCGTAAAGATCCGTGAATTCTCCTCCATTTTTCCCGAAACGCGAATCGTTCCACCCTCTACCATGTCCTCTAGACCATGAATTAACGCATTCTCGATAAAGGGCTGCAAGAAAAATTTCGGCACCGAATAATGGTACAATGCCGGATCAATGTCATAGGTTACGGTAAATTTATCTTCAAATCTGCTGCTCATAATAAAAACGTAATTTTTAAGGTATTGAACATCCTTCGAGAAAATCACTTTGCCCGTATTCTTAGCCGTATATTCCAGCATTTCAGAAAGCTCGACCAGCATCCTGCTGATTAATGCTTGTTTATTTTCAATCGCTAAATAATTAATAATGTTCAAAGTGTTATACAAAAAATGGGGATTAAATTGAAAATTGAGAGCTTTCAGCTCAGCCTCCATCTCTTTCAAGTGGGTTTCATAATTTTCTTTGATCAGATTGTGTATATTATCATTCATTTGATTAAACTTGCGAATGATGACATTAACTTCTTTGGTATCGGAAAGCTCTATTTTATTATTGAAATTGCCGTCTCCCATACGGTTGATACCGTACATCAATTTCGTTAAAGGCAGGACAATCCTACCGGATAGAAAAGAGGCCAAAAGAATAGACAATAAAGCGATGAGGACCATGGAGTAAATCGTATAGTCATTCATATTAGGAACGGTTTTCTTCAGATTGTCATAGGGAATAAATACGGCCGATAACCACCCGGTCACTTTCATCGTATCAAAGCAAACGACCATCTTCCTTCCGTCAATCGTTATGTATTCCGTACCGCTTTTTTGGGCAACAGCGTGACGTATCCATTCCTGGCTGACGGACGCCTGATTTCTGATTTGAGCAGAACTAGACACATGGGAGCCAGCACTCGTGAAGATGCTATAATAGGAGTCATCGACCGTCAGACTTCCCTTCAGAGCGTTCTCTAACATAGATTCACTAAAATTCACGATGAGAACAGGACGCTCAATATGAGGATCCATCTGAATGAGAATATTATTGCGTACCATGGCGAAATTCATTAATCTGGCTGCGGTAAACACATATTGTTCTCTGTCGGTAGGGGCTGTGGAATAAAATTGCTCAAGCAAGTTGTACGTAGGAATCCAACTCGTATTGCGAATGGACTGTTGGCCGATTTTATAAATATTGAACTGCGAATATTCCTTTCGGGGGATCCAGAAACTAGGCGACTCCCCAAATGTAAAGTCTTTCGTCACTAGATTGACGGAAAACAAATTAGCTGAAGTGGGAAAATACTTCTGAAGCGTTCTTGTGATCTTGCGATTCGATTCGTATTCAATACTTTTTTGTTCAAAATCCCCCGTATTAAAAAATTGAAAAAAATCAGCATCTAGGTGCATGTTAATTGCGCTTTGTTCGACGCGATCCAGCTCTGCTTCTATAGATTGATTGCTCATTCTGACGAGACCTAACGATGTTTGGCTCGCATTGCTCAAAATCACGTCGGAGCTCTTAATGAAATAACCAAAAGCCATGATCGTAAGAGATAAAACGATCATGGCAATGAATGAGATTGTAAGCTTGGCACGCAAGCTAATATTGTTTAACCGAATTTTAAAACGCTTCACAAGTTTCACCCCTGTATTAAAGTGACTATTATTATTTCACTGTATGCAGGGTCTGTCCATTATTTTTGTCTAAAGCACCCCACTCTGGCAACTAACAGAAAAGGCGATCAATGAACGGCCTAAGCGAACAGGAGCACCTCGCGAATGGTTCATTTGCAAAGCGGAAGAACCTCATTTCTCTCTTACTCTATTGAAGGATCGTTCAGCCTTCATGTTTATGGAGGATCATACAGTAATATGTAAATGTACTAAGTTAACCTACCCGTTATCGTAAAGAAGCAGCCGATCATTGTGGTCGGCTGCTTCCGTGTTTATATTGATTATCGTTTCCCGTAAGCAGAACGATCCCTATTATCACTGGTTCCGCATTTGCATCTTTGGAGTCAAAATTCTCTTATAATCCACCAATAATATTTCCGACTCATTTGTAGACCCATTACTTTCATTTCGGGTTGAATTAATTTTTAATGTCAATTTGTCCAGCCCAAAACTATCGTATCGGTCCTCTAGATCATCTACTTTAATCATCAATGATACTCCATAGTTAAAGTTATTCGCTCTTACCTCACTTTTCACATCAGTGATATGTGGATCAACCCAATAAACTTCATGCCCATAATTATCGTTAACAAATTTATTTATCGAAGGTCGCATCATATCAAATAATATTTCGTCAGATGTAGCATACACCCTTTTTACTGAGTCAGCTTTGGTTGGATGTACGTATATTGGAGTTGAGACTAACTTGGTGCATAAATGTAATCAGTATCGATATCAATTACGATATCAGATCGGACACTCTCCAGATGTGATGAAGGAACCCGCTCAAATTGAAAAAGCCTGCAAAAAACATCTGTAAACTCACTCATGTTCGTACATTGGTTTTTGGCTATTCTGTACTTATTACTTAAATCCGTTATTGAACATGTATTGCCGATAAGAAATGAATTCTCGAAAAAACCATCAAGTTCAATTACCACATAATCACCGCCGGTTGCTAACCAGCCTATGAGCTCAAAGGTATGGACCGCTTAACTTTTGTTTAACGAACAGATCAATGCAGCTAACGTCCAGTTATACTAAATCCCAACTAAGTCATTTCCATAAAAACTGTTATTGCTACATCGGCCATTTCCTTTAGTTTATTAGTAGATAAATCTTTAATTTCAAAATCTCTAACTATTTCATCAAAGTAAGACCAATCATCATTTTCCTTAATTAACTGAATTTCTTTTACCAATTCTGAAAACGTGCCAGAGCCTTCAATATCTATGTACAACCTTGCTAAATTCTCAAATCCAATTTTATCAGGTGTTTGTCCTGTGCTAGAAAAACTAACTATGTAGTGTTCAAGGTAATTCTCTGGATACTTATTGTCTGCCATTACAATCACACCTCGTATTTCTTCATAATAGGAATGCTATCGTATCCCTTTAGTACTATCAAGACTTTATGAATCTTGTTCATTGCGAGTGAATCAAGAGTTTTAAACCGAGAAATTTTTTAAAAACGTTTGATGTGCTCATGAGTATCTCTCACGCCTTCCGAACTGAGTTCGAGTAAAATACGTCAGCATGCATATGCTGAATTTTGTCCCAGTTACTGGGATTGGTCGTGTCTGGAGTGCGGTGCTCCAGAATGGCCTGATATAGGTCGGTTTTTTGTTCTAAATGCGCAACGTGCCGTTTGGCTTCTTCTAGCTGAACTAGAGCCGCTTCTTTATGCTCCATCATGAGTGTGAAGCGTTGTGGGATGGTCGAATCCCCTTCTAGGCAGAGATCAATATATTTTTTAATGAATTCAATCGGCATCCCGGATTGCTTGAGGCATTTGACGCCATGCAGCCAATTAATCGATTCATCGTCGAACATCCGAATGTTGTTTTGATTGCGCTGTACGCTTGGCACTAAGCCTTTATCCGTGTAAAAGCGCACGGCGTGCTCGGTGAGTCCCGTTATCTGGGCAGCTTCTTTGACCGTATGCATTTGAAACCCTCCTTGAAAATAAATGTTTGAAGACGGCTTGACTTCGTGTAACACGAAGGTTCTAAGCTTATTGTAATGCAATTCGACCGTAAGTGGAATCATCGCTGCAGTGCCCGATTCCCTAAATACGCGTCGTTTGCCGTTATACATTTGAGCTCTAGGAGGAGTTAATATGCAAAACGTAACATTGAACAACGGAGTGAAAATGCCGATCATCGGCTTCGGTGTCTACCAGGTTCCCGATGCTGAAGAATGTGAAAACGCGGTATATGAAGCGCTGATGGCCGGTTACCGACTGATCGACACCGCCGCCGGTTATCTGAATGAGGAAGCGGTCGGACGCGCGATAAAGCGCAGCGGCGTACCTCGTGAGCAGCTGTTCATCACGACGAAGCTATGGGTTCAGGATGCCGGCTACGAGAGTGCGAAGTTGGCGTTTTCCAAATCCTTGAAGAAACTGCAGCTCGACTATCTCGATCTATACCTTATACACCAGCCTTTCGGCGATTACTACGGCGCTTGGCGTGCGATGGAAGACCTGTACCGCGAAGGCAAGATCAAGGCGATCGGTGTCAGCAACTTCCTGCCAGATCGTCTAATGGATCTCATCGTACATAACGAAATTGTACCTGCCGTCAACCAAGTTGAAACGCACCCGTTCTACCAGCAGATCGAGAGTGCCGCTTTTATGAAAGAGCAGGGAGTGCAGCACCAGTCGTGGGCGCCGTTTGCTGAAGGACTCAACAACATGTTCGGCAACGAAGTGCTGGCTTCTATAGCAGAAAAACACAACAAGTCCGCCGCACAGGTCGCGCTGCGCTGGCTTGTTCAGCGTGAAGTCGTTGTTATTCCAAAATCGGTGAGAAAAGAGCGAATCGTCGAAAACTTCGACATTTTCAATTTTGAATTGAGCGCAGACGATATGGAACAGATCTCCTCCCTCGATACACGGGAAAGTCTTTTTTTATCCTACCACGATCCGAAATTCGCCAAAATGCTGGGCACCTTGAAAGTCGATCTGTAAACCTTGATCGAAAAAAATTTTTTCACGCTTATACACTCGTCTATTAAGAAAGGACTGGACCCCTTGTCCTTTCTTTACTTGATGCGCAAATAGCAAAACTGCTGCTGCCGGTGTAACGAAATCCATACTCGCAGGTACACAGAACCACCGAGACCGCTTGAGCTATCCTTCCTGTTTGCGTAATGAAGCAGCCGATCATTGTGGTCGGCTGCTTCCGTGTTTTTATTGAACTAGCGTTCGTTAGCTAAACGTATAAGTATGACGAAATCTATGAGGGCAAAAGTGTGCCTCAATCTCTCATACAGCACTATTCGCTATATAAATTCATTTTCCTTTAATTGGAACTAACCTGCCGTTAGCTTAATCAGTTAAGATGCTACAGATTAAGTTAGGTTGCTTTCCCAATCAACAAAAGTCAGTTGATCCTTCCGAAACAAGCACCATTCGATCATTATCCTCACAAGACCTGGTGTAACAATGTAATCATCCCACATTGGAGTTATTACTCTTACCCAACCTTGACGAGATTATATGAATTGTTGGGCTATTCACAATCGGGAGATGAAGGTCCTTCAATATGTCGTTGACGGCTGCGCAGGTTATCCGATTGTTGCCGAGGAGCAACTCACCCTTTAGATGACGCCATGCTAGGCATACCCCAAAAAAGAGTTGCCTCATTTATGAGACAACTCCTTTTTTCCATAATGAACTTATCTGTCGCTAAGACATTCTTTTAGCTGCTTTTTCGATCCAAAAATTTAAGCAAAACGGTAACCGCCTCGGCTCGAGTCGCAGAGTCTTGAGGATCGAAATAATTCGCTCCTTTCCCTTGGATGATCCCGGCTTTCTTCAAGGCGGCAACTGCGTCTTTTGCCCAAGCCGGAATGTTCTTGTCGTCCGCAAAGCCTGTTGGCGCATTCGCTTCGATTGGGAGACCCATTGCTTTAGTAAGCATAGCTGCCATCTCTGCACGGGTAATTACGGCATTAGGGCGGAAACTGCCGTCTTCATAGCCTGTAATAATTCCAAGATCGATTGCTTGTGCCACGGCTTTCTGCGCCCAGTTGCCAATCTTCTCTAGATCGGTTAACTGAAGTGCCGCTCCCTCCGCTTGCGGCTTCAACGCGTTCATTAGCATGACCGTGAATTCCGCGCGTGTCACCTTATTGCCGGGTTTAAAGGTTTCATCGGAATAACCTTTTACGATTCCGACGCTTATCGCTCGCTTAATGCCAGCCTCCGCCCAGTGTCCCGAAATATCACTAAATTCGATCTCTGAAGGATTAGTTGGCGGCGGAGTTACCGGAGGATTGACCGGCGTGTCTGTCGGTGGATTCGCTGGCGGGTTTACCGGAGGGTTCACCGGAGGATCTACCGGCGGGTTCTTCTCCCACTGCGCGTGCAGTGTCACGTTTGCCGAACCCATACTAAACGTCGCGCCGGCCACGTGCTTCGTCCCGCTGCCGTCCGTCGCCGTATTCCAACCCGTAAATGCGTAACCTTCTCTTACTAGGTTTCCAGAGTTCCCTGCTATTGTTACCGCGGCGCCAGGCAAATACTTATGGCTATCCGAGGGCACCGTTCCTCCCGTATGGCCATTTCCGCTATAAACAACGGAATACTCGTCCTCCGGCTTATCACCGACAGGCGTCAGCGTATACGTCCCGGCAGGTGCCGCGAATGACAGCACGCCGCCTTCTTCGCTCACTACGCCTGTTCGGTCGGCTTGACCGGGCATCGAAATTTCCCAGTTCCCCGCGTGCATATCGGCTACGGTTACCGTTATGTCCGCCTGAGAACCGTAGACGGACAACGTCACCGATTCGTTTAAGCGCTGGCCGCTCTTGCTGAACCAGACTGCTCTGTCCGCGATTTGAACGCCGGTCATCAGGTTGGCGTCCAGTCGCTGGCTCGGCAGAACCGTCGTTTCTCCATCGTTCATCACCTGCATAACGTTCAGGAAGTAGTCAGTCTCCGCATGCGCTTCTGGCGATACTTCCACGCGCCATGCGCCCGCCTCAATCGTGTTAAATTCAGGCCTGCCTGAAGGAATACGCGGATAGTTCGTTCCGCCCGTTTCGAATTCATGGCCCGGCCCGCCTACCTTTTCAATGTTCAGATTGTCCGCGAGCGGCAGCAGCGTCTCGTTGACCAGCTTGCCGGAGTATCCGCTATCGCTTCTCGTCACCGTCGTGATAGTGCCGTCCACAACAGGTTCCTCTTCCGTATGCATCAGCCATGTCTTCTTGAAGTTCGGATTCGAAGAGACGACCTTGTCGAAGACGACCATCGCGGCGGGATGATCGGCGTCCTTCAGATTCAGGAACATCATTGAGCGTTCGAACTGCTTGACTTTGTCCGAATAAGCATGTGTCAGATCGCCTTTGATATAGCTGTATTCTGGCGCAAGCGGATCCGATCCGCCGCCGTATGCCTGCCCGACGACCTTGGCGCGGGCGTAGTCTTTGCCCGCCAGTTCCTCGAGCGACCAGGCTTCGGCATAAGAGCCCGAGCCATTGGCCCATAGCTGTCCGCCGTCGTTCAACAGCGATTGGCCGCGATAGACAGGGACCTCTGCCGGATCGTAGATGAGCATGGAATTATGCGCGATTGTTCGCTTGTAGTAGTTCCGGTCATGGCCGCTCATATAGGACTCGGACTTGGCTCCCGGGGCAGGCAGACCCTCGTACATACCGCTGTCCAGCGCGAGCGAGCCTTGATAATACAGCTGAAAGCTGCCCATATCCAAGTGCTGATGGTTGCCGAACCAATAGCCGCCGATTTTCATCTCCGCGACGACGGATGACGAATTTTTGTTGATGGCAGTCGGATTGTCCCAGCCCGTGCGCGCGATCATCGAGCCCATCGGCGAGCCAAAGTACTTGGTCAGCGGCAGTTCATCGACTGGACTGGAAGCCAAATCCGGATTGACGAACAGCATCTCGGCGACCGGATCAATTGATCCCGGCACGTATTCGCCTTGGAACATATCGCGAACATAAGGATTGTCATACAAATAAGAAGCGAGCATGGACTCCTTCACGTATTTCCATGTCTGGTTTACGGGCGTGTAAACATCCTGATAGGAATCGCCGTCGCGGAGGAGCTGTCCGTCCGGCCTGCGGGTATATATCGCGCGCATCAGGACGTCGCCCTGGGCTTCGGTGAAAATATCTCCGGCTCCCATCTTCCGCATGATAATCTGCGCCCACAGCTCCGGTTCGTATCGACCTTGCATGCCGTAAGAGTCGCCCTGATGATGCATGCTGGATTCGTACCAAAAATTACGAACGGGCACGAATTGGTTCATGAGCATAACAGCAGCGTAGTTGTAGATTTCGTGCTCCGGATCCTCGTCGTATACGGCGACGCCGGCTGCGAGCAGGTTTTTCAATAATTGGTCTTCGCTGTAATGACTCTCAATTGCAGGCACCTTCGGCTGCGGCGGATAGCCCATCTCCAAATCCTCCGCAAGCAGCTTCATCTTGGCGATGATATACGTCCGCTCCTGATCGTCCATGAGCGGGAAGCACCAATCGTAGACGATGGCAGCCGCGTTGAGCGTATCTCCGACCTGATGGTATTGTTCGACCGGCGTGAAGTCGACGGTTCCCAGGAAGTTTTTGACCATCGACACGGCGCGCTCGCCCTGCGCCTCATCTTCTTGCACGAGATAACGCAGCGCCGCAGCTTCGATCGCCTGGCGTACGCCTCGAATGTAGTTCGTCTTCGAGTCGCCTTTAATTGGGGGCAGCCAGCCTTCTGGACGGTCTCCCGTCTCCAGATCGAGACGCGTCCATGCTTGACCGTCCGTCGATACGTCTACGTCAAAAAACGTATTGCGGACGTTGCCCTTGAAGAATGCCAGTGCTACCGCATGCACCTGCTGTACGGAGCCCAAGTCGTACTTGATCCATTGCCCCGCGCCTTCAGACGTCCAGTACGTATTGAAGTCCCCGTCCAGCGTCTTCGGGCCTTCGTGGTCGCTGTCCTGCGCGGCGCTCCATGTCGACGACTGCACGGGCAGGTCGGCATATCCGCCGCCTTGCGGCTCGCCGAATATTTTCGCTTCCGTGATCGAGTTCCAGGGGGCCGAAGAGCCGCCGTTGTTCCCTTTGCCTATGATCCGGACATATCGCGCCTGCTGCGCGTCGGGAAACGGATATGTTTCAAGCTCCAAGGTCGTGCCGCTGCTAACCGTAAACGAGGCGTTATCGCTGTTGGCGAGCACGGCATTCCATACCGTTTGCATCGTGGGATCCGCCAGTTTGGCCTTTAGCTGCGGGATATCGGCTGCCCTGACGTACAGCCGGGGATGTACGCCCTGCGGTGGCTTGACGACCGTGTCAGCAGTGACCGCGGCCGACTTCGCCGGCATCGCGACCGTCTCATCCGTCATGTCCGATTCCCATACCGCGACAGGCCAGGTCGTCGTTACGTACCCGTCGTGTTCGGCTTTGAGCATGTACCTGCCGTCGTATACTTCCGCATCGATGGCAAACGTTCCGTCAGCCCCAGTCGTGGCGATACCGTATTGAGAGGACAAAGTGTCATCGTATAACCGAATCTCTGCGCCAGCAACAGGTTGACCGGTGCCTGCCGCGACCACCTTTCCGCCGACCGCGCGAAGAGCCGCTTCCGATTCACCTAGAACCAGATCGGTGTCGGTAAGTCCGGCCTCCGACGCCGTCAGCGGTTGAGAGACGGTCGCATATCCCGGCATGGACGCCCGCAGCACGTAGTTGCCGTCATTGACCGCCTTTTGGAACGTATAGAAACCGTCCGCACCCGTTGCCGCGCTATCGAGCGCGTAAATAAAGTCGGCATCGCTCGCGGCGTACACTTTTACGGTGGCGCCGGCCAGCCCCTCACCCTCCGCATCTCGGACCATGCCGCTCACGCCATGCATCCGAAAGAGATCCATGCGGTCAAAGTGAACCGCACCCGCTTTATCCAGCGTTTCCAGTTGAATCCGATTCAGGCTGACGAGCCCGCTTGTGACAAAGGGGCGATTCAGTAGAACGGCTGTATGCTCGTCGACGCGGATGGCCGGCGGCTTGATATAAGTACCGGGTTCGATCGCGTCGCTTGTCATATACACGTCGTACGTTTTGCTGTCCATGTTGACCGCAATTCGAATCGTATACCATTTGTTTGTTGCCAGCGAGCCGTTGCCGTTCGGCAGGTCGGCGTTGCCCGCGCCGCTTATGACCTTGGCGCCGCCATTGTTCAGAATTTTGATTTGAGCCCCGGGCAGCAACGCCCCGCTTTCGTTTTTCCCCAACAGATTTATATTAAAGGCAAGCTGGTTGCCCGCTCCCGAACCATCGGGAACGTACAGAAACCGCGTCTCCAGCTCATACCTGCCGCTTGTAAACGAGTGAATCGGTCGGATTGCGGAGACGCCCGCTGTTGACGCTTGCTGATCCCGCAGCGTCAAGCTCTTGTTGCCTTCCCCTGGCGTATCCGTCACCGAGACAAGTCCAAGGCCGCCAACCGTGTAGGCGCTCGGCGACGAACCGATGGCATCGCCGTCGAAAGAATCCTCGATCGGCAGCGCGGAGAATGCGCTTTCAGAAACCTGAAGATCGTCGTAATAACTCGTTCCGGTGTTCGAATTTCCGGTATTCACATACACGCTCCACTTAGCGGCATTCTCCGGCGCTTCGGAAGTTACGTTGAAGCTCGTCCAGGCATTCAGCGGCGTGGCTACGTAGGAGGACGGAGGCGTCCCGACGAGCGTGTTCGATTCGTCATAAAAGCGAAGCTGGACGTTCGTCGTGCCCGATTCCAGGTAGACGGCGCCCGTCACCGAGTAGAGATGCCCCCCGGCTGCAGCTTGTTTGTCGCTCTCTACAGCGATCGTCGTGCCCGCGCTGGCATCCACAACCTTCAGACTCTCGTTTCCGGATACCTTCTGCTCCGTACTGGCAGAGACGCCGGTCGTGCCGATATTCTGCTTCCAACCGGTCAGGCCGTTCTCGAAGCCGCCATTAATGAGCCCCGCCTCGGCCGCCGATACGCGGCTTGGCGACAGCAAGGGGATATTGCCGATGAACAATGCCAAGACCATTAATAAACTTACGAATTTTTTCATTCCTTCACACCTTTCTTCCTAATTATATATTGGCCTATCATTAGACCCGTAGCCGATGATATCTTGCAAACTCCATCTCTCTATTGGTATCCATTATTAACCTATACTCCTTTGAATCATAGAGGAGGGATTTGACTTTCAATCGGTACTTTTTTGACAATCGCTGCGGACGACAGCATAAAAAGGATCCAGCAGCATCGATTGCTGCTGGATCCTTTTTAATTAAGAACGATTTCGGTTGTTTTTGACGCGGCACGCGAGGTTATTCAGCAGCCGAAGCTCGTCTTCCACGATCACGGGATTCATAGGCACCCCCAATGGGGATCCATAATACGACGGTCGTTCCTTCGTTCTCGATACTATCAATGGTCAATTCGGCAGGGTCACCGTAATACAGCTTAAGTCTTGCTTTCACGTTCCATAATCCGTATAAATCATGTCTGCGTATTTCATGCTCCCAAACCTTGTCCGCATGAAGCGAGAGCCTGGAGAGCTCATCCCTAATATAGCCAAGCCTCTCCAAGCTGATGCCTTTTCCGTTATCGGAAACCTCCAGGCGCAGCTTTCCCTGCTCCACGCGGCAGTCGATTTTGACATGGCCATCCTTTTTCTTTTGCTCCAAACCATGCAGAATGGCATTCTCTACAATTGGCTGAAGCAGCAGCTTTAAAACGAGACACGACTTGCTGGCTTCGTCTATTTGAACAGACACGGACAGCTTGTCGATGAACCGTATGCGCTGGACGGTCAGATAATACTGAAGATGCTCGATCGTTTCTGCAACCGTAAACTCGTCTTGTCCTTTGCTAAGGCTTAATCTGAAAAATTTTGATAGATTCAGAACCATCTCCGTGATCTCTTCCGCTTCGTAATTTTCCGCCATGCTATAAATGGAATCCAGCGTATTATACAGAAAATGCGGATTAATCTGCGACTGCATGACGCGTAGCTCGGCATTCAGCCGCAGCAGCTGCTGCTCATAATTGTTTTTAATCAAATGTTTTTGCTCCAATGCCATTTCGTTAAATGACTGCATTAAATAGCCGAACTCGTCCTCCCGCCTATGCGGCAGATTCGTATTCAATTGACCGATTCGCACCTGCTTCATGCCGTATGCAAGCGTGCGTAGAGGCGAAGCAATGCCTTGGTAGACGACCCAAGAGATAACGAGTGACAATAGAAAGCTCATGCTGATGATAACGTACATAAATGTCCGTAATTGGTTGATCTCGGCATACATCGCAGAAGCTGGTTTCACCATCATAATCGTCCAGCCTGACACTGCGGATCGGTAACGCACCAGCATTTCAGGATCGCCGCTCTGCCCCGATTGGCGATTCACCGTATAGTCAGATCCCGTTGTCCATTGCGGTGGCGTTACATCGGGGTTTGTTCCCGCAATCAAGCGGTTATCTGAGTTCATTAGATAAACGCTCGCGTTATTGGCGTGCACAAGTGTATCAAGATGTTTCTGAAGATGGCTGGACGAAAGCGTAATCATTAATACATGTTTACGGACATCAGGCTTGAACGGATCCATCGCCAGCATCAACGTCACGTATCCGGGCTGAAAGGTTTGGTCCAATTGTTGATAGGAATCGAATTCGTCCGCGCGCGGAATTAAGAGTAGTCGTTTACCACCGGAATTCAGCAATTCGTCATACCAGGGTTGGTTCCGCAGCCCATCCATTCTTCTCCCCCCGTATCTGGAGGAGAGAACAGTTTCGGAATAGGCATGAAAAATAGAAAATTGCGTTAAATAATTGTTGACCGAATTCATATTGGAAAGCTGGTTAAGCACTTTGTTAAAATCCATTGTCATATCAGCCGTCAAGTGAGAATTTTCACGGCTCAGCAGCTCATTCAGATTCGTATCCGTTGCCAATGCCATGGACATATTTTCGATGTTATTCATTGTCATATCGATTGCTTCCATGGCTGATGATAAAGCGATTCTGGTTTGTTCATTCACCTTTCGCTCCAGGATCTGTTCGGAGCGGAGGCTGGCAAAGATGCTGACAGCAACAAGTGGGACGAGGATGATCAGAAAGTAGCTCGTTAAACGAATTTGAACGGATCGTTTATAGGCACTCGTTATTTTGCGGAGAATGGCGGGCAATCTTGAAACACCTCCGGTTAGAACGGTTCATAGGGCTTTTAATCCTATGTAATGTGCCTATCTTAACATAGAATTGGAATAATGGGTGCTGCTGCCAAAAAAGCTCCCGCCTGCCGCTCTTCTATCCCTTAACCGCACCGATCATGACACCTTTGATGAAATACTTTTGCAGAAAAGGATAAACAAGCACGATTGGCAGAATGGCGACGGCGACCGTCGCCATCTTGATTGTCTCCGGAGGCAGCATTGCCAGATTCGTCGAGTTGACCGCCAGCTCTTGGCTTATACTCGGCGTCTGAATCATGTTGCGCAGGACGACCTGGATTGGTGCAAGATTCCTTTCCGTCACGTACATAATTCCTTTAAAATATTCGTTCCAATGACCGATTCCATAGAATAGGCCGACGGTTGCCATAATGGGAGCCGAGAGCGGGAGCACAATTCGCACAAGTGTCGCGATATCGCCGCAGCCGTCGACACGCGCCGCTTCTTCAACCTCCTGGGGCAGACTCTCGAAATACGTTTTCATAATCAGGAAGTTAAAGGTGGATACCATTCCCGGCACAAACAAGGCCCAGATCGTGTTGTACAGGCCAAGCTCCCTGACGACCAGGTAGGTCGGTATCAGTCCTCCATTAAACAGCAAGGTGAAAACGATCGCGAGCAAAATCCCGTTGCGCCATGGCGTCGATTTCTTCGACAGCGGATAGGCAAGCAGCGAGGTGACGAGCAGATTCAAAAAAGTGCCTACAACCGTGATGAAAACGGTAATTTGCAAGGCATCTGGTATGCGGCTGCTCGCGAATATTTCTTTGTAAGCTTGAAAGGTAAAGGAACTTGGCCAAAGAACAAAGCCACCGTTGCGAAGCACCTCGGTATAAGGCGTTACCGACATTACGAATACGAAATAGAGCGGAAATAACGTCGATAACGCGAACAGAGCCAAAACGATATAGATCAGGGCGTCGACGAGTCGGTCTGATTTGGTTACCATATGCCTGAACCTCCAACCTTCTTGGCCAGTTTGTTTGCGCTTAGAATAAAGACTAAACCGATCACCGATTTGAATACCCCGGTTGCGGCGGCGATGCTGAAATTCAGCTGTTCGAGACCTTGCCGGAACACCCACGTGTCGATAATGTCGCCGACATCATATACCCTGGCATTCAGGAAAATATAAACCTGATCGAAACCCGCGTCGAGAATGCTGCCAAGCCTTAGAATAAGCAGGAGCACGAAGACAGAGCGGATGCCGGGCAGCGTAATATGCCACATCTGTCGCCATCTTCCCGCTCCGTCCACTACAGCGGCCTCGTACAGCTCCTGATTAATGCCGGCAAGAGCGGCCAAATAGATAATGGCGCCGAATCCTACGTTTTTCCATAAATCGGAGCCGATCAAGAGTGGACGGAAATAGTCGGCGTCGGTCAGCAGATTCAGCTCACCCCACCCCATGTCTCGCACGAACGTCGTAAACAATCCCGAGCCTGGCGCGAATAAGGAAAAAACGATTCCATACACGATTATCCAAGATAAAAAATGAGGGCCGTAGGTAATCGTCTGCACGACCCGCTTAAACCATTGCGAACGAATTTCGTTCAGCATAAGCGCCAACATCACATCCGGAAGCATATTAAACACGATCCGATAGACGCTAATAACCAACGTATTTTTCATAATAAGAGGAAAATCGGGGGATTGAAAGATAATTCGGAAATTATCCAATCCTACCCATGGGCTTCCCCCTATGCCCTTCAAAAGGTTGTAATCTTGAAAGGCGATCAGGATGCCCGCCATGGGAACATAGTGAAACAATAAATAATAGAGCAGTCCGGGAATCATCATGATCATCATCCATTTGCTCCGGTACAATCTCCGAAGCGACTTTCGGTATTCCATAGGTTTAGCAGTGTTCATTGGCTCGCTCACAATTGTTTTGTTCATCCTGTTTCCTCCTTGCCGCCAGTCTGGCTGCCGATAGGAAGAAAACCCTGTGCCACCAGGGTTTTCTTCGGTTGTCCTTATTTGAATTCGCTTAATTTATTATCTTTGAGCGCCGCGTTGATTTGGTCGGTATACCCTTGGAAGATATCTCTTCCTTTAAAGGTGGTCATTAATTCCTCGCGGTACGCTGGCCATTTTGCGGCACTTTTATCTTCAAAGATCATCTTGATGTGCAGCTTGTTCATTTCCTTGCGAAGGTCGCCGATGTTCATACCCTCTGGCGGGGCAAGCGTGATCGGCGGAAGCGCGTCATGTTTCGGGAACGAGGCCACTGTCTTCGCGATAGCCTGGTCGCGCGGGGATATGCGCGGGTCGATCACTTCATATCCGAGCACGGATGGCTCTTCCGGCGTAAAGAAACGATAGATGCCAAGCCAATTGCCCGCGTTGGCGATATCGGCATCGTACGCCTCCGGGATGAGCGTGATCGAATTGCCGTTTTTCGTGTAGTGTTTGCCCTCTTGGCCGTAATGAGTCAGCAGATACCCTTCCTCGCCGGTCAGCCAGTTCAGGATCTCGAACGATCGAATCACGTTCTCCGGTTTTTGCTCCGCTACGGATTTGCCGACCATAATGGAGGCTTCGGGGACTCCGTATTTCCAGATCGCTGGTTTGTCCGGGAACGGATTAAAAGGCTGCCAGTCCGCTTCGGGATTAATTGCCTTCGTACGCGCTTGAATGCTGTTAGGGACACCTTCTAATGCAGCATTCTGATCTCCGCTAAAGAACATGCCGATTTTGCCTTGTGCCGCTTTATCCAGATGTCCCGGAGTTTTACTCAAGAACCAGTCCGGATCAAGGATGCCTTCGTTGCTTATGGCGATAATATCCTCGATCACCTTCTGAACGCCTAGGTCGGTCCGATTGTCCACAAACGATCCATTGGCGATTTGGAAGTCAGCCACAAAACCGTTCGCCAGCCATTGCGGGAATTCCAGAGGAATGCTGGCTCCGTTGCCTGATGTCGAGAACCCGTACGTATCCTTCTTGTTATTTCCGTCAGGATCGTTATTGGTGAATTGACGCATGGCCTCGAGCATCTCGTCATAGGATGCCGGGACCTCCAAATTCAGTTTGTCTAACCAGTCCTTGCGCACGTACCATGCCGGGAACTGATTACGCATGAAGGGGAGGATTCCCCGGTTAAAGCCCGTCCCTTCCAATTGGTACGAGTCCAACTCTTGCTGTTTGACCCACTTGAAATAATTCGGCATCGTTTCTTCGTTCAAATATGTCGTCAAGTCGGCCAGCAGTCCGTCGGTCGCATACTTTTGCGAAGCGGCACCGTCACCGATGAAGATATCCGGTATATCCCCGCCTGCCAGCTGCACGTTCATCTTATTCTTGTAATCCTCGCCGACCACCATATAATCCAGCTTCAGATCCACGTTGAATTTTTCTTCGATGGTTTGTTTAACGAAGTCCTTGTCGGCTGCCGGAAATGTGGAATTGGCAAATGCAGGGCCGACCGGAATCATAAATCGCAGGCTGAGTTTCTGCGTCTCGTTGGATTCTGTCTCCTGCGTCGGATCGACATTTGCTGCCGGCACGTTCGATTCTGTCGAAGTGCCATTCCCCGAGCAGGCTGCAGTCAATATGCTTAGCCCGGCTAGTACTGAGATTAAAGTTTTTTTCACCTTTCATCACCTTCCGAATGTTAATATCATTCATTTGCTTACTTTATTATCTGCGAAGCCAGATTGGATTCATAGATGAGAGGTATGACTTTCCATTGGTACTTTTTTGACCATGATAGATATCCAGCCTAGCCTCACCCTATAACGTAAAAAGAGACGAGCCGTAAAAAGCGCTCGTCTTCATAAACCATTAATTATCATGTTTGGATTGCACATTTATCCGTTCGCGAAGCTCCCGCTTCCGGTATTGGTTTGGTGGTTTGGCCATCTAGGACTTTATTTTCTCGTCCTTGGCTGTCGCTGTTTCGATTTCCAGTCTCAGTTTAACACATATGTTGTGAAGTCTGACGATAGTACAATTCGAAAAGCCGTGTGGAATAAGCCATCCAGTCTAATACTTTATTTGCTGCTGACAACGGTTGCGAAAGCAGTGGACCACTTCTTCAGCTATTTTTTAGTAGGTGTGGGAGGTTTCAAGAGACAACGGAGCAAGAGCGTGCGTCTCGTCGAAATAGATAAAAGCATCCTACCGTTTCGACACGACGGTCACATTCACGTTTAGGCGCTGAGCGCGTATCTTATCGGGATAGGATTTTGATTCGCGGAGGCAATGACGGTGGGATACTATGTAACAGTAGAGCCGGGGGTAAATCTCTATGTAGAGGATATCAACCCGGCAGGAAGCAAGACGATCGTGTTTCTTCATGGCTGGCCGCTCAGCCATGACCAGTTCGAATATCAGTACGACGTGCTGCCGGGTATGGGCTACCGCTGCATTGGCATCGACTGGCGTGGCTTCGGCAAGTCAGACCGACCCTACGACGGCTATAATTTAGAGCGGCTTGCGGACGATATCCGCGCCGTCGTCGATACACTGCAGTTGAAAGATTTCGTGCTCGCCGGACATTCGACCGGAGGCGCGATTGCGATCAAATACATCGTGCGGTACAATGGCGGCGGCGTATCCCAGCTCGTACTGATCGATGCGGCGGCGCCGCGCGGCTTCACCAAGGAGACGGCCGCAGATTTGCTGAAGCAAACGTTGAACGACCGGGCGAACATGATGCTCGGCGTGACGAACATTTTCTTCTTCCGGTACATTACAAAGCCATTCTCGGACTGGTTCAATCAGATGGGCATGCAAGCCGCCGGCTGGTCGACGGCAGCGATCATCGTCATGCTACGGGACTTTGATTTGAATGCGGACCTGTCTCGCATCCAGGTGCCGACGCTGATCGTGCATGGCATTCATGACAAGGTCATTCCGTTCAGCCAGGCGGAGGAGATGCATCGAAAAATTACCCATTCGCGGCTCGTGCCGTTCATGTACAGCGGCCACGGCTCGTTCTACGACGAACGCGACAAGTTCAATCAGCTGATGCAGGAGTTCGTCGGGACTGCGCCGCAATGAGCGCCTCGCCGCCGGAACCGTAATAGCACGACGACAGGCAGCTGGCGAGAAGCCGGCTGCCTGTCGGTCGTTCTCGGTCATTCCCGCTTTAAGCCTAATCCATGATCGGGATACGAAAAGACCACTTAGATTGTACCGTTCCATGGGGCATCTCGCACCCATTTCTTTCTAATTCGCAATTATACTGCGGCAAGAGCCCTTTTCAATAATGCTGGCTTGTACGATAGTCTCATTCGAAACGGTGCCTTTCGCAATATTCAACTTTCTGAACAGCATATTAACAGCCATTTCCCCCAAGTAGAACGGCCGCAAGTCCATCGTCGTCAATAACGGCTCTGTTTTCTGTGCTATAGACGGATCGCCGCTAATAACAATTAAAGACATTTCTTCAGGAACCGCCAGCTTTAAAGCAGATAGTGCCCGAAGCACCCCCATTGCTAATTGATCATCATCCGCAATAATCGCCGTCACCTTTAATTGGAGATCCCCTAGCATCTCCAGCGTCTTATTATAGCCAAAATCAACGGATTCTTGTTTTAAGCTCGGTTTAAAATGGTGGAAGTAACTCTGCTGCTCAACATGATGTTCCTCAAATGCCTTTTCAAAGCCCTTTTTCCGATCTACAGAAACAGTCATCGCCTCAGGCGCGTTGAGGAACATAATATGCTTATGCCCTTTTTCAATCAAATATTTACATGTATCATATCCGATCTGCACATTGTCGTTATCGACATATGTGAATTCTTCTATGTCCGAATTGGACGGCTTCCCAATCACAACAAAAGGCATATTAACCCCATGAAGCAGTTTAATTCGCTCATCCTCCTTCGTAGGATCAATAATAACTGCGCCATCCATCGGCAGACTGGAATGATTCGGAAGGTCCAAGTCCTGCTGAGAAATCGTATCCAGTAAAATGCGATAGTTTCTCGTTGCCGCATGAGAGGTTATTCCACTAATTATGTGAGTCTGGAAGCTATTAAAAAAGATATGATTAACAAACGGGATATGCAATCCGATGGTCATTGTTTGTTTCGTTGCCAAGCTTCGGGCAATATGATTCGGAATATAGTTCAATTGTTTGGATGCTTCCAGCACTCTCTCGGCTACTGCTGCGCTAATGGGGCGTTTACGGCTAAATACATTAGACACCGTTCCTTTGGAGACGTTGGCCAACTTAGCCACATCATCTATTTTGCTCATGACTTATTCCTTTCGCATTCCATTCATTTTTAGATAGATTGGATTGCTCATTGCAGCCAATAACATGCTGTCCATCTCTTCAGAATAACGCCATATCTCAATACGATAGAATATTCGGTTCAAAACCGGCCAGTCGTGAGACAGTTGTCCAGATTCCTCAGCAATGATCTCTTCCTCGACACCCAAGCTCGAAATGATTTTTATCCTGTCGCCTTTTTTCAATTGCCTTAACGTGCTTACTGCCTTTATTGACGTGTTGAGTAGAGTTTCTTCATCTATCGTTACAATATCGCCTATCATTGATGATCCAATATGCATCTCGATCGTTGGACCTTGCGGAGAACAGCTTATAAAGACATGGCCTTTATCGATCCCCTCCAATATCCCGCTCACAGTCCGAGAGGCGGCAAAAACCGAGGTAGCCGGCATAGCATGTTTGACCCAAGGGTCCGGGCGATGCGTGTCACTGCCGCCAATGGCTACGATACGTCTACCCAGCGTAAGCTGTTCATGCCACCAATCCAAGGCTCGACGGTTTCTTGAAGTCCAAGGCCCATTCCACACCTCAATCCAATCATAATCGACATTGAAACCCCATTCCCACGGACAATAATCGCAGTGCGTATGGTTTAAAACGATGTTTGCACCGTTGCCTCTCGCCTCATGAAAATATTGATAAACATGCTCCAAGCGTGTAGCTCGGAAATCAGCGATTGGATCAACTGCCCCAAGGAAATTGGCATGGCCGAAGTTGGTCGTAAGCTCAACACCTGGAATGAGAACGACTTCCGTATTGTTGGGGTGCGCGAAATTTTGACTCACCGTGTTGTGATCCGTGGTTGCGATAAAATCACAGCCCAAATCTTCCATAATGTGAACAGCTTCTTCCAGCGTGTAGCTGCCATCACTATGCACCGTATGCGTATGCAGGTCTCCCTTAAGCCATCGAGGTTGATCCACTTTGATTTGGATGTGAATGCTAACTTGGCAGCCCTCTTGAGGAATTCGATATGCACCGATTAGTACCGCCCACTGACCAGCATCCAGCTCTCCTGGAAGATAGCCAGGCGTTGCCTCTCTCCTGCTCACAAAAAACTCCGTTCTTGCTCCGCCGCTCCAGCCCCGCATTCTTATCGGTCCTTTAAGTCCCAAATCAATTGTTGCGCCTGCCTCGCCTAAGGGGGTTACTTCCAGCTTCACATAAATCTCCATGGCATGCTCAGGCATATCGAAAGGAATTTCAATGTACTGCTTTTCCTCTCCATGTGTAACAAGGCGATCTATGGCGTACTGGATAACCACTTCTTCTTTGGCCATTGTCTCACAGTCCCTTCTAGCTATTCTTTGTTTGCGCCAACCATGATTCCTTTGACAAAATACTTTTGCACATAAGGATAGATGAGCAGCAGCGGAATAAGGGCAATTACCACGCCCGCCATTCTAACGTTGGTTGTCATTAGGAAATTGCTGGACGTCGAGTCCGTATCGATAATCAATGCTTTCAGCGCAAGCTGCAGCGTATATTTGCTTTGGTCGTTGATAAATAATAGAGCAGCCATGAATTGATTCCAGCGGCTTACGAATTCAAACAAAGTGACTGTAGCAAGCCCTGCCTTAGCAAGAGGCAGATACATCGTTAGAAAAATTCTCAGCTCCCCAGCACCGTCAATTTTCGCCGACTCCGACATTTCATAGGGAACCTGCTGAAAGAAATTCCGCAGCAATAAGATGCTGAATCCAGAAACAACACCCGAAATAATGAGCGCGTACAAACTGTTTATCAAACCTAAATCCTTATTCACAATATACAAAGGGATCATGATTGCTTCATGCGGAACCATCATCGTCAAAAGAATAGAGGATACAAGGAACCTTTTGCCTGGCAAGCCCGGCTGAATGAGCACATATGCAGCAGTTGCACTAAGCAACACGTGCATAACAGTACCCACAACCGTAACGATGCTGCTATTCAAAAAGGGCAGCCATAAATCTAATCGATCCCAAACCGTTTTATAGCCCTCTATGCTGAATTCCTTCGGCCAAAGGATGATCGAAGAAGACATAGAAGCTAAGTTGGAAGAGAACGACAGCGCTGCTACATTAAGAAAAGGGATAATCATCGAGACGACGATGAGCAATAGAAACACGATATTGACAACGTCGAATATTTTACTCGATATGCTTTTATGCATGCCTACAGGTCCACCTCTCTAATTGTCATATCGAATTACTATTCTAGTCAGCAAGGTGAGGATAAAGGTCATCCCAATCACGATAAAGCTTGCGGCAGTAGCCACACCCATATTAAATTCCATGATCCCCTTCTCATAGGTATAAACCATAATCACATCCACATATTTGGCGATAGCCGGGTTTCTCATAATAAAGATTTGGTCAAACATACGAAGGATACTCATCATATTCAGCAATAAGACAACCTTCATCGTTGAATACAAGGCTGGCAGCGTAATACGACGAACAAGCTGCCAACGGTTGGCACCGTCAATGCGCGCCGCTTCAAATAAAGATGGATTGATCGAGACGATGGAGGCTAGAAACAAAATACAAATATAGCCCATTTCCTTCCACGATGCCGAGAAAATCATGACCCATTTGGCATAGGCCTCCGAGGATAGAAAGTGAATGGGACGGTCGTTGCCCAGAGCCAGTAAAATCTCGTTCACTACCCCGCCATCCGGAGATAGCATAAAGATCCAAATACCGCCGATGACGACCCATGAGAAAAGATGAGGCAAATAAATAACCATTTGAATAATTTTTTTAAATTTTCTCTGAGCAATCTCGTTCAGCAGAAGAGCCATTACTATGGGCGCAACAAATCCAACGATTAAGATGCCGCCGCCAATTTGGAGCGTGTTCTTGAGAACATCATAGAAGAAGGGGTCTCTCAACACTTTCAAGTAGTTGTCTAACCCGATAAAGGGTGTGTCTCCAATTAAACGAAACTGTTGGAAACTCATAATTAAACCGCGAAGCAGCGGGTAATAAGTGAAAATAATGAAATAAAGAAGGATCGGCAGCATCATTAGATAAAGGGTCGAGTACCGTTTGATTACGTTCATGCTGTCATGCACCGCCTTTGCTGTATACCTGAATGAAACAGGAGCATGTCAACTTAACCATACTCCTATCATTTATCAGTCGATTAAATTGGCTGCTTTCAGCTCATTATGCATCTTCTGTACGGCTTCTGCCGCAGGCATTTCGCCTGTCATGGCTTTGATCGCATAATTGTTTAATATTTTCTCTGCATCGGTCCAGCCCGGAGGGGTTAATTCCACTGTGGCATGCTCGACTATAATTTTTTGGGCATCATCAACGCCAGGAAGATTACCGAAAGGAGGCTTCACATTTTGGTTGTACCAGAATGGTACGCCGTGATCCATGCCATGATCTTTACCTGTTTCAGTCAGCTCATACTTGCCGTCGTTAACGCTATAATCTTCGCCTTCAATACCAAGGCTTCCAAGAATAATTCCGGGTTCTGTATGCCACCAATCCATAAATTGTTTAGCTGTCTCGGGATGCTCCGCATTCACTGGAATTACCCATACGTCTGGATCGCCGCGACGGAGCAGGATAGTGCCATCCGGACCAGCAGGTCCTGGAATGCCTTTTGCTTGGAAGGTCGTATTCGGATCCTCTTGCAGCCTTGTATTGTTAAACAGCCCTACCCACGCATCCCAATAAGTGACCATCCCTACACGGTCGGTAAGGAACAAATCCCGCATTTTACCTGAATCATTGGTTGCAAAGTTCGGATCTAGAATACCCTCTTTATAAATCTTTGCAAACCACTCATATACCGGTACCGCAGCTTCCGTAGCATAAGGGATTACACGTTTATCGCCTTCCATCACGTATCTTTGCTTAAGGCCCGCAGCGCTCATAAATCCCTGAATCTCATATAGCCCCGCGGTAGAAAGACCATAGGTATCGGCTTTTCCATTGCCATCAGGGTCCTGTTCTTTAAATGCTTTCAGCACAGTGTAAAATTCATCAAGTGTCGTTGGTGCTTTGAGCTTCAGCTTGTCCAGCCAGTCTTGTCTGACAATGGGCATTGTGCCGCCTTGAAACTTGCTGAACACACCGTAAATTTGTCCATCCTTCGTTTTTACTTGCTCCCATTCATTCGATGGAATATCGGACAACACCTCAGAGCCTTCTACAAAATCTGTTAGAGGCGTCAAAATGCCTTGTTCAATAAAAATGTTCATCTTTTCTTTGCTAATTTGCAGCAAATCATATTTCTCACCCGAGGAAATAGCTGCGGTCAGCTTTGTATCATAGTCGGAAGCTGGCTTATTGATATCCACTTTAATTCCAGTAAGCCGTTCAATTTCTTTCTCGAAGAGCTCTGTTTCCTCCGGCGTTTTGCCGCCGACTACTCCGGCCATAATGCGAAGCTCCTTCACCGGAGCCTCATCTCCCTTAGCTCCGTTGTCTGATGCAGGTGTTGCAGCATTATTGGTTTGATTAGTTCCACATGCTGAAAGGACGAGACTAAGTGTCAACAACCCGAAGACGAGTGTAGATAAACCCTTTTTATTCACAGCTAAAAACCTCCCGATGATGTTTTGATAAATAGGCGTTTATTTATGAAACTTAGATTCGTGCTAAATTCCTTACTCGGAGTCCAGCCTCTTCACGATCAGCGTTCATTCATTAAACCGGTTTAATGAGGAGGCAAACGCGACCTTTAAATCTACTAGCCTTATACTACCTGCTGTTTATTAAGGGAACATCATGAACAAGTAAAGATATTGAAAAGAGGATCGACTGACTGGGTCATTCAACATTTAACCGTACATTCCACCTCATGCAGGAGCTTTGCACGTTAGCTGAACGGTCAACTTTTGAATGGCATTAAAATAATGCTTTTGCGGAACATGTCGGTCAGAGGCGGTATTTTAGGTGGGGCTGGGGATTTAAGCGGATTTGTTCACGGAAATACGTTGCTGCGGCATGCCGGACTCAACCTCGCGGTTGTACGAGTATTGGCTTATTCTCAGGATTTCAAGAAAGCACGGAGTACCGGATTCATTAAACCAAAGGGTACCGACCCTAACCGTTAGCAAGACCGGCCTCCACCCCTTCGATTGGCGTAACGAAGGAATGAGAGGCACTGACCCATTATGACATGGGAGTGAAAACCATCAGGTCCTCCCAACAAATAACACTTCATTCCTCTACTACAAGATTCTTCTCTTTACACCATTCAATAACTAATTCCTTCACCTTTTTTTCTTTGAACTGATACCATTGTTTTTCGGCGTCATGCTCAATGATTCCATCTTTAAATCTTCTAAATGCCCCTCTTCCTTGAATAGCTCCAAACAATTTTTCTCGAACCTCTGCTTTATCTAATGTCTCGATAAATGCTTCTACTATTTCATACTCATGGAACTCGTTTCTTAATGTGAAATCGAGGTATGTCTCGTCTTCATCCTCTATAATCTTTATTGCTTGTTCAATGTTCTCTCGTTGCCAATCCGGATAATTTTCAAGTAGCTCTTCATCTTCTGCCGCTCTCATCTCTTCTCTCGATAATGTTATAACTTCTCCTGTCTGGGTGTTTATATATGTATGGGTCTCATCCATTTGAATTTCAATCTCAGTAATTAGATCATCTAATTTTACCGTTGCTTTTCTCTTCATTTCGCATTAGTCCTTTCATCTAAATTCCTTCTACAAAACAGTTTATTCAAATAACCGGAATAAATCAAAGAGGAGCTGCTTTTAAAAATGCAACTCCCATTCCGAGTAATGGTGATTATTAAGCCCCGTTAGAGCCTCGTGAATATAATGTAATCGACTTGGACAGGCTCTGTCGATTCGATCCGAAGTGCCCGGTTGATCTGTCCTCGGTGATATTGCCCATGTAAGAGGACCTGCAATAGGGTGTCCCGGACGGACGTTCGGAACGGAACGCCGCTCTGGTTCGCATAGTCGGCATCCGCGAGTTGTTAGACAAAGCCTTCATGGGCCTTTTGTTTTTCTAGGTGTCGCACTTCATATTACAATCCGTCGCATAAAAAACCATCGTTCACATGTGGCGATGGTTGAGTAATCGATCCGCGCTATCGCGAATGATATCAAGTTTTTGTCTACTAGTTGTTCAATTCTCGTATTATTCCCCCCGGGATCCAGTAATCACTGACGAGGGCATTATTTTTTCAAAGATGTCCCGTAATTGTTGCGCCATCATTTGTGGAGAAAGGGGCATTTTATTTTTAATCCACCATTCCACGACTCCGACGAAGGCAGATGCCATATATTGAACGACAACCTCTTTGTTATCCCCATGGTTATCTTCTTCGGTCTTCAATCGCTCAATAATTCCATTTTTGACCATTAGAATCAACTGCTCCTGGAAACAAGTTATGCCTTTATTGCTTAGCATGGAGAAATAAAACAAATAGTGTTGTTCAAAATACTGAAACATCAGCAGCGGTGAATTAATAACATCCAATCTTTCCTCCCCAGGCTTTGATAACGTGCAAAACTCCAGCATATGACTCAAATGATTCTTTATGCATTTGTCGAGTAAGTCATATTTGTCCGTATAGTGGAGATAAAGCGTCCCCCTGTTAAGATTTGCTTTTTCCGAGATGTCGTTGATCGTAATGTTTTCAAAGCTCTTCTCAGACATTAACTCAATTAGAGCGTTATTGATTGCTTCCCTCGTCTTCATTATTCTTCTGTCTACTTTAGGCATGATGGTGGCTCACCGTCCGTCCTCGGATGATTATGAACAAATTTAAATCATATGTTGATTAGTTGACAAAAGTCGGTTTTTTAGCGATTGAGATTCTGTTGCGAGTCTTTATAATATAAATCAATACATGTTAATTAATCAACTGTTGTTAACTATTCAAACATTGTTGATTAAATGGATTGGAAGCATTCATACATGTAGAGTTATTTCCAATCAGAGAAAGAGGCGAAGGAATGATGAAAATAGAGGTCTGGTCAGATGTCATGTGCCCGTTGTGCTATATAGGCAAAACAAATTTGGAAATAGCCCTTGAACAGTTTGAACATAAGGCTGAAGTAGAACTCGTCTACAGACCGTTCCAGCTATTCCCGAATGCTCCGAGCAACACCGGCAAAGATTATTACAGCTGGACAGCCGAAGTTCATGGCGGAGGGATGTCCACTGAGTATGTGAGGGAAGGAAATAAATCAGTAGTCAAGATGGCCAAAGATATTGGCCTTACCTATAATCTCGACACAATGATTCCATCAAATACGTCAGATGCTCTCCGTGTGGCCGTTTATGCGCAAGAACATAATAAAGCAGGAGAGTGGATGACTCAGGTTTATAAAGCTTATTTTACCGATTCGACGGATATAGGCGATCATGAAACACTTGCCAGGCTTGCGGGCGAGAGCGGCCTTCATGCACAAGAGGTTCTTGATATGCTATCCAGTGATAAATACAAGGATACAGTAAAGAAAGAGCGGCATCTTGGGTCCAGACTAGGGATAACAGGCACTCCTTTCTATATCTTCAATGATAAGTACGCTGTATCCGGGGTAAGGCCAAGCGGCGTGTTCCTGGAACTGCTTGAACAAGTGTGGAGAGAAGAACATCCTTTGCAGATGATTGACTTAGGTTCAACTGGCGATTCTGAGGGCGGCCTCTGCGGGGACGGAGTTTGCAAGATTTAACTTGAATTGTGAAACAGAGGCATCTAATGGAGAGGTACCAAACTAATTTAAAGGAGACAACAAAACATGAATCCTGCTTATAAACCCATAGTTGAACCATTTACTTTCCCTTCGGGAGTACAGCTTAAGAACCGCGTGTTGATGGCGCCGATGACCAACTCTTCCTCTCATGAGGATGGTGGCGTGTCAGAGCAAGAATTAGATTACTATCGTGCGCGGTCAGGCGGAGTAGGTGCGGTTATTACAGCGAGCAGTCATGTTTCGCCAGAAGGGAAGTCTTTTGTTAACGAAATTGGCGTATATGATGACTCTTTAATACCTGGACTGAACAAACTGTCAGGTACGATTCAAAGACAAGGGGCTAAAGCAATTTTACAGATTTACCATGCGGGGAGAATGGCTTCGCCTGAGCTAACAGGTGGCAAGCAGCCGATAAGTCCAAGTGCTGTGGCCTCAGAACGCCCGGGTTCAGTTGTTCCAAGAGAAATGACGGAAGAAGATATCAAGGATGTGATTAAAGCCTTTGGAGAAGCAACCCGCAGAGCAATCGAAGCAGGCTTTGATGGTGTGGAGATTCAAGGCTCAAATACGTACCTGGTTCAGCAATTCTTTTCCCCTCATTCTAACCGCCGATCTGATCAGTGGGGAGGTACGTTAGAAAAAAGAATGACATTTCCTCTCGCCATAATCGACAGCGTAAAACAGGCAGTTGCTGAGCATGCGAGAGATCCGTTCATTGTCGGATATAGAGTTTCGCCTGAAGAAAGAGAAAACTCGGGTATAACCATGGAGGACACGCTTGAATTGGTAGACGTTTTGGCTCAGCAGAAGCTGGACTACATCCATGTTTCCGTAAGAGGTTTTTGGGATGGATCAATGCGGGATGAGACGGATACGAAATCACGTGTTCTGCTCATCCAAGAACGGGCAGGCCACCGTGTACCCGTTATCGGGGTTGGCGGATTATCTTCACCGGAAGATGTTAATGAGGCTCTAAACACTGGGGTACCTTTATTAGCTCTAGCGCATGCCATCATTATGGAACCGAAATGGATTGAAAAGGTTCTGAACGATCAAGAAAACGAGATCAGAACAACCCTGCCAAGAACGGCTCAAAAAGATCTGGTCATACCGGATGCATTGTGGAACATGCTTCTTAACGTATCTGGATGGTTCCCGGTTGTTTAAGGGTCCTGACTGAACCCACATGTTAGTGCATTCTCCAATCGACAGGAGGTGCATGGAATTTTTTCGCATATTATGTGCTTGAAACGGGAACGATAGTTCAATATACCTGCGGCAGTCGAGGACCTGTCTTTTCGGTCTAAGGCTGCGGCAGGTCTTATATTGGAGTCCGTCTACTGCTTATTTTTCATAACCCGTGCTCATCCTCGAGTATGCAAATAGCCCTTTCAATGTTCTCTTTTTGGCATTTGTGGAAGTGTCCAAGCGGCAGCTTATCTTCAGCAGCTCGAACTTCTTCTCTTGTTAATGTAATCACCTCACCTGTTGAAACATCTATATGTGTAAACGTGTCATCTAAATCAATTTCAATCTCGCCGACTAATTTTTCCAAATCAGCTGGTTTCTGAACCAACCACATCATTCTTTCCTGCTCATTAACAGAATTCTTTGTTTCAGCTAACGTCCACCGTTAGCGTAATAACTTCGCATTTAAATGAAAACCTAAAACTTTAATAATTTCTGCTCTCGCAACTTTCCTTGGACCTTCTACAAGAAGAAACGGCTGTGCCGTCCTCTGCAAGAGGAGAGTATCCGATTCTCGTGTATTTCTTTCCTCACTTCAGCGAAAATATCCCATATCCTAGCTGTCCATTCCGGTGCTTAATTTCACTCCAGTAATCTTGAATCTTAGGGTGCGACCCCAGGACTATTAATTCAGAAGCTGTGCAGATCTCTTTCATGTACCCATGGAGATGCGGTATGCGCTCTATCCAATGCGCAATACGAGTAGCAACTTGGGATTTAAGATTCTCCATTTAGTATCGTAGACACTAAGCAAACGAAAACATCCCTTTCGTCTTCATTAATAGACAGTATTAATCTATTAAAATTATCCTTTGAAACTTCTAAAGTGTCAGCTATAGGCAATCTATCAAAACTTTGTTCTAACAAATCCAAATCATACTTTAGAATTACAAATTGATTTTCAACAATTTCTTTTTTCTTAAAACAATTTTCTAAAAAGTCGATAGCTTCCTTTTTCATTCCACTTTTTAAATATGCTTTAGACAATTTATCAATAACAAACGGAGACTGATTATATTTATAATACTTGCATAAAATTGTAACTCTATAAATAGGCGGAAGTGTGCTAAACACAGTAGGAACCCACGATCTCTTTTCATTATCTCCAAACCCATTTTTCAAAAAATAGGAATAAAATATCTCTAAAGAGAATTGCTTTATAGCTTCAAGAGAATCATCAATATCTTGAGATGTGTAAGCTCCTTCTTCACCTTCATGTGCTCCTTTATTACCTATTCCTTTTGCTTTCAAAACTTTATCAACTACTACACTGTCCATAAACTCTTTAGTAGCTTCAATTTTGTTAT
Organism: Paenibacillus endophyticus; assembly: GCF_014192395.1. GTDB lineage: Bacteria > Bacillota > Bacilli > Paenibacillales > Paenibacillaceae > Pristimantibacillus > Pristimantibacillus endophyticus. The sequence continues at coordinate 35,292 of NZ_JACHXW010000026.1, read as the reverse complement.
GCAACTTATACTTATTCCACTTATTGTTAGTTTCAGGTGATACAAACTGAATGACTATCTCGTCGCATATATATTCTAAACACATTCTGATATCTATTGCTCTATGATGTATTCTTTCTTTTGTTTCACCCGCATAAAGATAATATTTCCTTGATAGTGGGGATATTAAAGGCATGTTCATCTCCATAATTTCGCTCCTTATAAAACTAAATCATATATAATCGATCTTCATAATATCTTTATAATTTTGTTAACTATTCAAAGCTATTCGGCAAAAATTAATTATATCTCACCGCTAAAATTCCGCTTATCAGCATCGCCCCTTATTCCTTTTATTTTTCCTGGCTCATTATATCGTATGACTATTATCAACTATTTTTATGGTCACTAACAGGGTGTAACTATTACAACTGACTTGTCTGTCTGCATTTTTACTTCTTCGTACCATTCAATTCACTTATCACCGCTAGACATTTTGTCTACTAATTTCACTCTCAGGTTTCATGCTTATATAAAGATGTCTAGAAAATGTCTACTTTCTCAAGACATAACAAAAGCCTGACCGCGTTGAACTGCACCTCCAATGTTAGATGGTGTCTAACAATTAGGGTGCAGTTCACACGAGGTCGGGTTTTTCATGGTTTGGTGGAGGCGAGACGCGGCTTGGTAAATCCACATCTCTTCACTCTCTATTCCCGTTTGTACTACCAATGTTTATACGCTCTTACTTGAATGTATCGGGATATTTAGCTAGCTCTAACTGATCTTCTATCGGAAAAATTTCGGTAATCGGTTTATAGCTTAATCGGATAATTCGTTCATTATCTTGAGCGGTATAAGGTTTGAAATTAGATTCTATTCCACCCCTTAGTTGATTATCCAGTTGCAAGGATAATACGGGTTCAACTTTAGAGAAGTTAAAGTTTTTCAGTTCAATTGAGCGTATGGCCTTATTCCGATAATCACGATAATGAATCGTTAAGTTCTTCATATCAAACACAATACTCCAATACGTAAAGGTAGGCGGAATCTTGTTCCCAACCCATCTCCAGATGCTTCCGAGAGAGGGTTTTACCGAAACTTCTCCTAATACAGCAAATGCCTCCTCGATCGGAATTTGCGAAGATGCATACCTTAGACTCTTATTCTCCACTAAGCGATAGGCAAGTGTGAACCGGTCCAAAGAATTTACTCGCTTCGACAGCTTAGATACAGAGGTTTCTTTGAATTGATTTGCATGTTGTAGTGACTTATCAAAGCTGGTATTCGTTACCGTAAAGTACTGTGCATCCTTGATCACCTGTAGCTTTCCAGCTACAAATTCAATGATGACGGTATGTCCTGAAGCATCTGAGACCATATAGTGCAGCTCATACATTGATTTTTCTAATCGTATGTTATCTAGATGATTGACCACTTCTTCTACCGAAGCATACTGGTCTAACTGATATTGAATCCATTGCAGCTCGTTTAGAACAGGTCTGTTGTCTTCTCCCGGGTATTGCCCATCTTCATGATACATCATAGCAATAGCCAAGCCTTTTTCGTTCAATCCACTCATCGGTAACTCACGCCCAAACTGCGTGAAGGTAACACTTCCGTATTTAGATGTCCACGTTACTCCTTTTTTTCCTTCTTCCTTAAGAGAATCCTTCAGCAGGTCTCTCTTACTTACTACAATTAAGCCATGCCCATAATAAAAATCATAGTTTTGTCCCAGCAGAATGGATACCTTATTTTGAAGCGCAAAAGTAGTACACATAAACAATCCCTCCAATAAAATAAGCTCCCTAGATTACTAAGCTAACTTCTCGTTAACTTAAAAATACCAGAACGCTCATCTTATCTTTTGATTCTTATTGCTACTTTTATTTTTATTATCGAATTGAAAATGAAATCTCCATTTTTGAGTCTTCTTGATACGGCCCCTTAAAATCTGCGCCATACCTTTCAAGCAATAACTCATTGGTTAGTTCGTACTCTAAATAAGGGATCCGATAACTATATAGGAACTGATAAGTATTAATAATTTTCTCTTCTGTACCTGTAAATAGCATACCTTTATGGGTATAGGTAACCACCTTTGCGTATTCAATACACTTCGCTGTCATTCCTAACGGCACGTCAGAGTGATCCGTAACCTCCACAGCAATTAACTCTTTATATTGAGCAATCTCTTCTGACTGATCAATATCATAGCAAACGCGATATACGGTTTCATTCACAATGTTTAGTATTCGCTCAGCATCTCGTATAAAATGCTCCATTGCATCAATCACTGTGAAGCTGTTATTATCGTTGGTTACTCTTTCAATGCCCACCAGCCTTAAATCTTTTATGATCTCAACCTCTTCATGAACTACGATTTTTCCGCTAAAATTCTTTATTCGCAGCTTAAGAGCATCTATATTAATTTTGTTCGTCCTGCTTGATTGCCAGTTAAACTCATTCATGCTTCGGAACTTACCAGGGGGATAGTGAAATAGCTTCTTGAAATTGCGTGTAAATACTTCTTGAGAATTAAAGCCATACTTTACTGCTGTCATTAAGATGTCATCGTTGGTGTTACGAAGATGCTCTGCTGACTTACTAAGTTTTCTTCTTTTTATGTATTCGTGAACGGTTATACCAATAATCGCTTTAAACAATCGGTAAAAGTGAAACTTGGATATATGGGATCTTCTCACCGCTTCATCCATATCTACTTCCTCATCAAGATGATCTTCCATATAATCAACAAATCTCTGAATGGCTTGAAAGTAATCCAACAGCACCCCCCCTTCGCATAGTGATTTGCAGTGATCATATCGGATTATACTAGTCATGAGTGCATCGAAATCTCATGAATGGTAAATTAATCATACATTAGACATATGCTTCAATCACAGTGTAGAGTCGAGGAAATAGCAAAAATCCACAACCTCTTGCGGTTGTGGATTTACATGGTGGAGGCGAGGGGTCTCGCCCCCTTTATATACAGAATTTTTTCTCAGTACGTTCTCAGTATAAAGAGGCTTCTTCTAAAGGACTAAAACACTTCTACTTGAACTATTAGCAGTTCTATGTTTCCAATAGCTTTAACTTTTGTTTAGCAACCAGATTAATGCAGCTAACGTCCAGTTATACTAAATCCCAACTTAGTCATTTTCATATGTTATTGCTACATCGGCCATTTCCTTTAGTTTATTAGTAGATAAATCTTTAACTTCAAAATCTCTAGCTATTTCATCAAAGTAAGACCAATCATTATTTTCCTTAATTAACTGAATTTCTTTTATCAATTCTGAAAACGTGTCTGAGCCTTCAATATCTATGTACAACCTTGCTAAATTCTCGAATCCAATTTTATCTGGTGTTTGTCCTGTGCTAGAAAAACTAGCTACGTAGTGTTCAAAGTAATTCTCTGGATACTTATATCTTCCATTACAATTACACCTCGTATATCTTCATAATAGGGATGCTGCCCGTTGAATAATAACGATATCCGGAAGACAATTAGACATGGAAATAAGAAACGCCTCCCTAGAGAGGCGTTTCTTTCATTATGTAGATTGCGTCTTTGTACTCCATCTACGGCTTCTTAAGCGTATATATTCTTGTCATGTCACCTGACATCTCCTTCTGTATGCCTCGCCAAGAACCCGTCCAGAATCTCTGCCATCGTCCCGTTTTCCAACGGTCCTTTCAGTTCGTTTCTAACCAGCAGCAAAGCAGCTACAGGAGGCATATGGATTGTTCGTAGCGCTTCGATCAGAGTATTCTCTTCGTCACTTAGTCGTTTTATGTATTGCAACTCTATCGGTTCAGGTGTTATCACCAATTTCACTGTCCTCTTTCAGGGGCGGTTTTATGTTCCTCCAAGCAAACTGCGTCATAAAATACTAATTCCCCCCGTTTGGACCATATTCTTGTCAGTCTTCCTGGTAAAATAAGAGGAAATGCTGTCGCACTTCCCCTTTAACCAATAGAACACCGGTATCTGCAGTATTGGCATATTTAATCGCTATTAACCAAAGCGCGTACGCAAAGGAAAGTGCTTGCCAGTTACAAAGGGTCGAAACGCCCGATGGAGAAAAGTGGAGAATGAGGAGGGCTTGGAGGAGAGAGTTGTAACTGCAGCTCTCTTTTGTTATGTCCTATTGTAACTGCAAAGCGGTGACTTGTTTCTTTGCATCGTCGTATTACTTACCTCTCCCGATCAAGCTCCGATATCGCGTCCCGTTCAACGAAGCCGTCTCGGCAATCGTCTTCCCGCGATGCCTGCGATTCCCAATAATAGCGAGCTATTCAGCCTCATTATCGGCTGAATTCCGGGAGGCCGCAAGCACCGCTTTCATCCGGACCGTGACGGAAGTGCCCACGCCGAGCCGAGAAGAGATGCTAAGGCCATACCCTTCGCCGGAATATAGCTTGATCCGCTCGTTTACGTTAAACAATCCGTAGGAGCTTCCGTTGCCTGTATGATCGCCGGGACCGACCCGCTCCTCCGTCAGCAGACGACGAGACAGCTCCTCTTCCATGCCGATGCCGTTGTCCGATATCACGAATACGAGATCGCCTTGGTCCAGCTCCACCGCAATATCGATCAGTCCCTTACGATCCTTCGCCTTGCGGATGCCGTGCAGCAAAGCATTCTCGACAATCGGCTGCAGAATGAGCTTAGGCATCCGATACGCCTCCAATTCCTCGCCAACCTCCACCTTGAATTCGAACGAGCCGAGGAAACGGCTCTGCTGAATTTCGAGATACACCTCGGCAAGACGCAGCTCGTCCGTCACGCTGACGATCGTGTTGCCTTTATTGAGACTCAGGCGGAAATACTTCGCTAAACTATCGATCATCATGCTAATGTCGGTCGCGCCCTTGCCGATCGCGATCCAGTTAATCGTATCCAGCGTGTTATACAGGAAATGCGGATTGATCTGCGCCTGCAACGCCGACAGCTGAGCTTCGCGCTCGCGAATCTCGGCGGTGTAATTCTCTTCGACGAGCGTTCGCACCCTTAGGATGAGATGGTCGACGCTTCGCTCCAACATATGGAAGTCTCCATTAACTGCCGGCAGCTCTTGCAGGCCGTCAATCGCATCCCTCCCCTCCTTGCCTTCCTTGCGAATGACGGTGATGACATGGTTGACGCGCCTGTTCATCCCCCGCACGATAATCGCTAACAGGACAAACGGCAAAATCAGGAACAACGCGATATACTCAATCAGCGAGCGCCACTCCGACCGTTTCGTCAACCGCTGCGTAGCGGGCGACAGCTGGGATTCCGGTCCCTGGGCGACCAGCTTCCAACCCGTAGGCGCAAGCGTCGTAAACAGCACGTCGCTTTTCTCGTCGTTTAGCGTTAACGACTTCGTCCCTTCGGCCTCGCCATTCAGAGCATCCCGAAGATGCGGATCAACTGCCTTGCCGATCAGCGAGGCGTCGGGATGATACACGATTGTACCGTCCTGCGCAACAAGATAAACCGCCATACCCGGAGAGAACTGCAGCTCGGAGAGAATCTTGGAAACGATGTCCTGCCGGACGTCGATCATGAGCACGCCCGACACTTTGTCGTAATCACCCGGATCTCTCAGCATGCGCGCGGCGGACATGATCGTCTCGTCGTTCCCTCCGAGATAAGATTCCTTATAGACGCCCGTCCATACGATACCGCCGTTGCCCTCGATGATGGAATGGAACCACGGCCTGACCATCAAGCTATCCAGCGTGAAGAAATTGATTCGTTCTTCCGCGTACAGCTTGGATTTATCCACAAACAGCCGCATGTGGTACACGTCGGAATTCGACTGCACCGTCTCCACCAAATAACGCAAATCTTCGATGACCTTGATCTGCGTGCCAATGGATTGATCGCTCGAATTAATCGATAAGTACGAATGCAGGTTGGCGTTCATGAACGCGGCGTCGCTTATATCTTCGATGCGCTCGAGCCGGTAGGAGAGATTGCTCCCGGCTTGCTTGAGCGCTTGCTGCATCGTCCGGACGACCTCGTTCCTCAGAATATCCGCGGAACGCGAGTAATAACCGTACAAAAAAATGCCCGCCGGAAGCACGATGAGCAGCAGATATGCGATCAGCCAAGCCCGCGGGATCGAGAAACGACGAATCGCCGCTGTCTGGCGCAGCGGCGATAATAAGCGCAGAGCGGTTTCCCGGACTTTACCCATGGGAGTCCCTGTATGCACTAGGCGTGGCGCCAGTCACTTTTTTGAACAGCTTCGTAAAGTAGCTGGGATCGGTATAGCCGATCGCGTAACAAATATCGTAGAACTTGTATTGCGGATCGAGCAGCAGCACTTTGGCCTTGTCCACGCGCACTTGGGTCAAATATTCGCCGACCGTCTGCCCCGTCTCCTGCTTGAACAATAGACTAACGTACGTGGAGGACAAATACACCGCTTTGCCGATATCGGCTACAGTGAGTCCGCCATTGGCGTAGTTCAGCTCGATATACGCGCGCACTCGCTCCACGACGTTGGCGACCTTGCCCGTCCGTTTCTCCCGGATGCGTTCGCCGACGGTGGCCAAATACGATTCGATCAACCTTCGCATATCCCTTAGCGTCTCCTTCTCGTACAACGCTTCCGTCAGTTCCGCTTCCATGGCTTCCAGCTCGGGATCCCCCGTGCCAAGCTCCATGAGAAGCTGACCGATCGCAAGGACCAACTGCAAGCATAGATTGCGACCGTACTTTAAGCCATCCGGCCTGCTGTAAGACAAGCTGGCGAAAATCGACTCCACGGCCTCGCCAACTTTGACTTCGTCGTCCGCCTTAAGCGCGGAAATCAGCTTTTCGTTGAACTCGTAATCGTATCGTCGCAGGGCGCCGTCCTCAGGCTCGGCGCCCTCGAGACTATCCATCGTGATGATGCGGTTTTTGCCCAAATACCACTTATAATCGGCCGCCTCGCGAGCTTGCTTGTAAGCCCGCGCCAGTCCGGACAACCCGCCGGCCAAATCGCTAATGCCGATCGTCGCGCCGATCTTGAGCCAACGCTCCAAATTGGACCTGAGATCGCCGGCGAGCGCGAACAACGCCTCCGCCGCTTCGGTCGCGGAATCTCCGCCCGGCTCCGCCACCTGCAGCACGCCTACGAATTCGCCGATCCGGTGCTCGAAGACGTAACCTCGCATATGGGCGTCGAGCAGCTCCTGATAAATGTTAAGCACCGAATACCATAACAGCTGGCGGTCGCGCTCGGAACGGCTCGCCATGACATCGGCAAGATCGTCAACGGAAACGACCATGACCCAGTAGGAGGCGTTCACGGGCAAATTCAAACCCAGAAACGACACCCGCTCGGCCAACTCCGATTTCGGCGCCCCCTCACCGATCATCGAGAGCAGAAACTTCTCGCGCAGCAGCGGCATGCCTTCCTTCAGCTTAACAAGCAGCTCCTGCTTATGAATCCGCTCGGAACTCTCCGCGTCCAGATCGGCGACGACGCGCTTAATGACCGTGCTCAGCTCCTGCAAATTAACCGGTTTGAATATATAGTCGACCGCGCTGACCTTCATCGCCGACTTGAGATAATCGGCGTCGTCGTGCCCGCTGACGAAAATGATCTTGATGGACGGATATTCCTCCGAGATGCGTTGCGACATCGTAATGCCGTCCATGCTCGGCATCCGGACATCCGTCAGAATCAGATCGGGCCGATCGCGGGCGATCATCTCGAGCGCGACATCCCCGTCATCCGCTTCGCCCCCAACATCGATCCCGTAAGCAGCCCAATCGAAATAGGAACGCAATCCCGCCCGAACCGTTGGCTCGTCATCCACGATAAGCAGTTTATACATCGCCCGCCATCTCCCTTCTTCTTGTCTAGCGTCTTGCTTCGCAAGCTCGGCATGCACCTTGTCGATTGCCGCATCGCGAACGGATACGCCATCTCGCAATGGAAGTAGACCGATACGCCTTCCTTCTTCATTTCATTTTGTCATTTAATTATGGGCGAAGCAAGAATGGGGAATATTGCGGCGCGATCGTTTTGTCATGACCGGCGGGCAGATCGTACAAGAAAGCAGCGAGCGCCACAAGTGATCGCCGCCGCTTATCCTGTTGTCGTTATTTGGTCGTCGCGTACCAGTCGTTAATTTCCTTCGATACGGCTTCCCCGCCGGAGGACATGAACTTGGATTGGAAATCGGCAAGTCCTTCGATGGACTCGGCGCCCGCGATCAATTTAACCGTGTAGTCGCCAACCATCGTGCCCAGTTGCTGATTCGTTTTGGAGTATTGCTGCATGTAAGGAGCAAGACCCAGCACGTTTTTGATTTTCGCTTCGGCCGCCGTCTCGTTGTTCAGGAAGCTGAACGCTTCGAACATCACCGGATTTTTGCGAACGCGCGCCTGCCAGTATTGCGGATAGTTTTCTTCGTCCGTGCCAGCCATGTAGTTGTTCGCCAGGTTGCGCTCGTCGGTAAAGATCGGCTGGATTGGCTCGTAAGCGCCGTCTACTACATTATAGTGCGTGCCCTCGACGCCGATCGCCATGTTTTTGAACGTTTCCGTCTCCAGACTCGCGTTGATCCACTTGATGGCTTCTTCCGGATTATTCGATGCTTTCGGGACGTACGTCAGGCGGTCGAAGCCCGCGTTAGCCGCGAAGCCTGCTTCGCCGTTCGGACCTTTAAGCGCCGGTATGAAAGCGAATTTAGCTTCCGGCTTTGTCTTCGTAAGAGAATCCGAGATGGCCGGAATGTCCGCCCAGTGAACGACGATGGCGCCGGCCACGCCGCTCGCGAATTTCTCTTTCGCCGTAGCGTCTTTGTTGGCTACAAATTCGCGGTCGATCAGCCCTTGCTCGTACAGGCTGCCTACGTAAGCGACATAGTCCTTGTAAGCCGGATCCATAACGCGCGACACCAGCTTGCCATCCACGTCGTTCCATGTATTGGCGATGCCGAAAGCGCCGACGAGGTTGTCGATCATCGATTGGTCGCCTTTGATCGTAAGCGGTACGTTACGGTCACCGTTGCCGCCCGGATCCTGCTCCTTGAATTGCTTCAGCACGTTCGTCAGCTCATCGGTCGTCGTCGGCATGGACAGACCCAGCTTGTCGAGCCAATCCGTGCGAATCAAGATGGAGCTGTTGATTTCGTACGTGACGGTTGTCGGGATCGCATACAGCTTACCGTTCACCTTTAGCGCTTCCATCGATTCCGGCTTGATGGCCGCTTTGATGTTTGGACCGAATTCTTCGATAAGCGGCGTCAGGTCGACAAGGGCGCCTTTCTGCGCGTAATCCGAATACAATGCCATGTCGCTGTAGGAAGTGACGATGTCGTACGCTTCGCCCGAGGACATGATCAGGTTCAGCTTCTCCGCCCATTTGTCTTGGGGCAGCATATCGTATTGCACTTTATAGCCCGTTTTTTCTTCGAGCAGCTTGGCTACCGGGTATGCATTGTAATCGTCGTTCTGCCATACGTTCAATCTTTTCAGGCCTGGCTTCTCCGCGTCCGGCTTGGCCGTCGCTTCGGTTCCCCCGTTCGTTCCGTTGCCGGATCCTTCGTTGTTCTTGCCGTTGTTGCCGGCACAAGCGGCCATTGTCGTAACCAGAAGCGCGGACATAGCCATGACGGACATCAGTTTGTAAGCTTTTTGCATAATGAGACCCTCCTGCAATTAGTATAATCTATATCATTAAGTTTCCATCAACGTTCCGGATGGCGGGCGATTCTCCGGTACCTGAAGTCATGCCCTGACGCTCATCGCGCAGGAAGCTGCTGGAAAAGTTAATGCCCTCGGAATGTGTTTTGCCCGTCTGCGATCAACAAATCAACCTTTGACGGAGCCGATCAGCACGCCTTTGATAAAATATTTCTGCAAGAAAGGATACACTAGCAAGATCGGAATCGTGGATGCGATGACCGTTGCCGACCGAACGCCTTCCGCCGGCACGTTCATGAGATCGTCGGCAGACTTGTCGAGTGCCGAAGACGTATCCGCGTTCATGACGATGTCCTGAAGGTACAGTTGCAGCGGCTTGAGCGACGAACTGTTAATGTACAGCATCGGGTGGAAGTAGTCGTTCCAGAATTGAACGGCGTAGAACAGGCCGATCGTCGCAAGCACGGGACCACTTAGCGGCAAGATGATGCGGAACAAAATCGTGAAATTGTTCGCGCCTTCGAGCTTGGCCGATTCTTCAAGGCTCGTCGGCAAGCTTTCGAAATAACTTTTAATGACCAGCAAGTTGAATACGCTGATGAGCGCCGGATAAATGAGCGAACCCAAATTGTTGATGAGGCCTAGCTCGCGGATCAATAAATAGTTAGGGATGATGCCCCCGTTAAACATCATAGTGAAAATGAACAACACGATGACGATGCCCATGCCCGGAAGCTCGCGCTTCGACAGCGGGTAAGCGGTCAGCGCCGTAATGAGCAGCGACGCCAAGGTGCCGATGACCGTTATGAGCACCGATATCCACAGCGAGTTCAGAAACTGGCTGTTCGTGACGACAAACTTCATCGTGTCGAGTTGGAAGCCGACCGGGAATATCCCTACTTGTCCGGCCAGAATCGCCCATTCTTCGCTGATCGACTTGGAGAAGACGTTGACGAACGGGAGCAGCGTGATAAGTCCCATCATAACAAGCACGACATAAATCAAGCCGTCGAGCGCAAAATCTTTGGCAGTTCTTCTATACATGAACGTTCCTCCTTACCAGATGCTGCGATTCAGGAATTTGCGGCTGAGCATGTTGCCAATAACGATAAGCAGGAAGCCGACCGCGGAATTAAATAGGCCAACCGCCGTACTGAAGCTGTAATCCTGCTGGCCGAGACCCATTCGGTACACGAAGGTGCCGATGACGTCCCCGCTTTCGTACACGAGCGGATTGTACATCGTAAGAATTTGTTCCGTCCCCGCCTCCAGCAGACTGCCGATCCGCAGGATGAACATCAGGACGATGGTGGGCAACATACCCGGCAGCGAGATGGACCACATCTGTCTGATCCGCCCCGCCCCGTCGATGGCCGCGGCTTCGTATTGCTCCTGCTCGATGCCCGCGATCGCAGCGATAAAGACGATGGCGTTCCAACCGATTTCCTTCCACCCGGCCGTGAAGACGACCAAACTTCGAAACAAGCCGTTGTCGGTAAAGAACGAGATCGGCTCTCCGCCGAACGAACGAATGATTTCGTTCACGATGCCGCCGCTTGGCGATAGGATGTTAAGGAACAAGCCTGAGATGATGACCCATGAGAGGAAATGGGGCAAATAGATGATCGTCTGGATTGTGCGCTTGAAGAACATGCGCCGCACTTCGTTGAGCATAAGCGCGATGACGATCGGGATCGGGAATAAAATCGTTATTTTGTACAAGCTGATGAGCAGCGTATTAATCAGCACTTGCAGGAATTCGTCCGAATGCCATAGTCGCTCGAACTGCGCTGTGCCTACCCACTCGCTGCCGGATATGCCGCCGAAGATGTTAAAGTCCTGGAAGGCGATGATGATTCCGTACATCGGCGTGTATTTGAACAATAACAAGAATATAAGGCCCGGTATAAGCAGCAAATACATATCCAGGTTGCCTCGAATCAGCTTCCAGCGCCGTCCGCCGGTTCCGAGGAGAGCGCCTTCTCCTTCGTTACGTTTGCTCACGTTCTCCACCTACTTTTCTCTGTCTTGTCTCTCATTGTAGGGGAGGCGGCGAATGGGGAGTAGCGGTCGATCCTTTTATTTCTGGTCTTATTCGACACAGTTTGCTACCGGACCAGGGAACGAAAAAAAACGCAAAGCCTCCTATCGACCCTGCGTTTGCTGGTATATAAAATCAGAAGCGTTCCCTCATGCTTGCTCCTGCATGGAAACCGCCGCGCAGCCTGACTTGCTCGTAGGGAAGCAGCGGGTTGGCGATTCGGCGCAGCATGAGCTCCGCGGCTCTCTCTCCCGCTTCCCTGACCAACAGCAGCGGCCTCGACAATCCCGGCAGCGACGGGTTCTCCTCGTTCTCCATAGCCACGAGGGATATCTGTTCAGGAACGCGAAGTTCAAGGTCGCCGGCCGCTTCGTACACCCAGGCCGCCATCCCCGGCACTGCGCTGATAACGGCCGTGAAAGCCCCGGTGCTTAGTCGCTCTTTAAGCTGCGACAGCCAGAATAGCCGATCCGACGCGGGGCTGACAACATGAATGGCTGGTTCGGCGAGGCTCTCCAGCCCCAGCCGCGCAGCTGCCGCCGTGAACGCCTTCCAGCGAAGATGGAAGCCCCGCAGCGGCTCAATGTCGATCACGTACAGGATGCGGCGATGGCCTCGGCGGTATAGCTCCTCCACCGAACGCTGCATCGCGTATTCAACATCCCAGATGACACTGTCCACCTCCGCCATATCCGGCGGATAGTTGATGAGTACTTTGGGCATGGGCAACTTCAACAGCGCGGTCTCCATCCACTCCGGCAGCGCCGCAGTAAGGAACAGACCGTCCGAGAAAAAGAGGTCGTGTTCGGCAAGCCATGCCTCGAAGGGGGCTCCCTCGGAAACGGTTGGCGGGATGACGAGCGGATACAAGGAATGGCCAAGCTCGTTCAAACGATATTGGACGCCTCCAAGCTGCAACCGATGAAAGTTCGTGTCCCCGATAATCAGCATCGCAAACCGCCGCGGCCTTGCGTTCGTCCAAGGGATCCGCTCCGCGGACATCCCCGCCTCCTGCTCCTTGGTCAGGTAACCAAGCTTTCTCGCCCGATCGGCAACCGCCTTGCGCGTCGACTCCGACATGCCCGGCAGCCCGCGCAGTGCCTTCGACACCGTATGAATCGTCAGTCCCAGCTCATCGGCGATCGTCCGCAGAGTAACCGCTTTCTTTTTTGGCATGGCCTCTCCCTCCCTCCTACATACGAGATTAATTTGATTGTAACAAAAATGAAACTATAATCCAGTCTCTTTCTCTCCTAGAATGAAATCGATTCACCGGTCATGCGACAGACCACAGCAAATTCGAGAGAGGAAGGTCATGATGAAAAAGAGAAAGGCTTGGAACAAAGCGATCGCCCTGCTATGCGCGGCGACCTTGTTATTCTCCGTATTCCCAGCCGGAAATTCGGCCGCCGAGACGGCCGAATTTCCGGCTCCGCACTCGGGAACCCAGATGCTTAGGGGGGACTTGAAAGGCGACGCCGGCAACTGGGCGTACATGGAGCAGGAGGTCGACGGCATCGCCGCGAACACCGACTATTCGTTCGGCATGTGGGTAAAAGGCGACGGCATCGCCACGCTGAAGGTATCCGCGGGGGGCGCAACGGTGTCGTATACGAGGCCGATCGCGACGGGGGAATGGACGTACCATTCCGTCAACTTCAATTCGGGATCGCGTTCGGGCAAAATGACGTTCTCGATCGTGGACAGCGCCGCGACGGCCTATCCGCAAAGCACCGCGGCCGGCGTCATGTACGTGGACGACGTTTATTTGGGAACGAGCGGCGGAGGCGCCAATCTGCTTCAGAACGCCGGCTTCGAAGCCGGAATGAATCTGTGGAATAAGCTCGTAAAAGACGTGTTCAGCGTCGTCGAGGGCGCTTCCGTGCCCGAAGAACCGGGCGATCCGGAAGATCCGCCTGTTGACACGACCGTCTACAAAGGCGTTCGTTCGCTCAAGGCGGAACTCGCCGCCAAATCGAGCGGCTGGGCTTATCTGACCCAGAAGGTGACAGGCATCGCGGCGGGCATGACATACGAGCTTGGCATGTGGGTCAAGGGCGCCGGAGCGGCTACTTTGAAGCTGTCTCAAGGTTCAAGCTCGGGAGGCGCGCTGGCTTTCGTCCGTCAGAAAGCGACGGGTAGCTGGACGTACTGGGCGGCGGATTATACGGCCGCTACCAACGAAGATTTACATGTATCCATTTATGACAGCGCTTACGTTCCAGGATCCGGCATTACGCAAGCGGAAGCCCAGGGCATAATGCGCATCGACGATGTTTTTTTCGGTGTCAAAGGCTCCGGCGTCAACCGTCTGGCCAATTCGGGCTTCGAGGCTTCGGACGCGCTGACGAATTGGACCGTCGCAAGCAATAGCTCTCCGCTCGTGTTCAGCGTGGCCGGAGGAGCCGCGGAACATGAAACGCCGGGCGGCCCCATCGATCCGGTAGATCCAACGGATCCCGTTGATCCTGTCGATCCGGGAGAGCCCGGCAATCCAGACGACCCCGCCAACATTTACGCGGGAAGCCGCTCTATGCAGGCCGCAACCAAAGGCAAGCCAAACGACTGGAAGACGGTGACACAGCAAATCGGCGGCATCGCCGCAGGTACGGACTATAAGTTCGGTGCGTGGCTGAGGGGCAGCGGCGCGGTCACAATCAAGGTGGCCAAAAGCAATGGCGAGAATCTGCACTACATCCGACCGAAAGCGACCAACACGTGGACATACGCCTCGGCGAGCTTCAACTCCGGCACGTACACGGGCACCGTCGTGTTCTCCATCGTCGACAGCGCCGGAGCGGCCTATCCGCAGGCAGAAGCGGCGGGCACGATGTACGCGGACGAGGCTTTCTTCGGCGCGGCCGCGGCGGGCAGCGACAATCTGCTGCTTAATCCGGGCTTCGAGCAGCAGCTCAAATATTGGGGCGGCGACAAGGGTGACGTTTTTACGCGCTACCCCGACCGCTCCGACAACCCGCCCGCCCAGCAATACGACGGCGTCGATAATCTTGGCGTCTACTCCTGGGACCGCAATCCGGACGGCGTCGCCGACTTCGGCGAATGGATCGGACGGATGCCAGCGCTGGCGGAAGATTTCCTCGAGCAGAACACCTGGTCCGATCTCGAAGGCGGCAACCGGCTCGCCGCGTGGGAAGGCACGCCTTTCGCGGATCGCATGATCTGGGCCGCCTATCCGTTCCCGAAATCGGGCGGCAGTCTGGCTGCTTCGGCGAATGGCGACTACAACGACCACTACCGCCAACTTGGCGAGAATCTCGTCGCCGCAGGCATGGAGAACGCGATGATCCGGTTCGGCCACGAGTTCAACGGCGGCTGGTACATCTGGTCGATCGGCAACGCCAACGATCCGAACCATCTGCAGAAAGCCGAAAACTTCGCGGAAGCGTTCCGCCAATTCGTAACGACGCTACGCGACGTTGAAGGCCAGAACTTCAAATTCGTCTGGAATCCGTCCACCTCCATCTGGGGCGTCGATCTCGAGGCCGCTTTTCCGGGGCGGGACTACGTTGATTTCATCGGCATCGACCATTACGACCAGACCTGGGCGCAGAGCGGCGGGAAGCCGTTGTACGGTCCGGAATATCGCGACGCCGACGCGACCGAACGTCTGCGACGTCAAGAGCTTGCCTGGAACGCCCAAGTAAACGACGGCAACTGGGGGCTGAACATGATCGCCCGATTCGCCGAGGATCAAGGCGTTCCGCTCGGCATCTGCGAATGGGGACTCGCGCTGCGCGCCGAAGACGGCATGGGCGGCGGCGACAATCCGTATTTTATCCAGAAAATGTATGAATGGATCGAGAACAATAATGTAGCGTGGCATGTTTACTTCAACGTGTCGGCCAGCGATGGCGATCACGATCTGTACGACACAGTCGCCTTCCCGGAATCATCGGCGAAGTTCGCCGAGTTGTGGCATCCGGACGGCGCGCCGAACACTTCGCCCGCCATCGCTCCTTCGGATATACCCGGCATCGGCGGCGACTATGTGAAGATCGAAGGCGAGGACGGCGTTCTGGCAGGTCCCGTCAACAAGCTGCACGGCGATCCATGGGCATCCGGCGGTCAGTTCGCCGTCATGTACCGCTCGGTCAACTCGCTGACATTCGCGAACGCGAACAAGGCGGACGACGGCATCGCGATCGTCTATCAAGGCTGGCAATCCGATCAGAAGGCTTCGCTTTACGTCAACAACGTGCTGGTGAAACCGAATATTCTGTTCGAGGAGCACGGACGATCCTGGTCCGACAGCTACGGCTACGTCGTCATCGACGATGTGCAGATTCCGGATGGAGCAACCGTAAAGCTGCAGATCAACCCCGACGACGTGATGGACAACTGGGACAACTTCAAGGTCGATTATATCCTGTTGCTTGGCGCGACTGGCGAATATGAGCAGCCCGAGGAGCCGGGCGAAGGAGGCGGCATTGGCAACGGAGCGGACGCGGTAAGCGTCCCCTCCCGCACCTCCTTCACGCGCAGCGGCGTTTGGTCGCTGACGGCGGACGTCAAGGGATCCGGCAATACGAACGGCTCGAGTTATTCGGCGCAGCCCACGCTGACCGCGGGCGTAACCTACGAGTTCGGCGCCTGGATCAAAGGCTCAGGCCGCATGGCGCTCGTTATTCAGAATACGACGTCTTGGGCGGAGGTGCTTGCCAAACCTTTCGCCGCAACGGACGAATGGCAATTCGTATCGGCGACGTACACCCCTGCCGCGTCGGGCAAATACAACATCAAGGTCGGCGACAGGGACAACAGCGGAACGGCGGGGCGCATCTACGTCGACGACGTTCGGCTGTCCCCGCTTGGCGGCGATCCCGTCATCGACGAGAACTTCGAGGACGGAGGCGCGAGGTGGTGGCACCCCGCGGGCCACTTCGCCCCAATCGATTATTCGTCGCAAGGCGACAGCACGGACGCCCATAGCGGCAGCTGGTCGATGAAGCTGGATGCGGCCGCGGGCGAGGCGGGGACGGCAGCCGTCCTCTCCTCGCCCCTCCTTCTTGCGGCGGGCAAACCCTATACGTTCAAGGCCTATGTCAAAGGCGATGCCGCCTTCTCCGTCCGGATTAGCGAAGCCGGCAAAGAGTCTCAGGTGCCGGCCGAGGAAAGCTTCGAAGACGGAACCGGCGATTGGAACGAAGTTTCGTTCTCCTTCATCGCGGAGCAGACGGGCGACTATGAACTGAGCTTGGTCAGCGCGGACGATACGGGCGTTCTCTATCTGGACGATATGCTGCTCTTCACGGACGGCTTCAACAATCTGCTGCCGAATCCCGACTTCGAGCAGGGCAACGTCCATTGGGAAACGGACGGGGCGTTCGTCATTCTGAATATGGACGAGATCGAGATGCCGGATGCCGCGCCGGTAACGGCGAACCCGGATTCGGGCAACATTGTGCCTGGCCAATTGGTCGCGTTATCGACGACGGAGAGCGGCGGCGCCATTTATTACACGATCGCGGGCAGCGCAGCCAAATCGAAGTACGAGGCGCCGATCCGGCTGAACGGTACCACGTCCATTACGGCCTGGACGGAGATCGACGGCAAGCGGAAAAGCCCCGTCAGGACGTTCTCGTACGTAAACGCCGAGGACTTGCTGGTCGATTCGTACGGGCAGATCCGCTCCGCCGAGTTCCCGGGCAAAATTCATAGCGACGTGGAATTCGCGGCCGCGGCCGAATCCGACCATGCTTTCCTGGAGAGCCTGACCGCTCCGGGCGACAGGGATGCCTACGGCGGCCTTGCGGGCAGCAAGGGGGTGTACGGCTTTGAAGAAACCGGCTACTTCCATATCGAGAAGCTGAACGGGAAGTCGGTTATGGTGAACCCGCTGGGCAACCTGTACTTCCATCTCGCCGTAAACGGAACGGGCTACGTCGATGAGACGAGCACGGTCGTCGGTGGACGCGAGTCCGTCTACGAATGGCTGCCTTTCAAGTCCGGCGAGTTCGCGACCGCCTACGACGGCAGCGGCAACTTCTCCTTCTACATCGCGAACGAAATTCGGCGGACGGGAGTACCTTTCGATCAGGCGCGATATTCGGCGGACAGCGTCGACTTCGTCAAGTCTCTTGGGTTCACGGGGCTTGGAGCTTGGTCGAACGCGGCAGGCATGCCGTATGTCGACTGGCTGCCCATGCCGGATTTGAAGATCGGGGACAGCGGCCTGTTCGATATTTTCCACCCGAACATGGTTTCCCAGATGGATACGCGCTTCCAAAATCTTGCCGCCAACGAAGGCGACAGCAATCTGATCGGCTACATGTTCGCGAACGAGCTGCGCTACGACAAGCTGAAGACGGCCGTGCCGGCGGCCGGCGCCTCCACGGGCAGCAAGCTCCGACTCGTAGAGATGCTGGAGGGCAAATACGGCGGCATCGCGGACTTCAACGCCGCGTGGGCGCTCAACGCCCCGAGCTTCGAGGCGCTGAAGGGGTTATCCTTCGCCGCGAAGACGGAGCTTGCGACGCGGGATATGGACGCTTTTACGAAGCTGTATCTGGACGAACTTTATAAACAAATCGCCTTTTATACGAAAAAATACGATCCCGGCCATCTCGTCATGGGCGACCGATGGCTGGCGAACGTCATGAACGACTCCAAGCTGCGCGACTATCTTGCCGAGTACGCGGGCAAATACATGGATGTCCTGACGTACAACTATTACACCTACGACCTCAATCTGGACATGCTGGAGCATCTGTACGGGCTATCGGGCGGCACGCCGTTCATCATGACCGAATTCCATTACGGCGATCCGACGACGGGGCTGACCTTCGGCGCGCGCATGGCCGAGAACGAGACGGAGAAAGGGCTGATGTACAGCAACTACGTGGAGAAGGCGGCCGCTTCCGGCTACGTCGTCGGCGCGAACTGGTTCGCGTTCCTCGATCAGGCGCCGACCGGTCGCTGGTTTCAGGGATTGGACGGCGAGGCAGGCGCGATTGGCCTTCTTAATGTCGCGGGTCGGCCCTACAGACAGTTCCTCCAGTCGGTATCGGACACGAACGACAAGCTCTACGATCTCATGCTGGGCAGCATTGCGCCTTACCAGCACACCTTCAAGCCCGGGCAAACCGAACGGACCTCGGACAAAAAGCTGGACGTGCCGCAGTCCGCGACGGCTCCCGTTCTCGGCGATTTCGAGCAACCGTGGGATCAAGCCGTCACGGCCAATCTCTCCGACATCGATCTGGTGCTCGGCGTCATGAAACAAGGCATCGGCGCGCGGATGAATTTGACCTGGGATGACGAAGCCCTCTATCTGCGGGCGCATATCGACGATCCGACGCCGCTGTCGAGTCCGAACGTCGTCAAGGCGCTTACGGTCCCCGCGGCCAAAGCTTATCTGTGGGCGGGCGATGCGATCGAGCTGTTCTTCGGCCCGGACAACGTGAACGACGGCGGCTCGATGCAGTTCAGCGATACCCAGCTGCTGCTGGCCGCCGCGATGGACGAACAAGGCGTCATGCATACGGCGTCCTACTGGTACGGCTATAGGGAGCAAGAGCAGCCGCCTGTCGAAATGGCGGCAGAGCTTGACGCGGACGGGCTGGGATACACAATCGAGGCTCGCATCGCGTTCGCCGATATCGGCATCGACAGCGCCGCGGACGGCACCGTCATCCGGTACGACATGGGCTTTGACGAAGGCGGCGCGAAAGGCCGGGAACGCCAGTTCTTCTGGAACGGCGTGGACGGCAACTCCTCCAACCGCGAGAAGTGGGGCCAGATCGTGCTGAAAGCGGAGGCGCCGGAGCCCCCGGCAACGGGCGGCAATGGCAACGGCGATTGGAGCTCGGCATCTGCCGGCGGAAGCGGCATCCTCGTGAACGGCAAGCCTGCTGATGTTCCCGTCTATCGCAATGACGGCAACGCGTACGAAATCGTCATGCCGGAGAACGGCGGGACGGCGAGCTTGACCGTCTCGGCGACGGAGCTGGCCCGCATGGCGTCGGAGCATCCCGGCTCCTTCGCGCTCGTGAAGTCGCCAACCGGCAGTTACCGTCTGCCGACGAATTGGGCTAGCTTCGTCCCCGGCTTCGAGGAGCTGCTGGCCGCCAAAGGACTGATCGCCGCGCAAGCCGCCTTCCGGCTGACGCTCGCGGACGCAGCAAGCGACGCCGCGACGGGGCAAGCGGTCGCATTCCAGACGACGCAAGGCAAGCTGCTCGCTGGCGTATCGTTTACGCTGGAAGTGATTCATGCCGTAAACGGAGAACGTATCGCCGAGCTGTCGGAATTTAAGTTGCCGATCGTCCGCACGGTCGCGCTCCCGACTTCTGCTAACGGTTCAATGGAGCTGCCGGAGCTGTATGGAGCATGGAAGCTGGAGGAAACGTCGGGCAAGCTGCAATTCGTGCCGCACCGACTCCTCTTGGAGAACGGTAAGGCCTCCGTTGTCATCTCCTCGATGACGAACAGCACGTACATCGTCGCTTCAAACCCCGTTTCGTTCAAAGACGTAGCCGCGGGCATGTGGTATGCGGATGCGATCGAGCTGGCCGCGTCGAAGCGGCTCGCGATCGGCACGGGGGCAGGCGCCTTCGCCCCTTCCCGCTCCGTGACGCGCGCGGAATTCGCGCGGATGGCCGCGAATCTGCTGCAGCTTCCGGCAGCTGATGGGAATGCGCCTTCCTACATCGACGTGCCGAAGCGACATGCCTATTACGACGCCGTCTCGAAGCTGAGCGCGGCGGGCTTGCTAAGCGGGCTTATCGCGGAAGAAAGCAATCGCTTCCTCCCGGATCAAGCAATAACGCGGGAGGAGATGGCCGTCATCATCGCGGCGATGGCAAACGCTCTGAAAGTTGTGCCGGCGGCGGAAACCATGGATATGGTAGTCAAGTTCACCGACTTCGCCAGCATTCGCGCCGTTTATGCAGACGACGTGCGGATCGCGTACGAGCTCGGCGTCATGAAGGGCGTATCGGCAAATGCCTACGAGCCTCAAGGCGCGGTTAGCCGCGCGCAGGCTGCGACCGTGCTGGTCCGCATGGCCGAACGTTTCGGATTTATCGACGAACCTAGCAAATGATCTTATTCATGCGAAGGATATTACAACGGATTTGAAAAATGGCGGTGCAAAGGATCCCTTCCTAAGCACCGCCATTCCTATTTGCAACCTTGACTAAGGCTTATTTTTTCAGCTCGCTCGGAGCCACGCCCCAAAATTTGCGAAACACTTTGGCAAAGTAGCTAATGTCCTGGTATCCCACGGCGGCAGACGCGTCGTACACCTTGGCGTCCGCGAGCAGCAGCTGCTTCGCTTTCTCCATACGCCTCGCCAGAACGTAACTCGTGTACGCTTCTCCCGTCTCCCGCTTGAACAGGCGGCTCAGATACGAAGAATTCACGTACATGCGCTCCGCCAGTGTATGGAGGGTCAAATCGCTTTCCAAATTCCGGTCCACCGTCTCAACAATCAGCTTCACAAGCTTATGGCTGGAGCGCTTCTTCTCGTTCGCCATATAGGCTGCGATATTCAGATTCACCCGCTTGGCCCATTGCACGATCTGGTCCTTGGACACGAGCGTATCCAGCGCCAGAAAATGCCTGTAGTCGTTTTTCAGCACTCGCTGCACGGACCATCCCTGCGTCTGAATCATGCGGGTGAACACGCCGCTCAAATACAGCAGGTGTTCGTAGATGAGCTCGGAGGAATCCGCGCTCGCGTACGCCTTCTCCGCGTAGCCGTCAATTAAGGCATCCGCTTTCTCCCTCTCGCCAGTATGGACGGCTATTTCCAGTTGCCGTTCAAAATCTGTATCGAGCAGAATCGCCCCTCCGTTTCTCGAAGTTTCCAAATGTGGGATTGCGATGCCGTTGCCGTAGACAGCCCGCTCCTGAAGCGCTTGACAAGCCTGTTGATAGGAGCGCGGCACGCTCGCGAAGTCCCCCGCGCTGCCCAATCCGGCGCTCGCCGTCAGCTTCAAGCATTCCTTCACGATGTTAAGGAGCCTCGTTAGCCTAACATTGACTCGATTGGTCAGGTCGCTGACGCTTTCCTCTTCTCGGTTCACGAACAGGAGGACGAGCGAGCCATTAGCATCGTTAAAAACCGTAGCTTCTTCGGGCGGCAATGCTTCATTGGAAATACTCTCCAGCGAAAACTGCAGCAAAGGCAAGTCCGCGGCCGCGAAACGCGTCTCGTCTTCAGACAGCGGATCGATCACGCAAACCGCCACCGCATACGTCGCATGCTCCGGAAGCTCCATCCGCAATTCCGCCGAGTTTCTGCGCAGCTCCCAATCCGCGTACCGGTTCGTCACCCAACCGCGCAGGAAATCCTCCCGCAACTGCGGCAACCGAATGCTCCACATCCTCTGGAGCTCGCTTAAATCGTGTTTCTCGGTCAACTCGCGCCGAATGTCTTCCGCAACCTCGGCTGTTGGCATGATGATCGAAACCGCACTCATTTCATTTCTCCTCGCTATGTTTATCTCACTTTTAAATTTTTTTCCAGCAGTACGATATCGGAATTCCCGCATTCATCAACGAAGTATTGAATTTTCGGAGAGTAATTATAGGTCAGGCATTTGATATTCAAATAATGAGCGCATACGGCAACATGCAATCTGGAAGTGAGGATGAGGTCGGCTTTCGCAATCAGCTGATATTTTTCCAGATAATCCTTGGTTGTGTGATGGTTAACCGGGATTGAAGGTTCTAGGCTGTTCAGTATTTCGACGAACTTCATTCCGACTCTATTGTCCTGCCATGAATCCATGTCCATAATCGTAATCTGTTCCAACTGATGCTCGCGATAAAACTCCAAGCAATAACGGGCAATTATTTCGAAGTTATCTCAGGTCGTGTCCTTGCTGTACGCTCTCAGATTTCTCCAAGCCAGCAGCAGACTTTTCTTGTTGTCTTGATTCAACCGCTGTCTTTGGCGGCTTTCTACTAATGTCATAGTGCTTTTGTTGGCCGCTTCTTCCATTCTTTCTACCTTCTTTTTATTGAAGAAGGTATATTGACTTGCCTGTTTGAACGATGTATCGTCCCGCAATCCAACGTATGACGATAGATTGATCAACGCCATCGTTTTCAGCTTTCGGCTGAGTTGATTTAATGCGCCTATGCCCACGCTGTAGTAGCCGATTTTCTTTCCCCTTAGCATGGCACGGATCATGAAATCAAAAAATCCGTCTCCTTCTTCGTCCGTGAAGCAAGTACCTCCGCCCCATATGACTAAATTGTGTCGCGGGAAAATTCGTGGAATAACTTCAAATTTTCTTTCTTGAACTTTCTGCCAAGCAGCTTGCCCACCTTTATCTCGGGGTCGATCCAGTTTATTTCTCCAAACCCGACAATATTGATCTTAACGTTAGCTTCTTCTAAAATTATAATAATGGATTCAGCATCATATCATTACCAAAGTTATTCGCACCATGATATCCAATAATTGTAACTTGTTTCATTCTTTTCAATAGATTTCCGAAGCGTTCAGGCATCAATCGATGACCTACTTCCTACGATTAAGTGGGATGACTTGCAGCAGCGTCCGCCACCTACGGGAGAAGCGCTATCTCTTCCGAATGGGCGGCTGACGCACCTCAATATTTTTCTATATCTTGTTTTAGTGTAGAAGAGGTGTACGTGAATTAGCAGTAGACAATCCTTTTATTTCTGGTTATATTCGACACAATTTTCCTTAAAAACCAAAGAATACACCAACTAGGAAGATCGCATTTTGGCTACTTGCACTGGTGACGTTGGAAATGAAGGTCGCGTTAGTGCTGTCGTCATCAGAATCAACCTTTATCAACAACATTTAAAATAATTAAACACTTTAAATTGTAATGGATTCCATAACAATCCATAAGGCGATTTATATTACTTCTATCGGTAATCTCATGACTTTCAAGCCGCCTATAGGCATGGAAAAGCTGTCGATGATTTCATCGACAGCTCAGTATGAGAAAACTTATACATTTCATTAAATCAAGAGACCGTCGCCTAAGGCGCCTCCGCCCCCCATACCTCTACCTCGAACAATCGGGCCATGTTGTCGTTCTTGCTGCCTTTGGTTATATACCACCGCAGCTTGTCGGTCGTCACGGCGGGGAACGTCAAGTTGTTATACCCCCCATTGAAATAATCGCTGGTATTGCCGGCGACGCTAGCCGCGGTCTGCCACGCCGAGCCGTCCCAATATTGAATCTGGAAGTCCGCGAGCTGCTGCCCTCCATAGCTGAGGAAGCCGCTCCACACCTTAACGGCGTTAATGGTCTGTGGAGCGTCCCACTCCAGTTCAAGCCACTGCGGGGCCGTCAGGCCGGATGCCGAAATCCACCGGCTGGCGTTGGTCTTGAGGCCGTCCGTCGCCAACTCCTTCGCGTTGCTCAGGTGCGTGGAGCTTGCCGTCAACGCGGCAAGCGGAGCGATATTGCTCATAGTCGGCGGAGCGGACAGAATCGTGACGATCAGGTCTCCGGATACGCCGGATCCGTCGTTCGCCGTTGCCGTCGCTTTCACGCTACCAATTGTAGCTTGAGTCGCGAGCAAGCCGTTCTGATCAATGGTAGCGAGCGAAGTCGGGCTGCCATTAACATCGGTCACCGTCCATGTCACGGTCTTGTCCGTGGCGTTCGCCGGCAACACGGAAGCCGTTAGTTGCAGCGTGCCGTTAATCGGCAAGCTTGCCGCGCCGTTTGCGCCAGCCACCGCGATGGAGGCGGCCGGAACCGGATCCACCTCTGTGGCGACGCCGTACGCCTCGAGCTCGAACAGCCTTGCGATGTTATCGTGCCCGCTGCCTGTCGTAATCCACATGCGCAGCTTATTCGTGACGATCGCCGGGAAGGTCAGCTCGTTGTATTGATCATATCTGCCGTCCTGCGCATTGTCCGTCACCGTCGCGGCCGTCTGCCAAGCCATTCCGTCCCAATATTGGATGGCGAAATCGGTAATTTGGCGGTCGTTCAAGCTTCTGAAGCCGCTATACACGTTGACTTGGTCGATTTCGTAATAAGAATCCCAAGCCACCTCTACCCAATGGGGACCGGCTGCCGTTGTGTTCGAGATCCAGCGGCTGGCATCCTGATTCTTGATGCCGTCGATGACGAGCGATGGCGGGAAACTACCGTTCTCGTGGCTGGAGCTCGCAGTCGCGGTCGCCAGCGGAGCGACATTGCCCGGCTTCGGCGGCAGCACTTCCACGGCGACCGTATCAGTCAACGAGCCATCCTCTGTCGTCACGGTAATGACGGCCGTGCCTTCTTCGTTGGCGGTCACGTAGCCGCCCGCGTCCACTTGCGCGACGGCTGGATTGCTTGAATTCCATGCGACCGCTTTGTTGCCCGCTTCGATCGGTTCGACCGTTGCCGACAGCACTGCGGTTTCGCCGACATGAACGCTCAATTCGGACGCATCCAGAGAGACGCCGGTAACCGAAGGCGGGTTGGTCGCGTCCGCCGGCGTGATATGGAAGTAATCGAACGATGCCGTCAGTCCCGTTCCCGCGCAGACGATAAATCCGATTTTCGGCTCCGCAAGATCGGCCGTCTGCGTCGTCCATACTTGCGTATAGGAGATGCCGTCAGCCGAATAATAGCCGCTATAGCTATTGCCTTGCTTTACGATACGTAAGTAAGCCACTTCCGAATCGATCGTGTCGGCTACCTCCGCATGCTGGCGGACGGCGTCGATCTGCTTCGTGAACTGCAGTTGGTTGCCGCTGCCGAACAGCCGCGTCAGCCGCAGGTACGATTGGTCGTTCTCGTAGACGATTAGGCCGCCTTGCGACCATTGGGACGTCGGCTTGCCGACCATCCGCGTATCGATCGTCCAGTCGCCTTCCGGCGCGCCGGTAAGCAAAATATTTTTGGCGGTCGCCTGGCCGTCCACGATATCGCCGGATTCGCCGGCAATCGTCATGTAGCCTGCGCGATCGTCCAGCGACCACTTGGCGTTATTCTCGCGAATAAAGTTCCATTGGTCGTCAAGCTCGGCGGCATTGAAGTTGTCGCTGTCGCCTTCCACGAAAACGGGCGGCGGCACGACGATCGCCGGCGCGGAGCCAGGCACTTCGCCGTATTCGATGAGCGACAGATCGTCGAAGTAGACCTCGCCGGCAGCGACGCTTTTGTACAGATAAATCGTGGCGCTCGTATTCGTCGCCCCCGTGCGGAAGACGATGTCCTTATACCCGTAAGCCGTGCTATTCACATGAACGTCCTGGAACGTCTCGCCGTAGTTTTTGACGCCCAACACGGCGGATCCACCGCCGACGCCCTTCCCGTAACCCGACAAAATGTACATCGTGTTCGGTTCCAGTCCTGATAGCTGCTGCTCCATCCCGGAGCCCGCGTTCGCGAGCTTGGCCGCGTAAGCGCCGGAGCGCATGCCGGAGCTCGCGATTTCCGCGCCGTTGTAATGGAAGCCCCAGCCCGTGAAGTCTCCGCTCTCGAAGCCTGCATTCGCTAGCAGGTTCGCGTCCTCCGGCGACGGCGGCAGCGGAGGCAGGTTGGCCGGATCAAGGCCGGGCCCTTCGTACGCGCCGATGTTCGGACTTGCCGTTGCCGACACGGCGTTACCCCAATAATCGAGCCCTCCGTTGCCCGGGATGACCCGTCCCGCGCCTATGGCAGGGGAGCCTTGCAGCAGCAGGTAGCCGTCAACCGTGTCCCGGCCGATCGTCGCCGAGCCCGGAGACGTTAGGAGCGGATCGGCCATAATTGCGTTCGCGTCCATCGCGACTACGTTCGCCGGATGGTTGCCGTAGAACAAGTTGCTGTCGAACACGTTGTTCGTGCTCTGCCCGAACGAATATCCGCCCGTGCCGAGGTTGACCAGCACGTTGTTGTAGAAATAAGTATCCGTTGCATAGCCGCCCCATTCGCCGCTGCCGACCACGCGCGTCGTCGCATGTTCGGGCAGGTAGACGGTGTTGTTGTGAATGAGCGTATTCTCGACCGGCCCGCCGATCGTGAAGACCGTATGCTTGTCGTTCTGGCTGATGTTATAGCGGATGATCGTATCCCTGTTGAAATTGGCGCTATTCGTGCCGTCGTTGATCGCGAGCACGAAGCCTCCCGCGTTGTTATGGCTGTAATTGTACTGAATGATCGTCCCCATGCTGTTGAAATCCGAATCGTACGCCATGGCGTCGCCGCCCGGATACGTGTTGAATACCTCGTTGTATTGAATGACCGCATCCTGCGTGCCCCAAGTCCAGAGAGGCACGTGGTACCCGCCGGCCCGCTTGTGCGTGTCAAACACGACGTTGTTCTGGATGATGCCGTCCATCGTATTGAGCAATACCGCTCCGTCCGCCGAAATATCGTAAATCATGTTGTTCTCGATCTTGTTGCCCGACGAGAAGTTGCGCGTCGCCCCGTTTAAGTAGACGCCTACGCTGTCCAGCGAATAAATTTTGTTGTTGCGCACGACGACGTCGGATACGGCGTAATTCCAGGCCGGTCCCCAGACGATGATGCCGCCGCTATGCCATCCGCCGCCCTGCTGTCCCTTCACGCTGTGGATCTCCAAATATTCGAACACGAAGTGTTTGTACTCCCTCATGTTGCTCCAGTCGTTACCGCTGTCGCCGGACACGTGGATGCCCCGGCGCTGTCCCGGCAGCTCGGCGAAGTTCGTGATCTCCAGGTTTCGGACTTCCCAATACTCCTGGTTGTAGAAGTAAATCGCCGCGTCGGCGCCGTCCCCCGCGATCAGAGGCTTCTCCCCTTCGCCATATTTGTCGATGACGATGGGCTCTCCGTCGCTGCCCGAGCCTTGTGGGCTCAGCATGCCGGACCAAGCGCCGCCGGCCTTGAACAGGATGGCATCGCCAGGCTGGAACGAATTCGCGTTCACCTTGTCGAGCGTTTGCCAAGCCTCTTCCGGGCTCGTGCCCGCGTTCTCGTCGCTGCCTTCCAGATCGTCGACGTAATAGACCGTTCCCGTCGCCGCCACAGCCTCGCCGCTAATGCCCGTCGAGTTAGAAGATTCTCCAGCCGCCGCGGAAGCCGCCATTGGCGTAATCATCGCAACCAGCATGGTCCATATCAGCGCCAGCACGGCCAGCCTTGAATGAAGCTTATTCATGATTCCCATTATTCTCATCCTCTCCGTTACTCCAATGTGATTCCTTCGTAAAGCCTGCCTATCGTGACGATCCGCGCTTCCTTCGTCAGCTTGTCGACGTATTCGGAGTACGCCGTTTCCAGAGCATGCTGCCGCACCTTGTCTTTGCTTTCCTCAAAGCCCGCGTAACCGCCTGCCTCGCTGCCGATGACGACGGCCAGCATGTATCGTCCGTTCGCCTCGTCGTCGAGAATCGACCCGACGGTGCCGGGCTTCGGCGCATCGGCAAGCAGCTCGTACAATGGCGGAAGCGTTTTGTAGTAATAACGCGCCGATGCCGCATCAAAGCGCTCTTCTGCCGCATGCAGCACGGAAGTCTCTCCCGCTTTCGCGGTTTCTTTGCCCAGCTCGTCGAACAGGGGGCCCGCCGCTTCGCCCGCAGCCAGACGAGCGCGTATTTCGCCGAGCGCGGATGCCGCTTCACGCTTCCGTTCCCCATCCTCTACGCCGTCTATCCGATACGGGGCGGATATGGCATAGAACCGCGTTTCGCCTTCCAGTCGGAACAGCTCCTCCTTTATTTCCTCGTAATGCCGTTTCAAACGATCCTCCGTCATCGCCAGCACCGTCTCGGCGAGCTTGCCCTTCAACTCGATCGTCATCCGTCCGATATAAAAGTCGGCGAAATCGCTCCAATCGAATCGAGTCGGACCGTACACCGGAAGCCCTGCCGCAAGCGCCTTTGCCCGCCTGGCGTTCTCCCGCTCCATCTCCAGCAGAAGCCCCTCGTACGAAGCATCCTCAATGATGCCATGCCGCTCGGCCAGCTGAAGCTGTACCTTCATGCGCGCCACCGAATCGAGCGCCCTCCGCTTGACGGTCTCCAACGGCGTAATGCCATCGTATTCTCGCTGCCAGAACGTTTCGTCGACAACGGCTTTATGATCGCGCTTGAACTGCTCGATGACGCCTGACCGCTCCCGTCCCAGCACCCATCGGAATTCCTCCTCCGTCACTGGCTCCCCTTCTATCTCGGCAACGACGGCTTGCTCCGGCCTTGCGTCCGTGCGTCCGACGAACCATGCGACGCAAGCGAGCAGAATCAGCAACCCTCCGAGAAAGTAGGCCGTTGCCAATACGACAGCCGACTTCCGCTTTTCGCCAACCATCATTTCCCTTCCCTCCTTTCAAACCCGGATGCATATAAGAAAAGGTGAACGATGCCGCTGCCCCATTGCCAGCGATCGTCCACCTTTGATTGTAAACGCTTACCTAATTGGCCGATAGAGGACAGTCATGACCACAATCAGTAGATTCATGACTTTTTTGCCCCCTATGGCTTCCGGGCGAGGATCGTCTCCCCCGGGTGAAACACTCCCCGCAGCCTCACTTGCTCATATGGCAGCAGAGGATTCGCGATTCTGCGCAGCATGAGCTCCGCCGCGCGCTCGCCCGCCTCGCGAACGAGCAGGAGCGGCCTTGACGTGCCTTCGTAACGGGGATGTGCTTCGTTCTCCATGCCGACCAAGGAAATATCCTTCGGAATGCTCAGTTTCAAGAATCCCGAGGCCACGTACACCCATTCGGCCACGCCGGGAATGGCGGCTATAACGGCCGTATAGCGGCCGGAGCTGAGCTTGGAGCCGAGCTGCTCCATCCATGCCGAGCGATCGGAGGCGCTGCCCGTCACATGCTCGGCGGGATTCGCCAAATTCGGCAGCCCCAGACGATCCGCTGCCGCCGCAAACGCGCTCCAACGCAAGCGGAACCCTCTTAGCCGACTGATTTCCCCTATATACAAAATGTCGCGATGTCCCGCCCGGTACAGCTCTTCCATGGATAGATGGATGGCGAATTCCACGTCCCAGATGACGCTGTCGACCGCCGTAACGTCCGGCGGGTAATTGATGAGTACCTTGGGCATCGGAAGCTCCAGCAGAACGGCCTCCATCCACTCCGGGACGACCGCCGTCAGGAAAAGCCCGTCCGCGAAGGACAGTCCGTTGTTGTCCAGCCAATGCCGGAGCTCGTCCACGCCGTCGATCTCGGCGGGCACTAGCAGCGGATAGAGCGAATGCCCCAGTTCGTTCAGGCGGACGCGCACCCCCTCGAGCTGCATCTGGTGAAAATCGGAGTCGCCGACGATCAGCATCGCGAACCTCCTGGGCTTCGCCCCCGCCCAAGGAATACGTTCCGCTGCGACGCCCGCCTCCTGTTCCTTCGTCCGGTACCCCAGCTCGCGCGCAAGATCCGCGACCGCCTTGCGCGTCGTCTCGGACATGCCGGGCAAACCCCGCAGCGCCTTGGATACGGTATGAATCGTCAAACCTAGCTCGTCCGCAATCGTCTGCAGGGTCACTTTTTTCCTCATAGACATGATTGCTCCTCCTTGCACATTTAACCTGTACTAATTGTAACAAAAATGAAACTATAAAACAGGTTTTATTTCACCTACAATTAAAACCAAGAAGAACAAATTGAGGATGGGAGACGATCATTATGTCAAATCGCGAAATAAAGCTGGAGCGCAACATCCCCGTATTCGACGATGCCGACGTCATTATAGTCGGAGGAGGGCCTGCGGGAACGGCGGCGGCGATTAGCGCCGCGCGCAGCGGGCAGAAAACGATTTTGCTGGAGCAGTCGGGACAACTCGGAGGCATGGGAACGCTAGGCAACGTAAGCGTATTCATGGGCGTCGGCAACGTGACGGGCATCTACCGGGAGTTTATCTCGGAATTTCTGCCGGAAGCGCTGCCGAGCTCTCATCACGAGTCGATCTGGCCGCAATACTCGCCGTTCGAGCTTCGCCATTATTTGAACGGCAAGCTCGAGAAGGAAGGCGTCGAAGTTTATTACCACGTCAGCTTCGTTTCCTCCATTATGGAGGATAACCGGGTCGTCGGCGTCGTGGCTAACACGCGGGAAGGGCTCCGCGCGTTCGGTGGCCGTGTCGTGATCGACTGCACGGGAGATGCCAGGGTCGCGCAGGATTCCGGCGTGCCTACCAGGGCCGGACGCGACGATGACGGACTGACCCAGCCGATGACGCTCATGTTCATGATGCAGGACACTGGCAAGCCGGTCCGCCAAAAGCTACCGGAAGACTGTTACAAATACGACTCCATCCCCGACCTTCCGCAAGGCCGCCATCTGTACTGGGGAGGCATGGGGGACGGCACGCTGCTCGTCAACATGACGCGCGTAAAGGGCAACGGGGCCAAGATCAAAGACATTAACTACGCGGAAAAGGAATCGCTCCGGCAAGCGCTGTCCGTCGCCAATTACTTGCAGCGGACGAACCATCCAAACCATATTCTGTCCCATGTTCCGGGTCAGGTCGGCGTCAGGGAAACGAACCAGATCGAAGGCCGCTACACGCTGACAGAAGACGATCTGACGAGCGGTCGCCGCTTCGAGGACGTAGTCGCTCAGACCAACTACGAGATCGACATCCACAATCCGACCGGAGGAACGAACACCGACGAGCGGAAGCTGGACGGCTACGATATACCGTACCGCTGCATGTTGCCTCAGAACGTAGAAGGCTTGATCGTCGCCGGTCGCAGCATCTCGGCCACGCACGTCGCCATGTCTTCAATGCGCGTGCAGGCGACTTGCTACGCTCTCGGCCAGGCGGCGGGCGTCGCCGCCGCCATTGCCATCGAGTCGAATGTACCCGTATCGGACATTTCCACCACGGCGCTCCATGAGCGTCTCGCCGGGCAAGGCGTCGTCTTCGTGAACAAAGTCTTGGCCCAATAGG
The DNA here is from genome assembly GCF_014192395.1 of Paenibacillus endophyticus. Classification (GTDB taxonomy): domain Bacteria; phylum Bacillota; class Bacilli; order Paenibacillales; family Paenibacillaceae; genus Pristimantibacillus; species Pristimantibacillus endophyticus. Next base: position 3,801 of record NZ_JACHXW010000026.1, on the reverse strand, counting down.
GGCAGACGATCAACAGCTAGACTTTGAACCTCGGCCAAAGCAAGCAGCCCGCGAGCAAAAAGCCGTCCGATCGCTGATCGGACGGCTCAGGCTAAAAAAAACCCACCATTTTTTTGGTCAAGCCCCATTTTTGTAGACATTGAAAAAAGCCCTAGACTGAAAGCTGACATCGGTACTCTACCGGCGTCAGCTTATTTACTTGACTCTTGCAAACTAGCCAATCAGACCAGAAAACAGACACACTGGTTGTGTTAGCAGTCGAATGGGCGCTATGAGATCATCTTCAGATCTCGCAATATGCGAACAGCGTTTTCTTTTGTGAATGCCTGCAGGGCAGATGGTTCGATTCGATTGGACCGCAGCAATGACATGGAAACCTCGAGCGTTGCAAGCATTAAGTAAATCGCGACTCGTATACCAGCTGTCTGCAAGCACATAGATGCGATTAGCTTCGTCTGTCGGGAAGGCTTCAATTATCGCCAAGGCTAATTCGTTTTTGCTTTTGAAAGATCGGTTCGAATAAAAGGAACTCGGTTATATCCTTCCATCTTCGGTAAAAGTTCTATTAGCATGCCTTCACTTACTTTTGCCACTAGGAGATCAGCTTTAGTTATCGAAGGCGATAATCAGTCTTATATCTGATGGATTTTTTCTGCTATATAGACGATTAACGACCTCCATAAACGTTTTACCACACTCTGCATAATCGACGAACTCCATGATTTTCTCACCGTTCATGGTCTCATCCTCGTAATGAAACACCTGGTTCCAATTAAATGCAAGCAATTCTTCAGCCGTAAACCACGTTGTCGTATGATATTCACTATTTCTGATTTGCAATCGTTATCCTTAAAAACCATATCGCTCCGATCTACATCCCAAATTGGATATTTTTTTCGGGATAGAGAATAGCCCAGTCGCTTTTAGTCCATTTATCTATTGATATCCATTCTCCAGTTCGGTTAGTTTCATGAATGCCGCTGCGATACACTTCTTGTTCAAAAAAATGTGAATATCCGTCCCCATTTATTCCTTTCCTTCAAATCTTGATTTTATTTATTGTGCCATATACAGGAAATAAACTTCCCTATATCCACGCTAAACTGCCAGTTAGCGTAATGAAGCAGCCGATTATTGTAGTCAGCTGCTTCCGTGTTTTTATTGAGCTATCGTTCCCCGTTAGCTTGGAAACTACACTCGATCGTTATTATTGGTCGGCGGACGTGGTGAAACGGTGAAGGCTGTCTCTCGGATTATCTCCCCAATGGTTTGGCTTTTCCTGCTTATCGTTTTGGTTGACTAAAAAACGAGGAGCGATAACAACCGCCCCTCGCTAATGCGTTGATTACTTTACAAATACCCACTCCCAGACTTCGCCATCCTCATCATCCAAGACCGTACCTTGCCGTACAAATCCATTCTTGTTCAGGATGGCCGTAGAAGGATTATGTTGAGGCAGCGTACGGGCGGTGACAATAACCTTCGGATCAGTTGCCAATGCGATTTCCACTAGACCGGCGCACATGAGCGTACCGTAACCATTTCTCTCATGTTCAGGGAAGGTGAAGTACCCGATTTCAACTTTATCTTTCGTTGGACTTCCTTTAAAGGAACATACGCCGACAACGTTTGAATGCGATAAGGCCAAGTAGCCAATCCATGGCGGATTAAAGCCTACCTTGTTGTAATACTCGATTTGACTTTGTAAAACCATTGAATATTTCGGGTCATCGCCGAGACCTAGAGCTGCGGATGTTTCAACCATGTTAATCGCTTGGAGTTTAATTTTCAACGTGGATTCCCCCGAGATTTATTTTGTTGAGGTATCCTCCACTGAATTCTCCTAAATGGAGGATACTTAGTTAGCGACTAAGTAATCGGCTCCATACACCATATTTCATCTCTCCTAAAATTAGATGTTATTAGCTTATCACTGTTATCATTAATTAACAATATCAGAGGCTACCGGGCGTGCGCGGAGCAGGCTTGTCACAAGATCCGCGGATACCTGGATGAATCGCATACGGATAATCAAAAGCCGTCCGCTTCTTCAGCACTGCTCTGCCGTTTTTCTAGGGCATAGTAGGGACGCCAACTTTGGAATTATTCTACCCAATAGCTCGACGACGAGCGGCGGCCATCGAAATGGCCAGTGCCGCTGTGTCTTAATTGAACTATCGTTTCCCGTTAGGAACGTAATGTCGATGCTTATAGGTTTAGAACGATAATGAGCTGTCCCCATCATAGGGGTCCAAATCCTGAGATAGTCGAATCATATCCCTACATTGTACGCCGTTCTCAAAAATCTCCTCTGAGTAATGTCTGACAAAAAAGTCTATATCAACGCCAACGATTCTAAAACCACATTTTCGATATAAGGCTAACTGTCCAATGCTTGAATTTCCTGTCCCGATTTTCAATGATTTTATATCCTTTTGACGCCGCTGTTCTCATTGCATGCAACACCAACCAACCCTCTGCCTTGCACTTTTTCCTTTACCGCAACATTCACCAATTCAATCGTTTCGTAAAAGTACATAAGTCCCAACAATTTGATTGTCATTTTCAGCTATAAAACATTCCCCTCGTTTTACATATTCCTCAACAAGTTTTAGAGAAGGGTCTGCTGATAACAACAATTCCATTGGATAATTTTCTTTTGACCTAAATACTTTGATTTTCATTTTATCTCCTTTAGACCGTTCGGCTTATAAAGCCAGCGCTACTCGTAAACGACCTGAAACACTTCACAGAAAACAGGCATTTGATATGAAAATATATGTCCGGTGCGGAGGCATTCCCTTGTAAAGTAGGCTTCATGCGCCTTTCTCCAGTAAGCCAAACTTAAGTCGCCTTCTCCTTCCTTTCTTACAAACTCTTCATTCACCTCAACGAAAGGCATAATATGGGTCTGAAGTGACCGGATTATAAATCTTGCCGTTCCTTCCCAATCTGTAACAATGCTGTAATCCCCTGCTTGTGGTATCGGAAGTCTGTCATGCTCAAAAAACCAGGGTGAATACGCTGTCGCAGTTTTTTTTCTCTCCAATACTAAGCGCATCAACTCTTCGCACAACTCTTTTGTATCCCCAAAGCGAAATACAAATTGATAGGATACAGGTAAGTCATCCTTATCCTTAAAATTAGATGAAAACCGCTTCCACAACTGCTCTATAGACGGATCGTACGTCATATCTTCACCCCGTTGCTTAAAGATTTCTTCATTTTAAAATTCCAGGTTTTTGTACCGTTACGTTCAACAATTTGTGATTTTACAACCTTGAATCCTCTTTTCTCAAATAACGGTCTCGCAGTTATGTTAGCATCGGTGTCAATCTTTACAAGAGATATTTTGTTTGCCCAAGATTCAATTTGCTCCTGCGTGTAATCTTTTTTATTTATGGAATGTACCGTTTCGTAAAATAAAGTGATGATCTGGCCCATATCGGCCTCTATGAATTTCCTAACGATCATAATAATTCCCCTTTGAGATTTGATTGTGACATTGTTTTATTTTTAACAATGAATCTAAGGATATTCGTCGAGCGATTACGTTATCCTGCCCGTTAGCATTCCTGTAGAGCGTTAATTATCAGCTTTGCAAAAAAATGAGCGCCTCGGTACGATGGAACTACGCAACGGGTCATAGCCCTAAAAATTCCATCATCCAGGAGGACGCTCTACTATGAAGTTTAAATCGCAAGCAAGACAAAATCAACTCATTGAAAAAATTACTGCTCAGCATCTCGTCGTTGGGATTGACATCGCCCAGCAAACGCATGTCGCACGTGCGGTTAACTT
>NZ_JACHXW010000025.1 GCF_014192395.1 Paenibacillus endophyticus | reverse complement strand
AACCGGAAATTCTGCTGAAACAAACTAGATTCTGCTGATTACATTGCAGAAACTGCAATGTAGAGTGGGTGATGGCGAGTTAAAAGGTCATTCTACTGCAGAAACTGCAACGTAGGGCAGATGTTACTTGGTGAGACGAGTTACCTAGTATGGCCTGAGCTAACGTGGAGGTTATGCTGCAGAAACGCTAAATAGCTCAGACGTTACTAAGGTTTTGGAGTAACCAAGTTTAGTCTGAGCAACCGTAGAAGCTACGCTGCAGAAAGTGCAATAGAAACTCATATGTGCTACCACCTGAGGGGCTACGGTGTACAAAGTACAACGAAAACCGGAAATTCTGCTGAAATAAACTAGATTCTGCTGATTACATTGCAGAAACTGCAATGTAGAGTGGGTGATGGCGAGTTAAAAGGTCATTCTATTGCAGAAACTGCAACGTAGGACAGATGTTACTTGGTGAGACGGGTTACCTAGTATGGCCTGAGGAATCGTGGAAGCTACGCTGCAGAAAGTGCAATAGAAATCTCATATGTGCTACCACCTGAGGGGCTACGTTGTACAAAGTACAACGAAAACCGGAAATTCTGCTGAAACAAACTAGATTCTGCTGATTACATTGCAGAAACTGCAATGTAGAGTGGGTGATGGCGAGTTAAAAGGTCATTCTATTGCAGAAACTGCAACGTAGGACAGATGTTACTTGGTGAGACGAGTTACCTATTATGGTCTGAGCTAACGTGGAGGTTATGCTGCAGAAACGCTAAATAGCTCAGACGTTACTAGGGTTTTGGAGTAACCAAGTTTAGTCTGAGCAATCGTGGAAGCTACGCTGCAGAAAGTGCAATAGAAATCTCATATGTGCTACCACCTGAGGGGCTACGGTGTACAAAGTACAACGAAAACCGGAAATTCTGCTGAAACAAACTAGAATCTGCTGATTACATTGCAGAAACTGCAATGTAGAGTGGGTGTTGGCTTGCTAAAAGGTCATTCTACTGCAGAAACTGCAACGTAGGGCAGATGTTACTTGGTGAGACGAGTTACCTAGTATGGCCTGAGCTAACGTGGAGGTTATGCTGCAGAAACGCTAAATAGCTCAGACGTTACTAGGGTTTGGGAGTAACCAAGTTTAGTCTGAGCAACCGTAGAAGCTACGCTGCAGAAAGTGCAATAGAAACTCATATGTGCTACCACCTGAGCGGCTACGTTGTACAAAGTACAACGAAAACCGGAAATTCTGCTGAAATAAACTAGATTCTGCTGATTACATTGCAGAAACTGCAATGTAGAGTGGGTGATGGCGAGTTAAAAGGTCATTCTATTGCAGAAACTGCAACGTAGGACAGATGTTACTTGGTGAGACGAGTTACCTATTATGGTCTGAGCTAACGTGGAGGTTATGCTGCAGAAACGCTAAATAGCTCAGACGTTACTAGGGTTTTGGAGTAACCTAGTATGGCCTGGGCTAATTGTGGAAGTTATGCTGCAGAAGCTGCTAGATAGCTCAGGCGTTACTAGGGTTTTGGAGTAACCAAGTTTAGTCTGAGCTATCGTGGAAGCTACGCTGCAGAAAGTGCAATAGAAATCTCATATCCGCTACCACCTGAGGGGCTACGTTGTACAAAGTACAACGAAAACCGGAAATTCTGCTGAAATAAACTAGATTCTGCTGATTATATTGCAGAAACTGCAATGTAGAGTGGGTGATGGCGAGTTAAAAGGTCATTCTATTGCAGAAACTGCAACGTAGGGCAGACGTTAAAGGTTGGCTTGCTAAATGGTCATTCTACTGCAGAAGCTGCAACGTAGGGCGGACGTTACTGGGTATCCGCAAGCGCTACAAGCTTGCCGCAGCTTGGGAAGCTGCAGCAGGCGCGCTCGCAATCGAGTGCGGGTTGGCCGGGCGCGCCAGCCCAAAATGCTCGCGAAGCGTATGGCCGCTGTATTCTCTTCTGAACAAACCGCGCCGCTGCAGCTCTGGAATAACCTGCTCCGCGAACTCCTCAAGGCCAGCCGGCAGGTAAGGCGGCATGACGTTAAAGCCATCGCTGGCGCCGTTCACGAACCATTCTTCCAGCTGATCTGCAATTTGGAGCGCCGTTCCCGCGAAGGTCCGATGCCCGCGTCCGCCGGCAAGGCGGTGCAGCAGCTGGCGAATCGTGAGGTCTTCCCGGGCAGCCAAGTCAACGACTAATTGAAAGCGGCTTTTATTGCCGTTGATTTCTTCAAGGCGCGGCAGCTCGGGGAGCTTCCCATCGAGTGGATACGTGAACAAGTCAACGTTTAGCATATGGGATAGCTGGGTTAGTCCGTAATCAATAACCGTTAGCTCGTTTAATTCCTGCTCCTTTTCCTTAGCTTCCGACTCTGTATGGCCGATAATCGGGCAGATGCCGGGGAGAATGAGCAGTTGATCCGCTGTACGGCCATAATGGGCTAACCGCGATTTCACATCGGAGTAAAAGCGCTGCGCCTCCTGCAGCGTCTGCTGCGCAGTAAATATCGCCTCTGCGTATTGCGCTGCAAACTCCTTGCCGTCCTCGGAGGAGCCGGCTTGCACGAGTACGGGATAGCCCTGCGGTGACCGCGGAATATTGAGCGGGCCACGCACCTTGAAGGAATCGCCTACATGATCGATGCTGCGCACTTTACGGTGGTCGGCGAACGTTCCGGAATCACGGTCGATGATAAGCGCATCATCCTCCCAGCTGTTCCATAATCCTGTGGTTACCTGAAGGAATTCATTCGCACGCTCGTAGCGTTTGCTGTGAGCCAGATGCGTGTCCTTGCTAAAGTTATTCGCTTCAACAGAGCTTCCCGAAGTCACGATATTCCAGCCGGCTCTTCCCTTGCTTATATGGTCAAGCGAAGCGAACTTGCGAGCGACGTGGAACGGTTCGTTGTACGTGGTGGACACGGTGCCGATTAAGCCGATTCGCTGTGTGACGGAAGCGAGTGCAGACAGCAGAGTGAAGGGCTCTAGCCCGATGAAGGCTCCATGCTTGATGTTGTTGTTAATCGCTAACCCGTCTGCTAGAAACAATGAATCGAATTTCGCAGCTTCTGCCGTTTTAGCCAGTCTTGTGAAATATTCAATATCCGTTATGTTATGAGGCTCCGTTCCTTGATGACGCCATGCAGCCTCGTGATGCCCCGCGTTCATAATAAACAAATTCAAATGTAGCTGCCTGTTCGATTGACTCATATTGATCGCACCCTTCTATTCGTTATAGGTTTGTTTCCAGCTCGTTAAACGTTTCTCCAGCGCAACCAATAAGTAATTCACGACAACGCCGATAAAGGAAATAGTAATGATGCCTGCGTACATCCCCGGGATTTGAAAGTTGAACTGGGCATATTGGATAAAATATCCGAGCCCAGACTGCGCGCCTACCATTTCAGCGGCTACCAGCACAAGGATAGAGCTGGCGCCTGCTTGGCGTATGCCTACGAATATCGTTGGCAGCGAAGCAGGGAGGATGACCTTGTAAAACAGACGAACCGAAGTGAGACCCATGGAACGTGCCGATTTGATCAAGAGCGGGTCGACGTTTTTGACGCCGCTTACCGTATTGAGCAGAAGCGGGAAGGAGCAAGCATACAGTACGATCGCAATCTTCGACGTTTCGCCAAGTCCGAGCAGTAGAATGAACACGGGGAGAAGAGCGAGCACCGCCGTATTCCGCATTAGCTCCAGCAGCGGGTTCAAATATTCCGCTACCGGCTTCCACCAGCCGATTGCGAGGCCGAGCGGAATGCTGATGACGATGGCGAGCAGGAAGCCTCCGCCTGACCTTAACAGGCTGGCTGTCATATGCTCCGCGAGATCCCCGGATATGAACAGCTGCCACCATGCTTGAAGCACCTCCGTAAGCGGCGGGAAGAACGTTACATTCACGAGACCGACACGCGGCGCGATCTCCCAGAAAACAAGCAGCGACAAAATGACGATTGAAAATTTGAAAGCTCTCCGCAGCTTAGCGAGTGACCATTCCAGTGCTTCTAAGCTCTTGTTATCTCGTAAAACGACTGTTTCCCCTGTGCTGCTGTTAGCCATCGCCGGCCACCCCTTTCAAAGTCGATTTTCCGTTTGAGAAGCTTTTTAACGTCTTGGTTTTCTCTTGCTCCTGGGCTCTGCTAACCTCATCCTTGAGCAAATCCCATATTTCATGGCGAAGCTGCACGAATTCAGGTTTGGCACGCAAATCCTCCTCGCTTGTTCGGGCCTCAAAAGGGATGGTAATGACCTTCTTGATACGCCCAGGCCGGGAAGTCATAACGGCAACGCGTTGACCCAGATAGACGGCTTCCTCTATGCCGTGAGTAATGAAAATAATCGTTTTTTTCGTTGCCTCCCATATTCGCAGCAGCTCGCTTTGCAGGGTCTCCCGCGTTTGGGCATCCAGCGCGGCGAAGGGCTCATCCATAAGAAGCACCTCGGGATCGTAAGCGAGACTTCTAGCGATGGCTACGCGCTGCTTCATTCCTCCTGAGAGCTCATGCGGAAAGCGGTTCTCAAAGCCTGCGAGCCCGACGAGCTCGATATGCTGCTGAGCGATCTCGCGGCGTTCTTTCTTGCCGACTCCCTTGGCTTCAAGCCCGAACTCCACATTCTGGAGTGTCGTCTTCCATGGAAACAGCGCATACTGCTGGAACACGATTCCCCGGTCGAGGTTAGGTCCTGCAAGGGGCTTGTTATCGAGCAGGATCTGCCCGCTATTGGGCTTCGTAAGTCCTGCCAGCAGATCGAGAAGGGTAGATTTGCCGCAGCCGCTTGGCCCGACGATGACCATGAATTCTCCTTGCTTTACATCTAAGTTAATATCCTGCAAAGCCGATATTGGCTGGGTGTTTTCCGCGAGGTGGCCCAGGTTTCTTTTGATGCGAAAAGATTTCTGGACATGCTGGATGCTGATTTTGGCTGTCATGCGCAAGCTCCTCCTAATGGTGAATTATTTGGTTTCATTCAAGTAGGGACTAAATTCATTCGTATATAAGTCGGCTGCTTTGACCTGGCCCTTTTTAAGCGAGCCTTCAGCTTCGAACCAGTTGATCCATGTGTCGAATTCCTTATCGGATATGAGGCCGCCTTTGCCAGCAACCCCAGTGCTTCGCCAGTATTTAACCGATGAGGTGTCCTCTTTCCTGCCGCGCTTATTGATGATGGACTCGTATCTTGCAACGACCTCCTCGGTTGGGGTAGTGCGAGCCCATTCAATCGCTTTGGCTGTCGCTTCGACAAACAACCGAGTCGCATTCGGATTCTTTTTTATAAATTTGTTTGAGAGCACATAGCTGCCTGCGCTGAAGACGCCGAACAGGTCTGTATCCTTAAAGAGGGGGTGGATGCCTCCGCGCTCAAGTGCCTTGTCTCGCAAAATGCCGCCGAGCGATGCGATATCGATTTGCTTGTCGCGCAGCGCTTGCTCCGTTGATACGGGCGGAACAACGACGAGTGTTACTTGTTTGATTTCATCAAGCGTAAGCCCTGCACGGTACAAATATTCCTTGATAACGGCCTCGTGATGACCGCCGAGCGTGTTCATGCCGAATTTTTTGCCGATCAAATCTTTGGCTGTCTTGATGGGGCTGTCGTCGAGAGCGTAATAGCCGGTCCAGGTGCTCTCATCAGATCCGTAATACGCAAGCACGGAGGTGATCTCGGCTTTTGCCGCTATCAGCTTGACGATGGCTCCGTTAAAGGCACCGCCAAAGTCAGTGTCGCCCGTGACGACGGATTGAATATCCTGCGGTCCGCTTATGGTGTTTCCGATATATTTCAGCTTCAGCGGCGCCAAGTAACCCAGATCCTCCGCAAGCTCGGGAAAGGATACGGAGCCGGTCCAGCCTTGGTAGCGGAGCTCTGCTACCTCAGGTTCTCCATCAGCCGAGGTGCTTGCAGTAACAGTGTCCTCCTTCTTGCCGCAGGCTGAGAGCGCCAAGGCGGAAGCGAGCAGCAAGATGAACATGATATGAATGGTTTTATTCGATGATACTTTCATGTAGTAACCCTCCTATGGTTTGAATGTATAATAATCCTATAGACTTACTAAGGATTAATTTCTATAATTGACTATATGATCCATCCAGAGGAAGTGTCAACGAAATGACGATAAATGACCATGAACGAGGTTGAATGACGATATTGGCTTTGGCAATTCAAAGGAGGCGGGCATTGAATGGTCGATAAGCGGCTCAATCTACTTTCGATACATGAGGCAATGGATATGCTTGGGGTCAGCAGATCGACCTTTGACAGATGGCGCAAGCAGAAACGACTGCCTTTCACGAAGCTTGGCAAAGAGATCTTGATCGATAAATTAGAGCTGGAGAGCTGGATAAAGCATCATTCCTCTGGCATACCGCAGCAATCGCCCATTGACTTAGCTGCGTCTCAGCATGGTGCAAGCCAGCAGCAGGGAACCATAACAATTGGTTATCAAAGCGGCTATGCCCACGTATGGACTTCTGCCCTAATGAAGGAGCTTGGCTGGTTCGAAGAGGAGCTGGAGCGAATGCTGCCGGGACGCAAGGGCGATGTGAGATGGGTGGATGCCGCCAACGGACCGGAGCTTTTGAAGGGAATGATCGGCGGACACGTGCAGATTGCTTCTATGGGGGATTATCCCATTGCGCTCAGCAGCTCTCTGGCACAGCTGTTTCCTTCGTTCCAGTCTATCCTGCTCGCTTTCGATGGTAAGTCAGCGCGTGGAAATGGGATCTCGCTTGTTGTGCGCAAGGGCATTCACATTCGCGAAGTAACCGATATATCAAAGCTCAAGATGCGTACCGTAGCACAGTCGAGCCCTGGCTATCGCTTGTCGAAGCTGCTCAGCGCAGTCGGCGGCAGTCCCAATCAAATCGTACATCAGAATATGGACGCAACGATGGCCGGCATCGTTCACAAGCAGGTAGAGTGCGGCATGCTGGTAGAGCCCTACTTAAGCATCGTGCAATATCATGGGACGGGACAGGTTTTGTTTCAGGAGGAGCTTGTCGAGGACTACTTGGCCGGGGTTATTGCCGAAGAGAGCTGGGTCCGTGAGAACCGCGAGGTCGTCGTGGCCTATCTGAAGGCGCATCTTCGCGTACATCAATTTCTTCGCAGCGAGCCAGCGCAAGCCGGTAAGATCATTGGGCGGATGAAAGGAATTCCTGCCGATCTGATGGGCCGTGTCGTGAAAAAAATAAGATGGGATTCGGCTTTATATAAGAAAGATATCCGTACGCTTAACCTGCTGAAACAAGAGAATGCATGGCTTGAGGGCGGTTTTTTTATACATGATGCAGCTATCAAGTATGATGCGGGCTTTTTGGAAGAAGCCATGCAGGCGTTGCGTTTGCCGCTGCCGGATACGGGATTGCTTGCCGGGGAATGGGAGCAGGAGCAGGTGTATTAGAGGGCTCGCAGCAGTAGAGGATGATGGCAATCATCGACCAATAGAAGCCATCCTATCGTCTGCGCGCTTCGCAAGGCTGTATAAGATATTTCTATTTGGGTATTGAAATACGAGCGTTTATAATGAAAGATATGCCACTTGCTGTGAGAAATGGAAATAGGACCAAATTAGCTTGTTTATGAAGCAAGCCTGAAGTTATTGGTTATCCAATTTGCTTGATAATGAAGCAAGCCTGACGTTATGGATTATCCAATTTTGTTTATTTATTAAAAAGGAGAGATGACGAATGAGCATTATGACCCGTTTGCGCGAAGAAACAGCCTCGAATCACGTTCAGATCGAGAGCAATCCCTATGCCAAAGCCATTATGAATCAAACCTTGACGCAAGACGAATACGTTCGCTACTTGGAGAAGTTTTATGGCTTTATTAAGCCTGCGGAGCGGTTGATTGCCCAATTGTCAGGTTGGGGCGAATTCGGAGAGGCTATGGGGCAGAGAGCAAAATCACCTTTGCTCGAGCGTGATTTGCATACGCTAGGGCTAAGCCTGCAAGAAATTGAGAACCTGCCGGAATGCAGCAAGCTGCCGGAGCTTTACACGGTGCCGCAAGCGCTTGGCTATATGTATGTCATTGAAGGCTCGACCCTGGGCGGACAAATCATTACGAAGCAGGTTCGTAAATTTCTTCCCCTGGCAGAGCAGGAAAACAAAGGCACGGAATATTTTAACGCATACGGCACCGAAACGCGCGCCAAGTGGGCTGAGTTTCGTGAGCAGGTGGAGCAGTCGATTGACTCAGAGGAAGCGGCTCAGCAAGTCATTGAAGCAGCTAAAAGCACCTTTGGTACGTTGGAAGTATGGTTAAACGAATAAAGGAAGCCAAGATAAGATTGGGTAATATTCGTGCAGCAGATATTGTCAATGAAACCGATTGAGTAGATAACTAGAAAAGGTTGTTCCAAAAGTCATTGTAGATGGCGAGGGGCAGCTTTTTTTGCGTATATCAGCTGGGTATTTATAAAACTAATAGTAGAACAAATGCCGTCGAATCTTGTAAAATAGTGTAAACATTAGTTTGTTATTCGGGAAGGGGCATTTTGGTTGAATCGCTTATTGACGAGAATGGTTTTATTTTTCTCCATGTTGATTTTGCTTGCTGGGATCGTGCTCGGTATGACCATCTATCGCTCGTCGACCGGCCTTGTTGAGCGATCGTTAGGAGCACAGGCGCAGCTGGTGGCGGAGAACGCAGCCAAGCTGGTGGATGTGGAGGCTTTCGCGAAGCTTAGCGTGGAAGAGGGGGAAACCGATTACTATTTCAAGCTGCGGGAGCAACTGAACGCAATGAGAGAAATGAACGGTTTGAAATACGTCTATACGCTGGCGAAGTCGGAGTTGGACGGCAAAACCGTTTATTATTATGTAGTCGACGGGGCACCATTGGACGTAGATCCTGCGGACTTCTCCGCGCTAGGCGATCCCGAAGAGAACGAATACCCGGGAATGGTAGCAACGTTCGAGGAAGGCGTGCCGCAAATCGGCGAGCTGACGAATGATTCTGAATATGGGGCGACTATAACTGCCTATGTGCCCTTGAAGAATGAGGCTGGTGAGCTGCTCGGTATCGTGGGGGCTGACTTTGACGCGACGAATGTCTACGCGCTGATGGATGATAATCGCAAGGCCACCCTCTATGTGACAAGCGCCATAATCGCCGCTGGCATCGTGCTCGTGTTTTTGCTGGCCAGTTATTTGACGCGTCCGCTGTTGAAGCTGACCTCACAGGTAGCCAGAGTTAGGGAAGGAGACATGACGGTAGAGATCAGGACGAGCCGCAAGGATGAAATCGGCCATCTCGCCCATACCTTCGATCAGCTCGTTACGAACACGCGCACGGTAATTCGCAGCATGCGTGACAATTCGGAGCGGCTGCTCCATACCTCGGAGGGCGTCACGAATCATGCGAGGAGCACAACGGAAGCAAGCCGATTAATTGCCGCGAGCATTCAGGATGCATCTGGAGGGGCCAACATCCAGGTCATGCGGGCAGCGGATATGACCAAGGCGGTTGAAGGGATGACACATAGCATGCTTCGCATTACAGAATCGGCAGCCATTGTGTCGGATGTGGCGCAGGAGACGATGGACCAGACGGAGCGCGGCAACGAACTCATTATTCATGCGATGGCCGAAATGGAAACGATCCATGAAACAGCATCGTCCATGCTGGCCGCAACGAAGCATTTGACAAGCCGATCGGGAGAAATTGGTGAGATTACAAACATGATGGCAAGCATTGCGAAGCAGACGAATCTGCTTGCGCTGAACGCAGCGATCGAAGCCTCTCATGCCGGAGAGAACGGCAGGGGCTTCGCTGTCGTAGCAGAGGAGGTTCGCAAGCTTGCGTCGCAATCCCAGCTATCGGCGACCCAGATCGGGGAATTAATCTCCGCTATTCTGGAGCAAACGGCCAAGCTGTCCTCTGATATGGAATCGAACACGAAGTCAGTCGAGACGGGGCTTCATTTGGTCAAAGATGCCGGAGCGGCTTTCCGATCTATTGTGAGCGGTCTGGAGCAGGTCAACGTGCAGCTGCAGGAAGTGTCGGCTGCCTCGGAGGAAGTATCTGCGGAATCAGAGGAGGTAGCGGCCTCCGTTGAGGAGATGGAGCGAATCTCCCGAGTTGCAGCCCAGCATTTCGAAGGCATAGCGGCGAATTCTGGCGCTCAGATCGTTTCGATGGACGAAGTCAGCACGTCGGCGGAGCGAATTCGCGAAATGTCCGATGAGCTTACTTCATTGAATAAACGTTTTATCGTGTAATCGCTCTTTATTCTAATATGCCGTCGCCTACGCGTCTGGTGTATAATGTACCAAAGGGCCTGAGCCGCTAATCGTTGTAAAGGCTCTGCCGACAAATAACCTTTAAGGAGATCTCGAAATGACTAAAACGCTTATTTTCGGGCACAAAAACCCGGATACCGACACCATTACATCAGCTATTGCTTACGCTGAGCTGAAAACAAAGCTAGGTGCTGACGTTGAGGCGATTCGCCTTGGAGACGTAAACGGTGAGACCCAATACGCACTGGATTATTTCGGAATCCAAGCACCTCGTTTGATCGAGAACGTGGCTGACGAGACGGATACCGTTATTCTGGTTGACCATAACGAGCGCCAACAAAGCGCGAACGATATCGATAGAGTACAGGTGCTTGAGGTTATTGACCACCATCGCATTGCTAATTTCGAGACAAGCGCGCCGCTTTACTTCCGCGCTGAGCCAGTAGGCTGCACAGCAACGATCCTGAATAAATTGTACAAGGAGAACGGCGTAGAAATCCGCAAAGAAATTGCCGGCCTCATGCTGTCCGCAATCATTTCTGATTCTTTGTTGTTCAAATCGCCGACTTGCACGGAGCAAGACGTTGCAGCGGCCCGCGAGCTTGCCGAAATCGCTGGCGTTGACGCAGACAGCTACGGATTGGACATGCTTAAAGCAGGTGCAGACCTGAGCGACAAAACGATTGCGCAGCTGATCTCCCTGGATGCGAAAGAATTTTCGATGGGCAGCTACAAAGTTGAAATCGCGCAAGTAAACGCGGTGGATACAAACGATGTTCTTTCCCGCCAAGCAGAGCTGGAAGCGGCTCTTAACGATATTATCGCAACAAAAGGACTTGATCTGTTCTTGCTGGTCGTTACGGACATACTTAACAACGATTCCGTAGCGCTTGCACTCGGCGCTCAAGCTGCTGCCGTAGAGAAAGCTTACAACGTGGCGTTGTCCGATAACAAAGCGGTATTGAAAGGCGTTGTTTCCCGCAAATCGCAAATCGTACCGGTTCTTACGGAAACGCTTAGCAGCCTGTAAGAAGATCGATCACGCAGTAGAAAAACAGCCTGAAACTTGTATTTCAAGTTTCAGGCTGTTTTTGTTACACTATACGGATGGATGAATCAACCAAAAGGAGCGGACATAACATGTTTACGATTACCGAATACAGCAGTGAGTTGGTGAAGGATCCGTACGGCATCCTGACAGGGAAGAGATACGAAATGGTACTGGATCTGGAGGTAGAAGAGGATGATGAGCTTTATCAGGAGGAAGGGATCTCTTTAAGGGTTATTTTTGTCGTGGAAGAAGCGGGCTCAAGAGTAGCCAAATACGAGTTTTTGACGAGGGCGACGAATGCCTATCTGGATTTCGAGCTTGAAGAGGACGAGGAGCAAACGGTGCTCGCATTTTGTGCCGAGCACTACGACAAAGCCGAGTAATAACAAAGCAAAGTCATGACTTCTTGAGCGTGCGCATTTTGCATCGCTCAGCTCGCGACACCTGCTAGATAATAGTCATAGCTGAGAAATATGCCGGACTTGTTCATGGCTGAGGCGCATTTGGCTATAGGCAAAGGATAATAACTCGGTGTAGTCGAAACAGGAAGCCCCTTACTATGGATGAAGGGTAGTGACTAGGAATGGAGAGCTCAACGAAAAGAAAGCTGACCGAAGCCGAATTGTCCGCGATCGCGCGGAAGGCTCTTGGTCAAGGCGCGTCAGCGGCTGTCGAGCTGACAGATGGCTGGGCGAATGCGGCATATCTCGTTACGCTTGAGGACGGGAAGCAAGTCATCGTAAAGGCGGCCCCGCCAGCAGGCACGAAGCTGATGAGCTATGAGCGAGGGCTGATGAAAACGGAGGTAGAGGTGCTTCAGCTTGTGAAGAAGGCAGGCAATGTGCCTGTACCGTTCGTATATGCCTACGACGTGAGTGAATCACTCGTTAACTGTGAATATTTCATCATGGAGAAGCTGGAGGGCGAGCCGTATAACAAGGTTAAATCCAGCTTGACAGAGGAGCAGCAAGCCCGAATCGACTACCAGCTGGGCGTATATAACCGCGAGCTGAATGAAATTCGCGGAGAACGATTTGGGCTGTACGCAGCTGCAGAGGAAGTCGTCCTATCCTGGCAAGAGACCTTTATGAATCTGCTTCTCGGGGTGCTTGCCGATGGAGAAAGAGAAGGGGTGGTATTGCCTGCGAGCTATGCGACGATTCGAAGCGAAACGGCCAAGAGAGCGGCCGCTTTAGATGAGATAACGGAGCCAAGACTTATTTCTTGGGATTTATGGGACGGGAATGTCTTTATTAAAGATGGCAAAGTATCCGGCATCATCGATTTCGAGCGGGCTCTCTGGGGCGATCCGCTGATGGAGCATTATTTCAGCCATTTTAATCAATCAGCAGCTTTCCTGGCGGGTTACGGACTGAAGGAGCTGTCTCCGGAGCAGTTGCGCCGAAGAGCACTCTATGATTTGTATTTGGATCTTATTATGTGCATAGAGTGCCCGTTCAGGCAGTACGAGGACGAGGCGCATCTGCAATGGGCGCAGGATAACGTGGCTCAAGGCTGGGCGCGGTTTCTTGAAGCCGCGGAGCATGTTCGTCCTTAGGCGAATAGGAATAAGCTTGCGAGAGCAAGCACCCAAAGCAGCGGAACCAGTGATATGGTTACCGCTGCTTTCATTTTATTGCGGCGATACAGCACCCAGCTGATAATAATGGATGCGATTAAGGCTACCGGATACAGCCAATTCAAGATGAACAGCAGAAGCGGCCAAAACATGTTTTCGCCGTTCGGGTTGTCAAAGATCATAAAGGACATTAAAGAAACAAAAAACCAAATCAGCGTAAAAAAGCCGAACAGAATTTGACTAATAAGCATCGAAAAAAAAACCTTTTTATTTCTCATCCTGTACAATCCCCCCGTTTCATATTAAAGCAAGCATTCAGCCTCCACACAAGAGAAATATTTCTTTCTTCAGCTATCAGGCTGCTTCCATTGTTATTTGTCACCGTGTCGCCGCATAACATTCAAAAAAGGCTATATTTGCAAAGCTTGCGGAAAGGAGCAGGTGATGGACAGGGCACATACTCATATCGAACTGGCAGAGCAATACGGCGCCCATAATTATCATCCTCTTCCGATCGTGATTCACAGCGCAGAAGGCGTATGGATGGAGGATTCGAGCGGCATACGCTACATGGATATGCTGAGCGCATACTCCGCCTTGAATCAAGGACATCGCCATCCCCGCGTTATTGCGGCACTAATGGCGCAGGCCGATAAGGTTACGCTGACGTCGCGAGCCTTTCATAATGAAACGCTGGGCGCTTTCTGCGCGAAGCTTGCCGCCTATACGGGCAAGGAGCGGATTCTGCCTATGAACTCGGGGGCGGAGGCGGTTGAGACGGCAATCAAAGCAGTGCGCCGATGGGCGTACAGGGTTAAGCAAGTACCTGAGGATCATGCGGAGATTGTCGTCTTTGAAGGAAACTTTCATGGGCGTACCTTGACCGTAACCTCTTTTTCATCGAGCGAGGGCTATCGGGCAGGCTACGGTCCTTTTGCACCAGGCTTCCTAATCGTTCCATACGGAGATATCGAGGCGCTTCGGGCGGCCATGAACAAAAATACAGCAGCAGTACTGCTTGAGCCGATCCAAGGCGAAGCAGGCATTCGCATTCCTCCGAGCGGGTTTCTTGCGGCGGTATCTACGCTGTGCAAGGAGAATAACGTACTGCTCGCCGCTGATGAAATTCAAACCGGCTTCGGGCGAACAGGCCGCAGATTCGCATGCGATTGGGAAGCGGTCGTCCCGGATCTGTACATCCTTGGCAAAGCGCTTGGCGGAGGGGTATTGCCTGTATCCGCTATAGCGGCTAATGCTGACATTATGAACGTATTCGATCCGGGATCGCATGGTTCTACCTTTGGCGGCAATCCGTTAAGCTGCGCCGTAGCGATTGCTGCTCTGGCAGTGATTGAGGAAGAGAAGCTCGCGGAACGCTCGCTTTCGCTTGGGAGCTACTTCATGAGCAAGCTGGCTGCACTCACGCATCCGGATATTGTGCAAATTAGAGGGCGCGGCTTGTTTATTGCCATTGAGCTGTCTGTTCCGGCAAGAGCTTATTGCGAGCTGCTTATGCTTGAAGGGCTGCTGTGCAAGGAGACCCATGAATTTGTAATTAGGCTGGCTCCGCCTCTGACGATAACGTCCGATGAAATCGATTGGGCTTTTGAACGCATTCAGTCGGTTTTTCACAATGGAGAAGCAACAGCAACAGGAGAGTGAATGCTATGAGGATAAAAGAGGTAGCCGTTTTATCGGTTCCTTTTGGAAAAGGGGCCGGGACGGCAGGGGCAGAGCTTGGTCCGGCGCATATCCTGCACGCTGCATCGCTCGAGACCAAATTAGCGGAGCTGAGCATCGCTTACCGGCTTGCGGGCGAGCTAAGACCGGCGGTCCAGCCGCCGCCGCTTCAATCGGCCAATGCCAAGCATTTGGCAGAGGTTCACCAGATGAGCAGCGAATTAGCGGAGCGCGTATCGGAGCTGGTAGCTGATGGCTCATTCCCGCTATTGCTTGGGGGCGACCACAGCATTTCGATCGGGACAATTGCGGGATTAGCCGAGCATTATGCGAATTTAGGCGTCATCTGGTTCGATGCCCATTCGGATCTGAATACGGAGGACACGAGTCCGTCCGGCAATATCCATGGCATGTCGCTGGGCATTAGCCTTGGAAGCGGAATCCCGTTGCTTACGGGCTTGAGGGGCATTGTTCCCAAAATAAAGCCGGAGCATGTGGCGATAGTAGGCGCCAGATCGCTAGATACGGGAGAGAAAGCATATATCCGCTCATTAGGCATAGCCTGCTATACGATGCATGATATCGACCGGCTTGGAATTGCCCGTGTAATGGAAAAAGTGATCGGTCAATTCAAGCAGACGACGGACGGGGTGCATGTCAGCTTTGATGTCGATAGCCTTGATCCGCTCGAGGCACCCGGTACGGGGACGCCTGTCAAAGGCGGCTTAAGCTACCGGGAAGCACATTTTGCGCTAGAGCTGCTCTATCAGTCGGGCATTGTGACTTCAGCCGAATTCGTTGAGCTGAATCCGGCGCTGGACCAGCATGACCAAACCGCTCGTCTAGCGGTAGAGCTGATCGGTTCGCTGCTGGGAGAACAAATTTTGTAGACATGAATCGATTTATAGCGATAGGGGGCAACGTCTATGCGGGAGCCGTTCCAGAATGAGCCGTTTACCGACTTCAGCAAGGCCGACAGCATCAACGACTTTCAGGAAGCGCTTCGCAAGGTTGAGCTGGAGCTCGGACAGGAGTATACGCTGAAGATCGGCAGTGAACGGATCGAAACGATACAAAAGCGCAAATCCATCAATCCATCCGATGTTAATCAGCTCGTAGGCATCGTATCCCAAGCGGATACGGCACTTGCGCATCAGGCTGTTCTTGCGGCGGCGGAGGCGTTCGAGGATTGGAAAAGGGTTGCGCCGTCTGCCCGAGCAAGAGTGCTCTACAAAGCTGCCGCCTTGCTGCGTCGGCGCAAGCATGAATTCTCTGCATGGCTCGTATACGAAGCGGGAAAAAGCTGGGCGGAGGCCGATGGCGATACGGCAGAGGCCATTGATTTCCTAGAGTTCTACGGGCGCGAGATGGAGCGCCTCGCAGAACGTCAGCCGCTTGTCGCAATCTGCGGGGAAGACAATGAACTCGTGTATATCCCGCTCGGAGTCGGCATTATTATTCCGCCTTGGAACTTCCCTCTTGCCATTCTGGCAGGCATGACGATGGCCGCTGTTGTGGCGGGCAATACCGTCGTGCTGAAGCCTGCCAGCGCAACCGCCGTGATTGCTGCCAAGTTCGCAGAGCTGCTGGATGAAGCGGGTTTGCCCGATGGCGTCGTCAATTTCCTGCCCGGTGCAGGCAGCGAGGTTGGCGATTTCCTAGTTGAGCATCCGCTTACCCGTTTTATCTGCTTCACCGGCTCGCGGGAGGTTGGGCTTCGCATCAACGAGAAGGCTTCGAGTGTTCAGCAGGAGCAGCGATGGATGAAGCGGGTCGTTGCGGAGATGGGCGGCAAAGACACAATTATCGTTGATGCCGACGCGGATTTGGAGCTCGCCGCCGATGCGATTACGGCCTCAGCCTTCGGCTATGCCGGACAGAAATGCTCCGCTTGCTCAAGGGCGGTCGTGGATGAGCTTGTCTACGACGAGGTCATCGAGAAGGTAGTGGAGAGAACGAAGCAGCTCAAGCTGGGGAAAGCAAGCGAGCAGGGCACCTGCGTGGGGCCAGTAATCGATGAGCGTGCGTATTTGAGCATTCTGAAATATATCGAGGTCGGCCGAAGCGAAGGAACGATCGTGCTGGGCGGGAAAATTGGCGACAGCAGCGGCTATTTCATAGAGCCGACGATCATTAAGGATGTTGATCCTTATGCTCGTGTAGCTCAAGAGGAAATATTCGGGCCTGTATTGGCATTCATCCGGGCTGAGCATTTCGATGAGGCGATCGCGATCGCCAATAATACGGAGTACGGCTTGACGGGCGCGGTTATCTCACGGAACCGCAGCCGCCTTGAGCAAGCGCGCGAGCAGTTCCATGTGGGCAATCTTTATTTGAATCGCAAGTGCACAGGCGCCTTGGTCGGCGTTCATCCCTTTGGCGGCTTTAATATGTCAGGCACGGACTCGAAAGCCGGCGGCCGCGACTATTTGCTGCTCTTCACGCAGGCGAAGGTCGTATCCGAGAAATGGTAAGTTCACTTGCGGGCGGATTGGGCGATTAAGCCGATAATCCGCCCGATTCCTTCTTCTATGCGATCTTCTTTCACGTTGGTTACGTTCAGCTTTAATAGATTCTTTCGCGGGAAACCGGACAAGTAGTCGGGCTCAATGGACTGCAGAAGAATCGATTCTTGCTGCAGGCGGCTGATGGTTGATGCTTCCGACAAGGAGGGATCAAGCAAGATATGCGTACGTACCATCGGCTGCTCAGGGCGAATATACATGAAGGCACCGCCCCCGGCAGAGGCTTCTCGCGTAAGCGCCGAATCAAGCAGCGCGGCTCTTGCGGCATAGCGGTCACGGATTCGGGAGCGGTGGCGCTCAAACATGCCGCTGCGCAAGTAGATTTCGAGCGCCGCCTGCGAGAGCATGGAGCTGTCGATGTCATTTTGCCGCTTATACTCGCGAAACGGCTTCGTTAGGCTGTCGGGCAGGACGGCGATACCGATGCGAAGCCCCGGGAAAATGATTTTGGAATAGCTCTTCAAGTAGATGACATGGGACGAGCTGTCGTAGGCATAGATCGGATCTGCTTTGCTGTCCTGCTCGAAATCCGCGAGATAATCGTCTTCGACGATATATACGTCATATTTGGCAGCGAGTCTGGCAAGAAGCTGCTTCTCCTTGCGTGTGTAAGAACAGCCCAGCGGATTGTGAAAGCGGGGCATCGTATAGAAAAACTTAATATCTCCCGTGCGGAAAAGGGTCTCCAATCGGTCGAAATCAAGCCCCTCATGACTGCGCTCTATGCCGATGACCGGCAAGCGGCGCGTCTCCAAATACGAGATGAATAGATGATAGCCGGGCTGCTCGATAAGAATTTGGCTTTTGCCATTCGGGAAGGGCATCGCGGCAAGAAGCGACAGCGCCTGCTGAATGCCAGATACGATGATTACGTGCTGCTCTGCTGCAAACACCTGGTAGCTCGTTAACTGCTTGCGCGCAATTTCAATGAGGGAATCCATTCCTTTGGCGGTGCCGTAAAGGAACAAATCCTTTTGATAGGTATCGATCGCTTTGTTGATGCAGTGCTGAAAGTCCAGATAGGGAAACAAGGCTGGGTCAGGCGCTGTCTGGGCAAAATCCAGCAAGCTGCCTGTGCTGTCGTCAGCGCTGATTATTCCTTTTACTACGTAATAGCCGCTCTTCGGCATAGCATAAATGAGATGACGCTTCTCAAGCTCTTCCAATGCTTTGATAATCGTGCTTTTGCTGCATGCATATTGGCTGGCGAGCGTGCGAATAGAAGGAAGCTTATGGCCGTCTTTATAGGGAGTGGCCGCAATAAGCTCCTCCAGATTGTTCATGAGCTGCATATACCTATACATGGGCGACCTCCTTCCGATTTCTATACCGATACAGATGCCTATTCATCTATTGTAGCATGCTGGGCTAAAGGCGATACGATGGACCTGGCGGCTGGCGTAGCAGGTGAGGAAATCGAGGCTTGCATGAATACAGCAGGATAATCGATGGAAGCAGCTCTTAGCATGGGAAAATTTAACTATACCTATTCGTTACGGTGACAGATCCCCATAAACTGGATATTCTTAAGGAGTAGAGCTGTAAGCACGAGGTGTCAAAGGAGGTTATCCATGAGAATCAATAAGCAGGACTGGATTATAGAAGCAGATATCATTAGCATGCAGAAGGCGATGGAGGAAGGCTGGCTCAGTTCGGAAGAGCTGGTTCAGCTGTATATGGAGCGTATTGCGATACAGGATACCGTGCTTCGATCTATTCTGGAAGTGAATCCGGATGCCCTGGATATAGCCAAGTCACTGGATCGCGAAAGGTCAGCTAACAAGGTGCGCGGGCTGCTGCATGGGATTCCAATCCTATTGAAGGACAATATCGATACGCGGGACCTTATGCATACGAGCGCAGGTTCTGTAGCTCTAGCCAGCTCCATCGCCGCTTCGGATTCAGGCGTAGCCGCCAAACTGCGGGCTGCGGGAGCTGTATTGCTGGGCAAAACGAACATGACGGAATGGGCAAACTTTATGTCCGGTTCGATGTGGGCGGGATACAGCTCCAGAGGCGGATTGACGCTCAATCCGTACGGCCCGGGGGAGCTGTTTATTGGCGGCTCGAGCTCTGGCTCAGCTGCTGCGGTTGCCGCCAATTTGGGTGCTGCTGCCATTGGGACGGAAACCTCGGGATCCATAGTTAGTCCGGCAAGCCAAACGTCATTGGTCGGTATCAAGCCGACGATAGGCTTAGTCAGCCGTGCGGGCATTATTCCGATAACGGCGAGCCAGGATACGGCAGGGCCAATGGCGAGAACCGTAACGGACGCAGCCATCCTGCTCGGTGCGATCGTCGGTGCAGATGAACGGGACGAAGTTACGTTAACCGGTGCGGAGCATGGCTTCAGCGACTATACGGTCTTCTTGGACGAGGAATATATGAAGCAGGCTAGAATCGGTATTCCGCGTTTTTATTATAAGGATTTGGACGAGGAGCGTCTGGCAGTCATCGAAGCGGCTATCGCGGATTTGAAGGAGGCAGGCGCTGTCATCATTGACCCCGTAGAGCTCGCATGCGAGCAAGTGGAGTGGGATTGGCATGTGCTGCGATATGAGTTTAAGAAATATGTGAACGACTATTTGGGCAGTCTTGCGGCATCGGTTCCGGTACATTCACTTGCGGAGCTGATTGCTTATAACAATGAGCATGCCGAAATCGCATTGAAGTACGGTCAAGACACGCTGATCTCCTCGGAGGAAACAAGCGGGACGCTGACAGAGCAGGAATATGTGGATAGCTTGCGGCAAAATAAGGAGCTGGCAGGGAAGCGAGGGCTTGATGCTGCGTTGGAGGAGTATCGTTTGGACGCGCTCCTATTTCTAGGCGATGAGAGCGGCGACGACCTGGCGGCAAGAGCGGGTTATCCCGTCATAACGGTTCCCGGCGGCTATGCAGAACATGGAATAACGGCGGAAGAAGGTTATGTGACCAAAGGACCGCAGGGTATAACCTTTATCGGGACCGCCTTCAGCGAGCCAACGCTCATTAAGCTTGCTTATGGATATGAGCAGGCGACGAAGCACCGATTCCCTCCACAAGAAAGGGCATCGTTTAAGAGCTCCCTTTAACGACGTAATTAATCTTGGCGATGTTGTAGCCGGGTTTCGGGTTCCTAAAAGGCTCGATCAATTCCCAAAGTGGCATCGCAATCCTATACGGATATTAGCCATCCTTTCCGAATTTTCATTCGCAGTGGCAAGGACCTATCCATTTGTTGAAATAATCCGGGCTGCTAAGTAAGCGGCTCTTTCCACTCAAATATGAGAGCGCTAACAAAATGTCTTGTCAGTCCACCTCACTTGCAGTAAATTATGGGTATGAAGGAGGAATGAAGAATGGAACAAACGACTTTTCATTTGCCTAGAAGCCAACCTGAGGAACAAGGCATTTCTTCTACGGCGGTAATCGCATTTCTAAACGCAATAAAAGAACGCCAATTGGAGGTGCACAGCCTCATGCTGCTCAGACACGGACGGGTGACGGCTGAAGGCTGGTGGGCTCCTTATGCGCCGGATATTCCGCATATGCTGTTTTCACTCAGCAAAAGCTTCACTTCAACGGCGATCGGCTTTGCCGCTGCCGAAGGGAAGCTGTCGTTAGACGATGAGGTCATCTCGTTTTTCCCAGAGGAAGCTCCTGAGGAAGCAGGGACGAATCTGACATCTATGCGCATACGGCATTTGCTGATGATGGGTACAGGACATGCGCTGGATACAACGGATGGGATGCATCAGAGTGCGGACGGGAACTGGGTCAAGGCATTTCTTCAAGTGCCAGTCGAGCATGAGCCGGGTACTCATTTTATTTATAACAGCGGAGCCACCTATATGCTGGCAGCGATTCTTCAGAAGGTAACCGGCCAGACGCTGCTCGACTATTTGCAGCCGCGTTTATTAGAACCGCTCGGCATTGAAGGAGCAACTTGGGAAACATGCCCTCGCGGTATTCAGATCGGCGGCTGGGGGCTGAGCATAACGACGGAGGATATCGCTAAGTTCGGTCAGCTTTATTTGCAGAGAGGCGTATGGAATAGTCAGCGGCTCCTGTCTGAGGCTTGGATTGATGAAGCAACGTCCAAGCAAATCGCTAACGGAGACGGCGGGGCAAGCGATTGGGCACAAGGCTACGGTTATCAGTTCTGGCGATGCAGGCATGGCTTATACCGCGGCGACGGGGCGTTTGGGCAATTTTGCATCGTGATGCCAGAGCATGATGCGGTTTTGGCTATGACAAGCGGCACAAACGATCTGCAGGGGGTCATGGATGCCGTTTGGGATCACTTGCTGCCCGCAATGAAGCAGGAGCCGCTACCTCCAGATGAGAGCGCACAAGCGAAGCTTGCTGCGGAGTTGAAGAGTCTGACTCTTCCCATACCACAGCTTCAGATGGATTCGCGGCTGGAAGAAACGGTTTCGGGCAACGTCTATAGCCTGGAAGACAATAACGAGCATTGGAACAAGGTTGTAATATCCTTTGCAGGGAATCAAGCAAGCTTCGTAATAAGCAATTTGGAAAACGAATATACGATTAACCTCGGTCGAGGCGAGTGGGTGGAAGGAAAGACGAGCTTTCTTCAGGTGGAGGAGAAACGGATCGCTGCAAGCTTTACCTGGCTGCAGGAGGATACGCTCGAGCTCACGATGCGGCTGATTGAAACGCCCTTTGCTTTTACGAGCCAAATTGTATTTAAAGAGGATGCTCTCGTATGGAGCCGGCACTCAAACGTACAGCCGGCTTCCAATGATATTCGGGGGCAAGTGACGGGTACCGTCTAGTCCAGCTCATCATGCTTCATTCAAAAGGCGCAAGCAGCGGCTAGACAGCCTCTTGCTTGCGCCTTTTTGTAAATATAATACTTTATATGTTTCACGCAATAAGTATTCTTCTATTTCTACGCGAAACGTAAGCTTAGCCGCCAGAGGACGGCTTCAGCCGTTTACGCTTGTCATTCTTCGGATAGAAGAGAGCTACAGCTTGATTTTGAAAGATTTCTTCGTTAGTGGATAAAGCCATTTCACGCCGCTCGGCGTAAGGGTATCCGCAACAAGGTGGGATAAATAGCCGAGCATGGCCACGATTGCAACGCCTTCGATTTGCAGCTGGTTCTCGAGTCCCCAGCCGATCGCTCCCCAGATGGGAACCGCCCATATCGTGTGAGTCATGCCGCGGTGCTTGAGCCATGGTACCCATGCGGCAAATAATCCGAATCCGATTAGCCAGTTCATCTGATAGTAATAACCGGCATACATGACGATGCAGCCCACGACACTGGCAAGCACATTCCGAATGATGCCTTGCTTGGCAATCAGGCCGAGCAGGAACATCGCGGCGGCAACGCCTATGTAAACAGCCGAAGGACTATGGTCGGTGAAATAATAATAGCAAACGATGCCTGCAAGCAAGAAGCCAGACCAAAGGGTGAGCTCGCGGATGAGCTTGGATAATTTGCTGAGCTTGGCGCTCAGCATGCTTGGACCGTCAAGATCTGCGCATAAGGCTGAGAATCCGGCTACAGCGATGTATAAAGCGGCATGTTCCAAAGTAAAGGGATAGTATACGGATGCGGCCGCGCCAACGGCGGCTCCGATTGCAAGATGGGTCTTTCCTGTCATAATGCCTCCTGTGACTGACGATGATTGCGAACGGATGCAGCGGATGATTATAATTGCTCGCGATTGACTTGTTCATTGCGCACCATTTGCTCCAGCTTCTCAACGAGCCGGTCATGCGAAGGATTCTTTTTGTGGAATCCGAATAAGCGTTTCCGGTTTTGCTGCTTGAGCAGTTCGAGCAGATAGAGCTTTTCTTTCAGTGTAAACATGCGGGCATGCCGCCTCCTAACTGACAGGGCTCTCAGCCGCAGTCGATTCTTTGCGATAGACGCTTGGCGTCATTCCGGTGCACCTTTTGAACAAGGCATTGAAGGAGTGGATATCCTTGTAGCCGACCATCTCGGCGATCATGCTGATTTTGAGGGTAGATCCGCGCAGCAGCTCCTGGCTTTTTTGAATCCGGATATTTTGGAGATAGCGATGAAAGCTCTGCTTCGTATATTGCAGGAAAAGGCGCTGCAGATGGCGCTCGCTCCAACCGCTTGCCATGGCAAGCTTTGTGAGCGTAAGCTCCTCGCCGTAATGCTGGTCAAGCTCATTGAGCAGCAAGCTGAATGCCGTTTGACGCGGTGCAGGCTCAGGGCTGCTGTCCTCCATCGAGCGCTGAAGCATAATGAGCAGCTGCAGCAACAGGGAATGCAAGTAATCCGCCGATCCGGTACGCGGAAGCTCAAACTCACGGTGCATGGCTAGAAAAAGCTTCTCGTATTGGTCATTGGTATCCATGCAGGAATAATAGGGACATCTCCCGCCTTCCATATCAGCAATGAACTGCATGCTGCGGTAATCGGAAGCGAACGCATTCAGCTTATGCAGAAGCAGCGGTGAAAAGACGCAGTTGAACACGCTTAACGGATTGTTTGTTTTGCTAGAGGAAAGCGGCCTGAATACATGAGATATGCCGATCGGGATGAAAAACACCTGTCCTTTGCGCACCTTATGCACTTGATCACCGATATGATGATATCCTTCACCTTCCGTTATATATACGCATTCGAGAAAGTCATGGTCATGGTAAGGACTCATTATGCTCTCGGCAGCCCGGTTGATATAAAGCAGCTGGTTGTTTTGGAAATAGTGCTCGCCGCGGTACGTTTCTAAAGGATGGTTCATCCTGCAAGCGCTCCCTATCCTATTTATTGTCCGGCCTTTAAAGCTGTCCGAAATACCCCATCATATTGTCCGTTTTGCCTGCAAATAGATGACTGTGCTTTTTTATAATTATAGAGGAAAGCAGCAAAGCAAGGAAGGCGAACACGCAAAAAATGAATACGGGGAGGATTCGAATATGTTTACCGTTAAAGATACGAGAGTCGAATATCAGAAAAGCCCGGTCGGGATCGGTACGGCAAGACCTAGGCTAAGCTGGAAGCTGGAAGCTGCTGAGCGGGGGACCAGTCAGAGCGCCTATGAGATTGAGCTTGCGGAAGAAAAGGATTTCACCCGTTTGATCTGGCAATCGGGTCGTGTGGAGTCGAGCCAGTCGGTACTGGTGGAGCTTGATTTCCCTCTAGCAGAATCGTGTAAGCGCTACTATTATCATGTACGTGCCTGGAATCACAAGGATGAGCTGTCGCCGTGGTCGGAAGCAGGCTATTGGGAGATGGGGCTGCTCCAATCGGCTGACTGGTCGGCGGACTGGATTGCTGCGCCGCTCGAGCTGCTTCCCGTTGACGCTGAACCGCTGCCGCTTCTGAGAAAAAGCTTTGAGCTGTCCGGGACGGTAAAGGAGGCGCGGCTGTATGCGACGTCGCTTGGCATTTACGAGCTGGAGCTGAACGGCCAGCGAGTAGGCGATAGTTATTTTACGCCAGGCTGGACCAGCTATGGCCATACGCTTCAGACTCAAACTTATGAGGTTACGGAGCTGCTTGCAGCAGGCGGCAATGCGATCGGCGCGTGGCTTGGCAATGGATGGTACAAGGGGTATTTGGGCTGGAGCGAGCAAAACCGTCTGTATGGCGACCGGTTGGCGCTGCTGCTGGAGCTGCGGATCGTTTATTCCGACGGGAAGGAAGAACGAATTGTTTCGGATGACAGCTGGACTGCTGCAGTCGGACCGATTCAGGTGTCTGAAATTTATCATGGAGAAACGTATGATGCGCGCCTCGAGCGGGATGGCTGGAGCACTGCCGGTTATAACGAGGCTGGCAACGGCTGGTACGCGGTCGAAATCGTACAGCATTCGAAGGAGATATTGAAGCCTCAGATCAATGAACCCGTTCGCATGCAGGAGCAGTTGAAGCCTCTAGCTTTCATTATGACACCGAAGGGAGAGCGCGTGCTGGACTTTGGCCAAAATATGGTTGGCTGGGTACGGTTCTCAGTCGAGGGCACGGCAGGTACCGAAGTTGCTCTGCTGCATGCCGAGGTGCTGGATCATGAGGGGAATTTCTATACTGAAAACCTGCGTTCGGCGAAACAAAGCATCCGTTACGTGCTGAAAGGCGGCACGAAAGAGACGTATGAGCCCCGATTTACGTTTCAAGGCTTTCGGTACGTCCAGCTTATCGGCTTTCCCGAAGAGCTTCGGATAGAGGATTTTACAGGCATAGTCCTTCATTCAGACATGGAGGAAACCGGTCAATTCGCTTGCTCGGAGCCGCTGGTCAACCAGCTTCAGCATAATATCAAGTGGGGCCTCAAGGGCAACTTCCTCGATGTGCCGACCGACTGCCCGCAAAGGGACGAGCGGCTCGGCTGGACGGGCGATGCGCAGATGTTTATTCAGACAGCCTCCTACTTGACGAACGTTGCGCCATTTTTCACGAAATGGCTGCGGGACTTAGAGGCTGATCAGAACGATGAAAGCGGGGTTCCGTTCGTCGTGCCCCATGTCTTGAAGGATCATGAGCGCTCGTCGGCTGCATGGGGAGACGCGGCCGTTATTTGTCCATGGACGCTGTATGTATGCTACGGCGACAAGCGAATTCTAGCCGAGCAATTCGACAGCATGACCGCTTGGGTCAAATACATTCGCCGTCAAGGCGAGAATGAATTTTTGTGGAATACGGGCTTCCACTTTGGCGATTGGCTGGGGCTTGATGCCAAATCCGGCGATTACATCGGAGCAACGGACCGCGATCTCATTGCGACGGCTTTCTACGCTTATTCGGTGTCAATCGTGCAGAAGACAGCCGTGCTAATCGGCCGAATGGAGGAAGCTGCCGAATACAAAGTGCTGTACGATCAGATCGTGGCTGCGTTCCGTGCGGAATTCGTCACAGCCTCAGGAAGGCTTGCTGTGCCTACGCAAACGGCGCAGGTGCTCGTCCTAATGTTCGGACTGCTGGATGAGAAGGGAGAACAGCGCGCGATTGCCAAGCTTGCCGAGCTGCTGGAGCAAAGTGACTTCCATCTTACGACCGGTTTTGTAGGGACGCCGTATTTAAATCATGTGCTTAGCGCTTTCGGCCAGAATGCGGCGGCTTATAAGCTTTTGCTCCAGCAAACCTATCCTTCCTGGCTGTATCCGGTAACGAAAGGTGCTACGACGATCTGGGAGCATTGGGACGGAATTAAGGAGGATGGAAGCTTCTGGAGCAAAGATATGAATTCGTTCAATCACTATGCTTATGGAGCGATCGGAGATTGGATGTACCGGGTCGCGGCTGGCATTCAAACGACGGAGGAGGCGCCTGGCTATAAACGGAGCATCATTGCTCCGCAGCCGGGAGATGGGCTTGATTGGGCGGAAGGCATCCTTGAAACGCAATATGGCGAGCTTCGTTCGAGATGGGAAAGGGCGGGGGACGGGGTATTCTTGCTGGAAGTAACGATTCCGGCGAATACAACGGCTTTAATTAAGCTGCCATCCGCGTATAATCTGGAGAGCGTAACCGAAAGCGGAACGAGGCTTCAAGATTCGGTAGGCGTACTAACCGTCTCTCAGACGGAGACTGGCGTCGTCATTGATGCCGGTTCAGGCAGCTACCGATTTGAATGGCTGCAAGAAGCATAATCCGATAGACGAGCGACGAAGGCTCACCCAGCCACCCGAAACATGTTATAATGTGCTTTAGGACAAATAGGGCTGGTGGGATGATAATGGATAATCAGGTTACCGCAGCATGCGATGATTCATGTGCAGGCTCGGAAGAAAATATAGAGAGCGTTCGAAGCAAATTGATACCGGAAACAACAGCTGGCGAGCTGGCAGACCTGTTCAAGGCGCTTGGCGATCCGACACGGGTGAAGATGATACATGCTCTCGTGCAATCAGAGCTTTGCGTGCATGATCTGACTCAGGTGCTATCCATGGGGCAATCTGCGGTTTCCCATCAACTGCGGCTGCTACGGAATATGCGGATCGTAAAGCGGAGGAAGGTCGGCAAGACCGTCTTTTATTCGCTGGACGATGATCATGTGGAACAAATTTTTTTACTAACGCTTCAGCATTTGAAGCATGAATAATTGATTGAAGTGAGACTGCACTACAGGGTATTTGCCTGTTGGGCAGTCTTTTATTTATGCATGTAAACGATAGTGTTTGAAAAGGGTGAAATTCTTCTTTATTTTTACTAAAAATAAAGTATAATTTTACTTAGGCTTCTTGGATAGCCTGCATACAGCCATGCTGCGCCATACATCAAAGCGTTTCAATTTATTATAGGAATAGCCCTGCGAATGAGTCCGCCGAACGTTGTCGTTCTATTGTAAACGCGCACATAATCTGGCATATTGAATGTAATGAGGCGGTTAACGGAAGGAACGGGAATATGGCTACGATTAAAGATATTGCTCAGAAGGCAAAGGTTTCGATTGCGACTGTGTCACGGGTGCTTAATTATGACCCCGGCATCTCTGTTGCGGACGAGACGCGCAAGCGAATATTTGAAGCGGCTCAGCAGCTGAACTACAAGACGCTGCGTCAGCGTAATGGAACAGCGGTCAAGGATCGTTACCGGGTCGGGCTAGTCAATTGGTATTCCGATCAGGAAGAGATGCTGGATCCGTATTATATGGCGATTAGGCTTGGCATAGAACGTGAGTGCTTTCAACGCCAGATCGATCTGGTTAAGCTGTTTTTGCACGGAGAGCCGGACGGGAAAGAGTGGACCGGTGAAGCATTCGACGGCATCATTGCGATTGGCAGGTTCGAGAAGGAAGATATCGCAAGATTCCCGGGCGGCTTGGACAATATCGTGTTTGTCGATTCCTCCCCTGACGATAATCGGTTCGACTCGGTTGTGATCGATCTTCGCAAGTCCGTTTCGGAGGTGCTTGATTATCTGATTGGACTGGGCCATGCGTCTATCGGTTATATTGGAGGGCATAATATCGTCAATCAGAAGCGGGTGCGGGATGAGCGTGAGCTTGTTTTCATGGAGCGGCTTACCGCACAAGGATTATTCGACCCGAAGCTGGTGTATACGGGAGAGAATCTCTATTCCGAGGATGGATATAAGCTGATGAAGCAGGCGATTGCCCAAGAGAAGCTTCCGACAGCCTTTTTTATCGAAAATGATTCGATGGCAGTAGGCGCTCTCCGCGCCCTGCATGAAGCGAAACTGAAGGTGCCGGAAGATATATCGATCGTTGGCTATAACGATATCGCCATCTCGGCTTTTTTGCAGCCTCCGCTAACGACAGTCAAGGTTCACATGGAGCATATGGGTGAGACCGCCGTTGAGCTCCTGACGGACCGGCTTGCCGCCAAACGCGCAATTGCCAAAAAAATCGTATTGCCGACATGCATTCAAGTACGAGAGAGCAGCGGCAAGCTTGTGAGTAAATAGCAGCTCTGCTGCTGTTAGCTTGAAGAGGCTTCAGATTGAGATTGGAGGTGGCGGGTTATGTCATTGCTGTTGAACGGACAAAAATTGCTGCCGGCAGTCCATAAGCTGAAGGATGTGGAGGCAGTTCTTGCCTCCCATTTTTCATATATGGTGCTGCTGGGCGGGCATTTGGGACAAATAAAAAACATTGTCGATTTGGCCAGCCAGCATGGCAAAAAAGTGCTGCTGCATGCCGATTTGATCGACGGTCTGAAAAACGATGAATATGCGGCGGAGTTTCTATGCCAATCGATAAGGCCGGCCGGCCTTATTTCAACGCGTTCAAGCGTCATTGGACGGACGAAGCAGAATGGTCTTATCGCGATTCAGAGGCTTTTTCTCATTGACTCGGATGCGCTGGAGCGGAGCTATACGGTGCTCGATAAAAACCGTCCTGATTTTATTGAAGTATTACCGGGTGTGATTCCTGATATCATGCGTGAGGTTAAGGAGCGGAGCGGCATTCCGATCATTGCAGGAGGCTTGATTCGAACGCAGGAGCACGTCAAGCAAGCGCTGGATGCAGGGGCTTCCGCGATAACGACATCGCGCAAGGAGCTTTGGAGAGCAGCAGAGGAATTCCAACCGTAATGGTGAAGGAGGAATAATAATGAAAACCTATATGCTGTCGCTTGATCAGGGGACAACTAGCACAAGAGCGCTGCTTATCGATCGCAGCGGCGCCATCGTCAGCATGGCTCGGGAAGAGCTGCCGCTCACTTATCCACATGCCGGATGGGTTGAGGCGGATGCCCTGTTTATATGGGAATCCACGAAGAAGGTCATTGCCGAGGTATTGGATAAAACAGGTGTAACCGCCGATCAGATTGCGGGCATTGGGATTACAAACCAGCGGGAGACGACGGTGGTATGGGACAAAGCAACGGGGGAACCGATCTACAACGCTATCGTGTGGCAATCACGTCAAACGGCAGCCATTAGCGACAGGCTGAAGCAGGAAGGATATGCCCAGACGTTTCATGATAAAACAGGCTTGCTTATCGACGCTTATTTCTCAGGCACGAAGGTGCACTGGCTGCTGGAGCAGGTGGAAGGAGCGCGTGAGCGTGCGGAGAAGGGCGAGCTGCTGTTCGGTACAATCGATACCTGGCTTATTTGGAACCTGACAGGAGGCGCGGTTCATGTAACGGATGTGTCCAACGCCGCTAGGACGCTTATGTTCAACATTCATGAGCGGAGCTGGGATGAGGAGCTGTTAAGCATTTTACAGGTTCCGAAAGAAATGCTTCCTGAAGTGCGCTCATCATCAGAGATATACGGGCAAATGGATGAGAAGCTTTTCGGCTGCTGCATTCCGGTAGCTGGGGCAGCTGGGGATCAGCAGGCTGCTTTATTCGGCCAGAATGCCTATGAAGAAGGCAGCACCAAAAACACCTATGGAACAGGCTGTTTTATGCTGATGAATACGGGAACCAAAGCGATCGTTTCCGAAAAAGGGCTGCTTACGACGATTGCTTGGGAAATCGACGGCAAGCTGGAGTATGCGCTTGAAGGCAGCGTATTTGTTGCAGGCGCGGCAATTCAGTGGCTCCGCGACGGCCTGGAATTAATCGAATCGGCGACGGAAACCGAAGGGCTGGCGGGGCAGGTTGAATCGACGGACGGCGTATATGTCGTTCCTGCCTTCGTCGGACTTGGAACGCCTTATTGGAATAGTGATGTTAGAGGAGCAGCATTTGGCCTAACTCGCGGTACGACCAAAGCTCATTTCGTCAGGGCGGTCCTTGAGTCATTGGCCTATCAGACGAAAGACGTTCTCTCCGTGATGGAGGAGGAGTCGGGGCTGCCGCTGCAATCGCTGTCGGTGGACGGAGGAGCTGTGAATAACAATTTGCTGATGCAGTTCCAGAGCGATCTGCTCGGCGTGCCGGTTGAACGTCCCGTTATTAATGAGTCAACAGCGTTAGGCGCCGCTTATTTGGCTGGGCTTGCGGTAGGCTTCTGGGAAAGCCGTGAGGAGCTGGCGGGGCTTAGACAGGTTGATCGCGTGTTCGAGCCCGAAATGGAAGAGGAGCGGCGAGCTGAGCTATATGGAGGCTGGCATCGCGCGGTGAAGGCGGCCATGGCTTTTGCGCAATAATTATGGTATACTACGGCTAAGTTAATAACGGTTGGAGATCAGGAGAAACCACGAAGACCGCTTCCACACCCTTTTTCGGGGCAGGAAGCGGTTTGAGTGGTTTTTTTGACGTATTAGTAAGGATATGGGTTTAATACTTTCTCTATACGTTTCGCTGAAACGATGGCGTTTATTGTTATATTCATTTATTCGCGAGTAATGATTGGGTTATCGCAGAACAATAGAGGCATAAGAACTAGGAGGAAATTAGCATGAAAAGCAAACTCGGCAGTGGGCATTTTTCCGCGCAAAATCGTGAGCAGGTATTGGAGCAAATGCAGCAATCACAAATTGATGTGCTGGTAATCGGCGGTGGGATAACCGGTGCGGGAATCGCGCTTGATGCTGCAGCGCGCGGCATGAAGGTGGCGCTCGTGGAGATGCAGGATTATGCAGCAGGAACGTCAAGCCGTTCGACGAAGCTTGTTCACGGCGGATTGCGTTATTTGAAGCAATTTGAAGTCGGAGTCGTGGCTGAGGTAGGCAAGGAGCGGGCAATCGTTTACGAGAACGGGCCGCATGTAACGACACCGGAATGGATGCTGCTGCCGCTATACAAAGGCGGTACGTTCGGCAAATTCTCGACTTCGATCGGCTTGCGCGTCTATGATTTTTTGGCTGGGGTGAAACGGAAAGAGCGCCGGGTGATGCTGAGCGCGGCGGATACGCTGTCGAAGGAGCCGCTGCTTAAGCGAGATGGGCTGAAGGGTGGCGGCTATTATGTGGAATACCGCACGGACGATGCTCGGCTGACGATTGAAGTCATGAAAAAAGCGGTCGAAAGAAGCGCGTTGGCAGTCAACTACGCGCGTGTAGAAACGCTGCGTTACGGCAATGACGGGAAGATTACCGGCGCTTTGGTTAAAGATAACATCAGCGGCGCACAATATGAGCTTAAGGCTGCCAAAATTATTAATGCGACAGGTCCTTGGGTGGATGATATCCGTGAAATGGACGGCTCAAAAAAAGGAAAAACGCTTCGTTTGACCAAAGGCGTTCATCTCGTATTCGACAAAAGCCGAT
Source organism: Paenibacillus endophyticus (assembly GCF_014192395.1). Classification (GTDB taxonomy): domain Bacteria; phylum Bacillota; class Bacilli; order Paenibacillales; family Paenibacillaceae; genus Pristimantibacillus; species Pristimantibacillus endophyticus. The sequence goes on along the minus strand of NZ_JACHXW010000025.1, from coordinate 81,791 downwards.
TTCCGCTGCGCCAAGCGGTTTACTTTGATACGCCGGATGGCCGCATGGTCTTCGCCATTCCACGCGCCGGCAAAACCTATTTCGGTACAACGGATACCAATTACAAGGGCAACGCAGTCAATCCGATCATGACGCTGGAGGACCGTACTTATTTGCTGCAAGCGGTCAACTTCATGTTCCCTGATCTAAAGCTCGTAGAGGGCGATGTCGAATCAAGCTGGGCAGGCCTTCGTCCGCTTATTCAGCAGGAAGGGAAATCGCCTTCGGAAATTTCTCGCCGCGATGAAATTTTCGTATCCGATTCCGGGTTGATTTCTATTGCAGGGGGCAAGCTGACAGGCTACCGCAAAATGGCTGAGACCGTCGTCGATAAAGTGGTGGAGCTGCTCGGGCAGGAAGGAAGCGGCTTGCAGTTTGTCAAAGGCGATACGAAATCGATTCCAATGTCAGGCGGAGACCTGGGCGGATCGGGCGGGTTCGAGTCTTACGTGAATAAAAAAACAGCGGAAGGCTCCAAATTCGGCTTCTCAAAGGAAGAGTCGAAGTTTTTGGCGGAGCGTTATGGCTCGAACGTAGATCAATTGTTCAAGCTTGCACAAACCACAGCTGAGTGGGCGGCTGCGTTCAAGCTTCCCTTAGTGCTGGCGGTTCAGCTTCGCTACGCGATAGAAGCGGAAATGGCAGTGAAGCCTGTTGACTTCTTCATTCGCCGTACCGGCGATCTTTTCTTCCGGATTGACCATGTGAAGCAGTGGAAAGAAGCGGCGATGTCGGCAATGGCGGAGCTGCTTGGCTGGAGCGAGGAGCAGCATGCTGTCTACTCGGCAGAGCTTGAAGAGAAGCTTGTAGAGGCCGTTGAGCCGCTTCGCGGCTAAGTGTATCACGGACGTATGTTCACGATGAAATCATAGTAATCAGAGACGCTATCCTGCGTCTCTTTTTGTTTTTCAATGAGTAGAACTTTTTCGCAATCATCGAAAATGGTTGCAACGGAGGCATATTTTACATATAATACATATGAGCACATGTTCATATGTTATTTGAATACGGGTGGTTTTAATGAAAAGATCCGCAAGGAAGCAGACTAAGCGAGTCTGGGCGTCGGAATCGGGGGAGAATGAGATGAGCAAACCATCGGACAGCGAGCAAGATAGAAAAGCAGGGAAAGCGGATGCTGCCAGCGGGGATAAGCTGCATGATCATAACCATGCGGGAGAGTCCTGCAGCCATTCGCATGGCCATAATCATGATGAAACAGGAAAGCAGTCACTAAAAAACGGAAAACATAGCCGTAGCAGTCACAGCCATGCAGGACATAGCCATGCAGGGCATAGCCATAGCGGTCACCATCATGGGCACCACCACGGACACTCGCATGGCCATCACGGGCATTCTCATGCACCTAACAACAAGGCCGGCCTGCTAATCGCATTGATCATAACGGCGGGAATTATGGTGCTGGAATTTGTAGGCGGCTTGATAACGAATTCGCTCGCGTTATTATCCGATTCCGGACATATGCTGAGCGATACAGCAGCGCTGGCTTTAAGCCTCGCTGCGATGTGGTTCGCGGTGCGACCGAGATCCTCCAGCCGTACCTACGGTTTTCATCGGTTCGAAATATTGGCGGCGCTGCTGAATGGGGTAACGCTGTTCGTCATTGCGGCGTTCATTGTGGTCGAGGCGATTAAACGTTTCGGCGAACCTCCGACTGTAGCCAGCGGAACGATGATGGTCATTGCAGGGATCGGCTTGCTTGCCAATCTAGCGAGTGCTTGGTTCCTCATGCGGAAAGCCGACGTAAAGGACAATTTAAATGTGCGAAGCGCATATTTGCACGTGCTAGGTGACGCTATCGGCTCAGTAGGAGCGATCATTGCCGGTATTCTGATGTCGTTGTTTTCCTGGTACATTGTTGATCCGATTATTAGCGTCATCGTCGCGCTGCTCATTCTAAAAAGCGCGTGGGGGATCATTAAATCGACGGTTCATATCCTCATGGAAGGTACGCCTGCCAACGTGGACGCGGAGCAAGTCGAGAAGACACTGCTTCGTATTCCGGGAGTAAAAGATGTGCATGACCTGCATATTTGGACAATTACCTCGGGTCTTGATTCCTTAAGCTGCCATCTCACGGTAGACGATTCCGTTGATTGCCAAACCGTACTGCAGCAAGCGATCAGTCAAATTGCGGATGAATTTCACATTGAGCATACGACGATTCAAGTAGAGAAGTCTTTGCTGAAGCATTCTGAATGTAAAGTGTGAGCTTCATTTTTGAAAATAAAGGAAGGTTTATTCATAGTTTATACATGCTCTATATTTCTCGGTATGAAACGCGCCGTACCGCTAAAGGACGGCGATAGTCGTTTCACCTTGAAGAATATCATGACGAAGACAGCAGGCGCAGCAGCTTAGTCGATAAGCTGCCGCGGCCTGCTGTTGCTGCATCATATGCATGTTATTGTGCATCCGATACGGATTTGGCTTTGTAAACCTGTGAACCGACGAGGAAGGACACGACGCCCCATATGACCATTACGCCGATTCCGGCCCAGAATGCGCCTGATGCGATACCGGAGTTATAAATAAGTCCATCTCGCATGCCTTCGACGAAATAGGTGAGCGGCAGCATTTGCGTAACCGGCTGCAGCCAAGTCGGAAGCGATTCGAGCGGGAAGAAAACGCCGCTTAGGAACATCATCAGCATGCTCGCGATGTTCGACATCCCCATATATGCCTCTATCGACTTGCTGAACGAGGAGAACAGGTAGCCCATCGCATTAAAGACCAATCCACCCGCAAGGAAGGCGATAACCAAGCTGAATATGTTGATATGGAGGTTTGCGCCGAACCCGAACACGCCAATCAGTGTCAAAATAATGATCTGTACGATGCCGAGCAGCAGTTTTACCAGCATGCCGGCAAGCCCGTAAAGTCCCATTCTCGCAGGTGTCATGCGAAGCCTTTTCATCAAGCCGTTCCTACGCATTTCAACGAGTCCGACCATGCCGAACAATCCGCCCTGTGCCACAGACAAGCCAATCATGCCCGTTAACAGGAAATCGGCATAATTCAAATCGTCTGCGCCGGAGGAAATGGAGGTTTTGGCGAGGCTGAACGTTGGTGTTGCGCCGGCTGCCGTCCAATTCGCCTGTTGAATGAATTGATCCAATATGCCTGAGACAGCTTGGGTCGTTGCTCCTTGTTCGTCTGCTTTGTTCACGACAAGCTTGATCGTCGTTGCGCTCTCGGTCTCAGGAAGAATAATGAGGGCATCAATGTCTTGCTTTTCGACGAGCCTATTGCCTGCCTCTAAAGTAACCGGCTGCTCGGATTCCCATTTAAACACAGGAATTTGCTGCAGCTGCTCAAGCAGCATGGCGGAGGCTGCATTCGGCTGGGAATCCACAATTGCTATTTTGGCCTTGAAGCTTTCGCTGGAGCCGCCTCCGAAGATGACCATAAACAGCACCATCAATATAACAGGGAAAAAGATATTCCAAAACCATACCTGCTTCTCGCGAAACATCATTTTGATCTGAGCGGAAAACATTTTGGAAAACTGCTTCATACTGTTCATCTAATCTCTCCACTCCTTCCCAGTGAAGGCAATAAATACGTCTTCCAGGCTCATTTCACGAATTGAAATTTGCTCAACCCGGAATCCGCGCCCCTTCGTAAAGCCGAACACCTCGTAAAGGGTTTCTTCAGGCTGCGTCGTCCATAGCTGAAGGGCATCCCCATCGCGGCTTGTGCGAACGACGGCAGACTGAGTCTGTGCAATCTTTTCTGTCTCTATTGCTGCTTCGGCACCGTCGATAAAGGTAAGCCTAACCTCGCGCTCCTGCGTAAGGCGGTCAATTAAGGCGGCGGGCGTATCGAGCGTGACGACTTTCCCTTGGTCAACGATGCAGACGCGGTCGCTTAGCTTCTCTGCTTCCTCCATGTAGTGCGTCGTGAGAATAGTCGTTTTGCCGAGCGCCTTCAGCTTCAATATAATATCCCAAATGTTGCGCCTAGCCTGCGGATCAAGTCCTGTAGTCGGTTCATCTAGAAAAATAAGAATCGGGTCGTTTATCATCGCAAGCCCGATTGCGAGCCTTTGTTTCTGACCGCCGGAGAGCTTGCGGACCTGCTTGTTCCGCTGATCCGTCAGGTTGATCATCTCCAATACCTCCGACGCTGGCTTGGATTTCGGATAAAAGGTTGCGAACAAGTCCAAGTTTTCTTCAACAGTCAGCAGATCGAATAGAGCGCTTGATTGCGGCTGGACACCGATTGAGGTTTTAATTTGCTCACTGTTTTTGACCCAGCTAAGCTCGCCGAACTCGATTTGGCCGCTATCCGGCACCTGCAAGCCTTCGATCATTTCCAGCGTAGTCGTCTTGCCAGCGCCGTTCGGGCCGATAATCGTAAACACCTCGCCGGCCTCGACGGTGAAGCTGATATCTTCTACGGCGTTTACCGCGCCAAAACTTTTCCGCAAATGACGCACTTCCAACACGGGCATTATGTAACCTCCTTCAAGTTTTGTGAAGCAAAACTCGCTTCGAAAGCATACGCTTAAGTTTTGTGAAGCAAAACTCGCTTCGAAAGCATACGCTTAAGTTTTGTGAAGCAAAGCTAAATAAGTTGAACTAATGAATGAGCTGCGTAGGCGGAGATAACAAAGTCGTTCTGGAGAAATGGAATGTTCGCTTTTGCAGACCAAATGGTAACCCTATATGAAGTTAACTAATCAAAACCATTTGGCTGCAATCGCGATCGGAAGAATGACTTTGGTCACGCAGCTATAACGGCATACTTATGTTTAGTTCATCTTATATAGCTTCAAAAGCATATCCGAATGGTTGATCAGTTACCGTAATTTTAACCGTATCCAGTTTATGAGAGTAGGGACCAGAGCATGCTTTAAACTCAGCCTGAAGAAGGAGGTATGGAGTGTTGATTAAACGGCTAAAAGAATATTTATACGAGGATGGATGTAAAAAGAGTAACATTTTTCCAAGAAGATACGTTGTATCTTATATATTCCAACAAAGGAGCGAGGGTATGGCAATACGAAAAATCGTTTATATTTTGCCTGTTTATTTTTTGGCATGGATTGTATTTCCTATTGTGATGCTAGTGGAGCCGTTTAGCTGGTTTTTAAACCCGATTGTCAACAATACGCCTGCGTTCATCACGGTTTCCAAAGGGTTGGCGCAGTCTTTGCTTATAGCGAATGTGATTGGTTTTTCCATGTATAAATTAAGTGCGAATACCCGCCTGTCGGTGAAGGATTGGCGGGTAGCCGGCCTCCTCGTTGCGTCTTCATTAATTCATATTGCTGTCGTAAGCGTTATTATTTTCTTGCTGGTCGGATATGAGGATTTATAGAAACGGTCGATATCAATACAAGATTCGCGGTTTTGGAGTAGGCGTGACTCATACGCAGATGTTGACACCCATTCCGTTCAAAAAGTCGATTAAAGAGCTAATATCACAGTCTGGAATTCGCTTCCATATAAATGAGGTGAAATAATTGCAAAAAAGAATAACAATGACCATCCTGAGTTTTTTGTTCTTGTTCGGTACATGGTTTGCGTTCGCGCCTTTACAAGTCGATGCATGCTCTTGTGCAGAGACCCCAAGTATAGAAGATCAACTGCAACGGAAAACTGCAATATTCACAGGCAAAGTATTGCGTTTGACAAAACCTGTTAATGGGAAGATTTGGTCTTCCGAAGATGCTGTAAAAGTTCAATTCGAAGTAAAAAAAGTTTGGAAAGGGGATTTGGGTTCTCAAACGACTGTTTACACAGCAAGGAGTTCGGAAAGTTGTGGTTACGAAGGATTCGGAATAAATGAAGAGTTTATCGTTTTTGCTTATGGCGAAGCAGACCGACTTGAAACAGGTCTTTGTGAGGGGAATAAAAACCTTGAATCCGCACAAGAGGAAATAAAAGCATTGGGGGTAGGATACGAACCTTCTAAAATGACAAGCACGCGTGAGGAATATTCGGATAAAACTATCGTAACAAAGGAATCGAATAATTGGTGGTTCATGGTCGGTTCATTACTTGTGGTTTTTCTCGCCGTATGCATTCTGCGGCTTATATCCTTAAGAGGACGACGTCGATGAACACAACGGTTTGGGCAAGCTAGTTTAAAAATGTAATATGTTCTGGGGGCTGCACTTTTTGTACCCAGTAAGACAAAAAAAGATGCAATCCAAGAAGGATGCATCCTCTTTGCCATTTCGATTCTACAAGCTTAAGCGTTGATAAATACCGTTCTTAGCTTCTCCAGATAACGGACATCCAGTCCAAATCCCTGAGCTATTGCGGCAAGCGGGACATACGTTTTATGTTCTTTGCCTACTTTATTCAAGAAAGCGGGCGTATCCAGCTTAATTGCTGCTCCGTCCAAATGAATGTGGGAGGCTCCGATTTGAACCGTCAGCTTGTGATCACCGTATGTAATCGCTGCTGTTTTGGTTTTTGCATCCCAAACGGTAACGGCTCCAAACACTTGGACAATATCTTGGATGGCGATAAAAGATCTGTCTGCTTTAATGACCGGCGTATAAGGTGTTTCTAGATTCTTCCCATTAACGATTACATTAATCGTTTGCCCGCCGGCTGCTGATAGTGTTGTATGTGAACCCCAGATCGTTTCCGCAAAAATCTTGGCAATGAGTTCATAACCGGTCTGGTTGGGATGGAAATCACGATCTGAAATCATATGAGTCAATTGAGCTTCTTTTCCTAAAAACGCCTCGGATACATGCGCAACTTTAATTTTCAAGCCTTGGGCAGCAAAACCTCCGGCAAGTTTATCTACGGTAGCAGTAAAAGATTTCGATACTTCAACAAGCTTAGGATACAAGGTTGCGTTAGCGATTTCCGGCATTGGCTGATACTGGTCTGCTATAATAATTTCAGCAGCAGGGTTGATTTTATATAGATTCTGAATGACTTGATTTATATTTTCTGCATAGCTGGTCAATAAGGTGGATGTGCTTTCGGCTAGTTGCTGGTCAGTTAACGTTGCACCAAGCGTCAGCAATTGGGCGACATCATTTCCTCCAATTGTAAGGACGATAAGATTGGAAGCTGCTATGCTCTCACGAATTTGCACCGTATTTTCTCCGAGTTTCCCTGCATTAGGATCGGACAGGTTAGGTTGTATAGCGTCAGACTCAACCTTTGTGCCTAATTGAATAGCATCGACAAAAGTTTTTAGCCCGCCCGTTTTCAACCCTGAAATGCCAAAGTTGCTGACCGTTGTACGTCCGTGAAGAAGCCCTTGCTCATATAGACGTTCTACATAACCGTATGGTAACGCTGTCAAATTTGGTTCATAGCCTACGGTAATCGAATCACCCAAAGTAACAATCCGATATTTGGCAGCATCCTGTTTGTTCACCGTACCCTGAACGGAATCAACCGCTTGGCTTGAAGCTGCATTCGCCTTTGACACAGGCAAGCCTATAGGCGATAGCAAAATTGTACTGGCCAGCAGTGCACCCGACCATTTTTTTGCGTGCGTTTTCCAAGAAATTAAATTTTTCATTCTATCCGGACACCCCTCATCTATTAATGATTGTTTAACAATCAGTAAATAATAGTTTAATATAAATTACCAAAAAATTCTAGCGTTATATAGTTTCAATTCAATCAGGCAAACCAAGCTATATTTCTGAATATAGAGCAGCAGAGCGGGATGCGTTTTGAAATGGAAACATTTTACTCATTTCCTTCGTCTTTTGTGTAGGCAACATTAAAGAAGAGAATGAGAGGTGAGTAATCATTGAAAAAGCTTGCCTTGCTAATAAGTATTCTTACATAAGATGCCTTCGGGCTGCTGGCGTACGAAAGAAACTTTATTTCATTCTAATCTCGCCTGCGTTTTTAGTTGGTTTTATGTTTAGCTATTATTTCAGAACGCATAACATCGGTCTATTTTAAACGTCTATTATGTTGTATGCGGGTTCACACGGCAAGAAAACGGATGCTGTACTGCGTGTGCTTGCTTAGCGGGGGAGCGACGGAGGATCAGTGTCCAGACCCATTTCAATATCGGATGCTTCAGGCAAAATAAAAGGAGAGAAGGCATTGGCCTTCTCTCCTTTTGTATTATTTTTTCGCTGCAAGGAATGCATCGATTTGAGATTGAAGTTCAGTTTGAATCTTCTCGATACCTGCTGCTTTGATTTGTTTGTTCAAATCTGCAAGGCCTTTATCTACGTCTTTGATTACGCCATACTCTAAAGGAATTGCGTAACGAAGCATAACGTTACTTACATTGGCCACTTCTGTTTTTACTTTGCTGTTATCGAATACAAACGTTTCAAGCGGGTAGTGGTACACGCTGCTGTCCCAACCGTTTTGCATAGCAGTCGCTTCCTCAGGGAATGACTCGTTATCACGGTTTAGAGGAGAGTTGAAGCCCCAGAAGGAGAAGCCGGTGTAGTTCGGGCTTTTGTCCGTGGATTGGAATTTCTCATCGCCGACAGCTGTGTAGTGTACGCCTTCAATACCGAGATTGATAAGGTCATGGAGCTCTTGGTCATTTTGCATCAAATCAATAAACATAAGAGCGCGTTCCGGGTGCTTCGATGTCGCATGTACGGATACCCCGTTCTGTGTAGCAACAGCTTGGGATTTCTTACTGTTTGGGTTAATGTCGGCAAGTGCAACTTCAAATTGATTCGTTTGGCGCATCAAGGCCATCAGTGAGCCGAGCGTACCCATATTATGAGTTATTGATGCCGTTTTACCTTCTCTGAAATCTTGCTGATGATCGTTTTTGTTGTTCAGTACGTTCTTCGACCAAGCGCCATTGTCTGCAAGGTCTTTGTAGTAAAGAAGCAGCTCTTTAAATTCTGGTGTTTCATAGACATTAAAGATCTTGCCTGTTTCATCGGTAATTTTGAAGCCGAGTGGAATGTCTAGATCAAACAGGTTCCAATCATATTGCTGCTTCAACATAATGCGGTCTAGGTTGTGCATCTTCCAGTCGCCTGTTTCCGGCGTGAAAGGAGTAATTCCTTTCTCGTTAGCTGCTACTGCTTTCAAATAGTTGGCATAAGCTTCAGGGCTGTCAATTGCAGGAAGATTGTATTTTTTGCGCAAATCTTCACGGTAGAGGATAAGCTTCTCTACAGACTCGCCAAGGTTCTGTGGAACCATGAACAGCTTGCCGTTCACTTTAGCTTGATCCCAGTTCACTTCGGACATTTCTTTCCAAGTAGTAGGCATATAAGTTTTGAGCATATCTTCTGTCAATTCAAGGAAGCCGCCTTTAAGCGCTTGGTCATTGTATCCTGCCCAGTTTGCGGTGTAGATCAGGTCGAAATCTTCATTAGCAGCCAGCTTCAAAGGGTATTTCTGTGCCCAATCGGACCAATCCAGAAATTCACCTTCAAGAGTTACATTGATTTTTGCTTTCAATTTCTCATTAACAGCTGCAAACACGGAGTCGTAATCAACCGGTTTAGGTCCTACAAAAACCATTTTCAGTTTAACCGCTTCCGATGTATCTAACGCGCCTTGCTCTGTATTTGTGCTTGTCTCTCCACCGTCAGGTGCCTTTGTAGCAGCAGGTGCATTATTGTTGCTGCCGCAAGCGCTGATGATCATTACAATTGCCAAGACCATAGCCAGCATAATCATACTTCTCTTTTTAACCATTCGAAATATCCCCCTTATGATGAATCGCATTTATCGATAAACCAAGTTTCCTTGGAATCATCCTTTTACAGCGCCGATCGTCAAGCCTTTTACGAAGTACTTCTGAATAAATGGATATGCGACTAGTATCGGGCCGCTGGCAACAACGGTCATTGCCATCTTCAAGCCTTCAGTAGGGAGCACGTTTGTTACGACTGCGCCTGAGCCCATCATCGCTTTACGCATGCCATCCATATTGCCGAGCATCTTGTACAAGTAGTATTGGAGCGGCATCAGCTTTTCATCCGATACAAAAAGCAAGGCGTTGTACCAGTCGTTCCAATAACCGAGAGCGAGAAAGAGTCCAATCGTTGCGAGTGCAGGCTTCGAGAGTGGAAGTATCAGACGAAGGAAAATGAGAAAGTCGCCTGCACCGTCAATTTTAGCCGATTCCACAATCGCTTCTGGAATGTTGCTCATAAACGATTTCATGACAATGATATAAAACACGTTGAGCAGCAGCGGAAGAATCAAGGCTAGAATCGTATCCTTCATATGCAAGTAATTGACGACTAGAAGGTACCAAGGCACGAGGCCTCCGCTGAACAAGGTGGTAAAGAAGAAGAAAAACGAGAATTGATTGCGCCATTTGAAATCTCTTCTGGACAAGCAATACGCGGTCATCGCGGTCAGGAATAATCCGATTACGGTTCCGATTGCGGTAACAGCCAGCGTCACCGAGTAAGCGCGTAATATTTGCTCGGGATACTGAAACAAAATTTTGTAGGGCTCAAATGAAAACTCACTTGGGAAAAATTGATAACCCTTCGTTACGATCGTGCTTTCCTCGGACAGTGACGAGGATAGGATGAGAATAAAAGGCAGGATGCAAAGTGCAGCCAGGACAGATAAAGATATATAACCGATAACGGAAAGCAATTGGCGGTCCCGTTGATGTGATCTTACTGGTTTCGTTTCAAGCTCAGTTCCACTCATCTCATATCACCTCCCATTAGAATAAGGCCCGATCTTTGTCATATCTGCGAACAGAGTAGTTCACGAGCATAATGGCTGTAAATCCAAGAACGGATTGGAATACGCCTGCTGCGGCCGACATGCCGATATCATTCGAGGTAATGAGCGACCGGAATACGAATGTATCGATGACGTCGGTGGATGAGAACAGAACACCATTGTTGCCGACCATGTTGTAGAACATTCCGAAATCTCCTCTGAATATATTGCCTACTGCCAGCAGCACCAGAATGATTACGGTTGGATAAAGGTTAGGAATCGTCACCTTCAGGATACGCTGGAACACATTCGCTCCGTCGATCTCAGCCGCTTCGTACATTTCAGTATCGATGCTCGTAATGGCTGCCAAATACATGACCGTACCGTAGCCAAGCATCTTCCATGCGGACACAATCGTCAAAATGTATGGCCAATAAGCGGGCGTATTATAGATATCGATTGGCTCCATGCCGATTCCTCTTAGCAGGGAATTGACGGTACCGATATCGAAGTTCAATAAATTATAAGCAATTGCGCCTACAACGACCCATGAAATGAAGTAGGGAAGAAACAGAATGGATTGCGTGATTTTGCGGAACCATTTGCCTCCGACCTCGAACAATAGAATCGCTGTGAAAATTTGCAAGACGTTATTAACGACGATGAATGCGACGTTATAGAGCGCCGTGTTTCTCGTAATTCTCCAAGCGTCCCCTGATTCAAAGAAAAATCTGAAATTATCGAGCCCGTTCCAAGCGCTTCCAAAAATGCCGCCGGCGTAATCATAATGCTTGAACGCAATGATTATTCCTGCCATCGGTACATAGGCAAACAGCAGGAAAAACAAAACAGCGGGCGTTAGCATCAACAGAATCGTGCGGTATTTGATTACATCATTTATAAATCCGTTTCGTTTCATGTGCGCTCCCTCTCTCATCTCTTGTCTACGTTCATTATAAGAAATAGAAAAGAGCTGCATAATTAGGGTGATCAACTAAAACCAATACTTATTCAACGATTGCCTGTATAAGGGCAAAGAAACTGCCCGGTCCTGTGCAGACGCGGGCAGTCGCATATGTTTATTTTAAATTTTATGCTGCTTGCGATACTCTCCAGGCGACATGCCGGTAGACAGCTTGAACTGCCGATTGAAATACACAATGTTTTTATAGCCGGCAAGCTCTGCGATCTCATATACCTTCCGAGTCGGATCCTTCAACAGTTCACATACACGCTTCATGCGCAGATCGATAAGGAAATCGGTAAACAACGTATTGGTTTCAGCCTTGAAGAGCTGTCCTAAGTAGTTGGGCGTGAAGTCGAAATGCGATGCCACCTCATTCAGCGTGATCTTCTGGTCGAGCCGTTGCTCGACGAATCGCGTAATCTCATCAATAAGCTTGCGTTTCTGCCGCTGCTTCTTCAAATACAGCAGTTCTGACAATTCAAAAAATCGTCTTCGCAGCCACGATAAAATATCATGCACCGTTTCAAATTGAAACAGAATAAAGGGCTGATGCGACTCCCATTTCAAAATTTCATACAAATGCTCGTTCATTTGCTGGAGATCAGCATGAAGCTTGGAGGTAATACGAATGATAAGATCATAGATGTCGCTTTTCTGGGTAAGGGGCTGATCCCCGTTAAACAGCTCAAGCAAGCAATCATCGATCGCAGTCAGGTCATATTCGAGCATCGCTTGAAGCATCCGGTCGACGGTCTTCTCCAAGTTCAAAGCCATTGCCTGTTTGGGAGACCATTCCGATGCATCCTGAATGAGCCTGTTTTTGCCAAACACCCATTTGATGCTTAGCGCCGCTTGGGCTTGCCGATAGGAGTCATGCAGTTTATTGACCTCTGACGTGTATTTACCCGTTCCAATCGTAATGGAGTAGGCGAATTGTTTGTAGAATGCTTCGATCAATTGTTCGAGCATTGCCTTTATATGCTCTTCCGGAATGGTGGTCAGCAGTACGAAATGGTCGTCGTAGCTCGTTATTAAGGTTCCTAGGTTTTTCGCATTCACAAACTCTCGGATGAAGAGGGAGATGCTTGCGATTAACAATCGCCGTTCCTCTTCCGTCGTAAGATGAATTTTCCAGGCTAGATCATCCACTTCGATAATGGCGACTGTCGCTCCGTTCTCAAGGATCGGCGCGAGGAAGCGGTGTAGATGATCCTCTACCTGTCCAGGGGTAGGCTCCTTGAACCAGCGCAGCAGCAGCTCCTGATGAACGAGGCTCAGTGTTTCCGAGAGGGAAGAGCGCTGCTTTCTTTCCTCCTCGATCTTGCTGCACATCTGATCCAGCATATCATGCAGCTCACGATCCTCGACAGGTTTAAGAAGGTAGCCGGAAGCGTTCAATTGAATGGCTTCCTTGGCATAGCTGAAATCCTGGTGACCGCTAATAAATACGATATGAACCTGCGGGTTGATCTCCTTCGCTTTGCGCGCGAATGCCATGCCGGTCATAATCGGCATGCGTATGTCGGAGAGTATAAGATCAACGGGGTGCTGTTCCATAAGCTCAAGCGCCTCGAAGCCGCTGACCGCCGTTCTCACATTCTGCTGCTGCATAGCCTTGTTGCTCACAACGCGCCGCCGAAGCCATTCCAAATCAATGGATTCATCATCCACGAGTAAAATATTGATTTCCATATGCGTCTGCTCCTCTCATCGTTGTCTGCGATCAGGCGATGATATCGCCATCTTCCTTGATTTCTGCATTGGCAATCGGAAGAATAATTTGTACGGTCGTTCCTGCTCCGTAATGGCTGCCAATGCGAATGCCGAAGTCATTGCCGTACCGGAGCTTAATGCGTTCCTCCACGTTTTTGAGCCCGTACTTATCCGACTGGTTGTCTGGCTGCAGCGTATTGGATTGCATTTTCTTAAGGGTATCCGGCCGCATTCCGATGCCGTTGTCGATGACTTTGAGCTCAATGTGATCGCCAAGCCGTTTTCCTGTAATTCGAATGGCTATGGATTTGCCGAACCACGAATGCTTGAATATATTCTCGACAAAGGGCTGCAGGATCAGCTTAATAATCGGCGTTTGCAGAATTTCAGGCTCGACATCGAAATAGACCTTGAACGTGTCCGCATATTTGACCCGCTGAATATCGAGGTAGGCTTCAATCTGCTCAAGCTCCTTCTCCAGCGAGATATAGACATTGCCGCCATTTAAGGTAAGCCGGTAGAACTTGGACAAGCCTTGCACCATCTGAGTGACCTTCTGAACCTCGCCAAGATTGGCGAGACTGCCGATTGTAGACAAGGTATTATATAAAAAATGAGGGCTAATCTGTGCCTGAAGCACATCAAGCTCGGCCTGTTTCTTCTGAATGCCCTGTACATATTCATTTTTGATCAATTCCTGTATGCTCGTCGCCATCTGGTTAAAGGAATCGGCAATATGGACAAATTCGTCATTGCCTGTAAACACGATCCGTTTATGAAAGTTGCCTTCTTGGAAGGAACGGACCAGCGTGACGATTCGCTTCATTTTTTTGCCGGAGAGCCTAGCCACGATAAAGCCGATAAAAGCCATGACCAAAAAGCTGATTGTACAGACGGTTCCAATCACTTTCTGCATTCTGCTGGCATCTTTGTTCAAATAAGCATGGGGCACCAAAGATTCGATAATGAAAGGTGTTCCGGCAATTTGCTCTTTGATGCTGAGCTCGTTGCTTTGGTTCGAATGTGCGTCAGCCTCTCCTCTGGTGTATAGGGTTGCTCCTGCCGTCGTATCGACAAGCCGCAGACTGATGCCTTGGTCGATCGGGAACGTATCGAAGTTGCCAAATAGCTCGTCGAACCTAGCCGTTACACGGACATAGCCAATCACAGACGCCATGCCGCTGGAGGAAACCAGCTTGCGGAAATGAGAAATATGATTCAGCTTCTTATCTGTATCCAGTTGAAGCCACAGATTATCCTGATTCATGGCTTGAATCGATTCGAACCAATCTGTGCTCGCGATGCTGCTGGCAGGAAGGACGTAATAGTCTCTTCTGCTAATTTCCTCTTCCATATTGTCACCTGGAACCTCGTACATTTTTTCATTTACAGTGTAGAGGACGAGACGGATGTTGTTGCCGTACAGCTGAAGCGGCGCTTTCATCTGAGGAATGATGTCATCTCTCATTTTGAGCATGACCTCAAGCGGATCTCCTGAATTCTGAAGCGCGTTCTGGAAGGTAAGGCTGGTGAACAAGGTGCTCGACATCCGGTTGATTTCATCCATTTGGTATTCAATATTGTTGCGTGTCTGCTTCATGGCTGTCCGAATATTCGTCTCGGCCATCTCGGTTCGGGACTGAATGAGCATCGTATACGAAATATAGCCGATGAGCAGGTCAGTCAGCAGGACAAGCAGCAGGTAAGGGATCATCATTTTGTAGGTGAAAGGGATATACAGCCTACCAAGTTTGAAGCGTCGCATGAGACTTCCTCTTTCGCAGCAAATTTATTTTTATTAAATATACAGGATTAAAAAGCCGAAGTATATTGTTAACCGTGCGGAGACTGTTCTGGGAACCGTTTTTTGAAAATATAGGAAAGGATATGATTTCGCTATCCTTTCTCTATATTTCTACGCGAAACGTAAGCTTAGCCGTCAGAGGGCGGCTTCAGCCGTTTACGCTTGGGACATATGTCCTATCCTTTGCCTGTCATTCTGTCTTTTAATGGAGATACGAAGAATGAAGGAGAGAGCGTATGAAAGGAAGTTTGTTTGCGTTATTAGCGGGAGCATTTATTACCCTGCAGGGCGTCGCTAATTCGCGGATCAGCCAGGATATCGGTACTTGGCAGGCGGCAGCCCTCACCCAGTTGACCGGATTCGTAATGGCACTGCTTATTCTGCTCGTTGTCCGTGACGGACGGTGGCAAGCTTTTAGACAAGTAAAGCCGATCTATTTGACAGGCGGCGCGTTCGCTGCCGTTATCATTTTCGGCAATGTGACAGCTATTCACCATATGGGAGTTACCTTTACGATATCAGCGGTGTTGATCGCCCAGCTATGCCTGACCTTTTGGATCGATGCGAGAGGGTGGTTCGGTCTGGAAAAGCGAAGAATTAGACTGCCTCAGCTGATAGGTATCGGAATGATGGTCGCTGGCGTAGTCATTTTGAAATTATAATATACCCGGAGCGAGGCGGTACAGTCGGATGAACGAAATAAAAGATGGTGCGCAGCTGACGAGTTTTCTGCACGCCTATCAGCTTGAAGAGATATTTCCAGCGCCGCTGCGGCCGCAGCTATCGCTTTGCAGCTTCGAGCAAGGCGAGCTGATATGCACGCAGGGCGAAGCCTCTCGCCTAATGTACGTACTGGTTAAGGGGAAGATTAAAATCTTCAACACCTCAACGGAAGGCAGAACACTCGTGATTTCATTCAAAACACCGCTGGAGGTCATCGGAGATATCGAATATATACGCGGGATTGATATCATTAATACGGTCGAGGCGGTATCGCCTGTCGTCATGATCGGCGTTCACTATCGGTCGTTGAAGACATACAGTCATCATCCCCAGCTGCTCCATTTCTTATTGGATATCATTACGAAAAAGTTTTTTATCAAGTCCAATGCCATGAGCATGAACTTGATGTACCCCGTAGAAGTTCGATTAGCCAGCTATTTGCTCTCGATGTCTTATGATGAAACGGACTCCGAGTTCAGGGGACACCTAAGCGCGACAAGTCTTACGGATACGGCGAACCTGATCGGAACGAGCTATCGGCATCTGAACAGAGTCATTCAGAAGCTTTGCGCGGAAGGCATGATAGAGCGCAGCAGGATGGGCATTTACATTAAAGACCGGGAACGGTTAATCGCGCTTGCTAGCCATTCTGGCTCGAATAAGGAGATGGGATCATGATTGCAGGACTAATGCTCGCGATCACGGCTGGTTCGCTGGTGGGCATACAAACGATATTCAACAGCAAGGTGAGCGAGCGGGCGGGCTCGTGGGCAACGACGGCATTGGTGCTGGGTTTGGGATTTGCCGCTTCGCTCGTTCTAGGTCTGCTTTTCGAGGGGAAAGGGATGTTCGTGCTGCATGATATGCAGCTCTGGTATTGGTTCAGCGGCGTGATCGGGGTAGGCGTAGTGATTAGCTTGGTGAACGGCATAAGACTGCTCGGACCGACGCTAGGCGTCTCTATCATGCTGTCTTCCCAGCTTGGCTTCGCATTGCTGTGGGATTCCTTTGGATGGCTTGGCTTGGAAAAGGTCCCTTTTACGCCTGCAAAGCTTCTCGGCGTTCTGATTATAGTCGGCGGCATTGTTCTATTCAAATGGAGCGGCGGACGTCAAGCCGCAAAGTCTGCAGAGACGACGGAGTTCGCAGAGTCAACATAGTACGCAGAGACGACAGAGTTCGAAGAAACAACATGGCTCGCACAACGCAAGAAGCCCAAGCTCATTGGCGAGCTTGGGCTTCTTTATGGTTAACTAGCTAAGAACAACAACGCCGAAGCCTTCCAGCGAGATGGTTCCGCTGAGCGTGCTGCCGGTGAGCAGATCGGTTTTCTCCACATCGAGCGTGATGACAGCAGGCTGCTCGCTGTAGTTTAGCAGGAAGAACAGCGGTCCATCTTCTCCCTCGCGAATGGCGAGTTCTACGTCAGGCGGGAGTGACAGCCAGCTAGCAGTCGGCGCGGCAAGTCCGAGGCGGTCGATGATTTGTCCCGCGGAAGCATCGTTGAATACGGCTCCGAAGTACCAAGCCTCGCCCTCGCCGAAAGCATTTCTCGTCACGGCAGGCTTGCCGGCATAGTAGTCAGAAGCGTATGTGGCTACTACCTCGACGGAGTCATCCTCCACGTATAAAATTTCATTAAAGGCGTCTGCGCCAGTAAGGGCTTCATCACCTCCGTTCCATTTCATCGAGGTTGCGGCACGCGTTCCTTTCACCATCGTGAATTCCTCGACGGAAATGCCGCAAAGCCCAGCTGCAGCGCCGGGGAACGGCCGCATATAAGCATGGCCGTGTTCGTTCTTGTAGCCGGTTCGGCAGCCGAAAATAATAATGCCGCCCTCGCGTGCGTACTGCTCCAGCAGCGCGGCGGTCTCATCGCGCATAATCGCAGGATGCGGGTAAATGAGAACCTTGTAGCGCTTCAGATCTTCTATTGTAGTGCTGCTGCGAACATACAGCGTATCGCTTGGGATATGGCGTCTGTTCAGCGCTTTGAACCAGGATGCGGCGCTTTGCCAAGCAAACGGGCCATGCCAGATATCGTATTCGCCGTCCCAATCATTGTCATAGTCGCGTAGGAGCGCAACATCGGCCTTAAACGCAGAAGCCGCGATGCGGTTGCCTGCAAGCGCAAGCTCCGAGCCGATTTGCCCCGCCTCGCGGACGCGGCGGTTCGGACGGTTATGGTAGTCGTTGATGCCATGCCAATAAATTTCATTGCCGAATGTTGCGGTCCGCCAGCGGAAATAAAGGACCATATTTGCACCATGCGCAATAGATTGGTACGTCCAGAGCCGCATTTGGCCTGGCTTAGGCGAAGGCATATCCATCCGGTTCACCCACCCGCCTGGCCCCGATTGCTGCTCCATGATCGCAAAGTTCGGAGAGATGGAGCGGACAACGCCAAGCTTCTGGCTCCAGCTGCGGTCAGCTAGCGGATTCTCCTCGCCTTTCGAATCATTCAGCGTGGAGAACTGCGGATAAGAATCATAGCTGAAAAAGTCTAGCAGCTCGTCGTTCATCCGATGGCTGTCCAAATGTCCGAACAGGCCGTTCGTCGTTACCCACTGATGTGAAGCGACCTCGCGCAAAATATCGCCCTGTACCTTTGCGTACGATATGGTATTGTCAGAAATGAACCGTTTCTCATCCAGAGCCTGATGGGGATTAGGCTGCTTGTGGGCAGGCGTTGGGCGAGGCAGGAAAACCTGCTCCCAGTCCGTATACGTTTGGCTCCAGAATACGGTGCCCCATGCTGCATTCAGCTTGTCCAGCGTGCCGTATTTCTCCTGCAGCCAAGCCCGGAACGCATCATGATCGGCTGGCGCGTAGAACTCGCTGATCTCGCAGTTGAATTCATTGTCGATCTGCCAGCCGATCACGGCGGGATGGTCTTTATAATGTTCAGCCATCTGGCGCGTAATGATCGCCGACAGCTCACGGTATTTGGTGCTGCTGTAGTTGTAATGACGGCGCAGTCCATGCTGGAGCGTAACGCCGTCCTGCGTCACATTGAGCACCTCGGGATACTTATGCGTCAGCCAAGCCGGGGGCGTGGCTGTCGGCGTTCCAATAATGACTTTGAGGCCGTGCTTGTGTGCAAGATCTAGAGCGCGGTCGAACAGGTCGAACGAGAAGACGCCTTCCTGCGGCTCGAAGATGGACCAAGCAAATTCCGCTACGCGGACAATGGAGAAATGAAGCTCGCGCATCCGGCGGAAGTCATCCTCCCACAGCGATTCAGGCCAGTGCTCCGGATAATAACAGGCGCCGAGGCGGAATTCTTTCAAGGCATCGATAGGTTTCATATTATGCTCCTCCAGTATGAGAGTTGATAGAACATGCAAATATATTGCGAATCATTGCTTTCATTTATTATTTTAAAATCAATGTAAGCATACGTAAATGACAATATCATGCGATTAATGATACAATATTGCGAACTTGAAGAGGAGGCATGCAGCGTGATGCGGGAGCACTATATTGTACCTAGTCCGGCTTTTAACCAGTATGTATGTTACCCTGACCTGTTAGGAAGATACAATGCATTCCCCCAGCATGCCGAACGAAGGGAACAGGGCCAGTTGAAGCATTACAATTTGCATTTGATTTTTGAAGGGAGCGGGTATGTCAGGAATGGCAGCGGGGGGGAGAAGCTGCAATTGAGGGCAGGCGATGGTTTTCTGTTCCCGAAAAACGCTTTCCAGGAGTATGGATCAAGTGCGGGCGATGCCTGGGACGTGCGCTGGATTCATTTCGAGACGCAAATTCCGCTGCCTATGCTTAGAGAAGCCGACGAAACCGGCGGGTGGCTGTTCACCTTCTCAAACAGGGAGCGATTCATGCAGCTGACGGAGGAGCTGTATGCGCTTTGCAAGCCATTCGAGACGAGCAATGAGCCGCGTATTTCGGCGCTGCTTTATGAGGTATTAGTAGAGCTGGTTCAGCATTCGGAGAGGCTGGAGGGCTCGTCTGCTTTAGAGAAGCAGAACGCGATCCGGGTTGCGGCGGATCAGATTCGGCACAACTGCGCTGAGCCTTGGAGTTTGGAGCGAATGGCAGGTCTGGCGGGCTATAGCACATATCATTTTCTAAGGCTATTTCAACAGGTTATGGGAAAAACGCCGAACCATTATGTCACGGAATGCCGAATCGATGCAGCCAAGCTGCTGCTGGCGACAACGGGGCTATCCGTGACAGAGATTTCGGCGCGAAGCGGATTCTCGCAGGCAAGTTATTTCATTCGAGTATTTCGCTCATCCGAGGGCGTTTCTCCCAAAGTGTACCGAATGATATACGGGCAAGGCGCGACGCTCCATTAACCGGCAGCAACAACCGTATGAATGGCGATGCCTGATGGATCATGCACGACAACGGCGAGGTCCTGCTGCTTCGTCTCAATCCCTTCTGCCTGCAGTGCTGTAAGCCAAGCTTCGCGAGAGGCTGTGCTGGGGAATACGATCGTGAAGTAAGAAAGGCCTACCGCGTTGGAAGGAGGCAATACGGCGCCGATGCCTGCCCATATATTCATGCCGATATGATGGTGGTACCCGCCAGCCGAAACAAATACGGCGGACATTTGAGCGTAGTCGCCAACGACATCAAATCCGAGCTTGCCTTCATAGAAGGCTTTCGAGGTACGCAAATCGCCGACATGCAGATGGATATGGCCAATGACTGTACCAGCCGGAAGTCCGCTCCATTCAAGTCCGCTGCTCTCTGCAAGCAAGCTTTCCATATCAAGCGGGTCGCTTGCCATCACATAATTGCCGCCTGCATCCTGCGTCCACTCGCTGCGTGGACGGTCTCGATAAATCTCGATGCCATTGTGGTCGGGATCTTCGATGTAGAGTGCCTCGCTGACTAAGTGATCGGCTTGGCCGATAGGAATGCCGCTGCGAATCAGATTGTGAAGCGCGAGCGACAAGGCTTGGCGGTCCGGAAGCAATATCGCAAAATGGTACAGCCCAGCGTGCGAGCGCCTTTGCTTTACAAGCGCGTTCGGCACCTCTTCGAGCACAAGCAGCGTAGTTTTACCGTCAGCGGTGAAGGAAACCTCGCGTTTCGCCTCATCCAGAGACAGTACCTTTAATCCAACGACCTCCTCGTAGAATCGAATGGATCTTTCCAACTGGCTTATCTTTAGCTTCACTTCGCCGAGCGAAATATGCGGATCTAAAATGGCTGGCATCGCAATTCCTCCTCTATATGAATGTAGAACATTATCCTCTGTATGCTTTCTAAAGGTTGCTCCTAGTAAGTACATCCTGTTCAAAATACTGGAAATAAACGCGGTTTGCGTTCATACTATAAAGGCGTACGTGTACGGTCTCGCTTTATGGACATATCGTATCATAAATCATAACTTTAATAAAGTAACTTATTAAAAGTAACATACTTATTGCGCGGTAGTGGGTGAGGAGGCAGAATGAGAAAATCATTACGCAGGATCGAATGGACATTGCTTGTTATTATTGGAGGTATAGCACTGATGTTTGTAATCCCCAGCTTGGATCTATTTGATCGGGACCAGGCTGTGAGCGAGGCAAAGAAAGCGGGCCATTATTATAAGGTTAACGCGGATACTCAGACGTACTTTGGCAAAAAGCTAAGAGTGGACGGCGTCATTTACGATGAGGATAAGCTAGTGGTCTACTTGTCGTCCAAGGATCTATTCGTTGTTCCAAGCCTGCCGAATAGCATTCAAGTCAAGACGGATTCCGGCTTGGTGCTGGACTATAACTCGTCAAGTGGATCAATGAGGTTGTTTAAAGCCCGTGGGGATTTCATTTTTGATCCGGTGCCGGAGGACATGAAATCCATTACTGTCTTTAATGAGGCATACGGGCATTCCTTTTCCTTTCCTGTGTCGTTTGAGGGAGGGGGAGACGGTGAATGAATAGTAGAATCCTTGCAGGGCATATGATACGTTGGTTGATTATTGCGATGGCTAGCATAGTTTTATGTGCCGTACTATTCTCTCAAAGCTCGTTTCGTGTGGAGGAAGCGGTTCGGAAAGCGCTGAATATGCTGGAGCTGCCTTATGCCCCGGTTTCAGAGCGGGTGAAGACAGGTCAAGGTTACGAGCTGCTCCAAATCGTTGATAAAGAAAACGGAATGTACCACCATCTATATGTCAGAAAGACGCTAGGTCTATTCTGGAGCTATCGCGGCGGAGGGGGTGGCACCCCTTTCAAGGATGACACGGTTATTAATTTTCAAGGAGGTTACTCCACCTTCGGCAAATATCGGCATCATTATTATATGGGACAGGTGGTTGACCCCAAGGTGAATAAGGTGCGAATCGTATGGTGGGACGGAGAAGAACAGGATGCGGCTATCAGGAACGGTGCTTATCTGGCTGCACGGTCTTATCGCATTCCGAAGAAGGAAGCGGAAGCAAAGGGTACCAACCGTCTGTTTGCCTATGATGCAAGCGGAGCATTATTATACGAACTAGATGAAGAGAAGCGGGAAATAAAGCAGGCAGTTGATAAGCAGCAGCCATCGTCACTACAAAGGTAGCAGCCTTTAGGGTGAACAGCGGTAGTGATCCAACATAAGCAGGCCGACCCCGAGTGAATGGGGGGTCGGCCTGCGTTCAATAAAATGCCTTCGTTGCGTATGGATGCCGCGAAATTATTGGAAGGTTACTGTAGTGGAGTCGCTGCCGATTTTGGTTCCGGACAGGTTGAAGCATTCTACTAGAATATAAAAAGTTCCTTGGGACAGCGTGCTTTTCAGACTGTAGGGCAAAGTGTGGCGCATTTCGTATTTGTTCGACGATACATAGAGCTTGCCTGAATTATAAGTGATATTCCCTGCGTTTGTCTGTGTAACACGGACCTGGTATTGGTAGCTGCCGGCAGCTAGCGTGAAACCGATATAGTCTGGAACCGGAGCGCTGGTACTGCTCGGATACGGATTGAAAAGATTAACCCCGCCTTGCGCATGTGCTTGGGATACCATACCTAATAGAAAAACAATTGCGAAAACTAGCGTAAAAATTCTTTTCATCAATCTTCCTCCTTAAAAGGTTAAATGTACCCATCCCGGCCGAAACGGGTATTCACCTCACTTGAAAGCGCTCGCGATGAATATAGCACACCGTTTGGGAAATATCTATATTTTGTAATTTTAGACATAGAAGAGGGTAATAAAACACATAATGGGTCAGCAATTTCTCTTAAATGAACATACGATTCGAAGGATAGCCGTTCCGTTGGGATCACTAGAGTGGGGGGGACACTTCCGCTCCTTTAAGCTGAGTGTGACAAGCATGATTCGCTGCTTGCCATCGTATAATTAAAATGGAATCTATTGTAAGACGAAAGACAAATCTTAGAAGGAGTGAGTGATTACAATGTGGGAACGCAAAGAACTGAAGAGAAGAGCAAAGGATGTGCTTCGGACATCCTACTGGAAGGCATTTCTGGTGAGCATTATATTGGCATTTGTTACTGGAGGAGGCAGCCCGCCGTCCTTTAACTTTGGCTCCTCCAATTCCTCCGGCATGGATGTGGATTGGGAACGCATTGGACCATTCCTTTTTATTGCCATTATCTTTTTTATAGCGTTCATGCTATTCGCATTTGCATTTCGTATCTTTCTCAGTTTTCCACTTGAGGTTGGCTCCGTGCGTTATTTCAAGAAAGCGGCAGAGAATGAAGTGAATTTAAATCATCTCGGTTTTGCGTTTAACAAGATTAGGTACTGGGATATCGTGAAAACGATGCTCTGGAGAGCTTTTCTAATCTTCCTATGGATTCTTCTGCTCATCATCCCAGGCATTGTGAAATCCTATGCATACAGCATGGTGCCGTTCATATTATCGGATAACCCGAACATTGGGTATAGGCGTGCGGTGGAATTAAGCAATGAAATGACACGGGGAAACAAAGTTCGGATGTTCGTGCTTGATCTAAGCTTTCTCGGCTGGATACTGCTAGGACTAATGGTATTTTTCGTCGGCACCTTGTTCGTGCTGCCTTATATCAATGCCACGAAAGCAGAACTCTATCTGACACTTCGTCAACAGGCATTGAAGGAAGGGCTAACCTCAGAAGAAGAGCTGAGACTGAATCAGACACCTGTATTTTAAAATAACAGAAATGCAAGCAGCTGCAACACTTGATGTGTATATGAACCGATGATGCTAGCAGAAGCGACTTATAGCAGACGCAGTTGCATATTATGCAGCATGGTGGTAGACATATATAAGGAATGGTTCTGGAACGTCAGCGTTCGATCTGTAGAACGGAAAGAAATTTGTTTGTCCACACGCAAGGATTGGTAGGTACAAGCCACAGGGCCATCGGCTGCATTTTATTCTGCACCGGCCAGTAGAGGTGTGCAATCAGGATCAAATGATGATCACTGTTGGCGAATTAGGCGATCCCGACTGGACTGCTTCCCCCGTCTCATTATGATGAAATAACAGAGGTCAGAGTGCAAGCTGCGGGGAAGGATGACAATCGAAAGAATCTGCATGTAACGATTTAGCACGTCCGCAAGCGGACTGGAACAGTATGTAGGTGTTTATTTTGAAGATATTCCAGAATGAGAACATAGATCCTGCTGAGGAGATTAATATCTTTTTGCAGCTTAGTTTCGCCTATGAAGGCGAATGGAATCGCGTCGAGCTGGATGCCGTGTCGAGCATTTCAGTTTTAATTCTATGCCGGAATATCGTTGTTGCATTAAAGGGAGAAGAGTAAGTCTGTTAGTAGACTAAGTAGGCTTGATGATTCACTTTTCTGCTTTTACGCAGGGTTTGTTTATGGTATAACAGCAGACATGAATAGTAGAAGGAAGCGAGTTTTAATAAGGTTGGGTTTTATGCGGGGAGCTGGAGTAATTGGATTAGCTATGAGGGGAATCCGATTGCGGTGGAGGAAGAATAAGAGCTGAGAGGCATATATAGTATGTGTCTGGGAGTACATCGTCACGTGGGCTGAATGCTCGGGGCGATGTATTTTTCTATGTTCTGAGTCAACAAGGAGTCAACGTATCACTCCTGAAGATGGATTGTTGTCGTGCTGCCCGAAGCCGTCAAAGAGACTGCAGCAGCTAGACAAGTCGAGCGGAATGGATCGATTCAATTAAAATTCGCGGACAGTCTGGCTTTCGCATTCCAGCATCTTGCCCGTGAGGATGACCGTATAGACGGGGCGGCCGGCATGGAATCGAGTTGGAGCGATTGGATTTCTTATATCGAGAATCCGAATGCGGTTGGGGAAGAGTAAGAACTAGGAAAAATAATAGTGCGCAGATTTTGAATCCATCGCCAAGTGGCCTATGCGCCACGGCGATGGATTACTTAAAATTTACGGTCTTTTGAATAGCCGTTATCGATTATTAGCGTAAAAGGCCCGTCTTTCGTATGGAATTTTACTTCCGTCTCGCTAAGCCAGATCGGATGATCGCTCCCCAGCGTACGCTTGGCATTCGGATAGATATCAAATTCGTCGTTTGGCACCATTAGATCAAGTACTGTTAGGTATTCCATCGTAATGGTTAATCTGGATGATTGATAAAATTGATAAAAATAGGTTCTTTCGCCATGGATTGCGTCGCGGTACTTGATGACCAACGTTTCGGTTCCTTTGGGGGATTCGATCGTCGCGTAATTCCATCCCATGATTAAGCCCCACATACGGAAGGCTACTAAAAACATTCCTAGTATACTAATAATGATCGAGAACCGACGCCATTTGCGCGACACGAGCACGGCAACGGTCAAAGCTGACATATTGAGCAGTAACGGGATATTCCAGCGGGCTAAAGGTTGAATATAAAATTCGTAGTGATTAACATGCATGAAAATGAAGACAGCATTCATCGCCAGCAACAAGAGCAGCAAGAGAATAGTGCCTTTTTTACCTTCCACTGCAGCTCTAATCCGCATTGAATCGAAGCTCCCTTCATGTGAATCAGATGATTAAATATAGAGCACGTTTGTTTAGCACTATTATATGTTTTCTAGCGATATCCAAAAAGTGAAATAAATGACTCGGTTTATTCCTATTAAAATGAATCTAAGCGAAGCCCACCGTTAAGCGAAAAACCTTACGCGGTCGGTTTTCGCTTGTTTAGCGTCCGTTAAATCCATTGGTTCAATATCATATTTTGTTAACATTTAGTGAATCGTATTGAAAATGAAAAATAGTATGATATTCTATTACCGACAGACAGTCGGTCTATATGAAGGGGATGTAAGATGAGAGTTGTAAAAAAAGCCGAGGAGCGGAGGAACGAAATTCTTGACGCAGCGGACGAGCTTTTCGGTCAGAAGGGTTTTGACGGTACGAGTACAAACGATATTCTCGAAAAGGTCGGAATTGCGCGGGGAACGCTGTATTATCACTTCAAGTCGAAGGAGGATATTATGGACGCTCTGATTGAGCGGTATAATGTCCGTCTTTTAGGCGCGGCGCAGGAAATTTCCGCAGACAAGAGCGTACCCGTAATCGAGCGCATTATTCGCGTTGTTATGGCACTGAACTTAAGCGGCAGAAGCAGCAAGGAAATTATGGAGCACATACACAAGCCGCAGAACGCGCTTTTGCATCAGAAAATACAAAGGGTCATTATTGCCGGAATTACGCCGATACTGGCGGGGATAATCCGCGAGGGCACCCAACAGGGACTGTTCAGCACGCCGTTCCCGTATGAGTGCATGGAAATGGTTGTGATCTATGCGAATACTGTTTTCGATGAGGATATGGTCTCAATGACGAACGAGGAGCGTGCATTACGCATACAGGCGTTTGTCTTCAATGCAGAAAGGCTGCTTGGTGCTGAAAGCGGGAGTCTTATGCACGTTATGCAGATGCTTGGCAGCGGAAATGGAGACGGTAATGAATAATTCGGAAATCCTGCAATTAAGCTTGAAGACAGAGGTGGCTTATGTATTACAGAATAATTCGCAATGACATTATAAAGAGCAAAGCGGTAACACTGATAACCATGATATTTGTCGCTGCCGCAGCCATGCTTGTTTCGCTTGCAGCGATACTCGTCGTCCATCTTTCGGGCTCGCTGGATACGCTTATGAAGCAAGCGGAAACGCCGCATTTTATGCAGATGCATTCGGGTGAGATTGATACTGCGAGGCTTACGGCTTTTGCGGAACAAAACAGTAACGTCGATGAATTTCAGGTGGTACAATTTCTTAACTTCGACGGCGCGCAGTTTATATTTGGTGAAAAATCGCTCGCAAACAGCGTTCAGGACAACGGGTTAAGCGTACAGAGCGAGAAATTCGATTATCTGCTAGATCTTGAAGGAAACGTGATTAACGTATCCGACGGCGAGGTTTATGTTCCGGTAAGCTATATGAAGGACAACACCGCTAAGGTCGGGGACATGGCCGTAATCAACGGAAAAGAATTTACCGTCGGGGGATTTCTCCGCGACTCGACAATGAATTCTTCGCTTTCCGCCTCAAAGCGGTTTCTTGTAAGCAGCAATGACTATGCAGAAATAAAAAACCTTGGAAATATAGAGTATCTGATTGAGTTCAGATTAAAGGATATGTCGGCTTTAGGCGCATTTGAAACCGCATATGCCTCCGCAGGACTTGAAATGAACGGGCCAACGGTTACGTATTCGCTTTTTAGAATGATGAATGCAATTTCCGACGGGATGATGATCGGGGTTATCCTTCTGGTAAGCCTGCTTGTCGTTACCATCGCGTTCATGTGCATACGCTTTACGCTCCTGGCGAAAATCGAAGACGATTATCGTGAAATTGGTGTTATGAAAGCTATAGGGCTGCGAATCTCGGATATTAAGAAGATTTATCTAGCGAAATACGCGGTAATTGCTGCGGCAGGCTCTATTCTCGGTTTTGCTCTTTCGTTAGTTTTCAAAGGAATGCTTCTTGAAAATATTCGGCTTTATATGGGGGAAAGCGAAAATTCTTCTTTTTCTTACGTCTTAGGAATCATCGGCATATTGCTAGTATTCCTTGCCATTATGACTTTTGTTAACGGAGTGCTGAAACGCTTTCGGAAAATTTCAGCCGCGGAAGTCATACGCTATGGTATTTCCCAGGACAAAAACACGGGTACTAAGCGTTTTATCTTGAGCGAAAACAGGCTATTCAGCACGAATATTTTTCTCGGTATTAAAGATGTTCTCTCAAGGAAAAGACTTTACGTCACATTGCTTATCGTGCTTGTGATTTCGTCCTTCATCATGATTGTTCCGCAGAACCTGTACAACTCGATTTCCTCAAAAAGCTTCATCAGTTACATGGGGATTGGAAACTACGATCTGCGCATACAGTTGCCCGGCAATATCTACGGCAATACCTCTGAAAAAATCGCTGAAATCGTAGAGACGGTGAAAACCGATCAAGCCATTTCAAAGGTTGCCGTCCTTACAACAAAAACATTCAAAGCAAAAATGGAAGACGGATCAGAGGAAAATATTAAAATCGAACTCGGCGACCATTCGATATTTCCTATCGCATATTCCGAGGGCAAAGCACCCGCCGCGGATGACGAAATTGCGCTTTCGACTATATACGCCGATGGGATGAGCAAGAAGGCCGGCGATGTCATTGCACTGGTGATTGAGGGGCAGGAGAAAGAGCTTACGGTAAGCGGAATCTATTCCGACATTACCAATGGCGGCAAAACCGCCAAGTCCGTATTCACCGACCATTCGGCGGGCATTATGTGGAGCATTGTCAGCGCTGAACTTTCGGATAAATCTCTTATTGACGCGAAGGTTGCGGAATATGCAGACAAGTTTGATTTTGCAAAGACTTCAGACGTTGATGAATTTGTTACACAGACTCTCGGTTCGATCATAAGCTCTATCGAAATGGCCTCCTACGCCGCAGTTGCCGTTTCGCTGGTTATCACGTTACTGGTCACACTGTTGTTTATGAAAATGCTCGTCGCAAAGGACAGATATTCCATTGCCGTCATGAAAGCGTTCGGGTTTACAAACTCGGATATTAAGGCGCAGTTTGTTTCGCGTTCGGTATTCGTTCTAATTGTTGGCATTGTTCTCGGAACACTTCTGGCAAATACTCTCGGAGAGGTACTTGCGGATGTGGCTATCTCCTCTTTTGGCGCATCGAAATTTAACTTTGCCGTTAATCCGCTTTCGGCGTATCTGCTTAGTCCGTTGATGATGATTATCGCGGTACTTACCGCAACGGCGATCGGCACCTCGCGCGCGGGACAAATAAAAATTAACGAACATATAAAGGAGTAGGCAAATGAAGAAGATACTTATCGGTGATCATATCGTAAAAACTTTCGGCGAGGGCGATGAAAAGCGCAATGTTCTCGATGGAGTGTCCGTTGAAATGGGCGAGGGCGAGTTCGTTGCGGTTATGGGGCCGTCGGGCTCGGGGAAATCCACGCTGATGTTTGCGCTGAGCGGAACGGATAGCATTAATAACGGAAAAGTAGTATTTGACGATAGGGAGCTATCGTCGGCCTCTGAGAATGAACTTTCAGATCTGCGCAGAACTGCGATGGGATTTGTATTTCAGCAGCCGACTATGCTGAAAAACTTGAATATTCTCGACAACATCATTCTTCCGTCCATGCGGGGCAACAGAAAAAACGCCGCAAAAATTACGGAGAAGGCAAGAGCGAATATGAAAAGGGTAGGCATTGCGGAGCTTGAAAAGCGCGACATTACACAGGTCTCGGGAGGACAGCTTCAGAGGGCGGGAATATGCCGCGCGCTTATGAACAGTCCGAAAATTATTTTCGGCGACGAGCCGACGGGTGCGCTCAATTCACAGTCCGCGCAGGAGATTATGGACATATTTTCCGAAATCAATGCAGACGGTACTGCGATAATGCTTGTAACCCATGACGCCAAGGTTGCTGCGCGGACGGAGCGTGTTATGTTTATGCGTGACGGAAAAATCGTAAGCGAGCTGAAGCTTTCGAAGTTTGATGGGTCGGATATGGATGGAAGGGTCGAGGAAGTAACGAAGAAAATGTGGGAAGTAGGCATATAATGAAGAAGACGTAGCCCAAGCGAAGGTATATCCGGCAGGCTCTTTTCCGTTGTAATAGGACATCGTCATTGTCGACTGCCGGTTCTTGATGGGCAAGCCGGACGCGGGCCGCGAGCTGTACGAGGCGTCGCATATTCCCGGAGCCGTATAGCTTCTGGAAGGACGGCCTCGCGGAGTCCGGCGCCTAGAGAAGGCTAATCGGCATAATAATTTGCAGCTTGAAGTACATCGCTCATGGGGCGACGTACTTCTTTGCGATGCGCTTGGAGGCGTCGGAGTCAACAAGGAGTCAACGTTTGCCACAGGAACGCGCTTTCATTAAACTTCGTACCGAGCGCTTGTTTGTATGTTTCTTCATGCATCGTACAGGCTCTCACATGCCCCTCTATGCACACAAAGAAGGCCGGTCTGCCCTTCCTCTGAAGAGTGGCTCCGGCTTGCTTTACTTGTATTCAGTCGTTTCTGCTTCGTATTTCTCTACACTTATACAGGTGTGAAGTCAACGACTCTCCCATCGTCAAAACCAATCAACAAAAAATCAACAAAAAATCAACAAATAGACCACAAAAGGAGGTAGCTGTAACATTACGGAAATATTAAAAATTTATTATAAATTTGAGATATTGTAGAGTATGGCTGGGGGCCATTCTGAATTACTCACTCCCATTTTTATTTTCTTTAGTTGTACAGAATTCATCATTTATTTTTATTATTGTAAGTATAAATAATCTTAGAAATATCAAATAACTTTGATTGTGAAAACTTTCATCCTCACCGCTAGTTGGTTGAATATGACTATATTTATTCCTTAAATCTAGTCCGTTGTTAAATTGAGATTTGTTAAGTGTATAGTTTATGTAGTCTTGTTCTGGTCTGGAAAAGAGAGTGCTATCAATTTCAATTACATTTCTTTTTTCAAGGTCATCAATAATTTTTCTTCCGTTTTCTGAAAACTTCCAATAGCTTACTACATTGTTCATATATAAATCATTAAGTATTAGGATTAATTGTTTATCGTTAAATATTATATATTCGTGTTCATCGATTGATAAATATTTATGATCTATGAGCCAATTTACTTTTGACTTATTATAATCAGCTATTTCACTTAGTTTTATCTGATCATTTAATAAAAATTTAAAAAAGTTATCGTAAGATTCTTCTGTCTCTTTGTGGTATCCCAAACTACATTGATCTGAAAAAAGTAAAAAAGTTGCTGTATTATACTCATCCCCTGATCCATAGGCATACTTTTTCTTCTCAAGAGATGGAATGTTCTTGTAAATAAGATGGTCGGACCTTATCTCAAGCAGTTCAAAGTCAATATGCCCTTCTTCAACAAACAGAATATATTGTTTAAGTACTGCTTCCAATGCAGGCATAATATTTGTACATTTCTCTAAAAATGTAGAATTCGCTGAAGGCATTTTCACTTTGAAACTTTGAGCAGAAAATTCTTTTGATAGGTAGTCCTCAAAGAACCACTCAATGACTTTTTCTATTCTAATGCCCATACTAAATAGCTGGTGATAATAACTAGACATTTGAAGATGTGACAAAATATTTTTTTGTTCGAAAGCAAAGCCTTTATTATAAGCGTTTTGAGAAGAGGTGAACATGAGTCGCTCAAGCACACCCATCTCGCTTGTTTTGTTAACCAGTGTACACCTCATTTGTATATCAACAAATTCAAATAAATATATAAAATTATTTAATAAGGTAGCATAATCAGTATTGTTCTCTAGCCACTTTGTGCTATATGATGCAGATACTGACTGACCTTCTACAATCAAATTAACTTCCTCATTTTGGTTCTTGGAGAAAGTAACACTCGATTCATATTGTATTCCTGAGTTTTCTTTGAAGAAATGTTTTTCTTGTTCTTCTGCTTTTCTTTTTGCTCTCAACAAGTTTTTTGGTGATATCTCAAGTTTATCTATTCTACTTTGAATATTTGCTATAAGTCTTAAATAGTTCAAATTGGGTTCTTCACTATCTATATATTCCGAGATTATTGTTTCCTTATCTGAATTGCTTATTTCTTTTGGAATATATATAGGATCTTGTTCTCGATTCTGCTTAATTTCATACTTATCTAGGAGTAGTTTAGCTGAAGATGATATGTTACTAAGCATATTTTTCTTATAATCTCACCAAAGTGATTTGTGACATTTTTGCACCTTAAAATATTTAATAGTAATACGTTTGATTCACCCATAAACTTTTCGAATTTATCTTCGGAGATGTTTTCGAATGCTTTAAATTTGTCAAATAGTTCCCAAAAGTCACTCGTGTATTCCCGACTGACACCCTTATATATACTTAGAAGATTGTCATTATTTATTGATTTTATAAATCGAGCGACATTTGCGTAGTTATTACTAACTATCCCTTTGAATTGTTTAATAATATCCGATGTCCATTCAACGAGATACACTTCATTATCAAAATACTTTTTAATATTATAAAGTTCAATTATGTCGTTAACATCTGTTACATCTCGTAGACCTAAATCGAAATCATTTAAAGAACTTTCACAATTTTTGAGATTATGTCCGTATAATAGATCATTAATTGAGTAGAATTTTACTCTATTCATTTTTACTCCTTATGTTTATAAATTTAGACCCAATTTCACATAACACTTATATGTACGAACTTCAGACATATCACTGGATAAATTTTCAACGGTTTCAAATTGAATATAACATGCCATTTGACCTATGTATAGAAAAATAGCGCCTACTATTGTATTGCATACTGTACCTGGATATGTTCCTTCTACTGTCCTCTTGTTGTCCTGCAAGACAAACGAGGGTAACCTCGCCCACAAGCATCTGCCGCGCAAATGCCCACAAAACAAAAAGAACCGTACTAAGCCTACATATTACTTAGATTGCTAAGACCTGTATTTTCTCGGGGCTGTAGCGCACCGAAAGTGTTTGCACAATTAGTCGTTAAAACCAGCCCACACGCGACACAACGTAAACAGAGAGAGAGAGAATAGTGTGTTTTAGTAGCTAGTTACTTTTTGGACTTTTGGGCAATGTAGGTTGAGGTTCTTGTCGGCTAGGGGTTGGTGTCAGCCCAGAGATCTTGGGTAGTAGTGGGCGTGCGGGCAGTTTTTGTCTACATCCCCATGTAGGCTGTTTTTTGGATCGGCTGTCGGTTTTGCTGTTTCCTTGGGTGGGTGCCGCTTGGCTGGTGTGGGAGCTGTATTTTCTATTTTCCTGTTGGTGGTTTGGGTCGGGCTTAGTTTTTTGGCTCTGTCTCTGGTAGGTCGGCGGCTCCGGCGCTCCGCGCAACTCGTCCACTCTAGGTTGTAACCTTCTGCGCCGCCTACATCTCTCGCTCTCTGAACCAATGGTGCTAGCGTACAAAACATTCTGAGTTTGGTGGCGGCGACCTTGGAGCTAGGGTTTTCCTCTCTCAGCTGCGTACATATAATGAAGCAACACGTAAAAAGCAAGCGTATCACTCTCGATCATGTATCTATTAACACCACTATGTGCCTTGCTTGAAACCATTTTCATACGACAGATGACAGCTAGAGTGATTGGGGTTCGGATAGCGGGAATCCGGTTGCGGTGGGGGACGAGGAAGGACGGAAATGTGTATAGTAGAATGCGGGTTTCAATAAAGAGCACAGCTAGAGGGTTGCCCCTGCTCTGTATTTTTTATGTCCATAAATCAACACGAAGTCGACAGTCGGGTTCAGAAAGTGGTTGCATTGTGATCACATAGAGAGTGTTCGCATACTTTTTTTTAGCGTCACAATTCAAATGTTCCTCGAACAAAATTATGAATTGAATCAACAATTGAAAATTGATTGAGGCAAATCAACGAAAAGTCAACATACAGCGTTGAAAATCAATCGCACTGAACCTTACCACAAGTAACGGCAAGTTTTTTGTAGCTAAAGATTTAATGACAATGGTATGATATGGATTATTGTTTCTAATTACTAGTTTAAATTCCAACTATATTGGTAATAGGGATGGGGAATAACTGTGGCAACCAGTTTATGTTTTTTTAACAATAAGGGTGGTGTTGGTAAAACAACATTAACATGTAACATTGCTTCATATCTAGCTACTGTACACCACAAAAGGGTTCTCATAGTTGATACAGACCCGCAATGTAATGCAACGCAATATATCATGTCATTTGATGAGACCGAGGATCTTTTTGGATCTAAGTCAGATAACACAGTGCTTGATGTAATACTTCCCTTGGAAGAAGGAAACGCAAATATCAATTTTAAAGTTGTTCCAGTTAAACAAGAATTTAATAGATTTAATGTTGATCTGTTACCTGGTCATCCTAAAATCGCGCTTTTTGAAGATAAATTTAGTAGAGCATGGCTTGATCTTAACAATGACATCGGTGCATTAAGAACGACAAATTGGTGTTATCAATTAAACTCGCACTTTTCAGATGATTATGACATTATTATATATGATGTAGGTCCAAGTTTAGGTGCGTTAAATAGAACTATTCTACTCGGTTGTGATTACTTTGTAAGTCCAATGGGATGCGATACTTTTAGTATTATGGGAATTAATAATATTTCTGATTGGTTAAGGGATTGGCATGCATTATACGCAGCAAATTTAGGATTCATAAAAGAAAGAAAACCTGAATTAGTTGAGAAGTATGGAACCGATCTAGTGAATAGCATTAATTCACAATCTAAATTTATTGGATATACAATCCAACAATACATTGTCACTAGAAGTTCGGGTAGTAGGGCAAGACCTACAAAAGCATTTGAAAAGATTTTAGAAAAAATTCCAGGCGAAGTATCCGAAAATTTAAACAGATTTACACCAGAAAAATTAGATAAAAATAAACTGCGATTAGGTGATGTACCCCATCTTTATAGTCTGGTTCCCCTTTCGCAATCAGCTAATACACCTATTTTTCTTTTAGAAGGTAAGGATGGCTTAGTTGGTTCACAGTATGCACAATTAAATAATTACAAAGAAATGATAGATTCAATTACTCATAACCTACTTGAAAATATTAAGGAGTCGGGTTCATGAGCACAAAGATAGAAGTTTCTGAAGTTATCGAACCGGTAGTAGAAAAAGAAATCATAAGATGGCCTTCGTCACTTGTAACCGAGTTGGCAGAGCGGCGATGTATTATTGTTCTTGGTTCAGGAGTGTCAGCATCATCGAAGAGTAGCGTTGGAAAAAGCCCAAAAGATTGGGATGGATTCTTACGCGAAGGCATAAAAAGAATGAACAATGAAGATGCGAAAGTTGTAGCAATCGAAATGTGTGATAAGAAAAACTATTTGGATGCTGCTCAAATAATGAAGGATCACATTAACCTTGGTGATTATGATGATTTCTTTCAAGAGGAATTTAACCCCAGGGATATTTACCTACCTTCTGAGGTACATAAAACAATCATGCTACTAGACCCTAAAATTGTCGTTACAACGAATTATGACAAAATTTATGATAATTTATGCATGCAACAACCTTCTTACAATGTGTTAAAGTATTATGATAACAACATTATAGACGATATTCGATCTAGAAAAAGGTTGGTCTTAAAAGCACATGGATGTGTCAGTAACACTAAACAAACAATATTAACTAGAGGAGATTACTTTGAAGCTAGAGATCAGTATTCTTCCTTTTATCGTGTTTTAGATTCATTGTTTTTAGTTAATACAATTCTTTTTATTGGGAATGGATTATCTGATCCCGACATAAATCTTTTGTTAGAGAATGCTAATATTGCTGCAAAATGTAGTAGACCACACTATATTGTTTCTGGTAATAATTGGAATATATCAGTTAAAAAAGCAATTAAATCAACCTATAATTTAGAGTTTCTAGAATACCCAGCAGGACAATATGAATTAATCCCGGAAGCATTAAATGATCTATTGAGTTTAGTATTAGAACATCGTAATGAGAATGGACTACAATAATTAAGTGGCGACCCTCTATAATTATAGAGGGTCATTTTTTGAGTGATAAAAACTTGCCGTTACAGACAACGCGGAGAACCGTATCACAAGTGATGTTAAAGAATGATGGGGGTTAGTCTTCGAGTGCTGTACCCAATGATCGCCATAGGCTAGTAAAAGCCGTTCCCTTGGCGCAGTCCAAAGGTCCAGCCCATTGCTGTAAGCTCTTTCGGGTAGAATCCGACAGCTGGAGTGATTGGAGTTCCGATAGCGGGAATCCGGTTGCCACTGGCGGCGAAGAGAACCGATAAGACGGATAACAGTATGTAAGTTGAAGAACATCGCTCATGCAACGATGTACTTTTTTTCGTTGAGCTCAGGGGCTCCGGAGTCAACACTGCGTATTAAAAACATTTTTAGAAACAGTGAACCGAGCGTTTGTTTGTATGAATCGATAGGTCATACAACGACAAGTTAGCCTATCCAGTCAGCTCATTCTCTTGCGAGGATACTGTTACTGCATATTTACGTATTGAGTTTTTTTGAGTTAGTGATGAAAGCAGACTTGAAAATGAGTCAATACGATGAAAAAAGTGAAAGATAAAACCAACGATATATCAACGAATCTCGTTTTGTCGTACAAAAGATCGAGAAACGGGCTTTTATTGGAATTATTGATGTGTTATATTGGAAGGTATTTACTTTTTACTAGGTTGAATGATGTTGAAAGAAGATATAGTTAAAGGAAGACCAGTCAAATGATTCAGTAATAGGTCAACATAGATAATAATACTTTTTATTAACCTATGTCAGGGGTTATCGATAAGGGATTATAAAATTTTCATCTGTAATTTTATCATTTGATATGAAAGTCGGGATTTTTTTGAGGTGGAAAAATGAGGAGTAAAATAACTTTGTTATTAATTAAAATATATAATTTTTTTCAAAGAAAATCTGAAAAGAGTAAACAAATATTTGAATTGGTTGCGGCTTTAGTTACAATCGGCGGGTGGATTATTATAGCCTTTACTTTTGGAAAAGACTTGTTACCCGGAACCGAATTAAAAGCATTCTCCCAGAAAGTGAGTGATTTGCGATTAGGGCAAAACTATACATTCATAGAAAAAAAGTTGGGTGTACCTACTGTATTAGAAGAGATAAAATATAAAACAATTAGTGCTAAAGAAGAACAAGGCTCTGTTGCTACATACTATTCTAATGATTATATAGTATTGACATACTTTGACAATAACAAATCTCTATTTGGGTATACTGTTATATCTGATAGCAAGTACTTTATACCAAAAATTCCAGGCACAATAAATATGGCGAAGGATGAACAGCAACGGCTAAAAAACCTACCATTTAAAAAAGTTACCCCTTTTAATCACATCTTCAAAGACTGGGAGCCGTCTCTAACTCATCAATATATTTTGGCAAGAAGTGGACTTGACATGGCGAGATATTACGTTGAAGTTTATAGTATGTTGAATGATGGATACTTAGGGGTTGCTGTAACGGATATTAATAGGGAATCTAAATCCATGGATAAAGTTTTTAAAGGCTTGAGTGAAATTACAAACCCAGAAGCAAGTAATATGTTTTACCAGCAATATAGTGACTATTTCGATTTTGTTTATTTTCAAATGAGCTTCTCTGAAAAAGCAGATGAAGTTCAGGGTGAAATCTATGAAATAACTCAAATTGACAATGAAGAAATAAATTCTTACTTTTTATTTTCAAAAATTTCCGAAGTGAATACGGATGATTTTTTGAAAAAAAACCTTGAACATGATTATTTTATAAGCAAGCAAAAAATGATTCAACTAAAATAATCATTAGTAATGATGATCACAGATGATACGCGCTTTATTTCTTGTGTATTCTTTATTAAATTGGCTTGTTGAGCGGCTCTTTTGTTGATAGTAATTGTCTGACGTTCTCTTTCGCTGGTCGGCGGCTTGAAGCTTCGCAAGTTCCGCTCATGTTGGGGCTGGACCGCCATGCGCCACCTACGCCTCTCGCTCTCCGAACCAATGACTCTGGCGTACTAAAAGCTGAGCTTTTCGGTTGCGCGGCGAAAACAACGTCCATGATCGTCATCATCAACGGCACAATGAAACCAAGGAATCTCGTTGCTCTGTACATGCCAAATTCCCGCCTTGGAACCACTTCCAGCGCATAACCGACAGCTGGAGCGAATGGAGTTCTGACCCTCAGAACCCTGCAGCGACTGGTGACGAAGAGAAGGCTTAAACGGCATAGTTGTATATGACTTGGAGTACACCGCTCATGTGGCGGTGTACTTCTTTGCGCTGTGCTCAGGGACGTCAAAGTCAACAAGGAGTCAACACTTGCTCTCTAAAAGTAATTTCATAAAACTCCGTCCTGCATTCTTGTTTGTTCGATTCATCATGTATCAAACAAACTCTTGCATCTCTATGTTCCCCCTGCATTTACACATATAAGGCTGCTCAATCCCTCCTTTCGTTATAATTATATTCTGTCGATTTATGACAAAAACTAGGGAAAAAACGGTATAGCTGTGGTACAATTTTTCATGTGTATTAATAGCTTTTATATTCGAAAGGGGAATTGTTTTGCTAAAAAAGAAATGGTTAAGCACTGTAGCTATCTCATTATTAGCCTTGATGATGATCTCTGTACAATATGTGCAGGCAGCTGGAATATCGTTGATCGTGAATGGAAGTTCAATAGAACAGAAGGTCCCTCCTGTCGTGAAGAATGGGAAAGTTCTTATTTCCGTTAAATATGCTGCGGATATTTTTGGCTCCAAGTATCGTTGGGACGATCAAACCAAAACATTGACGCTGTCTGATGTCGAGTTTATCGTGTCATTCGTCCTTGGACGCGCTTCTGCAATAGTTACCACCAGTACGGAGACAACGGAGGTAGCATTAGAGCAATCGGCACAGTTAGTCAATGGGAGCTTGATGGTTCCGGCTCGCTTTCTAGTGGAGTTATATGGAGGCAAGGTGGTGTGGAACCAGAAGCTTCAAACATTACATATTACAATGGATGAAGCAGTGGCGCCTGCTCTGCCTGGAGCTAAAGGCGACCAAGGTGATAAAGGAGCTAAAGGGGAAACTGGTTCAACGGGAGCTACAGGTGCGACTGGAGCAGCAGGAGCCAAGGGAGATAAAGGCGATCCAGGCGCGGCAGGCCCAACGGGAGCAGCAGGAGCCAAGGGAGATAAAGGCGATCCAGGCGCGGCAGGCCCAGCGGGAGCAGCAGGCACCAAGGGAGATAAAGGCGATCCAGGCGCAGCAGGCCCAGCGGGAGCAGCAGGAGCCAAGGGAGATAAAGGCGATCCAGGCGCAGCAGGCCCAATAGGACCAATAGGCCCAGCAGGCGATAAGGGAGATAAAGGTGATCCAGGTGCAACTGGACCAACAGGGGCTTCATATACATCTGAAGGGTTTTCAGCTTCGGGTGTAACCACTGCAAGTAGTAGTACAAAGTTTACTAGTTGGAGTGTGGCATCCCCATATTATTCGAGTCCTACGTTTAATTCTACTACAGGGATATTTACAGCGCCTGAGACTGGCAAGTATGCCATACATGCAACTATTAACTATAAGACAGCTGCTGCGGTTAGCGTAAGCTTGCGGGATACTGTAAATCCTATTTTCACTGTAAAGAAAAATGCCAGCTCAAATTTAATAAAAGGTAACTTGCCTATCTTACACGTTAATATACCTTTAGTCTTGACTTTGAGAGCCCTACTCGAAAGTGCAACGGTGACACTATCTGGCGA
Source organism: Paenibacillus endophyticus (assembly GCF_014192395.1). Classification (GTDB taxonomy): domain Bacteria; phylum Bacillota; class Bacilli; order Paenibacillales; family Paenibacillaceae; genus Pristimantibacillus; species Pristimantibacillus endophyticus. The sequence continues at coordinate 42,208 of NZ_JACHXW010000025.1, read as the reverse complement.
TGTTGAGCTGCAAGCAGGCGATCAAGTTGAGTTATATTATGAAGATAACGGTTTAACCCTAACTCTAACAACAGATACGGTATGGTCGATTCATCGGTTGTCTTAATATAAGGCTGTACGAGGAGAGGTTGAGCCTCTCGTAATAGAAACACCTCTTAACAAAAATAGAGCCAGACTATTCTCTTAGGGAGAATGTCTGGCTCTATTTCTCAGATATGCGTTCTCCGCCGATTGTAGAAAAGCTCAATATATTCGAATACAGCTTTTTTGGCCTCGGCTAGCTTTCTGGTCAGGTGGTAGATGATTCTTTGTGATTTGCGGCGATCCGATCTTAGATGAACCGCCCACAAACCGCATGTCTACTGAATTTCACTCCGTTTTTGTTAAGCTGTCTACGACAAATGCAAGCTGGGCTTCCAACGAAATCGGGTCACTTAACACGAAGCCGCGGCTGTTCTCGCGATAAACATGATTATTTTTGACAGCCGGAAGACTATCCCAGATACTGCCTTCAAAAACCGGAGCCGCATTCTCAACGCCCGTCCACCCGCTAATAAAAATATAATCTCCCGCGTATTCCGGCAACAGCTCAAGCGATAGCTTGGCCCAGCCCTGGCCGCTGTCGATGGCTTCCTTCTGAATAATCGGAGGTGCCTTCAGACCGAACTCGCCATAAATAATGTCTCCGCCTCTGCCAAAGCTGCCGTAGGCATAAAATTCCTTGGCACTTCCCGAATCGAAGATCGAAACGGTGCGATCACCTACCGCTTGCTCCACGATTGGTTTGTACTCGGCAATTTTAGCGTCCCACTCAGCAATCCATGCCTTCGCCTGATCTTCTCTACCTGTCATCTTGCCGAAATCCATCAATTGCTCCCGCAGAGGTATTCCGTATTCAACAGCGACGGTCGGCGCGATCTTGGACAGCTTCTCGATTGTTTCAGGGTCGTTCCAGACTACAATTAAATCCGGCTGCAGCTCCATTATTTTCTCGTACGGAACATCGTTGCCGATGTTGACAACGTCGTCCAGCTTACCTTCTGTATAGCCGTTGAAGGACTCGTCACCGGTCCCGACAGGCTTTAGGCCAAGCGCTAGCAAATGTCCCGTGAAGGCTCCTGCCACCATGACGATCCTTTGCGGGTTTTTGGGGATTTGCACCTCACCGTTAACAGCGGAATAGGTGACCATCTCCGAGCTGCCGGTTTTATTTCCGATTGCTGCGTTGCTGGAATTGCCGGCACTGTTCTCTGCGCCTACAGTCGGGCTTTGCGTAGTGCCAGTGCCAGTCCCGGCATTCGTGTTTGCGGGTCCGGAGCATGCGCTAAGCAATAGAGTTAAGCACAGCAATATCGTAATGCCTGCAGGTAATTTGCTTCTATACATCAGTAAATCTCCTTTTTCGCCATATTGATAATGATTATCATTTCTAATATCAATATAACGACGAAGTCTGCGCGGAACAATGGATGATCCAAGCCTAATGATAGGACGATAAGAGCCTCTCGCTGCAGGTACGGACTCATCCTTGAATTGCTTTGGTGTTACTCCGGTATGCTTTTTGAACATTCTGATGAAATAGGATACGTCTGCATATCCGACACTTGTTGCGATCTCTTGCAGAGTTAAATCGGTCTGTTGCAGCAGCGCTCCTGCTTTGTCCATCCTAATGCGGATTAAGTAATCGATTATACTTGCGCCAGTTTCGCGCCGGAAATGCTTGGAAAGATAGGGTACGCTGTAGTGGAATGTGTGCGCGAGCGATTCGCGGGTCAGCGGCTCGGCATAGTGCTCCTGCATAAAGCGAATAAGCTGAGCGGCAAGGTTAGGCTTAACGATGCTGACCTGCTGCTGATCCATTTGCCGAAGCAGCTCATATACAAATTGATAGAATAGTGTTTTGACATGGAGCCGCCCCAAACGTCCCTGTTCCAGCCATTCCCCCAGCATTCGCTCAGCCAGTTCGTAGAGGATGGCAGGGTGGAGCGGAATAAAACCGTACTGGAGGCAGAATGGCAATTGTCGATCCGTATGCCGTAGGGGATGCTGCTCGCCAAATAGAGGTAAGGAGGCTTTATAGAAAATCAGGTAATAATGAAAGGATTCACCCGTTAGGATAATGTCTAGGCTGGTGCCCTTGCCCCCATGAAGCATATAGAAACGCTTAGCAGCATGCTCGTTTCCATCCATAATGATGGTTGCACTGCCATGCGTTACGTACAAAAAGGCGCTGGCAGGGAACAGGTACGGGAGCACGCGCTCGCCGGCCTGTATGCGCATATGTCGTACATCCATGATTTTGAGCGCTGCATCATTCCAGACCAGTATGTGCTCTTGTACATCCACAGTTGCTTTCAATGGCGAGTTGTCTTCCTTCCGTGGGCTGCTGAAGCCAGCCTTTTATGTGGTGAGGTTATTATAATAATATTACCTGACGCTTGCAAAATAATTGTTACTGAGAACCATGGGCTAGCAAAAACACCTCCAAGTTGAACGATTATTTTACAATCGTATTATCAACTTAAAGGTGTCTTATTCTGTCTCACGGAGTGGGGCCACTTGTCTTCGTGATAGCGACGTTTTTTTGGTTTAGGCTTCGATGCCTGGTTGTACGGAAGCGCTGGTCTTCTTCTTGCGGGTCGGAAGCGGACCGAACAACAGCCAATGCCATTTGATCGGAGCGCTAAGCGAAACGATTGCCCATGGAATAAGAAGTGCGGCGAGGAAGCCGCCAACCACCCAGGCATGGTAGAGAATTGGATCGCCTACGGAGCTCGTATTGCGGTACAGATTCAAGATAAAGGGATGAACTAAATAGATGCCAAAGGACGTTGCGCCTATATGGATAAGGGCGCGGACAACGGCTTTGTTCCATGCTGCGTATGCCCAAAAGGAGACCTGCAGCAGCAGGATGCCTGCCGTAATGCAGCGAACCTCATCGATAATCTCTAATAAATCGGTATTAATAACGGCTGTTTTATAGAGTCTATTCTCGTAATGAAAGTAGAAGAGAAGCATGCTTGATGCAAGGAAAAGCAGCCACATCCCAATCGCTGCTGCTATTTTGCGAGGGTTCGCCGCATGCTTTGCAAGGTTGATCCACGGCGCCAGCTTCATATAATAAATGCCGATGAACGCGCCAGCCGTGAAGTAAAGCATATAGGTGAAGCAATAGCTGCCGGGGCTTTTGACTCCCCACTCGCCTGCCAGCTTATAAACAAACAACCACTGCACGAGCATCCCGATCCAGATGATATGCTTGCCGAGAAATGGGAATTTCTTGACCGCATACAGGAGAAGCGGGGAAATCGCATAAAACTGAATAATGATAATGACGAAATAAAGATGCGTATACGTTTTCCCGGACAGCAGCATGTTAAGAAACTTGGTCGTCGTGAAGTAGCCGATAAAGGTTTGCACGTCTACAAATCCGAATTGCATGAATCGCGTATAGGCAAAGTAAAAGATTGAAAACAGTAAAAAGGGCATTAAAATTTTGGACATTCTTTTTTTGTAAAACTGTCCGATTGTTCCAGCAGTGAAGGGTTTGTCATAGTAGTTGTAAAACAACACGAAGCCGCTTAAAAAAACGAAAACAGGAACCGCGAATTTGGCGGCGGTGTTCAAAAAAACATAAAGCGGATAAAGCGCGGCTTGGTGATCGTAGGAGGCTACGACCGATGAAGTAGCATGAATCATAATAACCGCCAAAATGCCGAATGCTCTTACGAGATCGAGCTCGGGTATGTACGGTCTTTTTGCAGCTTGTGCCATTGAAATCCCCTTATTCGCTATGTAATGATAACGGTTGCTAGAAACGCGGAACAGTCTCTAACGCTATTATAAGGTCCATGCTATATTCAGCCAATATATTTATTTTTTGCTATATAAGTTGAACATAGAAAATGAAGGTTAAGCGAAGCGAGAAGATCGTTCTGGAGAAAGAAATGTTCGCCTTTGCAGCCGGATTCCCACCTTTAAATGTCTAATGAAATCGAAGAATCTGGCTGCAACAGCGATCGTAAGTATGATCTAATCGCACAGCGCCCCAAACGCAAATTTCTGGTTCAACTTATATAGCTTAATTGAGGTGATTGCCTCTGAATAGATACAGACAAATGCAGCTCCGCTTGATATGATAAGTCCTATTATGTTTATCAGCCATATAGGCTTGATCTTAGAGAGGGGAGATTCGTTCGCATGTGGCTAACTTATTCGGTGTTCGCCGCCCTTTGTTTTGGCTTGCGCGGCATTCTCTATCATTGGACCAGCCAAAAACCGATAAATCGCAATCTATTGCTATGCGGCACGTTCAGCATGGGTGCTATTGTAAATGGAATTTGTGCGCTTGTGTTCTCTTCGCATTGGACGATTGCGGCGCTTATCGGCATACAAATGGGGCTATTCTCGTTTGGAGCCAACGCAAGCATGTTCAAGGGCTTTGCAGTCGGGAAAGCATCGTTAGTCGCGATATTGACGGCGCTTCCGTCTGTCGTTGTCGTCATCGTTGCATTCGGATTGTGGCAGGAGAAGCTTCATGCGATGCAGCTGATCGCTTTTGTTGTAATCATCGGAGGCGTGCTCCTAGTGCGTCTATCGAATGATATTTCCCTGCGCAATCTGCAAGGAGCGCAGTGGGGGCTGTTAGCCATGCTGCTGTTTGCTGCCAATGATCTGTCAGGGAAATGGTCGACGCTGATGGAAGCGGATTTGTTTCCAACCATGTTTTTTATGTTTATAACGGGCGCGACTTGTTTCGGGCTATGGTGGCTGCGGGACCTTCAGAGCGAACGCGGAAAGCGCGCGCTTGCGCTGAGCGATTCGGGCAATCATGTACAGGAGGTAGCCGTTTCTTCGCAGCGTACTTCAGAAGGCCGGGCAGTGGAACCAGCGCTATGGACGGCAAAGCGAACATTTGCAGTTGGGCTGGCTGTCGGAACGACGAATGCGGTTGGCATGATGCTGATCGTTACGGCATTCGACCTCGGCAAAGCTGGACTTGTATCGGCCGTTACGGCACTGAATGTGCTGATCGTCTTGCTGTACACGCGTTTTGTCGTGAAGGAGCGTTTCACGCCACTTGAGATAACAGGTATTTCGCTTGCATTTGCCGGCATATTGCTCATGAGGCTGTTTGGGGCATAGGCTGTCCGAGCAGCATGGGCGATAGGTTGAATGATCAACAAAAAAGGACTCGCCGGAAGGTCAATGACCTCATGGCGAGTCCTTTTTGTTCATATATAAGAATTTAGATGTCTCACATATAAATGTGCTTTTCTATCTCCGCGAAACGACTGCTTTTGCCACAGAGGACGGCGACAGCCGTTTACGCTTGTGATAGAAATCAAGTATGAACAGTAGGAGGACACTAGGACTGGAAAAACTCTGTCGCATGGGCGGGCCGGGCGAATGCTTCAGATTATTGCTGGCCGGGACGAACGCGAACGACACCGATGTCGGATGCATTGATTGCGAATGCATTGCCGCCTTGATTGATGGAGGCGTTAGCGCCTTGTTTCACATTGACGAAGGTTTTGCCATTGTCTTTTTTGACGGAGTTGCCATGTTTGTAATATTTGTTTTTGAATGACATGTTCTCACCTCCCTTCAAGCGAAGCGATGGCGGTTGCCTCTTGCACGGCTGCTTTTATTTGCGTTTTTGATTTTTGAAAATTTGCACGGTAGCTGCGTTGCTTGCCAGTACATTGCCCTGCTGGGCGCTTGCTTCTGCGGTTTGATAAATATTAATAATGAGGTAATTGTTTTTACCGACGCGGTATTTGATTGTTTTGACGCTTGAGCGGACCATTGCATTCCCTCCCTGCCAGCAGCTTTATCTTTGCTTGATAAGTTGAACTAAACATTTACGTTTTGGTCGCTTCGCTAAATCTTCATTTTTTTTAAAATATAGGAAAGGATATCCTTCGCCATACTTTGTCTATATTTCTCGGGATGAAACGCGCTGGAGCCGCCAAAGGACGGCGATAGCCGTTTCACCTTAGTTCAAGGTATATCGTTTAATGAGAAGCTGCCTAGCCTGCACTTTGTACAATAGAAACCTCACATGAGAGCTGTTTCGGATGGCTACATTGTAATTATGCAGTAGAATGAGCTCCAAACTAACGAATATCGCCTTAGAATAGGCCATCTATTGCACAAAGTACAGTGTACGTATCGAGTTAGGCAAATAACGTCGATTACGTTGTACAAACTGCAGCGTAGCCTCGTCCGATAGCGCTATTTCCTAAACGAACTACCTCAACTATATAAGCTGAACCACAGAACTCGGCGATGTCCTTGACTGATTTTCCCATAAGATGTACATAGCTTGATATAGTTCATACCTGCGGCGTTCTTTTGTTTATTTCATAGCTTGTGTCACTTCATTTCGTGATGTTTAGTTTTCCAACTTGCTCGAATTATTTTTTTTCTTATTCGACATGCAGGTCGTTATTTCTTTACCATAGGTTTCTAAAACTTTAGTTCAACTTATATTGATAGTTTATGAGAGAATCGGACAACTTGCATCCGCGAATGATAACCGTCAAATCTATCAATTTTCGCTTCTTTTGTAATGGGAGGGGGTCATGCCCGTTAGTTTCTTGAACATGCGGTGAAAATGCGGAAGGCTCTCGAAGCCGCATTGCTCGGCTATCTCGGCGACGTTGACGTCGCTCTCCGTGAGCAGCTCCTTGGCGCGGATTATTCGTTTGGTCGTGACGTATTCGGTTACATTCATGCCTGTCAGCTTCTTGAAGACGCGGGAGAAATGAGCTGGTGTAACAGCCGCGCGCTTGGCCAGCTGGGCGAGTCCGAGAGGGCTGCCGGGATGGCTGTCGATGTAGGTAAGAATGGCCGTCATCCAGCCTGGTGCAGATGAGGAAGCCGCCGGGCCTTGTATGGAAGGCAGAGTACGGCCAAGCAGCAGTAAAATGTGCTGTAGGTTAAGATGCACGGCTTGTCGGTACCCTGGCAGCTTGCCCGTCTCCTCTTTATGAATGTTTTCCATAAGCGAAACGATCGTCTGCCGATCAATATCGGCTTCCTCCGATAAGCGGTAGCGCTTTTGGCGTTTTGCTTGTTCAAAGCAGCGCAAATAAGAAAAGGAGTCGCCAAGCGGCGCGGTGTGCACGAGCGAAGCGTTAAAAAACAGCGCGGTAGACGTTTTTGGCTCGTCCGGGTCCGGGAAGGAACGGTGGATGGTATTGCCGGGAATGAGGAAGATGTCGCCTGCCACCGCATCATAGAAGGTTTGATCGACAAAGAAGGTGCCTTTGCCGCTATAAATGTAAACAAGCTCGTACCAATCGTGGAAATGGTCGGGCAGCTCGTTTTGCGCGCTCTTGGTATCCCGATAGACGCATTCGAAGGGGAACGGCGTCATGGCGTCAAACCTTTTGCGATATGGATTCACAGGATCACCCACTCTTTTCGTATTTGTCAGCTTGATTGTAGCAAATATCAAAAAAGAGTACAAATATGCGATAATTGCATATTTAATACCTCTAAATTGTTTTTTATAATAGGAAGAAGATAATCTGCTATATAAGTTGAACTAATAAATGAAGTGTAAGCGAAGCGAGAAGAACGTTCTGGAGAAACGAAGTGTTCGCCTTTGCAGGTGGAGTCTTACCTTTAAATGTCTTAGGAAATCCAGGAATCTGGCTGCAACAGCGATCATAAGAATGATCTACTCGCGCAGCGCCCCAATACTTTAGTTCAAAGGACATAGAAATGAGGCGGAATAGATGAGATTGGATGCGCATCAGCATTATTGGAGCATAGAACGCGGGGATTACGGCTGGATTACGCCGGAGCTGCCAGTGCTGTACAGAGACTTTTTGCCCCAGCATTTGGAGCCACTTTTAAACAAGCATCAGTTGGACGGATCGATTGTCGTACAAGCGGCGGCGACGCTAGCGGAGACGGATTATTTGCTTTCCCTAAGTGAATCGGAGCCTACCATTCTTGGCGTTGTAGCATGGCTGGATTTAACCGACCCGGATTATAGAAAGCATTATGAACGTTTCGCTGAGCACCCGAAGTTCGTTGGCTTTCGTTTGATGATTCAGAGTATGACGGACGCGAATGAAATCCTATCACCGGCCTATGTGGAAGCGCTCACTTTTTTTGCAGAGCAGGGGGTGCCTGTCGATTTGCTGGTCGTGTCCCATCAGTTGGAGCCTCTCGTTAAACTGCTGGATCAAGTGCCGGGGTTGCATGGGGTCATCGACCATATCGCCAAGCCGAGAATTAAAGAAGGAATCATGGAGCCGTGGAAAACGCAGATGGCGCAGCTCGCTGCGCATCCCGGCCTCTATTGCAAGTTGTCCGGCATGGTAACCGAGGCTGACCACGAGAATTGGAAGCCCGAAGCTTTCAAGCCGTATATCGAGCATGTGCTGGATGTATTCGGAACGGACAGGGTGATGTATGGCAGCGATTGGCCGGTCAGCTTGCTTGCTGCAAGCTATGACGAGGTGGTCGAGGTGCTTGAGCAGGCGATACCTGACAGCTGGACGCCAGCAGAACGAGCTCGGCTGTTCGGACTAAACGCGAAGGAGTTTTACCGACTATGAGGACCTTGCAGCAGGATGTGCTAAACGGGGAAGAAGCGCGGTTGTACGAAGCATCAAAGCAAGCGAAGATAACAGTGCTGCAGATTGGCGAGGGCAACTTTTTACGCGGTTTTTTTGATTGGATGATTCAACAATGCAAGAAACAAGGCTTGTATGAGGGAAGCATCGCGGTTACGCAGCCTCGTCCGGGAGGGAAACCGAAAATCGATGCGCTGGCAGGCCAAGACGGATTGTATACGCTTGTCATACGCGGGTTGGAAAACGGACAAAGCGTGGAGCGTACTGAGGTGATTTCCGTTTTCGGGAGCGTATTCGATCCGTACTCGGAGTGGGACCGTTATCTCGCTTTGGGCGAGAGCGAAGATTTGCAGGTTATCGTATCGAATACGACAGAAGCAGGACTCGCCTATCGGGAGGAAGCGACGGTGGAAGGACAGCCGGTGCAATCTTTTCCAGGCAAGCTGACGCAGCTGCTCTACCGGAGATTTGTTCATTTCGGCGGAGATCCAGGGCGCGGCTTGATATGCTTGCCGTGCGAGCTGCTGGAGAGAAACGGCGACGAGCTTCGCAGCTGCGTGCTGCGCTATAGCGATGATTTTGGCTATCCCGAAGCTTTCAAGGAATGGGTGACGCTGCATAACCGATTTTTGAATTCGCTGGTGGACCGCATTGTGACGGGCTATCCGGAGCAGGCGCAAGCAGAGGCTTGGTTTAGCGAATGGGAGTATTCGGATGCGATGCTGACGACGGCTGAGCCTTATCACTTATGGGCAATTGAAGGGGAATCGGAGCTTGAAGCCGTGCTGCCATTGCAGAAAGCGGGGCTGAACGTACACTGGGTCGAGGATCTACAGCCGTTCCAGCTGCGCAAGGTTCGTATTCTGAATGGCGCGCATACGCTTATGACGCCGCTCGGCTTGCTTCATGATATCGAACAGGTACGGGATGCAATGGAGCATCGGATGCTTGGCGGTATGGTGCGTCACACGGTAGAAGCGGAAATTATTCCGTCGCTGGTCGGCATGGGCGAAGAAGAGCTGAAGGCATATGCGGGAGATGTTTATGAGCGTTTTTTGAATCCGTTTATCCGCCACAGGCTTGCTGATATTGCGATGAACAGCTTGAGCAAATTTAAAGTACGGCTGCTGCCTTCTTTGCTTTATTATATGGGCGGCGATAAGGTGCCGAGCGGCCTTGCTGCGGGTATGGCCGGATTATTGCGCTATTACAAGGTGCAGCATGCGGACACGGGCTTCGAAGGCCGCACGTTGAGCGGCGCTTCATATACGGTGCGGGACGATGCTGCCCTGCTGGAAATCGTTGCAGGCGTCTGGGCAGAGGCAGGGAAGCAGAGCTGGCCGCAGGAGCGGATAACATTGGAGCTGCTTGGTTTAAAAAGCGTCTGGGGGCGTGATTTGGCTGCCGAATGGCCAGCCCTGGCGGATGCAGTCGGCATAGAACTTAAGGAAATGGAGCGTCGCGCCAATGAATAGCTGGGTTCGATTACACGAGCAGGATCATGTCGTCATTGCGCTTCAGCCTTTTGCCAAAGGGGATAAGCTGACGCTGGAGAACGGAGCGGAGCTCGAGCTGCTGGAAGAGGTGCCGAAGGGCCATAAGGTGCTGACGGCGGCAGTCCGCACGGGCGAGCATGTGCTCAAGTTCGGCTACTCGATCGGGGTGGCGAAGGAGGATATCAAGCCTGGCAGCTGGGTGCATACGCATAATATGGGTACGGGCTTGAAGGGTGTTCTTGATTACAAATATGAGCAGATTGCGATAGAGCAAGGCGATATTGCGGGCGGAGCCAGCGGGAAGACAGGGTCAGCGTCTGCGGATGCAGAACGCACCTTCCAAGGCTTTGTACGCGAGAGCGGCGATGTCGGGATCCGCAATGAGATATGGATCATTAACACGGTCGGCTGCATTAACAAGACTTGCGAAATCGTGGCGCGTAAAGCACATGCGCTTTATGAAGGACGCGTAGAGGGCGTTTACCATTTCGCGCATCCGTTCGGCTGCTCGCAGCTAGGCGATGATCTGGTGCACACGCAGAAGCTGCTTGCTTCGCTGGTGAATCACCCGAATGCGGCGGGCGTGCTCGTCATCGGCCTCGGCTGCGAGAACAATCAAATCGATGCGTTCAAGCAGGCGATCGGCGAGCATAGCCCGGAGCGTGTGAAGTTCCTTAAGTCGCAGGAGGCAGAGGATGAGATTGAGGAGGCGCTGGAGCTTGTTGAGCAGCTTGTCCTGTATGCGGAGCGCTTCAAGCGCGAGCCGGTTCCGGTATCGAAGCTGAAGCTTGGCCTTAAATGCGGCGGCTCTGACGGATTGTCCGGCATAACGGCCAATCCGCTTGTAGGCGCGGTATCCGATCGCTTGATCGAAGCAGGAGGTACGGCGATTCTTACTGAGGTACCGGAAATGTTCGGCGCGGAGAAGATCCTGATGGACCGGGCGGCGGATGAGCAGGTTTTTGACAAAATCGTTCACCTGATCAATGATTTCAAGCAGTATTTCATTAAACATGACCAGGAAATCTATGAGAATCCGTCTCCGGGCAACAAGGCAGGCGGGATTAGCACGCTTGAGGAGAAATCGCTAGGCTGTACGCAGAAGGGCGGCCATGCAATCGTGCAGGACGTGGTGCCTTACGGCGAGCGCATAACGAGCAGCGGACTGAATCTGCTGGAAGCGCCGGGCAACGACTTAGTCTCGGTAACGGCTTTATCCGCGGGAGGAGCGCATATCGTGCTGTTCACGACAGGCAGAGGCACACCGTTCGGCGGTCCGGTGCCGACGGTGAAGATTGCGACGAACAGCGAGCTTGCCGGAAGGAAAAAGAACTGGATCGATTTCAATGCGGGGCAGCTGCTTGAGGACAAGAGCATGGAGATGCTGACCGATGAGCTGTGGGAGCAGCTGATCAGTCTCGCCTCTGGCGAGATCCAGACGAATAACGAGCGCAACGGCTTCAAGGAAATCGCGATCTTTAAGGATGGCGTTATTTTGTAAAGGTAATAGGATTACATTTCCCGCAATGAGGAGTAGATGCTTATGAACTATCGGAAGCTTGGAAAGACGGGGCTGGAGGTATCGGCGCTTAGCTTTGGCGCTTCATCGCTCGGTTCCGTATTTAGAGAGACGGATGATGCCGAGAGCGTACGAACGGTGCATGCAGCCATCGATATGGGCATTAATTTAATCGACGTCTCGCCCTATTACGGGCTGACCAAGGCGGAGTCAGTGTTAGGCAAGGCGATAGCGGAAATATCACGGGATCGCTTTATCTTGAGTACGAAGGCAGGGCGTTACGGCGCGGAGGAGTTCGACTTCTCCGAGCAGCGTATTATTCGAAGCGTTGATGAAAGCTTGCAGCGTCTAAACACCGATTATATTGATATTTTGTTTTTGCATGATATGGAGTTCGTACCGTTCGAGCAGGCAGCGGAGGGGGCGTTCCTTGCGCTTGATAAGCTGAAGCAGTCCGGCAAGATTCGTTTCAAAGGCGTTTCAGGCCTTCCGCTGTCGGTATTCGAGAAGTCGCTGGCTTACACGGAGCTGGATGCGGTGCTTTCCTACTGCCACTATTCGCTTAATGACACGTCCTTGCTGGACATATTGCCGCTGCTGGAGCAAAAGCAGGTCGGACTAGTCAGCGCCTCGCCGCTGTCGATGGGTTTGCTCGGCAATCGAGCGCTTGCAGACTGGCATCCCGCAGGGGATGAAATTCGCGCTGCATGCAAGCAGGCCGTTGACTACTGCGCGGCTCAAGGCGCGGACATCACGAAGCTAGCCGTACAATTTGCCACGGCAAACGAAAGCATACCGACGACGCTGGTAAGTACGGCTAATCCGGACAATATCCGCAAAAATATCGAATGGACGGATGAGCCGATCGATGAAGCGCTGCTGTCCGAAGTACTTGCCATTCTAGAGCCGGTACGCAACCGAAGCTGGATTAGCGGGCTGCAAGAATACAATACGAGTGTGTACGTATAAAGGGAGAGCTGCCAGTTGAAAGCCATTGTATGTGAACAAATCGACCAGCTTAAGCTGGTGGAGCAGAAAGAGCCGGAACTGCTGCCCGGAACGGCTCTCGTTCGGATTCGGCGCATCGGTATTTGCGGCACCGATCTCCATGCCTATAAGGGAAACCAGCCCTTCTTCTCTTATCCCCGGGTGCTTGGCCATGAGCTTGCCGGAACTGTAGAGCAGGCAGATAATGCGCAGGATGCCGTCAAGGCAGGCGACCAGGTCAGCATCATTCCTTACATGCACTGCGGAGAATGCATCGCATGCCGTTATGGGAAAACGAACTGCTGCACGGATATGAAGGTGCTGGGCGTGCACATTGACGGAGGCATGAGGGAGCAGATTGTGGTTCCGCTGACGCATCTTCTCGTTACGAATGATCTGACGCTTGATCAGACTGCGGTCCTAGAACCGCTTAGCATTGGGGCGCATGCCGTTCGGCGCGCCGAATTACGTGCAGGAGAGACGGTTCTAGTCATTGGGTCAGGCCCGATCGGCCTTGGCGTGATGGCATTTGCGAAGCATCGCGGAGCGCGTGTGATCGCCATGGATATTCAAGATGAGCGGCTCGCGTTCTGCAAACGCTGGGCGAAGGTGGATGAGACCGTGAACGCGCTGCAGGGAGCGAAGGAGCGGCTTGCCGAATTAACGGATGGCGAGTATCCAACCGTTGTGTTCGATGCAACCGGCAATGCGCGCTCGATGCAGGATGCGTTCGGCTTTGTCGCGCATGGCGGCAAGCTGGTTTACGTGGGACTGGTCAAGGCGGATATTTCCTTCCATGATCCCGAATTCCATAAGCGGGAGATGACGCTGCTTGGCAGCCGCAACGCTACGATTGAGGATTTCGCAGCGGTACAGGAGGCGGTGCGGAGCGGGAGCATCGATGTGGAAAGCTTTATTACCCATCGCGTGCCGTTCACGGAGATGATCAGCGAGTTCGAAAGCTGGTTGAAGCCGGAATCGAAGGTTATTAAAGCAATGGTGGAGCTATAGCTGAAATATGCGATATCGCAACGATTATTGAAAGTCCGATCATGGGGGATAGCAGCCCATGACCGGACTTTCTGCTCGTTCATCGGTCAGATTCCGCAGAGCAGGGGTAGAGAACAATTATAAGCAATTTATGCATTGACAAAGAAGGGCGGGCGGAATTATGATTGGTAGCTGGCTTACAGAAATTAGGATGCGGCATAGTGTTTTTTGAGCAATAACCTAGGGGGGATATCGATGCCAAAAACTGAAAAGCAATCGGAGGCAGCGCGGCAAGCGAACGAGCGTAGCAACCGAACGCGGAAACAGCAGGATAAGCAAAAACAAAAGGCGGAGCTTGACGAGTCCGGGCGTTCTTACGTATGGGCGCTGCGTTTTCTGCTGCCCTACAAGAAGCAAATCGCAGCGCTTGCCGCGTGCGGCACGATGGCGGTCGCAGGTGAGACACTAACGCCCAAAATGATTCAATACATGATTGACCATGTCGTTCCAAATAAGGATAAGTCGTTGTTTTTGATCATATTGGCGGCGCTTACAGCCGTTAATTTACTGATGCTCGTCGCCAAAAATTATCGCAACCTGCTGCAGCGGACGATTGGCGAGCTTGCTTCTCGCGATATGCAGACAGCGATTTTCAAGCATTTGCGGCGGCTTGGCTTCGCGCATTATGAACAGCATCCGGCAGGTGAAACGCTGTCCATGTTCAACTCCGAGGTGGCTTCCGTTCAGAAAATATACCGAAACGTCCTGCCGAGCGTCATCGACAACCTCTTGTTTATTATGGTAGCCATTGTGCTCCTGTTCAGCATTAGCGGCTGGTTATGCCTCATCATGCTGCCGACATTCGGCCTTTATTATTTATTCGGTCCGTATTTCGAGAGGAAGGCAGCTCTGTATGGGAGGCAGTCCGGCCAAGGCCGCATTGACTATAACCAAGCCGTGTATGAGAGTATTTCCGGCTTGCGTGAGTTCCGTGCGTTTGGCTCGCAGCCTTGGTACCATGAGCGGACGCTTGGCAAGCACAAGAACTGGTCGCGTGATTATCTCCTGGCAGCAACGTTTAGCTTTGGACGGGGAAGCTTCCGGCGGTTCACGTTTTATTTGGGAGCAATCGCCCTGTTCATCGCCGGCTACTATTCAGTACAGAATCAATGGATTACGTTAGGGGGATTCATCGCCTTCACGCTCCTGTACATGACGACGATGTTCCGCCTCACGCTGCTCGTCACCCAGCTTACCGAGCAGAAGCTTATTATTCATCAGACGATTCCTTTGTTCCGATTCATGCACAAGCAGATCGATATTGATGACCCGGCTGATCCGGTTACGCTCGCTGAGGTGCGCGGCGGCCTTGTGTTCGAGGATATTTGTTTTCAATATCCGGAGCAGCCTCCCGTTATTAACGGCTTCTCGCTCACGATCCATCCCGGTGAGAAGGTTGCTTTCGTAGGCGCAAGCGGTAACGGCAAGACGACGATGTTCAAAATGATCGGGCGATTCTACGATCCAACATCAGGCGTCATTAAGCTTGACGGCGTGCCGATTAGACAATTGACGCTGGAGCGCCTGCGCGAATCGATCGGCTACGTGTTCCAAGAAACGTACCTGTTCGGGTCATCGGTCAAGGAGAATATCCGTTTCGGCAAACCTGAGGCGAGCGATGAGGAGGTTGTCGCGGCAGCGAAGGCTGCTTATGCGCATGACTTTATCATGCAGCTGCCTGAGGGATACGATACACTTGTCGGAGAGCGCGGCATGAAGCTGTCCGGCGGACAAAAGCAGCGTATAGCGATTGCGCGCATGTTCGTGAAGCAGCCGGCCATTGTGCTGCTCGATGAAGCGACCTCCTCGCTGGACAACGTGAGTGAATATGAGGTGCAGCGCGCTCTTGACGAGATGCTCAAGGGTCGAACGACGATTGCGATCGCGCATCGGCTGTCTACGGTGAAGCATTTTGACCGCATCGTGGTCATTCATAAGGGTCGAGTGGCCGAGGCTGGCAGCTATGAGGAGCTCATTGCACGCCAAGGCTTGCTATATGAGCTTGAAATGGGGCAGTTGGAAGCGACGGAAGGGAGAGCGGTGCATGAAGTATCTTAAAATCTTTTGGTCGAACTCGGTTATGTTAAAGGGTACGTATTTGATGGTGCTGCTCTACCTGGCTCTAGAGTCGGTATCCAACTATACGCTCGTTTATGTGCAAAAAATATTAATCGATGACGTATTTACGAAAGGGCGGTATGAGCTGCTGCCGATCGTAATCGGCGTATTCGCAGCGGCGGGACTTATTTATTCGCTCATGTTTACGATGACAAGCCGCAGCCTCGTCCGCAATGAATTCGCAGTCAGCCGCTCGCTGCTCTCCCGCATGCTCAAACGTCTCGAAGGCGTTCCGATCGAGCGGTTCCAGCAGGAGCGCACGGGCAAATACGTCTATTCCTTCACGCAGGATCTATTCATATCTGCGAGTGTAATGGGCTGGCAAATTCCGCGCGGCATGCAGGAGATATTGAATCTTTGCATTCTAATGGTTATTATCGGGCTTGCCAGTCCCACGCTGCTGCTGCTCATTGTGGGATTATGCGCGATCTATGTGCTGATTGGTTATTATTTCACGCCAAAGCTGAAGGCACAGGCGAAACAAGTAGCCGAGAAGCGAACGGCGCTGCTCATTCAGATCGAGGAGGGGGTAGCATCAACGCGCGAGGTTGTCGCATACCACCGGTTGAAATGGGAGTCGAAGCTGTACAACAAAATGTTCGCCGAATATTTTGATCAAGTCATGGCCGAGGGCAAGCTGGTGAACCGTCAAATCCGGTACAGCGATCCGATGAAATGGGGAATTGGCATTGTGGTGCTCGGTTATTGCGGCATGCAGCTTATTAATGAACAGATGTCGATCGGAACGTTCGTCATTTTGTTCCAGTTCTCGACCCAAATGGCAGATGCATTCTATAATATTTTCCAATTCGTTATGGGTATGTCGTCTCAGCTTGCGAACGTAGATCGCGTGCAGCGGATTCTGGAGCTGGAGCAAGCTGATCCTGGGAAGAGCCGCATGCAAGGGAAGATCGATCAACTATCGTTCGAGCAGGTCGGCTTCCGTTATTCCCCCGAGCTTCCAGAGGTTATTCGAGGCTTCACGGCGGAGCTTCCGATTGGGCAAAAGATCGCGTTCGTAGGCACGAGCGGCGGGGGCAAGTCGACCGTTGCACAGCTGCTGGTGCGATTCTTCGATGTGTCGCTAGGACATTTTAAGCTCAACGAAAAGGATGCGAGTGCTTACAATCGCGATGAATGGGCGCAGCGGGTATCGATCGTGTTTCAAGATCCGTATATGTTCTCGGATACGATCAGGGAAAATGTAATGCTCGGCAGAGACGGCGTATCGGAAGCGGATATGGAAGAGGCTTGCCGCATTGCGCAGATACATGATTTCATACTTGGGCTTCCGGAGGGTTATGCCACCAACGTCGGAGAGCGGGGCATCAAGCTGTCCGGAGGGCAGCGTCAGCGCATTGCCATTGCGCGGGCGATTGTCAACAATCCCGAAATATTGGTGCTGGACGAAGCCACCTCCGCGCTTGATCTGGAGACGGAGCGGCTGCTGCTTGGGGCGCTTGAAGCGAGGCGCGAAGGATTGACGACGATCATGATCGCGCACCGGCTGTCTACGATTGAGAATGCGGACGTGATTTTCGTCATGGATCAAGGAGCCTTGGCGGAGTCGGGCACGCATCAGGAGCTGCTGGCTGAAGGCAGAGTCTATCAGCAGCTGCTTATGGCGCAGCATTAATGAATGAAAAAATAGGTCGCTTTTCGGAATGTTGCCCTCCTTAGCTAAGGAAGGGCTTTTTCTTTTGTTAAGAGGAGGGTGCTATTCCTATATTGTAGATAGTTTTTCCTTATTTTATTATTCAGAACATGCATTCGCTGACAAACAGCTGTCTACCTGAAGTTTTAGAATGGAATAATAGTACTTCTAATATTACCGATTTATGGGGGGAAAGGAGGTATATCTCAACGAATATAGGTATATTGAATCACACTAAGGAGGCTTCGAAATGGATCTGATTGATCAGTTGTATCGGAAAATCAACGAGGAACGATTGACTCCTAAAGTGTTACTGGTTAGTTCCTATGCGCAGGGACATCAATTGCTCGAGCTGATTTGCAATCGTCACGGCGCTCTTTTTAACGTAGAAGTAAAGACCATTCGTGGGATTATAGAGGCTAAAGCTAAGTTGGAGCTGTTTCAAAGGAAGATTCATTTGCTGGATGAGGGGCAGGCTGTTTGGATTATTCGACTATTAATGAAGCAGTTGGCCGAGGAAACCTCGGAATGCTACATTACCCATTCTATGATGAAGCCCGGTATTGTGGAGAAAGTATACCATGCTATATCAGAGATGCGGATGGCTGGTATTTGTTCGGAAGATATGAAGATGGATTATTTTACTAATCCGGATAAAGGCATGTACTTGCAACAATTGCTCAACCGATATGAAACGTATCTACTAGAGCATGGCCAGATTGATTTTGGCGGGTTGTCCGAATATTTGAAGCATGGAACGGATGGTGCCATTTATCTGGCTCTTTCGCCGACAGGTTGGACACGGGTGGAACATCAGATGATGGAAAAGTTGGCGGGCAAATGCTTATGCTTTCTTGATTCTGAAACTCCATTTCATATAAGCGAAGGATTTTCGAAGAATAGATTCACTATGTTTCACGCAACCGGAAGTCTAGCTGAAGTTAGAGAAGGAATTCGGCGGATCCTATCTGAACCAGAGGCACTCGATCACACGGAAATTATTTTATCCGACTATGAGCGATATATCTCCGTTATTCATGCGCATGCAGAAGAAATGGGTGCAGCTTGCTCATACTCGAACGGTTTGCCTATTGCCTTCTGCGCTGCAGGGAAAGCGGCAGCAGGTATACTTGACTGGATTGAGGATGGCTATCCGGTAAAGAGGATTTCAGAGATGCTGAGACATGGCTATATGTCGTTTTCAGATGAACGATGGTCACGGGGCGAATGGGTTCGAATTTTGGAGAGATCCTCAATTGGTTGGGGAAGGGAACGGTATCTTGCATTGGTTCATCCAGAAGAAATAGGAGCTGAGGATCAAGAACAAAGTACTGTTTTGTACGGCTATTTGGCAACTTTGTTTGAGGGACTGCCTGAGGGAGATGACTGGGATGTTCTTAGACTTCTAGAGTGGGTGTCTGAATTCATAAAGCAATATGCACCTCGACGGTCTCAGGACGATGTTTATGTAGGAAACACGTTACAGGAGTTAGTCATTCGATTCTCAGAGAGCCCTCGTGAATGCATGCCAATGGATCTGGCTCTTAAATACGTTAGAGAGATGTTAAGCGGAATCCGAATTCGCGTCTCGGCGACTCCAAAGCCAGGTGCAGTTCATGTCAGCTCCTTGCATAATGGTGGATGGAGCGGGAGAGAACGTACATGGATCGCAGGCTTGGACCAGGGAACCTGGAGCGTATCCGCCAAACAAGAGCCGCTACTTCTGGACAAAGAGCGTAAGGTGCTATCCGAGCATTTGGTGTCTACTCAGCAACGTGCCCAAAAAATAAGAAATGAACGAGAGTCTCGACTCTCGCTAATTCGGGGCGAAGTGTGGCTAAGCTATTCTTCCTATGACGCAGGGGATAAGAAAAGCCAGAGTCCTGCATTCGAGATGCTTCAGGTCTTCCGATTGCAGTCAGGAGATTCATCATTAGACTTCGCAACGTTGGAGCACTCATTAGGCGAGCCCTACAGCGTTATGGATATGATGCATGAAAGCGAAGTATCCACTCCTTTTAATAATACCGATTTATGGGCAGGCTTGTTGCTGCGGAGAACATTCGGCAAAAGCGCGGATGGATGGCAGGCTATGCTTCAGACGTATCCCTCTCTTGCCCAAGGATATCGGGCTAAGGAGCTCCGAATGGATGAAAAAGTTTCAGCTTATGATGGTTTTCTCGGGGATCAATCCTCATACCCCAAACAATTAGAAGATAGTAGCTGGAGTGCCATTAGCGCAAGTCAGCTAGAGAAATATGCGAATTGTGGACTGCAATACTATTTTCATTATGTCTTGAAGCTTCGCGCGAAGAATGTCGCGGCGCTCGATCGTACCCGTTGGTTGCAAGCTGGTGAGCGAGGTACCTTGCTTCATGATATTTTTAGAAGGTATATAGAAGATGTTACAGAGTGCGGCAAGGTTTCGGCCAAGCATGACAGGGACCGATTAATGGCAATTGTGGATATGGTGATCAGGGAAACTACATTATCTATCCCGGCGCCTAACAGGCATGTACTTGCCAAGGAATGTGAAGAAATCCAACGAGATGCGGACATCTTCTTTCGCAATGAAGCTGGCAAAACGGATCAACCGTGCTTCTTTGAATTAGAACTGTCAACTAGTGATGGGGAGCCGATGGAAATAGAATTGCCCGGCGGTATTCGTATTCAGTTGAAAGGCTTCGTCGACCGAGTTGATCGGATCGGGCCTCATGAATACCGAATTATAGATTACAAAACGGGCAGCACAAACAAATACAAGCCTTCAGAGTATTTCAGCGGGGGGACACAGCTGCAGCATGCTTTGTATTCGGTCGCTGTAGAGCAGTGGCTTCGCCAAACGGGGATAGATCCCGAAGCAAAGGTGCTCGAGGCGGAATATTATTTCCCGACAGAACGCGGACGAGGCGAGTATGTACGACGTACTCAGAACAGGAGAGAGGAACTGTCTGCTATCGTTTCACAATTACTAGAATCTCAGAACCGTGGGATCTTTGTCCCAGCTAAAAATGCGAATACATGCCGATGGTGCGATTACCAAGCTGTGTGCGGATCGCATTCGGAGTGGATGGCGGGCAAACGGGATTCGTCTATCAATATGGATTTGTTGCGTACACTGCTGGAGGTGGAGCGATTTGGTTGAATCGAATGTGTTAATAGTGCCTGCTGATCAAGCCGATCGGAAACGGATACTTACGGATTTAGATACGACATTGCTCGTTGAGGCAGGGGCTGGATCGGGTAAAACGACTAGTTTGGTCGGCAGGCTTCTCGTGTTGATTAAGTCAGGAGTGAATGTCGGCCATATCGCCGCTATAACGTTTACGAACAAAGCAGCGGATGAGATGAAGGAGCGGTTCCGACTCGCATTGGAAAAAGCATACCTTTGCTCTGCGGATGGTCTCTCCGCTCAGGAGCGTTTGTCTGTGGCGCTGGGAAACCTCGACCTCCTATTTATAGGTACAATACATTCATTCTGCGGCTCATTGCTGCGCGAGCGTCCTATCGAAGCAGGGCTGGATCCATCTTTTGAAGAGCTGGACGAAGAGAACGACAAGCGATTGCGTACGATCTGCTGGGATGAGTACATGTCAGAATTGAATGAAGCAGCACGAAAAAGGTTCGAGGAATTACTGTCATTGCGTGTGGATGTCAACACGCTTCGTGGGGTGTACGACCGTGTGTCCTCATTCACCGATGTTGAGCTTCCTTGCATGGAGCGGGAGCGGCCTAACTTCGAACGGATTCGAGATACGCTGTTTCCTCTTCTTGATGCCGCAGCGCCTTATATTCCGATCGTTGAACCAGAGAAGGGTTGGGATACGGTTCAGAAGCTTGTTCGGCAAACCAACCAGAAGATGCGGTTAATTGATTTATCGGATGATATGAGAATACTCGAAATCGCGAAGGAGTTCGATCGTAAGCTAGACGTAACGCTTAATAGGTGGAACTCCAAAGAGCACGCTAGCGAAATGAAGAAGCAATTTGCCGATTGGCAAATAAATGTACTGATTCCATTCCTTCGTGAGTGGCATGAATACATGTATCCCAAGCTGATAAGCTTTGTACAACCTGTACTTGCTTATTATCAGGAACTCAGATACGCTGCAGGAAAGTTGAACTTTCAAGACTTACTCATGGAAGCTACCAAATTGGTACGTGAGAATGAGGAAGTAAGGACATATTTCTCCGAACGATATCAGAGACTGCTCGTGGATGAATTTCAAGATACGGACCCCATTCAAGCAGAACTGATGTTTCTACTTACGGGCAGTACTGGAGACATTAGCTTCGAAAAGGATTGGCGGAGGCTTACACCTCGGCCTGGTTCTTTGTTCGTGGTCGGAGATCCGAAGCAGTCGATTTATCGTTTTCGCAGAGCGGACATTTCTATTTATAACGAAGTGAAGGCGCGGATACTGGAATGCGGTGCGGTTCTGAGGCTAACATCCAATTTCCGTTCAGTGAGTTCGATAGGTGATTTTATCAATGATCAGTTTGTGGGCAAGCTTCCAGCCTCAGAGACGGAGCATCAGGCAGCCTTCGTAAAGATGGAAACACATGCTCCTGATCCTAAAGGCGGGGACAAAACGACACATGGCATCTATGTTCTCAACTACCCGAAAATGCCAGGAGGTAAAGTTGTAGTCGCACAAACAGATGCCGACCAGATAGCGCGCTATGTCTCATGGGCGTGCAAAGACGGCAACTTGCAGATCGCAAATGGCAACGGTGGAACCCGGGATGCAGTTCCAAGCGATTTTCTAATACTGACGAAAACAAGAGAATTCATCCATCTATATGCAGAGCAGCTTGATTGGTATGGCATCCCAGCGGATACTTCTGGAAGTACGACGGTTTACGAGGAGCTATTGGCTTTATGGCAGCTGGTCCGTTGTCTTGAGGATTTCGCTGATAAACCGTCGTTACTCGCCGTTATGCGAGGTATGCTATTCGGCTTGAGTGACCGACAGTTATGGGCTTACAAGAGGGAAGGTTTCCGGTTCTCTTTATTTGATCTCCCAGATCCTGCAACTTGCAGCGATGAAGCGAAGCCGGTCGTTATCGTGCTTGAAAAGCTGCGGTTATACGCAGATTGGATCCGGATGTTAAGCGCAAGCACAGCGTTCAGTCGGATTATTGAAGATCTCGGTGTGCTGCCATATGTATCGACGCTTCCGGCGGGTTCTGTGAGAGCGGGAACGTTGGTTAGAATGCTGCAGCTAGTCTATAGCAATCAAGCGGCGAGCTCGAGTTGGTCGGAACTCTGTCAATTCATTGAGGAAATGCTTACAGATCGAGGGATGGAAACTTCGAGTCTCTATGCTGGCGGAAACCAAGCTGTTCGGATAATGAATCTGCATAAGGCGAAGGGGCTTGAAGCGCCAGTCGTTTTCTTAGCTTGCCCTTGCGGGGAGTCCGATCATGATGCGACGCAGCATATTGATCGTACTACTGAACCGGCGACAGGCTACTTTACAATAAGCCGAGATGTTGGCGAGTTTAAAAAGGAAGTAGTGGCCCAACCTTATGGTTGGGAGATCATGAATGAGCTGGAACGTACTTTCTCAAACGCAGAGAAAGATCGGTTACTCTATGTCGCCGCGACGCGTCCTAAGCAGATGTTGGTTATCAGTCTCTATCCGGACCAACCGGCGAAGTGCCCTTGGTCACCGCTCATGGACGGAATGAATGATGCGCGTGAGCTAGATGTTCCAGTAATGGAAGCAGAGAAGAAGGCAGAGGTGAACGAGCGACCGGATTTGACATCTGTGATGAAGAATCGGCAGCAGAAGCTGGAGGCGATCGGTGCGCCGACTTATGCTTTGCTTTCGGTAACTGGCCAAACGAAAACAATCGGCGATAAGCCAGAATGGTCTTCGGAAGGCAAAGGTATGGCCTTTGGGAGTGTGGTTCATCGGTCCCTGGAAATGATGGGAAAAGGCTTATCGGATTTCGAGTTGGCGGATGCAGTAAGTTTATTAGCGGAAGAGGAAGAATTAGACGCCCAGCATTTTGGCGAAGCTGTCCGAATTGTTCGGAATGTGATAGATAGTGACCTCTGGCAGCGCAGCTTGCGTGCTCGCCGCCGATTGTTTGAGGTGCCGCTGATGTTGCGGAAGCCAGTAGATGAAATCAGTTTATTAAGTGGAGGCGCGGAGCATGCTTGCATACGGGATCCTGATGCCGATTCATATGAATCAAATTTCATCGAGTTTGCTTATGTGCGGGGCGTTATCGACTTTCTGTTCGAGGAAGAGGACGGCTGGGTTATCGTAGACTTCAAGACGGACAGCGTGCCTGCGGAGAAGCTGCAGTCGTTTGTTGATTTCTATAGACTGCAAGTTCTGGCTTATGCCACGGAGTGGGAGAATGTGTTCGGGTATAAGGTGAAGGAAGCGGGATTGTATTTCACCCAGTTAGCAACGTATGAAGTGTTGATTTGAAATTGAAAACCAATATTAGCGACCCAGGACCTCAATTGGTACTGGGTTTGTTTGCATACTATTGTTGGAACGTATGTTTGGTGACATTCTTATGTCAGAAGACTTTGCTACGCTTACTATACAAGTTTAATAAGAAAGAAATTAGGTCGTGTTCACAAAACGGTAACTTTTTCATAGTCATCCAGTAGCAGGAAATAGTCTTCTGGAACTAGAAAATGTATGGGAATACAAATTGTGAGGTGCAGATATGAATGAAAGACTTATTCGATTATTGCGTATTATTAATCTCATTCAAGGAAAACCGGGCATAATTGGCCGGGAGCTTGCAGAACGTTGTGAGACGACGGATAGAACCATATATCGGGACTTGGAACTGCTCAGCTCATTTGTCCCCTTTACGAGCTTAGGACATGGGAAGGGATACTCGTTCGTTGGAAGCTTCTCTATGTATCCTCTGAATTTCACGGAGCAGGAGGCATTTGTACTCTCGATGCTGCCATCCGTAATCGATCAGGTGAAACCGCTGCTTCCACCAGGGTTTGATGCTGCTTATGAGAAAATAATGGCAACCCACCACAAGGAAAAATCTCAACATGCGAGTGTCGTTCAGCAAGTAGCAGATGTCATTCAAATGGGAACTCCGGTTGGTCGTGATGAAGGATCGAATGATCTGTTCCCGATTATTCAGGCGATTCTATCGCAGACGTCATTAAAGGCTGTTTACCATTCACAAGGCCGCAACAAACAGACCGAGCGTATGATTGATCCTTACTTCCTTGTTCCGAGAGAGCAACGGTTCTACTTGATTGGCTATTGCCATCAAGCAGGAGAGATTCGCACCTTCCGGGTCAGTCGTTTCCTAAATATCGATGTAACGGAAAAGCAATTCGACAAAGGAAACTTCAGTATTCGTCAATATATGAAGAACACATTCTCTATTGAGCGTGGACAGGAACAGATCCGATTCAAGGTGCGATTCTCGCCAGTTGTCGCAAGGTATATTCAGGAGGAAGAATGGTTTGTAGAGCCGCGAATAAAGCCGCAGACTGACGGCAGTCTGCTGTTCGAGGTAACGCTCAATCATGATCGTGAGTTCCTGCAGTGGGTGAACTCTTACGGGCCGGACGCGGAGATTCTGGAACCGCGCAAGTATCGCGATGCAATGAAGGAGAAATTGGAGCGATGGCGGGGGATGTATGAGTAAAAGGATAGGCTTGGACCAACAATTGTTTATCTGTTTGTTGCATAGGCGGGGAGCTAATACCAAAAATAGATATGCTGCATCGATATAAAGATGGAATTTATTATTCACTGCTGGAGAGTTTTCACGATAAATCAAGTAGAGTATTCCTATTAGGATGTTTCGTTAATCAATGTTAATCTGAGAGGTGACATATGCATTCAAATTCTGAACAGCTGGCGGAACAATTACAATGGTTTACTGTCGCATATTCAAAAAAGCATAGGATCAAGCTTTCGTTTGCAATGAGAACGATAGAAATTGCACTTAGCTATCCGTTACAAGCTGATGATGTATATAACTTCCTAAAAGAACAACGATACAAACATATTGATGTGGATGTACAACTTTCCTATGCAAGTCGGCAGGCAGTTTCAAAAGAGCTTCTTCCTGAGAAAGCTAACTACCAGAATATATCTAATGATATAGATGAGATTGATGATATACTATCACAACCTCTTCAACCAAAACATCAGATAGAGCCGGTTTCACTGAAGGAACCCAGCATGCCCTCGTATCGGATGAATGAATATATGTTAAAGGATTACACCCAGGGTAGGAACGAGTTGTTAAAACAAAACATTGTGGTAGCGAACATGAATCTCGTTTACTCTGAAGTGAAACGTTACAAAAATTATATGAATCATAACTTGAGTGAAGAGGATTTGCATCATGAAGGCGTTATCGGGTTAATGGATGCTATTGAGCGCTTCGATCCAACTATGGGTGGGGCATTCTCAACTTATGCGGTTTACTGGATTCGTCAACGTGTAATCCGTTCTATAATGAATTACGGGACAACAGTAAGAGTACCAGTTCACCTCATCGAGCTTATTCGTAAAATTAAAAAAATTGAAGCACAATTCAATGGAGACAATAATGAAAAAGCTGATATAGAAGAAATATGTACTGAAATAGGCATTACAAAAAAACAATATTATGATGCAAAGCTTGCAGAACATCGTTATCTATCCTTTACCTCATTGAACCAGCAAGTTGGAACAGGTGATGAAAGTGAGACTGAACTTTCTGATTTTGTGCCAAACGATAGACTTGAAATATTTGTTTCTATGCCAAGAGAATTTTTGGATCCTTACGAGCTTACTGAACAACGAATGTTACAAGAGAATGTAGCAGAGCTTCTATGTCGTCTTCAAGAACGTGAACGAAAGGTTATTGAATACCGATTTGGGCTGCTGGATGGCAGAAGTCGCACTTTGGAAGATGTGGGCAGAATATTTGGCTTAACAAGAGAACGAATCAGGCAGATTGAGAGTAAGGCTTTAAGACATCTACGAGCGGTAAGAAACAGAGAAAAATGGATTTGGATATCTTAAGGGGTGAATGATGAATATGGCATTGTTAGAGAAATTTAGACAATTGGCAGTTAAGCAATTGGGTGATAAGCCCCGTTTGCTTGTGTTGAAAGGGTTTCATTCAGAGATATTCCAACAAATCAATGACAATAAATTAACAGATGCACCAATAAACATATCGATTCAAGATTTGGATCGACGGAAAGCTTTACTTATCCCACAACTGTTCAATAAAGACATTGCAACTGACTTCTACTGGTGTACCTTTGAAGAGTATCTGTTATTTGGAGAGGAATTGCTTCAGCTTTATTATTCCGTAAACATTATTCGAAATAACTTATATCATCATACTTATCCAGCGATTTATGATATTAATGTAGATGATCAAACCTGGGAGGTCTTATCAGATGAGGAGACCGATTACGACGACAATGGTGATGAACAACTTGGACTAATTTATCGCTATTTTGGAAGCGTTCGTCGTATAGGAGCTCAGGTTTTCGTTACCTACCCGAATGTCGGAGAACATGAAGTAACCTTCTATGAGGAAGTGAAATCATTACCTTCCAAGGTACTGATGGATGGAGAGTACATTCACCTGGAGTTATCAGAGAATGAAGACACCTTCTTAGAGCTAGAAGATGATTTGTTAAATAGTCGCATTCCCAGCGGGGATGTTTTTATCGCTGTAACAGGAGATTTGAATGCTACCCCTCACCAGTACCATGAACGATTGCTGACTTTACAGGCGGTGGTCCAAACTAATTACATGATATATTTGGTGGCCAAGGAGACAAAACCAAGAGCTTTCATTGATAATACACCTTACATTTCAGTGCTAAAACGGTACTGGGGTTATTCCGGTTTTCGTACACTCAAGATGTACACGAACGTTCAAAGTCGAATCGGCGATAAAACAACGACAGAAATATCACAAGTACAAATCGTAGATGACATTATTCAACAGGCGCTTAAAGCAAAAGCAGGAGAGGATTATCGTGATTTATTTGTCACCTCTCCGACAGGAGCCGGTAAATCGGTGATGTTCCAAGTTCCGGCCATTTACCTTGCGGAAACCTATAATATGATGACCATTATTATTTCTCCACTGATTGGTTTAATGAACGATCAGGTTCAAGGACTGCTGGCTAATCAGGTTCATATGTCCGCTACTATTAACTCTGAAATTAGTCCAGTAGAAAAGATTGAAATTCGTAATCGCATTCAGAGCGGCCAAGTTTCAATTCTATACATCTCACCTGAAACCTTGCTTAGTCGCTCAGATATTGCTCAACTCATAGGGGAACGTGAAGTCGGATTATTTGTTATAGATGAAGCACATATCGTGACCACATGGGGTAAAGCATTCCGCTCCGATTACTGGTACCTTGGGACCTATCTATCCAAACTTCGGAAAGAAAGAAACTTCCCAATTGCCACCTTTACTGCAACGGCTATTTATGGCGGTATTGAGGATATGTACGTAGAGACACGAGACAGTTTGAACTTGATCAGCCCGATTAGCTATTTTGGTTATGTCAGGAGAGACGATCTGGAGATCCAAATCAAACGGAAGCTTGATTATGATAAGCGGTTTAGCGAGTACTTAATGGATAAGAATAAGTTACTCCTAAATCGTGTAGAACGTTTTGTCCAGCAGAGAAGCAAGACATTAGTCTATTTCCCTACTGTTCGGTCAATCCTGGACTTTAAGGAATTTGTACGTGTTTATGGCACTGAAGAGGCGAAATCAAATTTGTCTATATATTATGGGCCTTTGGAAAAAGAAGTGAAGAACGAAAACTATCTTCGATTCAAATCTAACGAAGCGCTTGTAATGTTAGCGACAAAAGCATTCGGGATGGGGATCGATATTCCGGATATTCAAAACGTGTACCATTTCGCGCCGACAGGTAATGTCTGTGATTACATTCAAGAGATTGGCCGCGCAGCGAGGGCGCTGGATACTGGATATGCATATTTTGATTTTTTACCCCAAGATTTTGTGCATGTTCAGCGTCTTCACGGAATCTCTACGATAAAGAAAGGTCAATTAGTTCAAGTCATGCAGAAGATATTGTCCATATTAGATGGACATAAAGGAAAGAACATCCGAAATTTATTGATTAGTGCCGATGAATTTAGGTACATCTTCCAGGAAGGAAATACACGGGAAAACGATGGCTTCGATAATAAGATTAAAACCGCACTTCTTATTATTGAAAAGGATTTTCAAGCCAAGCTGACATATTCGCCGATTATAGCTAGGCCTCGAAGCATCTTTGCCAACGAGTATTTTAATGTCCCCTACGAGGCAGAAGGTAAAATCTTCCCTAAGTACGGTCAATATTTTGCTTTGAAGCATACATTTGGTGAAGGCTCGAAACGTAAATCTATTTACCAAGTGGACTTAAAAGGAATCTGGCAGGATCATTTTCAATCCATGTCGTTCCCGGAATTTAAGTACCAGTTTCATAGTGGGGATCGAGTGAAGCTGCCGTTCCGAGACATCATAACGCCAGTGCTGCAGGTTCAGCTGCATCTGAAAACCAACAATGTGAGCGTGTTTCAAGCTCAAGTGAAATCATGGGCTGAACGAATCAATACGATTATGAGTAGGTATGCGAAGACGAAAGCATACTTCAACATCGAGGAATTAGCGAGTGAGCTTCTTGATTTCTTAGGTGGAACGAAGTACGCTTCCCAAATGATGGCTGAGGTTATCCTTGATAGCTGCTACACATATGATCGACTCATGAGGCAGAGCAACAACTTTTATAATCGTTTTCTTGCTTACGATGAGTCCCGGGCGAAATATCACTTCATAAGTAGTGGTTATGCAGGGTTTACGGATTGGATGATACAAGAAACGCATCACATGCTGCATCAACAGATGTCGTTGCAAAGTAGTGATCAGGAGCAAGATATCTACTTTCCAAAACTATTTGGATCAGAGCAAGAAAAGCGATTTATTTATCTTGGACTTATGGAGTCGCTAGGGCTTCTCATGTACCGGATCAATGGTGGGGATAATCCGGAAATATTCATAAGGATAAACTCACGTATGCAATTGGAGCGCACGGTTGGCAGCCCGGCACGTTATCGAAATTACATTCTTGAAAACGTTCATCAGAGGCATAAGCTATCTGTTGAAATGATGCGTTATATATTTGAGAACCAAGTGGATACCAAACGATTTTGGGATTTAATTGAGGATTATTTTTTGGGTGAAGTGCCGGAAGAAATAATACAGCGGTTAAGCTAATGTGAAGGCTTTTTTTGTTCCTTGTCGAATACTGCAAATGAAAGATATACTTAGTCCAGATTAAAGACAGAGACATTCATGGAGGTTCATATGATAACTGGTGAAATTAAGAATAAGGTAGACAAGATTTGGGAGACATTCTGGACAGGCGGAATCACGAATCCGCTCGAAGTCATCGAGCAATTTACATACCTGCTCTTCATTAAAGGGTTAGATGATATAGAAACCACCAAGGAAAGTGAAGCAGCTTTCCTTGGTTTAAACTATGAGGGAATGTTTCCAAGTGACAAGCAAGATTTGCGTTGGAGCAAATTCAAGAACATGGAAGCTAGCCAGATGTATAGTCTGGTGTTGAATCAAGTCTTTCCATTTATCAAAAATCTGCACCAGGACGGCGATTCCGCCTATGCCCAATATATGGGGGACGCCATATTCAAGATTCCTACTCCTCAAATGCTGACGAAGATTATTGATGGCATAGAAGGAATTGATATGGAGAAGCGGGATGCTAAGGGCGATTTGTATGAGTATCTTCTGTCTAAAGTAGCAACTGCTGGTACCAATGGACAGTTCCGTACACCGAGACACATTATTGAGATGATGGTTCGCCTGATGAAGCCGAGCCCGAGCGATGTAATCGCTGACCCCGCGATGGGGAGTGCCGGCTTCCTTGTGGCAGCACAGGAATATGTGAGAGAGAATCATGCGGATTTATTCTTGCATGCGGGCCTCAAAAAGCATTTTCACCAAGACATGTTCTACGGATTCGACATGGACCGAACGATGCTTCGGATCGGTGCAATGAACATGCTGCTGCATGGTGTAGACCAACCAAACATTGAGTACAAGGACAGCCTCTCAGAGCAAAATAGTGATCAGGAAAAGTACACTCTGGTTCTAGCCAACCCGCCGTTTAAAGGATCACTCGATTACGATGCAGTAAGCGGCGATTTGTTAAAGGTAACAAAGACGAAGAAAACTGAGCTTCTGTTCCTGGCACTTATTCTAAGAAGCCTCAAGCTTGGTGGGCGAAGCGCGACAATCGTACCAGACGGCGTGGTGTTCGGCAGCAGTAACGCGCATAAAGAGATCCGAAAAGAACTGGTGGACAAACATAAGCTGGAAGCAGTCATTTCGATGCCAAGTGGAGTGTTCAAGCCTTATGCCGGCGTGAGTACTGCTATTCTTATCTTTACCAAGACAGGAGCAGGCGGAACGGACCAGGTATGGTTCTTTGATATGAAGGCAGACGGCTATTCGCTGGATGATAAAAGACAACTGACTGAGCAGAACGATATCCCAGACATTGTTCAGCGCTTTGGCAATCTACAGGAAGAGACTGTGCGAAAACGAAATGAGCAGAGTTTCTTGGTAGATGTTCAAGAGATTCGTGACAAAGGATACGACCTATCAATTAATAAATATAAGGAAATAGAGTATGAGGAATTAGCGTACGCTCATCCCCGTGAGATACTCTTGAGGATTCAACAACTAGAAGAGGAAATTCAGGCGGGTTTGGAAGAGCTTGTTGGGAGTATAGAGGCTGAGATCCATGAATAAAGTTAAATTAGGTAATTATATCAGCATAGAATCGGGTTATACTTTTAAATCTAAATTTTTTAACGATAAAGAAGGTTTACCAATAATTAGAATCAGGGATGTCACAAGTGGAAATATTAGCTCTTATTATTCAGGTGAATACGATGAAAAGTATTTAGTACAGAATAATGATGTTTTAATATCTATGGATGGAACTTTTAGTATTAGAAAATGGTCTTCTGGAAAAGCATTGCTCAATCAGCGGGTATGTAGAATAAAGAGTCGAAATAATAGCCTACTTATTGATGATTATCTATGCTACATCTTGCCCAAATATCTAAAGAACATAGAAGATAAAACTCCCTTTGTAACAGTTAAACACCTTTCTGTTAAAGATATAAGTGAGATTGTTCTTTATTTACCAAATATAGAAACTCAAAGGAAAATAATACTAACACTCGACAAAGCCCAAGAACTGATAGACAAAAGAAAAGAACAAATCGAAGCTTGTGATGAACTGGTAAAAAGTTTGTTTTACCATATGTTTGGTGATCCGGTAAATAATAGTAATGGTCATCAAAAAATTGCATTAAAGGAAATCGGAGAATGGAAAAGTGGAGGGACACCCTCAAGAAGTAACAAAGAATATTATAATGGAAATATCCCTTGGCTATCTTCTGGAGAGCTGAACAGTGTTTATACAAAAGACAGTTTAGAACATATCACTGAAGATGCAATAAAAAATTCATCTGCAAAGTTAATAGCGAAAGAAAGCTTATTACTTGGGATGTACGATACAGCAGCATTAAAGTCAACGATTAATTTAATGGAATGCGCTTGTAATCAGGCAATAGCTTACGCAAAATTAAACTACCGTATTATAAATACATTATTTGTTTATTATTGTATACAATTCAATAAGGATTTCTATAAAAGTCAGCAAAGAGGGGTAAGGCAAAAAAATTTAAACCTCTCAATGGTGAAGGATATTGAAGTTCTATTCCCCTCTCTAGAGCTTCAAAACCGCTTCGCCGAGCAAGTCGGAAAAATCGAGCAGCAAAAACAGCGTCTTCAACAAAGCCTTACTGAACTAGAGAATAACTTCAATGCACTGATACAACGAGCGTTCAAGGGCGAATTATTCTAGGGGGATAGTCATGAGTACGAACTTTGATTTCTTGAAGGAGAAAACAACTTTTCAATCCTTCGCAGACAGTACCGTGGAGGCAGAGAAAAGCCTCCTTGTTTCCCCTGCAACTTGTGCGATTCTGGCAAGACGAGCGCTAGAGTTAGCTATCAAATGGGTATATACGTTCGACAATGAACTGACGATTCCATATCAGGATAATATCTCAAGTCTCATTCATGAGTCGACCTTCAGGCAGATTATTGATCCTCAATTATTCCCACTGATGAAATACATCATCAAGCTTGGAAATACGGCGGTGCATACGAATGCCTCTATTGTGAGGGATGAGGCTGTACTCTCGCTTCGGAACTTGCATGAGGTCGTACGTTGGATCGATTACTGCTATGCCGAAGCTTACACTTGTCCGGATTATGATGAGGAGCTCCTACGAACAGGTGAAGAGAAACGTACCAGACCTGAGGAGCTGCAGGATCTGTATGAGAAGCTGAGTTCTAAGGATCAAAGACTGGATGAACTTCGCAAAGAGAATGAAACACTACGCGAAGCGATGACTGCACAACGAATAGCTAGCACTGAGGGCTATGACTTTGAGGTGGATGCGTTCAGTGAAGCTCAGACGAGATCCAAATATATTGATCTTGAGCTTAAGCTTGCAGGCTGGGAGATGGGCCGCGATTGTATCACAGAGGTACCCGTTGAAGGGATGCCTAACCTAACAGGTACGGGTTTTGTAGATTATGTTCTCTATGGCAGCAACGGTAAACCGCTGGCAGTTATCGAAGCCAAGAAGACCGGGAAAGACCCAATAGTCGGCTCTCAACAAGCCAAGCTGTATGCGGATTGTCTGCATAATCAGTATGGACAACGGCCGGTTATATTCATCACAAACGGATTCGAGATTAATCTGATTGATGACGCGGAGGGCTATCCCAAGCGGCGTGTAGCTGCTATCTTTACCAAGGATGAGCTGCAACGCATGGTGGATCGGAGGAGCAGTAAGCTTCCTTTTACCACGGTGGAGATTAATGAGAGCATCACCAACCGTTACTACCAGAAACAGGCGGTTATGGATGTGTGTACGGCGATAACGAACAAGCAACGGAAGATGTTGCTTGTTATGGCTACCGGCAGTGGTAAGACAAGAACGGCTATATCTATCGTGGATGTATTGATGCGGCACAACGCGGTGAAGAATATTCTCTTCCTGGCCGATCGCAGGACTTTGGTAAAGCAGGCCAAACATAATTTTAGCTATTTGCTTCCCAGCCTTACGCTATGTAATCTACTGGAAAACAAGGATAACCCAGAGCAGTCTCGAATGATATTTTCAACCTATCCGACGATGATGAACGCCATTGATGATACGAAGCGGCAGGATGGGAGGAAGCTTTTTACTCCGCCTCATTTCGATCTGATCATCATTGACGAGAGCCACCGCAGTATTTATAAGAAGTATAGTGATATCTTCGAATACTACGATGCTATGCTTCTTGGATTGACCGCAACGCCTAAGGACGAAATTGATAAAAACACATACTCTATATTCGAGTTGGAGAATGGTGTTCCTACGTTTGCCTATGAACTGGAGAAAGCAGTAGAAGATGAATACTTGGTAGACTACCGTACGATCGAGATTAAATCTAAGATTATGGAAGACGGGATTCATTATGATGATCTTAGTGAGGAAGAGAAAGAAGAGTTTGAGAGAACTTTTGCGGAAGACGAGACGGTAGATGATTCCATTGCCAACACTGCGGTCAATGAGTGGCTGTTCAATGCCAATACAATTGACATGGTGCTGGATCAGCTAATGGAGAATGGGCTTCGGGTAGAGGGTGGAGATCAGCTTGGTAAAACCATTTTCTTTGCCAAGAGCAGCCGGCATGCGGAGGCCATCGTCGAGCGGTTTCATAAGAGATACCCCGGATATGGCGCGCACTTTATTAAGCAAATTGACTACAGTATTAACTATGTGGATACGCTTATTGATGATTTCAGCACCAAGAACAAGCTTCCACAGATCGCGGTTTCCGTTGATATGCTGGATACGGGGGTCGATATCCCAGAGGTGCTCAATCTTGTTTTTTTCAAAAAAGTACGATCAAAATCAAAGTTCTGGCAAATGATCGGAAGAGGGACGCGATTGTGTGAAGATCTGCTTGGGGTTGGGCTGGATAAAGAACAGTTTCTGATCTTTGATTTCTGCAATAACTTCGAATTCTTCCGTGCCAATCCGAAAGGCTTGGAGGGCGAAATTGGCGAGAGTCTGACGGAAAAGCTGTTTCATTCTAAGTTGGACATTGTGCGGGAACTTCAGAATCTAAAGTATCAGGAAGAAGAGGATTACATCCTCTATAGGGAAAAACTGCTTCGTGATCTATTAGGCGCTGTAAGGGACCTGAATGAAGAGAGTTTCCGCGTGAAGTTAAAGCAACGGTATGTTGAGATATACAAGAATAAAGATGCATGGCAGGGCTTAGGCGCATCAAGCGTGGCGGAGATTAAGGAACATATTACTCCGCTCATCAAGCCTCTCCAAGATGACGAGCTGGCTAAGCGTTTCGACTTGTTGATTTATAACGTAGACTTAGCCTATTTGCAGCAGAAAAATGCAACGAAGCCGATCCGTAGTATCGTACAGACCGCCGAGACGCTTAGTAAACTTGGGACAATACCTCAAGTGATGGAGAAGAAATACATCATTGAAAAGGTTCAAACCGATGAATTCTGGCAGCAGGCGGATGTGCTGGAATTGGAGGAAGTGCGGGTTGCTCTGCGGGAATTGATTAAGTTTATCGAGAAGAGCAAGCAAAAGATTTACTATACAGACTTCAAAGACCAAATTCTCGAAACTCGTGAGGGCGGGGCCATCTACAATACGAACAACCTCAAGGATTACAAGAAGAAGGTAGAGCATTACCTGAAGGAGCATAAGGATGAGCTGGCGGTCTTCAAGCTCCGTAACAACAAACAGCTTACTTCAGTCGATCTCCATACGTTGGAACGCATTCTCTGGGAGGAACTAGGAAGCCGATCCGAGTATGAGAAGGAGTTTGGTGATACTCCTGTGAGCAAGTTGGTTCGAAGAATGGTCGGGCTAGACCGTACCGCGGCTAATGAAGCTTTCAGTATATTCCTAAGTGAGGAGAATCTGAATGCCACACAGATTCGATTTGTGAAGCTTATCGTGGATTATATCGTAGCAAATGGCATGATTGAAGATAATCAAATCTTCATGGAAGAACCTTTTCGCAGCCTAGGAAGCATTACCAGTTTGTTTAAAGATAATCTGAACGAGGCAAGAGACATTATGAGTATAATTTCAACGATAAATAAAAATTGTGAGATTGTAATGTAATAAAACACAATTGACTGAATGGGTATGCCCTTATTGCCCACACTAGAATTAACCAAAGAAATGCTGAAACCAACGGAGGGACTTATCAATTGGGTTTGTCTCAATTGGAGTAAAGACTATTCGTTCCAATCCATAATGACAACTAGACGACGATTGTAGTCGTCTTTTTTTATTTTTAACGAACAGACATTCGCTGACAAACTAATGGCATTATTTCCAGGTATACTAGGTTAGAAGAAGATAAAGGGAAGGTGACTTATGAATAACACTGATTTAGTCAATAACATGCTGTTTCAGTTGATTGAGGGCCTTGGGAAATGGAAAAGGGATTTAACGATTATCCCTGCAGAACTTAAAAAAGGACATTTAATGTTGGTTAAGCTTTGCCTAGAACATCAATCGCCTGTTCCTTCCGATATTCCTAGTCTTGTTCGATTGCTTCAACGTCCATTAATAGAATGGGCTGTTCCCATGCCTGCAGCCATTCCTTTTCCTTCAGATGCTCCGTTGTATATTCGCAACATAGGTATTACATCGGAAGCCATGGATTTTCTAAATGATTACCATTCACCATATGAATCACACCAACGAGAGGTCTATCAAATCTTACAATATTGCAGAAATGCAGAACCACAGTTGGAAGATATCTATCGGAAGATTCGTACTTTCTTATCGAATTCTAATTTTTCAATTATTACCGGTGCCCGATTGCATCAATTCGCGCGTTCCTTTCATCATCCAATACTGGCTGAGCATATTTTTGCGTGTTTTGAAGATATCTCCAATCGTATTAGTCATTTTCGAAGATGCTCACGATGCGGATGGACGCTGGTCTGGAATGGAAGCAAGTGGCAATGCGGCCAAGAAGGATTATGCGGGAAGATAACAGCGCAAGAAGACCCACAGCCTCTTGAGTATGGTGGAGAGAGTGTCTTCCGTTTGAAAGAAGGCGTACATCGGTACACTCTAACTCCTGGATTGGCGGAAACAGGGCTGGAAAGACGCCTTACCAATAAAGGCTACGAGGTCGAAATGTATCCTGATGTAGACCGATATGACCTTGCTATTCGTGTGAAAGATAGAACGTACCATATCGATGTTAAAGATTATAAGAATCCTTATTCTCTCGCTATGTATTTTAACCAATTAGATTCTTCGTCGCTGGATAAATATCGAGAAGGTCATGTATATATCGTGATTCCAGCATATCGTAATAAACTCACGCGCCAATATATTAAGCAGATGAGGATTTGGTTGGAACCAGAGTGGAGGAAGGTGCTGCGCATCGTCAATGAGAGTGATATGATCCGAATTCTGGGAGGTGCTGCGAAATGAGAAATAGTTACTTTGACTACTTATCTGAATTTTGTGGTCGATTTCAGGGAACTATGCTTTCAAAGCCCCAACTAGAAGCAATACTTGTATTTGAGTGGATGATAGTAGGGTGTCGGCTTGGCGTTCCTGGCATTCCCGTTAAAGAGGCTTGGTCCGTTCTTATTGGTTATGATGAGCCGATCCTTCCGAAGCAGACGGATATAGACATTGTACACCGGCTGAGGGTTCTCTTTCGAGAAATTCGGTCAGAGCGCAAATGGACGAATATAACGGAATTATATAATACGATCGATACGAAATACTTACTCTTTGAATGGCGTAATGCTGAACTTACTAAACGAACGCCGTTACAATTCTCAGAGAGGGAGAGATGGTACGAAGAAAAGCTGCGTAACCCTATAGTGCACAAACAACGAACTTTGCAATTTGCTAAGCAGGGTGAATTCTCTTACAAGCGTTGGTTAACGGGCGATATCCCTCATAAGTTTACTGGACACATTCTAAATCAACCAGATCCTCCTGAGATGCTGCCTGTATATCGTGATAAAAGGCGGAGTAAGTTTGAAGTAAATGAAGTTGTCGATAAGGAAGCATATAAAGAAGTTTCTGCTGGATCCACACAAGTAGCTATTTCCGAACGTCATTACAATTTCCAGATTCGGTCATTATCGGTACCGCCAGAAACCACATTCCACTATGACGGGGTACAACATCTTGTTGGTGGACTTGGAACAGGCAAAACGAGTCTAATGCTCAGTGAAACCATTAGGTTGGTAAAGGATGAGGGAGCTCGCGTTGGATTTATTGAAAGTAGTGTAGCTCAAGTGTTGAAGCGTGTAGAAGAGTTGAGATTGATTGGAATCGATGCTACTCCGATAATTGGACGATCTAACAGGGAATTATATGAGAGACAGTACCTTTCTTCTAAGAGGAATAATGTAGAAGATTTAGCTGAGTGGGGCGATTCTCTAGGTTCTGGTTTATCACATGTGTCCTCGCTATGTCTGATTCATGCAATTGCTGATGATTATGATGCAGGCAATCATTTTCCTTGTAAAAAACTAACCCAAGGTAACAATAATAACTTATCTTGTCCATTTGCAGGACAATGTGGGTTATATAAGGACTATATGGCACTTTCCAGCTCAACGGTTTGGGTGACTACTACTTCATGTGTTCTTAAGACAAAGCTTCCTGCATTTATTGATCCTTTGGAACGATCGATTTATGAAGCAATGTATGATTTGCTTGATGTGATATTCGTGGATGAGGCGGATGAGGTTCAGAAACAGTTTGACTCAGCATTTGTGAATGAGTTTCCTCTATTTGGAGATACAAAACTTTTATTTGAGAGATTGTATAAAGAATCGATGAATGTAACGCTAGGACGGTATGCAGAATATGCAGGAGACTATGATATTGATTACTGGAACCAATGTCTTGTAACGATGGAGCGAGTATCAAGGGCTGGAATTTATGAAAAATTGGTTCGTTCACCACGTCTAAGTGAATTTGTGCGAAGGCGGATGATTCGAATGACGACCATCACTTACCAGGTGGCTCATGCTTGTTCGATTGATAATGATCAACAAGTGCATGTTCATCGAAATCTGAAACGATATATGGACGACCCGTTGGCCGCTGATTATGTGAAAATAATAGAAGAGTTGTTGAATGCCCAAAGCCAGCATGCGAAGCGCACTATTTTGGATCACTTCTTAGTATTCATTGGTGGTGGTTTCCGGACAAGTATCGACCGTGAACTTTGGTATGATGTTCTCGAGTTTTATCTGTATTTGGTGAGAGCAGATTATTGCATGAGAGAGATAAAGGAGTACTTTCCTATAATTAAAGCGAAGCTTAATCTAGTAACTGAGCTGCATCCTCAATTTGCTGTGCAGGAAGATTTACAGTCTTTTATGAAAGACGCAATGACGGGCTCTATGACTGGGTACAGCTATGATATTAAACAAGGGCAAGATGTTGGGACATTTAAACTAATAGAATATACAGGAGTGGGACGACTTCTTCTACAAGAGTGGAGCCACTTATATGAACATTCAGATAATATGAAAGGGCCAGCGGTTGTTCTGCTCTCTGGAACATCATATGCTCCAGGGTCCCCTCACTACAATTTGGAATTAGCACCGACTTGGATGTTGGAAAGATATCATGATGAACCGCAAATTACTCAGCATTATTGGCCCATCTATGATGAGGATCCTGATAATGCATTGTATGTTTCTGGGTTAATTAATCGCGATCATCGTAACAGAGCTATTCAAACGATGACAAGGAAGCTGCTGCGTAAAATTGAACAGGAATTGTTGGAATGGAAACGGAGCGGCGTATCTAGAAAGGCATTAATCATTGTAAATTCCTATGAGGATGTTGAATTAGTAGGGCATGCTCTTAGCGCTGAGGCGAAATGGAAGGGGCGCTACAGGTTGTTGCAAAGGGAGTTAGCATTAGAAGATGAGACGGCGTATTCACGTAGTAATCTGGAAAGCTTCCACTATGAAAATGCAGATTTATTAGTAGCGCCGCTCATGTCTATAAACCGTGGTTACAATATTTTAGATGAAAATCGGGGTTCTGTGTTCGGATCGGTGTTTTTCCTTATACGCCCCTATCCCGTACCCAATGACATAAGCTACTTAATTCAAATGATTCATGCCAAGCATAATGAATATATAGAGGAGATCCGCGCGGAGAACAAATTATTTGCGGATGCGCTTAAGCTTATACGAAAAAAAAGTAATCATTATTTTCATTATCTTTACGAGAGACCGGACTATTGGGCACAACTGAGTGAATTAGACCGGAAATCAATTGCATGGTATACATTTGTTCCTATTTGGCAGACGATCGGACGAATGATTCGAAACGGATCGCCAGCTCATGTATTCTATTGTGATGCCAAATTCGATAAGCCGCCCAAATATGAAAACAAGGACTCAACCATGTTAGGATATTGGAGAAAGATCATGCTGGAAAATAAGCATAGACCAGAATTTTTCAGTTTATATTCGCCTTTTATTGAAAGTATCCAAACCATTAGGGGGATTGATCATGCCTAAAATAAAAGATATTAAACTGAGACCGCTTGCTTGGGAAGTTAATGCACAGGCGTTAGTGGGATTGAATGTATTTCGTATGGATATGCCACAAGTCTGGCTTGACTTTCTTCGACAATTTCAAATAAATCCTGCTGAGCCTTACAAGTTAAAGATTCGGATAGGTAATCTTGCTTTGAAACTACAAAGTATCTTTCCGGAAGTTATATGGATGAACGATCAATCGTATTGGCAGCAAGGGGGGCCGTGGATTGTAAGTACAGTGAAAATTCCGGAAAGCATGATTATGGCGTTCTGTATGGGTTGGTTCCAAGAACAAGCCTTTAACTCAAAAACGAAGGTAGATTCTCCACAAGAGCCTCATGAAAAGGAACTGTATTGGGAGAGCACAGTTTTGGCTAATGTGCTGTCCGTTACAAATGAATATCAATTAATACCTGCACTTGTCGCGAATCGGTTTTGTCAGACGAATAAGAAAATTCCAATTATTGAAGGATGCGAGCTCCCTACAAATTTATCATTCAGTCAAGTGCATACTAAAGGGGTAGCGGAATGTATGTCTGAACTGATTAATTCTAAAAAGGGTGTTTATGCATATGTTATTCGATTGAGGATGAAAACTCGTGGTGGGGATGGAGGGAAGCGTATTTTGCACTTTTCTCTGGGAATACGCCGATTCATTAGAGAGGCATATGTAACTGAGAAAGGTTGCTTTGTTGAAGGAGATACGAAAAGTGCAATGTTGGTTTCTTTAAATAATCCATTTCTCCGTGATCGTGGTTTAGGCTCGCGGTCCTATGCGAAAATCTGGTTTCGGAGAAAAGGAAATCATACACGATGGGTAGATCGTAGTGATGAAATATTTTGGGATGTGCTTTGGGGGAAAACCGTCACTTCGGACGAGATTCTAAGTAATCCTCTAGTGTATGAAGGGGCAGATTCGGATGTGCAAGCATTAGTTGTATATAACCGATTATTTGGAAATAGCAAGATTGGAGCAGGAGTTGGTTTTCCAGAAAAAGCAGCTTTTTTTCAACTGTTTTGTGAGGAATTGGCAGATTGGAAGCCGTTGGAGCCTATGCAAGAACTGATAGGAAAAAAGAACAAAAGTCGATCGTATACACAACTTCCTCCGCTATTCTCTATTAGCCCTAAGCAAATAGTTCTTGAAGTATGGGGATCAGCCGATTTATTTAAACATACCGTCTCTATTTTTGAAACAGGCTTATATCAAGGGGAACCATTGGCATATGTAAAGGGCCATAATTCGTTTATGCTTAATTGCTCCCATGATGTTTGGTTGGAGCTTATACACAAAGAGGCAACACCATTCCTTGGAAGTCTTCATGTTGAAAATTATCAAAAGCAAGCCTATGAACAGAGGGTAAGTGTAATCGAGAAGGAATCGCCTCGAAATGATAAACACGATGTCGTTTATGCATTAGTAGAGATTTTGCGGAGTGACGAGTATAAACCTGAGGGGTCTGATCCTAAGTTAGCCATACGAGAAGGGTTTAGGCGTACGGGTAGAATTACGCAATTCATTCACCCTGAAAATGATGGAGTTCTTACGAAAATAGAATATCGTTTACTTAACGCCATTCTTGATCTTTTATCGGATGGTGGAATATTGGACAAAAGCGTTGTTCAACTACCGCCGGATATTAATATTCTTGGCTTTGATATTTTAAATATAAAGAAAAGATCTTCTGAAAATAGATATGGAGAAGAGAAGGTTAATATACCAGTGTTCACTAAGTTCGCTGAAGGCGTTTTGTACGTACGAGGATGGGGAATGGATAATTGGCTTTCTTTGCAAGAAGCGATGTTAAACGCCGATCGTTTTAAGGGATGGAAGAAGATAGATGAATCCAAAATCACACAATTATTAGATGAGGTACTTCGCGATGAACTTTGGGGAGAAGAGCGTCATTACATCTTATTAAATGCAGATTTAAGATATCTGACCTTGCCTTAATAAAGTAGACAGCAAGAAAGCCTCATTACAAACGTTAGTCTAATCATTAAACCGCCTCAAAACGCTGTAATGGCGAGATG
>NZ_JACHXW010000024.1 GCF_014192395.1 Paenibacillus endophyticus | reverse complement strand
TCCCCTCTATTCCCGTGCGCCTTCATGTTGCCGATGTCTACTACGGAGTCCCCCTCTTTGTCTTTCATCTATATCCAACCGGGCGAAATCCTGCGAATAAGCGAGCATTCGTGAGAAAATCATATCGTACCAAGGGAGTTTTCGGTAGCCATAGGCATAACCGTCTTTAGCCACAAGATCCATTAGCCATTCTTGGATTTTGCTGTCCGGTATTATAGCGCCATCTTTCTGCAAAGAATAACCGGGTGCTTGGCGCCCCTCACTTACTGTTTTCACGGCTACTTTGTTATATTTGTGATAATAGTAGCTGGATCTAGGGATCTTAACCAATCGCAATACGAGCGTAATGGCGTAGCCCAGATGAATATAGTGGTCTGCTACTTCAACTTTGTCAGCAAATGAGGGTTTTTCTTTTTTATTAAGTCACGTAGAATGGCGATCTCTAGAGCTTGTTCACCTAGTAAACGTTTTAACTGATCGTTTTCTTGTGCCATTATCTTAGCATCAATTTCACTTACAGCATCAAGGGTGGTCTCGCCGTACTTCCCATTTTCAAACTCCCTAACCCATCGATGCAGCATATTGGCTGCTATCTCGTAACGGCGAGCGACAAGCGCTTTATTCCCTGTTTCTATGGCTTCTTTCACAACCTGCCGTTTAAATTCTTTCGAATGTTTATTTCTTGTCATGTTGTCATCCCCTATCACTACTAGTGTAATCCACTCACACTCTTAGTGTCCAACTTCTTTAGGGGGCTAAAGAGAGATGTTCTCTTTTGTCCAGACAATAGAGCGTATCTTGAACCGTATGCATCGATAGCTCTTTATTCGCTAAATCTTTTTTCATGTCATTCAATAAGTCAGTTTCAACAGCGTCTAACAATTCGTAAATGTCAGTAAAGTATTGATAAAAGGTGCTGCGGTTATA
Source organism: Paenibacillus endophyticus (assembly GCF_014192395.1). GTDB lineage: Bacteria > Bacillota > Bacilli > Paenibacillales > Paenibacillaceae > Pristimantibacillus > Pristimantibacillus endophyticus. Next base: position 118,948 of record NZ_JACHXW010000024.1, on the reverse strand, counting down.
GCCTGACTTATTCGCAATTTCCTGAACCGAAATTTTCTCAATCGGCTTTTGGCTATATAACTCACAAAAAACTTCTACAAACTTTTGTCTTGTTTTCTCCGTTATTTGGGGTTGCTTATTCATGTTTCCCTCCTGCTAGCGATTAAGAATATCATCCGACAAATAATAAAAAACTGATGGTTGATCAAGGAATAATAAAGATTTACAATCACATCATACAACATGTTGTCTGGTGGTCAAAAGGAAATGTTAATAAGCAGGGGGTGGTTTTAATGTCTGCAAAACAAGTTAGAATTTTAATTTTTGGTGCAGGTGTCATCGGGAGCATGTACGCAATTAAGCTTATTGAAGCAGGGTATGACGTTAGCCTGTTTGCACAGTCTAATCGATATAAATCATTAAGAGAAAATGGCCTGCAATATAAAGAAAAAGGTACAGTTAGATCGATACAAGTGAATGTCATTGATACGCTCGAAAATGACGATGTATACGATTTTATTTTCGTTACCGTTCGTTATGATCGGTCCGAATCCGCGTTGATAGCGCTAAAAGATAATCAAAGCAAAAACATAGTAACGATGACTAGTAATTCAATTGGATTTTCTTCGTGGCTGGATATCGTAGGGGATAGACTTTTACCAGCCTTTCCCGGCTTCGGCGGACAGATTAAAGATGGAGTATTGCATGCTCGATTTCTACCAAAAGTTATAGCGGCAACTGCATTTGGAGAAATTAATGGTGTAGTGACAGAACGCATAGAGAACCTCGCAAAATTATTTAAAAGAGCAAAGCTTCCCTACGTTATTAAAAAGGATATGCAAGCGTATCTAATTACACATTCCGTATCAGACATTGCCATGTTGAGCGTTTTGCATTCTGAGAATAAGGCAATTGACAAAAAAACAGCCAGAACCAGCAAGACGGCACGCAAAATAACAGTCACTTTAAAAGCGTATCTAAGGGCAGTACAAAAAGCTGGCGTTTCAATTGACCCACCAATGCTTAAAATGGTGTTTAAATTTCCAAACTTATTTTTGGATCTATTCTTTATGACATGGCTACGAACTAAAATGGTTAGGGATATGATGTTGCCGGATTATGCGAATAATGCTAACAATGAGATCGTGCAGCTGAGTAATGATTTAATGAAATTTTTAAGTCAAAATGATGCCAAATCGGAATTACATGTTCAGTAATTTTTTTGGTAGAGAATGGAACAACAACAGCGGCAGTCTAAGACTTTATTTATCAAGTCTTGTTCTGTCGCTGCTTTATTTATTGGACCCCGTCTAAAATTTATTTTGCGATTTCAACTGGCAACGTTCGTTTCTACTTGGATTTTGTCTTGGACCGCTCTGTAATAAAGACAAATCAAATTTCATAAGCTTTTTCGACAACCTGCTTAACGATGCTGTTTTCAATGCCGTTAATCGTAATATCCAATTTCACGCTTTATTTTGCATGATGATCATTTTCGCACCGTGAAACGAGCTTTACCAAGCAGTCGCACCGCCATCGACTACGTAGTTGGCGCCTGTAATGTAGGATGCCCGGTCAGAAGCAATGAATACCGCGAGTTCCACGAGCTCTTCGGGTTGACCGAAGCGTTTGAGAAGCGTCTTTTTGGTGATCGCGTCCCGAGCTGCTTGGTTGTCACCGAGGTCTCGGTCACTCGCCGGGGTTAGGAAAGGTCCAGGACTAATCGCTACGGCACGGATACCGTGGCGTGCGCCTTCAAGCGCGAATTGCCGCGTCATTGCGATAACTCCAGCTTTTGCCGCGCTGTGACCGACCATCGGAGGGGTTTCTCCAGCAATCATGCCGGCCATGGATGCGACATTGATGATAACACCGCCACCGCGCTCCACCAGATGCGGCCATGTGAATTTCGACACAAAGAAGGGAATGTCGAGTTCGCCGGTGATCGTTCTCCGCCAGTCTTCGATAGAGAAATCGGGCATCGGGCCGAAATATTGTATAGCTGCGTTGTTGTACACGACATCAAGCCCTCCATAAGCAGATACGGCATCCTCAACCATCTTCTGAACCTGTTCCGGATCGGTGAGATCAATCGGAGCAATGCCTGTCATTTCAGCGCCAGAGCGTCGTACGAGTTCGACCGTTTCATTATTGGCATCTGCATTTATGTCGCACCCGACCACCTTTGCACCTTCTCGAGCAAACGCCAACGCCGCAACGCGCCCCAGACCTCCGCCAGTGCCGGTAATCAACACAATCTTATTATCAAGTATTCCCATAACTCTTCCTCCTGTCAGCGGTTTATGCAAGATAACATCTAATCTATACCCCGCCTGTATTTGTTCTTCGTCTGAAAGTTAATATTGTAAAATTACCGCCAAATCATTCATTATCCAATTGGAAGGCTTATGATCTCGAAATCCCTTCCTCCGCTTCCCATATTGCTACCTCTTCCCGAACGCGCGGTGCGACTTCATTGCCCAAAAGCTCAATAGCTTTCAAAACATCCTCATGCGGCATAGTGCCAATGGGTAAATGCAAGAAAAATCGTGTGAAGCCTAGATGTTTGCGCATTTGAATGATTTTGTTGGCCACCGTTTCGGGATCGCCTACGTAAAGTGCACCTTCCAAGCTGCGGGATGCATCAAAGTTTGCACGGGTATATGGCGCCCAGCCACGCTCTTTACCGAAATAATTAAACGAGGCTTGGGTAGGCGGGAAATATTTGTCGACCGCAAGTGAAGTGCTCTCCGCAACGAATCCAAGTGAGTGTACGGCTATCTTTAGTTTCGAAGCATCATGTCCTGCACGGGCAGCAGCATTTTTATAAAGCGGTATAAGCGGCGCAAATTGCATAGGGTTTCCACCAATAATCGCCAAAACAAGCGGCAATCCAAGCACCCCTGCTCGAATGACCGATTCCGCATTCCCTCCACTGCCGATCCATACTGGCAAAGGGTTCTGAACCGGGCGCGGGTACACACCAAGATTCGTAAAGGCAGGGCGATGCCCTCCTTTCCAAGATACTTTCTCCGAGTCCCTTAATTTTAATAACAATTCCAGTTTTTCCTCGAAAAGTTCATCATAGTCCTGCAAATCATATCCAAACAATGGGAACGCATCGACCATTGAGCCTCTACCTGCGATAATCTCGGCACGTCCATTTGATAAACCATCGAGTGTGGCAAATTGCTGAAACAAACGTACCGGATCAGCAGCGGAAAGCACCGAAACCGAGCTGGTCAAACGTATCCTTTTCGTCAAGGACGCCGCTGCCGCCAGCACAACAGCTGTCGCCGAATCCGCAAATTCCTTGCGGTGATGCTCGCCTACGCCAAATACATCCAATCCAACCTGATCGGCAAGAGCAATTTCTTCCACAACTTCTCGCAGCCGCTGCGCGTGACTGATCGTCTCGCCCGTTAGAACATCCGGCGTTGTTTCGACAAACGTATCTACACCTATTTCCATTTCTAAATCCCCTTCATAATCAAATTAATACCATATTTCAAAAAAGTCCGATCCCTCATTTTTATCATTGTTCTCACGATTCTTGATGCCGTGTCCGATTTTCTTCAACACATGAATGAGTTCGAGCTTCTCCTCGTCTGTCGCAAATGACAAGCTGTCCGAGATGAAATGCGCATGCTTGGGGAAGATTGTGTCGAAATAGTTTCGTCCTTCCCCGGATAAAGCTACATTTGTTTTGCGTCGATCATCCGGTGCAGCAAGCCGTTCCACAAACCTCTTTTTCTCCAGTTTATCAACTACATAGGTGATACTCCCGCTTGGAATCGAATTGGCTTCGCTTATTTTCTTAATGGAATGCGGTCCTTTGTTGTAGAGCAACTCAAGAATTTGAAAGGTTTCCCTATCTAGGTTGTAACTGTCAATGTTTCGTTCCAGGCTGCCGAATAGTGTTTTTATTATCTTTCTCATTACCCTTGAAAGCTTCAGATCAAGAGCCTTGCCCTCAGCATCGCGATCAGTCATTCTTCTACCACCTTATCTGGCTATCTTGAAAAAAAGAATAATAAAATGCAGCAGATACCTCGGTTTCAACCATGCGTATCCTATCTCCCTAAGAGCGGATGGATACGCATATTGACGGGTTGAATATCCTTCTCAAACTTTTGCACCATCCTGACATGTCTGAGGGAATTGCTCTTCCTTAAGCTTACTCTCCAGCTTCTTCCCTTATAGTGAGTTCCAGTTCAAACAGATTACGACTAAGGCAAGAACAAACAGAATGATAGGCATCATTGCTTTGGCTGCTGGGTCTTTGACACGAACCAAATGGACAAGAACCGCAAAAAACATCGTAACTGCCATTAATACCCCGCCAACCACAGCGTATGCATCGTTCCATATGCCAATAAAAATAATAGCTGCGGCGATGACTTCTACTAATCCCGTAAAGATCCGCATTGCCGATGAAAGCTTGTACCTCTTGAATTCATCCACCATCTGTTTGCTGCCAAACTTACTTAGACCAAACATCAGAAACCCAATTGCTAAAACACTTTGAAGCACGATTGAAAAAATATGCATACTTTCACTCCTCTGTTTTTTGTACTAGAATTATTTTAAATAAAATTATTTATTCTAGTAATATATAATATAAATATATTATTTAAATCTGTCAACACAGAAAAAAAGACATAGATGCCTCCGAAGAAGAACCCTGCCTGTCATTTCTTATCCATTAATAAGCCTATTTGCAATTGACGAGCTGTGAAGAGGATAAAGCGTTGTACTGTGCAAAAATCGAGTATGGTTTCCACACTTTAATTATGAACCTGAGATCTTCCCGTGAATTTAAAAGCAGCAGCTCCTTGTTAATGAAGGTTAAGCTATAGATACCATTACAATCTGCTCTTTATCCACTAGTGTCATTGCACATCCGAATGATGATCAGTAATATGAAGAGTGATGTTGCAGCAGAATCAACTTATCGTAAACGGGTGGTGACGGAGTGAAGCTGAACGAACTTATCCTATTATGGACATCCGCTTCTATTAAATTAATGGATATCAGATATACAAAAATATCGAGCAACGATGCATTAATGGCTTATCGTCTGCCCGCCAACATGTTTCTCTTTGCAGCACGAGGCTCCGCACAGATCAAATTAGACGGAGCGGAGTATCTCGTTGATCGTATGTTCGTGCTGCACGGAGGCAAAGGAATGTACATGAGTATTCAGCCGATGCAAGAACGATTCGACTTTTATCTGGTTTTGTACAAGGCTTGGCTGCCGCCACAGACAAGCCAAGAAATCCACAATATCATTTCTAAGGGCAATCCTTGGCAGGTTCAGTACGGATACGCTCCTTTGTATCCCCTGTCACTGTTTGAAAAAATTGAGCGTACCGCAAGTGAATGGCAAACCCCAGGCGATCTCGAACTGCTTCATGCGAAGACGTTGTTCTACCAATTTATATATGAGCTTATTCGCCAGTTGCGCGAGCAGGATGTTCGTATCATTCCAGCTGATCCTGCTGAGCAATTGCTAGCTTATTTGAATGAACATTTCACTGAACAGCTCACGCTCGAATGGCTGGCATCGATGCTGGACTGCAGCCCGAGCCATTTATCACGCACCTTCAAGCAGCGTACATCCTGCAGTCCCATTGAATATATGATTCGTTTGCGGATTAGCAAAGCCAGAAACCTACTTAAGGACACTGATGCACCGCTGCAAGAAGTAGCCTTGAGCATCGGCTATTCGGATGTGTATTATTTCAGCCGGATCTTTAAAAAGCAAACAGGGTATTCCCCTCTTCACTATCGTCAATTTTGCCGAAATTCGAATAGTAAGCAGCATAATCCATTCCTTATGCTAAGATCATCCATTGTTCCCCGCAAACTTAAACGTTATATTAATAATCGCAGTGATAATGATTATCAATATACGGATAAAGGAGCTTTTGCATTGATCAGAAATAGAAAACATTCAACCGCATTAACACTTCTGCTAAGCCTTACTCTTCTGCTTAGCGCATGCTCAGGCACGGTCAATAGTAATAACAACGTTGCCAACACGGGAACAGGCACCAACGCTGAAGCAAGTGGGAATACCGGGCAAAGCGAGACGAACCAGGCTCCGACAGCTTCTTCCACCGTCATGTACACAGGCGCCGATGGTGAGGTCGAGGTTCCCAGGAATCCACAGAGAATTGTTGTTTTGACTCATGCATATGTAGGGCATTTCATGGCGCTTGGCATCAATCCTGTAGGCGCACCGTCAATGACAATGGGAAATCCCTATTATAAGGGAAAGATAGATGGTATAGAGGATATAGGGTCCCCCGGCGGCTTTGAAATCGAAAAGATAGTCACATTGAATCCCGACCTCATCATTGCTCTAAAAGGCACGGAAATGTTGGAGGAAATAAGCAAAATCGCACCAGTAGTAACGGTGAATTACGGCGAAAAAAACTATAAAGAACAATTAATAGCATTCGGTAAGTTAGCGAATCGCGAAGATAAAGCTAAGCTGTGGGTGGATGCTTGGAATGCGAAGATTGCAGAATTCAAGCCGCAGGTGCTGGAGGTTGTCGGCGACTATATCTTCACATCTCCGGAAGCAACTGGCTCGGAGGATACAAGCCCTATGTATGAAACTGTATTGTGGAATGGGCTTCCAGCCGTTAAGAATAACCGGGTATTTTATCTAGACAAAAATGCTTCAGCGTTCAATGCCCCCATTACATTGGATGCTCTGCTGCCTATTATAGTCGATAGCTTCTTGAAACCTGCTAATGTCAAAAGCAACTGACCGCAGGTAAGCCAAGTCAACGTTGGCAGGCCGCTTACATGCCACAACGGTTCGTATCTACTATATGATTCAATTGAAAACATGGCAAAGCAGCTTTTACTTCTGCGCTGCCATGTTTTTGAGTTGCACATTGTTTCTTTTGATGAGTGGAACAGGACGCAGCGTCATATCATACGTACGGTACAACCCACGTTACTCGCCCGATAACTGTTGTTTGTACTGTTTATGCATCTTTGTCATATATTCTTCGACAGCTACGGCGCCTACCGCATCTAGTTCCTTCAAGAATTCCGCAAACTCCGTTTCGAACTCCGTATCTGACTTAGCTAGAATAACGGAGAAAGCATTTTCATATAGTCTTTTATCAACAGCTTGTTGTTTAGCGACCGTATCCGTGTCCGCTCCAGCCATCAAATTGCCAATCGTTGTAGCATCATACCAGTAAGGACTTAATGCCTGGTCTTTCTGCTGCATCCTTGTATTGTTGGTTGCGATCGGGTCATCCTTCAAAATCCAGTATGTTCCCCAGCTCGTTTGACCAAGATCGGATCCCACCAATCTGGAATAATGGTTCATACCGGTTTCCTTCTCGATGTTCACTTGTGCTTCGCCAGCGAGCCATCGATCCAGGTATGACTTCTTCAATGCCGGCTTACCATCCAACTTTTCCCACTGTATCCCCTCTGGTCCATTCATGGCCAGGAAGTTTCCTTCTTCCGTAGTCAAATAATTAAGCAATTTCATAGCTTCCTCGGGATTTTTGGCCTTGTCGGTGATGACAAGTGCCCCTGTTCCCTTTTTGCTTGCAGAGAAAATGGCCGGTTTATCCCCGCTCGGGAACTTGAATACGAAGTTCTGGAAATACATTTTTTCCGCATTAGGCAGCTTGGCGTCTGTATATGTCTTCAATACGTCAAAAGTCTGATTCCAACCGCCAATGTGAGCGGCGATTCTCGCGGCATAGAGCTTGGATTTCTGCCAAGCGGCATAATCCTGCGTAAAGGCTTCAGGATCGATTAAGCCTTCGCGGTACAGCTTGTTGTAGAACTGAATCACCTCCTCAGCCCATGGGGCTTTTGGCCAATATTTGACGGAATCGTCCTCGCGAATATATAGCTTGGAATCCGCCGGCGAACCGGCCATGGCAATCATGCCAAAGTAAGGAGATCCCCAGTTACGGTTGAAGCCGCTCATTGGGTACATGGTTTGCCCGTCAGACGTTATTGGATATTTTTCCTTTACACTTTTCAAATAGTTATACACATCATCAGACGTTTCCAGCTTCGGTGAACCCAAAGCTTCAAAGATATCCGTTCTCACCTGCAAACTGTATCCGAATCCAGGAGGCGTCGCACCTTCAGGCAAATAACTGTTGGTCAAATGATAGATATTCCCATTGCTTTGTTTGAGCATGTTAAGTGCGGAGCCAAATTTCTTTTTTAGATCCGGACCATATTGATCAATTAATTCGTTCAGAGAAATCGCTATTTGATCCGCGATTATTTTGGTTGGATCAGACAGCATAATGATATCCGGATACTCCCCGCTCGCGAGAACGACGTTCAGCTTGTCCTTTCCGACACCCGAGAATACTTCCCATTTCAGCTTAATGTTTAATTTTTCTTCCAACGCCTTAGCAACGGGATTATCCTCCCAGAATGGATCTCCAGTAGGGAAATTAGGCGTACCGCCGGCAGCGTTCACTATGGTTAATACGATAGGTTCTTCCTTCTCAGTACCGTTTGCGCCGTTAGTGCCTTTGTTAGTGCCAGTATTGCCCTCACTTTGATTTGGTGTATTGGTGTTTTGATTTGCTACGCAGGCGTTAAGCAAAGCGGCACACACAACCGCGACTACGATAAAGCTGATGAACCTAACATCCCGTTTCATGCTCGTCTTCCTTTCGTTTTTTTGAGTAGTTTGTGTGAGGCTTTTCCGTGTATCCTCAACTTTTCATCCCTTTACTGCGCCTATCGTACGTCCACCCACGAAATGCTTTTGCAAAAACGTTAACTGGCTGCTTTCAACTATTATTTTGATTGTCCTTTCCTTTCTTTTACTTCTATCTATGTATCCATCAAATTCAATAAAAAAAGCAGGGCCATCCCTGAAAGGCGAAGCCGCCAAAATGGGAACCCTACTGATGCATGTGATGCTTGCAATTATCCTATTCTAAAAATTTCGACATTTTATCCCGCAAATCTTGGTTTAATAGGTTCAAATGCTCTCCTAGAGCGGCGATCTCTTCAATCGAGCCAAGTTGCTCTTCAGTTGCGTTTAATACTTTTCCGACATTAAGAGCAGTTGTTTGAGAGACATGGTTCATCTCTGCGACAGATGCAGCAATTTCTTCCGAGCTTGCTGAAAGCTGCTCGGCGACTGCAGAAACATCATGGATTTGTTCGGTGACATGTCTTGCGCCTGATAGTATTTTTTGAAAGGCGTCACTTGTTTCAGTTACCTTTTGCACACCTGTGCTTACTTCATTACGAACATCCGACATGGCTCTAATTGACTGCTCATTTTTATATCGTATGTCTTCAAGAATATGAGTAATTTGTTTAGCAGCCTTCGATGACTGTTCAGCAAGCTTCTTGACTTCTCCAGCAACAACAGCAAATCCTCTACCCTGTTCACCAGCGTGTGCAGCCTCAATAGCAGCATTCAGTGAGAGCAAGTTCGTTTGAGATGCAATTCCAGAAATATATGCAATAATTTCACGTATTTTGTTGGAACTCTCGCCCAATGAATGAATAAGCTTATCGGATTCATTTACTGATTCCGTAATGGAATTCATTTGGATCATTACACTCTGCAAAGAAATATTGCCTTCTTCCGCTTCTACAGCAGATTGCATGGATGCCTCATAAACAATGGCAGATGCTTCGGCTATCCTAGAAATCCCTTCTGCCATTTCTTCCATAGAACGAGTGCTTTCGTCGCTAAATGTAGCAATTTGTACACTTCCTTGAGAAATTTGCTCGGTGCTGAATTTAATGGCTGACATGCCTCGTGAACTTTCAGTAGTAGTTGCAGAAAGTTCATCGGAGTAAGAGGCAATTTGATCGGTTGAATCAACCAGTTCCATAATTGCTAAGCGATGTGCACGACTTAAATGTGTAGTAGCATCACCTGCTATTTCAGTTTGCGCGGAAAGATTCGCATCGTCTTTTGAAAACTCAGCACTCAATCCATCGATGTGACGTTTTCCTATTAAGAGCAAGTAACCTCGCTTAATGACTTTTAGAATCTTTAATGCTTTACCTTTTGCGATCACATCTACTCAGTCCCTTGTCTTAATATTAAGTTACAGTCTAATGATAAACTCTCCTCCGCCATTCATATTGACCTCCTCAATAGTCGCCAAGGATTGGAACTTACGAGCGAAACCTCGCAAAATACCCAAATTAACCATTGCAGGGTAAGGAACATTACAAATAAAGCGAATGGTTTTTATATCTTCTTGAATACATTTGTATTCACCATAGTTTCCATTACGATGATTCATTTGGTAGGCTACATCCAGCAATGCAACTGCTTTCTCAAAACTATCCATTTCCGGAGGGAAAACCGAATTTTTAGTAATGTATTTACCAATTTCAAGCAATAAGTTGCTCCCAACCGAAGCAGAAAGATCTGTAATTACAGTAATTACATGATCAAGTGAGTACCATGCTTCAAGCTCTAATTCTACGATTCCTTTTTCTGCAAGCAGTGCCTTTACCCTTTTCTGAAATACACCGCATCCCTCAATGACACTTTTAACTGCCGATCCATGAACTTCAACAGACATTTTCAAATCCTCCTCTAAAAGTATTAAAACTTGACAGACAAGCATGCATTAGCAAGTTATAAAATGAACGCGCTGCCGCACAATATCGTCCAAAACCAAGTATCATGTTCATAAGTAAATACCCTTTTGGTCAAAGAATGTAAATTAATCATATGCTACATGATTTGCAGGGTCGACGGACTATGAGTATCATTTTATTAGATTATATAAAGGCATTTATCCAATTTTCTCAACATTTCTGCAATATACGATTTGCCTGTTCAACTTCACCTCAGCCAAGACCAGTAATTCCATAATTAAATTACATTTTAAACAAGAAAATCAGTTTTTAGTTGTAAATGTTTGGTAGCAAAATAAAAAAACCACCTGGGAAGGTGGCCAATAATAAAAATTAAAAACCGAGTATCTCACCCTGTCTCTTAGCCATCATCGTTATTTTCGGCGCTGCAGACCATCCAAACTTAACGAAAGCATAATGCTCTTGATACACCTGGGTATCCGGTGGCAAATCACGATCCGTCCATCCCACCTTGTTCGTGAAACTGTCCGGCCCGATCTTAAGCGGCTCCAGTTTAATATGGTGATGAGGACCGAGCAGATTGCGGCAGCTGCCTGCAAGCTCCAGTTCAATCCGATTATTTCCCGCTACAAGAAAAGCCCCGATGTCCGTCACGTAAGGCTCCCATATGAAGCTCTTCACTTCGTGGCCGTTGACCCGAATCTTCGTCACGACCGCATCCGGCTGCGAATCAAATGAAAATACGGCCTCCCAGTCTAGCAAGCCTTCCCCTACGTATACCGTCTGTTCAACTGAAACTCGCCCTGCAAAGAAAGGAAATCCTTGCCTCACCAAGTCGCCGCCATCAAGGATTTCTGGACTTTCCGTCAATGTGAAAGGACCCTCGGCTAACACCGTTCCACCCTCTCCCTCAACGAATGGAGCAAGAGGCTTTACGCCAAAATCACCTAGCAAATATACGTTCTCCAGCTCCGTATCGTAGGTTAGCTTATTGCCCTCCGACTCGAACGTCTTCGCACGCTCCATCGCTTCGTACGTTTCCGGCGCATTATAGAATTCTGATTCAATGACGAGTATGTTCTCCCCCGAAAGCAGCTTGCCGCTTAGATTGAGCTTCCTGAATGCGGTATCGAGCCACCAGCCGCAGTCTTGATTCGAAATCGAATATCCGTTCAATGTTATACTCGCCTTGTCCGGCCGTTCCATAACCAGATAAAGCTGCCGTTCAAGGCCCGTATCGAAGGAGACGTTAAATTGAAATTCGCAAGCGATTCGTACGGATCGACCAAGCTGCAGCAGCTTTTCCTGCAAATAGATAACAGGCGTCGATTCGCTCCATTCCCCATCTTCAACGCTCAGACGGCATGTGTCCAGTGTCAGGCTATTGAGATCGGCATGCTTTACCTGCCAATACTCAGTCAAAGTTACATCTGTCTGCAAAGCAGCAACTACAGACAGCTCCTTCGTTTCCTCTATCTGCACGTTATCGCTTATTGGCAGGCTTACCTGCTTCAGCATATAAGATTGTGAAGCCGCAATTGGAAGGACCAGACGAGCGAAACCGACGCCCTGCTCCTGCAAAAGCATCTCTTCTTTCCCTGTTTCCAGATCAAGCAGCGTTACGAGACCTTCCCGGCATAGCTCAATTTCCACTTCACCGCAGGTCGTCTCTCCCGAATTCACAATATAATATAGCCATGCATCTCCAAGCTTCAGCGTCTGAACATTCATCCTGTCAGTAGCGATAAGCTCTCCCGACGCTGTTTTCATGCGCACGAATGGCGCTGCGGCTCGTGATATCTTGTCTATTATAGCCGGATGATTTGCGGAAACCTTAATTGCTAACGCCAACAACTGCTCTAAGAGAGCATCTTCTTTACCTTCCATTAATGTAGGATACGGATCAACGACAAATACGCTGCCGCCTTGCTCTGCCATCTCAACCAACAGCTCCACCGTCGACCGGCTCCAGGTCACGCTTGGAGGCATGATAACGGACGAGTAGACCGCCTCGCCAACGATAAGCTTCCTGCCTTCCACTCTGCCATGCCGCTCTAGAATGCTCTCGCTTCCGTAATCATGCTCCATCAAGGAGCGGCAAAGCAGCCTTGAAAGCCCCGCGAATCCGTCATGATAAGGCTCAATGGCCGAGCTGTCTAATCCTCTCTGCTCAACCCACGCCGAACGAATCGGATGCAAGAGAAGGATGCTGGCTTGTCTCTCCCCCTCCGACAAGAGCATGGAGAGTCTTGCGAAATAGTCGTTAAATTGCTTGTAATCTGCCCACCAAGGCTGCTGATAGAAAAGGGACGGCGGATAATCCCTTTTACGCAGTCCTCTCAAGCTGTAGCTCTGCAAATGCTGGCACATCATGTTGATGCCATGCACGAACTGCCATTCGCCGATCCTCTTCAAATCCTGCATGCTGACGTTCCAGCCGGAGCAGCCGTAACTCTCCGTAATCGTCCGCCTCTTACCGAGCTGCCTCGCGACCGATCCGACCTGCTTCGGAACGAGCGGCTCATCTCCAACGAAGCGCCCAAGCCAGTCGCAGCCTGGAATTTGCATATATTCATAGAAGGACATCAAATCTCCGACAGATGTCGCTTGCCCCATAAGCGTCTGCTCATCAACCACATGGCCCGCGAGAGACCAACCTTTCTCCTCGCACCAATCGCCGATCTGCTTAGCATAGCTGTCCACAAACAGCTCCGTTACGCAAGACCAATACTGGTAGCGATGCTCCTTCGCATCCGCAGCATCCAGAAACAAGCTCGGAAGTATATCGAGCGCGCTCTTGCCGTTCCGCTTGCGATACGCTTCTTCCAGGTCGAACGACCAAGGTATTTCCCCTCTTCCGAACTGGGGTTCATCCGTGAACACCCCCTTAAGCACATGTTTGAACGACTCGCCGAAGCTGTTCCAATAAGCTTCATATGTACTGTCTATGAATGCCCGTATTGCCTGACGGCTTAATGTGTCTATATAATAGGGATTAACCTCCCAATAGATTCGAATATCCGCCTCATTTGCTCGCTCTACCGGCATCCGTGCCCAGCCTGTCCCATCAAGGACATAATAGCCAAGATCACGCGAACGGTCATCCCCACAGAAAGGCGCCTTTTCCATTGCCAGCTTCTTTTGCTGATAAGCGATTCCAAGCGCCGGCACGCTGCCCCCGCCGAATCCGCTAGGCCAGCCGTTCTCGTCATAGAACCATGGCTCCATGCCCAGCGATTCCGCTTTCTCGATACATGCACGGACTGCGTTCATCCATTCCTCGCCCATATACGGCGTTTGAAGTCCGCCTCTTGCGTGCATGAAGAAACCGCCAATGCCGACTTTGTTCATTTCCTCAATCTGGCGCTCCATCTCGGCAATCTCCAGCTTGTCGTTCCACGACCATAACGGAACCGATCTGTAGCTGCTGACAGGTTCGCGCAGCTTGTCCCAATCCCACACGCCATCATTTATTTTCATTTCTGTGTATCCTCTCCAGCGAGTCATTTTTTCCTATCACTGCTAACCTTTCAATGATTCCGCCGTCAGCTTCTTCATTGATTTATCGGCAAATCAAAAATCTACAGGTCTCGGAATGATCGACAAGCATGCTCCAACCCACATATAACACTTCACCATCTGCGAGGAGTCGCCAAGAATATCCGAACATGCGCTGTATTCTCCAACTTGCAGTTCACATTCCTTATTATAGTAGCGTTCGCTCAGCTGCATAATGCGGTAAACCGCACATGAAGGGCAGATTTCTTCCTCTCTTTCCATGACAACTCGCACAGCCATACACCATTGCTCTCTGAGAGATCAAATCCATATCCCGCTCGCAGTCCTCACAGCCACTTCCGTTGTACGTCGGTCAGAGTCAGCTATCATCACTAGCTTAACCAGTCGGATACTTTATCTTAAATACAACCCTAATCGACTATTCTAAGAAGAAACGCCTGACAGCGTCCTTTCAATAGACGCCATCGTTTCAGCGAAACGTATAGAGAAAGTAGGAGCAAACCCATATACTTTCCTATACGTCAAGCGTAAACGGCTGAAGCCGTCCTCTGGCGGCTAAGCTTACGTTTCGCGCAGAAATATAGAGAAAGTTGGCGAAATGATATACTTTCCTATATTTTAAAGAAAAAACAGGAAGGCATCCGCCTCCCCGTCTTCCCGCTTAATTCATTTTAGTCAGCATGAATGCATCATGTGCAAGCGTATAGGAATTACTGCCCGGGTCTTTGCCCGTAACCTGGAACCGGAAAATCTTATTCCCTGCCGAACTAAATGTTACCATGCCAAGACCGACTGTCTCATAGCCCTGCGGATTGCCATAATGATCGACAGGAAATCCATGCAGGACTCCGTCGATATACAGTTGAGCCGTTCCACGATCCGGATGTTTCTTGATTCGGGTGCTGATGGCATACGTACCCGCTGCTGGAACGGGAACCGAATAATCAATCCATTGGCCTACGCCGCCGAAGCCGCTATAGCTTAGCGATCCTCCGCTCGCAGCCGAATCAGAGCCGGTCGTCACCGTTGAACCTGCCGATAGGTTTGTAGTCAAGCTTTCGCTTTCGTAGGTCAGCGGCTTCTTCGTCAAAGCGATATAGTCAGTAGCTAGCGTATAAACGCTGCTGCTTGCGTTCTTGCCTGTAATCTGGAATCGGAACGCCTTCGTACCTGTGGAACTGAACGTCACGTCTCCTAGATCGACCGATGCATACCCTTGCGCGCTTTGGTATTGATCGACAGGCGCTCCTTGCGCAACCCCATCGATGTATAGCTGAGCCGTTCCGCGATCCGGATGCTTCTTCACCTGCACCTTGACGTTATACGTACCGGCTGCAGGAACATTAAGCACATATTGAACCCAGCCGCCGACGCTGCCCGGATTGGCGTAATTTAATGACCCGCCGCTTGCTGACATATCCGCCCCGTCCGTATTCGTACCACCGGAAGAAACCGTCGTAGTTGCCGTTTCTGCCTCGTATTTCACCGGCTCGTAAATCCGCGGCTGCAAATGCTTGTCAGGAGACCGGTATGTTAACCGGATCGTATCCGTGGCAAGTGTATATTGCGAGCTGGTCGGATTTTTGCCCGTAAGCTGGAATCGGAACGTCTTGTCTCCCGCCGAAGCAAATGCGTAATTCCCGAGATTCAATTCGACAAAGCCTTGTGTACTCGCATATTGATCCATCGGCACTCCTACCGCGACCCCGTCGATATAAAGCTGCGCAATTCCCCGATCCGGATGCTTCTTCACCCTTACCTTTACATTGTACGTGCCGGAGCTTGGAATATTAACTGTATAGTCTGCATATCCGCCTGCTGCATTGCCATTCGCATAGCTGAGCGATCCACCGCTTGCAGCCGCGTCGCTTCCGTTCGAGGAAGACCCGCCGCTGGACATCGTCAGCGGCAGGCTCTCCGCCTCGTGCTTGAAGCCGGACTCTACCGTTACGCTACCGCTGCCTCCAGCGCCTATAACGATATCAGCGATAAACGTTTTATTCGCCGTCCGATCAAAAATAACCGTTTTTCCGATCGTTCCAGCCGTACCTGTCGCATTGATCGTAAGGCTAGATGTACTTGCGTTTAGCGTGAATGTTGTTATATTCTCATCGGCATACAGCACCTGCATATCGGAGCCGTTATCCTCTTGAATCCAGAAGGCTTTGCCTCTGGACGTATTTTCCTTGAAGTTAACGGCCAGACCGGTCGTCTTCAAGTCGGCTCCCGTGAATCTGCCTTTATATTTATAGCCGATTGCGCCACTATCGTTCATTGTGACGTCTTCCACCAAATACGTCTTGTTGTCATCAAGCCAGCGCAGATTAAGAGTGAACTCGTCCGGCGCGGCAGCCTCATTGCCGGCCGTTGCGATGATGAGCGCCTTGCTTTTGTCGTCTGGTGCGTACATCCAAGCATATGGCCCTGCTGTATCATAGTTCGGACCGGCGTAGAGCGGCCGGATGATGCCGTCGGTTAGCGCTTTGATACGCGGATTTTTCCGCCAATCGTTGAACTTTTTCAGCGTGCTGATGCCTGCAGCGCTCCATGTTCCCGGATCCTTCGCGAATTTGATGACGCGGGCGGGCATGTACGAATAATAATCTTCTACTTTGCCGGTCGTAAGACCGCCATAATAAACCGAGTTGAGCGGCAAATAACCGAAACTGTTCGTTTGAATCAGCATGCTCTTATCGACATTCCCTTTTGAGGAGACGAAGCCATTATCTCCGATATGGAGCAGCCCAATATTACGATCACCTTGCGTCGGATAAATATCGACCTCGCTCGTCAGCTTCGTCAAGAAATCGGGATGGCGCGAGACGATATCGTTGTTGTAATCGCGAACGAGCACATTTTTACGGTAAACGCTGTCGCTCGGATGCGAAGTCGATGTCGCCGCCGAGTTCGGCCAGAACTCAGTCAGGTCGATCATCTGATGGGACAGATGGTAATTTGGAATCATCTCATCCTCCACTTGGCTGCGTTTGAATTCGATATTGGCAGGATCGGCCAAATCACGTCCTGCGTTATGATTGTCACCGGTCATGCTGAACCAGATGCCAAAGCGCATGCCGGCCGCGATGATCGTATCGGTAAGCGCCGCGAGATTCGTCGTGAAGGAACTTGCAGCAGTCGTCGTGTCCCTGGTCGTATTCCAGAAATCATCCACCATGACCATATCCATGCCAGCCTGCGTCGCCTTTGGAATAACGGTATTGCGATAATAAGCCTCATTCCGGTTGCCTAGCCATTCCCAGTCGTTTGTCGTGAAGACGGAAGTCGTGTGATGGTACTTGAATCTTTTGCGGAAATGCTCCTCAACCGCCATCTTACCGTCCATGATGTCACCCTTGAACGCAGTCATATTGACGGAGATGTATTCGAACTTCTCGTTCGGAAACAACACGAGCTGCAGAGATCCAGGATTCGTCGAAACCTTGACACCCGATATGCCGCTCCAAGCGTTAATGCCAGCAAACGGGAGGTTGTTCGCCGCTCCTTGCGTCTTCCAGTTCATCTCCGGCTGAAGCGTCCAGCCATCGCCGGTATTGTATGTCGTAATCGCGTTTTTGCCCGTGTTCATCGGCAGCGCGCCTGTCGTACTGCTCCATGTCATATTCGGAACATAATGCAGCGTATGTGCGTCGTTCGGAAAATTAAGCGCAATGATATCCGAAGCGGTAATCGTTTTGTTGGACGTGCTGTTATTTTTGATCAGATTTGAATATTTGAGCCCCGCCTTATCGTTATACATTTCGAATCGGAGCGTGACCGTCACATTTTGAGGCGACGTTCTTGTGATCGGAATTTCGAGTCTCTTGCCCCAAGTCGTACTGAATATCGAGATATTGTTTATCGTATCCGCACCAATCGTCCAGCCTCCGTCATTGGAATACAGGTCGCTGCCGCCGTAATTGTAGTAGAACAAATAATTGCTGCCGCTTCCCGTTAAATATTCCTTCCCCGCCTCTTTATTATAGAAGCTGGTCATCTGAATACTGCCGCCGGCGAAGGAAAGGACGACCCTAAGCACATCATTTTCCAGCGTCCATGCATTGCCGCTTTTCGTGATGGTTGAACCTGCTGCTTCTGCCGTCTGAACCGTTCCACTCGGAACGAGAGGAATACTCGTCATGCTTAATACAACTGCGAGAATCAAACAAAACAAACTGCGGAAACCAAATTTCAGCATCATTGAAACCCCTTTCATAAGTGAACAAATTTAAACGGCTGTCGCCGCCTTTTTGCGGCGCTGTGCGTTTTATTCCGAGAAATATAAACAAAGTCGGAGAAATCATATACTTTCCTATATTTCATGCGTAAACGGCTGAAGCCGTCCACCGGCGGAAAAGCGTACGTTTCGCGTAGAAATAGAGAGAAAGTAGGAGAACTGATATACTGATATATTTCAAAATAAACCCGCAAACCGCAGCGCTATAAAATCCCCTTAGATGAGAGTTTCTCGCTGTGATTTGCGGGTATGAAGCCGTTTTTGCTGATTGCCCGTTATGAGTGCCGTTATGATTTGCCTTGCTATTAGTTGCCGAGCGAATTCATGAAGGTGACATATTCAGCCTCAGCATCAGCGGTACCAGGGTACCATTCCTTCTCCAGAAACGCCTTGAACTGCTGCTCCGTGATCGTACCCGTAATAAATTTGATTTCGTTATCGTCTTTCTTCTTCATAAGATCCGGAATCGTGCTGTTCAAACTTGCGATCTTAGGCGCTCTGACGGCAGGCACGTTCACGATAGTCATTTGGCCAAGCGCCGCGTCGAGCTGCGATTTGTAAAGTTCAATCCGTTCTGTTGTCGTGGCATTGACGATCGATGCGCCTTCACCATTAATCGCATTGGCTGGCGTCATGTAACTGCTCGTAAGCGTCGACAGCTTCGTCGTCTGCTCGTCGGTACGAGAGATCGCTTTCGTTGCGGGATCGTAGCTGTCGAACGTTACGCCTTTCACGCCTAATTGGAACAGTGCGTTCGCTTCAGCCGTGTTGCCCCAATCGAGGAATGCGAGTACGTCGTCCACGTTTTTCGAGTCTTTCGGAATCATCCAGCCGCCCCACATAGCTGGCGTTACCCAGTCAGCTGCAACGCCATTGGCATCCTTCAATACACCGTGATACGTATATTTTTTGTCCGATTCTGGGTCTTTGCTAATATTGCCGAGAACCGTACTTTGATGCGCGTAGATGATACCCACTCGATTCTGATTCAGCTTCTCTTGATCGACGTAAATTTTGTTGATCAAAAATTCGGGATCGATCAGCTTCTCATCGTTCAACTTCTTCAAGTACGTCAAGTAAGGGATGTAGCCCGACATTTTCTCTCTGATTTTGTACGTTCCGTCAGCGTCCTTTACGCCGTCTACGACCGGAAGGCCGAAGGCAGCCGTCAAGAAGTTCGATGCGTTCCAAATGGTATTGCGGCCAAGGTCAGGTCCGGAGAAGCTTAGGCAATACGTGTCTTTCTGGCCGTTGCCATCCGGATCCTGCTCCGTGAACGCTTCGCACACGTTCGTCAGCTCGTCCAGCGTCGTCGGTGCTTGTAGGCTCACTTTGTCCAGCCACTGCTGGTTGATCATATAGCCCCAATGATTGACGGCATTCGTTCTTGGAATAATGTACGTCTTGCCGTCATTAACCGATTTGACCGCGTTCCACATGTCCGGCGTAATGTTTTTCATCAAGTTCGGATAGTTCGCAATTTTGTCGTCAAGCGGCTCCAGCAAACCGTTCTGCGCCCACTTCTCCATGTTCGCATCTGCGCCGTTGCCCGCCGTTCCCCAGTTGTAGATAACGTCGGGAAGATCGCCGGACGCCATCAGTACCTGCAGCTTGTCTACGTAGTTGTTAATCGGCGGCGCTTCGATTTCAAGCTTCACGTTCGCGATTTTCTCGACCTCGGCTATGACCGGGTTATCCTTGAGGACGATTTCCGCATTGACTCGGTTGAACATTTTGATCGTAACCGGTTTTTTAACCTCTGCCGCATCAGTCCCCTTATTCGTCGATTGCGGCGCATTCGTGCTGCCCTCACTCGTATTGCTTTCTTTGTTGCCCGAGCTGCAGGCTGCAAGCGCCGTTGCCAGAATCAACAAGGAAATGAGCGTTTTAGCCGTGCGGTGCTTTTTTGTAACCATGTCCTTCTCCCCTTTGATCATCGAATTATATTAAACCGCAGCTAACCGCAGATTTAACCGATCTAAGATGAAACGCCTGAAGGCGTCCTTTCTATAGATGCCATCGTTTCGGCGAAACGTATAGAGAAAGTATGAGCAAATTCATATACTTTCCTATATGTCAAGCGTAAACGGCTGTCGCCGTACTCTGTGGCAAAAGCAGTCGTTTCGCGGATATATATAAGCACATTTATAGGTGAAAACATATAAATTCTTATATATAAACAAACATACCTAATGCCTCTACCCTTTGATGGAGCCGACAAGTATGCCCTTCATGAAATATTTCTGCATAAAAGGATAGACCAGAATGATCGGCAGCGTGGAGAAAATGATAATCGCCATCTTGATCGTGAATTCGGTCACGCCGGAGGTTCCCGCATCCATTACGTCCTTGGCGACGCCGCCGCTGTCGACGACCATGTCCCTGACAATGAGCATGAGCGGCCATAGGTCTCTCTTGGACGTATAGATGATCGCGTTGAAGAACGTATTCCATTGCGTCACCGCATGGAAAATAACGAATGTGGCGATCGCCGGCTTCGACAGCGGCACGATGATCCGGAACAAAATCCGCAGCTCGTTCGCGCCATCAATAGAGGCCGACTCTTCCAAGCTCGGCGGAATGTTGCCGATAAAGTTTTTCATTAGCAGCAGGTTATAGGCACCAAGCGCGTTTGGAAGCACGAGGCTCCAAAGCGTATTGTACAGATCGAGCGATTTGATCAAATAAAAGTTCGGAATGAGCCCGCCGTTGAAAAACATCGTAAACGTTATGAGTACGAGAGCGAAGCCTCTGCCCTTCAAGTCCCGCTTCGAGAGCGGGTAAGCCGTTATAATCATGAGAAAAATGTTGATGCACACGCCGAGCACCGTAATGATGATCGTATTGCGATAACCGATCCATAGCTGATCCATTTTGAATATTTGCGTGTATGCGCTGAACTCCAATTTATTCGGAATCAACTTCAGCGGATTCGCTAAGTATTCGTTGTATGGCGTAACCGAGAAAGCGGCTACATAAAAGAATGGGAAGAGGCAGGCAATCGCGAACAACGTCAGGCAAGCGTAATTGATGATGTCGAATAGCTTATCCCCGCTGGATCTGATATTCATGAGAAATGACCTCCTGTCGATATGCCGCAGGCAACGCTTGTCCGCATCACCATATCCCGTCTTCCTTCATGAGCTTCGCGATTCGGTTGCTTACCAGCAGGAAGATGAGGCCGATGACGGAAGTGAACAGGCCGACGGTGGCGCCGAAGGAAAACCTTCCGCCGAGTATGCCTACCCGGTACGCATACGTTTCGAACACTTCGGAGACGCCGAGGTTCATCGGATTTTGGAGCACGAATATTTGCTCGAAGCCGTTGTTCATAATGTGGCCAAGCCGCAAAATGAGCAGGATAATAATGGTTGATTTGATGCTGGGTATCGTAATAGACCACAGTCTCTGCAGACGGCTGGCACCGTCGATGCTTGCCGCTTCGTACAATTCCGAATTGATGGAGGCGATCGCGGCTAGGTAAATGATGCTCTCCCAGCCCGAGTCCTTCCAAATGCTGCTGAGCACAACAAGCGGCCGGAAATAATCGTTGTCGGCAAGGAAGAAGATCGACTCGATACCGAGCGACTTCAAAAACAGATTGAGCACGCCCCAGGACGGTGACAGGAAGTTGACCAGGATGCCGCCGATGACGACCCATGATATGAAATGCGGCAAATAGATGATCGTTTGCGTTATTTTCTGATAAGTCCGGTTTCTCATTTCATTCAGGAATAAAGCGAGAATGATAGGAAATGGAAATCCGATAACCAGCTTCAGAAAACTTAAATAAAGCGAATTCCAAAATACAGTATAGAAGTCGCTCAGCCCGAACATATATCTGAAGTTCTCGAAGCCGATCCATGCGCTGTTCCATATGCCCTTGGCGAAGTTGAAATCCTTGAAGGCGATAATGACGCCGTACATCGGCACGTAATTGAATACGAGGAAATAGATAATGCCGGGCAGCAGCAGCAGATACAGGAATTTCTTTTTGTTCAAATACCGAAACGTTTTTTTAGAGCTTGTCGCGAACATGGCCCACACCTCCATCCTTTGAATCCATTGTCTACTTCAGGACAAGGCTGAGCAGATCGTCCACGTGCGCGGTTGCCAAGCATTCGTAAGCGTCTCCTGCCCCGTAATAGATCTTCACCTCTCCCGATTGTTCCAAAATCATTCCTCCGGGAAATATGACGTGATCGCGGAAACCGCCTGCCTTCTCGTAAGGAGCATCCGGCGCCATCAGCGGCTCTTCATATAACCCGATTATTTTCTTGGGGTTCTCCAAGTCAAGCAGCATGAGCCCTGCTGAATAACGCTTCTTCCAGCTATCCTCCCAGCCGTTCTTGCCGCGGGACGGATCGATATCGACCGCATGGAACGTCGTTAGCCAGCCTTTCTTCGTCTTGATCGGCGGCGCTGCAGGACCAAGCTTCGCATTGGCGAAAGGTACGCGTTCGACAGGAAGCAGCAGATCGGAGTTGCCCCAATCCTTCAAATCGGCTGAGTCCGAAATCCATATGTCGAACCGCTCCTTCCCTTCACGGCTATAGATCGTGAACGGTCTCTCGAGCCGGACATAACGGCCGCCGATCTTCTCCGGAAACAGTACCATATTGCGATTGTCCGGCGCGCTCATGCTAAGCACTTCAAAATGCTCCATATCGTCGGTTACCGCGATTCCGCCGCGAATGCCGTGCAGCGTATCGACCGCGAAGCACATGTAACAGCGGCCTTCGATTACGGTCAGCCTCGGATCATAAGTCCGTATGATCTCTTCATTCCTCAGATCGAAGATCGGTTCGGGTTTCACTTCCCAATTGATGCCATCGCGGCTGAACGCGATACCGAGGTTTGTCGTACTGGAGGGGAAAAGCGTCTGCTTATCCGGTTGTCCGTAATCGTTGCGGAACACCATCACGTATTGGTCTTGGAATTTGGTTACGCCGGCGTTGAATACGAGCGCGGGATTGTAAGGTACATCCTCTCTCGTAAGAATGGGATTGTTCGGGTGACGCAGGATGACCGAGCTTGACGCAAGCTCTCCGATCAGTCCAATTGACGGTAATATCATGTAAATCCTCCTTGATGTTCGTAAATTGATTAGCGCTTACAAACACAGTTTATGGTATAATCGCTCAGTCAACGGTGCAAAAATTATTGTCAACACACTAATTTTTACTACAAATTTAGGAGGGGTCATCCTGACGATTTTTCCAATGAACAAAGATTTATCCGATTATGAAATGATTGCGGCGGACTTCCCCTTCTACGTATCGATCAACGAGGTTCGCCATTCCTTCCCCGCGCATCGGCATGATTTTCTGGAATGCTCGCTCGTTATCGCAGGCGAAGGACATGAAACGATCAACGGAATCCGCCATCCGATGAGCCGAGGCACCTTCACCTTTTTGCTCCCCTATCAGGTACATGACATTGTTACGTATTCC
Organism: Paenibacillus endophyticus; assembly: GCF_014192395.1. Classification (GTDB taxonomy): domain Bacteria; phylum Bacillota; class Bacilli; order Paenibacillales; family Paenibacillaceae; genus Pristimantibacillus; species Pristimantibacillus endophyticus. The sequence continues at coordinate 95,170 of NZ_JACHXW010000024.1, read as the reverse complement.
ACGACTCCGATTCGGCTTTTCAACTGCATGTTCGCCATGGAGCTGCTCGTCTCGTCGGTAAAGACCGGATCTCCTTACCTGCAAGCGCTGCTAGCGGAAAACCAGCGGCCATTCTTCCATATGGACAGCGAAGAATTGGTGAAATTCGAAGAGATGATGCACGGTCTGCATAATGAATACAACCAAACGACTCCATTCCGCAACGAGCTCCTTACCTTGAAGCTCCATGAAATTCTATTGCAGTTTCAACGGATTCGGGTATCCCGGCAGGGCATGAACGCGCAGGAGAAGGCTTATCCCACAGGCAACGGCTCGATCTGGCCGGTTATCGAATACATTCACTATCACTACCGCGATGATCTATCCCTTTCCGGCTTAGCCGACCATTTCCGCATTCCGCCAACGAGACTTAGCATCGAAATTAAAAAACATGCAGGCATCAACTTCCTACATTTGCTTCACAAAATTAGAATTCGCCATGCATGCAGTTTGCTTAGCGCTACCGACATGAGCATTCTTGACATTGCGCTTGAAGTCGGTTTCAGCTCGTACAACGTGTTCGGCCGTTTATTCCGGGAATACAAAGGAATTACGCCTACCGAATATCGGTTGGCCAATCTCCGCGCCTAACAACAAAAAAAAGCTCGCCTGCTGTATGAGCAAGACGAGCTTTTTTGGTATTATTTTATCCGCTAACTGACATCTACAGCTTTATATACTTTGCAATTATTTCTCCCCACGGGGATAGCCCTTCTTCCCTAAACCCTAATTTCGCATAAAATCTTCTGGCTTGTTCGTTTTCCGGTTTATATCCGAGCATGATAATATCAGTCCGATTGCTGCATTTTCTTATCTCATCCATAACGAGTAACATCGCATGGTAGCCGTAACCTTGTTGTTGAAACCTTCCATCAATCATAAAACGATAAATCCAGTAGTTACCGTCATCGGGGTCTAGCCCAAACATCGTAAAACCGATCATTGCCTCATCATCGTAAATCGCCTTAATGACAAACGACTCCAAATATTGTGCTTCTGCAATTGAATATAGGTTTGAAGCCATAAACGATTCTTGCTCTGGCTTCGGTTTAAGAAGGACAACTTCTTCCCAATTATCCTTAGTTATTGCTTTTAGCGTAAGCAATTGTGGATTCCTCCTTGTTTATGGAAACCCATACAATGAATTCCCTTACTTGATAGACCTCTTTGTCGCAAAAGCGCTTTGGTATTGATCTTTTCTCATCCTCCATCACTCCTTCAATTAAGATTGCCGTTTTTATTGATCTTCGGAACGGCGAGGGATTCCCTATCATAATAAAACGACTCGCTCCCGGTGTGATAATAAAGTTCATATATATCTAAAAATTACTGCCCAGATCAATTATGCTGCGACAGTTCGGTTAACCAATTGCAGATTATTCAAGAATTGAGCAAAAAAAAACACCCCTGAGGGTGATTTGTATTCACAATGAGCACGAAATGAAATCGATCTTGAACCATTCAAACCATGTCATTACGCTTGTTTCCTACATGTTGTGATCCATACGAAGCTTAACTATAATAAAAAGCATTTGCTTGTCTTTTTCTGCGGTAATCTCGCCGCCCATGCCGTGCACAAGCTTACGGGAAATGTAGAGTCCGAGCCCGGTGCCCTGACTGCTGCGGCTAGGGTCCGCGGTATGAAAGCGGTCAAAAATGCTGTCAATATGATTTGGCAAAGGAATCTCGGTTTCATTGCCAATCTTCACGGCATGAAAGCCGCCTTCCTCATAAAAGGATATGGTTACCGTCCCAATGGCGTACCGCAGCAGATTTTGAATCAAGTTATACAGCACCCGCTGCAAAGCCATTGGATCAGCGCAGACTTCCGGTGGATTCGCAGCATCCTTAATATTCAGCTCGATTTTTTTTCGATCAAATTCTTCAAAAAACCTTAGAAAACATTCGCAGACGGCATGTTCCAAATTCAGGCTCTGAATGTCATAACTATTCTCATTCAGCTCAAGGCGCGTCAATTCATAGAAACGTTCGGTCAAGCCCTGCAGCACCTTGACCGAATCCAAAATGATCGCTAAATATTCCTGTTGTTTTTCCGGCGACGGTGCCTTTTCCATTAGCTGCAAATAACCTGCTAATGACGTGAGCGGCGTTCGCAAATCATGCGACAAGCCGGTAATGGACAGCCGTATATTCTGCTCTAGCTCGTCTACGCGCCTGAGCTGATTCTCATAAACGTCCACCATGCGGTTGATTTCAAGGACGGCTTTTGCCAGCGCAGAGTCATGTTCTTCCAAATATAGTCTTTGTCCATAGCGCGCGCTTGCGGCGAAATCCGGCATTTGAATAGCCAAGCGTTTTATTTCCCGCCGCAACAGATAGAAACGAGTAGCAAAAATTAGGCATAAGGACGCCAATACGCCGATCAGCCAGTACATGCCAGCACCCCCTATTCCGCGAGCCGGAACCCTACGCCCCAGATCGTTTTAATATGCTTATGGGACGATGCGGCATTCAGCTTTGCTCTAAGATTGCTCACATGCACATTGATGGTCTTTTCATCCCCGCAAAATGCCTCGTTCCATATGCTTTCGTAAATGTTCATCCGGCTGTAAACTTTGTGTGGATGACGCAGCAAAAGCTCTAAAATTTCAAATTCGCGCTGGGTGAGTTGAATCGAACAATCGCCTGCCGCTGCTTCATGTGTCTCCAAATTCAAATGAATATCGAGATAGGTAAGTATTGCAGCGGATTCGTTATCTGTATATACGGTAAATCGCCTGAGCTGTGCTGCAACCCTCGCCATCAATTCATCAAGGTCAAAGGGCTTCGTCATGTAATCGTCCGCACCTTGGGAGAGCAGCTTCAATTTGCTTTCTTTGTCTACTTTAGCGGACAGCACAATCACCGGCATATTTTCCCCTTTTCGCAGTTCGGCAAGCACCTCTTCGCCTGTTTTGCCCGGAAGCATCAAGTCAAGAATGACGCATTTCCATGACTTCATTGGAATCAATAGGATTGCCTCGCTGCCGGAATATGCGCTTTCGGGACAGTAACCCGCTCTGGTCAATGCCTCGTGCAAGAGGCTGTTGATTGACGGATCATCTTCAATGACAAGAATTGGTTCGTTCATTCGGCATTAACTCCATCTTATTTGATGTCCGATTTGTTAAATATGATACAGCCTATTATACAAGTGATTACGAAGTAAGCAGCGGTGACGATAATGCCTTTGGTGACAAAAGTAGGGTCGCCGCTTAATTGACCAAACCCAGAAATATAATAGCCAGGCAAATACTCGTCCATATCTTCCAATCCCACTCTGCTCAAAAAGCCTGGAAAAAACAACATGACGAGCATATATCCGAAGCCTAATATAATCGTCATTCCGAGGCTCCTGCTAACGAAGGCGAACATCGTAATTATGGCGGCATAAGTTAAATGGTACAGGATCTGCATGAAAAAATGCCAGGTAAAAAAGCTAATAAATTCTTTGAATGCCATGTCGCCAAAGCCAAATACCGCGCTGAATCCAGCTGTCGCTACAATCGTGATCATACCATAAATAGCGGCTATGGCGACACAAGCGGAAAACAGCTTGGACAAATAGACCTGCGTTCTATTTTTGCCAAGAGCAACAATATTTCTCATCGTTCCGTTTTGAAATTCTGAAGCAACGAAATATCCCACAAAAGCCGAGAGCCACACTTGCAAGAGAAACGATCCATTAGCAGCCACCAAGACTCCGAATTGACCTGGAAAAGGCGGTTCTCCCGTAGTCGTGTATTGCCCTAATACTTGAATCACCGTTTGCGCGGTGACGCAAGCAAGGATAATAGCGAGCACTTTGCCGCGGAGCAATTTGTACCATTCAGCATAGATCAGCGTCGTCATGTGTTCATCCCTCCCGTCAGGTTCAGGAAATACTCTTCCAGTTTTTGTTCGGTAACAGCAATGCTTTCCACCACAATCCCATGACGGACTAGCAACGTATTCATCTCGCCGGTCCGTTCGATCTGCTCACGGACCCAAAGCTCGTTAGCCGATACGGCTTGGCAGTCTGTTACACCGAAGTTTTCCTTCAATAGAGCGATGGCTTTCGCGGCATCCTTTGTTATAATTCGGATGTGCTGACGGGATTCAAGCGCCAACTCATCCGCGGAAAGCTGCTTAATAAGCCTGCCTTTATCGATAATGCCGTAATGGGTGGCGACCTGCGCCAGCTCGTCCAGCAAATGGCTGGATACGAGCAGGGTAAGTCCTCTTTCCCGTGCGAGGCGCCGCAGCAGTTCCCTTGTCTCGATGATGCCTCTGGGGTCAAGGCCGTTAGCGGGTTCGTCCAAAATCAAAAACTCGGGGTTGGGGATCAGCGCAATTGCCAGCGCCAGCCGCTGCCTCATGCCCAGGGAAAAGTTTTTCGCTTTCTTGTTGCCCGTATCGGCTAGTCCGACAATTTCAAGCGTCTTCGTTATGGCGTTTTTGTCCGGAACGCCCGAGATGATCCGCTGGATTTCAAGATTTTGCACGGCGGTCAAGTTCGGATAGATAGCTGGTGTTTCGATCGATTGCCCGATTCGCCGCCTGCCGCGCTGCAACTCTTTCTCTCCTGTTTGCCCGAATAATTCCAGCTCGCCGCTGGAGGGAGAAACAAGTCCGCAGACAACCCTCATAAAGCTAGTTTTTCCCGCGCCGTTCAAGCCGATCAGCCCGTAAATCTGGCCTCGTTTGATTTCGATACTCACGTTATTTATGGCGTAAGCGCCGCCGTATTTCTTGCTTATGTCCCTCGTCCGCAATACATATTCACTCATACAGCTGCTCCTCTCAAATGAAGTATGAGCATAGATTAAAACACAAAAGCCAAGAAAAAGATTAGTAAAGATAAAGAAAATATAAAGAAAGCTTGTTTTCGATTCCCTTATCGAAATCATTTCTTCTCCATTCGGCTAGACCTTCCAGCCAGTTCGGCAAATCAAAAACTCCGCGCTAAGCGCGGAGTTAAACTATGTTTGTTCTATTCCTCCCACATCGTTTAAAAACACTAATCATCTATTCCTTTTCCATTGAGAATATGCACGAAATATTTTTCAATCCTCGACTCCCGGGTTTTGGATTGCTTGGCCGAAGAGAAATAAAGAAGGTATGCTCTTTGCCGTCCCGGCGTCAATGCTTCAAAAGCCGTTTTTAAGTCGGGAACTTCAACGAATTTGTTTTCCAGCTCCTCAGGTATGCTGTATTCTGTATTTTTTTTATATTCCACCTGCAAGCCGGCTTTCTCTACTGCAATGGCTTCATCAATATATGACTTCAAGATAAGCTGCATCTCATCTATGGCTTGAGCATTGGTGAACCGAATTTGACGCGCTGCCTGAACATTCTCTGTTTGTTGGATTAAAATTCCATGGGGATCTTTTAACAACGCGCCTTTGTGGAACAGAAGCGCACAGTAATCCTTAAAACCGTGAATCAAAACGATGTTTTTATCATCAAACGTGTAACAAGGATGCATCCATTTAAATTCCTCGGTCACCCCGCAGTCAAGAACGATCTCTCTGAGCAGTTCGAATTCTTCCTTCCACTTCTTAAGCTTCCTAAAATAGGGATCAATCTTAGAATTCTTTTCACCTTTTGCCGTCAAAGTACCACCTTCTTCATTGTTATAACTTGCTCACGCTTCTTCTTCCTCTTCTAATAGTTGCTTTAAATGCAACATATTCGCACTCCAGAACCTGCTGTAGAATGCTACCCAATCTTGAATCTCTTTGAGTGGAGTCGTATTTAGCTTAAATCTCGTTTCCCTGCCGACCTTTCGGTCAAGGACCAGACCAGCCTCTTTAAGAATGTTCAAATGCTTTGATACCGCTGTTCGGCCCATTTCAAACTGTGTCGTTAATTCATAAAGCGGTATCTCCTCCGCTTCTGCTAACAGACGAATGAGTCGGCGCCTAGTTGGATCTGCAATGGCGTCGAACACATCCCGCTTCTCATTGTTCCCGCTCACTGCAATCCCTCCATTTTTTATTATAGTCGATCTAGGTGATACGAAGGGTGGTTCAATAGTTTCACCGTTTCCCTACATTTTTGAAAACCTGCTTATTGGACACCATTTAGTGACACTTTAATTATGGACACCTTACAGTATCGTGTCAAGGGCGTTACCATCTATGAACTAGGACGGTACGATAATAGAAAGGTTATACGACCATCTATCATGCAATAGAATGCCAATACTGAACTTGAAACGCATGAAAATGCCAATCATTCATCGAAAGATGCATTCTACATCGATACCCATCCATGTATACTGTTTCTATTATATAGCTGATTATGATTAACAACGGTTCGGAGGTATGCATGGACAAGAATCCTAATGTTACTTTAATAGGAAATACTATAAAACTCGTTGCCTTGGAATCTATACATCTAGAAGAGCTGCTTGAAACACTGAAAATCGGTGATATCGATAGGCTCAACCAAAATGCGGAAATCGGCTGGACCTGGCTTTCGCCGGCTTATTGGCGTACAGGTGCAAATACGGAATGTAAGTTTTTACTGTTGCAATATTGCTTCGAGCAACTGACTCTGGTACGCGTGCAATTTTCCGTTAGCGGCAATAACACAAGGTCTCAGCGAGCGTTAGAGAGAATCGGGGCAATTAGAGAAGGTGTTTTTAGGAAGCATAGACGGGATACAGAAGGTAGATTTCATGACAATGTTTTTTATAGCATTACTGATAGCGACTGGCCTGAGATTAAAAGCACGCTTGAGCATATGATCCATATCAAATACGAATGAAGGCATACAACAAAACGGGTACCCCCACTCTCAACACTTCTAAATAGTGTCGAGAGTAAGGGTACCTGTTTAATTGCCATGTCCCATCTATTGAAGCTGCTTGGATTAATCAAAAATCAGGTCATCGTTACAGGCAATATGGTTCCATCTTCGCTGAATCTCATGCGGTCTACGCATAATACGCGATGGTTTCGGTCAGTTTCAGTGAGCGGCCTGCGATGGTATGCGATATACCAATCATCCGAGCCTGTCGCTTGAAAAACGCCATGATGCCCAGCTCCCGTGGCTACATCGGGGTCCTGCTGCAGTATTTTTCCGACTCTCTCAAACGGACCAAGAGGCGAATGCGAACATGCATAGGCCACAGAATAATCCGGACCACCCCATCCCCCCTCAGCCCACATAAAGTAATAAAGCCCGTCTCGCTTCATCATACACGGACCCTCTACGTATTGTTGTGGCGTGATTTCTTTATAGGCTGATCCGTCCTCAAGTTGATCAAGAGAGACCATATCTTCGTTAAGCTTCACAACGTTGCAATGGCCCCAGCCACCATAATACAAATAGGCGGTACCGTCATCGTCAATGAAGACATGCGGATCGATGGGCTGAGCCCCGAAGTGGAATCGATCGATGAGCGGTTTGCCAATTGCATCGTAGTAAGGACCTTCCGGCCGTGAAGAGACCGCTACTCCGATACCGCCATATTCATGATCGCTTTGTATGTCATTCGCGCAGAAATAGAGGTAATATCGGCCATTCCTCTCAATTGTCGACGGTGCCCACAAGGCTCGCTTCGCCCACTCAATTCGTTCGATATCCAATATATTCTCTGCCTTTGTCCATGTAATCAAATCGTCGGAATAAAAAGCGTCAAAAAAGGTTTGTTTGTCATATTCCGCTGAGTACGTCGGATAAATCCAATAGCGTCCTTCGAAAGTTCTTGCTTCTGGATCCGCATACCAGCCAGGTGCGATCGGATTGGTCGCTGCACGCTTTGCTGCTTCTGCAGAATGTTCGTTCATTGTCATTTCCATCCCCCTTAACCCGCTAATGGCTATACAGCTGTTTGTTGTCTGCTTCAGTCATCCAGATTTGCATAAATCCAGGCTGCCGATTGTCCCACGCGTAATACGGGATCAACCGATAAGGCTTTTCGCCAGGCTGCGCGCTGTTGACTGTTAAAGTCGTCAATCCTCCCAGCAGCTCAGGGCGATGCTCCACATAAATACCGCCGCTCGGTGAAATCTTGAATCCATCATACGACAAGTCCGGATTATCCTGCTGCTCTAAGCAATAAACGATTGGCCCGCGCTGCAAAGCTACCCGGCCGCGATTAGCGTCGACTTCCGGCCTGGACCGAACCACCTCTACCGGCATGTCCAGCTCCAGCAGAACGATGTCTCCCTGTGACCAATGACGACGTAGATCCAAATAGCCATTCTTTGGGAGAATAACCGTCTGCTCGCCGTTGATAGTTATACGGTAACCTTTGCACCAGCCCGGCAATCGAAGGCGAACGGAGAAATCTCTCGCTTGTTCCGGATTAACCGTCAGCTCGATTGTCCCATCCCAAGGATAATTCGTTTTTTGCGTAACCTCAACCTTTTTCCCGCAGCCTGTCTCCAGATCCGCATGACCGCCTACATATTGATTGACTGCGATTCCGTCACTGGTCGCGGCATACGCGTACTGCCCAATTGACGGAATAAATCGGACGAGATTAGTAGGACAGCAGGAGGTATGAAACCATTCTACACGGTGATGTGCGCCTTGAGAAGCCAACGGATTCACATAAAAAAAACGGTCCCCGGACAATGAAATGCCGGATAATGCACCGTTATACAGTTCGGTCTCCACGAGATCGGCGTATTTGGCCTCCCCGAACAGCAGGTTCATACGATGGTTCCAGAACGCCATGGCGATCGCGGCACAGGTTTCGCAATAAGCCGATTCGTTCGGCAAATCATAATCATGCGTAAACCCTTCGTTGTGCACGGAAGGCCCGACTCCGCCTGTAACGTACATATTTCTTTCCACCGTGTGGGACCATACCCGCTGAAGCGCCCCTACATAAGCGGGGTCTCCCGACACGTTTACAACATCGGCCATTGCGGCGTATAAATACATCGCCCGAACGGCGTGACCAGTTACCCTTTCAATCTCGCGCACGGGAATATCGTCCTGACAGTATGCCGGCCCCCATTCAGGCTTGTTCCAAATTTCTCCTTGTCCATGACCATGTCCGCGTTCTTCAAGCAGCCATAATGCAAGCTTCCAGTAACGTTCTTGCTTTGTCGCTTGATAGAGCTTGACTAGTGCCAGCTCAATTTCCTCATGCCCTTCTGCCCAGTGCCGCTTGCCTGGCCCGAACAAGCTGTCGTAATGATCGGCCAGCCGACAAGCGACGTCGAGCAGAGCCCGCTTCCCTGTCGCTTCGAAATAAGCGACAGCCGCTTCGATGAGATGTCCGCCGTTATACATTTCATGCTTTTCCATATCGGACCACTTCAGCTCAGGAGCACACACCGTAAAGTACGTGCTTAAGTAGCCATCCGGCTCCTGCGCAGCTCGAATTTTCTCGATAATCATGTCCAGCTCGGCTTCAAGCTTATCGTCCCGCTCCAACATAAGCGTATAAGCGGCACCTTCAATGACCTTATACACGTCAGAATCGTTGTAATACATCCCCTCGTATTCGCCATCCATTAATCCAGCCGCTTTGGAGAAATTCGCAATCCTTCCGGTCGCTTCGCATTGGTCTAAGCAGGTTCTGACTGTCGTTTTTTTCAATACCTCCAAACGCGGCCGCCAAAACGCATCCTGGATCTCCACGCTCGTAAACGGAACGCCTTGCCAGTGCTTCTGCACCTGTTCGATCGTTGACATTTGTCTCTGCCCTCTTTCCTCGCTAAATCCTAGTTTTCCTGCTTATCCTTTCAATCCGGTCAGCGTAATACCTTCGAGAAAATATTTCTGGCCGACCAGAAAAACGATGACGCAAGGCAGCACGACTGCCGCCGAAGCTGCCATCAGCAAATCCCATTGCGCCGTATAGGTGCCCTGAAACATCTGAAGTCCGATAGCCAGCGTGAACAGACTGTCGCTTTTCAAATAAATTAAAGGTCCCATAAAGTCATTCCACGTACCCAGGAAGCAGAACAAGGCAACGACGATAATCGCCGAGCGGCTTAATGGGAAGATCAGCGACCGGTAGATTTGGAAGTATGTCGCGCCATCCACAAAAGCCGCTTCATCAAAGTCTCTTGGAATGGTCAGATAGAACTGTCGCAGCAGGAAAATATTGAAAATACCACCGCCAAAATAAGCAGGTACGATTAGCGGATAATACGTGTCGTAAAATCCGAGCATTTGCCAGCCTAGAAAGCTTGGAATAAGGGTGACTGCCGCAGGAAGCATCATGCTGGTCATCAGAATGCCGAACACGGTATCCCTTCCGCGCCAATCAATTCTCGAGAATCCAAACGCTGCTACGCTGCTTGTTAGAACCGTCCCCACTATCGTGGATATTACGATGATGAAGGTGTTCGTGAAATAAGTCCCGAATGGAAGAATCGTTAGAGCCCTGTGGAAGTTATCCCAGCGGAAAGGCGAAGGAATCCATTCCGGCGGCATGGAGAATATTTGCGATAAATCCATTAGAGCACTACGGATCAGCCACAAAAAAGGGCCGAAGAACAAGACCGATACGAACAGCAGCATCGTATATCCGGCGGCAAGCGCAAGCCTCGACTGTCTCATGTGCGCCCCTCCCCTTCATAATAAACCCAAGATTTGGACGTTCTGAACACGATAAATGTAAAGAACAAAATGATAATAAACAATACCCAGGCCAGTGCGGAGGCATATCCCATTTCCGTATCGCGGAACCCTGTTCTCCATAAGTAAAACACGTAAAACAAGCTTTTATTGTTCGGCCCGCCCTGCGTCAGGATATAAGCTTCATTGAACACCTGGATGGATCCGATAATCGTCATAATCGTGTTAAAGAAAATCGTCGGAGAAACCATCGGAATCGTGATATGGCGAAGCTTGCTGTACCAGCCTCCACCATCCACTTCGATTGCTTCATAATATTGGCGGGGAATTCCCGATAAGCCAGCGAGGAAAATAATAACCGTTCCCCCAATGCCCCAAAGGGTTGTCAATACGACGGATGGAATAACGCTTTGCTCCGAATACAGCCAATCGCTCTCGGGAAGATGGAACCATCTGAGCACCGAATTGACAAGCCCGAGATCCGGATTGAGCAGCCACATCCAGATCATGGCGGACGCGACGGCCGGCACGATACTCGGCAGATAAATAATCGTCCGGAAAATAGCTCTGCCCTTTACGTTCATATTCAATAGCAAGGCAATGAAAAAGGAGAGCAGAATGACGGCTGGCACGCGCAGCGCGACAAAATAAAACGTGACCCCTAATGACTTGTAGAAAAACTCGTCCTCACCCGAAAAAAGCGTTTTATAGTTATCGAAACCGATGAATGAGGTTTGATCCTTAAATACAGAGTAATCCGTAAAGCTGAGTACCATGCTGGCAATCATGGGACCGAGTGTAAAGATGATAAACCCAATAATCGCGGGCGACGTGAACAGCAGCCCGTAGAACAAGCCTTTCCTCATGTATGCCTCCAATCCGATACCCATAGCTAAAGAGAACGGCGATATCTCCATACAATCGCCGCTCTTTAGTTGTTGTATCAGCCCTCTGTTAATTCGCTATGTCACGGCGTCCTTTTACTTGCTCCTGAGCTTTGGCTGCGATGCTATCCATCGCTTCCTGTGCCGATTCCTTGCCTAGCCACACTTTGTCGAGCGCAGGATTGACGACATCCATAATTTTATTGAAATTTTTCACATATCCCGTAGGAGTTTGATGGCTATGATTCAGCAGTACGTCAATGACGGCGTCCTTGTATCCAGACGGGCGGGAAGCAAGTCCTTCCGTCCATTTGGCAAGCAAGGCCTCATCGGTATACCAGTCCCTTGCCGCAGGCATCCATGTCCCCGCCTTAAGCATATCTATCGATGCTTCGGGTTCAATCAATGCCTTAACCAATTCCCAAGCCTCTTCAGGATGTTTGGAAGACTTGAAGATGGAGAACATTGCGCATACGACTGTCGTCATCGGTTGCTTCATTACCGGCAGCACGCCAATGTTAAAATTAAAATTCGATTGTGCGAGTGCAGAGCTCGCCCATTGACCGTCAATCGCCATGGCTACCTTTTTCGTTTGCAGCGCAACGTTAGTCGAAGGGATGTTTTTGGCTTGTACAGGAGAAGGTGAGACATGATGCACATTGATCAGATCAGCCATCTTCTGTAATGCTTCCACCGCTTCCGGCTGATTGAGTGCAAAGGATTGTCCGTCCTGCGACACAAAATCTCCGCCATTTGAGTAAATAAAATTACTATAGCTGCCCCACCAGGTCGGGAGATTAAGCCCATACTGCTTGATATTTTTGGGATCAAAGCCGTCCTCGGTTGCGTTTTTGCCATTCTTGTCAAGCGTCAGCTGTTTGGCAACCTCTACGAACTGATCCCAGCTCCACGCTTCTGACGCTTTGCTAGGCGGAGGCTCGATTCCAAGCTCCTTGAACACATCTTCGTTATAAAATAAAGCGAAGGTTTCAGGGCCTGGAGCGATGCCGATTACATTGCCCGGTTCGAGTGAATACGTAATGTTGGGAACGAGGCTGCTTTCGTTCATATCCGAATCCGTAGCAAGAAAATCCTGTAGATTATAGAACTTGCCTTGTTCAGCGAGCGGATAAGCAATGCTTCCCGATTCCATCATAGCGATGTCCGGAACGTCGTTGCCGGCCACCATCGTCGTTAGCTTCGTATCGTAATCCGCAGCAATATGTTGAAGTTCCACCTTGATATTGGTATGCTCCGCTTCGAATTTCTGAATAACGTTTTTATAAGGCTCTACTTCTTCTGGCGCTCCCCATACGGTCAAACGCAGCGTAATCGTTTCCTTGCCGGCATTGCCGTCCGCCGAGCTCGCAGCTCCTCCGGCAGCCTCATTTCCATTGGTAGATTCAGACTTGCTGCACGCGGATAATACGGTCGTGATTAGAAACAGCATAAGAATAAAAACGGTTGCTATTTTCTTTTGTCCCGTCATTTTTCCGTCCCCTTTCATTGTTTAGCCCATGATTCATAGCTGCAGTCTATGATGAACTCATTATAAGTTACAAAATAACGCTTACATAACCCGAACGTCATTAGAAAGGTGGACTTTCATTGGAACTCAGCGGCATTTTGACTACAATCCTCGTCCCATGTCCCAGCAATGACGTAATGGATACCTCGGCTTCCTCGCCGTATTGCATCCGAATGCGGGCAATCGTGTTTTTAATACCGATTGACGCGGTTTCCTTATTCAGAATCGTATCGATCATCTCCGCGCTCATCCCTTTTCCGTTATCCGAAACCTCATAAAAACGCGCTCCGTCCTTGATCCAACCGCCGATGCGGATAAGCCCGCCTGACTCGATCTCGCTGAAACCGTGCAGAATCGAGTTTTCGACGAATGGCTGGAAGATCAGTCTCGGCAATTTGTAATGATAGAGGACCGGATCAAAGTCTCGGGAAACCGTAAATTTCTCCTCGAAGCGTGCCAGCATAATATAAAAATAGTTGTTCATCCATTCGATTTCTTCCGATAGCTGGACAGCCCCCCACTCTTTGCGGGAGGTGTAATGCAGCATGTTGGACAAGCAGACGAGCATTTTGCTTAATTCCTTCTGGTTATTTTCAATCGCGGTCCAATTCATGACGTTTAAGGTATTGTACAGAAAATGAGGATTCATCTGCCTATTCAGAGCCTGAATCTCCGCTTCCTGCTCTTTCAGTTTTATTTCATACACTTCCGTCACTAGTGAGCCAATGCGCCCGTTCATCCGATTGAAACGCTGAAGGAGCAGCCCGAACTCGTCATTCGAGCTGACGCTGACACGAGTCTGAAAGTCGCCCTCGCCGACCGATCGCATGGCACTCATCAGCTTTTTGATCGGATTAGTGATTTTTCCCGAAATAAAATAAGCCAACGCAAGCGCAACGATTGCCATGATGACCGCAAGGAGCACCGTCGACATCCGGATAATCGGAACGAGTCCGCCAATCAATGCAGATTCCGGCGTCATGACGACGGACAGCCATCCCGTTACCTGAGATCGGTCGAAGCATACAATCATGCTTTCCCCGTCTAGCGTTATCCTTTTTGTTCCGCTTCCCGCGGGCTGCAGAACCTGAGTCCACGACTCGTCATATATTTGGGCAATGAGCTGCGTATCATCGCTCGCAACTACTCGGTTATTCGAATCCAGTACGAGATAACGGGAGTTGGTCGGTATACTGTTAACAAATAACGACTGCAAGGTTTCATACTTGAAACTGATCGTTAGAATCGGCCGCTCGATGTTTTCGTCCAGCTTTCTCAAATTCGAATTATTCAAATATGAAAAATCAAGCAAGCGGGTAGCGGAAAATAAATAACGGAAATCCAGATTCCCTTCGGACAAATAAGGTTGGTTGTACATGTCAACAAAATCATACGTTGGGTACCATACCAATTTGCCTCCAGCCTCCTGCGCAGCCAGGTAAATATCAGACTCTGCAGGGTTCCCCTGCGGTAGCTGCTGTCCAAAGGTGAAATAGGATGTCCACAATTGATACGCATACACATCACCCATTTGCGAGAAATAATTGCGAAGCACTTCCGATACCAAACGGTCTGCTGCAAGCAGCTCGGCCTCGTCGCCCGGATTTAACGTATTGAATACATTGAACAACCCTTTATCAATGAACAAGGCCATGCTGTTCTGATCGATAATTCGCAGCTTCGTGTCCATGACCTCGTTGTTTTTCTTCACAATCTCATACACATATTTCTGTGCTTGGTCTGTGACGACCTTTAGGCTTGTCTGATAAAACAAAGTGCCGAGTACAAGCAGCGGAATGGCAATCAGCAGAAAATAGCTGGCAAGCAGCCTGAATCGAAAAGTCAGCCTCATCCCATGTCGCTCCTCTGCGACGTCGTATGCTTGTATGACGCCGGGGACATGCCGTGATGCTTTTTAAAAACCCGGCAAAAATATTTGGTATCCGAATAACCGCATGCGGAAGCAACCTCGTAGATTTTCCGGTTGGCGTTAAGCAGGCTTTGTGCTTTGCGCATTCTCGCTTCGACGAGATGATCGGAAAAGGTTCGTCCAGTCTGCTGCTTGATCCATGTGCTGAAATAGGATGGATTAAAAAAGAAGCGATCCGCTGCACGCTCTAACGTTAATTCCTCCTGCACATGCTCCTCGATCCATCTCAAGCAATCCTCTGCAAGAATCACATCCTTCTCTGATTGGGAAGGCTGGATCGCTGAATAGACATCTCTCAGACGAAGCTCCAGCAGCTCCAAGATCTCTTCAAAAGATTGGCAAGCCGGCACCTCTATTGCCGCCGAGTTAGAGAGAACGCTTCCAATCTGCTGGTCTACAAGGTTACGGCTTCTGCTTTTGAGCTTAATCAAGGTCAGCACCGCGCTTTCTTTAATTAAAGCCGGGTTTGTATGACCATTCGAAGCGAGGTTGTTGAAAGCGACCTTGCATTGTTCCTTCGCCGCATCCAGATCGCCGCTTTGCAGAAGCTTGTACAGCTTCTCGGTGTCCATCGAGAGTAACTCGTTTGGGCTTAGCAATTCGTCGTAGAAGACCACTCCGTTCCAACAATCATAGAAGCTATAGCTCCGTGCGGTTTGAGCGTATCGATAAGCCATCGCTCCTTCAGCTTGCATCGATTGACATTTCGTTCCTATGCCATGGGATATTTGCCCGTACATGATCCAGCGTGCTTCCAGACGCTCGGCATGGGTACGAATGTCTGCACGCTGAATAGCTGTAAGACCTTCAGGTGTAAGAATAATCGTAATTGCTCGCACAAAGCTATCAGCCAGCGTATTGGGCGAAAAAGAGAATGCCTCTCCGACATTCGACCAGCACTGCTTCAAGCTGCTTAGAAATGCATCGGAATCAAAGCTTCTTCTTTTGTCCGGATCGACTGCTATTTCTGTAAACACAATAATGCCCTTACCGTTCAGTCCTTCGATCTGATCCATCTCGGCAAGCTCATCAGGCGTCAGGTCGCCGTTCAGCCATTTCACAAGCAGTCGGTTACGGTAAGCTGACAGGGTTAAGTTCAACTTTTGTTTCAATGCCTCCGATTCCGAATGCTGCTGCGATTCCATGTCCAGCTCAGCTTCGATCCGGCGCAGCAGCTTTTCAACTTGATCGCTGTCCACCGGCTTCAATACATAGTCATAAGCACCGTGATGGATTGCCGCTTGGGCATATTCGAACAGATTGTATGCTGTAACCATGACAACCTTCGGCTTATGGCTTTCGCCCTGAAGCAGCTTCAGAAATTCTAGACCATCCATGTTCGGCATGCGAATATCGGTAAGCACCATGTCAGGCTTCTCCGATCGAATGAGCTCAAGCGCAATGACACCATCTTTGGCGACCAGAATCTTGTCCTCCGGCCTGAAGGACAATATCAGGTTCAGCATACCTCTGCGATGCCTCGGCTCATCGTCCACGATAAGTATTTTCATCTTGATCCGTCCTCCTTTCATCCCCTAAATACTCTCATTATAAAGAAGAGGATCGATTAAAAGAAGGTCATTTTATTTGGAAAGGTGGACTTTCATTGGGTGGCGCACTCCCCGAGCGAAGCTTTAATGGCATTATTTTCAGTCTATATATGGCACGCAATTTGCGGTAAGCCTCAACTATCTCGGGTTCAAGGACTTGATGGAGTATGCTGCAAATGATCTGTCATCGGAATACTTTTCTAAAAGTAGCGCATTCTAAATGAAAAATAATGGATGTGACTCATATGCATACGGTTTGGAAAGGCGCAATCAGCTTTGGCCTGGTACATGTACCAGTGAAAATGTTTACCGCAACAGAAGACAAGGACGTTCATTTCCGAAGCCTGCATAAAGACTGTGGCATGCCGATCTCCTATGCGAAAACATGCAGGCATTGCAACAAAGAAATTGCTCCTGAAGAAATCGTTAAAGGTTTTGAGTATGAGAAAGACAAATATGTGATTATTAAAGAAGACGAGCTCGACAGCATCAAGGACGAAGCCGAGAAAACAATAAAGATATTGGATTTTGTTGATCTTCATGACATCGATCCTCTCTATTTTCAAAAAGCTTATTACCTCACTCCCGATATGACAGGCGCCGGAGCCTATACCTTACTGCTGGAGGCGATCAAGCAGACAGGCAAAATTGGCATAGCCAAAATTTCCATACGCAGCAAAAGCAGCTTAGCGGCAATTCGAGTCGTCGATAACTGTATTTGCTTGGAGACCATGTATTATCCGGATGAGATACGCGCTATCTCACAAGTTCCCAATCTCCCCATGCAAACGGTTGTAAACGAAAAAGAACTCGGAATGGCCAAAGCTCTCGTGGAGCAGCTTAGCGAAAAGTTTGAACCTAACAAATATACGGACGAATATCGCATAGCCTTGCTTGAATTAATTGAACAAAAGGTTGCAGGTGAAAGTCTGGATGTCGTGACTGCTCCTTCTGCAAAAGGAAAATCGAATGTCATTGATCTCCTGGCCGCTTTGCAAGCAAGCTTAGACGCAACGAAGCCTTTGCCCGACGCGTCCCCTCCCAAGAGGAAACGAAAAAGCACGGCAAAGTCAAAGGATAACGTATCATGACAGCAATCATGGAGCTTCCTGGTGTTCCGATGGCACCTATCACATCTCCTGATATACCTGTGGGCCCTGATTGGGTCTATCAAATCAAATGGGACGGTGTGCGCACATTGGTCAGACTCGACGGAAAAGGAGGCGTGGAGTTATTCTCCAAGCGCATAGAGCCGCGTAACACTCTATTTCCAGAAATCGTGGAATTGCTAAGCCCATTGCGAATCGGAGCTTGCTTGCTAGATGGGGAAATCGCATACTTTGATGGTACCAGGCCCAACTTTCAGCGCGTTCGTGTCGGCATAAACCGCAAGAAATATGATGATAACCTTATATTCGTTGCATTCGATATGCTTTATGATGAAGGACAGGATATTCGGCCTCTCCCCTTCAAAGAGCGATTTGAGCGACTTACTGCTAAGCTTCCAGAGAAGCAGCCGCGCTTATTTGTTACTGATCTGGTTTTCGATGGTCCAGCACTTTGGGATTGGGTAAATACCCGGGAATGGGAAGGCATTATCTCCAAAAAGCTTGACAGCCCTTATGTAGAAGCTAAAAAGCATCGGTACTGGTTTAAAAAACGGAAAGAAGTACGTATTGTAGCGGAAGTCGTAGGGATAAAACTCAAAGCAGGTTATGTATCTAGTCTGGTTTTAAGATTCGAGGATCGTTACATTGGCCATGTATCGGGATTAGATGCCGCATCTAAAAAAGTGCTGGCGCAATTCATGGAGCAGCATCCTGGAGATTGCCCCTTCCCTGCACTTTCCGCTGGCATGAAGAAATCTGAAGTTAGGTGGCTCAGCGTCCCATTCCCTTGCAGGGTCACCGCTTTGGAATTTAGCGACTCCGGCTTACTTCGGCAGCCAAAGCTTTTGGGATTCGGAAGCGGTAAAGAATGAGAGTAGGCGACAATGTGCGTGTGCGAGGGGCTAATAAAGTTGGGAAAGTCCGCCGTATAAAAGATAAAAATGTAGAAGTCGAATGGATTTTCGAAAAAATCATGAGCAGCGGAAGTTTTAAACACATTGTCGAGTACGAGATTGACGATCTGGAAGGAGTTTAATGGATGCCGAAGCAAGAAACGTTAATGGTTACATGCATAGGTTGCAATCATGTAAGTCAGATTCCCGTAGAGAACCTTTTAGATTACTCCTGTATCACTTGCGGCAAATCTTCTTTACAGATTAAAGAAACGGAACAAGAAGCATTGGTTAATGAGCTCGATGAGGCATCCAACGAAATGGATAGTGTTATCGGAAATGTTGCGAATGGACGCATGGACTCAGAAATGGCGTCAGATTGGCTCGAACATGAATCTAGTCAAATTGTAGAAACGCTTGACAAAGCGAGGGAATTCTTAGAAGAAAGCGATGATATGGACTTGCGCGGTGTTTAATGTGAAAAAGTAGACTAGCCCTAATGAGCAACGCAGCAATTCATAGAAAGCCCCCTTCACCATATAAAAGTTTGTCACTCTCTTCTCACATCTATATTTATTATAGAAAACCGATGAAGAACCCTTATTCAGCAAGGGTTCTTCATTGGTTTTCTCCCCAAATTAGTGTCATTCATTCCTCGTTGCAAGCTTGTTTGTACATCAAATGCTTATCGCTTCCTATGATCCTATATGTCAGCCACAGTTAAAACTTACGAATTGATTTTATCCAATGAAAACGCGTTCGCCTCTTTTCTTACTGGGCAGTTAAAATCAGCGGTCCGTCCGGCGTGATTGCGATCGTATGCTCATATTGCGCTGACAACTTGCCATCGGCCGTTCTTGCCGTCCACTGATCGTCGTCGGTCGTGATACGGAACGTACCTTCGTTGATCATCGGTTCAATCGTAAATACCATGCCTTCCTTTAACCGAATGCCTTTGCCGGCTACGCCGATATGCTCGTAGCTCGGCTCCTCATGCAGGCTCCGCCCGATACCGTGCGCCAGCAGATCGCGTACGACCGAAAACCCGTTCATTTCTGCATGCTGTTGAATCGCCGACGTTATGTCTCCGAGCCTGCCTCCTGGGAGCGCCCGAGCGATCCCCAGATCCAAGCATTCCTTTGCCACCTTCATTAATTTTTGCGCCTCCGGTCGGATATTGCCCACCGCATAGCACCAGCACGAATCGCCAAACCATCCGCCGTACTCCACGACGATGTCGAGCTTCAGCAAGTCGCCGTTCATCAACGTCAGGTTCGAAGGGATGCCATGGGCCACCACATCATTAACCGAGATGCAGGTTTCGGCGGGGAAACCGTTGTACCCTTTCGTAAACTGCTTGCCGCCTAGCTTGGTAATGTGGCTGGCAACAAAATCATTGATTTCCAGGGTGGTGATCCCAGGCTCGATCAATTTGGACACCTCGCGGTAGCAGTCCGCAATGATTTGGCTCGCCGGCTTCATCTCTTCAATTTCCCTCGGTGATTTTATAATGATCATCTTTTGTTCATTTGCTCCTTATCTATTCTATAGTTTTAAAAACCGGGCGATATCCCTAGCCTCCTCATGCAGTTTATTGAAGCGAAGCGAAATCGAGGCGCAGCCGACCAATGCTGCAATCAGCATTTCCGCGCGCTGTAGACGATACGGCGGCTCCGCCGCGGTTCCGCCAGAAGCGGCAGCTCCGTCCGCCGCACGCCCGGTTTCGAGCAGCACGGCAAACGGCGCGAGCACCTCCTTGCGAAAAGCGGCCGAGAGCGGAGTCGAACGAGCTTCAGGCAGCGATGCAAAGCCTTCACCGGCTAGTTTATACAGCAGGTACAAGCCGTGGTCCCCCGCCCAAAGCTGCAGTAGGCGGACGCAGGCGGCGGCGACTGGGCCAAGCTCTGCGGCCGTTTCGCGGTTTCCGCTAATGGAATCCGCTGCAGCCGAGTTCCCAGTGTCCGCCGCAGCAGCCAAGCCGAATTGCCCGCCTACCCGAACCTCCCCCGAAGCCGAAGCGCTCGGGACCTCCGTCGGCGCTTCCAACCATCCCCCGGCCCGCACCAAAGCGTCCCATAGCAGATCATTGAGCAAATCGCCTTTATTGCTGTAATAATGGTAAACCGTGCCATAGCCGAGTCCCGCTTGCGCGGCAACATCACGGATTTCCAATAAAGGCCCTTTATTTAAAAATACATCGGCAGCGGCTATACGGATTTGTGCCAGACGCTGTTGCCGAATATCTTCGTTTTGTTCCTTTGTGCGTGGAGTCATCTTGTCCGTTCACCTCTTTTATTTTAGACCTACTACTATGTCAATATAAAACATCGGCTTGCAAATTACAAGTGACTAACTGGAGAACTTCCGGCTCAACCAAGAAATCGGAGTTTGACCAACAATACCTTATGCTGAATTAATTCCACTAACCCCCCTCTCAGGCGAATCACATTTCTCTTAATTGCTTCATTTTCTTATGGATGCACATCGCATCTTCTTCAATGGATATTAGGCCGTTTGGCAACAAAAAAAACCACCAAAAAGGTGGCCGTACTTAATCAGCGTGCAAAAGTATAGATAGGAGTAAAGAGTCCTGTCCTGAACCTGTAGCTTTGAGAAGCCTACTTCATACCGTACCTGATGCCAAAATGCATTCAGAACATTTAAGACTTGTATTGAGCAATAAGTTGATGGATGGCTTGCTGTACATCTCCATGAAAATAACCTCCATGATAGCATATGATCTGCTCAATGTCGTAGTCGAGTAATCGTTGAACCGAGCGAATTGCCTCATCCAGATCTAGTGTATATTGGGGATTAGCGATGGCGAGCATGCCTTCCTCGATGACGACAGCGTCTCCAGCAATCAGTGTTTTGCTGGCGGGCAAATACAATGAGATATGACCTGGCAAATGACCAGGCGTGTGGATGATCTCAATCCCATCGCACCAAGGAAGCCTTTCCCCATTGGATACCGTCCGATTAACAGCAGCAGGCTCGACCGACTGTAAGAATCGAATGAATTGCTCTGCATACGGCTTTGCTTCATCTGACAATGCGTTAAACGTCGATTGAGCCTGTTCAAGTCGCAACAACTTTTTCGCCCCTGCAATATACGGTGCTTCCAGCTCGTGTGCGATGATGTCGATGTGTGGGTACGTTCGCTTCAAAGCAGCAAGCGATCCGATATGATCCATATCGTGATGCGTCACGATCAGTTTTGTAATCGACGCGAGAGTGACGTTGTGCCGGTTCGCCGCTTCTTCAAGTAGAGGCATAAAATCGGGATAGCCGCAGTCGATGAGAATCATATCGGTCTTATCTTGAAGGAGAATCGGAGTAATGATCTGTTTTTGCCCGCTATATTCAAACTCAATTTCAAGTAGATGACACATATTCATGCACATACCTCCTAATTAAACTATCGATTGTCAAAGATTATTTCAGATAAAATGTTCGCAATCAGTTCATATCATTGTGCATAACTGCTGCCAGTTAGCTTAATCAAATGAGCAGTCCACCGTAGCGACTGCTCATCCATGTATATTCAACCATCGTTTCTCGTTAGCTTAGCGGTCAAATGTTTGCAAGACGTAGAATGGATTCTTACGCTGTCCGTAACTTTAAGTCCAAGTCTAACTTGAAAGTGGGCTCACGAAGCCTTCATGGAAGAGGTGTCGCACTTAGCTTGACATTTCGTCATTCATAGAAACACCATTTTTCCATCTTCCTGAAAAGTAATACCAAAGACTATTTATCGTAGTTACTGCAAAACTGATAACGATGGCGAACCAAATACCGTGAATCCCCATACTAGTATGCGATAGTAAGCCTGCAAGCGGAATCCTAACTACACAAAGCGAGATAAATGTAATCACCATAATGGAAATGGCCTTACCTGCTCCAGTAATAACTCCATTGGATACATAGAATATGATCATGAATAGATATCCTACTCCTACAATCCGCAAATATTCTATCCCTGTTTGAATGACATCCACATCATCTACAAAAATACGCATTATCGTTCCGGGGAAAGTGACACATAATAGGGAAATGGCAGCAATCACCGGTATATTAATAACAATCCCCCACTTAAATATGCCCTTAATTCGTTCTGACTTTCCTGCTCCAATATTTTGAGCGGTTAACGTGGAGACAGCCATCATCATTGCTATCGCAGGCATAGCAACAATTGAATCTATCCTGCTGGCAATCCCAAAAGCCGCTATTGAATCTGCACTAAAACGGATTACAAAAATAGTCATAAACGCATACCCCATTGAAACCAGCATTTGCTGTATAAATGAAGGCAATCCTATCTTCAGTATTTCCATAATGGTTTTTCTCTCAAATAAAAGACCTGTAGGATTTATCGGTTCCTTCTTATATTTATACTTCACATAGATGAATCCCATAATCGTAGCCGCACCAGAGGAAATGAACGAAGCATAAGCGGCGCCATTAAGCCCCAATCTTGGTATTGATCCAACGCCCATGATAAGAAGTGGATCAAGCACTGCATTTATAACTGTAGATATGATGATAAATATTAAAGGGATAAACGTATCCCCGATTCCCCTTAATAGTGAAGAAATTAAATAGGAAATATAGAGTCCTGCAAAACTCAAAAAACTTATTTTTAAGTATCCTGTTGCAAGCTGCATGATATCTTTAGGTGTCCCGATCATTCTGAGTATGTTCTCGGATAACAGCAGTCCACCTAAAGTAACGATCAGAATCATCACAATAGCAACTGCCCATGAGCTATTTGCGATTCTTTGAATCATAGCATTGTCTTTCGCTCCATATGCGTTGGAAACCAATATGGAAGTTGCAAGGGTCGCACCAGAGCAAAGTGCAACCATCGCAAGAAAAATCGGGAAGCTTACTGCAATTGCAGCTACAGCGTCTTTGCCAAGCAGTTTCCCTACCCAAATGGTATTGATGACGCTGTACCCGGTAGATACCAGATTGCCGATGAGTATAGGCAATGCGAATTGAATCAGGTGTTTCGGTATGCTGCCCGTAGTTAAATCTTTTCCAAACTGAGTATTCAAATCAATTCCTCGTTTCTGTGCACCCTAAAGATTTTGAACCTGGTTTAATTCATCCAATACTTCCTTGACATACATTTTGATATCTTCATCTTCAAAAGGCATCTTCAATGCTTGCAGATTATATACCGTTAACCCATAGGAGGAATCTGTAAGTTTAGCCACTTCATCACCTTCTAACCAATCAAGGACCAGATAGTAAAAAGAACTTTCAAAAGCAAGTGCTGCTATTCTTTCATCCGGAATATTTACCGGGTTATGAACTTTAAACCTTTTAAACCATTCTTCCATTGTTCTGCAAGACTCTTTTATGCTATCAGACCTCTTTTTCTCAAATTCAGGATTAAGGCCTACAGCTTCAATCAACATAATCCTTGCCAGTTCACGTTTGCTTTGATACATCCAAAGATTAGCTGTAATCACACGTGTAAAATTTTTTATAAGATTATTATTTTTTATATCTAAAACCTTCTGAGAAGTATCTTGAAAAGCCTTTACAATAGTGAGGTAGAGCTCGGCAAACAGTTCCTCCTTTCCTTTAAAATAAAAGTAGAAGCTTCCCACAGAAATACTTGCCTCTTCAACAATGTCTTTTACTGCAGTGTTATGATAACCCCTTTTAGCAAAAACGTTTGCAGCTGTATCCAAAATAAATTGGCGTTTGGCATCCTTACGGTCCTGAGTCTCTTTTGAAGTCTTATACACAATTATCACCCTCTTTTCAAGTATAGAATGAATCTTCATTCTTTGCTTTGATTATAATTATACGTATTGCCCATGTCAACAAAACACAGAAATTTCCCATAAAATCTGTGTGCGAATATTCGGATGCGAACGAATATTTCCGCTATTTATTTTGTTAAGAAGTCTTTTTGCTATACGATCAAACCAATCAGTTTGATCGTATAGCAAAGTTATTATAACCTGAGCATGCGAGCCCGAAATTGCAAAATACTTATATGTACTTAATAATTACTTTAAATCACTTATAATATATGATAAACTTACTTACAGGAGGTGGAATTGATGTATCAGGAAGAACGATTACTAAAAATACTCGACTATGTTAATAAACACAACGCGATGAGTGTGATGGATATCTGCTCTCTTTTAGAAGTATCTAGAGATACAGCCCGGAGAGATATTGTTAAATTAGTACAAAAAGGGGTTGTTATTCGTACACATGGAGGTGTCGCCCTCCCTCATTTGCAGAAGGAAATAGCTTCTTATCAGGAACGATTAATTGACGAAACTGACAGCAAAAGAAAAATCGGGCTGATAGCAGCTAACTTGGTTCAAGATCACGAGACAGTTATTTTTGACGTCTCAACTACGGTACAGTCTGTAGCCGAACAAATATCCGCCAAATCTATTACGGCCATCACACACTCTATAGACATTGTTGGAATTCTGTCAGGTCGGGAAGATCTGCAAGTTTATGTGCTCGGCGGCTATTTACACACCAAAAATCGATTATTATATGGTCCCTCCGTCATTGATAAACTAAGAGAATTAAGAGCTGATAAGACATTTATCGGGGCTACAGCTATACGAGCCGATGGCCTGTATTTTCCATACGAAGATGATGTTTCTGTTAAAAAGGAAATGGCCCGCCGATCGGATCAGCTTATTGCTGTGGCCGATTTCACGAAGTTCTCTAGCAAGTCGGTATATCGTTTGGATTTTGACTTTGTAGATATTTTGATTACCGACCAAGAGGTGCCGATCGAAATAAGAGAAGTACTTCATCATAAAAATATAACGATTATCCAATGTGAGGAGAACGACAAAAACGAGGAGGAAAACAACGATGAGTCTTAAAATTTTACACAATGTAAGCGTCATTCAACAAGATGCCTCTGATCTATCTGCCACACTGTGGATACGAGACGGAAAGATTGAAAAAATAGAATATGGCCTCTCTTCTCTTCCGGAGGGTGAATTTGAATTCATCGATGGTCAAGGACATTTATTAATACCCGGCATGATCGATGTACATATTCACGGTGCCAACGGCTACAATATGATGGATGGCAGTGAAACAAGCATTCAGGAGGTTTCAAAGGCTTGTGCTAGAACAGGATGCACCTCTTTCTTGGTCACCTCTGTCAGCTCTACGATCGAAGAATTATTAGCCATGATTCGTAGCGTGAAACATGTTATCGGGAATGAAGTTGGAGCCAAAATTGCCGGACTTCATCTAGAGGGGCCTTACCTGAATCCTAAACGTAAAGGAATGCAAAATGAACGATTTTTACGTCATCCGAATCTAACTGAAATGAAAGAGATTTTTAATGAAGCAGACAGCCTGATTAAAATGATTACCATAGCCCCTGAATTGCCTGGTGGGATGGAACTCATCTCTTATCTGAAGGAAATGGGCGTAGTTATTGCGATCGCGCATTCGGATGCCTCATACGAGGAGGCCAAACAAGCCTTTGCAGCAGGAGCGAGCCATGTTACACATTGTTTCAATGGTATGCGTCCGATTCATCATCGGGACCCCGGTCTGGTGGTAGCCGCTTTTGAAGAAGAACATGTCAGCCTCCAAGCGATTGTAGATGGCATTCATTTGCATCCTGCGATTGTTCGAATGATGCATCGTCTGAAAGGACCGAATGGCATGGTACTTATCACAGATGCTTTGCAAGCAATGGGTCTAGGTGATGGGAATTATGTATTCGGTGGCCATCATGTTACGGTTACCGAAGGTGTAGCACGCCTAGAGGATGGGACTTTAGCCTCCAGTACTGTTACGATGAATGAGGCACTGCGTCTAACTGTTGAAACCGGCATTTCATTGACAGACGCGGTTCAAATGGCATCTACAACTCCTGCACGCATACTCGGGCTTGATACGATAGGCAGGATATCGACTGGTTTTGATGCTGATCTTGTCTTGATAGATGAACAATTCCAAGTACAATGGACAATGATTAAAGGTCAAATTGTCTAATGTGTTAATATGGCATGACAAGTAGGGCTGTCCGTCAAGGTCAAATGATCTTGATGGACAGCCCTACTTTTATTTATTAATTCTAATGATCCCTTCTTGCTTGTCCAAAATCTCTTTAGCGACACCTCACACCTCGGAGCACCCTCCGACCATTATTCCTAAACGCAATGATGCAACACCATATGAAGGCACGTTTAATTGCATCCAAAAGTTTAAGTTCTTTCTCTATTAGATTTTTAAACAGGATACTTCACATATAAAAACGTCTCTTGGTTTGAGCAAGAGTTATGTTTAAAACGGATGGAGATAGGTATTAGTCTTTCCATAATTCTCTTCTTCACCATATGATGTAAGGCTAATGTTTGCAAAAATAGCTATCCGCCTATAAGGAGGAACAAGTGTTGGCTGAGAGTAATAAGTGTAAGGCTAATAAGAAGCGCCTCACCATTAGAAAAAATGGCCGGATATGGAGTAATGCACGTTGTATTCCTGGACCCAGAGGTAGAAAGAAATGTAAAGGTATGGCTGGTCCTCCAGGTGCTCCAGGCGTTCCAGGCCTAGATGGACCTCAGGGAATGCAAGGCCCAGCAGGCCCACAAGGTCTGCCTGGCGTTCCAGGCCTAGATGGATCACAGGGAATTCAAGGTCCAACCGGTCCACAAGGAGTGTCTGGTCCTCCAGGTCCATCTCAATTATTAGTGAATAATACTGCATTTGTTGATTCTATGTATGGCAATAACACAACAGCAATACTCGATGATGAAACAAAGCCATGGCAGACTGCCGCTGCAGCTGTAGCTGCCGCCCCTTCAGGCACTTCAATTATTGTGCGTCCTGGATTTTATACAGAAACAAACTTAGCAAAAGACGGGATTAGCTGGGTGTTTGAAAAGGGAGCTGTAATCACAGCTGTAGATAATCTTTTTGATGATCTCGGGGCTGCAATTGCTTTTGATGTTCTTGGCGAGGGGCAGTTCCTAACCAATGGAGCAACAACTGCAGGAAGCTCTATTCTGCGGAGCTCTGGAGCGAGTACGATCCATTTTGATTGTGAATCCATGAACGATACGGTAGGGAATACAATTAATCTGCTCGGTGGAGGAAATTATACCCTAAACGTGAGAGAGCGTGTTTCGAACATCGGAGGCTCTGCCGTTGTGATTTCAAGTGGAACACTTTATATGAAAGCTTTTGAAATTACGAATGATACAGCTGGTACTGAAGACCTTTTTCTATGTACAGGGACAGAACCAATAAATGTGAGTCTAGATGCAACCATCATTACTAGCGGCGGCAGAGCCGTTTATGTTACCAACAGCGCCCCGAACCAAGCAACGATCATCACCTTACATGCTCGGACCATACAAACCACTTCTGGGTTAATTATTGATATCGCTCCTCTTTTTACAGGTACATTCATTAGTTTTACTGTCATTTTAGCAGGCATTTCCCAAGGGGTATCGGTTCAAGGCGGCAGTATGGTAAGTTTGATTTCATATTTATTGATCGTTATTAATTCGCCAGCTCCAGCACTTATTATTAATGGGAATACTATATTCACAGGTGAGTTCGATAAGATTTTTAGTCAAAATCAATGTATTTTGATGCAGAATGCAGAGGTATTTATTCATGCGAAAGTAATTAATTCTTCTCAAACGGTGAACAGTGCCATCGATCTTCAAAATGGTCAAATGAGATTACAGGTAGATCTAATTTCTAGTGCAGCAGGCTGTATTCATGTAACTGGCGGCAAGCTTAATTCGACCGTAATGCAGATGTCAACCAACGGAGCGACGGTTCCAGCAGTACGCGTGGCCAATAACGGTCTTCTATTTTTGAATTTTCAGGAGATTTCAGGATCTGTGAACGGACTCATTACAGTGGAAAGCGGAGGCAATCTGGACATGCGTGGAGATCGTATTTCCACTTTCGACAACGGTACTGGGTTCAAGACAGCCCTGCTCATTAATGATGGGCAAGTCGAAGCGAATGTAAATGTAATATCGGCTTTTGGTAGCTGTATTCATTTAACGCCGGGTGGAATCAATCCCAATCTCCGTTGTTATGTGGACTCTTTTTCCAGTACGATATTCGGAATTCCAGGCGCTAGCCTCATACTTCAAGAAGCCGGCAACTCGAATATTGTATTTAATCGGATGGATGCCGGCACTTCTCTACAGATGATTTCCTTAACGGATGGTAATCTGGACATTCAAGGTGAATTTATGCTAAACACTATCCCAGATTCTTCGATAGGCATTGCAGTAACCGGTGGGAACTTCAGTGGCCATATTGCAAAAATGCAATTAGGCACACGTGCATTAGAGGCGAGTGCAGGCAATGTAAGTCTTACATTTACTGAGCTAGCCATTTTCCAACCTAATACTGAACGGACTATCGTATTGCTAACTGGAACTTCGAATGTCCGAATCGTGGGCGATCTTATTCAAGGCGGGGCAGATTACACGGGAATCGCTGTACAGGATACGGCTATTCTTGTCGCGGACATCAACGAAATCAGAGTTGGCGGGATCTGCATGCTGTACAACTCTGTCTTGGTCTCAGACTTGTCCTTCGATAGGCTGTTAGTCGTGAGTGGCGCAACTCTGCCCGATGCAGCTGCCATAGTGGTCAACGCCGGTACATTAAGAGTAAACGGCAGCATTATCGGAAATGACACCGAGCTTAACACCGGAACAGGAATACTTGTTGCCAATGACGCCAGCTTAATTGCAGATATCAACTTTATACGCACAACAAACAATGCGCTTAGAACCTCAAGCATTGGCAGAATTCAATTGTATGCGAATGAAGTTGAGTCAGGAGTCGAGGTTATTGCCATCACGGCCCTTACCGCAGGAAACACAGCTGACTATACGTTCAAAGGGCTATTCCGATGCCAGGATCCGAATACATCCGTGATTGAGATTGATCCCGAGCCTCCTGGTGTATTGCGGTTGATCAATGCGACTCTCATAAACGGGATAGCGCCTTCCATTTCTTCGCCCGTTGCTGCGACAATAAATAACTATGGAATTGTTACGGCTGCATTTCCTCCTGAGGGTACGGTTACCTTCCTATTCCCTGCTTCTGTAAATATAAATCCAGCTGTCAATTAGATCCTGCCCGCATCTTACGCAAAGGCGCTGACTTGCCATGATTGTGCTGGGCGAATCTCCCCCAGCACTTCAACCTTTACATGAGATGCGGACACGTCAATCCAGATGCGGCTTTGTTCGCTTATATCATTTATTTACCTCTCTCTAATTCCCTTCCCATTTCAATATTTGTCTAGATCGCTTTCCAAAATGTAACGATAATACCCGTTATCATAATAAGTTGGATATAATCCCACCTGATTAGCTTCCGGACTCCATCCGGACAATGATTTCCTTTTTCAAGCTTTCTTTTTATATACCTTCATTGCAAAGAAATAGGCTACGATCAGAATCCCTACGCACCATGCAAGAGCGATCCATATATCATTACCCACCGGTTGATCGGACAGCAGCGCACGAATGGCGTTCACGATCGAAGTGACCGGCTGGTTTTCGGCAAAGGCGCGAACGACCGACGGCATCGACTCGGTCGGAACAAACGCCGAACTGATAAACGGCAGGAAAATAAGCGGGTAGGAAAATGCGCTTGCACCCTCCATCGTTTTTGCGGACAGTCCAGAAATCGCCGCTACCCAAGTTAAGGCCAGCGTAAACAGTGCGAGTATGCCAGCTACGGCAAGCCATGGCAGTATTCCCACGGACGAACGAAAACCCATAACGAGCGCTACGAGAATGATGACGATCACTGAAATACCGTTGGACACCAGAGAGGTTAGCACATGCCCCCAGAGCAAGGCGGAACGTGAAATCGGCATGGTGTGAAACCGCTCGAATATGCCCCGCTGCTTATCCATAAACAATCGGTAAGCCGTATAGGCTATTCCGCTCGCGATCGCCATAAGCAGTATTCCAGGCAACAGATAATTCACATAGTTGTCCGTTCCGGTCTGAATGGCACCGCCTAATACATAGACGAACAGCAGCATCATCGCAATCGGCGTGATACAAACCGTGACGATGGTGTCCATGCTTCGGAAAATATGGCGCATGGAACGTCCAAGCATCACGCTAATATCGGTGAAAAAATGTTTTTTTGCCGTCTCCATTTATATTGCCTCCTTATTGCCAACGATGGAGAGAAATATCTCTTCTAAAGTCGGTTGCTTTTCTACATACTCCACCTTTGCGGATGGATACAGCTTTTTTAAATCTGAGAGTGTGCCGCTGGCGATAATCCTACCCTCATGCAGAATGGCTATCCGGTCCGCAAGCTGCTCTGCCTCCTCCAAATACTGCGTGGTGAGGAATACCGTCGTACCGCCGCCCGACAGCTCCTTCACAATTTTCCAAACCTCAATACGCGCTTCGGGGTCAAGACCAGTGGTTGGCTCGTCGAGGAAAATGATCTGCGGTTTTCCAACAAGGCTCAAAGCGATGTCGAGCCTTCGTCGCATACCGCCCGAATAAGTTGATGCCCTGCGATCGGCGGCGTCTGTCAAGCCGAATCGTTTAAGCAAGTCGTCCGCAACCTGACGCGGATTTTTGAGGTATCTCAGCTTGGCGATCATGATCAGATTTTCCCGGCCGGTCAATATCTCGTCTACGGCGGCGAATTGTCCGGTCAGACTAATCGCCTGCCGCACATGGTCGGGCTTTGTCGTAACATCGAAACCGTTGACGGTTGCGTTGCCGCCGTCTTGGTTGAGCAGCGTGGACAGAATTTTTACAACCGTTGTTTTCCCTGCCCCGTTGGAGCCGAGCAGGGCGAAGATACTGCCCTTTTCCACCTCCAAACTTACGTCCTTTAACACTTGAAGCTGTTTGTATGACTTTTGCAGTCCTTTGACTTCAATTGCTTTTACCATCCCGATATCCCCCTTTTACTCTTTTTTATCCGTAACCTTTTTCATGGCCTTGTTAACTTTATGGTCAATAGAATCTTGATAGAGGTCTGCGTACGTTTTTGAATCTTTGATGAGATCGTCACAGAAAGCCGCTACGTCACTGCCCGTCACTTCGAGCACACCTTTCCCCAAGGCCGCGCCTTCTTCAAAAAGATCGATAATTCCAGAGAGCAAACCCGTCCCGTCGGTTAGCTCGACAGGGCCGACCTTAAACAGATATTTTTGAATTTCTTTATAAACAATCTGATAATCCTGCGGTAGCGCTTTGACACGCGCCACATGCGCTCGCCACTCTCTTTTGCCTTCGATGATATCCCGTATTCTCATAATACCCTCCTATTTGCCTAATTTTTTAGCGATATTATTGTTGAGCTGCTTGCGCCACTTGTCGCGAAAAGACTTTGCCCCTTCTTCGCCGGCTAGCGCTGAGCAGAAGCCTTTAATATCGTCACCCAAAACCTCTTGGACACTCTGACCGTCTGACGCCGTTTCTTCGAGCAGGCCAAGTACACCGTCAAGAATGGGCATAAGGTTGCGACCGCTGAAATCTGAATGCGACCAAAGATTGGCTTTAATCTTTTCCCATGCCGCTTGATAATCAGCCGGCAGCTTTTTGGCTCGCGATTCAAAACTTTTCATTTCTTTAGTCATGTCACTGCCAGTGATTTTTTCCCAAAAATTCATTAGTTGTTCTCCTTTAACTCATTAATTTTGGATGATACGAATTCCCATTTTTCCCAGAAATTTTGCAGTTCCTTGCGCCCCGCGTCATTAATCGCAAAAAACTTTCGCGGAGGTCCCATGTCGGAGGGTTTTTTGGTAATCTCCACTAATTTGTTTTTTTCAAGCCGAATCAGAATGGTGTACACCGTTCCCTCTACAACATCTGTGAAGCCGAGAGCGTTCAGCCGCCGCGTGATTTCATATCCGTAGGTTTCATTGCGGCTTATAATTTCAAGGACACAGCCCTCAAGCGCCCCTTTGAGCATTTCCGTTAGGTTTTCCAGCACAATCACTCCTTGCTATTCTGTATGACTGGTATCAAGTGTTACTTACTACTACTACAATGTAACACGCAGTAGTGATGGTGTCAATAGCATTTGCTCTGACATTTTCAAATATACTGCCCTTCGCATAATAAAATGAACAGGACATCGCAACGCCTACTTGTACTCCATAAGAGATTTGCCTTAACAAGAATAACAAATGGAAAAACCCGACCTCATCTGGTCGGGTTTTTCCATGGTAGAGATGGAATTGAAGGGCTCGTTTACCTTTTTACCTTTATATACAGACTTTTTTTATACTGCACTCTGCTTAACGCATCATATATATGGGTGATATTACTGATTCATGTACATTGCTCGCGGTCGGCTGGCTTTGAACCATTGCAAACAAATAATGAATACGAAAATAATATCAATAACATCCCCGCCATAATACATTACCATGCCTCCAATTTCTGCTTGTTCTAAGCGTACTCCATAAGGAGGGTGTGCATAGATGTACTTAGATACAATACCGTGTCCGGCTAAGGCAACAATCAATACGATTGTACGGTTCAAAAAAGGAGTCCTGTGGGCTTTTGGATCGATATAAATGATTGACACTGTAAATAAATAACCGGCCAAGAATACGTGGAAATGTATGATTAGATGCAAAAGGATGCTCTCGTGCATCAGCGAATATAGGTTGGTAGTGTATAATACCCAAAGACCTCCTACATTTAGGAAGGATGCAACTAGTGGATTGGTAAATAATCGCGATGGCCAACTTTTCAGAACTTTTGAAAGCCTTCTCGCTATGGGAACGCTTAGCGTTCGCAGCATTAGCGTCACCGGCGCAGCTAGTGCCATAAGCAATGGCGCAAGCATTCCCAAAAACAAATGGCTAAACATATGCGCTGTGAAATCCGTATGGGCACTGTTAGCTAGGGGGCCTGCAATTGCAAAAGTAGCAAAGAGAACTCCCAAAACCCAGCATACAGTTCGATATTTCGCCCATGGTTTATGATTTTTACTGGAAATCACTACAGCAATGGAATACATAACCAAACACAATACAAAAGGTAGTGCCAAGAGTAACTGAGGTATTATCCCATTTATATGATACATGTGAGTTCCCTCGCTATGATGTAACTGGTTATTGATGTTCATTTGAAATAGTCTTTCCCGGTTGTTGTTTACTTCGTGTACGAACAACTAGGCTGAAACCGATTATGATCATTAACATCGCCAATATGATCCATATCAGATCATAGACAAATACATTTTCTACATAACGAATCTGGTGTATCTTCATTAGCTTGTGTTGAATTGTACCGTCATATAATTGGAACCAGCCTCCACCGAGCAATACTCCTCCATACCACCTCAACATGAATAATGCATTTCGGCGCCGGAGATCAGCAAAAACAAACAAACCCCCAATGGTCGCAAACCAGCTAAAAGCGTGAAACACGCCGTCGGAGACCAGTCCAATATCGGTCGTGGATTTTTCATAGAAATGATGCCAATGGAATAGTTGATGAAAAACTGTCTCATCAACAAAGGCGACTAGACCGATTCCAAATAGAAGACCTGCCCATAGATTACGGGTCGAGTAGGCAGAACGATTTGAACAAGCTGAATGATTGCATTCAGTAGCTATAGGTATGTTCCTCCAATCAAATCTTTACCAAGTATATTTGTATTTTTCATGTCTTTCTCTTCCCATTTTATCCAAGATTAATAAACTATACTCAGGCTGTTTACCGTCTAAGAGCTTATTTTCGATTTACATCATACATCTTAATAAAAAATCAAACAATCAAAGGTTTATTATCGTCATTAATGAATACATTTATTTTTACAACGACGAGCGTTTGCAGGCAAAATTAAACGGCCTTAGACCAGTAGAATTCAGGACCAAGGCCGTCTAACTATTTTCATTATTTCTACTGTCTACTTGACGGGGTGCAGTTCAAGATCTGGGAGCCTCCTGTCATGTTACTTTCTTTCTTATAAATAATACTCACGACTTACAAATGAGAACCACCACTAGCATCAATCAATTGCCCGGTTACCCAGCGGCTATCCGCTGAGGCCAGAAAAGCGGCAATATCCGCGACATCCTCTGGTTGCCCCCATCTTCCGAATGTAGAGAAACCAGCACCGAATTTATGTCCATGGTGCTTTCACATTGATTGTCATAATTTCATCGTAAACCTCTTCTGTTGTATCCTCAATGGGTGCTAAGAGGGCAATTCCTGCGTTGTTCACTAAAATATGAAATGTGAATCACCTCTGCGTTCCAACAATGCTTCATCTAATGCTTGATGAAGTGACAATATACTCTCTGATGAACCTGGTTCCATGCCAATCGTGAACGCAGCCCCGCCATTCAGTTCTATATTGCGAACGACTTCTTCAGCAGCTTCTCGATTCTTACCGTAATGAACGGCTACAAATGCGCCTTCTTGTGCAAATCGTGTCGCAATGGCACGACCAATTCCTCGGCTTGCGCCCGTAACGAAAGCAACCTTGCCTTTCAGCTTGCTCATTATTATCATCTCCCCTTATGTCAATCAATTACAACTATTGTTATAACACAAGGTGAGTTTCTTAATGTTGCTATCTAATTCGAATCATTCGAATTTCTCAATGCAAGGTTAAAGCTGCAAAACGAGCGGCTTGGAATTAAACTCAAAGCTGGACATATTTCTAGCCTAGTTTTAAGGTTCGAGGTGTTGATTGGCTCGGATATGAATCCTATCGAATTGAAGACATGATTGACAAAGCGAGGGAATTCTTAGAGAAAAGCGAAGAAATAGACTGACATTCATAAATAAAATATTAGAATAGATGGAATGAAAAACAATGGCAGCCGTGGATGAGATAATCAAATCCAAGGCTGCCAATATTTTAATGAGATCCATTACATCGATTAGTGATTGCGATGCTGACTATAGGTGCAATTCGTGTAGCTAGTTGAAAGGCTGGTTATTATTGGCCATTTGAGGAGCGTAAGCATTGCTCATGAGATGCATGTCCGATGTTGCAAGCTGCGGTACTTGATAGTACTTTCTTCTATTCTGGTACATAAAGAGCTCGTATGCCATTTCAATGAAATTTTGGACCTGTGATGCAAGTACTCGACGCGCAGCGGGATTTGTAACCTCCAAGGCGCTCATCGTCAAGAGCGAAGCATGAGATTTGACCAAGCCTAGCATAGATGCGCTAATTCCTGCATCACTGATCTCACTAAGCGATTGAATCGGCTTTTTAGGCGGGGCTTGCTGCATGCCGTAAACAGGTTGAACGATTTCATTTATGAGATAAGTTGCCGTATTCTGCTGCGGTCTTTGACCAGTCGAGAAGCATTCTACCGTCAGGTTGTACTGGGACAGTGCAAACGTATATTGACGGTCCAGTATGTTCAGCAACTCGGCATCTCGAACGAATTGCCTCAAGATCATAAACTGGTCGAGCATATTAATCGAGCATGCCAATACCTCGTGCATGTCGAACATCTCATGTCCACCATGATTCCCTTGCGGATTTCCCTGCTGATTTAAATGGTTATACGGTTGCTGATGCATGTTCTAGTCTCCTTTTTCCATATGGATGTGCATTCAGCTTAATATTCGTACCAGCCTTACAGATTATGCAGGTTTGCATGATCTTGCAGAATATTTTAAATGAAAGTATCAGCATAAAACAAACTCCCCATAAGCAATGTAAGAGCCACTGATTTCAATTGACAAATAATCACTAAAATAATATCTTATTGATTTTCTTCTCTTTAACGATGTTCTAGGATAAATATGTTAAATGATGAACTGCTGTTAATATGAATACATAAATCGGTATCGTATTGTTGTAATACTAAAAAACCTCCCTGCAGCACTCTGCAGAGAGGTTTCCTCTAAAAAAAGATCTTCTCATCCCGCTTTTCTTTAAGGATCTCCACCGCTTCCCTAAACCGCATCGAATGTACGATCTCGCGTTCCCGCAGAAACTTCAAGCTATCCTGCAAGTCCACGTCATCCGTCAGGTCGATTAACCACTGATAAGTAGCACGCGCTTTCTCCTCTGCTGCAATATCCTCATACAGATCCGCAATCGGATCGCCTTTTGCTTGAATATAGGAAGCCGTCCACGGAACCCCGTTTGCGTTCTCATAGAACAACGCACTGTCATGGGCAACGTAATGTGCGCCTAGACCCGCTTTCTTTAATTGCTCAGGCGTTGCGTCTTTGGTTAATTTATAAATCATTGTTGCAATCATTTCCAAATGTCCAAACTCTTCCGTTCCGATATCTGTCAGCAGTCCGACTACTTTATCCGGAATCGTGTACCGTTGGTTCAAATAACGCAGCGCTGCCGCCAGCTCCCCATCGGCGCCACCATACTGCTCCATTAGGAACTTGGCCATTAATGGATCGCATTTGCTTACGCGAACGGGATACTGTAATTTTTTTTCATACACCCACATGCATGGCTTCCTCCTCATAAAAAATATTAATCAGTCCCGACCATTAGACCTGCCACGGCCAAGGCGCTTCGTTCCAAGACCAAGGAGTACCGGTTAAGCTTTGACCAAAGTTTTTTAACGGGCCATATTTGGTTTCATAACGATGAGCGATTTGCTGTCTTAATTTTGCGTACTGGTTATATTGCTGAATTGCATTTACATCCGCCGGATGCGTATCTAAATATAAGTTCAACTCCACCAAAACAAAATCTACAGCCTGTAATTCATGCAAGAGCTGGTAATATTCCTCGTTTAAAATAATGGTCATGATTAGTTCCCCTCTTCCTGTCTCGCGTTCTTCGGGTCATACGGGCTGTATAATGCTGGCCAAAGGGTGCCATACTTCAAAGCCTCGAATGGCGAGAATTGGGGAAGATTGGGTGGTTGGAAGGCAATAAACAATTGCGGAGGTGTACTGTAGCTTTTCACTAAAATCGGTGGGCATGGATCGAGCGGACTAATAAAAGGCTTATAAAAGCGTACCTGATCATTCACGATAATGTCTCCTCTCACTATCTTCTTCCAAATAATATATGTAGGAGTACTTGCCCAACATTACAGCTCGTTACAAATGCTTATATGAGATTTTTTTACGTTCAGCTGAAGCAT
Organism: Paenibacillus endophyticus; assembly: GCF_014192395.1. Lineage (GTDB taxonomy): Bacteria > Bacillota > Bacilli > Paenibacillales > Paenibacillaceae > Pristimantibacillus > Pristimantibacillus endophyticus. The sequence continues at coordinate 57,608 of NZ_JACHXW010000024.1, read as the reverse complement.
TTATGATACTCCTGAATATGTCATAACCCGCATCTATTCGAATACACAAGGACCATTAGCCACTTATCGATGATAACAGAGCCACAACCTTAAAAATAAAACGTCAATTAACGTTTTTTCAGACTCAGGAGCAAAAGAATCATGATCTAATGTCCAATCACATGTTTTCTTGCATAGGAAGCCTTGATTATATTTGAACGACTTAAAGAAACCCTATAATGAGTCACTCCCTGATTCTAAAAAAAATGCTGCAAACGAAATCATTCGTTTGCAGCATTTTTAATGTCTAAAACTTACAACATTCCAATATGACGGTTAGCTGCCTAATGTTTAGTTAGACAGCTTTTCCCTTAATTGGCTTATATGCATAATATAATTTGTTTTTGCAATGTCACCCTCAATCATTACATATACAGGTCTTCCAAGCAACCACGCTAGCGCGATATGATTACAGGTTATGCCCCGTTTCTCCTGGGAAGCTTGTTGGAGAGAAATTGCGAATAAGAGTGATCATAGATGAAATCTATTGTTTTCATAGAAAAAATCGTATTGTTCTATCATATTAAATCTCATACAATGAGGCAACAGGACGTTGCCGCGACTTCATAGAACGAATGCATCCCGCATTCGATAACAAAAAACGACATAGAAAGTGGTGGCTATCCATGCAAACCATGGCAACTGTACAAAAACAAAAAAGCATCGGTTCTGTTCAATTTTTGCCCATCAATCTTTTTGCGTCGGTTATGGGAATATCAGGTTTGTCATTGGCTTGGAAACAAGCATGCATGCTGTTCGGCACTTCCCCTGTCATCGCTGAATGGATTGGAATTGTTGCTGTGCTGGTGTTTATCGTGTTAAGCATAAGTTATCTCTCAAAATGGGTCCTTTATCCACAGATCGTGAAAAATGAATTTGCGCATCCGATTTTAGGTCATTTTTTTGGTACGATCACGATTTCCATACTATTGCTTTCGCCCGTAATAGGAACCTATAGTCAAATAGGGGGACAAATCATATGGATAATCGGAACTTTACTCACTTTAGCGCTTAGTTTTGTTATCGTTACACGCTTATTGAATGGGAATCATGAGCCGGGTCATGTGGTACCAGCTATGCTGATTCCTGTGGTAGGAACCCTTAATATTGCTGTTACCGGTGGGACAATGCCATTCGCATGGGCTCATGAAATGAATCTGATATCCCTCGCAATCGGAGGAATTGTCGCTCTCATTTTCGTTTCGTTGATCTTCTCGAGATTGATTCATCAAGCTCCGCTGCCAGCAGGATTAACGCCTTCCTTACTGATTTTGATTGCTCCGTTTGAGGTTGGTTTTCTCGGCTATACGAACTTCGTGCAGCGAATTGATCCGTTTGCCTCCATCCTGTTTTACTTTGGGCTTTTTATGTTTCTTGTCTTGTTCTTCAAAGTATTCAAAAAATCGATACCGTTTGGCGCCTCCTGGTGGGCTGTAGGATTTCCGATGGCTGCTCTTAGCAATGCCGCATTAAAATACGCGATGGTTGTGGATTCTTGGCTGCTTATTGCGATTTCAGCAATCGTTTTGGCTTTGGTAAGCCTTGTATTGGCCATTCTTTTTATTCGAACAATCAGCATGCTATTTAAAGGGAATCTACTTAAAGGATAAGAGTTCGTCTTTACCATAAAGAAGCCGCGGGAACACCCCAGCGGCTTCTTTATTTGTTATGCCTTGATTCCACGGCCCGAGCTCCTCTCCATAAATCGATACGTATCACAATGTCTAATTCAGCGATTTGAATTCACTTCCCTTAATCCGGGAACCCTATTGCTGACTATAGAAGGAGTGATATTACTTTGACTGAAAACCAATCCAAATGGACAAGCACAAGCATCCCATTTTCCCAAAATAAACCTCTCCAATTCATGACCATCGTATTCATCCTATCTTTTGGCCTTATGGCAATATCACCAACGAATCGATCTCAATGGCTCGCAAATAGCTCAGCGCTTATCGCTGTTGTTCTTGCTCTAGTCTTTACGTATAAATGGTTTCGTTTTTCAAATCTGTCCTATCTTCTTATGCTCGTTTTCTTTCTGCTTCATATGTATGCAGCACATTATACATACGAAGGCACACCGTTTGACCATTGGCTAAAAATCTCTTTTCACACCAAAAGAAGTTATTACGATCGAATCGTACATTTTGCCTTTGGCTTACTGATTACTTTCCCGCTTCTTGAGGTATTAAAATCCAAAGTCAAGCTAAGTGGAGCTTGGACCTATGTTTTGCCCGTTGTCGTTGTGCTCAGTTTTAGCGCACTATTCGAAATCTTGGAAATGGCAGCGGCCTTGGTTGCTGGTCCGAGTGGTGAAGCGAAATTTGTTGGCTTGCAAGGCGATGTCTTCGATACGCATAAAGATATGGCATTAGGACTGCTTGGCGGGGTCGTATTTATGTGTATGCTAGCGTGGAAATGGAAAAGAAAACAATCAACTGCTGACCATTAGTTTGTTTCGTCGATAACCACGGAATAAAACAAAGATCAGTCCGTCATTTAACTGCAATGACGGACTGACTGATTTTCTAATGCCCAATGCGTCTATTTTAAGCTGCTTGTTGTTGGTGCCTTCTTACCCAAAAAGAAGTATGCCAGCATAGCTGAAACACTCGTCAATAAAATAATGACGCCTAACGGAACTGCGGTGTCCTCACCTGCGATGCCGACTAGCGGGGATACAATCGCTCCCAGCAAGAATGGTATGACGCCAAGTAAAGCTGCCGCGCTGCCCGCCATATGGCTTTGGCTCTCCATCGCGAGCGGGAACGCTGCGGTAGAAGTGATGCCAATTGCTGCGACGAAGCAAAAGAGCGGAATTACCAATGCGATTAGCGGCCCATGGAAAAGGGCTACGATTAAAACGGCGACGCTTGCCACACAGGCAAGCAGCAGACCGATCAATAGAAAGGTATGTTCGGAAACGCGATGCGCCATTCGTCCCACCAGCTGGGATCCGATGATCAGGCTGATACCATTCGATCCGAACAAAAGCGCGAATACGGTCGGCGAAGCCCCATAAATATTTTGATATATGAATGGCGTTCCTGAAACATATGCGAATACCCCAGCGATCATAATGCCCTGCGCCAGCATGTACCCGACAAACTGGCGGTCCCGCAAGAGCAATCCGTAGTTCTGCAACTGCTGCATGAAATTGCTGGGTCTCCGTTGATCGGATGGCAATGTCTCTTGCAGCCCCCATTTGGTCATGGTCAGAAGATAAATGCCGAGCACAGCCAGCATGACAAAAACGCCTTTCCAGTTCGTGAAGGTCAGAATCCCGCTGCCGGTAACCGGCGCTACGAGTGGTCCCAAGTTGCCGACAAGCAAGAGCATGGAGAAAAATTTAGTTAGCTCGTGGCCGCTGTACAGGTCGCGTGCGATTGCGCGAGAAATAACGATACCTGCAGAAGCCGCAAAACCCTGTACGAACCTGAACACAATTAACAGACCTATATTCGGCGAGAATGCGCAAGCTAATGAAGCAATAGCATAAACAGCCATGGATATAAGAAGCGGACCACGTCGGCCGTAGACGTCGCTCATCGAGCCCATGACCAGCTGTCCGATACCGAGTCCGAGTAAACAAGCGGTCAGGCTTAGCTGCACGAGCGAAGCCGTCGTTTCGTATTGCTTTACAATCTCCGGGAATGCTGGCAAATACATATCAATCGTAAAAGGGCCGAGTGTCGAGAATATACCAAGCAGCAAAGCTAGCTTAACTACTTTCAGATTATTGCTTTTTGTCATAGTCATAATTCAATAAATCTCCTATTCCACGATTAAGAAAGCAAAAGACTGGATACAAACAATCTTTTGCTTTCTAAGTTTATGTTAATCAATGATATGTTTTATGAATCAGAATCCCCCGGTATATTGTTTCGGAACCTGTGTTTCTTTTTTCAGCTGCATGGCAGCCTCCAGCGCCCAGTATGGATTTCTGAGGAGCCCTCTACCCACAGCTACTAAGTCAGCATCTTCATTGCCAATAACGGCATTCGCCAATGCAGGATCATCCAATCTCCCAACAGCGATTACAGGAACCTGAAGCGCTTCTTTGATCCCTTTAGCCAATGGAACTTGATAAGCCGCATGGGTTCCTGGTCTGCCCCCAGCCGTAATAGTTCCTTCTCCACCTGAGGATATATGAAACATATCTACTCCTGCTTTTTGATATTCTTTAGCAAAAGCAATGCTTTCTTGAATACCATATCCTCCCTCGACATACTCCTTTGCCGAAATCCGCATCAGTAGAGGCATGTCTGCAGGCATTTCAGCTTTAGCCGCCTTAATAACTTCACGCCCAAAAAGCGTTAGGTCGTTTCCATATTCATCCTCACGATTATTCGTTAGCGGAGAATGGAATTGATGAATCAGATATCCATGTGCGCCATGAATTTCAATCGTATCAAATCCAGCCTTCACCGCACGCGCAGCTGCGTTACCGAATTTCTCCACCATCATCTTCACCTCTTCGGTTGTGAGCGCACGGGGCAATTTCGAACGCTCGTCAAACGCAATAGCAGATGGCGCTACAGGCACTTCCGCATCTTCCGCTTTTCTTCCAGCATGAGCAATTTGGATACCTACTTTAGCACCATAAGAGTGGCAGGCATCGACGATTCGTTTCAAAGCAGGAATCTGCTCATCCGACCACAAGCCTAAATCATAATCTGAAATACGGCCATCCGGCTCTACATCTGTCATTTCAATGATGATCAGACCCGTACCGCCAACAGCTCTGCTAACATAATGCAAGTAATGCCACTCCGTTGCAATTCCATCCTTATTTTCTACCGAATACTGACACATTGGTGGCATAACAACGCGATTCTTCAATTCCATTCCTTTAACTGTATAAGGACTTAATATATCTTTCATCAAATAGTCTCCTCGTTTGCTTTAAATTTTATTAGCGACAATAAAATGCATGCGCAAGCATTTATTTTACCACTTTTATTTTTACTGTCAACTTCCATATACGGTATTCTCAGAAATTGCATAATTGACAGCATAAATAATTCGTGATATCGCTAGCATTCCCCCACTGTTAACGGCATATGTCAGCTCAAGCAAGCATGAGATAAGCATGAGATAAGCATGTGATTCCATCCGGTACGAGCGGCAGCCTCTACCCTGCCCGTAGCCGGTTCATCATTCCGAGGTTAAATTTAATAACGTGTATCATTAAGACAATTTTGGTATCAGATGCTGCAGCTTCTTCAGTTCATCATATTGAATATCCAATTGCAACACTTCGTTAAAAGTGTTAAGCGCACGTTGGAATTTGTTTTCGCCCAGCTCCGTAATTCTTGTATATATGCCTCTGCGGTCATCTTCACATACATGTCTTTCCAACGCGCCATAGTTTTTGGCTTCCATTCTCACGACAAGTCTGGAGATCGCACTCTGGCTTAAACCTATCATTTCCTGCAGCTGCTGTAACCTAAGTTTTTTATCATCCGACTTAGAGATGAAATATAAGACATAGAACTCTTTCAAGGACAAATTGTTTTTCTCTTGTAACGTTCTTTCTAATTTATCATTGACACCGGAATAAAGATCGGTCAAAAATAACCATGCATCTAACGTATCATTTTTATTTTCCAACGCTGGATCCACCTATTCTAAATGAAATATTGCCTATCGTATAAACTAGTGTAACAATCTTGATCGAAACGGTCAAAACCTATTCCAAACCTCTTGTCAGTTATCGGTCATAATATGGATCGCTTTATTAGGTCTTTTGCTCCTCAAAATAAAAAACGAAATTATCGCAATTGCCATACATACCTAGTAAACATCACGCAAGCCTGCAAACTGAGCGACCATACCGCCACCTAAATGGCCTACTAACCTTCCAATAATGGACCCATTGTAATAAATCGCCGTGGACATCCCCGGTGAATTTGGAAACAGCTCCGTGAAATAGCTTAGCCCGTTTCCCATTACAATAGCTACGAAAGTTGCCTGTAAAATTTGTGCTGCAATCAGTTGCCAAGATGCTGTGGCAATACTTAATATCATGCTGTACATGAAGGCAATAAAACAGGCGCTGATCATTAAAGAATGGTTCGATATCCGTTTACCCAAAGCGCCAAGCACAAACATAATGGGGCTCTTCAATCCAGCGCAAATACTAACGACCAGTCCAACATCTGTATGCTTGCCATGTTGTTCAGAAGACTGAGCGCTGCTGCTCTTTTCATCGGAATTGTTCCCACATGCAGACATTATGAATACCAATGCCAATCCTAGCGCGTATAAGTACAGTTTTTCCATCCTATTTTCCTCCTTATTGAAAAGCCTACACTGACGATATCGCATTATTTCAATGTGTATGCACTTATTATGCAGGATAAGATGAGAAGAACGTTAACTCGATTATCTTAAATGATTGCCTATTTCTCTCGCTTGCCTTATAACCATGATGTACGAATATTACATAAATAAAGAAAGGCAGCTGAATGAAGATCAGCTGCCCTTCTTTATTTTATGGCTTATTCTGTCGGTATAATGTTATCGCTCTTTATGGTTGGGATGTTCTAACGAGGCTCTGATCTGCATTTCCATCTATTTGCTCATAAGTTTCTTTCAGTCGCTTTATATCCATCTTGGGAGGATAACCAAACATGCGGGAATACTCACGGCTAAACTGGGATGAACTTTCGTAACCAACCCGGTACGCAACTTCTGTGGCATCAGCTGACTCCATTAGCAATAGGCTGCGGGCTTCTTGCAGACGCAGTTGCTTTTGAAATTGAAGCGGGCTCATCGCAGTAATTTCTTTAAAGTGCCTGTGGAACGAAGAAACACTCATGCTCGCGACATCGGCAAGCTCTTCCATTCTCAAAGATTGATCATAATGTTGGATAATTTGGTCAATGGCCTCCCTGATCCGATAGGTATTGCTTCCTTCCATCGCAATTTGAGCAAGGGTTGCGCCATATTGGCCTTGAAGTAGTCTATAAATGATCTCTTTCTTATGTATGGGGGCAAGATAGGGAATGTCTTTAGGAGTATCGAGCAATTGAACCAAACGGAGTATGGCATCTAATATGGATAACTCGATCTGGCCGACAAACATGGCCCGCGTTTCATTTTCATTAGCGTTGAAATGAATGTTAGCATCTTTCAATACCTCAAGCACTTCATTCTGGCTTAGATCAAGTTTCAAGCTTAAGTAAGGCTCATCCGGTGAAGCCTTGATAACCTGTCCGATTACCGGAAGGTCCATAGAGGTGATCAGATAATTGGAGGGGCCATATTCTAGGCGCTCCTCTGCAAGGAAAATTTCTTTCAACCCTTGCGTAACAAAACAAAAGGAAGGATTGAATACCCGGTAGGCCGGCACATTCACCCTATCAGAACGAATGAGATACAACGAAGGGATTGTTGTCTGTAATACTCCTGATTGATGACAATGACGGTTAATTAATGTCGTAATGTTATCCTGCCTTATTTTCTTTTCTTCAATCATTGGCTCCTCCTTGAGATTTCATTTTGTTTTATTATATAGCAATTGTTTGCTAATAAGGAATGCTGCTGAGAGGATTAGGCAATCATTTAAGACGAATGAGATATCGGTACTTTGTCCAGGAATACATAATGAAGACATGACCTACAGATGCTACGTAAACAAATGAATGGAAATGGAGGTTCTATCATGCAGAAAGTCATTTTGAACAATGGCGTTGAGATGCCTGTACTCGGTTTTGGCGTTTTTCAGATTGCTGATCCAAATGAATGTGAACAAAGCGTTTATGACGCTATAATGGCGGGATATCGGCTGATTGATACCGCTGCCTCTTATATGAATGAAGAAGCGGTTGGCAGAGCGATCAAACGGAGTGGCGTGGCGAGGGAAGAATTATTTGTCACGACGAAACTTTGGGTGCAGGATACTGGCTACGAAAGGACAAAACGAGCATTTGAAAAATCACTGAAAAGATTGCAGTTGGATTATTTGGATTTGTATTTAATTCATCAGCCATTTGGCGATGTGCATGGCTCTTGGCGTGCGATGGAGGAACTGAACCGTGAAGGAAAAGCACATGCAATAGGCGTGAGCAACTTCCATCCGGACCGTCTGATCGATCTGATTCTTCATAATGAAATCGTTCCTGCCGTAAACCAGGTTGAAACGCACCCCTTCAACCAACAAATCGAAAGCGCGAAATTCATGAAAGAGAACAATGTTCAAATCCAATCCTGGGCGCCTTTCGCCGAAGGAAAAAACAACTTGTTTCAAAATGAGGCATTACTATCCATTGCAGAAAAACATAATAAATCCGTCGCTCAGGTCGTTTTACGCTGGTTGACGCAACGAGAAGTAGTTGTTATTCCGAAGTCTGTTCGGAAAGACAGAATTATCGAAAACTTTAATATCTTTGATTTTGAATTAGGGCAAGTGGATTTAGATATCATTGCTGCATTAGATACGAATGAGAGCTTGTTCTTTTCGCATCGCGATCCTGAAATGGTGAAGTGGATTGGTACCCGTAAACTAGACATTTAGCCAATCGATATTTCTAATGGTCACATTCTGATTACTTTTTAGTTATGACTTGATATCCTCGATGATTTATTAATATTATAAAATTAGAACGCCGGTTGTCATTCTGAACATGACGACCGGCGTTCTTATTCACGTTTCAAGTCAATTTTCTATCTGATAGTTTGAGTATGTCCATTTTATTGCAGCCTCCAATTCAACGGTGTACATAAGAAAGGCATCAGAATGCTTGACAGAGCCATCACAAAAGCACTAATGCCCCCTTGCGTCTCGAAATTTTACATGTTCCGTGCTCTATCAATGCCATGTGTTACCGTTCCCATCGCCGCACCAATCGCTGCATCGCTGCGGATCTTAAACAATTATGTGTAGAGATAGTCGATAAATTGATGTTGCATTAAAGTGTACTTTAAGGTCCATAATAAGCCTTGGGATTCATTGCAAAAGATCAAAATACAATCTAAAAATGAAGGAGTGATATAGTGGAAATTCATATAAAAGAAGCAGCAGAAAAGATAGGTTTGCCTGCTCATACGCTACGATATTATGAACAAGAGGGTCTTCTGCCTTTCATTAAAAGAGATGAAAACGGAAATCGTATTTTTAACGATTCGGATTTATTATGGTTAGAGCTTATTGTATGTTTGCGAAAAACGGACATACCACTTTCTGAGTTACGTGCGATCGTGGAACTGACCAAAGAGGGAGACAGCACCGCCTTGCAGCGCAAGGAAATATTTGAAAAGCATAAAGAGAAAATGATGGAGAAAAAAAGAGACTTGGATGACGCTTTTAGCAAAATCGAATCGAAAATTGGATATTACGATGAGATAGAAAAGAAATACAATAAACAGAAATTCAATGAAAATTGAATTGTAAAATGAGGTGAACGCCTCACTCTCTTCTTCTAAAAGACTATTTTCAAAAAAAACTTGCCTTCAAGTCAACATTAAGGCTTAAGCTATTTTTACAGCTCTTAAATACATTCAAATTGTTATTCACAAAGAAAGGATTGTGACATCTTATATGTGCAACGATCATAAAGGCATGATTACGACAAAAGTTCTAAGTGTCCCAAGCGCAAAAGCACCATTTGAAAAGACAACCATTGAACGGAGAGAATTACGGCCAAACGATATTTTAATCGATATAAAGTATAGCGGCATTTGCCACTCTGATATTCACAGTGCATTCGGTGAATGGGGCGGCGGGATCTTCCCCATGGTTCCTGGACATGAAATTGCCGGAATTGTAGAGGCGGTAGGAAGCGAAGTGACCAAATATGTGGTTGGTGACCGCGTTGGCGTAGGTTGCTTCGTTGACTCCTGCGGAGCATGCGAATACTGCCTCAGCGGAGAAGAACAATATTGCACGAAAGGTGTAATCAACACCTATAACGGTCTAGACTACGACGGCAATCCAACTTACGGTGGTTATAGTCAACAAATAGTAGTGACGGAAGGATTCGTTGTCCGCATCCCAGACTCTCTGGAATTGGACGTCGCAAGTCCGCTATTATGTGCAGGCATTACCACGTACTCTCCTTTAAAACATTGGAACATTGGCCCAGGCAAGAAGGTTGCCATTGTGGGAATGGGCGGACTTGGGCACGTAGCGATCCAATTCGCTCATGCTATGGGTGCTGAAGTCACCGTATTGAGCCGCTCTAATAACAAGCAAGAGGAAGCATTAAAATTTGGCGCCGATCATTACTTTGCGACAAGTGACCCCGATACATTTGCCGAATTAGCAGGCCGCTTCGATCTCATCTTAAATACGGTGTCTGCGAATCTAAATGTTGATGCGTATTTATCGCTGCTTCGCATTAACGGGACGCTCGTAAACGTTGGAGCACCGGCTGAACCTGATCACTATCATGTTTTTTCATTAATTATGGGTCGTCGCAGCATTGCAGGCTCGCTTGTTGGCGGGATTCGTGAAACGCAGGAAATGCTCGATTTCGCAGCCGAACACGGCATTGCCCCTATGATTGAAGTGATCCGTGCGGAACAAGTCGAAGAATCGTATGAGCGTGTCCTCAAAAGCGATGTGCGTTATCGATTCGTTATTGACATTTCCACTTTATAATTTTCAATCAAATGAATTCATCAATGCCATGAATTGGAGTTCAATTAAATTAAATGAGCAGGCCGCCGAAGCGCCTGCTCATCCCTGTGTCATATTCAATTATCTTTTTCCGTTAAAATCCCTTCTCGGCAGCTTGTTTTCAATGATTTACGTGAATAGGATTAACGAAAATATTCTGATAAAATGCCAGCCAATACTTTCTTGTAATCATTCATGTGATTCGAGGAGTTGTCCACTTTTTTCTTAGCTATTTTTAAGCGATTAAAAATTTCGTTTTCCAGCTCCCTCCTTGCATGAAGAACCTGCAAAGTTCCTTCTAAGCCCTTGCAGCCCTCATTTTTCCCATATCCTTGGTTCGTATAATAGTCAATAAATCCCTCTGACCATTCCTTGGGCCTTTCCCCTACAGCCTTTCTGAAAGAATGCTCGGGATCGTTCTGTTCGACATAGATCAATAAAGGATTCAGCCGCGCCGCAATGGTCGCCAGTTCTAAGACATAACTTATAACGTCTTCCTTATTTGAATCATATTTAATCATTCCCATGGTTACGGGGTTTTGTATAAAACAACAATCAAAAATGAAAGTGTCCGTCCCATTCAGAACGCTTTCCGTAAACTTCTTCCATTTTCCGGTTACGAATTTCCTATTTTGATCGAGCGGCAATTCATAAATATCATATTTGGCCACTGCATGCAGCCATTCATTTGGAAAGCTCGGCCCATATTCATTATTCATTTTTCGGTAGTTTATCAAATAATGGTTGCCGTCTTTAACTGTATACTTCTTTAACAAATCGCTGAACTTTTCATCGGTTCTCAATATTTCGTCGAATTCATCGTGTTACCGAATCTCCTATTCCTTAACGGAGCCTAATGTAATACCGTGAATAAAAAACCGTTGTAAAAACGGATACACGATAAGTACGGGAATCATAGCAATAAAAATCTTCGCTGCATTAAGCGTTTGATTGGACAGCTCGTTTAGCCGCTTATACTGATCCTCCGTCATATTCGAAGAATCAATAACGACAACGAATTGTTGAATTAATGTCTGCAGCGGATAATGATCTTGCCCAGAGGTCAAAACAAGGCCGTGAAAAAATTCATTCCAATGATAAACGATCGTGAACAACGTAACGGTTGCTAAGACCGGCACGGCCAAAGGAATATACAAGGTAAGCAGCATCCGCCATGGACCGGCTCCATCTACCAAAGCCGCCTCATCCAATTCTTTTGGCAGATTGCGGAAGTAGTTTACGATTAAAATGACGTTGAACACCGGAACGCCGCCTCCGAGCACAAGACCCCAGATCGTATCATACAATCCTAGCGCCTTCACCGTCATATACCAGGGGATTAGCCCACCATTAAATAATAGAGTAAAGACGAGAATCCACATAAAGACGTTCCGCAAACGAAAATCCCTGGTGCTCTTGGAAAGTGGGTACGCCATTAAAGTTGTAACGACAAAGGTGATGAAGGCACCGATGAGGACTCGCTGTATGGATATCCAAAAGGATGTAAAAAATGAGCTGTCGCCAATGATTTGCTTATAGGAATTGAAATTGAATCCAATCGGCCAAAGCCACACCTGCCCCGCCGCCGCCGCCGATTTTTCACTAAGAGAGACCGCCAGCGTGTACCATAGCGGAAGTAAACAAAGGAAAGCGATGAGGAGCAGTACGATCAGGAGCATAGAGTCAAACAGCTTAGATCGAAGTGTTGTTTCTCTTATCATAATATTGCTCCTTTATTAGAAAATACGGTAATTCGCAAATTTTGAAGCCAGCATATAGGACACGATGATCATAATAAAAGAGACAATCGACTTCAATAACCCTACCGCCGTCGCAAGCCCGTATTGCATGTTCAATAGCCCTTCGCGATATACCCAAGTATCAATAATGTCACCCGTTGAATAAAGCAGCGGATTGTATAAGTTAAAAATCTGGTCAAACCCCGCATTCAATACGTTACCTAGGCTTAACACGGAAAGCAAAACGATTGTGGCTCTTAGCCCAGGCAATGTAACATGCCAAATTCTACGCAGACGGGTTGCTCCGTCGATGGAGGCAGCCTCATAGAGCGATGGATTGATTCCCGTCAATGCCGCTAAATAGATAATGGTATTAAAACCAAATTCCTTCCATACATCACTTCCTACCACAATGAATGGAAACAGGTCAGCGCGTGCAAAGAATAGCACGGGATCTATTCCAAACGTATGTAATAAGACATTTACAGGGCCGGTGTAGGAAAAGATATCGAGCAGTATTCCAGACAAAATAACCCATGACAAAAAATGAGGCAAATAAACGATCGTTTGTATCCACCTTTTTGCAGCCATTAAGCGAAGCTCATTGAGCATAATAGCAAAGACTAGCGGTATCATCAGGTTGCCTACTATTTTCATGACTGCAATAAAAATCGTATTGAAAAAAATGGTTCTAGTATCGTTCAACGAAAACATATATCGAAAATTTTCAAGCCCTATCCATTCCGATTTGAAAAAGCCCTGACCGGGATTAAAATCCTGAAAAGCGATTACCACCCCAAATATAGGGATGATACTAATCAGAAACAACCAGACAAAACCGGGAAGAAGCATGATGTAGTAATGCTTGGTGAATGCTCTGTTTCTCACCTATTCCGTTCCTCCTTCGCTATGCTTGGCTGGCATGACGCGCCGGATGACACCGGCGCGTCTGTAATCGTCATTATTTCATATAATCTTTGACTTCTTCCGTAATCTTGTCACCGCCTTGATTCTTCCAATCAGATACAAATTTATCAAAATCATCTATTGGAGCAGCGCCCATGATGATCTTCAAGAACGTTTCGTCCTCCAGCTTTTTGAGATTTGACCAACGACTTTCCATCGTTTTTGTCTGTGAATATAGCACGCTATATACTTTATTGTAGTCCTGCTGCAGAGCAGAGGATCCCACAAGAAGCGAGTACATACGACTCCATACACCTGTGTCGGCCTGTGGATCCCAATATTGGATATCCATATTGTCATAAGGCTCTTTTTTAACTTTCTTTACGTTCTGAATATCGGCTGCAAGCAGCTTATATCCAGGGTCTGTATAATCCTCTGGTTTCTTCGTGCCAGCCAGAATGTCTTGCAGCGCCTTGGCGGAATATTCACTTTCATCCGTATAAGACATCGGTACACGGAGTGGATAGTGGCCGACAGGAACTGAAATATCGAATTTGGATTCGTCGCGGACAAGCAAGTTGAGCATTTTGATCGCGGCTTCTGGATGCTCGTAGCCTTTCCTTACAACAACGAACAACGTGGATGGCGCTCCCATATGTGCGTTGAATTGCCCGTCCGCGTCAAGCGGGAGCAAGTAGGCTTGCCAATTAGCCTGCGGATCGTTTTTAATTGCATCCGGCAGCGGACCGTAGCCCATCCACCATGGAGCGAAAAAGATTCCCGCTTTTCCGTTAACTACCGGCTCGTAGGCGCTTTTTCGTATTCCGATTTCCTTATCAATCAGGCCGTTAGCATATAAGTCCCGAAGCTTTGCCAGTGCTTCTTTTGTCTCTGGCAATATTGATCCGTATACGGGATTGCCCGCGTCATCTTTCAGCCAATAACCAGGATGTGATTTGTAGGCTCCAAAGATCGGATCGAGACCAAACGTGTTGTTTGTAGATTCGAGCGCATTCGCATACAACCTCGCTCCATTTTGCTGTCCGGCAATTGCAATGGTATCTTTCTGTCCATTGCCGTCCGGATCTTGTTCAACGAACGCCTTCGCGACTTTCTCCAGATCATCCATCGTTTTCGGAGGCTCGAGCCCAAGCTTGTCAAGCCAGTCCTTGCGAATCCACATCTGATGGACGCCATCGGATTGAACCTGAATGCTCGGGATCGCATACATTTTTCCGTCAAATGTGACTGCTTCATTTGATACGCCATTGGTCTTCTCCATGAAATTTTTGATAGCCGGAGAAGCATATTGTTCAAATGCTTCTGTAAGATCCTCTAGCTGGCCAGCCTTCACCATAGCTCTAAGCTGTGTATCCTTAACGACTAGTGCATCCGGCAAGTCGTTGCTGGAAACCGCAAGGTTCACTTTCTGGTTATAGTTAGTGCCTGTTGCCGCTTGCCAAGACACTTTCGTATCGATGTTCAAATTTTCCTTCACATAACGAGAATACTGGTTGTCTTCCGGCGTGTCTCCTGCAGGCAAGCTTTTGTCTGTAGGATCTACTTCCTTGCCATACGTAAGCGTGATGGTCTCCTCGTATTTACCGAATGGATCAGCGATTTCGGCACCTCCATTCGTTGATGCAGGAGGAGTGTTAGCAACGTTCCCTTCACTTCCCTTATTGCTGCAAGCGCTTAACAGTACGAGCAGGGCAGCCATAACGGTAAACACATATTTCTTGCTCATTTGTTGTCTTTCCCCTTTCTAGTCGTAATCAATGTGGTCAAGCATCATCAATATAACACGACTTAAATCCATGAACGGATAGAACCAAGATCGAGACACAGGGGGATAAATGAACGGAATTTAAGCTTAACGGCCATTTGTCCCCCTTAAGGGATCCATGACTCTACCTTATCTTGTGTTGCTGTCGATATTCACTCGGAAGCATGCCTGTCTGATCGCGAAATGTCCTACTGAAATATTTCTCATCCGCATATCCCGTATGTTCGGCAATCCAGACGATCGGCTTGGCCGTTTGGGCAAGATATTCCCTAGCCTTATCTATCCGTACCTTGCGGAGGTATTCATTGAAAGAGTGTCCAACGACCTCCTTAAAGCATTGGTTGAAGTAGCTTCGACTTAGATTGACCCGTTTGGCAACATCAATCGCAAATAAAGGAAACGCAAGCTCCTCATGAACAATCTTTACGGCTGACATGATGCTGCCGCTCACTTCCCGGCTTAGCTGCAGATTGCCTGTCAGCGCAAGAGCCAGCTTCCTGAAGGCTTCCATCCACTTAATAACGTCCTTCCAGCTCGCGAGCGTGTCTGGAAGCGACATACTGTTTAGCGTAACGGCTCTAAAAAGACGGTTCCAATCTAATGTAAATCCGTAAAGCAATTGCATGAGTTTTGGAATTGGCAGCATGAGCTCTCTGAGCCTACCTTGCATGGCATAAAAACTCTGGTCATCATAGACCCATGTGAATGCATGCAGCATCTCCTTCGCCAATTCATCCTCGCTTTCACCTATCTTTTCCATCTCTTCTTGCAGCTCGTAGACAGACTTTTTAATAGGATGAGGTTCGTAATCGTCACATTCATAAAAGAAATTCTTCTGCTTGTAATTTCGCAACAGCTGATACAGGTCGGTCCACAACATGCCGTTTGCATCCCGCAGTTGTACTAAACGCCAATTTGAGCCATATGTTTCACTTGGCAGAGGCGGTAGTAAACCTTCACTAGCGCCAGCTCCAGGCAGATGCTCCTGGATGTAGTTGGGCGACCATATCTGAATCTGCCCATCCGACTCCATTCTCCAATCCAATGAAAGAATATCCTGTTTTTGACTAGGAACGACAGGCTTGTCTCCAACCTCCAGAAGCACATATACTTCATCTGCAAGGGAAATGCCATTGCCCATCGACTGCGGTTCATCCATTTGATTTCGCTGCTCGTTCAGCATACGTGCATGAATACGCCCAAGCACCTCTTCGAACTGCTCCTTCTCTAGCTGAACCTTCGCTATATAATCAATGGCGCCTAAACGGAGTGCTTCCTGTATATATTCGAAATCCTGATGTAAGGTCAGTACGGCGATAGCCACCTCAGGATAACGCTTGCGGACGATGCGGATCAACTCGATTCCTGACATGACCGGCATTGCCAGATCAGTCATCATTAGCTCCACCCGATTCTCCTTTAGAAATTCGAGCGCCTTTTCTCCGTTCGCTGCCTCTCCTACAACTCTCATTCCAAATGCTTCCCACGGCATCACGGACATGAGCCCCTTGCGCACAAGTTTATCGTCATCAACAATGAGCACATCAATCATGACTGGTTGTCCTCCTTCGCAATCGGAATCTGAATGACAATAACTGTACCCTTGCCTAGCTTGCTTGTTACCGAAAGATTTGCATGACCATCATAATGAGATTCCAGCATCCTTTTCACGTAATTCATCCCAATTCCCATCCCTACCCGGTGGCGTTCGGTTTGTTCTTGTTCCAGCAATGCAAGGATGGTTTCATCGGAAATGCCTCCGCCGTTATCCCGAATCTCAATTTCAAGGCGATCGCTCATGGTGACGTTCACCTCTATTCTTCCATCGTCCTCCAGGCCATGGTACAGCGCATTTTCGACCAACGGCTGAAGAATAAATCTTGGAACAGACAGATCCAGCAGTTCATCATCTACCTGCAAACGAACATCAAAATGAAAATCGTACCGAATTTGCTGGAGAATCAGATATTGCTTGAGTGAGTCGATCTCTTCCCTAATCGTCGAGCTGCTATTTCCTTTGCCTAGGTTGTAATAAAGAAGCTTGTTCAGCGAAGTGACAAGCCGATCAATTTCTTCCTGCCCGTTCATTACAGCAAGCCAATGCGCGGTGTCCAGTGTATTCATCAGAAAATGCGGATTAATCTGATAAAGAAGCTTTTCGATCTCTAAATCTGCCCTGCGCTTTTCCTTGATCTCTACCTCCGAGTAAAGTTGTGCGATTTGAACTTTCATATGCCGAAATTGGGTTAACAGCGCCTCAAATTCCGGTATTCGCGATTGGGTCGTTACAGCATTGAAATTGCTGTTTGCCATCCATCTGATCTCCTTGTTGAATTTGGAGAGAGGGCGATAAACCATCTTCCAAAGCAGCCAACCGATGGCTAATCCGACTGCGGCAAATAGAACCGCCAGCACTATCATCTGCATGAACCAGCGATTCTTCTCCTGGTTGTAGTCGGATTTGGCAATGAGAGAGACGACGCTCCATCCTTGATTGCTAATTTGGCGATACCAATAATAATCGAACGTCACTCCGGATGCCAAAGACGGGGATTCCAAGCCTGGAAACGATGAATTCTCCGGAAATACGTCATTTAACTCGCTATATGAAATTCGTCCGTTGTTATCCAAAATCAGATGATCCGTATGTTTGCTAACACCATCAAGATCAAGCACGCTCTGTGTTAATTTAAAACCGGATTCAATATAGACATAAGCATCTTCCCGCTCAGGCAGCTCGACCTTGCGCAATGCGGAAAACACATATTGATTATTAAACCGATCATTGCTCATGTGAGGCCCAAAGTAAGTAATACCGTAATATTCAGCTATAATGGGTAGGTTTTCGATATCGAAAGAGTCCTTCACACCCATATTTTCGAAATGAATGGTACCGTCATTACCGAAGTAATACATCGTCAATCCAATATTTGGATTAGTGAATGTGATCAGATTAAGCTGATACTTGATCTGATCCGTAAGATAGCTGCGATCATAGGGTTTATCCGCAGTCAGGAACAATTCCAACTGCTTGCCTATGTTCCCTTCAAAGGCAAGTTGCTGAGAAACGTGATTCAGATTACTCAACGTATTCTCAAACGACAGCCTTACCTGCTTCAAGTTACTTTGGATGCCGGATTGCAGCTTCGTGTTCAGAATCGAAGTAATGGTGTTATAAGATACATAGCAGGTGAAGATGAAAGGAATTAACGTCGCGGCAGCAAATAGCAAGAGAATCCGATTTTTCAATGTCATACGATCCATATGGGACTTTCGTTCATTCTCTTTCTTCATGTTCTCAGCTCCGTCTTTGAAAACTACCGAAAGATCCCTGGATGGCTCATCCAGGGACCCTTAGCATTTTTTTAAAAGAAAATCATTATAATTCGTTACAAAACATAGCTGTTTATGAGCATTCTAATTATTCGAATCGATCTTCAGTAACGCAACCATACATTCATTTCACCCGCTTGGCGATTTCCCCATAAATAATAAGGGATCGCCTTGAAACGAACCGGTCTGGTTTGCTTGCGGAGCGGCTGATATGGTTGATTCTCCGTCCACGCGGATTCATCCACCACCTGCCCATTACCTTCCACAACCATGCAGCCGCCTAACAGGTCGGCAGCTGCGCTCTCCGTCAATTCCGGCTCGCCGGCTAATGATAATGAAGCAATAGGCAATCCATTATCCGCTTCTTCGACGCAATATACGAGAGGGCCGCGTTGGATGGCTGCCTTCCCGGCATCCGCCCTAATCTGCGGATTGGCGGCAATCAATTTCGTCTCCAGCGGCAGCAGCCAAGTAAGCGTATCGCCATCCGACCAGCTTCGCGCAACCTTCGCATAACCATTTTCCACAGGGTAATCCAAGTCGGTACCGTTCACTTTCAATACCGGTCGTCCATCTTGGAACCAGTTCGGGATTCGCAGCGCGAGTTCGAATGCGGCGCTGCCTGCAGTGCCAGATAACGAGATGGAAAATTCGATTCTGCCGTTCCATGGCAATTCGGAGTGCTGACGCAATACGACCTGGCAACCACCTGTTTCAAAACCAATTTCGCTGCCAATAAAAAGGTGAGTGTAGACTTTACTGCCGTCATCGCTTACATCGTAAATATAATCGCTAAGCGAGCTGAGAAGCCGTGCTACGTTAGGCGGGCAGCAGGAGCAGCCAAACCATGGTTGACGCACTGGCTTTACGTGAAACTTATCGGGATTTTTGGAGCTGGCCTCCGGCCAAACTTCTAGCGGGTTTACATAAAAGAAATGCTTGCCGTCCTTGGACATGCTGCCCAGCACATTGTTGTATAGAGCTCTCTCCATTACATCCGCGTACTCGCTTTTGGCTTCCAGCTGCAGCATCCGGCGTGCCCAGAAGATCAGGCCGATTGAGGCGCATGTCTCTGCATACACGGTATCATTAGGCAGATCGTAATCGAACGAGAAAGCTTCTCCAAGATGAGTCGACCCGATCCCGCCTGTGATATACATCT
Organism: Paenibacillus endophyticus; assembly: GCF_014192395.1. Lineage (GTDB taxonomy): Bacteria > Bacillota > Bacilli > Paenibacillales > Paenibacillaceae > Pristimantibacillus > Pristimantibacillus endophyticus. The sequence goes on along the minus strand of NZ_JACHXW010000024.1, from coordinate 38,019 downwards.
GCTTGCGTGTCGTGTTGTCCCATAAGCGCTCACAAGCTTTGCGCAGCTCGTCGTCATCGGTTAGGCGCGCCAGATCAGCCATTGCCGTGTACATATAGACGGCCCGCACAGAATGACCTACGGCAACGGATTGCTCACGTACTGGCAGATGGCATTGATACACTTCAAGATTTGGTGTTCCTTCCGACCAAATACTGGTCTTTCCCCGGCGTTCCCATTCTTCAATAAAATAGCTTGGCTTGCTTCCCCGCTCGTCAATGAAATATCGGCTTAGAGTCAAAAATCGTTCTTCACCCGTAGCCTCATATAGCTTGACCAATGCTAGTTCAATCTCTTGATGCCCGCAGTATCCACGGATTTGATCTGGTTGTGTTCCAAACATACGGTCAATGAGGTCAGTGAATCGGCGTGCAATGCCCAGTAGCTTGCTCTTGCCCGTAGTCTGATAATAAGCGACAGCCGCTTCGATCAAGTGGCCTGCACAATAAAGCTCGTGGGCTTCGTGAAGATTTGTCCACTGTTTTCCCGGCTCCTTTACCGTATAGTAAGTGTTCAAATAGCCATTCTCATGCTGCGCCTGTCCAATCAGATCGATAGCGCCGTCTGCTATATTCTCTAATTCAGGGTCAGGATGATGTCTGAGCGAAAATGCAACCGCCTCCAACCATTTGTATAGGTCGCTGTCTTGAAAGATCCAGCCCCCAAATTCGCCCTCCTCCAAGCCTGCTGCAATTCTGAAGTTGCGAATCGCATAACTAGGCGCCGCTCCTTCAATCCTATCGTTAAGCGCTTCCCATTGATAAGGAATGACTGTATTTCGAATTAGCCCTGAATAGTCCTGCCAGAATTGATCCTGAATGTCTACTTGCGTTTTCTGCATATTGATTCCTCCTATACAATTTGACTCTTAACGTTTTCAATTATATGCTTTACTTTACTGGTCAAATAGAAATGAAATAACCTTTTTTTTATAAAAAATAACACAGAAAGGAGAGATAGAGTTTTGAGCGAAGAGCTAATCGTTGAACTAAAAACACCGCCGATTCCCTATTATTTGGGATCCGGATGTTCAGAATTCCAGATCGGAGATCATCATCCTAATAGAAAAAATCTTGGCATTTACGATCTATTGATCGTGGCGAAGGGAGAACTGCATATAGGAGAAAACCGACAGCAATGGAAGCTGACAAGAGGAGATACACTGCTGCTGCTGCCTGAAGGAGAGCATTACTCGGTAAGTCCCTGCTATCAGGAAACCGTTTTTTATTGGGTCCACTTTGAGCATTCGAAACATCAGGAGACATACCCGAAAAACAATCAAAAAGGAATATTGTATTCAACGCGGCCTTTCGGCAATCCTTACGGACTTCGACTCCCGAAGCATTCACAGTTATCTAATCCTGAGCTGTATTTCAATCTAGTAAAACAATTGCTGGCGCTGCCAATCAACGGCTCTTTCTGGGAGGAGCAGCGCTTGCTAGCCGAACTGCTCGCCATGCTCGAAAAGGAAGGCTTGAACAACACACGTTCAGTATCGGCCCGTTTGGCTGAACTGGCTGCAGCATACATTCAGAAAAATTATAGAGAAAAGATAACCAATGAAATTCTAGCTTCTGCCCTGCATTTTCATCCGAATTATATCGTTAGGTGCATGAAAGCAAAGTATGAACTCACGCCTAACGAATATCTGCTGGAGTTTCGATTGGAGCGTGCTAAACGGTTGCTGATTACAACGGAATGGCCGATCGAACTTATTTCTGAAGAAGTCGGATTCCGTTACTCCCCTTATTTCTCAGCCTGCTTTAAGCGTAGCGTAGGACTATCTCCTATCCGTTTTCGTAAACAGTTTTTGAAATAGTTTCCCGAAAAAGTTTTTGTTCATAACTTACGGAAATTGTCGATATAAAGTAAAAACCCGTCAAACCCAAGCGGGTTTGACGGGTTGAACACTAATGTTAATCCTCAAACGGAATAAAATTTTCAATCATTTTCCATAAAGCGTTGGGTAGCATCAAATCCAATTGATCGCCGCGGTATAATTTTTTCTTGATAAGATCCTCATTTTCTTCGTGCACCTTCTGAACCCATTCCGGATCCAAGAGCAGTCCTCTAGCAATCGCGAGAAGTTCTACACCGGTGGATAGCGCCATAGCGGCATCTTCCGGCGTTTTTATTTCGCCAACGCCGATTAAGGCCGTGCGGTCACCGACGACTTCTTTAAGAATTTCCATCCGAGACCGGGTATCATTCGTGCCTCGACGTGGCTTTGACCAGAATTGATGTAGGGAAACGTGAATATAATCTAAACCCTGATCCGCGAGCATATCGACGTTTCGTATAGTATCCGCCATCGTCAAACCGTTCGTTTCTGCTTCCTCCGGCGAAATTCGGTAACCGATGATAAACGGCTTTTCGCTTTCTGCCACTACTCTTTTGACTTCGTTAATAACGGCAAGCGGAAAAGCTAATCGATTTTCTGACGTGCCTCCCCATCGGTCCATACGGCGGTTGTAATGGGGGGAAGTAAACTGCTGAACCAGAAATCCGTTTGCGCCATGAATTTCGACTCCATCGAAACCCGCTTCAATGGCTCGTCTTGCCGCGTCACCAAATTTCTTAATGATCGATTCAATTTCGGTATCGGATAATTCGCGCGGCAGTGGAAGTTCGGAATTCTCCGCTACTACTGCGCTCGGCGCTTCACCTGATCCGTTAGCCCCCTCATGTAACAATTGCATAACCGCAGCGGCTCCATGGGATTTCAATACGGCGCTAAGTTTTCGCAGTCCCGGAATATGTTCGTCAGTCTCCACGGCCGGCAAACCCGGATAGTGAGTACCTTCTTTAATTGTCGTAGCTGACGTAATGACCATCCCGACATCTCTAACCCTCTTATCGTAATAAGCCAATTCTTCCTCGGAAATATACCCTCCTGTCAGCGATCCCAAATGACCCATTGGGGCCATGACCATTCTATTTTTCAAATGCTTGCCGCTTTGCAGTTGAAGCGGTTCGAAAATTGCTTTGTAAGCATCTCTCATGTATGATCTCCCCCATAAATAATAAATGATCAACCAGTCTTTGGCCCGATTGTCGAATGCTAAACGCTTGTCCATCTGAACCATGTTTTCGTCTACTGTAAAAAGCTTCGCTAAAGAAGGTTATTAATGGCCAGGATAGATGAACGACCTCATTTATTTAGTAAGTTACTGAGGTATCGAATGCCTCGCGGTCAACTATATCAGGAATTGGTTTTTTTCATAAGAAGGCAATTTTTTTAAATATGCTTTATAAATATAAAGCTATTAAAGAAGCCATTTCATTTTCCCTGTACGAAGATGAAATTGTTTGTGCAGCATAGAATTTCGAGTATTGGAGCGAAACTTGTCTGGATGAAAGGCGGGTACCATGACTTTATTTTTCTAAAGCATGTGTAAAAAAATTACGTTCTTATGAGATAAACGAATACCTGCTATAGTTGACTCCGAAGCAACAAACGCTTCGTTCACTATCATTTTTGAAAAGAGGCGAATTAAACATGTAGGCACAGTAGATCAGATCATTATGTTCCAAGAACATATGCCGGAGATTTATTGGACCGATGAAAACACGCGAAGGGTATTTGGGAGATGGAAGATTTATTGACTTTTCTGTAAATGGTGGGGGCTCCATATTTAACACGTTTCGGATTCCAGGACATTGCAATACGTTAATAAAAATTTACTCACGGGGAGAAAATAAACCATGAATATCGAGACAAAAAAATCAGATTTGTTGGCCACGTATTATTTCAGGCATGCAACCAAAGAATTCAATCCGACGAGAAAAATATCAGATGAAGATTTTCGATTCATACTCGAGGCTGGCCGTCTTTCTCCGAGCTCTGGAGGCAATGAGCCTTGGAAATTCGTGATCGTGCAAAGCTCGGAATTCAGAAATGAACTCGCACCGCTCGTATCCGGGGCAATCCGGTCGCTGCCAACATCGAGCCATTTTGTTATCATTTTGGCCAGAAAAGGGCTCACTTATGATTCTTCTTATATCTTGGAACAGCAGACCCTAATAAAGGGCATGCCTTTGGAAGTTTTTAAAAGCATGCAGCAAGCTTATGCACAATTTTACGACGACCTTCATTTGGACACCGAGCGGACCTTGCTGGACTGGTCTTCGAAGCAAACGTACTTGGCAATGGGCAATATGATGACAGCAGCGGCGCATATCGGGATCGATTCTTGTCCAATCGAAGGCTTCGAAATGGATGCCGTCAATGAACTGCTTGAGAAAAAAGGGTTGCTTGAAAACGGCCAATTCGGTTTGAGCGTGATGACGGCGTTCGGCTATCGTTCCAAAGAACCGGCGCGTGCCAAATCGAGACGGCCCTTGGAGGATATCATTCAATTTGTATAAATCCAATTCATAAAGGTCGAGGCTTCTCTTACCTTTCTAATCTCCGCCCGATAAGGATTCTGCGTCGTCTAAACACAACGTTTTTGACGTAATGGAAGCTATTCGAGTTAATGATGCGGTCAATTCCATGAAACGAATACAAAAGAGAATAGTGTCTGTAAGCAGCAGCTTAGAGCTAATGCGTATGCAGACGAATACAATCATACAAAGGAAGTGTTCATAATGTTTAGGAACATGAAGTTTATATACAGCGTTATTTTGGGATTAGTCATGATAACTACAATACTCTCGGGATGCTCCGGGCAAAATAATGAGACGAAGCAAGATGCGCAGGCAGAGCAAGATATTCAGACCCAGCAAGCTGCGAAAATCGCTGAACTTGAGGGCAAGTATTTACGCTTGGAAGATATGGAGCAAATCAAACAGTTAAAAGCCCGTTATTTTCGTTTTGTTGATGAGAAAAAATGGACTGAATTTGGGGAACTGTTTACAGCGGAAGCCAAGCTAGTTTCCGACGGCCAAGATTATTCCAAAGGCGGGCCAGCCGCTTATGGGAAAATGATCGGGGACCTTGTGGGTAAAGCACCGACGGTTCATCATGGCTATATGCCTGAGATTGAGCTATTTGACAAGGAAAACGCCAAAGGTATTTGGGCTATGGAGGATTTGCTAACCTTCCCTGACTCAAAAGACGCTTATCCAGGACATCACGGGTACGGCCAATACCATGAATCGTATAAAAAAGTAGATGGCGTCTGGAAAATCAGCAGTACGGAACTGACTCGATTCCGCGTAGATCCTCTAAAAAACTGGGATCCGAATACAGATCCTATAACTGGACAACCTGCAATCGGAAAATAATCTGGAACCGAATAAATGAAACAAAAAAAGTTACCCCAATAGACGCGCAATTAAAGCTCTAAAGGGGTAACTTACTGACTTTTAAACCGATTACCTGGCCCTTAAGGCACCTGATCGTTAGAAACAACAGACTCCTAAACGAAAGGAGTAGCCTAAGCTCTTTCCTTCGGCTTTTCCCCTATTAAACCCAACAAAAACATTTGAGAATAGGCGTATCCTTTGTACGTTTTCGATACACATGAAGGAATTGTCAACTCCAGGTCCAAGTAAGTAGTTAGTATCCGCTGTGTAAATTCTTTTTGATTCGTTAAGGAATATTCCTGCAATTGTTTTGCAAACTCCTTGCTAACATGTTCTCTCCCCCCAAGCGCTTCTTGCAATTGGTAACCGGCGCGATATAGATCAGCAGCTTCTTCTTCATCCGTTCGCTGATGTTCAGCTATATACGAAGAAATCCAGTCACGTACCAATGACGAAGTATCTTTATTATTTTCCTTAGCTATCTGCTGGAAACTCTCTTTTATGTCTTTTGATATGCGTATTTGTAAATTAGCATCCATTTAGTTGATACCTCCTTATTTGAATACACTAATCATAAGACGAATACAACGATATTGTCAATACATAGTCATTACATTGTTATCACATCATCAATACATTGTCTTCACAAATTTTTTTCCGGGATGTAAAGATCATCGGCGATCTGCTCAGCGCGTTGTCGATCGGAGCCATTCTATTGTTCGTGCTTGCGGGTTGTTGGCAGGCGTATTCACTGCAACGGTAGTGTCGGCCATGGTCAACCCGTTCTCGATCATTGTACACTATAATGTTACAAAAATTGTAAAGGCACGCTATAAATAGAGCCATCCCAATTGGGATGGCCTATGGCACAAGTTAACTCAGGGTTACTGAAATAGCAAATTAATATGCATACTAATCACTTGATCTGGTCGAATAAATGTACTTTAACTTTATCCACTTCTTCAGGAGTCCGATGAACGTTTACACATTCATTCACGTCATATTTATTGCCATCTAGATCATAAAACACAAAATTAATGCCGCAGCTCCCGCGATCCTCTAGCCTGCCGATTTGTATGTCGGTTGTTTTTAGATGGTCATACAGTACTTCGATCTGCCTCACTTCAAAGGTCAACCTGAACATTTCATACCCGGCTTTATTCGGAAATTGATTTTCGATTGGACCTTCTGTCTCTACCAAATGCATCCATTGTCCGTCTGACAGCTTTAAGATGACTTGAGCCTCCGCTTCATTATACGGAACTGCATACTCTAGCCCGAAATTTTGCTGCCACCATTTCGCCGATTTTAAAGGGCTTCTAACTGGTATGTAAATTGAACATACGGCTTTCAACGCATTTCTTAGAATTCCCGACATGCTGATCATCCCCTCCATGTTAGTATGACTCCATTTCAAGAAACGTTGATTGAAGCAAAAACCAAACAGACCAAAAATATTTATTTAGAAATGACATTGAATAGATTATCGTCAGGATCTCTGAACGTAAAGTGCAACTTCCCGTTTAATGCCTTAAGCTGGGAGAGATGCATTCCCTCTTGAGCAAGTCCGATGAAAGCATGATATATAGCTTTTGGATCGCATCTTTGAAAAGCATCAACCAACACATCGAGATCAACAACAGTTCCCTTTCTTTTTTGAACGACTTTTTTCTTCTTAATTGCAGTTGACTCTTGAGATAACTTTTTCAGCTTAAGTCTAGCCCGTCCTAATGATACTTGTACTGCTGCTTCTCTCATCTTTACGAACACTGCAGTCTCCTTTGCTGTAAAATTAAATACATCCATTAACAGCAATATTACGCACATCAGCGGTGAAAGTCGTTCCGCTAACTGTTCTAATAGCTCTCGGCTAGATAACAAGAAATCAGGAGTCGCTGCTTCATGATTTTGTTCAAACGGTACAGTTCGGATTTTATGTGCTCGTTGACTATCAATCCAAGCATTCTTCGCTATACGGTACAAATAGGCTTTCGTAATAGGCCTTTCCGGGTTCTTTCGAACTGCCTCAATCACTTTTACAATCACATCTTGCGTTAAATCCTCCGCGTCCCATCGATTTCCAGTTATCCTTAAACTGTACGTGGTCAATATTTCTTTCCAGTCTTTTCTTATTAATTCGATCACGGGTTACCGTTCCTTTTCTATCTGATTCTTTAATAGATAACTCAGTCATATCGGGCGGAATACTTGTCTTTATTCATGAAATCAAATTCAAAGTTTTCTGCAAATAGTTGCATTAAACAAATTCATTGAACTTATCCCCATTTCCTTCTTTTGGAATAATTATTTTAATAGATTCGATTGCATTATTGCCCTACACCGCCCGTCCGCTTTATTAAAAAATAGAGTAATTGCCGCAGCAAACCGCTCCTTGTCTGTTCAAGTACCGTTACTCATTAACTCAATGAAAAAAATAACTCTAATTCGGTATCCGAAAGCTACTGGATCTTGATCACGGCAGGGGATTAGGCACATAGCTGCCACCTCTACATTTTTTAAGATAATTTAACGCATGAACTTGACCCGTCATCTCCAACTCTCCGTTATAGACAAGATCATGACCCCCTTCGATGTCGATGCTTCCTTGGTAACCCGCTTGGCGAAGAATCGTAACGATGTCGGTCCAATTCGTATCGCCGAAGCCTGGCGTCCGATGCCAGCAGAACGGACGCGGACCATGTATGCCTTCCTCGCGCAAGATGTCCCATGCGATCGTGGCATCTTTGCCGTGAACATGAAAGATTTTGTCTACCCACTTGCGAAGCTGAGGGATCGGATCGATCAAGTTTACCATTTGATGGCTGGGCTCCCATTCGAGGCCCACGTGCTCGAACGGAAGCACGTTGAACATCTTCTCCCACGCGGCCGGATTATGGGCAATATTCCAGTCACCGCTTTCCCACGATCCTCCCATGTCGCAGTTCTCGAATGCTATTCGCACGCCGCGGTCTTCTGCCCGGAGAGCAAGCTCGCCGAATACTTGGGCGAAACGCGGCAAAGATTCGTCAATCGGCTGTCCAGCTATTCTACCGGCGAAGCCGGAGACTATGTCCGTTCCGAACAAGTGCGCATGATCGATGAGCCGCTCCCAGCTGGCAATCGTATCCATGTTCCCCACTCCGTCTGTTAATGGATTCCCGTATACGCTTAGGGCGGAGATCTTCAAGTCGCGATCTCCGATCGTTTCGCGCATTTGCTTTGCCATCTCGGCCAAGTTTATGGCGCCCGTCGTCTGCCAAAAGGATAGTTGGAAGGATTCGAAGCCGTGCTCCGCAATCTGTGGAATGATGCGCACCGCGTCTTGTCCTTCAACGATGGTGCCGATTCGAATTCCTGTATCTTTGCCTATCACATGTCATCACTCCTATATGTAAGCTCCTGCTCAATCTTTGATAACAAGAGAAGAAGATCCGTGATCGCTTCACGGATCTTCCCGCTTCCTTTTCTATTCATTCATTGTGCTCAGCGTGTCATTATGGAATATACGGCCATTCGATGCGGCTGAAGTCGACCTTCGCGAACTTGCCGTCCGTCCCCGAAGCAACGGCCAATCCTGCCGTGAACGACCCGGCAAACGCGATTGTTTGCGAGCTTCTCACTGTCCAGTCAAGCCCATCTGTCGAATAATACGTCTTGAAGGTATTGCCTTTCTTCTCGACCTTCAACCAAACGGCTCCCGAATTTGCCGTTACCGTATCCTGATTTGCGCTTGCCCAACCATCAGGAATGCTGCGGTGTATGCTTCTAATCGCCCTGCCTCCGTCGAGAAAGATGCCTTGGAAAGCACTGTCCGCATTCGTGTTTTGACGAATCATAATGCCAATCTTCGTATTCGAGCTGGCAGCGGCTCCCGTGAATGCCGCGTCGTCGACTCGAGCTACGATCGTAGCATCTCCCGCGAGTTGGCTATGATTCTGATAAACATATTGGAAGCTGTCAACCCTTCCCCATATATTGCCCCCGGAACCGCCAACCGAGAAATCAGCTCCGTTCTGCGTTACGGTTCCCTCATGACCGGTTCCGATGTTAAGACTGGAGAAGTGTTCCGCTTCCGTCAACACCCGTGAGAAAATTGGAGTAATGGTCTTATCGTCATCCATCATCACGGTAACCGGATTGGATTCGACGCGGATAGCTCCGCTCCAGCCGACAAATGCGTAGCCTTGAGCCGGAATGGCCTTCAACGTTACCGCCGTCCCCGCATCATATACGCTTTGATTGAGATCGCGTTCAACCGTTCCATTTACTTCCTCTACGGTAAGGGTATACTTATCCGCCGCATTTCTGAAGTTCGCCACAATATGCTTGCTCGCGTCCATCGTGATAACGATCGGATTTGCAATACCGCTTTTGTCACCGCTCCAACCTGTGAACACATACCCTTCATCCTGCGTTGCCGTCAGCGAGATGAGGGTTCCCGCCGGATATGCTTCCGCAGTTAGATCGGCTGTTACCTCTCCATTGACGGCTTCCGTGTGCAGCTCATAAGTAGGAATTGCAGGCAGCTCTACTTGATCGAACTTAGCTGTCACGAGTTTATTGTTTTGTCCCGCGGTCACGGCCAATCCAGCCGTGTACGGACCTTGGAACGTAGCGAAATTCTGCGAATCATGCTGCGTCCATTGCTCGCCGTCCTTCGAATAAAAAGTTGAGATCTGCGTTCCGTTTTTCTCCACCTTCAACCACACGGAGGAAGTCATCGTTTCTTCGGATAGCTTTTTCCCTGACGTAGCGCCGATTCTGAACTGGCTTTGTATCTTTTTCTCATTCGTAATAAATATGCCCTGATAATAACTGTTCGCCATGGTGCTTTGCCTTATCATGATGCCAGCGCGCGCATCGCCCGCTGTTGCGTTAAAATCGGTAATGCGTGCAACAATCGTCGAACTGCCTGTAAGATGATCATGGTAAGTATACCGGAAACTGTCAGTTCCCCCCCAAATGATCTGTCCCGATGCATTCATCGTAATGCCGGTTGCATCCTCAGTTGTGCTTCCGGGGAGATTCGTCCCAATTTCTTCACTTTTGTAGGATACGAATTTCGCAGAGATGGTTTTATGACCGTCCATGCGAAGCTGAACGGTATCCTCCGTGCCGATTAAATCACCTTCCCAATATAAGAAGCGGTAGCCCAATGCCGGCTTGGCATGAAGCTTCACCTCGGTGAAAGGCAAGTATTCTCCCTCTTGATTCCCGCTTCCGCTGGAACCGGGAATGGCTTCGATGATGCCTCCTGTTACCTCCGCTAATTCCAGGTTCACCTTCGCCGGAGCATCCTCGAAGTTGGCGGTTACCGTCTTGTCGATATCCATCGTAATGTAGGAAGGATTGGCCCTGCCAGTCAGGCCTCCTGACCAGCCTGCAAAAATTTGTCCTTCACCAGCCACGGCTGTGAGCTTCACTCTCGAGTTTGCTACATAAAGACCAGAATCAGTCTCTACCTCACCTTCTCCCGTCGTACCAATCGACAGCTCGCGCATGTCGGGCCAAGTCACATTGCTGAATTGCGCGGTAGCCGTTCTGATCGTCGGCGCCTCGGTTGAATCCGCAACTTGACCCGCGGAAGTGAATAAGCCGATCGTCAGCTCCAAGTTGGGATTGTTCCAATCCCAGACCGTGTGTAAACCAGACTTCTCCCAAGTCACACCGTCCGCCGACCATGCCAGCGTAATATCCCTGTTAATCGTTCTTTCAATTCGAAGCATGACAGGCAAGCTTATTTCTTCTTCTAGGACGACCATATCGCTGCTATCGCCGCCTTTCCTGACTTGAGAGACAAGCTTCCCGTCCTTGACCATGACGGCAACGTATTGCGCGTTGCTTGCCAATCCCGAACGGATTTGAATGCCAGCTACCGCTCCCGCTGTGTTGTCGCTGGTGAATGATTCGAGCTTTGCCGTGAACACCGTATTGCCTTTGAGTCCCGGGCGCAGAAGGTATCGGAAGCTGTCCGGCTCGTAAGCGAATTTGTTACCGCTACTCGTCAATGTGTAGACCCCGTTGTTCTCCTCCGTGCTGCCAGGCGCTCCGACAGGCGTCACATCCACGCTCATCAATCCATTAGCTGGCTGGAAGATAGCCGTTACGGTCGTATGGCCATTAATTGTTACTTCCGCAGGGTTTTTGCTGCTCACCAAGCCGCCGCTCCAGCCTGTAAAGAGATATCCCGGCTTGGCAGTTGCGGTCAGAATCACCTTTGTTTCTTGCTCGTAAAGTCCATCTTGCACATCAGACTTTGTTACCGGCTTCGTTGCGACAGTCCCGCCTTCCGTCGCAATTGTAGTGAGCGTAAAGGTTGAAACGACCTTGAAGTTGGCCGTAATTGCTTTTGCCTCGTTCATAGTCACCATAATCGGGTTTTCCTTGCCAATAAGATTGTCATCAGCATCGGTCCAGCCGTCGAATTGATAACCGAAGTCGTCAACAGCGGTCAGAATGACTTCTTCTCCTTCTACGTAAGTTTCCTTCACGGGATTGATCTTCACATATCCGTTCTCCGCTTCGACAGCCAGCGTATATTGAGGGAGCAGTTCAAACTCCGCAGTGACATGAAGATCGTCGTGCAGAGTGATCTCTATCGTTGGCTTGTTCCCAAATGACTCATCACCCCAGCCCATGAATTTATAGCCATACTTAGGTACTGCAGTCAAAGTCACGGTATCGCCATCGCTGTAGCGTCCTTCAGGATGATCCTGCTCGACTGTACCGTTTACCGCAGTGACCGTAATGGTACGGATATCCACTGGCACGTAATTCGCGGTAACCGTCTTATTGGCATCCATCGTAATCTCGATTGTACTGTTCGTTCCGAGACCGTCACTCCAATTGAGGAATTTATAGCCCGGCTTGCCTTTCGCCTTCAGGGTAATCTTCATGCCGTCGCTGTAAGTTCCCCCAGCCGGAAACACGTCCCCGTTAGGAGAGTTGACGTTTAGAGTATACGTGTCTAAAGGGATTAACGGCAGCATGGAAGCCGCGTTAGCAGATAAAATGTTGATAGAATACTCGTTCTGCGTGTTCCAGGAATCCGTATACCGGTACATGACGGCATGACCCTCATAATAGGGGAACACTTGTGTTCTCGCCGTCGTATTCCACGTATCATTAAACCAGGCTGGATACTTTGCACTTTGGATATCGGAATTCGGCAAGCCAGGGGGAGGCTCTACCCAGCCGTTGTTGTTAGCAGCCTGCTGCACCCATTGATATTGATTCATCTCGTGGACGAACCATCTTGGCGATCGCTGCGGATCGCCGAGTCCCGTGATGAACGACCGGCTCACCGCGTTGCCGCCCAGCGTGTAATCCCATGTTTTTTGGATGCGCTCCAAATACCTGGCATCTTGTGTTACGCCATATCCGACAACGATTGGCATCAAGGTGGAACTTGTGAACCGCCAGCCGATCCGATTCGGGTACCCTTCGTCCTGCGTGGATGCGCCGAACGGGGTATCATGGTCCATTTCCTTTTCCGCAAAATCGATAATGTTGTCATATGCCCACTCTCTGAGTACTTGCGTAAGATGCGGATTCTCGTACATCGACACGAACGCGCCAAGCCACGCCCGGTCCAGTACCCAGAAGTAACGCTTATACGAATCGTAGTCACTTGGAGTTTTCGGCATCTCGCTGGTTATCCAATTCTTTAACTCCTGCGCCGAAATAGTCAGATCCTGAACAGGCTCATTCCCCGTCGCGACAAGCAGCGCGCTTGAAGCCAAAAGCATTTCGTTGGACCAGGTGTTCTTAATCCCTTCTTTACTAACGTCATAATAGGTATTTTCCTTCAAGTATTCCGCGTCCTGATAGTGAGCCATAAAGCCTTTGTACGCTTTTTTAGCAGCAATCAGGTAATCCTTTACTTTGTTCGGATAATACTCCTGCATGATAGGCGTATTATAGGCCTGCGCCAGAACCCCGGCCGCGAACAACGTTTCCGCTTTGTTAGGTCCCTGCGTACGGTTATAGAACATACGCTTTTCCGCACCTTTCAGATCATATCCGATCTCGTACGAGCCTTCTTCAGGCTTAGTCGGCGATTGAGGCCTTAGATAGTTGGCAAGCGTACCATCCGTTGACGTATTCATAATCGCTTTGGTCAGCCAATCCAGCTCGTATACCAGTTCGTCCAGATAGTCAGGTATGTCGTTGTCCGATTCGGGAATTTCCAGCGATTCCCCTAACGCCTCGATCTGCTCGGGAAAGTATTTGGCAGCCATCAGCATGTCGATGCCCACATAGGCCGAATTATAGGGATACTTCCCCCGATCGCCAGCATCCATGTGGCCGCCTTTCAAATCTATTTTCGCATCTGCTAGAATACCACCGTTATCGATGAATTTTGCTTGGTCGATCGCGTCGTCCTCATGCGAAGGCGGTCGGTTCCAATGGGTAAGATTAGGATCATCCAGTCCATGGTCGCCGTCTCGCTGCATGAATAACGCACGCGTAATCGTATAGGCAATATCATCCTTATAGATCAAGCTGCTAATTTCGAAAGGATAGGATGTGCCTACTCCGGGGATGTAAATGCGATAACAGCCCTGCGCCTGCAAGTCGCTGAAATCAAGCGCAAAGATATCACTTTGGGTCCATCTGTCGTTTCTCAGATGCACTTTGATTTCGCCTGAGTAGACCTTCTTGCCAGTTGTATCGTCTATCACTTGAAAATTCTTGTAGCCTAAGAAATCGATGCTCCCTTGACCGGTCCAATGTGAGAGATAAGCAATCTTGGTACCCTCGGACGGGTAACCAACCTGATTGGCGTGTATGGCCAGATTAGGTTTCGTTACGTCGAATTGGAACGGGAACGGTTCTACATTGGCAACCGCAGCGTTAACGGAAAGCATGTAGTTTTTCCCTTCCTTGAGCTTGAGTGTGGTAGGCAGCTTGAGATAAGCGCGATAAAGCACTTGAATTTTGCCAATATTGCCTGAGGACGATGGATTATAAGGCGCTTGCTCCGGGAAATACCTGTAATGGACTATTGTTGGGGTAACGCCACCGGAGAAGTCCGGATCTTCCTCGCTCGTGATGGTGTAATAGTCCGTATTCGTAACATGCTCGTCGGAGTATGGCGTATCGACGAGGGTAAGTTCGAGCCAATTTGAATTCATTACCGCTGCATGAGACTGAATCTCTTCGAGCGCTACCGGCGCTCGCTCCTTCAATGCAAAGACGGGACTGCCTGAGGCAACGAACAGCACAATAGCCATGCCTAACGTCATTCCGATTGTCGTCCACAACCTTCGCGCATTGCTTGTCAACATGAAGATTTCCCTCCCAATCGATTGGTTGCCTGATGATTCCAGATCAATGAACCTAACGTCACTGTAAATCTTGATGAATCCTGCCTTTTCTCATCGATTTTGCGCTAATCCCCACCTCCTTTCCAAATTCGTTGTATCGCTTTATGCTGCGTAAGCCATTTAAGCTCTCTGTTCCGTTAATTCCGCTAGAAAATCGTGATTGCCGGAACCTACTTGGTATATTGCATATCCCCCTTCCAGCTTCAATCGCCCTACCTGACTTTCATTTAGCAAATAACATTCGTTTTCAAAAGTGATGCTCGCCAAATGGCTGGCCGGAATGCATATTTCCGCTGTTGCATTGGGTGGAATTATCACATTCAGCACTAGCTGAGTCCCGCTTATTTGCCAGCTCGATTTCACCAGTCCCCTGACGGTATATACTTGTGCGCTAGCGCCGTTCATGGAAACGGGGATATACGGTTTAATCTTAATTTCCTCATACCCTGGCTGCAGGGGAGAGATACCCGCGAGGTATTTATAGAACCAGGCGCCAAGTCCGCCGATCAGAAATGCATGATTGTTGGAAGCACCGTTATGGGCAAAGCTTTCAAGAGCCGTCGTAGCCCCATATTCTTTCATCCAATACCCCCAGCAGCCTTTATTGGTATTGTTCGCGAGGGCATAAGCCACATCATTTCTGCCGTTCTCCGCCAAAGCCGCGAGAATGCCTTCTGCCCCGAGACAGCCCACCGTCATCGTTTCTCGGGATTGAATATCCTGGACTAGACTGTCTGTTACTGCAGCCTTAGACGCATCTGGAACGAATCCCAAATACAAAGCAAGGGCATTCGCTGTTTGTGAATTGGTATCATAGTACATGCCATCCTTTAAGAAAGCAGCATTAATGCCAGCTTTTACTTTCATAGCCAATCCTGCGTAGAAACACATATCGTCCTTATAGTACAAATGTTCCGAAATTTCAGATAATAAAACCAAGCACTTGTAATAGTAAGCCGTCGCCAAATACGTTTTGGAAATGTCGGTGGCGCTCCCGAACCAATCTCCGAAAATAAGGCTGTTCTGCAGCAAATATCCACTATCCAGATGAGCTCGGAAGACATGCAAACATCGCTTCATCCATTCGTAATGTTTGGCCAAGAACACCTTGTCACCATAAGCCATGTAATAGTCCCAAGGAATGAAGACGACAGCGGCGACCCACGGCATATCAAGCGAATATTCATGACCTTCGCTTGGACATATAAGTGGCACGATGCCGTTCTCTAACTGACTGTCGGCTATATCGTCGAACCACTTGTCGTAGAAAGCCGCCATGTCGAAGTTATAGCAGTCCGCCTCCGAATGGCAGTGGGCATCCCCCAGCCACCCCTGTCTCTCCCTTGCAGGACAATCCATAGGAACCGAGACGAGATTGGATCGAAACGACCATACCGCACCATGCTGCAGCTTGTTAAGCAGTTCATTGGAGCAAGTAAATTCGGAGCCGTTCAGAATATCGTTGTGAATAACCGTTGCCGTAATCCTGTCGGCGTTAAGTTCATTTGGATACCCGGATACCTCAACGTATCTGAAGCCATGACATGAGAATGTTGGTTGATAGCTCTCATCTCCTCTTCCCTTTAGAATATATTCGTCATAATGAGGCTGAGCTTCGGCCAGCCAGCCGGCTTCCGTACTGCCCGGATTGATGGTTCCGTCCGGATTCAGGCATTCCGCGTAACGGATGGTCAGCTTTGTTCCCGCTTCTCCATTTACGATCAGGCAAAGGGTACCGAACATATTCTGGCCGAAATCCGCGATATAGGTTTTTTCTTGTGGACTCGTTATGGAGATCGGCTTAATGTCCTGAATTCCTTTGATCGGCTGCAGTTGCGCGGTCAGCAGCAGCGGGCCGGTATCAAGAATCGGCCATCCCCAAGCAGAATCATCATAGCCGTGCCTATCCCATCCTTCCGGCTCGAGTCTTGCATCATAGGTCTCGCCTTTTCCCTCTGATATACTGCCTCCCGAATAACGCAGAGCGATATACGGCCCTTTTTTAAGCCTTTTCCACGTCTGATCCCCTACTATGATTTGTGTGGTACCGTCGGCAAATCGGATATGCAGATGGAAGATGACTTTTCTAGTGTGCATGATGCCGATCGCATTGTTGCCGGAACGAATGAGTTCCGTCACATCATAGGTACGGTACATCCCGCGTTTGAAGTGGGTCTGCCCAGGACTGATTAGGTCCTCACCAACTTTGACGCCATTCATCCGCAGCTCGTAGGCATTCGCTTTGCTTCCCGTCGCGCCGATATACGCCCTTGCGGTACTGATCGGGTTATTTCGACTTGTCTCAAATTCTCTTCTTTCGTAATAGACGGCTGATGGGCTGTTAGGATATTCGCAGTTCATCCACCTGCAATTCCAGTCCTCGGGTTCGTACATTCCCGTTTCAAAATAAGTCGCATCGCTCCAGCCTGACTCATTCCCATGCTGATCCCATACCTTCGCTTTCCACCAATAATAGGTTTTCGACGACAGCTTGACGCCATCGTATGGAATGGCGGTCTGTCTGCTGGACTCAACCTTACCGCTGTCCCACATGTCACCTGCATGACGATTTATATGGGCAGGGCCTGAGTCCACGATAACTCGATAGGCTGTTTGCACAAAACCGGCTTCTGTGTTTTCCGTTACCCAACTTAATCTCGGCTTTTGTCTATCAATGCCAATAGGCGTCATGAAGTACTCGCATCTAAGGTTGGTAAGACTGCCCGAACATGCCGTTTCTTTATTCCCATTCATCCTTCGGTATCCCTCTCTTTCCGGAACTTCCCATTGTCGACCTTTCCGGATGCTATTCATATCGTCGCGTCTTCCATAACACATTTGTAAGCAAAAATATACATGCCCGCTGACCAAGCCTGATAGGCCATACCCGAAGGCATTCCGCTTCTTCCGTTCAACCATTCGTTGAACTCCCACTCGGACCGTTTGCCCACTTGGTTTGCGCGAGCGAGGTTCTCCAGTTCCTCTCTGGCAAACTCCTTTTTCCCCGCTTTCATCAACGCTGCAACATAGAAGCCACCTACAAATGGCCAAATGCCCCCGTTATGGTATTGGTAGGGCAGGTTCAAATAGGCATTTCTGTAATATTCGCGCCAGTCCTTATCTCCGGGGTTAATAGGCGGATAGTTCGCCATGATAGGATAAGGCTTGTTCATTCCCGTTTGTATAAAGTGCTCGATAATCGTATTGGCTTTCGCTTCGTCCGCGATGTCGAACAGAATGGCCAGGCTGTTGCCCAGCGCATCACAATGGTATCCGAAATCCCGAAAGGAGGCGTAGGGCAAATAAAACTTGCCGAACCAAAACACTTCGTTGCTCATCCGTATAATCCTCAGCCACTCTTGACTATAGCCGTTCTCGCGAACCATTCTCGTTTGCTCTTCAACGTCTCCTGGCCAAAGCAGCACATTCATCTTTTGTTTAACATCCTCTGCTCTCGCTTGGCTTTCCACGCCGCTTTCTCCGCATAACTCTTGTATATGTGCATATTCGACTAGCGCTTTATAGTAAAGGACATTATCGTAGAGAATATTGCCTCTGTTGGCGAACAAGTCTCCCCAATCCGCAGCCTCCTGCACCTCTATCAGCCCGCAGTTGTTGCTGTCCTGGTATTCCAGCCACAACATGGCTTTCCGGATCGATTCCAGATGTTTTTCCAGAAAATCCGTATCCTTATACCGCGCGTAATAAACGCTGTGTCCAATGACATACCATGGATTACTATCGACGGCACCCTGATTCGCTTCAATTGCGGGATTATCAACTTCGACCGACAACGGAATCATTCCAAGCTTGGTTTGATACCTGGCAAGCGTCTCCAGCGTCATTCTGAATGATGCTTGACATGCCTGGCTATCGACCAGGGATGCTCCCAGAAAAGTAATCATGCTGTCTCTCGTAAAAACCTGATTATACCCTTCCGATAATGCGGATGCCTTTGCGCCAATTGCATGCATGCACCTCTCTACAACGCGTATGGATTGTCTATAAGCTTCCTCGATCAAATTCATTTCATAGCCCCCCTTGATCTAATGCCTTCTGGCTTACAACACTATTAATGGTGTGCCGGTATGAGCATACGAGGATAATAAATTCCCTTGCGTTCGACGAATTCGATGACGGCTGCTCCTGTATGTTCAAATGCAAAGCTTGCCACCGGGAATGGCCGTACCCCGAGCAGAAAGTTCATCAGTATGCCTAATGATCCCCCATGCGCGAAAATAACGACGGAAAGCTCCTTAGCCGCTTCTTCGGGGACAAATCCACCCATGCGGCTATGTATGCCAATTTTGGACAAATCTCTTAAAAACGGTGGAATGATTCTTGCGCACATGTCGAAATAACCTTCACCCAGTTCCGTTTTCCAGGTTTCTTCCGCATAGGCATCTCCAACTTGCCGCTGCATCTCCTCAAATACGGTGCTAGGCACCTTCTCCAGCTCGCGATTAGGCATCCACTCATAGAGATACGGCATAATTCCGATATCCAATTGTCTGCCGGCCAAGACGATTTCAGCGGTTTGCAGCGCTCTGCCGTAAGGAGAAGAAAACGCGCAGTCGTACCGCTCTTCCTTCAATGCCTTCGCAGTCGCCTCGGCCTGCCCGATTCCCACCTCTTCCGACAAACTTCCTTTCACGGGTCTTTCAGGACATATGAAAGGATCGCCTGCCATTTGAGCATGTCTAATCAAGGTGAGTTTCATCATTTTCCAGCTCCTTTTGCTCGAGTAATATAGGTTGACCCCAGAATAAAGGCAATGAATGAAGCTATTCGCTTTCATCCATTGCCGCATGCCTAGAACTCGACGTTCTATGGAGCCATTACTCTCCAGCTAATTGTTTTTTGTATTGTTGATGCATCTTGGTCATGTATTCTTCAACCTCGACAGCGCCAGCCGAATCCAGTTCCTTCACGAATTTCGCAAACTCCGTTTGGAATTCCGCATCGGATTTCGCCAGAATGACGGTGAATGCATTCTCATACAGCCTCTTGTCCACAGCCTGCTGTTTAGCCAGTGTATCTGTGTCCGCTCCTGCCATCAGATCGCCTATCGTTGTAGCATCATACCAATATGGACTTAGTGCCTCGTCTCTCTGCTGTACCCTCGTATTGTTTGTTGCAGTCGGATCATCCTTCAGAATCCAATACGTTCCCCAGCTTGTTTGACCGAGATCGGAGCCCACCAGCCTAGAGTAATGGTTCATGCCTGTTTCCTTCTCGATGTTTACTTGCGCTTCGCCAGCCAGCCATCTATCCAGATAGGATTTTTTCAATGACGGCTTACCATCCGCCATCTCCCATTGAATTCCCTCCGGTCCATTCATGGCCAGGAAATTCCCTTCTTCTGTTGTCAAATAATTGAGCAGCTTCATAGCAGCCTCAGGGTTTTTGGCTTTATCGGTAATGATAAGTGCACCTGCTCCTTTTTTGCTTGCGGAGAAGACAGCCGGTTTATCGCCAGTCGGAAACTTGAATACGAAATTCTGGAAATACATTTTTTCTGCATTTGGCAGTTTGGCGTCCGTATAGGTTTTCAATACGTCATAAGTCTGGTTCCAACCGCCAATGTGAGAAGCAACTCTTGCCGTATAAAGCTTGGATTTCTGCCAGGTTGCATAATCCTGGGTAAATGCTTCAGGGTCGATTAGCCCTTCGCGAAACAGCTTATTATAGAATTGAAAAACTTCCTCGGCCCAAGGAGCCTTTGGCCAATATTTGACGGAATCGCCCTCGCCCATGTAGAGTTTAGAATCCGCTGGCGAACCGGCCATAGCGATCATGCCGTAGTAGGGAGATCCCCAGTTGCGGTTGAAGCCGCTCATCGGATACATGGTTTGCCCGTCAGAGGTTTTCGGATATTTTTCTTTTACGCTTTTCAGATAGTTGTACACATCATCCGACGTTTCCAGCTTCGGAGAACCCAGAGCTTCGTAAATATCTGTTCTCACTTGAAAGCTGTACCCGAATCCTGGAGGAGTAGCTCCTTCCGGCAAATAGCTGTTAGTCAGATGATAGATGTTTCCGTCGCTTTGTTTCAGCATGTTCAGTGCAGATCCGTATTTCTTTTTCAAATCCGGACCATATAGATCAATTAACTCGTTAAGAGGAATCGCAATTTTATCCGAAATCACTTTAGTAGGATCAGACAGCATAATGATATCCGGATACTCACCGCTTGCGAGTACAACGTTCAACTTGTCTTTTCCAGCCCCCGAATAAACTTCCCATTTCAGCTTAATGTTTAATTTTTCTTCCAGTTCCTTAGCAACAGGGTTATCCTCCCAGAATGGATCTCCTGTTGGAAAGTTAGGAGTGCCGCCGGCAGAGTTCACGATGGTTAAGACTACGGGCTCATCCTTTTTTGTATCATTTGTGTCGTTCGTACTGCCAGTGTTGCTCTCGCTTGGGGTCGGCGAATTCGTGTTGCTGTTTGCCGTACAAGCGTTGAGCAAGACAGCACACATCATTGTAGCCGCGATAATGTTCATAATCCTAAATTTCCGTTTCATGATTTTCTTCCCTTCGGTTTTTGTTATGAAAAGTTTGTGCCAGGCTTTATCCGCATAGCCTAAACTTTTCATCCTTTTACAGCGCCTACCGTAAGTCCGCCTACGAAATACTTTTGCAAGAATGGGTATACCATGACAATCGGAATCGTTGTGATGGTAATGGTCGCCATCTTAATTACTTCAGGCGTGAGAATGGAACCGGATTGCTCCAGCCTGGACGCTTGCACAGGGTCCATAGACTGAATCTGACTTTCCATCAGAATGTTCACAAGAACGCCTTGCAACGTTGCCAATTCCTTTGTGCCGGAAGTAAACATGTAAGTATCGAACCATGTAGTCCACTGCTGAACGCCGATCATTAATGCGATGGTTGCCAGCACGGGCGTAGACATGGGGAGTATAATGCTTGCCAGCGTCCTTAATTCAGATGCTCCGTCTATCCTAGCCGACTCAGCCAAGGAAGGGGGCAAATCTTCGAAGAACTGTCTCATGACCATCACATTCCAGACGTTAATGGCCGCGGGAACGATATACACAAGAAAGCTATTGTACAGATTCAGCTCTTTGATAAGCATAAATTCCGGAATCAAGCCTCCCGAAAAATACATGGTGAAGATAAAGAAAAACAGCATGCTTCTTCTCAAAATCAGTTCTCGGTTGGCTAACAGATAGGCAAGAACTGCTGTACATAGGAGTCCAAGAAGTGTTCCCCATACCGTTCGCATAATGCTGATGTATGTAGCGTGCATCAGGCTGCTTTCGTTGAATATGGCCGCGTAGGCTTCCAGCGAGAATTTTCGTGGCCAGAAATATATACTGCCTCGCATGGCATCCCTTCCTTCATTAAAGGACATGATCAGGATGTTCCAGAATGGAAATGCGGCCAGAAATCCAATCAACAACAGAAATAGATTGTTGAATACATGAAACAGCCGCTCTCCCTTAAATAATTTCAATTTGCTCCCCCCTCTTATAGCGATCCAAGCGTTAGAAGATGCCCATTTTCAGAAATTTTCTGCAAACGTAATTGCAAACCACGATCAGTACGATCCCCACTACGCTTTTGAATAGGCCGACCGCAGCCCCATACGAGTACGCAGCTTGCTGCAAGCCGTATTTCAGCACGTAGGTATCCAACACTTCGGAGCTTCTAATGTTCATTGGATTTTGAAGAAACAACTGCTGATCCAATCCCGCATTCAGAATATAACCTACTCCAAAGGTAAATAGCAGAATGATGGTGGGCATGATCGTAGGCAGCGTAATATGGATGATTTGCTTATACCTGCTTGCTCCGTCAATTACTGCCGATTCGTACATCTGTTTGTCGATCGACATAATGGCAGCGATATAGATAATCGAATTCCATCCAATATTTTTCCACACATTGAGCCCAGTTACCATTGGCCAGAAATGATCAGCTTCCCCTAGGAAATTAATCGGTTTGTCAATCAGGTGAAGATGAAGTAGAAGGGAATTGACTGGCGCCAGTTCATCAATCGATAGAATCGTCATCGCCATTCCTGCTACCACCACCCATGAAATGAAGTGCGGCAAATAGGATACGGTTTGTATGATCTTTTTGTACGCAGCGTTTCGTACTTCGCAGATCAGGATCGCAAACAGGATCGCCGCAAGGGTCGAAAACACAAGACTGAGCGAGCTGATGACAACGGTGTTGCGCATGATGTAGCCAAAGTCGGGACTGTTAAAAAACGACTTAAAATATTGTAGTCCAACCCAATCCCCACCGAACGGAGTCCGGTATGAAAATTCTCTGAAGGCAAGCAGAGATCCATACATTGGAATATACTTAAAGATGATGATGAAAGCGATAAATGGAAGTAATAATAATAAATGTACTTTCTGTCTTTTTATTTTTTTTACAATTGCAATTTGGCTGTATCCGGTTGTTACACCCTGCTTCATACTAAACATATTGGATAATTTCAACAATTCCCTCTCCTTGTTTGAATAATATTCCTCCCAAGTTTGACTTTTTAAAATTATTTTCCTGCTGCTTTCACCTTTAATTATGATTGTCGCTGCCTTTAACTTCAATTTAAGTATCCATCTAACGATATATCGATCTGCATCTTTTGGAATTGTAAAAAGTAATAGATTTGAACATTTTGATTAGAAAACGAATGTATTCCAGCAAGTACGTTGCAGTAAAATAATCGACACCACTTAGCGTTGAACAGATAATAAACATAATAAAAGGTGAGGTGATCACAATCGGGGAAACACAGCAACATTATAACGATGAGTTTCAATTACAGACGGTAAAATACATACAAGAAATTATGGTGCTAGTCCAAGCAATAAAAAAAGCAGGGTATCCCGGAAAGGCGAAAACGCCAAATTGGGAACTCTGCTTATGTAATCCATATTGCCGTGCATCTCATGTTATGGCCGTTTCTACTCTATCGAATACGTAATTTCAACTGCGGTTCCGGGATGACCATGGCGCACTTGAATACGAGCATTGCTGTGCAGCAGCTTAAGTCTCATGAACGTGTTTGTCACCCCGTACCCCATTCTGTCATCCGAAAATACTCCCTTATTCATCCGATCGATGTACGCAATAAAGCTGTCCTTGACTCCCATGCCATCATCTCTAATTGTAATGATAAAGGTCTCTTCCACTTTCTGTATATCCACGACAATATGGAGAATCTTTCCTTGAATCCTCCCATGTATAATACTGTTTTCAATGAATGGCTGTATCGTCATTTTATTAATTAGTATTCCTTCATGCTCTTTGCTTACGCGAACCGCCAGCCGGATCCCATCGCTGAGACATAAATTCTGCAGAGCGACATAGTTTTCGATCAATTTGATTTCTGATTGGATTGGAATAATATCTCTTCCTTGGCTTAGGGCGATTTTGTAGAAATCACATAACAAATCAATAATATCAACAATTTGATGATCCTGTTTACGGAAAGCCATCCACCTGACCGCCGATAACAAATTATACAAGAAATGCGGATTCATCTGCTTCTGCAAATATTTAATTTCGCTTTCCACTTTCTGCCTCTCTGTTCTTGCGATATCATCTGTCAGACCTTCGATCCTGTCTGCCATTCTGCACAAGGTTTGATCCAAAGCTGCAATTTCGGTAATGCTGGTTGGATTCGGAACAATGTTCAAATTACCTTTTTCAATGGATCTGATTTTTTTCATTAAATTTTCGATATTATGGGAGAACTTTTTGGAAAACAAGATTGCGAGGAGCACGCCAACGAACACAAAAAAGCATGTACAAAGGATGACGTACTTCGTAATCGCACGCTTTTCCTCCCCTAGCTGATAGGCATCGTAGAGGATGACAACCGTTAGCGCATGATTGACTTTGCCGTAATACGAATAATAGAGGTTACGTTCCTGCTTGAGCTGGGAGAAGACTTGGTCGCTGCCTGCGTTTAATTCCACATTCTCCAGTATTTCCGCTCCGATATGTACCTTTTGGTTCGAACTGAATACGATCCCGCCTTCGCTTAATAGATAAAGCAAATATTTTCCGTTCTCTTCTGCTTTATATAATTCGCTTAATCGAGCTTGATTTAATTCAATCGCTAGAATACCGCCCGGCAGGTTGATATTGATATATTTGAGCAACAAGATTTTTGTTCCTTCGCCCTCCTCCTCAAAGGCGACCCATACGTCCTTACCGCGGGCCTCTATCGCCTTTTGGATCAAATTCTGTCTCGGAAAGCTCTCGATGCTTTTAATATTTTTACCATCTGTAATAAGTTCCGGGTCCAACTTATAGATCGTTATGCTTTTGATATCATGGTTTGTCGTGACGTAGTTCTCGAACAAACTGTTAATGCTCATAAATTCGCGGAATAGTTCGTAGTCTACATTGCCGGCATAATCGCCAAGAAACAAGCTGGAAACAGTACTGTCGGAATAGATGTTTCTCGCTGTCAACTCGCTGTTTCTCATAATATTCTCGATGCCATTGAGAGCCTGGGACGTGGCATAATGCATAAAATCCTCATTTTGATGTTTAAGTGTCTGATTTAATCGTCCGTATATAACCGAACTGATCGTAGCGGAACAAATAAGCACGGTAATAATGTTGAAGGCAAGGATCATGTGGAAAAATTTAAAGTCATTTTTAACAAAGCGAATTTTATGTGCACTCATCAGCTTGTACGCTCCATCCACATGGGCCTTTGTCTACTTATATTGACTTATTCCTGTATTCCCCTGGCGTCATCTTCATGTAGTTTTTAAACACGATGTTAAAATAAGTGCTATTCTCGTACCCGACCAGCTTACCGATTTCATGTACTTTGTACCGGGTTTCCTTTAAGAGTTCTTTGGCCTTGCAAATTCGCAGATTCGTCAAATATTCCTGAATGCTTATCTTCATTTTTTCTTTGAAAATAATTCTTAAATAGTTGGGACTCAAATAAACCCGATCCGAGAGGTAAGTCAGCGTGATTGGCTCCTTATACTCGTGATTTAAAATATGTAAAATCTCATTGATGGTATAGTCATCTTTATTCAGTTTTTTCCGATCCATGTACGAGGAGACGGAGGCTAGAAGCTTGCCGGTATACTGAATCATATCTGGAATGGTTTGAGCGTTGATAATGTTTTTATAAATGACAGTATCTTCTTCCGCCATTTTCTCGAAGCTTTCTCCCATTCCTGACAGTCTCGTAGAAAGTTGGGAAAAAAGTACGATGAAGACGCTTTGAATATGATCCATCTTATTACTGGGGTCAAGGACGATGGAATGGACCAATGCGCTCAGATTCCCATCGCAGTTTTCACCATCGCACACCCTGTCTATCAATTGGGTTATTTCCGATTTCAAATCCTTTTGTTCCGTTTCGAAGACAGCAGGAAGTGAATCTTTACAATCAGAATAGTACACGATTTGTCCGTATCCCAGCTTCATTTTTTTGCTTACGGCAAAGCTGATCTGCTTATATGCGATGTTTAACTCGTCAAGATTGGCAAACAAATCGCTGACTCCGATAATATAGTTATATTTATTTTCAATGGACAAAACTTTTATTTCCGACTCGATATCATGCAGGCTCCTTGCACCTTCCTCATTCCCTTTAATCAAGGTATGTAGCAAAACGATGATTCCTTTGCCCGATTTTTTTATGAAGATGACGTTTCTATGATTGCAAATGCTTTCAAGCTTGTATAAAGCAACATTAAATAATTCGGAATTATGGAAAATATCCGTACCCGCGCCAAAATCAAATTCGATCAAAGCTAGTTTGTACATCCCGATCATACTCAGTTGCAGATCGTTTGCCTGTACAAACATTGATTTTGTTACATTGTCACTTTTACCCGTTACGATTAATTCCTCAAGAAACTTGGTTTGTAAATAATGAAGGTTATTCCTGAATTGTTCAATAATTTTGTTGTTTTCAAGACTAGAAAGCTTTTCGTCGACGAGAATGGAAGTTGTTTTTTTAATAATGGATATCAATTCTACTTGCTTCAAAGGCTTGATTAAATAGCTGTACGCCCTTACTTCGATTGCTTCCTGAAGTAAGCTTACGTCTTCATGTCCGCTGGAAAAAATGAATTTGACTTGAGGGTTAAATCTTGAAATGTTTTTGGCCATCTCGATTCCGCCCATGCCGGGCATCATCACATCGCTAATTATGATGTCTGGCATGAATGTTTTCGCTTTCTCCAATCCATCCAGACCATTGAAAGCAGTCTCAACATGCCGAATGCCCATGATATCCCAGTCCATATAATTTTGCAAAGCGTTTCTCTCAAAATCGTTATCTTCCACAATCAATAGTTTGACCATGTGTGGGATACCTTTTCCTTTCAATGGATTTGTTATTTGGATACATGTTCAAAAAAATAGTAACATATCCTAAAAGCTGATCTCAAGATCAACCTTGTTTAATATTTTTTTAATGCGCGAAAGCTCGAAATATTCGGCAGGCACTTCTCCCGGAGCGTATCGATTATGCGAATTAAAATATCCGAAATACAGGTTTTTGAATATGTGCTGCAATTCATCCAATTCAAACAGTTTTACTTTTTTGACGATGCCGCCAACCTCGATATTCACTTCAGAAGTGACGTTTATTTCACATTGGAATTCCTCTGAGAATGTCGCCTTACTGATGTTGTCATCAATCCAGAATCGTCCATTCATCCGTTTCCCATCTTGTGTAACCTTCACGGTTACCTCTGACCTAAAACCTCTGTTCTCAAAAGGCTTATTTCTGATATAAACGGGATTCGTGATGGCAACATTCCCGGCAGAATCGTAACACTTAGCGAGGATATAACTATCCTGATTAACACTCAGCTTTTCTTTCAAGTCATAACGATCATCGTTTATACTATATTCCTTCCAAACCTCTCCGTTGATGATCAACTGGATACGACAGAGAGTTGCCTGATGACACCGCCACGCTTCAATATGAAGATTAAACATCTCATCTTCCCCATAATTCATGACCGATCCTGGTCGTTGATCATTAACCTTCAATAATAGAATGGGGCCAGAGGAAACCAGATTTCTGCCTGCTTTGACAGATGAGCATAAGGCATCGATTCCAAATTCGTCCAAATAGGTATACGTTTTAAACACAAGATGTTTTTGCGAGTTCGAATCGAATGTATGATCCGTTTCCGCCACACCTGGCATGAAATAGCCATTGTTCAAGGCATCATACCAAAGCCGCTGATAATGGACATGGTCGCTGTCATATCCCATAATCACCATGGCATCAATCGATTCTGCCAATATTTCAAATCCGATCGTAGCCGCTATATTGGAAATGAACTCACCCTGGTGATGCCACCAGCTCGTAGGATGGGCAGCAACGGCTACTGAATTTATCCCCTTTTCCTTACCGAGCGCTTCAAATGGATATGGAATACAATATTCCGGCTCTTCTCCCACTTTAGTAAACAGCCATGGATCCCATGATGCATCGTAATACTTGCTATACGGGGAAGCCTGTTCATGATTCATTAAGAACATGTGCCCGAATCGACATTTCACAATTTCGTTGCCTATATCCACAATAAAGCTCTTACTGTTTATGGCATGTATCCTCTCCGCATATTTTTCTCTAAACGTAACGTCATCATCATATTGATTATTGATATTCTGAATATGGGTCTCCTGATCATAGGGCGATCCCGCAAAAAAGAAATTAAAGTCCTCACCTTTCATGATCATAGAAGCATTCTCAAGGTTGCCCGCTTTCAGTTTTAGATTACGCGAAACATGAGAATGTGCATCAAATGAATAAAGCCCCATACGTTTTGTATCGATTAATTCCGTCAGAACAACCTCTACTACAACGTCCATGTCATCGATTACCATCTGTTTGCGAACGGGCTGGTATAGCTGACCTTTATGGAATTCAACACGGTATTCACCAGGTTCAAGCTCGAATTCATATTCTCCATCGCAATAGAAGGTTGATGGTTTATCATCCACTGTGCTCTTGCTTTGTTTATACAAAGAGATCCTGCAGAACGTCCTCTCCTTCTTATCATTGCATACATGCACTTTTAATTTCATTATATCCTCCTGAATGCATAGTCATTTACCTTGCAGTCAACTAGTTTGGACCATCTTATCCTATTATATAGTCGTAAACGAAGCCTACCATTCAAAAATACATCGGTATTTATATCGTTATTTCATCCTCTTATTTAAGTTATCGATAAAAAAAAAAATGATTGATAGAAATCAATAGAAGTATCCTCCATGCAAAAAAACGCCACCTTCAATTAAGTGGCGCAACTCGTTCGCTTATAGTCATCTCGTTTCTTCTGCCGCTATTTCGCACCAGCCTTCGGTGCTCAACTATCGTTACCCAGTAGCTCAATAACCCGCATCAGCTAAATGATGAAATGAAATTTGATAATCGCACTTTACAAACCGATGGTCGGTATTTATAATGAGACTATAGACATAATCAATCGACGTATTGGTTGTGAAAAGAGCATGGAGGGATTACTTTGAAGCAAGAGGAACGGAGGCAGCATACCACTGGACTGCTGCTTAATTCGACCAAAGAGCTGATACTGGAAAAAGGGTGTCAATCTATCACTATGAAGGACATCATGGAAAAATCAGGAATGTCAAAAGGCGCTATCTTCCATTATGTGAAGAGCAAGGACGAGATCTTTGCCTGGGTGCTGCAGGAGCGGCTTGAAGAGACAAACGAACATTTTATGAATGCAGTGGAACAAGGCGAAAAAACGTTCGATGGACCCATGCAGAAGATTATTGACGGTCTTCCGGTGCTGGAAGATGCTCAGGGCGTAACGAACAAGGTGCTGATCTATTTACTTGGAAAGGAAGATGAGCCTATCGTCGCAAAAGCCCTCAATCAGTATTATGAGCGGTCTGTGCATTTATCCAAGCAATGGATTTTGACCGGCCAACGGCATGGGGTTATTTCGGAATCGATTGATACGGATAAAACAGCCGAAATGTTCGTCCTACTATCACTCGGTTTGCGCGTCCGTTCCTCCATTCCTTTAGCTTCGGTTTCTTTCAACACCCAAGATTATTCGTCGTTTATGGTTAATATTTTAAAATCCCGATAAATAGAAAAAGAAAGGAAGAGTGTATCATTACCTATTTCTCCTGATAACGAAAATCTTCTAAACGGAGGGTCAAAGATGGTACCTTTATTTGCGCTTGTTGTTTCGTATTTGCTGTTCAGGGTTCTCGGGCTGTTCGGCTGGTCTTATTTCGACAATTGGCATTCTCCGCTTCAGGGAGCAGTGGCTGTCATGCTGCTGCTTACCGCTTCCGCCCACTGGGGAAAAAGACGGCCTGATCTCATCAGGATGATCCCGAATGCTTTTCCAAAACCGGATTGGATTGTTACGGCCACCGGGTGGCTGGAAATTGTGGGAGCCTTCGGCATTCTGTTCCCCGCTACCTCCCGCGCGGCTTCCATCTGCTTAGCGGTTCTACTCGTGACCATGTTCCCTGCCAATGTAAGGGCAGCCCG
The DNA here is from genome assembly GCF_014192395.1 of Paenibacillus endophyticus. GTDB lineage: Bacteria > Bacillota > Bacilli > Paenibacillales > Paenibacillaceae > Pristimantibacillus > Pristimantibacillus endophyticus. The sequence goes on along the minus strand of NZ_JACHXW010000024.1, from coordinate 7,875 downwards.
GGAAAGATTAACTATCGGCGGGAGACCCACACCTAAACTGCTTGTCCGTACATTGCTGCAGCTCGTTTTTCTCGCAGCGGTCCTCTTAGCGGGTTAAGTCTGCGGCTTGTTCATGTAAAACCGATAATTGACGATACAATTGAAAAACGTATTTCATTAAACCCTACCCCTTTCGTCAATGCCGGACTTCTCTCCCCTTCATCAATAGAGCGAAATAAAAAAGGTGAATTCTCATTCAAAATCGAATGAGAATTCACCTTTATCTGTTTTGGGCATTTCAAATATAATTTATAAGTTTTTTTGAAGTCGTAACATAACAGCTGCTGCTTCCGCTCTAGTTGTTTTTCCAAAAGGCACAAATGTATTATTTAAACGGCCTGTTACAATGCCCTGCTCGAGAGCAGATTGAGCAAAACCTTTTGCCCATTCGGGAATGCTTGCATCATCCGAAAAAGATGAAGATTTAATATTATCTTTTGGCCAGTTCATAACCCGTGCAATTATAGCTGCCATTTCTGCTCGATTTATTGCATCAAGTGGACGAAAAGTTTCATCCATATATCCTACTATCATTCCTTGCTTAAGCGCTGTGTATATTGATGGTCGAGCCCATTCTGGAATAGTGTCTTGATCAAGGAATGAAACAGAGGTTGATTCCTCGAACTGCTCGACTTGAAGCGTACGCATTAACATGACGACAAACTCCGCACGAGTAACCGCTGCATTTGCCCCAAAATGTTGAGCACTCGTTCCTTTCACAATACCTAAGCTTGCTGTTTCACAAATTTCTGCCTTTGCCCAATGAAGCTCAATATCTTTAAATAAGCATTTGTAATCACCTTCTATATCTTGGTCACGTACAATTATCAAAGTATACCGTTTAATGGTACCATTTTCTGCTGTTATAATGATTTCGATGACGTTAGAACCTACTTTTAGCGGCAGCTCACTGCTCTTGCTGCCACTTGTAACAACGTAAGCAACGCCATTCATTTGTAACGCTACAGTTGCTTTATCATCCTCTAAGGTTGGAGTGATCCTAATTTGACGCACGCTATGATCTACATTTAGCGTATAGCTCAATGTATCCGAACTGAATTCGGCATCTTGCTGCACGCCTGTATCTAGGATCAATTTCTTAATATTGGAATTGGAGCTACGCGAAGGAATTCCTGCATTTTGAGAATTTTCTCGCGTTACATTCACGGTATACGTCTTGGTTGTCGTTCCATCTGCCGCTGTGACTACTACTTTAATTATATTTGCACCCACACCTAAAGTAAGCTCAGCGCTTTCTTGACCACTACGTACCGTAAGTGCCGTTTCCTCGTTAATCGCTACTGTCGCTGTTGAATCGGACGCAACAAGGTCAGGCGTTACTTTGATACTACTCACATGATTTGCAACCTGAGCTGTATAGCTCGTTATATGTTCTGAGAAGGCTGGGCTTATACTTACTCCTTCAGATAAACTCAACCCGCTAAGTTTCTCACTATTATCTGTCCAAGTGGCATATAAGATGATACTTTTATTGGATGATATCGAGTCACCCTCATTGTAAGAGATTCCGGTACCATCTCTTTCTGTGTTCCAGCTATTATAAAGAAAACCTTGCATTCCCCAATTCTGATCATTACCAATTACTAAAACTGGGGAATCTAAAATATACGCGTAACTTTTCGTTACTTCACTATCTGGATCTGCATCATTACTTACATAAGTTATAAAGGATTGAAACGCCGCAAAATACGGATACCCATTATTATGAATATCCATTTTCCATATATTGTCGAAATCCCAATTCACATAGGAGTCAATTGTTTTCATTGCTTGTGAGTCTAATCCCACACCGAGATTATCCGACTGTCCTGAAGTTTCGGTATCAAAATAACTGTCTACAATACTCCCATCAATGTTAGACCCAGCTAATCCACCTGCAAGATCATCGCCAGTTACTAGTCCGATCGAATAGCTATTTTCAACTAATCCTTCTAGATTATCACCGACTAAACCACCGACTATCAATTCTCCAGTAATAGCTCCAGTCGCATAGCTATTATTTACAATCCCCTTATAGTTGTAACCTACAACTCCTCCTACCTCACTAATTCCACTTACATTTCCCGTCGCAACGCTGTATTCGATTAACGAATCTCCTGCAGCAGGAGATTCGTTCTCACCTACTAAACCACCAACATACGATTCTGCAACCACATTTCCTGCCGCATAGCTGTGAGAGATATTACCGCCCTCGTTATCACCTACTAAGCCACCTACATCATCGCCTCCTGTTACATTACCAGTAGCATATGAATATTCTATTTGGGTCCCTTCGCTGTATCCGACCAATCCTCCTAAATCATCTTCTCCTGTTACATCACCAGTAGCATATGAATCTTGAATATGTGATTCCATACTGTTGCCAATCAATCCGCCCATATCATCATCCGTATTAGATACATTGGCATGAGAATAACTTTCACTAACAAATGAATGATTAAGAGCACCTGCTAGCCCACCTATATATTGATGTCCAGATACACTTCCCGTTGATCCACTATTGCGAATAGTAGCGTCACTAAGGATACCGAATAGTCCACCTATATAATAATGGATACCCTTTACTTCCCCTTCAAAATAAACATCAGTAATTGTATCATTGATACTATAACCGGTTATCCCACCTACATTGTCATAGCCTTCTACATAGGCTTCAGCATTAACGTTAGTGAGTATCGTATTTTCACTATAGCCGATTACCCCGCCTACACTTTCTCTCCAACCATACACTGATCCTGTAACCTTAATATTTTCAAATATGCCATCCTTAACATAACCCGCTAGGGCTCCTACTGTGTAGTCACCTTCTACATGCGCATTTTCAAGCACAACATTTTTTATATGTCCAGAACCCAGCATATAACCAAATAACCCCAAATGCTCATTTGAAATATTAGTGTTAATAAACAAGTTCGAGATTGTATAATTATTACCATTTAAACTTCCCGAGAATGGGTCCCCAGAGGTGCCTATCGGCTCCCATGAATGACCAATGTGATAATCACTTAAATCAATATCACTAACCAATTCAAAGTTGCTATCCAGATAATTCCTAACTTCACTTAACTGATCGGCTGTAGCAATTAGAAATGGATCAATGCTCGAACCACTTCCCCCAGCAAAGCCTCCTGCAGCTTGAACCTGGGTTCCCTCAGAACTAATCCAACTTGGGATACTTCCAAAAACCATTACAATAATAATTAATCCTACCATCACTCGCCTAGTCCAATACCGTGCTGACATTACAGTTTTTCCCCCTCTGTTAATTTAAGACAAATTTTTAATATTGCAAGTATAACAAGCTCCTCTGAAAGAATAATGAAAGAATCAATGGTAGTTACAATTCCGGATACTTACACAATATGGCTTCACCTTATGAATTAACGTTGAACAGATAATAAACATAATAAGACTCCAAGCGACCAATCAGAGGAACAGATGAAACGAATCAGCGTCTTGTAGCAACGGGGATACAAAGAGAGAAGCAAAAACAGTCGCCGAGGCGGTTGGCAAACAGCATGTGGATGTCGGCAATACGTCATGCAAAGTGCCGCTTGCAACGGAATATATCGGCAAGATCGAGGCGATGGGTCGAATCGGCAGCAAGAAAAAGACCTGCATTTGTTAACCGCAAACGCGGAAGAAGGGTACGGTTACGCGATATAGGCTGCGGCATGCCGGTCTCAGCCTAGCTGAAGCAAGTTCAGGCAAGTGGAAAGGCCAAATATCCATTAGTAAACGTGGTCGACCAGGACTTCGGCATGCCTGTTCATGGCAACCATGGCCCTCATTACTTTTTCAATTTTGATTACTTGGATAATGAAAAAAAGAGGTATCCACTAATACGGACGCCTCTGCTTGTTCTCTTTTATTTAGCATTTACATCATCAAGATCCGTACCTGTGATAACTTCATACCAACATCGTAGCTCAGTTATGATAGCCCAGTCGACGGGATGAGTAAGCATTGCCCTTCCAATAACTCCTATACGCCATTGTCGGCATCCGATAATTGCTTGCGTCGAACAAGCGGGATACGTTGAATTAACCATTCGATTGGATGAATGACATTCGTTTCATTGAGAGGATGACTTTCAAATGCAGGCTTTAAGATCATCTCATCGACCTGATTCGTAGTGATCGAGGCTAGGTTTGCTTACCCTATTGTGCTCGAGTATGGAAAATTATATGCGCATCAAAATTCACGGATTAAAAAAATGGATTAAAAAACGAAAAAACAGCAACCGATAATAACGGCTACTGCTTTTTGTATAGAGGATAAAGATGTGTTTTGATGGACAACATCTTTAAAAAACTTTTTGTTTTGGAATAATTACTTCATTAATAGCTATATGATTTAAATGAACAGCTAATTTATCAGGTTGTGATAGAAATGGAGAGTGGTCTGAATCTAATGTAATAACTTGTTCGCACGGTGAATCTTGATACATTTTTCTTTGCAGATCAATCGAAATAGCATTATCTTTTAACGTTTCTATATAAACACGAGGCATGCTTCCAAAGTTCTTTTCTGTCAGAATAACCGGAGTTATGAAAGGCGATAAAGGCTCAAGACATAATTTCTCTTTTGCCTTAATAACGTCTTCTTCAGTACAATCACCATGAAAGAATACTTGATTAGTTCGTCATTAAGTGCCATGTAAGTTTGATCCTCACTGAAGATAACTAGTGAAGGTTCATCTGTTTCTTTTTTTTCACTTTGAGCGATCTGAATCAAGGACTGATTATTCTTCGGAATATATGCGCACAAATAAACAAGAGTTTGTATTTTTTGGGGACGAAATTCGGCTGCCTGAGTTATAACAAGTCCTGCCATGCTATGACCGATCAAAATCACCTTTCCATTTTCGCTATCTAATATACCGCATAAGCGATCAGTGAAATCGTTCAACGTAACATCAGTCACTGGCGTTTTATCCATTCCATGACCAGGCAAATCAAAAGCAATGACTCGATGTCCCACTTCTTCTAATGGAAGAATCATCTTCTCCCAGCATCATGCTCCATGCCAAGATCCATGTACATAAACAAAAGTACTCATAAAATCACTCCTATTTATTTTATTTGTTATTTAACTTGATGTATGAATCGGATGCATTTATTAACTTTTAGCTGTGTATCTCCAAATTGCAGGAATAATATGTCTAGCTACCAACTCGATTTTCTTGCTAGTTTGTCATATGGCACTCCTCCAAGATCCATTTCAAGCAGAACTCGTTGATGACCAAATAACTCATACTGATTTAGAATTTTCTCAATGATTAGTTGAGGGCTTCCGACCATTAAAGCATCCTCAACATTCGCTGACTGTAAAAATTGGTGTTTTGGAAAAGGCATGCCACGCATTTTTCTATAAACATTATCCATATGTGGATAGAACTCGTTCTGAGCATCCTGTGAATTTTCAGCCACATAGAGTATTGTAGTCGTAACTATCGTAAGATCAGACGAGTCATGTCCTGCATTGGTTGCAGCTTGTCGAAACGCATATATCGCTGCCTTAAAATAACTCGACTACCAACATTTTCTCGTAATCATTCACATTGAAGCCGAGTGTATGATAGGTCCCTATAGTTGAACCTCTGCCAGCGATTAGTTCGGCGCGTCCATTCGAAATAAGATCGATCGTCGCAAAGTCCTCAAAAATACGCACCGGATCATGCACACTCAACACCGCAGCAGAGCTGGCAACTTTAATCTTTTTCGTTGCTTGTGCAATTGCACTTAGAATAACCGAATGCGCTTGAGTAGCTGTATCGTCTTGATGTCTTTCTCCAACAGCAAAAACGTCTAACCCCAATTCGTCAGAAAGCTTAATTACTTCAATTAATTCAAAAGTTCGCTGTTGTGCGCTAATTTTATGGCCCGTATGCGGGTTTTCAATATGGACTCCTACAGTATAGAAATCAACTTCCATACCTTTATCTGATTGGATTCTATATTTCATCATAGTTTGTTCTCTCTTCGATTCTTCAATAATGTCACGCAGTTAACCTTCATAATTTTGATTTTATGTTAAAATATAGATGTAATTGCCCGAAAATTATTATAAGAGTATAAAATAATTTAGTGAAGTTGGCACAAAAAGGTGACATGACTTCAAAAAAGTGACCTAATTACAAAAAAGTTACCTGCTATATGTTCTTAATCACCCCATACAAGTTTGAATGACTCTGAAAATTCTAAATCATCATCAGAAATTGTAGAAAAAGCATGCACAATTGTATCAAAAAAAATCTTTCCATAGACATAGTCTATATCAAATCTAAAATATATTAATTAGATATATGACAATCCATCGTATTATAATGAAAACATCAAAAACAATAATTAAAATTCGATTAAGGAGATATGCCATATGTCTAATCACTATATTTATAATAAATCACACATTTTTTGGGATGAACAGATCGAAACTGTTGTAATACGCTGGAATTCCTTTGCTACGGGGGACGAATTACGCGATCCTTTAGATAGAATGATTGAGTTAGCTGTCATTAAGAAAGCAAAGAAAGCTTTGTTTGATAACAGCCACGTATTGGTTTTAGAAGAAGACATGAAATGGTTATCTGAGGAGTGGCTCCCGAGATTATTGAATGCTGGTATTCAGTACACAGCAACCGTTAATCCAAAGAATTCAGAAGCCAACAACAATTTGCACATAGAAACTGATAAAGATAAAACGAAATTACTGCACCATGAATTTGAGCGCATACACAATGCAATAGTGTGGTTATCAGAAATAGCTGCGTAAAATGCAATTTGAGATAGGTTTAGCTAGAATAACGATGATAGGAGAGTTGAAACTATGCATACACTATTAGGAGTAGTTATTGCCATTGTAATAATTGGAGTATACTCGTATTTTAAAGATGGAAGAGGACAAAGAAAAACTTATCCGAGAAGATAATAAATTAATATGACGAAAGTCAAACTAAGTGCGACACCTCTTCCATGAAGGCTTCGTGAGCCGACCTCCAACCGAGACATTTACGAGGACGATTGTTAATCAAACGAATGGCATCAGCGAGTTGGCCATCTGTAACGGAAGTGAAGTCATGGCCTTTGGGGAAGAAGTCCCGAAGGAAACCGTTTGCGTTCTCGTTAGAGCCTCTCTGCCAAAAAGAATAAGGATCGGCGAAGTAGACCTTCACGTTATGCACAGCTTCTAGGTACGCATAACAGGCAAACTCCTTGCCACGATCTGTTGTCGCCGTCCCGAAGGTACAAAGTGGATATTGGCTGAGCACTACACCGAAAGCGACCTCCATGGAGTGAGCCGTTCGATCAGGCATCTTTAGTGCCATGTACAGTCGTGTTTTTCGCTCGATGAACGTAGTAGCGGCGCAGGTCTTGCTTTTGCCCCGGCTGGAGACCACGGTATGAAGCTCCCAATAGCCAAACGTCGTACGTTTGCGGACTTCTTTTGGTCGCTTGCTGATCGGTGTACCGACGAGAAAGCGTCCCCTTGTTTCTATTGGCTTTTGACGTTTGCCCTTATGTCGCAGGACATCAGCTCTCGCTGCGAGGCGCCCTTTGTATAGCCATCTATAAATGGTCTTGATGTAGACTTAAAACAAAGTTTGATAATTTGGAATAAAGATTGATAATAATACCTATATTTCAGCCATAAATCGATCAATGGTGCTTCATTAAACTCCCTTGGTACGACATGATTTTCTACCGAATGCTCGCTTATTCGCAGGATTTCGCCCGGTTGGATATAGATGAAAGACAAAGAGGGGGACTCCGTAGTAGACTTCGGCAACATGAAGGCGCACGGGAATAGAGGGGG
>NZ_JACHXW010000023.1 GCF_014192395.1 Paenibacillus endophyticus | reverse complement strand
ATTTATTAAAATCAATAACTTCTATAAACCCAAAGTCTGAACACCCAGGATAATAACAATGACTACAAACGTCAATTTGTATTAAACTTCCAAACCCAGCTTCTAAGTTATAGAAGTAATCTGCAATTATTTTTTTATTTACTCTAAGGAAATATGTTCCTTCCTCATGATGAACTAATTCAAATTCTTCTACCACCATAAAAGTTCACCTCCAAATTCGACCTTCGAGTATGTCAGATAACGTCTTTTTTATGAACTTCGTAATTCGCCATACCGAAGGTATTCGTGAATTGATTCCGCTATCCTGCCCGTTAGCGTAACGAAGGGCTACCACGCTGCAGCCCTTTCGGTGTTCAACTATCGTATCCCGTTAGTTCAAGGAAATTCCTTACATAAAATTTCTTGTGAAGTATCAACATAACTATGAGGTGTTGAAAATGTCAAAAGTAAGAAATGGTTATGTTTTAAGCATATCTATATTATTAGCTTCCTCCGTGTTCTTCTCAAGTTCTTATGCACAAGGATTGCCGAATTCCCATGCAAGTGACTCCAAAGAGGTAAATAAACGGGTTGAAGAGCTAGAAAAACGTTTGAACCAGCTTGAGCCACCTGAACCGATTTCAATTATTAAATCACCAGAGGAAGTAGAAACCGAAAAATACTATCCATCCGACACCATTCCTATTCCTGAGATAATGGATAATGGAACAAAAATTCCCTTCAACGTTATAAAGAATGACCCTAACTATAAAAGACCCGTATATGAAGAACATTGGCATAGCACATATTGGGGAGGCAGATGGAGTTATGTTCCTAATCGAATACATTATGCACTCCATCGGCTATTTACCACTTATGACATTGGAATATCTGGCGAGTTAAATTTCAAACAAAACGTTAGCATTGATTTCCCCATGTTTCAAAACAAAACTGATCTTGATTTGTATATCGTTGTTTTCCAAACGACTGTCACTGATGTATATACAATAGGAAACCAAGTAATTGTCGTGGGTACTCCCGAACGAAATGGAGTTCAAGTCTTGACCGTTAAAACAGGTGATTTACATCCTTCCGATTTAAGGAAATTGTTGCTTATTCAATTAGCAACTCCCCTTGGACATGAGCTTGATTACTCACTCATTGTCTACGAATCACCAGATTTTTGGTTAAAACAAATACAAAAAGCAAAAGAACGATAACGATAAAGGCGCTACATTAGCGCCTTTTTTCATGCTTTAATTGTAACTAATCTGCCTGTTAGCTTAATAAAAAAAGGAGCAGCTGCCGCAGCAAACTGCTCCTTGTATGTTCAACTATCGTGTCCCGTTAGATCAATGCCAATGTAAGAAAAAGCCACTACTTCAAGTGACTCTCGATCTCTTAAAACCTGAAATTGTTTCTTTAATTATTTTTCCTGAGTCCTCGACGAACCACCGGTGCCATTTAACTCAGAGTGGGACGCCCCCAAGATTTCCAAGTGCCAAATCATACCAAAATCTTCCTGCTCTTGCGGAACTCTCGGGTGTTACGTCCACGCCAACCCAAATCGGCAGCGATGGTTGAAAGGGACGAGGAGCAACTTTTTGAACCGTAGTAACAAAAATCTAGGAGCTGCCGCGAGGTAAGCTCCTTCACTATTGTGCCCGTTCAGCGAACAGTCTTCAGTTTCCCTTTTTTGGCGGTAACAATCGGTTGATAATAGCCCGAATCTGCTGGCATGTGCCAATCAATGTTGTCAAAACCGGCGGCACTTAATATCTGACTGAATTCATCTCTGAGCAGAGCCCTGTAATTTGTTCGTTGAACACTTGTATTCCATTTCCCCTCACATTCAATCAAGATGAAATGATTTACCGTGTAAATTCTATCATCATTCGACCAATCCCACACCTGAAAAACGACACGTTTGCCATCATCGAGCACGCGTGGCGTGGTAGCATGCTCCTTTAGTTGTACGTGATGGTCATAGTCCCTAATGGTAATTAACAGTAAACCGCCTTCAGATAGCTTCGCATGCATATTACGGCAAGCCGCTGCTAGATCCTCATCGGTTAGCAGATGGGGAATTGCATTGTCAGCTGATAATACAATTGAAAACTCTCCTTCAACGTCATCCTGCAAAGTACGAAAATCTGCTACACCAAAATTGATAGTTACTCCTGCCTTTTCCGCTTCTTTTGCACCACGGGCAACGGATTGCGGGCTAATATCGGTTGCAGTTACATCATAACCAAGTCGAGCCAACCCAATGGCTTGTGTTCCGATCCCGCACGAAGCGTCCAAAAGTGTTTTTGATTTGAGTTCGAAATGAACACGAGGGGAACGAATAAACTCATCCAGAATTTGACCTTGTTGCGATAAAGTTTGATACCAATCGTCGAAAATGAGATGATACTCAACCGAGAGTTCGTCATAAAAGTTTGTTATTGAATCCTTAATATTGATTCCCCCTTTAATCATAGTTTGTCACTTGCTTATAATGAAAACGATTATAAATTCATTTAAACTGCTATATTATTTCAATTTAACTATTCTACCTATCACTAATATCCCAAAGGATACCACTACTTTCCTATTGTTGTATACTGCCCGTTAGCTCAACGAGGCAGCCGATTTATGCCGGCAGCCTCGTCCTGGTTTTTATGATGCTATAGTATCCCGTTAGCGTAATCTTCTATGTGACTTGTGCAATTTATAAGATTGCACTCCCATTCATCGTTTATGAAATTTAGTTTTGTAATTGAGGTATTTCCAAAGTGAATATCAATATTAATATCCGGAATGAAATATTTTATAGTTAGTCCTATCAGCGCCCCATGACTTACAACTAATATTCGTTTATCACTGTAATTTCTTAGTAATTCCGAAACAAATGATGACCCTCTTTGAATTATTGATTCGTCTTTTTCTATCCCTAGAGAAAGGCTCTCCCATTGTTCTCCCCATTTACTAATGCGCTCCTCAAGTGTAGTACCTTCCGTCACACCTTTATGCATCTCTCTTAAACGCCTGTCAGTCTGGACAACTAAACCTATTGATTCTGCAACAATACTCGCAGTTTCGCTTGCTCTTGAAAGATCACTAGAAAAGATTAGATCCCACATATCTTCCTTCAGACGGGATGCCAGTTGGCGAGCTTGGTTTCTCCCTTCTTCGTTTAAGGGAATGTCACTTTGACCTTGGGCTCTTCTCTGATAATTCCAATCGGTCATACCATGTCTAATAAAGATAATCTGAGTCAATTTATCGCACCCCTTAATCTAAAAAAACTTACTATAATTTTACACTAGGAGTACGTGCTTTTGTACTCATTATATTCGACCTTATCTCTCCGTTAATCTGCCCGTTAGCGTAATCGACCGATTTCATAAGCTTTCTCAATTGCTGATTTGTAGTTATCCCATTTAAAGTGGAAAGGTCCAATATCGAGTGGTTGGTTATTATGTTCTAAGTAAAAGTTACTCCACTCAACAATATCTGACTCTTTATCAATAGCTACAGAAATATAACCGCATTCTAAATCACCGCACTGCGGACAAATCAAGATTGGATACCTATGATACTTAAGTTCAAAGGGATATTTAAATAAGAAGTAATCAGTTATAAGCTGTTGATGCTCATCATTACCCCAACCAAAGGCTGGTATGAAGTCGTACTCTTTCAGCCTTTGAAATAAGGATACCGAATCAATGACTAAGTCAGCAAATACTGTGTTGTTTTCTTCTTTTGAAACATCTTCTCCATACCTGCTGGCTAATCTTGTCTCCAGAAAGTTTATATTAGTCATGGATTAAATCCCCCAGTACGTAACGCTACCATCCATATTAGCACATATTGAAAGTATCCTGCCCGTTAGCTCAACGAGGCTGCCGATTTATTCCGGCAGCCTCGTCCTGATGATTATGATGCTATCGTTCTCCGTTAGTTCAATAAACGGCACATTTTTGGGAAGTTGCCTTCAGTTAAAACTTATTGGAGTCCTTTAGAGTTATTTCAAATGTTTCCCCATCAAGTTCTAACTCCACATGGTTGTCCCAGTTCAAAAATTCATCACATGTTATTGCTAATTTATTGTTAGACCAACCATGGAATTTAATTATATCCATTTTTACCGGACTATCTACTGAAATTTTATCTTCTAATGTTGATTTAATGATTTCGATATTATAATAATCAGCTAAAATGAAAACCCCTAATGTGGTTACTGTTAGATTTTGATATTGAGGCTGGGATTCATATTCAACTAACTTTTCACTGTCACTGTCAAGTCTATATAAATAATCTGAAGTTAGAACAAGTACGGAATTATACTTTATTGATACTGAAACATCTCGTGGAAATCCTCTAAAGTTTCCACACCATTCGGTTAAATCATCGTTAGTGAATTTAATCCAAGTCCAGTTTTAGGAATTCCAGGGGCTGGAAATATCATAAATCCTCTCCTTGCATTCTCCTGATTGAGGCTGATTTATTATCTCCGCTTTGATTATCACCATTTGTCCTCCATAATTCTTCTAAATCTAATTATAGATATTCAAATATCGTATTCAACTATCCTGCCAGTTAGCTCAACGAGGCTGCCTATTTATGCCGGCAGCCTCGTTCTGGTGTTTGTTAAGCTATCGTTCCCAGTTAGCGCAACGAATCTATTGTAAGCTCAGATGCTCTTCACCGTTTATCGTATGCGTCACCTAAAGCTTTAAAATTCTCGTCTAACCAATAAATTAGTTTCCCTTTATGTTGAAGAAGTTGTTGTAACAACTCTGTGAATGACAACGCGATAATCGGTGTATCCCCCACCAAACCATGTGTTTCATGAAAGCTATCGTAACACCTTCCGAGACGTTCAGAGTGCAAATCGATTGTTATAAAATCACCATTCCCACAATCAACGACTGTATACCAATCGTTGGTTATGTCATCCTCCACTTCTTCACCAAGGATTTCTAAATTGGCCGATTTAAACTCCATTGGTGGGAGTACACGATAGGAAAAATCAGAACCATTGAAAAGCAGCATACCACCGCATACTTCATAAAATGCCTTTAGATCGGGTGGCAACACATGAGAAGGAGGTAGTATTGGTAAACCTGATGCAGGATTCACTTCACAGTTTTTAAGTGTCTTAGCATCTTGAATCAATCGTATTACGTTACTCATGTCATCGTCCCTTCGTCAGTCGCCCATCTCTTCTTTAAGCTCTCGTTCCTCGTTAGCTTAATGACAAATGCCACCCTATAACATCGTTTTACAGTTGAGCCTACCTTATCCTCACTCCCGAATACTTCGGAGGAGCAATCGTCGCGGCGCTTGCAAAACGGCCCCTTATCTAACGAAAACATTAATACATCGGAGTCTAATAGTGGCAAGGAGCCTACTTTTTCCGCATTTTAAAAGCGTTCCTAGAACTTGAATTATTAAATGCACTTTTGATTTGAAATTATTTACAATTTAGCGCAACATTTTCCTTTGATATGCAGTTAGTATTATGTAAGTAAAATACAAGAGAGGGGTCTTCTTTCTTTAGGAACAGTAATGCAGCATCATACGCGGTAGGAATAATTACTAATATAATTAGGAGTGATTTATGAATGAAGATGATGAAAAAAATCACATTATCATCAACTATTGCAGCCGTAGTACCAGCTACAGCCTTCGCTGCTGATGCCACAAACGGGAATGCATTCTTTATAAGCGGATTACCAGCTACAGTTATTTCAGCGGCAGATTATTATGAGGATCCGTCTATCAGTACATTGGGTTATTCGTATTATACTACAAATGCTAGAGCAGATTTTGCTGGAATTTCTAATGCTGACATATGAAAAAGCTCTTAATTTCTGTCTTTGCCGGTGCAATGGTTTTAACTGCCACAGCTTGCAGCTCTGATAAAGAAGTAATGACAGGATCTAGCCCGACCTCAACGCCAGAAACTAATAATGTTGTGGTAAACGAAACAATTAAACCAAAAGAACAAGAACTGGAAATCGTTACGGGTGAGGCCAAGCATGCTGCATATAATAGTGTACAGGCACTGGTGACAAAAGCCGATCTTGTAATCCAAGCTACCTTTACTGGAGAGCGTGAAACAAATGTATATAGGGGTGCTCTAGGGGAGATTGGTTACATTAATTCAATTTCTACAATTGAAGTTAAAAAAGTCTTCAAAGGGGATTTGGCAGTAAAGACGAGAATTCAAACCTTCGAACCTGGTTACGTAAATGAAAATCAGTACGTTAATGTCGAAGGATACAATCTGATGAATGAAAAAGGCAAGTATGTATTGTTCCTACGTCAGAATCCAGATAGCGACATATACACAGTAGTCGGTATGTATCAAGGGAAATATGACTTAAATGTAAAGGAACAACTAACCAATACTGAGCAGAAAACAATTAGCAGCGAATATTTGGGCAAGAATGTTGAGAAATTCAATAAACTTAAACAAGAAGTCGTTTCAAAATTTGGTGAATAAACATCCAGGCTAACGAATTCAAACGGTCGGTATCTCCCCCCGGGCTTGCACCAACAATACCACCACTTTTTTTCTGTTTAGTTGTCATGATTAAAATATCTTCTTCATGTATGGTTTGTATGAATAAAAGCAGATAGATTAATAGCTTGCTAACAATTAACTAAATATTAAAAGGCAGACAAGTTAGCACACAAACATTTTAATTAGTATGCTAATTAAAATCCAGAAAAAGGAGAGAAGACCTAAAACAAATTACTCTCCATTTGCTTCATAAGTCGCCTTAAAAGGAGTCGTTCATCCGTTGAGATCGACTTTAGCAATTTTTCTTGGTGCTTTTTCCATATGCTCCGAACAGGCTCTTCAAGATTTTTTCCTTTGTCGGTTAGAAAAATACGCATAGCTCGTGCATCTTTCTCATCACGCTTACGGTAAATAAATCCGTTTTGCTCAAGTGACTTAACCATATTGGTTACGGTAGGAGGTTCACAATTCAAATATTCACTTAGCTGCATTTGTGTTATCCCATCACTTGACCATAAACGATAAAGCAGATTATCTTGTCCGACATATAGATTTAATTCCCGCAGACTTTCGCTGTACTCTCGCCTCATTCTAGCCGAGAGTTTGTCAAACAACTCACGAATCTCACAGTCGACCATTGACTCCATATGCTATTCTCAGCCTTTATCATAGTAGTTTTGTTTAGCAGGCTAAATATTTCACAAGTGCATTCAGCAGTCAACAAACGCTCGTTCATGTCTTGCCACCCCTGTCTATATGTTACATTACGCTTCTTTATTGTTTCTGACCATTCATTAATCATTCATTTTCCATGCTACCCAGCACGTTAGCGCAATAAAAAGAACAGGCCAATGTCACACCTGCTCGTTCATGTATGATTCAACTAACGTTGCCCGTTGTTATTTTAAAAATAGATAAAGAAAATTAAGGATTAAATGCCTCTATCAAGGTTCAATGTGAACATTTGTTGCATACCATTCACCTTTCTTCAATTTCATCGTCAGAGTGACAGGTTCTTCAAAGCCAAAGTCTTCTGGAGCGTACCGCTGTTTTACCCAGACTTTTGCATAACCAAAAAAATGTAAAACAAGTGGTGTTTCAATTTCATGGAATTTAGGTTCGTACGTATATTCAGTGTAAGTTAAATGCCGTTGTAATGGATTAATATCTTTATATACGTCTGAATGCATGATATTTTTATATTCTACGTCGTTTTGCAACCCGACCCGAAGAATATTTCGGGCGTCCTTGGCAATCCAAATAGCAAAAAAGATATAAATTGTGCAAAATAATACGATGCTTATTAATAAAATCAAAATTAGTGTCCGCTTTTTTTTCAGAACAATAACACCTCCGCGTAGTATTTTCTTTTTAATGCTCTTTTTATTGGAAAGGAGCATTATTCTGCTCGTAAGCTCAACAAAAAGGCATCCGATCGTTTTGGCCGGATTTCGCAGTGTTGTTATTCAGCTATCCTGTCTCGTTAGTTGAATGAAGAGGTTCTTTAAATCTAATTTTTCTAAATAAAAAGGGGACACAGATTAATGCTAAACCAGCAAGAACAAATATAGAACCGTAAGTTATGAGTGAGGGTGTAGTGGCTGGTATGAGCATTCCAAGCTCATATACTGATTCCCCGCGAGCTTGTGTTAATAAAACTACAAATCCTTTATAAATAACATATAGCCCAAAACCGGGGACAATCCATACTAGGGCTTTAAACAATAAAATACCTCCTTTAGTCATTAATAATAAGAACGCTATTTTCCGGAAAAATTTACTTATGCCATCTTCTCTATTTCTCGAGCGTTTTCCTTTATCCTCAAGACCCGCCCAATACCGCTCTATACCGTGAGTCCTTTAAGCTAATCTGCCCATTAACGCAACGAGGCTGCCGTTTCATACCGGCAGCCTCGCGAAAATGAAGACACTTTTTAGGCGATGCTGTAATGTTCAACAATAATAAAGATTTCAAACTTGCAGGACAATCTAAGGTAAGGCGAGACTACGATTACTTAGTGCAATTGCTAATTATCATTCCGTTTCCTTCCTGCGCTTCTAAATTAAAACAGCCAAAAAATCGTGTAGGACACGACTTTTTGGCTGTTTGAGACAATTGACTACATGCCGTTACGAATTATCATTCAACTGATATCAATTATTTCGTTTCCACAATCATTATGAACAATAAGAGGCAGGTCAGCAAATAGCAATACATCTTCATTTAGTGATACTTGCAAAACCGCCATTTTACTATGGCGGTTTTTCTTCTGCTCAATTATCAACATTAATTTTCTTATTAATCCAATCACACATTAAACAATTGCATGATGTCAAAACTGTACGGGGATTCCCCTCACTCTAAGGCTTGCCACGATATTCCCTTAAATCCGTTCCTCAAGACTTTGCGGCTATTTCTTGCACGATTTGCTTCACAAAAGCGTCAACAGGCAGCATGCCCGCGTCACCCTTGCCCCGTTTCCTTACAGCAGCTGTCCCTGCGTTTTTCTCATTTTCCCCCAAAACCAGCATATACGGAACCTTCTCGAGCCCCGCCTCGCGGATCTTATAGCCAAGCTTTTCGTTGCGCGAATCCACCTGCGTCCGTATGCCGGCTTCCGCCAATACTTGTTTTACTTGCAGCGCATAGTCGATATATTTCTCCGATACCGGGAGCAGCTTCACTTGAACGGGAACCAGCCAAAGCGGGAACGCACCTGAGAAATGCTCTGTCAATATGCCGATAAAACGGTCAATGGAGCCGTACACCGCGCGGTGGATAACGACCGGTCGGTGCTTCTGGCTGTCCTCGCCAATGTAGGAGAGATCGAATTTCTCCGGCATCTGGAAGTCGAGCTGAATCGTGCCGCACTGCCAGCTGCGCTTGAGCGCGTCGAGAATATGGAAATCGATTTTGGGACCATAGAACGCACCGTCGCCTTCATTCACGCGATACGTTATATTACGGTTGTCCAGCACACTCCGCAGCGAATGCTCGGCCTGATCCCACAGCTCCTCGGAGCCCATGGAATCCTCTGGTCTTGTTGACAGCTCGATTTTGAATTCAAAACCAAACACATGGTACACATGGTCGATCAGCGCGATCGCCTTGTTAATCTCTTCTTCGATTTGGTCAGGCCGGACGAAGATATGCGCATCATCCTGGCAAAACGTGCGGACGCGCATCATGCCGTTCAAGGCTCCCGAATACTCGTGCCGATGCACCTGGCCGAATTCCGCCATCCGGATCGGCAGCTCCCTGTAGGAGTGCAGGCTGTTTTTGAATATAAGCATATGCCCCGGACAGTTCATCGGCTTAAGCGCATACGGCGTATCGTCTACATCCGTGAAATACATGTTGTCCTTGTAGTGGTCCCAGTGGCCGGACTGCTCCCACATCCGCCTATTCATCATGAATGGCGTACGCACTTCCTCATAATCGCGCTGCCGCTGCAGGCCGCGAATCAAGTTCTCAAGCTCCGTACGGATAGTCATGCCATTCGGCAAATAAAACGGCATGCCCGGCGCTTCCTCGGAGAACATAAACAGCTCCAGCTCCTTGCCGAGCTTGCGGTGATCGCGCTTCTTCGCTTCCTCCAGCAGCTCCAAATGCTCTTCGAGCTGCGCCTTCTTCGGAAACGATGTGCCGTATATCCGCTGCAGCATCTTGTTGTCCGAATTGCCGCGCCAGTAGGCACCGGCAACATTTTGCAGCTTGAACGCCTTGATTCGCCCTGTTGACGGCAAATGCGGGCCGCGGCACAAATCAACAAACTCGCCTTGCTCATACAGGGTTATGACCGCATCCTCCGGCAAATCGCGGATCAGCTCCAGCTTGAGCGGCTCTTCCTGCCGGGCAAATAACGCCGCCGCATCCTCACGGCTTACCTCGCTGCGCTGGATTGGCAAATTCTCCTGTATAATCCGGCCCATTTCGGCTTCAATCGCCGAGAGATCATCGCTCGATAACGGCTTCTCAATGTCAATGTCGTAATAGAAGCCGTCTTCGATCACCGGACCAATGCCCAGCTTTACAGCCTGCTCCCCGTAGATTCGTTTGAGTGCCTGCGCCATGACATGAGCCGTGCTGTGGCGGTACACTTCCAGCCCTTCCGGACTGTCCAGCGTCACGATTTCCACTTGGCTGTTCTCAATGACCCCTCGTTTCAAATCGACCAGCTTGCCGTCTACTTTGCCTGCGACAGCGTTTTTGGCGAGCCCCATGCTGATCGATTCTGCGATTTGGGCAAGTGTCGTGCCGCTCTGGTACTCCTTGACTGTTCCATCCGGTAATGTAATTTCAATATTCATCATGCAGCCTCCGATCGAATGAGTGGAACGCAAAAAAAACACATCTCTCCCAGAAAGGGACGAGTGCGTTCAGCTCGTGGTTCCACCCTCATTCGATCTGCCGCTATATTCATGGCTGCGCCATTCATCAGCAAAAGCAAGATCCTTATTGAGCATCCGTTAACGGGGATGACACGGTGTTATTTACAACCGCCCGAACAAGCGACGGGTTCCATAACACGGCTGCAAAGGGGTAACTACACAATCGTCAGCTGTAGAGGCTCTCAGCAATCGCCTCTTTCTCTGGACAGCCCGTAAAGGTAATCATGTCTTTGGTCATAGCCTATTTCTGGCTAAATTGTAATCCTAACTTCTGAAGATGTCAACCATGCCGAATCTCCGCTTTACTCGGTTGAAGAGCGCTCATGCAAGAAATCGGAGGGCGAACGGCCCGTGCTGCGCTTGAATATACGATAGAAATAGGACACGTCGTTGTAGCCCAAATAATCGGCGATCTCGCTGATCATCAGCTGTGATTCCGTCAGCATATAAATCGCGGTTTTCATCCGCTGATTATGAACATATTCGCTAATCGTCTGGCCCGTTACCGTTTTGAATAAAGTGGCGGCGTAATTAGGCGTTGTGTTAATCACATCGCCCAGCTCTTCCTTCGTCACCCGCTCGCGATAGTGGGTAGATATGTATTGCTTCATGCTGTCTACACGGCGATGCTTCTCCGATGGGATGGTTCCCCGGTCCCGCTCCTGGTTAATATAGATCAGAGCTTCCACCAGAAGGGACTGCGCCATTAATTCGAAATAGGACGGCCTCTCCTTGTATTGCGTCAATATAGCGCGAAGCCGTTCCTGCACAACCTCAAAGCAGCCCAGCCGTACCCGCAGCGGCTCCCGAAGCTGAAGAATCGGCAAGGCGCATTCCGATGCGGTTTTGCGAAAGTTGATCACGTACTTGGTGTGCACGAGCGTTGGAATGCTTTTGCCATAGTAGGCAATATGACCGGGAATCAGCAGCAGGTCGCCCTTCTCCAGAATGGCTTTCTCCTCGTTCACCCAATATACACATTTGCCATAGGTGACCAGCAGCAGGTGAAAGGATAGCTTGCGCCCCTCCCCCTCCTCGTACCAATCCGCGCCGTTGTCCTGATGGACATCCGAAATAGCCAGCATCCTTACCGCCCCTTATTCCAGTACTATTGTACATTCATTGTACTATAGTTCTTATAAGGTTACGAGCTCCCGCGTTACAATGAGAAAAACGAGGAGGCCTACAACATGCTAAAAACAAAAATTATTTGTACAATGGGTCCCGCTTGCGACTCCGTTTCCACGATTAAAGAAATGATCCAAGCAGGGATGACCGTTGGTAGACTGAATATGGCTCACGGCGAATTGGAAGACCACGTCATGCGAATGAACAATATACGGCAAGCAGCGCGCGAGCTAAACACTTTCGTGCCGATTATGATGGATATTAAAGGACCTGAAGTGCGCATCGGCAAGCTGAAGGAAGCTTCCTGCGAGCTTGTAATCGGCGAAGAGCTGGCCCTAACGACAGAGGATGTGCTTGGCGACGCGACGCGCCTGCCTGTTAACTATAGTGAGCTGCCATTGGTCGTGAAAGCAGGAGACCGCATCCTAATTGACGACGGACTTGTCGATCTCACCGTGCTTTCCGTAGAAGGCACTGAAATTCGCTGCCGCATCGTTAGCGGCGGCACGCTGAAGCCGCGCAAAGGCGTTAACCTGCCCGGCATCAAAACGACTTTGCCAGGCGTAACGGAGCGCGATGTCGTGCATATCCATTTCGGCATTAAGCATAATGTCGAGATCATTGCCGCATCCTTCGTCCGCAAAGCAGAGGACATTCTGGAAATCCGCAATATTCTCGAAGAAGCCAACGCAAGCCATGTCCAAATCATCTCCAAAATCGAGAACGAAGAGGGCATGCTTAACCTAGATGCCATCATCGAAGCGTCCGACGGCATTATGGTTGCCCGCGGCGACCTTGGCGTTGAAGTGCCGATCGAGGACGTGCCGATGATGCAGCGCGAAATGATCAACAAATGCAACCTGGTCGGCAAGCCCGTAATCGTTGCTACCCATATGCTCGAGTCCATGCAGGTAAACCCTCGCCCGACAAGAGCCGAGGTCAGCGACGTAGCGAACGCGGTCATTCAAGGCGCGGACGTCGTCATGCTTTCGGGCGAGACGGCAGCCGGGAAATATCCGATTCCTTCCGTTCGGACAATGGCTTCCATCGCGAAAAAAGCGGAATCCATGATCGATTACAAAGAGCAATTTGACAAAAGAAGAGCACAGCAGAGCACTAACATTACAGAGGTTATTAGCCAAGGCGTCGTCAGTTCCTCGCTTGAGCTGAATGCAAGAGCTATTCTCACCTCGACGGAAAGCGGCTTTACCGCGCGTATGGTGTCCAAATATCGCCCGAGCGCCCCGATCATCGCCATTACGCAGCATGACCATGTGCTGCCGAAAATTTGCCTGCTCTCCGGTGTTATTCCTGTGAAGGGCGATCCCGTTACGACGACGGACGAAATGTTCGAATCCGCAACGCGCAATGCGAAGCTAACGGGTCTTATCGACACAGGCGATATCATCGTCCTGTCTGCAGGGGTGCCGATCGGCCAAGCTGGCGCAACCAACCTGATCAAGGTTACGCAGGTTTAGTACCCGCCGCACATGACTCCTAATCATGCGCCGTGCATTTCTAAAGCTCATTTGAAATCACGCGAAAAGATACAAGCCGCAGCGTTTAACGACGCTGCGGCTTTTTTTGGCTTGATCAGGCTCCTGCATCGGCAGCGCAGAGTTGTTTACCTACCAAGTCTTGACATGGTAAAAGACCGGTACGATTACATTCTTATTGATTTGCCACCAAACCTTGGTGATCAAACAATCAATGGTTTGACTGGCTTTGTGTCAACTAATAAGGCTGATGAATTCGCAAGTCTTAAGCGATCACCATCTGGGAACATTGAGCAAAAAGAAGAGATTATCTTTCCAACAAATAGTCCTGCTCATGAGTTAGTGCAGATAAGTGGGAAAAAGAAGGCAGCAACTCAGCTGTGCTCGACAATATGGTCAGTCCGTTTTCCTAAAAATTGTTGCTATTTTTTTAACAAAACCTTCAAAGAAGCCACTTAGATATTTTCTGACTATGAACCCTATCAAAGCAAAGAAAAGTGAAATAACTATTATAAACACAAATAGTCTTAGTCCTGTTTCTATAGATTCCATTTAGATACAGCGCCTCCTTTTCATTTGTCATTATACTTAACATCTTCTTTTAAGCCAATAGCTGGGAATATGTCGAGTTTGGCATGCACGCGGACCGTTACTTGATGATTAGATGCTCCTCGCGCAAATCAGCCATCCGCCATTATGCGCAAATAAATGTTGCCGACCACATATATGAATGCTATATTTATGTTGCCGGCAACATTTAATATCAATGTCCATATTGCTTGCCGCTTTCCGACCAATATCCTAGAGAGAGTAGAGGATTGACTTGCATTCAAATAAAAAGGCTCTAAGCGCGGAATTAACGGATGAAGCAACTGCAGCCGTAAGCGAATATCCCATCAGCTTCGCTATCTTCGCCCTTGCCCGCTCGCATCGCGGTTTGGGCTCCCAACTGATTCGTGAGGCTGGGCTTTTCCCAGGTCAGGAAATTATCCTTATGCAGCTGTTCCAGCAGGATGGCCAATCGCAGAACAGCCTGAGCCGAACATTGCGCTTAGACCATTCCACGATCGCCAAATCTATCCGCAGACTAGCCGATGCCGGGCTCATTACCCGCAGCCGCTCCGCTGAGGATGGCCGAGTGGCCCTGGTGCACTTAACTGAGGCCGGTTGGAAATTACAGCCGTATGTATCAGGAGCTTGGGACAAACTGGAGCAGATCACCACAGAAAACCTCAACGGGGAAGAAAAGGCAATGCTCCAGGCCTTATCGCAAAAAATAGCATTTTCGATAGATGCGCACATCAATAAGCATGGGGAGAGATGAATATATAACAACACCAATGATGAAAGCTATTCAAGTTCGGGAATATGGCGGTCCGGAAGTGCTGAAGCTCGAAGAGATCAGCCGTCCACGTCCGCTTGCGGGTGAGGTTCTTGTGCGGATCGCTTATGCTGCAGCCATTCCGCTGGATTGGAAAATCCGCAAAGGCTGGCTGCAGCGCGTTTTCGTCAAAACGATGCCTTACACGCCTGGCACTTCGGTGTCCGGCATTGTGGAGGCGGCAGGCGAAGGCGTCGCTGGTTTTCAGCCAGGCGACCGCGTTTTTGGCAACGTCAATGGCGGCTATGCGGAATATGGAATCGCCCCTGCACATGATTTGGTGCTCATGCCTTCGCATTTATCCTTTGAGGACGCCGCGACCATTAAAGGGGGAGCCGAATCCGCTTGGAAAGCTTTATTTTCGGAAGGTGAATTGGAAGCCGGCCAAACGGTGCTTATTCATGCAGCCGCCGGCGGCGTAGGACAATTCGCCGTCCAGCTAGCCAAATGGAAAGGTGCTGCCGTTATTGCAACCGCCTCATCCCGCAATTTGGATTTTGTTAAAGCTTTGGGTGCGGACGAGGTGATCGATTACACCGCAACCCCATTCGAGAACGTCGCCAAGAACGTAGATTTAGTCGTGGATTCGGTCGGAGGGGATACGGAGGAACGGTCGTGGCCCGTCATAAAGCAAGGCGGGAAGCTTGTCGCCTTAACGCAGGCTCCTTCAGCCCAGCAGGCCGAGCAATACGGCATTAAAGCTATGTTCAATACTAAGTTTCCAACCACTGAAGATCTGCAAACCATCGCGCAATTTCTTGCCGACGGCATGATAACCGCGCAAATTGATTCTATTTATCCGTTAAGCGAGGCTGCTCAGGCTCATGAGAAGAGCGAATCGAGGCACGGACGCGGAAGAATTGTGTTAAAGGTGCAATAACCTGGTATACCCTCCTATCGCTTCTTTGCTTGAGTAAGAATTTTGATGAATAATGGTGTCAAAGGGCCGTTCAGCGGGGCAAAAAGACGGACTTTCATGAACCTTTCACAATATGGATGTTTCCGCATGACTTTTGGAGCATATTATAAGAATAAAGAGACTTTACTAGGAAGCGTAGGAGGGTACGGATATGAAAAAAGAACATACTGTCTATTTTAAAGTGATGCACGGAAAGGAAGCCAAATTGCTGACCGGCCTCATCTATCTGGAGGAAAATACGCAGCCAACCGCGCAGGATTACGAGGCTTGTTTAAAACAGTGCGGCCATGACGTACATATTGAAAACCATGAGCAGTTTATATTCCGATCCAATGACCCAAATGACGACTATCTTATCGACGTGCTCGAAAACTACAGGAAAAACGACAAGGATTTGCATGCGGACCATTTGGCTCAAAGCCTCGTAAAAAGAACGCCTTTCCTTTAATCTGACTTAAACAGTAGCTAAAGTACCTATTCCCGACTAAGACCTTGGAAATATTTTCATAATGATGCGGTTGTGCTATGCTTTCCATAGAATGAACAAGATGTAAACGCATAGCATTCCTTTCTTCCCATTATGTTCCATGAAAGTTGGTGAATCATGAGTACAGGCGAGAGCATCATCATCGTTGTCGTCATTCTTATTTCATTACCGCTTATCTTGCTCGCCTTCATGGTCATTCGGCAATCGTTCCAAGCAAATCGGGAAATCAAACATATCTTGAAAAATGGTATGGCTTTTGATGCGACTGTAAGCTCCATACGGCAAACCAACACGGAGATTAACGGTCATCCCGAGGTATTTATCGGTTTAACGATTCCGAGAGAGCATGCCGAGCCGCATCGCACCATCATTAAAACGGTTATTTATATGGTCAATATTCCACAGTATCAGCCCGGACGCAAAGTAAAGGTAAAGGTGCTGGAGCTGGATGGGAAGATCAAGGTCGCGCTTGAAGGCGCCCATGTATTCTAATACGTGCCGTACACAGAAAGAGCGCCCTTTGCAGGCGCTCTTTCTTATTGTACAGCAGTTAGCTTCTTTGGCTTGCGCAGCAGCAACGTGAGCGGCAAGGAGACGATAATGATGATGGTCCCCACGTGGAACACATCCTGCACGCTGAACGAGAGCGCTGCCTTAGTGGATACATTCCCGCCTGCCAGATGCACGATCGTCTGCGCCGACAGAATAGAGCTGAACAAACTGATGGACAGCGCCGAGGTTCCCTGCCTAATCCAGTTCATGACTGCAGACGCATGGCCTGAGTTTACGCTTGGCACTGCCGACATAGCGGCATTCGTGACCGGCATATTGCTGAAGCCTATGCCCATATAACGAATCGCCACCCATACCGTTATGAATAAGGCGCTTGTGGCAATGCCGGCATGACTAAGCTCCCATGTCGCGATGCCCATGAGCAGCAGACCGATAAAGATTAGCCTGGAGGGTCCGATTTTCCCGTACAGCCTGCCAACGGCCAGCGAAACCAGAACCATCGCGAGCGTACCCGGCAGCATCACCAGGCCCGTTGCAAAGCTGGATTCCCCTTTTATATTTTGCATGAAAATCGGTACCAATAAAGTTCCCGCATATAAGGAAATCGTGATGCAGCAATTCACGATAAGGCCATACGTGAAACGGGGGATTTTCAAAACGCGCAAATTGAGCAACGGGTTCTCGACACGCAGCGTCCTTTTTACGAAATAGGTGAGCACGACGATGCCTGCGGCAATCATCCCGAGCGTCTGCCAGCCTGCCCAGCCCCAGCTATGTGCCTCGCTGAAGGCAACGAGCAGCGCGCTTGTGCCGATCAGCACCGCTCCGAAGCCGATCCAATCGAGCTTAATTCCGCTGCTTAATCGATAATGAGGGATATATTTGGCGGCTACGATGACCGCGATTATGCCGATCGGTACATTCAGCAGAAATAACGATTTCCACCCATAGCTCTCTGCCAGCCACCCTCCTACTGTCGGTCCCAGTGCTGGCGCCAGCATAGCCGACACGCTCCAGAAGCTGACGGCGACGGCCTGCTTCGACTTTTCAATCGTTTGATAAATGATTGTCATCGTCGTGGGCATAATAATACCGCTAAAAAAACCTTGAAGTATACGAAACACGATAAGCGATTCTATACTCCATGCAAAGGTGCATAAAACCGAAGCCAGCGTAAAGCCTGCGAGCGCAAACACATACAGCCTTTTGTAACTCCATTTGTCTCCCATGAAACCGATAATCGGCGCAATAATGCCCGTCGCCATCATAAAGCCTGACAACATCCATTGCACCGTGTTAAGGCTTGCTTGAAAATCGTCCATGAATATAGGCAATGCCACATTTATCGTAGTTGTACTCAAAGAGGCCATAAAGTTGCCGAAAAACACGGCGATCATTACGGTCCAAAATGACGTTGCTGCTTTCTGTGAAGTATCCACGTTCATGCTCCTAACTAATCGTTTAATTGATTGAGCGCCTTCGTTACCCGGCTCTCGTATCCGATCAACTCTTCTTTAAACTGCTCCATTCGGGCTATTTTGGTGTCAATCATGTCCTTTTCCTTTTGCAAAATGCCCGCTATCTCCATGAGCTTGCTTCGACGCGCCTCCATATCCTCTGTCGTACGGTATTCGGTTTTCTGCTGCTCAATAATCGCTTGAAACGTCATGTATTGCTGAAGTTCGGCAAGGGAAAAACCCAGCACCTCTTTGGCCAACATAATTTTGTTAATTTTCTCAATATCATCCTCGGAGTATAGACGGATGCCGCCCTGCGTTCTTTCCGGGGGTGAAATTAAGCCAAAATCCTCATAGTACCTGATCGCTCGCTTCGTTAAGCCGGTACGTTTTGCCACCTCTTCGATTTTCAATAACTGCACTGCTCCGCACCTCCGTTAATCCTATGCCATTAGCATACGCCTTATGACAGTTAACGTCAACGTTAACTTCTACCCGTAAAAAGTGAATCCGTTTCTTATAACCACACGGGGCAGCATGACGCGTTCCCCCTCATTACCAATAGAAAAGCTGCCACTCCGGGAGCTACTCCCTTCGAGACAGCCTTTGCATTCTCTTCTTGACGCACTAACGTTTATCAATTGGCAGCCAGCTTTTCACGCCGTCATCCTCAATAATGCCAAGCGTTGCGTCCGTAATATCGGTATCCAAGAGAAGCTTGTCGCGAACCTTGAACTTGATATCATCAGCATCTGCAAGCGATAACCCCGCCTTCAGCTCCATCAATGCTTCCACATGATAGTACCGGCCCTCCTGGAGGATGCGCATTTGATAAATATCGGTGACCAACGGCTCCGAGAAAATGATCTGCGATACTTTGTCCGCGACCTCTTTGGGTGCCGACACGCCGATCAGACCAATCATATTGTCATAACCTACGCGGAAAGCAACGCCAAACATGAGCAATCCAATGAGTATCGTAACTAGGCCGTCCATCCGGTCGAAAGTTGTAAAATAGACAACGATAACGGCAATCATCGCCAGCAGCGCGCCGGTAACGGCAACAATATCCTCATAGAAGACCAATCTCGTTGCCGGTGCCGAGCGGCCTACATTTTTGAAAGCAGCCGGAGCAATCTTGAAGCCGTGTGCCTCGACCTTCGCTTCATGCAAAATTTCTTTCATCGCTTTGATAAGTATGAACCCATCTACAATCAAATTAATAATTAAAACACCGATATTAAGCCAAATGCCTTCGCTCTCGGCTGGATGGTTGAATAAATGCCAGCCCTCATGGATCGTTTCATACGCCATAATGGTAACGACAATGACGGCAACCATGCAAAACAAATTGATAACGCGGCCAAAGCCCGTCGGAAATCGCGGCGTCGGCCGCTTCTCGGACAGAATGCTTCCGACAAAAACGAAGCCCTGATTAATGGCATCCGCTAAGGAATGCATGGCGGAGGCGAACATGGCCCCGCTGCCGCTAAATGCTGCTGCAAAAGCTTTAATCGCAGCTATGATCGCATTCCCTATCATTGCGATCGCAGAAGACTTGTTACCTTTCTTGATTAAAGCCAATAGCCCTAGACGCTCCACTTTAGATTCCATAATCTCCTCCTGCGGCAACTTTTTACTGTTACCTTACCACCATTAGCCAAATTTGATTCAGGCTCGGCCAGCAGAACGAAGATTTTGTTTACACAAGCGGAGCGTGTAAGCCAATTAAACAGATGCTATTCGACCGGTTGATCGTCCATAGATTTTCGTTTCTTCCCCGTTGAACAAGTAACCGTTCGCTTCGAGGGACCAGCCGTTTTTCTCATAATAACCATCTAACTCGGTGCACAGATAAAGCCTTTCATAGCCTTTTTTCCCGCTCTCACGGAGTGCATGCTCCATTAATGCCGAGCCGATTCGGTTCCCTCTATGCTCAGGAGCCACGTATAAGCAAGCCAGCCACGGAAAAATGTCCTGACGGCTTATTAAATCATTACGCAATAACGCATACGTTCCAATAATAACGTCATGCTGCATGAGCAAGTAAAACCGAGGCAGATCGCTACCCGGGCCGCATGCGTGCAGCATGCAATCGTAATAAAAGCGGTAATTCGTCTCGCTTCCCCACTGCTCCCAGAACATGTGAACGGCTTCCTCGAAATAAGTCATCTTATCCTTCAATTCAAAAACTTCAAACTGCCCTTGTATGACCCTTGTCATCATAGATCTCCTTTGTTGTTACATTACCTTTATTTCTTCGAAAGCCTTATCGCAAGAAAGATACCTTCCACAATTAATCCAAGAATAAAGCCTGCAGCCACCGCTTCCAAAAAGACGAGAAAGCTGACCAAATCCTCCCAGCCTGTCGTGTTGCGCGAATAAAAAGCCATTAATACGAGCCCGGACAATGTGCCTAGATTAGAAAATAGCCATAATTTTTTTGCGCCCAGCCAGCCCGTGAAGCTAAATAAAAAGGATAATACGACAGCAAGCACCATAAAACGAAATGCGTGCATACCCGTGAATGGCTGGCCTAATACAAGAAAACGAATAACCCATAACAAAATACTAAACAACAGCGAGGACGCACCAGCCAGCAGCCACCACCCGGCGCTTCTTACCGCAGGAATCCAGCGCATTCGAATTAACCCCTCTCCGATACATGTTTTGTTTATATAAACGGATAAAGCGCTTACTTTGTTTCGTCAGCTGCTTGCCAGCTATTCCAATTCCGCCAATTCCTTCTCACTATCTATATGAAACAACCGTATAGCGTTTTCCTTATTTCAATACGGACAGATGATTTTCCTATTTTCCTTTGTGATTATATCACTCCGTGTTTATGAAATATATAAGCTGAAATTCTCTGCCACAAGGTGAAACGGCTGTCGCCGTCCTCTGCAAGAGGAGGGTATCCTTTTCTCGCAGAAATAGAATAATACGTTATCGCGTGAAACATATAAAGCCTTATATGATCAAAAAAAGCTGAACGGAAGGTTGACTTCCGTTCAGCTCTTTTCCTACACGGCCACAAGTCAGTACAAGCCTACTCTACGCCGTCTTTAAAGTTTTTATCATAGTTTTTATCGCCTTTGTGCTCAAGGTCATTGAGCGTTTTCTCCAGTGTCGTTACGATTTCTTCCTTCACCTGCGCCAGCGTGTCATAGAATAGCGCCTCTTCCGCGCCAACGATCTTGACTCCACTAATCGCCTGTATCGATTGGAATTTCCGATGATGATCAGCTAGATCGTCAATCGCTTTGAGCGTATGCACGCTTTGAAGAAACAAATCTTTGTGGTGTTGGTTGGCTAGTCTGCTCTCCAGCCGCTGCAATCGATCATTCATGGGCACTATTCCCTTCGTATACGCAAAGTTATGAGGCGTTTTGGATATAACTTCTACCACCCATTGTACAATCATTTGCCAAGCAAAAACAACCTCGCTATCCGCACCCGCGCGGCCCGTTCTCCTCCGCTGGCACATATTCACTAAACGCTCAGTCCGGTTTCATATGCGCTTAACGTAACCATATTATTGGCGAAGACTGGGTAGCGGTCACCACATCGCTTGGGAAGATAGCTTGCAACAGGCACAGCCGATTGCCATGGTATGATACACCATTGCGATTGGCTGTGCCTGATTGGATTGAAATTACTATTAGTTTAAACCACCGTGCTGGTTTGGCTCCATTCTTTTGGTACCGTGAAGGTCATGCCCTGCGTCAAAAGGCGGTCAAGCAGGGACTTGAATGGCTCGAATGCAATCCAATCATGGATACGGATGATCTCGTTGCCGACTCTTCCTTCAACCTGCGAATGGGATTCCGCCCCCAAATCGAACGTATCGAGCGTACAGGACACATGTAATCCCCGCTTCATGCTCGCTTCGTCCTGCTCCTCGTATTGTATATGGTCAAAGGAAGGCTGCTCGTACCCCAGCTGCCCAAGCATCCGCTGGATGCCGGCGAAATGCTCATGCCTCGATTCGTCCTCGGAATAAGGAAACCGAAAAACTTTTGCGGGCCTCACGGCCTCCGCTTTGACATAAAGCCCATTGATCACCTGATCCGTCCGTTCCACCTGGCCTCTAGCGTCATCCCAGGAAATAGAGGAGAAATCCACGTGATCATAGCTTCGGTTCCCAATAATATGACCTGACCGAATCGCATGCACTGCTGCATCTGAGAAGCGTTCCAGCGCCTCACCCAAACAAAACCAAATGGCATGTACGCCTCTGGCATTCAAATAATCAACCTTCTGCATAAACTCCTCGGCTGGACCTTCGTCAATCGTAAGGTACGCCGCTCTATCCACCGCCAGCATAACAAAGAACCTCCGTTAATTTATTGCTCACCACATTGATCATTCCTCTATTATACCCGATAACAAAAGTTTTGTTTGATTATGCGGCAAAAGTGCCATAGCTGGCTGAAGCTATGGATTTCGGTGGCCATCTTTATGTTGTCGGGCTTTCTCATCGAGCTTGCGCAACCGCCGAAGGCATCCGCGCTTCTACGAGAGATGATTAGCCGCCCCGTTATCGAATCAGAAACAACGAATCATGCGCCTAACAACCACGCTTCATGCTTGGACAGCTTCTTTTGTTTCAAACGTTAAAACAGGCGTTCAGAACAGTCTGTTCTGCGACTGTTCTGAACGCCTGCTTATGAGACATTCTCCACTATTCATTAGGGATGTTTCCTCGCAGCATTCAATTCGTTCTCATTCTGATGCCATTCTTTCACCATGCTCTGATAAAAATTGCTCTCCTGCGGGCTTAGCCCCTGCTTGTTGTCCTTGACGATTAAGTTACCGATATTACGTTTCAAAATAATGCTCCGACGTCCTAACATGTCCATATAAGTCAATGAAATTCACCCTCCAGCTTATGTTTTCCAATCGGTCTATTCAAGTATAACGAATGCTACACCCATTGGAAAACAGCGGCAGGCCGTGCTATTTCCGGTATTTTCGTCTAAGGCGGACTGAGCGAAAGCCACCACTGCCCGTTCGGAAACTTACGCCCATATCCTCCATATAACGGCCTGATCACCCTATGGCCGTTCCTATTCGACCCTGTTAAGGGCCGATTCCCTCATTCCGAATATGATTCGTTTTCAGCTCAGAACGATACAGTTTTATCTTGGCCTTGACCTTTACAGGCGTTCTCGCGAACCGTTCATTCCAATTGCCCGAGATCGACATAAACTGTGCATTCTGTTTTCGGTACATTTGCTCGCCAAACCCGAATATATCTACCCCAAACCTTCTCTGCACGCCTTTAATCGTTGCACTCATTTGCTTCTCCAAGTACTCAGCTCCAAGCCTCTCCAACTGCTCGTATCCCCCAATCGATGTCAACCGGATCGATTCGTCTACGCTCCCAACCGTACCGTCTCCTTCCAGGTTCATGCGCATGACCAGCTCTCCTTTCTCCATTTCCGCATGAAGCGATGCATGAAGATGATAGAGACGAATCGCAGTATTATCGTGGTTTGGAATCGATATCGTAGTACCCTTCACCTGATTCCTAGCTAACGACAACATTCTGCTATCCTCCAAGGAGAGAAATCCGAGCAGCCTATCCTCCGAAAAAACGCCTGTTCCGGCAATGACGATCGAAGCCTTTGGCGTAACCGACTTGATGCTCTGCAGCGTATTCGCGTCCTTGAAGGAACCCTTGAGCGAGATTGCTCCAAGTGCCAGCTCCCTGCCTTCGCTAAGCAGGGCTTCCGAGATGTCGAACAAACGCGACTCCGGAATTCCTCCATATGAAATGCGGTAGCTTTTCACTTGTGAAGTGATTTTAGACGAGGTTAGCGTTCCGCGCGGATAGAGCACCTTCAACAGGTGTGAAGCAGGAACATCTTTGGAAATCAAGATAAGAATATCCTCCCGAATGAACCTTGTACGCTGCATCGGGTCTAATAGATGCAACAGGCCCTGCTTCGCAAGCCGTTCATCAATGATAATTACCCCAACGTGCGAGATCAGTAAGGTTCGATCCATGCTTTCATTAAAACGTATAAGTATTTCTGATAAAGTGTTTCCCTCAGCCGATTGAAGAACGGAGGGCACCGTATCCTTATTTCCTTCCAATTGGTCGGCAATCATCGTCTCGATGGTAAGACGAATCTTGCCATTGCTGCCCGGCTCGAATGCTGCTCCTGTAATAAGAGATGTTTTGTTCAACTCCACGTTGTCCCAACAACCGGATAAGAGAAATGGAAGTGCTGCAATCCATATGCCAAGAAAGAGCTTGTTCCTTTTATTCATGGCTGCCGTTCCCTCCCCCTTCATCATTCGGCAAAGGCGTCTGGAAAATGAGAATGCCATCCTTCTGTGCTCGTATACGAAAGGGTATAAACGGAGAAAGATAGGAAACCCCATAAGAATGCAGCCTGACCAGATGAATCAACAGAAAGGCCGAGCCCAGGATGATGCCATAAAAGCCAAGAACAGCTGCCAGAAATATAAAACCGAATCGCAGCAGACGAACATTTGCCCCAAAGGTGAATATGGGAGCCACAAATCCAGAAATAGCCGTTAACGCCACAACAATCACATTAATATTAGAGACAATACCCGCTTGCACGGCTGCTTCCCCGAGTACGAGAGCGCCTACAATGGATATCGCGGGTCCTACGACACGCGGCATACGGGTGCCCGCCTCGCGTAAAATTTCAAATGTAATCTCCATTAAAAGAATTTCAATCACCGCTGGAAAAGGGATCCCTTCCCGTTGCGCCAAAATGCTTATAAGCAAAACCGTGGGCACCAATTCCGCGTGGAAAGTCGTTACAGCAACGTAGAGACTGGGGACAAAAAGAGAAAAGAAGAAAGCAAGGTAGCGCAGCACACGGGTCAAGGTGCCAAATGCAAACCATTGGTAGTGATCTTCAGGCGATTTGAAAAAATCGTTCATAACAGCGGGAACGACAAGCACAAATGGGCTTCCATTCACGATAATGGCCACCTTTGCCTCCATAATAGCAGCACATACCGCATCCGGCCGCTCGCTGTTGTACACGGTAGGAAACAAGGAGAGTTCTCTCGGCCTAAGCAGCTCCTCTATATTGCCGGAATCAAGTACGCTGGACGTAAGGCTCGTTTGCAATCTGGCTCTGATCCTTCGAAGCAGCTCCACATCAAGCGCCCCATCGATATAGGCAAGATAAACAGAGGTTTGTGATTGATTGCCTACCGTGTATTTCTCAAAGCGCAGCTTTTCATTGACCAGACGCCGCCTAATTAAGCTCATATTCGTATCCGCTGACTCCGTAAAACCATCCTTCGGGCCTCTAACAACCGTTTGCGTAGTCGGTTCCGCAACCGATCTGACATCCAGCTGCTTCACATCGAGCATAAGCGTAAAGGATGCTCCTTCTACCGCAAGTCCTGCTTGGCCAACAGCCAGCTTTTGCGTGAACTCTTTTAAATCACGGATATATGTACCGGATAATCCGCCATAATATTTCTCGTTCATTTCCTCCAGCAACGCGTCGGCGCTGCCGTTTGGGTCATTCACACTGAAATGAGAAAGCGGCTTAACGATGTTATCCATCATAAAAGGCACATTCGTCATCGTTTCCAAATAGCAGAGCAATCCTTTTTGCTCGCCAACGCGAACCGCCGTGACCGCAAGATCATCCGTATTTCCGAACACGAGCTTCAAATGGGCGCGAAGATGCCCCAGCGACTGTATAGTCGAGCTGTATGAATCATTAGGCAATGCGTGATCGATTTCATTCATTCGCTGCTGCCTCTCCTTCGCTTGGAAAGTATCCATATCCAAATAGCGGTCAAAAGGGGGATGACCAGTTGAAACGGTATATGCAGGTACTGAATAACAAGGTGAAGTCCCTCTTCCGTGTGTTCGGCAAAATTGTGCGAGACCAGCAGGGACAGCGCTCCAATCATCAAAGCAAAGGGATAGATGTAGGTTTTACTCGGCTTGCCGAAAATGACCGAAATCCCTTTCGCTCCCGCATATAAGAAAATAGCGCATTTGAGAAAAACGCCAAAAATGATGATCAATGCAACAAGCGCATCCATTCGATTGATAAAATCCGAAATGTTGATGAGCCTCGCCGCATCCAGTAAGGGAAAGGTAGAATACTTCTCGTATTCCATGCCCATTGACCAAATCTGTAGAAGATCGGAGAAAGCCAAAATAACGCCAGCCGATAGAATCGCGGCCATCCCTGCTTTGCGGAACGCAGCCTTCTTCCCCATCTGCGGAAACATCACTAAAAAAACGATTAATTCTCCATAAGGAACCCACAAGGAGCTTGAGAAACTCGTCTTTATAAGAGGCATAATGCCCTTGGACAAAAAAGGAAGCATCCTTTGCGGCTCGAGCGAACCGCTCAGCAGCAGCAGGAAGGCTATGCAAATAAAAAACAAGACAACAAGTCCGATGATAGCCTCCGATAATTTGCCTAACGTCCTTGCACCGCCATGGGCTGCATAAGCAACGACAAGCACAAACAATACGACAACGATCTCTATCGGCGTTATGCGCAATAGCGTCGTCATTATCAGCTCCAGCATATCCCGTACGTTGCGAGCCGCTATATAAAGAAAATAAACGGCGTAGCCGAGCAAAGCGCTTTGCCGAGCACATTTCCCCATGCTTTGACCAATACCGCATAAAGGCCTTTTCGGGATTCAGAGGAGACCAAAGCGGTATAGCATAGAAACAACAGGATCGCCGGAAGAATGGTAAAGAGGGGGACCAGCCACATATCCATTACCAGCTTCGGCGTACCGAAAATAATGGAAGTGCCGAGCAGCAGAACCAGCATCACGCTATACATTTGGAACATGCTCATTTTGTTCGTCATGGCTTCATCCGGTTTCCGCCCGCATCTTTCCCTGCGGAGCGCTGCCGTTTATTCTTTCTTGCGCGTCTAGTGCTTCTCCAATCACGGAATAAGGATAAACCAATTGCTGCCGCAAGCAAGAGGTAGGTTTTAAATCCATTATAATTGAGGCTCTGTTTGCCTAGTGCTGCACCAAAGCTTTCTTTGTATACACTCATATCCAAGAGAGCAATCAATAACGATGCAAAAAGTAAAGCTGTTAAAACGCCTGCCGTCGTCATTTTGAACAGCTCCTTTTCTACATTCATTTATTTACCTGATCTATTTTCCGCATATCTATCTGAAATTATGTAAAGGAAAGGGGCAAGAACAGGCAGCGTGACAAAAAGAGCGAAAATAAACAACAAAAAACCACAGTCCCGTGAGGAGACTGTGGTTCATCGTAAAGGTTAAGCTTTGCCTAAGATCTCATCTATTTCGCTTTTCAGTAATAGATATCTGTGGACGCTGCGGTTAATTGCAACCTTGGTCAGGTTATGCTTTAGCACGTAAACCTTCATTTGGTCTTTCGTCATGCCTAGTAGATCGCCGGCCTCGGTAACCGTTAATACCTCCTGCTTGCTCGTTGCATTAAACGTTTTCTTCACCTTTTGATCCCAGTCTTCAAATACTACCTGCATATTTCCGACTCCTTTATCATAGTCAATGATCTTTATTGACTGCACCTCCTAATTATAACACGAACAGCCGCATAATCTTACCTTGATACAAAATTTGTGGAAAGGTAATCGAATAATAGCAAATACTAGTTTGCCTTTGGGAAAATAAGATGAAATTCAGTTCCTTCGCCCGGTTCGCTTTTAATCGAAATTTTCCCGTTCATTTTTTTGATAATGCCGAAGGAAACCATGATCCCGAGCCCGGTTCCTTTTTCCTTTGTCGAATAATAAGGAGTACCGAGGCGCTTCACCTGCTCCGATGACATACCGCTGCCATTATCGCTTAGTGTGACCCATGCATGCTGATCGCGAATCACCGTCCTCAACTCCAGCAGGCCGCCGCCTGGCATGGCTTCAATCGCATTTTTGCCGAGATTGATTAACGCCTGCCTTAGCTTATAGCGATCACCCTGGATGTGAAAAGCTTGCTCCTCCTCGGTCGCCACTTGAATTTGAATATTGTTATAGTTCGCATAAGTCATCAGCACATTAGACAAATGATGCATTTCATAATGAATATCAATCGCTTCTATGACCTCGGGATCTGGCTTGGCGAGCGATAGATAATCCGCAATGATGACTTCTGCACGCTCCAATTCCTCAAAGCAGATTTTCTGATAGAGCATCTTCTTTTCCTTATCTAGGTCTGCCGTTGCGAACAGCTGAATAAACCCTTTAATTGTAGTGAGCGGATTTCTAATTTCATGCGCGACCGAAGCCGCCATATCTCCAACGATCTTCATCTTCTCGCTTCTTATAATCTCCTCTTGCATCTGAAAAAATGTATGCAGCAATTCAATGGCATAGACGCATATGCCAGCAATAATTCCCTGTATGACATACGTTTGCAGCGTTTCCCACGGATTGTTAAGCAGCAGCCCCAGTTGGCCCACTATAGAAAGGTAGATGGTGAAGGTCATTAGCTTGATGAGGGTACAATATATAATGGCAACGGAAATTTTACGGGTTAGCGTCAAGGCGCTGTACCGCTTATAAATATAGAGGAACACCATAAAGCTTGGTACGAGTGAGAAGACATATATCCAGTCGTTCGGGCTCCCGATAAAATAACGGTACAAGAGCAGCGTTGCGTACAAAAGAATAGAAACCTGAATGCCTCCGAACAACGAACCGATTGCCAAAGGAATGGAACGGAAATCGTACAGTAAGCCATTCAGATTAATGGGGAACGACATCGTCGTTATGATGGCAATTGCAAAGAGAACATACAACAACAGCCGAAACAGCTTCGTGTTATTTTTGACTTTATGAATATACGGGTAGAACACAAGCGGAGAGCAAATGATGAAAATATTCAACAAAAGATCCTTTAAATAACCCATCCTACTGGCCTCCACCGAATCGCTCATCTCGATCAGCAATGCTCTTTCCTTCGTACTATCTTTCTCCATAATATAACATAAAAAGGAACGCAAGAGACATGAAATAATAGAAAACCAGCCCTTATAAAGAACGAAGAAAACTGCTGAGCAGTCCCCAATAAATGATATAATAAGCTGATTCTCAAAAAGAAAAGATAAAAGAAAAGATTGTTACAGGAGACCATCCTTATGAAAGCTATCCATACGATGAAGATATCGGAGTGGCATACCGTATTCCGCTCCTGCACCGCCGTTTTTTCCGAACATATCAAAAACCTAGATTTCGTAAAAACCGCCCTATCGGCGATTGGGCAGGTTAAGCCTGAACTGACGCCACAAGAAGAGCTTGTATTCGACCTGCATGCTCATCTTCATATTCTGATGCTGCTCGTTAATGCCACTCCCGATCAAGCGCCGAGACATGGGGCATTCATCGGGTTTCATACCCATACCGCCATCTCCGAAGTTCAAGAGCAGATCGCAAGCAGCTTGAGGCAGCAGCGAGCAGCCTACGTGGAGGCGTATTGTCCGCAGCTGTTCGCGGAGTCCGTTACCATCATACGCGGGCTCATGCTGCAAGAAGCAGGGGAAAAAGCATATTTCTCCGATATTTACTTCGGCGTATGGCGTAACTGGACGCAGCCGGGTCAACACGGCGCAGCGTTGTATGCACAGGAGCTTCAACTGCTGCAAACCGCCAAGGACGATCTTGGCTTCGACCTATCCCGCTATCCTTGGCTGACAGCACAAGCGTGGATGCTCAGTTTTCTGGATCGCGACCAGGAAGCGCTGGAGCTGTTCACCGAAATAAACAACAGCCTGAAGCTGCGACCAGATGATTTGTTCCATGTGCTGGATGCGATATCCGAAGCGCTGGAATGGCCGCGTCTTTTGGAATGGCTTCTGGGAACTACACCGTTAATGACGGGTAAGCGGATGAATAGCTTGGACATTTTCTATCATTATTGGGATCAACTCATCCCTCAGCATTCGAGCGCCGAGCAGTTTATGTGGGAACCGCTTTTCCAGCTTTCGCCATCCCTTTACGAGAAAAAGCTGCTCGTTCATGGCAAGTGGAAGCTATGGATTGATTACCAGATCAGCCTGGGAACCGACCCGTTCGACTATCGGGTGAGCGTCTTCGCACCTATCGAGAAAAATGAGCCAGAGCTGCTGCTGCCCTTCTATCATCAAGCGGTAGAAAGCAATGTGCTGCTTAAAAACAGAGGCGGCTACAAAGCTGCCGTCAAGCTGCTGAAGCGACTGGCTAAGCTGTACAAAAAATTGAAAGAAGAGCAGCGATGGGATGCCTTTATCGATGCCTTCGCTTCTCGGCACAGCAGGCTTCGCGCCCTGCAAGAGGAGCTTCGGAAAGGGAAACTGATTACATGAGCACCTATTTCAAATACTTGTCGGTACAGGTTAATATAACAAGCCACGGCGATGCCCTTCTCTATGGAGTCGATGAAACGGGAGAGTACTTGAGCGGCGTTAGCCTGAAGCATCGCCTGTTCGCGTGGCACAGCGCCTCATTCTATGGAACGGAGCTTGAAATCCAGCAGGTACAGGATCTGGAGCTCGTGCTCCTTCCTGCAGAGCAGGTTATCCCCTTTTTTTCCGACAACCATATACTTGCCCATATCGCATGGAATTGGGGAGAGCTTGCTGAAGCGCTGGTCAAGCTCGCCCCCTACCTTGCCGAAGACATCAAAGCTCGCCGCTATATGCCGAGCTTCTCCGCCTACCGCGCAGGCAAGCTGCAATGGACATGGGATAACCTTGTGCTGCAGCGGCAAATACAGGCTGAGCTTGCCTCTTTTGATGATGACGATGCAACCGGTTTTCTGGACGGCTTGCAGGCCGCCTTCTCTGCAGCTGTATTCGAAACCTGGTACGGCACCGAAACCGAATCAGCCGATTTGCGGAGAGAATTCCCGCTGCTCTTTGCCAAGGATCATGCAGCCGTTGCCGGACTAGACGCGCAAACTTGGCTCGTCGCAGCCGGCTGGAAAGCCGATCAAGCCCTCTTCCGCCCGCTGCTTCAGCTTGCTGAGCCGCAGCATATCGAAGATCCGTGGCAGCTTAAGCTTGTGCTGCAGGACAAGCTGGATCCAGCCGTGCTTGTGCCTGTCCGACTCTCGGATACCGGCGAAGCCTCCGGTGCTTGGCCATCGGCTTGGACTGCCGCTGTCCGTGAACGTTCCGCCGGCTGGCTTGACAGGCTGCGCGCATGCTTATCCGCCGCGCGGTTTGCCGGACCGCGCGAGGATGTGCTGCATTCGGATCTAGGGAACGATGCAGCATGGCAATTTCTTGCCCTAGACAGCCCGCGGCTGCTGGCTGCCGGCTGGCAGGTGCTGCTCCCCGCATGGTGGGAGACGGCCAGCCGCAGGAAGCCAAAGCTGCGAGCCAAGGTCAGCACGCCCGCGGAGAGCAACGGCGAGTCATTGTTCGGACTCGATTCGTTGATTGACTTTGACTGGCGCATCGCTATCGGCGAAACTAGCCTGACCGAATCCGAGTTCAATGAGCTGGTAGACCGCAATGAGCGGCTGGTGCGGTTCCGTGGACAATGGATTGCACTGGACCCAAGCCTGCTCTCGCAAATCCGCAAAGCGATGTCAGGCATCGACCGCTCACAGGGATTATCGTTCCAAGACGTGCTGCAGCTCCATCTGCTAGGAGAAAGCGACCGTGCGGAGGAGGAACAACTAGAGCAGGAAGCAGCGCAGGAACAGCGCATCCAGCTTGAGGTCGAGCTGAACGAGCATCTGATGAAGCTTGTCAGCCAGCTCAGCCAGCGTTCGGAATGGCCTCTGCTTCCCGTACCCGCAGGCCTGAAGGCTGAGCTCCGGACCTATCAGCAGGAAGGCTTTGCTTGGTTGTCCTTCTTGCGGCGGTTCGGTCTTGGCGCATGTCTAGCCGATGATATGGGCCTCGGCAAGACCGTCCAGCTTATCGCCTATCTGCTGAGCCTGAAGGAGAGCAGCACGAGCACCGAGACAGGCACCCCTGCACTCATTATTTGCCCGACATCTGTCCTTGGCAATTGGCAGAAGGAGATCAGCCGCTTCGCCCCAACGCTTAAAGTCATGCTTCACTATGGCAGCAAGCGTCTTGCAGATGAAGCCTTCCTTGCGGAGAGCCAGCAAGCCGATGTCATCTTGACCTCATTCGCGACAGCAACCCTTGACCAAGAGCTGCTGCAGCGCTCTACCTGGTCAGCGATCTGTTTGGATGAAGCCCAAAATATTAAAAATGCGCAAACCAAACAGTCAGCTGCCGTTCGCAGCTTTACGTCGAAGCATCGCATTGCGTTGACCGGAACGCCGATCGAGAACAGATTGTCAGAGCTCTGGTCGATTTATGATTTCATGAATCCCGGATTTTTAGGGACCGCGCACGGCTTTCAGCAGCGGTTCGGCAATCCCATTGAAAAGGAGCATAATAAGGAGCGCACGGCTGACCTTCAGAAGCTCGTGAAGCCGTTCATGCTGCGCCGCAAGAAGAAGGACCCGTCCATCCAGCTTGATTTGCCGGACAAGAACGAAATGAAAACCTACATCCATCTGACAGCTGAGCAAGGGGCGCTGTATAACCAAGCTGTCAATCAGCTGATGGACCGCATGCAGAAGCTTGAAGGCATTGAACGCAAAGGAGCAATTTTATCCGCGATCATGCAGCTCAAGCAAATATGCGATCATCCGGTGCTGTTGACGAAGGAGCCCGTTCCGGGCCTTGCTGATGCTGGGGACGAAGAATTGGACACAGAAGGACTGGTAAGCCGCTCTGCTAAGCTGGAAAGATTGCTCGCAATGGTGAGAGAGTTGCGCGATGAAGGCGAGCGCTGCCTGATTTTCACGCAATATATCGGTATGGGCCAGCTGCTTCAATCGGTGCTGCAGCAGGAGCTGCAAGAGCCTGTCCTATATTTGAACGGAAGCACCTCGAAGCTCGCTCGCGACCGAATGATCGATACATTTCAATCGACATCGCTCCCGCCGGTCGAGCAGCCAAGCGTGTTCATTCTGTCCATCAAAGCGGGGGGAGTCGGCTTGAATCTGACAGCGGCCAACCATGTATTCCATTTCGACCGATGGTGGAATCCCGCCGTTGAGAACCAAGCAACTGACCGCGCTTATCGGATGGGGCAAACCCGAGACGTGCAGGTTCATAAGTTCATATCGCTTGGAACGCTGGAGGAGAGGATCGATGAGATGCTGGAGAACAAGCAGCAGCTTAGCGAGAACGTAATCTCAAGCTCTGAGGGATGGATAACAGAACTTTCTACGGAAGCGCTCAAAGAGCTCTTTACATTGCGACAGGATTGGAGCCAAACGTAGAAGCCGGCTGGCTTGTAGCTTGCCGTGGCTTCCATGTTGTGCTACACTGGTGCTACTTTAGATGAACGGAGGGTTACATGTGATAGACTTTATCCGAGTTAGGTCTTTGCGCAGCTGCTAATTGAATAGCGCCAAAGCTCTGCCTGTGTGCAGAGGACTCAGGATAGGTCTGCCATTTTGAAGGTAACCCATAGATGGAACAAGTACGCCGACGGGATCAGCATGAACCCTACTTGCGTATTTGCCTTTAGAACGGAAGCTTCATACGTGTATAGAATGAAACGACAACGGTTATTGTACGGAAGGGGCAAGCTTTCCCCTTTCCTTCATGATAGCCTCGCGTTCTATGCCCAAGGAGGACCACCGATCCATTAGCGCAAGGAATTCCTTTCCTTTCTTGCGGATCATCCTGATCTCCTCTTCTCTGACACAGGCAGCGCTGCCTGTGTTTTTTTGCATTCCAAATAACCTTTAGAGGATGATGAATAATGGAACAACCGAATCAAAAAGCGGTCATCGTCGGCGTTGAGCTTCAGAATCAAACCGACTTTGCCTATTCGATGGAAGAGCTGCGAAACCTCGCAGCAGCCAACAGCATCGAGGTCGTTGACGAGATCAGCCAGAAGGCGGCACGCATCAACCCTACCCATTATATCGGGACCGGCAAGATCCAAGAGCTGCTCGCGCTGCTCGAAGCGCATGATGCTCACGTCGTCATTTTCAACGATGAGCTCTCTCACTCTCAAATTCGCAATCTCGAGGCTGCCTTGGAGCGAACGGTTATCGACCGGACGATTCTAATCCTCGATATCTTCGCGGAACGCGCCAAAACAAGGGAGGCCCAGCTTCAGGTTGAAGTTGCTAGGCTGCAATATATGCTCCCGCGGCTCGTTGGACTCCGCGCGTCGCTTGGCCGCCAGGGCGGCGGTGCCGGCCTCAAGAATAGAGGAGCCGGGGAGACGAAGCTTGAGCTGGATCGCCGCCGGATCGAGGAGAGAATCACCGCGTTGCAGGCTGAGCTGGATAAGCTCGTGGCTAGGCGCCAGATTCAGCGGAAGCAGCGGCAGAAGAATGAAATGCCCGTCGTCTGTCTTGTCGGATATACCAATACAGGCAAATCCAGCTTAATGAACGCCTTGCTTGAGAAATTCAATCCTGAGACAACGAAGCAGGTGTTTGCGAAAGATATGCTGTTTGCAACGCTAGAGACATCTGTAAGAAGCATCGACATGCCGGATAACAAGTCTTTCCTGCTCACGGACACCGTAGGGTTCGTAAGCCAGCTGCCCCATCATCTTGTCAAAGCGTTCCGCTCGACTTTGGAGGAAGTGACCGAAGCGGATCTGCTCGTGCATGTCGTCGATTACGCCCATGAGGAATATGAGCAAAATATCGCCGTAACGAATGAGACGCTTAAGGATCTGCGAGCCTACGATATCCCGACGATATACGCCTATAACAAATGTGATTTAACCGACCATCCTTATCCCGCCGTCAACGACAGCAATGTCTTTCTATCTGCAAGAGACAGAAGCGGCTTGGATGAGCTGATTCAGGTGATCCGCGATCATATCTTCGACGATTATATGAAATGCGAGCTCCTCATTCCGTTTAGCCAGGGCCGACTTGTCGCCTATTTCAACGAGCATGCTCATGTGGAAGCGACGGAATATGAGGCAGAGGGCACAAGAATGAAGCTGGAATGCCGCGTATCCGACTTCGAGAAGCATCGCCAGCATGTCACTGTGCTATAAGATAAGCTTCATTTTTGACCCTTACCGTTAACTAAAATAAGAGCTGCTTTCCATCTAAGTGGAAGCAGCTCTTTGTTCACTCTTCTCAGCCTGTAAAGTACAAGCGTCTATCCGATTAGCCCACATCCTGAGGATGCGGCTCGGCAATCAGATCTACCGCTTTCGCGTTCGCTTCAACCTGCTCGGGATCCTTGCAGCCGGGGATGACCGCCGTAACAGCCGGATGCTTCAAGCACCATGCAAGCGCCCAGCTCGCCATAGCAATGCCCTGAGGAACTTCCTCCCGCTGAATATGCTCCACTTCGAGCAGCTTAAGCCTTGTGCTCTCCTTATCATGCCTATGGCGTACATCGGTATCGCCGAAGACTGCGCCTGGCTTATACTTGCCGCTAAGGTAGCCGCTCGCTAGCGGCACACGCGCAAGCACGCCTAGATCCTGCTGCTGGCAGGAAGGGAATACTCGCTCCTCAGGCGCACGGTCCA
Organism: Paenibacillus endophyticus; assembly: GCF_014192395.1. GTDB lineage: Bacteria > Bacillota > Bacilli > Paenibacillales > Paenibacillaceae > Pristimantibacillus > Pristimantibacillus endophyticus. Next base: position 88,349 of record NZ_JACHXW010000023.1, on the reverse strand, counting down.
GCCTGTTGTATACGACCTGAATGGCGCGGGCGTTCACTCTTGAGGATGCTTCCGTCTGATGCAAGTTGTCATTGCTGCCAATGGAAGTGCCCAGAAAGCGGATTTTGCCGGCTTCTATTTGTTTATCCAGCGTTGTCCACAGCTCATCATTATCGAAGGCTTGGTCCGGCCCGGAATGAAACTGGTAGAGGTCAATGTAATCTGTCCTAAGCGCCTTAAGCGAAGCATCAAGCTGCGCCACGACACCCGCTGCATCAAAGGAATCGGTGCGTGTGAAGCGCTCATGGAAGTGATGGCCAAACTTCGTTGCAATGATCCAATCTTCACGTTTGCGGCGGCTAATATAGTCGCCAATGAGGGATTCGGAGAGATGATCGCCGTAACATTCCGCAGTATCGATGAGATTAATGCCAAGCTCCTGGCCTTTATCCAGAATCGCATCTGCTTCCTCCTGCGTATATTCCCTGCCCCATTCGCCTCCGAACTGCCATGTTCCAAGACCGATGACCGATACATGTAGCCCCGTACTGCCGAGTCTCCTATATTTCATGAACAACACTCCTCCCATTGCGTTATGGCTTGTCCCCTTTATTCTACCTTCCACAACTGCAAATAGGAAATAGGCCGCTTTGCATGCGGCTATACGATTACTTTGCCAAAAGCCTGAATGATATCCGCGCGGAAGGAGGTTCCTGCCAGCTTCCGAATTTCCTCGTAAGCCTCCCGCTTAGACATTGCTTGGCGATAGGATCTTGGCGTTGTCATGGCCAGAAATACTTCCACTACGCCGAGCATTTGCGAAAGCAGTGGAATCTGATCCTCCTTCAGACAATAAGGGTAGCCTGTACCGTCAACCTTCTCATGGTGATAGAGGAACACGTTCTGCACCTCCAGAAATCCCGGAATGCCCTCGCACAGCTCCTTCGCCATATAGCAATGCTCCTGCACCACTTCAAGCTCAAATTCCGACAGCTTTCCTTCCTTTTCGAACATATAATCGGGGAGCTTGACCCGGCTTACGAAGTGCAGCAGCGACAATAGCTCGATCTCCCAATCCTTCGTCTGCGTGCCGCCATACTCCTTCCAAAGCCCCTTCAGCAGCAGGCTCATTTCACTTATTTCTTTGCGTGAGGTTTGCGTTTTGCGCTCCCCGACGGGTACGAAGCATTGCAGCATATGAATGATTTGTTGCTTCTGCTGCTGCAAAGCGCGTACTTCAAGCTGCTTTGCCTGCTGATGGCGCGCAATAACTACAATGCCTCCAAGCAATACGCTCCCAAGCGCAAGCAAGATTCGCATGAAGGCAGACAGCACGGTCGCATCCGCCTCTCCGCCCATGCCAGTCGTCCCGGCAACCGTATAGACAACGAAATACGCGAAAAAGAAAATACATGAGTATGCGTACTCTCTATAAGTCGTAAGCAAGCTGCACATGACCGGAATAAAAAATACAATGACCCATATCTGTCTAAACAGCATCGGGTAATAAAGAGAAAGAGCAAGCATGATCAGATATAAAAATAATACGACAATAAGCTTTATGTATTTGCTGTCCCCAAACAAGTTTTTCTGATAATCGAACATCCCCCATGCGAGGACGGCGATGGTCATCGCGGCCATGACAAATGCTAAAGACATATTGCTTCTGTTAAATGCAGCATCAACGATCGCTAACAAGGCGATCATAGTCGTCATGCAGCCAATCAAGATCAGAATCATATGATGGATCGGCAGGGAGAGCAGTTTATTGTATTTCATGGATCTCCCTCCTGATTTCCATGAAATCAACGTTCTCTTTGGACTGGAAGACACTCGACCCATTCATGACTTGCTGTATGGCGTGCAAGATGTGCTCAGGGTCTGTATCTTTCATTAAGTAACCGTCAATCCCGGCCTTAAAGGCAAGGTAGATGTCTTCACAATCGTCAAAGGCCGTTAACACGACAATTTTTATATGAGGTATTTTGTTTTTCAACCGTTTGGCACCCTCAATAATAGAGACACCTGGCATCTTCAAGTCTGTAAGCAGGAGATCGGGAAGCAGCTCCTCAGAAACCTCAACTGCTTCATTCCCATTTGAGGCTTCCCCTACAATGCCATAAATATCGCTGCTTTTAAGCAGCATGCGGAGACCTAGCCTTGCATAGGGCCGATCATCTGCAATCACTACCTTATACATAAGCCAAGCTCCTCTCACGCGGAATAGCCGCCATTATGGTTGTTCCCATCGTTTCGTCAGAACGAATGGATATCGACCCGTTCAACGCTTTTATCCGATTCGTCATGCCATTAATCCCAAATTTGCCTCCCTGAACCGACTCGCTGTCATTCATAATGCCTTCCCCATCGTCTTTAATCATGATGTTCCATTGAACGCTCGTTACTTCAACTTTCACATGAATCATCGTTGCTTTTGCATGCTTTATGACATTATTGGCTGCCTCTTCAATGAAATGGTAGATGGTCTCTTCGATTTCAATTCTCTCTTGAGCAATCCAGCCTACGTTCTCGTAATCAAGCCTCACGCCAGTATGGTCCGTAATCCGGTGAAGCATCCTTTCAATGGCATCATGAAGATTAAACCTTCGCTTCTCCCCTTTAAGCTCCGTAATGAATTTACGGATATCGCGATGGCTCTCTTTCACCTTTTTTTCCATTTCCGTCAACAAGGACAGCGCTTCGTCCTTCGATTCTCCCTGCAGCACATTTTTTAATTGAAACAGTTGAATCGAATAGAAAAAGAGCTCCTGCGCAATACCGTCATGAATATTTTGAGCAATGGAGTCTCTCTCCATCGCAATCGCAATATCCTTTATTTCCTTTATTTTTATATTAATGTCATAATACGCTTCAAATTTCATTAAAACGAGCTGAATATACGCTTTTTGCAGCATAGACAGCTCTCCCGAATTGGCCTGTACGAGCAGCCACCCATATCTATTTCCGCTCCGGCCTTGCATTGCACGCATATAAAACGAAGTCATCTCTCCTGTAGGCGAGGGCAGCTGAATGTACCCTTTAGGAGAGAGACCAGCTATTTGCTCCATGCCATTCGAATAATAGGTATGCGTCCAGGTCTGCTCCAGCTGATGTGAACCCGCTCCGCTTAGGCATAACCATGCCTTGCGCTTTTCCAAAATCTCTTTTAGAAATTCCTCCACGTATTCAATTGCAGCCTGATAGCTAATTCCATTATGCAAGCGGCTGGAAGAATAGAGCTTCACTAAGGTTCGAATATGGACATACAGGCGAATGGAGCAATAGTGTACCGTCGCCGCCATGCCATAGAAGAGGATGACGTATAGGATATATGCCCCATGCATCTTTAAATATGCGTTTATAGTGATCTCCTCCAGTAGAGAGAGAAGAATCGGATTAAACAAGAAGAACAGGAACGTGACCGCGTAATAAGTCTTCCATTTCGTATATGCTTTCAGCATGGCTAAGCTTGATAGGCTATAGAATAGGAACGGACCGGTAAGCCCACCCGTTGACCAGAGAAGATAGATTTGGAAAAGCAGATCCATGCTTATCGCTAACCACGCAAGCCTTTTCAGAGATTTGTTCAAAAAAAACAAGCTGTAGAGCGTTTGAAGGCTGACTGCAGCAAGCACGAGTCCAGCGTCCCCGCTTACCAATTCTTCCGAATAGATCAAAAGGCCTATTATCAATAAAAGCCAACGACACCCAATGATGATATATAAACTGGTACGACTATGCAATATCATTATATACTCCTAGAAAAAACAAATTATAGTAGTCAAAAAGTCTTGTTTCATATACAATGGTAATTAGTGTAAAGGTAGGACTAATTAACTAATATCAGTATAGCATAACTTATTTATATATGGAGGCAACCGGCATGATTAATATGATTATCCTCGATGATCATCCACTTGTACGCCAAGGGATACGAATGATTGTATCTATGGAAAATAAAATAAACATAGTCGGAGAGGCATCCAATGCGAAGGAAGCGTTGGTTATCATGGGGCAAACGCAGCCTGATCTTGTGCTTGTCGATTTGAACTTGGGTAATGACAACGGTTTGGATTTCATTCAGCATGCTAGAAGTATGGGGCATCATTGCAAATATCTCATCTTGACGTCTTCCGCTACAAGCAATGAGCTGCGATTGGCGCAATCGATCGGTGTCGAAGGCATGTGCCTGAAGGAAGCGCTGCCGGAGGATTTATTATATGCAGTTGATGTCGTAGCAAGAGGGCGTAAATATTATGATCCGGTTTTTATGGACTCTTTAATGGATACTGCCCCCACGACCGGAGAGCTCGCATTCGCAGAGCTGACCCCTAAGGAGCTTGAGGTTCTTATATCGCTAGGCAAAGGCCGCTCGAACAAAGAGGTTGCAAGCGAGCTATACATAACGGAATTTACGGTCAAGAAGCATGTCAGCCAAATATTAGCCAAGCTGAGCTTAGCTGACCGGACACAAGCCGCCTTATATGCTTTGTCGAAAGGACTCGTTCAGTTTGAGCTCGCCAAATAGGTGGGCTTGGTACAATAGGAAGCTCCGCCTATAATAAGGCGGAGCTTCTGCTGCTTACAGCTTTAATGGCTTAGCAAGTGTGTGCATCGGCCATAGCGAGAAGGCTGCATAGCCTTTAATGTCACGAAAATGAATCGGACCCAGCTCAGGATCCCTGCTGTCCAGGCTTTCTCCGAGCGTACGATTGTCACCCGCAACAAACAGCTCATCCACTCCAATAACAACCTCTTCCATATCCTCAGACTGGCCATAGGTGTAAGACTCCAGCAGCGGTAATCCGTTTACGTAGGTCACGCCCTCTGCTATGGCAACCTTATCGCCTTCAACTGCTATGACCCTTTTCACAAGGCTATAACCCAGACGATCCTCATTGATAATGACGATATCCCCGTACTTGGGAACGCCAAGAAACAAAGCCAGCTTATTGATAAACAGGACATTGCCGCTCTGCAGCGTGGGATTCATGGAATTTCCTGAAACTTTCATTAGCCCGGTCAAGTTGTTGAGCACAACAAATAGGATGCCTACAATTAAAAGAAGCCGAACCCAGCTCCATACCCCCTGTTTCTTTTGAGGCATGCCGGCTTTACTGTCCAACACTTCCAGCTCTTCTGCCATTCTTCGATGTCACCGCCTTCAAATTATTATTCGTATACAGCGTCTGTGACGGATTGGGATTCCGAGGGAACGAATGTCAATTGAGGTGGCGCATAACTTCCTGCAAGTGATTGTATAGCTTCCTTCGCACTGTCTACAATGACCTGGATCTTGTCTAGCATTTGCTTACGGTCTTGCTCGTTATTGATGACCACGTTTTCTAAAATCGCTGCTGCATATTGTTCAATTGCCTGTGCATGCACAAGCTTCTGCTCTTCCGTATATGCATCCAGCTGCTTGGATGATGCCTCTAGTCGAAGCTGCAATTCTTCCTTCAACATGGCTTTTTGCTTATCGGTTTCGGACTGGATAGAATGTTCCAAGCTCTCCATAACGATCTCGGTTTTCTTGTTAAACCAGGTTTCGATTGTAGCCCCAAGGTCTACATCTGCATAAGCAATACCCGTTGTCGCCGTGATCGCGACTGTTAAAGAAACAATTCCAGCTGCGATCTTTTTCTTTGACCACATAGCTTTATGTCTGTTCGTTCTGCTTTTCATATGAACCACTCCTTCCTTTCATGCTCAAAAAAATAACCGGGAAGCCCATCTCAAGGGCTTCCTGCGGTTTCGTTCTACATGGTTGAAAGACTACTGGATTGCTTGAACGATTGCGTCCAGTTCATTTAGAGCATCAGTTTTAAGAGTTAGACCTTTAGCCGCAATTGCTGCTTCTGCTTCTGCCACGCCTGCATCCGTCAAAATAACAAGCTCTGCTTGAAGAGCAGCAATTTTGTTATTCAAGTTCGTTTGAATTTCAGTAGTTGCTGTTGTGCTCTCGCCAGCCAGCAATGCATTCAGATCTGATTTTGTAGCAGCGATTTCAGCATTCAAAGCATCAACGGCTGCGCTTTTAGTTTTAGCTGCTTCTTCATCTTGTCTATTCAAGTAAGTGTTTTTGTGGTTTTTAATAGCTGCGTTCAGCTCTTTCTTGTTCGAAACGCCGATTGTATCAATTGCTGCATTTGCGGAAGCATTGGTTGTTCCAACAAATGCATCATATTCAGCTGGCATACTGCCTGTAATTGCATCTTGAACCGTGTTGATTTGTGTTGTATATTCACTCACTTGATCATTGATCGCTTTGTTAACATTTTTAATTTCAGCATTTCCAGCATCTCTGATGTCTCTTTGAGCTTGGCCTTTCAGGTTGCCTACAGCATCCGCATGAGCTGTTTTACTAGTCGCATAATAGTTTGCGAAATCTCCGGAAATGGTTGTTTTTACAACATTAGTAGCCGTTGTGTACCAGCCTTGCAGTTGAGTTCCCGCATTTGTTGCTGCGAATACCGTCCCCATGGAAGCTACCATACCTACTACTACTACTCCTGCTACTACTTTGCTTTTGATCATTTTCATTGTCGTCAATCTCCTCTTTTTTGGTTTATTGGTTTAGACTATCTCATTCTAATTGCTGTCTACCCGAGCTTCGCCGCCGTCTAATTGCTGCGTCAGTTCTTTGATTGTGGCCTCAGCAAGCTGTTCAAGCGCTTCGTTATTCTCGTTAGTCACTGTTCTTATGTAAGGTTCAAACGTCTGTTCCTTGGTCATACGGGCAAGCTCAGAGGCTTTTTCCCCGATTTGGCCGATATAAGCTTGGCTCGACGATTGTATGGTCAGCTTCGACTCTTCAAGGCTTACACTCAGCGCATTCGACAGATAAGCATCGGCATTGTCTGCCAAGTTGCCTGATGCGCTGCTCACGCTCTGTGAAGCTTGCAATAATCCTTCAACGACAACGTAATTCAAGATTTGGGCGGTTAGCTGATGTGATCTATCCTTGTACCAATCCTGCACAAGCAGGCTCTCATTGGATTGCGCGTATACGCTTCCGATGGCTAGGAGAGAGGAGATCCCCACTGAAGCAGCAATCCGTTTATATCGACTACGTTTCAATGTGAGGCCTCCTTTCGTTTCTCGCTAAAGCCATTATATCGCCTGCGCAAATCCGAAACGTCAGCCATCAGTGTGATTTAATTGTCTCCGTAAGAGGGGCTGCATGGTATACTTTCGTACCAGATCGGAGCAACTCCGATTCCAGGTTTTCCTTATTGGCCACCTAGCGCTATCGATTACTTCATATGAGAACCTGACTTTTGCTCAGTTGTAAAATGGAAGAAGTTGATTGAAAAGGACTGCCGAGGTGAAAAAATGTGAATGCTATGCTACAATACTACAATTGCACAGGCATACATCATAGGGAGGTTTATTGCGCGCCATGCTTATTATTGGAATCGCCGGCGGCACCGGATCCGGCAAAACTACGGTTGCCCGTTCAGTCATTGACCGTCTTGGATCAGACAAAGTAACATTCATATCTCAAGATAATTATTATAAAAATCCAACGCATCTCAGCTTTGCTGAGCGTGAGCTTATCAATTATGATCATCCGCTCGCGTTCGACATCGAGCTGCTCGCAAACGACCTCATGACACTGAGAGCAGGTCAAATGGTTTTTGCGCCCGTTTACGATTTCACCATCCACGGACGCTCAGTGGATGAGACAATAGAGCTTAAACCGAACAAGATCGTCATTCTGGAAGGGCTTCATGTGCTGGCTGAGGAGAGTATCCGCAAAGTGCTCGACATTAAGGTTTTTGTCGATACCGATCCGGATGTACGCATATTGCGCCGGGTATTGCGGGACATCGAGGAGCGTGGAAGGACAATCAAGTCCGTGCATGACCAATATTTGAATACGGTGAAACCGATGCATGAAGCGTTTATTGAGCCCTCCAAAAAATATGCGGATATCATCATCCCGGAAGGCGGACACAACGAGGTAGGCATCCAGCTGCTGTCGATACTGACCGAGAAATATTTGACGGACAGTCCGGGTATTCTGGAGTTATAGCTGTCGCGGCCATCTTATGGCATGAAGCAGAAACGGCTTCGCCGTCCTTTGTGGCAAAAGCAGTCGTTTCGCCGAGATAGATAAGCGCAATTATAGGTGAAAACTTATAAATGCTTATATACTCAAAAAGAGCACCCTTTCGGTGCTCTTTTTCATGCTTGCCTATGGAACGCTACGGCTTAGCAAATTGAAGCACGGCTATCGCTGCACGTTCTCTTCGGTCCGCATCACCGCTTCTCATCGCTTTTCTTAATATATCCAGCGCCAACTTAATGGTCTCCTGATCGACTGCACATGTACGTTCCGTGTCCCTCGCCTGTCCGAAAGGCTTATCCAGCCAATGCTCAATCTGCTCCGGCGTTACCTTCCGTTCGAGCTTTGAGATGGTCACCTTCCTATCTACAAAGGACTTCAGCTCCGGATGCAGCTCCGACCTCAGCAAGCTCTTCAGCCAAGTCACGCCTCGGCGATGGCAGAGGCCCGCTTCTTCCTCCGACGGTCTATCTACATAGTAATAGTCGCCCAAATCGCCCATATGAACATGGTCGCCATCTGCCAGAAAGAGATAATCCCCATCCTGCATATCGTAAACGAAGGAGCCGATCTCGAGCAGCCGATCCAGCAGCGCCGCCCCCTTTTGATCGCAGGCCTGAACAGCCTTCTCCTGTCCAGCCTCCTTGCTTAACTGCTCTAAATCCCCTATACCCGGCCATTCAAAGCCGACGTAATGGTCTCTCAAAAATGCAGGGACATGCCGCGCACCGTGTAATTCAGAATTGAGAAGAAAAACATTCATTCAATGTGCCTCCAATCGTATGCAAGAACCGCGCTGATGATCATCCATAAATTTTCTTTATTATCCAGCATAGGCAGCCGGAAGTAAATATGAGGACTCTCCTAATGGAAATAAGCAGCTGCAATCTCCTTGAAGATTGCGCCGCTTAATCGAATAGGTCAATGACGTAGCCCTATTTAACGCTTGTCCTTATTCCGTTTCCTTGACGAGCTCTACTTCCTTCTGAAAAATAACCTTTGCATTTCCTCCAGAAGCATTCAGCCATACGGCTTGAATGACCGCTCTTCCGCTTGTTTGTTTGTTCGAAAGGGTAACCGTCCCGTTCAGCTTCACATTAACCGCTTGGTCTCCGGACAGCTTAATCCACTTCACGAACGCGGACGGCAGCTCTGCCCCTAATACGCTAAGCCTGTATTGATGCTTTGTGCCATTATCGCTAATAGTCACCGTTTCTTGAACCTCGGAACGAATATATGCCATTAGCCAAGCATGCATGGCCGGCTTCTCCTTCTCCAGCGCTTGCTGAAAGCCTAGGGAAACCGCTTGCCAGTCAGCAGCCGTAATACCTAATCCATGGAACCATTCACTTAAGGCATACCGGTCACTTTGCTGCAATACTTCTGTTAAAGCTTGATTGATCAGCGAGCTTGCCGCTTTCTTATTTGCAAATAGCGCTGTTATTTCCTTCGGTTTTTTGGCAGCCAGCATATCGCGGACGGTTCCCTCGATTCCCTTTGCCTGACTCCCATCGCCGTATAGAAAAGCAGCCATATTTTCGATAGTCACATCCGGGCCGCCGCCGGCTTCCGTCAGCATAGCTAGCGCAGCCTGATATTCGGGATTCGCCAGCATGGCCATAAGCTGAGACGCCTGAGGGTCATACTGTAAGGCGCCGGCAGCCTTGATCAATCGGAATAGGCTGGTCTTTAGCGGTACTGCATCAACGGAGGCTGGCAGATTTTCGCTTATTTTATTCCAGATCGGATCTATGAGAAACTGCATCTCGTTATCGTCAAGCCCGGCTATTTCTTCTTGAGCGGCATGTATGTTCTGTACCGACTGGGAGCCTCCTGCTGCAATAGCCTCGTGCAGCCTATTCATGCGCTCCAGCAGGAGCGCTGGAATAGCGGGCCCGCTTCCCGTATCGGCAGCCTTCAATGTTACTTCTTTCTGGAAAAGAATGCTCTCCGCTTGTCCATCCGAGCTGATCGCCTTCGCCTGGATGACAGCAGACACCTCCGGCGTATATGGCGGGATCGTAACGACGCCATCAGGCATCACCGTCACGGCATCGCTGCCTGATACTTTGGACCATGTCAGAAGCTCGGCAGGGATGGACTTCCCAAGCACAGACAACGCATAGGCATGCTTCAGCCCATCATCGCTAATGATCGCCGTTTCCTGTGTTTCGGAGCGAAAGTAGGCGCTCAGCATGGCACTGGCAGCTGATTCGCTATGTGCAAGCTTATCTTCAAAGCTGCTCAAGACGCTTAGGAGATCCTCCGTTGTTACCCCTCTTTGCTTAAGCGCGCTGCCCAAAGCATAAAAATATGTCGTTTGCTGCCCGTCATCCGATTCGCTAAAGACCGTATCGATTGCCGATCGAAGCAGCTGCTTGCGCTTCTCTTCATTATGAAGCAGGGCGATTAAGTCCTGCGGAGATTGTCCTGCAAGTAGTCCCAGCCATTCGCCTTGCACCCCGCCTCGGGCGGCGTCATCACCGAACAGCAGGATCAGAAGCTGATCAGCGCCGTTGGAGTAAACCGGGATGATGTTATTAAGCAGCAGCTTGTAGTCAGCGTTAGTACGTATGGCATCCAACCGGGCTTCCTGCGGGTCGAAATACAAGCCTGCCGTTTCTTTCAGCAGCTGAAACAGGGCCATTCTCATCCCTTCCGCTTGAGCTGCCGTGAATCGAATCGCCAGCTTATTCCAAATGGGATCAATCAGCTGCAAGTTTGAATTCACGTCAAGAGCCGCCCACTCCTCCTGCAAGCTCCGTACATTTGACAAATCAGAGGGGGGCCCCTCTTCAAGCTTACCGTACAGCTTGCCCATTCTCGCGAAGAAAGGCTCCTCCGGGAAGCCCGCAAATGAATGCGAATGCCTCATCTCTTTCTCGAGGATGACCTTATCCGGACCGCCGTATGGATGAAGCAGGTTGACTTGAATAAGCGCTTCTGCGCTGGCCGCAGGGTAAACTAATTCCATGCCTCCGCGAGGAAAGACCTTCAGATCGGAGCTTCCCGAACGCTTGGACCAATCCAGTTGATCAGGCAAAACATAGGCTCCGAATAAACCTAAATCATAATGATAAATACGGCCGTCCGTGACATTGCCATCGTAATGGGCTATACGGTAGGTGGTCTTCACATTCGAGCGCATATAGGCGACGGCTATTCCGACAAAAGCATCCGTATCGAGCTGCAGCCTATTTCCAAAGCTTTGCAGCATCTCCTGCACGTTCAGAGCGGTTACCCCTAGATTGCGGAAAACCCTGCTGACCTGATAGTCGGACGATAACCCAAGCACCTCCTTCAGTTCGGAGAAAAGAAGATCATTTACCTTCTCTCTTTCCTGCGTCAGCGCCATTAGCGAAAACGGGTCCATATTACGGATTTCTTCTCTGACGGTCCCTTCAAGCCCTTTGCGGCTGTTGCCGTCGCCATATAAGAAAATTAGAAAATCCTCGAGTGTCAGGCTTGGCTGCCCCGCTGCGGCAGATATTGCTTGAAGCGCCGCTCGGTAATCGGCATTGCTGCGGATATTTTCCAAATCGCTGGCCTGCGGATCCAATTGGCTGACGATGACCGCTTTGAAAAACCTAAAAAGGTCGGCTTTCACTTTTTCTTTATCGACATGGGCAGGAAGCTTCAAGCTCATCTTGTTCCATATCGGATCAATAAGCGTCTGGTCATTCAAGTCATCCAGCCCATCAAGCTCGTCATGCAGATTGGACACATGCTGGGCATCGACCTGATCACCTGCAGCAAGCGCCTCATGAAACTCCGACCACTTGGCCAAGCTAGCTTTTGGCGGCGCTTCAGCGGCGCTCGCAATCCCCAAACTGCCTCCACGTACTGACTGTTTCCGGCTTCCCAGCGGCAAACCCGCGATCAGCGCGGCGAACAAACTGGAAATGATAACGGATACAACTATTTTGTTTCGCACATTCACTTTCTTCATCCTCCATTTCGATTTTAATTGTATGCATGAGTAAGCATTTATCGTCTTTCTCTGAGCTGGATAATGTGCATGGTAAGCATTATTATATACAAAGTTATTCATTTTGAATAACTATTTTTGTTTCATATTCGTAAAGAGACCATTTACACAAAAATAGCAAAAAGAGCGACCGATAAAGGCGCTCTTCTAACTGATCGCTGCTCTTGCGTATCACGCCGTGCAATATACGCCAAATAAAAAAACCGACCCGCTCAGGTCGATATCTTATGGCTTATATGAAGTTGACAGCCTTGAAAGCCCTTATACAGCTTTCTGTCTTAGAAGTATCCAGCACAGCAAATATGATTTCATCAAAATACGTATCAAAACCCTCATCCATAAGCAGCTCTTTCCACCATCGGGCAACGTTAGCGGGGTCATTGCGGAATACGCCGCAGCCGTATGCCCCGAGAACGATTGTTTGATCTCCTTTGGCTGCTAGGATAGTCAATGCTAGACGCATGCGCTCCTTCATCCCTTTTTGCGCTTGCTTGCTGTTCTCCCCCTTTAAAATAACCTGTCCATAATTGACAGCGGGCAGCGTAAGCACCGAAGCGGTAACCGGCTTCTCCAGCAGGTTGAAACGTTCATCGCGGAAAAAGACCACATCAGGCGAGTAAATTGCGTAATCGGTGTACATCATCGAGCTGAAAGCACGGTTTGCTAAGTAATAGCCCTCATGGCATAGCTGTGTGGCGTACAATCCGCTGGATACCGCGAGGCTCTCCTCCTGTGCCATGGCTCCATTTAAGAATCCGCCGCCGGGGTTTTTGGCGCTTGCAAAATTGAGCACGCCTATCTTGTCTTTTCTCCCAGCATTTAGCTGCAAAATGGCTTGCACCGTAGCTATGTTCACTACCGTCTTTTTCGCTTGCGGCGCATCCTGCCTGGAATAAAATTCCCTACCTAGAATTTTCCCTTGTTCAGGCGTAATGAGTACGCTCCTATCCTCTGAAGCTTTTTGCTGCTCCGCGAATGCAATCCGCTTTCCTTCACGCACATAAAAACCCTGCTGCATGATATGAAGCGATTCTTGTGCTATCTTCTTACGATCCATCTGTCTTCTCCTCTTTCTCAAGCCGTTCATTGCGCACTTCGGTTAGAGCAAAGCCCAGCAGGTTAGTGCCGCGCCATTGCAATGGGTTGTTCGCATGAGAATCGCTCTTCTCCATGCCGATTCCCCAAATGCGGTCATACGGACTGGCTTCAACCAGGATACGGTTTCCCGTCTGCCGCAGAACGTCCCACAGCTCCGGGTTCTGCTCGAATTTGGCTGCGTTGCCGCGTTTAACGATGTCATAGCCCCGCTGCTCCCAGAGATGGCTATCAAAGTTTTCAACAGCCCGGCCATACGCTTTAATCGCTTTCGGCTGATTGGTTTGCATGATCTTCCCAAGCATATGCTCGTCTTGGAACAAACGGGCTTTCTCCGCCATCATATACTGTTCGGTACTGGAATAACGAATGCCTTCGATTTGAAAAGAGCACAGCCACCATTGGCTTAAGCAGCTATGATCTATTATTCCGTCTGCTAGCGGTGTATGTCCCCAGAAGAATAGGAAGCTTATGCTTTTTCCAGCGCGGTACTCCTTTTGTAAAAGCTCTAAATGATTTTTCATTTTCTACTCCTTTCTCCTTTGGAGTTGGTTTTCGATTGTAATAATTAACAGGTTAGAGCTTTAGAAATTGCTTATATCCCCTTAAGAAAGGCTCATCGTGTTTATTGTTTTGATATTATTAATATGACAATATCAATTTAATGTAATTTACTCTATTTGTCAATACCATTTTATCAGCAGCTTTAAACAAGCACCAAAAACCACAACTTTAAAGTTGTGGTTTCGAACACGGACCATAATGACCTCTCGAATAAAGCACTTAATGAGTTGTAAAGGCCGTCCTACCTGCTAATTTTTAATCCCTGCTGTTTCTAAGTAAAAATTCTGAGACTAATACTGAACCCCATCCAAGTCTGAGCAACAAGAGGCGCTTTATCTGGCTTCGCCATCGTTCTCGTCAGAATCAATAAAAATACGGTATACTCCTCCCTTATTCATACCAATACGGCTTATGCGTGGAAGAAGAAGCTGCAAGTATTTGCGGAAGGTTTTCTGACTAAGAGACAGCATATTCCTAATGATTCTTCTATGAAATCTACCGTTGTCCACCTGAAGGTATCTGCCAAAGGAAATACTAGCAGAAGGACAAATCAGTCTAAAATAGAACCAAATGACGATTTCCCTCGGCTAATTCCCGTTGTTCTTTCCGTACACAAGGAAAATCCTAGCTATATGATTGCTGTTCTTTCACCTGCACCGGATCAATTGATGACGATAGCTGCAAAAACTAAGAATGAATTTATGCAGTACTATCGGAAGAAATCCCAAATAAAAAAAACCCGGATTTTATTCCAGATCTTCCTCTTCAATATCCACTTTCCTCCATCGAGCATTTCGCCCCATTGAAACAGCAACAATTGACCCCTTTTTGGACATGCGAGCAAGCACTTGTCGAATTGTAGGACCCGTTATCCCTGGGCATCGATCGACCAAGTCGGATACACTGAAATGCCCCATCAATTGCTGAATAACTGCCTCCACTTGGCGTGACTTCCAGCCTCTCCCACGATCCAGGTCTCCCATACGCTGCTCAAACCTTTCCTGGGCCTCAATCAGCATGGTTAAGAAGTACTCGACCCAAGGTCTGACATCATTCATTTCTTCATGCCAGCCTACAGACGATTTCTGTAGTGTCGTATAGTATTGATCTTTGGTATCCTCAACACATTTCTCCAAGCTGACATATCGGCCTACCTCATAGCCAGCCTGATAAAGAAGAAGAAGGGTTATAAGTCGTGCCATCCGCCCATTGCCATCGGAGAACGGATGAATAGATAAAAAATCTAGTATAAAGATAGCTATGAGGAGCAATTCCGGATATATTCCTTCCTCCTTCCTCTTTCGAAACCCATTTACCAAATCTTGCATTGCATCTTTGGTTCCAAACGCCGATACAGGTTTAAAGCGAATTATTGTCTCGCCTGTCGGAAGTTCTTCCGTAATATCGTTGTCACTGATCTTATATTTCCCGCCATTTCCAGTTGCATATCTTAACAGGTAACTGTGCATTTGCAGGATCACATTCGTTGTTATTGGCATATGTTCATAGGATTCATGAATAATTTTAAGTACATCGCGATAACCCGCAATTTCTGATTCCGAGCGGTCCATCGGTTCTGCCCTTTCGTTCACAATTTCAGTAAGGCGTTTACTGGTTACAATAATTTTTTCAATTCGATTGGAGGATTCCGTACTCTGAATCATGGCCACATTTTTCATCGCTGTTAAAATTTCAGGTGATTGCTGAAAGAACAACTGTTGTTTGCCTTTAAACTCAGCTACACGCTGCATCATATTCATGGTAGTTGGGCCCCAATGAATTTCTTTCAATCTCTCAGTTAAAAGTAACAATTTCACAATAACACCCCTTTGAACATCTACATATATTATAACACAAAATATATAGATATATAACCAACCAAAATACATAGTTTATAATTCCGAATAACATACCGAGGCTGCAAAAGTACTTCTGCAAAAACATATAAAATAATACGCTAACAGCAGCAACTCAGGACTATAATCGTCCATGAATACCTCTGTTTCTATTACAGATACTGGACTAATCTTTATATTAGCATTGCTATAATTTAAATATCTCTAGAGGACCAATACAGCTACCTAAATACTTTATTATGCTTGAGTAACAAAAGTATTCACGAATAAACGAATGAGTAAGATAATACCGCACTTAATAGCAATATGGACAATTTTGAATCAAATCTGAATCTTTATGAGCGCTATTCAGCTTTCGTGCGCAGGAGAGCTGCAGTGGCGCCTGATTCAATAAAAAAGCCCAGCCTACTGGCTGAACGATATGGCGATTCAAGGTTTTCGTTACATCGTGTGATCCACTATTTCCTTCCTATGGATTCGATCCTTTGGCAAACGAACCATATGAGGGGCATGACCATCCGCTACTTCTCTTCCTATCTGATGGCCATTTATACAGTAGATAGTAAACTCAGTCGAATCATGTGCAAGTTGCTTCTTGATATTCATATACAAGCCTTCGACGGGAATGATAATCTCATCCTCAATAAGCTCATCTGCCCCGCACCCCGGAAAAAGTTCCGCTCTTATTACTTCATAGCCATACACGTATGTTAAACGAGGGAGGTAGCTTTCATTTTCTATTAAAGAGATGCTGCTTAAATTCCCGATATGGCTTAAGATCGTTGTTATCAACGCCCCGCATGATTTGCAGCAGAAGGAGGATCTATGCATATCAACGGTTCTCCACGACTGATCATAGAACGCCGAGCTTTCCTCATAAATGCTCAGGAATTGCTTAACGATGGCTTCGGAGAGCAGCTTCACCTTCTCCATATAAGGAGATAAGCTTCTAGCCTCATAATATTCCATTTTGTTTTTCATTATGATCGGTTTAATTTCAATGTTGAAGTCATCCAGAATCGTGAATAAATCGTTTACTCGGTTCGCACGAACGAATTGATCCACGTATTTCAGCTCATCCATAATCAAGTGATCAAGCGTCGCTATAAAAGCGTTGAACTCTACAGCGCTTTGTTTATACGCACAAGATTGTGCCAGGTATATGCTGCTGCTTATCGTTTCCATCATGGCACAAAATTCACTGATAGCCACATGAACCGTATTACCGTTCAAGCTTTGTAGCGCCTGACAGGCCTGCTCATATTGATATTGCGAGCTTTGCATTTTAAAGCGTATTAACTTCACATAATTGTTTATGAGCGGTCTCCTCCTAGATAAAAAAGTCGCTTCCGAATGCTTTAGGCCTAAAGAAATGAATGTTTGTACCTTTCCCATTAATTTAATGTTTTTCATTTTCATTCTTCTTTCACATACTAACGCAGCTTTACGCCATTGGTTGCAATCCGTCCATTTTCGGCTCCAGCTCGGTGTGCACTCAACTACCGAATAGTGTACATAGACATCGTCACGTCCACAAACAAAAAGGCTGCTTTCTTAAAGCCATATTTGAATATTCAACCCCCCGCCTGCCACATAGCATAGAATGGCAAAAGAACCTTCAGCTCCACTTACATAGTGGCGTTAAAGGTCCTTCTGTACCTGTCATGGAAACGCCCAGCTCTAGGCTCCCCTTTTTGGAAGGCCTATTTTACGAATATCAGCTTTATTTTGCGGCAATTATGTTCACGACTTGCGTCTATTACTTTCCTTTTTATGCTTCATTTACCTTCCTTTTTCTGCTTCATTTACTTTGCTTTTCTGCTTCATTTACTTTGCTTTTTTACTAGCCGGTCAACTGTCCAGCAATCCAACCAACATACGGGCCACCCTTACCTCACCATTCCCGCCTGACAGCCTGATCGTATTGCGATCCCCCGGTTCCAATGGAACTGTGATCCTCGCTTCGCCGCAGAACTCGGACAAGCTGCTGGTCGAGAGCGCATTAAGCAAGGAATAATCGCTTCCGTTTACCGTCAAATGCAGCTTCGCTAAGCGATCCTCCGTTGCATATTGGATAAGAAGCGCTGCTCGGCCACCCTCTTCTCCGGCAATATGTTCAAACTCGCAATATGAGCCTGCACTCTGCAAGCCGCTGACGAAACGATTTTCTTGTTCATCCACTTCAAGGCTCGCACCTCCGCCCATGCTGCAAGCTGCTGCCTCATAGATTTGAAAATCCAACGTTTGGCTTGGCTCATCGCCTGCTGGCAATACGCCCTCCTTAGTCTGAACAACGGTCTGAATCGTACCATCCTCGTTAAAATATAAATAATCAATGCACACGCTTCTTAAGTTTCCTTCGCCCGAAATCTCTTGATTATGGTAGAACAAATACCATTGGCCATTAAACTCGGCTACGGAGCCATGGGTAGTCGAGCAGCCGGTTGGCTCAAGGAAAATACCTCGGTACGTCCAAGGACCAAGCGGCTTATCGCTAGTCGCGTATCTCATCCGGTTGTTACCTTCTAGGTTATCCGCGTAAGTGAGGTAGTACAGACCCTCCCGCTTGAACACCCAAGCCGCTTCGTGAAAATCCTCCAGCCCTTCCATTTCCAGCATGTTGCCCTTAATTGACAGCATATCGTCGTTCAGCTCGCCGCCCTCGCATCTGCTGCCGCCGCCATAATACATATACGCACGATTATCCTCGTCTACCAGTACACAAGGATCAATCAGAGCGAATCCGCCGAGTCCAGGAACATAGCCTTGATCAACAAAACCGCTTGCCGGTTTCTTGCTCGTTGCAACGCCAATTTTCCATGTATCATTCCATGCCGAGCCGCTTGGATGCGGATAATAGAAATAATAGGTTCCATTCTTGTACGCGCAGTCCGGCGCCCACATAAACCCGCCCTCCGGCCGGCCCCAAGATACGTCCTCTGAGCGCAAAATTTCCCCCTCA
Source organism: Paenibacillus endophyticus (assembly GCF_014192395.1). Lineage (GTDB taxonomy): Bacteria > Bacillota > Bacilli > Paenibacillales > Paenibacillaceae > Pristimantibacillus > Pristimantibacillus endophyticus. The sequence goes on along the minus strand of NZ_JACHXW010000023.1, from coordinate 69,834 downwards.
TCCTGCCAATTCACCATGTCAGCCGATGAGAATACATGATACCTGTCCATGAGATCGCAGCCTCTTGCCGGGTCCATATCATGGGAGGCGTAGATGTAAACCTTGCCATCCTCCCACACATGCGCAGACGGATCTGCCGTATATATCGTGTTGATAATCGGGTTGCGCGAAGATAGCTTGCCGGCTTGCTTGTCTTTCCTATTCATAATGGTTATCCTCCCATATATCATGTGCATGAAATGAAGCTTTCTTCAGCATAACCCGCACCGCATCCTTGCTGCCATGAGGCAATCGTAAACAATATAGGGAGTTTATAAATACAAAAAACCTGCCCCGTTTTATCCATAACGGAGCAGGCTTCCTGACTGCTTATTCATTAAGGGAAAATAGATTGAGTTGATAGTTTTTAACAGCAGTATGCAGCTCGCTTTGTTTTTCACGAAATCTTACTAGCATCTGATCACAAGTTAATCCCTCTTTAATTAAATCGGCCAATATCAAATCTGCAAAATAGTCATTAATTGCCACAGCTCTACGCCGCGAGACGCGGTTACCAATATAACCGCCACTCCGTCATTACTCTAGCCAGCGCTTCTACGTAAAAATAATCACCCCAGATGGTGCATTCATCCACTCCCATTCCTCTTGGCTTGTTGTAAACGGCATGCTTCAATATCCCATTGGATGCCGAATCGTCTTGTGTCGTGTAGTTTTCAGAAAGCGAGCTCAGCATGGTTAAAGCCGCCTGTTCATATCGGAGCCTATCCGGATCAGCCTTTGGCAAATACTTCACCAGCTCCAGCAGCCCGCATACGGCGATGGCCGCAGCCGAGCTGTCCTTTTCCTGCTCTATTCCTTCGGTAAAGACCAGATCCCAATATACAATGCCATCCTCTGGCAGCCTGGTTAGAAAGTAATCGGCAAGCGACTTCGACAGCCCAAGCAGCGTCTCATCCCTTGAATAGGCATAGCTCAGCATAAAACCATAAATGCCCCATGCCTGCCCTCTCGCCCAGCAGGAATCATCGGCATAGCCCTGATGGGTATTGCCGTATTTCGGCTCCCCCGTCTGCACGTCCATGTAATAGGTATGGTAAGTCGTGAAATCCGGCCGCACAAGATATGCCGCAGACTGCTTCACATGGGAGCGTGCCATTGCCGCATATTGGCCGTTCCCCGTCTCTTCCGAAGCCCAGTACAGCAGCGGCAGGTTCATTAGGCAATCAATAATCATTCTGCCGCATTGCTCCGGATCATTCAGATCGCCCCAAGCTTGAATAATGCCTGCTTTCGCAAAATAGCGCTCCGCCAGCAGATCGGCAGCCTTCAGCGCCGCCGCCCTTGCCTCCTGATTGCCGGTAATCCGGTATTCCGCAACAGCGGATAAGCTGTAGAGAAAGCCAAGATCATGCGTATCAACCGCAATACGCTCTTCGACCCGTTTCTTATAGCTCGGCAACTGACGCTCCGCCACGGCGCGATATTCTTCATCCCCCGTCAGCTCATAGGCCAGCCATAGCTGACCCGTCCAGAAGCTTGCGGTCCAGTCTTCGTTCACGATGCCGGCATACACTAAGCTCTCGCTGGCCGGGGCTGGAAAAAGCCCAGTAAACGTTGAAAGATTATGATGAATACGTTCCAGCGCAAACTGGACAGCTTGCCCATAACCGCCGTCATTCGTCATCGCATTTGTCTGCATGCCTTACACTCCCTCTGTCCGCTTCGCGAGCGTCAGCTCGATTCTTACAGGCTTGCCCGGCAATTGAAACCTAAGAAAGGCCAATCTTTCTTTAATTAGCTGCACCTGAACCCCATCCGAGCATGATTGAAGCTCATAGCCGCACAAGTCATCCCAGTAGGCCAATCCGAATGGCATCGGATTCCAATAGCCAATATCGAAGGCCATATGGATGAGATCCGTTGTTTTCTCATATTCATTCACGAATACCTGGGGAATCGGCTCATTAAATTCTTCATTCATATTTCCTTTTCCGATGTAATTCCGCAGCCGATGGGGTCTGCATTCACCTTGTACAAACGCCAATTGGCATTCATGGTCGTAATAGAGAAAGGTCGTTGGCCAAGGCCCCGCTCCCGTCCCGCCAAGCGTGATTGTATATTCATTAACCTCAGGACGAATTAACGTATCCCGGGTCAGCATGGATACCGGCGCCGTAATTTCGTTTTGCTCATGGTAGAGCTCTATCGCTTTAGGCAATGTCGTCAGCGTAATAGGGAATTGCGTAATATAAGCGAAGAAGAGATCCAGCATGCCTTCGCATGCTTCCACATGGGAGGCAGGGAATACGGCAAAGCGCTCGGTGAACTCCATCTCATGCGCTTCCTGCTGCTGCAGGAAATATACTCGTTCGTTATGATCCGTATTGTCCAAATAGTCGTCAAACAGGTTTTTCCAATAGGTAATATCCTCGCCTGTGCAAAGCCCCGCGCGAAGCACGTCATTCGGATCTGTCGAGTATACGCACGGGCTTCCCGAATGATAGGTTAAATTCAAATCGCGCGCCGTCCATTCGCATGCGACAATTTTTCCTTTGCCGGAATGCGGAACCTTATATCTGCTGCTGTCCACGTACCAGGAGCCCCAAGGAATGCCCTTGTGCGTAATGCCGTCCCACCAAACCTGCTCCCAGCAGTAGCCCCACATCCCTTTGAAATCAAGCTCCTCCAGCACTTCAATTAATTCGTTGTAAATTTTCCCGCGAGCAGCAACCTTCGTTTTTGCCCATGGGAAGGCTTCCTCCACGATGCGCCAGTCGCTTGCAAGCTTGCTCTTCAGCTTCTCCTTGGACATTCCGGTATCCTCGATGAAGAATGGGCATTGAAGAATGACATCATCGCCGTATTGGTCATGCCACTCCTGAATACGGCCCTTCAGCACGGGAACCGAGCCCCCGTTCACAATCCACGTTACGGGTATCCCGTATTTGTGGGCAAGCTCAGCCGTTCGGTCAACGCCCTCTACAGCTGTTCCTTGCCCCCATGGGGTATCATAATGCGATGCGTAGCTGACAAACGTATAAATTAACTTCTCCGGTCTCAAGGAAGCGTCCCCCTAATCGTATGCTTATCATTTTTGGTAAAGCGGGGATAGCAAAGAGCCCCCAACCGGAGACTCTTTGGCCATCTCATTGCATGTGTTCTATTTCTTGTTCTCGTCCCACCAAACGTCGATTTGCGATTGCAGCTCGGCTTGAACCTTCTCAAGTCCGGCCGTTTTCAGCTTTTTATTTCTCTCCTCCAGCAGCTTGGTTGGATCTTTCACCGCTCCCGTGAAGATCGATTTGTATTCCGTTACGACAGCCGTAATTTGCGTAATCTCGTTTTTCACTTTCGCGTCATCGAATACGAAGCCCATAAGCGGGAAGCGAGTCGCTTCATTGTTGAACTTCTCCCAATTGATATAAAGGTCGTCCGGCTGGCCTGGCTTCAAATAGTTAATCATTTGGTTGCCGACTACCCAGAATAGAGCCGTCTTGCCATAACCCGAATCCGCAATGGGTTCGATGCGGTTATCGCCGACTTTTTTATAATGCTTGCCTTCGATGCCGTTAACGAACAAGTTGACCACGTAAGGATCAGTATGCAAATAGTTCAATACCATCATTGCACGATCCGGATCCTTGGACGTTCTGGAGATCGCGAACATGGAGCCCGCTGCCAGGTCCGTCGTTACGATCGGCTCCTCCACGACATGGGATACATATTCGTACTGGTTGTTGTCAGCGATCTGCGCTTCGATATCCGCGCCTGGCTTCCAAGTCGCCGATTGCATCCAAATCTTTCCTTGCTTTCTCAATTCGCCAATATCCGTTGTGCTCGTACCCGCATCCGAGTTGATATAGCCTTTTTCATAAAAGGAACGGAACATCTCGATTTCGTTTTTGTTAAGCTCTACAACTTCAGGGTCAAGCACGGACTTCACCTTCATATCCAGTGCTTTGTAATCGATCAAGAACATCGGTGTCTTAGCCGGAGTAGGTCCGATTGGACGAAGGTTCGAATTCGTTTCATACATCATGAAGCCGCCGCCGAAATTGCCAGACCCGCCAGCTACATACTGGTTAATCATTTCCGGCTCTTCTTTTTTTATTTTTTCATACCAAGGCTCTAAATCTTCTACCCTATTGATAGAGTCGATTGGAATGCTATATTTGTCGACGATATCCTTCCGGTACGTAAATGCCTTTCCTTGCGTAATCTCCTTATTCGTTGGAACCGCATACAGCTTGCCTTTCAGGCGCGGCGCTTCCAAGTAGAGTGGATTAATCCGTTCCTTGATGCCTTGGCCATGCTTCTCCAGCAGCTCATCAAGCTCTAGATAAGCGCCTTTGGAGGCGTTGCCGAAGAAATTGAGCCATGAAGCTGAGAACACGAGGTCCATCTTCTCGCCCGTATTCATCATAAGCTCCGTACGGTTTTTAAAATCGCTTGAAGCGATAGGCTGAAGAGATACCGTTGCATTGATTTTCTCTTTGAAAAATTCATTCAGCTTCTCCTCGATCAAAGCATCATCCTCTTGCGGCGTTCCGAAGTACACAATGGATACCTCGTAGGGCTCAAGCTTTGGCTCTTCTGCCGGCGCATTCGTCGCTTTATCCGGCTCTGGCGACTTCTCCCCGTTTGTTTCGGCAGCCGCGTTGGTCGGTTTTTCACTGTTCCCTCCGCTTGAACACGCTTGCAAAAACACGGATAGTACCATTGCCAAGGCAAGCAGCATGATGAATGTCTTTTTCTGTTTCATTTCATTTAACCCTCCCAGAACTAATTTATAATAGTTGGCCCTTGGCGTGATAACCTCAGGCCGTTACTACCGAGTGCTTTAGCCTTTAACGGCGCCTACTGTCAAGCCTTTAACGAAATACTTCTGAAAGAACGGATAAACGAGCAGGATCGGGCCCATGCCGACGACAGCCATTGCCATCTGCAGCGACTCATTGGGCAAATCCTTCATGAGCTGCGGATTTTGCGCTGCCAGCTGGACGTTGGAACGCATAAACTGGACATCGTTGAGTACGCGCATCATCAAATATTGCAGCGGGTATTTCTCTTCCGTCCGGATAAACAAGAGAGCATTAAACCAATCATTCCAATACACGATCGTGCTGAGCAGAGCCATCGTAGCCATAACCGGAAGAGAGAGCGGAAGAACGATGCGTATAAAAATTAGAAGTTCTCCGCCGCCGTCAATTCTGGCCGACTCGATCAACGCAGGATGGATTGTCGTCTGGAAGAAAGTCCGCATAATGATGACGTTGAACGGAATAATGAGCAGCGGCAATATTAAGGCGGCATAGGAATCCAGCAGTCCGATCGTTTGCGTGAATACGATGTATTTGCTTACTATGCCCCCGTTGAACAGCATCGTGAAGAAAAGAAAGAAGGTGAATATCCCGCGAAACGGATAGTCCGCTCTGGAGATCGGATAAGCGTAAAGAGCCATGAATATGACGCTAAGAATCGTCCCCACCACCGTAACGCCAATGCTGACGCCATATGCGCCAAAAATCGTGGAGTAATCCTTAAACAAGCTTTCGTATGCGATCCATGATAATTTCTCCGGCAAGAAGCTGTAGCCTCTATTCAGCAAGGAATCATTGTGGGTAACGGATACGATAATGACCAGTATGACGGGTAGTACGCACGCCAAGGATAAGAGAATGAAGCCGATGTTCAATACGATATTGGTCAGCGGCGAAATTTTATTTTCCCTGCGGCTTGTTTGCGAGCTCATCGTTATCACCTCTGCTTCTGCCTTAGAAAAGGGCCTGATCTTTATTGATTTTGCGTACCGCTGAGTTAGTCAATATGACCATAATGAATCCTAGAACGGATTGCACCAACGCCGCAGCCGATGACATCCCAATGTCGTTAAGCTCCATTAATACACGATACACATACGTGTCGACGGTATCGGTAACCGGGTACAGCGCCCCCGAATCCATCGGCACTTGGAAGAACAAGCCGAAGTCCGAGTTGAAAACATGCCCCATAGACAAGATCGTCATAATAATGATAATAGGCTGAATGGACGGCAGCGTAATATGAAAGATTTGACGCCATTTCGAGGCTCCGTCTATGACCGCCGCTTCATAATATTCCGGATCGATTCCGGCAATGGCTGCAATGTAGATAACGGCTCCGATGCCAACGCCCTTCCAAGCATTAACCAAGGTCAGAATATACGGCCAGAAGGCTTGCTCCGAATACCAGAATACGGGGTCTTTGCCGAACCATTCAAGAATGGAGGTATTTAAGAAGCCCTTATCCGGATTCAAGAATGCATAGGCCAAATAGCTAATGACGACCATCGATAGGAAGTAAGGCATGATGAGGAAGGTTTGATAGCCCTTCGCCAGCAGCTTGCCTCGAAGCTCGTTAATGGCAACGGCAATGGCTACCGACAAACCTAGGTTGATCACCATGAATACCAGGCTGTACAGCACGGTGTTTCTCGCAATGCGCCATAATGATCCGGACGAGAACAAGAATGTGAAATTATCGAAGCCTACCCATGGGCTTTTCCATATGCCATCGATGTAATTGATATTTTTGAATGCAATGAACACCCCGAACATAGGCAGATAGTTATTCAGAATAAGCACGATGAGAGTAGGCAGCATCATCATCGTTAAATATCGGTACTTCCATAGCAAGTGGAAAAACAAGGCCATACCCGTCTTCGAATGGCTCTTCAAGCCCGCGCTCTGGACTTCTGATTTCGCTCTCAATATGTCAACCTCCCTTCTGTTGACTTTAGTATAGAATGGCCGCCCCCTAATGACGATGATGTATTCCTATTAGAATGTGATGTAAACTTAGCTTGCTGATCCGGAGCAAAGAGCGCGCATCGATCCAAGTAGAAAGAGCCCCGGCAATGTGCCGGAGCTCCTTAGCTACACGCTTTGTTCCTGAAGCGGAAGGTTGATGATAGCCCTGATGCCTCCGCCTTCCCGCCGCTCGTACCGCAAGCTGTACGCTTCGCCGAAATGCAGCTGGATCCGTTGGTTGACATTACGGATGCCATAGCCCTTATCGGTCGCAATGCCGTTTACAATCTGCTCCAAGCGGTCCATATCAACCGGCAGGAAGCCGTTATCCTCGACCGTCATGCGAATTTCATTGTCCGCGCGGTGAACCCTTATCCAAATTTCGCCTTCCCCGTCCATGCTGCTGACGCTATGGAAGATTGCATTCTCCACCAATGGCTGCAAGATAACCTTAGGCGTCATGTATGCCTTCAAAGAATCGTCAATATCCCAATAGACCTCGAATGTATCCGGGTAGCGCTTCATTTGAAGCCGGCTGTACGCCTGAACATGCTCCATTTCCTCGGCGATCGTAATGATTGATTTCCCTTTGCTAAGCCCGATTCGGAGCAGCTTCGACAAGTCCTTGACCATGTCCCCGACGCCGGTATTCCCGCTGTCCAGCGCATACCAGTAAATCGAGTCGAGCGTATTGTACAGCAGATGCGGGGTTATCTGAGAATGGAGCGTTGCCAGCTCATTCTCCTTCTGCTTAATCTTCATGACATAGTTTTCATCAATCGAGTTGTCCAATCGGGTGGTCATTTTGAGAAACGCGCCATACAAAATGCCGAATTCGTCCGACCGCAGCAGCTTCCCATCCATATCCAGCTTTTTCCCCGGCTCGTAAATTTTCGTAATGGACACTAGCCGTACTAGCGGCTTCACGATAATCCGCAGCAAATAGAGGACAAATACGAGGACGAATGCCAAGTAAATAGCCGATATGCCCATAATCATCCACTGGAATACCGTTTGGTTTCCGGTAATGGATTCGAACGGTATTTTATAAATGAGGCGCGTATTGAACGCAGATCGCTTGGAATACGCATAAAGCCATTTCTTGCCCCCCTCGCTGGCAAAATAATAGCCGTCCACCTGGCTTTGCGCCTCTTTAGGCATGGAAGCCAGTTGCAGATTCTGCGGTCCCGCCTTCATAAGCAGCTCATCCTGATCGTTGAACAAATAAATGCCCGCACGGTCCGGCAGCTGCACAGAAACGATATCCCGATTCAGCAGCACCTCCAGCTTCGATACAACGAGAAAGCCAATCGATTCGTCATACTTCTCCGGATTCAAGATGCTCCGCATAAAGCTGACCGTAGCCGCTCCGCCTTCCGCTTGCAATAAATGCAGCGTTCCGCCGCCGCCTTCCCGCAGCGAGCGCTCCGCCCATTCAGGCTGCTCCGCGATTTCTTTATTAAAGTATTTGAACCCTTTGGTCTTGTAAGAGAGATCGAAAGGCGTGCTTTTCCCTGCCGTGTTCATCATATACAGCGTATATTCGGTCCCGTCCGACGACCATCGCTCCAGAATAGCGTCCGCTTCCCTAATTTGTCCCAACGTTTCGATGTTCGTCCAGAAGCCGTACTGCTTCGAGTCGCTAAAAAAATAGTTGTCGAGCAGCGTCACCGTTCGGTCGTTAACCGCCGACAGCGTCTTCTCGATGGTAACATGGTTCTGTTTCACCAGCTGCAGCGTCGTCCTGCCCACCTCATCCCGCATCGAATCAGAGGCTTTATAAGCGGAAAACCAGGCGACGACTAGGCATGGGCCCACGATAAACAAGGCAAACGCAAGCGTAACCTTATATTTGAGCTTCAGCCTAATCCCCCCTGGCCTTCTTTTCTATATTCAGCGGGACTGACGCCCGCATAACGCTTGAACATGCGGCCGAAATGCTCTGGAGACTCGTAGCCCACCTCATAAGCGACCTCGTATCGTTTTTTGTCCGTTGTAGCAAGCAAATGCTTAGCCTCTTCAATACGCAGCTCGGTTACGTAATCCCAAAGGTTCTTTTTCATTTCCTGCTTAAACAGATAGCTCAAATACGCCGTGCTGAAATGGACCTCATTCGCAATATCCTGAATTTTGAGCGCGGGATTCCGGAAGTTCAGACGAATATAACCCGTTATTCTCGCGAGTATGGATTGATCCCGTTCCTTGACGAGCAGCCGGACCAGCTTGGCGGTCTCCTGAATATATTCTCGCAGACGTTCAATTCTGGCCTCTCCAACCATTTGCCTGAAATAAACGTCCGGGTCGAACCGCTGCAGCGAGATGCCATTCGTCGTCCCGTATTCCAACATCAAGCCATATAAGCGGTAGACCAGCATGCCGAAATAGCTGTTAAACAGCTCGGCCGATTGGCCAAGCTCCCTCAGCGGCTTAATCATCGTTTCCGTATCGACTGGCAGCGGTTTGTCGAGGCCCGATTTCAGTCCCTGCACGTACTCGTCAACCTTTGCCATCCATTCCACGACACTGAGGTTTTCCTGCGCTAGAACGTCCTCATAATAAAATACATGGTTGCTTGGGTGGAGGGTTTTCCACTCGGCCGCCGTATTGGCTTCTTCCATAAGCTTCGGCAGCATGAAAATGTCCGAATGAAGCGTGCTCATCCCTATCGTTGTCTCCACATTCAAATATTGCTTTAAGTTCATATGGATCATCTGTCCAATCAAATGCATCTGCGATTTGACATGAAAGCGCTGGCCAGACATCTCTTGCTCGTTTAGTTGAATGATGCCGATCAATTCATTGCCGAACCCGTTGAAGGTTAGGCCATGCCATTCGGACAGGCTTTCCTCCATTATATTAATGGACGCGTATTTAAGCAGCTTGCGGTCCTGAAGCGTAATTTCCCGGTTGCTGAAGCCGCCGTGATTCAAGCCCAGCCGAATGGATACAACCCCCAGATAATGTCCTTTAATCTGCTCGCCAAGCTCGGCGATCAGCTCTTTATAGTCTCGCTTCGTCAGGTTGCGCTCCGTTACGAGCTCCATCAGCAGCTCATTGCGGCTTAGCGCTTCCGTTTTTTCCTTTTCCCGCTTCCACTTCGATAGTTCCAGCGACTTCTTCCCTATCTCTTCCTTCTCATTCAATACCTTGCGCACGACGCGCAGCAGGTCCTCCTGCTCCACCGGCTTAACGAGGTAATCGCGCGCTCCGAGACGCATCGACTTTTTAGCAAAATCGAATTTCTCATGCGCAGAAATAACAATGATCGGCAGATTCGGCTGCTCCATATAAATCGTCTCCATCAGCTCGATACCGCTCATTCTGCCCATCTGGATATCGGTAAGCACCAAGTCGAATGTATCCATTCTCAAATAATCGATCGCTTCGAAGCCGTTCAGTGCCGTCTCTACATAGGTAATATTCAAATCCGAGCTGAGCAAAAAATTTTTAATGCCCATGCTCACACGCGGCTCGTCGTCTACAACCAATATTTTGTTCATGAATGTGAGCCTCCAATTTGAGCAGAATAGCAAGCCTGACGGAAAGGTATGCATCCAGTTTCTAATCTTTACTAACAGTCTAATGACGCTGCCCCGGCTTAGCCATGATCTTTCCTGCTCGAATTGTGATGTATATGAGGGACTTTACGTATAATCGGTGAATCGGGAAGGAGGCAGCTGATGAAAGCGTTTAAATATTTTGGAAAACGTGTAGGGATCGGAGAAGCCAAGCTGATAAGCGATCTGCTTGACCGTCAGCTTGCGGCCCATGAGCAGCTCCCGAGCGCGGTTCATTTTCATTTTGGTAATGTAATGCTGTGGTGTCAGCCCTATATTCGCTTTGAAAAAAGCATAAAAGTATTTAGGGGACATGTTGATCATATCGGCTAAATGTTCGGCTGAAATTTGTTTTTCGATATGGTCGTCGATATATTGAAGCACTGGCTTCAGCTTGTCATAGTTCCCTCTTTGAGGGGCAGAGGGCATCTTGTCTAAGGGGTTACGCGCAGCCGCAGCAAGAAGCTTGGCAAGAAGGACAAGGAAATAGCCCTTCAGCACAAGCGCTGACATCGGCTCCTTGTTTTTGTAAGCGTCAAAGCTCGCTCGAAACTGCGGTCCTTCCTCATGAAAATAACGCTGCGGAATTAATCCCATCAGCCCGAACTCGTCCAGAAAGTTGATTCGCCTGCCTATGGGGAAATCGAAATGGATAAACATATGGGTACAAGCCGCAGCATGGCAGTCCGCGGAATAAGGCATGCCTGGATTAAAAAACACAATATCGCCTTCTCGGGCGATAGCTCTGCCTCCATGGCATTCAATCGTGATCTCGCCGCTTGTCACATACCACAAGTCGTAGTCCGGATGCTTCTTCTTCTCCGACCAGCCGATCTCATGTGCAGCATATCCGCTGTTGTTGAATCTCAGCTCGACGTCCTCGATTAAGGCGTTCATCCTGTTTCTATCCAGCACCGGCCATCATTCCTTATCCTGAAATACTCACAGCCATCAAACCGTACTTGTAACCATTTTATGTGATTACTCCCCTTTGTACAATGAAATCAATGTTTAAATATCCCGTATAGGAGTGCTGAGAAATGAACCGAATAGGCTGGTGCATGGGCATTGAGCAAGCCGCTCTTCTGGCAAGCAAAGGCTTCGATTATATCGAATGCCCTTTAACCTCGCTTCCCCTTGAGGATGAGCTCGCTTTGGCAAAGCGGCTGCCGCTGTTTCTGGACTCCCCGCTTCAGGTGGGAGCCATGAACCTGTTTCTTCCGCAAAGCATGCTTGCGGTTGGACCCGAAGTTGACCGGGAACGACTCCGCCGATATGTGAGCAAAGCCGGTGAGACGATAAGCGCAATCGGAGCCCAGATTGTCGTGCTTGGGAGCGGCCGGCAGCGGATGATTCCCGAAGGCTGGTCGAAGCAGCAGGCGGAGGAGCAGCTGCTCGAGCTGCTTCAGTGGATTTCGGAGGAATGGACAGGCAACGGTGCCGTACTCGCACTTGAACCGCTGAACCGAAAGGAATCGAACCTAATTAACCGTGTCGAGGAAGCCGTACAGCTTGTTAGGCAGCTGAATCATGCGAATATACGTGTACTCGCCGATTTCTACCATATGGATGAAGAGGATGAACCGCTTGATACGCTGCTTGCTCACAAGGAATGGATTGCCCACATTCATGTTGCGGATACGGGAAGGTTGGCTCCGGGAACGGGCTCCTATCCCTACGAACGATTTTCCCAGCTGCTGCGGGAGATGAACTATACCGGCATGATTTCAGCCGAATGTACGTTGAAGGAGGGAGATACGGAGCTGGCGGATAGCTTGGCGTTTATGAAGCGGATGGCGGTGAATGGAGCTTAGCATACAGAGTAGAGCCTGCGATGAATCGCTGATACAGCGCGAAAGAGCTGCCCGTCTATAGCGGCAGCTCTTTCGGCGTTTTTTAAGTTAACGCAGCTTTTTTGTGAAAATAATTTCTAATGGCTGGCTATCGAGCAATAGGCTGCCCGCGTCTTTGTAACCTAGTTTTCGATAAAAGTGCTGCGCGCCTTCGTCAGCTTGAGTCGAAGTCATGACCATCGAAAAGCCTTGTTGCTTCATTTCATTTTCCCAAAACTCGACGATATGCTTGCCGAGGCCTGTACCACGGTACTGCTCTTCGATCCAGATCATATTCATAAACGGAGTATTATCCCAAAAGTAACCGAAGCGCATCCATCCCGCTATGGCTTCGCTTTCAACGCGCAATAAGAGGATTTCCCTCTCCCTTATTTTAGATGCGATTAAATTCTCCGCGAGATGATGGTCTCGGCTTTTGATCCATTCCAAATCATTTTCCGTTGCAGCTGATACCTTCATGGATTGATGCTCCTCATTTCAACACCTTACATGCTTCCGTTTGAATCCGATTCGCCCTTTATCTACTGCCTTTTGAATATTATCGGAAGCGCATATCAACTTGCTTTTTGTTTTGTCCTTGTCCACTTCTACCGGACCTACTGCCTTCGCCGTCTCGAATGCCTGATCATGGAGAGGCACATAGGATACCCCTACGGTATAAAGAAAATTATTCATCGCGTATTTTGCTCGTTCAGGAGCGTCGCTTATCGTTTTCTGTACAGTTTCAAGCATGCTGGCAAGCTTGCTTTCGGAGAATTCGCGGTCCGGCCGACTGCCGAGTAGCCAGCAATAACAACTCCAGCCCGCTGACATTTTCAGCTCTTCGCCGCTTGCGATCCATTTATCGGCAACCTCTTGTGCAATATCGGTTTCAGATAAGGTTACGGCCACTATAAAATCGGAAATCATGTAAAAATAAGCCGCGTCTATCCAACGCTCAAAATCGGCTTCTGTCATTGCTTTTGGATCTGCAATTACGCCGGCAAAGTACATCGCGTCGTAATTCCCTGTGGCATACAGCTGATCCGCCAGAGGCTGATCCTTTTTAATTTTTTTAGCGATGGGCTTCATTTCGCCAGTAGCCACGCCAAAAAGCGGCTCATGTGCGCCATTGGATACGTATATTTTTTTGGTTCGTTCCTTGCTGAGGCCTTCAAGCTCCTGCATGACCGTTTCTACATTCATCGTTTAACACTTCCTTATTGGTGAAGGATATCATCCATTTTATCATAAAATAGTCGGTACCATACCCCCATCCATACGGATCGGAGAGCCTTTGAACGCGGATGCATAAGGACTGCATACAAAGGCCGCTAGTCTACCGATTTCAATAGGCCTGATAAATCGCTGTATTTCAGATTGAGGCAGGTTCGCAGTCATGAAATGTTTTTCTTTTTCTGAAAAATCCATACCCTCATTAGGATATATGCCCTCAATAATGTGCTGCACATTTTCCGAAAGTGTTGGACCAGGCAGGATCGTATTCACGGTAACTTCCGTTCCTATCGTTAATTTGGACAAGCTTTTGGACAAAGATAACAACATGGATTTGGTCATCGCATACTGGGGCATTTGACCCGAAGGCATCATGGCTTCCTCGCTCGCAATAAAGATTATGCGGCCATAATCATTTTTTAACATGTTGGGCAAATAAAATTTCGATAGCCCATTTGCAGCAAGAACGTTCGTCCGGAAGTATTTTTCCCAAACTTCATCGTCAACGTCCTCGTATCTCATTATTTCATAAATGCCCGTGTTGTTGACCAAAATATCAATACGTGGAAATTTTTCAAATAAAGCCTCTCTTTGCGCAATATCCACAATATCGGCTGCAGCATTCTGTGGAGAGGTACCTGGGAATCGTGACTTTAATTCATTTACCGTTTGTTCTACCTCTTCGTTATTCCGTCCGTTAATGAGTACATGAACGCCTTCTTTGGCGAGTTCTATGGCGATTGCTTTGCCTATCCCTTTTGTCGATCCTGTAACTAAAGCCGTTTTATTATTTAATCCCATATCCATCATTTATTTCTCCTTTGTACGTCGGATAGGGATTATGTTACCTTGTACGATTCGATCAGTAACTAGCCTATTGCGCCAAAGTTCTTGTTTAACACGCCAAATGATAAACGGGGCAACGACTTAATCGCTGCAGCAATAGCTGGCTTGGGATTTCTATGCAAGAACCGTCGGCAGCTCTAGCTGCCCTTCGGAAACCACGTCTGCCCCTAGACGTTCCGAACGCCAATTCGATGGCGTGTCCCCTTCCCATTGACGGAAGGCGCGGTAGAAGGAGTTCTGGTCCTCATATCCAATCAAGAAAGCTACCTCTTTAATATCGAGTGAGGAGTCTGCCAAATAGTCCAATGCCTGTTCATGTCTGGCTTGTGTCAACACATGCTTGAAGCTCGTGTTTTCATCCGCAAGCCGGCGCTGCAAGGTACGATCGCTCATGCCGAGTTCCTTCGCGATAGTCTGAATGTCGGGACGCCCTCCTGTGAGAGTGCGCTTCATGATCCACTTGACCGACTCGGAAAAGGAGCGGCTGCTCTGCTGTTCATCCAATGATTGATCCAGAACAGGAGTCAGAACCTCTAGCAACTCTTCGTTGTACGAGACAAATGGGCGGTCCAGATCGCTTCGATGCAGCGTTAACCGATTATATGGCGTACCCATCCTCACGGGACAGCCGAAGTACGCTTCAAGTGTCTGTGTATCACCCATTGCGTGCGAAAATTCGACGAGCTTTGCCGTCAAAGGTTGACCAGTGCCCCGGCGCCCAAGTTCCAGAAGGCATGCCAGTGTGATGCCAACCAGCATTGGCGGGCCGGATTGCTCATTATGCAGCCAATCCAAGTCGATTGTGCAGCGCTCGCCTTCCTCGGTGATACGCAAGCTTTCAGGCGGGCACAGCTGTTTGTACCGTGCCATTCGATTTAGAGCGTCGCGGTAGTCACGAGCGTGGTAAGTCGCTAAGACGGTAGGCGGGTACTTCGCTGTTTCAAAGGCGGTCACAAGCAAGGTGATTCCTCTCGCCGTGTCGCCAATTAGATCGGAATAAGCCTGCCAGATCGCGAAATATTGGGCAGTATTAACGATAGGTTCAGCCACAATGGAGAGCGGCAGACCTGCTTTGCGAGCTGCGTCATCGGGGTCGATGCCTAATTCTCGCAGTCCTGCCCAGAATCCCAGCGGAATTTTAATGCGCTCGGAAGGATGAGACTTCATAAATATAGACTCCTTTATTAGCTTGCATATTCATGCATGTTCATTCCTGTTGGTTGTAGCTCGGTATCCTGCATGAAGACGCCTTGAAAGGTTCTAATATGGTCGTTCATATATGCGCTTTGTTAATCATCCATCATTATCGTTCTTCTTGCAAACAAGACTCGATGAATTCAAATAAACTTTTCCCCTCTACGGAGCGGTTTCCCCAATCATGCCAGAAGTACAGTACTTGCCCCACGACTCCCGCTTCTGCTGGGTCCGTATCCATGCAGAGGTAATCTCCGCCACCGTTTCCGGCAATCGGAATCCACTTGGCATTCCACAGAAACGGCTTGATTTCACTATCAATGCTCATCTCCAAGTCATCGGGATCGAATTCCTCTTGGAGGAAATTCCAGTTGTCTATAATTTCCGAAATCGGGGAAAGAGTCAGATTTCTTACAAAAGAACGAATCCCCACTCCGCCATCTTGTCCGTTATGTATGCGATAGAAGCTTTTAAACGATTCAGGAAGGGTGATCCCTAAGGTGTGCTCGATAAGCTGGAAATCCTCATCCCTTGCGCCTGGTTGCAGATGCAATGATTCTTTACCATTCGCGTCCAGATCCGAACTTCTATCCACTATACGCTCCCATAGCCGATCGGCTTGGTTGGTCATGACATTAGCCTCCCTTTCTTTGAACGTTTCTTTCCGATTCCGCAAACCGCATATACGATTGATCACGTTCGGCAGATCCATCAAGTTATCACAAATCGCGTCAGGCTCTGTATGCGATTCATCCTTGCTTTTAAGAATGGCAAACATCCCGAGCTCTTTAGCGGGAATAATATCAGCCATGATACTATCCCCTATAAATACGGTACGCTCGTATGAGGAATCTAAATCGTTTAAGGCGATTTGGAATATGGCGTGGTCCGGCTTTTTAATATGAATGGCTCCTGAGGTAACAATTACGCTGAAATAATCGGATATCCCTAATGCGGAAATCTTATTGCGTTGATAGAAATCTCTGCCGTTGGTAATTAAACCTAGTTTATAACCTTGCTGTTTTAATGTGCCGAGCATCTCGTGCAACCCAGGGAAACCAACACTGTGCAAATGAAAATTTGTGTTCAAATCATTTAACAGCTCCGCGTATAGGCTCTTATCGATATGGAACATGCCTATCAGCTTCGCATAAACTTCCTCTTTTGGCATAACGACGTTGTTTAATTCGGTAAACTTTTCTATAAACTCTCTTTTAACCGGAATAAACCTATTTAAACCAAACTGTTCATACTGGTAGTTCGCAAAGCCTAGAAGTGACAGGTTTTTATCGAACAATGTCTGGTCTAGGTCAAATATGACGGTATCAATTTTATCCAAAGCTGTTCTCCCCCCTGATTCATACCTACTCATAGCTTTTATGAAACCGTATTTGCGCCTATTGGCTCAGCCCGTGGTCCTCATCCATCGTCCATGCGAACTTTGTTGCAATCGCGATAGCGATGTTGGCTATTGCTTTTTCTAAATTATCATCCAAATGTCTGGGCACATCTATTTCAATTAAGTTTACCTCTATAACGCCATCGATCGTGTCAAAAGCATAATTCCCGTATGAGTCAGCAAGAATGCCTGTTAATGTAACCGGCTCTCCCTTGATATCTATACAAAAGCATAGAGCACTAACGATTGAAAATCCCAAATGATCAATTAAATATTGCTCTAAGTCACTAGATTGTATCCTTTTCGAATAATCCTTTGAGTGAACACTTACATAATCTTACATACAACTCGCCTCTCTTAGCCGCTGCTTTTTCTTCTACATTGCTTATACATCAGTGGTTAATCCATTTATTCGTCATGAACCCAACCTAAACCTCTCAGCGATGCTCTACTCTCACTCTTCTTGTACAATCAGACAGAACATGGCTGCAAAAAGCTAGAATTGATCACAACATGAAGAGATTACATCATCGTTGGCTATCGCTTGTTCTTCTATACTTTATAATGTAAGCGATTACATAATTGAAGGAGGCGGATTGATGAGGATGCGCTTTGAGGCGCTTATTGGAATGGCAACGCGTACGGCGTTATGCTTAACGATTCAAAAAAATGGAGGAATGAAAAATGATGGCTGCACCCCCGAGAGCTAATCGGGCAAGAAGGGCTTTTTATTATTGTTTGGGTCTTATTGTATTCCTGAATACGTTATTGCTAGCCCCTGCCCCCTCTTCCGCTGCTGTAGCGCCTTTTCCCGGTCCTAACAATCCGCTTATCTATGATGATTTCAACGGTAGCGGCGTGTTTAAACAAAACTGGATGAACTGGTTTAATCAAGCGGGCGGCACCGGAACCTTCACAAAAACGACGGTTGATACGCGCTCCGTTGGCAAGTTTGCGCAAACGCCCTCAACGAACGCCTCATGGGCCAAATTCCAACCATGGAATGAAGTCGTGAATTTAACCGGCTACCGCTACCTGAACTTTACCATGAAAAACCCCGGTTATGCCGATTCTCTCATTCGTATCGTCATCAACGATGGTTCGAGAAACTATACCCTTACCAACAACTGGGTAGCGGTATCTAGCGATTGGAGCGTAAGCCAGTTCGATCTCGACGCGCTCGATCCGGCCATAAACAAAGAAAAAATTAAATTCGAAATTTGGCTTAGACAAGCCGGCGGCGCTTACGGTGAAATTTTAATTGACGAAATATCCGCCACAACCGCTTCCAGCGGCACCGCCCCAACGCTAACCGCTACAAGCATGACCTCCAACTCAGATACGGCGAGCAATCAGAACACGCTGTTCACCTTTCAAGCGACTTATACGGATGCCGATAATCAAAAGCCTTATGCCATGCAGGTTGTAGTGGATGATAAAGCCTACGACATGCGGGAAACAGACAGTGGAGACACCACCTATTCGGATGGTAAAAGCTATGTGTATATGACTAAGCTGCCAGTTGGGAGCCATGCCCATTACTTCCGCACAACGGACCTTACCTCGAATGAGGTCAAAACCGCTGTTCAAGCTTCACCCATCGTGGCCTTCTCCGAGCAGGTCATTGACGTGGTCGTCAGCCAAGTCGGCTACAACACCAACGATTTCAAAAACGCCAAGGTCACATCGTCAGTGAAGCTGACGGATACCTCCTATGTGGTTAAGGATGGCGGAAGCGTCGTCGCATCAGGCAGCATGGAATATGAAAGCATTGTGTGGAACAAGCATGTCTATTCCATTGATTTCTCCTCTGTGACAGCAAACGGCAACGCATACACGCTTAAAAGCAACGGCGTTTCTTCTTTCATCTTCCCGATCCAGTCCAACATTTGGGATGGATTCAAAGACGAAATGACGGCCTTCTATCGTCTCCTGCGCGCGAGTGTAGCCACTTCGGATGCTTATCCGGCCGGCTATAGCAGCGTAGCGCCTTCGGCCAAGATGTTTCATCCGGCGGGGCATCTCGATGATGGGGCGTCCGCTGACGGCAGCATGCATTATGATCTGACCGGCGGCTGGTACGATGCCGGCGACTACGGCAAATACGGCGGTAACCAGTGGGTTGGCGCGCAGATTGCCCTCGCCTATGTCCGCTATGCTGATTCAAGCAGCGTTAAATACGATAATGACACCAACGGCATCCCCGACCTTGTCGATGAGGCGATCTTTGGAAGCGAGTACTTAATCAAGTATGCGGACCAGCTTGGCGGGGCAATGTATGATCTTAAAAATAATGCTTCGTTCGTCCATCCGCATAAATCGACGGACAACATTGCCGGAACGGCTGATGATCGTAAAATTTCCGGCTATGGCGTGGGTGGCTCTGCCAAGGCCGCCGGAACCCTTGCCGCTACGGCGCGCGCCATTCGTATAGCAATTGCAGAAGGCGACATTGCCCCTGCCAAAGTGACGGCACTCACTGCTTTTGCCGAAGCATGCGAAGAGGCTGCCGTTACTTTTTACGATTATGTCGCAGCCCATCCCACTGACCCGCATGGCTCCTACAGTACGAACGGCGGTATTGCTAACGCAAAGCTGCTGGCGGATGTAGAGCTCTATCTGTTGACCGATGACGTTAAGTATAAGGATGCCGCGACTGCCAATGTCAATACGCTGACCTTCGGCGACCTTTATGCGACTAACTACTGGGATATGCGTCCGATGTCGCTTGCCGAGTTTTACCCGGCTGCCGATGCCGCAACGCAGACCCACATCCACGGCTTGCTGAAGCAGCAGGTAAACTACTTCCTCTCCAATACAGACGATACGCCTTATGGCGTTTTCAATCAGTTCAAAAACTTCGGCGTCAATGAGCCTCATGCCTCTTACTTGGGCGACTTGCTTCGGTATTACGAGCTGTTCGAAGATCCTGCCGCTCTGCGCGCCGTATTAAAGGGCATGTACTGGATTTTCGGGGAGAACCCTTGGAATATTAGCTGGGTTTCCGGCCTTGGCTCCGACTTTGTTGACTTCCCGCATACGAGGTATGACGAGGAATCCAATACGGCCGGCGGCACAGGCGTTGTATTCCCAGGCGCCATGGTCAGCGGACCGAATATGAAAAATACGAAGGACAAAAAAAGCGTAAGCCCTTGGTATGAAGACCGCTCGCTTTTCCAGGACGATACGAATCAATGGCGGTACAACGAATTCAGCATTAGCATTCAGTCCGGGCTGCTCTATACGATAATGGGTTTGAGCGCGACCGACACATCCAATACTTCCGGCGGAACCTATCCGGTAGAGGTTCCCATTCTATCGCCTATCATTGGCGATTACGTCCGCGGCAACGTCACGGTATTTGCAGATCCAGAGCCTGGTTTAACAGCCATGGAGTACAGGGCCGGCGGCGCATATAGCGCCATGACGGTTTCAGGTTCCGTCTATTCTGCCGCTATTAATGAAAGTGCTTCGGCTCCTTACAGCAACAAACGGGTTGATATTAGAGGAACCGACACACTTGGCAACCATACGTTCAGCTCTACCCACTATACCGTTGCAGCACCGCTGCCTGATCCATCGACACCGCTGCTTTATGATGATTTCGGCGGGGGCGGCCTGTGGGGATCTACGGGCGGCAATAACCAATGGGTAAATTGGTATAGCCAAAACGGCGGCACGACAACGTTTGCCAAAACGACAGCGGACAGCCGTACGGTCGGCAAGTTTACGCAAACGCCAGCTTCCGCTACCTCCTATGCCAAGTTCCAGCCATGGCATGACGAGGTTGATTTATCCGGCTACCGCTACTTGAACTTCGGATTAAAAAATGCTGGATCTGCTGATTTACGTGTCAGAATCGAGCTTTCAGACGGCACTCGCACGCATAACCTGACAGGCGGCTGGGCTACTGTTCCTGCTTCATGGACGAACCTGCAGGTTAATCTGGACGGACTCGCCAACACCGTTAATAAGAAAAACGCAAAGCTTGCTATATGGCTCAGTTCCACCTCCGGCAGTTATAGTGAGCTGTTGGTCGATGACATTTCTGCGACGAATATGGCTAGCGGAAGCGCCCCTACGCTAACGGCGGGTGGTGTGAACCTGACTGCAGGAGACGCGGCAACCGACTTCACATTTAATGTGACGTATACGGATGCAGATAATGAAGCGCCTTTCGCAATGGAGCTTATCCTCGACGGTGTCGTGCGGAACATGATCCCTGTGAATACAGGCGATACCACGTACACGGATGGCAAAGCCTATACGTACACGGCGAAGCTGCCGCTTGGCGTCCATTCCTATTACTTCCACACGACGGACACGACTTCTAACGCAGTCAGTACCGCCGTGCAGTCTGGTCCTGAGGTCAGCCAGGCGCTTTTCTCCGATGATTTTAACGACGGGAATGCCGATGGATGGTCGCCCGTCAGCGGAACATGGGCCGTACAATCCGAGCAATATAACGGCCAAGCAGCTGGCGGCAACAGCCACTCCGTAACCGGCAGCGTCTATTGGACGGATTACACGCTGGAGGCCAAAGTGAGCGTCACCAACAACTCAGGCGGCAATAAGGATGCAGGCCTCGTATTCCGTTACACGGACGAGAGCAACTATTACGTGCTTTATCTCAAAAACAACGATAAATCGGGCCGAAAAATGGAGCTCGTCAAAATCGTTGGCGGGGTTAAAACCTCGCTTGGCTTCGCTAATCCGAGCATTGCCGCGGACACTCTGTATGCTTACAAGGTAGTTGTCGATGGGAGCTCCATTACCGCCTATAAGGATGGCATAGCCGAGATCAGCGTAACCGACAGCTCCTTTAGCAGCGGCAAAATAGGAACGCGAGTCTATGCGCACACCAAAGCCGTTTTTGATGACGTGATTGTAACGAGATAGAGAGGGTTTACAGCAGATAGAGCTGTCTCCAAGGTCACTTCAGACCTTGAGGGCAGCTCTATTTCTGCTATAAAGATATGTACGATTTAAAAACGCTTCAATGCACGCTCTTCCCGTCCGCCCTTTCAACCAGTTCATAGGACGCTTTCCGCCCCCAAACGATAAATGCCGTAGCGGCCACACCAATTACGGCGCACATGAGATACATGGTTGAATAAGAGGTCAGGTCGGCAACCGGTCCCATGATTATGCCTCCTAGGGATACGCCGAGGTCCGCTGTCGCGATAAACAATCCGATTAATACGCCTCGTTCCGCCTTAGGCAGAACAAAGCTCAAGTATGTCGTCAACGTTGGATAGAGCAACGCCTGCGCGATGCCGAGCAATAACGCGCCTGCGTAGAACAAAGGAGCCCCCGCGCTCGCGGAGAAACTGACGGCAAGCGAAGCCGAGATGAGCAGCAGCATCATCCCTCCGACGAAAGAGGAACGCCACTTGCCATCTGACGGTATCCATTTTCGGAGCAAAAATCTAGCAGCCACTACAATCGCGGCCTGAATCATAAGGTAGACTGCCGCACTGCCTCCACTGATCTGCGGGGCGTACAGCGGTACAAACGTGGTTACTGCACCAAACACCAACGAGGCGCTTAGCATCAACACGCTGCATCTGAATAGGTGTGGATTCCTTATACACTGGCTCATGGCGCTCAGCATTGACCTTGCAGGGCTCCGCTGCCCGCTCCCATCTCCCGCTTCCGCCGGCTTTTTCTCCATGCGTGCCGTAAAGCCCACAACGCCAGTCAATATCGCGATTATAGTCATCGATATGGCAAATACACTCATTTCTCCCGTCTCCCACATGCCAATAGCCAGCAGCGGTCCGAATATTCCCGGCAAATAGGAGCACAGAGAATACATGGAGATACCTTGCGAGCGGTCCTTGTCGGGCAGTGCGTCGATAATGCCAAGCTGCAGTGCCATGGAGAAGAAGGCGGTGCACGCACCTTGCAGCATGCGAGCCAAGAAGTATCCCTCAAGACCAGTGAACGTGTATAACAGAAGCGCAAGAGCATTGACAGCAAGCAGGACGCGCAGCACCCGGATTGGCCCGTAACGCTGGATCAGACCGCCGGCCCAGGGCCGGAATACCATCGTCGTCAGCAAGTAAGCTCCCATAATGATGCCGATGGTCGTATTTGTTGCTCCCAGCGCTTCTCCCTTCAATGGAATGATGACATTCAGAATCGAGTTGGCGCTGAAATAGAGCAGCGTAAGCAAATACAGCCGAAGAAATGACCAGGATAACGCACCTTTCACTGCTTTTTCTCCTTTCCTAATTCACTCGGGTACAGCTCTCGTGCATCGTTAAGATATGACCTTGCTTAGCAGTTCTTTTGCATACGGAGATTGGACATGCTTCAGCTCCTCGGTCTCTACGAGCTCCACCATTTCCCCGCCGCAAATAATCATGACTCTGTCACATAGATAAGCCGCCGCCTGGATATCATGGGTAATAAAAATATATCCCATGCCATATGAGGTCCTCAGCTGTTTCAGCAATTCCAGTACTTGCATTTGGACCGAACCGTCGAGCGAGCTTATCGCTTCGTCCAGTAGGATGCATTGGGGCTCCGCGGATACCGCCCTCGCAATGCATACCCGCTGTGCCTCACCGCCGGACAGCTCGTGGGGATATCTCGTTAGATAAGATTCGTCCAGCCCAACTTGCCGCAGCAGCTTGCCTATGTCGAACGGTCTGCTTGCTGTCCCCGCAAGCCTTAGAGGCTCAAGAATCGCCTGCCGTACCGTAAAGAACGGATTGATCGACGAAGTATAATCCTGAAAGACTGCGCTGATAGCTCCCCGTCTCGTACTTCGATCCGAGATGGGTTTACCGCCGAATGTAATGATGCCGCTATCCGGCTCCTCGATGCCGAGAAGCAAACGGCCCAGCGTCGATTTGCCGCTGCCGCTTTCGCCGATGATGCCTAAGGTCTCGCCCTGCCTCCATTCAAACCCGATATCGCGAAGCACTTGATTACGAGCTTTACGGAACCAGTCCGTCTGCCGATATGATTTATTCACGCCTTCAACCTTTAGCAACGTCTGCATCTCCCATCAATTGTTCAAAATGGCGACTCATTGCCTGCTTGGAGGAAACCAAGTAACGGGTATACGGATGGCTCGCGCCGGCGAAGATGTTCTTGGTCGTACCGTGTTCGACGACTCCCCCGTCTTTCATGACGAGCACATTGTCCGCAATGCGTCTGACTGCGCCTAAATCATGTGACACAAAAATCATGGCGCTTCCCAGCCGCTCTCGCAACCGCATGAATTGCTCCACCACCTCATATGCAGTGACGGCGTCAAGCGCGGTCGTCGGTTCGTCGGCGATGATAACATCCGGCTCCAGCACAATGGCAAGCGAGATCATGACCCGCTGCAACATGCCGCCAGACAGCTCATGAGGGTAGCTGCGCATCACCACAGCCGGCTCCTTCAAGCCTACGCTGGACATCGTCGCGGTGAGCCTGGTTTCCATTTCGGCTCGGCTCCAATTGAAATGGACGCCTAGCGTCTCTAACAGATGAGCGCCGATTGGTCGCGAAGGATCGAACGCGCTCATACCGTTCTGCATAATCATGCAGAATCGCCGCCCTCTGAACTTGCGCATCTCCTTGTCAGACAGCTTCGACAAATCCTCTCCGTTCAGAGCCACGAAGCCTGACTGCCTAACGCCTGTCCGATTAAGCCGCATGAGAGATTTGCATGTCAACGACTTGCCGCTTCCGCTCTCTCCCACGATGGCCAGGCATTCCCCCTGTGCGAGTCGAAAAGAGCTGTCATGCACCAAAACGCGGCCGGAGCGCTCCTCCCAAATGTTCAAATGTTCGACCTCGAGTACATGCATTCCGTTCATGCTACCTCCTTTCCGCTCAGCCTCGGCGGAATCACGCCAGCGCCTGCCTTGGCGCGCTTTTCCGAGAGCATCAGCTTGGGGTCAAGCGCCTTCTGCAGACCATCCGACAGGAAGTTAACCGCCGACACCAAAACGATAATCGCCAGGCCCGGAGCCAACATCAGCTCGGGACGAGTGAACATGACGGCTCTCGCCTCGTTCATCATCATCCCCCACTCTGCGTGTGGAGCCTGAATGCCGAGACCGAGAAAGGACAAGCCGGATATTTGGAGAATCATCGATCCGAGAGCACCGCTGGAAATGACCGCAATCTCCGGCAGCGCAATCGGCGCGATATGCCGCGTCATAATGCCAATGTGACCGATACCAAGCACTCTGGCGAACTTCACGTAGTCAGCATCCGCGTATTGCATAACCGCTGTGCGAAAGACTCGGGCAAACCAGGCCCACTTCATCATAACGAACGCGATCAGAATATTGGTCAGCCCAGCCCCCATTATGCCGACAATCGCCAGCGTCATGACGTAGCCCGGGAACGAAAGCATGACATCGCAAATTCGCATGATTACCGCATCGGTCTTTCCACGGAAATAACCCGCGGCGAAACCGAGAAAGGCACCTATGATGGCGGTCGCCCCAAGAGCTGCAAGAACCCATAGCACGCTTGGACGAATGCCGTAGATTAGACGTGACAGAATGCATCTTCCCAAATGATCGTTGCCGAGCCAATAGCCCCAGGAAGCGCCCGAAAACCGCAGCTCCATATTCACTTCGTTCGGAGGGTGTGGGGCAATTAACGGGGCGCATAAGCCGATCAATAGCGTTGCCGCCACGACGCAGAGAGAGGCCGCCGCCAGTTTATCCTTCATCAATCGTTGAAGCAGCTTCATTAGATCCCCTTCCTTAGCTTTGGGTTCACCGCCGTGTTTAACAAATCGGACGCCGTATTGAAGAGAACGAACGCGACGGCCAGCACCAGAACATAAGCTTGTATAATGGGGAAATCCCGGTTCAAAATGGAATTGACGGTAAGCGTCCCGAGGCCCGGCCACGCGAATATATTTTCTACGACAACCGTACTTCCCAAGATGACCGGTATGGCAAGACCGAACACCGATACGGCGACTTGCAGGGAATTGCGCAGCACTTGTATGGTCAAGCTTCTTTCCGACAATCCGCAAGCACGGCCGTACAAGACATAGTCTTCGTTTAGATTGCTCAGCATGGAGCTTCGAATGATTCGGAAATACAAGCCGGCGTAGCCGATTACGATGACGGCAACCGGAAGCACATAACTGAGGTGTGAATCCATGCCGCTTGTCGGCAGCAAATCAAGCTTGACGGAGAAGTACCATACCATAAGCGCCGACAGCCAGTAGGAGGGCATCGAGGTGAGCAGGAAGGAGACGCTCCTTACCGAAAGATCCAGCCACTTGCCTTCCCTCAGGGCACACACAATGCCAAGTGCAATTGACAGAACAATAATGAACAGCGAGGACACCAAGGTCAGATTCAGCGTGTTCATTAATGCAGGGCCGAGCAGCGACCAAACCGGCTTGCCGCTTACATAGGAACTACCGAAATCAAGCTGTAGGCAAGACAGCAACCAATCCCAGTACCGTGCCAACAGCGGACGGTCCATGCCAAGCTCACTCCTCGTCGCCGCAATCAAATCCTCCGTTATGGTTGGCACCCCTTGCGCATGCAGAACGACTTCGGCTGGGTCCATTGGCGACAGACCGTTCAATATAAAGGTCAAGAATGAAATGACAACAAGCAGCGGAATGACAGCGCCAATCCGTTTCAACGCGTAACCGAGCATAACTCTATCCTCCACACCTCGTTTGGTCTCTGGTAAAGTGGTCTGACGTTATTCGAAACGCATCTGCTCGAACGGAAGCTCATATTGCGTTTGTTTGAAAGATATGCCTTGCAGATTAGAGGGAGCAACTACCGTAACGCTGCCGTTCGTAATCGGTATAAAGACAGCCTCGTCATGAACAATTGTAAGAATATCCTTATAAAGCGCCTTTCTCGTCTCTTCATCCGTTGATACCATTACAGCGTCGATTTTACGGTACAGCTCCTCCGCCTGAGGTATACCGCTTGTCGTGAAGCGATAAGCGGATTCGGTGGCAAATGCGGTAATTGTGCTTTGCGGATCGTACGCCAGACCCCATGTCTGATTGAACAGCAGCTCATAATCGCCTGTTGACCGCCTGTTGGCAATCGCGGGAGATTCCTCACCGACGAGTTCCAGCTTCATACCAATCTTGGTTGTCTCACTTTGCAGCAGTTCCGCCTGCGTTTTCTGCGATGCAGAGTTGACATCGTAATACAGCTTGATCGAAAGCTGACGCCCATCTTTTGTCCGAACTTCTGCGCCTCCATCCTTCGTCCAGCCTGCCTCCTCCAGCAGTTTGGCGGCCGCTTCAGGATTATAGTCCCGCTTCTGCAGTCCAACATCGGCATAATTCACATTTAAAGAAAACAACGTCTCCGCAGGAGTTTCCGTTTCATTGAAAATCGTGCGGCTGATGGTCTCTCGGTCGATCGATTGCCAGATAGCCTCCCTTACCGCCTTCTCGCTTACAGGACTTGCGGCATTACTGCTATTTGCCACGATCATCTTCGTATTCATTGATTTGCTTCGAACAATCTGGTAGTCGCCTGAATCAGCTAGCCGCTGCATGGCGTCCACGTCAATGCTGTCGGCGCCGCGATCGTCAGTGAACACGAAGTTGACTTCACCCTTCTGCAACGCCAACAGTGTCGTCTCGCCCGCAGGCAGCACCTTTGCCGTAATTGTTTTTACTTGGGGAGCTCCGTTCCAATATTGCTCATTCGCAGCAAACCTGGCGAATTGCTCCGTCACTTGCTCGTCAAGCTTGTAAGGACCTGTGCCGTTATAACCCGCGACGCCGTCTTTCGTCTCTCCGTTTAGGAAGTCCTTTGGTGAGAGGAAGACATACGGACGTGTCATCGACAGTTCAAGCAGCGTGGGATAATAAGGCTCTTTCAGCTTCAATTGAACAGTGTGTTCGTCGATTGCGACAACGTTATCAAGCTTGGAAGACAGCTTAATCCATGCATGTTTGGCTGCATTGCGCTGCACGGCTTCAATGTTCAGCTTGACCGCTTCGGCATTAAATGGCTCTCCATCATGAAACTTCACGTTCTTCCGCAGTTGGAAGGTATATACCTTGCCGTCTTCCGAGATGCTCCAGGATTCTGCCAGTTGAGGCTTAATGCCTTCCGGTGTATTCTCTACCAGCGATTCATATACAATGCCTTGCGCCGCCAACGAACCCGGATACAGATGCGGATTCATGTCGTTAACGTCTTTCGCGGTGGCATACACCAGCTCCGGCGCTTGCTCCACCGACGCCTTTTTATTGTTGTTGCCTTCACCGCATCCTGCCAACAACACGATGACTAGAAGAAATGCCAGCAGCACGGCTGCTCTGTTTCTTTTCATTTTTTGACGCTCCTTTTTCTAAATAGTAATACTTACGAATAACAACCACTTGATTGTAATAATAACTATTATCATTGTCAATCCATTTTTTTCTTATTTTCTTTATTCAAAAAGGAGTTGACTGGTTACCAATATCTTACTATGATAAAATCGAGTTTATTCGTAATTATTACAATTAATATTGAGTACATTGTTATCCTCATTCTGCATACCGTAACGGAGGGTTGTCCGCATGAGTCATGAAATGGATTTCGTCAAATGCAATCCCGCGAGCAATATGACGATTCTCGTCATGGGTGAGTTCCCCGCAGAACAGCATCCCCGAATCGCCTCGCAAATGATGGATAGCAGCCACCTGTGCGCCGAACAGGTCGGATTTGTCGAAAAGCCCACGCACGCTGGCTTCGCTGCTAAGCTTCAGATGGCGGGAGGCGAGTTCTGCGGCAATGCCTGCTTGGCGCTGACCGCTTGTCTCGCATCAGAGCGATCGATGAAGCCAGGCGAGACGCTGGAGCTATTGCTGGAGGCTTCCGGCTCGGAGCTTCCTGTTCTCTGCCGCGTGGAGAAATTGGACAATAAATATTTATGCGAGGCTGGCATGCCGGTTCCGAAAGAAGTGAAGGAGGGCGTCATCCCATTCGAAGGTATGATGCTGGAGCTAGGCATCGTCCGTTACGCTGGCTTCTTCCATCTAGTAATCGACTGTGAAAGATTCGGAATTGAACGGGCATCGGCCGAGCGTCTGGCGAAGCTGCTTGGTGTCACATCAGGAGATGCAGTGGTCGGTGTCATGCTGTACAGCCCCTCCACTCATGAGCTTGCACCACTTATCTACGTCCCTGCTCTCGGCAGTTTGATTTGGGAACAAGGTTGCGGCTCAGGAACGGCTTCGCTCGGCTGTTATCTCGCATGGAAGAGACGCAGCACAGTAGACATGCCCTTGCGTCAGCCCGGAGGCACCATTCACGCAAGCGTTGGTTGGAGCGAGGGGGAAATAATCGGCATAACCATAAGATCCGCCGTCAGCATTGTCGCCCGAGGCAAGGCTTATATAGACGATTGCATCCAATATTCTTTACAAGGAGGATTATCATCATGACAAATAGACTTTATCCATCACTTCTTTTTTTCCGTGACCGATTCGTCCAGGCAGCCGCCATGTATGACGGGACCACCCTATACCATTCAGAGCTGCAGCAGACGATAGACGACTACGCCGCCTTTATTACCGACGAGAAAAATCAACGGTTATGGTCTGATCTTAAAGCCGGCGACATCGAGGAGTTCCATCCGCTTATTAGGCAGCTGCGAGATACATCCGCTCATTGCGTCGCCATTATGGAGAAGTATCGCGCGCTCAATATGCTGCGTGATGGCGATGGCACGCATGCGTACTTTCACCATATCGAAGCTTCAATCGAGAAGGAGTTCGGCAGCTTTACTGTGACAGCCGATTCCAAGGTGCTGCTAATCGGCTCCGGCTCGTTCCCGATGACGCCGCTGCTCATAGCAAAGCGCACGGGTGCGGAAGTGACGGGAATAGACATTGACAGCGAAGCAGTAGAATTAGGCAAACAGGTAGTCGACCGGTTAGGCCCGAAACTGCCTATCCGGCTGGAGAACCTTCCGCTGGAGCAATTGCATGACATCGGCAAGTTTAGCCACATCATTTTCAGCTCCACCGTGCCGGTCAAATACGCGCTCCTTGGTTGGCTATATGATGCGGTTCGCCCCGATGTCATTGTGGCCATGCGTTATGGGGACGGCTTAAAAGCACTCTTCAACTACCCTATGAAATCAGTAGATGAGCACAAATGGCAGCTCTCCGAAACGGTGGTTCGACCAGGGCATGTATTCGATGTTGCGTTGTATCGCAAAACGTTGGCTCCCTCCTACGTAGGGGGGACTGCGATATGAGCCTGCTTCGTAAGGTCCTCATTGCAGGAACTGGTCCAGCTGCCGTGCAGCTCGCCGTGCTGCTTAAGCGATTACGAAGCAGCAATGTCGGCATTGCCGGACGAAAGTCCGTCCGCTCCGATCCATTCTTCGATGCGCTTCGTCAGAGCGGTGGCGCTGTTTCCGTCGATGCGGGCCATTCGAGGCTGGAAAAGCTTAAGGGCGAATGCTTCGTCGACGCAGTATTCCATGAATATAGGAACATAGATGAACAGTGGGATACGCTCATTCTGTCCGTGACAGCGGATGCATATCTGCCCGTGCTGGCGCAGCTGCGAACAGAGCTTTTGCAAAACCTGCGCTGCGTGGCACTCATCTCCCCGACGTTTGGTTCCAACGCGCTTATTCGGAATTATCTAAGGGAACAAGGCTGCAACGCCGAGGTAATCAGCTTCTCCACCTACTTGGGAGACACACGCCGGATGGAGGGCAGAGAGCCGAACCATGTGCTGACAACTGCTAAGAAGCGAAAGGTTTACGCCGGAGCGGCAGGAATTTCTTCCGAGTCCGTGAAGACGTTTCGTCAGCTCTACGGTGAGGCGGGCATTACGCTGGAAGCGATGGATACGGCGCTCGAAGCAGAGACGCGCAATATCTCCCTGTACGTGCATCCGCCTTTATTTATGAACGCGTTCTCCCTCGGTGTCATATTCGGCCGACCAGCCGTTCCGAAGTTTGTTTACAAGCTGTTTCCTGAAGGCCCGATTACTCCGGTCCTCATACGGGAGATGCTGGAACTGTGGAAGGAGGTCTCTTCACTGGTAGAGAAGCTAAATGTGAAGGCGGTTAACCTTCTTCAATTCATGGTCGACGACAATTATCCGGTTAGGCCGGAAAGCTTGGCACGTCAGGATATTGATGCATTTCCAGAGCTTCATCCTTCTCACCAGCAATATTGTCTGTACGTCCGTTACGCATCGCTGTTAATCGACCCATACTCGGAGCCTGATCGGAATGGTCGATACTTTGACTTCTCAGCCGTTCCGCTTCGGCCTATATTTCTCAACCACGAAGGAGCCTGGGAAATTCCCCGAATGCCTAAGGAAGACTATTACCGAATCAAAATCATTCAAGGCATCGCCTGCTCGAGCCGCGTGTCTTGCCCTACCATCGACACGTTTCTCGCGCGTTACGAGCGGTATCTGCTAGACGCTGCGGGGTCGCTAACGGGCAGTCCCCTAACAGAAGCCTTTACGCCTCAAAGCTTTGAAGGGGATATTGGGCGAATTTGTACGGAGTTGCAACTTTCTAACGCTTTTGAAGCGTAAACGGATTGTCTAGGAACGGATCGTCTTGAATCGGATTAATCTCGCATAACAGAAAGCATGGCCGCTCATGATGAACGGCCATGCTTTTCCCCTTAACCTTTATGTGCTTTCGATTGATTACGGAGACTCATCACTTTACTCTCCTGCCTTAGTCCACTATGGCTCCATCGGTTCGCAATTGATTCCGCAGCTCGACTGCATCTACCTCCGCCGGACTAATGCCCTGTCTAACCGCGATTGCCGCAGCCGTTCCAGCCGCTTGCCCTGTAGCCATGCAGCTTGGCGTGAGCCGCGTTGTCGCAAGCGCTTCATGGCTCGTTGAAATACAGCGGCCCCCCATTAACAAATTGGTAACCTCCTGCGGCAGCAAACAGCGGTACGGTATGTCATAGGCACCATCGCCCTTCACCCATGCGGCGGTTACCCCTTTGCCTGATGGGTCATGAATATCGATCGGATAGCCGCTCCTGGCAATGGTATCCTCAAACTTGCGGCCAGACACAACATCCTCCGCTTGCAAGCTGTACACGCCGTCAATGCGCCGCGTTTCCCGCACGCCGATTTGTGCGCCGACTTGCGAGATCGAAGCGTTCTCGAAGCCTGGCAATCGTGCGGTCATAAAGGCGGCCACCTGCATCACCTGTTTACGCCCAAGCTGCTCGGCCTCGGTTAAATCCTCTACGTCTGTTCCGTCTAGACCCTGAACGCGCGTCGTATTCACGAGAACCTCATCCTTCTCCGGCCCCGTAAAAAACAACACCTGATCGCGGTTAATCGGCAGGTTCGCTTCTCTCCAATGCTTGTAAAAACCAAGTACGCCGGTAAGCGGCAGCTGCTCCAGCTCCGACCACGGTGTCTTCGCGTAAAATTCATCCTTATGCTGAAGCATGTACTGCTTCACGCGGTCCAAATCAACGCCACGCATACGGAATTTCATCGTCATAGGCTGCATCTGCCGGTCTCCGTCCCTCCCCTTTAATACGGGAGCTCCTGCGAGATAGGCAACGTCGGCATCGCCGGATGTATCGACAAACACCTTGCCCTGCACTTCCATTCTCCCCGACTTGGAGGTGAGCTGGACGGATTCAATAAGGTTACCCGCCATGCGAACTTGGTCGACAAAGCTATGGAGAATCAGCTTCACCCCCGCCTCCCGCAGCATATCCACCGCTAACACCTTATAATGCTCGGGATGATAAGGCGTAATGGTTTTGACGAAACCGACAGTATCGATTTGATGTCCTGGCGACGCTCCTGCTGCTTGAAGCCGGTTCACAATCTCCTCGGCTATGCCGCGAATTACCTGTTTGCCGTCTACGGTATGGAAAGTCATCCACGGATAGACGAGCGCTGCCGTGGACATGCCTCCGATAAAGCCGTATTTCTCGATAAGCACCGTTTTGGCGCCTCCGCGCCCTGCCGCAATAGCGGCGTTCACACCGGCCGGTCCCCCGCCAATGACCACAACATCCGCTTCTATGGTTTTCATCTCATACTCCTCCTTCTATTTCAATCCGGTTGTAGCGATTCCATCTATAAATTTTTTCTGTGCCACAAAAAAAACGAGCAGCAGCGGCAGCGTAGCCATAACGGAAGCCGCCATCAACAAATGCCAAGCCGTGCCCGCCGTATCCGTAAACAGCTTCATTGCAATGGGCAGCGTGAACTTCTCAGACGAACTAATAAAGATGAGCGGATCTAAAAAATCTTCCCAGCTATTCAGAAACGTAAAGATCGAGAGCGTCGCAAATACGGGAGTTGCCAGCGGAATCATAATTTTGAGCAAAATTTGCCACCGCGAGCAGCCGTCAATTTCCGCCGCTTCATCCAGATCGTTCGGTATCGTGATGAAAAACTGGCGCAGCAAAAACACGCCGAAAATGCCGCCCGCCCCCAGCATCGGAGGAATAATCAATGGGAAATGCGTATCCACAAGGCTCAGCTTAGAAAACCAAAGAAAACTCGGGATCGTTGTTACCTCGCTCGGAATCATCATGCCGCTTAGCAGAACGAGAAACCAAACGTTGCGAAGCTTAAACGGGATTTTGGCAAACGCGTAGCCCGCAAGCGCCGCTACCGCGCAGGTGCCAACCGTCACAAGCACCGCGATATATAAACTATTCCAGTAATGAAGCAGAAATTGCGGCTGCTCCGTAAACACCTTTGCATAGTTCTCCCATTCAATGGGTGACGGCAACAGCTGCATGGGAAACTGGAATACCTTCGTCTCGTTTTTCAAGGAGGTCGTAATCATCCAATAGAATGGCGTAAGAATAATCGCAGCTACAATCGCAAGCAGCATAAACCGTACAGCACTTGAAGCATTTTTTTGAAGCTTATTGCTCATGGTGCACCCACCTTTTTCTAAACTTCCACTGCACAAGCGTTAACACAAGTACGAGGAAAAACAAGACAAACGCAACTGCAGACGCATAGCCAATATCGAATACCTTGTATGCCAGCTGATAAATATAATAAACAAGCACATAGGTCGAGGTTCCCGGTCCGCCCTCGGTCATGACGATAATTTGCGAGAAAACTTTGAGCGAGCCAATTAGCGTAATAATTAACGTTAAGAAGATAGAGGGAGCAATCATCGGCAGCGTAATGCTCTGGAACTGCCGCCATTTCGATGCGCCATCGATTGTAGCCGCCTCATAATACATTTTGGGTACGTCTTGAAGGGCTGCCAGAAAAATGACCATGTTCATGCCAACCTTCTTCAGTACGCTGACAACGATAACGACAGGCATTACAAGTGCCGTATCGTACAGCCATGCCGGTCCTTGCATGCCGAAATAACCGAGAATCTGGTTCAGCAGCCCCGCGTCGGTGGCAAACACATACTTCCACACGATAGCCCAGACTACGATAGACGTAACCACTGGCGTAAAGATGGCGGTTCGGAAAAGCCCCGTTCCCGGCAGCTTCTGATTCAAAAGCAAGGCCAGCGATAATGCGAGGATCAGGTTAAGCGGAATTAACCCGGCTGAGAAATACAGCGTGTTGCCAACCGTCTTCCAAAACAGCGGGTCTTTCCCCACGAGCTGGACGTAATTATCAAGCCCGACGAATGAAGCCGGGTGCAGAAGGGAGTAATCCGTGAAGCTGAGCGCAAAAGCGTAAATAATCGGCCCGGCCAAAAAACATAAAAAGCCAAGCATCATAGGTGAGATAAACAAGTAACCGTACCAGTTGTTCCGTCTGTTTGCCCGAGCGGTGTAGGTTGTCATGATGGTTTCCACTCCTTTGAATGCGAAGGGAGCATGTGCCGCAAGGCAAGCATGCTCCCTCGCTTCCTTCATGTCTTTTTAAGGGTTGAGCACCGGTGTGATATCCTTTTCCAAGCTTTTCAAAAACTCGGAAACCGTAGCCGACTGCGTGTAAATGGAATCAAATCCGATTTTCATTTTCTCGTCGATTTTCTGGAAATTGGTGAATGCCTGCCTCACTTTGCCTTTTGCGATCTGCTCCAATACAGCTGTTTTTACGCTTTCCGGCGACGGTCCTTGGTTGAGGAACGTTTCGGATTCCAGTACGGACTGGCGGCTCGGTACGAAAAACTGCGAGGTAATAGCCATATTCTCTTGATTCGTCAAATATTTCACGAGCTCGATCGCCTCGGCCTGATGCGGGCTGCCTTCGGTTACGACATAACCCGCATAACCAAGCGTAACGCCTTGTCCGCCAGCTCCCGAAGGCATCGGTGCGATGTCCCATTTAAAGTCCGTTATCGCCTTCGCTTTACCCATATAGCTGAATAGTTCCTGCTGCATGGCAATTTTACCCGTCTCGAACGTCGTTTGATCGCCAGGCTTCGGATGAATGCGCGATTTGAACATGGCATCGCTAAAAAACTGAATCGCCTGTTCGCCCTCTTTGCTGTTTAGGGTGAACGTCTTGCCGTCTTCGCTAAAGTAATCGGCATCGAACGCCCACACCAGCGTCTGCAGCGATTCAATCCAGCTTGTCGTCCAGCCGTTCGGGCGTATCAGGTTGACGCCGAACAGTCCTTGTTCCGGCTCGGCAATCGCCTCAGCCGCCTTCACCATTTCGTCATATGTCCATTTCCCTTCGCCGTACAGCTCTTTTGGCGTCTTCAAGCCCTTGCTCTCAAACAGTGATTGGTTGTAATAAATCATATTCGGAGGAGTGGAGAACGGAATGCCGTAGATGCTTCCATCCTTGGTCAGCAGATCAAGCGTCGATGGATAGAGATCATCGAACTTGTACGCGGCATCGGACTTGAGCGACGACAAATCAGCAAGCTGACCTGCCCCTAGAAACTGTGGAATCGCGCGTTCCATCATCCACATGACGTCCGGCGACGTCTTGGAAGCCATCATGACCGACAGCTTCTGCTGATAATCCGTTGCCGGAATCGTCATTATCTCCACGTCTATGTTCGGATGATCCACTTTGTATTTCTCAATCATCGCGTCATACATTTGCTTATGGGTGTCATTGCCCCAAATGCTGAATTTGAGCGAAACCTTCTCCCCATCTGCCTTTTTGTTATGATTGCCTTCGGACGTCTTGTTCGCTGCGCAGCCTGCAAGCATGCTGGCCAAAAGCACGAGCGAAAGTGAAAAACCTACCCACTTTTTCATCTTATTACCCCTTTACGCTATTATGAAAAGCGCTTACATTTGCAATTATAGATAAAAAACCGTGCCGCCGTAACGACACGATTTCCATAAAAGGTTTGATATCGGAAGAACATTCAGCTCTCTCTAAACTCCGATGGCGTCTGCCCTACATGCTGTTTAAACAGCGAGGCAAAATATTTGTGGTTGGCGAAGCCGCACATTTCCGCGATATCGGCAATTTTCAGCGTCGTGTCCTTCAGCAGGAGCCTTGCCTTCTCAAGCCGCATTTTGGTCACATACTCGGATAAGTTCTGCCCCGTTTCCCGCTTAAACAAATCGGACAAATACTTGGGATGCAAATATACATGCTCCGCAAGAAATTGCAGCGAAATATCTTGGCCCAGCGATTGGCGGACAAGCTCCTTTACCTTGCGAATGAGCAATCTGCCCTTTTCCTGCTGATCGTCCCCTTGCTCGTTTTCGGCGTCGCCGCCCCGCTTTTCCCGCAGCGCCTCTTTCACCTTATTCAACAGCGTCGCAAGCTCTACCCGCTCAATGGGCTTGAGCAGGTAATCCAGCACGCCATAGCGGAGCGCCTCCCGCGCATAACCAAATTCATCATGCCCGCTAATGACGATCAACGCCAGCTCCGGATACAATGATTTAATTCGCTTAAGCAGCTCAAGACCGTTCATTTCCCCCATGCGAATATCGGTAATGACCAGGTCAACGCTGCCGCCCGTCCGCAGCCAGTCGAGCGCTTCCTTGCCGTTGCTGGCTTCATGCAGGCTCAGGTTATGCTTAATAACATCCGATATAATATCGCGCAGTCCTTGCCTAATTTTAGGTTCATCCTCAACGAGCAGTATATTCATTCTGTTAATCCTCCCAATTAAAGGGAATGCGTATATGGAAAGTCGCGCCTTCCTTGACATTCCTATCTACATATAAGCCGTAGGGCTCCCCGTAAAGAATATGGATACGCCGATGTATGTTCCACAACGCGAACCCCTTTTGCCTTTTCCCCTGCTCCCGTTCCTTGCCTATCGAGGGTCTCGATAGACTTTGCTCAATTCGGGCTATCGTCTCCGCATCCATGCCTTTGCCATTATCGGCTGCCGATATCCACAAATCCTGTTCTATCAGTTTGGTTGATAACGTAATCGTTAAGGGCCTGTTTCCCATTCCATGCTCAATCGCATTCTCGATGAGAGGCTGTACGATGAGCTTCGGTACAAGGAGGGACTCGTACGACAAATCCACCTGCACTTGCACCTGCAGCCTATTCTCGAGTCGAAAGGTTTGAATGTTCACGTAATGATCAACGAACTCCAGCTCTTCTTGCAGCGGAATGAGCCTCTCCTGCTTGTTAACCGTATATTGCAGCAGCCTGCCAAGGCTTGCTATAACCTGCGAGAGCTCCTCGTTCCGATCCCGCCGGGCTGCCATGCTAATGGATTCGAGCGTGTTGTATAAAAAATGGGGATTAATCTGGCTTTGCAGCGCGGCAAGTTCTGACTCTTTATCGCGAATCGTCAGCTCGTATACGTCTTTAATCATTTTGTCGAGTTGGCTGACCATGACATTGAAGCCCGATGTAAGCAGTCCGATTTCATCGTTTGTCGTTACGGCTGCCCGCTCGGACAATTCGCCGTTCTGAACTCTTTTCATCTTCATATGCAGGTGGCGAATCGGCTTGACCAGACGGTTTGATGTAAATACCGAGGCTAGAAACGCAATGAACAAGGAAGCAAGCGAAATCCACAGCGTATAGCTAATTAGCTGCCTCGCTTCCGACTGCAGATCGCTTTTGGGAATAATGCCCTGAATATGAAGTCCTCCATAGCTGGTTTCCCGTTCCGACACCAGCATTTTGCTCGTATTGACCTCGCTCGTATTAACCGGAATTTCTTCCTTATCTTCACCCGAGAAAGGAAAGATGGTTTCGCCTTTTTCGTTGAAAATATAAAGCTTGCTGTTCTCCGTTATTTGAATTGACGTCAAAATTTTCTCAAAGCCCTTGCTTGTCAAATCAACTTTTACGTAACCAATCACTTGATTGGTGAGCGGATCTTTTAGGAGCCTGGCCAGTGAAATGACTCTTCTAGGCTTCTCCAAATAATAGCTGCCGTCATTGGGCGGCAAAATCACAAGGCCTCCGTCTTTTGCCCTCGCCGTCTCCATCCAGCTGTTATCCGTAGGCTTCCAGCTAATTTTCGCCGTTTCTTGTAAATTGCTAAATAAGCTTCCATCCAGCGCAAAAATAAAAATGCCCTCTACCTCAGTACGCTCATAAATGACCGAGCTTATCATTTGCGACATTTTGAACAGCTCGTCCGACCGCAAGTAACTGTTGTCTTTGAACGCGCCCGTATGCATCTCTAAAATTTGGCTAACATGGTCATCGTAATAGAGCGACATTGTAATTCGCTCCATCTCTTTAATATATCGCTCCAAATTGATGGATACCTGCTCGACGATTTGCTCGGAGCTGGTGCGCGCATCCCGTTCCATATTAGCTGAATATTTTTGATAGGTCAGCATGCCGCTGAGCAGGAAAGGAACCGTAATTAAACAGCATAATAAAAATAGCATTTTGGTGCGTATGGATATGAACTTAGGCAACGCCGGCACTTCAGCCCCTCCGTTTCGTTAGCGCTTTCATTCGAGCACGCTCTTCAGCTTCGGCCTTTATGTGACGCTCTCGGATAAACCGCTAATGAGTGAATCATACAGGAGAAGCAAGTCCTTTGATGGACGAATGCCAAGCTCTCGCTTTAGGAGCTTGACGTAATCGGTATATTGAGCGGTTAACGCCTTCTTGTCGCCAGTCTGCGCGTGCTTCCTCATGAGCAGCGCCACGACCGGCTCGTCCATCGGATTGCGGGCATAAATCTTTAGAAGCAGCTTCGACGCAGCTGCCGTGTTCGCTACGGCGAGAAGCGTCTCCGCCAAATGTCTAACGAAGCCTGCATGCCGTTCGGCTAACCGATCCGTTTCGTATATCGCCCACACGTAAGATTTGCTGCCAAATAGGTCTCCTGTATACAGCCTTTCCACAGCCAGCGCTTCCTCTACGTTATCAGCCCGTATGCTTCCAAGCTTGTCAAACAGCCGCTCAAACTCCACGTAATCAATAACAGCATCGTTTAGTTCGAGCGCGTAACCATCATTCTCTGATCGAATGGCCTCCCGCAGACCAATGGGCTCCAGTGACTTACGGAGCTGATAGACGGTCGTATTTAAATATTTTTCGGCATTTGTGCTTGCCATTCCCGCGAATATATCCATAATCAGGCGAGATCGCGAAATCCATTTGCCGCGGCTAAGAAGCAAGTAGGCAAATAGTTCGGCGCTCTTGCTGGATATCCACTTTACGCGTCCCGTTTCGTTTCTTACGAAGAAATCGCCTAACGCGGCAATACTAATCCTGTTGACAGCTTGATTGGCAGAATCGGAAGGGGGTAGCGATTGCGTATTTCTCCTGCTCTCAAGCGCGCGGTGAACCGTCCGCTCCAATCGCTCCTGCGTAACTGGCTTCACCAAGTAATCGAGCACGGACAGCTCAAATGCTTCCACAGCATAATCCTTATGGGAAGTAACAAACACGATTTGTGCCTTGCACCCCGTTTCCTCCAGCTTGGCTGCAAATGCCAGCCCGCTGCCGCCTGGCATGGAAATGTCTACGAACGCTAGCTCAATATCAGGGTTATCGTTTAGAAAAGCGGCCGCGGCATGCGTATCCGCAAATGTACCCGTTAGTAGCAGCTCCGTGTATTTGGCTAACATTTTCCGCATAATTAAGTGCATGACCGGCTCATCATCAACTAATATGACTTTCATTCGCTATCACCGCCGACCTCTCGTTTTCAATCTGCACCTCGCGGCCCACTGATCCTGGCAGCGTAAATATGAAGGTAGATCCTTGTCCAGGCGAACTATTAAAGCTTAGGCTGCCGCCGTGCATACGGAGAAATTCCCGGGTCAGAACAAGGCCAAACCTCATATTTCCACTGGCTTCCCGGCTAGCAAAACCCGGCTCCTTGAAGTACATCTCATCGTGGCGCAGCATTTGCGCCGTTTCTTCATCAATTCCGCTTCCGTTGTCGCTCACCGATACCTTAACCCAATCGCCTTCAAAGAAGGCGCTCAACTCAATCCGACCGCCAATATCGGTATACTTGATTGCATTCGACAATAAGTTTCGGAATATTAAATCGAGCATTTCTTTATCCGCATTCACCGTTAGCCGCTCATCGATTTGCTCTGTAAGAGTGAGATTCTTCATCGCTGCTCTTGCTCCCGCTATGGATAGCGCTTGCCTGGCCACCTGCTGCAAATTCCACGCCGCCGGGCGAAACGCAACCTCTCCATTCTGGCTGCGATACCAATCGAGCAGGTTGTCGACTAAATGAAACGTGTCACGCACTTGCCGCCTTATTTCTTGAAACACTTCGGCACTTGCTATATCACTGTCTGTCGGCTCTTCAACAAGAAGCTCAGTGAGGCTGACAATCAGAGCAATGGGATCGCGAATATCGTGAGCCATTACAGTAAACAGCTTGTCTTTGAACGTGTTTAGCCGGGATAGACGCTCCGACTTCTCACGCAGTCTTTCCTCATTTTCCTTCAGCTCCGTGATATCGTTAAACATAACCATTTTACCGATTGGAGCTGCTCCGGTATCGTAAATATAAGTCAAGCTGCATATATAATATCGCTGCTGGCCGTTCAGCAAGCGTTGGAGCGAAAAACGGTCATCCCGGTATTCCCTTGATACGATGCGAGTAAGCAGTTCAGGACAAGCCGACAGTACATCCGCACTAAGCACCGGTAAAAGCTTCGCTAAACCTAGCTCCGGAAATATGTCTTCGGCCGCATGATTATGGTTTACGATTTGATCCTCGTAATCCAGCAGGATGACCCCATCGCGAATTGTATCGAACATTTTGGCGTAGGCAAGCGGAGTTAAGCGAAGCAGCCTGAAGCGGAAGATTCCCCACGCATACACAACACCCGATACTGCGAACCCAAACGGTGTAAGGTCGATGATTTGTCCGAACATATAAACTATATTGCAGAGCATTGGAGCTGCAGCACCAAGGATAAGGACGACAATTTGCTTCCGTACAATCGGCATTGCCCGTAGATACATTGGAATGAATAGCAAAATGCCAAGCAGCAATATCGTGTAATTATAAATGGCGTGTACGGCATACCAAGGCCCTTTTATTGTCGTAAACACAGGTACCGAATAGTTTATGCTCGGAATGTACTCTGCATAAACCAGATGATGCCACTCGTTCGTTAGATGCAGGAGAAACGTTACGGTGGGGACGAGAAATACGAGAAACGTCAGCCATTTCCGATAACGGGCAGCGAGCCCGGTAAACTGGATAACGAGCAGCAGCCAGAATGCAGAAACAAAAGGAATGCCCAAATATTCAATCTGAAGGGACAGCTTTATGCCGCTTAAGCTTTCACTTACAATCTCGAACGCGTAGCCGAGCGAATAGCAGGAGGCCGCAATCATCATGTAAATCATCGTTCTAGCCACCTGCAGATGGCGTTTCCGGTAGGATAGAAAGGACACAAACAGCATGATTGCCGTCGCGAAGCATAACAGTATAGACATCCATTGCCTTGTATCCACGACGGTTCCTCCCTACTTCTGATCTGACTAACATTCGACAAAATCATCCATAATCCTTGTAAACATGAGACTTTAATGCTATTAGCTGTATTACTCAGAAACACTTAGTAACACCACACAAAAAAACCGCAAGGATCAATATCCCCGCGGCAACGATTTAGCTGCTTATAAGCAGCCCGTCAATGACCTTCTTCAGTTCTTCCTCGTACATGGTGCCGAGCTTTCGATGAGCGATTTTGCCATTCTTGTCGATGAAAATAGATACCGGAAGAGCAGTGACGCCATACTCCTGTGCCACTTTCTTATCCGGGTCCACGAGGGTTGTCAGATCATAGCCATGCTCTTTCATAAAGCCACTTACCTGCTTTTGGCTCTCGCCTACGCTTACAGCAAGAACGACCAGGTCTTGATCTTTGTATATACCGTTTACCTTGTTGATATCAGGAAGCTCTTTCTTGCACCACTTGCACCATGTAGCCCAGAAGTTTAAGTAAACACTCTTGCCTCTTAGGTCCTTCAAGTTTACTTCGTTTCCATCGAGGTCAGTCAACGTAAAATCAATCGAATCTTCTAGCGAAACGGTTTCAATCGGAGCAATGCTCTCAGCAGCGGCAGGACTTTCGCTCACTGCATCAGCCGCTGTAGCTATGGTTGGCTGTAGAAGCTCACTCGTTTCCGCGCCGCTGAAGCTGTATTGATTGGTTGCATAGGCTGCAATTACGAATAACAGTAGGGCTATGCCCCCTATTATAACGTTCTTTTTCATGTCATTTTCTCCTTTAGCGGTTGAGAGCGCCTATTTGGGCAATTATTATCCATCGTTTTCTAATAGTAGAATAAAAAAAGGGCAGCGAATGCACTGCCCCATCCCTGAGTATGTTGGCTAGTTGAAGATTAGCAGCCCTCTTCGCAGAATTCCTCATTGGACGTGGATTCTGACGACGATGATGATGAAGTCGTTTCAACTGCCGGTATAACCACTTTGGTTTCTTGTTTTTTGATAACGGTAATCGATTTTTTTGTCTCCTCTTGTACGACTGGCGCTGGCACCGCTGGCTGCTCTTTTTCCTTCTCAACAGCCTTTGTCTCCTGCTTTGGCGTCGTTTTAACAATCGGAGCAGACACTTTGTCAGACGATGCAACCGCCTTGTTCACAGGCGTGCTTACTGCCTGCTCAGTCGTCGCTTCCTTCTTGCTTGCCGTGCTGCTCGATACTACCTTTTCCGTTACCGAAGATTTCTCTTCTGTTTTTACTTCAGATGCTTTGACAGTTGTTGCCGGCTTTACTTCATCAACGACCGCTGGCTCTACTGCTTGTTTTACTTCTTCAACACCCGCTGACTCTACTGCTGGTTTTACCTCTTCAACGACTGGCGGCTCAGCCGCTTTTTCTTCTGCCGCAACCTTTACTGTCGCCGCCGTTGTTTGTATTTCTTCTGTTTTGACCGGTTCTAACTGCGGTTTTTC
Source organism: Paenibacillus endophyticus (assembly GCF_014192395.1). GTDB lineage: Bacteria > Bacillota > Bacilli > Paenibacillales > Paenibacillaceae > Pristimantibacillus > Pristimantibacillus endophyticus. The sequence goes on along the minus strand of NZ_JACHXW010000023.1, from coordinate 26,751 downwards.
TTCCGTATTTGCTGCTGGAGCCTCCACAGCGTTCCCGCTGCCTGAGTCACCTTTCTTGTTAGCAGAAACGACGGCATAGGTTAAAGATAACAAGGCTACGGCTGCGATTATAATAAATACGGTCAGCTTTTTCATTGATTCATAACATCCCTTCATACTTGATGATCTTCAATTTCTTTACACGGATCCGACATGCAAATTTCACATAAAAAAAAGACACAAAACGTGTGCTCACTCGCACTCCGATTGCATCTCTGGTGGTCCAGTAGATCAGCTGGCTCTAGGCCATTGTCTCGCTATTCAGTTGAATCTGTAATCTTATTGTATGAGCACGAAATGCGCCTGTCAATGATTTTATACTTATATCCCATGAGATTAATTGGATTAATGGATTATACCCCAAGAATGCATGCTCTCGCAGCCATTAAGGAAAGAAAGGACAGCCTAAGGCTGCCCTTCCCATTCCAATATCAACATGATCCTGCAGCTCTTATCGGGACAACAAGTTGTACAGAACCTGTGCGACTTCAGCTCTGCTAGACGCATTGCCTGGAAGCAACTTTCCGTTCGTGCCCGAAATAATGCCGGCTTCCACAAGCGCTTTGAATGCCTCATCCGCATAGCTTGGAACCTTCTCGGCATCCGTAAAGCTCGACACTGGAGTCGATCCAGCTTGTGCAGCAGGCAGCTCTCCAAGCTCGCTCAATGCTCTGTACAGAAGCGTGAATAGCTCCTGACGGGAAATCGTTTGGTCTGGTGCGAATCGGTTTCCTTCAAAGCCGTTTGCGATACTTAGCCGTTTCGCAGCTGCTAGATAACCCGTGTAGTACGTGTTGCCCGCATCGGTGAAGTTGCTTGCACCTTCAACCTCCGGCTCAATGCCGTAAGCTTTCAATAGCAGCACGATAAATTGACCGCGGGTTACTGTTGCTTTTGGACTGAAGTGAGTATCGTCCGTTCCGCTTGTAATATCGCGTGCTGCCAAGAAGTTAATCGCCGGAGCGAACCATGCCGACGCAGAAACATCGGAGAAGTCGATTTTGTAGTACCCAATAATATATTGGGAGAAATGCTCCGTTGCATATTCAACCGCAGCGTTTGTTTTATTGTATTGGCCTCTAATGACTTGCAGTTCGCCTTCATCCGTTACGTAGTAGACGATTACGGCATTTGGATCTTCGCCGGCTTTCAGTGTGTATGGCAACGAAACGAATACTTTCGAGCCGCCAAAGGCAGTGACGATCGTTTGTCCTGCAAATACGTTCAAGTCGTATACCGGACGGTCTCCAAGCACTTCTTTATTTTCTTCCGCAAGCTCGGATTTCGAAATAATGAAGCTGATGTCGCCTGAATCGCTGTTCGCGCTGATCAATTTCAGCGTGCTCGCATCAAATGAAATAGAGCCGATGCCAACCGTAACTTTCAATTCTGGGTTTGCTCCCGACACAAGCCCGTTGAACGCGCTTCTCGGAATGGTAACTTGAATGTCGTTCTGCTGCTGTGAATCTTCCACTTTAATTTCTAGGACGGCTTTCTTGCCTTCGCCTTCCGCTTGTTTCGCTTTATCCAGCAAACCCGTCACGGTAGCTGCAGGTACTACTGCAACAGCTGTACCGGAAGCTTCATCCACTTTGGAAGCAATTGTAGCGACGACTGTATTACCGGATTGCGTAATGTTGCTTGGCGTCGTTGCTCCGCCGCCGCCAGTACCGCTTCCGCCTGTTGGAGGCGCAACATATACTGGAACAACAACTGTTGCCGTTGCACTAGGAAGCGTGCTTGCCGTTTCTTTGTATCTAACCTCGTAGCTGCCTGTCAGCAAGCCGGTAATCTCAGCGCCTGTCACAGGCAGATAGCTTGATTGGTTGCTTGAACGGTACTCCAAGTCCGCATTTGCGCCTGTAATTTTACCATTGTTTTGCAAGGTGCTGGTTGGCGCTACGCCTGCAAGCCCTTGTGGCGCAGCTACATTTGCTTTAATGCGAAGCTCTACAGCCGGACTTGCGCTATAGTCTTCATATGTTGCATAACGAACTGTGTAGAGATCAGGAGTCAAGCCTGTAAGCTTGCCTGCGCTAATCGCCGTTTCAGGAACCGTTACGTACACTTCGTCCGTGCCGTTACCTTTTTTGTACTCCAATGTGTACTCGGACTTGTACTCAACACCTGCTGTCAGGCCATCAATTTGTCCATCGTCATTGGCAAGCGTGGACGGATGTACAGCATTCAATGCTGATGGAGGTCCAAGCTCCTTGTAGCCGCGAGCGTACACAGTAACGAATGCGCTTGGGGCAACCGCGTTGCCGTTTTCTGTTTTGGCAGCAAGCCGAACAACATACTCATGGCCCGGCTCAACGTTAATTGCATCGCCTGTCACAGGCTCGTATAACGAGTCTGGATCGCCTTTCAGCTTATATTCAAGACCAGTTGGAAGAGCTACTACCTCACCATCCACAATCCTTACGATTTTACCTTGACTTGAAGCTGTTTCAGGCGCCAAGTTAGCTAGACCGGTCGGAGGCGCTTGGAAATCCGGAACGACGATCTCTACTACTGGACCTGGTGCATACAAAGTTGCTACTGCAGATGTGTAGGTGTTATTTTCCGAGTCAAAACCTGGCTTAGCTGCATAGCGGAACTCATATACGCCTGGTTTTTCAACGTTGATTGAAGTGCCTAGCAATGCATCTGTTGCTTTATATGGAACTGGTGTGTATTCGTATGCTTCTGCCTCGTTCACTGCTTTCAATCTGTACTCCAGAGACTTGGTCGCAACCACTTGGTTTCCGCCAACCATCGTTATTTTAGCAATCCCTTCAACTTTCGCATCCTTACCGCCAGCAGTCGTAGGAGGCACGGCAGTTAAGCCGCTCGGTTTCAATTCTGTTCTGGAAAACAGAGTTCGAAGACTGTTAACCTTCAAGCTTTTTGCAGCTGCGTTACTGTGAGTAGCACGCCAATATCCCATAAGCTCCACATGTCCAAGAATTGGAGCCGGGTTGCCATTCGCATCTTTATTGTCCTTGTTGTACACCAATACATATGGAGCCTGTACTCTCTTCGCTATAGTTGGTGTATTGTTTGCTTTTGCTTCATCATTTTTAAAATAAAAAATATTATTAATAGGAGTTTTCTTTGTGTCTTCCGAAGAAATGTTTGGCAAATATTCATTAACTAAATTCGTATAGATCGGTGTAATAAACTGGGAATTGTCTCTCGTGTGCAGGAAATTGCCTCCACCAAGATCCCATGTTGGGCGTGGATTCGTGGCATAGGAAAGCACACCACCAACACCGCCATCTAGCTTCGCATCGAAATTATACACTTTTTCAACGCCATATTCATTTGCAACTTGGTTTACGTATTTAACGATACCCTGTGTATCTCCGCACCAAGCGCAGCCAACGAGCAGCACATATGTACCTTCCGAAGAAAGCGTATATTTCAGCTCATCAAGCGTAACCGAGTCCAGAACAATCTTGGGATCCTCATTAGTGAAAATGACCGGCGTTTCCTGGCCACCAGATGCAGCTGATCTAAACTCATTATAAGAACCGGAAATATAGCCTTGGTTCGTAAGCACTTTATATTTCGCATTTTTGGTGCCTGCTGGGGAGATTTTATCAAAAACGCCCCGAAGTGCCGTTTTGTACGAATCTGCTCCGCTGCCGTTTTGCAAGGCAGTCAAGCTTCCTGCGCTGCTTATACCCTCAAGAGAAGCAATGATAGGAGTCGGCTTGCCTTCTGCATCCTTATTGTTCTTGTTATAGATAAACAAAAATGGGGAATCAACGACATTTACTTCTACTGTTCCTGGAGAGCCAGCTTCCGTATAATTAAACGCTACTTTACCTGAATTACCAGCTGTGACATCGTTAAGGTTGGTCAAGTAAAGAGCTCCCAAATCCACGTAACGTCTAGTAAAGTCTTTATTTAATTGGGTAGCGCTAGCCGCTTTGGTCGGTTCCGCTAAAGAACCACCAGCACTAACTTCATACGTTAACTCCGGGTTCGTTTTTGTAATATCCAACCAACCCTCAGGACCGTCCAGCTTCGTATCAAAGTTTTTGATCGACGTTACGCCGTATTCCTTAGCTACATCATTGATATAACCGATAGCGGCTTGCGTCTCCGGCTGCCATGATCCACCGAACAAGAGAATATAGTTATCATCCGGTGCCGGTGTCGTGCCATCCGTAGCATTTCTCAGCAAATAGTCCAGCTCGTAATACGTGAGTGTTTCAAATACATGGTCTTTGCCCGCAAGCGCTTCATAGCGGGAGCCAAAATAGTCCAGCTTGGCGCTGCTTCCTGCCGATTCGGGGGCAGCAACCGCGCTGCCTGCTCCAAAGACCGGCAATGCTAGTACTGCGGCAAGCAACAAAGCGATCCATCGCTGTGATTTTATTGCTTTTTTCATATTTATGCACCTCTATCTATCAGAATAGTTGGAATTATAATTGCGAAAAAACTTGTACTGCCTTGCAAGCCCCTTTTCAACAAGCTCGCAGACGCTCTTATGTATCTGTTAGAACGTTATTGCAACCTCTGCAAATGACGCCGCCCCTCCCTGTTACGGAATATGTGGATAAAAAAAGAGATTCGTGGCAGGTGCGGTAGCGCCTGCATCGAATCTCTGGTTGTCCAGTGGATTATTGTGCTCTTTAATTATCCGGCGAAATGACTCGTAATTCATTCCATGCACCCATCATAAAGCGTTGTTCCACCCGCTGTCAATGATTTTTACTCATTTCGCATCAGATTAGTCGGAATTAAATCTTTTGTTATCCAATAAAGCAAATGATTCGATTATTTTATAGTATGTATTTTCGTTTTTGATAACTATTGCAACTGTGAGAGTGGAGCAAATAAGACCTTCCTTCGCATATTTACACTTAAGGTTACATTCATTAATCGTCCATTAACAAATCAGCTTTATACTAGCTGTAATGCACCGCCTTACACTTGGACTATAGAGAGGATTTGCTAGCCATGGGAATTCATACGTACTTTCAATCCCTTAACGATCTCGAACGCATTATCCGCTGCCCTGGTAAATTCAAGTTTGAAGAACATAGCGTATCCGCTCACTCATGGAAGGTTGTCCAGTACGCCAAAACATTGGCAGACATTGAGGAGAGCAACGGGGTTACCATCGACTGGAAGAAGCTTTACGAAATTACGAGCAGTCATGACTACGGCGAAATCTTCATTGGCGATATCAAAACACCCGTCAAGCATTATTCCATGGAGCTACGCGGCATGCTGCAGCAGGTAGAAGAAGGAATGATCGCTCTATTTATTGAAGAGAACATCCCCGAGGAGCTTAAGCCCATCTTTCGCAGACAGCTGCGCGAGGGCAAGGACGATTCCGTCGAAGGACTCATTCTCGAAGTCGCGGACAAATTAGATCAAGTATACGAGGCGCTTACGGAATTGCAAAGAGGCAACACCGAGAAGGAATTTGTCATTATGTATCGCGAAGCGCTTGTCAAAATCAAAAAAATCAAGCTGCATTGCGTAGATTACTTTTTGAAGCATATTTTGCCCGACATCGTGAATGAAAGCTCTAATTGTCCCGTTGATATTCAAAAGATTACAAAAGAAGCTTTGGCTCTCTGACCATAGCTCTCCCTTTTCCCCAGCCCCCTGCGTACTTTCATCCTTTCATTTATTTGTTTATTCATTGATTCACATCTTCAATCCCAACCCACCATGAAAGAAGTACTGCTCCATCACTTGATCCCACACGAAGAACCTTCCTCTCATGGACGGTTCTTCTTCGCTGCTTCAACCTTGCGAGCCGTTCAAGCTAATCCATATGTATCGCTCTCGTTTCCCTAACGTGAAGGAGCGATACGCCCATGGCGCCAGCCGAGCGCAAATATAGCGCGCTCCCTAAGGACGCGCGCTGTATTTATCTTCATCAATTAGCGGCAGCAGCTCTATTGCTCGCGTTAGCGGTATCGGTATCGGTGCCCCGTTGATCTAATATTCTAATGGTCCCGGTGAACGATATAATTCAATAAATGCTCCAGAAAAGAGGTCCGGCGCTTCATGCCCTTCAATGCGCCAATCGCAGAGCAATAGTGCTCCCACATCGCTTTCTGAGCGCCCTCCTGTCCCAGGACTGTGACGAAGCTTGACGTATTATTCTCAACATCCTGGCCAACAGGCTTGCCGAGCAGCTGCGCATCTCCTTCCAGATCAAGCAAATCGTCCTTAATTTGAAAGGCGATGCCTGCGTGATAAGCGTATGTTTTCAACACAGCGATTTCATTCTCGTTCACTTGGGCAAGAATCGCGGGCATGACGAGCGCAGCCTCGAAACCAATGGCGGTTTTGTAAAAACAAATCGTATTCAATTGCTCCAAGGTGAGCACTTTTCCTTTGGAGCTCAAATCCATTGCCTGCCCCATGCATAGGTCCTCTGCCTTTTGGGCGGAGTATCGCATCAACGCGATCACAGCTTTGGCTTCAAACGATTCTAACGAAGATTGCTCCTGAATCGCCTTCTGAATGAGAACCAAGCCGGTTAATTCCGCTGTCGCGCTATCGTGCATCTGATGCAGCGTGGGGCGTCCCCTGCGGGTGGACGCATCATCCTGAGACGGAAGATCGTCGAAGATAAGAGATGCTGTATGCATGTATTCCAATGACCGCAGCAAGGGCATTAAAGATTGGGCTTGCAGGCCATATTCTTGCACACCCATGACCCAGGACAAGATAGGACGCAGCCGTTTGCCATCCCCTTCGAGACTGTAATTCGCCGCATCGATTAGCGTCTCATCCATGGATGGCGAGCTGTCGCGCTTAGTGATGAGCAAGTTGCTGTTAATCTGCTCGCGAGCCGCTGTAATCGTCTCGAAGAAAGCTTCTTTCTCCTCGCGGTCGCTTTTGAGCGTGTTGACCAGTTCGTCCCGAAGCAGCTTATCGAAAAAATCTACGTCTACCGCTTTCTTAACCAGTTTCTGAATAAGACGATGAAATGCCGGGTCTCCGCTGGCAAATATATTCATTACGCTGTTGTATTTTTCCGAACCGTGTCGTATTTTAAACCGTCTCAGCCCATTGATGGCACGATCTAGAATCACCTCGCGGGTGTCCGGATCGGATTGGTACACGTTATGAATAAGATGGGCAATGACCGTCCAGTATAACTCAAAGGGATTAATAAGATCCTCGCGCTGATCACGATAGGTTAAATAATACGTATAGGGAGTCACCGCACCTTCTTGCATATCGTCGAACATATCCGCGAAATCATCAGCAAGCTGGTTATAGATGCCATAATAGAAGGTTCGGTTCTCAAAGCCCTCATCCTCGGGAGCATGAATGACGGAACGGGCGATCAAACGGGAAGAAGAGGACTTTAATATAATCGGAATATAAAGCTCATCATTCGTATAGGACGCATTGGACAATACCTTGGCGCGATCCAGCTCCTGCGAGTGAAAAAAAACATAGGTCTGATCAAAAAACAGCTGCTGCGTTTCCGGCTGCTGGTGCTGCTTAATATACTCAAAGGCTTCCCGCATCTCCGCATGAATGTACTGCAGCATAGCTTTATTCGTTCCAGTCCACTCGCCCAGTTCCGGCACCGACCTCGTAAGAAGCGCGCTGCGTATCATATCGGAATATTGGACTTTCTCTTGTTCGGTTAGCGCCTGCGAATCCAGCAGATCGTCTATGAACGGATACGTCAGACCGTAGGAATAACCGAGCCTCATCGCTTCATCCAGTTTTCTAGCACGTTCTACAGGGGACTGTTCATCGCCAAGCTCCTCGAATGCATGCAGCACCACGCCAATAATAATTTTAATAAGCTTGCGCTGCGCATGCTCGGCATTCAATTCCTCTGGAATGTTGGTCGATACCGCCTTAAGCTTATCGATCACCCAGATTGCGGCCGTTTCGATGCCCTCCTGCTGAGCCCACCTGTACAGTCCAGCCAAGCTAATGAAATCCGGCTTTCCTTCCCCATTTGCCGCGGAGGAGGGAACCAGGCGATGTTTGATGTCGGCAACGACTCGCTGTATTCTTGCTTTCGTATCGGGGGAGTCTATCGCTTTGCCAAGATCCCTCATATAAATGTAGGATATGCTTCTGTCTAAGTAATCATCTAATTTGCCGGTATGCTTCAGCCATAGCATGTAACGATTATAATTCGCTTGGTCGGAATTCTTCTTGCCTCCTGGCAAGAACGACAGCCAAGATAGGCGGCGAATATGACTTCGCTTCCACAGCCTGATGTCTTCTGTCAGGGCAGGTGCATACTTTCTTTCATTGGCCTGCTCATAAAGAGAGTCGAAGTATTGCGCGGCCTTCTGCTCAGCCATACGATAGCTGGTATCGGCCTGAACCATTAATTCGTTATTCATAAGGTGTATGACCTCAGCTTCTATTATTAATCTAATGATAGGATTATAGGAGGAGAAGGTTCTCCACCCGTCGTAACCGATTGGAGCGCCTATTCCTTTAGCACCACTTCAGAACCATCTTCATCTTCTACATACGGGAAATGTATTTTTAGGTTACGAAAAAGCAAAATCCACAACCTCGTACGGTTATGGATTTAGGAGACGGCGTTGAAACGCAGCCACACGCCTGCGACATTCGCCTGCACGAGCTATTTCCGCTTGCAAGCAAGCGCTGCCCTAAAGCACGCCCACAGCAATAAGCACCCAACCAATCATAAAGGAAAGACCGCCTAGCGGTGTAATTGGACCAAGAAACCGGGCTTTGGCAACGCTTAGCGCGTATAGGCTTCCTGAGAACAAAAGGATACCGGCTGCCAAAAACCAGCCACCTGTAACGATAACCTGTTCGTCCGGATAATGGCTTACAAGCATACCGACCAGAATCAAGCCCAGCGCATGCGCGATATGGTATTGCACGCCCACCTCGTATACCTTCAGCTTATCCGGCGTTAATTTACTCTTCAGTGCATGGGCGCCGAAGGCTCCAATCGCAACCGCTAGCACCATAAAAATACAGCCGAGCATAACAAAAGTCTGCATGGAAAACGTTCACCTCATTTTTCGAATCGTACCTCTAGCATATCATGATTAAAAGGGAGTGGGAATTATGTCCTGTCGACCATTTCATTTTGCAGGGACTATTTCACTATTTTAATGGAATTATTTTCAATTGATTTGCGGAGGCCGGAATAGTAGAGTTGCTTTGTACATCATCAGGAGGCTCTTACATGAAATTCGTTCAATCAACCGCCGCAGAGTGGCAAAGCTGGCCGCGAAACATCCGGCTGTTCTTTCTGGCTAACATGCTCTACCAAATCGGGACGGGGATGTTCTCGGTCCTTTACAATTTATACATACATGAGCTCGGTTATCCCGATGCCATGACCGGGACAATCGTCAGCGTGCAATCACTGGCAACAGCGCTATGCTTTATCCCGATCGGGTTTTTCGGAGATCGTGCCAGCCGCAAGAGGCTGCTCGTTATCGGCGCATTATGCAGCGGCATCGTATTAGCGGGCCGCACTTTATTGGAGTCAGACAGCAGCCTGCTTGCAATGGCCGTTCTAACTGGCTTATTTGCTGCTATTTTCCAGGTGCTCGCCATTCCCTTTCTTGCCGAAAATATAGCAAAAGCAGACCGGCTGCGCATATTCAGCTTCTATTCCGCGTTTGTTCTCGCCTCCCAGGTGGCGGGCAGCCTTGGCGGGGGCATTATGGCCGATGTGATGCAATCCGCAGGATTAGACAAGCTGCTTTCCTTTAAACTCGTTTTGCTTGTTGGCAGCGTTGCAACCATTGCGGCGTTCCTGCCTTTGCAGGCTATACGGGAATCAGCGCGTCCCCAGCTTCAAGCCGCCCAGCCGTCCGAACATAATCTGCCAGCAAAAAACGCCTCTCAATCGCATGGCGATTTGAAGTTTATTGCTAAATTTGCCGGCATACAGCTCTTGATTGGAATCGGATCGGGACTTGTGGTGCCTTACTTGAATTTATATTTCACCAATCGATTCTCGGTCTCTCTTAGTGCCATGAGTCTCTTGCTTTCGCTGGGTCAGGTGATGACCATCATCTCCATGCTTATTGGCCCCACGCTCGCTAATCGGGTTGGAAAAGTAAAAGCGATCGTTATCTTCCAAACGCTTTCGCTGCCTTTCCTGCTGCTAACAGGCTTTACGAATCTATTGATCGTCGCGTCTATTAGCTTTCTTTTTCGCCAAGCGCTGATGAATGCGGCTAATCCGTTGCAATCCGCTATTCTAATCGACCGAGTCTCCGCCCAGAAGCGCAGCCTTGCTAATTCCTGCATGCAGACTGCTTTTATGTTGGGGTGGGCCACCATGGGACCCGTGCACGCTCATCTCATTGCTGCCCACGGCTACTACTGGGGGTATGCTATAACGTTCAGCATTACTGGATTATTATACGTCACCGCATCGATGCTATTCTTTATGTTATTCCGAGAGAAGGCTCGCAAATGACGCATCAATCACGTTCTGATCCACTGAACCAACGATGTAATCCACTACGATGCCATCGGTATTTATGAAATAGAGCGCCGGGAATCCTTCTGCGCCATAATACTCGTATACAGCGCCATCTTCATCAAGGAGGACGGGATATTCAATGCCATGCTCCTCCACATAGCTCTCCACCTCTGACCGTTCATCACGATTCGTAACATTAATGCCGTATAGATTTATCCGATCCTTGTATTTCTCATGCAAATCGACCATTTTGGGTGCGTCCTCATTGCAATAGGGGCACCATGACGTGAACACGGACAAGACCGTTGGCTTCTCTGCAAAATCAACCTTTACTTGCTCCCCGCTGCGCAGCTCCGACAGCTCCATTTGAAAGTCGTTTGCGTTTATTCTGCTCGCATCATGTAAGGTCAGGTAGAGCATTATGCCCACTACTAGAACAAAGATCGCGCCTGTAGTCATTTTGGCTATTCTGTCCATCGCCGTTCATCCCTTCCCGCTCAGCAATCGTAAGTATATGGACCGTCGCCCCATTTATGACCTATTCTAACAGAATAATGATGAAAATAAATCAAAAACCCGACCTCGCACGGTCGGGTTCTTTCCTTATATTGGCGTTTATATAAGCGGTAAAAGACTACCAAGCCGATTAGCCTAAGTCAGGCGCTCCGAGCGCCCGGTTGATTCATCGATCCACTATCAATTCCTGCCGTAATACAGCTTCCTATTGGCCACCTCAACTAAATATAAAATGTCGGTTCCGTTCGCGTTCCGCTCCACGCTAAGCCGCTCAATGGGCTTGCCCGAGGCTATGGATGTAAGGCTCCAGCCCGCACTGCCTGAAGGGACGGCCATATAGGCACGATCCGTGCCGCTATACTTCGTATAGTAAACGCGAGGGACAGAGCCCGTCCACGTAATATCGATGGCTGCCCTCGTCTGCGTAAGGTCGTAGACCGTCTGCAGGCTCCAGCTGCCGGAAACGAATGAAGCGTATTTGATCGAGAAATTGGTACTGCCCTCTTCCCGGTAGCGGTAGACGATCTTCGGGCTGCCCGCCGAATCGACGGCAAGCTTAGCGCTTTGGACGCCTGGACCGCCGGGGTCCCCTCCGTTCTGTACATAAGCCTCCGTAAGTGCAAGCGGCTGCACGATATCCGCAGTCGCAAGAGACACGGGAACGGAAACTACGCTGCCGTCTGCTTTGTAGAAGGAGCCGTTGGAAGGCCTATACTTGATATAAGACAATTCATGGCGCAGCGCGCTCGAAACGAAGGCAGACCATTCGAACAGGATGTGCAGATCGCCGTTCGCATCAAATACGAGATCATTCGGATAAAATGACCGGCCTGCATGCGTTCCGACAACCGCTGCCTGGCTCCAAGCCGATGCTGCGTTGTTCCAGCGGAACAGCCTGCCTGAACGGTAACCTGCCGAGTCATCCCCTGATCGGATCAATAAGTATACATCGCCATTCGGGGCTGTTGCCAGCACCGGATAAGTTCCCTTGAACGATGCTGAGGTGGGCATATCCGCTGAGTGATTCTGCGGCGCTCCGCCAACCGTATCCGAGCGGAAGTAGCGCCAGCTGTCGTTATGCATGGAAGCGAACACATGAAACCTGCCGCTGCCGTCCCGTGCGATCGAAGGCTGGTTATGGCCAACATCATCGTTGTATTCGGCCACTGCGCTGCCATTCATGACGGGAATATTCGACCACGCTCCGGCCCCGTCGCGCCTTGCAATGTACACTTTATGGGTACCCTCCGTGCTGCCTGGCGCATTGTATGCCATATAAGCATATTCAAGGCCGGTGCCGTACGTCTCCAGTGGTGTCCACCAGCCTGCTTGATTGCTCGAATCGATCGTATAAGGAACCTCGGTTAAAGATGCAGCTGCATTTCCGACTCCTGCCGGCAGCAATGAAACCAGCAGCGCGGCTACTGCGAGAATCTTCCACAACCTGCTTTTTACCATTATCATTCGCCTCCTTGAAATGGTGTTACACGAATGCAAAGAACGGCATTGCTCTCCGGCCGGGAGGAGTGAAGCGCTTACATTTTGTTTTGTTTGTGGCGCCACGGCTATCATAACATAGCGATGATTTCGTATGTCATATACAAAATCATGCTTCTAATAGAACAAAACGTTGGAATTTCCACCGCTTTATAAGCACCGATAGAACATTTACACAAGTTTTTCTACGCACACCTCTGATGGGGGAAGGCTCTGCCCGTTTTTACTCGTATCATTTGTGATAACAACTATTACATAGCGTCAAATCCCAAAAATCCCGACCGGGCGAGGTCGGGATTTTCTTCGTGCAATGAAGACGAGAAACAGAGCTTCGATTTCTTTTTTGTCTAATGGCTCAGTCCGCTTAAACCTTCAAGCTCAAAGGATTCGCGATTGCTTTAGCTTTTATAAACTTAACAAATGCATACCGAACAAGCGGCCCAATGATGATGAGCTGCAGAGGGAAAGCGAATATCACATTTTTAAAAACGATCGATAAATAGCTTTCAAATAAGGATTGTCCACCCAAGCCGTTAGCGAGGTAAGCATTCAATAGTCCATAGGCAGACATGCAGAGAACCATCCCGATAACCATAAAAAAGGTTAGGGATAGAATCACAAACAGCTTCTTCGACTTGTCATAGGGCAGCGAAAAAGCCAGTTTTTTGGCAATTGGACCGACAATAAACAACTCTAATAAGAAGGCAACGGCAAACCCTAGAAGAAGCTGGACTACTATTCCTATCCACGATATTTTACCGATTAAGTCGTTTGTAAATAAATTGTAAACGGTCATGCAGATGACCATTCCCACACACATCATCATTCCAAAATAAACATTTTCTTTCTTCGTTGTTGGCATTTCCATCATCCTTTCTATTTACCTTTGTCATTATAACGAGTGCGGCAGCCTCCGCATAAGTGAACAGTCTGTGAACATTCTCGCAAAAAAAGCTGCTTTCTTTCGAAACGTTTCTCCATCGGCCTAGTCATTGCTTCAGGATGAAAGCAGCGTATTCCTCAAGCCATTAAAAATGCTATAATCCTGAAAAGCATTAACGGCACCTTGAATTAGGGAACGACTTAAACAAAAAAGAGCTGGGGCTCTCCCCCCACTTAAAATGAAGGGCCTGAGGGAATAATGATGAAGCAGCTGCTTCTTGTTGACGACGACGCAAATATAAGGACGCTCCTTCGGTATTTCATGAGCAAAGAGGGCTATCAATTGCACGAAGCGAAGGATGGATTGGACGCGGTCAAGCTGATGACTGAGACCCCTATTGACCTAGCCGTTATTGATGTAATGATGCCTCGAATGGATGGTCTCGACCTATGTGAGCATATTAGGCAAAATTACGATATTCCGATCATTATGCTCACTGCAAAGGATCAGCTATTGGACAAGGAGCAAGGTTATTTGCGCGGCACGGACGATTATGTGACGAAGCCCTTCGAGCCGGAGGAGCTGGTATTCCGGGTCAAAGCCCTTTTTCGCCGCTATAATCGCACCTCCAATGACATCATTCGGATGAACCGAATCGTGATTGATCGGAGAAATATTGAGGTATCCGATGGCCAGTCCATCCTTTTTCTGCCGATGAAGGAATTCGAGCTTCTCTCGCAGCTCGCACAGTATCCAGGACGGCTGTTCTCGCGCGATGAACTGATTCACCTCGTATGGGGAGCGGACTACGAAGGGGACGAGCGCACGGTTGACGTCCATATTAAGCGGCTGCGCCAACGCTTCGCCGAATACGCGGACGATTTCACGATTCAGACGGTGCGAGGGATCGGCTACAAGGTTGAGGTGAAAGAACGTTGAGATCGCTGTACTTCCGGGTCTTTCTCATGACCATTGCAGTTATCCTCTTCAGCAGCATGCTGAGCTTTCTGTTAGCGAATACCTACTACCATGTGAAGCTGAAGCCCTTTAATGATAAGAAGCTGATCGTTATTGCGCAGCAAATGAAGGCTTATGTAGAGAGGGATCCTAACAGCTTGGAGACCTATTTGCAAAACGCCGCATCGCTAGGCTATCAAATCTATTTAACTGACGGTCAAGGCGTTGATCGTTTTTTTGGGCACAGCTTCCGCGAGCAGGATTTGGACGTGCATGCCAGAGAGCTGGTGCTTAATGGCGGCTTGTACCATGGCGTTGCCGAGTTCCCGAACAAACCGTTTATCTCCGGCTTTTTCGATAATTCATTAAGCAATACGGTCGGGACAAGCGTCCACTTCAATAATCACAAGTATGCTTTGTTCATTCGCCCGGATGTGATTCTGCAGTTCGGTGAATTGCGCATATTTTTTGCCATCATCGTCCTGCTTACGATCGTCATCAGCATTATTTTATTTTTGTTCAGCACAAGATATTTGGTCCGTCCGATTGCCCGTCTATCTGATGCAACCAAACGCATTGCCCAAGGCAGCTATAACTTAAAATTACCGACCAATCGACGTGATGAAATTGGGCAATTAGCCGAGCATTTCATGACCATGAGCCGTGAGCTAGAGCGAGTCGACCAGTCACGTCAACAGTTTGTCTCGAATGTTTCGCATGAAATTCAATCTCCGCTCACTTCGATTCAAGGATTCGCTAAGGTGCTGGCCGAGCGTGATCTCCCGAGGGAAGAACGTGAGCGTTATGCATCGATTATTGAGGGAGAAAGCCGGCACCTGTCCTTGCTCAGCAAGCAATTGCTATTGCTCTCTTCACTGGAACAAGGGCAAGAGACGATCCACAATAAGACATTTTCACTGCAAAGCCAAATCCGCCAAGCCGTTCAAGTGCTGCAATGGCAGCTAGAGGAGAAGGAGCTGCTGATTAAAATTTCCGTTCCTGCTGCCATTATGCTTCGCGGGGATGAGGTGCTGCTTATGCAGGTGTGGATGAACTTGCTTAGCAATGCAGTAAATCATATTCCAAGCGGAAGAACCATTGAGATACGTGCCGCGCAGACGCATTCGCAATGCGTAATCCATATTGCGGATACCGGCAACGGCATTGCCGTAGAGCATCTACCGTTCTTGTTCGACCGTTTCTACCGAGCCGATCACTCACGTGATCGTTCCTCCGGTCGAACGGGACTGGGTCTTGCCATTGTAAAGAAAATCGTCCAACTCCATGAAGGCAGCATAGAAGTGACCAGCTCTGCCGAGGGAACGACCTTTACAATTGAATTTCCCCAACTGTAACATGCCATTCATTCGCCGTTCATTTTCGCTTCCTATACTTAGGTCATTACGAAGGAGGGAAGCAACATGTATTTGGCTATTCGGGAAATTAGATTCTCTAAGGCTCGCTATACGTTAATCGCAACCATTATGGTGCTGGTAGCATGTCTAGTCTTGTTTGTCACCGGGCTTGCACAGGGGCTTGCCTATGATAATGCGGCTTCTATTAAGAATATGGCTGCCACTCATTTTGTCTTGGAACAGCATGCTGAGCACCGCCTCACCAGATCTCAGCTCGATCAGAACCAGTTTGAGGAAGCCGGCTTAATCGTAGGAATAGAAAATGCAGAGCCGCTTGGTGTGAGAGTGACAACGGTCAGCCCCTCTGTCGATTCATCCAAAATAGATGTCACTCTGCTCGCGGTGAATCCGCAGGGCTGGCTGGCACCCGCCATAACAGAAGGCTCACCGCTTTCGGATCAGCTAATAGGGCATGTTCTCGTTGATGACAAGCTATCTGATGTTGGCGTCAAGCTTGGTACAATCCTTGTGGATCAAGCTTCGGGTATCAGATGGACAGTAAACGGATTCGTGAAAAACGAGTCGTTCAGCCATACGCCGGCCGTTTTCCTCAATCAACAGGATTGGCTTAGCCTTCAAGTGCAGACTGCAGCTCATGAAGGAAATGAATCAGCAGATCATCCCTCATACAATGCGATTGCTATTAAAACAGCCAACGAAAACGTTCAGAAGCTTCAGGCTGCGCTTTCCCATACGGAAGTGATTAAGAAATCCGAGGCAGTGTCCGCGATTCCCGGCTACAAAGAAGAGCAAGGCTCGCTCATGATGATGATTGTATTCTTGTTTGTTATTTCCGCTTTTGTACTGGCCGTATTCTTTTATGTCATTACGCTTCAGAAAACGAGTCAATTTGGTATTTTGAAAGCGATGGGTGCACGAACTGCTTATTTGGTTAGAAGCGTGGCGCTGCAAGTGCTCATCTTATCTATCAGCAGCCTGGTCATTAGCGTCCTGTTGGTGCAGCTGTTTGAGATCGTATTGCCAAGCTCGCTGCCCTTTCAGTTAGGCTTCACCACGCTCGCCATTACCTGCCTGTCCTTTGTCATCATGTCGCTGGCTGGCTCCCTGTTCTCGGTGTGGAAGGTCGCCAGAATTGATGCCCTGGATGCGATTGGGAGGACAGCAGCATGAGAAACCGACTTGAATTGCAAGAAATCACGCGGACTTTTGAAGATGGCGGTACCCAGAGGACGATTCTGAATCAGCTTAGCCTTGAGGTTGCCGAAGGCGAGCTGGTCGCTGTTATGGGCCCTTCAGGCTCTGGCAAAAGCACATTTCTATCCATAGCAGGAGCGCTTCTCGAGCCAACGAGCGGTCATGTTCTGCTCGATGGGGAATCTATCGGCGGTAAAAGCAAACAAGAGCGTTCGGAAATTCGGCTTCGGAAAATAGGCTTTATTTTTCAGAGCGCCAACTTAATTCCTTACTTGAAAGTAGAAGAACAATTGATGCTTGTAGCCATGCTTGCCGAGATGGATAAGGCAAAGGCACTCAAACGAGTGAGAGAGCTGCTCGATAAAATAGGATTGTCTCACCGACGAAAGGCCTACCCAGAGAAGCTGTCTGGCGGGGAGCGGCAGCGGGTCGCTATTGCAAGAGCTTTAATGAATGACCCGGCTGTCCTGTTTGCAGATGAGCCAACAGCAAGCTTGGATGCAGCACGAGGGCTCGATGTAGTAAGCATGATTGCGAAGCAAGTCAAGGATCAGGGAGCGAGCGCGGTTATGGTCACGCATGATGACCGGGTTTTACAGTTATGTGATCGCGTGCTTTATCTAGAGAATGGGAAGCTGAACCGACAAGCGTAAGCGGCTGTTGCCGTCCGATGGCGGCTAAGCTTACGTTTCGCGTAGAAATATAGAGAAAGTTGGAGAAATAATACACTTTCCTATACATCAAGCGTAAACAGCTGTTGCCGTCCTCTGTGGCAAAAGCAGTCGTTTCGCGGAGATTTATAAGCGCATTTATAGGTGAAAACATGTAAATGCTTATATATAAATAAAGCAACCTCCACGTCACCTAAGTGTGCCGTGGAGGTTTTTAATTTGATGCTGCTGGCTAATTCGGATAGGAAGGATTAATAACGGCTTGGCCGCGATGCGTCTCGCGTTCACCCACTGCATTCGGGTCCAGCACGCTGCGTATTTGGTCATAGCTGAGTTCAAAGGACGGGTTGAACTCCTCCGATGCCGCATATTGCTGCAGGCTATGAAGAAGCTGGCGTACCTCCGGCTTATCTTGCTGGCCAATAAGATCACTTGCGCATATGAGCAGGCTTCCCTTGCCCACCTTAGCTTCAACGATCAAGCCGAGCTTATGATTGCGCTCAAAGTTGTCAATGACCTGCACGAGGGGGCGGAATGCTTCCGGCCATTTATCCAGTATAAGCGAATGGGAATGTATCAGAATCGGCCACCACTGCCAGTTGCTATGAAACTCGGTTGGAAAGGCCTTGAACACGGGATGCTTCTCATCACATAAGATTCCGAGCGTTCCCGGTGCAGGAGCCGCGTCTTTCCCCTCGCAGATGGATCTAAACATAGGATAACACCAGAAGTCCGATGCGAACGCTCCATCGATATGAGAGGATAGCTGCTCTTGGTGGGGAATGAGCAAAACACGTCCGCCCTCTTCGAGAATATCGCTTGTCTCTTGATCGAATGACCTGCGCAAGTGAAATTCAGCTTGCGGCTTGGCTTCAACCTGCGCCGACGGATATACCCAGATCGGATAATGATTCGTGACGTCGCTGCCCTTCCATTTCAGCGCAAGTGTAAGCTTAGCGGGAGCCTCTGCTGCGGACAGGTCGATCTGCAGCGTACCCACGTCTTCCAAAGTGCCTTGCCGAACATGCTTGGCCGCCGTCACTCCAGCCTCGATTAGTCGGTCTCCTTGCTTTAGCGACCACTCCAGCTGTACGGCTTCAAGCGATTCAGACCCGTAATTCGCGATCTCCAGCTCAGCGACTAATGTCTCCTCCGTTGTGTACGTAAATTTCGGAATCCTTGCCAGCAGAACGATTTCCGAGCAAAACTCGCGCCACTTCTCCGGTTCTATGAAGCCCTTGGAATCCATGAACGCGTCCAATACGCCAACCAATGCCGTTCCTTGACCGGGAAAGTCCTGCAGATCAAGCAGTTGAAACCCGCCGAAGCCCGGCGTACGCAAGGCGGCTTCAATCTCTTCGCGGTAGCATATAACCGCGAGCTGTCCGGATGCCCGAAAAAATTGATCGGCTTGATCAAGCATTCCCGCGGCCTGAAGCCGTTCGCGAAACACTTCAAAGTTACGTGCCTTCAGGACGCCTGTGTATTTCTCTATTTCGCCAAAGTTCGGGAAGGATTGATATTGGCCAATTTCATGGCTAATCGTAGGCACTTGAATGTCCGGAAGGTTGTCCCGATAGTCCGTAACGGTTGAAGGGTAGCTGCCTTGCACATGTCCAAGCGGCAAGTCCGCATGGGAGAACGAAGCTCGAACCATCGATTCGCCATGCCCTGTTCGCATGGTCACCCAGAAATCGGAGTCTTCCGAGAAAGCCGGCGCCCAGAAATAGTTATTCGCCCCTTCTGCGTATAAGCGCCTGTTATCTTGCTCCCGATATTCCTTCAACAGGCTCGACATGGCGTTGCGACTGCCATGCAATTCGTTGCCGAGTGTAAACAGAGCAAATGACGGGTGATTGCCATAAGCCTTTAATATGCGCAACCCTTCCTCACGCAAATAGTCCGATCTCGCCTCATCATAGCCCTCATCCGCAGGATCTTGAAATGCGCCCCAATACGGCAATTCAGGCTCGAAATAAATACCTAGCAGATCTGCAGCCATGAATCCCGCTTCCGGCGGGCAGCAGGTGTGGAAGCGATAATGATTAATGCCGTAGGACTTAGCGACAGACAGCACCTTGACCCATTCTTCCACCGTCATCGGCGCATAGCCGGTTAAAGGAAAGGCCAACGCATCATGTTTTCCCCGCAGAAATACTTTACGGCCGTTATTCGTGAATTGTGTGCCTTCCGTACCGAACTGGCGCATGCCAAAGCTGACAGATTGCTCATTCCGATACGTCTGCCCGTTAGCATTCGCCTCCAGACTTACAAGCAAGCGATATAATACGGGGTTAAACTCATCCCACAGCATGATATCTTCGCCGAGCTCATAGTGCAGTTCAACAGACTGTATGCCCGGTACGGAGCGAATGATAGCCGTCTTTACTCCAGCTGCAGCATTTCCGTTTCCTTGGATTGCCCCAACCATGTCTGCTAATGCGATGGATAGATTAGCATCCGCATTGCCCATCGTATCGTTGATCACTTGAAACCTGAGCTGAACGGACTTGTTGCCAGCATCGGGGAATGCCTGGACGTTGTCTATTCGGATCAAATCCGATGCTTGAATCTCTATTCTGCCAAGCAGTCCGTTCCAGTTCGTCTGCGTATCGGGTGATGTCATATGACCGCCTTTTATCGGCAGGCCGCTGTTATCGACCAATATGGTTAAGGTATACATGCCAGGGGCCATGATCCCGAATTCATAAATATGCGGCGCGCTTACGCTGTTCTGCATGCCTTGCAGCTCATCGCCAATCCAAACATGCGTCACTCTTGTCCGCTCCACGTACAGCTGGATATGCTTGCTCGCCCATTCTGCTTTGATTTCAATCTCGCGTTGGTACCACGCATAACCGTTCAGCGGATAAGCCTCAGTCAAATGGGCTATTTCTCTAGCCGTATTATATTCGCCTTTTTGATGTTCCGAGGTTGTCCCTGGCAGCTGTATGTGATCCTGCAGCCGCTCGTTATACCATTTATGATCGACGCCTTGCTTCGCCTCGTCCAAGCTAAATCTCCACGTTCCCGCAATTGACTCTATTATCATTTTTTCAAATCCTCCAGCTCATAGCATATTTCTTAATGGTAGTCTCTATATTCTTGCGGCGTATAGCCCGTCGTCTTCTTGAACAAATAGGCAAAATAAGCGGAGGTCTGAAATCCGACCTGCTCCGACACTTCGTACACTTTGATGCTCGGATTGTTAAGCAGCTCTTTGGCTTTGTTCATTCGCGTTTCCTGAAGGAAATCTGATATTGTTTTGCCCATTTCCTTCTTGAACAGCACGCTCAAATAACTCGCATTCAGATGATGGATTTCAGCGATTTGCTTCACTGTAATATGTTCCTGGAAATGTGTCTCCAAATATTCAGTAACCTTGCCGATTAGATTATGCCTTTGGCTCGCTTCGCTCTTCTTTTCATTAGCCATATGGCGTTGAACGTAATCAAGCACAACCTCGCGAATTTGCGCCTCGCTTCTGCAATCGATAAGCTTCTGCCACATCTCCAAATTCATTTCCCCGCCAAGCTCTTTGTTCCATGTCTGCTTACGGGCCAGTTCACTGAGCAATGCCATGCCAAACGCCTGCACATACGTAAATAGCGTAGAAGATTGAGGCAGCAGCATGTCAAACACGTTATTCACGTAGTCCACGACCTTATGGGCATCGGCAGCGTCCTCCGTCAGCTGTATAATCTCGGGTATGATCTCTTCACGCAGACGAAATTGTTGAAATTCCGATTCGTCCAATCGATCGTAATGCAAGATTTGCCCGCCCTCCATTAAGCGGAATCTCGCCATCATGAATTTCACTTCCTTATACAACGACGGCACATCTTCCCAAGCCGTGCATACCCTGCTACTGCCGATGGTGACCGTTGAACCGTATTGCTCATGCATCACGTTCTGAATGAAAGCAAGCTGTTTCTCGATTGACGCTCGTTCAAGCGGGCTTAGATTAATATGCAGGGCGACAATTTCATCGGTACCGGTCTTTGCGACATAAACATGGTCATAATCGCTTAAGCCAATATGGACCGTTTTCAAAAATCCGTTGCTGATCACAACCCGCTCCCTTGCATCCTGCACCGAGGAGTGAAAGTGATCATATCCTAAAACGATTAATCCGATTTCTTGATTGCTTGCGGGAAGCTCCAGCAGATTGCCCCATGAATGCAGCATTTCAACCTGAATGTCTGCTACCCCAATCACATCGGATACGAATCGTTCTCTAACGATATCGAGGCTGCCGGATACTTTCTGCTGCAGCTCCTGTGCTTGATTCTCGATTTGCTTCAGCTTCGTAAGCGTCTTCCGAAATCCGGTCAGCTTGCTCTCAACCTCTTCTACTTTAATCGGTTTCAATACATAGGCTTGCGCCCCAACGTTCATCGCTTCCTGTACGAATTCGAATTCGTTGTAGCCGCTGATCATAAGCACTTGAAGCTGCGGCTGGCTCGCTTTAGCCTTTGCAACAAGCTCAATTCCCGTCATAACAGGCATAGATACATCGGAGATCAGCACATCGATAGAAGCATTCTGCAAGATGTCGAGCGCCTCTTGACCGGACTCTGCGGTGAAAGGCATATCATAGCCCAGCTCCTCCCACTTGATATAACGCACAAGCCCCTGAATATGGGTCGGCTCATCATCCACGATCAACGCTTTTAACAACATCACATCACCTTCCTAATCTGCGGCCTATGAACGCTTGCAGGTATCCTGATGGTAACCGCCGTCCACTCATTCTCCTTGCTGTCTATGGCAAATTCATGCTTATTCTCAAAATAGAGCTGGAGCCGCTCGCGAATATTGGCCGTGCCGTAGCCGTTGCCGTTCCCCACCTGTTTGCCTAATCGAATTTGCTCCAGCATCTCGCTGGGGATGCCTATCCCGTTATCGAACACCTCAAATCGAATATGGTCTTGCTCCAGCTGCGCCGAAATGCGGATGACGCCGTCCTTTCTGCCTGTAATGTTGCCATGCAAATAACAATTTTCCACAATAGGCTGCAATAACAGCTTGATCGTATACAGGTCCAGCAGCTCCGGATCAATATGCCATTCAATGGACACCCTGCCCGGATAACGCATCTCTTGAATGTCCAAATAAGCTCTTACATGCTCAAGCTCGCCCTTTATTTGTATGACATTAATTTTATTGTCCAGCGCCAGTCGGTAAAAGGCGGTCAGTGCATCAATGGTTCGCAGCTGCGTATCGTCTTGCAGATCCAGCGCTCGCCATCTGAGCAGACTTAACGAATTGTAAATAAAATGCGGATTGATTTGTGCCTGCAGCGCTTTGAACGATTGCTCGCGTTCCTTGAGCTTCGCCTGCGTGATGTCTTCAACAAGCATGCCTAGACGGCCGGACATTGAATTAAACAAAATTTCCAGATCGCCAAGCTCGTCTTTAGCCGTGTTGCGGATGCTGACATCGAATTGGCCCTGGCTGACATCGTACATGCGTGTTCCAAGCTTGTGAATACGCCATACGACATTTTTCAGCACCGTCATAATCAAAAAAATAGAACAAAGCAGAAATAGAAAAATAACAGCAATAATGCCGTACAAAATCGTCTTGGACTGACGCTCCAGCTGATCCATCTGAATCAATGCGGCAACATGCCAATTCGAATCAATCGACCTTACTATAAGCAAATTGCCATCTACCATGATGCCATCGGACGAGCCCGCTTCCTCCCATTGATGGTTCAGCATCGTGGACTGCCGCTTCAATCCGATTTTTTCCGGATCGGAGGAAACGATAATCGTGCCGGAATCGTCAATAATTGATAATTCGCCTGAACCGCTAAACGGCTGATCAAACAGATTGCCAAAAACCGATTTATAGTCTAGCAGCATATAAATAATGCCCTGCAAATTGCCGGTCGAGCTCATCACTTTATGAGAGATGACAAGCTTGTCTTTGTTCACGTTGCTCCATATCAACGAGCTGGAAGCCTTGCTCGTTTGGGTATACCAATCCGTCTCATTCAGATCAGGCTGCAGGATGCGCCCCTCTGGCTTCCACAGCAGCCGTCCATCCTGCACAAGCATCGGATTCGTGTGATAAATTCGGAAATCATCGATACCCGGTAAGTATTTACTCGTATATACAAATGAACGGTCTACGTACTCGACCGTGTTCAGCTGCTCGAACATATCCGAGTAATTACGGCTTAGCCGCGAGATCAGCTCTCCATCCGTTGCCGTACGCGTAGCAAGCACATCGTAGCTTTGCTTGCGGAATTGTATATTTTGAACGGTTTGGCGCATCGCTTCATTAATGGTGACCAAATAATTGTCCCTGAAGCTTTCAAGCGCAAGATAACCCGCTACAATGCCTAAAAAAATGGTTGGAACAAAAATAATGGCTCCATACAAAATTAATATTTTTCGGCGCAGGTTCATTTTCTGGGTGTACTTGATAACGATTCGTTCAAGGCTGCGGCGTAATTGCATCGTATCCCTCCTTTCCGTATTGTAATCGTATTCGTAACAATGGAAAAGGGAGCAACCTCCCAGAAGGGGTTGCTCCATTTATGGTTTACGGCTAGCCTTGCTCTTTCAACAATACTTCATATTGCTCCTGCCATTCTTGCTTCACTTCAGTCCAGTGCCCACGTTTCTCAAGGGCATCGCGGAAAGCCAACCAAGTTGCTTCAAACTGCTCGTCGCTTTTGGACATGATGAATTTCGCTCTATACTCTTTGCGAATATTTTCGAGCTCAGGCAAATATTTCTCCAGCAGACCGCCTGCCTTCGCTTTAACCAAGTCATAGGTTTGCGTGCTGCGCACGGCGCCCATCTGTCCTACCGTTGCCGTGAATTCCGACGTTTTTTCATTTCCGACTTTTTCGCCCGTGCCGTAATTCCACCACGGATACCAGTCGTTGTTATAGGAAGAAATCATGTAAAGTTCTGGCGTTACTTTCGCTTTCTGTGCAGGCTCGCCAGAATTACGCGCTTTATCATATTCTGCATCAATATAACTCCATCGACCTAGCGGCTGATCGATCCAGCCCCAGAACTTTCCTTCCGGTCCTTCGTTAATGACTTGCTGCTGTTCCGCTCCAGGCTTAAGCGAGTAATCAAGAAACTTCAAAACCGCCTCTACATTTTTGGAATCTTTGCTAATGTAGACGTCATATCCTGGATACGGATTGATGACCGTGTTCGCGCCTAGCTTCTCGACGCCCTCTACCTTAGGGAATGGAATGACTTGATAGAACCAGCCTGGCTCAGTCGGGCCGTCCAGTGTCTCCCAGATTGAATTATCCACATTAAAGAAGGAGCCTACGTTCATGGCTACGCGTCCAGCTTTGTTTTTCTCTTTGTAGCGTTCCTTTTTATCGGTTACGACCTCTGGGTCCACCAGATTGGAACGATACATTTTATTCATCCATTGGTAAGCCACTTTATACTGTGGGTCGTCATACAAGAGAACAAGGTCGTCACCCTTCTTCTCTACCGGGATAATACCGCCTCCCGTCGTTACGCCAAACGTGCTCAAAACCGTATTTTCATCGTTCCAGCCTGCCGTATCATTAGGATCCATTAAGAAGCTAAGTGGTATAAGCGGCTTGCCTGACGCGTCTTTTTGCTCAGCGGCTTTTTTCAAATATGCTTCAACGCCTTCAATCGTAGCCAAATCCGCTGTGGTCATTCCCGCTTTCTCAAGCACGTCCGTACGGACAAGCCATGTTTGCGATGCCCAGCCCGGCCATGGATTATCTGGATTTTGATCGAACCAGGTTGGAATGGACCAAATATGCCCATCCGCATCCTTCATTTGATCCAAGTATTCCTTAGGAATCGCTGCAAGGTTGGGATATTGATCAGGCATATCGAAATATGGCTCGACTGACATAACTTTATTGGAGCGAATCATCGCTGCTTTTACGATTTCACTGCGGTTGAAGACCGCTGCATCCTCGAAGCCGCCCGTATTCAGCTTCAAGTTAAGCGCCGTAACGGCGTCACCTTGCGTAGCCTCAAGCACAACTTCAATGCCTGGCTCCGTTTCCTTCCAATTTTTTTGGACGAGGCTATCATTATTAACCGTTGCTGACCAGCCCAGCCATAGATTGAATTTGTTCGAGCCTTTTGTCGTTTCCGTTCCGCCTTGTGCCGCATTCGTGCTTTTCGGATCGTTCTTGGATGCATTTGAACCGGAACATCCTGCGATCACAGAAACCAATACGACCGCCGACATAGCCATTAAACCGGTCTTCTTTACCCATTTGCTCTGCATGCTTCTTTTCTCCCCTTTTCGCTTGCCTAAATAACGGTATGTGATGAAGCCCAAATACCCTCAAAGTAACGGCTCTTATCCTTTGACAGAGCCGATCAATACGCCCTTCACGAAATACTTCTGAAGGAACGGATACACACATAGAATCGGAATCGCGCTCACCATTACGGTTGCCATTTTGACTGACATGAGCGTCACGTTCTGCATTTGCGAACCTCTGGCTAGTGCTTCCTGATTCGAGTTCGAGCCCAAGATGGCTGACATATCCTGTGCCGACAATAACTGCTGGAGAAACGTTTGAACCGGAATAAGATCTTGCTTGGTGACGTAGAATGCTCCAGCGAACCAATCATTCCAATGGCCGACTGCGGTGAACAATCCGATTGCCGCAAGCATCGGCTTCGACAGCGGAACGATGATTTGGAGCAATACGCGGAAAGGTCCTGCACCGTCCAGCTCCGCCGACTCGACAAGCGCCTCCGGAATGCCCTGAATGAACTTCAGCATGACAAACATATTCCAAGCCGAGAACATGCCGGGTATGATATACACCAAGAAGTTGTTAATAAGCCCCAAATTATAAAGCTGAATATAGAGAGGCACAAGTCCTCCGCTGAATAGCATCGTCAGCAAAATATAGCTTAGAATCGATTTGCGGAATGGAACCTTCGTATACGATAAGCCGAATGCCACCATCAGCGTAACCATAAGGCCAGCTATTGTACCTGCAATCGTACGCAATATCGTAATGAGATAAGCGTGCTGAATCACTTCGTTGCCGAGTACGATTTCATAGTTAATCAGCGTGAATGCCCTTGGCAGCAAGTATACGCCGCCCTTCGCTGCGTCGGTTCCCTCATTCAGCGAGATCGCCAGCATATAGGCGAACGGATACAGCACAGACACACATAGCAGAATCATGAGAACGAC
>NZ_JACHXW010000022.1 GCF_014192395.1 Paenibacillus endophyticus | reverse complement strand
ATGGGGCGGTTATTTGTCATGCATTTTTACCAGTATAGCATCCTTCGTTTACTTCATTAATAATTAAATATTGACAGGCTATTAGCTGGTATAGCGTAATGAAGCAGCCGATTAAGTAGTCGGCTGCTTCTGTTTTTTAATGGCTATCGTTTCCGGTTAGCTTAATTTGTTACGGTAATCTTCCAACCAATTTTTTTCAATCCATGCATCTTTATTATTTGTTGCTATACAATTAAATGCCTTTTTTGCACTTAAAATATTCATGATAAGCGGTCCAAACATACTAACATTATCTGTGATTTCATTGAGTTGATTAGAAAGTCCCTTTGAATCTTCAACAGCTGTGTCGCCATAATAAATGGATTCGTAAGAATTTGACTGCGCGGTATACGTTAGCATTTAGTTGTCGGGATCGACATCGCGGAAGCGAGTTCTAGCAAATGGACTGGACACGACAATAATCCCCCCTTTATTTCCGTGCGCCCTCATGTAAAATGAAATCCTCTAAAGCCATTTACCCGTTGGACATTTGTGACATTCACAAAGTAAGGATAAACCTCTGGTGAATAATTCAACAAGAACCCCCAATAGTTTGGGGGATTCTTCCCTAGAATCCATTGGCTTATCCTTCCAGTCAGCGTAATGTAGCAGCTGATCGTTGTCGTCGACTAATTTCGTGTTTTTTATTGAGCTAACGTTTCCCGTTTAGTTTAATTTAATGAATTACTTCTTAAAATTGCACTAACCCAACAAAGATAAATCTTTTATAAACCAAGCGTCCGTAGCATTATGTTCTGAACCATCTAGTGGTCTTTCAAGTTGTTGGAAACCTAATTTGATGTAAAGGAGATTTGCTGCTTGAAGTTTCTTCATTGTTTCTAAGTAACATTGTGTATAGTGCTTCCTCGCGAAGTCGAGTGCCACTTTCATAAGATCCTTCGACAGACCCATACCTTGAGATTCCGGTGTAATGTATAGCTTTTGCAACTCGCAAATTCCCGGTTCCTGCCCAAATGGTGCAATACCCACACCGCCTACCACTTCATTTTGTTCATTCATGGCAACCCAATATTTTGAATTTGGTTGTTCCTTGTAAAATTGTGCCAGAGTGCTCAGTTGCGTGTCAAAATATGCTGTTCCCGGAATGTTTAGGTTAAATGATTCCAATGAGCGTTTAATAATTCTCTCTATTGATTGATTGTCTTTTTCTTCAATTTCTCGTATTTGCATTGTTCCATTCCCCAATATCCAAATAATTATTATCTATTAACTCTAATATATATTATTCGACAAACAATTAAAAAAGCCTGATTTCTCAAGCTTTTTCGCTTCATAACCTATTTATTGTTTATAGCCAATTAATGTATTGAAGGCCATATACAGAGCCAACTGTCATAAGAATCGACCAAATGACTAAACTAATTCCCATCCAAGTGATTACGTTGACTTTAGATGAACCAAGCAATAGAGCTGTTAAAGCAGCTATATCTGTTCCAAGTAACGCTGGCGAGAGCAAAGCAAACACCGGAAGGCCGTATTTCTCCCAAATATGTCTAGCTCTCGTTTCGTTTTTTGATGGCTTTAATTTCCCCTTTTTCTCTCTCCGTTTATTACGCCAATTAGAAATTTGTCCAAAAAACATGGCAAAAACTAATACCATAATAAAATTCCCTAAAAAAGCAATGATACCAACGGCTGCAGGTGACATATCCAATACAATACCTACTGGAATAAT
Source organism: Paenibacillus endophyticus (assembly GCF_014192395.1). Taxonomy (GTDB): domain Bacteria; phylum Bacillota; class Bacilli; order Paenibacillales; family Paenibacillaceae; genus Pristimantibacillus; species Pristimantibacillus endophyticus. The sequence continues at coordinate 124,285 of NZ_JACHXW010000022.1, read as the reverse complement.
ATAAAACACATCAAGAAATGGCAATATTGATATTAAAAACAACACGATGTATTGCCAAATTCCATCTGTTTGTTGAACCCATTCAACCATTCTATAACCACCTTCTGTCATAAAAAATTCAGTTCGTACCCCAGTCAGAGTTCACCGTTATAATTTTTCTTTAATTTGTTTTATTGTCAATCCTTCTTCTTCTTTCATTACACGAATTTCCTCAAGTCGCTTTATGGATGATTCACGTGGGTATCTTCTTGTCAGTCTTGTATCCTCTTGCTCAAATGCGATCATATTCTCTTCCGTGTAATATTTAATGGTACTGTATCGAACTCCAGAAAGTTCAACCAACTCACTGACACTCACATATTCTGAAGATAAAATTTTATCTAAACTTCTTTTTCTCCCCATATTTTTTCTCCCTTTATTTGTCTTGCCTATGTTGCTGCAACACTTGAAGCTATAATCCGGAATCTAAATTTTGAATAATTCTGTTGATCGTTATGATTTTTTTATAAATGTCCTCCTTACGCAACACGTCCAATTTTTTTCTTAACGTTTTTTGTTCATAATCAGAAAAATAATCGTTAAGCATGTTTTTATTATTCAAAAATAACACTAAGGCTAATGTATCTTCTTCTACATTCCCATGTTCTAATAACTCAGCTCGAATTTTCTCCACGATGTGATTCCGTGCATTTGCAACATCCGAATATTTTTTTACTGGAACAACCAATAAAACTTCCGTATTTTCAATCTCTAGAACGCCTTTATCTACAAGGCTTTCTACAACCATTTTATAAAGCTCTTTTTGTCTATAGTAAAAGTAAGAAACCCACTCCTCTAGCTTCTTTGGTTTCTCAGCAGTTATAATTTCGAGTGTTCTGTCAAGATAGCTTTCACCTGTGGATGTTAAGTTAGAAATTCTGACGGTATCATCATCTTCAAATATAACGTTGCCATTTATAGAAAGCTCCACTATACAAGCCATTACCGTGTACAAGGCAACATGCATACGAAAAATAGACTTTAGTTTATTGGTTTCACGATCTAAAGCAAGTAATACAAACTCTTGAGGGATTGATAAATTCTTTAACAAAGCAGTATCATCCTTTCAGAGACCTTTAGTTTCGCTACTTACTACTTACTACTTACTACTTACTACTTACTACTTAGCAAATATAATATTGGATTACGTACAAAAAGTCAAAAGGTTTAATAACTACTATTTCAAATCACATCAATAAGACTGTTCTTATTCAACAATCGTCCTTTCGATTTCGGCGGCTTGTAGCTTACCACCGGTAGAACACCGAAGAGGAATGCACATCCCACATGGACGCCGATAAACAGTAGTAAATGATAAAATAAAGAAGTCCAATTCCCCCCCCCCCTTTACTCACGCCTGTTTTTCTCCTCGCTGCCCGTTCTTTTCATACCAATCATTAATATTCTCAATGTATGTCATCGTTTTCCGATCAAGACCGTATGTTTTTACGTCCTGATCCTTATCCGGTTTTAATAAGTTCCAGTACTTTTCCAACAAGTTATCGTTGCCTTGAAAGTATGCGGAGGTTAGCTGCAAAATCCGCTATGCTAACCGCTGGGATACCGGGGAATCGAATGGTTCGTTTAATTTGTTTAATCTCCCTCAATAACTTAATCCATCGTTTCGTATTGTCATCGCCGCTTGTCATATCGGGGAGATTAGTCTTAATGATCTTTTGTTCTTCTTTTGTAAAATACCACTGTTGAACGTTTCCAGCGCTCTAACTGAGGAATATCCTGTTATTCCTGCTGAATTTCTTTAATTTTGGACAGCTTAATCCCTAGCTACTTCAAAGCAACATAATATTCTTAGAAACGATTGACCAACGGTGTTCAAGTAATCTGCCCATAGGCTTAACAAAGAAAAGGAACAGATGCCGCGGCGCCTGCTCCCTGACCTGATTGAACTAACGTTCGCGGTTAGCTGAACCATGAATTACGATATAATCTCGATATTAACGTTTTTCGCTGAGATGGTGAATTCCATTAATGGACCATCTAATAGCACATGAAGTTCAAAACCGGTTTCTGTAAGGTATACTTCATCATAAAGCCAGCCGCTACCTACGCTTAAGTTTGTAGGTTGGACATTCTTTACTCCCGTAAAGGTTAGCCTGACATCTGTTAAATAATGATAGCCGCCTCTGCAATCCAACGTCATGATAAACATGTCCTTCGAAGGGATCTCAATCGAAGTTATTTCGGCATCATGTAATGATTTATCAATCAATTGTATAACAAACTCTGGGAGTGAGCCTTTTATGGATTCGTAGTAGTTACGGTACGTAACCCCGATCGCTTTCGTTCGCTCATCATACTTCATTTTCCATTGGTCAGCCATTTTTCTAAGTTCATCTGAAGGAAATTGCGAATTAATCGTTCCGTCTTGAATATAGGGATGAAAGAACGCCGGGAGATATTTTAGCAAGTGTTCTTTTTTATCCTCCAAATTGCACCTGCGAATTTCTTCGAAGTTCAAACCCTCCGATAGATGCCAAGCAATGTCGTCTTCCCAATCTTTCTTCGTTTCAGGGAAAACCAAATATCCTCTTATCTGCATTTCTTCATACAACTCTTTAGTGAAATATTTCATTCTTTCCTCCTAATCTCATTTCGTTGACTCCCTATGAATAGTTGGTTGACCGCCTATCTTCTGTTCTAAACATTTACTTATGCGATAGGCAGAGTGATTAATCAATACTTCATAAAAAGGATAATGAATTTAGATTCATCCTGATCTGACTTCAAAAGCGAACTATTTGCTGCCGAGTCTTACAATGGGCTACTTATTGACTAAGAAAACCCTTTTGATCATTCCCATACTTGTTTTTATTCCTTTTTCCTTTCAGTTTTACCTAAGATTATCTTGGGAGCAAACTCTAAGTATCGGAGCAGACAATCTGCTGTTCTGCTTCATCGGCATGTGGGCAAGCTTTGTAGCCAATGCGTATTATCAGAAAAATAAACTGGTAGCTGATGTAGAGCTTCAAAATAAACTGTTAACTCACTACTCGGCAGAGATCGAGAAAATGACTTTGCTTGAAGAGCGCAACCGCATGTCCAAGGAGCTTCATGATACATTAGGGCATTCCTTTATCTCACTCATTCTGAGCCTTGATGCTTCTATTACCCTTATGGATAGCAAGCCTGCCGAGGCCAAAGATCGGTTAATTCGCTTAAGAACATTGGCTGAGAAAAATCTGGACGAAATGAGAAACATCGTACACGAGATGGGGGAAGAAGAGGAGTCAAGCCTGATCCGACAGGTTGAATCCCTTGTGGATCGTTTCCGGGAGCACACGGGTACGGCCCTGACTTTGAGTCTTCCGGCGACAGAGCGGCCCATACGTTTTGAAGTACGGCAAGCGATCCTTCGGGTCATCCAGGAATCCTTTACAAACGCACTAAAACATGGAAAGGCTTCTCAACTGCATCTAGAGCTTAAATTATCTGAGAGCAATCTGCAATTGTCCGTTCGAAATAACGGCAAACCGATCGACAAGCTAAATTATGGCTTCGGCTTGACCACGATGAAACATCGGGTTGAGCGGTTGGGAGGCAGCCTACACCTATCATCTGGGGAGGGAACTCCAGTGATAACCGAAGTCAGATGCGAAATCCCGCTGAAGGGAATGAGGCCGCATGTTGAAAATTAAAGTGCTGCTTGCTGATGATCAAGAGTTAATTCTCGAGAGCTTACATATCGTCCTGTCCATGGAAGAGGATTTGGAAATTGTCGGTTTAGCCAAAAATGGGGAAGAAGCCGTAAAGGGCTGCGAGCAGTTCATGCCGGATATTGTGTTGATGGATATCAATATGCCAGTCATGGACGGCGTTGCCGCAACGGCCCTGATTAAAGAACGAATACCTGCAACCAAAATCATCATGCTGACTTCCTATAAGGAAGTAGAATATGTGTTAGCGGCGTTAAGCTATGGCGCAGAAGGATATCTGCTTAAAGCCCTTCATCCCAAAGACCTGGCCGCAGGCATACGGGTGGTTCAGGCGGGAGGGACATTAATCACGCAAGAAATGGCGAGTAAAATGATCAAGAGCATCAACAATACCACCCCTGCGAAAAATAATGAATTCGGGCTCACTGCCCGTGAAATCGAAGTGCAACATAAGCTGGCAACCTATAAGGGTTGCCAGCTTTTTTTGAATATAGCCATAGAATAAATGATGACAAAAGCGCACTGCCTCTTTATGACTTTTTCATCCTATACTCATAACATCAAACAACAGAGGAAGCGGTGAAAAACATGAAGAAAAAAAAATCTGAAAATAAAGAGAAGCGGCAGAATGGCAGGAATTTAAGCGCTCGGAGTTCATTTTGGCGCTTTCCAATTGTCTGGATGATTGTGGGGGCTATTGGTATAGTTCTCATAGATACGTTATTCCGAAGGCTGACAGAGCAAGTAGATGGGTTGATTTCCCTTGTTTTTACACTGGTGATGGGATTTCTGGCCATCTTGGCTTATAAGCTCACGCTGACATACCTTGCCCGGCGGTCCACTCCAGAGATATCTAGTCAGCGCGCAGGGATTGAAACTGTCCTTGGCATACTAACCGGGACAATCTTTATCACAGGGTCCGCTTTTATTATTATGGCTTTGGGAGGTTATTCCTTTCAATGGGCAAGTTCTGCGGATTCGAGTTCTGTTCTAATAACCTCCATTGAAGCAGCTTTAGGAGCAGCCATTGTTGAGGAGCTTATCTTTCGTGGACTTATGTTTCAAGCCATTGATAAATTGGGGGGGAAACCGCTCGCACTCGCTGTGACCTCTCTATTCTTTGGAGTTGCCCATCTTGGAAATACAGGAGCAACCTTATACAGCGCGTTCGCCATAGCTCTGGAAGCAGGTGTTCTGCTCGGAGCCGCCTTCTTGTGGCGGCGGAACTTGTGGTTTGCCATTGGACTGCATTTTGCTTGGAATGCCATTGAAGGCTTGCTTGGGATTCCTGTTTCGGGACACTCTGCTGCCGGTCTATTTACTGTGAAAGTGAACGGTGCCGCACTTCTCACAGGTGGCGATTTTGGACTTGAGGGCTCTATTGTACCGGTTGCGGTCAGTCTTCTGATTTCCATACCTATGCTAATTTGGACTGCACGGAATCGAGGAGTTGAGGCCCGGAACCTTCCTGTATCATAGTAACGGCAGAGAAACATTTACAAGATTCAAGACGAATGACCCGATTAGGTACCTATTTGTATTATCTGAATTAAGGCGCAACAAGATGTTGAGTAATCACGAAGTACTGGAAAAGCTCGCCTGTTTCATGCTATATTGCTTAAAGTTATAGATGTTGAGGAAAGAGGGATCTTTACATGATCGATCGCATTATTCTCGTGAAATTCGGTGATCAAACGACCCGCGCACAGCTGCAGGAAATCGTGGAGCGATTTCAGGCACTGAAGCAGCACTTGTCTGGTGTCATTGAAGTAAATGCAGGAATTAATTTCTCGGACAATAACAAGGGCTACCAACTCGTGCTTCGCGTCCGATTCGAAGACAACGCTGCGCTGGAGGCTTACGGCCCGAATCCGCATCATCAAGCGGTAGCAGCACTCATCCGCGAGTATGGACGGGAAGATAGCATCGCGGCCAATATCGAAGTGTAACAAAAAAACAGCGAGGCGCTTTGCGAGGCGTTCGCTGTTTTTTTTGTTTGCGTTAGGTTTTATTTGCGCAAGCTTCGTCGGCGTAAGCCTCGACTATAATAGACATATAAAACCTCCGCAAATCAGATGCTCCATTTTAACTAATCGTTATACTTCTCCCAATTTGAGGTTTTTCCCTATATCTCCTATGCAAACCTGCCCTTATTTGAGTTGCACAACGAAATCCAGAAATTATTAATTCTTTATCATTTGCTTAGTGACTAAAAAAAGCCCCTTCTAACGAACAGTATTATATATAACGAGAATGGTAACAGCGCCATATAAAACTATTCCCGTTACTAGGAGGGGAAAATCTATGACAATCCAACTCGCTGATCGTATCAAACACTCCGTTCATAATAATCACAATATACTTTCTATTATGGCAGAAATGATCGCAACTATGGAGAATGACGCCAAACTTAAAAAAGAAATCCTATTTAAAGTCGATGAAATCAGTATGGAGATTTCCAGAAAAGATAAGCTCTGTTATGACGTAGTGAATGCTAATCGTAATAACGGTGACTATTACAAAGCTAAAATGGTATGGAAACAATTTAGAAATAGAATAGAGCATGCCCTTGGAGAGCTGAATAAGCGAATTCAAAGGACAAGATACCCTGACGAGTGGTATGAGACATATGAACTCCTTAAGCGTCGAGCAGCTTTACATGATGATGACGTGGAAAGATTAGAGGGGTAGAAGTTATTGAGCGTATCATCTAACATTTAGATTTTCTCCAACGTCTTGGCCCTAACGTATCATTATTGAATGATATACAGACTTCGGAAGCCGCGACTCTCCAATGTAGCCATCGGCACTTCCTTATAGACAAAAACCCCCCTTCTCCGTTTAAAAACGTCGAAGAAAGGGGGTTGGAAAAACTCAAATAATCGATTAACTTTGGATTTACGAGGTCGGCATGGATTCTTCCGATCCATTTTCTCACATCACAGTGCCGGTCTCTCCGTCCTCCTCCTTATCACTTCAATTTCCTTCAAGCGGGTTCTCCCGTCCGAATTTGTTTTGCCTATTATTCCTAATCCTTGGTTGCAAGCATCCGGAGCAGAACCGTGACCGTTTCCGCCCTCGTCGCGACATTATTCGGGAAGAAGCCGTTGCCGCCCTTCCCCTGCATAATCCCCAGCTTTTTCATCTCGGCTGCCGCCCCGACGGCCCAGTCTGGAATGTCGCGATCATCAGCGAATCCGGCGGAATCGGTTTCAGATACTAAGTTTAATGCTCTCGCCAGCATTACGGCCATTTCTGATCTTGTCATGGCCGAATCCGGACGGAAGTTGCCGTCCTTGTCGCCCTGGATAATACCTAAGCTTGCAGCTTGCGCAACAGGTACCCGAGCCCACTTCCCGATTCGGTCCGCGTCTTTGAAGGACAAAACTGCTTCTTCGTTCTGAAGCTTCAGTGCTTTTGCCATCATCACCGCGAATTCAGCGCGCGTCACCGTACGATCAGGCCGGAACGAACCATCCGTGTAACCTGTAATAATTCCTTTCTTTTCAGCTTCCAAGATATTAGCTTCGGCCCAATGACCGTCAATATCCGCGAAGGTATGGCCGGGTACCGGAACGTCCGGACCATCATTCGGATCATCGGGATCTACCGGCGGGGTCACGGGTGTTTCTCCTCCCGAATTGCCGCCGTCGTCTTCGTTTGAACGCGCTCTAGCGGAAACGTTTATTTTCCCCGTAACGGACGGATTCGCGGTCAAGGCGGCTGTAATCGTCACTTCTCCGGCAGTGGACGGCGCCGTAAAGATTGTGCTAAGTCGACCGTTTTCGTCCGTTACTGCTTTAGCCGTTTCGATGCTGCCTGACGAAGCCGCAAATTCGACCTCCACGCCAGAGACCGAAAGATTGTCGCCGTCGTAAACAATTCCCGTAATGGACACGTCGTTTCCGACAATCACAGAAGACGGCGTAGCCTGGAGTTCGATTAGAACGGGCACTTGTACGGCCTTAATAATGGAAACGGTAACCGTATCTACCACGATCGGATTCGCGGTCAAGACAGCTGTTATCGTCACTTCTCCGGCAGCGGACGGCGCCGTAAAAACCGTGTTGAACTCACCGTTCACATTCGTTAAGACATTAGCGTTTTCGATGCTGCCTGACGAAGCCGAAATTTCAACCTCCACGCCGGGAACCGGAAGATCGTCGCCATCGTAGACAACTCCCGCAATGGACATGCTGCCTCCGAACGTAACGGAAGACGGCGCCTCCCGGAATTCAATCCGAGCGGGCACTTGCACGGTCTTGTTTACGTAAACGGCTGTTGTCTCTCTCACGGACGGATTCGCGGTCAAAGCTGCCGTAATCGTCACTTCTCCGGCAGTGGACGGCGCCGTAAAGAGCGTTCTGAACCGGCCGTTCACATCCGTTACCGCACTCGCGTCTTGGATGCTGCCCGATGCTGCCGTGATCTCGACCTCCATACCGGATACCGGAAGACCGTCGCTATCATAAACGACTCCCGTAACGGTCACGTCGTCTCCGAACTTCACAGAAGACGGGGTCGCTTGCAGTTCGATTCGAGCAGGTACCTGTGCAATTGGTTTCACGGACACAGTAATCGTATCCTTCAAGGACGGACTTGCTGGCAGAACGACCGCGAACGTCACGTCTCCGGCAGCAGACGGCGCCGTAAAGACTGTGCTGAATTGGCCATTCTCGTCCGTTACTGCCTTAGCAGTTTCGGTGCTGTCCCACGAAGCCGCGACCTCGACCTCTACGCCGGATAACGGCAGATCCCCGCTGTCGTAGACAGATCCCGAAACTGTTACTTCGCCTCCAACCGTCACGATAGACGGCGTTGCTAGAAGCTCGATCCGAGTGGGAACCTTTTGTGCCTTTTCGATACCGTACACTTTAAACTCCCAGAGCGAGTAGCCGTATGTGGACGCTCTTTTTGTGCCATTCATCTTGACGTATCTTGCCTTCACTGGTTCGAAGGAGATTTTATCAATACCGCCTGCTCCGGTTGTGGTACTGTATACCGTAGTCCAATTCGTCGTGTCGTCGGAAACCTGAATTTGGTACTCCTTGCCGTACGCGCTTTCCCAATGGAGATCTACCTTCTGGATAGGTTTGCTATAGCCGAGATCGACGTAGATCCACTCCGAATCGGAATAGTTAGATCCCCATCGGGTACTCAGTATGCTATCGACAGCATTACTGGGAGCCACGTCCGAGGCTCTGACCGAGCTTGCTACTGCCGGCACGCCATCCGCAAGGTTTGGCGATAGAGATTCATACACTTCGAATTCCCAAAGCGAGTAACCGTATGCGGTCCCTCTCTTGATGCCATCCATTTGAACGTATCTCGCCTTCACCGGTTCGAAGGAGATATTCTCGGTTCCGCCCGCTCCGTTCGCCGTGCTGTAAACCGTAGTCCAATTCGTCGCGTCCTCGGAAACCCTAATCTGGAACTCCTTGCCGTACGATTCCCAACGCAGAACGACCTTCTGAATGGTTTGGCTAGAGCCCAGATCGACGTATGCCCACTGCGAATCGGAGTAATTAGATCCCCATCTGGTATTCACAATGCCATCGACAGCATTATCGGGCGCCACGTCCGCGGCTTTGAACGAGCTTGCCACGATTGGCTTGCCTTCCGCAAGATTGGGCGATAAAGCTTCATACACTTTAAACTCGTAAAGCGAGTAACCGTTCCCGGTACCCTGCTGAACACCCTGCATCCGAACGTACCTGGCACTGACCGAATGGAAGGATATCTGGTCGGTTCCTCCGTCACCCATCGTCGTCGAGTAAACGTCCTCCCAGACGACAGCATCGTCCGATACTTGAATTTTATAACTTTTCCCGTACGCGTTCTCCCAATTCAGCCTAACTCTATTGATCACATATTGATCTTGCAAATCAACGTTTATCCACTCATTGTCCGAATGATTCGAACTCCAATACGAAGTTCTATAAATATCTGTAGCATACGAGGAAGCATGGTTATTCTTGCTGGATGAAGCGGCCGCTCCTTTATCGTAAGCGAGATCGAACTCTCTATCGTCGATGGAGACGTTCTCGTTCAAAGTGACGCTTCGGCCTGTGAACGTATCTTTGCCAAGCTTGTAGCTTGTAGTGGATGTTTCCCCGTTGCGATTCAATGTCACGTTCACGATAATACCTGGCGTTTCGGGATTGGACACCGAAATACGGACAGGAGATACGGATTCGTCAACGATAACCATCGCGGGTTGATCTACTTTGACGGTAAAACCGTCTCTCACCGTCACTGTTCCGGCTTTATAGAAAAGCATTTCCGCAATGCCCAGCGTATTATGCCGAACAGCCTGAACCGATGGTGTATTCGAAAGAATACGGATCGGGTTGTCGCTCGCGTAGCTGCTGACCTCTTCGGAGGTTTTGTTCGGCAATACGATGTATTGGTAGGAGGCGTTTGTTGGTTTCACGCCATGGTCGAGCCAAACCGAAAAAATCGATTGAGTAATCGGTGCCGTAGAGCTTCCCGTGATGACGTCGCTCCATTTCCCGGTCTTCGTCTCCCTTTGCACCTTAAAATCCGTTGGATTCGGGAATACGTAGCCGATATTATCGTTATAAGCCCAACGGCCGTTCGTTTTCATCAGTCCATCCGCGAGCGGATTGCCGTCTACGAGAACTTCTCCAACCGCTTGGCTTTGATTCAATGTCGTGTGTATGGAAGCGGCATTCGTCGAAGTGATTCCCGCGCCAAGCGCCACCATTTCATTATCGAAGAAGAAATAGCCTTTCTTCCCGCTTGTACTCAGCTTGTTGAAATCAAACGCAGTGGCGCCATAACGCTCATCGGACACGCCTCCTACGAATGTTTTGGGGTTGTTGAAATTCCCGTCTTTCGTGAGCGCGTACGGGGCCGTCGTTCCTGGAACATGAGCCCAGTCCATCAGCGGGTAGATGGGTCTGTATTCGTCGCCAGTTCTCTGTATGGCAGTGGCTCCTTGCGGCGTCCAGTACAACAGATTATATCCGCTCGGATGAATCGTTCTCCATTCGCCGCCTTTGACCGTGCTCGAAGACATTTTGACCGTAATTCCATAGTCATTGCGCATATGGGAGGATACCAGCGTCTGCCATTGCGTCATATTGTTGGCGTCCTGTCCGTTGCTCGTGCTTGTGCCAACTTGGCGAATATTGTTCAGGAAACTCGCAAACTCCGCCGCCCTCGCCGGGTTGGCCGCTAGCATCCACTGCAACGGATCTTCATAGAAGGTTAATGCCGCGCTTTCATAATCCGGCCAATCGGGTCCATTCATCCCCATGCCCAGATCGGCAACATCTCCCCTCACGAGATACCTGGTGCCGTCCAATAAGTAGGATGATAACGAATCGATCGCAACCTTGCTGTAAGAAAAGATGGTACCCGAGGTAACGTACGCCCAAAAGGACATATCTCTGGCAAAGCTTCTTCCATAGCCCGTCGTATAATTCGTTTTGCCATGCATGAAGAAAGACATGTCCGACTGGATTCCCGTCACGGTCGTCGTCACGTTCGACAGCACATTAAACGCATTCACTGCCTTCCGAACGATCTGGGCATCTTCCAGCAATAAGCCGCGGAACATATAATTTTGATTGTACCAGGACGAGTTGGCGCCATCGATAGTGTTCGGCTCGCTGTCTAACGTGGCTATAATATTGGAAGATTGCGTTTCAGTTAAATAGCCTTCGCACAAAATCGCGATTTTCTCCAATCTTAGTTGTTTGCCGATGCCGGTCTCCCACCAGTTGGTTGAAGTCGGCTTTACCGTAAACCAGTAGTCCAGCGCTTTTTGAATACCAGCTATCATGGTTTCGCTACGATAGTATGGACTACTCGGGTCTGCGAACGCCTGAGCCATCGATTGCATCCGATCTAAAGCAAGGTATGGCGACCAAGCTCTTCCATTGGCGCTGGAGCTTGTATTCGCGTAATCGACATCCCCCCAGCTCCCATTAGCGTTTTGACTCAACAAGTAAGTGCCAGCCTGTGACTTGAAGGTCCATTCTACCCGACCGTTCGTTCCGTCGTTTATGATATCTCTTGAGATGTAGAAGGCTACTATCCGCTCTTTCATCAATCTCATTTCGGCGATTTCTTGAGCATCGTTCGTCACCTCGGGAGTACTCGCCGATGCGGGCGAGTAGAACCAAATGGACGATATCATTGAACAGACAATAACAAGACATGTCCACCTCCTTACAAACCTTTTCATTTTATCAGTCATACACATGCACTCCTTTGTTCTTCTAAACTGAATAATAATTGACAACGCTTTCAGATCAGGAAATTGAAGGAGGCAGTTCGCACTGCCTCCAATCCTTTAAGAAAGCGTATTAAATATATCCTCCAACGGTATGTCCACTACGGCCATTACTTCGTCCGCTGCACCGTAATACATGCGGACCGTTTGATCCCACAACAGGGCTCCACACGAAAACACAACCTTGCCGAAAAATCCATTCACCTCATATGCAGCTTCCGGCTCCAATACGGGGAAACGAGATCTTGCGATAACCTTGGACGGACTCTCCAAGTCGAGCAGCGCCGCGCCCATACAATAGCGATGTGTGCTATCCGCTCCGTGATACAACACAAGCCAGCCGCGTTCGGTTCGAATCGGAACCGCGCCGCCGCCCATACGAGCGGAATCCCAGCCTTGCTCGCTTAGTCCCATTAGTAAGCGGTGATTCCCCCAATGGTCGAGATCGGGTGATTCGGCGATCCACATTTCGGGAGAGCCGAATGATTTCGGCACCGGACGGTGCAAGGCGTAGTATTTGCCGTTTATTTTTTCCGGGAAGATCATGACGTCCTTATTTTCAGGAGCTAGCATAAGCCCGCGACGCTTGAATGTTCGAAAATCTCGGGTCTCCGCCAAGCCGACGCCAACGCCGTGCGCGGACGCGGCGCTGTACGTGATATAATAGATGTCCCCTAATTGAGTCACTCGCGGATCCTCAATTCCCCAAGCTTCAAGAGCGCTCTCCGGAAACAAGGCCGGCTGCGGTTCGATGTCGAAATGAACGCCGTCCTTGCTTCGCGCCACCCTGAGATGGGATAAAGATGTGAGCATGACCGTGCGTCCGTCCTTTGCTATGAAGCGGGAGTCGGAGAAATCGTAGCTCGGATCGGACTTATCATAGCACTCTACAAGTACATCGGTACCCGCTTCGTTCAGCAGGGGGACAAGCACCTCGTCCGCCTTGTCCGATACCGGCGCTTCCGAAATGCGCAGTAAAAGGATAATTTCATCCCGCAACTGCGCAACGCCTGCATTAAACACACCCAGCACTCGAAAGTCGGGGCGGGAGGGCACAACATCCTCGACACGGATAATAGGATTTTGCGCGCTGCGTTTTATGTTCATGTGAGATACCTCCTTCAGTATTTAAGTCTATTATTTACCGGATATAACGGCATCGATTTGCGCTTGTATTTCATCGATTACTTTTTGTCCGCCGAGGCTCGCCATTTTTTCCTCCAGCATCATCTTGCCTTGATCGGCAGGCAGCACGCCTTGGCTGAGCGGCAAGAAGATCGAATCGTGAAGCGGCGTAATCTTCGCATATTCCGTCTTCACCTTCTCCGCGTTGAAGTTGAAGCCCGAAGTAGGACTAAGTGTGAAATTAGCCGGGTTGGTTGAGAAGTCGAACCACTTCTTGTCGTCTGCCATCATCGTGTCCGCCGTGCGGGTCAATGTTGGCCGCCAAGTCAGTACATAGCCTGGGAACGTATAGCTCGATAGAATCTTATAGCTCGATTCACCGACCGGCTCCCAGTCCTTGCCTTCAATACCGTATTCCATCAAATCGTGGTTTTCCTTAATCGACAACCAATTAGCGACGTCCATTGCCAAATCGGCGTTCTTGGATGAAGTCGGGAAGCAAAGGAAATTCCATTGCTGGAAAGCGGTATACGGCTTGGCCTGATCACCGTTCGGAACGAACACCTCAAGTTTGTCGCTGCCGTCTTGCAGCATTTCCGAATATTTCAATCCTTCCACACCATCAGTCGAATAATAGGTAGCCGCATATTTGCCTTGCTTGAACAGCGTTTCTGCATTTTGCTCCTGAGCGATATTTTTGGAAAGTATGCCGTCCTTGTAGTATTTGGTGACGCGTTCATAAGCATCGGCAATCATCGGGCTTGCCCATTGACCGACTACTTTCTTGTCTTTGGTTGAATAGGCGAACATGTTGACACCGATCTCGAGCACTTCATCGAGCGCCTGGTTAGCAGATTCGCTCAGAATAAACGGAAGCTTATCGGCTTTGATGCCGTTAATGACGAAAGGTTTAACATCCTTCTCGTTTTCCTTGACCGCATACAAAAATTTCTCTAAATCGTCGAGCGTTTTCAACTCAGGAAGTCCGTATTTCTCGCGCAAATCTTTGCGAATCAGCATGCCATAGAGCTGTCCTTGTGTGGTACCGAGCGGAATGCCCATAATCTTTCCATCGAATTTGTTATACTCCCACATCTCACTCGGAATAGATGCTTTTAGTTCCGGACGCTCGGCCACCATGGCATCCAGTTCCTTCAAAGAATTGCTGGCAATCATCTGATTCATCGATAACCATGGTGCATCCAGATACATATCGAATTCTTCCCCGGCAGACATCTTCACGGATAGAGCATTCCCATAATCCGACCACGGCAAGAAATTGATATTCAAGGCCGCTCCGACATTGTCCGCTTTCAATTTGTCGTTGACCGCCTGCAGCACATCATCAAAGCCCGCCGGTTTATCTCCTGGGAAGTAAGCTTTCAATGTAACTGTTTCCTTCGGAGCGGATGTAGCGCTATTCGAATTCGATGGTGAATTCTCTTCCTTGCCGCCATTCTCCGAATTGCCTCCGCAGCCCGCCAACATCAGTGACGAAGCCAATACCAATGCCGTCGTCGCACCAAACCATTTTTTTAAACTCATTCTTTTTACCCTCCTTATGTTTTGAGAAAACGCTTTGATTAACCGGGGAACCCGATTAATGCCGATAATCCTCACTTACCCTTTAACCGCACCTACTGTAAGACCTTTGACGAAATACTTCTGAAGCATGGGATACAGCAAGACAATCGGGCCAATAGTCAGTACAGTTGTCGCCATTCGCACGCCGTAGGTTGGCGGTGTAACGGAAATGGCTACTGCAGAGGGAATGAGATTTTTAGCGGCTTCCATATTGGATACCATCCGGCGCAGAATCAACTGCAGTGGGAACAGCTTCTCATTGTCAACGAACATCAATCCCATAAACCAGTCATTCCAGTAGTTTAGAGCATAAAAGAGACCGACGGAAGCTAGAATCGGCTTCGAAATTGGGATCATGATTTGGAAGAAAATTCTCATTTCATTCGCTCCATCCATTTTTGCGGCCTCCTCTAATTCTTCGGGAATCGTACGGAAGAAACTAACCAGCAAAAAGACGAGGAACGGTTGGCATAACATTGTTAGAATGAGTACCCAAACGGTATTCTGCAAATGCAGCCACTGACTGACCACAATGTAGAACGGAATGATGCCTCCGGAAAAAAGCATAGGTAAATAGACAAAAATCAGAAAAGGCGATCGCAAGACATTCCGCTTGTTGGCCAGAGAATAACCGAGCATAGCGGAAATGCACAACGCGCTTAAAGCACCTACGGCGGTTATAAAAATCGTGACCGCATAGCCGTTGAACAACACATCCGATTGCAAAACCGCTTTATAAGCGTCCAGCGATAATTTTTGCGGAAATAATGTATACCCGTGCGCAATCAGTTCTCCTTCGTCCGTAATCGATCCGATAATCATCAGCAGAAAAGGAAACAAACAAAATAAGGTGAACAATAAAATGAACGTATAGGCAAATACCGTAAAAGTTCGATCTGCAGCGCTTTGTTTCTGTCTCATCGTTATTCTCCTAAAATAAAGCGGATTCTTTAGACACCCTTCGAGTTACCCAGTTGGCGGCAATGACGAAGACTAGACCCATAACTGACTGGAACAAGCCAACTGCCGAAGACATACCAAAGTCGTGCAACTGTCTCATGGAGCGGAATACGAAGGTGTCGATGACATCGGTAGTCGGATAGAGCAAGGAATTATCACCGATGATGGCATAGATCATGGCAAAGTCCCCGTTGAAAATTTTACCTACAGCCAGCAAAGTCATGATCATTATAGTTGGAACGAGCAACGGCAATGTAATGCGCAGCACAATCTGCAGCTTGGACGCCCCGTCAATCCGGGCAGCCTCGTACAAATCCTCCGTTATGCCGGTAATCGCGGCCAGAAAAATAATAGAAAGATAGCCGGCTCCTTGCCACACGCGGATCACCGTCAGAATGTAAGGCCACAGCTTCGACTCAAACATCCAGTTGACCGGTTCCAAGCCGACATTTTGCAGCCAGGCATTGATCATTGGCTCTTCCCCGCCGAATAAGGATTGGACAATCATGCCTACCACAATCCAAGACATAAAATAAGGAAGAAAAATGAAAGATTGCGAAATTCGTTTGAAATAGACGTTGCGAATTTCATTGAACATCAGCGCAATTAATACCGCAGCCGCCGTAGTAAACACGATGAACAGCACGTTTAACGTCAGCGTGTTGCGCAGAATTACCCAGAAATCATCTGAAGTAAAAAAGTAATTGAAATTTCTAAAACCGACCCAATCACTTCCTGTAATTCCTTTGGCATAATTGTAATCTTTAAAAGCAATCATAATCCCGTATATGGGAAAATAACTGAATACGAGAAAGAACAGCAGTCCCGGTACGGCC
The DNA here is from genome assembly GCF_014192395.1 of Paenibacillus endophyticus. Taxonomy (GTDB): domain Bacteria; phylum Bacillota; class Bacilli; order Paenibacillales; family Paenibacillaceae; genus Pristimantibacillus; species Pristimantibacillus endophyticus. The sequence goes on along the minus strand of NZ_JACHXW010000022.1, from coordinate 107,804 downwards.
ATAGCATAGAGAAAAGGATTCCGAATAATATGCTTCAGTTTTGACCCACGCCTTGCATTAAGTTGGTATTGCATCGTTTTGTTTCCCTCCTTTCAAGTTGTATGGCATCGTTTTGTTTTCCTCCTTTCATCGAGACTATAGTCACATCGTCGTCCCGTTCTATGCCGTAACCTTACCAAGCCCGCGCCGCAGCGGCAATTCCAGCAAACTCCGATTTTTCCTGCAAACGCAGATTTACGAACCTCCTAAAAACAACACTATATCGAAAAGAAACGATTCTGCTTACGGAAATGCACCTTATGCTATACTTAATCCACCATTTTATGAAATCGGTAATTATGATTACGGGGGTTCCATTGCAATGAAATTCAGACTTCCACTCCTCGCACCATTGAAGCGGCATCCTACCTATATGAAGCTTATTTTTTATTTTGTCAGTGCAAACATTCTGGTGCTGGGTATATCTTTTGTGCTGCTCTATTGGCAGTCTTCCAAAACGCTTCTGGAAGAGATCGGTGATCATTCTGAATCCCTGCTAGTGAACGGCGCCCGGAACACAGCGCGACTGATGGAATGGGCTTTGGAATTCAGCTTCTCCTCCAGCGATGACAGCACCCTCAAGGTGTATGCCCTTTCGGATCAATACAGCGATTTTGAAACCTTTGAGGTATGGAGCAAGCTTATGAATATTAAGAACGCCAATCCGTCCATTGATTCGGTATACCTAATTAACGATTACACAAATACCGTAATAGATTCCAGGCTTGGGTTGAATGATGCGGAAGCTTTTTACGATCAGGACATCATTAAGCGGTTACGGGATCCGGATACAGCGGACCACAGTGTTCTCATACCAAGAACCTTGTCCATTCCTCTTATCGGGAATAAGCCCAAAGATGTAATTACTATCGTAAGATTTTACGAAAAGGGCAGTTCCATCTCCGCTCTCGTTCTGAATGTGGATACTCATAATTTAATGACCCTGCTTCAAAACAATTCGAATTATGCCAAACGGTTGATTACGGTTCTGAATGATAGGGATGAGACGGTTTTTAGCAGCACGCCTTTGAATCAAGAACAAATTGCAGAGTTCAGGAGCCACAGCAGTAAGGGAGAAAGCGGATGGAAGATCTTTCAGCCTCGGAATCAGGGAGAGCAACTGATGGTTTACGCAGACTCCTCCATTAAAGGGATTCAGGATTGGACCTTTATCGAAACGATCCCGATGCCTGTTATATTGGGGAAAATTACTGTTCTCCGCAACACAAGCATGTTCCTGTTCTTCATCCTGTTCGTAGCGTCTTTAACTGCTATCGTTCTGATTTCCAAACGAGTGTACTCGCCTATTCAAGAACTGATTAGCAGAATAATGCGGCAGCATCAGGCTGAAAAACCCGGCGAAGGACATAACACAAACGAACTTGACTACTTATCCAGTGTGTTTACATCCCAACGCAATCAGATTCATGAACTGACCGAACAATGGCGGCATAATAAAATTTTGGGCAGGGAGCGGTTTTTACGGGATTTTCTGGGGGATATTTACCATTCGGTAGAGGAGATAGGTTCTCAATTTCAAGAATGGGGAATTGATTTACCTGAAGATCATTTATCGGTGGCCATCTTCCGAATCGATCAATTCTCACAATTTTCGAAAACCTACACGGAGAAAGACCGGCTTCTGCTCCGATTTGCAATTTCCAATATCATTGAAGAATCGCTGCAATCAACTAAGTACGGGCTGCAAACGGTAGACATGGGGAACGATCACGTGGCGGTTGTTTTATCGGCTCCATTGTCCGAAGAATTTACGAATAAGCTGCAGGTAACCCAACAGTTAATAGAGCAGTACTTGTCAATCGGCACGACCGTCGCTTGGGGCAGGACGCTGCCCAGCCTGACCGACATGCATGAAGTATATATGGAGACTTATGAACTGACGCAGGAACGGTTCCGATTGGGCCCCGGATCGCTCTTCGTAAAAGCATGGCTAGCTGACGTGCCCGGAGAACTGTATCATCTGCCTGTGGACAAAGAGAGGCAGATCGCTCAGGCTATTTCCAAGGGTAATGCAGATGTGGTTCTGGAGATAATACGCTCAGCTGTAGTCAAGCTGCGGATACTCCCCTATTTTGAATGCAAAATGTCGTTGATTACCTTGTTTATGGACATACGCCGACTGATGCAGGAGCACTCCAGCCAGCCTCTGCCCAGTTCATGGGGGCTGACTTCCTTCGAGAATCAGATCATACAGCAGGAAACGATGGAAAATGTGGTGCCATGGATGGAAGCGTTAGTAACGAAGACACTTGAAGATATTACGGCTGCCCGCAGTCAATCCAAAAACGCAGCCCTCATCGAGCAGGCGGATCAGTTTATTGAAGAACAATTAACCGATCCGAACTTGTCCGCCAAAATGCTGGCCGACCATCTGGATCTGTCGGTGAACTATTTCCGCAGTTTGTATAAAGCAGAGACAAACCAGTCCATTACGGATATGATATCGGCGAAGCGTCTAAATTACATTTGTCAGGAGTTGCTTGCCTCCGACTCGCCGATCGAGCAGATCATCCATAATTTCGGATTTTCGTCGCTTAACACGTTTTATTCAATCTTCAAAAAGGTATATGGAATGACGCCTGCCCAATATCGAAGGTTGTATAAAAATGGAAATGCAGTGGAGCGTGAAATAAACCGGTAAGTATCAGTGAAGTTTACCCCCTATAAAGGACATTGGATACCCCCCTCAGGTAAACGATTGAAATTATAGGGGGTGCATTGGTCACCGATGTCACGCAATATCGGGTATTCGACAATCGAATCTACCTATCCGTGATTAAGGAACGACGATGGAGAAACTTAATTTTAGTAATACCAAAGCAGTGCTAGTTTAATAAAGACAAATGTGAGGAGTCATTAAACACCTCTAAGACATTTTGGTTAAAAGCGTTTCGAGTCAATACAGAAATGCTAGCTGGTGATGCAGAAAAGTATGCGGTTCCTAGCATCTGTTCGGAAAATTGTAGCCACCATGCGGTTATATAGGCTAGGGTACCACCATGGGTTACAATCAATAAATTTTTCTTATTTGTTTCATATAGTAACTCTAAGCAGTCACAAACTCTCCTATAAAACTGTCTCCAGGTTTCACCATTTTGAAATTCTTGATAGTCCAAGTCAAAGCTACTGCCTGTTCTCGGATTTCTGTTAGCACTCGCCCATTCTTTTGTTTTACCTGCCGCATAACCCGTGTTGATTTCCCGAAGTTCCTTGTTTATGTTTACATCAAGTCCCAGTTGTTCCCCTATGATCTCTGCTGTTTGTGATGCCCTCAATAAATCTGAAGAATATAGGATGTATTCACTACTGTCTAAACCGTCTCTCAGTTTTTTTGCGATAATCTCAGCCTGTCTTCTACCTAGTTCTGTGAGCGGTGTATCTGTCCATCCCCCTGACATTTCGTTTATGTGATGCTCTGACTGACAATGTTGTACTAAAATGATTCGTCCCATTCCACTTCTCCTCTGATTTAAATTGTAGTGTAATACAACGAACCAAAATAAGGAAATTCTATATCATTACTCAATTATCCTTCCTGTTATTTTAACAAGGCTGCCGATTTATGCCGGCAGCCTCGTCCAAGTAATTATTAAGCAGCTATCGTTCCCCGTTAGCCTAGAGACTGTTGAGTAATCAATTCAACCAACTTCGTTGCGGTTTCTTTTAGACGTCCCTTTGCATTTGTAGAGTCTAATGGTTCTAACCAAGCAAAACCATCGGAATCATAGCGCGGGAAGATGTGCATATGATAGTGCCTTAAATCATTACATTTCCCATTGTTTTGAAGAATGGTTACTCCATCGGGTTGGAAATGGGATTTTAGTAACCTTGCTAGCAACCTGGATGTCTTCATAATTTCATTTGCAGTAATTTCATCCAAGTCATCAACATCCTGGTAATGTAGTTTAGGCAGTATGAGTATATGTCCTTCATTCAGTGGTGCTATATCTAGAATACAAGTCATTAAATCATTTTCATATATTGTATTTGTTTCAATCTCTTTATTTGCTAATTGACACCCCAAACAAGAACGCTCAGGCAATTTTCCCACCCCCTTTAATGTCCATATTTATATCTCTATTCGGTATTAATTCCCAAGTTTCCTGTCAGTTAGCGTAATAAAAAAATGGAGCAGTTGCCGACTGCAACTGCTCCATTGTGCGTTTAATTAACGTTCTCCGATGGCGTAATGTTCTGACCTTAAGATTACGATCATTAAATCATACATCTTACTCAATTCGTGCGATTAATTCATAAGGTCTTACATTCCATTAAACCACAATTTAAATAAGAGCACTCAAACTAGAAAACTCAATTACTTAGTCAGAATGTGACGAGCCAATGCGGCAAGGTCTTCAATGTCGATTGTTCCATCATGATTGATGTCGTATTTCTTCACTTGATCCCAGTCTGGGCTAACTGAAGATTTGCCATAAGCTTTCGAAACTAGAGCCAAGTCACCAACGCTTACTCTGTTGTCATCATTGACGTCACCTGGTACTACAGGTTTGCGAATCTCAACGGAATGCGTATCTCCATCAATATCCGCCTCTACTCCCTCGCCATCAGCAAGCACGACAAGTGTTACTGCGATATCCGCAATACCAGCTGTGTTCTTTGCCTTGAAGCTAAGCTTAAAGAGATTCTGATTTGGATTATTTACGCTGTCATTCAAATGAGTGCCTAGAATTCGAATGCTTCCTTCTTGGCTGTCTGTGCCTACAATAACAAATTTCTCGGAATCCACGGATACTGGCTGACCAACAAGCTCCAGCTTATTAGCGTCGTATTCGATTGTAATGTCTTGTGCATACACTTCCTGTTTCAAGCTTTCAAGACCGTAAGTCACATCGAATGTATCACCAAACTGCACTATAGCTGGACCTGTCAAAGTCCCTGAGCTAGTAGTCTTATTTCTGCTCTGCGCGAACATCCAATCAAAGATGTTCTTATCTGCGTACTCTTCTTGGCTTGCGCCATACCTGAAGCTGGCGTTTGATTGGCCGAGAAGGTTGCTGAACACTTGGGCTTCGGTTTCGTGCGGCGTCCAGTCAAAGCCGTAGTACGGGAAATTAAAGGCCTGGTTGGTTTCCAGAACATTCACGTTGGCTTCTGAATATAAGCCGCTGGCGCCAGCGCCTGTTGTGAAATACTGTGTCCATGCATTACCAGCGCCGTCATTCTTATGTGTATGCGCCCATATGGAAGTCTTTGTGAGCTCGGGGTTCGCGGTAAGCTGTTCCACGGTTGGCAAGGTGCCCCCTGCAAGCGGAACGATTGCTGCGAGGAACTCAGGATTGCGGTTATAGAAACCAATTGTGTACATGCTGCCCATCGAGAAGCCTGACATGTAGATACGGCTCAGATCCACCTTGCCCTCAGTGGCCAGTTTCTCCACGTATGCCATAAGGGCCTCGTTGTTATCCTGATTGTTCGAGTGGTTCTGCGTAGCTATGATGTGCGCGTTGTACTTGCCTGGGTTCTCCAGTTGGCGCTTGGAAAGCACGGCTGCGCCATTCGCGGTTTGCATAGGCGCGAAGAAGTCCCCTGAAGGGCCGCCGCGGCCGCCGCCATGGTTGTAGATGAACAGCGGGAGAGGACCTTCGTCTTCCCATGACTCGTCGATCGAAATCAGGATGTCCATGCTACCTGTACCGCCCGGGTTCGTTTTGTCCGGGACAAACTTGTCAAGCGCCGAGTTTACTACCGCTACCTGAGTGAAGCTCGGGGTTACGGCAGTGCCGTTTGTCAGCTTGATCTCACGATCCACGTTGACGCGGTAATTGAGGATCGCCGAGTATGCGTTTTGCAAGTTGCCCGAAACCATTGCGCCGGATGTATAGCCATTGACATTCCAGAACTCTAATTCAACGATGATGTAGCGTCCGCTCGCTGGCATATCTGTTACGAGGTCGTCGGATCCCGGTGCGGGCGATATGTAGCCAAGCGGTTCGGGATCATTGTTTACATATACTCTGGTGATATTGCGCAAGCCGTCGAAAATCACGGTCGAGCCATCAATCCTTGTGTTCCTGGCGGCCGCCGTGAACATGTCGGCGCTCAGGTCGGCAAGGTTTGCCGCGTTGCCTTCGCCAAGGTCGATGATGACCGCTGTAGTGACGTTACCGACAGAGAAAATGTCGTTATACACTGTGAACGGTAAATCCCCTGCGTTTGAAGCAGGCTTGAATGTCACGTGGATGCTTGTGCTGCTTGCGGTGACGTTCTCTATTGTGTATGTGTTGTCTGTAACAGCGACTTCTTCGCCGTTAACCGTAACCTTGTCTACTTCAAACCCGAACGCGGGGTTAAACGTGAAGGTCACGTCTTCGCCATCGTTCACCCAAACATGGCCTGCCAGGGAGGATGGGCTTATACTGCCGTTCGTGCCGGATGACGCCATGACGTAGTGCTGAACGCCGACGGTCACGTTCGGTTCATACAACCGCAATGCCGGTGACTCCTGCATCTGAGCAAGCAGTTGAGCCGCGCTCGTCGTGCTTGTCGCCTTGCTCTTCGCGGTGAAGCCGTCTTCCGTACTCGTCAGGGCAAAGTTAAACTGGTTGTTCCCGCCCCAAATGTACAGGGACACTGTGTCTTCATTTTCATCCAGAACATGCATCAACATGCTCTGCTGGTTGCCATTGATGGCTGCGCCAGTCGTGTTGAGTGGCGCATGCTGTGCGTTGAAGCTGGATTCCCTTCTTAGGGGTTCCGTGCCTCCGCCTGCGCCGGGAGCGTTGTTCAATACATAGTAGCCCGGTCCTTCGCCAAGACCGCCGGATGCCGCAGCAGTGTTTGCGCCAAGGCCAAACTGCCAGATCATGTCATCCGTCACTTCGGATGTGATTAAGCCGTCTTCAATCATCACGGGTTTGGACACCATGCCAATCTGAGTGTCGCCGGTGACGTCGCCAGGTGTGTTGATTGTCGCTTGCGCATTAGCAAGCGCGCCGTGCTCGGACACGATGAGATAGCTTCTGCCAATCTGGACATCAGCAGGGTCGACCTGCCTCCACGTGTCGTTTGGTTCCGGTGCTGCCCCCGCTTTGGTCTGGGGTAAGTTGAAACCTGATACCATAATGAAGCAAACCAAGAGAGCCACCGCTAATCTTATTTTACGCATTACCTACAACTCCTCTCTTATTCCTAGTCTCTTTCCCTTTCATTACGATTTGACAACATGACTATCGCCAACAAAAAGAAAACAACTTAATCACCCCCCCCCAGTTTGATATGAATCGTTAGGAAGTCTTAAGATGTTAAATCGGCTCTTCTTCGTACACGCGTGTTCAACGGTTGTTTTCCAACGTCTCGTCCTTCAGGCCGCCCAAAACGTTGTTCTCGGCTCGCTTTGATGACGTACGAATGATGCCTCGATCGGCGGATCGTATTTGCCGATGGGCCATCGTTCATCGCCCCATCCGAATTCGTGGAGCCCTCGTTGTTACCGGTCCCCCTTTGGGCTGTCGCCGTCGGCTTGGCGGTGCTGTCTGGCGTCTCATTGCCGCTCGAGCAGGCAGTAATCTAAGCGAAGCGAGCAGCAGAATCGTTATCCCCTTCAACTCTCGGCTTCTCCCGTGTTTTTCTATATTCATATAGTCTTTCAGGAGCTCCATCTTGTATGCGCTTTCAGTATACTCGCAATAAAATACTTCCATAATGTGCATTTGTTTACATTTTTACCCTTTGTTTACTATTTTGAAAGCGTTTTATTTTTAAAAAATGACAATACGATTGATCCGTTAATGACAACCGTGTATTCATTGTGCTTTGCGGTCAAAGTTCGTGTTCGAAGCTCCCGCAGGACTCGGAAGATGAACGGCGGCTCCAACTCTTGCGATTTCACTTCGGCAGACGGATTGGCAATTCACCCCAGCAACAACCGGATACATGCGGCAGCCATCTCTTCCTCGGGAAGCCTCACTTCCAATAGTTCCCATTGTATACGTTTTCATTATATGTAATAGATCTATGGTCAACAATGGGCAACTCTTTACTTACTTACCCGTTGTTTACTTCATTGTGAAAGCGCTTTAACATGTTCTGTACATACAAGAAAACGGCTGTTCCGGTAAGGGACAACCGCTTTGTCAAAACTCCTAGTCGTTACAGGCGATGCTTGAGAACGGGCTCAAAAACAACTTGCCGAAAAATCAATTTATTGGACAAGCTCAAGCTTCAAGTGGCTGCGCATCCGCCTCCCGGCTTCTCCCAAACGGAGTTGACGGTTGCAAAGCTGGGCAATAAAGCCGCGTTGCACGGCGTGGTATAGCCTTACTTCAAAGAAGAGACGGAAAGATGAAGATGAGCAATATCGAAACGTTCGAAGGCATTTATGTAGCGATGTACTCTGCCTATGAAGAAAAGGGCGAGGTTGGCGCCGAGCGCGTTAAGAAACTGGCGAGATACTATGTTAGGGATTTTTCAAGTTGGTTGATTGCTTTTTGAAATTGCTGTTCGTATTTCGCAGGTTTATCCATATCAGCATGTGCCCAATAAAATACCATCACATTTCTTGCTTCATAAATACGTGGTATCATCATATCGTATTTTTCTATTTGTTTTTTAAAATCTTCCAATCCTGTTATGCGTGCGTTTTCTGATTTAAAAACATAAATTGAAACTCGCTCAAGTTTACTTGGATCTTTATTTTCAAAAGGACTTCCCACGGTAAATTTATTCGGTTTAATGTTGTTCAATATCCAATTATTACGTTCTTCTTGAACTGGCATTAATTCAGGTCCCTCTGACTCCAAAGCATGTATGAAGTCTTCCAATGTTTTTCCCGTAGCACTTACAATTTCATTTCTTTCTTTGTTTTCCTCTACCACTACATTTTGTTTAGGGTGGTTTTCAATGGATTCATTCGAACATCCAGTCAGAGCAGTTAACATCACACATAATAGTAAAATGTAATTTAGTTTCAATTTATACTCCTCCTTCAACCTCATTAAATTGACGAGAAATATCGGGGCATTGTTGCGCTATTCTGACTGTTAACTCAACAAGGCTGAGATTTATGCCGGCAGCCTCGTCCTGGTTTTATGAAGCTACAGTTCCCAGTTAGCGTAACGACAAATTCAATTTATGATTGAAAAGCATCGTTTAATCAGTCCTCTGAAAGCTTATAACTCTATATCTTTCCAAGCAGCACCTATCTAGCAAATCGTCAATGGCTCGCCGCAGCGAAGATTCCCCCCTCTCTATCCGGGAAAAACCCTGCGAATAAGCGAACATTCGTGAGAAAATCATATTGCAAAGAGCTTAACGAGCGTTATTTTTGAACCTCAACTTCACTTTCCATATTACTGTTACTAAAATTGTTATAACGAAAACGAATGCAATTATCAGAAAATATTTGTTTTTCCATTTGGGTTCAGTTAATCGGTCTAGGGCTTGAATATCTTTGCTCGCGTCTGTAATCAATTTATTGCCGCTGCAAAGACTGGTTGTTTCTTTACCTTTAGAATTGAATGTATAAACCAAATATTTTTTTCCTACTTCAAATTCAGTCCCACACATACCATTGAAACCACTATATACATAACCATCCGCGAGATTACCCTTCCAAACCTTAACCACACTAAAAATATTCCCGCCTTCTTTATCTTTACTAACCGACGTCCCAGTGAAAATGACGCTAGCTCCCTCAAATTTTTGTTCAATGCTTGGATTACTGCAACTACATGCAAATACCAAATTAGGTCGTAGTACACTTATACTGACTACCATACAAATAAATACAACAACAGCTAAGAGTTTTTTCATTCAAACTGTCACCCCGCCTCAGTTTGTGCAGTCGAAAATATAGACGCAATATGGAAATTATTGTTGCACTAGCTTGCCCTTTAGCATAGCGAAGGGCTGCCATGCGGCAGCCCTTCAGGGGTGTAACTCTCGTTTCCCGTTAATTCCTGCCGGAAGTGAAATCTGTCTGTTCGTTCTACAAAGACAACCTTTCGAAATGACCGGCTTTAGGCTTCAATACTAGGATAAACAGCAAGATGCACAAGGTGAAACGGCTGTCGCCGTCCTTTGGCGGCGCAGCGCGTTTCATACCGAGAAATATAGAGAAAGGATGGCGAAGGATGGCGAAATCATATACTTTCCTATATTTTAAATAAGCCGGGCGCTAGCGCCCGGCTCACAGTCAGATCTATTTCAGATCGGCAAACAGCTTTTTGTATTTACTGTAATGTCCGCTAACGCGATCGATCATATAATTGTATTCAAGTTGGTTTTCAGCCAGATTGGCCATCTCTTTGTCAACATCGACATTATTCCGATTGTTGTTCATAGTCGTGTGGCCGTGTTCAACTATTTTATAGGGAATGACCCCCGACCCAGAGATTTGCGGTAAATGTCTTTCGTTCGTCCGTTTGATCTTTAAATTGTCTCCGTTCCCTGCGGTAATCATCTTCTCCAATTCTTCCTCGAACGCGACGCTTTTCACTTTGTATCCCGGCGTATCGGCATTCGCAAGGTTCCCTGTAATCATCTTATGTCTTAACTCCAGAATATGAAGCAAAGATTCGTTACGGATCGAATTTTTGGTTACGAACATGTCTCATCACCTCAATTAATAAGTCAACGAATTTGTACATCATAAAATGGTACGCTCCAATCGGACAAACGTTTCATACATCGCTGAATTACGTGCAAAACACTTAATCCGTCCTCAAGCACGATTTTACGAGGCAGCTTTTACATACCTGCAGCTGCATTCACACCGCGTATGCTTTTCTATAGACGGAAGGATTAATTCCGTTCCATTTTTTAAAACTTTTACTTAAATGATGCTCATCGTTAAACCCGCATTGCTCAGCGATTTGCGCAAGTGTTAACGAGGTATGAGCGAGCAGCTGCTTCACCTTTTCCATTCTAAGATTGGTTGAATAAGTACTCGGCGTGAGCTTGAATTCTCCTTTAAACAATCTTGTCAGCTGCACCTGGCTGATCCCAAGTTCTCTCGCAATCGACTTGAGCGATCCCCCCGCCCCCGAATCGGCCTGCTGCCGAAGCTTATGTATAGCGAGCTGCAGCAGCGGATTCTCGCTATGCAATAAGCCGGATTCCGAATTGAAGCTTTCGACCTGATAAGCGTAAAGCAAATCTCGGAGCAAATGGCTCTTGTATTCGTGCGCGGCACCTGCGTTTATGAATCGCGCCTCCCGAAGCAATGAAAGGGTGGACTGCATTCTTTTATGGTTAAGCAGCCTCAGAATCCCTTGCGGGACGGACGCTGTTCTTGCGTCAGCTTCTCCCTCTCCCACCGTTTTCCAACGAAAGCCCGCAAGATGAAAGGACAAACCGTTCGTCTTTCGATAAAAGGTAAGCTCAGGCGGACACAACACCATATCTCCCTTTGTTGCTCTCTCGCTCAAGCCTCCCATTCGATAATCAAAACTGCCTTCCTCAACGATAAATAGCGCCCAATGGTCGTAGGTATCTTCCGTCTTCTGAAAATGCTTGGCATCCTTTACATAAACATGGTAGAGCAATTCCGGCTCGCTTAAGCGCATGCTTGTCATCACCTTCACTTCCACAGAATGAAATTATATACAAGAAAGATGAGAGTTACATACATTATAAGCAAATTAAGAGTCAGCTATAATTAAATTAATTACAAGTAGGAGGAATGAACAATGACGATTGCAGCGCTTGAATTGAAGGAGCTAATGGAGCAGTTCCATGAACAGGGGTACTTGGTTATACCAAATGTATTGCCGCAGGAAAAAGTAAACCGCTTGAATACGGCCATTGATGAAATAATTGCGGAAGAGCCGGAGTCGCTCGCCCATAACATCTATAACAGCATAGCCCGGCATGACGAGCTTGCCTCGCTAATCGATCATGAGGCCATTCTTCCCTTAATCGTTAATCTGCTCGGTTATAATATTCAACTTCATATTTCCCACTTAACGGTAAGGCAGCCAAATCCGAACGATGTTCAGACTGCCTCCCACAGCTTCATCGATTGGCATCAAGACGGTCCTCATCCAAAGTTTCCATCCATTGCTGGACTGACTGCCACTTATTATATAAAGGTTTGCTACATTCTGAGCGATATGTCTCAGCCAAACCGCGGGAATACCAAGGTTATTCCCGGCAGCCATAAGAAGCCTTATAACCCGAACAACAAGGATGTGAAGCAGCAGCTCGACGGAGAGGTTCAAGTGTGCGGGAAACCGGGGGATGTGTTTATTTTCGCCCAAAATCTATGGCATGCCGGCTCTGCGAACCAATCGTCATTTACGAGAAGGCAGCTGTTTCTCGGCTACAGCCCGATCTGGATGCGGCCAATCGACTATCATCAAGCCGATGAAAGCCTGCTAAAGGACGCCAGCCCCATACGCCGACAATTGCTCGGACAAATCAGCGACAACAAATTCAAATATTATGTGCCTGAAGACAAGATGGTGCCGCTTAAGTCGTTGCTCCTTGACAGTTAATGACGATATGAAAGGGACCGCTACTCCGCGTAAAGCGAGTAGCGGTCCCTTTTGATTGGCATCCATGCCAGCGTGTCAGTCTTACGTTCTCAGATGACTGCAAGGATTCATGACATGATTACTCCGATTGATCAGGCGTTTATGTGCCAGGTGATGTCGGGCTTGGCGCCGGCTGCTCCGTTGACAATGCAGTCGCGGTTGGATTTGGCGCCTCTGTTGGCATTGGCGTCACAGTCGGCGTCGGCTCCGCAGGAGATGCCGTAGGTTCTATCATCGGTGCTTCTGCCGTTATGACCATAGGCTTGAATAGGCTTGAACGCTTATTGGAGCCTATACCTCCGCCCCATTCCAGCCAACCCTTGCGCCCATTCCCGTCATTTTCATTAATAAGCAATGAAAGGCTGAGTATGCCGTCGCTAGGCATAATCGGCGCGAGCTCCGTCCAAGGGAGCGCTAGCTGATAGATGGTGTCCTTGCTGATCTCGTCTCTGGTTATTTCCAGCTCGCGATTAGTCACCGTCGTTCCCGCAAGCACGCCGGTCATCGCCATCCATCGATACAGCTCAGGCCCGCTTGGCGTTAACGCCATCCCGTATTCATACCACTCAGGCGCCTCGCCCGGTGTGCCTAAGGAAACAGCGAACTGCATGCTGTCCCCGCTCCACATTGCATCCCCAGACTTTGTCTGGGAGAATACATCATCGTGGATTCGCGCGGAGAGATATAGGTTGTCGCTGTCATGCGTCAACCACAACATGCCGCTAAGGTCCTCGATGCCGTTATGGGGCACGACTCTGGAATGTCCCTCCTCAAAAAGATTAATGCCAGCGAGGTCCTCTACGTCTTCGAGCGAGCCGTCAACCTCCAGCGTGCGGTGCACGACCGGATTCATATCTGCCTCGGCGATAAGCTGAAGAGTGCCTGCAACGGTCATCTCGGTGCCGTCATCCAAATAAGCGGTAAGCTGATGCGGCGTCATCGTTCGCTCCGGCAAAGCAGGCAGCGGCAAATCCAGCACATGCTGCGAGAGTCCGGGCAGAACCGTATCATAGGTGAGCACTTGCGAGGCATCGCCAACCTGCCAATCGATCTGCGTCAAGCGGCGTTCCAGCGGCTTCGTATTATCGATGCTTACCCTTAAGAAATTGCTGCCGTCCTTCCACACATGCTTGGCTTTAAGATCTTCTGATTGCCGGATCACAACCGTGTTTTTCAAGGCGCCTATCTTTTTGCCTCCAACGGCAAGCTCCGCTGTAGCTGTATAGCTTCCCGGTTCTCCGATGCCTGGGAAAACAACCGTATAGGTGCCTGGTGCTGCAACCTGCAATTGCTGAACGGCTCCTTGCAGCTGAATCCGAGCGCTAAGCGGTTTTGCAGCAGACGCTTTGTACACGGACATCGTTACGCTTACCGCATCATCGGTGAAGAACGGCGCGCTTGCAAGCAGATACTTGCTGCTCTTTATGACCTTAGTAATCTTCCCTTTGATGAACAATGGCTCTTTCGATGCCGTAACGTACACTTCGCCATCCTTCGGGGTATACGTTGAAGATCGGCCCATCATGTCCGTTACCGTGAGCGGCTGCTGTGTTTTTAAAGTAATATGGGTTTCCTCATCGGAACCTGACCATAAAACATGAATGGACTGGCCGTTCTTCAGAAAGGTGTAGCGGTACATATCGTTTGCAATATCTTGACTAGCAAGCGTCGCTCCCGTAAGCTGCCTTGCCGCAGTTGCAAAGGCGACATAACCCGGCTTCGGCGTATAGGCACCAAGAGGGTCTCCGCTATTGTGAATAATGCCGAAATTATGCTCATTGTATTTTTTGTCCGTTCCGTCGTCCATGAGATCGTACCAGAATATCTTTTCTACGCCGGCGGCCATGCCGAGCACATAGGTTCGGATTAAATAGGCCGCTTGCGTGTTCTCATCGACTCCTCGTGGATCAAGCTGCGTCGGCCATCCGATCTCAGAAAACCAAAGGGGCTTCGTCTGCCCGTTATTATGCTCCCGCACGAGCTGATTGAGCGAAGCGACCTCCGCCAGCAAGCCTTCCGGCTTATCCGGATACCGATAGGGGTGGACGGATAAAGTGTCCATATATTGAAGTCCCCCAAGCTCAAATAAATCCTCCAGCCATTCGCTCGGAATGCCCGCGGTTGCGCCGCCAAGTACGTTCAAATCCGGGCGTACCTCCTTGGCCGCCTCGTAGCCTGCTTTCAACAGCTCATAGTATACTTCCGCACGCGATGCTGCCGGACCATTCCCGCCAAAGCTGGATAGATTGAACTCATTCCACATTTCTCCCCATTTAATCTGACTGCCGAAGCGGTTCAGCAGCGATTTCGTATAATTCGCATATGCCGCATGTGCCTCCGGGGAATAAGGCGTTTGGAAGTTATCGTAATATTGGTTGGAAAATGCGAATGTCATGAGCGGATCGATGCTGTTTTCCAGCAGCCCCTCCATGTATAACGTGAATTTGGGATTATAGCTGTATACGCCTTTCTTCAGCTCGATCTCTGACCAGAACATCGCATCTCTTACGCTTTTGGCACCGGCATATTTAACTAAAGGAATCATCTCGCGGTTCCAGCTATGGGCGAAATGGGTCTGTACGCCAAATGGAGATTGTGCCACAGCAGTCAAGTCAAAAGAAGGCAGCGTGGCAAAGGTCGTTTCGATTGTTTTCCGTATTCCGCCATCTTCATAAGAAGTAAGCTTCAAGCGGTAATATCCATTCGTAGGCACCGGTACCTCAAGCCGCAGCTTGCCGCTTGTCACCGGCGTACTTCCGGATGCCGCTGGTTCCCCCCATGCATCATACGCTTCCCAGACAATCGTATCGCCAGTCGTCAGCACCTCGAAGATCCCTTTATCTGCCCCTGAGAATACATTGCCTACTTGGGTTTGCGCAATCGCAAGCTCCGGAGCCGCCGCCTTCACACGTACATCGTCAAACCAAACGGCACCGCTCTTTAATCCCGAACGCAGACCCGCCCTCGCAACCTTCAGTGTCATTTTCTTAAGAGATGGATGCCATGAGCCGTCATTGGCTCCGCCCCAGTGGGAATATTCCGCTCCGGTGTTGAATGCGTTCACCGTTACCAGCTGCCAGTCCGCCGTCTGCTGCAGCGTGAGCTTCTGCGAGTGGTTCTGATTGGAGCCGTCCATCAATACGAGATAGATGGATGCAGCATCAGCCGTCTTCACCCAGAACGACAAGCTGGTTGCGTCAGCAGGAATAATCCGCTTGGTCAAATACCGCTCCAAGGCAACGTAAGAGCCGCCGCCGTTGAAATCACCGGTAACCTTGGCCGATGAGCTGCCGCTTTTTGCAATCGTGCCGTCCCTAGTGAAGCTGCCCTGCGCGCCTGGAAACTCTGCTCCGAGCAGAAAATCCCATACTTCATCCGTGCCTTCATAATCTCCTGCCTGAAGCTCCACTAATGCTCCTTCCGCGCCAGCTGTCGATCTAAGGCCGCCCAGCGCGCCGGAAGCCGTCATGGTTAATGCAAAGACGAGGAATAATGAGATCGCTTTTCTCACAATCATTTTCCATCCATCCTTTGCTATTCAGATCGGCGACTAACCCTTCCCGCAATCCTAACCACTTTACGCTTGCGGGAAGAGCCTCCCCCTCTACTTCAAGTTTTGTTTGTTGCTTTCATACCATTCCTGCACAAGCATCTCCACATTCTCTCCGCCCAGCCGCTTCCATTCTTTTCTCATATCCGCCATGCCCTCCTGCGGGGACAAAGCGCCCCCGCCCGTTACGATTTTGGCTTCAATCTGCTGGGCGATCGGTGCAAAGGTTGCAATCAGCTGGCTTACCTCGGGCAAATCCGGATTATAGGCGATATCCCTCCGATAGTTGTTTTTCATGGCCGTCACAAGCCCATCTGCCTTGAGCTTCGCCTGCTCCTGGGAAATCGGATCCTGAGCCGCCATCAACGAGAACCATTCCGGCTTCGGATCCCATTCGTTCAGAATGGCATACTCTCTTGCATAGAAAACTTCCTTCCGGAATAGGTCGGCATCCGTCTTCTGCGGCACTTCACCCACTAGCTTATAGTGGACATCCGGCTCACCGATCCGCAGCGGCTCCCAGCCCGCCTCCAGCATCCAGTCCAGAAATTGGATCGCAGCCTTTGCTTTGTCTTCTTTCATGCTCGCGTTAAAAGCGATGTACATATTGGCAGGAACTTCTTGATAAAGACCGTTCCGGCCATAGGAGGAAGCGACTGGCTCTAGCGGAACGACCTTGGCATCCGGCACATTTTTCTTCAGATCCACGAACTCCGCGCCCATCGTCCATGAGCCTAGATAAATGCCTGATTTGCCAGTCGTCCACAGCTGAAGCGAACGCTGGAAATTAGTGTCTGTAATATATTCCTTGTCAATTAAGCCTTCGTCGAACAGCTGCTTCTGAAGAGCCAGCGAATCCGTGTACCGATCCAATATGCGGCCAAATGAGAGCCTTCCGTCCTCCAAATACCATTGGTTCTCATTGTTGAAAAAGAAGGCTCTCAATATTTGTACACCGTTATAGTTAAACGTAATCGGTACCGTATCCGCGCTGCCATTGCCGTCCGGGTCTCCTTCCTTGAACTTGCGTGCAACATCAAGCAGCTCCTCAACAGTCGTAGGCGCCTTCAGGCCCAGCTTATCCAGCCAATCCTGACGGATCATAATGCCGTGATTGGCTACCGTTTCCTGCCCGCGCGCGCTGGCGAGCGCATACATCTTCCCGTTAATCGTCAGGAAAGGCTTCAGCTCAGGGTGCTTCTCCAAATAAGCTTTGTAGGTCGTGCTGTATTTCTCAATATAGCCGTCTACGGGCTGAATGGCGCCCTGCGCCGCCAGCTGGCTAATGTAGCTCCGATCATATTCCCAGATGAGATCCGGCGCCGACCCGGATGCGATCAGCGTGTTCAGCTTCTGCTGGACTTGCGTGCGCGGCACCGGAATCCAGTTGACCTTGGCTGGCGCGTTGTCGTTTATCCACCTGGTCCAGCGGTTATTCTCGTAGCTGCCTTCCTCCGCCGCTACTTCGCCCCGGTCCAGTATGGACACGCTAATTTCTTTTTTAGCCTCGGCTGCGGTATCCTCTCCAGCCTTCGGCGTGCTTGCCGGCTCCGCTGGCTCCGAGCTGCCCGTACAGCCAGCGAGCAATGCAAGCAGCAAGCTAATGGCGATTACCGTTGTGCCGATCTTCTTTTTTCTCATCCCGTGCTCATCCCCTTTAACCTTTAGCTTTTAGCTTTTAGCTTTTAGCTTTTAGCCTTTAGCTTTTAGCTTTTAGCCTTTAGCTTTCAGCCTTTCACCGATCCGATTAAAACGCCTTTGACGAAATGCTTCTGCAGGAACGGATATACGCACAGAATCGGCGTAACGGCTATGATGATTGCCGCCGCTTTGATCCCTTCCGGCGTCAACAAAATCTGCTCTGCTCCTTCGCTGCCTCCTGCATGGTTAAGCAGGCTGGCATCTACCTGGTTGATCATCTGATACAGCTTCACCATCAGCGATTGATGCGAGCTTTTGGTAATGTACAGCAGGACCTGAAAATAGGAATTCCACCAGCCAACCGCATAGAACAACGAAAGCGACGCGATAATCGGCTTGCACAGCGGCAGCATAACCTGCGTCAGAATCCGCCAGTCGCCGGCACCGTCCATTGCTGCCGACTCCTCGATCTCCTCCGGCAAGCCCTCCATGAAAGTTTTCATCACAAATAGGTTATAGGTGCTGACTAAGGCGGGAAGCCACAGTGACCAATACGTGTCCATCAAACCGAGTGACTTCACAAGAATAAAGCTAGGTATGATTCCGGATACGAACAGCATCGTGAACGTGATGAACAGAAGCAGTCCGCTGCGTCCCATCAGTCTGCGCTTGGAGAGCGGATAAGCCGCAAGAATCGTCATGAGCATATTTAGCGATGTGCCAATAAGCGTGATTACAACCGTATTGCGCATGGCAACCAAAATCTGCCCGTCTTCAAACAAGCGATTATAAGCATGTAGATTGAATTCGACCGGCCACAGCAGCACCTCGCCTGCCGTTATCGCTCTGCTGCTGCTAAAAGAGGCTGCGAGCTCATACCAAAGCGGAAAAAGAGCGAGCAGCGAGGAGAGGCCTAAAAACATGTAAAGAAACCCTCTCCCCATTCCTTCGGCGATCCCATATGCACGCGATGTCCTTTTCATCGTCACCACAGCCCCCTCTCGCCGAATCTGCGAATGAGTTGATTGACAGAGACAACGAGCAGGAAGCCGATCAACGATTGGAACAGCCCAAGCGCAGTCGTATAGCTGTAGTTCATATTTTGCAGCCCGACACGATACACATAGGTGCTGATTACATCCGCGACATCAAGTACCGACTGGTTCTGGAGCACCAAGGTCTGCTCCAAGCCGACATCCATCATATGCCCCATGCGAAGAATCAATAATATGGCAATCGTGCTGCGTATGCCTGGCAGCGTGATGTGCCAGATCTGCCGCCATTTGCTCGCCCCGTCGATTTTGGCTGCCTCATACAGCAGTGGGTCAATAGACGCCATCGCTGCCAAATACAAAATAGTGCCCCACCCCGCCTCGCGCCAAATGCCGGACAGCGTGTAAACGACTGGCCACCATGCCGAGTCAGCCATAAAATAAATAGGCTCTATGCCGAAAGCCTGCTTTAGAATCAGATTGACCACACCTGTGCTCGGCGATAAAACGGCAATGACGATACCGCCAAGCACGACCCAAGAGATGAAATGCGGCAAATACAGCAGGTTCTGCACCGTTCTCTTATACCATTCCTTGCGCACCTCATTAAGCAGCAGAGCAAGCAGGATTGGCACCGGAAATCCGAAGACAAGGCTGTATACGTTCAGCAACAGCGTATTGCGCAGCACCCGCCAGAAATCCACACTTTCAAACAGCATGTGGAAATGCCTAAGGCCTACCCAATCGCTTCCCCAGATCCCGTCCGCAAACCGATAATTCTTGAACGCAATGACTTCTCCCGCCATCGGAGCATATTTAAAGAGAACATAAAACAAGATAATCGGCAGGAGCATGAAGTACAAATGCCTATCCCGTTTAAGCCGGATCCAGATCGTCTCCCCCCCCTTATCCTCCGTTTACGCTTCGATCGTAAACGACATGGAGGGAGGTTGAAAATAGACATGTTCTGTGCCTAGTGTCTTTTGCTGCGAAAAGCTGTGTCTCTTTTTTTGAACAGGTGCATTCTTCCGCTGTCATTTGCCTAGAATCCTGCTCCCTGTAAGCATTCACGGGCGATCCCCCGATGACAGCTCCCGGTATTCGGTCGGAGTCTTTCCCGTATATTTTTTGAAGGTCCGCAGAAAGCTTCGCGTATTCATATACCCTACCGCCTCGGACACCTCGTTTACCTTAAGGTCGGTGCTTGCAAGCAAGGCTTTGGATGCATCGATGCGAGCCTCGATGAGGTAATCAATGAAATTCCGCTCCGTGTACTCTTTGAACTGCTTGCTTATGTAGGTAGGACTTAGCTGGAAATGCTCGGCTAGCCGATCCAGCGAGAAGTCGCTTTCATGATAATGGCTCTGAATGTAGCCCACCATTCGGTCAATGGTGCCACTCTTTCCCCGCTGGCTGCGCTTGCTCGTAAGCTTGCCTGCCAGCTCACTCAGTACGGCGAGAACGAGCTGCTCCGCGTGCTTCCAATCCTCAGACTGCTCGATTTTCTCATAGATGCTATCGAGATTCCCCATCGACTCCTCCGGGCCAATGCCAAGTGAGTCAGCGGTCTGAAGCGCATTGACGATCAAATCAAAGGAAAACTGGCGAATGAAATCCGGGGCTAGGCCCTGCTCCACCGCCTGCTCAAATGCTTGGCGGACCTCGAGCCCGAGCTTCGCTATATCAGCAAGCTTAAGCATGTCCATAATTCGGGCTGTTTTCCGGCTTAAGCGATAGTATTGCTGGCTGTTAGAAGGCTGAATATCCTCAATTGAGATGACGGCATGCTGGCCGAACAGCAGCTTATACCGAAGCGCCTTCCTTGACTCGTTATAGGAGCTTTGAATGTCCTTGAGCGCCCTAACGCCCCTGCCTACGCCAGCAGTAACGACCAAACCGAATTGCTTCTTAATGATTTCAAGCAGCAGCTCTACCATGGCGAGCGCACGCAAATGATTCTGTTCCGCATCCCCTTCCGCAAAGCTGAAGAGCAGTACAGCTCGTCCGCCGCCCAGGTCGATTGCCGCGCCTCTGCTTTCCTTTCCCATGAGCTCCTCCGCTACGTTGCAGAATACATAGGTATAAAGCGTCTCGTCCCGCGGGCTAATGCCGCCCTCCGGCTTGCCGATCTCCGCCGTACAGACAAGATAACGCTCTGGGTAGAGACGGATGCCCGTAAATTCCAGATGATGCTGAAGCGCCTGATAATCCGTTCGATATCCAGCCAGCATGTCCATGATCAATCGCCATTTCAATACGGACTTCGAATCTCTGACATGCTTCTCCAGATGCTCCCGATCAAGCAGCATTCTCTCGAATACAGACTCCAAATAGGCAACCCCCGCCGTGTCAAAGCCTTGCTTCTTGGCATCCGGCTGATAAGCTCCAGCAAGCCTCCCGACAAGGCGATCAAGCGGCTTGAAAGTCAAGCGGTTGATATAGAACAGCACGCCTAGCGCAGCGATGATCATGCCGCCCGCTAAAGCGAACAACAAATTGCGGGTAAGCCTAATCGGCTCATAGATCTGTGATTCCGGCAGGATGCTGACTACCTTCCAGCCTGTATAAGCGGAGGTTCTGTAGAATACCGTTTGCGGGACGCCATCCTGCTTTATCCGCAAGGAGCCGCTTCCTTCAGCCTCCAAAATGCTTTTCATATAGGGCAGCTGTTTTCGGTTCTGGTACAGCATCGTTTTGTCATCGTGGCTGACGACATTCCCTTCCGCGTCGAAGATAAACAAATGACCGCTTGCGTTATTGTCATACACCGATTGAATCATGCTGTAGATGACATCCTCGTTAATGTTCACAGCAGCTATGCCGTTCCGGTAACCCGGGCGGCTGAGCGTCGGATAGGAACGAATAAGCGTTACAACGTTTTGCGTTGCCGTGCCATCCCACACGGGATGGGTGGTCAGCCATTTGGAATAGCCGGGCATCGCTATGTAATCATCCAGCCAGTTGTCTCCTTGCGAGATATCGTTCATATAAGCCTTCTCGGTCAATATATCCCCATTCACGGCAGAATAAATAAATATAGAAGAAAAATTCGGATTCGTATTAATAAAATGCTTCAATTTGGTCGTAAGCCCGTAGTAGTTGCTATAGCGCTGGGCATCGTCTTCATAGCTGTCCAGCATGAAATAAACAAATTCAAGCTCCTCCATTAGCGCGAGCAGATCCTTTTCCGTCTGCCGGAAAGCCGCTTCCATCTTCTGATCCACTTGCCCAAGCAGTGCTAGATTCGTTTTCGTAAGGTCAGATTCCAGCCTGCCGACCGTGCCTTGATAGGATAGCCAGAAGGTGATTGCGATAATGAGCAGGACGATACTGCCGTAAATGAGCATGACTTTCCCCGATATGCTTGCTTTCATCCGTGAGCCTCCTAACGGGATGAAACCATGCAAGCGGAAACCGTTTGCCTGCACGTCCATCTATTTTAGGATAAGCAAACAAACCGAGAAAAAGAACCCGAAGTGTCCCGAGCATACAGACCGTACAGACCGTTCAAGCCTCTAGAAAGGCTTCAAACGTTCATATGATATCAACATTCAGACTTGTACATGCAAATGGTAAACATGCTATAATTATGTGTGCGTTTACCCAACATTTAGATTGATAGAATAGAGACGTTGGAGAGGGGGGATCACGATGTTCGCGAAGCGATTGAAGCAGCTGCGTAAAACGAGGAAATTGACGATGCAGGAATTGGCCGATTATTTAGGTGTTGCCAAAAGCACGTATGCGGGCTATGAATCCGGCTATCGACAGCCAACCATCGAATCCATCCAGACGATCTCGCGCAAGCTTCGCACGTCCGCTGATTATCTACTGGGATTGACCGATTATCCGGAACCGCCTGCCGAGCTTAACCATAATGCAAAGGAATATTTGAATTATGAACAGCTTCATTGGGATGGAGTTCCTTTGGAGAGGGACGATCTAGAGCTCATTCGCAGCTTGCTCGAACGCGTTCTCCGCGACCGTACCCTACCCAAGGATGAATAGTTATCCTCCCATTAACAGCAGCAGCTTCGCTTCAAATTCACTTTGAAGCTGCAGCATCAGACTGCTGTAAGCTTGCTCCCATTCCTCGATATCACCTTGCTCTACCCCATCCTTTTCCGCACTTGCAATCATGCCTTGGAACTTTGCATTACAATCGGCCTCTGCATTCGACAGCCCGTCCATCCACTTTTGATTCAGCTCCTGGAAAGCATATGGATCTGACATATCAAGCTGTGCAACGCTCTCTTCAGCTCCTGCCAGTATCCCGCCCATATCCTGGGTGCATTTCGCTTGAAGCTGTGCCAGCTGCTGCTCGTATTTCACTACTGGGTTTACCGGCGGCTCTGTCACGACTGCTGGCTCTTCCTCCGGCTTTGGCGTACTAACCGTGCCCGGCTTCGTAACCGTTCCTTTATCCGGCTTTTCAGTGCTTGTAGGCTTTGCAGGCTTTGGCGTCTTAACCGGACGCGGCGTTGCAACTGGTTTTTCTGTATCCACACTCTCCGTCACAGGCGTTTCTTCTGGTGCCTCACTTGAATCCGGGAGCTCAGCAACCGGTTCATTCGGTTTGCCTGCTTGTTCCGTTTTACCAGGCTTCACTACTGCAGCCGGCTTCTTTGTAGGCGGCGCTTCCGACGGTATGATCGTGCCATCCAGCTCTGCGATAATAACTGGCGGCGCTCCCTTCGCATTAACAACAAACGATCGGTCTGTCGTTTTGTCCCAATACAGACCACCCCATGCCAGCACCAAGATGACTGCTAGTGATCCCAGTATCACATTAACGGTGTCTGGTTTACTGAAACGCGGGCGTCTTTTTTTTCTTGAGTTTCCTTGGCTCATTCCAGTTCCTACCACCTTCCGTTTTGAACAAGCGTAAACGGCTGAAGCCGTCCGCTAGCGGCTAAACTAACGTTTCGCGTAGAAATATAGAGAAAGTTGGCAAAATGATATACTTTCCTATATTTTGAAAAGAAGCCAGTCCCCCCTCTCAGAGGAGAAGGAGAACTGGCTGCCTTTTAAGAACGCATAATTTCTGTGATAATCGTTGTTAGAAGCTTATTGACCTTGCTCTTCGTTTCATTGATCGCTTTGTTCTTGAGCGCATTGGTCGTTTCAACTTTATTGATAGCATTCAGGGCTTCATTGCGAGCTTGAACAACCTTGACGATCAATTCGGCTTTCTGCTCGTCATCCTTAGCTGCTTTCAGCTCTTTCTTGACAGCATCCAGCTTCTCATCCAGCGCTGCGGCAATTTTCTTGAACTCTTCCTTCGGATCAAGCACGACCTTGTCGTTAACCAGCGTTACCTCCTGCTGGAATACGATTTTGGCCGATCCGCCGTAAGGGTTGATCAGCGTCGCTTGAATGACCGCTTTGCCTTCCGCTACCTTCTTCGGAATCGTCACTTTGCCTCGCGAGTCGACCGTGACATCTTTGCTGCCTGAAACCTTTTTCCATCGCAAGATCGAAGTTGGAAGCTCTTTGCCCATCAGCTTCAGCGTGTAGTCATGCTGCGTGCCGTTTGCCGTAATCTTGACGGAGGAGACAACCTCAGAGCGAATATAAGCTACCGTCAATGCGTTAAGCGCCTTTTCCTCGTACTTCAGCTTCACTCGGAATTTCAGAACGGTTGCGTACACATCCACCGGTCTAACGCCCAGATTATAGAACGCTTTGCTTAGTGCATAATCGTCCTTTGCCACTAGAATCTTGCCCATTGCCTCTGTAAGAACCGTATTGATCTTTTCTTTGTTGCCGAGTAGCTGAGCAAGATCTTTTGCACTCATTTTTGAAATAATAGCGCGCATCGTGCCTTCAACGCCCAGACGCTCATCGCCGTCACCGAACATGAGGACGAGGAAATCATCCATCGTAAGGTTCTCAACGCCCCCTGCCGCGGCAATCGTCTTCAGTGTTGCGCGGAATTCCGGATTCGTACGGATGGCTTCAAGCTGCTTTGCTTCAGGATCGTATTGAATCGATCCCACTGCTTTGATCATTTGGAACAAGCTCTTCTTCAGCTCTGCCTTGTCTATCTCAGTAGGCAATTGAGACGCGATTCGGTTCCAAATCGGGTCGATTAACGCCTGGTCCTTGGCAAAGTCCAGCTTCGCCATCTCGTCGCGCAGGTTGCGAACATCCTGCACGTCAGCCGGATCGCCTGCAAGCAGCGCCGCATGAAGCTTATTCATCCTGGCAAGGAACTGCTCAGCTGGGAAGTGATCGCCTGCTCTCGCTGTTAAGGTGATTTCCTTCTCGAATACGACCTTGGCTGCTCCGCCGTATGGATTAATGAAGGTAGCACGAACGAGCGCCTTTCCGTTCTCTGCGTCCCGGTTCAGCGTAATGGTTCCATTCGCATCCACCTTCACGCTTTGACTGCCGGATACTTTGCTCCATCTAAGCGCAAGCGCCGGCACATCAACACCGAATACCTTCAATGTGAGCTTCTGCTCCCGCCCGTTATCGCTCACTTTAGCGGTCTCTACCGCTTCTGAGCGCAGCAAGGCAACCGTCAACGCGTTAAGAGCCGGCTCATCCTTCTTAAGCTGCTGCTGGAAATTAACCCAAGTATCGTTAAACTCCTTCGCAGTAACACCAAGCTCGCTTAAAGCGGAACTCACCTTGTAGTTTTCTTTATCGCTTAGGAGAAGCCCTGCCTTCTGAAGCAGCAAGGCGGGTAATGCTTGCTTATCGCCAAGCAGCTGAAGCAGACCTGATGGCGACAAGCCCGCCAGGTGGCTTCGAATCGCGCCTTCTAGTCCGCTTCCTGCTTCTTCTGAACCAAAGAAGAAGACGAGGATATCATCCACGACAAAGCTTGGCTCACCGCCTGCTTGTCCTAGCTCCTTCAATGTGGCCCGGAATTCAGGATTGTTTCGAATGCTCTCCAGGCTGGCAGCCTGCCCATCGTAAGGAATCGATATTACGGCTTTGAATATGTTGAATAAGCCTTCCTTCAATGCAGCCTGATCCGCATCTTCCGGCAGATTCGCCGTCAGCTTATTCCAGATCGGATCAATCAACGCTTGATCCTTGGCAAAGGTGAGCTGGCTAAGCTCGTTGCGCAATTGAATAATGGCTTGGATATCTGCTGGGTCCCCTGCAGCAAGCGCTTCCTGCACCTTTTTCATACGTGCTAGGAAAGCCGCCGCCGGGAACTCGGTTTCTTGCGTTGCGGCTGCTTTCAGCGTCACTTCTTGCTCATATACAACCTTTGCCGCACCTCCGTACGGATTGATTAGCTTCGCTTGAATCACTGCCGTTCCGCTTGCTGCGTCCCCTGGAATCGTCACAACGCCCGTTGGCTTCACGGTCACATTCGCATCGCCAGATGCCTTTGACCACTGCAGCACAGCTGGGTAGATGGAAACGCCAAATACGTTCAAGCTATATGCATGCGTACGGCCCACATCCGTTATTTTCACATCCGTCTTCGCAGCCGAACGGATATAAGCGACGGTCATTGCACTAATTGCAGGCTCGTCCTTCTTCAACTTAACCTGGAACTGCAGCACTGTTGATCTCACGTCCTGCGGCGTTATGCCGAGGTTTTCCATAATCGCACTGAACTTGTACTGGCCGGTTTCTCCGAGCAGCTCTTCGGTTGCCTGGAGCAAAACAGCCGTTATCCCTTGCTTGTTGCCAAGCAGCTGAATCAGCTCGACAGGCGTCTTCTTAGCCAGCAAGCTGCCGATTGTGCCTTCGACCCCTTTGCGGCTGGCGCCGTCTCCAAATAGAAAGACGAGGAAGTCATCCAATCTAATGTTCTCATCCCCGCCTGCTGCCGCAATCGTCTTGATTGTTGCACGGAATTCAGGGTTGGTGCGGATAGCTTCCAAATCAGAAGCGGCTGGATCATAGCGGAAGGATCCGACCGCCTTGATGATCCGGAATAAGCTGGCCTTTAATGCAGCTTGATCTACCGTCTCAGGCAGCTTTGCGCTGATTTTCGACCATATGGGATCGATTAAATTCACATTTGACGCCTCATCAAGTCCAGCAATCTCATCGCGGAAATTTCTGACCTCTTGCATATCTGTGGGATCGCCGGCCGCAAGCGCGGCATACAAATTGTTCATGCGATCCAGGAATACGCTGGATGGCAATTCCGTCTCAGCGGCATATGCCGTTTGGCTAATTCCAAGTTTCTCCGCAAGCCCCTTTTGGCTTAACGGCAATCCGCCAAGCGACGCAGTAAGCATCGACAGTGCAAGCGCAGATAAAGTGATCCTTTTTCTAAACATCATCTCGTCACCTCTGATCATCATTTTGGTCTAGAATTGCAGAACGGGCATTTGCTCCTTAACGCCTTGATTCAAGCTGGGACGGCCAACAGAATAATACACGAATTCAGTTCCGAGCAAATCTTCCTCTTCAAATACGTTGCGGCCATCGATTAAGATAGGACTGCTCAGTACCTTCTGGAGCGTTCCGAGATCAACGCGCGAGAATTCCTCCCACTCGGTCAGCAAGCATAGCGCATCTGCGCTCTGTGCTGCCTCCAATGCGCTCAGACACCAATCCACTCCGTTAATGTCATAAATGGAGCGGAAATTTTCCGTTGCGATTGGATCATAGGCTTTTACCTTAACCCCATTATCAACCAAGTGCTGAATAATCTCGGCTGCTGGAGAATCTCGGACATCGTCCGTGTTTGGCTTGAAGGAAAGCCCCCAAACCGCGATAGTTTTGCCATGCAGCTCGTGATGGAAAATCGTTTCGAGCTTGCGAATAACGTTGAAACGCTGATCTTGGTTGACTTCGACCACCGAACGAAGCAGCTTGAATTCGTAATCGACATGCCCCGCTATCTGAATCAAAGCGCTCGTATCCTTTGGGAAGCAGGAGCCGCCATAACCGATGCCCGCTTTCAGGAAGGACGGGCCGATACGCCTATCGTAGCCCATACCCTCAGCGACCTTGGTTACATCGGCGCCTACCTTCTCGCAAATGTTTGCGATTTCGTTAATGAATGATATCTTCGTTGCCAGGAAAGCGTTGGATGCGTACTTAATCATTTCCGCGCTGCGAATGTCCGTTACGACGATTTGCTCCGTAAGCGGAATATGCAGCAGCGTCATCACATCCGCAGCTGATTTCGAGCTCGCTCCGATAATAATGCGGTCGGGATTCAGCGTATCCTGAATCGCCGAGCCTTCTCTTAAAAACTCCGGCAGCGAAATGCTGTCGAATCGCTCCTTTGTGTAGTCGCTGATTAGACTTGCAAGCCGTTCATTCGTGCCGACTGGAACCGTGCTTTTGACCGCTATGATTTTGTAACCATTCATCGCCTCGGCAATTTCGATAGCGGCTTGGTTAATGTAAGAGAGATTTGCCTCGCCGTTCGGCAGAGGAGGCGTCCCAACTGCCAATATAATAATTTCCGATTGGCGGACTGCATCCTGCAGATCGGTCGTGAAGGTCAGCATACCCGCTTCACGGTTCGATGCAGCCAGCTCTTTAAGGCCAGGCTCGTAAATGGGGATGCCGCCTGCATTCAATATGTCTATTTTGCGAGGATCCTTGTCTACGCAAATGACACGGTTGCCCAGCTCCGCATAACAAATTCCTGATACAAGCCCAACATAGCCCGTTCCGATAACCGTGATGTTCATGCCCATCGCTCCTTCATTCATTCAATTAGTTATACCGTGCACAATTCCAAAATTTCTTTCCAATCGAAAGCAAGCCGTACAATGTCCTCTTCAATCAGCTCCGTGCCTGTCTGCACCTCAATGATGTCCATCTCGGTTTCCGCCCGCAGGCTGTGGAGGCTTTCTTTTGATATTGTTAATACATCGCCTTCGCTCACTTGAAAACTTTTGCCATTCAGGACCATCACTCCATGTCCCGCAACGATTGTCCATACTTCATTCCTGAGCTGGTGATATTGATAGCTTAAATTCCGGCCCGGCGCAACGCAGATCCTTTTGGTCAATACTTCCTTGCCGCTTGGATATTTCAAGTAATCCAGCACGCGGTAACGGCCCCAGCGACGTTCCTCGTACATCGGCCGTTGATCGGAATGCTTCATGACTTCCTTAATCATTGGACTCGAGGCCTTATCCGAAACCAAGATCCCGTCCGGACTGGCCGCAACGACCACATTGGAAACATTCAACAGCGTGATTGGGATATCAAGCTCATTAATGACATGCGTATTGACCGAATCTCCGGTAATAATGCCTCTGCCGATCAACGGTGTCTCAATTTCCTCCGTCAGCGTGTTCCAAGTACCGAGGTCCTTCCAGTCGCCATCAAACGGCAGCGCTACGATATGATTGGATTTCTCGACAATCTCGTAGTCGAAGCTGTTCTTCGGAAGCTTATCGTACTGCTTCAGCATCTCGTCGTACTGAATAGGCAGCTCATTCGCGATCAATATGTTAATGAGGAAATCGAGCTTGAATGCGAAAACCCCGCAGTTCCAAAGCGCAGCCTGCTCAATCATCGCTGCCGCTTCTTCTTCGCGGGGTTTCTCTTTGAAACTGTGAACATCGACAAATGTTTCATCCGCCGAAGAAGCAGGCTCCGGCACGATATAGCCGTATTTCTCGGATGGATAGGTTGGCTTGACGCCCATTAGCGCCAAATCAGCGCCCGATTCATTCAGTACCAGCTCAAGCTCCTTCGTTTTGTGGAAAAATGACTCCTCTACGAACGGATCGACCGGCATCACGACAACCGTCTCGTTCAGGCTCACACCTTGTACCGAATACAAGTAGGTAGCCGCCAACGCGATAGCCGGGAAGGTATCTCTTCTTTCGGGCTCAACGATAACTTCAATCTCGCTTCCAAGCTGGCTATGAATCATATCTACCTGCGGCTTGCTCGTTGCAATATAGGAATGCTCGCGCAATCCGGCGCTCGTTAGCTGGCCCCATACTCGCTGAACCATGGATTCCCGCTCGCCTTCCGCATTTTTGAGCACCTTTAGAAATTGCTTGGACCTCGACTCGTTCGACAACGGCCACAGCCGTTTGCCTGAGCCTCCTGATAGAAGAACAATTTTCATTATGATTCCTCCCATTCGGTTTTGATGGAGCATAATCGGCCTATATCATAAAACTTGCAGCTTGCTTACTTCTTCATCACCAGCTGCGCCGATTTGATGCTGCTGGTCCATGTGTTGTAGTAATTGGAATTTTTGCCGTATGAATTATCGAGCAGCGTGTTCGGCTTGTCCATCAAGCAGGACAGGATATGACCATGCAATCTTGAGGTTTGCACGACCCGGTATCCACTGAAGCGTTTGACCGCCTTATCGACCAGATAGTCCGAATACTTGCCCCAGATCGCCTGCATGGGGAGCGGTACGCCGCTCTTCGTCATCATCTGCCCGATCATCTTGATCGACCTTCTTTCGACGCGGTTGTAAAGCGATGCCCAGTCCAGGTAATCGCCTCTCCCTGCCAATTCAAAGCTCTCCTGCTCGCTTGTTTTCTCAATGTCGGTCCGGAAGAAGCACAGCAGCTCTTTGCCGGGGGTGCTTTTGGGCAATATCGGCCATAGCTGATGTGCCATGTCAGGCGATAAATACACGCAGCATTTAGCGAATTTTTGAGCGGCTACGCCATATGACAAGGTGTCTCTTACAAATAGATGCACATCCTTGTGTGCGTTGAATATCGCTGCCGTCCGGTCATACTCCGCATCCTTCTCGAAGAAGATCGTCTGCGGAAGAAGGACGATGCGATGATTCGGATAATCCTTGACGATTTTCTCGCGCAGCTTCTGATGCACCGGGTATAGATCGCCGAAGTTTCCTCCGCCTTGCAGCACAATGATCTGATCCATCGGTATGGCAAGCTTATCGGGGAAATCAAGAACGCTGTAACGCGCTGTAACGCGAATTCCATTGTCTTTGAAGAACGCCTCCGCCCCTTTCATAATCAGCAGATCGCCGCCGTTGTTATAAACGGGATAATCGACATAATATATACTCGAGCCAGGCGGGATCACCTTCAGGATTTGAAGCAGCTGTTTTTTCAGGCCCTCCATCGGGTGTACGTTCGATTCTACTAACATGTCAGCGCGCTCCTTTACGTTGTTTTTTGTCTTTCAGTCGCTCGATAAGAAACTTGAAATCATTCCGGTCAAATAACATTCCGCGCAGTCCTACGCGGAATATAATCCGCATCGAAGCCATCGTCACCGCTAAACGGATAACAGCGCCAATCAATAGGGCTAACGCGATGCCGTTAAGTCCGTACATCGGCGTGAATAGGAAGAATAAGCCGATGGTTACCGCAAGCGCGATGAGTTGGCGCATAAGCACAAGTCCCGGTCGTCCCATCGCATTAAAGGAAGAAGCCAGTATCCAAGAGCCGCCGCCTAGAATGCATTCGAATGAGAGGAGATAGAACGCACCGCTCGCTTCCAGAAACGGCGCTCCGAACAGGATACCCATGAGGTATCTGCCAATGAACATGCTCGGAATAACGACGATGGTCATAAGCAGCATGGAAAGCCTGAACGCCCGGCCAACCGTTGCGATAATCGCTGAATTCTCCATGCCGGTTACCTTCGGAAACACGACATTCGTAATGGCCATCTGCACGACGTTGAATACGCGGGACAGCGCATATACCACCGTGTATAGCCCGAGCTCCCTAGCGGTCAGCATGGAGAGGATGATGATTTTATCAAACTGCGAGTAGAGCGTTCCGAGCAGCTCGACACCGAATACTTTGCTTCCATAGCCGAACAGCGCTTTAGCAGCGAGCCGGTTGCCGAGGCCCTTCAGCCATTCAATGCGCAGCGCATCCCTGATGCTGTATAGGGACCAAGCCACGACGAGCACGCTGGTCACCAAGAAAACAACCGATGCATTCCATAGGCTCAGGTCGCCCATTGCCCATAAAGCCGATAGCCCGACAAGATTGAACAATGGAACGCATAGACGCAATCCGTTGTACACGTTGAATCTGCTTGTGCTCTGTGCGAGCGCTGAGATGAGATTAATCGCCAGCAATATAGGCAGCATGAGCACCGCATACCATCTCGCTATCGCGACAATGTCAGCTGGGTAATTCCCGAGCCAAGTTGGCATCCATATCCATGCGATGACGCCAACAATGATGCTGACCGGGATTTGAAACAAAAACCCTGCTCTTACAAAATCGCCCGCGCTGCCTTTGTTTTGTTTCAGGTTATAAATGAGAGAGGTCGGCAAGCCGAACCCTACAAGTCCCGCGAGCAATGTCGGCCAGAATAGAATAGCCGAGAACTCGCCTTTCCCGACTACGCCGAACATGCGCGCCGTCACGATTGAGGTTAGCGTGCTAATAACCATGACGAGCAAATTCGTTGCGCTTGTCCGCATAATCGTTTGTACGAGTCCGTTGCCTCTCCATGCTTTCGAAATGGCGAGCTGTGCCATAGCTGTACGTCAACCCCTGCCGTTATAACGCAGGATGCCGACTAGCGACCCGTTGCGGTAACATATTTTCACAACCTGGCGTATGAATCTTTTGAAATGGAAGATCGACAGCAGCGAGGCTCCAACAGCCTGAACCATTCGAATCACATGCTTCACGATCATCGTGAAGCTTCGGTCCTGCCGCTTGACCGCATCGCTAACCCCTTGCCAGAAGATTCGCTTCAGGAACCACTTCTTCGTCGTGCGCTCCTTGGCGATTTTGTGCTGCACGGATGCATGCGGCGTGTAGAATACCGTGTAACGCTCCCTAATCCGCGCAATCAGCTCGCTCTCCTCGCTTGACAGCAAATTCGTTCCGACCCGGCCCAGATCCTCGCGGAAGGGCTTGAAATGCCGGAAGACGCTGGTCCGGAATGCGACGTTCGCGCCATATGGAATGGCGGGAGCCGGCATCTCCTTCACCTTGTCCGCGTAATCCAGTATCGTAAACACCGACCGGTGCTCCTCCGGTATCCAGTCAGGCTCGGCAACCTCCCAGATCGGGTCGATTCTGCCCCCGACGCAGCCGATGTCCGGGCTGCTCTCGAACACCTCCACGATATGCCGAACCCATCCGGGCGAAGCCAGCGCGTCATCATCAAGAAACAGAATGTATTCGCCCTTCGCCTCCTTAATTGCTCGGTTGCGTGCAACCGACAATCCCAGCTTGTTCTCAAGCACGTAACGAACTCTTGCGCCGTGGCGCTGAGCCAGCGAGCCCACGACCTCAGCTGTATTGTCAGTCGAGCGGTTGTCGATCACAACGATTTCAATCTGTTCCGGCTCATAATTCTGCACGAGCACGCTCTCGATTGCTTCTCCCGTATCCTTGGCCCGGTTATGGGTACAGATGGCAACGGTAACCTTCATCTTTTATCCCCATCCTTGGTATACTTTTTTTATTTTTTGCGCGATCGTGCTCCATTCAAGCTCTCTGAGCACTTCTTCGTATTGCGGTGTTTTATGTTCTTTCTTCACATTCAAGGCTGCTTTCATCGCATTCTCCAAGCCGTTATAGTCAGCCGGGTTGTAGCGGACGACCATATCCTCCTTGAAGTACTCATCGATAAAGTCATTATCCGGCATGACGATCAGCTTCCTGAACGACAACCCCAGAATCGCTGAGCCTGAGGTCGTAATCTCTTTGTACGGCATGACCATGACATCAACCGCGCTGATTAGATCCGCCACCTCTTCATTCGGAATGAAGCGCAGGTCCAGCTTAATATTTTCTTTATCCTCGACATGCTTCAGATAGGATTCCATCTGCTTGTCGGCTTTGCCCGCAATGATCAAATAGGATTGCCGTGACTTCATTGCGTTGAAGGCTTCGATTAAATCCTCAACGCCTTTATATGCTTTAATGGCGCCAAGGAACAAATAAACATCCGCATCCTCGCTAATTCCGTATGCCTTGCGGCAATCGATTCCTTTCGACTTGTACACCCCAAGGTAATGGCCATGCTTTACCACGAAGAGCTTGCCTGCGGGTACGCCGAATTCCCTCATCACCTTGCGCTTGATCGACTCGGAGGCAACCAGCAGCTTGCTGCAAAACTTGCAGATTATCGTCCGCATGAAACGCTCCAGCGCTGGAAAAGAAACTTGATGCGGATATAAATTATGAATCGTCCATACAAGCTGTACCCTTCTCACCTTCAAATAAAGCATCGTCATAATGAATATGAAAGACTTTACGAGGAACAGCAGCAGATTACGGTTCTGATAAGCATGATGCATCCAATGAATATGCACGATGTCACCTGCTTTGGCTTGTCCGACCTGCAGCATCAGCTTGCCATGCTTCAGATCCTTTACTTCCATGCCTTCACGGCTGAGCGAATCCGTCAATAAATCATTATAGAAATTAAGCTCGCTCGATTTCGGCCACATCCATACTTTCATCGCCCTACGCTCCCTAACCTCGCCAGAATCATTGCTGCTTGTTTCATTCGTTATATCTGCGAATCCATTCATTCGAAATGTCCAGCTCGCGGATTATTTTGGCCGGCGTTCCGCCTGCAAGCACATTCGCCGGTATATCCCGCGTCACGATGCTGCCCGCCGCAATGACCGAGTTTGCGCCGATGGTCACGCCCGGCAATATAACCGCACCGCGGCCGACCCACACATTATCGGAAATCACGATCGCTTTGCCCTTCGCATTGTCCGATCGATCGACGGGATGGAAGTTCGTATCGATAATGTTCACCATCGGCCCGATGATCGTGTTGCTGCCGATTCGAATCGACTGCGTACAGCCGATGTCGAGTCCGTAATTAAAAAACACATTGTCTCCTACGATAAGCTCAGCATTGCGTTCGACCGTCACCGCGGACGGAAATGGCTTCGCATGAAAGGAAACGTTTCTTCCCATGATGAGCCTTCCTTTGTTCTTCATGGAAAGCTTGCCTGCTATCCGGCCAAGCCTGCCTACCGAGCTTGTCTTGACCGAAAGGACGGCTGCTCCCTTCAATACGGCGAGCAGCTTGCCGAAGCTAATCTGACTGGATGAGATACTCATCGGAACCCCCTGCAGCTTCCGGCTTCAAGCTTGGCGTTAACAGCTTGCGGTACGTATGCTCCACCTTGCGTGCGATCGTGCTCATATTGAAATCCTTCATCACGCTTTCGTAGCCTTGATTAGACATCGCTTGGTGATCCGTTTCTCCGTCATACACGCGCCTTATAGCCTGATAAAGCTCCTCGACATCCCCATCCTTGACGATAAAGCCACCCTTGGTCTCATGGATGATTTCCGGCGCCCCGCCGGAATCTGCTACAATGACCGGCGTCTCGACGAGCATCGATTCGATGATGACTCTGCCAAATGGCTCATTAAGCGAGAAATTGATAGTCAAATCGCATTCCTTCATGACATCCAGCGGCTTTTGGCTGTAGCCGTAAAATACGACATGATGCTCAAGCCCGTAAGACAGCACTCTTTCAATCATTTCATTGTAGTAGCCGTCTGATCCGTCAACGGACGCGTCGCCGACAATAAGCAGCTTCCAATTCATCCGGCTGCTGTCCGCAAGCTTTTTCACAGCCTCGATCATGAGATCGTACCTTTTCCATTCCACGATTCGGCCGAACGTCCCAATCACGAGCGTGTCATCCTCCATGAACGCCCGGTTTTTTTTCGTGAGCGCAAGCTCCGGATCTACGCCGTTGTAAATAATCGTCTTGTTGCTGCCCTGAATCGAATTTGCTACGAAATGCGAGATGCAGATAACCTGGTCGAAAAACCGCGGCAGCACCTGATTGAACATGCGCAAATGCGTATAATCGCGGTGATGCCAGATCAGCTTGCTCTTCGCTAGCAGCTTCAGCGGCGCCGTATACCATGGCGCCCTCCAGCCGTTGGCGTGAACGATATCGATGCGGTTTTTTCGAACAAAGGCTTTAATCTTCATGACCGTTTCCACATAGCCTAAGCCGAATTTCTGCTTGATGCTGCCGAGCAGCAGCGGGAAATGCGTATAATCGGCTCTTATTTCGTTCAAATAGGAAGCATCCTGCGGGCTTAATAAAAAGATTCGGTATTTGGTGCTGTCCAAATAATTGATGAGATGAATGAGGCTTTGCTCCGCCCCGCCTTTCTTCTCTGCATGCGTTACAAACAAGACGTTGATTTTACGATTGCTCATCTATAGCACCTGCTTTACTTGATAACTGGTATTTAAGGATTGTATATAGCCTTTCAGCACTTCTTTATGGTTGTAGTGCATGCGCAGAAACGCTTGAGATGAATCGAGCAGCGCCTTGGCGGTTTGCGGATTATCGAACAGCTGCTTGATTTTGCCGTAGAATTGTTCCGGACGGTCCGCGATCATAATATGCTCATTGTCTATTAGGCCCGTCCCCTCATAACCAATGGAAGTCGAGATAACCGGCAAGCCGTTCTGGATCGCTTCAATCGTTTTCAGCTTGACGCCCGCGCCGTTCTGCATCGGATTGACAAATAAGTAGCCGTTTCGGTAAATATCCGTCAAGCTCTTAGGCGTGTCGTGAACGATTACATTAGTCAGATCATACGCATCCAGCCAGCTTAAGCTCTGCTTTCTGCTGTTGCCTGCGATAATGAATTTATATTCCGGCTCCTTCAGCATGAGCGGATGAATATGCTCGAGATACCACTGAATAGCTTCCCGGTTGTTCGGCATAAACAATGAGCCGATAAAGACGACATGCTTGCTTTGGAAGTCGCTAGCCTCGAAGCTTCCGTTCATAACCGGAGGCGGGAGGAATAAACTTTTAGCCTCTGGATTTTGTTTTTGGAAGCTTTCGAACTCCTTGCTGGAAATAAAGAGGTACTTGTCGACCTTCTCCAGCATTCTTTTTTGCAGCACCGAAAATTTACTGCTCTCCATGTGATAGTACATTTTGTGGACGATGTTTTTCGTGCTTCTTGCCAGTGCCTTGAAGTACACCGCTTCATCGTTGTGCACCCTTAGAATCGCGGTATCCTGCCTGATCTTGGGATTGTCGAGAATCGGGTATACATAGTCGCCCTCGAGCAGCACATAATCATAATCACCGGCCAGATCGACATTTTTCAGCTCGCTTCGCGACTGCACCTGCATCGGAATGACGTGAAGCAGATCCGCCAGCTTGCTGCGGCGGTCACAGAGCGTAATTTCCTCCACATAATCGTATACGGCCTTCATTTCTTCCTTTGTTGGCGTCTGTTTGCCGCAGACGAGCAGATGAATCTTCCAGCCTAGCTCGGAGAGCACCTTAATTCGCCCCCAAGTATCAACTCTGCCGCCATGGTCGGCGGGATATGGGAAATCACTGCATACGACAAGCATTTTCATTTGGCTACCCCCGACCTGTTAGTGGTGTGAAACTCGTTTTTCCCGAGGAAAAGGCTGATGAAAGCGAATAGCAGCCATACCTCGTATTTGATTTCCAATGATACGAGCAGCATGGAAAACAAAATAAAGATGAGTGCTAAAAACAAAATGGAGCTCGATTTCACTTTTATAATCAGGTTCTTGGCCATCAAATAGAAGAACAAAACCGAAAACAAACCACCAAACATGACCCATTGGAAAAAGCCCGATTTGACGCCTAAGTTTTTGTCCGAGCCCGAATATTGCAACAGCTCCCCCGCATTGATTTGGCTGATGCCAAACATACTGTAATAGAAATGGGACATCATGCTGATGGAATCATTCACATACTTGTCGAAATACATGAGATAGGCTCCGGTTCCAACCCCCAGCGGGTTGTGAAACACAGTAATCAGCGCAATAATGATCGTTCCCATACGCGTGTAGGAGGATGTGTAGTTTTCGATGTCATTGCTGAATGAGCTGAGCAAACCGGCCGAGAAGTTGGTAATGAACATGTACATGGCCAGTACGACGGCAATCAGCAGAATGAAATTTTTCTTTTTGCGGAAATCGAGAAACTTGACCATCGTGACGACGAGCGTCAGCAGAATAATGATCATGAAGCCTTTTGAGCCGGTTATGAACATATAAAACAAAAAGAAGCTAGCTGCGTATATCACCGAGATCGTACGGGCGAACTTGCTTAAATATTTGGTCAAATAGACCATGATGGACGCATACACGACGACGATCGAGCCTGTCGTGCTGCTCTCTGAGGTGAGCATCCTTACCCGCCAATAGGGATTGTTTCCCGAATGGAGATAGGTAAATGCGTTCGGCATGCTAATGAGCTCAAGTATCATGATGGCAACAAGGAATGTAACGACCGCCAGAAAGCAGCCGTACAGCATTTTGAAGCTTTTAATTTTGGAGAATACAAGCTGCATATGCCTGATGTAGAGCAGGATCAGCACAAAATAAATGAGCACCTTTATCCCTTTGCCCATAAGCCCCTCAGAGCCAAAGCTGTAGCTTCCCTGCAAAAATTGAACGAGCAGGTAAACGATTGTGATTAAACTCAAATACAAAATAAAACCGAATATATACTTCTGAAGCATCGATCCGTGCATCACCCGCTTATGCTTGGCAAGCAGCCCGATTTCACAAAAAACAAATAGCGGCAGCAGCATAATTATAGGCGTCCGGCCGATCTCGCCGATCATATTGACTAAGGGGAAGTCTTGATAGACGGTCAGCACGAGCAAAATGATAAGATAAATCGCTAGAAATACCTGTTCCTTCTCGACTTTGTTAGCTGATTTCCCCTTAATCATTGGATTGCTTTGCAAGCTTTGGCTCATCCTCTCTCCATCCCCGTGAATCTAGACGTATTTGTTGACGGCAGCTGTGTACCTGCCGCTTTTCTTCAAATATAGGAAAGTATATTATTCTGCCAACTTTCTCTATATTTCTACGCGAAACGTAAGCTTAAGGGCCAAAGACCGGCTTCAGCCGTTTACGATTGTGCATGGCGTCCTCGTACAAGCGCTCGATTTGGCTGTTCATTTGATTCGAATGAAACTTTTCCTGAAAGATGTCGAGGCCCGCTTGACCCATAGCCGCAAGCGTATCCTTGTCCAGGCGGTTGATGATCCCCGCCAGCTCTGACTTATTCTCGAAATCGAAAACATAGCCGTTTACGCCATCTTTGATAATCTCGGGCAATGCGCCACGATTGCTCGCTATGACAGGCTTCTTGTTCCGCAGCGCCTCAATGGCAACGATGCCGAACCCTTCCCAGCGCGACGGAATAATAACTGCGTCGCAGGCGTTCATGTAGCGGTCAATTTGCGAATTGTCTACCCAGCCGAGCTTGACCGTATTTTCCGGGAAATGATAGTCGACGGCCTCAAGCACCGTATCGCCTACCAAATATAAGCTGACGTTCTTGAACTTGTGCTCATTGAACACCTCAAGCAGCAGATCGAATCCCTTCTGTCGGTCGAAACGGCCAACATAGAGGAGATTGATCCGGTCAGACTCGGTTTCAAAGGGAGTCGTATTCGATGGCGTTGTATCGGATACGCCGTTGTATACGATGCCGGACTTCCGGGCAGGCAGCCCGTAATGCATCGCCATATTGTATTCATGCTTGGAAATATTAATAATGTAATCGGTGCGAAGCGCCAACGTCTTCTCGACCAAAGCGAATATGCGCTGCTTCCAAGGCTTGATGTCCATCAGGAATGCCCAGCCATGCGCGTTATAAATAACGATCGGCCGGCGGCTCTTGAAAAAAAACAACGTTCGCAGGAAGACACCTGCGAACGTTCCGTGGACATGCACAATATCTGGATTAAACTCTTTCACGGTACGATGAATGGCTTTAATCGCTTGGACAAAATAGGCTGGCTTCCGCTTGTAAGGATACAGGGTCAGCCGATCCCGGCTGATTTGCAGCGTATCCGGACTGGAGTTCTGCTCGGAAGCCATCAGATAAATATCATGTCGGCCCGATTGATAGGTCAGCACCTCGTTCAGATGCGTCTCAATCCCGCCTTTCGTAAACTCCGATATATGCAGCACTCTGGCCATAGTGTTTCACTCCTAATATGCGTCCTGGGAGCCAACGACCGCTCTCACCGTTCTAAACATAATCTTGATGTCAAACCAAATGCATCTTTTCTCGATATAAGCAAGGTCAAGCTCCACCATCTGCTTGAAGCATAGATTATTGCGCCCGCTTACCTGCCAAAGCCCTGTGCAGCCTGGCGTCACCGACAAGCGCTGCTTGTCATATTCGGTATACTCGGCAACCTCCCGCGTAAGCGGCGGTCTTGGACCAACCAAGGACATCTCGCCCCGCAGCACGTTCAGCAGCTGAGGCAGCTCGTCAATGCTCGTCTTGCGGATCAATTTGCCGATCTTCGTAATCCGTGGATCATCCTTCATCTTGAACATTGCGCCGCTAATCTCGTTCTTGTCGAGCAGCTCCTTCAGCTTATCCTCGGCGCCGGTCAGCATTGAGCGGAATTTATACATGCGGAACGGCTTTTCGTCTTTGCCGATCCTTGTTTGATAGAAGAAGACGGACCCTTTCGGATCCTCCCACTTAATAAGGATAGCGATGATGACAAACAACGGGCTAAGCAGCAATAAGCCAAAAAATGAACCAACAATGTCAATCGTCCGCTTCATAACGGCATACATCGTAATCGTTTGGCCGTCGCCTTGCCTCGAAACCGCATTCGCATAATAGTCGGTTACGCCAACTACCGCTTCATCCTGATATTGTGGAGGCGTCATACTCGTTCACTCCTTCCAGCCAGTAGCTGTTTGCTTAACTCCCGTTCCATCAGGTCCTCAAGCTCAGACATCAGCTTAAACTTAAGCTCGTTGTTTCTAAGGGCGAAATCAATATTCGTCATAATAAAGCCAAGCTGTTCGCCGACATCATATCGGATTCCTTGGAAATCGAAGGCATAAACGCCTTGATTCATATTCAAGCTTTGAATCGCATCGGTTAGTTGAATCTCTCCGCCGGCACCCTTTTCATGCCGTCCCAAATACTCGAATATTTCCGGGGTGAGCACGTAACGGCCCATAATCGCGAGATTGGAAGGCGCTTGCCCTTGGGGCGGTTTCTCTACGAAACGGTTAACCTCGTACAGATTATCCAGCCGTTGTCCCGGATCTACGATCCCGTAACGATGCGTTTGATCAACGCCTACAGTCTGTACACCGATTACGGAGCGTCCTGTTTTTTCATATTGCTCGATAAGCTGCCTCGTGCAAGGCACGTCAGCCTCGACGATATCATCGCCAAGCAGGACAGCAAACGGCTCATCGCCGATAAAGTTGCGCGCGCACCAGACGGCGTGTCCGAGCCCCTTCGCCTCTTTTTGCCTTATGTAGTGGAGATTCACATTTGATGATTTCCTTACTTTTTCCAAAATATCGTACTTTCCTTTTTCTTCTAAAATATGCTCAAGCTCAAAGGCGATATCAAAGTGATCCTCGATTGCCCGTTTACCTTTACCGGTCACGACGATAATATCTTCAACGCCTGATTCGATTGCTTCTTCCACAATGTACTGAATGGTCGGCTTATCGACGATTGGAAGCATTTCCTTAGGCATCGCTTTCGTTGCCGGCAAGAAGCGCGTTCCTAGTCCTGCTGCGGGGATAATGGCTTTTCTCACTTTTTTCATTTGATTTCACCCTATCCTATTATATTTTTTGGTTTACAGGGGCATTGAACCCCTCCTCACGTCACACCCTTGACGATTAACGTCTAAGGTCGGCTGACCCACAGCATGACCGAGTGCCTCCGGTGATAGAGGTGCAGGAGACATTACCTATCTATTTCTTGCTCACTAAACCGGGAAAACCTGAGCTATGCGTCGGTTTTTTCCCCGTAATAGTAGGAATAGATATCAGAATGATTTCGGTTGATCTTATTCAGTACAACGCCAATGAGCCTCGCCTTGACATGCTCGATTGAAGCCTTCGCCTTGAGGGCAATTTCCTTTTTCACTTTTCCCGAATCGATGACAAGCACGACGCCATCGCTCTGCGTTGCTACGATTTGCGCATCCGTAACGGACATAATCGGCGGGGTGTCGATGATGATCACATCGAATTTTTCTCTCGCAGTCTTCAGAAGTGCGGCCATCTGCTCCGATGACAGCAGCTCCGAGGGATTAGGAGGCGTTGGACCCGCTTGTATAATCGATAAATTATCTGTATTCGTGAACTGGATAATGTCCTCAAGCGCCAGCTGATTGAATAAAGCTGTCGTCAGTCCAGTTCGATTGGATTTGCCGAAGATATGATGCTGCGAGGGCTTGCGCAAATCCGCATCGATCAGCAGCACCTTTTTGTTCGCTTGGGCGTATGCCACAGCCATATTGGCGCAGGTTGTGCTTTTCCCTTCACTCGGCTTAGAGGAAGTAACCATAATGACCTGCAGCTTCTGGCTAATCGTCGAGAACTCAATGTTCGTTCGAAGCATCCGGTAGCCTTCGGAGATCGGCGATTTGGGATTTAGTTCGGTAATGAGGTTCCATTTAGGAATCAAGCGAGACATTCTGTTCCCTCCCAGCAATCTTCGTTAAAGGCGAGCTATTCGTTTTCTCCAAAGAGTCTCGTTCTTCGAACTTCGGAATAGAGGTCAGAACCGGCACGTCAAGCAGCAGCTCGATATCTTCCTCGGTTTTCACGGTGTCATCCAAGTAGTCAAGCAGGAAGGCAAGCCCTACGCCCATCATCAAGGCAAGCATAAATGCGACTGCAATGTTCATCTTGGCGTTAGGCGCTACCGGTCCGCGATATTCCTTCGGATCGGCTTGGTCAAGGACGGATACATTGTCGACCTTCATCAGCTCAGGAACCGACTTCTGGAATACAATCGCTACGGCATTGGCAATTTGGGCTGCTTGCTCGTAAGAATCATCCCTCACGGAAATGGACATGACCTGCGTTTCGTTTACCGAGCTTACGCTTACCTTTCCGATTAGCTCGCCGTATGTGACGCCAAGCTTCGGATATTCTTTCACGACCTTTTTCATCATTCGCGGTGTCTTCAAAATTTCTTTATAGGTTTTGATAAGTCCAATCGTGGAGTTAATCGAGCCAACGTCAATGCTCGAAAGCAGCGAGCTGCTGTCCTTGTAGTCGTTGACGATTAATTTAGCGGATGCTTCATATTGCGGCTTAATAAAGTAGCTGGAGTATATGCCGATGGCCAGACAGCTAACGGTAATCATCAAAGTTATCATCAACAGCCTTCTTCTGACGATGAGCCAATACTGTTTCAATTCCAAAATTTGTTCCTCCATTACTATTGAAATCTTTTGCGTTTTTAACGCCCTATAAGTTGTTCTAAATGAATATTAAAATTTACTAATTATTCAAAACGCGAACTTTTGGGCGTCACTTATAAATAGGAGCAGCCCTTTTGGGGGGCTCCTTCAAATAAGGACACCATTATTGTTTGGACGTGTTTATAAAATCATCTACTGTTCCGCCATTCATAACATGCTCCATCATATCGGAGGAGCAGGCTTGCAAGCCGAGCTTCCCAAGAAGCTGCGATACCAGCTCAGCCATATCGATCGGTTCATTGCGCAGCCGACAGCCTACTGCCGCAAGCAGCTCCGGCAATGTTCGCATCTCCACTTGACCATCCTGCTTGAGTAGAGAAGGGTCCTCGGATAATATTTTCAAAAATTGCTTCAGCCTTACCCGCTTCTGCTCCTGATTTGAAACATTCATCTCTGAAACCTCCATTCATCAGCTTACGTATGTCCATTGATTCCTGGAACTGTTCTTGCCTCTCTTTGCACTCTAGTATGACACAGATGATAATAATTCTTGAGGGAATAAAGACATGGTCGCCATTAGACAATCATGCTCATTTTGGTCCTGCTTTTCCTAAGTACGGACTCCTAATTGATGTGAATAGTAGGATATAAAAGGGATGATTTGGATTGTCGAAGTTAAGAATTCTGACAATTGGAAGCGCTTTATGAATATTCTGAGAGAATCCCACTCAAGACTCATTTTAGAAGGAGCGA
Organism: Paenibacillus endophyticus; assembly: GCF_014192395.1. Lineage (GTDB taxonomy): Bacteria > Bacillota > Bacilli > Paenibacillales > Paenibacillaceae > Pristimantibacillus > Pristimantibacillus endophyticus. Next base: position 64,213 of record NZ_JACHXW010000022.1, on the reverse strand, counting down.
CATTCGCCTCAATCCCGCGTAAAATAAAGGATTTTCTCTTTTTCAAGCGCTGCCGCTTCGCTAAAATCAATCAAAAAAACGATTAAAATCTCGAAAAAAAAAGGGACTATTGACCAGCATCCTACTAAAGCAGGACAAAATGACTTGTCGACATTTTTCGCAACGGCCCTTTATATGAATATTTTCTAATATGAGAACGTTATCTTTACAGCAAAAAAACAAAAATAACAATATTCTAATCTAAAAAAAGGCTTGATTAGCCCGAAAAACGGACATTCAATAGGGTCAACACCAAAATTGTCGAGGAATGAAATCGTTTCCCACGCGCAATGTTAGGTTAGGCATCCACGATTCGGGATAAATATAAAGCTTCGCAAGTACTGAAATCGGGCTAATATTTACCCGCCGGCTACCTCCAAAAGACTACTGCTCCTGCTTCCCCTAATGGCCTACCCAGAGCTGATTTTGACGAAAGAGGCGAACAAGAAGGACACAGCTTTAACCAGCCATAGTCATTATAGAAGGCGATCCGAAAGTCATTTTGGAAATTCCAGCTTCCGTTTGGCAAATAAATGAAGGTAAAAAAAAGAACCGTCAACATCACTTTTTAAAGTGATGTTGACGGTTCTTTGCTCCATTTTATGGGGTAGGGCTGTTATCGTTGCAATACTCGGATCATACCCCTTCCGGCAAGCTTATTCCATGACATAGGCCAGCAGCAAAGCTGCCGTGTTGACGACTGCGTCAGCATGCGTGCGCTCCATGCCATGGGAGGCATGGACGCCTGGGCCAATCAAAGCCGCACGAATGTTGCTGCCGCCTCGGAGAGCCGCTGATGCGTCCGAGCCATAATACGGATAAATATCAACCGCGTAGGCCATGCCTTCACGCTTTGCCAGCTCAATAAGCCGAGTAGTCATCGCGTAATCATATGGACCGCTGGAATCCTTCGCACAGATCGATACATCCATCTCGGTCGTCGATAGGTCATCGCCTATGGCGCCCATATCAACGGCAATCATTTCCGTAATATCCTCTGGTATATAGGAGCTGCCGTGTCCAACCTCTTCATAAGTCGAGAAAATCAGCTTGAGCGTGTAGGCAGGCGTCTTTCCTTCCCGCTTCAGCCATTCCAGAAGGCCAAGCAGAGCAGCGACGCTCGCCTTGTCATCAAGATGCCGAGACTTCACCCAGCCATTCGCAAGCAGGCGTGTGCGCGGCTCCCATGATACGAAGTCGCCTGCGGAAATACCTAGCTTCTCCGTATCCGCCTTGCTCTTCACCAGCTCATCGATCCGAATTTCCATATTGGCTTCCTCGCGCTTCCATTCGCCTGCATCCTTGAATACATGTACGGATGCTTTGGTTGAAAGCACCGTTCCTTCATATTTCCGGCCATCGCGCGTATGGATGACGCAATACTCGCCTTCGATGGTATGCATCGCATACCCGCCGATCGGCGTGATGCGAAGCGTTCCGCTCGCGTTGATGGAACGAACCATTGCCCCGAGGGTATCAAGATGCGCAGTCAAGCCGACTACCTTCTCCGTCGATTGTCCCGGAACCGTAATAATCCCGTTTCCCTTCGGCGTGAATGCAAGGGCATAGCCCAGCCGATTTGCCTCTTGCTCCATATATTTCATCGCTTCCATGCAATAGCCGCTCGGGCTAGGAATGTTCAGCAGCGCCTCTAGCTGGCCTAGTATGTAAGTCCGATCAAGCTTCGGCGCATAAGGTGATGTCATCCTGTCGTGCTCCTTTATATGTAGGGATAGATTGATCGTTGCAGTCCTCTAAGTGACCGCTTATCTATTTTATACGATTCTCCGCTCGGTTCATAATCATTGATGTCAATCGCTGCTCTCTGTAAGCTGATAATCAGTTATATAAGATCTCCTCGTCTCTTCATACGTCGGCATTCCAGAAACTCTACGTGGTCAACCATCAATCCCAGAAAATCAGCAGCCAATATCCGTACCACCTCCATTGATGGACTACGTGATTCCTAAGGTTTTCAGCTACTCTTTAATCAGCGACTTAAACGACCCGAGACTCATACCGTCCAATTCCTTATAAAATGCCGCTGTCTCCAAATAATCGTGATTGTCATAATGGATTTTATCTTTGTCGTCTATTCGAAACTTGCCTTGGAATACGCCGGAAACGACAAACGCTTCCTCTGATAGGACAGGGCCCTCATAGCGATGAAGAAACAATACGAACCTGTCGCTCTTCTCGGTTGTGATTAGCGGCGCAAAGCCTATTAATGAAATAACCTGACCGTTATAGCGTTCATCCCCCTTTATAACTTCTTGCACCTTAACCTCCGTAAGTGAAAAGTTCGCTCCTTCGTATTCCGGTAGTGCCTTGAAGGCTCCTGTCAGTGTTATTTCCGCTACGAATTCAGAATCAGCTTTCAACACATCTAGCGACGAATAAATATCGGCTAAATCGCTGCTTGAAGCGGATGGCTTCTCTTCTGCTTCCGAGCAGCCGGATAGCACTGTCACGATTACGGTTAGCACGGTTAGCACGGTTAGCTTGGTTATCTTGGTTAGCTTGGTTAGCATCACTATACCACGTTTCAATTTTTTCACGTCTCCCCCCTAAAATATACATGATCTGTAATCTAGAGACGCTGCCGAGTGGGGATTTGTTACGTATGACAAGCTAAGCTTCGTCATTTAGTAGATACAAAATATGTACTTACAACCTTGGATACGCTTTGAATTCACTTTGAATTCACTTTGATTCTCCTATTCCTATGTCGGATACACAGTAAATAAACAAGGCTGACTCAACGTCCTTCTGGCAATTTCATCTCCTAAATGTTACGTCGAATCACCTATGGCCTACTTTATAGTGAAGTTAAATGTTTAACTCAGATACTACCGCTGCTTTCCGAGCAACTTCGTTTGGCCTCCGCAATCATGGAAGCTACGCTGCACAAAGTACAACAGAACCCTTATAGGCGACTGTATTTAAGGGACCACGTTGTACAAAATACAATGAAAAACGAAGATTCACTTGAAATAACCTAGAATCAGCTGTTTTCATTGCAGAAACTGCAATGTAATGCAAGTCTAGTCGAGACAAGGGGGCATTACGCTGCATATAGTGCAACGTAGCTCACATATTACTGGTACGTTTTGAGCAGCACCGTTCGGTCTCCTCTATCATGGAAGCTACGCTGCACAAAGTGCAACTTAGCTCAATACTACTGGTGCTTTCCGAGTAACCACGCTTGTCTCCGCAATCATGGAAGCTACGCTGCACAAAGTGCAACGTAGCTCAGATACTATTGGTGCTTTTCGAGTAACCTCGCTTGGCCTCCGCAATCATGGAAGCTACGCTGCACAAGTGCAACTTAGCCCTTATACTACCGATGCTTTCCAAGCAGCCCGGTTCGGCCTCCGCTATCGTGGAGGCTATGCTGCAAAAAGTGCAACCGATCCTTTATCTGCAAGTTTCCTTTCCTCATGAAAAAAGCCCCCTATACAGCAACAGGTTATGATCGCTTCACCTGTCTACCTTATGGGAGCATTTCGCTTCTGGGATAGCGCTATTCCTTGAGTTTACCGTGAATGCTTCTGGGGCAATCTCATTCCTTGAATCTACCGTGAATGCTTGGGACAAACTCATTCCTCTAACTTATCGTTAATTCAAATGCAATTCTTATTCGGCTCCACAGCTAATCATCCAATAGACGCCGTATTTATCCTCCAGTTGTCCGTACATGCCGCCCCAGAAAACCGGCTCCAACGGTTGAATGACATTGCCGCCTGCAACTAGGTTATCGAACGCTGCCCTTCCCTCTGCTGCAGACTCGAACTCCATGTTCAGGCTGAAGCCGTTCCCTCTCGTTAGAGGTCCAAATGCATCAGCCATAAAGAAGTTTACTCCGCCTGCATCAAAGCACATATGCATCACTTTATCTTTCATCGCATTATCTTTCATCGCATCATTCGACTCCGGTGCCTGATCATGCGTCATGATAGATTGAATTTGGCCGCCAAGCGCTCCAATATAGAAATCAGCCTGCGCTCTGGAATCCTCCGAGATTATAAAAGGTTTAAGCGTTGCCATTTACAAATCATCCTTCCATCCATTTATTGGGTTATTCATTCTCATTATAGCATTTCAGAAGCAGCGGCGTTTCTTACGGATTGCTATGCTCCCGCGCAGCTTCCTCAACCAAGCCCCGCCACTTTTGCCAATAGATCAGAAAAAGGACGTCTCTCCACGCCTTTCTTCCATCTTTTTGCTGCACCACATTATGAGTGTTGCCTTGATTCATGTAATTGGTGAAAGTTCTGCCAAACCAATCACTAGGTTGTTATCATAACACCTGCCGCCATCGCAAGTCGTATGACTGGTTAATTGAGCGCCATAACTACGTTTTCAAGTTTCATTAGCTTTAATCAAAAGCTTCTTTGCTTCCATTCAATCATGTTTCACTATCTTGCTATTCCATTCCTGCATGCGTACATACGTTCAATCATGAGGTTATACTAGTGGAAGAGGTGAAGCCCTATGACGGATAGCAGCCAAATGGAGAAATGGAATGCCGTTCTTCGCAATGATGCTTCCTACAATGACCAATTTTATTATGCCGTAAAGACAACAGGTATATTTTGCAGGCCTTCCTGCAAATCCAGACCGCCTAACCATGACAATATCGCATACTTCGACACGGCTGACCAAGCGAAATCGGCAGGCTTTCGCCCTTGCAAGCGCTGCAAGCCTACTAGGGAGCGCATGCCGGATGATGAATGGATTGCCGCCGCGACCGCTTATGTCGATCATCACTATATGAACGTGCTTTCCTTGGAGGCGTTGGCGGAAGCACTTCATGGCAGCCCTTATCATCTTCATAGAACCTTCAAGCGGGTCAAGCAGCTTACGCCAGTGGCGTATATCCAGCAGGTTCGGATCGAAGCAGCGCAACGGCTGCTGCTCGACACAGACTTAACGGTGTCCGACATTGGAGCGCGTGTCGGCCTGCCGAACACGCCTTATTTCATCACCCTTTTCAAGAAAAAAACGAATCAAACGCCGGCAAGCTATCGGAAAGACCATCCAAAAACGAATGGAGAGATGCTTGAATGATATACAAAAAGGATTCGCCTCAGCTGTATTGGTCTACGCTTGCTTATGAGGACTGGCACATTCATCTCGCAGCTACCCCGCAAGGGCTATGCTTTGCAGGATCGCAAAACCAACCGTTCGAGGAGCTGGCAGAATGGATGGGCAAAAAGCTTCCGGAATATCGCTTGGTCCGCGACGATGCTGCGCTTGAGCCTTTTAGAAATGAGCTGATCGAATATTTGCAAGGCGTGCGAACCGGCTTCACCATTCCTTTCGATTGCCAGGGAACCCCTTTCCAGCTAGAAGTATGGCAGGCGCTGAGTGATATTCCATACGGTCAGACGAAGTCCTACTCCGATATCGCAAGTCTGATCCGGCGTCCCTCCGCGGTTCGTGCGGTCGGCACAGCCATTGGCGCCAATCCGATTCTCATCACCATCCCATGCCACCGCGTAATTGGGAAAAACGGAGCCTTAACTGGCTACCGAGGCGGGATTGAAATGAAAACGAGACTGCTCCAATTGGAGAGCGCAGCGATTAGCCGCGAAAGGATCGGCGCACATGGCTGACAACCTCCCGCAGCGTATCGCTCTGCTTGACTTCGATGCCATACAGCTTTCGTTGGATGAACACGGCTTTGCGAGGCTGCCTGCCTTGCTAAACCAAACAGAATGCCAAGAAATCATAGAAGCCTATGGGAATGAAGAGCTCTACCGCACCACGATCAACATGGCTAGATACCGATTCGGCGTCGGCGAGTACAAGTATTACCAGGCTCCTCTTCCTGCATGCGTGCAGCAGCTGCGGGAAGGGCTGTATCCTGGGTTGGCCGAAGTAGCTAACCGCTGGCTTGGGCTGCTGGGACAATCCGCCGTGTACCCGCCTTCCCTGAGCGAGTTTCTCGCCCGCTGCCATGCCGCGGGACAAGAGCGCCCAACGCCTTTACTATTGAAGTATGAGGAAGGCGGCTACAACTGCCTTCATCAGGATCTATATGGGGATGTCTATTTTCCATTTCAGGCGGTATTCGCGCTGAATGAGAAGGAACGTGATTTTACGGGCGGTGAATTCCTGCTCATCGAACAGCGACCGCGGGCGCAAAGCCGAGGACATGTTATCACGCTCCGACAAGGCGAAGGGCTCTTATTTCCGACGCAGCACCGCCCGGTCCCAGGCACCCGCGGCTATTATAGAACGACGCTTCGCCATGGCGTAAGCACAGTAACTGCTGGAACAAGATACAGCTTAGGCATTATTTTTCATGATGCGACCTAACGTTTCCTCTCATGGCTGTTCATGCTACTCTTTAAAGGAGGCAGGTGAATAGATGAACATCGAATATTCTTACAAGCAGCCCAAGTCGCTTCTCAATAAAGGAACCGGATTTCTAACCGGCTACAGCCACTCGCTCAACCCCTATACAGGCTGCTCGTTTGGCTGCTCCTACTGCTACGTTCGGAGAATGCCGGTTTCCCTATTCCGAGGCAAGGACTGGGGAAGCTGGGTCGATATTAAGCAGGGTGCTGCGGCTGTCTTGCGCAAAGAACTGCTTCGCGCCCGCTCTAAGGGACCGGTAACGATCTTCATGTCCTCAAGCACAGATCCATACCAGCCGATCGAGCATAAGGAGCGCATCACTAGATCCTTGCTGGAGGTTATGGTCGAGCAGCCGCCTGACTTCCTGCTCATCCAAACGCGCAGCCCGCTGGTGCGACGCGATATTGATTTGTTCTTGCAGCTTGGGGACAAGGTGCGTATTAGCATGACGATAGAGACGGACCTCGAACCCATTCGCAAGCACTTCTCGCCGGATGCTCCTCCGATACAGGCCAGGCTGAAGACGCTGCAATTGCTTTCCGAAGCAGGTGTAAGCACCCAAGCCGCTATCGCGCCAATATTGCCGAGCAGTGAGGAATTCCCGCATAAGCTGAGGCCGCTCGTTGACCGCATCTGCATCGATGATTATTTCATGGGCGATGGCAGCAGCGGGAAACGGAGCAGGCAGCTCGGAATCCATCAATGGTATGAGCAGCTTGGCCTCGAGGAGTGGCATGACCCGTCGGCATATAAGCTCGTCCAGGAACGGATGAAGCAGGTATTCTCCGAGGATCAAATCTTTATTAGCCAGAAAGGCTTTGAGCCTTAACCCTATCCGTCGATGAAGCCTGATAACCCCGAACAACAAGCTTTGCTCAAGGTGAAACGGCTGTCGCCGTCCTTTGGCGGCGCAGCGCGTTTCATACCAAGAAATATAGAGAAAGGACGGCAAAATCATATACTTTCCTATATTTCAAGCGTAAACGGCTGAATCCGTCCTCTGGCGGCTAAGCTTACGTTTCGCGTAGAAATATAGAGAAAGTTGGAAAATGATATACTTTCCTATATTTGAACAATAAAATGTTCAACCATTTGGTTGAACATTTTATTGTATTCGTATATAGTTAACCGTATGGTTAAACAACATGACGATGAACTCGATGCCATCTTCCATGCACTCTCCGATCCGACGCGAAGAGAGATGGTTAGGCTGATGTCGCTGCAAGAGCGGACGGTGTCGGAGCTGGCCGCTCCCTTTGACATGTCGCTTGCCGCTGCTTCCAAGCATATTAAAGTGCTGGAGCACACGGGCCTGCTGCACCGGACGGTTGCCGGCCGTACGCATATTTGCTCGCTTGACCGGCAAGCGCTCGCTTCAGCAAGCAAATGGCTGCATGTCTATGAACAATTTTGGAATCATCAGTTCGATGCGCTTGAACGCGAGCTGAGCAAAGCGGAAAAGGAAAAGCATTAACGTTCTATCCATATTAGTTTAGAGTGCGAACAACAAATACGATGCAGAAAAGGATGTTAACAAATGGCTAATGTGTCCCAGACTACGCTGATTATGATACGGCAATTCGATGTTTCGGCGGAACGCGTATTCGATGCTTGGATTAATCCTGTCATGATGAGAAAATGGCTGATGACGAATGAGGGTACGAACAAATTAGCCGTGAATGAGCCTATCGCAGGCGGAAGATGGACGATTATCGATGAGCGTGAAGGCGTTGAATACACGGCTACCGGTGAATACTTGGAAATTGAGCGTCCAACCCGATTGGTCTTTACCTTCCAGATGCCGCAATTCAGCGAGCTGATTGACCGCCTTACCGTTGAACTGAAGCCTCTCTCAAAGGGCTGTGAAATGACGTTCACGCAGGTCATCAACGTAGCGCAAGAGGAAAACTGGACGGAAGCCGATATCGAGAAAGCGCTTGGCGAATACAACAGCAGCTCGGAGCATGGCTGGAACCTGATGTTCGGCGGCTTAAAGGACATGCTGTCCCTTTATGTGCTGATTCAGCAAATCGGTACAGAACGTATAGCAGAGTCGGATGGTCAAGCCCTTAAGCAGCTTGGAGAAGCATTCTTCAAGAACGAATATGAGCATGCGATTTTCAGTCTCCGTTACTTAGGCTATGTCGAGCAGGAATCCGTCCACTTTACGGATGCAGGCGTACAATTGCTGAAGCTTCTGGCGCAGCATAAGGCTTAGCCTATAACCTTTTCTTTCGTTTCATGCCGCGTATTCTGCTTTTCGTTTCCGGATCTACGCGGTATGATTCGGTTATTTTCGACAAAGCCTTGTTGTAGGTGAAGTCATCAAGCGTATTGTCCTCCAAGTAAGCTTGCGTTACTTCCGGCAGCTTAATGTAGCAAATTGAGATCGCCCACGCTGCCGCCATTTGGACGTAATAGCTGCTTCGATCAGTCTGGTCAAGCAATGCCAGCAACCGGTCAATGTACGCTTCTTCAATAAAGAAGTTTAATAGCATCACAACGCCAAACCGTATTTCATACGTTTGACTTGACGCAAGATATGGCTGAATGAAGTCCCATACGGCAGCCTTGTTCGTATGGGTCATTTTCAGTCCGATACAGAAGCTGTCGCATACCGACCAATTATCTATTTTGGGGACAAAATCGGCAATTCGCCGCAGGAGCTCCTCGGGCTCCGCTTTAATTAATCCGATAACCATTCCCTCCAGCATAACCTCTTCGAAATAATCGCTCTCGGCGTGCTTCAGATACTCTCTCCAATCGCCCTTCGCAATCGGTATGGCTAGCTTACGCAGCTGAGGAAGACGAACCCCTAATAAATTCGTTACGTTTGGGATAAGCGCAGAAGTGAACTTCCGGTAATCCTCTTCCGCGAGCGCGTGCAGCTGTTCTTTTATGTTGTATTCCATCATTCTACTCCTTATCTTCATTCAAAGGATAATCTCCACAAATAGATGGATGCCACCGATCCATACGGTGAATAGCGCTGGCGGTAAGCATCGAACTGCTCTTTGGTCAGGGACGGGAGCCCATACAATTTCATCATGCCCCGCCGTATGGCGATATCTCCCCAGCTGACAATATCGCCCCGCTCCATCGCATGGATCAGCAGCATTTCTGCCGTCCATCTGCCAATGCCCTTTAGCGTCATCAGTCTTTGGATCACCTCGGCGTCCGCGAGCTCCCGCAGCTCCTCCAATGAAAAGGCGCCCGTCGAAATGGTATGCGCAATATCGGTTATGCACGCCGCCTTTTTCATCGTCATGCCGCAGCTTTGAATCGTTTCGGTCCTCTGCCCGGCTATGCCCGCCGGCGTTATCGGACCTAGCCGCTCCTGCATTCGCTCCCAAATCGTATGTGCCGCCTTCGCCGAAATAAGCTGTCCGACAATAGCATGGATGAGTGCAGTGAACAGATCGGGCATCGTGACGCGTTCGATCCTGCCAAGGCGCTGAATAGCCTCGCCCAGCGCACGGTCCGCACCAGACAGAAAGTCGATTTCCGTTTGTCCATAATCAAAATATTTCGTTGTGGCTGTCGGCATATCGTTTCGCCTCCCTGTAAGATACTTCTAGCATAATAGGCTTTCCTCTACTATACCAAATACGATAACCCCAAATGGCGCTGCTTGAATAAAACAGCAAGATAACGAATGATTTTACCTTCCCTAAAAATCATTTAAAATAAATGGAACGAGTGTGTCGATTTCAAGATTTATCGTTCGTCGTCTATATATAAGGTGAACTAAATCGGAGTGTCCCATTAACGCTGCGGGGCCAAAGTCATTTTATACAAGCCTAGCTTATTACGATTTATTCTCTTGAAACAATACCAATACACGCTGTCGTAACAGCAGAGGAGAACTATGATTCAAACCCTTATATCAAAAGACAGTACGACAATTGCCTATGACAAAACCGGTCAAGGACCAGCGCTCATACTTGTAGCGGGAGCGTTCAGCTACAGGAAATTTCCTGGGCAGGTGCAGCTGGCTAAGCTGCTCTCCAAGCAGTTCACCGTTTACAACTATGATCGGCGCGGCCGCGGGGATAGCAGTGATACGCAGCCTTATACGGTTGAACGTGAATATGAAGATCTTCAGGCCATAATCGACGCAGCTGGCGGATCGGCATGTGTATATGGTCTTTCATCCGGGGCAGTCCTTGCCCTCCAAGCAGCAGCAAGCGGGGCCAGCATCACAAAGTTGGCTCTTCATGAGCCTCCGTTTGTCGTCGATGGAGCAGATCCCAAACCGCCGGAAAATTTCGTTCACCATGTGAATGAGCTTATCCGTGCTAACCAGCGAGCTGAAACGATCAAATATTTCATGACCAAGGGAATGGGCGCACCTTCATTTGTTGTGAGCCTCATGCGCATGATGCCAGGTGTCTGGTCCAATCTTATGGCCGTTGCGCACACGCTTCCTTATGATGCCGCATTGCTCGATGGATTCATGGCCGGAAAGGCATTGCCAGCTAGCTTATGGAGTAACGTTGCGATGCCGACGCTCGTGCTCGAAGGCACAGAGAGTCCAGCTTCCCTGCGCCATGCAGCGCAAGCACTTGCCAGTGTCCTCCCTAACGCGAGGCTGCAAAGCAAAAAAGGCCTCGGCCACACCAAGAAGCTTCAAGCCAAACTCATTGCTAAAGAGCTTGGCTCCTTCTTTCTCGGGAATAAATAACCTCATACTCCAAAAAAATGATATTGGGAAAAGAAGAATCCATATGCAGCAAACTATAATTAAAACAAAGCGTCCTGATCCAGCATGAGAATGACAAGAAGGAGCAGCTGCCGCGGCAAACCTGCTCCTAATCGATACTTCTAACCTCTTCCGTTTATAGCTTAAACTCGTCTTTTATAAGCTGGGCTACTTCGCTTGGAGATGAATTCGAATTATCAATTCTCAGATAATGCTCGCTTGTGATTTCACCATCCAGTGAATTCAACCGATATTTATCCATGGACGCTTTTAATTCATTCTCTGAATGCTCAAGGTTGCGCTTTGAAGGCTTTTGCTCGAGTCTATGCGGGGTTTTATTGCGTTCAAGCCTTTCTTCAAGAGTCGCTGCCAGCTCGACAAAATATACTTCAGCACCGTGCGATTCAAAAATTCGGCATGTTTCGTTAACAAAATCCCAATCCTCTTGCTGGTCAAATGCCCAAACATAGGTAAAGATCAACCCTTGCATATCACTCTTGGCTACCGCTTCGAATATTTCAAAACGAAAAAGAGAGGAGAGTCTCCATGTCTCTGCGCTAAATCCAAAAATCGGGTTGAGCATCTCCAGCGTCATGTGATTATGAAATAATTTCAATTCTGTTATGCTGGCTAATTCAAACCCAACTGTCATTTTACCGACTGCCTGCGGCCCAAATACCAAAACGAATTTCATTGCTCTTTCGCCCCTTGTTTGAAGGATCGCCTGATTAGCTTACGAAGGATCATCCCTCCGTTATATCTGCCTCTAGCTCGCTTGCCACTTCCATAAGCTTAGGAATGACAGCCTCATTCGTACCCGAAACGTAAATATCCCCATCATAATGCCTGAATGGAATTTTGGCATCGCCGTAGCTCCACATGAAGAAATCACCTTCAATGGACATCGTAGTTTCGCCTGATACCGTAAAAACGGAGGAATATGCAAAATCAGCTTTTAAAGCAAAATATCGTTTGCATTCCTCTAATGATATCGTGCGCGGTGAACCGCTCGTTTCCTGCAATGATCTAGTAATGCGATAGCGTTGACTCATGGAAAGGCCTCCAATATGATTCTTAATTTCTGGACATGATACACAGTCATTCATCTCGTCATAAACATGATAAGTCCCTCCGCAGATATGCGTAAAGTCACTCTTACCTGGTTGGTGCCCCTACTTTCTTCAGCTTCTGTGAATGGGACTGGCGCTCTTTGTTCAAAGAATCGATTTATGCTGCGGAGCAAAAGTATTCTTTTATGGTGCTGGTATGTAAATGTCGATTCGGCTCTCTTCACTGTCCAAATCATTTATATCCTGCCAATATTCAAGATCAATAGGTCTAGTCCCGAACGTATTGTTTATATATTCATACGTTGAGCCTAGCTGTGATTCTGGGCCTTGATGTATGATTCTAATGTACCGGCCAGCTGCAATCGTATGGCTTATCATGCCGCTTGGCAAGTGATCGAATGCGCTCACCTCTACTGCGATTACATGCTCGAACGGTACATCCGGCGTCCATTCACCGTCATGAGGATAGATTTGATTCAAATATATCCCTGTTCCTGCCCTATTTTTAATTTCATCTATTCGTTTTGCTAGGTCTCTGCGCAGCGTTTCTACGAGTTTCGATTCCAGCACATGGTTTAAGCTTTCCGTAATGGTGAAACCAACCAGCTTGATCTCTTCTTTTTCCATAACCTCGGACTCATACGTCTTCATCTTATATTCCTCCTTATTATTCGGAAAGCAAGCTATTTGAATGATGGCGATCCTCCTATCACTATACGGTTTTCCGCCTGCTAAGCCAAGTCCGTTTTTACCCCTCTACTTCTTCAAATCGCTTGGCGCTCATCGGCAATCGTTTGTAAGGTGACGGTTTTTTTTCTCGGCATGGAAGAGCCCCCTTGCACGTTTTGTAGTCTTAATTGTAACAAAAATAAAACTATAAAGTAGTGCCATTTTCTCCTACACTGAGGTAAATGCAAACGGCCAGAGGCGCAGTAAGCGTCATCAACGCCTAAACGAGAGGGGATATTTAACATGTCTATCAAGGAAATTACGATGCAGCGCATCGTACCCGTACACGCTACAGCCGATGTTATTGTCGTAGGAGGAAGCCCCGCCGGAACAGCAGCCGCAATCAGCGCTGCCCGCAGCGGATGCAAGACGATTCTGCTGGAGCATTCCGGTCAGCTAGGAGGCATGAGCACGCTGGGTAATGTGAGCGTCTTCATGGGCGTAGGCAACGTTACGGGAATTTACCGCGAGATGATTGGAGAATTTTTTCCAGCAGCGCTGCCAAGCTCCCATCCTGGCCACGCAAGGCGTCGTATTCATCCAATAGGCTGTCTGCGCAGAGCCGATTAACAAAGAAGGCAAAGTCCTATTCTCATTATATGATTATCCTGCTCTTCTAACATTTGAGTGGAATAGGCAATTCTATGATCGAAATCGTCTACCTCCTCCCGCTCTGAATTGGCCATACTGAGAGTGTAGAAGCTTAAAAGAATGGCACGCATAAGGAGCGAATGTTATGAATAATGCTATGAATACAGTACATCACCCCTATCTCGGCATGTGGGTAACTAGGGATGGGCATGTCCGCCAGGAGCTTCTGCCTAACGGCCGATATGACGAAGCACGAGGCAATCGGAGAAGCGCCTATACAGGCAGCTACATCGTAACTGGCAACCATATTGATTATGTGGATGACACCAATTTTACAGCCGATGGTGAATTCCGCAATGGCGTTCTTTATCACGGGGGCATGATCTTCTACCGGGAACAAAGCCGATAGCATCAGCCGCATCTACGATTAGTCCGCAAACAAAAAATGCCAGCAGGTAAGAGGTTCTTCCCTCACGCCTGCTGGCATTTTTCTGTACTTCAAGGCTCACACCGACTGCTGGCTAGGCAGCAGTCGAAGACGCTTCATATCGCTGATTGGCGGCAAGCCGAACTGGCGGCTGTACTCCCTGCTGAATTGCGACGGACTCTCATAGCCGACGCGGAAGCCAACCTCTGCGGCGTCAGCCGACTCGGACAGAAGCAATCGCCGCGCCTCCTGCAGCCGTATTTGCTTCTGGTATTGCAATGGACTCATCGCCGTCACTTCGCGGAAATGGCGATGAAGAGAGGCCGAGCTCATATTCGCAAACGCGGCTAATTCCTCGATTCGCAGCGGCTTGTCATAGTCTTTCTTAAGTTGCTGAATGACCGCAGCCACCCGATTCGTGTTGCTGCCGGTCATTGCGATTTGCTTGAGCAGCTCTCCTTGGCTTCCGTTCAGAATGCGGTACATAATCTCGCGAGCCACCATCGGTGCAAGCACCTTCATATCCTGCGGCGAATCCAATAGACGCACCAATCTGACCACCGCATCCAACAGTGTTTCACCCGTCTTGCTAATGTACAAGCCTCTGAGGGATTCTTTCGATTTGGTCATAGAGAGTTCGGACTCCTTCATAACATCAAGCACGAGGCTTAGATCCAATTCCAACAACAGACATAGATAAGGCGCCTCGGGAGAGGCCTCAATGACTTGTCCCGAAAGAGGCAAATCAACGGAAATAACTAGATAATCGGACGGGTCGTAAGAATAGCTTTCTTCGCCGAGCATGACGATTTTCTTTCCTTGCGCAATGATACATAACGCAGGCTGGTGAACGAGATGAATGGGTACAGTCGGTTGTGCGTTTCGTATGAATTTCAGCTTTGGGATCTTTGTTTCGTGAATACCATCCTCCCTTACATGCTTCCCCATGAGAAAAGCCAATTCGGCTTGCTTCTCAAGCATGCCATCATTCTGATGTGCGGTATGAAGCATCATCGCCACCTCGCTTCTTTAGTCTCGTGCTCGTTCCTTCTTCCTTGTTCCTTGTTCCTTGTTCTTTGTTCTTCTACTTTATCGACTTTGATCGGATTAGGCAAGAAGCTGATTCGAAACGGCTACCTCAAGGCCGTGTTGATGCTCCATACTTAGTAACAGCTAGTAAGCAGCTTGTGAAGACGACAATCCGCTTATCAAGCAGATCCCATAATCATTAGGAGGTTTCTATTGCATGAATGAATCAATGGTTTGGCTCGTTACAGGGGCATCAAAAGGGTTAGGACTTACACTCGTCCAGAAGCTGTTGGCTGCTGGCTTTAACGTTGCCGCTACGTCAAGGTCTGCTGAGGCTTTGCAGGAAGCGGTCCAGCACACGGATGCCAGCCAGTTTCTACCGCTTCAAGTAGAGCTTGCGAGTGAGGAAAGCGTTCAAGCTGCCATTTCCTCCGTCATTAGCCATTTTGGAAAAATCGATGTTGTCGTGAATAATGCCGGATATGGGCAGATCGGAACGTTCGAAACGCTAACGGACCAAGAGATACGCAGCAACTTTGACATTAACGTATTCAGCATCATGAACGTGCTCCGCTACGCCATTCCGCATATGAGGGAAAAGGGATCAGGACATATCTTCAACATATCGTCCATTATTGGATTCAGCGGCGGCTATGCCGGCTGGGGCTGTTACGGAGCCACCAAATTCGCAGTAACCGGCATGACCGAATCGCTCGCTGTCGAAGTGAGGCCGCTTGGCCTTACGGCTACCGTCGTTTATCCCGGCTATTTCCGAACCAGCTTCCTTGCCAGTGATTCTTTAGCGGTATCCTCGGCTTCCAACAGCGAATATTCGGAAGTACAAGCTTCGCTTGATCTTCATACCGATGTAATTGCGGGGAATCAACCAGGTGATCCGGCAAAAGCCGCTGATGTCTTGATCGAAGTAGCTTTATCGGCCAATCCACCGCTGCACTTGTTTCTGGGAGAGGATGCCTATACTGCTGCCCAAGAAAAAATTAAAGAGGTAGCGCAAGCACTAGAGAGCACGAAATCGCTCACCCTTTCGACTTCTTTCGAAGCGCAACGATAAAGCCCAAAGCCTGCCATTTCAATCCGTTACGCATACAAAAAAAACCGGCAAGACCACTCCTGTGGTCTTGCCGGCATTTGGCCGTTCACTTCACGATCGCTTTATTACTTCGAAACCGATTTAAACCAATCGTTCACTTCCGTCGTAATTTGATCGCCGCCGTTTACTTTCCAATTCGTTACGAAAGTATCAAAGGCGTCGATCGGCAGTTTGCCATAAATGATTTTGTTGAAGGTTTCAAGCTCCGACTGGCGAAGCAGGCTCCACTTTGTAATCATGGTAGGCGTAGCCGCTCCCGTAAAGTAGTTCTGCTTGCGAATATCGATTTGCGACATGACGACTTTCGCGGAATACCAGTTTTCCGGCTTGCGGAATTCTGCTGTCTGCTTCTCGTAAGGCGTTTCTGGCGCTGCGCCGTCAGCAAGCTTAACCAGCGTTTTCATATAAAGATCTGGAATACGCGCCGGGCCTGTAATAAACGCAAACTCGTTATTGTAGTCTTTAATTTTGTCCTTGTTGTTCGTTGGCTGTCCGTCAACCTCATCCCAGTCATAACCTTTCGCGAAGCCGAATTCATAGGCTCCGCCAGCCTTAGGATTAGCCAAGTTGTCCAGCAAATAGTTGTAATAGATGAAGAATGCTTCCGGATGCTTGGCATCCTTGTTAATCATAAAGCTGCTGTTCACGCCTGAATTTTGCCATTTCGTTCCGATTGCGCCATCCGGACCTGCTGGGATCGGATAGGCTTTGTATTTGGAGCCTGCTACGTTCTTAAGCAGATCCGGTGCCGGCCAGTCCGGCACCCAGTTCGCGCCTGGCAGAACGCCTGCTTTGCCGTTTGTCCAAATTTCAGCTGTCTTGCCTTCATCCCACAAAGCGGCATCCGGGTGAATATAACCCTTCTCCATCCATTCCTTCAGCTTGGCAAGCGCTTGCTTCGCGCCTGGATTAACGGAGCCGTACTCCAGGTTGCCGTCAGCATCCTTGTTCCATTGCTCTTCTACTGCGCCGTATGCGCCGAAGAGCCAGTCAAGCGATCCCATCCACGTATTCGTATTGTTTTTCAAAGAGATCGCAAGCGGATATACATCCTTGGCAGCCAGTCCGTCCGGATTCTCGTTTTTGAATTTGTCCAAAATGTTATCGAGGTCGGCAATCGTCTTAGGCGCTTCAAGGTTCAGCTTCTCCATCCAATCCTCGCGCAGCCACAATAATGTATCGTCATTGTCGGTATATTCTAGAATCGGCACATTCCATTTCTTGCCGTCCTTCGTGAAGGGATACCACAGCTCAGGATGCTGCTCAGCGTGGTCTTTCCACGTTTGATTCGCATACTTGTCGAACAGCTCGTCTATCGGCAGGAATTGTCCGGAATCGATGAGCTGATTCGTTAAAATCGAGTCAGTCGGCACGAATACGAAATCAGGCAGCTTCTCGCCTGAAGCGATTGCGAGCTGAAGCTTTTGTTTATATTGGTCGTTGCCTGCAGGATACCAAGTATCCTTATGCTTCATGCCGAACTGCTCCAGCATCCAGCGGTCATGGACATTGTTTTCCTTACTGTCGCCGTTTGTATATTTCCGCGGCATGATGACCGTACTGATGTCAATCGGAGGATCATATTTGCCTTTCGCGAATGCTGCATCGGATTCCGACGAAGCCCCTGTATTCGAGCCGGTATTTTCCGTACCTTTATTCTCATCCTTGCCGGCATTCCCGCTGCATGCGCTGACGACGAAAGCCATTGCTACGAGCAGTACTAATGCTTTTCTAAGTTTGTTCATGTTTCAGTCCCCTTTGAAGTAAGATGATCACATAAGCTACTTTACCAAGCAGCAGGGGATGCCATCTATATGACTTTGTTAGTTTCCATAGGACTCTGTCATGTTGTTAAGAACCGATCCGGTAATCCTGCGGTGTCACGCCAAACTGGCGTTTGAACACCTTTATAAAGTATGCCGGCTCCAAATATCCGATCTCCGTACTGATCTCATAGACCTTTTTATCCGTCGTTTTGAGCAAATGACATGCGCGTTCCATGCGAAGCCGGGACACGTATTCGCTTATTCCTTCGCCGGTTTCGATCTTATAAATTTTGGACAAATGCGTCGTATGCAGGTTAACGTGATCGGCAAGCGCGCGCAGCGATACGTCCAAATGCAGGTTTTTTTCCGTAAATGCCTGCACCTTCTTCACGTAATGGGAACGGATGTCGTTAACCTCATTTGCGGTTCCTTCCTTTAGCTTGCGAAGCCCAGACATCGACCAATTGCGCAGCTTGCCAATCGTAGCGAAAGCTTCCCCGCTCTGCAGCAGCTCCATGTCCTCGCCTAACAATTGCTCTAGCTTATGGCCGTTTCGGTGGGCATATCTGGTAAAGGCCGATGCAATCAAGAAGCCCGCCTCCATGCAGTGCTCCCATGAATCCGGCCATTTGAGGTCAAGCTCCTCGAATACATGCGCAAGCTTCTCCTCAAGCGCATCCCAGCGCCCAGCCTCCAGCAGATTGCTGATCGTGGGCGGACTATGGATCGCATCCAAAGCACCTTCAGACACATGCTGGCCCAATTCACTGACACGCATGACGAATTCCCGTTCATCGCCGACGATCTGGCGGAAAGAGGATGCAGCTTTGCGATAAATGTCGGCAAGCTGTTCGGGAAAGCGGAACGGTTCCGTAATGACAATCGAGAGCGAGCCTTTCAAATACTGCTTCACCTTGGCCTGCAGCTGCACAGCCAGCTTCTCAAGCAGCAGTTCCTTCTTGATCTCCGGCGACTCGTCCTTGAATTGAAGCAGAAAGGCCAAATATCCATGCTCCTCCCTTACGCCCCATACTTCCGTGAACTCGCCGAATATTTCTTCTGCGATGTTGATGATCGCAAACTCCATCAGCTGCTGGCCATTGTTCCGGTATTGGCCGAATTCCTCTTCAAGCCGGACGAGAAGCAATGCACAATTCCCCGATTGGATCGGTAACTGATAATTTTCCAGCTTCCGGCTCCATTCATCGGCAGGCAGCTTAGCTCCCCGCAGCGCATCAAGCAGCAGCTGTCCGCGCAGCAGCGGCAAATTTTCCCTAAGCGCATATTCCGTACGCTCCTTGGAGCTGATGCTCTCCCATTCCGCCTTCAATTGCTCGATAGCTGACTTGACTGCGCCGAACAATTCCTCGTCTGTTGGCGGCTTCAGCAAATATTCTACCGCCTTATGGCGCAAAGCCTCCTTGGCATATTCGAAATCGGAATGACCCGATAAAATAATGCATTTGATTCGCTTGTCGCTTTCCCGAATTTTCTCAATCAGCTCGATCCCCGTCATCTCCGGCATTAATATATCCGAAATGACGATATCAATCGGCTGCGTTTCGATAATCTGCAGCGCTTCCTGTGCGGAATACGCTTTGTGAACCTGCTCAATGCCGAGCGTATGCCAAGGCTTGTGCATCGACAAATTGTCTACCCAGTGGGCTTCGTCATCAACGATGATCATCTGCATGTAATGGTTCCCCTTTTATGTGAAGTGGATGGCGCGGCTCTTCCGGAACGGGCATCTGCCAGATGATCTCGGTCCGGAAGCCTCCCAGCGGCGATTTGGTGAAATGCAGGCAGGAGCCGTCTCCAAACTGATGCATGATGCGCTGGTTCGTATTCCATAATCCGCAGCCCATTTCCTCCTGCAGCGGCTCCTTCATTTTGCGGTTAAGCGCCTCCTGCTGCTCCGGCGTCATGCCGGGACCGTCGTCATCGATGTAAATTTTGCATAAGCCTTCCGACACTTCGCCCCTAATTCGAATCTCGCCCGACGAATAGGTTTTGGCAACGCCATGAATGACGGCATTTTCCACAACGGGTTGAATCAGCAAGCGCGGCACCTGCTGCTTCAGCATCTCGCCTTGAATATCGATGGTGTAGTAAATCCGCTCATTGCGCAGCTTCTGAATGTCCAAATAGTTGACGATGAGCTTAATCTCTTCCTCGATGGAGCCCGTCTGCCGCTCCATCCGCGTCGTATAGCGGTAATATGCGCTCAAGTTGTAGGCCATCGATACGACCGCTTCCTGCTCCTTCATCTGTGCCATGTTAATAATATAGCCCAGGCAATTATAGAGAAAATGAGGATTAATCTGCGCCTGCAGCTGCTTCAGCGTCGCTTCCCTTGCCCGCAGCTTCTCGCCCAGCACCTTCTCGACCAGATCTTGAATTTGCCGCGACATTTCGTTGAACCGGTAAAAGAGGAAGGAAAACTCGTTGCTTGCCTTCTCTTTGATCTGTACGGAGAAATCGCCGCGCTGTACGCTCTGCAAGCCGCGAATCAGCTTAATAATCGGACGCTGCACGTTGCGGTATAGCAGCACCGAAGCGGATATGCCTATGGCGAACAGCAAGGCCATCGACAAATAAAACAAGTTCCGGCTGAACGATATCGGGCCGAGCATTTGGTCCAGCGGCACGCTATCAACCAGATACCAACCAAGCTGCGGCGACTTAACGGCGCTCACCAAATAGCTCTTATCCCCAAACGGACGACCTCTTGCTCGGTTCCATCCAGCTGCCTGCCGTCCAAAAAGGCGACCAGCTCGCTTGCCAGCTCCTTGGAAGCGCTCCGATTCAGAATCGGCGCCTCGCCTTGGCGGTAAAAGATCGGGTCGCCTTGCCCGCCCGCTTTGTACGTATCCAGCATATTCTCGATATTCTCATGGCCGAAGCTCGCCTGCACGACGAGATTGCTGCCTTTTAGCGCGCCTTGATGGCCTAACGAATCCGTATAAAACCAATGGAATGATTGCTGATCGTCCGGCACGCTCTCCCTGCCGTCGCCGTATGTCCATGCTCCAGTCATATTGTCGTTCAGATACGCCTCGTCGTATTTGATCGTATCCTTGCTGTTGGATATCGCTTCTTTGTTTTGCTGCGAATAAACCGTGTACGTGACGGGCCAAATGTTCGTAATTCCCGACTGCAGCATCATCTTCTCCTGCACGACGTACCTCGTCTGCATCCGGTCGTAAAGATCATCCCATATGTTTAAGCCGTTGAATTTCTCGACGTTCGGGTCCTTGGAGAACGTAATGACGAAATCGATCGTTTGATTGATCCGCGAGTCGATTTGGCTCGATAGAAAGGAGAGCTGCTTCATATTGGAGCCCCGAAGCTCCTTGCTGATCGTATTCGTTGCGATCTCATTGGAATACGTGAATAGGATAATGATCGGAATGAATAAGACCAGAATCAAAATATTCATTTTTGCAAAAAGACTGTACCTCGGCCCCATCTTCTTCTTCACATACGCTGCGCTTTGGCGTAGTACCATATACCGATCCTCCCCCGGCAAATCTGCCTAACAAAAACCTATGAATCCTAACATTGTCTTATAGTTTGGTGCGGATGCACTTTGTTACTATTTATATCAGGGTTTCAAGTGTTACACAAATATGATTTTACGGAAAGGGAGAACTATGGACTCTAATACCCTATTGCAACCAAACCCTAAAGCTGCTCGGAAATCGAAAAAAGACAACGGCTACAAACAGCCCTGGATGCTGCATCTGATGGTGCTTCCAGCCGTACTGCTGGTCTTCGTTTTCTCTTATCTTCCTATGTCCGGACTTCTTATGGCTTTTCAGGATTATAAAGCCGGGCTCGGCATATCCGGCTCCCCTTGGGTTGGGCTCAAACATTTCCGCTATATGCTTGAGAACGAATATTTTCTGCAAATTACGTGGAATACGCTATTTTTTGCCTGCTCCAAAATCATTATGAATTTGGCTATTCCGTTTATCTTTGCCCTGCTGCTTAACGAGGTCCGGAATATGGGGCTCAAACGCTCCATCCAAACGCTCGTTTATTTGCCTCACTTTCTTTCCTGGGTTACGCTCTCCGGCATTCTGATCGACGTGCTTGCCCAGACCGGCCTAGTCAATCAATTTCTGTCGGGCTTATTCGGCATTAAGCCGATATTCTTCCTCGGAGACGGCTTCTGGTTCCGGTTCACGATTATATTCAGCGATGTGTGGAAGGAATTCGGCTTCAATACAATTATTATCCTTGCGGCTCTATCCGGCATTAATCCGGCTCTGTACGAAGCAGCCGAGGTCGATGGGGCAAATCGGATCAAGCAGACGATGCATATTACGATTCCGGCGCTTATCCCGATTCTTATCGTTGTCGCAACGCTTGCGCTTGGCAACGTGCTCAACGCCAATTTCGACCAAGTGTTCAACCTTTACAGCCCGCTCATCTACCAGCAAGGCGATATTATCGACACCTTCGTCTATCGTGAAGGCTTGCTCAGCGGACAATTCAGCTTCGCAACGGCTGTTGGCTTCTTCAAATCATTCATTAGTTTGATTCTAATCGTAATCTCATACCGTCTAGCCTATAAATTCGCCGGCTACAGGATCTTCTAGAAAGGGTGACCGCTCATGTACCACAAAACCGTATCCTACCGACTATTCAGCACCTTCAATAATGTGCTGCTCACCGTCATCTCGATCGTCTGTTTGCTGCCGCTGTATCACTTGCTGATGGTATCGTTAAGCTCGTCCGCTCCGGCGAATGCCGGGCTTGTCACTTTCTGGCCAGTCGGCTTCACCTTTGAGGCGTATGCCAAAACGTTCGAGAACGCCAACTTCCTGTCTTCCCTCTGGGTATCGGTGCAGCGGACCGTGCTCGGAACGGCATTTGCCATGATCATCAATGCGGTAGCGGCTTATGCCTTGTCGAAGGACTCCCGAGTATTCCGGACAAGAAATATTTATCTGTGGTACTTCGTTGTGACGATGCTATTCAACGGCGGACTCATCCCAGGCTACATTCTCATTCTTAAGCTTGGTCTTATGAACACGCTAATGGCGCTTATTCTTCCAGTGACGGTATCCGTTTATAACGTCATCCTGCTGCTCAACTTCTTCCGCACCGTGCCTAAGGAGCTGGAGGAAGCAGCCTTCATTGACGGAGCCAGCCATATGAGAAGCTTCGTATCCATCTATCTGCCCATCTCCATGCCGGCGATTGCCACTATTTCCCTGTTCACGATGGTCATGCACTGGAATGCTTATTTCGATGGCTTGATCTACATCAAGGAATCGATGGACCTGCCGCTTGCCAGCTTCCTGCAGACGGTTATCGTCCAGGCGGATATGAGCAAGTTCGATCCATCCATCGTTGCCAACAAATCGCAGCGTACGCTCCGGGCTTCGCAAATTTTCATCGGCGCCCTGCCTATCCTGGTCGTGTATCCAATCCTTCAGCGTTATTTTGTCAAAGGCATCGTCATTGGCGCGGTGAAGGAATAGCATCATCCTGCCATCTAACCTAATGAAATCACTTCTATAATCAAGAGAGGTTGCGAACAACATGACGAACCAAACGAATCAAACCGAGGAAACCGAGCAACAAACTATGCAACAATCCAAGCAACAATTCAAGCAACAAACGGGCTCAACCATTTCTTTGCCTGATTTGCTCGCACAAATGACGCTGGACGAGAAAATTGCCCAGCTGATCCAATTAGCCGTTCCTTTCTACGAAGGAGCAGTGGACGCCGGCCTCATTACGGGTCCTATGGAGTCGCTCGGCATTACGGAGGATACGGTTCGCAATAGCGGCTCCGTACTCGGCATGGCTGGCGCAGCGGATACCATCAATGTGCAGCGCATCCATTTGCAGAACAACCGGCTTGGCATTCCGCTGCTCATGATGGCAGATATCGTCCACGGGTTCAAAACGATATTCCCCGTGCCGCTTGCGATTGGCTGCTCTTGGGATTTGGAGCTAGCAGAGCTTAGTGCCGAGATTGCCGCCAAGGAAGCAGCCGTATCCGGTGTTCACGTGACGTATGCGCCAATGGTTGATCTTGTGCGCGACCCGCGCTGGGGACGCGTAATGGAATCCACCGGGGAAGACCCATATCTGAACGCCGAGTTCGCGCGGGCTTTCGTCCGCGGATTCCAAGGCTCCGATCTTGCCGGCGATAGGGACAGAGTGGCGGCATGCGTGAAGCATTTTGCCGCTTATGGCGCAGCAGAAGGCGGCCGCGACTACAACACCGTCGATCTCTCGGAACGCCAGCTTCGCGAGTTTTATCTGCCGGGCTACAAAGCTGCGCTCGACGAAGGCTGCGAGATGGTCATGACCTCATTCAATACGGTCGATGGCATCGCCGCAACGGGCAACGCCAAACTGATGCGCAAGCTGCTCCGCGAGGAATGGGGCTTCGGCGGCATACTCATCTCCGACTGGGGAGCTGTTAAGGAGCTGATCGCGCACGGAATCGCAGCCGATGAATCTGAAGCTGCGGCCAAAGCGCTGAAAGCCGGTGTCGATATTGAGATGATGACATCCTGCTACGCGAAGCATCTCTCCGGGCTGGTAGAGAACAAGGAAATAGAAGAAGCATTAATCGATGAAGCGGTTATGCGCATTCTAACGCTGAAGCAGAAGCTTGGCTTGTTCGAGAATCCTTACCGCGCGGCTGATCCTGAGCGCGAGAAAGAGATCGTATTCTGCGATGCTCACCGGGAAGCATCGCTTGCACTAGCCGTTAAATCCTGTGTCCTGCTTAAAAACGAAGGCGTGCTACCGCTTCAGCCGAGTCAGCGGATCGCGGTGATCGGTCCCTTCGCCCGCAGCGGCGACCTGCTTGGACCATGGTCATGGACCGGCTCTCATGACGCTGTTGTTCGTTTGGCTGACAGCATCAAACATAAGCTGGACCATCCAGCTGAGCTCCATGTTGCCGATGGCTGCGGCATCGAAACGTCAACGGATGCGCAGTGGGAAGAAGCGCGTGCGGCAGCTGAAGCTTCGGATGTCATCGTCCTTGCGCTCGGCGAGCATTCGGATATGAGCGGTGAAGCGGGCTGCCGTGCGAACATCCAGCTGCCTGCGGTTCAGCTCGAATTGATCCGCAAGCTCCGTACGCTTGATAAACCGATCGTCGTTGTGCTCTTCAACGGACGTCCGCTTGATCTGCATGGCGTTTATCATGAAGCTGATGCCATTCTGGAAGCTTGGTTTCCCGGCAGCGAAGGCGGCAACGCGGTAGCGGAATTGCTGTTTGGATACGCTAACCCATCAGGCCGCTTGACGATGTCCTTCCCGTTCAGCGTCGGACAAGTGCCTGTCTATTACAATGCTTACAACACCGGACGCCCGCAAGGCGCGGCCGATGCTCAGGTCCGCTATGTATCGCAATATCTCGATATTCCGAATGAGCCGCTGCTGCCTTTCGGCTTCGGGCTCAGCTATACGGCGTTTGAATACAGCGACGCTAGAATCTCCTCGGACCAGATGGTTATGGGGCAGCCTCTTGAGGTTCATGTTAAAGTAACCAACACCGGCAGCGTCGCAGGTATAGAAACGGTACAGCTGTATGTGCGTGACTTGGCAGGCGAGGTTGTACGGCCGGTCAAGGAGTTGAAAGATTTCCGCAGAGTCGCGCTAGAGCCAGGCGAGACGCAAGAAATTGCATTTACGCTGTCGGAGACTCAGCTTCGTTATTATCACTCCGACCTTAGCCATACAAGCGATAACGGCGATTTCACCGTCTTTGTCGGACCTAACAGCAGAGAGACGACTGCGTTGTCTTTCCAATTAACGAAATAACAAGCTAAAGCAAACAACCAACATGCCATTGCGGCGCGTTGGTTGTTTTTTTTCTATTGCAATCGATCATTATCGAGAAGCCATCGGTATTCTCTATACCGCTGTTGCCTTTCCCTTCTTTTCATAAACCCGGTACAGAACGAATCCAAACAGCATGCCGGCGAATGACATAGCAGCGATCGTTAAATATAACGTTTTCGCACCGAACATGTCGTAGAGCGAGCCTCCCAAATACGAAGCTATAATGCCCGATACGCCGAAGAAAAGCAGCGCCAGCACCGTTTGGCCGGTAGCCCGCCATTCCACTGGCACGATCCGGTATAAATATTGAATCGCTGCGGAGTAGAAGACCGGGAACGTGAGCAGCTGAAGAATTTGCAAATACGCCAGCATATGCGGATCGGTAATCCAAGCCGAGATAAAAAAACGAATAAAGAAAAAGGCTGCCGATATAGCGATCAAGAGCATCTCCTTGCCTTTGCGAAGCCACCAGAAGCTTAACGCAAACACTAGAATCTCGCTGCCTGCCGCCAGAAAGAATGCCAAGCCGACCAGTTTTGGTTCACCGCCAAGCTCCCGAATGTAAATGCCGAGAAACGTATCGTTCATCCGAGCCGGTACGGCGCAGATAAAAATTAGCAGTAGAAACATAAGCGTTTCTTTATTGCTAATGAACTGCTTCAAGCTGCCAAGCGTAACAGGCTTGCCTGTTACCGGAACATCCGGCATCAGCCAGCTGGTGACAAAGCTGATAACGCCAATCGCAACGAACAGCAAAGCGAGACTGTTCGCCCCGAAATAAGACATCACGTATCCCGTAAGCAGCGATGTCACCGCAAAGCCTAACGCGCCGTAAGTCCGAATCGAGCCATAGCTGACGCCTGCAGCCTCGGACATCGAGAAGTTAAGACTTTCCGTAAGCGGATCAATCGGCATCAGGAAGAAGTACAGCAGCATCGCCAACAAGATAAGCAAAATAAAGCTGCTTGAGCTGTAAAGCATATAACCCGCAATGCTCGAGACCACGAGCAGCAGCAGCAATATTTTACGAATCGTCTTCGTTCTATCGCTTATGATTCCCCACAGGGGCTGGGTGATGATGGTTACAAATCCTCCTGTACCGATTATGAAGCCGATTTGCGCGGGCGTAAGGCCCTGCTCGTCCAGATAGACGGGTAAAAACGTAACAAACATAGAAAGCAAAGCAAAATAAAGAAAATTAAAGCTTCGCAGCAATCTTAAGGCCGGCATACAATTAAGGCTCCTCGCTGTTCATGGAATCCGCCGCGGACGGCATTCGAATTCCTATTCATTCGTTGGTTGCATTTATTCATTATAACAGATAAATAACGAAGCCCTCATAAGAGCTTTACTCTAAATGCTCCCTGAGCCACATTGAGAGCACTTCCAAAATATGCTACTGTAAAACTATTATAAGCATGCGGTATACGTATACTAGGAGGCATCCCTTTGAAAAGCTCAGTTACGCAGCAGCCTGCAACAAAGACGACGACATCATCGCAGCAATCCCATACTCCTCGATCCGCGCAGCCCATGCAGCTTATGACATCTCCATCCGGCGCTTTCTCCGCTTCCCAGCTTATGCAGCTCCAGCGAACGGCAGGCAATGGCGCCGCGAGGCAGCTGATGACCGCCAAATCCTCTTCTATGCCAATTCAGCGTTTAGTGGATGAGGATGTTGAGACGAGAACCGATAAAAACAAGCTTAAAAAGTTAAGGGACCTCTTCGGTAAAAAACTTGGCGTCATGTCTGCGCTCTATGATTTCAATGATTTGACTTTTGACGACCTCTTTAAAGCAGCATCCAGCCTCGACGATTTGGAGATAAGGATCAACACGATTGCCGCAAAAGCCGATACTGCGAAAACGGCCAAACTCGCCTCCGAGGCGGCAGCGGCAGCCGCACCTTCGCCAACTCCTAAAGCAAAAGAAGAGCCGAAGGAGACGGCCGTGCCTGCGCCAAAGAAAGAGAAAAAGAAAAAAGAAGCTCCGGTGAACCTAGCAGCGGAGTTTTTCAGCGGCGGACCCCAAACCGTCCAGCAGACGGTAAATGTCCAGGCTACTGCGACGAATCAGATACTTGGCGAATGGATTGCTTCAAAGCCTCCTTCCGCTACCATTGTAGAAAGAAGCATAGAAGTAAGCGTGGACACTGTATACATCTACGCTACCGTTAGAATCCCGGATAACTCGGAGCCTGGCGTACCGAAGATAAATGTATACAATATTGAGATCCATTACCATCCGGTTCCTATATCGGCGAACTACCTCCATGTGAAGAGAAGCGCCGGCTCCGATGCCGGTAATATCGTTGCACCTACTTCATGGCTTATACCAAGAGGCAAGGACGCGCTGCGCGATGCGGTCGCCCAGTGGAATGACGCTTACCCGGATAGACCATCTCCGCATGCATGGTAAGGAACAGGAACAATCCATCCCGATTTGAACAAAAGAGCAAGCTATGAGCCACCGCTCATAGCTTGCTCTTCTTTCTATCTACCCTAAGCTTACTGTGCCGTGCAGCCCGTCTAGCGGACGTTCACCAATACCTCGATGCCATTCTTCGGCCGCAAGGTCATAAGCGCCTCCATTTCGATCGGGGGGTGACCAAGCGGAAGCCGCAGACGGAAGCGCTGGCCAATCGTACATAGAGTGATCACCATCTCCATCATAGCAAAATGGCTGCCGATGCAGCCTCTCGGCCCGCCGCCAAACGGGATGTAGGCAAACTGCGGAATTCTCTTCAGCAAATCGTTTTCAAATCTCTCCGGAATAAACGACAGCGGGTTGGGGAAGTATTCCGGATTTTGATGCATCGCATAAGGACTGAACAGCACGGATTGCCCTTTCTTGACGGTAAAAGAACCGATCTCCACGTCTGCGGTTGCAGATCGTCCAGAAAAAAAGCTTGGCGAACGCAGGCGCATCGCCTCCCAAAGCACATTCTGCGTATAGGTAAGCTGCATATAATTCGCTGCCGTGACGTCGCTGCCGTTTAAAACGCGATCCCATTCCTCGTAAAGCCTGTGCAATACCTCCGGCTGCTTCAAAATATAAGAAAATGCCCATGACAAGGCGTTGGCTGAGGTCTCATGCCCGGCGATGAACATGATCATAAGCTCATCTCGGAGCTGCTGATCGCTCATGCCCTCGCCCTGCTCATCCTTCGCCGTTAACAACACGGACAGCAGATCGCCTTCCCCCTGCTCTGGGTGCAGCTTTCTCTCCCGAACGATCGAATAAACGCCTTTGTCGAGCGCTTGAAGCGCCGCCTTATAGGCCCGATTTTTGGCCGTCCCCACAAATAAAGGCATCGATAGGAGCGAGCGCATCCTCTCCGAGCACATTCGGTTGATTAGCTCATAAGGCTCCCGAATCGCGCGGGAATATTCATTGCCATCAAGGCTGAACAGCGTTTTCGCGATGATGGCAAAGGTCATGTTTGAAATGTCATCCGATAGATTGCGATATTGGCCTGGCTCCCACTTATCGAGCTCATGCTTTACAATATCGACCATTTGTTCCGCATACTTCTGAATATGGGCTTTCGTAAAATGCGGCTGCATCAACCTCCTTATTTTTTTGTGCTTCTCTCCCTCGCTTGTCGCAATCCCGTCCCCAACAAAGAGCCTGGCCTCTTGGAACGCCTTTAGCTTTACAAAGTGTTCCTGCTTCGTCAATAGCACTTCCTTCAGCAGCGCAGGATCATAAATGACGTACATCTGCTGCGGTCCGAAGCGAATTTTTGCGACTCCCCCGTAATCTCTCTGCAGATCCGTTAAAAATCCGAGCGGATCTTTCCGGTAGGCCATTAGATTCCCGCTCAGCCATGACCCTTTCGGTCCATTCGGCGAGTATTTACTCGCTAATGCCGTTTTCATTTGTCTCTCCTCCAATACCACATCCATGCAAGTCGGCTTCTTTGCTCCAGCTCTGCCTGCTGGATGTAAAGCAATTGTTCAAAAATATAAGGATGAAGCTCTGTCATCACTATCCCTCACTTCTTACGATCGTTAATAAAATGGAGCGCTGATCCATCCACCCGCATGTTCTTCCCTTATGTTAATTTACGCCTCCGCTTGAAGTCGACGGACGATAAGTATCATTGCAGACAACTTTTAGAGAATCATATTGCTCGCCAGCCACAATCCGTTTATGATGGCTTAACTAACCCGTTTGGCAGGGAGAAGCCTGACTCCCCGATGTTCAAGTCTTTTCAACGCGGATTGCAGTTTCGATTCATTGGCTCCTGCAACGGCATTCTGAATGACGGACACCAATAAGCCTAATCCTGCTGGATATCCATGACGAATAAAACAGATTTCAATGTGGCACATCCTTGTTTCAGATTTTTCGTTGCTTATAAATAAGCAAGCATTCAAGCGGGTTCCCCGCCGTCTAAGGAGGATTAATGATGCAAATTAGAACTTTTACCGATACGGATATCGATGCTATTGTTTCCTTGTTCTACGAAACGGTCCATGAGGTTAACAAACGAGACTATTTGCAAGAACAGCTTGATGCTTGGGCATCTCAGGACGATAAGCCGCTTAAATTGCAAATTTGGGGACAATCCATGCGGCAAAATATTGCCTACGTCGCCGAAATCGACGGGAAGCTCGTTGGGTTTTCGGATTTGACTCCGCATGGCCGCTTGGACCGTCTATATGTTCATAAAGATTTTCAAAGGCAAGGCATTGCATCTGCTCTAGTCACCCGTCTCGAAGAAGCCGCAAGACATGCAGGCATGGTCGAAATCGATACGGAAGCAAGCATTACCGCCAAACCGTTTTTCGAGAGCCGCGGATACCGCGTCGTTCTCGCTCAGGAGGTTGAGCGCAAAGGAATTAAGCTCGTCAATTTTAAAATGCACAAGCCGCTGTAAGGCATAAGGCTCCTACTCGCCCATCCAGCCCAAAAGGCTATGGCCTCGCGGCCATAGCCTTTTGAATTTGCGCCATATACAATTTTACGAGCTGCTCTCCGCCGAAAGCACGATATGCGCGACGGTCAGCTTCGGAATGCTCAGCGTAAACGAATTCCCGCTAATTTCTGCCACTCCTGCTCTTTCCGTTATTGCCGGACTGCTCTCGTCAAACGCCCACACTCGGGCAGATTGGTAGGCCGTATTCCCGCCAATCGTGAACGACGCATTCATGTCATAATCGAAGTTTTTATTGATGGCGATCATGTGCAGATTGTTGTCGCTGTCCTTGAACACAGAGCTGTAGATTGAGCTGTTCTCGATGTCATTCGTATCGGCAGCTATCTTCGTGTCACCGTATTTCGAATGGTTTCCGTCGTAGTTGTTGAAGATTCGAAACCCGGAGGACAAGTAAGGAATTTGCGATAGACGTGACGTTCCCGCCATGTTCCAATAGTTCGCCATGTACAGCCCTTGCTTGCCGAATACGCCGAGCGTGTCTGCCTGCGCAATACCGCCTGACACATGATGGCTTCCGCCGAAATCGTATTCGGTAAACGCCATTTTGGTGCCTTCGTTATACGTGTTTATCGACTTCTTCATGGCCGATATCAACGGCAGAAACTCGCTGTACCAATCCCCAATCCATGTCTTCTCTCGGTAGCTTGGATCCCAAAGCGATCTTGGAGCCTGGACGCGCACCTTGTGCGTCTCCAGGTTATGCTTATCGAGAGCGGTGCTCGTAATTCGCGTTCCTCCGCCCATTTCCTCAGAGTACCAGTGAATATCCAGCACATCGAGCAGCCGTTTGCCTTCCTTGCGGGATTCACGGGCCATATTATCCAAGTAATAATCCAAGTACCAGCGATAATTGCCTTTGATTTTTTCCCATTCCTCCTTATTGTCGACCATATAGGCATCACTGAAGCCGTAGGATACAGGGCCGAACATTTCAGCGCTTGGATCGACCTGTTTGACCGCTTTGGCAAGATCAACCGATTTGCTGAGCACCTCAGAGCCCTTCGTCGCTTCCGGATGCATATAGGCATGCGTTTTTTTCCATAGTCCCGGCTCGTTATCGATGGAATAGCCGTTAATTCCAGTTCCTGAGGATGCAAGGCCGAACCGCTTGACCATCAGGTTAACGAACTCATCGTTGTAAGCAACATTATCATTTAAATCCGGAGTCAAGCTAAACGGCGAGCCTTTGGCTGCCTTCACATCGATCCATCTATTCGATGGCGCAGTTTCGGCTTTGGTTACCCGCGAGTTTTTGTCCTTCGCCGCATAACCTGCCGTCGGCAGCGTCCACAGCGTATAGGCGCCTTTCTCGAGCGACTTCTGGTGAAAGCCGATTGCCGCGCTCCCCGGGATATTCCACTTGGCGCTCTCGGATACCGGAATGCCGCCGTAATACCAAGGTACGAATGAGTCGCTTACAAACCCCGCATCATCTCCGGAGTTGGAAGCGTTGTTCTCCCAGTTGTACGCAGAGAACCGATTGCCGCCCGCTCTTCTTGCAGTGATGTTCTCTGTCCCCGTCAAATCCTCGTTCGAGCCATAAATATAAGGACTGATCGGAGCTCTTTCGGCTGTCGGGTCGATACGGAAATCCACGTCAAAGGCGCCCGTCGGCGTGCGAAGCGTATTGATTTTAATTCGGTCGCTCCATGGACCTAACGTGCTCCCATCCTTCGCTCGTACCCGATAAGTGTGCAGCGAAGCTGTTGTTAAACCGCTATGTGTATAGAACAACGTCGATTCTAACGGCATGACCGTCCCATCAATTTCAATATCATAGCCGGTCACCAATTCCTGAAGCGCCCTCCAACTCACTTTAATCGAGCTTTCCGTCTTCTCTGCCCGTATGCCTGATGGCGCAGGGAGCTGCTGCTCACCCGTTGTTTTAACGGTAAGCGCCGAGCTCCATAAGCTCGCTGTTTGATCCTTAATCGTTCTAAGCTTGAACGTATGCAGAGTACCCGGCTTCAGATAATCATAGACATAGGAAGGATCTGCAACCCTTGTTGTCACACCGTCCGCATATACCTCGTAGCCGGTCGCTCCCTCTACAGCATCCCAAGTTAGCGTAATAGAAGTATCATTCGGAGCGGCTTTGACATTCACCGGGAAGGATGGCATATCGAGCAGCACCGGTTCAGCTCCCCATGTACGTGTCCCGCCCTTGTAAACAATCGTCTTGGAGCTTTCCTGCTCTGTAGACGAATGCAGGTAAGAATAGTCATTCGCTTGATTGAACGAGGACCAATCGCTTTTATTGAACCAGCCATTCCATGCCAGCTCCTCGCCCGCCGGAATTGCACCCGATTGCTCCGTAAAGCCAATCTCCAGATAATGAGTGGCATCTGCGGAAGGAATCGGCATCTTCACGATATGCGCATTCATGCTCTCTTTCAGAACCGTTCTCCACTTCACCATGCTGTAGAACCCGACCGCGAACTCCTTCTCATCCTCGCCTGCATAGTCCGCAGTAAAGTAGTAACGAATGCGCAGATCCTTTAATTGGATTGGTGTCTTCCCTTTGTTTGCCATCTTAAACTTAGTCGTGATTGACGAGGTTTTGGCGTTGTTGCCGGTCGCTGTCACGACTTTAATGGCATCCGAATCATTGCTTGGGGGAAGAACCTTTGCCTTAACTAGCCCGCTCCATTGTCCGATGACGCTGCCGTTATTGCCTCTTACTTTGTACGTATGCTCGCTATCCGGCTGCAGAACCTTATGGACATAAGAAACAGTGCCAGCGTCATTAACAAGCGTACCGTCAACCTCAATGTCATATGAGGTCGCGTGCTCCGCCGCGTCCCATGTCACGGTAATTTCTGCTGCGCCTGCTGCAGCTTTCACGTTCGCAGGTATGGCGGGTACAGGCTGCGACGCAGAGCCTACCGAAAACTGCGCTGCCGTTTGATTCTGCATATAGGTCTTCGTTTTGTCCGGGCTGAATACCCCGATCTCAACCTTATATATGCCCGTCTGTGCATTCGCCGGAACGGTCCATGCCAGCGGGAATTGCTTCGTCTGATCGTCCGTAAACGACTCGGTGAACGACTGCACCTTCGCCTTCGTTCCACTCGGCTCAACAATACTGACCTCGACGAATGCAGCCGCTGATTCGCTTGCTGTCACTGAAGCATCGATGCTCATCTCGCCGCCCGTCATTACGCTTGAAGGCGATGCCAGTGCTTGCGATGAGAAGCTGAGCACCGGAGCTCCTCCCGTTACCGTTAGCGTCGCCGCACCTGGAAACCATTTGCTCACGCCGCTTCCCCAGCCTGCGCCGAAGATGCCGAAGCTCACCAGATATTGGCCCGCGGGCAAGTTTGCCGGTACATGCCATACAAGCGGGACCGTTCGCTCCACCCCAGCCTCCAGCTTTATATTGTCAACAAACACTTTGCCTACGTTTTTAAGCGAGGAGTCAAAAAACTCCACGTCAATCAGTACATCCGTCTGTTCTGCCGCTTTCACGCTAACGTTTACCGCGGCCCCCGTTCCCGCCTCGACGCTTGAGGATCCGAGCACTGCGGATGCTGTCAACGGATTTGCGGCCAAAGCCGTCACGATC
The DNA here is from genome assembly GCF_014192395.1 of Paenibacillus endophyticus. Classification (GTDB taxonomy): domain Bacteria; phylum Bacillota; class Bacilli; order Paenibacillales; family Paenibacillaceae; genus Pristimantibacillus; species Pristimantibacillus endophyticus. The sequence goes on along the minus strand of NZ_JACHXW010000022.1, from coordinate 30,049 downwards.
GGCGTGGGAAAGCTTATGTTGTTTACAAGCAGCATAAGCGCTATCAGCACAATAAGCGTTGGTTTCTTCATCGTTCTTGCTAATCCGTCCATCATTCATTCTCCTTATGTATCAGCTTCTTCACGTTAGGTCTGAAACCGAAGCGCTTCGACCCGCTGTTTCCAAATTGGAGTATAACGCAGCATTAACGCATTTGAGGAGGATGAAAAATATTCACCCCTACCAAAAGGCGGATAAACGATTTTCTTATAAGAACGAAACAACAGGCCAAATCGGGCGGATAAACCAGAGCAGATCCATCCCACAGAAAGCACAAAAAAACCTTCAGCGCCACTATTAAAGCGGAGCTGAAGATTCTGTTTATCTACCAAATATACGGACATAATTGGAAGCAAGTATTTGCAAAAACTGCTTATTGGGACAGTCTTTTCGTTTATCGTAGAATGTGAATAAGATTCGTGCAATCTTCAGTTGCAAAAGACTTACCTGTGCTCTTCTGCAAGACTATTCGCGTTTTCGGCAAGCTTTACTTGCGGTCTTCCGGCTTCGTCATAATCCACGCATGCTCCGAATCATTGGTGAATTTCCAAGCACGAGTAGGTCCCGCCATCACGTTCAAATAATACACTTCATAGCCTGGAGGGGCGGATACGGGATGGTAGCCTTCCGGCACGAGCACCGTTTCGCCGTTCTTTACGATCAGCGTCTCGTCTAGCGATCGGTTATCGGTATAGACACGCTGTACGGCAAATCCCTGTTCGGGCTGGATTTTGTAATAATACGTTTCTTCCAGCAGCGACTCTTCCGGCATGGCATCACGGTCATGCTTGTGGGGCGGGTAACTGGACCAGTGTCCCTCCGGCGTGATAACCTCCACAACCAGCAGGCTGTCCGCAGGCTCGCTCTCTGGCAAAATATTATAGATCTGCCGCTCCAAATTCCCATAACCGCGATTTTCTTGAGCGGAAGCCGATGGTGCGATAAGCCGCGCCTTAAAGCTGCCTTTGCCTGGGGCACTGCAAATTGCGAGCTCCACCGCAGTCTTAGCCGTCACCTCGAAGCTGTTCCCATTCGGAACGTATACCGAGTAAGGGGGTATTTTCTCGAATACGCTCATGCGTTCCCCGACATTATCCCAGCTCTGCTCCTTCGTGGCTACATTCGCGATGCCGGACAAAAACACAAGGCAATATTCAAGGCTGCCGGTATCGCGCTGCAGCGACTGGCCCGCTTCAAGCTTCGCTACCTCAAACCCGACGTATTCCCAGCCGGCAGACTCCGGTGAAACAGCAAGGACGATGCCGTCTTTGTCCGGCGCATGAGGCCTAACAATTAACCTAGACATGGCTCTCCATCCCTTCAGCTTCCCGTTTCAGCTGGGCGGCTTCGCTGAGTTTGATCGGCCGCCCGAGCTGGTGCGACAGCTTGGCAGCCAATGCGATCATCTCCGCTTTAACGCCATCCTCGCCCGTAACGGGCAGCGGCTGTCCGTCTGCCAAGCACGCTATGAACTGTCTTGTTTCATCGATGTACGCTTCGTTATAGCGCTCGAGAAAGAAATGAAGCGGTTTGTCCCGTGTAACGCCCTCTGCCGAACTAACCTCCGTTGTGTTCGGATGGTCATTGCCCGCAGCGACGCTGCCTTTGGAGCCAAACACTTCTACGCGCTGATCGTAGCCATAAGCAGCTTGGCGGCTGTTGTCAATGACACCAAGCGCTCCGTTCTCGAACCGAAGCGTAACGATTGCCGTATCGACGTCGCCGTATTTGCCGAATACCGGGTCGATAAGAACGCCGCCTTGCGCGTATACCTCCGTAACCTCGCTGCCCGTCAGGTAGCGCGCCATGTCGAAATCATGAATCATCATGTCCATAAATATGCCGCCGGACACTCGGATATAGTCCTCATGCGGCGGATTCGGATCGCGCGAGGTGATTTTCACAATATGAGGCGTACCTACCGAGCCAATGAGCACATGCTCGCGCACGCGTTTAAAGTTATGGTCAAATCTCCGGTTAAAGCCGATTTGCAGCTTGATTCCCGCTTCTTCCGCCGCTTGAACGGCTTCTTCAGTCCGGCCAATGTCCATGCTGAGCGGCTTCTCGCAGAATACATGCTTGCCTGCTTTAGCCGCCTCTTTAATCAATGGAACATGCGTGTCCGTCGAGGAGCAAATGAATATCGCGTCGATCGACGGGTCATTGATAATATCGGAGCTGTCCTTCGTTACTTTGGCAATTCCCCGTTCACTCGCCCATTCAATAAGCTCCGGACCTGCGAACAGATCGCTTACCGCTGTAATCTGCACTTGTGGCAGCCGGAGCAGGTTGTCGGCATGAATTTTGCCAATGCGCCCTGCTCCGATAATGCCGATCGTTACTTTCTTCGCCATCTCGCTATTCCTCCCGCTTCGCTTTGCATGAATGTATAACCCGGCTGCTTACCATCGTGCCGTCACCATTTTTTTGCGTGTATAGAATTCAACGCCATCGGTGCCGTTCGCGTGGAGATCGCCATAGAATGATTTTTTCCAGCCTGAGAACGGGAAGAACGCCATTGGCGCCGGTACGCCTAAGTTGATGCCGAGCATGCCTGCGTCGATGGTCTCGCGGAATTGCCTTACGCTGCTGCCGTTTGTCGTGAACAAGCAGGCGCCATTAGCGAAATCAGACTCGTTAGCAATCGCAATCGCCTCTTCGAGCGTAGCTGCGCGAACGACGGCCAGTACGGGAGCAAAAATCTCGTCCTGCCAAATTTTCATGCCGCAAGCGACGTTATCAAAAATCGTAGGCCCGACAAAGTAGCCTGCTCCATCAGCAGCCGAATCCTTGCGCCCATCGCGAACGAGCAAAGCACCCTCCTGTTCGCCCGTTTCAATATAATGAAGCGTTCTTTCTTTATGAGCGCCGCGAATTACCGGACCGAGAAACACATTCTCTGTCATGCCGTTGCCAATCGTAATGCGGTTGGCGGCATCTGTCAGCTTGCTTACCAGCTGGTCGCCAACCTCACCGACCGCCACGACGACTGCGCAGGCCATGCAGCGTTCGCCCGCCGAGCCGAAAGCGGCGCTGACGATTTCTTTGACAGCAAGATCAAGATCAGCGTCTGGAAGCACGATGGAGTGATTTTTTGCGCCGGCCAAAGCCTGCACGCGCTTGCCATTCGCCGTTCCGGTTTTGTACACATACTCCGCAACCGGCTGCGAGCCAACGAACGATACACCAGCAATATCTTTATGCTCCAGAATGCCGTTCACGACATCACGCGCCCCGTGCACGATGTTCAGCACGCCGGCAGGCAGGCCCGCTTCATCGAACAGTTCCGCAAGACGCTCTGCAAGCAGCGGCGTACGCTCCGACGGCTTCAGAACAAAGGTATTGCCGCATGCAATGGCGAGCGGGAACATCCAGCAAGGCACCATCATCGGAAAGTTGAACGGGGTAATTCCGCCGATCACGCCGATCGGATACCGGTACATGCCTGATTCAATATGAGAGGCAATGTCTGGCAGCTGCTTGCCCATCATCAGGTTCGGAGCTCCCGCGGCGAATTCTACGCATTCGATGCCGCGCAGCACCTCGCCATATGCTTCGTTGTAGCTTTTTCCGTTTTCTCTCGTGATGAGCTGAGCCAGCTCCTCCCAATGCTCAACGAGCAGCTGCTGATATTTGAACAGCACGCGTGCGCGCTTCGGCACTGGAGTTTTGCTCCAGCTTTGGAAAGCGGCTTTTGCCGCGATGACCGCTTTGTCGACATCTTCTTTCGTAGATAGAGGCACATTCGCAAGCGTTTCCTCCGTCGCCGGATTAACAACCGCCTCCGCTGCGGAGGTTGAAGCCTCCACCCATTCCCCGCCGATCCAGTTTTTTAATGTTTTTACCATGTTGTCGCTCTCCTCTCGGCTTATGAAGCTGTAATTTCACCGCGCTCGCAGCGCTTGATATAGTCTTCTACCTGTTCGGTTGTTGGCATTGCATCCGAACAGCTGTGGCTCGAAATAACGATACAAGCCGCCGCGCTGCCGTATTCCATGCTTTTCTCCAGCGTCCAGCCTTGCATCACGCCGTATAGAAAGCCAGCCGCGTAAGAATCGCCCGCTCCGAAAGTTTTGATAACCTTCGCCGGATAGCTCTTCGCACGATGCTCCGAACCATCCTTCGTGTAAGCGATCGAGCCTTCCTTGCCATGCTTGATAATCGCTATTTTGGCGGAATAGCTGAACCATTTCGTGGCCGTCACACGGTCATCATGCTCCGGGTTGGATTCGAACATTTCCATTTGGTCGAACTCTTCACGCGTCCCGATGAGAATATCGCATTTCTCCGCCGCCAGATTATAATAAACGGCCGTCTCCTCTGCGGATTTCCATGTATAAGGGCGGTAATCCAGATCAAACGCAATAACTGTTCCATGCTTCTTCGCATATTCAAGCGCTTGGAATACCGCTTCCCGCGAGGGACTTTGGGCCAAAGCCGTACCTGAGATCAGCAGCAGCTTGGCTTGCGAGATCAACTCTTCGCTTACCTCCTCTGGCTTCAGCAGCAAATCAGCAACGTTGTCGCGGTACATTAGAATGCTGCATTCAGACGGGCTTTTGATTTCGGTAAAAGCAAGACCCGTCACTGCTCCGGTGTCATCCACCGTAACGCTTGATGTATCAATGCCTTCACGCTGCAAGTAGCTGGCAATAAATCGGCCCATTTGATCGTTGGCGATTTTGCCGATAAAAGCCGTTTTCTGACCGAGTCTCGACATTCCAATCGCGATGTTCGCGGGCGAGCCGCCGACATATTTGGTAAAGGTCATCGTCTCTTCCATCGGGCGGTTAATTTCATTCGCGTTCAAATCTATGCACAGCCGTCCAATGGCTGCAAAGTCAAACGTCCTGCTTGTTGGGAAAGTCACATGCTGCATGCCGCATCCTCCTTTATGTGATTTTAAGCGACTTCAAGTAGTTTAATGCTTGCTTCGCATACTCATATGCGGGATGCTCGGCAGGGTCCTGTTCGCCTTCCAGCATCGCCCAGCCGTCATAGCCTCGGGCGGCTAATTCGCCGATGATCGGTTCAAAGTCAATGCAGCCATCGCCAGGTACGGTGAACACCCCGTTGCGGATGCAGGTTACGAAGTCCGCTTGCTCGGCGCGCGAGCGATCCAGCACATGCTGCCGAATATCCTTCAGGTGAACATATGCGATTCGGTCATAATGTTTGCGCAGCACATGCAGCGGGTCAGCTCCGCCGTAATAGGCATGACCGGTGTCGAACAGCAGATAGACGAGCGTCGGATCGGTAAGCTCCATCAGCCTGTTGATCTCATCCGGGCTTTCAACAACCGTTCCGCCATGATGATGATAGGTCAGTTTCAAGCCGTACTCCTGCGCGATCGCGCCAGCCGCATTCAGTCCTTCGGCTAGATGCTGCCAGCCAGCTTCGTCGAGGCGCAGCACTTCCTTCTCATTCGGTGTCCGCCGCGCATCGAAATGGAGCGAGCCCCCTCCTTCACAAGTGCTGATGACCGTGCTGCCCATGCCTTGCAAATATTTCGCATGCTCGCGGTAAGCAGCTAACTCCGCCTCACGATAGCTCGGATCTGAGAACAAGACCGTTTTCCACTGTGAGGTTAAACGGATGCCGCGCTTCGAGAGCTCCTCCTTCAATACGTCTGGGTCAGTCGGGAACCTGCATCCCATCTCTGTCCCCGTTAATCCAAGCAGCTGAATTTCATCTACGATTTGCTCGAAAGTCGTATGCTCTCCGTGCTCTTTAACATCCTCGCCTACCCAATTGATCGGATGAATGCCTAGCTTGAAAGGATAATTGCCCATTCGTGATTTCTCCTTTTGCTCCCGTTTAGATAAGATTGACCGAATCGATCGTTTCTTTCATTTCCTTATGGGCCTTTGTAACTTTATCGCTTACGGATACTTCGGGCACGCCTACGTTCCACCATGATTCGTAGCCTCCTGTGTTCGTGCCCGGCACGACCGCAATTTCAATTAAGGTCGTCCCTCGCTCGTTCTTTGCTTGCAATAAGGCGTCTTTCAGCTCTTCCGCCGTCGTTGCTTTATAGGCCGCAGCTCCCATGCTGCGCGCATGCGCCGAGAAATCGATCGGCATATAGCTGCCCGTTAAGCCGCCGTTTTGTCCGTTACGGTAACGGAACTCATTGCCGAAGCCGTCGCTGCCATGGCCTCTCTGCAGGTTGTGAATGCATTGATAGCCGTGGTTGTCTAGCAGCAGAACCGTAATTTTGCGGCCCTCCTGGATGCTCGTGACAAGCTCCGAATGAAGCATCAAATAGCTGCCGTCGCCTAGAATGGCATAGACATCCTTATCAGGCTCTGCCAGTGCCGCGCCGAACGCTCCGCTAACCTCATAGCCCATGCATGAAAAACCGTATTCCATATGGTAGGTTTTCGGCATAACCGAACGCCATACACGGTGAAGGTCGCCTGGCAGGCTGCCCGCCGCGCAGACGATAATATCGGTATCGCCTAAGCTTTCGTTGATTACGCCAAGGGCTCTCGTCTGAGCAAGTCCGTCTTCGTGCTCTGCAGCATACAGCCGGTCAACCTCCGTATCCCATTGCTGCTTGAGCGCTGCAACTTCGGATGATTCATAGCTTGCATGATAGTCCAGCTCAACCAACGCATGTCGAAGGCCTTCCAATCCGACTTGCGCATCACAGGTGAGCGATACGCCGCCCAGCTTATGCGAGTCAAAGGCGCTGACGTTCACATTGACGAATTGAACCTCTTCGCTGCGGAATGCGGATTTGGAGGATGTCGTGAAATCAGAATACCGCGTCCCGACACCGATGATGAGGTCCGCTTCGGCTGCAAGTCGATTGGCAGCAAGTGTGCCGGTAACGCCGACAGCTCCCGCATTCAGCGGATGATTCCATGGCAGCGAGCTTTTTCCAGCCTGCGTCTCTGCTACCGGAATGCCGAACGTTTCGGCGAATGCTGCCAGCTCTTTCATAGCACCCGAGTATAGAACGCCCCCGCCTGCAATAATAAGCGGCCTTTGCTTCTTCGCGATCAATCGGGCCGCCCGCTGCAGCGCATCCGGCGCAGGATGGCGACGATCCAGATAATGAACCTTTTTCTCGAAAAAGGATTCCGGATAATCGAACGCTTCCGCCTGAACGTCCTGCGGCAAAGCCAATGTCACTGCCCCGGTCTCCGCCGGGTCCGTCAATACGCGCATCGCTTGGATAGCTGCTTGCATCAACTGCTCCGGACGCACGATGCGATCCCAATATTTACTTACGGGCTTAAAAGCGTCGACCGCAGAAATCGTGTAATCCGATTGGACTTCAAGCTGCTGAAGCACGGGATCAGGCTGCCTGGATGCGAAATTATCGCCAGGCAGCAGCAGTACCGGGATACGGTTGACGGTCGCTGTGGCAGCAGCCGTCACCATGTTCAATGCCCCAGGCCCGATCGAGGATGTACATGCATAAATTTGAAGCCTATTCTTTTGTTTCGCGAAAGCGGTTGCAGCATGAACCATGCCTTGCTCGTTTTTCCCTTGAATGAAGCTTAGTTCTCCAGGACTGCGCTCAATCGCTTCACCAATCCCTGTCACGTTGCCGTGACCGAAGATCCCCATAACGCCCTTTACGAATTTCGATTCCGTTCCATCTACGGATACATATTGATGATCTAGAAAACGCAGCAATGCTTGGGCCATCGTCAACCGGATTTTTTTCATATATAGCAGCCTCCAATAGCAGGTATAGCGCTTAACTTAACAAGGTTAAGCGCTTAATTGACCTTAATATACACCAAAATGATGACTCCGGCAATCTTTTTATTTGATGAGCATCAAGCGTAAACGGCTGTCGCCGTCCTCTGTGGCAAAAGCAGTCGTTTCGCGACGATATATAAAAACATTTATATGTGAAACTTATACTTTCTTATAACTCAAGAAGAATTGGCTTCGCCGTGCTCTGCAAGAGGAGGGTATCCGTTTCTCGTAGAAATAGAAGAATACGTTATCGCGTGAAACAGATAAAGTCTTATATTTATAAAAAAGGATCGGACAGCGGGAGCTTCCCACTATCCGATCCTCACATAATCCAAACCTCAAATTCTAGCGTTTAATAGCCGTAGATTGCCTAATAACCAGCTCGGGCTGAAGCACGATCCGCTCGTCATTCTTTTCACCCGATTCCAGCATTTCGATCAGCGAATCGACTGCCAGCTGCCCCATTTGCTTGGTTGGCTGGGCAACCGTCGTAAGCGGAGGATCCGTCAGCTCTGCCAAGATCGTGTTATCAAAACCAATGATCGAGACATCCTCCGGTATCCGCAAGCCAAGCTCCTTCGCCGCTTTTAGTGCACCGATCGCGAGCAGGTCATTGCAGCAAAACAGTGCCGTTGGCGGATTCGGCCCGCGCAGCAGCTCCCCCGCTTGCGATTTGCCGTCCTGAACCAATTCATCGCCGCAAATTCGAATCCTATCCGCTCCAATGTTCAACCCGGCCTCGTTCCATTTGGATACAAAACCTCTAATCCGTTCCCTGCTGCTGCTGACCTCTTCATTCTCCGACAATAAGCCAACCTGTACGTGGTTTTGCTCCAGCAGATGGCTCGCAGCAAGGCCTCCTCCGCAATAATCATCAATGATTACGGTTTTGGCCGCGAGCTTCGCTTCACGGGCAATGACGACAACAGGCGCTCTGCCCTTCATCAAGCTCGCCAGCGTGCTCTTATTGGCAATGCCCGTTCCGATAATCATGCCGTCCACGCGCTTCTGCTGCATCAACGATAAATACCGCTCGGCCCGCTCCTTCTTATTGTCCGTGCTGCATATAAACAGGCTGTAGCCCAGATGATGGCTTTGATCCTCAACAGCACGCGCGATTTCAGCAAAAAACGGATTGGAAATGTCCGGCACGAGAAGACCGAGCGTAAATGTTTTTTTTCCCGTCAATGCCGAAGCAATGACACTCGGCTGGTAATTAAGCCGCTCCATGACCTGCACAATCTCCTGCCTGCGCTGCTCGCTGATTTTGCCTTTTCCGTTAATGACTTGCGATACCGCAGCAATGGATACGCCCGCCTCTCTAGCCACATCGTAAATCGTCATTTTCATGTAAGTTCCCCATTTTGCGGTTGTATAGGTTTCCCCCCATTATGAATACCGCATGCGGAATTTGCAAGAAAGTTACAATGGCACTTCGGTTATTTCAACGTGATCGACTTCTGCCACGTCCGTTCCTTGCCCTGCTCATTGCGGAATATGAACGTTACCTTGCCTTCCTCGCCTTTCATGGAGTCCGGATAGAAAAAACCTGAGAATTGCCCATTGCCGCTAATGTAAAAGCCATCCTCGCCATTTCCGCCATGCGCAATGGCTTCCTGAACCGTATTGATCACTTTGCTCTTGTCTGAGATCCATTGCATTTCGGCTAAAGCATAGCCTTCGGGAAGCTTTTTCACCACAAAATCAAAGCTGTTTCCTTCAATTGGCTTGGGCGTCTGGTCTACAATAATGAGTATGTCATCTTCGTTTTCTACCGAGCCGCCAGCATTGACAGCATTCGTGTCCTTCGCGGGATCGGTCGGCTGTACGTTCGCGTTATTGGTATAGCCATCATTTGATTTTACGCCGCAAGCGCTGGCAAGAAGCAGCACAAGCATAGTTGCACATACATAAATTAATTTCATTTTATTCATGAGAATATCCTCCGTTTTCATATAAGGTAAAAGAAAAAACGACGCCTTCATCCGTATTAGCTGCACCGAACTTGCTGCCATGAAGCTCCAAAATATGCTTGACGATCGCAAGGCCGAGCCCTGTCCCTCCGAACTTGCGGTCGCGTGAGCGTTCCGCCCGGTAGAATTGGTCCCAGATCCGGTTTAGATCCTCCTCGCCGATTGGCGGACCGATGTTCTCGATTGTTGTCGTTACTGTTCCGCTCAAAGAATGGCGAATCCCAATCGTTATGACACTGTTCTCATCAGCATGGCGGATCGCGTTGCTGAGCAAATTGAGCAAAACCTGTTCGATACGCCTTGGATCCGCCATGACTTTCCAATCGTCCTTGCCTGCTGGGTCCAGCCGCAATCGCAGCTGTTTAGCCTGAAGCTGCTGCGTGAACGAATCCAGCACTTTTAGGGCAAGCTCGTTTATGGAAAAGCTTTCGAGCCGAAGCCGAACTGCTCTGACCTCGAATTTGGATAACTCCAGCATATCCATAATTAACGCATTCATTCGATCCGTTTCTTTCACGATTAGCGAGAGGTAACGCTCTCTCTTCTCGTTTGCCACCCCATCCTGCAGACCCTCCGCGAAACCTTTCACGATTGCCAGCGGGGTTTTCAGCTCATGGGAGATATTCGCAACCAGCTCTTTGCGAAGCTGCTCCAAACGCTGTTTTTCCGCAATATCCTCTTGCATTTGACGATTCGCTTGCGTCAGCTCGGTCAAGGTCGCATCCAGATTACGTGATAATGCCGTCATGTACCGCGACAAATCCCCAAATTCATCCTTGGAGCTTATTTCCTTCGCCTCAGTAAAGTCCAGCTCGGCAAGCCGTTCCGCAGTCCGGCTGAGTGCAATCAAAGGACGGGAGACGATTCTGGAATAGATCGATGAGAGAATGACTGCCAGTAAAACGATAATAGGCACCATATAGACCACATACCGCTTAAGAATGCCGACTGCTTCACCGACAGGCTGCAGCGAAGTCATCGCGAACAAATATCGTTCCTCATTGCCCTCTCCTGGCAGCGCTTGAATAAGAACCGCGTATTCGACACCGCTCCATTTGTCAGTCCACTCCGTCTGCTGGGAATATCCCTCCCTCATACGCATTTCCAGCTTCTCGTCCTTCGTTATCCAGTCAATGCGCGCACCATCGATCAGGCTGTCCTGGTAAAAAGGATTATTCGACCTGTCCATCGGAAGCAGGAGATCCGTTATGACTCCTTCCACTCTCACAAGCCCGGCTTCGGGTTTTTTGCCTTCTGGCTCGATATCCAACGGATGAAGGACCGTATCCTTCTCATCCATAAAGATGCCATCGACTACAACCCTATACCCGATAAGCAAATGCTGAGGGAGATCCTCAGTTGTCGTTCCTTCCATAGGAATTCGAACCGTAACCGTTTTGTTTCCGACTTGGAGCTGGAAGAAATAAGGCTCTATCGCTATTCTTTCCAATCTGCTATTCAAGATTGAAGTGCTTGCGTCGTTATCGTTCATGAATGCGCCGAGCAGCTTGGAAACCTGCTTGCTTCCGCTTCCCTCCGGCCCAAGCTGCGAAGCGAATTGCTTCATATTGCGTTCTAACACATGAATTTTCGATGACCGATAGAAATGCTCGAAGAACAAGCCTGCCGTAATCACCAGCAAACTGAATACGACGATGATGAGAAGGGACGTGACGACAAACAGCCTAAAAGCAACGCCGCGCCTTCTCATGCTTCCATCTCGAACTTATATCCTGCGCGGATAACGGTACTTATCAACCGGCCCTCGTACCCAAGCTTGGCTCTTAGTTTTTTAATATGAGTGTCTACCGCGCGCAAATCGCCCAAATAGTCGTAGCCCCACACCCCGTTGAGAATAAAATCACGGGCCAGCACCTTGCCGTAATGCTTCATCAGAAAGAGCAGCAATTCATATTCTTTCGGCGAGAGATTAATCATGCTTCCCGCAACCGTTACCGCGTGTGATTGGCGATTGACCGATAATTGACCATAGGCAAGCACAGCCCCCTCCTGGCCGACCGTCCCTTCCTTTCTTTTCATCAAGGCGTTGGCCCGGGCAACAAGCACCCTGGGACTTAACGGCTTAGTCACATATTCGTCGGCACCAAGCTCGAAACCCATCATTTGGTCGTCATCCTCAGCCCTTGCCGTAATCATAATGATCGGGATATCTGATTTCTTTCGGATGCGCCTGCATACCGACCATCCATCCATTTCCGGCATCATAATATCGAGAACGATTAAGTCAAACGCATGCTGTTCAAAAAGCTCAAGCGCAAGCCTCCCGTTTTCGGCCTCATGCACCTCCCATTGCTCCTTCGCGAAGTAGTCCGTTATTAATTCACGCAGCAGCATGTCATCCTCGACGACCAATATCCTTCGATTCATCCGTGCTATTCCTCCGTATCCAGACGACAGAACTGTCTATTGTCTAATGACGTCCACGACTAAAGGAAGGTTGTCGGTCATTATCGGCCGCTTCCTTAAGCCCTAGTATAGCGATCACTTGTGTACGTCATGTGTATTTCAAATGAATGTTGGCTCCGAATGCACAAAACTGACACCGAATTAGATTCGGCATCAGCTATTGGGGCAATACTATCCATGAAACAAAAGCTTCTCAGGCAAACATAACAGTTTCGAGCCCATTAGTCCAATATGCAGCTCTTGGTTTGGCGAAAGCAGAAAACTCCTACATACTTACGCCCAGGCAAAATGAAAAGGCAATCCCGATGACATCGAAGATGAACATGGAATTGCCCTTTCTCCGATAAAGTCTGATGCTATGCAATATCCTATTTTTTGAAAATGCCAAATGCCGCGCCAACCGGTAAAAAAACGCGTCCGAAATGAGCATTGAGTACGGAAGCTCCGCTGCCGTAGAAAGATACGATCGCGATTCCGAGCTCGGCGTAAGCAGCCATCGTATGGAATACGTCCGGCGCGATGCCAAATGCGTCAAAGGTTAAACCAAGAAACAGAAAATCGATGAGCACGAATATAACAAACAATACTTTATTCGTTTCCATAGCCCCAAGCGTCATGAATAAGGTGAAAATCAAATAACCCAGAAAAGCAAAGCCAAGCTGCTTGCCGTCCGCATCCCCTTGCAGGATCGGGCCAAATACGCCAAGCTTAACCATCCAGCTGCAGGCAACCGCCAGCCAGAAGAAGGCATAAGCTCCGAAAGCGGTTGTACCGAATGTATTGTTGCGTTTGGAATCTTGAATGCAAGCGAACAATTGGGCGAAAGCGCCCAAGAAAACAGCCCAAGGGATAACCATGCTGTAGCCTTCTGTAATGCCCAGCTTTTGCGAGGAAGCCACTAGCGTTACCATAGCTAATCCGAATAAACCAATTGCGCTCGGATCTGCATTCACAATCTTTACCTTCTGCGTTTGAATACTCTGCGATGTCATAGAAGCCTCCAGTAAAATAGATGATACGTAGTCCTTGCCGAAGCAGCAAGATAGCATTATAGCACCAATGAATGCTTGTTTTCAAGCTGTATATTCTAGAACTAACGAAGTAGAAAAAACGAATCATTCTCATTTAACTACACATGCATGAGTAAGGTCCACTCCATCCGTTTTTTGAATAATAAGCGTATGTTCATGCCTATTATAGAAAGAGCCTTCTCACGCCATCAAGAATGACGTTAGAGAAAGCTCTTTCAGCCTTGCATACTATAAAGCCTGGATGTTTGCCTGTCTTCCCTATTTTGGTTACATGCCGATATTCATATAGGGAATAATCATTCCGCCAATTACCCCTATTATAACGATCACCCATGCTGGCCATTTCCAAAAGTGAAGCATGCCGAATAAAAGAGCAGCAAGCACAAAATCTTCCACCGTTAGGACTGCTGAAGTCCAAATCGGATTGTATAAGGCGGCAAGAAGAATACCTACAACAGCAGCATTCACTCCAACAAGCGCCCCTTGCATGGCATTGCTTCGACGCAGGCGATTCCAGAATGGCAGAGCACCGACGATGAGAAGAAAAGACGGCAGAAAAATAGCAATTGTAGCTAGGACAGCTCCCCACACCCCTTTAATCATAGCGCCCAAATATGCGGCAAATGTAAACAAAGGGCCTGGTACAGCTTGAGTCGCGCCATAACCAGCTAAAAAATCCTGCTGGCTGATCCATCCAACGGGTACAACCTCCCTTTCTAGAAGTGGGAGCACGACATGTCCTCCGCCAAACACGAGAGAACCTGACCTGTAGAAACTGTCAGCTATGGCTAGCCAAGGGTTATTGGTGAATTGGGTTAGCAATGGAAGGCCGAATAATAAGCCGACAAACAGGAACAAGCAAACTATCGCTGCCCTGCGGCTCACAGGAACAACTAATGCTGAAGCTGCTGGAGCATCTTTCTTTCGATAAAGCAGCGTACCTGCCAAAGCAGCAAGTAAAATAAGGATGACCTGACTTAAAGCTGTTGGTAAAAGAAGGGTGATGACCATAGTAATGATAGCAATGCTTGCTCTGTTGCGATCAGGTGTTAAATTCTTTCCCATACTAAACACACCTTGGGCTACGATCGCAACGGCTACGATTTTCAAACCATGTATCCAGCCTGCATTTCCAATATCAAACCCTTTCAACAAAAGCGCAAATACAACGAGTGCTATAACGGAAGGAAGCGTGAAACCAAGCCATGCAATCACGCCTCCAAGTATTCCTGCCCGCAGGATGCCAATCCCCATCCCTACTTGACTGCTCGAAGGTCCCGGTAAAAACTGGCATAGAGCGACGAGATCCGCATAGGTGCGTTCATCCATCCATTTTCTCTTCTTTATGTATTCGTCATGAAAATAGAGAAGGTGAGCAACTGGCCCTCCAAAAGAAGTTAACCCTAGCTTTGTCGCAACAGCGCCTATTTCCAGCAGCATCCTTAGCTTTCCTTTTGATTCCGTTCCCTTCGGTGCAACTGCGTAACCGTTGTCCATGTCCATAGGTCTCCCCCTTCGTTTCTGCCAAATAAGACGATATCACGAAGCGTGCTTCCGCCAACGAAAACAAATATAAACCATAAATAAGAAGAGCAAATAGATACAACCTGTGATTAAAACATTGGAAAGACTTGAAAATATCTGATCACCCATGAATGCAAATACAAACATGACCGGTATTTTTCCAATTAAAGTAGCCAGAACAAAGCTTCCGATGGGCATCTGGCTGATTGCCGAAGCCGCATTGACTGCTTGGGCCGGTACAAAAGGAATTAATCGCGCCATAAATACGGCCATGAACGCATTCCGCTCAAAGAAAAGCATGAATCGGTCCATTCTTTTTGATTTCGCGATAAATGAACGTCCCCCATTTTGCAAAAGCCTGCGTACCGCCCAAAACGTGAGAGCCGCAGCGATTGTAGAAGAGATTACATTGATCAAGCTTCCCCAAATTGGGCCATATTGTGCGCCTATTATCGCTGCTATAAGTCCAAATGGGAAAAACGGTATCGCTGCCGTAACGATAGCCGTTCCGATCATCCATGGTAGATTCTCTATCCCACCTTGTGCCAACCATGTAAATAGGAGCTCCTGATTAGCAAGAAAAGCTGCTATTAATGACGCGTAGAGAAGAACAACCATTCCTATTTTAAGCATTCGTCCCCGCATTATGATGTCGGATACGTCTCTTTCAGAAAGACCACCGATTGAAGAATCAATTCTTTCAGAACATCAACATCAATGTCCGCTACTTTATTGACATAGACGCAAGATTTTCCCGAAGTATGTTTTCCGAGCTTTTGCAGCAATGCAGCTCTTTCGGTATCGCCGGTTGCAAAATATAAGCTTATTTTTGCTTTTCTTGGCGAGAATCCAGCCAGCGGCGCATCCCCTTCATGGCCGGTATCATATCGGTAGTGGTAGGTACCAAAACCAATAATGCTGGGACCCCACATTTTAGCTGGATACCCCGTCGTTTCCGCAAATATATCCAAAAGCTTATAGGCGTCCTCGCGCTTCTTGGGATTCTCAATGAGATCAAGAAATTCGATTACGCTATTGTCGGTTTCTTTTGTTTTTTGTTCATACATCCTTCATAAATCTCCCTTCTGGTATGATTCTTTCGTTTCGCTTAGACAAGCGCTCATCATTTGGGTTGTGGATGTCATGTTATCCTTTATTTGCGAAGGATAGCCCTTTCTCTTTGAGAACCTCATTCAAAATCCTTATGGCTTTCGGACCCAGTCCATGCAGCTTCAATAAGTCTGCTTCCGTCACTTTGGTCAGTTGTTCGAGCTTGAATAAGCCTGCATGTGAGAGCGCACGAGTCGCCGGCCCGCTTATCTTAGGAAAATCGCTTTCTTGGCTTGTTTGGCTGCTATTGTCCATGTTCATGCTCCTTTTATTATAAAATTTCAGTAGGCTCAAGCCCTAATTGCTATTTCTTCTGCTATCATTATACCTTTTTGTTGCACAAAGTAAGAGCAACTCTCTTTGAATTTACCTTTTTTTAATGATTGCCTTTGAATAACGAAGAGCAGGAAGCACCCCGCCGGGCGTCTCCTGCTCTTTTTTGGTAGACTAATCACCATTGTCGCTTGACTGTAGAGGTACGCCAAGCTCCTTGGCCACATCGTATTTCACGTCATCCGATCGGTCCGGATAACAGCATAGCTTCACGCCTCATGACATCCACTTTGAAAGTCCCTAATAGATATTTAATCTATTCTCCTTGTTGATTCTCTAACCTTAATGCCATGCGGTAAAATCTTGCGATTTGATTCGATCCTTGTTCCCTTCAGTAATTGAAGCAGCATTGAAGCAGCTTCGTAGCCGTGAGAATAAGAATCCGTATGAACAGCGGTTAAAGAAGGTGATACTAACTCTCCCATCGTATCCTGACTAAAACTAACAATGCTAACATCATCAGGCACCTTCAACTTTAATTTTGCCAAAGCACGAACCACTTTTAGTGCTGTGTCATCATCTTGAACAATAATTGCAGTAGGTCTTTCAGGCGAATTGATCCAAGTCCATACAATAATATCCTCCTCGTCCTTCTCGACTACGATACACCAATCTGGATTCGGTTCAATACGCGAACTTTGTAAAGCCAATTGATAACCTTTCATACGATCTGACTGGATAGTGACGTGTTCAGGACCATGAAGAATGGCAATATTCTGGTGGTTCAGCTGAACCAGGAAATGTGTAGCATCCCAGGCTGCCTGAAATTGATCGTAATCGACGGCATGGATATCTGCATGCTTCATATTTCTCCCAATGAGTACAAAGGGAATCCCACTCAAATTCAAATAGGATATGACATCATCTCTATCACTCGTATAGAAAAGGATAAGGCCATCCATACTTCTTCCTTTGTATCGGGATTCTATGGATTGCAGTACATCTTGCTCACTATTCCCTGTCAAGAGCAATACATTATATCCGTGATGCTTAGCTTGCGAAATGATTCCTCTTACAGCTTTCAAGGAATGAATGTTAACATTTTTAGCTGGGTTAGGAAGCAGGACCCCAATGTTATAACTCAACTTTGATGCTAAGCCTTTTGCAAATAAATTAGGTTGATAACCATGTTGGACTATGATCTTGATTATCTTTGAACGTGTTCTCTCACTTATTCTTGAATCATTGGAGATCACTCTCGATACGGTCGCTATTGAAGTACCGGCGAGTTCTGCAATATATTTGATTGTAATTGACATAATGTTAACCCTTTACAGAACCAAGCGTTATTCCTTTCACGAAATATTTTTGGAAAAAGGGATAAATAATTAAAAGTGGCAGCATAGAAATGAAAATTTTAGCTGCGTTTAACGTCTGATTGGATAAGCTTGTCAGTCGTTTTGCCGATTCTGCATCTACTTTGGATGGGTCAATGACAAGTGTGACTTGGCGTATATAAGATTGCAAAGGATAGTTTTCATTTTTGGTCATGAGCACGAGCGCTTGGAAAAACTCATTCCAATGCCCTACGATTGTAAACACGAGAATCGTTGCCAAGACCGGAGTAGAAAGCGGCAAAAAGATACCAAAAAGAATTCGCCATGGACCTGCGCCATCGATTAATGCGGATTCTTCCATCTCCTTCGGCAAATTTCTAAAGAAGTTCATCACCAATATGACATTAAATACAGGCAGCCCTCCACCAAGAACGAGTCCCCAGATCGTGTTGATTAAGCCAAGAGATTTCATGGTCATGTACCAAGGAACCAAGCCGCCACCGAACAGCATGCAAAAAATGAGCAGCCACATGATTATATTTCTCGGCTTGAATTCTTTAGATGTTTTGGATAGCGGATAGGCCATTAATAGTACAATAAAAAAAGTAATAACGGCACTATATAATACACGTTGCACGGATATGAAAAATGATTTGAAAAACTGGCCATCATCAATGATCGTTTCGTAGGAACCAAAGGTTAACCCTTGCGGCCAAACAAAAACTTCGCCAGCCGCTACTGCTGCTCTGTCGCTCAAAGAAACGACCAGCGTATACCAAACAGGCAGGATGCAAAGCAGCGTGATGATGATGAGCAAAAATATGTTGACTCCATTAAACAGCCTGGATAGAACCGAGCGTTCTTCTACCATAATGATCACATCTTTCCGTTAAAAAATTCTGTAATTCGCAAACCGATAGGCAAGCCCGTAAGATACTGAAATGAGAACGAGACCAACAACCGACTTCAGAAGACCAACGGCAGTCGCAAGACCATATTGCATATCAAGCAGGCCCGCTCGATAAACCCAGGTATCAATAATATCGCCTGTAGAATATACCGATGGATTGTATAGATTGAATATTTGATCGAATCCAGCATTCAGAATATTTCCTAAGCTTAATGTGCCAAGTAAAACCGCAACCGGCAATATGCTGGGGAGGGTGATACTCGTCAACCTTTTAAACTGGGAAGCTCCATCTATTGCTGCTGCTTCGTACATTTCAGGGTTAATGGATGTTAGTGCGGCAAAATAAATAATAGCTGCGAAACCAAATTCCTTCCAAATATCACTAAAAACAACTAGCCAAGGAAACATATTAGCATTAGCGAAAAACAAGGTCGGCTCTACGCCAAATAAAGATAGAATCTGGTTAATGGGACCTGAGTAAGAGAGGATATCCAGCATAATTCCTGCTACAATAACCCAGGACAAAAAATGCGGCAAATAGACAATGGTTTGAACGGATCTGGTAAACAGCCTGTTTTTCACTTCATTTAACATGAGCGCAAATATGAGCGGGAAGATCAAGTTGCCAATCATTTTTAACAAGGCGATGAAAATTGTATTCTGGAATACTTGTTTGCTGTCATCCAGTTCGAACATATATTTGAAGTTTTCCAAGCCGATCCATTCGGACTTAAATATGCCTAAGCCTGGGTTGAAATCCTTGAATGCCATCAATACTCCGTACATGGGAAGCAAATTGAAAAAGGCTAACCACAGCAATCCGGGCAGGAGCATCAAATAGTAGTGTTTATAAATACCTCGGTTAAGCATCTCTCTATCTCCTTAAAAGGATAATCAAGGCGAGTGAACGATCCACCCGCCTTGATCATTCTACTTTATTTCAACTCATTCACTTCTTTAGTAATTTGGTCTCCACCCTGATCATTCCACTTTTCAACAAAAGCATCGAACTCTTCAATCGGGGCACTGCCCATAATAATTTTCAAGAAGGTTTCATCTTCAATTTTCTTTAAATTGGTCCATTTTGTTTGCATGGTTTTGGTCTGTGCCGTTGCGAGACTCTTCACATAATTGATATCGGCATCCACAAATGTTGAACCGCCATTCAAATGCGAGTAAAGATGAGTGAAGAAGTCCGGATCTTTTTGTTGATCCCAATATTGAATGTCATAGTTGTCAAAAGGCTCTGTTTTCACATTCTTAACATGGGAAGCAAGCTCATAAGCAAACCCATAATTGAGTTTATCCACTTCTTCCAATTTCATTTCCCCTGTAAGAACCTTTTGCGTGGATTTCACGGCATACTCCAATTGATCGCCATGGCCCATGATAAGGAACAAAGGAATTTCCTGGGAAGTCAATTCTTTGCCCACCGCTGTTTTATAGCTCTCTTCTTTCTCCGATACATGAATATTGAGCATTTTAACAACAGCTTCTGGATGCTTGTAGCTTTTCTTCACAACGATGTACGAGCTTCCCGTAGTTTGGTTAGAGTTAAATTTGCCCGACTCATCCACTGGCGCCGTATATGGTCTCCAGTTGGCATTCGGATCGTTTTTCATTGAATCCGTTAGATTGTACGGTGTCCACCATGGACCGAAGAAAATACCTGCTTGACCGCTGGTTATTACCTCTTGCGTGCTTTTTCTCAAACCAATTTCTTTATCTAGAATGCCGCTCGCGTACCAATCACGCAGCTTGACCAACGATTCCTTCGTCTCAGCAGTCGTAGAGCCGTATACGGCATTTCCGTCCTTATCTTTAACCCAGATACCCGGATATGCATTATTGGAGAAGAACACCGGCGAGAAGTTCATGAAATGATCGCCAGAGGAAAGGAATGTAGAATAAAGAGATCCACCTTGCTGGGTGCCCACTATGCCTAACGTTTTGTCTCCACCCATTTTGTTATCAATAAAAGCCTTAGCGATTTTTTCAAGACCCTCTAACGTCTTAGGAGCTTCCAAGCCTAACTTATCAAGCCAATCCTTACGAATCCATGTCATCGGTGCCGAAGGCAATGTTGTTTCAGGCAGGGCATACAATTTGCCGTCAAAGGTAACGCCTTCGAGCAATCCTGCATTGGATTGATAGATTTGCTTCAGTCGACCTGCCCCAAACTTATTGTATACTTCCGTCAAATCCGCCAGCTGGTCGGCTTTAACCATTTGTCTTAGCTGTGTTTCGTTAACCAGCATGGCATCAGGCAAATCATTGCTTCCAATGGCTAAGCTTATCTTTTGGGCATAATCGGCAGTTGCTGCTTCCCACTCGTGTTTGATTACAATGTTATACGAATCCTTCAGCCAACGCGTATATAGGTTGTTTTCTGCCGTATCTTCGCCTTCGTACTTGTAAGTCGGATCAATTCCCCTGCCTATTGCTACTTCAATCGGTTCTGGAAATTTCTCCAATGGGTTAACTGCCACGTCTGTCTCTGCGTTGTTGCTTGCTTGGTTGCTTGGTTGTTTACTTGATTGGTTGCTTGAATTATCATTTGGCGTATTGCTGGCACATGCACTCAAACTTAGCGCAACAACAAGCCCGACCGCCAAGGTTTTGAAATTCTTTTTCATTTTCTTTCCCCCTACTGCATATTTAAATGAATGTTCTTTGCTACAACTTGATTATAATACCTAGCAGGTGTGGTGCGTGTTAGAGGATACAAGGGGAATAGGTTGAATATACGATGAAAATAAAAAGACGCCCGAAAACTGTCTACCCTGTTTTCGGACGAATTTCTACCCACTATTCAAATGATTACAAATAGACCCTATCATACCTGTTTGTTAGTCTGTCTATAGTCACTTGGCAGTATGCCTACATGCTCTCTAAATAAGCGGCTAAAATACTTTTCATCGTTATACCCTACTTGTTCGGCAATCCACTGTATGGTTTTAGTCGTGTTTATCAAATAATGCTTGGCTCTTTCCAGACGAATATCCCTCAAATAATCCGTGTAGGTTTTGCCTACGATTTGTTTGAAGCACTGGCTAAAATAGCTGCTGCTCATATTGACAATCTGCGCCATCTCTCCTGCCGATAGAGATTGATTCATCATTAATTGAGCCATATTCGCAGCTTTTGCAATGCTGTTCTGAATTTCCTTGGAGTATTGGGGCTTGCTATTAGCCTGATGGATGGCATTCCTTACATTGCGTAACCAGCTTTCAAATTGAGCAAAATATGCGAATGAATCATCCATCACAATGGGATCGATCAATATTTGCTCATATAAACGGTTCCACTCATCTGACAAAGAAAAGAATAGTCTTGTTAATCGAATTGGCGGAAGCTTTATTGCTATTAGCTCTTGAAGCATCGTTTCAAAAGCTTGATCCTCGTAGATCCAATCCGGTGAAAGCCACTTCCGCTTCAGCTTAATCAAGTCGTAATCGGCATTCTCTCCCAAAGTTGAAATTGTGCCATTATGAACAATCGGAATGGACTTCATGGGATGATACTCATAAAAAAATTCGTTCCTTCGGTAGACGCGAGTAAGCTGCACGATTGATTTCCGGTCCAGCTCTTTCAAATCACGAAAGAAGATCATGGCATAATCCGGACATGAGGTTAAAGATTCCGGCGGCAAATAAGTCATCCCCCATACCCCCGCATCCAATTCTATCGCGCCTTTGGGTAATACGATACCCATTGACGAGTCGTCGCTTTGCCCATTCAAGAGGTAGATCACGTATAGTTCATCGACTTGATCGAGTTCATCCCGATAACTGTCGTAACCAGTGGGTTTTTTGGTATCGAATAACGAAGAAATTCTACTCAGTACATCTTTAAATTGTTCCTTTTCTAGTTGTGTCTTCGCGATATAATCAATTGCCCCTAGCCGAAGCGCCTCCTGCACATATTCGAAATCCTGATGCAGGGTCAGTACGACAATTTGGATATTCGGATGTATCCTTCTAACTTCCTTCATCAATTCAATTCCGGACATGACCGGCATAGACAGATCTGTCAGCAATAAGTCTACCTTGTTCGTTTCCAAAAACTGCAGGGCGTTCTCGCCATTGTTGGCTTCCCCTACCACAACCATTCCAAAGTCCTGCCAGGGCATAAAGCTGACTAATCCCTTGCGAACGATTTTCTCATCATCTACAATTAAAACTTTTATCATCGCTTTTGTTCACCTCTAAAGACTGGCAAGCTCAATGAAACGACAGTCCCTTTACCGATCACGCTCTTAATATGAAACGTTGCTTGCTCTCCATAATTGGCTTCCAGTATTCGTTTGACATATTTCATTCCGATGCCCATCCCTACTTTCTGACTGTCCATGGAATCATCATTCAGTAATTGATCGATTTTTTCCGGCAGCATCCCAGCGCCGTTATCCTCAATCGTAATTTCAAGCTCATCGTTTAACCTGATATCCACATGAATATATCCATCATCGCTTACTCCGTGATAAAGGGCATTCTCAACTAAAGGCTGGAGAATAAACCGCGGGATCTGCAGCATCATCGCATCGTCATCGACATCGATATCCACATCGAATTGAAAATCATACCTGATTTTTTGAAGCTGCAAATATTCTTTTAGCGCATCTATTTCCCCGCCAATCGTAGTAGCCTCACCCGATTTGCCCAGATTGTATTGCAGGAGCTTATTTAAGGAAAGCGCCAGCTTATCGATCTCCTCTTGCCCATTAATCATCGCAAGCCAATGAACGGTGTCTAGCGTATTCATTAGGAAATGAGGATTTATCTGATACAACAGCTTTTCAACCTCTAAGTTCGCTCTCCTCTTTTCTTTTTGTTCAATTTCCTCGTATAATTCCCATATCTTTTTTTTCATGGCTCGGATCTTTAACAGCAAAAAATCAAATTCAGGTATATTGGTTAAATCAGTATTTTCCTTGGAGCCCGATTGCACCAGTGTTTTAATTTCCAAATTGAATTTCTCAAGCGGTTTGTATACCATTCTTGACAATAATAAAGCGAGAATGACTGCCGCAAGCTCAAATATTAAGAAATAAACGATTATTTGGAAATACCATTGGTTTTTTTCCTGATTCAATACCTCTTTTGGCAATATGGAAACCATGCTCCAGCCTTGATTGCTCGTTTCTTTGTGCCAAATATAATGTCCATATGATCCTGAAACGATTTCAGAATTTCCCGTCGGAAACATACTGTTTAAAGGGAATTGTTCTTGGTCTTGGCTGAACGTAATTTTTCCTTCATTATCAAGAATAAGCAGCCGTCGTGACTTATTGGACGGATTGTCGGAATTAAATAATTTGGCGGTGGCATTAAACCCCGTCTCTATGTACAAATAAACATCTTGATCCTGCCAATTGACCTTTCGCATTGTACTAAATACTAACTGATTAATCGACCTATTATTGCTTTTGTGAGGGCCGAAATAAGTAATCTCAGGATATACCGCCATAACGGGCAGTTCTTCCGGATTAAAGGGATCTCTGACTGGAAAATTTTCAAAATCATACTCATTGGTGTTCTTGAAGTAATACATCGTTAATCCTATATTTGGGTTGGAGAAGGTGATCACGTTCAGCTCGCTCTTCAGCTCGTTTCGAAGCCTTATCCGCTCGAAAGGCTCCGTTTCATTTTGCAGCTGCTCAAGCAGTTTGTTCGTTCCGCCCCCAAAAGTGATTTGTTGCAAAACATGGTTTAAGTTGTTTAATGTGTTTTCCATCGTCAGTACATCTTGCCTTAAGTTGCTCTGGATGGAACCTTCAACTTTATTGACAAGTATGGAGTTAATCGTAAATAGCGATGCGAGTCCAAGACAAATAAACGGAACCAGAATAATGAGTATGAATATCGTAATGATTCTATTTTTAAAAGTGAGTTGTCTATAGCGTTGTATGAAGTTCAGCTTCATGGTGTCTTCCCCCCAATCTCTTGAAAGTTTATCACGGATTGTACAGATTTAATAATAGAAAAACAATAACCCCAATTACCTCGCGGTAATGGGATTATTGTTACAGCTGCATCGTTCTATTCCATCTTATTTCTTATTGAACAAGTTCAAGATGGCTTGCGCGGTTTCGGCGCGGTTGGCGTCGGAAGCCGGATCGAAGATTCCGTTTCCTTTCCCTTGCAGAAGTCCTGCAGCGATGGCTTTATTCACTCCTTCGACTGCCCATGGAGAAATGCTTGATCCATCCACGCGGTCGGCTGTTTCTTGACCAGTCGCAGCGATTGCGCCGTTCTTGTACTCATAGGCGCGAACGAGCAGTACCGCCATTTGTTCACGGGTTATTTTCGCGTTTGGATCGAATTTGTTATCCGATACTCCCAAGGCAAGCCCCGCTTCATAAGCAATGGCAACTTCCTTCGCATACCACTCCCCCGCTTGAACATCGTCGAACGGAACTGAGCTTGCAGTATTCGTCAAGCCTAGAGCTCGTACCAGCAAGGAAGTGAATTCAGCGCGAGTTGTATGTCCATTTGGCGTGAAGAGTGTGTCGCTTGTGCCGTTAATGATATGCTTCGCTGCCAATACCTCCAGCGTCCGTGCAACCCAGTGATTGGAAGGAACGTCAGTGAATGACTTCGCGTATTCCAGCACCGCATATTTGCTCAGATGCTGAAGAGCAACCGTCACGGTATTCTTGGCTGCATCTATGCTGCCTCCCACGTATTCCCACTCTTTGCTTACTTCATTGAAATAATAAATGCCCAGTAGGTCTTCATCAGTCTCATTGTTATAAGGCAAGGTTATTTCAACTCCGCCATCTACATTGCTAATATCGATGACTTGGTTGTAGTGCTTCAGCTTAACCGTGATGTCGTAGACCACGCCTGCAACTTCCACACGCGCTTGACCGCCTTGTGCTGGAGCATTCGCAATATCACCAACAGTCACTGGCGCAACGATTACTTCAATACTTGCCCCGGACGGATTCCCCGCCGCAGTCAGCCATCGCTTCAGCGCATCCGCTTGAACCGTTAGAACCGCATTCGTTGCTTTTACCTGAAGGGATAATCCGCCGATATCCTGTACGGGAATGGACTTCGACGTGATGCCGCTGCCAAGCTCCACAATCGCTTTGTCTCCATCCTTAATGACGCCTGTTGGCGCTGGTGCCGATGGTCCTGGATGGCTAGGCGGATTCGTTGGCTCTGGATTGCTTGTTGTCTGGCCGCTAATCGCAATCGACTTCGTTCCCACGACTCCCGAACCATCTACTGCCGTCGCCGTCACCGTTACGGTGCCGTCGCTTACAGCAGTTAACAGACCCGACTCATTGATCGTTGCGCTTCCTGTTCCATTCCGGGCAGACCAGGTAATCGCTTTGTTCGTTGCATCTGCCGGCAGCACCTCTGCTGTTAGTTGAAGTGTTCCGCCTTTTGTTGAGATCGTATCATTACCGCTAATATTTATCGTTTCAACAGCTATAGCCTCGGTCTCTATTGACATCACGATTACCGTAAAGGTTTTCGTGTCCGTCACTTCGCCTTTCGTTAAGGTTGCAGTCAAGGTAACAGTGGCGTCTGCCGCACCTGCTAATGGACGAACAACTGTGCCATCTGTACGAATGATCCCAGGATTGTCGCTTGACCATGAAACGGTGACATCATCTAATCCTGTTATTGGCAGTGTCACGTTTTGTGTGACATTAGCCGCATTGTTGCCTACGGCGTAACCCACTTCGAGGGCTGCTACCGCCGCTGCTACAGTGGCAATGTCCGGATCATCCTTGAGAATCCAATGAGCGTAGAAGTTGCTGACGGACGCGGTCGACCAGCTGCCCTCATATACTCTGACGCCGCTACTGTTGTAATACTGTTGGCCCTTTCCGTCAGTGTTTGCGTACAAGCCCTGGAAAGAATAGCCATCCCTTTCAGGACGGGTGATTCCTAGCGGCAGCTTGCCGCCATAGTTGACCGAAATACTTTCCGTACCGCCTGACCCACTTTGAGGATCGAGCGTAATACTGTAGGCATTCGCCGTAAAGCGGGCGTATAAAGTCAAATGGCCGACAGAGTTGACTGCAACGCTGCTACGCTTTGAGCTTGGCAGGAATTCCGAGTCGGTATACCAGCCATTGAAGCTATACCCCTCCTTGAAGCTCGGCTCGGCCAGGTTGAACGTCGGCGTTTCATAGGTATAGGTAACCTGTTCGCTGCCCGGCATAATCGCCGATCCGCCACCGTCCTTATAGGTGATCGCGTAGGATACAGACTCCCACTTGGCGAAGAGTGTTGTCGCCGCCGTCACGGTATCAGAGCCAAAGCTCCATGCATCATTGTAGGCCGAATCCTTGTACCATCCCGCGAAAGTATAACCGTTCCTGACCGGCTGTTGTGGCGCAGTGATGTTGCTGCCTGCAGCCACGTTAGGGATGGACATGACCGAACTGCCGCCCTGAGAGTTGAACTGGACCAAGAATTTGTCGGCTTCCAGCTGGATCCATCCGGCGTAGAGAGTCATAGCGTATATATGACCGTCGCCGAGAGTGTTGACCACAGGAGCGTTGAAGCTATACTCCTGCGTGAACGCCGAATCGGTATACCATTTCCCATCGAAAAGATAACCGCTGCGAGTCGGATCGGTTGTCGGCCGGGTTGCTTTTTCCCCTTCACGCACGTATTGACTGTCGACCGAGCTGCCGCCCGACGTGTTGAAAATCACGCCATTGCGCCCCGGTGGGAATACGCCGCTGGCTACGAAGCCGATATTGTTGCCTGCGGCAAAGGCCGTGTCCCAGTTGGCGCGGGCGTTATTGCCGCTATCGGTGGAGCCATTGATGTTATAGCCTGAAGCTCCAGTACCATAGAAATATAATTGCTCATTATTCAGCATTGAAGCGGTAATCGCCGGTTGACCGGTTTGTTGTCCAGTACCCGAGTTGTTTTGGGTATTGAATATGATTCCGCCTACGGCAGCCCGAGGCATACTAATCTTGTACCAATGCGTGTCGGCGCCATTGTATTTCAATCTCGTCATCGTACCGCCGGGCCATCCGCCGAACAACTCAGGGTTGTACGTGTAGGTTCTCACTCCGAAGGTGTGGGTACCCCAGGCTTGGAAGTTCGCATTGCGGTTGATTGAAAGATAAACGTTGACATGTGTTGGCTCTGCGACCGGCGGAACGACCGCTCCTACAGGTTCGACTCTAGTGTAGGTAAACGCTTTGGTGATCCAATTCCCATCGGCTGTCCGGCCCACCAACGTGACGGTAATCGGCTCGTTGTAGTTACCGTTCACGGTGATGATGTCATCATGAGCAAAGCTCACAGCATCGCCGTTATTAATAGCGTAGCTGGCACTCGTCACATTCACGGCGGACATCCTGAGCTTGAGCTGATTGCCGGTAAAGCTGTTGCCGGCGAGCACATCGTCATCGCTCGGCAAAGCAGCCAGAACGGTGGAGGTTGCGACCTCTTTCTCCATTAGAACCACAAGGCCAGGGTTGCTGCCGGTCTCAGTGTTGTTGGCTTTTGCAGGGTTTCCTGGAAGGGTACCACTGATCCTGCCGTTTGATACTGTAAAGATGTTGGCCGGATTCAGTGCATTAGCATAGAAGCCATCCTTTAAGAATCTCACCGGCACACTGCCTAGAACACGGTCAGTTGTACTGGTGTTAAGCAGCACCGCGCCGCCGCCGTCCGCGGTTGTGCCGCGCTCGATCATGACGGCATTGTTACCGAGACTTACCAGATTCTCATCCCGTCCCGCCATAGCGTTGTGGAACTTGTTGACTGCCACCACTTCGGGATGGCTCCACTGAGACCGGTTATTGTCTACGTTGTCTGCGGTCAGTACGCTGGTTCTCTGGCTCCCGTCGGCGTTGACATTACGGGCAAAGAAGAGGGGGGAAGCATCCTTGCGGGCGGCAATAATGGCCCAGCCCTGTCTGACCTGCTTCGGGCTGAAGCTCAGGGACTCTCCTTCGTTGTTGTAGGTGTCGTGAGATTCCACCCAGGGTACCAGCCGGTCGGCCGTCAGGCCCTCGGCCGCGTAATCCGCCCATTTGTCGAGACGACCGATGTCCCCTACTTCGAGGACGCCACGAACATCATGCCCGTACTTGGAAGCAGTCATGTCGATATACTTCGCATAGCCTTTCATCCTGTCGTTCTGGGGGTCTCCCCCTTGCAGCACCTCGCCGTACTGGAAGTTCTCTTTGCCTTTCTCCTTAAAATAGGCCTTGGCCGCTCCGGTCACATTTTTCACATAATCGCTTTTGAACTCCCCTTCGGGTAAGCCCGCGGCAATGCTCGCCGGGGAAGGCATGTCGTCGTCCAGCTCAATGTGCTTGATGGCGTCATAGCGGAAGCCGCTCGCGCCAGCGTCGATCATGTCCTTCAAATACGCGATGTAGGAATCTTGAACAAACTTGGAATGCGTGTTCAGATCCCTCAGACCGCTGATCATGTTCGGCTGCGTCAGAAGAAAACGGTCATTATAACCTACGCTGCCGCTCACATTGTGGAAATAGGTGTTGTCATTCCACGGGGCATCTGAGTTGCCGGTACTGCCCATGTGGTTAGGCACCACGTCGACGATAACCTTGATGCCAAGTGCTTTGGCGGCGGTGGTCAGGCTGACAAACGCGTCCCTGTCGCCGTATCTGTTGCCTTTGCCGCCAGCGAGCATGTTGCTGGGCTGATAGGCAAAATACCAGTTGGTCCCAGAGGCGCTGCCCATGATAGGCGAAGTCTGTATCGCCGTGTACCCTGCGTCAGCTATGGCCTGTAGGTTTTCCTCTATGACACTTAAATTCCAGTCAAAGGCGTGTAATATAACGCCATCCCGGATGCGTTCCGGGATGGCGCTGCTCGCTGTGGAGGCCGCTGCCGTTCCCGGTTGATCCGTTATAGATTCGGCCTTGACCGTCGGCATCGTAAAGACCGAGGCCATCAGCACCAGAGTGAGAAGCAGACTGAGGAAACGTTTTCGGTTCAGCTGATTTGTTTGTTTCATGAAAATGTTCAATCTCCTTATTGATAAAATGATATTGATAAGATAGGAATGATTCGTAAAAAGGGTATTTCACAGAAAACGATTTCACGAAAAAATTAGACCGTTACTTAAATACTGTGCCATGAACACCTCCGCCTTCGTAAAAAATAACCGAGTGTAACCGCATTCAAAAGGAGCTATTCCATTGCTTCAACATGATCGTGATGCTCCCAATTCTTCACCGACACTTACATACAACCCCTGTTGAATATATTTCCTACTTAAATATACCACTGCCAAAATTATTCCAAGGTAGAGATCGGTTGTGAGAGTAGGCGATTATTATGCAAAAAACAAATCCGTTCCGAAAAATATCTATCTACTTTTCATTCGAATACCTAACTCAATCCGTGCTTATGCATGTTCTTAAGCGGTTTATTCGATCATCGATGGATTGAATGCAAATATGGATCTGCCTAAATTCAAAAAAGTCCCGATGTATATGAATACATGGGGACTCGCTTTGTTGTTTCACACCTGCATGAATGGGTGCAGTCCTTCCGCCGGTGGCCGGTGCCCAGCTAGGATAAATCCACGAGATAAGATGGATATCGGATAGCGAGATTCTCCGAAGCACTGTGATTTTCTTTATACATGACGGATTGTAAAATGAAGTGCGACACCTAAAAAAACAAAAGGCCCATGAAGGCTTCGTGTAAAATGGAAGTTACCACACCACCATTTTGTACA
>NZ_JACHXW010000021.1 GCF_014192395.1 Paenibacillus endophyticus | reverse complement strand
TTTGATTAACAACCGGCCCCGTAAATGTCTAGGGTGGAGGTCGGCTCACGAAGCTTTCATGGACGAGGTGTCGCACTTAGCTTGACAATTCGTCACATGAAAAGGCTCCCCTTACAGTTGCAGGTTTTATTATTTCACCTGTCAACTGTAAGGAGAGCATATCTTGCAGTGCCTGCACTTCTATCATGTTATCCAATATTCAAAGATTTCTAATCATAATTCGGAATTTCAAAAGGCCTCGTTATACGAAAAAAATTTCATCCATTCGCTTAAAAACCTTAACTCCTCAAGCTGCTCCACGCTAAATACATGCATACAGCTGCTACAATGAAAAAGGCGCTGGACACCTTCTTATTTCTCCGCATCTTTATTCCATATAAACCGAAGAAGATTGCCGCTGCTAATTTGGAAAGGCTTTGATAATAACCATGGTCCAAAAAGTAGGAGCTGCTAAATATAATCGATAGAAACAAAGCGGATAGAATCATTATTTTGAACCACATCGGTTCGCTTAAAAATTGTCGATATATCGCTTTAATTGGTTGCATATAGGGAAGCTTCCTTTCTCATTTCACTTACATCTTTTATTATACTGCAAGATTTGAGACCAAAACGAAAAAAGCCTGATAGATCAATAATCTTGATCGTATCAGGCACCCTTTTTGACTCGTTTATCAGTAAAAATAATCTTTACATAAACTTTAAATTTTCCGGGACCCGATTTCACCTGTTCCAACAATACCCATGAACAAGCGGAAGCACCCAAACAAAAATGGGTAACTGACGTCATATAGTATCGAATTGGTGATGTTTGGTCGTATCTCTCCGACATTAAAGATTTGTGTCAGAACGAAATTGTCGCTCACCAAACGATTCATCACAATGACTACTTGTTCTACAGACATTCTCTAAGGCGTTTGAAAAGGAAAAGGACGTGAATCGGCTGATCGTTCACAGCGATACACGTCCTACGATTCCACGACATGCTGCCAATGGTTGGCGCCCAAATCAGCATGTCCAGGCGAGGCAATGGTTACGCTAATGCTTCAATGGAGAGCTTCTTCTCGCATTTGAAGACAGAAGTGCTCTATTCTTCTGATATTCGATCAGTAGAAGAAGCACATAGCCGAATTAAAGAATATATATACTTTCACAATAATAAGCGTCCACAAAGAAAACTAAACAAGCTGGCTCCGATTCAGTACCGGCTCCAGCTTGTTAGGTAGGGTCTTTATTCAGCAGTGTCCGCTATATGGGGGGTTTGACCACTGTTAGCTAGTTGAGTTTAGGGCTCTTTGTTTTAATCGTCTACAATTCGGGTCACAGTTCATATATCCCGCTGCCGTCCTTATAATCCGTTAAATCTTATTCGTTGTTTTCAAGCATAGCAACGACGATGCTCACAGCTTGCGCGCGAGTCGTTTTGCCATTTGGATTGAAAATATTTTCATCCATACCTTTGATTACGTTGAGCTGATTAAGCACCGCAACAGCGCCTCTTGCCCAATTCGGGATTAGTTCGTTGTCGGAAAACGCGGTGTCAATATCATCGTCTACCTTCAGCTTCATCGCTTTAGCGATTATCACAGCCATCTCGGAGCGTGTAATCTCCGCGTCCGGACGGAAGCTTCCATCGGTGTAGCCTTGAATAATACCGGCTTCCACCGCTTGCGCGACAGACGTTCTTGCCCAGCTTTTGATTTGTTCCTTGTCCTCGAAGACAAGCGATGCTCCTTCCAAATCAAGCTTCAGCGCCTTCATCACCATCACCGCAAACTCTGCTCTGGTTACTTGACGCTCTGGCTTAAACGAACCATCCGGGAAACCGCTGATGATTTTCAGATCCGCAGCCTTCATGATGGACATCTCCGCCCAATGACCGGCAACGTCGCTGAACGCAACGGACGGATCATTCTTATTCGGCAAGGTTGGTTCGTCACTTGCGAAGACTGCAAATTTCGTAAAATGGTCGGTATGAGCGGTAATCCGATTGCCGTTCACTTCGCCGTCTATCTTTACCCACATGTCTTCCTTCTCATCGAAATAATAAACGTTCGGTCCTTTTCCATTCGACCATAGGAATGAATCGAAAACAAACGTAAGCGTTACAGGTTTGTTGAAGTTTTTCGAGAAGTTTTTCAAAATTTCATAAACTGAAGTCAGCAGCAGCTCATGGGAATCATTCCACTCACTTGTATCAGTGAGCTTCTCTATCGTTACCTTTAGCTCTTCGCTGCTTGCGCCGGAAGGAATGACAACTTTGACGGCCGCATCAGCCAGACTCACTTCGCCAGCACTGCCGACAGGAACGGTAATCGAGCCTGTCGAAGACGTCACCTTAGGTTCAATCGGAGTCGTCGGATAGGAAGGACCGCTGCTCTCCGGTGTCCAATTGGCGTACAAGATCATCGTGTCTCCTTCGACCGGAGTAGAGAAGTCATACAGAGAAGTCAACCCACTGTCAGAGTACCATCCAGCAAATTTGTAGCCTGTCTTGGATGGTGCGCCTGGTGCTGCAACGGTGCCGCCAAGCGAAATCGACTGGCTAGCCACTTCTGATCCTCCATTACTGTTAAAGGATACGACCGTATAACCGTCCACAACCCACTTCGCATACAACGTAATCGATTCGCCTGCAACAGTCGCAGTAAAATCGTAAACGTCCGACAGCATGCTGTCGGTATACCAACCGTCAAACGTGTGCCCTGCCTTCGTCGGTGGCGAAGGAACCGCTGCCGTTGCACCGTGTGCAACGGTTTGGCTATCCACTGCGGATCCGCCGTTGCTGTCAAATGCGATAACCGTGTATCCATCTGCCGTCCATTTTGCATATACACTTACATTACCTTCGATCGGTGCGGCAAAGGAGAAGGCTATGGCCAATCCCGCGTCGCTGTACCAACCTGCAAAGGTGTTTCCTTGCTTCGTAGGCTCATCAGGCTGGGAGACCAATCCGCCGTAGGCAATAGTCTGCGCCTCTACATCTGAACCGCCGTTGCTGTTGAAAGTTACCGTATATTGGTTCATCGTCCACTTCGCATAGAGCGTCGTATTGCCCGTAATTGGAGTCGTGAACATGAAAGGAATCGTCAGCCCGCTATCTCCATACCAGCCATCGAATGTATGGCCCGGCTTGCTTGGCGCGGTTGGTGCAGCAGCCAATTCTCCTTGCGAGACCATCTGATTCGGCGTTGCCGAGCCGCCGTTAGCGTTGAAGTCTACGGTGTATTGATTCGAGATCCATTTGGCATAAAGCATGGTGTCTTCCGTAATCGGAGTGGTAAAAGCGAAAGGCAATGTTAACCCTTTATCTCTGTACCAGCCGCCGAATGCATATCCTTCCTTCTCCAAAACGCCCGGATCGCTCGCATAGCTGCCATACGTTACTGTTTGGGCATCAATATCCGCTCCACCGCTGCTGTCGAAGGACACCTTGTATGGATTGATTTCCCACTTCGCGTAAAGCGTCAATTCTGCCGTGATTGGAGTTGTGAATTCAAAAGGCATTGTGAACTCAATATCACTGTACCAGCCAGCGAACGTGCTGCCTGTTTTTGTTGGTGCTGCTGGCTCAGCAAGCAATTCGCCTTGCGCCACCTTCTTGTTGACGATTTCGCTTCCGCCGTTGACATTAAAATGTACGGAATACGAATAATATTTATCCTTGATGTATTGATTCACCGTGTTCATTTCCGCTTCGCTGAGAGCTTTGTTATAAATTAATATTTCCGCGATTTCGCCGTTAAAATACGACTTGTTCGTACCCGCTTGAGCCATGCCGATCCAGCCCGTCGTCGAGTTGTTCTGAATGGTTCCCAGCTTGCCTGTATATGTCTGTACGCGTGCGCCATCGACATAGATATATTCGCTTGTACCGTCCTTCATAAATCCGGAAACGGAGTAGCCGGTCTTCGCCGAAGGTCTGACATATGTGACGACGTTGTTGCTTTGTCCCGAGCCATAGCGTCCCATGATCCGATCGGTGAACGGCGTCAGGTAAATCTTGCCCCACGAACCGCTTTCATGGAAATAGATCGGCGAATTTGAATCGCCCGATTGGCTCGCTCCCGTGCTGGAAGAGCCAGACTTGCTGACGAGAATAATCGTTGCTCCATTATTTTGATTCAAATCGAGCGGCGTAAGGATCAAATGAGCAGCCGTTCCATTGTATCGCAATGCGTTGTTTCCATTGAGAGCGTCCTCAATTAAAATCGGTTGATTGGCGGCAGTCGCCTGTGTCGCGGACATGCCGTTGCCGCTTTGGTCGTTCCATGAGGACACTCGTCCCTGGGCATCGGCGGTCACGCCTTCGTTAGCATCCAGCCACAGCTTCCTGCCTTCGCTTGGAGGTAGTACGCTGTCCGTAACGTGAATCGTAGCTTCCGAACGGCTAAGCACGTTCATTTGAGCATCCAGCACGGCTATGGAGTAGTTATCCAGAACGGACGGCACCGTGATCTTCGTCTTGTCGCCGTTTATCTTCACCATCTGGGGCCCCTCCACGATCTCTGTAACCACAAACGGCAAGATCCAGATCGATTTGGATGGATCGTTCAGATTGACAGCCAGCTCCAATTCGGCGCCTGGCGCGATATAGGTTTCCCTAGGGAGAAGCCTGTTCGCGTCGGACACGTACGTTTCGAATTGAATCGTTACGTTCGGCATGCCTGCGATGCTTGTAGCAATCAAGGTATAGCTGCCTTCGGAACTGATCTTATGATTTTGAGAAATAGCTGATCCGTTCAGCGTATAATTGTAATTGTTGTTCAACTGCAAAAGGAGAGGGTTCTTCTCCGAAACCTGATACTTCTCCCCTTCCCTTACGTTCGCAACGTCGCTTCCGATAAAGAGGCTGAACTCGGACGGTTCCGACACGGAGCCGTCCGAGTATTCGATGTACATCTTGTATTCGCCCGGTTCTTCTGGTGTTGGCATAAGCTCTGCGTCCCCGGCAGCGCTTGTGATCAGATCCGATTCAACAAATACACTTGTTCCCTCCGGGGCAAACCAGAGAATGTCGTTGCTGCCAAGCAGGCCTTTTACGGGAATGTCTTGTGCCCCCGCCACGCGCAGATTGGATGGGAATACTCTCTCTGTGTCCTTCCAAATATTTCGCCCTACCAAGTGCTTGTACTCGTCTTCGAGTCCTGCATTCATGACGACTTCATAACCTTTAAGCGGCCATATATAGTTCTCGTCCACGAACTGGTTCGTGACCGTCGTGTTCGGCGCGCAGCATAACATCGCCGAAGTATTGGAGAATCCATCCCGAACTGTCAGGTCATGTTTCCGCCCAAACTCCTGAATTTCATACACCGATCGCAGCGTATTCGTAATTACATTGCGCTCCATCTCGATGTATGCACTCCCTTCATCGGGGTGAATACCGTTAATCCATCTCGATCCGTCAGGCGTATTTTTAATTCGCGAAACATTCAAATAATTTTCGGAAATTTCAGAAGATTGTGTCCAGTCGCTGTTTCCTTGCTGGCCGAGCGTATAGATGGCGCCGCAGTCATGCAAGATGCGCCCAATTTCCTCAACTCTGTTTTTATTAATGTAGTTTGCCTTTGACGTCGTATTGGGTTTTCCAGGGAAGATGGCGCCTGAAGAGCCATCGAAGTTCCACCAGCCCCAGCCGATGCTCATGCCGCTGTATGCCGCGCCATAAATAAAGTTGTTCTCCACATACATTCTTTGTGTGTAGAACGACGTAATCGGTGCATGGCCAGGGAATAGGCTACCGTCGTTGTACATGAAGTTATTACGGATATAAATATCCTTCGGTACCGACTCCGTACCGTTTTTATATTTTTCTTTGGAAGCGGGAGCTTTTCCAGCCCGTTGATAGGCAGTATCGTTCCAATCGTTCTCATACACATGCTGGGGATGACCAATGACGATGCCGGCACCGCCAGTCTCATAGATCGAATTGCCCGAAACTTCGATTTGCTCGACATCGTTTTCGATCGACACCCCAACGGATCCGGTTAGCTTAATCTCCCCGTCTAGGATTTTAATATTTCTTGCCGCGTCGATGCGAACGGCTGCCGGAAACAAATCATAATTCCGATAAACGTCGTTATGCCAGTTCGGGTCAGCGAAAGCGATTACAATAGTGGCTGCTTGAACGGTAGCTAGTCCTATTGAACCTTCCAGTTCGTATAAATTAAAGTCGGTATGGGCAAATGAAATGCCTTTAAAAGTAATATTGCTAATTTGTCCTGTTTTCGGCGTACCTTGCAGATCCACCAATGTCTCAAGAGAAGGCGCTATTACTTCCGCCGTAGCCATGTTCTCGCCGGCCCGAGGATAATAATAAAGCGTTTGAGCCGACCGGTCGAAGTAAAACTGACCTGGTTGCGTTAGCCATTCAAATACGTTGTATACCTCCTGCGTGCCATTCGGACGGTATGGCGACCAGTTAATCCGTTGTGCCAGCGCGCCGTATGGTTGCTGCAGCATTGCAGCTACCTGACCGCCTCCGATGTCGATAATTTCATCAACCCCGACGATGACTTTATTCCAAGTCATTTGGGTAACCAACTCAATATCGGAATGATTTCGCGTCGTAATCGGAAGCTGCGAAGCCGTGAACTTAGTTCCGGCTGCCACGCTGCCGCCTTGCCACGCCCAGTCAGCCTGCCCCGCCGTAACCGTATAAGTTCCGTATGAGCCTGGCGAAGACAGCGACTTGCTCGTCATGTACGACCGTTCGCCATTAACGTATAGAGCTCTAAGCTTCTCGTCTCTGATCAATGGCGCTTTGTACAGGTTAGGATTAGAGGTATCCTTCACCCAGCCCGAGACAGGATCTCCGCCGCTTAAGACCGGCTTCTCGCCGGGATAAGCTTCATAGCTGATAACATGTCCGTTCTGGCCAGAATCGTCCTCGGTAAACGAGATGGTCTCGTCCAAGTAGTAGGAACCTCCGCGCAAATAGACAACGATATCTTCCGTCATACTATCATTTAATGTTCTTAAGGTATTACGAGCCTTCTCAATCGTTTTCCAAGGCGCTTGCAAAGTGCCCGGGTTACTGTCGCTGCCATTTGGCGCTACGTAGTAAGCAGCGGCGTTGCCACCGCCCTCCGCCGCTTGTACCGTAATCGTTAATGCAGGCAAAAGCATCGTGATCACCATCACGTGTACTATGAATCCGGACAGCCATTTCCATTTTTTCTTGTTCCGATTCATCCTTTTAATCCCCCTTCGGCATAATAGTGTAACCGCTTTCGATTTTATCACGCCACTTCTTCGTTCGATATGCACCCAAACGCAAAGTGTTATGCACTTATTTATCCTTTAACCGATCCTGCCGTCATGCCGGATACGATATATTTCTGTCCTAGCAAGTAGATCAAGATGACAGGCAAGCTCGTCAGCACGATATCCGCGCTTACCAAATTCCAGGCGGTCTCGTAACGGCCAAAGAAGTTGTAAACCGCAAGAGTCATCGGCCATAATGAGGAACTGTTCAAGTAATAAAGCGGAAAAATAAACTCATTCCATGACGCCAGAAAATTCAGAAGCATCACTGTAACAACAACCGGCAGCAATAACGGGAAAATGATTCTAAAGAAAAGCGTATTGCTGCCGCAGCCGTCTATGACTCCCGCCTCGTCGAGCTCGCGCGGGACCGTAGAGACAAAGCCGTAAATCAAAAAAACGCTGAAAGGGATTTGCAATGCTGTGTACAACAAACTGAGTCCGATCTGAGTATTCATCAGATTAAAGGTTTGCATGACTTTAATGAGTGCGATATGGTTCACTGGCAT
Organism: Paenibacillus endophyticus; assembly: GCF_014192395.1. Lineage (GTDB taxonomy): Bacteria > Bacillota > Bacilli > Paenibacillales > Paenibacillaceae > Pristimantibacillus > Pristimantibacillus endophyticus. Next base: position 120,370 of record NZ_JACHXW010000021.1, on the reverse strand, counting down.
CGTAATGCCAAGTACAACGAACAAGTATAGGAAACGATTAATCCTCGTTTTTTTCCTGGAGAGAACATACGCAGCCATCGCGCACAGAACAATGCCAAGAACAACCGATACGACCGAATAGAGCATGCTGTTGCCGAATGACTGCAAGAGTTTTCCGCTCTCAATGACAACCGTGTAGTTGGAAAATACCCATTGAGAAGGCCATTTGAAATTCATGGAAGCTGCTTCCCCTTGCGTTTTGAATGAATTAAGTAGAATTAGGAGCAGTGGCACAAGCATGATCAGAGAGACCACCCACACGGATAAATGCCTAAGACTGCTGAATAACCGTTTTGTGGCCATTACGCTTCAACCTCCTTGTTAAGCAACCGGATAATGAAATAACCAATGACAACCATAATGACGAACATCAACGAGGACAAGGCCGTTCCGAGCCCATAATAGCCGTATCCGAACAGCTTGAAGATTACGGAGTACAACACTTCCGTTTGATCTCCAGGCCCTCCCTGCGTCAGCACGTAGACGATATCAAATACTCTCAGACCGTACACGAGGTTGAGAACCGTCGTCACCGCGAATGATGGCAACAGGAGCGGAAGCGTAATGTAACGAAGTTTCCCCCAGAAGTTAGCCCCGTCAATGTCTGCTGCTTCATAATATTCCTTGGAGATTGTCATCAGCCCCGCTAGGAAGATCGTCATGATGTAGCCCATGCCCTTCCACACGTCAATGCCATAAATCGACCAGAACGGCCAATTGCCATCATAAAGCCAATTGCGCGTCCAACTGTCTAACCCAAACGTACGGAGGAAGGAATTCAGAAGTCCGGACGGCGCCAGGATAGACTGGAAGGTCAATCCGGTAATGAGAAACGAGAGCACGGTTGGCAAGAAGATTACAGCACGATGAAAGTTTTTTCCCCATAATTTCTGACCTACGATTAACGCCAGGCCCAACCCCAGCACGGTCTTCAGAATCGTTGTTACGACTGTGAGCTGAAGTGTGTTTCCAATATACCGTAAATAGTTCTCATCGGAAGAAAATATGGACTTGTAATTGTCCCACCCTATGAAACGGACCGTATCGTCGAATCGGCTCCAATCCGTAAACGAATAATACATACCTACCAAACTAGGCAATACATACAAAAAAACGTACAACAGCAGAGCTCCAAATAAAAAATAGGCGGGGTAAATCTTCTTTTGAATGTTCATTCCTTCTTCTCCTTCTTCGCTAATGAATGAATTGCATGTTTTTATTATGAAGGCGCTTCAAAGAGCTTGCTATACACGAAAACGCTTAACTTTATGCATTCATTTATCGCATGAGGAAGGTATTCCACGAAAACAAAGAACCCACGAAATGAATCGAGGGTCTCTTCTTTAGCTATTGGACTCGCTTATTTAGACCAAGCCGGATCCTTCTGCGCGGTCGCTTGCTGGCTTCTTCTTTTGTCGATATTTTTCAGTAAATCGGCTGGATCCAGTTTGCCTGAGAAGACGGCAGTCAAATCTTTTCCGATATCCATCCACTGCGGATCGATGTAGCTGACACCTGATTGAAGGACTGCTCCCTCTTGTCCGTTACTGCCTGCTTTGATTTCCTCAAGAACTGCGTTTTTCTTAGGCGTTACCCCTTCGAAAGGCAGCTCGGAGAAACGGCTGGTTTGATCCAGATACGTCTGCATGTTTGACGGCTCAGCCAAGTACGCTAAAAATTGCTTTGCTTCCGCCACATGTTTGCCATTCTTATACACGAATTTGGAAGGACCTTGCGGATTTACGTTCAAGGTCTGATTGTCCAGAAACGGCATGACGACGGCTCCGAAGTCCTCTGCCTTGTAAGCGGAGTCCGACTTGTTCGCGAGGAGCTCGTTGCCGAAATTGGACCTGTCGAAGATCATCGCGAATTTACCTGATGACATCGCATTATAGGCATCGGCATAGGTGTTGCTGAAGTGTTCCTTGCCGTAGTAGCCTTTCTCGACGAGAGCAGATACCTGCTCTACAAGCTTGAGCATTTCCGGGCTATCCGCAAGCAGCGTCTCGTTAGCATTCAGCTTATCATACAAGCCTCCGCTCAGTTCCTCCACCCTTGGTCCCATTTCGAGCAGAGGAAGCTGGTGATGCCAACCGTCGGAACCCGCTTCATAAATCGGCGTAATGCCGTTCTCCGAAAGCTTTGCGCTAACATCCAGCAGTTCGTCGTACGTCTTCGGAGGCATCAAACCTTGCTCCGAGAAGATTTTTTTGTTATATACCAGCACCCAGCTGGAGGTTCCGCCTAGATCCCAAAGCGGTAAGCCGTATACCTTGCCATTGTAAGATACACCTTCGTCGAACGGCTTCTTAAGCGTGGATACCCACCCCTCACCGGACAAATCCTCCAGGTTCTTCTCCGGGTCCAAGGTCGACTTAAGCGTAAGCTTCCCGCCTTGGGTCACGATGACATCCGGACCCTCTCCGGAATTCAGCTTAGCGCCGATCAAGCTTGTGAACTGATCCGACGGTACGATCTGATAATCGATTTTGATCCCTGTATTAGCCTCAAATGTCTTTGCAAGCTCTACTTCGGCGTCCATGATCTGGTCTTGCGAAGCCATGACGGTCAACGTCATGTTCTTTTTTGTCGGCTGATCCGTCGACGCAGTATTTCCTGACGGTGACGGGGCGTTACTGACCGAATCAATATTGTTTCCATTCGTACTGCCGCATCCCGCCGTGACAGCAGCAACCGTCAGTACACAGGTTGCCATGGATAAGGCCTTTCGGATATTTGCCATAAATGTGGTGCCTCCCTTTTATTGTTAGCTTCATCCTTATTATGAGTGCGCTTTCTTTTATTCGCTATGCATATGATCGTGTAATGTTATGTGTTTATTTTCTCCCCGCAGGCACATCTCTCGGTATTGGCTCGGACTCAGTCCCGTCTGCTGCTTAAACAGCCGGCTGAAATAATTTTGATCAGCATACCCTACCATCTCGCCTACTTGCTTGACAGATAATTCTTGGACGGATTGCAGCAACTTCTTGGCCTTTGATATTTTCAAATGAATAATGTAGTTGGAAGGTGTCTCCCCAACGATCTTCACGAACCACTTGCTCAGGTAGGAGGAATTGAAGTTCAGCTCCTGAGCAATTTGGTCCAACCGGAAGTCATGCATATAATTTTCGTTTAGGAATAACCTGAGCATCTCAATCGAATCCTGGACGCTCACTCCCTGGGTTGCCTTGAGCACTTTCATTCGCTCAAGCACGCTGTCGCGTTCTGCATCCAGTTCGATTCTTAGCCTCATTAGACATTGATGAAGCGCTTGCAAGTCAAGCGGCTTGGATAGATAGTTCCTGACATTGTACCGAATTGCCGCACGAGCGTACTCGAAATCGTTGTAGCCCGATAGAATAACTGTACGCACCGATGAATAGTGGGCATCGATTTGCTGAACAAGCTGCATGCCATCAAGAATTGGCATTCGAATGTCTGTGAAGACGACATCGGGAAGTTCCACCCCAAGTTGATCTAGTGCTTGTCGTCCGTTCTTCGCAGTCTGTACAACCGTGAACCCCATATTCGACTGGTCCAGCTTCTTCACAATATTGTTCAGAATCATGGGCTCGTCTTCCACAACCAGTACGTTATACGTGCTGCTCCCCATCTTCCATTCCTCCTTCGAATTGTTCAGCTAATCGGATAACGGCCCACCAATCGTGATTGAAAAACCACTATCCCTCTCTTCAATAGTAAAAACCATTTGCTCGCCATAAGAGAACTTCAAACGAAAGTAAATATTCAGCAGCCCCATTCCGTCGATACTCAAGCCCGGGAATCGGTCCGTTTCCTCTAATTCGCTTATTTTCTCAACCAACAGCCTACGCTTGTCTTCCGGCATGCCGGGACCATTATCCGTCACAGTTATGAGCCATTCGTTTTCGTTCACATACCCTTTCACAAAAATTTCCCACGGCCCCTCAACGTGAATGGCATGCTTCATGCAGTTCTCAACTAGCGGCTGTATGATCAGCTTAGGTATGGGAATTCCCATCAGTTCATCTGTTATTACAATATTGTAGAGCAAATCATCCTGATAGCGGATTTTCATACACTCTAGATAAGCAGATGTATAATCGATTTCGGCACCAAGACTTACAACATTGGATTCTTCTGACGAAATGTAACGTAACATGGAGGATAGCTTCTGGCAAAGATGCAAAATTTCTTCGGACATTCCTTCTTCGGCCATAATGCTAACAGTCGTAATGGTATTAAACAAGAAGTGAGGGTTCATTTGGGATGAGAGCGCTGCTATTTTGGCTGTGATCTCCTGGGACTGCGAATACAACAACTTATCGACGGAGCTTTGTAATTTCGTTTGCATGTTTTGAAAGGCTAGATTAAGCGCCTCGATTTCGTTTATGCCGCTGTCAGTGAGGCGCTTCGGTTGGATCGTCCCGGTCAAGTCTATTTTTTTGATCGAGGAATGCAATCTGGCTATCGGCCTCGTTATTTTCTGCGCTGCGTAATAAGAGAAGAGCAGGGTAAAGACGAGTATCGCTAAGGTGATTGCCGCTGCCGTTACAGTGAACTGCCTAAGAGGCTCGAATAACTCCTTTTTCGAAATCACGACCGCCAGCAGCCAGCCCGTCTCTTCGGATAAGTGGTATGAAACCAACTCCTTCTCTCCGCTTAACGGATTGTTTATGTAAATAGGATGGCGTTCTTGACTGGCTCGCTGCTCGAAATAATAGCCTGCCGTCTTGTCCTCCCCTTCGTACGGATATAATTGATTGCCTTTGCCGTCCATGACGTAGAAGCGCTTTCTGCTTTCATTTCGATGTTCGAGATCGATCAAGCTGCTAAATATCGTTTCAGCATCCTGCTGGGCTTTAATAATCCCCTGAGCTTCCCCGAACCCTCCGAAATAAGTGCGGTACAATGAAATAAAATATTTGTCTTTGAAAAAAACAAATGATTGCGCAAGCTCTTCATCCGGCTCAGGCATACCGATGACGATTCCTCCTTCGCCTTGAATCACTTCTTCGTACCAAGACTTCGAATTTACATCCTCTTTCGTATACTTCAACAGTGCGCCGGTAGAGATACGATTTCCTTCGAAATCGTAAATCGTCAATTCCCTGACGGATTGGGTCGGCCCTATGGCTGCTACCATAATCTCGCTCAACTCCTTAATGTCCGCAATTTGATCGGCCGAATAAGAGGCTGGCTCCGTCATATCCCGACTTCCCGACAGCTGCAAGAGACGATCCTTGATGAGATTCGAATAAGCAACACTGAGCGTCACATCATCTATCTTCTGTATTTCGAGATCTAATTTATTCGACAAGCTAAGGGAGAGCTCATTAATAGACATCAGCGAACGTAGCGTAATCTGCTTTGATTCATAGAAAAAGAAAGCGCCTACATAAATAGCAGTTACAAGTACGATGATGAGGGCATATGTCATGTATAGCTGGTATCGAATAGAGCCTGTCAGTTTCCAGATCATAAGTCACCCAATCTCCAGTGGAATTACTTCCATATTAACATGGCAGATAATCGAATGACGACTGCTGTCGGAATTGTGCTAAGGAATGTTCGTTTCCATCCAGAGTTCAGCGAAAGTGCAACGCTAGCCCAACCCCCTGGCTAGCGTTACTCCTGCTATTTTCGTTTAAAAAGCAATCTCATGTTTTTTCCCAACATAATTAACTGGTTTGTCAGCAAGCGTTATGGAATGCCCATCGGCACCCGGTTCATGCAGAAGAATGGTTATGTCTAATTGAATAGGCATACCCGGATAGCTGCCCTTCCGGTCTCCAAGCGTGAACATACGCGTCTCTTCGTTCCAATCCATCGAAATGGTAGCGTACTCACCGCTCTCATAGCGGTAGTTGTCACCCTCGTCTTCATAATAGTCAAATGATGCGCTTTGGCCTCCATAGATGCGGACATACAGTCGCCCGTCCGAACGATCGTCAGCAAATTGCATTCCATTCTTCATCGGAAGAATGGAGCCTGACCGAACGAATAACGGAATACGTTCCAAGGGTGCCTCAGCTTCCAGAGTCTGGCCGCCTTCATAGACACGGTTCTCCCAAAAGTCGATCCACTTACTCCCTAGAGGCAAATAAACGCTTCTCGTCTTAAGCGATCCTTCAATGGGCTTAGAGTTGACATCATAGTACATAGGCCGAGTGACGGGATTAACGAGCAGAGCAGGACCAAACATAAATTGATCGTCAACATCGTATGTGGCGGCATCCATCCGGAAATCAAACGGCAGCGCTCGCATTATCGTGTAATCGTCCCGATAAATACGGGAGACTAAGGAGTACATATAAGGCATCAGTTTATAGCGCAGCTCAAGGAACGTCAAGAGCGCATCGTGGAAAGGCTCTCCAGGATTCCCAAATTGCCAAATTTCCCGCGGCGTATCCGTGCCGTGGGAACGGAACATCGGCAGGAATGCGGCATACTGGAACCACCGGACATAAAGTTCTCTATAACCGAGATCATTGACGCCATCGTCATAATCCCCGCTCCAAAACCATAGATCAGGCTTATTTTGAACGAAAAACCCTCCGATATCCAGAGTCCAATAGGGAGAACCCGTCGCGCAGAAATTTAGGCCGTCCGGAATTTGCTTGCGCATTGTATCCCAGTTCGCCGAGATGTCGCCGGACCAAGTGACAGTTCCATAACGATGCTGCCCGGCATACGCGGAACGTGTCAAATTAACAACTCGCTTATCTTCCGACTCCGCCCGCTGGCCTTCATAGATACCTTGGGAATGCAGCAGCGAATACGCGTTGATTAGTTCTGGATCCAGATACAACTTAGCCTCATCCGAATTAATAATCATGCGCTCCTCAGGTCCCGGCTTGACAGCTCCTTTCCAGTCAGCCTCAAACGGTTCCGTGCAATCGCACCACCAGGCATCAACGCCATTCGAAAATAAACCTTCGTTTGCCTGCTTCCAATAGATTCTCCTCGCCTTTTCCTGGAATGCGTCATAGGTGGCGCGATTGCCTAGAAGCCCGTCATGCTGCAGCATCTCCTTATGATTATCGCTTTCCGGATTCATAATGGGCCAAATCGATACCATGAGACGTGAATTCATCGCGTGCAATTGCTCCGTCATGGCAACAGGCTCTGGGAACCTGTCCGGATCCAGCGTCTTTTGGCCCCAAAGTTCCCCCGTCCAAGATTTCCAATCCAGGACAATGCAATCGAGCGGCAAGCGTCTTTCCCGATATTCCCGGACGGTGGCCACCAATTCCTCTTGCGAGGTATATCTCTCCTTGGACTGTACATATCCGAGCGCCCACTTGGGAAGCATCGGCGCTTTCCCGGTCAGGAAACGAACGCCGCTCACGATCTCATCCATTTCCGGGCCGCAGATGAAATAATAGTCAAGTTCATCATCAACCTCGGAAGACAGATAGGAGCCGAACGCGTCATCATGGAACATGATCAGTGAGTAACTATCGAGGAAAATACCGTACCCTCTCGTCGAAACTAGAATGGGTACAACTGCTTTCATATTCTGTTGATACAAATATTGATGCTGACCTCGCAAATTAAACATGCCTTCCTCGTGAGAGCCCAATCCGTACAACGCTTCTCCATCCGCCCATTCGAATTCAAGCTTCGTGCGGTATGCCTTGCGATCGAACGTCTTCCGGATATTCTCAGCTCTAACCCTCAGTCCGTCTGCTCCCTGCCCTGTATCCAAATTCGACGACTCGTCGAACACTGACTTGAAGACGTCTACCGACTCCAGCGTCTTACCGCCTCGCGCAGGCTCACTCGTCAACAAGCAGCCGCCCGCGTCGTAATAAGAAAATGAACCTGATTGTTTATTTATTCGAATATTCAGCTGAGCCGTAAGAAAAACAAGCTCATCTCCACGATCCTCCAGATTGTAAGAGGTTTCGGCATCCGGCTCCCCCACTACCGCCATGCTTGCTTTGGTGCTGAAATCTGCTTCCTTCGTATACTGAATTCGAATGACTTTGTCGTTGTATGGCATGATCCTCATTCTTCCGTCACCCATTTCAATTACCAGAGCTTCAGGCAACTGCTTGTAATCCAAGATTGGCATTTCAAACCCTCCCGTTATATAATTTCAGACAATTATAATGATATTGATTTTTTGAATTAACTTCTAACTCAATTTTGCTTATAATTGACTCAATATTGATATGGAGGCGATTTACTTTGCTGGAATACCGTCTTTTGGAAAAAGTGCCGCACGGCTCCTCAGGCTTTCCTTTCGCCGTCTATAACGTGGATTACTGTTTGGGTAATCAGCAAATCCTTCCGATGCATTGGCACAAAGAGATTGAACTGATTCATATAAGAGCGGGACAAGCCGTTTTCTCCGTGAATCATTCCGAGATTCCCGTGCAAGCTGGAGATTGCCTAATCATTAATTCGGGAGAGCCCCACAGCGGCTATAGCGATGCCGAAACGGGTTGCTCCTATACAGCCATCGTATTCAAGCTGTCTTGGCTATCCGCCCTACATCCCGATTTATGTCAGGAGCAGTACTTGAATCCGCTTCTTAGGGGGGAGATGCTGTTCCCTCCACTGCTATCGGGACAACGAGCTCAGGATCGACCCGTGATCAATAAAATTGAAGATCTGCTTATGGAATACCATAACGGGCATGACGGATTTCAGCTTTGCGTAAAGGGGCGGCTTTATATGCTTCTCGCGGCTCTCTACCCGAAATTGATTCCAAAACACCTTTACGAACGCTCCAATCCGTTAAACGCGCACAAGTGGAAGAATATGCTTCAAGTGTTGGAGTACATCGACGAAAACTACAAGTCTCCGCTCACGCTCAACGACCTGACGGCCATCGGCTCCATATCGTCGTCCCATCTGTGTCGGTTATTCAAAGAACTGACAGACATGAGGCCTATGGAATACATTAATCTGCTCCGCGTCAACAGTGCCGCGCTCATGATACAATCCGGCTCCTGCAGCATGTTAGAAGCAGCGCTCGAGAACGGCTTTCAGCATCTGAGCTATTTCTCAAAACAATTTAGGAAATATAAAGGGATCTCTCCGTCGAGATTCAAACGACTGAAAGGGAACGCTACTTCCCCGTACTGACTGCATGAGTGGGAGCATCAAACGCTGTCAATTGACTTAAGCAGCTATCCCAATTCTCTTTTGCTCAGCAAGCCTTCAATCTCAGTGGGGGATCTAGCCCTGCTAAAAGTATAAGTTCTGAAGACTTTATCCGGCTTTTACTCCTATTCCTTATTATCCGTTATTATCCGTACCCTGATTGGTTGTACCTAATACCTAGCTACAAATAATTTCGTCCCTCTGAAAACATTAATAAACCTATATATAAATACTAAAAAGCCAGTCAGATCAGAGAACTGATCTAACTGGCTCGAAAATAAAGTCTCATTCTTCGTAACTATTACTCCCACACAAATCGTCCAAAATCCCACTAAATCTTATAAGCCTTCATCGCCTTGCGAAGCTCCTTAAACGTAGGTCGCTTGCCGTACATCAGTACACCTGTGCGATAAATTTTCGCCGAAACCCATACCGATGCGTAAATCGTTACGAGCAGCAGCCCGATCGAGCCCAGCACCTGCCACATTGGCGGATCGGTCAAGCCCAATCTTAGCAGCATAACGAATGGCGAGAAGAATGGAATGAACGACGAAATCTTAACCAGCATGCTGTCCGGACTTGAGATACTGAAGATGGCGATGTAGAAGCCAGCCAGCGAGAGCATCGTGATGGGCAATACCGCTTGACCCAGATCCTCGGTGCGGCTGACGATTGAACCTACCGCAGCGAACAAGGTTGCAAACAGGAAGTAACCTGTCAAATAGAACAGGACGGAATACATGAGAAGCATCGGATCGATCTGAGACAGATCGATATTGAATTTCACAAGCATTTCGTTATTGTGCGGCAATTTTATATTAATGATGATAACAAGTACATAAACCGTGATTTGGATCAATCCGACTAAAAACATGCCGACGATTTTGCCGAACATTTGCTTAAGCGGGGAAACGCTTGTAATGAGCAGCTCCATTACGCGCGAGCTTTTTTCTGCCGTAATCTCAGATGCAATCATTTGACCCGTAATCATAATGGCCATGAACAATAGAATGACGATAAAGTACACAAGTCCCATATTAACGGCTTGCTCTTCCGGCGTTTTGCCTTCACCGAGGTTGCCTGCGCCTTCCGTAGCCGAGATCTGCACCGATGCAATTTCAATCGGCGCATTCAACAACGCCAACTGCTCGGAGCTCAAACCTGCATCCTTTAGGACGGTTCCCTGGCGAATGACTTGCAAGCCATTTTGGATAGAGCTCGTAAGCTCGAATGCAAGCATTTTTTCGGATTTATATGTCATTTCCGGGAAACCGCTATCTGTCATTTCACCAAAAGCTAGATAGCCTTTAATGTCTTTATCCGTAATAGCCTGCTTCAGCTGCTTCTCATTCTCGGCTTCTGAGCCTTTGTCTTCATAAGATACCAGCTTTACGCCTGGCTTCTCCTGTGCTTCGAAATAAGCTTTGAGCTGGTCGCCTGTCGCCGAGCCTTCTGATTGCGCCGATTGAACATAACCGATGCTCGTGACCTTATCGCCGCTGTTGAATTGCGAGAATATATAAGGCAGGTTAATACCGATCGTAATAATGAGAGCAATGATAAGCGTTGTAATCAAAAATGCTTTGCCTCTGAATTTATTCTTTAACGTAAAGCCAACTACGGTCCAAAAACTATTCATGGCTGTCACCACCTACTGTTTTAATGAAAATTTCGTTTAATGTCGGTTCTTTGATCTCAAACCTCGAAATATTTGTTTGTTTGAGCGCATGATGGAGGATGTCCATGCCTGCCGCTTCGCTTGCGATGCCTACCTCGTAGCCATTCTCATGGCGAGTCACCTGCGTAACTCCCTTCAGGCTCTCAAGCCCGGACACTTCCTTATCAGTGCTAAGAATAACGCGCTCTTTAGGAAACTGTTTTTTGATGTCTTTCAAATTGCCTTTCAGCACGACATTTGAACGGTGCAGGATCGTAATATTTCGGCACAGCTCCTCTACATGCTCCATCCGATGCGTCGAGAACAAGATGCTGCTGCCTGAATCCCGCAGCTCTTTGACCGTCGATTTCAACAATTCCACGTTGACCGGATCGAGACCGCTGAAGGCTTCGTCCAAAATGACAATTTTCGGAGAGTGGATAACGCTTGCGATGAATCCAATCTTCTGCTGATTTCCTTTAGACAGCTCCTCGACCCGTTTGTTGTAATACTCGGGTACATCAAAGCGATCTAACCATTTCTTCAAGCTTTGATCGGCATCCTTCTTGGACATGCCCCGCAGCTGACCCAAGTAGATTAGCTGGTCGCTAATGCGCACCTTTGGATACAAGCCTCTCTCCTCCGGCAAGTAGCCTAGATTGCGAAGCTGCTCCTTGCTGTAGGCTTTCCCGTTGTACAGGATATTTCCTTCGTCCGGGTAAATTAGGCCAAGCACCATCCGCATCGTAGTCGTCTTGCCGGCTCCGTTCGCGCCAAGCAAGCCATAGATTTCTCCTTCGCTTACCTCGAAGCTGATTCCGTTGACGGCTGTTTTATCCCCGTATTGTTTGACGACTTTTTCTACTCTTAATGGATGCATTGTATTGTTCCTCCTCTATTAGTTCCTTCTTGAATGCAATCGGTCCTGCTGCAGTAACGCGCTCATGATTTCATCAAGCTCCAGCGCCTGTCTGCTGACAATCTGGTATCCCTCTGCGGCGCACCATTCCTCTGCTTCGGCAGCTTTGTTCGTCGTAATCCGGAAGGTTGTCGCCCCAGCATGCTCGACTCCGCATTGTCCAGGCAGCTCGGCTGCTTTCTTCGCCGTTAGCTCCGCCCCGCTAACGAACAACGTGAACCAGCTGCTGAACAGCTCATCCTTCTCATACATCCCAAGCACCCTGCCCTGCGCCATAAAAACAATGTAATCGGCAAGCCGCTTTACTTCTTCAATGATATGGGAAGTCATCAGAATCGTACGATCTCCTCGATCCATGTAACGGTGAAGCACCTCAATCATCGTTTTCCAGGCAAGCGGATCAAGTCCTGACGAAGGCTCATCCAGAAGGAGCAGCTCCGGTCCATGCGCCAGCGCCAGCGCAAATTCGAATTTGCGCCGCATTCCTTTTGACATTTTGCCTAGCATAAGATGATCCTCCACCTCAAGGATATGCAGCAGCTCCCGGTAACGATTAATATCCCAGTCATCGTACCAGAACCGGTGAAACTCCGCTTTGGCGGCACCAATCATATTGTTCTCATGGGAGGAGGATTGATCATGCAAGTATCCGATCCGTTTCTTCAGCTCAGTGTCCATTCCTTGATTGACATTGCAGCCAAGCAGCTCGATTGTCCCTTTATCCGCTTTATCCAGATCAAGCATCAGTCGGAACGTCGAGCTTTTGCCGCAGCCATTTGGTCCAACAATAGCTGTAATATATCCTTTTGGAATACTCATATGAAGCGGACCAAGCTTGAAATTCGAACGGCTCTGCTCTACGCCGTCTAGTTGAATAGCCAACGTCTCGTTCATCATCATGTCCCTCCGTTAATCATAATGTTTCGACAAAGCTTCCTGGAATATCGCCTTCAGCTCTTCCTCCGTACACTGCACGCGCTTTGCGGCAACGACAGCCTGCTCCAATGCCTCAACGACTGCAGCAAGCCGGTGCCGGTCTCTCTCTTGATCGCCTACCTGCGCTACGTAGGTCCCCGTCCCTTGCCTCGTCCGAAGCAAGCCTTCAGCTTCCAAATCGTTATATACGCGCTTCACTGTAATAACACTGCATTTGACTGTTTGCGCAAGCTCTCGTATGGACGGAAGCAGCATCCCTTCCGCCAACTGACCGCTGACAATTAAAGCTCTTAGTTGAACTTCAATTTGATGGTAAAGCGGCTCAGCACTTTGTTCATTGATCTGTATCGGCAGCCGCATAAACCTCACCTTCTTCCATTCCCAATTAACTATGCCCGATAGCTACGGCTCTCCAGTCGATTCTCAATCCGATTGACCCCAATCAATATGGCTGCCACACAAACGACAAGGGCTATGATCGGCAACCACCAGCTTCCGTCCTCAATTGCGTGTAGGGAAGAAGCAACCATAGTCCCGCCATTAAATGTAGCAAAGCATACGGTGACGATCAGCAGTAAGGCGATATAAATGAGATTGGAGAAAAAATAGATTTTACCCGAATGACCGATCTCCCAGTATACATAGATAATGGCTATTGTAAGCGAGTAACCGAACCAAAACACTGCGTATTGAATAAAGGTTACAACCGATAGATCCGCTCCCATGCTTCGCACTAGTACGAACTGCAAAATAAAATAGACGAGATGGGCACAGAACAGAACGACGCTCAACTGTATAATTCGGCCAAGTGCGATTTGCCTCGATGAGATCGGCAATATGCGCCATAATGCCATTTTTCTTGTATACGAATCTTCTTTCCAGTAACGCATCATCGTTTGATTAATAACAAAACCAAGAATAGGCAAGAAAGTAAGATATAAAAAGTCCGTCGCCCAATTCATCATTTGGTTGCTATCTCCAATAAGAACGCTATTCATCATTGGAACCGTAAATAACAATAAGTATCCGACAAACAATAACGTGAACAGGCTCTTCCATCCATCTCTCGCAAGCTCATGCTTCGCCAAATACCATGCGCCTTTCCATAATCCCATAGCACTCGCTCCCTTCAATGCTTACTCTCTATACTGTATATATCCTTATACACAGTATATTCACTGTATACACAGTTGTCAACCCTTACCATAAAAAAGAAACGGCTTCGCCGTCCTCTGCTAGAGGATGGTATCCGTTTTTCTCGTAGACATAGAAGATTACTTTATCGCCTGAAACGCATAAGTCTTAGCTTAAAAAAAAGAGCTATGCACTCGAAAGATTGCTCTTTCGCATGCATAGCTTCTAAGGTGTATCCATTCATGCTTATCCAAAAATCGCATCAATAACCGGCTTCGTATGGCCGCCTGGGTACATGAGATACAGCAACACATAAACCATTGTGCCTGTAATCGCAGTAACAAACCAAATCATCGATGTTACCTTGCCCCACTTGCGATGCTTCGCAAACTTTTTCTTATAACCAAGCGTTAGCGTCGTAATGCCGAATACGGCAGCTACCGTAGCAAGGACGATATGGAATAAAAGGAAAACGAGGTAATAAGGCTTCAAGCCGTCTGGCCCGCCCCATGATGTATTGCCGACGAATATCGTCCGCGACACATACACGATGAAGAAGATCGTAGCAGATACCGCTGCATAGAACATCACCTTCTGATGCTCTTCCAGCCTGCGCTTAATTGCAAGACTCCAGCCTACCCCTACTAGAACGGCACTCAGCACGATGAAGAAGGTACTGATCGTCGGCATAATATTATAACTGTTCAACGTTACCCCACCTATGATTAACAAAATGATAAGTACGTCCTAAGCCGTACCGGTATTCGTATTCGGCATATCATCTTCTGTATGCTCACGTTTAAACCATTGCTTGAAAATATAGACGAGGATTACCCCGTACATAATTTCCTGTACGAACTTCATCACAATACCGCCAAGCTGTTGGTCCTCAACGACATCCATCAAATTGAAAAATTGCGGTCCGCTAAAGCTGTCCAGCAGCCTCGTCGGGTCACCCGACACGCAATATCCCATCGCGGTTACCCAAACATTAGGATCGCTATAGATCGCATACATAGACGTTTTGGCGAAAATAATAAGTGCGCAGGCCGGTGTAAGCAGCATGCCGTTCGCGAATACATACGCCATCCGCTTCAAATCGGTCAGTCTAGCCCACTCCGGAACTGGAACTGTAATCTGCCACCACATCATAAAGGACGTGATTAGGAGAATCAAATAATAAAGACGATGCACGGCGAAGTGCGTCATCACATAGTCATGGACAACAGGGACATGATAAACAGAGAACAACACATTAAATAACACAAGACACATAATCGGATGCATCATAAAGCTTAATTTCCGCCAGAAAGGAGCGGAAAACATTTTGACCCACAAAAAGCTTGGTATTCCTAGCAGAACGAGCGGTGGAACGACTAAATAGGAAACAGACATATTGATCATATGAAACGTAAACATGAGATGGCCTAATAGATTAAAAGGACCACCGTGGACCAAATATAACATAACGGCAGCCGAAACAAACATCGTTCTCTGCATTGCTGTCGCAGCAGGTGCTTGCGGAGCATGCTTCTCGCGCCATGGACCGATCAAATAGAAATATAGAATGACAATGGCAGCCATTCCGAATAGAAACATCGGGGTCCACAATTCCTCGAAGCGGAAATATTGTAAGCCAAGCATCGTGGAAGCTCCTTTCAATTACGCTAGCCTTTTTTTAGAAAAGAGGAGGGACCCAAGCCTCGGGACCCTCCTCTCCTCCATCAAAACAATGTATTACCACCAAGCCCAATATTCAGCCATGATTACACATGTGAATACGATGAAGACGCCTGTCAGAATGCCGATAATGGCGAATGTATGACCGCGATCCTTCATATGCATCCAGAATGCCATCTGAACGAATACTTGAAGAACGGCTAAACCAATCAAAATAATGTAAATAAAGTCTTTGTTGATCTCGCCGCTGATTACAGTCGCGAATGCGATAAACGTAAGCAGGACTGAGAAAATAAACGCGATGATATGCTTCTTAGGTCCTTCGACCTTATGACGCTTGGGGCTTTCCTCTGTGGCTGTTTGATTGCTTGCCATGGAATTAAACCACCTTTCCCATCAAGTAAACGACGGTGAAAATGAACACCCATACAACGTCGATAAAGTGCCAATACATACCGGCTACATATACCTTAGGTGCGGTAACGACAGTCAAGCCTTTTCTTGCAAGCTGAATGATAATTAACGTAATCCAGCAGATACCGAACGCAACGTGCGCGCCGTGGAATCCTACAAGCGTGTAGAAGGAAGAACTGAACGCGCTTGTCGTAAAGCCATGGCCTTCATGCACGTAATGCACGAACTCATAAATTTCAAGTCCAAGGAAGGCTGCGCCTAGCACTACGGTAATAATGAGCCAGTTAATGAGCGCCTTCACTCTATTCGTATGCAAAGCATGAACAGCGAATACGCTCGTTAAGCTGGAAGTCAGCAACAAGGCTGTTGCAAGCGCAACTAGCGGAAGCTGAAACAGCTCATGTGCTGGCGGTCCGTCAAGCACTTGGTGGCGGAGTGCAAGGAACGCTGAGAACAGCGTTCCGAACAATACCGTTTCTCCACCAAGGAAAAGCCAGAAACCTAATACTTTATTGCGTCCCTCGAGGGTCGCCTTTTCGGGCTCATGAGGCAATTGCCCCTCTACATGCGAATGCGCGCTCATGCTTTCCCCCCCAAATCTCTAAGGATTTCTTCTTCTTCAATGTGGAAGCCGTGATCATCGATTACTGAACGAAGGAACATGCAGCCAAACACGATCAGCAAACCGACAATTCCTACTGCGTAGCCTGTTTTGAATGAACCGAACAGGTTGCCCCAGTCGTGGGAGTACATGAATCCAAGTCCTGCAATAAACAATCCCAGACCCATGAAGAAAGGCAGGATCGAAGGCGATGGCATATGGATTGGACCAATTGGTTCCGCAGGCGTCATGCCTTTATGTCCATCTGTTTTTTCTTTCCAGTAAGCATCGTAACCGCGTACCAGCGGAGTTTGTGCAAAGTTATACTCTGGTGGCGGGGACGGAATTGTCCACTCAAGCGTACGGCCATCTTCCCACGGATCTGCTGGTGCGTTTTGCGGCTTGAAGGCCGTAATGACAACGTTGAGCAGGAAGAAAATTGTGCCGAAGCCCATCAAGAATGCGCCGACTGTACTAATCATATTCATTTCATTAAAGCCGAGACCGTCCAAGTATGTCCAAATACGACGCGGCATACCGAGCAAGCCAAGGAAATGCTGAATGAAGAATGTTAAATGGAAACCGATAAAGAAAGTCCAGAACGTCAGCTTGCCAAGTCCTTCATTAAGAACGCGTCCGAACATTTTTGGCCACCAGTAGTGAAGGCCAGAGAAAATACCAAGAATCAATCCGCCTACGATAACGTAGTGGAAATGCGCTACGACAAAGTAGGAATCATGATACTGGAAGTCTGCAGGGGCTGCTGCAAGCATAACGCCTGTAACGCCGCCCATAACGAAGGTTGGGATGAAACCGACTGCGAACAAATTCGCAGTAGTGAATTTAATGGAGCCTCCCCACATCGTAAACAGCCAGTTGAAAATTTTGATACCTGTCGGTACCGCGATTAGCATCGTTGCAATGGAGAACAGCGCATTCGCAACCGGTCCAAGACCAACTGTGAACATGTGATGCGCCCAAACCATGAAGCCCAAGAAGCCGATCAGGATTGTAGCGAATACCATCGAGCTGTAACCGAACAAACGCTTGCGTGAGAACGTGCTTATTACCTCGGAAATAACGCCGAAGGCCGGCAGGATGAGGATATAAACCTCAGGATGCCCGAATATCCAGAAAATATGCTCCCAGAGAACTGCGTTGCCGCCGCCCGAAGGATCAAAGAAGTTTGCGTCGAACAATCTGTCGAACATCAATGCCGCAAGACCAACTGCAAGAGCAGGGAATGCGAACAGGATAAGCGCAGACGTAATGAATGCTGTCCAAGTAAACATCGGCATCCGCATAAATGTCATGCCTGGAGCACGCATGTTAATAATTGTTACGAGGAAGTTAATACCCCCGATTAGCGTACCGATACCGGCAATCTGCAAACCGAGTACATAATAATCGACACCATGGTCGCCGCTGTAGGTGGTGCCAGCAAGCGGAGCATAGGATGTCCAGCCTGCATCAGGAGCGCCGCCAGTGAACCAGCTTACGTTAAGCAGCACGCCGCCGAACAAGAATGTCCAGAAGCCGAGTGAGTTAACGAAAGGGAACGCAACGTCGCGCGCGCCGATCTGAAGCGGTACGACCGCGTTCATTAAGGCGAACAAGAGCGGCATGGCCGCAAGGAAGATCATTGTTGTACCGTGCATCGTAAGCAGCTCGTTGTATGTATCCGCGCTAACGAAGTTATTAAGCGGCTTCCATAATTGAACCCGGATCAAGATCGCTTCCAAACCGCCGACAAGGAAGAAAAAACCGCCGGCGATCATATACAATATTCCGATTTTTTTATGGTCAACCGTAGTCAGCCAGTCCATCAGACCGCTGTAACGCTTGACCGTATGCGTATGCGCATGAGCCAAAGTAGGTACCTCCTTCAATCACCGATAAATTATTGTTCGTAGTTAAGCTTCAGTTCTGATAAATATTTAGCAATACCTTCAAGTTCTTGGTCAGTTAGATCAATTTTACCCATTTGGTTCCCCGGTTTAATCTCATCCGGATTTTTGATCCAACGGTGCAGGTTGTCATAAACTGAACCTTCATTGGAATATTGCGGATCATCGGTGTTGACAAGGATACCTCCGACAGTCTCACGGCTACCGATACCTGTTA
Source organism: Paenibacillus endophyticus (assembly GCF_014192395.1). Classification (GTDB taxonomy): domain Bacteria; phylum Bacillota; class Bacilli; order Paenibacillales; family Paenibacillaceae; genus Pristimantibacillus; species Pristimantibacillus endophyticus. The sequence continues at coordinate 101,767 of NZ_JACHXW010000021.1, read as the reverse complement.
GGTTAGGATAAGCCGGTCCGCCAAGATCGCCAACTGCGTGGCATGACAGACATTTGCTTTCAAAAGCTTTTGCGATTTCAGGATCGCTTGGCAAAGCTACAGGCTCTTGAAGCGCTGCTACCCAGCGATCAAAGGAGGACTCGTCCACCGATTTGACCTTAAAGTCCATCAATCCGTGGGAAGGTCCGCAAAGCTCGGCGCATTTCCCTAAGTAAACGCCTTCTTTTGGTGCCGAGAAGTACATTGCATTTACGTTAGCACCTGGGTTTGTATCGATTTTACCAGCAAGCGATGGAATCCAAAACGAGTGAAGCACGTCTGCGGATTTCGCTTGAACCGATATCGTTTTCCCTTTTGGAATAATAAGTTCCTGCGCTGTTTTAATACCGTAATCAGGGTATTCAAATTCCCACCAGTATTGGTGTGAAGTTACGATAACCTGAACCGCTTCTGGATCTTTACTGTAATCTTTGGCTAAGTTAAACACGGATTGTACGGTCGGTACACCCAAAATGATAAGCATGATGATCGGAATAACTGTCCAAATGATCTCAAGCTTATGATTCCCTTCCACTTGCTTAGGAATCGTGTTGTCTCCCCGACGCCTGCGAAACCGAATAATAACATACAAGGAAATCCCGAATACGGCAACAATCACGATTAACATGATTCCAATTGCCAGCTTCATTAGTCCGAATTGCTCTTCCGCTACAGGTCCCTGAGGATTCAGCGTCGACAAATCGCTCCGCCCGCAAGCCGCTAGCACCAATACCATCATGGCCATAAGCGGCGCAAGCCGTTTTACAAATCGCCACCGTTTCATCATTAATCAACCCCACTTTTGACGTTTTCGCAGCTGCCTGATTTTCACGTGGCATGCGGCTGGCTGCGTGTTTCACAGATGTTATTACAACTCCTGCAACTTAAATCACTTTATTAAATATAAAGTTGAAGCCCCTATTTGTCAATGTTCCACAGAGAGTTCACAAATTGTTCTCAAAGCTGTCAAAAACGCATCAATTCAACGTTTTTTCCTTTGCATGATCGTTGTGTTCAGCCCCTCTGCATGGCTTTCTCTCTATCCTACATTGTGCACCAAACCCATGGTCAATTATGTATGCTCCCGCAAACGTATATTTACGCTCCCTCGGCAGAAGCTAATGCTATTATCGTATGAATGGGGGTCCACTTGAAATGGTGAAAAGAATAGCCTCATTATTACTGTCCGCCGTACTCTTAGCGGCTGCGACAGGCTGCAACTACGAAGAGCTTGCCCAGCATAGCGACACCGATTACGGAAGCCGACAAGCAGGCGATCCCAAGATGCTGAGCGGGAGAGCTTACGGACCAGTGTCTGGAAACAAGCATCAGCATGATAATTCCTTTTTCGAATACAGCTCCGTCATCTCGCGAAAAGTTACTGATCTTAACGGCATCGCCTCCGCAATCGTTATGCTTACCGATAAAAACGCATACGTAGGCCTCATGCTGGATTGGACAGCAGTTGGCACGCGCAATTCCGGCGGCAGAAGCGAGCAGGACAACACCGGCACTAACGAAGGGGTATATAATCATGATACTGGAAGTCCTTACGGCAACAGCCGCGCGCTTGTTTCCCCTTACAATTCCTATTTCTCAGTGAATGATATTAACAACCTGTCGGATGAGCTCAAGCAGACTGTTGCGCTCCGGGTACGCGAGCTTGCGCCCGCCGTGCAGGAGGTTCATATTTCCGCGAATATGGAATTCATGAATTATTTCAATGAGTTTGCCAAAGAAGCATGGGGCGGAAGGTCGCTCATGCCTTGGATTGATCAGTTCAATACGGTCGTGAAATACCATTTTGCTGGCGGAAAAGAAATGCCTGCTCCGATTACGCAGCCCGGCACCTACAGTCCATCTGAGTCCCAAATGGACCAATAAAAAAATCTCTTCTATTATATATAGCAAAAAAGGCTCTTCTGGCGAAGAGCCTTTTTTTGCTATCCATTGTTGGCGCAGCCGCTTATCCAATTAACGAGCTGGCGCGAAGTCTTTTACCTCTGCCAGAATGTTCTCGACCTGGGCAAGCAGCTCATCGGTCAATACAAGATCAACCGCCTTTATATTTTCTACAATTTGCGCTGGACGGCTGGAGCCTATGATCGCCGAGCTGATGTTAGGCTGGCGAAGCACCCATGCAAGCGCAAGCTGAGATAAAGTAGCATCTACTGTTCCAGCTAGCTGCTCCAGCTTCTGAGTTACCTGAAGCACATCCTCACGCAGGTAGCTGTTAATGACGCCATTCGTCTTCTCATTGGCGGCTCGGCTGCCGGCTGGTGCAGCTTGTCCCGGTTTATATTTGCCGGTCAATACGCCTTGAGCGAGCGGAGAGAAGACGACTTGCCCCATGCCTGCTTGCTCGCTAGCCTGAACAACGCCTTGCTCGATATATCGCTCGAACATGTTGTATATGGGCTGATTAGAGATCAAAGGGCGAAGATTAAGCTCTTTGCTTATTCGCGATGCATCCGTAATTTGTTCAGCCGACCATTCGCTAATGCCTGTATAAAGAACTTTACCCTGCGCTGTCAAATCATCAAGTGCGCGCAGCGTTTCCTCGACTGGCGTGTCCGAATCAAAACGATGGCATTGATAGAGATCAATATAATCGGTGCCCAATCTCTTCAAGCTTGCTTCGCATTGCTCCATAATATGTTTTCTAGACAAGCCCCGGTCATTCGGTCCGGAACCCATCGGGAAAAACAGCTTGGTTGCGAGCACGTAGCTGCTGCGCGTATAGGCTCTCAAAGCTCCGCCCATTACTTTCTCTGCTTCACCATTATTGTAAGCGTTAGCAGTATCGAAAAAATTAATGCCAAGCTCGTAAGCTTTATGAATGCATGCTTGTGCCGTTTCTGCTTCCGTTGCGGTTCCGTAAGTCAACCAGCTGCCAAGTCCAAGCTCACTCACTTTAAGACCGCTATTGCCTAGCTTCCTATATTTCATCGCCAACACTCCTCTTCTACTCTTCCAGTCACTCTCAAGTAGTAGTCTATAGCAGTTTGTGTTTTAATGTAAGTAGTGAATGTTTTTTCATTTTATTATCTTTAGTATATATACTATACTTGTTTTTAGTAATGAGCGAAAAGGGGTATGAGGTTATGAGCGTACACAATTACATCCCGAAAGAGCCGGTAAGCATTGAATGCAATATCGAGAAAACGTTGGATGTTATCGGAGGCAAGTGGGCATTTCTTGTGCTGAGGGAGTTGTTTTGCGGAACCAAACGATTCGGAGAAATCCAAAAGCTTATTCCTGCCGTAAGCCCTCGCGCCCTGACAAGCACGCTTCGCCATTTAGAGGACAAAGGCGTGCTTGAACGCAAGGTTTTTCCTACGGTACCTGTCACTGTTGAATATACGTTAACGCCCAAAGGCGAGGATCTCCATCACATCCTGAAAGAAATGAAGCTGTGGTCGGCTAGATGGACGTAGCCTACCGTTTCAAGGCTTGGTCTGAAAGCGTTTTAACGCTCGTTTGAAACCGATCAATTGCCGTTTGGTATACTCGTCTATCACTTTCATTCTGGGACAATCGTTCGAGGCGGAGCAGCTCCGCCTCGAATTGCTCCACCAGCATCGCAACGCGCTCCCTCGGCTTGGATGAAGGGCTTGTCGGCTGCTTCCCCTCTTCCCCCGTCTGAAGAAACAGCTCATCGTTGCTGTCAATCTGCGCCAGGAATATATCTTTTTCCTGGAGATTTCTTTTCTTCAGCTCATGAAGCAGCCATTGCCGGTCATGTCCCAGCTGCTCCAGAATTTCATCCTGAATATCTCCGTCCATCATAACCGTCTGCGCTTCCCGCTCGTGAGCAACTTTCCAGCCAAGAAGATCCGGCGTAATGGGCTGATATTCCTTCTTAAGCAGCACATTGACCTCGCCGCTCGACTCCATGACGGCAAACTCAACATCCGCAACGCGATAGACATCCTTCTTTCGCAGCTGCTCGAGCATTTCATCTATGGTCAGCCGTTCCTTGTGCAAATTCTTTTTGAGCATTTGGCCGTCCTTAATGAGCACGGTTCCTTTGCCGTCGACAAAATCACGGATCCGTTTGCTTTTCATTGTCACGAACTCCATGGCAACCGAGACGCTTACCCATACCGCTAGCGATACCATGCCCAAATACCATAAATTATCGAGATCAAGCGACACATACGCGGCTATGTTGCCAATAGATATGCCCGTTATGTACTCGAACAACGATAGCTGTGATATTTGGCGCTTCCCGAGCGCTTTAGTCAGCGCAAATAAGATGACGATGGCAGCCAATGTACGAATAACAATCTCCAACCAACTTGGCATGTCTATTCCCCCTTCCATTCCTAGAGTGTCCAGAATAGCCAAAGTCATTCGTTTTTAAACGAACAGTTGCATTTCGTGATTCGATGTAGTATGATATAAGGAATGTATAATATTTAACCCCAGCAAATCCCCAGTAAGATTCAATGTTTTCCTCAGATTTTGATTTCTTTGCTGTTAATCCCAAACCTGTTTCGTGATGTATTTCTGATTCACACTGGCGCGGTCACTGGAGCCGCGAGGACGGAAGAGAGGTAGGGCTTTCGTTGTTTTAGAATGCGAGTTTTAGACAACTTGGTACACATGCTGTTTGCTGTTAACAAGGGGATTCCATACGGCCTTTCATGCTAGCAAAGGTCCGGTTAAATATACGATACAACCAAGGGCTGTCCAGCTTGCGCATTTATGCGTCAGCTGGACAGCCCTATCCAATTTCCAAGCCTTTATTCGTTCGGACAGCCGCTTGCCGCCAAATGGCCCGATCTGTTTATTTTGGTATCCAAATAACGCTCGTTATGCTCAGACCGGTCTCCCCAAAGCGGAATCCGATCTGTCACATCAAGTCCTGCAGCCTGCAAGGCATCCAGCTTTTTCGGGTTATTCGTTATTAGCGCAACAGGCTTGGCACGCAGTGCCTTCAATACGCGAATCGCGTCACCATAGTTCCGCGCATCATCCGCAAAGCCAAGCTCTACATTCGCTTCTACCGTATCGTAGCCTTGCTCTTGCAGCAAATACGCCATCGCCTTGCTGAACAATCCGATTCCTCTGCCCTCATGATTGGCCAAATAAAACAAAGCCCCTGCGCCCTTCTCCGCAATCATGCGCATCGACTCATGCAGCTGATAGCCGCAATCGCAGCGCTTGCTCCCAAATATATCACCCGTATGGCAAATGCTGTGCATGCGGATCCATGCTTCCTCGGCTTGTTCGAAATCACCATACACAAGCACGCTTGATTGCTGCATCTCCGCAAGATTGCTGGCAGAGAGCTTCTGCACGATTTGCTCCAGATCATCGAGCTTTTCTTTGCAATTCAGCCAGCAATACCAATCGAATAACGCCTCCCCTTCGCCAAGCTTGACCGGCAGCTGGATCGGGCCCACCAAATAAATGATACCTTTTTCGCTCTCAATGACTTTTATTTTATGATCCACGATGGAGACCGCTTCTGTTTGCATGTCGATGTGCTCCTGACTTGTTTATAATAGTTGTTTGGACTATTATGTTCGGCAGGGATAAAGGCTATCCTTAGGCTGCGCAACCTCATTAACGGATCATCTTTCCGCACAGGCATCGCTCCAGCAAGAGCAGTCCCATTTAATGGCCTGCCGCTATCCATATCACATCTCATAGAGATGCTTCTCCAGTATTATGGGATTATAGTTCCCCCCACGCTATATCTACGACATGAACCGCTCGCTTTGCACCGCAGGAAGGCTCCACCATATCGGATGTCTGAGAATCGCCCTTCCAAGCTTTGATTTTCCATAGATATATTTGTGCGGTAGCTATTCCTCGTAAATCATTTTTCTCGTCATTCCGCCGTCGATCGTTATATGCGTACCTGTTACGAAGTCATTATGCGGATCGGTCAAATATAGACATGCGCGCGCAATGTCCTCCGGCCTGCCTACACGCTGAGACGGATGCTGTGCGTGATCCTCCTCGCGCAGCTTGCCGTAATCGCCGTTTTCTATCCAGCCGGGACAAATCGCGTTAACGGTGATCCGGTCAGGCCCAAGCGACACAGCCATTGCATGCGTAAGCGACAATATGCCTCCCTTTGATGCGGCGTAAGCTTCGGAATTCGGCTCTGACATCATGGCCCTCGTGGAGGAAATGTTGACGATCGCCCCGCCGCCAGTTGTACGCATAAGCTTCGCCGCTTCCCGAGAGCATACAAACGTCCCGCGCAAATTCGTATTTACAACGCTGTCCCATTCCTCGATATCCAGCTCATAGGGGGATTTCCATATGCCAAAGCCTGCATTATTAATGAGAATGTCCAGTCTGCCTACTAGTGTCTCCACGTCCTTCAGCAGTTTCGCAATTTCCTCGGGCTTGCTCATATCCGCCTGGATGGATAAAGAATGATAACCCGCTTCCTCCAGCAGCAATCCTGTTTTTTCGAGCCCATCTTCATCTCGATCCGCGAGTATAGGCAGCGCTCCCTGCTCCGCGTAAGCTAGCGCCAACGCTCGGCCGATGCCTGCGCCGGCACCCGTGATTAGTACATGTTTATCCTCGTAGTTTAATGTCATTGGAAGACCTCCTCCATCTTTTCTTACTTTGATAAGAGTGTAAATCAAATCATCCCAGAATGGAAATGGCAGGCTGCTAACGATGGGCATTATAACTGTCGTTCATGCTACATTTCGCATAAGGGCAATAGAAACGACTTATCTGCCGCTGCTTTAGATTTGTTGCAAAACGGTGACGAATCGTCAGACTATTTAAACAAAAATCGAAATCATGCATCATTTGCCCTTGTCATCCGTTTCAAAAAAGCATATGATAAAAGCAAGAAAAGGTTGTGAATGTTTTCACATTGTATCGTTGGTTGTGAAAAAATTCACGTTGTAAAGAGCAGCTGTATCGCAGCTCGGCTCTTACACCTACAAATAGGAGGCGTTTTTTATGACAATGAATATAGCAGTAATTGGATGCACTCACGCAGGTACCGCCGCGATTACCCAGATGGCTAAGCTATACCCAGACGCTCGTATTACCGTATACGAACGCAATGATAATATCTCGTTTCTATCGTGCGGAATCGCCCTTCATGTCGGCGGCGTCGTGAAAGACGCCGAAAAGCTGTTCTACGCTTCGCCTGAACAGCTTGCCACGCTTGGCGTCATTACGAAAATGCGCCACGATGTGCTTACCATAGATACCGATGCGAAAGAAATGCAAGTTCGAAACCTCGCAACAGGGGAGGAATTTACGAATACCTACGACAAGCTAGTCGTAACGACCGGCTCGTGGCCGATCATTCCGCAGATGGAAGGCATTGATCTCGAAAATATCGTATTATGCAAAAACTACAGCCATTCGCAAACGATAATCGAGAAAGCTAAAACCGCCAATCGGATTGCCGTCATTGGAGCAGGCTACATCGGTATCGAGCTCGTCGAAGCATTTGAGCAGCTTGGCAAGCAGGTTACTCTGATCGACAATATGGAGCGCATACTCTACAAATACTTGGACCGTGAGTTTACCGACCTGACTCAGGCGGCACTCATCGATAAAGGCATTACCATTGCAACTGGACAGACCGTTACTTCGTTCGAGGGGACTGCTGGACAAGTGACCACCGTTGTAACGGATGCAGGCAGATACGAAGCTGATTTGGTCGTGCTTTGCATCGGATTCCGTCCGAACACCGAGTTGTTGAAGGGTCAAGTCGAAATGCTGCCGAACGGAGCAATCATCGTCGACGACTATATGAGAACGAGCAAGCCGGACGTATTCGCAGCCGGTGACAGCTGCGCCGTTCATTATAATCCGACCGGACAGAATGCTTATATCCCGCTTGCTACCAATGCTGTCCGTATGGGAACGCTCGTTGCACGTAATCTGATGCAGCCAACGGTACGCTATCTCGGAACACAAGGCACATCGGGTATCAAAATCTACGATTACAATATCGCTTCGACTGGCATGACAGAGGTGGCTGCCCTCGCTGCGGGCATGAATGTGAAAAAAGTCACAATCATTGATAACTATCGCCCTGAGTTTATGCCAACCTATGAGCAGTTTACGCTGAAGGTCGTTTACGAGGCAGATAGCGGCCGAATAGTCGGCGCACAGGTACTGTCGAAGATCGATCTGACACAGTCGATCAATACACTCTCGGTTTGCATCCAGAACAACATGACGATGGACGAACTAAGCTTCGTGGATTTCTTCTTCCAGCCGCATTACAATAAGCCATGGAACCTCCTCAACCAAGCAGGACTGCAAGCTGTATAAAACATCCAAGAGAGCAGCGCATTCGTCTTATCAGACGGGCGCTGCTCTCTCTTTCGATCATCCTATAAACTAATGTTGTCCTCGCTTATTCAGCTTCCACCGTGAATGGAACGATAAAGGTTTTCCCGCCGCGCTGGAATTGACCCCATATCTTATAAATACCGGGCTCAGGGAAGCTTGTAGAAAACTGGGCGGTAGGCCCGCTTCCATTATCGTCTGTCGGATGAACATGCAGATAACGGCTGAGATCCTTATTCAGAATGACGACATGCCCGATCGCTCCCAAATAAGGCTCTAAGTCGGTAATCGGCTCCTTCGTTTTCTCATCGCTTAGCGTAAAGGTCAGATCTACGTCCACTCCTGATTTAAAAGTAGACACATCCAGTGTTACCTTAACGCCTTCTAGCGATTTCGCCAGCTCCTCATCCTTCACTACCGGTATTTCCGCTTCCTTGGAGCCTGCTGTTTTTATTGTTGACGTCACCGTCAACTGCGAGGAACCCGTAGGAATAAAATCGGCAAACAGCTTGTACGAACCGCTTTTGGGAAAAGCTGCATGCACCTCAAATTTTCCTTTGCCAACATAGTCGGGATGGATATGCATGAACTCTGACATATCCTCGCTAACGACGATAAGGTGCATCAGCTTCTCATGGTTCACATCGTATTTCTCGATTGGCTTCCCGCCTGAGTCATATAAGAACAATTCAACCTTTGTCTTTTCGCCCAGCTCTGGCCGCTCTGGCGAATACCGCCATTCCAAGCGGACATCTGCGGCCGTTGCTTCCTCATCGCTGGCGCCATGCCCGCTATGCTCGCCCTGATTACCCGCTGTACTTGCATCACCGCTTGCGGAGTGATTGCGATGCTCATCATTTGCTTTCGCTTGATTGCTTGCCGCATGCTGCGCATGCTCATCCTTTGACGCGCTTCCGCAGCCAGTCGCGAGCAAGCCCAGCAGAATAATAGCTGCAGCTGTCGTTCCCTTGCGATATTTGTTGACCGATACCCATTCCTTAGCCATCATCGTCTCTTATCTCATCCTTTGCAGCCTGAGCGCATTCAGAACAACCGATACCGAGCTTAATGCCATCGCTGCTCCTGCCAGCCACGGTGCAAGAAAACCCGCAGCAGCGATCGGTATGCCGATTACATTGTAAGCCAGTGCCCAGAACAGATTTTGTTTAATGTTCGCCATCGTAACCCGGCTCATCCGGATCGCGTCCGCTATGCTGTTCAAATCGCCGCGCATCAGCGTAATATCTGCAGCCTCGATCGCTACATCGGTTCCGCCGCCGATTGCCATGCCGATATCAGCGGCCACCAATGCGGGAGCGTCATTCATGCCATCGCCAACCATTGCAACCTTGCGGCCCTCTGCCTGCAGCTCCTGTACCGCCTTTGCTTTCTGCTCCGGCAATACCTCGGCTACGACCCGCTCGATGCCTACTTCTCTAGCAATCGCCTGCGCGGTTCGAGCATTGTCTCCGGTCAGCATAATGACTTCAAGCCCCATTGCCTTCATGCGGGCAACCGCTTCTGCGGATGTATCCTTCACCGTATCCGCTACCGCAGCAAGCCCTGCATACAAACCATTCACGGCGATGAGCATAACCGTCTTGCCCTCCGATTCCAGCCTCTGCTGTTCTGCCTCAATAGCCTTGATGTCAACGCCATGCTTCTCCATCAGCCTTTTCGTACCGATCAGCAGCCGTTCACCCTCTACCACTGCCTCAATGCCGAAGCCTGGAACCGCTTCGAACTGCTCCGCTTCCGGCAGTTCGATCGAACGTCTTTTAATTCCTGCGACAAGCGCCTCGGCAACCGGATGCTCGGAGCTTTTCTCCGCGGATCCAACCCAGCTAAGCAGCCGCGCCTCGTCATAACCCGCTGCCACGCGAATATCGGTTAATTCCGGTTTTCCCTTTGTTACGGTTCCCGTCTTGTCGAGGACGACCGTGTCGATCCGATGGGTGCTCTCCAGATGCTCTCCGCCTTTGAATAAGACGCCCAGCTCGGCGGCCCGGCCCGATCCTGCCATAATGGAAGTCGGTGTCGCAAGTCCCAGCGCACAGGGACACGCAATAACGAGCACCGCGATTGCTTTCTCCAGCGCGTTGCCCAGATCTCCCGGTTCGATGATCACATACCATACCCCAAAAGCAATGACCGCCAATACCGTCACAATCGGAACGAATATGCCGGAAATTCGATCGGCTACCCGCTGAATAGGCGCCTTCGAGCCTTGTGCATCCTCGACAACCCGAATGATTTGCGCAAGCGCCGTCTCCTTGCCTACCTTAGTCGCTTGCATCCGCAGCGCACCATTTTTATTGATTGTCGCGCCGATTAGTTCATCCCCTTGACGCTTGTCGATTGGCATGCTTTCGCCAGTTAGCATCGATTCGTCAACCGTCGAGGCGCCATCCAGCACGATACCGTCAACCGGAACTTTTTCGCCCGGCTTTACTAGCAGTATATCCCCCGCGATAACCTCCGTAGTCGGGATGCGGTATTCAACGCCTTCCCGGACAACGAGGGCCATTGGCGCCTGCAGCCCCATCAGCGTCTTGATCGCTTCGGAGGATCTGCCTTTCGCTAGTGCCTCAAGCAGCTTCCCAAGTACAATGAGTGTGATTAATACTGCGCTTGTCTCATAATAAAGCTCTGCCTCATGAGCGCCGTGACCGGCTGGGTTCAAGGTTCGCAGCGTTTCGTACAAACTGTAGAAGAACGCCGCAGACGTTCCGAGCGCAACGAGCACGTCCATGTTGGCAGAGCCGCTGCGCAGCGCCTTGTATGCTCCTACATAGAAAGGCCAGCCTATAATAAACTGGACAGGCGCAGCAAGCCCCAGCTGGAACCAAGCATTCATGAACAGCATGGGTACGGGCAAGAAGCTTGTTAAAGAGAAGTGGCCCGCCATCGCCCATAGCAGCGGCAATGATAGAAGCACGGCAATACTAAGTCGAAGCTGCTGTTTTCTAATCTCTTGCTTCTTGTAATCTGCCGCGGTGTCAACAGAATCATCCGTTTGTTTAATCGTTCCATAACCCAAGTCGATAATTTTCTGCTCCAGCTTGGCATCGTCGGTTATCAGTGGATCATAATGTACGGATGCACGCTCAAGCGCCAGATTGACGTTTGCTTCGACGCCTTCCATCCGGTTGAGACCTTTCTCGATTCGATTGGCGCAGGCTGCGCATGTCATTCCTGTTATTTGTATAGTCGTTTGTTTATTCATCCTTGGTCACCCGCTGACAATATACCCCATTGGGGTATATGATTTTGTAAAAAAAGAGAGGCTTCACTCAGCCTCTACATACCATATAATGTGCTTATGCCTTACACGACGTCGTAGCCTTGATCCTCAATCGCTGCTTTTACAGCTTCAATCGTTACTTTGCCTTCATCGTATTCCACAGACACCTTCTTGCTTGCCAAGTCGACCTTGCCAACAGCTCCCGTTTGGCCTACTGCTTTCTCTACCGCGCTGACACAGTGTCCGCATGTCATTCCCTCTACCTTCAATACTGCATTTGCCATCCTATATTTCCCCTCTCTTATTTCATTAGTTTGTTAACCGTAATCAGAAGCTCGTCAATGACTTCGCTCTCGCCCGCTTGAATGCGTTCCACAACACAGCTTTTCAAATGGCCTTCAAGCAGCAGCTTGCCTACGCTGTTCAATGCCGATTGCGCGGCAGCGATCTGATTCAGCACGTCGTCGCAATACGTATCCTTCTCGATCATCGCCTTGACCCCGCGTATTTGCCCTTCAATGCGATTCAGGCGTTTCGTTAAATTATCCTTCGTCTGCTCCGAGTGATGGCTCTTCCGCGGTGCTGCCGGATCGTGGCATGCTGTACCGGCATGCTCATGAACCTCTTGACCTGAAATGCTATTGTTCATCCTACATACCTCCATGGGGTATCTGTTTCTGAACTTAGAATAGCATACCCCCAAGGGGTATGTAAACCCCTTTTTATATTTTGTTTTTAGATTAATGAACAGAAGCTTTAATTGTAGGAAACAATATGCTACGATCCTCGTAAACACAACTGTAAAAAATGACTAATCGGAGGAAAGACAACTATGGATTATTATGCTCATGTCAAATGGTTTACAGACGTCATCGCCGAGAAAGAATCGATCGCCGCCGTCCTTTCTCCATTCTTCATGACGCTTGCTGTATTCGTTGCGGTGCTGCTTGCCGTCCTAACCCAGCTGCTGCCGGCGCTATCCAAATCCAAGCTGTCCACCCGTATTGACAGCGAGCTCGATAAGCTAAGAAAATACTCCATGTTCATCCTGAAATACGGAACAGCCGCATCACTGCTTATCCAAGCAGCTTCCGGCACGCTTTTCGCACTCGAGTTCGAGCTGACGGGCGGCTGGCAAACCTTTCTCATGTGGACCGCGATTGTACTGCTGCTTATACCGCATCATTATGCAACGAAGATTGGCGCGCTCGCCATGCTTGTATTATTCATTGATACAGGCATAGAAGCTGGGCTATTCCACATGCTGGATTACGGATTCTATCTGGCTATTATCGGCGTACTCCTTCTGGAGAGAACCAAGGAGTCAAGATGGGGTTTCCCTTTGCTATACTTGGGAACAGGTCTTTCGCTTTGCTGGGTAGCGGTGGAGAAATGGATCTATCCCACTATGGCGGAAGATATTATTGTCAACCACCAGGTACCCACCTTCGGCTTTGAACCCGCCGTATTCATTGTCATGGCCGGCTTCATTGAATTTGTAGTCGGTTACTTGCTTGTCGTGGGCATATTGAACCGTCTGCTGTCCGTCGTATTGACGCTTATCTTCATCTCTACTACGATGCTGTTTGGCATGATGGAGCTTGCGGGGCATTACATGATCCATATCGTACTCATCCTGTTTATTATTGAGGGAGCCAGCTTCTACAAGCCGCCTGTCTCCATGCATCGCACGGTAGTCGACCAGATGGTATTCGTCTCGCTTAACTTTATTTTTGTACTCGCGACTTTCGTGCTCATTTATTACCGCTTCGCCTAGGTTTGTCCAACAAAGTGAGGAGGAACTCCTATCCCTAACATTATTAATTTTGCCCACCGCGGCGCAAGCGGCTGCTGCCCCGAGAATACGCTTGCCGCCTTTCAGAAGGCACTTGAACTTGGCGCTACAGGTATTGAAACCGACGTTCAATTGACCAAAGACGGACGCATAGTCGTCATCCATGATGAATCCTTGGCACGCACCGCAGGGCTGAACAAACTCGTGAAGGATACCGATTATGACGAGCTTGCTTCGCTGGATGCCGGAAGCTGGTTCGCGCCAGCATTCCAATCGGAGCGCATTCCGACGTTGGAGCAGCTGCTTGATTTGCTGCAGCAAGCGGAAGCCATTCTCAACATTGAACTGAAAAACGGCATCTTCCCCTATGCTGGAATGGAAGAAAAGGTCATTGCTCTCGTTCGCGCCTACCGCATGGAGGAACGCGTCATTATCTCAAGCTTCAACCATTATTCGCTTGTGCGTTGCAAGCAGCTTGCGCCTGAGATCCGTACTGGCGTGTTGTATATGGAGGGTCTTTACCGCCCTTGGGAATATGCAGCTTCGCTGCAGGCAGAAGCCCTTCATGCCTACAAATATGCCGTAACGCCCGAATGGATAGCAGAAGCAGCCGCGCACGGCATCGCCTACCACCCCTTTACCGTCAATGATACGGCAGAGATGGAACAGCTAATCAATGCTGGCGCTGCCGGCATCATAACCGATTTCCCTGATCGTCTAACCGAGGTGCTGACAAGGAGAGGGGCGTAAGCGGAATGAAAAAAACATGGCTGCTCGGGTTTGGTTTTTTCAGCATCAGCATTACATGGGCTCTTTATAACGCATTTGTTCCGTTCTTTTTGGATAAGTTTCTTACGAGCACCTTTCTCATTGGCTTCATGATGACGATCGACAACTATTTTGCCTTGTTTCTGCAGCCATGGATCGGCAAGCGCAGCGACCATACGAAAAGCACCCTAGGCAAACGAATGCCTTATCTGCTCATCGGCATGCCGCTTGCTGCACTATTCGGCGCGCTTATTCCTTGGCATACCAGCTTGCTTACATTGGTGCTGTTCATGGTGCTCATGAACTTATCCATGAGCCTCTACCGCTCTCCGACCGTCGCTCTGATGCCGGACATTACGCCTGGAAGCAAGCGAACGCAAGCGAACGGAGTCATTAACTTCATGGGAGGGATCGGTTCCATACTCGCTTTCGGCGGCGGGGCCATCCTCTATGAGAAACATCACTCCCTCCCGTTCCTAACGGCTTCCATACTGACGCTGATTTGTCTTTGCATTCTCCTCCTGTCGATCAAAGAGAGGAGAGACGCTGTCTCTGATGTTCCTTTGGAAAAACAAGAGAAAATTTCGTTTAAAAGCCAATTAAACCGTCCGACGCTTTTTCTATTGGGAGCGATTTTCTTCTGGTTTCTGTCCTATCAAGGGGTTGAAGCCTTGTTCACCTTATATGGGAAAAATCATCTTAACCTAACGGAGGGGCAGTCTTCATTCTCTCTAGCCTTTTTCTCGCTCGCATTTGTACTTGCCGCTATTCCAAGCGGGCTCCTAGGAAGCCGCTTTGGCAAAAAAAGAATCATTTCCATTGGCGTTATTGGCCTCATCGTCATTTTTGCCGCGATTTCGTTCGTGGATGCGCTGCTCCCCCTTCGCTTGCTGCTGCTCGCCGGCGGCATTTGCTGGGCAATGATCAACATCAATTCCTATCCGTTTATCATTTCGCTTGGGAAAGAGAAAAGCATCGGCACGCGTACCGGCATCTATTATTTGATTTCATCGCTCGCGGCTATCGCTTCTCCTCCGCTGATGGGCGGTCTAATTGATTTAATGGGCTACTCGATCTTATTTTATTTCTCTTCAGGAGGAATGGTTATTGCCCTTCTCTTCCTGCTGGGAGTGAAGGATAAGGGACTGGCAAGAACCGCCGATGACACGTCAGCTGCTTCAAGCTTGTGATTCGACAAGAAGAAACGGCTTCGCCGTCCTCGCAAAAGGAGGGTATCCGCTTCTCGCTACTTTATCGCGTGATACTTATAAAGTCTTATATTCGAACAAAAAAGTCCGGCTTGGCATCGCTTTGGCGACGCAGCCGGACTTTTTATTTAGCCAACGTTAGTGGATACTGCCTTTGCTGAACCCGCCGCCCATCACGTCGGATACATGCTCAATGGCGATAAACGCATTCTCATCAATGGATTGCACAATCGCTTTGAGCTTAGCCAGCTCGAGACGGGAAACGACGCAATAGATCATTTGTGTCTCATCCTTCGAATAGCCGCCGCGCGCTTGAATCAGTGTCGTGCTCCGTCCCAATCGATCAATAATGGCCTGCGATACTTCTTCGTATTCCGCCGAAATAATCGTAACCGATTTGGACTCATCAAGACCTTCTACAACGATGTCAATCAACTTGATAGCGATATAGTATGTAAACATGGAATACATGGCCGAATCCCATTCAAACACAAAGCCTGCCACTACGAAAATGACAACATTGAAAATCATAATAATTTGTCCTACGGGCATGCGCATCTTTTTGGATATGAGAATCGAAACGATTTCCACGCCGTCGAGCGATCCGCCGAACCGAATGGCAAGACCTACGCCAGCGCCGAGGATTAGCCCGCCGAACAATACCGCCAGCAGCTTCTCTTCCGTAAAGGCGTCCACATGGTGCAGAAGCGATGTGGTCACCGACATTACGATAATGCCGTATAGCGTTGAGATCGCAAATGTTTTGCCGATTTGCTTATAACCGAGGATGAGAAACGGTACGTTTACGATAAACAAGTAAACGCCCAGGGGCAGTGGCGTCAAATGAGCAAGCATGATCGAAATACCAGCAATACCGCCATCGATCACGTTGTTCGGTACGAGGAACAATTCCAAGGCTACGCCCATTAGAACTGATCCAATCGTTATAAATATAAACCGCTTGAAAATTTCTAAAAATGATAACCCCTTATGTACCTTTGCCAACAGTTCAACCTCCGTCTTTTCAACATTCTATCCTTTGACTTTAGCACAAAAATAGGATTTTTTCAAAAAGGAATCGATTTTGTTTCATGCAAGCGCCGCATATCCAACACCTGAATCCGCCACAATAAGGACATGTCAATCATAGAAAAAGGAGGCTTTCCATGAAACTGCCAGTCCTCGTCATCGTCTACGCAATCGCGAATTTTCTATACGATTATATGATGAACCTGCTTGATGGCATGACCTACAGCGAGGCATGGCTCAGCCTTGGCACGTATTTCATTATGCTGAGCAGCACGGAGTATATCGTTCTATTAACTGCCCTGCTCATTCTAATTGTCAGCATGTTCGCCCCGAGCATCAAGCAGCTGCTCGCTTCTTCCGCATCCATGCAACGATTAACAGCACAATGGGGATCGCCGTCTGGAAAGGAAACGCCACGTAAGGATTAATCACATATCCTTCAATATAATTCTCCACTGCATTCTCCGCAATCATGATCGAGGAGAAAAAGACAATCATGCCTATCGGGACAACAATCTGCCGGATACCCTTCAAATTCCACAAATCCGATACTGCCGCAACGGCAGCGTAGAAGTACACAACGGCTTTGAAAAAATAACTAATGACCAGCGTCGATAAGGATATGCCGTCCGTTTTCTGAATGAAGTCGCCTATATTGATTTTGGATGTGGTGGCAAGCAGCGGGATCGTTGAACGGCTAAGCAGGTCCGGTCCCAGCACGGCCGTGTTGAGCGCCATGGTATAACTAAGCACAAAACCGGAGAAAACTGCCGCAAGAGCAGCTATTCTTACGACAGGCCGGGTGCTTGCTGCTTGCACATTAGGGAAAAACATAAGGACGACAACCAGCTCGGCATAGGGCAAAAAATAAGTTAGCGGTATCGTATTTATGACCGTCTTCCATCCATTCTCGAGAATCGGGAGCAAGTTCTTCACATCGATGATGCCTGAAAAAACGACGAATAAGTTGCCGATGACGCCTAGTATGGCCATGACGATCAGAAAGGTCACAATTGTACGCGACATCGCTTCAATCCCCTGGTAAACGATATACATCAATGCAATCCCCATCAACGCAAGCAAAGCAATGAGTGGCGTTTCGTCATACACTGCAATAGACATGACATTGCCTATCCCACGGAAATTGCGGACTGCTTGATACATGAAGTGGACGCTGTAAATAAAAACAAGCGGCTTCCCTAGGTATGGCCCGACTATTTTGGGAATAAAGGTGGTTAAGGTATCCTTGGGATAGAGGGTATAGAGCTTTCCGTACACGAACAGGATGCAGAGACCCGGAACGAGACCGAGTAGAATAGCGAGCCAAGTGTCCTGCTTGGCGTTGCCGCCAATGCCTAGCGCTATTACCCCTCCCAATTCGAACATGACCATGACGCTGAACAATTGAAGCTTGCTCATTTTACCTGTTTCCATAAGCAATCACCTTTGATCGTTTATTTCGATATATTGCTCAAATAGGATTTATTCCGCAAGCCTTGATGACGGATCTCAGTATGTACGGTTACCGTTATCTCACTATCCGCAAATACGTTATTCCAATCGTCCTTCCGCTTATTCCATTGTTTTGGATGTTCGCGCCTGAGCATTTGCCCTAAACCGAGCATATCGCACTTTTCCGACTGAGCCTGCTTGATCGCTGCTTCCGCCTCATCGCGAATGGTTTCGGCCCATTCCTTCTCCATGCTATCTATGCCGCCGGGTTTCGTCATATCAAAGGGAACCTGGAGCTCCGTAATGAAGCCTTCTGCATCGATATGAAAGTGAAAGCGCAGCTGACCATTAGCGAACTGTGTCTTCACCTTCGTTTTCCCCCTGCTTACCTCGATGCTGACGGACTTTGGTTTGCCCATAGCATCAATCGTCATGACGGAGCTTTCCATTTTGTTCCGTGCCCAGATTACGCCTCGCGCTAATCGCCCGTCCAGCCATTTTTTGAGCTTCCCCTCCTGCATGACCGCCATGCCGCTAATGTTCAGAATGGCTGCCGGGTTCGTCTGCTCCACATTCTCTTTCTTTGCCGACATTCCCTTATCCCCTGCGAGCTTAACGCCGCTTATAAGGAGCACATTCTCTTCCGACACCATCATGTTAATGACATCATCAATATATACGGTGAAATTTTCCGACCATAGGCGCGAGCTGTGCATCATCTTCCCCATAACGGCATTAGCTGGAAGCTTCTCCAACGGGGTGAGCGTTCGAACCGCCTGCTCCGCATCACCTCCACGCGCTATCAGCACCATAGCCGTTAGCCGCGTTTCGCGAGACCGGTCAAAGAAATCGAAGATTTCCTGCATGCCTGACTTCGCAAGCGACTCGCCAATGACAACAAGACGGATATGCGCAAAAAACAGCTGTCGCGGCACCGAGCGGGATGTTTTCCTTATCGCTTCATAAATAGAGCTTCCCGTTCCGCTATAAACCATGACCGGAGCGCCATATGTGCTGCCGCCTGCAACGATTCCCGGCGCCACCTGCCCTGAATTCGCGATTTGAAAGGATACTTTATATTTGTTCCCGGGTGCTTTGTCGATGCCGAGCGCCATAACGATAGCAAGCTGCTTAGGCTCCCTGCTGTTCCAGCAGCCTGTCATCGGCAATGCAGCAACCATCAAAATCAGCATGTATACGAGTCTGTTCCTCATGCTCATCCTTTTCCTTGTCCACGCTTGAATTGGAATGTAAAATACGGCAAACCGATCGATTTCAGGCTGGACAAATGGGCCGTCAGAATAAATAAGCCGATCAATATGCCAAACAAGCCGAAAACGCTAGACAGAATCATAAGGACAAATCGAAGGATGCGTACGGATATGGCGATGTTGAACGCCGGTGCAGTAAAGCTAGCAATGCCCGTCGCGGCCACGATAATGACCATTGCCGCAGATACGATTCCGGCCTGTACAGCTGCTTGTCCCAATATTAAGGCCCCTACAATAGAAACAGCTTGTCCAACCGCCCTAGGCATTCGAACGCCCGCTTCCCTCATCAGCTCGAAGCTCAGCTCCATAAGCAGTGCTTCAATAATAACCGGGAATGGAACGCCTTCCCGCTGTGCGACCAGACTGATAAGCAGCGGAGTCGGAATCATTTCCTGGTGAAACGTCATCGCAGCAATATATAAAGCTGGGAGCAGCAGTGAAATCAGATAACCTACATAACGTAAAAGCCGAATGAGAACGCCGATATCGGATAGCTGGTAAAAATCTTCGACCGATTGGAAAAACTGAAAAAAAGTAACGGGGGCCATGAGCACGAATGGCGTCCCGTCAACAATAATAGCTATTCGACCATCCATCAGATGGCCGACAACGCTGTCTGGTCGTTCGGTATTGTAAAGCGTCGGGAACGGTGTCAGCTTCTTATCCTGCAAATGCTTCTCAATTGTGCCGGATTCCAGAATGCCATCCTCGCGAATCTCATGCAATCGTCTGCGGAGCTCTTCTACGATACTCTCGTCAGCAATGCCATGTACGTACATCATTGCAACATCCGTCTCCGTTATTTGGCCGATCGAAAACATTTCAAGCCACAGGCTTTCGTTTTTAACACGGCGCCTTACTAAGGAAACATTCGTGCTCAGCGATTCCGTAAAGCTGTCCTTTGGTCCCCTGATCGTAACCTGCGTCGTAGGCTCCGTAATGGTGCGCCATTCCATGCCCTGAGCGAATACAATAATCGCTTCGCTACTTCCTTCGAGAAATATAATCATGTCTCCCGAAACGACCGCTCGAATAACTGCTTTCCAGTTTGACGATTTAGCTGCGCTGCCTACTAGCGAAGCTTGCAGCATCAGCCAATGCAATCGGTTGTGGTGCTCCTTTTGCTCCGGGGCAAAGAGCCTGTTCTCATCAAACATATGGGCGATTGCATCATCGATGGCTTGGCGATTGGAGAGGTTGGCGTTGTATGCGACAGCTGCCGTTAAGCATGGTTCCTTGTCCCTAACATAGTGCCGGATCACATAATCAGGGCTTTGACCCGTTGCCTGCTGCAATCGATCGATATTGAGCTTCAGCCTCTTGTCCAACTGATCCGTTTCTCCTGCCGGTCGATCAACGATGTTCTTTTCCATTCCATCACCCCATGAGTGAGTATTCCCGGGAATAAATGGGAGTATGCGCATTTTCTCATCATTAGCCAAGCACTATGGCACAAGCGTAAACGGCTGAAGCCGTCCTCTGGCGGTTAAGCTTACGTTTCGCGTAGAAATATAGAGAAAAGAAATGATATACTTTCCTATATATTAAAAAAGCCGCCCTTGGCGACTTCTCGCCCTGGGCAGCTTCTTCATACTAGCTTGACCGTTTATTAATCCACGTAACCGGCAAGTCCCTTGTCCATCAGATATTCCATTTCCGTATCCAGAATGGATTCCACAACAAGCTCATTCGACTTCACGTCCGGACGGCTTAGCACATAATCAACCAGCTCGTCGCCGTCAATTTCCACCTCGCCGTTTTTGTCTTCCTTTGCATTGTTGATGAACGCTGCCTCATGCTTCAATACCAGCTTGATCAACTGCTCATCTGCGTTTGTTACGCTCGCTATATGCTTCACAAGCTCTTGCTCATTTAATTGCTCACTCATCGTTTGTCATCTCCTAATCGTTGCACTCGTCTCATTGTACCACAATCAATTCTTCAATATGAGCATGGGAAGCTAAGCGTTTTGTAAAAATGTATTGCCGTGCAGCTCATAGTAGAGTCCTCTTCGGGCAAGCAGCTCCTCATGATTGCCGCGCTCTGCGATTTGGCCGTCTTTAATAAAGAGAATCTGGTTCGCATGCCGAATCGTGCTTAGACGATGGGCAATCACGAAGCTGGTCCGTCCCTTGAGCAGCTTCTTCATGGCTTCTTGAATTTGCAGCTCGGCAAGCGTATCCACACTGCTCGTCGCTTCGTCCAAGATAAGGAGCGCGGGATCGCCCAATATGGCGCGCGCAATCGTGATCAGCTGGCGCTGACCATGGCTTACATTGCCTCCCTCTGCTGTAAGTTCCGTGTCGTAGCCATGCGGCAGCTTGGCAATAAAGCTATCCGCATTCGCTTGCAAAGCCGCTGCTTCGACCTCTTCGTCAGTCGCATCCAGCCGACCGTAGCGGATATTCTCGCGAATAGTGCCTGTGAACAGATGTGCATCCTGGAGAACGATCCCCAGCTGACTTCTTAAGCTATTTTTGTCCACCTCGCGAATATCCTCGTTATCAATCAAGATTTGACCGCTCTTGATCTCGAAGAATCGTCCGATGAGATTAATGATCGTTGTCTTTCCTGCTCCTGTCGGGCCTACCAACGCAATCGTCTCTCCAGGCTTTGCCGTAAAGCTAATGTTCTGCAGCGCAGCCGTTCCATCCTTGTATTCGAACCGCACATCGCGGAACTCTACCTTACCTGCAATGGTACCCATCACGGCAGCTTTGCCTTCCGCTTCGTATTCCGACGGCGTCTCCATCATTTCGAATACGCGCTCGGCTCCCGCAATCCCCGACTGAATTAAATTATATTGGTTGGCGACTTCATTAAGAGGGCCGCTAAATTGCCTCGAATAACCGAGAAAGCTAATAATCACGCCGACGGTTGCCTGATCATGAACGGCAAGCCAGCCTCCGACGCCTGCTATGATCAAGTAGCTGATATGGCCGAACATATTCATGAACGGTCCCATCGTGCCCGAGTAGATTTGCGCTTTGATCCCGACCTTCTTCAGCTTTGCATTGGCAGCTGCGAACTGCTCGGCCATCCGTTCCTCCTGATGGAACAGCGCTACGACCTTCTGACCGGACACCGTCTCCTCAATAAAGCTGTTAAGACCGCCCAGCTCCTGCTGTTGTCCTTTGAACTGCCGCTTCGTCACCTTCGCGATCTTTTTCGATACAAATACGATAACCGGAATGACGATAAGCGCTACCAGTGTAAGCCAGCCGTTTAACAGGAGCATCATCGTGAAAGAACCGATGAGCATAATGACGCTCGAAATAATTTGGATCAAGCTTTGATTAAGCGTATTCGTTACATTATCGATATCGTTCGTTGTGCGGCTCATCAGCTCACCGTGGTTCCTGCTGGCGAAGAAAGGGATAGGCAGCTTCTGCACGTGGCTGAATAGATCTTTGCGCAAGCTCCATACCGTTCGCTGCGATACCTCTGCCAAGAAATAGGCCTGCAGCCAGCCGACCAAGCTTCCTCCCGCATATACCGCGAGCATGAGCAAGCATAGCTGCAGGAGACCCTCGTATTGCTTCGCAACAATATAATCATCGAGTGCCATTCCAAGCAAATAAGGACCCGCCAGCGTAAGCCCTGCCGCCGCTATCGTTAGAATAATAACTGTAATCAGCTTAGCGCGTTGATGAAGCAAATAATGACCGATTTTTTTCAGTGTTGCCCAAGTATGATTCATGCGTTAAGCTCCTTGCTGCGATAGCGCCATTTGTTGATATAGCTTGCTTGTGCGAAGCAGCTCCATATGCGTGCCCATCGCTGTGATACGGCCTTCCTCAAGCACGATAATTCGGTCGGCTTGTTGAACGGAAGCAATTCGTTGACCGATTATGAGACAGGTGCTGCTCTCCATAATGGTCTGAAGCGATTTGCGGATCAGCGAATCGGTATGGAGATCGACTGCGCTCGTACAGTCATCTAGAATGACAATCTTGGGCTTGAGCAATAAGGTTCTAGCGATGGACAAACGCTGCTTCTGACCTCCGGAGAGGTTGACGCCGCGCTGTCCAAGCTCCGTATCGTAGCCGTTCTCCAGCTTCATGATGAATGAATGCGCTTCGGCGGCTTTCGCAGCAGCTTCCATTTCCTGTTGGCTGGCATCCGGCATCCCGAAGCAAATATTTTCTCGAATCGTGCCGCTGAAGAGATGCGCCTGCTGGAACACCATGCCGATTTGCCCCCGAAGCTCCTCCGGAGCAATCTCGCCAATTGGGCGCGAATCGATACGAACGACGCCTTTAGTCGGGGCGTAGAAGGCTGGAATTAAACTGACAAGCGTTGATTTCCCCGCTCCGTTCACGCCTACAATGCCAATCGTCTCACCGGGCTCTGCCGTGAAATCAATATCGTGAAGCACGGCTTGCTCTGCGTGCCCGTCGTAGGTGAAACTGACTTGCTCGAACGAGATTCGCCCCTCACTGATCGGCTCAGCCAGGTTGTCCAAGTCCCCTCGTACACGCTGCTGTTCCCC
Source organism: Paenibacillus endophyticus (assembly GCF_014192395.1). Lineage (GTDB taxonomy): Bacteria > Bacillota > Bacilli > Paenibacillales > Paenibacillaceae > Pristimantibacillus > Pristimantibacillus endophyticus. The sequence continues at coordinate 78,171 of NZ_JACHXW010000021.1, read as the reverse complement.
AGCCAATTCCAATATTTCATTGATTCGGTCAGCAGACGCCTTGGCACGGGAAATCGCCATCAGCTGGTTGCCAAGACCCAAGGTTGAGAACAAAAGCTGGGTGATATACGTTAGAAAAGCGGCTAGACTGCCTACCGATAAGGCCCCTTGCTCAGATAAAATACCGCCGTACCATAACGCAGCTACAATGCTAAAGTTTAGAATAATGGACATAAGCGGCGTATTGAGCGCCACGATACGGGCCGCCTTCAAGCTCGCATGGAGCAAATTCGAGTTCGTTGTTTGAAAGCGCTGCTCTTCGTAATCTGAGCGAACAAATGCTTTGACCACACGGATGCCGGCTAAGTTTTCCTGCATTACGGTATTCACCTGATCGAGACGCTGCTGCATCGCAGCGAATAACGGAACCGTAATCCGGGTCGTAATGACAAGGAAAGCAGCGAGTAAAGGAATCATGGCAAGAAGTATAATCGACAGGCGCGGGCTGATTGTAAATGCCATAATCATGCTGCCGGCAATCATGAACGTATCCCGTGCGAATACGCGCAGAAGCAGCAGAACGAGGTTCTGAATTTGCGTAATATCGCCAGTCAGGCGCGTTACGATCGAGCCGGAGCCGAAGCGGTCAAGCGAGCGCAGCGATAGGGACTGAATCTTTTGAAACAGCTCCTGGCGCAAATCCGCCCCGAAGTTTTGAGAAGCGATGGTCGCAAACACCGTACAGCCTACGCCGGCAATTAAGCCGATTAGTGCCGCAATCAGCATCTTAGGGGCCGTGCTCGTAATCGCTCCAAGATGACCTGCAATTATGCCATCATTGACGATTGCCGCCATAAATCTTGGCTGCAGCAAATCCATGCATACTTCAAGCAGCATGAATAATGGCGCCAGCACGGCAGGCCATTTGTATTTTTTTAGAAATCTAGCAAGCTTTAGCACCTTTGCACCTCAATCTCTTGTTGTTTGGTGAAACCGCCAAGAAGAAACGGCTTCGCCGTCCTCTGCAAGAGGATGGTATCCGTTTCTCGTAGAAATAGAAGAATACTTTATCGCGTGTAACAATAAAGCCTTATATTTAAATAAAGAGGGCAGCGCCTCACGCACCCTCTTGCTCGTTTCATTATAGCATCCTTGAACGATCCGGTACGCGAAAAATATAGGAGCTAGGCTCGTTTTTTCTTGGCAAAGCTGGTAGAATGAAAGGAATTAAAAGCTGTGCGTGACTGGCGGAGCATGGGGAACCATGAGGAAGCGCATAGATAATCGGCCGTACGCCTGGGCAAAGGTAAGGGGACATTCCCCTTGCCTTTTTACGTTTTCTGACCACTATTCGAAGGAGCTGGCGAAGAAGATGACAAACCCACTGATACTAGACGGAACGCGCGTTGCAGAGGCAATCAAAGAAGAATTAAAAGCTAGGATACACACGCTTGAATCACAAGGTATCGTGCCATGCCTGGCGACGATACTTGTCGGGGACGATCCCGCTTCCGAAACCTACGTCCGAATGAAAGGCAACGCCTGCAAGCGGCTCGGCATCGAATCCAAACGCATTCATCTGGATAAGTCGACCTCGACTGAGCAGCTGGTCGAGGTGATCGCTCAGCTCAATGCTGACCCGCTTGTTCACGGCATCCTGCTGCAGCATCCCGTACCGCATCAAATCGATGAGCGCGCAGCCTTCGAAGCCATTAGCATCCATAAGGATGTAGACGGCGTAACGGCGCTCGGATTTGCCCAGAATGCCTTCGGCTACGCAGATTATCCGTCCTGCACGCCAGCTGCCATTATAGCCATCCTTGATTATTATCAGATTCCGATTGCGGGCAAGCATGCTGTCGTCATCGGACGCAGCCCCATTCTCGGAAAGCCGGTATCGCTTATGCTGCTAAACCGGGACGCGACCGTGACAATCTGCCATTCCAAAACAGAAAACGTGGCCGAGATGCTGAAGCATGCCGACATCGTAATCGCAGCGGTCGGTAAACCAAAGTTCATCCAAGGCGAATGGTTGCGCAAAGGCGCTGTCGTACTCGATGCCGGCTACAATCCCGGTAACGTCGGCGACGTCGATTACGATGCATGTCTTGCAGGAGCTAGCGCAATTACCCCAGTACCCGCTGGCGTTGGTCCCGTTACGATCGCGATGCTGCTGAAGCATACGGTTGACGCAGCGACAAGATTATTAAGGCATTAGCCGCTAAGAGGCTTCTCTAGCTGAGAAGGCTTCTTTTAATCTCGTTCACGAGTAATTTTTTCTCGGATTCAGATATCCCGTCCGCACTAAGCTTGCGTGCTGCAATGAGAGCAATCCATGGCTCAATATGCGCATATCCGATACCAGACAGCTTCTCGTATTCCTCCATGAATAGGCGAATGCGATTCACCCTCGCCGCATCCAGCATGATGCTTGCTTCACTCGGCTGCTGCGGGGGGGCAATATCGAATCATAATGATATATTCGGCCAAGTCCGTTAGCTCAAAAAGGCTGGTGTTCTATATGGAAGTCTATTGAGTGTTATGCTAAATTTCTCCTTAGCGCAGCAAGCGTTTCGCCTTAGATTTATAAAAATCAGCGATTATGCAAATCAGAATGCTAATCACGCCACAGATGATATAGGTATTTAACCATATAGACACTCTTGCCATTGTTTAAGTTGCGATTTCGGATATTTTATCCAATTTTGTATTCAAAAGCATCTGTTTCACTATTTTATCCGTACCTATGCATACAAAACCATTTCATCCTTGCTCTCTCTAAATATGACGCGCAACTTAAGCATAAATAAGGACGTAAACACATTTGTGCTTACGCCCTAATTCATTTACACTCTTCGATTAGAATGGCCTTTCAATCCGTTTTGCCCTGAATGATCCCATTTTCTTAAATGTAGCTTCGAGTATCATTATTCCTGCCAAATTTATAGACGGCTATTAAAGTGAAGACCACAGAAAAAGCAATCAAAATGATTAGGTTCAAGGATAATTCACCAAAGGATCCCCCCTGCTGTAGATCGCTGAAGGTATCCAGCAGCCAATACTGAGGAAGAAAGCGCGCGAGCTGCTGCATGGTTTCCGGCATTAGCACAAGCGGGAACATACAACCGGATAATAAGCTGGTAGGAATGAGGATCATATTCTGCATGCCGCTGGCGGTTGAAGAGCTGCTGGAAAACGCCACGATGACAAGTGATAATCCGATTGCCACCAGCGCAAATAACACAAGAATCAGGAACATGCTCCAATAAGGAATACCCGGATCAACATGAAAGATAGTCATCATGATCAACAGTGTCACTGCAATCTGAAGCATCATCATAGTCAAATTAACGATGATATTAGACAAGACATAGGTTCTTGGGGAAATCGGTGAGGATAGAAGGCGATAATAGGTTCTATTCTCTCTTTCCTTGATGAGTATGCCGGATAAATTAGAAGCGGACACCAGCATGAGGATAAGCAAGTAACCTATCGATTGATTGGTTTTGTTGAAATTGACCGATTGATCCTCCACTTTTTTGCCTGCTAGTTCGAATCCCGGCTTTTGAAATTTGTCATAAAGGGCAATAAACTTAGCCTCATCTCCTTGAGCTGCCCTGCCGACCGAAACCATATTATTGATGTGCTGATCCAAGGTTGCCGTTACCTGTCCGGTAACCTGGGCACCCTTAATCGATACGATCTTAACATCCGCGGGTTTGTGAGCAATCAAGCTCTGTGCGAAACCTGTGGGAAAAATAATGGCTGCATCCAGCTCGCCGGAAGCAATTCGCCCCTTTATCTCGTTCTCCTCAAGCTCAATGACAAGCATGGAATCTTGTTTGCCCACCGAATCCATCATGCGTTTTGTAATCGCCTGGCCCCCATCATGATTAACAATGCCCATTTTCAACTCGGAATCTCCCGTTCCTCCTTGGACTAGCGTCGCGAGCAGAATGCCCATAACAGGAAAGACAAAGTATATAAATAGATTCAAATAATTTTTAAAGGTGGACATAAACGTTTTCCGTATCAGCCATAAAGTGTCTCTCATCCTTACAACCCCTCCCTTCTGCGCATCATCGTTAATGCGATACCAAGCAGGACGACCGCGAAGCCGATATTCAACAGCATGGCGTTAATTGTTGCTGACATATTGTCTGCATAGATTAGTTCAAGAAGTGCAGCATTGGACCATTGCAGCGGAGAAAGAGAACTGAGCGCTCCCATGAATCCAGTAGCCTCCTCAACCGGGAAGTATGAACCCCCGAGAAATGCGGCCAATTGGATAATAATCATAACAACAGTACCTGAAGCATTGCCCTTAATGATATAACTGAGCCCGAGTCCCAAGCTCACAGCGAAAATAATTTCAGTAAAGAGTATTAGAAATGCGAGGCCCAAATTTTCTCCCCAGTAGGCATTAAACACATATTTACTAATAAGCACTACGATAATTGTTAGAATTGCATTCAGCACAACAAGCCCTGCTAATTTACCCGTGAAAATTTCGATTTTCGTCACTGGTGAAGCAAGCAATCGGACAGCAGTGTTCCTTTTGCGTTCACCATCAATTAATTGTGCGGCCGTCAAGGCGCTATATAAAATAATCATTGTCGTAATCGCTACTGCGAAATAGTCCATCGCACCCGGTTTCCTTGTCGCATTCAGCGACTCTTCTACCACGTAGCTTTCACTGCCGTTTCCGCTCATGATCGCATCTGCTTGCTCCGAGTCGGTACCTGCTACTACAGCTGCCAATCGGTACCGATCTGCGAACGCTGTGAGCACACTCTTAGCAATGCCGCTTTCAATTAAGCTCTGACTGCTGCTGTAATACTCCAGTCCACTGTCCGTGATCTCGGCATAACCCACATAACGGTTATTTTTCACTTCCGTTTTCCCGTCCGTCTTCTCGTCTGCCTTCTCAAGCTTAATGCCTGCTTGACGCATCTGCCCCGTGAAATCATCCCAATAACGGGAGAAATCACTCGCCGAGCTATTATTCTTGTAAAGCACATTTATCTCTCCGACCGATAAACTGCCGTTAAATGCGCCCGTAAGAGCCGTTCCCAAAATAAGCATCGTTACTAGCGGCGACACCAGCAAAAACAACAGCATCTTGGGGTCACGGATAACCTTTAGCTCTTTGAGCATGATTCTGAATACGTTCATATCCACTTCGCCACCTTATCCCTACGTTCTTATTGGTCCCGCAGGCTTCTGCCTGTCAATGTCAGGAACACTGTTTCCAAGCTAGGCTCATTTTCTTCCACTGCACGGATTTCCAGATCGTCCGCCATTAACTGCTGAATAATTCGGTTCAAATTATTAATCTCGGAATCAGAGGTGACTTTAACGATTCGATCCTCCACTTCCACCCGGTTTACGCCCGCTATTGCCTCCAGCTTGCTCTTATTCAGATTTTCCGCCGAACGCACCTCAATACTGATATTTTTTTGATTCGTAATGATGGCTTTCAATTGGCCTTTCGTTCCTTCCGCAATAATCTTGCCGTGGTCGATAATAGCGATTCTTGTGCATATCTCCTCGACCTCTTCCATATAATGGCTCGTGTAAATGATCGTACAGCCCAGTTCATTCAATTTCTTCACGGAACCAAGAATGTAATTGCGAGATTGCGGGTCGATCCCCACCGTTGGTTCATCCATAATAAGCAGCTTTGGCCGATGGGCGATTGCACAGGCTATATTCAATCTTCGCTTCATGCCGCCTGAGAAGTTTTTGGGATAGCTTTTGTGTTTATCGCCAAGACCTACGAATGCTAGTGCTTCAATCACCCGCTCCTTTAGCTCCGCCCCTCTGAGTCCGTATAATCCGGCAAAAAAACGAACGTTTTCGTAAGCGGTCATATCCTCATAAATAGCCATTTCCTGCGGCACAATCCCGATGTTCATCTTTGCAAATTTGCTATGCTTCGCAATATTTTTGCCAAGAACTTCGATTTCGCCCTTGGTAACCCGGAGCAATGAGGCAATCATATTGATGGCCGTGCTCTTGCCTGCTCCATTCGCGCCTAGAAATCCGAAAATCTCTCCTTCTTTTACAGACATCGTGATATTGTCCACCGCTATAAAATCTCCGAATTTCTTTGAAAGCTGCTTTACTTCAAGTACGTTCATTTCATCACACTCCCGTTTCGTCTTGCTAATAATGCAATTGTAATAAAAAAGGATGCCCCTGTGACAGTGCACAAGTTCATCCTTTACCCCTGAGAATCTTCCTATGTCATGATCGTAAATCTCATCTTATCCGTGAGGAATTAACGTTGTGACACTGAATCCTCTCGATCCATCGACAATAATCGTACCATTTACGCTTGCTGCCCGTTCTTCCATTCCGATTATCCCAAGGCCCTTAATCACCTTCTGCGCCCCCTGGCCGTTGTCCGATACTTCGACCTTGATCAAGGTTCTCAGCACTTGGATATGAATAGAAACGACGGTAGCATTCGAATATTTCATGGCATTGGTCAAAGCTTCTTGGGTGTTCTCCTGAATGACCTTCCACTGGATCGGAGTCATACTGTCGACATTCCCTTCATGAGTGAGAGAAGTCCGCACCGTTTGTTTCGCTGAGAATTCATCAATGAATAACTTCATCCGATTTATCCCCAGCTGCTCTGTCGGCGGCTTCATATTCTTAAGCACAAGACGAATCGTCTCGATCCCGTCCTTGGAGATGTGAATAGCATTCTGCAGCAGCTCAGCCGATTTGTCCGGATTCGAAGTGAACAATCGTTTCGAGGCTTCCATTTGGATCAATGCGCCCGTCATCGAGTGTCCGATCTTATCATGGATTTCCTGCGACAGTCGGTTTCGCTCCTCCAGCTTAATCGTATAATCAGATTGTCTGATATATTCTTTATTCTCATTCAGACTTTTAGTCAACTGCTGGATATGCTCATGCCTATTTTCTAAATCTGCTCTGAGGTCAGTCATTCTGCTTATGTATGTGTGAAGCAAGAGGTTATAGAGGAAACTAAGCAACGCAACGAGTCCGTATGTAACCAGGATTGATTGCGCATATTGAGATATCAAGACGAGCGGAGCCAGCATAAGCAATACAATCAGTCCATGTTTGCGTAGATAGATAGCGAATAGCTCGTAAATGTTCAGAGGAAGCAGGAGCATAAACAGCGGATGGATATAGGAGGAGGATACTGCAATCGCCAGCATGGCTAGCAGCAGCACGATCGACTTGCTGCTAGCCTTTTTCACAATATGAATGGAAATATTCAAACATAAATAGATAAGGATCGACAGCATATACCATGTTGAAATCAAATCCACCGATTCGTAAGATTGAATGGCTACATAGCTTAAGAGGACTGCTTTAATACCCATGGTCCAGATCTCTACAGGGGTACCTCTCTCTCTCATTTAGTCCACTTCCCCGGTTAGAAAATAAATCGCGATTTGTGTACGATGCGTTAGACTCTTTTTCCCTAAAATAGAAGTAATATGGTTGGCTATCGTACCTTCTGAGATGAACAGCTTTTTCGAAATTTCGCGATTGGAAAGTCCCTTCGCGATGAGGGACATAATGTCATATTCTCTATCGGTGAACAAACTTCTATCGATCTTACTGCCTCTGTCCATCTTCTTATCTTTATCCTTATCCGCGAGCAAACTAGATTTGAGCTTGTCCAGCACAGCATCCTGCAGCACATTATGTCCATTATATATCGTGATAATGGCATCCCGAATCCGCTCCGGATCGTTATTCTTCAGCAGATACCCCTTCGCTCCGCTGCTAATCGCATCTAGAATAAATGCTTCGTCATCAAAGGTGGTCAGGATTAGCGCTTTGGTTCCTGTCTGCTCAGCGATCAGCTTGGTCGCCTCCACGCCATTCATATTGGGCATTTGCACATCAAGCAGTGCCACGTCTACTTCGTTCTGCCTGCAGAAATCTACGGCTTCTTGACCATCCTGAACCGATGCCAATACCTCGATTTCATCGAAGGTGGTCAGGATGATCCTCATGCCTTCTCGGACAAAGGGATTATCATCGGCAATAATAACCTTTATTTTCAAGGCTGCTCACTCTCCGTTCACTGCTGTTTAACCGATCTTTCACGCTTAGCTTGAGCTGGAGCATGATTCATGAAATCTCTAATTTTATGTAATTCGGTAATCGAACATGTTCTAACAACAACAACATTTGCATTATATAAACCAACTAAAAACACTGAAGAGCTTAGATTACAAGATATGCTTGTGAACATGATTTCTCCTTATATTGGAGAAGATTTCAATAACTATTATTATCCGGAGGTTTTTGGTCCGTTAGCGTCATAACAATTTCACTGGCCTTATATGCATTTAATGTTATATCAATTACTACAAAAAACCAATATCTTTACCTTATCTCCTCTTTCGCCTTGCAAAAAAAACGAGCGCCTCTGCACGATGGAAGTACGCAACGGGTCATAGCGCTAAAAATTCCATCAACCAGGAGGACGCTCTACTATGAGTTTAAATCGCAGCGAGACAAAATCAACTCATTGAAAAAATAACCCTCATCATCTAGTCGTAGGGATCGGCATCGCACAATGAACTGATGTCGCTCGTGTTGACACACGGCTCCTCCTACTTTCAGCCAACTCGTTATTTCTCCCAAAGCTCGACCAGTCGACCTTCAGGATCTTCAATCCAAATAAACTTCCCAAATTCACTAATCTCTTTTTTCTTTGCAAGAGGTACACCAATATGTTCAAGATGATCAATACACTCGTCTATATTATGTACTTGGAAATTTAACATCACTTGTTGATCTGTTGGAAAATAACTGTCATTCTCGGTAAAGAAAGAAAAGATAGTCTCATTTCCTACTTGAGGTTTTATCACTGTCCCGTTCCAATTTTCTATTTCAATCTTCAGCACTTCACTGTACCATTTTTTTATAGCTTCAAGATTGTTTGTTCTCCAAAATATTCCTCCAAATCCTTTTATCATCGTATCCAGCTCCTTACTGTCATCAAATTTTCAGCAATCCGATTACATAAAACTAAACACACCTTTACAGCTTGCTATTACATTCTGACGTTGTCGCAGAGCATTAGAACATCCGTCACACCCATTTTATTCCACATGTTTCTTATGCTTTCCTGCTTTCGTGAATTTATATGCTTAAAGGTTCACGAAACAATTCAGCCATCCTGTCCGTTAACTTAACAGACGAACCTAGAAAAGCATATGGCCTATGAAGACTTCGTGCAAAATGGAATTTACCCTATATGAACGAACACAGCAGCTCAGAATAAGCTCTGAACTGCTGTTTACATTTCGTTATAGCTTGCAATATAACCTCAAAAGCTCTCTGCAGGCAGTATGAAAGGACTTACCCTTTTACCGATCCAATCATGACGCCTTGCACAAAATGTTTCTGAATAAACGGATAAACGATCAGAATCGGTAGGGTTCCAACCAAGATGACCGCGTATTTGAGCGACTCCAGCACGACGGTACGGCCTCCGACCGAGTTGCTGACGGTCATGTCGCCGACTTGGCCGATCATCACGATGTTGCGAATCATGACCTGCAGCGGGTGCAAGTCTTCGTTCCGCAAGTAGATGAGCGCCGAGAAGAAGTTGCTCCAAATTCCCACGGCATAGAAAAGCCCGATGGTAAGCAATACCGGCTTCGAAAGCGGAAGCACGATGCGCAGCATGATCATCCAATCGGACAGGCCGTCAATCTTGCCGGACTCTTCCAGCTCCCGTGGGATTCCCTGGAAGAAGGTTCGCATTATGATCAAATAATAGGGAGAAACAAGGCCTGGTATCACCATAGCCCATATCGTATCAAGCAGTCCATAGCTGCGGACAACCAAATAGGTAGGGATTAGTCCGCCGGAAAATAACATAGTGAAGACGATAAGCATCATAAACGTTTTGCCGAATACAAGATTCCGGCGCGAGAGCGGATACGCGCCCAGAATGCTGAATAAAAGTGAGCATGTCGTACCTAATACTACATAAATAAGCGTATTCTTATAACCAACCAGAACCCGATTATCATTGAATACGGCGGAGAATGCGTCGAAGTTCAGTCCATTAGGCCATAGCGTGACTTCTCCCGCGATTACCGGCTCCGGATCGCTAAGCGCAATGGCTGCCATGTGCAAGAAGGGGAACAACATCGCGCAAATCATAAGCGCCATTAACAGCACGTTCGCGTAATCAAAGAGAAGGGATAATGCGCTCCTGTTCTTTACCATAAGCTATTCTCCCCTAATCTTCTGCTAATTTTGTTGGTCGTGTAGACAAGCAGGAAGCCAATCACGCCCATAAACAAATCAATGGCCGTTGCATAGCTGAAGCTGCCCTGTAGAATGCCAACGCGGTATACATAGGTGGCGATAACGTCCGCCGTGTCGTACGTAGCGGGATTGTAAAGCAGGAACACTTTCTCGAAGCCGACTTCCAGCATGCCTCCGATTTGAAGGATCAGCAGGATAACGATCGTGGCTGCAATTCCCGGCAATGTCACGTGAAGGGTCTGCTTCCATCTGCCCGCACCGTCCATACGGGCCGCTTCGTACAATTGCGGATCGATTGTCGTAATGGCCGCCAAATACAGGATGGAGCCCCAGCCGACCTGCTGCCAAATTTCCGAGAGGACATAGATCGTGCGGAACCACTCTGCTTCTTGCAGGAAGCTTATAGCCGGAAATCCAAACCATTCGATGATACGGTTGACCCAGCCAGTGCTGGGAGACAGGAGCAGGAGCAGCATGCTCGCGACAACCACATTGGATAAGAAATGCGGCAGGTAGCTTACCGTCTGGACAAGTCGTTTGTATACCGCGTTGCGAAGCTCGTTAAGGAGCAGAGCCAAAATGATCGGCGCGGGAAATCCGAACAAGAGCTTGTATAGCCCCAGCAGAACAGTGTTTTTGATAATGACGAGAGCATCTCGGTTATCGAAAAACTGTTGATAATATTTGAGTCCGACCCATTCGCTTCCGCCTAACCCTTTAAACAGATTGTAATCCATAAAGGAGATGACGATACCGAACATGGGCACATACTTGAACATAATGAAATATAACAAGACCGGTGCGAACATAAGTATGAAAGCCCGGTCCCGCTTCAGTTGCTTGAGGATCGATGGCGAATTCAATACGGCACCCCTTTCGTTGAGAAAAAAGACAGGGCTAGATAAAAACCGTTATCAAGCCCTAGCCGAATTCTGATTACTTGATGTTGTTTTTCAAACGATCCAGCGCAACCTGGTACGTATCGATGATCTTCTGCGCGCCGATCTTGTTCAATTCATCGAGGAACGCATCCCATTGCGACAATGGAGTTTCGCCAATAATAAACTTCGCGACGGACGATTCATAATATTTGTTGAGTTGTTCCTCGATAGCTGTAATGCCGCTTCTCTCTTCGTCCGTCAGAACGGGCGTCAGGTTCATTGTCGGGAATTGATATTTCATCGCCTCCGTAAAAGAATGCTGCTCGTTTTCGTTGCTTAGCGACAGCGAGGCCTCGAAATCGGCAACTCCATACGCGGTCGAGGTCATAATGCCCAGCTCTTTCCGCAGGTCATTCGGCTCTTTGTATTGCGGCAAAAATTTACGTTTGCCGTCTTCGATCGTATACGTCTCCCCTTCTTTGCCCCAGCTGAGGATATCCTTCCCTTTATCGGAATATATGAAGTCGAGAAAACGCAACGTGGCATCCAGGTTTTTCGTTTTGGAGGATACGGCGATGCCGTAGTTTTCATAATCTGCCTTTTGGATATATGCCTTGTCGCCATATCCGAGCGGTGGAGCCATAAACTTCAAGTGGGCACCGTTCTGAAGCTGGCTGTTCATAATTTCGATCTGACCGATATATTGAATCGTCATAAACGTTTTATCCGTAGCGACCTGCTGAGTCCAAGCCTTATAATCCATGGACAGCCAGTCTTGCGGGATAAGCTTCTCTTTGTAGAACTTGTTCAAATATTCGACCATGACCTTAAAGCCGGGGTCGGTTACGCCATACTTGATTTTTCCTGTATCTGGAGCTTCATACATGTACGGATAGACGCCGAACTGAGGGCCGAAAGCAGGTAAGGTTCCGACGCCGTGCCGGAACGTAAACGGATAACTATCCGGGTACAGCTCCTTCAGTTTCTTGGACGTTTCGTATAATTCATCCCATGTTGTTGGCGGTTGAAGATTATGCTTTGCAAAGACGTCGTCCCGATAGAACCAGACCATCAGGTTGCCTGCACCCAATCCGTCGTTAAGCAGATGGTACATTTCTCCGTTGGGCGAAGTCATGCGCTGCGCCACTTCTGGCTTGGAATCCAGGAATTTCTTAACGTTGGGCATCTTGTCCATATGTTCTGATAGATCGAGAAACGCCCCTTGCGGACCATATTTCTGTGCATCGCCAGGGAACACGGTGAACAGGTCGGGCATGTCACCCGAAGCGATCGACAATGCCAGCGATTCCGGTCCCGTCCACGTCTCTTGATCGATGGTGATGTTGGTTTCTTCCTTCACCCATTTCCATACCGCCCAGTCGGGCTTTGGTGGATAAATATCCTTAAAATCGGTCAGCAGCCTTAGTGTAACATCTGGTGCGCTGGCCGTTTCCGTGCTCTCAGGCGAAGCCGAAGGCGTATTGGTCCCCGTCTCGGTTACATTGGTACCTCCATTGTTGGAACATCCCGCAAGCATGGAAGCAATGAGAATGGCTCCGAGCAGACTAAACCTTTTTTTTCTGTTCACTGTGAATACACCGTCCTTTTTTTAATTGATCGTTATGCTCCTTACAAGTCTGATGAATTCATTTTCAACTCAGCCGTCTTGTTTCGGATTACTGCAATCATAAAGCCATGTTCGGCCCTTCGGAAATATACGGAACTGCACGACCTGGTACTCCTTTCAGGTTTTCTTAAAAAACGTTCAATTTCCGCAAAAGCGCCTAACCTTTCGTTGATGCGCGGCAGCTTTTATAGGGATAAAGTGAAACGGCGGTAAGAAAAAGTTGGAACCCCACTCACGGGAAACAACAAACGACAGTCCGGACCCCATAGCCTGAGACCCGTACTGTCATCCGATTAGAGTTCTTTATCTTTGGTTAGCCACTATACTTTCCTGCAAAAGCCAACATACGTTTCAGAACGGTCGCAGCTTCTGCCCTAGTCGTTTGCGCCTTCGGTCGGAAGGCGTTCTTCTTGTCGCCTTCCATCACGCCAGCCGCTGCGGCGGACGCGATATCCTGTCGTGCCCATACGTCAGCTGCATCCAAATCCACGAATGAATGCCCGTTTCCGCCGCCTTCGGAAGATGCGAACGGCTGTCCGGCCAATTGGGCCGCACGTTTCAAGATAACTGCCAATTCCTGTCTGTTAAGCGTGGCATCCGGACGAAACGTCCCGTCCGGATAACCGTTGACCAGACCTGCTTCCGCAGCAGCTTGAACGGCAGTTTCATGCCATTGTCCATTTATATCGGTAAAAAGAAGTTTTAGCTCCGGCCTCGTCCAGAGAAAGAGCACGTACTAACATCGCTGCGAACTCTGCCCTGGTGACCGCCTTGTCCGGTTCAAACCTTTGGTCCGGGGTTCCTTTAACGATGAGCTTGTTGGCCATCGACTCCACCAAGGGCTGGCTCCAATGCCCGTTAAGATCAGTGAAGTGTTTGTCCAGCCTTATTAAGGAGTAAGCGCTATTCCCTTTTCTGTACAGCTCGGCGACGTACTTACCGTTTACCACGCGAAACGCTGTTGGCACCGGCAACAGCTCGCCTGTCGCTTCATTCCAATAAACGCCAACCATATTTTCGGGCTCAACGTCGAAATCAAGCTCGAAAGTTCGCGGCACATAACCTGCGAATTTCGTTAATGGCACTTTATCGCCATTCGGCGTTTCTGCGAAGACTTCAAAATCAATCGGCTTAATCAACAGAGTCGTACCGAGCTTAGCCGCCTCCTGCTCCGCCTTGTTGACCAGTTCTTCATTTGCTTCAGTTATGTTGATCGTGAGGACAGCTTCGTCTGCCTGTTCTCCCAATGCATGGCGTAATGCAGCCGAAGATAATTCACTAAGCGGGAAGGAATACGTAGCCTTACCTACGACCACAACCATCACGGCGGAAGTATTTTGCGAACTCCATGATTGGAGCAGCTCCAATGGAGCCTGAACGCGATCCACTGCAGGGATGACGATTCGACCTGAGCGGACCTGAGAGCCGCCCATCTCTTCCGTAACAATTGTCGTTCCGAAATCGCTGTTGCCGCTGTTGCCGCTGTTGCCGTTGTTTCCGCTGTTTCCGCTGTTTCCGCTGTTTCCGCTGTTTCCGTTGTTTCCGTTGTTTCCGTTGTTTCCGTTGTTTCCGTTGTTTCCGTTGTTTCCGTTGTTTCCGTTGTTGCCCGCAGTAATCGTCAGTTGAACGGTTTGTTGAATCGTGTGAATGGTACTGACTAATCCGGTAGTCGTTTTTTTTATGCTTTTGACGCTTATCAGCTTAATAGAAGCGCTGCCGGAAGTACTGGATTTCAGCTTAAAACGGCTTAACGCTTGCGTTCCGTTTTCCCCGTCGGCATTTCCCGACTTCGTCGATCCGTACCGAATCGTATTCCCTTTAACAACCGGAGCTACGGACAAACCGCCAGGCAGCAGGTCCTCCGCGTCCACCAACGTCATTCCTTGCGGCAATTCCAGCGTAACGTCATAAGCATACATTTCGCTTAAGCCTGATCCTTCTATCGTGACATGGAATTGTTCAATTGCCTTAACGGTCGATACATCCGATTTCATCGTAAAGGCGCTTGATTGATCTTCCGCCGCGACGTTGTCCAATCCATTATGGAACCATAGCAAACTTCCTGCCAGCAGAAGCGCAGTTCCCAACCGAATCCAAGTTTTGCTCAAAATATCACTCCTCCGACTTCTATTTCAATGCCAGCAATGGAAGGAATACCGGCAGCTCGGAACCGCCGGCTGTGCTTCTTTTCCTATTACCCTATAATCCGGCTAGCGATAAACGCCACATCCTCAATATCGACAACGCCATCTCCATTCAGATCCGCCTTCTTGGCCTGAACCCAATTCGGGCTATCCGAATCCTTGCCGTAATGCGTCGCGATGTTCATGAAGTCCGCAATATTAAACTGCTGGTCCGCGTTCGTATCGCCAGTCGTTGCCGTAATTCTGTATGCTTCAAACTCCGCGATCGCCGCGGCCAGAAGATTCTGAGCCGACTGGATTTGAGTATGGGAAGCGTCCGTTTGTTGGAAGACGGCCTTGGCCGCGTTAATCGCTGCCGTCAGTGCCGACTTGAGACCATTCAGCGCCGAGCTGAAGAACGTACCGACGGAAGTTCCCGCGACGGCTTGGTCTCGAGTCGATTCCGCTTGCGAGATGAGAGCCCCCAATGCCGCATTATTCGTAATCTGAACCTGAGCGGCGGAATTAGCCAGCGTCATGAGCTCTCCCGATTCCGAGGACGTCGTAACGGCCGAGGTCGCGAAGCCGGACGTGCCTGAAGGCGCTTCTGGTTTCACTTGGAATAGTAACGCCAAAAAGTCGTCGTCAGTCGGCAACGTTCCAGTTCCGGTCC
Organism: Paenibacillus endophyticus; assembly: GCF_014192395.1. GTDB lineage: Bacteria > Bacillota > Bacilli > Paenibacillales > Paenibacillaceae > Pristimantibacillus > Pristimantibacillus endophyticus. The sequence goes on along the minus strand of NZ_JACHXW010000021.1, from coordinate 62,601 downwards.
TCGCAGCCAATATGCGAAGTGTCCCGGCTTCCATATTGTTGGACACGCTAACAATCTGTTGTTCATATTTTTTGGCATATCCCGTGTAAGTGAACTTGGCTGGATCATAGGACAACGTAAGATCAACACCGGCCGCCAGAGCAGATCCCCTCAGCGCGAGCCCGATCTCCAGCGGCTGCTCTTGACTTACGGCAGCGGTGCTTGGCGTCAGCTTAAGGCTCGATTCTTCGGCTGCTCCTTTTTTGACCAACCCGACCCAATCCAAATTCATCGGACCTTGCACGTTCCACATTCTGAGCTGAACCTGTCCTGCGGGCAGAGACGCGCCTGATTGAACGGTCAGCGCTTTCCAATACTCCGGCATCGTTCCCCAGTCGAGCGTTTTCTCCGCTTCCGCCGTATAGAACTGATTGCCCAGCTGTATCAGCCTAGTCGGAGCTCCGGCAATGTCTTCCCAAGCGACATACTTAAACACGATGTCGTAAGTGCCCGCCTCCGGAACATTCAGATTCCACGTAATATTTTGGCCTATCGTAGCCCAGTTGCTGACGCCTTGGCCACCCGACATCCAAGGCCTGGTACTGTACACACTGGTCGCGCCGCCATCGGTATGAATGAAGCTTTCGGCTTCTTGGAACACCGTCAAGCTTTCCTTGACGGTATCAAAGTCCGACGTAGCTTCCGCCAACGTTAACGCTCCCGTACCTGCATTGCGAAGCTTCAAGGTCCCAGTCACTTCGGGGAGAATAAACCGCGCGTTCGCTCCCAAATAAACGACCGGCTGAGCCATGCCGACTTTGTCGAAGTAGAGACCCGGCGGCGCTTCGATGACCTCGTAAAGTCCTGCCGCATTGGTCAGGCCACCCCACGCGGCCGTACCGCCAAGTCCATCGCCATAGGTAGACAAGCTTACCGTCGACTCTACACCGTTCACTTCAATAGAATAAGAGATCGGAGCAAGCGGAGCCGGCGCGGGGATATCGCTTAGAAGGAGCTTGTGCTGGCCCGGCTCGACATTCAGCTTTAATAGGTTACCTGCAGTATCCCAATGAACGCCGCGGCTGTTAACGGCATCCGCAATGCTGCCGCCTTCGGGAAGGCTGCGATACTCTTCGTCGAGCACGGTCGTTACGCTGGTCTTATGCAGGCTGATCTCAGCGCCTTGCGTTCCCGTAATCGAAAGCTCGTCGCCGGAGAGTGCGATAGTTGCCTGCTGCGTGCTGCTAATTCTCTCCACTCCGTCCATCGTCAAATGCGTTCCGCCGACCAGAAGAATAGAATCTCCTTTGACGGTAGCGGCAATACCGTCGAACTGAATATCTCCGGTATCGACTGATCCGCTTTGCGCGGTGCGCACATAAACGTCCGTTCCGTCCACGAAGCTCAGCTTACGGTACGTGCCGTGATCCTCGGAGACAATGTTCTGCGGCGTTGTACCCACCTCATAAGGAACATAGGTGGACACGATCGTCGCTTGTTCCGTTTTCGGAGTCACGAATCCGCCATGCTGCCTTTTTACAGTAGCCCATTGAGAGGTTTCGAGCGGCGGCTGTTCGACGCCGTTCGCGTCCAGATACTTGTCGGTTACGGGGATCTCCGTTAATCCCGGATAATAAAGCTTCACATCCAAGGCCGCTTTGTTCTTGACAATCGTGGCGGAGGATTGTTCCGCATCCAGCGTCAATTGTTTATCGGCGTGGAGCCAGTACTCGAAGCTGGAGCCCCCTTGTGCCCTCGCGTCCAAATTGTCCACGATTACAAAGGCGCCAGGCTTCACGTAGATGACGCTTCTCTGCGCCAAATCGAGACCGCTGGTGTTGGCGTCGGTGTTGTAGGCCCCAGTGGCGTCGCCGACGGCGGCGTCGAAGTCCTTATTCGTCGCGAAGCCCGTAATTCGACCCGAAGCGTTCATATCGAAATTTTTCTGACCTTTTTTGTTGTCGTAAGTGATCGCGTTTTTGGCAAACGTAAGTCTGGCGTAATTCAAATTATGTGGGCTGTTGTATGCATCGTAGAACCCGCCGTCAACGGTAAGGTCCTCTCCGAAAGCTTTAATGACGATAGCGTTCTGATCAGCATGCGTGTGATTATAGCTGCCGTATTTGCTAGATTTGAAATACATGGAAATTCGTTTTGTATCGAGTAAATTGGAATGCATGGAAACAAGGCCGACCTGATCGAAGTATTTTGCCGTCGGAAGCTCTACAGGAGGACGCGCCGGCAAGCTGCTGTCTTCATACAGGTAAGTAAAATAGTTGCCATAGCTGTAATTGTGCTGCTGCGCATACCACTGCGCCACCTCGTTCTGCTGCATCATGGCGTTACGGGTCGAACTTCCATGGACATAGCTGCGATCAATGCCGTAGCCGCCGGAGCCCTCGGTATTATTCCCGAGTTGACCGGTGGTCTGGCCGAATGGCAGATTGTATAGCGGGAACAAATATTCGTTGCGGTTATACGCCTTGTCATAAATGCTGAAGCCCGTTGCGGCATAAAGCGTGTCCAGGAACTGTTTTCCGCTTATCGTCGACCATTGCCAATAGCCGACGCCGTTGCCCCAGCCGCCGTCTTCGCCGCCCCAAGTAGGCGACAAGTTAATGTAAGCCGGGACGATCAGTTTAAACCATTCCCGCGCATCCTCGGCAACGACCGTCCCGTTCACGCTGATTTCGTCATGCAGCAAGGATGTTGCAATTATCCCCAAGTAGCCGAACACAGTCCAGCCATGCGAATCGTAAGGCATGCTGGAGATCGGTCTGCTATCGTACAAGACGTCGTCTGCAATGATTTTGGCGCGTTCATGTACCATGGTCAACACGGTTTCCCGCTCCGCCGGGCTAAGCAGATCATAGATCCAGTCGTAGGCTATCGCGCCTTTTAATACGATCTCCCTGTGAACCTGGTCATTGCCTCCTTGATTGTTGTGATATTGAGTCGGACCTTCGTCCGTCCTCCACGACGAGATATGCAACAATCGTCTTTTGGCGAATTCGCCGTAAGCTGGATCCTCGGTAATTAAGTAGACGAAGGCTGCGTTGATCAAGGGTTCCGTTACTGCCGTCGTTTGAGATAATACATTGGGACTGTTGTTAGGATGCATGACAGGCTCGCCGGGCATCGCCTCCGGATTCGTTACCTCGTTCTCCACTCTCGTTTTTACATAGCCTTTAATGGCATCGAATGTTTTTTTGCCGTCCCCGTCTTTCCTGGCTTGAAAATCTTCCAGTCCATCCGGAGTTGTCAAAATGCGGGGATGCTCGTTCGGCACAGCCGCCAGCAGAACCGACACGGGAGGTACCGGGAACGGTACGTTAACTGCGTCGATCCGGAACTTCAGCACCTCGCTCCACTTGGACCAACCTTCCTGTTTATGGTACCGTACTCTCCAGTAATAGGACTGGCCGCCTGCGAAGGTATGAGTAAAGTTGTAGTAGTTGCTCGCGATATCGTTCTTCTGGTATGCAATGGACTCGAAACTGCTGTCATTCGCCACCTGTAATTCGTAGAAATCGGCACCTTCAATAAACGGCCATCCGAAATCCGGAGGATTCTGAGTCGTTACGAGATGGTTAAATGGATGGAAGCTTCTTGTCGTTGCCGGATTCAGCCCAATCGGCCACTCTAGCGAGCCGACTGGCGGCGGAGTAGGCGATGGAGCAACGGTCGACGTTGGTTCAGGCGACGAATGGCTTGTTGTCAACGTCGCCTGATCGAAATAAAGGCCGGCTGTCCCTGAACCGGTTGTCGTAAGCTCTACCTGGATCTCCGTTGTTCCTGCCGGCGGTTCCGCTGTTAGCGTCAACATTTCGAAGCCGTCCGCTCCTGTTGTTGCCGCTTCCGCGAATTGCGTTCCCGTTGAATTAATAAAGTGCATGAGCAAACTTCCGCTGCCTGAGACCGCTTTCGCTCGGACGGCAGCCGTATACGAATGGCCGGATACGACAGGGACCAACGAGCTCTTAACGCCGTAAGCATCCGTCGTTGACTGATCAAGGATACGAAGAGACTTGCTTCCGTGGGCCAGATGCCCCGCATCTGTTACGGCTGTGATACTGGATGTCACGCCATGATCAATTGCTGTCCAGCCATTCGGTCTCGTACCCGTCGTCACTTCGAAGCTTGGATTGAGCAGCAGTTCGGTTGTTTTGAACGATGCGTCATCCACATAGATCGTGCCGGTATTGAAAAAGCTCGGTACGACAATAATCATTTGAATAGTGACGGTGTCCGCAGGAGGCGTTTCGCTAAGCTGAAGCGTTTGCCATTGCGGCTCCGTGCCGCTGCTGTTTTTAACGACTTGCGTAGAGCTGCCGTCCGCCTTGAAATAGCGGATAAACATGCCCACCCCGCCCTCTTCGACCCTTACTTTAACACTGGCGTTATAGGCTGTCCCGGGTGAATAAGGCATCCTAATGCTGTGCACGCCTGCTGCATAGCTGGCATTGCTATCCGTAAGCTTGATGCTGTATGTTCCTTCCGCCGTCTGGTCCGTGACCGACTCCACGGCCACGCCTTCCGGATTATGAGTCGCATACTTGGACCAGCCTACCGGCATACCGCTGGACACCTCCTCAAAGCCGGGATTCACAAGCAGCTCCGGCCCCAAGACGGACTCATCTACAGCTGCGCTTGCCAGTTGAAAAGAGAATAAGTTCAGAATCAAGCCAAGACCCATAACGCCTACCAAAACCGATGAGATTTTACGCTTCCACATACGATTAACCAAATTCGTTTACCTCCCGTATTTGAAATGAAAAACAGCGAAAAACAAGCTACGCAATCTCACCCCCAATGACAACGCGATTACAGAACATGCCTCGCCAAGGGATATGTATCCGCTTTCATTTCTAGCTAACCTCGGCTATTGCCATCGTAGAGCATCGCATCGTTTTGAGTAAATCAACGTTACTGATAAACCTTCAACTACTTTCAGGTTTTCTAATAAAAATACCAGCTTTCGTAAAAACGACCATGCGGGAAAAAGAAAAAGCGATACCTTGGGATGATCCCGGCACCGCTTTTCCTGATTATGTATGTGCATAATTGCTTTCGCAGCTTTTTCAGCCGCCCGCCAACAACTGCTATCCATACAAATAATAGGATAACCAATGTCTGACGAAGCAGCATGGAAATTACCGTTGGATTACACCTCATTCGATGGCTTCAGTTCAACTACCAGGGGCAGAACGGAGAAATCGATGGCCTCTTGATCCTCTAGAACCGGCTGCGCATTACGCAAGTTCCGATTGCAGTAAATCAGGATGAAGTCAGCTGTCACTTAGACTATCATGAGCAGCACGACGTTCCCGGTAAACTCTTGGAGAGCTGCCGTATTTCCTTTTAAAGCAGCGATAAAAATACGGATAGCTGTCGAAGCCGCAGCTTTCGGCAATTTGCTCCAAAGTCAGCCAGCTGTATTCCATGCGCTCTAAGGCGATAGACAGCCGAACGTTCAGCGCATAACGTACTGGCGTTTCGCCAAACGCAGCCTTAAATAGTCTTGTCGCCCTGGAGGGGCTGAGCAGCGCATGGCGGGCCACTTCCTCGATGGACAGCATGCGTGTCGCATTCAACTCGATGTACCGCTTCATCTGATAAGCGGCAACCTGTTTATTCCCGCCAGCTCCCTTGCTCTTGCTGGAACTGCTCATCGCCAACGTAATGGCAGAACACAGCGCGCGAAGCAAGTAATCGACCAAGGCGCCATGATTCTCTCCGATTCGGCGCCTCTGTAGAATGATCAGCTTCCAGATATCGATGAGGTCTTCCATCGCATAAACCCGGCCACGCCGCTGCTGTAAGCTCACCCCCCACCATCGATCCAGCCACTCCCCGCGGCAAATAACATAATAGTCGCCGCTGCCCGGTTTGTTGGACTGCCCTTCGTCTACTATTAATTGATACCACTCACCCGGGGCAAGGATGAGCAGATCGCCCGCGACGAGCTGCTCGTCGCCTATGTCCAGTCGAATCCGGCTCTTGCCTTCCGTCTGCAATCGAATTAAGTAATGCTCCCCGCTGTTCCACTCGGTTCCCCGAAATGGCTTGTCATGATAAGAGTAGCCACAGTATAGAACCTCCGTTCCCACCTTCATCTCCTCACCTTCCGCCGAAAATAGATAGGTTTTATCCAAAATGACAATTCAAAGCAAGGCGTTTTCTCCTTACAATTAGCTCATGACTTCAAAAAAGGAGTGAGACGAGTGATTACCGCCAAAATCGGATTACAGCTCTATACATTACGCGAAGAATGCAGCAATGACCTGCTCGGTACGCTCCGCCGCGTAGCTGAGCTTGGCTACGAAGGCGTGGAATTTGCCGGTTATTTCGGCATTCCCTCGAATGAGCTGCGCAGCGTCCTGCAAGAGCTAGGACTGACCGCGATCGGAAGTCATGTTGGTTTACCCGCCCTATGGGACCGGCTTCCTCAGGAAATCCAATATTTGACGGACATCGCAGGCTCTTATCTGATATGCCCAGGCGTGCCGCCTCAGGAGCATGATTCCGAGAGCTGGAGGCGCAACATCCCTAAGTTAAGGGATACGGCACGTCTTGTCACGCAAGCTGGCCTTCGGTTCGCCTATCATAACCATGCCTACGAATTCGAAATTCAATTGGACGGAGCGCCGATTTTCGAAAGACTGTTTCCGCATGAATCGCTCCACCCGGAGCTCTTATCCGAGCTCGACACTTGTTGGGCAGCCTATGCCGGATACGACCCGTTAGCCACGCTGAAGCGAATGGTCGGGCATGTCCCGTTGCTGCACCTGAAGGACTACCGGATCACGAGCCTTGGCGCGCTAGAGACCGTACCGTTAGGCGATGGAAATTGCCCGCTTGACGCCATTATCGAGACGGCAAGCGACGCCGGCGTTCGCTGGCTGATCGTCGAACAGGATGACGCCCGCGAAGCGTCCCCCTTAGCTTGCGTCGAACGCAGCATGCAATGGTTAGTCGCCAATCGATACAAAACTTAAAACCATTATAGAGAGAAGGATCGTCATGAACAAACTTAAAGTGGCCATTATTGGCTGCGGCGCCATCACTTATCATCGTTATGCACCTGAATACGCATCCCATCCCCAAGCGGAGATCGTTGCTTTCGTCGATGTTGTCCCCGGACGCGCCGAAGAATTTACAAGCCGATACGGCGGTCGCGCATACTTTGATTATCTCAGAATGCTGGAGGAAATAAAGCCCGATCTCGTTACTGTTTGCACACCGAACGTCTATCACGCCGAAATGACGATTGCGGCCGCGAACGCAGGCGCTCATGTCCTGGTCGAGAAACCGATGGCCGCCTCCGCCGAAGAAGCCGAAGCTATGATCGCGGCCGCCCGCAGTAACGGAGTGCAGCTGATGGTTGGGCAAAGCCAACGTTTAATGCCTCCGCATTTGAAGGCCAAAGAGCTGCTCTCATCCGGTCGATTAGGGCGAGTGCTGACGTTCCGCTGCTCCGCCGGCCATAAAGGCCCGGAATCCTGGAGCGTGGACGGACGAGAGAGCTGGTTTTTCCGCAAGCAGGAAGCTATTATGGGCGCTGCCGGCGATCTTGGCATCCATAAGGCGGATCTCATTCGCTGGCTGTTGGAGGATGAAGTGGCGGAGGTATCCGCATACATCTCAAACCTGGACAAGGCCGGTTCGTACGTAGACGACAATCTCGTATGCAGCCTTCGCATGAATAGCGGTGCCATAGGTACGCTTGTGGCAAGCTGGACATACTATCAGGGCGAAGACAACACTTCCATATTTTGGTGCGAGCATGGCACTCTCAAGATCGGCACCGAACCCGATTTCCCTGTCATTATTCAACTAAGAGACGGAACCATAGAGAAATATAGCGTTCCGGGCATTGCCACCAATGACAATATGCATAGCAGCGGCGTAGTTGATGTATTCATCCATGGGATTCTGGAAGGAAAGCCGCCGTTCATCCCTGGCGAAGAAGGCTTCCGCTCTCTCAAGGTGATCTTAGCAGCCTTCGAATCCGCTGAATCCGGCAAAGCCGTCGCGGTTATTTAATATCGGCGGAGAGTAGTCATACTCTCCCCTTTTCAAATTTAACCCTGCTGCATCCAATTCCAACTGCACGCAATTCGCAAAATAAGAAAAGGTCCATATCAGTCGAAATTGTCCTTGTCGAGCATGGAGTCCTACTCGTATTTCACGATTACAACCATGAGGTCCCCGTAAAATCATTTTCGATAGATATAGCAATGGATATTGAATTGCCCCCGTCAAGTAGACGGATCCGCCTGAAGACGGAGCTTCATTTCATCCGTCAGATGGTTCAGACGCGTTAATTGATCCCATATAATGAAATCGATAAGATGCTGAAAAATCGATCTAATGATTAAGGGGATATTTTATGATGAAAAGTATGCGCAAAAAAAAGGATGTCGGTATTTATGGCTTAACTGCAAAGTGGTATGACAAGAATTCTCGCAAAAGTCGAATGACTCAAATGCTAGAATATGCGAATGAAGTTACATCTTTAGTCGGCAAAAGTACAACTATTTTAGAAGTTGCACCTGGTCCAGGTTATTTATCGATCGAACTCGCCAAGAAAGGGTTTAACGTTACTGGAGTCGAGATAAGCCCGGACTTTGTGAAGATCGAAAAAAACAATGCCAATGAAGCAAATGTTACGGTTGATTTTAAAGAAGGTAACGCATCCAACCTGCCCTGTGAAAATCTTTTTTTTGATTTTGTTATTTGCAGTGCTGCATTCAAGAACTTTAAGGATCCGGTAAAGGTTTTATGTGAAATGTATCGCGTCCTGAAAGAAGGCGGAACATCCCTAATCATTGATATGAATTACGAGGCAACATCTGAAGACATTGACAATGAGATTGTACAGACAGGAATGAAAGGATTTGACAAGCATTTTGTAAAATTTGCATTTAAAACTTTCCTAAAACAAGGCGCATACACAAAACAAGATTTTGAGTCCCTTTTAAAAGAAACACCGTTTAAAAACTATACGATCAAAAAAGAGGGTATTAGTTTATTTGTCTATCTTCATAAATAGAAGGAACAATATTCATATCTTTCCTCGCTTTGTCCTTAATGCTGGTTTCCAACATTAATTGGACAACGGCTATCCTTTTTTCTCTATTACCGCCAAAATGTCGTAACGTCTGCCTTGTCCAAAATATTGAACTCGATCATCTTCTCGAGTAATGAGAAATCAACCTGGGCATTCCATTTGATACGCACCAATTCCTTAGTATGATCATAGCCAGCTTGAACAATATCATCAGAAAAACGATTAATTCCTGCCTTCTCAGGGGCAACAGCCAAATGTTGTTTAGCTGCGCTAAATCCAATAATAAAAGTGCCGTGATCAGTAAACATAGGCTGATTCCAAGCAATTTTAGGCACTAAATGAGGATACTTCTCCGTTATCCAACCAAAAATCTCTTCCGCTCGTGCCCGATGCTGCGGGTTAGCAATACGATCCAAAAATTCTGCAAATACTTCCATGCTGCAGCCTCCTAATATATAAATGATGGTATTCGTTTTACTTGCCTATTCGTACCCCTATAATACTACATTCACAAGACTATTCCATTTTCATTTCTTTTTCTTTGTTGTATCGATCTATAGCTTCCTTTGCCAAATCACGCTTTGGCAATTTCGAGTTCATTCTAAGAAGGATTGAAATAATGATGAGCAGCAAAATGACGATTACAACATCCATCCGATTCATCTCCGCCTATATTGAATTGTATATCCCTCACTTATTTTACCATATTGTATTTCGGTTCCTCGCCTTAACTAAAGGGTACCGCGGATTCTAATCCACACTTTTTACAGGAAATCTTAAAACCGTTTTCATCTTCGACGTCTCGGTCTTGCGAGGGTCGGACAAATAAATTTCCCGATGAGTCTTGTCCGTGCGCACATATCCGTTTTCCTTGCAAAATACTTCCATCCTCGCAAAGCTTTCCGGTTCATCGTCAAAACTTCCGATATGCATCATTTGGCAGCTTAAGCCATCAGTCACTTTTTTGAATATTAATTGCTCGAGGTATGGATTTGTTTTTTTCTTTTTAATCTGCTCAACGAATTTCGCGAATAACTCATCGGTAAGAAAGTCTGGCTGGCGTAGCATCATGGTGTATTTCAGATTATTTTTTTCCGTTGCGGGCTTTGACTTATCGACCAAGTCCCAAATTCCCTCAAGCGGAAAAACGGTATATTCATAGTAACCGACCGGTACATCATCACTTTTATATGACATTTTTACTGCATAAGCTACGCTATACAATGCTTCTGTCACCCGAGCAAACTCCGCTCCATTAGGGTCGCCTGTGCCACTAACCATAATAAAGGGCATCTCGGTAATGTCAATCATATCCGGGCTCGTTTTGGGCACATAAAATGATTTGTAATCTTTTTTATATTCTATTTTCCGGCTCATAACTAATCTCTCCTCTATACGCAATTGATATAAGTATAGAACGAGTAAGTGGACAGCAATATGTCTAGTTTCCGCATCTCACCAGCTTTTTCATCCCATTCACCGTAATACATGACCTCGCCGGCAACTAGATGTCACGCTCCAGCAAATATCGACCCGTAAACTGATCCGTAATCAGTACGTTCGTATAGCCTCCACGCATTGCGCCATACATCCCGTTTACCTTTTTGGCTCCGCCTGCTACAAGAATCGACTGTTCCTTGCGCTTCAGCTCATCAAGACTGATGCCGATTGTACGTTCATTAAGCTCCTCTGAGCACAGTGCGCCTGTTGAGTCGATATAACGCGAGCAAATATCCCCAGCTGCCTTCGAGCGAATAACCTCCAAATCCGAATCCGTGAAATAATTGGCCCGGATCAACACCGAATCCTCCGTTGGCGCCCCTACAGTTACGACCGCGATATTGGAGAGCATCCCCAGCTCCAAAATGTTGCGAATATGTCGATCCGATTCGATCGTCCGCTTCACGACCTCATGATCGACCAGCGCCGGCAGCGGTATAAAATACGGAATCGTATGAAACGCTTTGCCGAATAAATGAACAATTTCATAGGCATACGTATTCGTTTCGGAATGGCTGACACCACCGTTTAACTGAACGACCTTTACATCGCGAACCGGCTTGTCCTTCAGCTGCGTCGCCATTTGAAACAGTGTCGTTCCCCATGTCGTCGCGATAATGTCGCCGTCCCTAACCGTGTCATAAAGATAGGCAGCAGCTGCCTCGCCAATGTAGCGCTTGACGATACTGTCCTCGTATTGGGGGACGGAGACGATAACGGCCTTTTTCAAACCGAATTTGGTTTGCAGCCGCTCGGCAAGCACAAAGTTGTTATCGTTAGGGTGCACGATCTTAATCTGTACGTAGCCCTCGTCCTTTGCCTGCTGAAGAAACCTTGATATGGTGGGACGGGATACTCCCAGCTTCTGCGCAATTTCCTCTTGATTGAAGTTTAATTCATAATAGAGCCTTGCTGCGTCAATCATCTTGCTAAGCTTCTCATCCATTCGGTCTTCCGCCATCCAAGCTCAACTCTTTCTGTGTATAACTCTATCCGCTCTCCTTATTTCCACACAAACTATAGCAAAGCAGCATGGAAAATACAATCATGCGATCCACCCTTCCTTCACAAGCGTAAACGGCTGAAGCCGTCCTCTGGCGGCTAAGCTTACGTTTCGCGTAGAAATATAGAGAAAGTTGGCGATATGATATACTTTCCTATATTTTAAAATAAAACGCCCCGTCCCACTATTTGAAGTGGAACGGGACGTACAGCTTTAGATCGAGTTTTCAATCCGCCTCTTGCTTATATAGCGCTCTGTTTATAATCGAGCGCTGCCAGCAAGAGCGTTACGACCTCTGCTCTCGTCGCGTTCGATTGCGGAGCAAAACGGTTGCCTCCCGTGCCTTCAACAAGGCCTGCGGTCTGAGCCGCTGCAATGTAAGGATGCGCCCATACCGGAATGCTGCTTACATCGGCAAACGTTGGCTTCGCATTGGCATCAACCTTTATGCCAAGAGCACGCACGAGAATGACGGTCATTTCCGTTCTAGTCAATGCGCTTCCCGGCCTTAATGTATTGTCCTCGTAGCCTGCAATGACTTTATCTTCTATGAGCTGAGCGAAGAATGAGCGAGCCCAAGCAGGAACCTGGCTTGCATCAGCGAAATTGAGCTGCCCTCCCGTTGCTTCCAGCTTAAATGCGCGACCGACCATTGTAATAAATTGCGCTCTAGTCGCTTCATCGCTTGGCCTGAAGGTACCGTCTCCGAACCCGTTAACGAAACCAAGCGTTACGGCCTCTTCGATCGCTTTCGCAGCCCAGTGGCTGCCCACATCGCTGAATTCCGATCCTTCGTTTCCGCCAGGCGTTGGCGTCGGCGTTGGTGTTGGCGTTGGCGTCGGCGTTGGCGACGTTGTTGGCGGCGTTGGCGTTGGAGCTGCTACGCTCACGTCAACGATGCGTCCCTCGACCGCAGCTTGTATCGTTCCGAGATTATTAATGTGCTCAATGAATACCTCATAATCAACGATGTTCAGCTCATGCTGGCGTCCTGCATCCTTCGCCTGCTTCATGGAGCGGTAGAAATCTCCGCCATTCGCCATAAACGAATTGGTAGCCACAAAATAATACGCTGCTTCATCGATCGGACTATAAGAACCGTCCGCGTTTTTAAGTTCCACCTTCGTAATGCGTTGTCCCGCTTGCGTCAGTTGACCGTTTGCGTCTAGTATCTCCGGCTGCTTCTTGCTGTCATAGTAGAAGCGCATGCCTGACACCTGCGGGAAGCGGCCTTGTCCTGTAGCTATTCCGCTCACGCCGTTTTCCAGCGCCGCTATAATTTCTTGTCCTGTCATCCGCAGCGCCGTCAGGTTGTTGCCGAATGACATAACCGAAAGCAGCTCGCCTAGCGTAATATCTCCGTCTTGCTTGCCTTCTCCGCTAATCTTAATCGATTGACGGATGCCTCCGCCATTCTGAATCCCCACAAAGCCTTTTACATCATACTGCTGCAATACCGGCGTGCTGGCCACGATACTCTTCACTTTTGCGACCATACCATCAGTCACTAGATTGCCCAGATTCGTTTCTTTGGCGCGTACAGACTCGCGTGCGCCGTCAAGCAGTACGTTCGTTTTTCCAATAACTTCACGTTGAATTTCGGCGACTCCGTCACTGAACGGCTCCAGCATTTCCGTCGCTTCCGGATCTGCAGCAGAAGTTGCAATATCCAGCAGCTTGCCGTTCCACTTCGTAAGCACGCCAGCTTCATTGAATTTCAAATCCAGTCGGCCCAAATATTTGTTATAATCCTCAGCCTGAACGACCAGCGTTGGCTCCGATTCGGCATGGAACACTTTAGGTGCATCGACCTTTGTATGGCTGTGACCGCCTACAATGACATCGATACCCAATACTTGCTCAGCCAGCACCAGGTCAAAGCTATGTCCTAGATGCGTTAAGGCTACAATCTTGTTGATACCCTTGTCTTGAAGCATGTTGACCGTTTCTTTCGCTTTGGCGATATAATTCTCGAAAATAATGTTCTCGCCTGGCGATGCAAGAAACTTCGTATCCTCGGTCGTTAAGCCGAATACGCCGATTTCCTCTCCGCCTTCTTCTAGAATGATAGCATCGTAAATCTTACCGTTCCCAGCCGTTTGTCCTACCGCTTGGTCAGCCAAGAATCCGCTAAGCTCCGGCTCCTTGCTGAAATCGATATTGGAGCTAACGAACGGAAATTCCGCATTTTTAATGAAATTAGCCAGCACGGAAGGACCTTTATCAAACTCATGATTGCCAAATACCATCGCGTCATAGCCAAGCTTATTCATAAACGCCAAGTCCGCTTGGCCCAAATATTTGTTGAAAAACAGCGTACCCGAGAACACGTCACCCGCATCAAGCAGGATCGAGTTAGCCGAAGTGCTGCGAACCTGTTTAACTGCCGTGAACCGTTTGGCAACATTGGCAAGGTTGGCATGCGAGTCATTGACATGCATAATCGTTACGGCTAGACCCGCTGTGAAATCCAGCTGCGCGAGCAGCGGATCATGATCGCTTACCCGGCCATGCTCGGCTGCAAAATCAGCATTCACATGAACGACATCGATAACAGCGTTATGGCCCGTGTCCTGATCTACTAAAATGTGATCCAGCGTTTGCGAGTTGCCGTCGTAAATATAGGAATAACGTTCGGAGACGTCCAGCTTATCAACCAGATTCGTTAGCTCCGAGCCTTTCAGCTTGTTTAACGTTTCCGAGAACTGAAAATCGTTAAAATCGCCTAATACGACGACGCTTGCTTCCGAATCCTTTGCTTTCAGCTCCTGAACAAAGCCATTTATCGTCTCTGCTTGTTTCGCGCGTTGAACCTCGCTGCTGCGGATTACCGGCTGAATATTCCCCCATGGCTTGCCGTCCCCGCCCTTGGAGTTCAAATGGTTCGCAATCGCGACTACCCGCTTCCCGTTAAAAAGAAATTCCGCAACGAGCGGCTTGCGCGACGCATTGAAGGTGGACGCGTCTGCGGAGCCGATCCGTCCTGGGTTTTGTGTCAAGGTTCCATCTGCGTCCACAGCTATGGCTGACGCAAAGTCACCTTTGGTTCCTGGAGCAAGCGTAACGCGATCGGCCTTATACAAGAAGCCTACGCGGATGTTGCCTCCTGGCGCGCCGCCGTCCTTGTTATTCTCTGGAGCGATATCCGTATAGGAGTACGTAGCCCCGCCTTTTTCTTTTATCGCATGGATAAGCGTTTGGAAGCTTTGGGAAGCGTCAGTTATGCCGGTATCCTTCTCGCCGTCATTGTCCTGAACCTCCATCAAACCGATAATATCCGGCTGCTTCATGTTCGTAACGATAATCGAAGCAATTTTGCCTGCTTTTACCGTATCCGCCGCGCTGAAATTTTCGACGTTAAACGTAGCAATCGTCAGCTTCTCACCATCAGGCTGGATAGTAGTAACTTTCTGAGCGTTCGTGCTGCGCGTAATTGCCGGCAATGCTTCCGTTGGTAACAGCTTGTACAAATCGCCTGCGTATTGAATGACGCCAACGATGCTGCCGTTGAATGCATCGCCTGTTTTAATCTCTTCACCTGCCGGCTTCGAGCCGCCGATGAACAGCTTCTGAGGATTAAGGCTGCTGTCCGTGCTGTCTAAACCATTGCCTTGAAGCACGAGGCCTCCGGCAGCCGTCCGAATAGCATTTTTCGCAAAAGCGCCGTTATCGATCGCCACTGGAATTACCGCGTTCGCATAAGGTCCCGTAATCGTCGGTTTTGTTACCTCAACAAGCATGCCTTCTAGGCTTTCGAAGAAGTCAATTGCGTCAACCTCAGGATTAAAAGCGCCAAAGCTGTCTGTATCGATCATGCTCGGTACGATGCGCTCTTTTGCCTTATCCTCATTTTTTCCTAATAAAGCCGCCATAGGGAGCACGTTGTTGCCGGATACCTTTTCAATTGCAGAAGCATTGATTTGAGTAACAGTGAGAGAGGGGCTGGCGCCGTACTCTTCTACCGTTCCCGCAACGGAAACAGAATCCTTCACCGCTAAACCATGCCCAGGCTTGTACACTTGAATGGCTTCCGATGTTTTCGGATTGTCATCCTGCTTCGCATCTGGTGTCTGCATGTAGAACGAGTTCGTGCTTACGGAAGTTATGATGCCTGTTACATTGGATACTTTCACATTATTATAAATGGATGAATGCGCTTCGCCTTGGATCGTGTGGATGGC
This sequence comes from Paenibacillus endophyticus, assembly GCF_014192395.1. GTDB lineage: Bacteria > Bacillota > Bacilli > Paenibacillales > Paenibacillaceae > Pristimantibacillus > Pristimantibacillus endophyticus. The sequence goes on along the minus strand of NZ_JACHXW010000021.1, from coordinate 46,865 downwards.
GATGCCATCTGTATTCGCGAGCACCTTGTACGTAAAGACCGCAACTTCACTCGTCTCGCCGCTGGCCGTTACGACCGCTTTGATCACAGTATCCTCGTTCAAAACAATTGGTGCCGCATAAATCGTTCCGATCGTTGCAGAAGGTGTGGCTCCATCCGTTGTATAACGAATGACTCCGCCTGCAGCTAGCGTGTTCAGTTCAATAGATGCGCCTTCATTAATATTTCCAGAAGGAATGCTGGCTTGCACGGTCAGCCTCTTCTCGACAATGTCGAGCGGCGAGCGAGGCAGAACCTCAAGCCCCACGCTGGAGTGATAGGTCATGACGCCGGTTACCAGCTCGAATGTTTTCCCAGCGACAAACGCGGCATCTGAGGAATAGATGATTATTTTGCCGCCGCTAACCGTGTCCGTTGCCGTAACAACCCCGCCTGCCGCGCTTTCAACGGTTATGTTCTCAAGCTGTACGAGACGGCCCTCGAACTGGCTGCGGTTTTCGATCGTTTTGCCAAAGCTTGTAGAATCTGCGCTTGCCGGCGCAGGTAAAGCAGTGGAACCTGTAATCTTCGTATTTTCTACGGTCGCCTCCAATTGAAGCAGACCGGAAAATTCGGTCAGCTTGCCATAGGCTTCAATGAGATTGCCGGGCTTTGCCTCGGTGCTGCTTGGAACGCGAACGATAATCCCATTACTCGCATCCTGTACGAAAAGATTGACGAACGCGCCCGAGTCAGCCCGATGCGTAACGATTCCACTCAGCGTAGCATTCGTGCCTATTGCCGCTGCGCGAGCATCGGCGATCGTACCCAGGTTCGATATGCTGTATGCAAACTCGCGCAACGGACTGCTTGTCAGCCCTTCTTTTGTGGCGTAAGCATGAACCGTTGTCGGCTCCGTTACTTCGATCGCAGAGATGCCCGGCTGGTACCAAGTGAAATCCTCAGGATCAACCTGCGTATCACCTACTCCGTATACACTGTAGTACACGCTGGCCCCTATGGTCGGGGTAGATAGCTTAATGACCGTGCCTAGCTTTACGGCTCCCGGAGTGATATCCGTCTTAACCGCCTCGACTTCCTGCGCAACTACGCCGTAAGACGAATTGCGCGGCTCGGGTGTCGCGACTTCAAAGTCCGTGCTGTTGTTATCCGTATCGAGAGCTCTATCGCCAGGAAGAAGCGACTTGCGTATTGCCGCTTTTGTTGAACTTAGCGCTCCGGTTGGTGCTGACTCCAAGGTCTCAGGGACACTCACCGTCCCGTAGCCTACAGTATCTACTACTGCAGAAGAACTGTTATACAACCTAACCTTTCCATTTGATCCGCCCATTCCGATTGTACCAATCAAATCTGGTGAGGTTAAATCTGTTGTACCGCCGTTTCCTTTCTGAAGCTGTATTAAATAGTATTGGCCTGCGCCAATTTTTCCCGATAATTCAAGTGCATCTTTTTTTTCTGGATATGCCGCAGCATCTGCTGATGCATAAGCGATATACCAGCCCGTGAGCGTTATGTCAGATGATGTAGGGTTATACAATTCCACGAAATCATTTCTAATAACCGCTCCGCTGTTTCCCCCGCCGCCAAACACTTGCGAGATGACGATATTGCCATTCTCTGAAGCAGCCTGAACGGAACCTCCGATACCGCTCAGCGCGCTCCCGGCAACGAGAACAGCTGCAAGCAGCATGCACGCTTTCTTTTGTATTCGTTTAACAAGCTTCTGCATTTTATTTCTCCTCTCTCACTCCAGATTTCATACATTGCCCTTAATATTCCAATGTAAGCGTAAAGAAAATTTGTCATCGCAATATCAGTTTGAAATTAAGTTCTAGTAAAGATGCACATTTGTTCAAGAACGACAATAAAAATCCCCTTTCTTCAAAACATGCATGACATCCTTTAACAGACTATCGCATTAATGAAGGCTGGGGATTATCGCTTTGGGCCCAAAGCAGCTAGACTTGCTCAATTTAATGTAAAGTAAACTGACATTAAACTTATTGAAGAGTATACATTGGAACAATTTCCCTGTCAATTCGTAGAAGGATGTGATTTGATAGGTAGAAATACAGGGCTATAGTCATAAAAAAAAGCACCATTCACAAGACTATTTACGTCAAGTATATGGCACCTTTTACTCATTTCACTAGAATTAGTTCGTTAGTGCGATTGATTCCGCTCTTCAAGCCTCATTCGGCATCCCTGCTGTCTCCAGCATTGCCTTCTCGCCTTTCTGAAGCTGGTACATCTTATAATACCTGCCTTCAAGCGCCATTAACGCCTCATGGTTGCCGCGCTCCACAATCTCGCCCCGATGCAGCACGAGAATTTGATCAGCCTCGCGAATGGTAGACAGCCGATGCGCAATAACGAGCGTTGTCCGCCCCTCGCTGACAACGCGGAGCGCCTGTTGGATTAGCCCTTCCGTCTCGCTGTCTATGCTCGCAGTCGCTTCATCAAGTATAAGAATGGATGGATCGAAAGCAAGCGCCCTTGCGAAGGAAATCAACTGCCTCTGCCCCGAAGACAGCGTACTGCCGCGTTCTACCACAAGCTCATCGTAGCCGCTCGGCAGCTGCTCGACAAACGGCGCGGCGCCAACATCCTTCAGCACGCTTTTGACCCGTTCAATCGTGATGTCTTTATTGTAGAGGCTGACATTGAATTTAATGTCCCCCGCAAATAAATACGGATCCTGGAGCACGATCCCCATATGCTTGCGCAGCTCTTGCTTCGAATAACCCGATATGCTGCGTCCATCGATCGATATCGTCCCTTGGTCCGGTTCATAAAATCCGAGCAATAGGTTCATAATTGAGCTTTTGCCCGATCCCGTATGGCCGACCAGCGCCACGGTCTCCCCCTTGCGAGCATCGAATGAAATCCGTTTAAGCACGTTTTCGCCTTCTTTATAAGCGAAGGTCACGTTATCGAATTTGACGACGCCATCCGGTTTTTGCACCTGATGAACCTCTTCAACCTCCATCCCTTCCATATCCAGAATAGCGAATACTTTCTCTGCGGAAACGAAAGCACGCTGCGCATTCGTCAATTGATCGAATATACCGATAATCGGTTGAAAAATGCGCCCTAAATAATCAATAAACGCGTAGAATACGCCGTACATAATAGCCGTTTCGAGGGATTGGCGGCCAAAATACCAAATTACCATCGCTGTAACAAGAGCGCCAATCGTACCTACGATATTCCTTGAGGACAAGGAAAAGACACGGAACTGCTTAATCTGATTGACATATCTGTCCTCGTTAAGCACCTCGAATTCCTCAAGCGTCACCTTCTCGCGGCGAAAAGCCTGAATAATGGGCATAACGACGATTGATTCATTAATCATGGCATTCATATCGCTAAGTCTGGCACGCATAACCGTAATATATTTTTTGGAATATTTCAGATGCACGACCATAATGAGCGCGAATAGCGGCGGAAGCAGCAAGCAGAAAAGCGCTAAGCGCACATCCAATATAAACAACGCCGTGAAGATGCCTAACAGCTGCACAAAGCTCACAACGAAGGTAGCCATGAAGCTCATAAATAAATCACGTACAGCCTCCGTGTCGTTGGCGATTCTGGAAACGATTTGGCCGATTGGCGTATTGTCGAAGTATCGCAGCGGAATCCGCTGAATATGCCGCATCAAATCCATACGCATGTTCTGTATGATGCGCAGGGCGGTCGATTGCAAAATATAGGACTGCGAGAAATTTCCAATGCTCGCTACGAGCAGAAGCCCCATATAAAGCACAAGCAGCCATAGTACCGGCGCCAGCTCTTCGCCTCCCGTAGACAAATGCTTGTCAATAATCGTTTTTATAATAAAAGGACCGCCAAGCTCGGCTCCTACCGCGCAGCAAAGAATAAGCAGGGCGCCGATAATTCTAAATTTATAGACGAGAGCATATGCGAATAGTCTTCTCGCCGTCGATTGCTTTGGCATGCTAGAACCTCCTCATTCTTCCAAGCTTGCTTCCATTTGCTGCCTATCCCACTGTTCTTTATACCAGCCCCCGAACAGCATAAGCTCGTCATGCGTTCCCTCTTCGACGATACGTCCTTCGCTCAGAACGATAATCCAGTCCGCATGGCTGACGGCCGAGAGGCGGTGGGTCGCGATAAATGTCGTTTTCCCCTCGCGCTCCAGCCTGATGTGGTGAAGGATTCGGCTTTCGGTTCGGGCATCTACCGCGGACAACGAATCGTCCAACAGCAGAATTTCAGAGTCGACAAGCAAGGCGCGCGCAATGGCAAGCCGCTGCTTCTGCCCGCCAGAGAGCATGACGCCGTTCTCGCCGACGACCGTTTCCAGCCCTTGCGGCATTTGGGCAATATCCTCCGTGAATGAGGCCATCTCGACGGCGCGAGCAATGTCCGCTGCCGTCGCGGCCGGCTTCCCAAGAGCGATATTGTCGCGGATTGACTTCGAGAGCAGCAAATGCTCCTGCGGAACATATGCCACCCAGCGCCGTATCTGATCAATCGCGATTTGCTCGATTGGGAAACCGGCGATCATGAGCAGCTCTCGGTCCAACGGATATTGCCGCAGCAGCTGCTTCAGCAGCGTGCTCTTGCCGCTTCCGGTTTTGCCTACGATGCCAAGCGTCTGTCCGCGCTCCAGCTGGAGCGTGATATCTTCCAGAGCCGGCTTGCTTGCAGACGGATAAACAAAGGTCAGCTTCCGCATTTCGATCCTGCCCGGCACGTCAACGTGCGCCAGCTTATCCGCATCTTTAAGATCCGGCTGCTGGTTCAGAGCCGTATCCAGCCGATCGGCTGAAGCGCTTCCGCGCTGCAGTACATTAATAAACTCGCCAAAGGAAATCATCGGCCAAATCAGCATGCCCAAATAAATATTGAACGAAATCAGCTGCCCCAGCGAAATCTCATCCTGAAAAACAAGATACGAGCCATAGCCGATGCCGATGGAATAGCTGATTCCTACAATTAATGAAATAATCGGCTGGAACAGGGCGTTGAGTACCGATACCCTTTTGTTTTTGAGCATAACGTCATTCGTAACGCGATTGAATGCATGCAAATCGTCATTCTCCTGCACATAAGAGCGGATTACGCGAATGCCTGAGATCGACTCCAGCGCGTGGTCATTCATTTTGCCAAAGGAGGCCTGCGCGTCCAGAAAGCGGGTTCTTACCTTTTTGCCAAGCTTGCTGATCACGACCGCAAGCAGCGGAAGCGGTATGAGTGCCGCGATCATCAGCTTGTAGCTGACTAGCGAAACCATCATAATAACAACGACGGACGCGCCTACGAGCGTGTTGACAAGCGTCATGACGCCATAGCCTGCTGTTTGTCCGATTGCCAATATATCATTTGTTGCAAGCGCCATAAGCTGCCCCGTGCTGTTGCGTTGGAAGAATGCGGGCGTCATCCGCGTTAAATTCGCGAGCAATCGTCCCCTCAGCACCTTCTCTATAAGCGCCGAGTTGCCGAACAGCGTCGTTATCCATATGTAAACCATCACATAGAGCAGCACCGCTAGACCTATGAGCAGAAGAACCGTTTGCGTAAGTCCAGACGAGGTCAGCTCGCCTTCACGGATGTGATCGACCGTTCTTCCGATTAAATTAGGCGGTATCGTTGAGAGCAAGCTAACGAGCGCCATAATGCCTATTGCGAGCGCATAGCTCCCCCACCGATCTTTAAAAAACCACCGGAGCCGATTAACAAAAGACATGAGATCCCCCTTTTCCTAGTACCAGCTTTCAGTATAGCAGTATTCTGCAGACTAATTCACCTATTCATTTTCACTCGGCAAGCACAATTAGAAAAAGGAGCGTCGGCCTGCGCCCGCTCCCTCTCTGAATGATTGCAATAGTCTTCTAGGCGGCTTTGATAAACGATGGCAATCGGATATCGCTCATTACCTCCGCTACACCTGTTATTTTACCACTATTCAGGAGGTATAAGGAGAAGGGAGCGAGTCTATTTAAAACAATGATTGTTCTTTATAACGAATATGATATGATCATTTTATAGCCTATAAACGAACTTGCATTGAAATTCAATCCGCTCCGGAGGTGAAGCGCATGACTGTCTCCATTAGTGTTATCTTGCCCATATACAATGCCGAGAAGTGGATAAGAGACTGCTTAGACAGCATTATCAACCAGCCATTCCGTCATATCGAACTGCTGCTCATCAATGATGGATCCACCGACCAAAGCGGGGCGGTCTGTGAGGCATTTGCCGCGAGAGACTCACGAATTAGAGTCATGCACAAGCCTAACCGCGGAACGAGCAGCGCGAGAAATATCGGATTAAAGGCTGCTACGGGCAAATACATCTCATTTGTAGATGCGGACGATGTAATTGACGAACTGTTCTTCGTCAAGCTTTATGCGGCTGCGGAACAATTTGAATGCGAGACTGTTATTTGCGGATATGAGTCTTTGCAGAAAAGGGAAGAAAAGCCGCCGCAATTCACGCTTCATACCGTCATGAATGGCAAGGAGCTTGTGCTCAGCGCCGAACGAGCCCATTCCGGCAATGAGCTTTGCTTCGTGTGGCGCTGCCTGTTTCTCCGCAGCTTGATTGAAAAGAGGAATATCAGGTTTCAAGAGGGGTTAACCATCGGCGAGGATATGATCTTTTTACTTGAGGTTGTGCTGGCCGCCGATCGCGTATATGCGATTCCAGATCTTCTATACCGCTACAACACCCATAATAATGCAGATAGTCTTACGCGTTCCTCCTTTAGGCCTCATTTGGAGAAATGCTTGATTCTGCAATATGAGCTAAGGAAGCGTCTTTCCGACAAAACGGGTCTGCTGGTTAATGATAGGTATCGAAAGGATATGGCCTCCTATTATATTGGCGAGATCCGCTCCATGTTGATTACGAATATGAAGAGCAACCCGGAGGACATTACCAAAGCGGATATGAAGCGTATTCTTCATCTGAAGATGATGACGGACAGCACAATGCAGCTTGGCTTCGCTTACAAATGCGGCAGCCTGAAAGAGTATCTTTACTATATCGCATTTAAATACAAGCTAGCTACCCTGCTCTTTCACTTTGAATTCGGCAGGCGTTCCAAGCCTGCGAGACGTTTCAGCCTGTTCCCCGGCTTATTCGGTAGAAGCAAGAACGGCATATAGGTGAATCATTCAAACGAAACTTACGTTAAATCGAATACGCCGTTTCTCTTTGCAAGCCATGCTTGTCGCGCACGAGTATCCGATCCAGGATCAGCTTCTCGAAATGTACGAAATCATTGTCACGCTCGCGCGGACGATCCAGCGTAATCGCCACATAGAGTGCGATATGCCCGCTTTCAATCAAAATAACACGATCCGCCAGTGCAACAGCTTCACTGACATCATTTCAACAGCCATTGCTCAAGCAGCTTAGCAGCCGTATCTGACAGTTTACCGAGTACCGCGTATAGAATAATGGCCAGCACCACTACATCAAGCCGCATGAATTCACGGGCATTCATTGCCATATAACCGATTCCCCTTATCACTCACAGAAAGCTTGCTCGAAGCGCGAAACACCAGCACATCAAAAAGACTGTCTCGGTTGGCAAAAATGCCTTCTGAGACAGCCATATGATGTCATGTTTTCGGCTATCGTATTCTATCCGTTCCCGCCTGCGGCTAGCTGCTGCAGGGCTGCGCGCTTTGGCTGCGCATAACGGTCTGCCATTTGCGGTACAAATCCCACGCTGCGCCATTATCAAGCAGATCCTTGCAAATGTAAATGCCTTCCTCGATCGAGTCGACTTTCTCCGCCAATTGAAGCCTTACAGCTGCATTGAGAAGCACTTGATTAGCAAAGGCGAGATGGCCGCGCCCTTGCAGGATCGCTTCGGACTCCAGCACCTGCTCCGCCGGCGTCCAGTCTTTATCCGGGACCGCCGTCTCGAGCCCGTAAGCATCCGGATCAATAACGTTAAGCTGCGATTGTCCGTTCTCCACGAAATAAGTCCGAGTAGGGCGCTCGATAAACAGATCCTCCGACCCTTCTGTACCCTGAACAATCAGTGCCTTCTTATAGTTCAGATTATTCGCCAGCTTCGCCATCCGTTCAAAAACAGTGTTGTGGTACACGCCGAAAATGAGATACGGCGAATAGGAGTAATCAATGAGCTTCTCCGCCGTATTGAGCACCGTACGCATGCCAAGCTCAACCCGTATCGAACGCAGCGACTTTAACGGCGGACACCACTCCTCGACAGGCACGTACAGCACGCCAGTCTCCTTCGCCGCCTGAACGATACGGTCTCTTGAAAGCAGGTCAGCGTCAATGCCTGATTCCTTCAGCAGATCATGCAGCGTAATCCCCCATTTGGGCGGCAATGAGGCTGAGCCGTGCAGCGTGACCGGAAGTCCTGCGGCTGCCAGGACAAACGAGGTCGCGAAAGTGGCATAGAACGATTTCCTCCTGCCGTCATAAGGGCCCGCGCAATCAAGGCCTTGCTGAATCGGCGCACGATACGCATGCTTCCGGCAGACGTTAACGAAAGCTTCAATTTCCTCAACGCTTTCCATTTTAATTCGTTCAGCAACGAAAAAAGCGCCTATTTGCGCCGGGGTCGCCTTAAGCTCCAGAATGGCAGTTGCTGCCTGCAGTGACTCCTCATAACTGAGATCCCGTGCTCCCCTTTTACCCCGGCCAACTTCCTTTAACAGGTTGATCATCATCGCAAAGCCCCCTTATTTTTGATCCTGAAGGATTTGATAGACCTTAACGATAGATGTAGCCACATCCACCATGCGTTTCCGTTCATTCATGGCTTGCTTGCGCAGCACATCATAAGCTTCCGCTTCAGAAATATTTTTGATTTTGCATAAAATGCCTTTGGCCATATCGATCCACTTCCGCTCTTCAAGCCTGCTTTCGAGCTGCTTCCGCTCATTCATCCACTGCAGGCGCTCAAAGCATTGCTTGGAGCCGAAATGAAGAGCCCAGTGCAGCTCTTGCTCGCTCATGGAGGGTGTAAGTATGCCATCCACTTGAATGTCATCCTCGCAGAATGCCGCCGACTGGGATGCTGCCGCTGCACTGCACCACCAAAGCAACGGAACCGTTTTTTGCTTCAGCAGCCTTCTTCCCCATTGCTTTACTTCATTAAGAGGGACATGTAGAACGACTGCGTCTGCGGCGACCATTTGCAACTCAGCCTTCTTCTCATCCACTGCGCGAAGTACCTGATAGCCGTAATTCTCCAATAAATATTTCGGCGTTTCTTTCTTGGACAGCTGATCCAACTGAGGGTCCGCCATCGCCCCCTCGGTTTCCGTACGATGATCGACCACTAACAAAGAACGCATTTGGAAGCGCCCCCTCCTATTTCGACTTTTTGTGAACACAGCACAAGCCGATACCTTTGTGATTATATATAACATACAAAACGGCATATTGTCACTAAGCAAGTTTTTTCACCGATATCCATGTTAACTATCTTGACACGAAGCTGTAAGCCGTTGTATATTTACCATATCAAATTCATATCTTTCACGAGTACAACGGTGTATTCGTTATAAGCGGCAAAGAAGCCTGCTTTCGATTTCCAAGGGGACGTGCGTTTTCCCATGGATCGAGGCAGGCTTTTAATTCGTTTTCGCATAGACAGAGAGTGAGAGGAGAGAAATACAATGACTACAACGAAGAAAAAATTAGTACTCATCGGCAACGGAATGGCGGGGGTTCGCGCAATCGAGCATTTATTAAAACTTTCTCCGGAGGGCTATGACATCACGATCTTCGGCTCAGAACCTCATCCTAACTATAATCGAATTATGCTGTCTTCCGTTCTAGTAGGCGGTGCCGATTTGCAAGAAATCGTCATTAACGACTGGGAATGGTATAGAGAAAATAACATCACGCTCCATACTGGCCACAAAATAACCAAAATCGATACGGACCGCAAGAAGGTTATCTCACATCAGGGCATCGAAGCCGCTTACGATACACTCATTATTGCGACAGGCTCTAACCCGTTCATGCTTCCGCTTCCGGGGGCAGACAAGGAAGGCGTTATCGGTTTCCGTGATATCAAGGACTGCGAAATCATGATGGACACTGCGAAAAAGTATAAAAAAGCAGTCGTCATCGGGGGTGGCCTGCTTGGTCTTGAAGCTGCTCGCGGCTTGCTTCACCTCGGCATGGAAGTGCATGTTGTCCATATCCATAACCACTTGATGGATCGCCAGCTTGATGAGGCAGCTTCAAGAATGCTGCAACGTGACCTCGAAGCGCAAGGCATGCAATTTCTATTAAATAAACATACAGCAGCGATCAAAGGCAAACGCCGCGCAACAGGCCTTGCTTTCACTGACGGAACTGAGGTTGACGGTGATCTGGTCGTTATGGCGGTTGGCATACGTCCTAATGTCGAGCTTGCTAGAGCAGCCGGCATCGAGGTTAACCGCGGAATCGTAATTAACGACTTCATGCAAACGAGCGTGCCTGATATTTATGCAGTCGGTGAATGCGCCGAGCACAGAGGTATCTCTTACGGCCTCGTAGCTCCACTTTATGAACAAGGTGCCGTTATGATCAAGCATTTGGTCGGCGTAGAAACGGCAGGTTATGCTGGCTCGGTAACCTCGACGAAGCTGAAAGTTTCCGGCGTAAATGTATTCTCTGCTGGACGTTTCGCAGATACGCCAGGCACTCGTGCTCTGAAGATTCAGGACGATTTGGCTGGCACCTACAAAAAAATTGTTATCCAAGACGGCAAGCTCGTTGGCGCTGTCCTCTTCGGAGATACGGCTGACGGCGCAGAGTTGTTTGCTTCTATTAAAAGCGGCGAATCTATCGCAGGACGCGAAAAGGAAATTTTACTAGGCATTTCCTCCGATCTGCTCGGTCAATCCTCCAGCGGCAACAGCCGGCTTGAGTCCATGTCCGATGATGAGATCATTTGCGGCTGTAATGGCGTATCCAAAGGCGATATTGGCGATGCCGTTCTAAATAAAGGGTGCAATACGGTAGGAGCCATCAAAGCGTGTACGAAAGCATCCGCCTCCTGCGGCGGCTGTAAGCCTCTTGTCGAAGGGCTGCTTCACTTATATGCCGGCGATGCGGTTGGCGAGACGGTCAAAGAAGGTATTTGCGGCTGTACAACCCATTCGAGAGATGAAATCGTCGCAGAGATTACACGCATGAATCTGAACTCAACGAAAGAAGTCATGAACGTACTTGGATGGAGCAACCCTGAGGGGTGCACGAAATGCCGTCCAGCACTCAACTACTATCTGGGTATGATTAATCCAGAGGAATACGTGGATGAGAAGGAATCACGGATTACCAACGAACGCTTCCATGGCAATATCCAAAAAGACGGAACGTATTCGGTAGTACCGCGCATCTACGGCGGCGTCACCTCCCCGGCCGATTTGAAGAGGATCGCCGAGGTCGCAGAGAAATACGATGTGCCGATGGTGAAGTTCACGGGCGGCCAGCGTCTCGACTTGCTAGGTGTTAAGAAAGAGGATTTGCCGAAAATGTGGGCAGATCTCGATATGCCCTCCGGCCATGCTTACGGCAAAACGCTGAGAACGGTCAAAACCTGCGTCGGCTCCACCTTCTGCCGCTTCGGCACGCAGGATGCGATCGGTATGGGCATCAAGCTGGAGAAGGCGTTCGAAGGGCTGAACGCACCAGCTAAAGTGAAGCTTGCCGTATCCGGCTGCCCGCGGAATTGCGCGGAAGCAACGATCAAGGATTTCGGCGTAGTTGCTATTGACGGCGGCTGGGAGCTTCATGTAGGCGGCAACGGCGGCGTGAAGGTTCGCGAAACCGATCTTCTCTGCATCGTGAAAACAGAAGATGAGGTCATGGAATGGTCCTCCGCATTCCTGCAGCTTTACCGGGAAAATGCACAATGGAACGAGCGTACCGCACAGTGGATCGAACGCGTCGGTCTGGAATACGTCAAAAAAGGACTTGAAAATCCGGAAGACCGTCTCGCTCTCAAATCTCGTATCGATAAAACACTGAGCCTAACGACCGATCCTTGGAAGCAAATCGTTGAAACGGATGAACTCCGCAAAAACTTCGAGCAATTGAACAGCGCTCAGCCGGTACAGCTGTAATATATGTTGGATGCGTACGTTATCCAAGTCAGCATGGATCAACTAAACTTTCCAGGAGGGATATTCCCATGACTACAAAACTGCTAGTTGCAAATTTATCCGAAATCGACGTAAAAGGATCCCGCCGCATCAAGGTGCAGGATATTGAAATAGCCGTATTCCGCTTGACAGACGGCAGCGTGCTTGCTGTCGAGAACAAATGCCCGCATAAGGGCGGTCTTCTATCGGAAGGAATGGTGTGCGGCTCAGCCGTACACTGCCCTCTCCATGACTGGAAAATCGATTTGCGCAGCGGCAAAGTACATGAACCGGATGATGGCTGCATTACGACCTTCGAAACAGAAATCGACAGTGTGAGCGGCTCAATCTACGTTACGATTTGAGGATAATGCCCGAATGCTAGGAAGCAGTCTGCCTATCTTAGATTAATGGTTAGCTAGAGACATACCTCCATCGCTTTATTGCAGGATCCCAAAGCATTGGACACTAAAACGGCTTAAGAGCCGGAGGGAGCATCCTATGAGAAACAAAACGGCAGGCAAGGTTTATATAGTAGGTGCAGGTCCAGGCGATCCTGAGCTCATATCCGTAAAAGCGATGCGGCGTATTCAACAGGCTGACGTTATTCTCTATGATCGCCTTATTAGCAAAGAATTATTAGCCTATGCCGGTCCCCATACAGAACTTATCTATTGCGGCAAGGCACCCGGCTCCCATGCGATGCCCCAGCATCTTATCAATGAAGCATTGGTTCGCTTAGCGCAAGATGGCAAAACGGTCGTACGCCTCAAAGGCGGAGATCCTCTCGTCTTCGGAAGAGGCGCCGAGGAAGCGCTAGAACTGGCTACATGGGGAATCGAGTATGAGATCGTTCCCGGCATCACTTCAGCCATCGGCGCAGCTGCTGCTGCCGGAATTCCGGTTACCCACCGTGAATATGCCGCTTCCTTTGCTTGCGTAACAGGGAGCAGATGCCACGGAGACAAAACGCCTATCCGGTGGGATTTGCTTGCGCACGGCGTCGATACGCTTGCCATTTATATGGGAGTGAGCGAGCTTCCGGCTATTCGCGAAGAGCTGCTGAAGCATGGAAAGTCCGCAGCAACACCCGTAGCGTTAATTGAGCGCGGCACGACGAAAAGGCAGCGTACCATCGTTGGCACGCTTGCGGATATCCACACGCTCGCCATAACGATGAAGCTTGCGAATCCGGCCCTCATTATCATTGGCGAGGTTGTACGGGTCCGCGAACGGCTTATGCAAGCGGAGCAGCATGCGGTAGCACTCATTGGATAACAGCAAGTGGAGCTATAATTCGATACCATCCTTTACATGAAGGCGACAGCGGCAGCAATTGCCATTGTCGCCTTCTATTGCTTTTCGGCTTGGCCACTAAGCACGCTTCTTCCCTCCTTTTTCTTTGTCTGGTCTTCATTTTCCTGTATACTAGAAGCTTCAACTCGTTTTTATAAAGGATGCGACTCCACTTGGAAACAAGAAATGATGTACCGTTATATTTATATACTTATGGCTCAAGGTTGGAAGAAACGGAGCTCTGCTATTTGGAAATGCGTTCTTTTTTCGATAAGCAATCCGACTCTGGACTGTTGATGAGCGAAATTGCTGTCCATCCCGATCGAAGTCCTTTTATGAGAGAGCGAATTGAGGTACTCTACCAAGGCGAGCAGCTTGCGGATATCCTTGAGCAAGTCAAGCAAATTGAGCTTCGCGATGAGACGTTTAAGGTTATTTTTGTCAAAATGAGCGATCTTTCGCCCGAGGATAAAATCGATTTCGATCAGATGCGCCTAGTCGAGAGAGAGATAGGCATTTATATAGAAGGAGAAGCCGATATGCGGAATCCTGATCGCATCTTCGGCCTTGTTTATTGGGGTGGACGTTACTATTTCGGACATTATATTAAGAGCAAAGCGGTTTGGCTTACACAAATTCAGAAACCTCGCAGTTATTCCATTGCGCTTAGCACTCGGGTCGCAAGAGCCGCAGCCAATATTGCCGTGCCGTTCCCAAGCGGGAAGACCGCCATTGACCCGTGCTGCGGAATCGGTACCGTGCTGGTTGAAGCGCTATCGATGGGGATCGATATCGTCGGAAGAGACATTAACCACTTCGTTGTTCAGGGAACGCGCGAGAACTTAGCGCATTTCGGATTGGAGACATCGGTCATCTGTGGCGATATCGCAGATGTTACCGATCATTACGATGCGGCGATTCTAGATATGCCCTACAACCACTTCTCTACTACTACACCCGAGAAGCAGCATGAATTGCTCATACATGCCCGCCGCATCGCTAACAAGGTGATTGTCATCACTGCAGAAACGGTCGATGCGTTCATTGCAGAAGCAGGATTCACGATAGTTGATCGCTGCACGACAAGGAAAGGCAGTTTTGTCAGGCAAATCCTCGTTTGTGTCTAACCGATACGGGTGATTAACCTTGAAAGCCGTTCCATGCCAGCCATGAGGCGCAGGCAGTCGTCCATTCCTTCGTATGCGCCTCACTCTCAGCCAATCCCAAGCCATGATGGCCTTTCGCATATACATGCAGGTCAAAGAGCACGTTATGCTTTCGGAGAGCGGCCGCAAACATCAGGCTGTTCTCCACAGGCACGGCTGCATCATCCGACGTGTGCCATAAGAAAGTTGGTGGTGTATCCTCGGTGACTTGCAGCTCGCTGCTTAGCTGCCTTACTTTAAGCGGATCCGGCTCGGCCCCTAGCAGGTTCGATCTTGATCCTGCATGGGCAAACGGGTCCAGCAGCGTTATAACGGGATAGCAAAGCACGAGCAGATCGGGACGGGATGACTCGCGTTCAATGACATCCTCGGCATCTTTATTCCCGGCATCAAAGCTGGTTCCTGCATTAGAAACCAAATGACCGCCAGCGGAGAAGCCAAGCAGCCCCAGCTTATTCGGGTTGATTCGGTATTGCTCTGCTTTGAACCTCACGGTACGAATAGCCCTTTGCACGTCAAGCAGCGCGCACGGATATTCATAAGGCGCAACCCTGTATCGCAAGACAAACGCCGATATGCCTAAACTGTTCAGCCACTGCGCAATCGGTTCTCCTTCATGGTAAGCTCTAACGCCGTAACCGCCGCCTGGGCACACGATAACAGCCGGCGCTTGCTCTCCTTCGACGAGATAAGGCGTAATTGCTGGACAATCCTCATCTTCATTGCTGCGTGCGAACGGCGCTCCATGCATCCACAATAATTGCTCCGCCACTTGAATAACCCCCTAATTAATGGTATGTATCATCATCCCTGATTCATTATATACCTAACCAGGCAGACCAGCTATCTGATATTAGACAAAAAAGGCTTAAGCCTGGTGGCTTAAACCTGTGTTTTCGATAAAGGCTCATGATGAGGCCGAGACGTTACCTCCTGAAAGAAGTAATTCCTCCTATAAAGCCAAAAAGCGCGCCGAGCACCGACCCGGCAGCGACCTCACGCGGTTGATGACCAAGACTTTCCTTAAGCCGTTCGCGTCTACGCTTATGATAAATCCCCGGATGCTTTCCAGCTAGCCGTTCGACATCCTCATCCAAATCATTTACCTGCACCGCAATTTCGCCTGCATGCCTTCGAATATTCATTGCATCATACATTACTACAATGCTAAGCATCGCCGATATTGCAAATTCAGGCGTCCTCACACCGTATTTCGTAGCGGTATAGGCAGTTAACGCCGTAACGCCGCTTGAATGAGCGCTCGGCATGCCGCCTGATCCAATCGCTCTGCGCAAGTCCCAATGCCCCGTTTTCGCGTAATGCAGCGGAAGCTTTAGCAGCTGAGCTGCTCCAACCGCTGCAAGCGCAGTCAGCAGTCCTCTATTTGACACAGCCGTCACCTCCATTCCTTCTGCTTCATCATTTTGTCCTAATGAAGCAAAATCATGTGGTCAGGAATCGAGATGCTTTAATTAATACACAACCCGCAGGCAGCTTTCCGGCACCAATCCAGCATTCATTAAGCACTAATCCAACTGCAAACGCGATCCTACTTCATATAAATGAAACGCTCACCCGGCGCAAACATGTGGAACTTTTTCGCAGGATAATTGCGCTGAATATAATCAACAAAATAAGCCGGGTTCTCATCATTATGCGGGAATAAACCATAGTGCATCGGAACGAGCATATCCGCATTGATTTGCACAGCTATTTCTACAGCCTCGCGATAGTTGCAATTGCCGACAATGCCTTGTCCGCCGCGCACAAAATCTCTTCCGTTTATCGGAAGCAAAGCTATATGGACTTGCTTGCTCCGCAGCCATTCCACAAGCTCTGGAAATCCTACTGTATCACCGGCATGGTATAACGTTAGACTGCCTAATTGTGCTGCAAATCCAAGAAATTTATGCTCGCCCGCTTCATCCTGTTCGAATTGCTCATGCTTAGCGGCAAAAGCCTCTAACCGAACGCCTTCGGCAAGCTCCAGAGTTTGACCATGTGATATTCCGATTAACTGCTCGTCCTGCAAGCCCCATTCCTTTAATAAAGGCAGATGTGCTTTAGGAACGATGAAGCGCGTCTTCTCCGATTCGGCAATTACCTGCAGCGTCTGCTTGTCCATATGATCCTCATGATGATGGGAGCAGACCACAAAGTCAACGCCCAGGCAATCCGCAGGCTGCAGCGGCGATTCGAAAGCACGTGACCACGGCGGGCCGCTCAGCTCATACACCCAATTCGTCAAATACGGATCAAATAGAATGGTTGTCTCCTTCCATTTGACCAGGAAGCCCTCCTGCCCCAGCGCCCATAGCGAAAGCGCATGCTCAGGCAGCTCGGTCTCCATAATTTGCTTTACCAATGCGGCGCCGCTGTTATAGATCTTCACGACATTCATCATCCCTTCTCTTCCATAGGTTGTAGACGGAGTTCCTTTGTAAACCTCCGCTTATAGCTCAGCTAGCTCAGAATAATGCTCGTTATCGCAGCAGAGCTGGCGAAGGCGAATACGATTATGGTAGCGCACCGCTTCAACTGGGTCAGCTCCGGCGATGATCATGCCTGTCATCATGCCGGGCAGCTGGATAATCGCTGCGTGAACAAAGTCATTCTTCCGATCGCCGTTGCAGCCAAATGGTTTTGATCCGTTAACTTCATAATATAGTAACCATTTGGTCTGCAAAAGCGAACATTGCATTTCTCCAGAACGACTTTGTTCCCTCCGCCTGCGCAGCTCATCCCTTATTTCTTATTTCAACTTATTTAAACGATGAAACACTTCATAGCATCTAACTTTAAAATAGTTCCTTTTACAAAAGATGATGAATAAAAGTCATTATTTCAACTCTATCTCAAGGCGATAACTTTTACAATAAAAGGTACTGGAATGAGCGACATAATGGTCTATTTCACCTTGGCAAAAACACGGAAACAAAACAAAAGGAGAACCGCAAACATGCGGCTCCCCTTTGTCCAACTTAAACCAATTATCTTCCCGTTTATCTGAAAAAAAAGGTAATTCGATTAATGCAGCTAGCCGTAATCAACGATTTGCAACTACTTAGCTCAGGCCCGCTTTCGTCAATCCATACTGTACGTCAGCGGAACCAGGTACATACTTGAATGCTACGTTTACACGGTTCCAAGCATTAATCGCCATGACCGAGAAAGTCAAATCTGAAATTTCTTTTTCAGAAAATTGACCGCGTACTCGGTCATAAAGCTCATCCGGTACACCATGCTCAGGCAATTTGGTCAAAATCTCGGTCCATGCCAGCGCAGCCCGTTCGCGTGGAGAGAATAGCGTTGATTCGCGCCAAATCGAAATATGGTAGAGGCGTAGCTCCGTCTCGCCATGGATTTTAGCTTGCTTTACGTGCATGTCCAGACAGAATCCGCAGCCATTCATTTGCGATGCCCGAATATGAACAAGATGAAGAATTCCACCTTCAATCGAACTATCCTTTTCAGACATGCTGAATGCCATCATTCCTTTGAAAAGCTCCGGCGATTGCTGCATATAATTTAAGCGTTGTGTCATTGTTGTGTACCTCCTGATTTTTTTTGACACTAATAAAACGATCGATCACTTTAATCTGTGACATCGCATTTTATTATTTTCGCCGATCTTATATTTGCAATCCAAAAATGCTTATTCATCTTTTAGTGCATATCATTAAAGCAACTCAAATTTCCGCTTTATATTCTTGGATTATATCTATTTATAATTTGAAGATAGATTCGATACTTTCTCTATCGTAATCTAATATCCAGTGATTAAAATCAGAATACAGATGCTGGAGAGGCTCCTTTGTGTTTGAGACTATATCTAAGCCTCTGCTGTCATATAAATAAAAAATCGTATTTCGCGTTATATTTACGAAAAAGAATCTATATCGCGCGAAAAGAAACATGGCTGGTTTAATGTCCGTTACTTTGCAACGCAATACATAACACAAAGAAACCCAATCAACTTCCTCTTCGTCAGATCTCGTAATACGATTACAAATAAGGTTCTTTAAAGTCTCCCTCCTTTTTACCCCTTTTTTAAAAACATTTATCTTGTTTGGCTTACGATTTCTTTTAACGTTTAGTAATGAAACGATAAATATTTCATCACTTTCACTATGTGCATTTTTAAATAGTTGGGTAGTACGAAAGTGAAATTGTTCTCTGTATTTCTCATCAGAAACCAATGGATTCGGGTCGCCAATTTCAAATCGAATGCCTATATCTGCGTTATAAAACAGAGGAGATTCCAATTCCAGTCTTGGAAACTTGCTTATGAGATAACTATCAAGTGATGCTGACACGACTCCTCACCCATTTCTAAAAATGCTTCCCCATCTATCCTATACCGTTCAATCATTAGGTTTAACTTTCATGAAAAACAGATTTAAATCGTCATCCGCACACACAATGGCACCAGGGGTGACTGGTAGTTGTTGATACATCAACCCCCTGCCATCCGGTATATATCCCCGTTTTGCGTATAAACGCTGAGCATTGCCATAGCTTCGGTACAGCCCAACGCCAATTCCCACTTTTCCATATTTCTCAAATGCTATTTTCTCGATGGCTTCCATTAATTCATTTCCAATTCCGAGCTTTCGAAAGGGAGGAATAACATTAAAATCATTAATTTCCGGAATGCCATTTTCAGCAAAGTAAGGATAATCAGATGTAGCAAGAAGATGCAAGCTTCCCGTAAACTGACCTTGATAAAAGGCTAGCAGCGATATTCTTTCTCCTGCTACGTTCTGTTCCCAACACCTCAAAATATAATCCTTAGGTTTTTTAATATGATGTTCCGCGAAAACCCGAAATACAAGATCGACGTCCGATTCTGCCATTCGACGAACTTCAATTGAATGATTCATCATCTCACTCCAATGCTCAATAGCGTTTAAGCTTATTTTACCAAATGACCGGCTGTAGATGAATGCCATGTACAACTATAGATGAATTTTACTGCTCGTAACATCAACTGAAACCACCGACCGTGAGCACCGGTTTCTATTAACGTTAATCCCATACGAATCCGGGCAACCTTTTCTGGGGCATTGCGTTTATAATGAGATAAAGTGAATATATGGAAATTAGAGGAGGACCATCCATGCGTAGAAAAACGATACTTCGAACCACACTTGCAGCCTCTGCCTTGCTCGTTGCCTTACAAATCGGACAATCAGCGGACAATAGAGGTATTAGCCAAGTGTATGCCGAGAAGCCTGTTGTATCCTTTGGTACAGGAAACCCCGGGATTGAAACTCCGTTTGTCCAATCTACCTGGACCACAAAAATCGATAATGGGTATGGTTATAATTCTTCTTTTAACTTGACAACGACGGCTGAGGGTAAGGTTTTCACGTTAAGAGATCAGAAGTTAATTGCATTGAACGCTCAGACTGGAAAAACGATTTGGACTGTTAAAGATCATATGTATTCCATGATTTTCTATCATGATGGAGTTATTTATGGGAATTTAATTGGCGGGGGCCTCTTTGCCCTTTCTGCTTCAAGCGGGAAGAAGCTGTGGCAGTCGAGCGTAATGATTGAAAAAATAAATACTATGGAGGTTTTTGGCGATACGTTATTTGCCCTGATAGACAATTATACCTTTGCATTCCATGTAAAGACTGGAAAGCAGCTTTGGGTAAACACCGGGTCCCAAGTAGCTACCCAACCAAAAGAAGCCTATTATACCAGTTCAGGAATCATGGACGCAGGAGATATCGCATTACGCGCAATCCTATTAAATGAACCAACACAAACGACTCGTCAACTCCATGCCATCGAAAAGAAAACGGGAAAGACGCTTTGGAGCATGAACAACCAAGACGCTCCCTTCAAGATCGAAGGCGGGCTAGCTTACTCCATAAAGCATAATAACCAACCGATAGTTGATGATGCCGAGCGCAGCATGACCGTTACCGTCATTAATGTGAAAACGGGTGAAATAAAAGGCAGTCGCGATTACCGCTGGAATGTAAATGCAGATTCGTACAATGAATATGGCGGCAATGCGCCACACTACTTGGATGGAAATGATTTTTATATCCATCAGAATGGCATTATTGCGAGGTATGATTTTAAAAATTACAAATCAGGGGGCAAACCTCTACAAACTTACTATGAGCCTAGCTACGTTAAAGGGTCATACCCGCTTTATAAAGTTCACCGCGGTCGTATTTTGTTCCGTACGGTGGAGGATGGTTCTCTCTTCAGTATGAAAACAGTAAACGGACAAGAGTTGAGCTGGACTGGAGATAACCCGTCCGCATGGACTGCGATCTATGGAAAAGGTGTTTATCTTGCCCAAACGGATGGCATCCTGCACGTGATCGATTTTGATTCAGGCAAACCGCAGTTCCGGGTGAAAACAGGCGCGCGTCAATATGATCATTTACATAAAGAAGACGGATTCCTCATTATACAGACACCTGACAAACTGATTGGCGTTAAATTGCCTTCTGCTTTTAAGTAATTGAACAAGCTTTGCTGGGTGGGGTCTAGAGTGGACTGTTGATGTTCATGCTCACAACCACTTTCTTTCATTATTCTTTCATAGTGATTTGCTATACTTCGACAAGCAATAAAAAACGTGAAAGTATATGGAGGATCATGATGAAACGAACGTTAACGGGTTTCTTGGTTGTTGCATTGTTTTTGTCAATTTTGGGTGGATCAGGTTGGTTCTCAGTAGCCAATGCTGCAGATGCAGACGCTTCAGTGAGGTTTGAAGAAACGGATCTAGGCTGGGATGACCATGCTTTTACCTTTCCTAATGGCGGAGCGATTAGAAATGTATCGCAATTAGAGTCTAGTTCAGAGGATGATCTATTTGCCATAGCTCAATTGCCATATGGAGACAAATGGGATATCTTTCATTTCGACACAGATGGTACCTATCATGGAGCGTTAGTTGATCGAACGACTCTCGAACAGGACCTCATAGACGCCGGCGCTACTTGGTTATCGGGAGGGTTCGACTTCAAGCCAGAGAAGATTGTATTTTCTAGCGAGTCGGGCGTCGATTATTTGTACATTATACATAACCAGAATGATACGAATTATCCAATGATCAAATACAATCTGAATACAAAATCCATAACAAATCCGGAAGTGGTCATATTTACCCAGCCGGTAACCTCTATTCAGAAAGCATTTGACGGACTTCTTTATGCATCGACTAGAGAGACGAATATCTATTACACAATTGATCCGTCAGCCCCTGCAATAAGCCCCCAAACAACGAGCTGGGGTTTTGAAATTAACAGCATCGTTAAGCTGCAAAATGGAAAGTTTATGGCTAGTAATTATTTTTATCCGGACAAAGGGTATATTTGCGATACTAGTTGTAATCCGTTAGCGGGAAGCGAAAATTACTTTTCGGAGATTGGCGCATCTCCTGACGGAACCCAGGTTGTTGGCGTCGGTTCAAGTGATTCTTTTAATTCTATGGTGTATGTGAATGAAAGTCAGGCGATAGAGCTTGATGGATATGCCCGCTATGTTGAAATCAATAATCAGGGCACGATCTTTGTAGGTTCGTATTATCAACATCCCATACAGGTCATTGAATATAATGCATCTACTAATAAGTATGAAGTGGTTGGAACAATTGGCACAAGCAGAGAAACAACTTACGATAACAATAGCTACAGCTTTGTGCAAGATGAGAAAGGCCATGTATTTATATTAGATTCTAGCAACGGCACCATTGATGAATTCGATGAGCTAGGCTTGTATGTTCGAAGCAAGCATTTCGACGGAAGCCTTTATCAGTTCACGTATTACAATGGGCTGCTGTACGCTGCCGATGACGATAATGGCCGTGTTGTTGCCATCTCGACCGCTGATCTTAGCTATGTGGACACGCTTTGGAATGATGCCGTGTCTGTTCTCGCAACTCCGGGCGGAACCCTGCTCGTTGCACGGGAGAACCAACTGGAGCAATATGCAATCGACCCCCTTAATAACACAAGGACATTGATCCACACTTATCCATTTACAGGCTATAATTTAACCATGCAGTCAGACGATCGGGTATCCATAACTATGGGTATGACCTATAACGTGCGATTCATTAATTATAAAACCTTTGAAACGGAAGATAACGATTGGACTAGCTGGTATTCGTCGTGGTTTGATCCGTCGGGGCTTATTGCGGTAAATACAGGAAAGTATTGGAGTATTGTTGATCCAGCAACATCCAGCACCCTATATACGTCTTCTGATCGCAATTATGGATCCAGCAGTTTTTATAAGGGCAATGGGCAAAGAATGGTTCTAAAAACGTTCTTTGACTCCAGCTTGCGCACGGTGCGGACGATTCCCGTAGGAATTACCATCGCTGCGCCATCGCTATCTGATACGCCTGCTTTTTTGACGAACGAAGAGGAATTGGAGCAGATCGCAGGAAATCTAGTAACGTCCAATTCGATTAACTTAGGCATAGATTTTCCAATGAACGGCGTTATCGTGAATGAGCTTACCCTAAATGGGGATGAGCTTCTCTTTAACGGGGTTCGCGAGACAAAACTTGAACTGAAATCAATGCCGAGTACGATATACCAAGCAGTTATTGGAGATATTGGGAAGCGCAAAGCTATTCTTCAGTTCAATAATCTGGATAACGATTGGAATTCCGGAACTCTCCAAATGATTTTCTCGGAAGAGACGGGTGAAATTCAAATACAGGTCGACAAAAATCAAGGAAACAGTAATACGATGGAGGACTTAATATTGTGGGAGGTTGATTACTTTAATTCTGGCGCAACGGGTTCACATCTATCAGTAGGTACGGGTGATGTTGTGAAACTATTCCCTTACCGCACTTATTTCAACGTTTCCCAGGGCGCTAAGTATGAGCCCATATTTTTGAGCTCCGCTTCGTCGCCTGTTGAGCCAGTTTTGCAATCGCCAGCTTTTGGTACGAGATTTTATCCGGATTCACCGGAAGTCATCTTTGAATGGGACAATTCGAACGTTCCGGGAAGTTACGACCAAACCAGGCTGCTGCTGTCCACGGATCCCTCGTACAGAAATGTGATTCGAACAGTAATATTAACAAACGAAGAATCATATGCCATGGATACAAGTGAACTGTATGCAGGCATCCCTTACTACTGGAAGGTCATCGTTGCAGATACGGCGAATACGGCGTATGCCTACTCAACAAATGGCGCTTTCAGCATTAATAATTGGTCGGTATCTCTTGAGCTGGATAACGCGGATGTAACGGCAAATTCGGCTCAAGCCATCTACGAAATCATGTCAAGCGATAGGGATCAATATACGAAGAGTGGAATAGCGCTCAGCACATCGATGAATCCTACCGTTTCGAATTCCGTTTATTCTACTGAAACTCATCCAACAGGAGAACAACATATTGCATTAACAGAACTGCTGCCAAGCACAACCTATCATGCGCGTGCTTATGCGGTAACGGATCAAACTACGCGTTATAGTTCCAACATAACCTTTACGACAGGAGCGGGACCGACGACCCCGCCAACAACGCCACCAACCCCATCTACACCACCGCCAGTTGTTGGTCCGGGGCCTGATCTTCCAGAAGCAGCTTGTCCGTTCACGGATCTTGAGAACCATTGGTCCAAATCGAATATTTGCGAAGCGGCAAGCTTAGCTATCGTGGAGGGCATGGACGTTAATCGCTTTGCACCGAACATGGAAATAACAAGGGCTGAATTCGCCGTCATGTTGGCACGCGTCCTTCAGGTTACTGCCATTGAAGGTGAAGCCTCCCCGTCATTCCGTGATGAGGAGAGCATTCCGGCATGGGCACGGCCTATGGTTCAAGCAGCGCTTGCAGAAGGAATCATTAATGGTTACCCAGACGGGACGTTCCGTCCGCAGCAGACGATTACGCGGATAGAAATGGCTGCAATGCTATCAAAAGCAATGAAGTGGGAATCAAGCGGCGAGCAGGAGCTCTCCTTCGCGGATCTTGCTAGTATTCCAGCATGGGCAATGCCCTATGTGACCATAGTGAGCGAGCGGGGACTTGTACAAGGCCGGGGAGATCACTTATTCGTTCCGCGCGGCAAAACAACAAGAGCCGAAGCAGGCGTTCTCTTGCTGAGGCTTTGGCATATCCTGCATTAAAAATAAAACGGTCTACCCTATTTTACTAGGCGTAGACCGTTTTTTGATTGGATGGTTGTTTATTATCGTTTCTATACTCTAAAATAACGCCAGGCTGGCAATTCAAGGCTTTGTTAATCGCCTCTAAAGTTCGACCGTAAAATCAATATCAACAATTCCACTAAGCGAACACCCTTCGTTTGCAGCGGGACTAGCGGCGTAAGCAGCATTAGTAAGTGCACCTAGCAGCATAAGACTTATCGCAAAAGTAAGTCATTTTCTCAAACTATGAACCTCCTCTGCTATTCATTTCACTACAAACGATCAAACCCTAAACCATCCAATAAATGTAACTTTACCAATTGTCGGAAAGTTGCGCTGCACTATCCATTAGAATCAATGCCCATCAGGGTCACTTGTCTATCTCTTCTATTTTTGGACAAACTGTTTCCCCATGATCATATTTATTCAGAATGCCTCCTGCGTTATTTCTTAACAATAGCTTTCTGCATAGATCGGATGTTCTAATCGCGAGCGAATTTAAGCAAAACTAAAGCATGAGTCCGGTACAGTACCGAACTCATGCTTAACAAATTGACTATATAATAAACTGTCTATCTTTGGTGATGTCATTTTTGAAGTGCATCCATTAGAAAAGATGGGCACACCATCAATGATAATGCTTTTGATTATTCATACAAATTATCTAAAAGTTCATTAAATGAACTACTCACGAAACTTATACTTGATTCTTCATGAATACTTGCTTTTTCATGATCCCAAAATACGATCACTGGGGCTTTACCTTCTCTATAATCAAAGCATAGGTAGTTACCGAATGGATCATCAGCAAAAGGGTATATTTTTTTTGGAAGACGGAGCTTTAAATTGTTATAAACATCAACAATATTTCTACTCTCCCCAATATTTAAATGAATTAGAGAATTAAAAACTGCTCCCGTACGTTCTTGAAAATTAAATGTATCAGGAACTGGTTGTCCACCATTATTCTGCATAACGCAATCCACATAATCAGTCGGAAAAGAAATGTCTAACTCACTTTCTACATGAGACACTACTTCACGAGAAAGTTTTCCTTTCTTTAGAATCCACATTAATTCATTTGATTGATCCATTTAGCAAACCTCCCAAGAATTTATCTATTTTCTGATCCGCCACCCCATATAGACCTTCCACCAGTGTGTGCAGTGCTTTCATGAAGGGAACGATCAACAAGTTGCATAACCCCAGGCTCCTCACTGTGATGCCAAACATATCCTTCGGGAACCTTTCCATAATTGATTTGCTCAATTTGTCTATCATTAAATTTCGCTTTCGAATCTGGATTATTATTAACCTCTTCTTGTAATGATTGTGTAGCTGCTTTAAATTGTTTAGCATCTGACTCCAAATATAACGATTCATCTAATTTCATTTCGTACTCAACTGGAAATTCGGGGAAAACGCCAGAAAATGTACCATCAGTAGTCTGAATGGTTTTTTCCTGAAAACATACATTTGTTTCAGGATGGTTTCCACCAGCCAAACTCTCATTTCTAGTTTTTATATACAGTGGTTCATTTGCCTCGTCAAAATTCGAAATGGTGTCTGACTTCAAATCTTTTGCGAAATTAGGAACATCAGAAGAAACTTTGTTTATCCCTTCTCTCATTAAATCAAAGTTCCCACTAATGGGCGAAAGAGTTTCTAGCATACGTTAGCCTCCCCTTTCTTAGACTCTTCAACCCATAAATAATAGAAATCTCTAAAACCCTCGTCCTCTTGTGCTTTATCCTGAAGCAAACATTGCATAAGGGCAAACTCGTATTCTTCCCGAAATGCGAATGTAATATATTTCCTAATACCTTCTGTATATCTTTTGTTCCACTCTTCTAAATTCATAGCATTTTTAGCGTATTGAATTAATCCCATACTTTGAGGAAGCAAAGCAGAAACGATTTTCGATAGCTCAACAAAGTTTTTTTGTTCCCATAGCTGCATTTTAGAATTCGAGTCAAAATAATTTAAGTCCTGAATGATCGGTTGTTTAATGGAATGACTTATTGGAGCACCTAAAAGCCATTTCTTCAAATGATCCGATTCAAACGAGCTTAACTTATTCCTGCTGTTCTCGGAAACTCTATCCATTAGCAATAATTCTAATAACTTACTCAACATGACTTTATTTTCAGGCATCAACTTTGTTCTTGCCTTACTTTCAAAATTGTATCGCTGATAGTTTGTGAAATTATTGACTTCGCATAGTACAGGCTGTAACCAATTATTTTGGTATATTGCAGCAACACCTGTGCGCAGCTTAGGAAGCTCATTTATTTGATTTTCATTTAAATTAGCTGTTTTCCCTACTTCTGATCGATCTAATTCATCTGGTAACCTTAAAATGATTTTCGTGTTTGTATTCCGAATTACTGATCGATCCAATAAATTAGGAGCTTGGTCAGCTATAATGAATCCTTCTCCATAGGTTCTCATTTCAGCAATTGCATTTGCAATCATTTCAACTGATTTACCTTGCAAATTAGACCCTTCTTGACTCTGCTCAGAAGATACTCTACGTAATAAATGATGTGCCTCTTCGAGAACAGTTACATGTTTCAAATCAATGTTTAAGTTATTATCACTGGACATTCGATACTCTTGAAGTCTCGTAAAAAGGATCCCCATAATAAGTGATTTAGTCTCAATGGAGCCGACTCGACTCAAATCAATTATGCAATTTTTATCAAATAGGATTTCATTCTCGATTTCATCATCGGTGAATATCTTACCAAACAATCCATTTGTCAAAGATTTAACCCTAGTAACAAGTGCACCAATGTAATTGCTTTTTACTTCTTCTGAATAGGCAGATTCTTTAATAACAACCGGAAGGATATTTAGTAAATCATGAAATGTAGGATATCGAATATCTTCACCAATATAAAAAGACTCTTCAATATCCCAACCAATTGAAACGTACGTTCTCTCAATTGCTTCTTTCAAAACTGCCGGCATTGCCGCGTACATCGACCAACATGCATTAAATATTTCAATGATTCGATCTATATGTTCAAGTACATGTACTTGATTAGGGAAACGGAAAGGATTTATTTGAAGCAAATCTGTATAATTTAAATTAGTGCCAAACACATGTACATCTTTTCGGCCACCAAATATGTTTTTATATTCTCCCTTTGCCGGTTCTATAACAAGGAAATGAATATTTTTTCTAATTAGCTCATTCAGCATCTGATAAATAGTATTTGATTTACCCGAACCAGTCGAACCTGTAATAAACGTATGCATAGCCAAACTCTTAATATCAATTTCCACACTTGTGTTTTCCGACTTACCCATGTGAAAAACGTTACCTAGTTTAATGGAAGCTCTTGATTCTAATACTTCATCATATGTGACAACATCTCTTCCGAATTCTGCTGTTTCTATTACCGGAAGCCCGCTAATCGATTTCTGAGGTAACCCCAACTGAATGGCAAGTTCTTTTCCATTAATTAATGATCCCGGAGAAACATGTGGCAAATTCAGACCCATAATTACTTCCATTTCAATTAATGGATGATTTAATTTCTTTAAGTACTTTCCGACTTCTAACAAATTAACTTTATTATTATTGTCCCATGTATTGATAAATGAATTTTCAATTGCAGAGTTTTCTCCACGCATTATTGCTTTGAATGTACTAGCAGCCACTCGTGAAGTTTGTACACTAGGTGCAATAAAGTAACATGCACAGCTCCACATGCCAAAATCCTCAGAACTTTTTAAACGAACTAATTGTTCTTCAATCTTTTGCAACAGATTAGTTACGGTTTTGTTCTCAAATTGTATCTGCAAGTTTCTTGAGTTACCAATGGTTTGTGTCTCCGAATTACTTTCTTGTGAAGAAGTTGAGTCAGACCTTCCACGCGTCTCTGACTCACCGTCAGTTTTCGACTGATTTGTTGTATTCGAATGACTTTGTGTTGATCCATCTGTGGAGCTACCTATTAATGAACCAACCGCACCAGCGCCCCCCCCTACTAAGATAGCCCCAACTGGACCACCCACCAAGAAACCTCCTGCTGCTCCCACTCCAGCGAGTGCAGCTCCTATATTCGTTGTTTTAGAATGGGTTTTACTATGACTTTCGGTTTCAGATGATCCTTGGGTATAACTTTGAGTTTTTGTTAGACTCTCGTTAATTGTTTCAGTTACTCCCTTGCTAATTCCTTCTGTAATTGCAAGACTGTCACTGGAATTGAAGCTCAAATCACACTTAGCAAATGGCACTAATTGTGAATACAGATTTTCGTAACCGAGTTTTATTTCTTCAATATTTTTATACGAAACCGGATCCGCTATAAATATGGCAGAGAATTCCTCCCCTTTCATAGCTTCTACGAGTTTCTCTAAACCCTGAACAAATTTAGTTTTATCTTGATCTTTAAGTGACGGCACTCCTGAAACAGATGAAACACTTTTTTCATTTTGCGATAGTTCTGATGTAAATACGGAGGATATCACTTTTTCAATTTCTGTATTAGTTAAATTTTCAATGTCACTTCCTGGGAAGTTTCCTTCGAAACTCTTCCTTAACGCTTCTTTCGAAGAGTTTACATCTTGCTCTTTTGAATTAGTACGAGTACCCAAATATAAATCAGTACGGTTCCCATCACTATTAATAATCATGACAAGAGAACCATTAACATTCCCGAGAGTATTATATATACTCATTAGCTTATCCAGATTATTCTCATTTTTGTCAAAAACCAATTTGTTCATTCGGAATAATCGGATGTTGTTCCTTGTGGAAAGTTCATTGATATGCTTAGGAATAGGAACAACGTTGCGAAGAGAAAGCTCATTTAAATAATTCTTTTGCACGAAATCAATAGATGCTTCGAAAGCTTCATCTAGATCTTTGAAATCTCTTCCGTCTATTTCAACCATATCGGATATATTGTTCATTCGATTCCCCTTCTACTTTAGAGTACGTCTTGATTTTTTCTTTTGACCATTGTAATCGCGTATAAAAGGATTCTTATTAATATGCTTTTGAATTTTATCCTTTATGCCTTCAGTCTTTTCAAATTGGACATTACTAGAAAGCTCGGAAACCTTCTTTTGTACATATGACGCATTATTATGAATCTTTTCAACCTTTGGTATTGAATTATCAGCGTTGTTGTTACCACCGGTATTGCTAATCCCCCCAACTTCGCTTTCACTTTCTATTTCCTGTTCGACTTTCAATATATTATTCTGTTCGGTAGTTTCTACTTTTGATTTTGAGTTATCAATATTATAGCTATCGCTAGTATCACTAGCCCTCCCAGTCCCGCTATCACTAGCCATTTTGTGTTCGACTTTCCCGTATCAACTACTTGCTCAGGTATCGGATCTTGCCTTGATACGGTTGGCTTAGGAGTTGAATGCGGAGCCGTACTTCGCAATGGTTGTTCAAATGTCTGAGAGGGACTTATTTTCCCTTTATATGGTCTAACTTTTTTCCCCACTTCAATAATAAACATAAATCTTTCCTTAGAAAAATTATATCTCAAGTCGCTTTTCAATTGCCCTAGATAATCTGTTGTCCACTTCATTGAATCCTTTTCAATAAACATGTCGTCATGTTGTACCCAAAGCTGTTCAGACAATCGACTCTCAGAATACTCCGCTGCATGGATGACTTCATTTTGCTCATTTGTTGGATTCTTTGAAAGATACGTGCTAAGAGCAACTCTCACCTGTTCAATATCGTTTTTGCTCACTGCTTCCAGCAAGAAATTTTGTGGTTGAAACATCCTACAATTCACGCCCTTTCTTATATCTCTATTATTCGATCTAAACGTATAACAAAATCCTGAAGCCATTTTCTTTTTTCAAGATCTTCATTTATTTTTGATGATAGGATTTCATTATCACCCGACAGTTTTTCTATTTCGTTGACTTTTAACAAGAGTAGGTTCTCTAAACGATCAATCTCGGCGTTAAAAAACGTTTTAAGCTTAAGCACTTCATTATCAAGGAATTTTTGAGCTTTATTAACATTATCGAGCAAGTCTTTTTTTGTTGGATTAATAACCTCTTCAGCAATTTTATTAACATCTACAAAGGTCTTTGTTGTGTATGTGGTTTCGTAATAACCGTCACCCCACGAGAACGGATTCCACCAAGACGAAGTTTTCACCCATTTTTCCCCATCAGCAACCTTTTTTGAATATTTCAAATTGTCCACTAATGATTCAGCGGCAGGTAAATCCGCCGCAAATATTTGAAACTCATCTTTTTTGATGCCATTTCCGCTGATTTCGATTAAATCCTTAACATAACTGCGATATTCATCTAATAACTGCTCAGCATCATTTTGCATTGTAGCTAGAATAATTAGCTCTAAGTCAGTTTTAATATCACTTTGCAAGGAAGATATGTCTTCTTTAAGTTTCGCAATAATTTTTTTCGCTTTACTTTCTTCAATACTTCCTTCGTTATTAAAAACAGCGGCAAAATCATCGATCTTCGTATGAACCTTACCTTCAACACGTCTCATTACAGATCGCACATCATACTTTTTCCTGTTTATTCGCTCTTTGAAAGCACTTGCTTTTTGTCCCTTGGAGATTTCCTCCTGGATACGTTTCATTTGTAAATTAATATTTTTTCTCAGTTCCTCATTGTCGGACATTTCGTTTTGCAACTTCTGTTCCATTTTCTTTCCTTCTACAACATCCTTAAAAGAATTTACGGCAGCTGTTATTTTTGCCGTCACGGCATACTTGTCCAAATATTCGTTTATTGCTTCTTCAATGGCTGGGATTCCAGAATGTATCAAGGCCTCAGCGTACGAATCATTCTCTCTCCTGGCTTTTTCAATATTATTTACGAGACTCTGTTTTTTCGAATAACTTAAAGGTGCATATTTCACGAGATGAAGCTGTGGTTCTTTAATAAAATATTTATGAGCTTCCAAAGTCTGTATTTTTCTCGGAGTAAGTCCTTCTCCGTTTTGGTGCATTCTAATTACTTTTGCAATCTCAGCAGAGACTGGAAAGATATTTGGGTTATTAATTCCTTTATCCTGCAAATAATCTCTGACATCTTTCAACGTATCATCAATGGTTTCTTCTTCAGGATCGAAGAGATCGATTTTATTTACTGCAAAGATAAAACGGTCCTTCGATTGCTTACCTCCACTTTTCATTTGCTCAGCGACTATTGATAGTAAATTATTATCATCATCTGTACTCAGTTGTGTTGAGTTTAATACATAAAGAACGACTGGTTTCGATTCATTTTTCAGCACTCTATATGTATGATCTTTGTGGGCACTGTTTCTTGAATTATTTGGTCCTGGTGTATCTACTAAGATGAGATTCATACGCTTTGAAGAGATGTAAGGAATACTTCCTTCAATCTCAATATGTGAAACTTCTTCGTTTTTATTAAATTCCTTCATTCTTTCGCCATCTAACGGCTGGAGTGGCTCAATTTCCAAACCCTCTTTATCGTAGCAGCGTCCAGTAAATTCATCCCGTCCCGGAACATTTCTAATGCTTGCAATAGTAGCTGTGCAAGCTGCATGCTTAGAAGGCATCAATTCTTTCCCTAATAAGGAATTAATCAATGTTGATTTTCCCGAACTCATTGTTGCAATAACAGCGATCTCAAAATCAGAACTCAAGGCTTTTTCAAAATTCTTTCTAATTCCATCACTGCGAAGTTCCTCGAATGGTCCGCGTTGCATTTCATCGACTAATTGGGTTAGCTCACTTATTTTATCTTCTTTCCCTTCAGCAGGGATATGAACTAGTTGAATCTTAGCCCTCTTACTTTGATTATATTTCAAACATTCTTCAGAAACATCATCATAATCGGGGAGGGTTCCCTGAAATAATAATTTGAACTCTGACTCGTTAAGTTCGTCTATTAATATATCAATAAGCTGATCCAGCCATACCTGCAATCTCTCGTTTTTATACTTAGCTAATTGACTGTCTTGATTAATTTCCTCATTATCATAGAGTATCGTTGTTTCAACTTTATAAGGATTATAGCGGATAAAAACTTCTGTCATGAGAATCACCTTCCAATTTGAGATATACTTGATATTTGCAGTAATAATCGCTCTAAAATATGAATGCCAGTTTTTTTCATTGCTTCATATATGACTTTTGAACTTAATAATTCAGAGTCTATCTGTATATTTTTATGGGATCTTACATTAATCGCGGACTGCGGCAAAGACTTAATTAAACTTTTATCGATATATCTATTCATATCGTACTTAGGGGACTGAAATAATCGAAATAATGCAAGAGCATCTCTTTTTTCTCTATTCGTTAGAGACCCTCCGTCGAGAATATATCTAAACAAACCAGCTGCGTACGTAGATATAGGGATAATTGTTGGTGAAATTACTCCATGTTCCATAACATAAGCACGTGCTATTCTTAAGGAATCAGTGATATCGTCATCTGCATCCAAATCCATTTGATCCGTTTTATTTAGCAAAAATATGATTTGTTGATTTCCTAATTCTTTAACGACTTCTTTTAACAGCTGACTATCATCATCTGCAGCGAGATTAGTTGCGTTAAGTATATACAATATTACATTGCTATTCCTTTGGTGAAGTATTTTTCGTGTTATAACACCATGCTGATTATCCCTGGAGTTATTCGTTCCGGGAGTATCAATGAAGGAAATCTTGGCTTTCTTTAACATTGAATAAGAGTTCATCATACCCTCAAGCTCAATTCGATCTATTTCAGCATCTCGATTCCAACTTCTAATTTCATCATACGAAATGTTCCATCTGCTATCTAAATGTTCGCCCGAAGCAAACCCTAATTCTCTTGATAGTTTTGGATTATTCTTAAATTCCAAATACTTCGATGTACAAGCTTTATTTTCCGAAGGAAATTTTTTTTTCCCTATCAATGCATTCAATAATGTTGATTTACCAGAGCTCATCGTGGCTATCACTGTAACATTGATGGTATCTGTCGCCTCATGCTTCCTATAATCCTTCATACAATCAAAGAAATATTTAAAAGACTCATTTTTTTTCAACTTTAATAGATCTTTAACGTCTTCATTTGAAACCATCTTGATCAGAAGAGCTTTAATATGTTCTACAAAAATAATTGGAATCTCAAAATACTCCGCATACAACCGAACTATTATATTATTAAAGAAGTCACCAGACTCGTTTAAATCAAAGAGCAGCATCTCACCTAAAAGCAATTTACTGCAATATGAATGATTGAACTTCATTTTTCTTTCCGAAATATCAGTAAAGCCTAATAGCCGAAGTATTCGAATAAAAACATCGCTTCCATGTTTATTATCAATATTTAATAGTTCATTGAAGTCAGTGACCTTAATATCAAAAATATGGATGTAGGTGGTCAATATGTCATTAACCTGAAGTTCATTTCTTTTTCCAAACCGCAAAGCAGCGGCTAAGAATGATACATAAGCTAACCTCGTTGTATAATTCTGATTTAATATAGGATGTTTATTGAAATTTAATTTACCTATAATTTTCTCTATTTTATAGTTCGAATTGCTCATCCCCATAAATATGCCTACCCTCCACTTTTCAAAAAAATCACGCACACTAATATATTCCAAATTTAGAACTACCAACATTAAATTAGTTACGATTAATCCTCTGCTATTTCCATTTAATACGACAATATTCTTGTTGAATCGACTATACTTTTCCTGTATCCTGCTTTTATAGTAAAAAGAACCTGTACTTTTTTGGGGTTAGTAACAGCTTCTAAAAGCTCGCTATGCACTGAAACCTTTGTTGATAAAATAACTATACAAGGTTCACACGACATCATGCTGTCACAAAACAAATGTTCTCATATCGCAATTGCCAAAGAAAAAGTTGATCAACTAACCAAGCTTTTTCTTTGCTGTTTCTTGACTAACTCCATTCAATAAAATGATTATTCCCTTCGAAGCTCCTTTGCTGCATCTATAATCCACCACGCGATGCCCCGTTTTACGAACTTGGTCTCGTTCATCAAGCCTTCCATCTGAATAAATTCATCCACCTTTTCACGAGTCTGGAATTGTAGCCTCTCGAAAGCAACATTATTTCCATTGATGCCAAGCAGACTGGCCGTATCCTCTAATTTCTTACGATCCGCGATAGATGTAAACAATTCAGAGAAGATCATGATCTCCATTCGATGCACATAAAACAGTGGCCTTCCGCTTGGAAACGAACACCTGTCTAGGTGTGCAATAAGTCCGACTTCAGCAGCTTTATTTATGACGCGAAAGTCCAAAGCTTCCTGTTTTCGAAGCATTAGCAATTTACGTACTTTTTCTCTCGTAACCGAATCTTGCAGAAACGTTTCGAGATTTCCTTTAAATACTTTAGCAGTCCCTTCAGCAGAAACGGCATTTGCCTCTAACTCTGTCCAATACTTATAAAATTGCGATATCTCGGCAGAGCCATCCCACGCTTGAATGTCTTGATGCAGTCGCTGTAATGTTTGTGCTGCCAGTGGCTCGATGTGAACGTATTCCGGCTTACTCATATCCTTCTTAAGCAAATGATACGCTCGACGCAATAAGAGATTGATATCGATTGGGTTGGGCATGTCTTCAAGCCTCCATTAGTATAGTCTGTAGTCGGTGTTGCCCGTGAATCAAAGCTTCAGGACCAAATTGGCATTCAACCGCTTAGCTTCCCTCTCTACGGATGAGAATTCTTTTTCTTCCCAGATAGCAAGCTACCGAACCGTCCCCTTAGTCAAATAGTTTCACAGCAGTTGCGAACAGAAAGACGCATATTCACTTCTCGCTACGGGAAGGAATATACGTCATGGTAAGACAGTTTATTAGTATTTAAGACTCATAATTATATGATTCTCAAGACTTAATTCTAGTCTGTCTACAGTTCATATCTACTAGTATTCGTCAAATATATTCTTTTTCCTTCAAAACCATATATTTCTTATTACTTACATTATCCCCTTCTTCCAGTCCACTGGTTTAACATATACATTAACAAATCCATACCTACCGCACTTCCATTGTCTTCTGGAAATAGCTGCAAAAACGATCCGCAGCCCGTTTCCATTACAGGTTCACTTGATTCATGGCCAGGATACACACAAACGACATTATGAACCGGAGTTCTAGAATAAGTTAGAATTCCATTCTGTGAATGAACATGACGAATCATGAAGTATTTGGACATCTGTAACATCGTTTCCGTGCAGCCTATGTCCGAATAAATATTCCTTATCGGCCGATACTTCACTTCTAGAATGAATGATGACATATACTGCTTTTTTTCCAATGATCCAGCTTCGTACAAATCCATCCTAATATCTGGCCGCCTATTAAGATCCGTGCTAAAGAAGCCCGTTTGCTTCTCTAACGATGCTTGTTCATGGTTATCAATAAGCCCGTCATATGTCAACTCGATTATGCGCTTCTCTTTCCGAAGAGTGATCTTAGTTCCTTCCTGAAGCCCACTGAGGTGAAAATTTCTCCGCAGTTGTTCAGCAATTGTATCATCTAATGGCTCATAACCAAGACGTCGCAAGCACTCAATTGTAGTAAAAAGAACATAATACTCGTACAACAGCGCTGTCGGTTTTACGATGGGAACAAGCCGTTCTTCTGATCGACCATGGCCCGCCCCCTGCCACAAGGCCGATCCCTTCCAGACCCTGAAAACGATATCATACGCGTGATGCCGACCGATCGCCATCCGACGAGGAACCTGATCGGAGACGCTTTTCCAAAACGATGAATAGAGCGTCTTTCTTAATAAACTCTGGTCACACCGGCATTTCCGCTCAAAGTCTTGAAGCGCAAGGAGCTGCCTTCTCGTCTTTATTAAGCTTTGTTTCCGGCCGTAGATGGAATTGTAGGATTGATCCAAATAGCTTTTCGCCACCGTTTTCAACTGACTCATCGCCTGGTGCTTGTTCTCATCATACTCAATCCCGTTTTCCATACGATCATACTGTTGAGCGAGTTCTTCGTAATCATGCTGCAAATAGGCCAGTGCCCGATCCAATGTTTCAAGAATGGATCGCAGCCAATGCTTAATAAGACGGTTCGGCTCTGAATCCGAATGGAGCTCCATTCGCCGATTCAAAGACTTCGTCCCCTCATATCTCATACCGTTCCCTGCGGCACTCCACCTTACACTCTTAAGCGTTTGTCTTCGTTCAGTTGCCTCAACTGTATGCGTTATTTTTAATTCAGAATCGTAATTCAACTCAATCGCTTTAATAGCCTGAAGAAGCTCGTGCTCTGCCCCCCTATACCAATTTAAATATCTCCATGAAGCAAATTGCTCCAGTCCTTCCAATTCTGACACGGCCCGTTTTGTTATCAAAGCGTCTTCCACTAGGCCTTCCAATGTATGATTCAACGTATCGTGAATCGTTTCTAGCTGGCGACCCGTGAAGTTTCGTGGGACAACCTCAAATGTCCCGTAGTAAGTAGTTCCCATAAAAATAATCCGATATTGGTACAGACCGCAACGCCACGGATATTCTTCTTTACCACGAGCAAGGACATGACGATTGCATTCTACCGAGAGGGCGATTGGTTGTTCTGTATATGTTTCGTCCCGTTCGAAAAGTTGATCCCATATGAGAATTACGCCTGTCTCTTCCTCACAAGTGTTCAACTCCACAATAAGCTGGTAATTTTCTGTAATGCGCAACGGTGCTGAAGGTTCTCTACTCAGCGAATAATTGTTCAAGGGAATCCGTTCGAATGAAGCTCCCTCTCCATGCAGCAGATAAATCAAGAAGCGCTGGTTGGACTCAGTTGGCATAGCCATGTGTCGTCAACTCTTTCGCCTTTTTCTTCAGTAATTCGATTGACTGCTCAAAACTCGATATTCGCTGACTATGAGCAAATTGAAGAATTCCTGTCAGAGTACCTTCTTCGTAATTTTCACCGTGAAATATGCCTACAAGTGTCCCAATCGTTGCCTCCATTCCGGAAAGTTTTGAAAGAACACGTTGTTTTAATTGAATATCCCATGCGTCTCCTCGGCTAATTACTGTCGAACCATCCAATAAGCAAGGTATGTTGTTTATATAATTAGCGATTGCACGTATGACACGAAAGGATATACCTTGCTGGCTATCGGTCTTCTGTAGTGCTTCATGGAGAAGATCCATAAGCGCTGCCTCTTCCTCCCTCAGATCAGAAATTTCTCCGGCTGAGCTGTTCATCCACACCTCACGAAAAACCGACTTTGAAATCCGTGTCGTCTCATATCGTCCTGAAACTTGGTTTTGCTGCATGTTCCACACCTCACTGAAGCTCAATTTCCGTGGTGTTATAACATTCGCACGATCAAGAAGGCGCTGTGAAAAGGACTTCGTCGTCTCATCAAAATTGACGGTACCAACAAAGATTATATTATCTCCTATATCAACCTCGGACGGATACGCATATTCGCATTGAACAGATGGATGATACAACTGGAGAAGGCGCTTGTTCTTCTCAAGCTCGAGCAGCGAGATGAACGGACTGAACCAGTGTTCGACCTGAGCAAGATTCATCTCATCGAATATGACCATATATAGCTGCTCAGGATTGGATTCTGCTTCTACAAGGAGTCCGGTCAGCCCCGCATCACTCTCTTGATAAATACCTGTAGCCGGATTCATAAACCCTAATATATCCCCAGGCTCATGATACGATGGTGAAATAGGTATCAGTTTCAAATGTTTC
Source organism: Paenibacillus endophyticus (assembly GCF_014192395.1). GTDB lineage: Bacteria > Bacillota > Bacilli > Paenibacillales > Paenibacillaceae > Pristimantibacillus > Pristimantibacillus endophyticus. The sequence continues at coordinate 8,450 of NZ_JACHXW010000021.1, read as the reverse complement.
CCGTACTCAAGTCCGAGTGTCTCTCCGTAAAGGAGCGCAAGATGCGATTTTCCCGTTCCCGACATGCCGCCGATAACAGTCAGCATGTTCGTTTTGATGCTGGTATATGAACATTTACGATATCCGTTTGATCGAAATACAAGCCCTTTGCTCCTGCATTTTCCATTAAAAGAGACAGAAATGCCGCCTCAGCAACTTCAGTTAATTTCTCCTTGGCAAATGTCTCTTCACTCGCAATAAGCGGAATGGGCTGCTCGTCATTCTGGCTAATTGCTGCCACGGCGGTTTTAACGAGCGAATTCTTTCTATTCCGTTCGTCTTGCCGAGCCTTCGATTCTTGCAAAGAAAAGCCTTCCGCTCTCAGATTGTTTATCATTCTGTGGTAAACGGTTGAAGCGACAACATAAATATGATCGCCATGCCTCAGCTTGATGTTGTCAAAAAAATCAGAATCAATCTCCATACAGCGAACTTCTTCTTGCTCCTGAAGGTAGTATGTCGCAGCATTGCCAGACGTCTTCAGCTTTAACTGGCTATACAAAACCTTATCGAAGTAAACAAGCCTTGAAGAAAGGAATAAATCCGGATGATGCGGTAGAACAAAAGGTCGGCCCTGCTTCATTCGATCCTCAAATTCTCCTCTACGCTCTTTCATATTCAACTGAGGACCTGGGATGATTTCATATTTTTCTTCAAAACCATGGTCTTTAGTGTCTTCTATTTTTATAATGTCCAGAAATAGGTTCGCGTTGTTTGCATACAAGGAGAACAATACTAATTTGTTTTCAAGCTGCTGCTGCAATACGTTCCTTTGATCTTCTGGCCTCAGCTTGTCAAAATTCGGATCCAGTTGCCATTTGATCTTCTGTATATTATTTGCGCTGCGCGTGCTGCCACGAAAGATTCTGTTCTGATATAAAAAATATTGGGCAAGTTCATCCGGAATATCCGATAAGCATTTAATATGAAAAACGATAAATTCCTGATTATCTTCCTTAACCGGCTCGAGCATTGAATAAGTAAGTTCTTCATCTGTGGTTAATCTCCCAACAAATACAGCTTTCTTCAGACGCGTCTCAATATCATTAGTTAGTTCACGGGTTAATTTCATGTAAAATAGCTCCTTCTAGATAATAAATTAACTGCCTCGTTACCGCTGAGAAGTCTCCGCTCACGGATTTGTAAGGAATCTGAAACATTGCAGCGAACTCATCCAGCTCAAATTGTTCTTTTGTCGAAAACCGATCGGAATGGATAAACAAGTATTGAGTGCCTGGCATAAGCTGTGCGCCATGTAAACGTTCAATATTCTCAACCGAAAAGATCTGATTTATGGGAATCATGCCTGCAAATTCTTCTGGATTAAAACGGGTTAATAGTATAAAATCACTCTCTGTGAGCAGAAGAGGCACTTCCTGAACAAGTGCAGCCGCGGCTTCCTCTTCTAAAGCTTGCCATTGTTTGAGGGCGTTGATCTCCGCCTGAAGCTCAGCAATTGTTCTCTCATAGTGCTGGTTATTATCCAACAATTTCTTTTCTTGCTCCACAGCCTGTGCCTTCCGCACCGCCTCTAATTCTTCTCTTTCTGCACTCTGCTTCTCAAGCTTTTTTAACCTTCTCCCCTTTGCCTTATCTTCCTTATCCTGCTCATTCTTTTCTTTGAGAAGATCGTCTATCATCTTCCATAGCACTTTCTGACTGTCATGGAAGGCCATTTGTAGAAAAGCTGCCTTTTCACCTTCAGGCCACTTGCTTATTTCGTCCATTCGAGTAGAAGCGACATAAGCCAATTCACCCATTTCAACTGCTTGCTTTTTCTGGATCCATTCTTTGACGCTGCCTTCGATGACTGGAAGGGATTGCAGAAGCTTCTCTATCAACATACTGTAGCTTTCCGCAGACATAGAATCCTCCCATGCCAGCGCTTTAACCTGCAGCTCTTTCTTCAGTGTAAGCTTTTTAATGCTCAAATTTTCTAATGGATGCTTAGAGGCCGACAAATTTTTCTGTATGCTGTCTTTATGTGCATTGAACATTTCAGGATACAAAATACCCGTTAACGCAACGGATTCAGCGGGTGTAACGCCTTCGCCGAATTTAATCTTATGGCAGAATTGCTCAAACTCTATATTGGATTCTTTCACTTTAGAAACAGTCGGCTCGTACCATTTCTTCATCCAATTCATAATGTTTTTATTTTGCCTTAGCTGCTCTATCGTTTTTTTACGGAGCAGCTTCGGATGAGCTTTCACCGTATTTTTAGTCGTAAAACCTTGTATTTTCGGTTGTACCACCGTCGCAATTTTACGTATTTCAATATCATTCAACAATTGATACAGCATCTCAATCCACGTTTCTTGATCCAATAATGCGTCTTTGCTTTCCGTCGCTTTCGCAGCCATCTAATTTCTCCTTTAGACTTTCACAGGTTAATATGAGAATAATACTATGTTCACTCGACAACTCCATGTCATAAAACATATGTTCTATATCATTTTCAGATTGTTTAATTACCATCTGTTATTCGTATTTCTCTTAGCGAGCACATCAAACAAATAAAGGCACCCCTAACAATTAGAGGCGCCTGAACAAATATAATAGAATGTTCTCACATTTTGATCGAATCGATCATTCCTTTTAACTCTTCCTCAGCTGATTGCTCATCCTCATAATGAATAGAATAGACCTTCAACTTCTTTCCCGGTTCCCCTTCCAAATACCATGACTCCAATTGCACGCCGCTTGCATTTATTCCCTCATGATAGGGATAAAGAAGTACGACTTCACTTACATCTTTATAACGGGTCAAGTATGCGTACATTTGGAAGAAATCTTCGCGTTTCACGCCATGTCTGGAACGATCTGAATGAATCATTTTCCACTTCGTATCAATAATGATTTGTTTCCCTTGCCGATTAATGACCAGAATATCCGGTTCAAGTTGAAAGACACCTCTTTCGGAGCCTTCCTTGATCAGCAGCTTGCAGCTTCGGTCATGTACCGTGACATCATGCCAGTTCTTACGAACCAAATAGGCCATGTAAGCCTCGAACAACTCATTCATTTTGAATAAAATCGAACTATTAGTGCTGCCTCCCTGTGAAAATAACGGAGAGGATCGGTTAATCAAAAGTTTTGCAAGCTGAAAACTGTGCTGATACCTGCGATTAGTACGATCAAATCCGATTAGGTCTAGTTGCTCTATTGCAATTAGAACTGAATCCACTTCATCCATGATCGTAAGGCTGCTCATCGCTTTCTTTTTTGTTGATGAATTCATGCTTCGTGATCTGACGATTTGTAATCCAGCCTTTAAAACTTGATTGAGTGGATTGTTGACTTCGAATTCATCGTAGACACAACTAACCCCTGGTTGCATCATAGATTCTCGTCGAACCTGGCGCTGGATGTCTATCTTTCCTTTAACCAACTGTAAATCTCCATGTTCTCGCCTATAGGACCTTACTAGTCCTTTACGCAGTTCAACTGACAATTTCGACGTAAATAGATAAGCGATAATTTCGAAGAGATTCATCTTCTCGATCGTCAGGCGACTAATTTGACTTTCGTGGATATCCAAAAAACCAGAGCGCTGCAGCATACGCAACAGCACCCTTCTCGACTGCACCGGATCATTTCCACTGACCTTTGGCAATATCTCAATTGAACAAGAACGTAGCTGTATAAACCCTACGTAATTGATGAAAACAATTTCTTGTCGGGAAACAATGATATTGTCCCCATCCAGCCGATGCTTTCGCACATAACCAACGAGTTCATCAGCCTCGACTGCTGTCAGACATCCCTTGGACATGATATCAGAAATCGGAATGGAGTCGAAACATTCAGTTACGACGATATGCTTCATACCTGAATACCAGAATCCACCAAGTTAGACATTCGATCATATACGCGCTTGAACGCTTTCAACGTCGGCCGCGGCTGGACGATATAGCTAGTCTTGTGTGGCTCAAGTGACGTCGTTCTCCCCCTAGCAAACAAAAGATTCGCTTGCACCGTTTCTTTATTAAGAAAATAGGATGTATCGCCAAAGCTACCTGCTCCGCCTAGTACGAGCTCGATTTGTTCCCAATCATCATAGAAATATTCCTGAAGGAGCGGAATGATCTTGTTATTCATAACTGCTGTATAGTCTTCGAGGTCAGGTTTGTCCATTACGAAGTAAGCATGTCCAATCACATGATCGCGATCATACAAATATGCGATACGCTGATTGATCGTTTCAAGAAGGAGACTAATATTCACCCCTTGCACGTCTGTTGGCAGCAAAGTGTAGTCAGGCAGCATTTCCATAAATTCGAAACGTCTCCTGAGTGCGGTATCGAGCAAAGCAATTGAACGATCTGCCGTATTCATGGTCCCAATAATATGGACATTGGAAGGAACACGCAGACGATCGCCGGAGTAAGGCAGCGTGACGGAGAGTTCATTTCTCTGGCCCATTCGCTTATCTGCTTCAATTAAGGTAATTAATTCGCCAAAAATCTTTGAAATATTTCCGCGATTGATTTCGTCGATAATCAATACATATTGCTGTTCCTGGCCGCTATCATCTAGATCTCCGACAATTAATTCCTGAATGCTTTCGAGGTTCAGCTCACTGTTCTTCAGCATATAGATCGTTTGCTGAGAGAATACCTTCTCGCGTAAAATACTTTGTACAGGCAGCATAGCCTCATTATCTTCATACAGCCATTGAACACTACGAAACTGATAATACGAAATCGAAGTATCCGATTGATAGAAATAATTACTCGTAATTTTCCCGATCGCTCTGGCTTTTTTATTCCCATGGGATATAACAACAATATCACCGACCCGCATCCAATGCTTGAACCGCTCTACAAATTCTGCCCCATAAGAATTGTCATTCGGAAGCTGAGATGCATATTCATCGCGAATATCTTGTTTATCTTGACAGTCAGAGAAGTCAACGTCATCTCCCCAGCCAAGCGCAATGACATTGTTCGAGATACAATAGTCATAAACCTCATCTTCTTCAATATTATTCGTATTTCCAAGGGACATTTTGAAAAATTGTGTTTTTTGAGGGTCGAAATCATAGGTTTCTCGTCGTTCCGCCGAAACTGCCCGTGCAGCGTTACATAGCCGTTTGAATACGCCGTCCTGAACCTCGTAGTGCTTTTTTTCTTCACTGAACCGAATTCCTTCCACAAACTCCTCATAACTGAACGATTGGTGAAAGGTGCAGAAGGTAATATGATTGCTGTCCACATGCCGGTTGAACAGTTCTACCGCCTCGTCACGACGAAGAGGATTTTCTTGCAAATCAGGATCAAATGAGGGATCCAGAATGGATAACGCCTCATATATAGCGTTGTATGTTTTCCCTGTACCCGGAGGACCATATAGAATTTTATTAATCGGTTGACTTGCTGTCATAGTTATTAATCCGCCTCCTGTTTCTTCCGCAAATTGTTGAGCCAAATATACCACATGGTAGGCATCGTTTAAGTCTTGAACGTTATGGCCGTTCTTCCTCGCACGTTCAAGAACCAAGTGGGCCGTCTGATTGTATAGCGTATACCGCTCCACAGGATCGTGCGGAGCAATAAGGCCGAGCTTATCCACATAAGGCCCAAAACTGTCAGGTTTATACCACACATACTCATCTGGACTGTATGATGCAAGCAGCATAGCCAAGAGGTGGACGGGACTTTCAATTTTTTTCTTAGTATCATTGAATTTGCCCGTATTAAACAGAGACTGATAGTGCTCGCTGAGGCTAACTCGTATAGCTTCCGTAATGCCTTCATCAAATAATTCACCTATAAAGCTGCAGATGACAGGCAGTTCCGCATGACGCAAGAAAACAAGAAAATCTTCTACCCAGACAATGCCTTTAAACAATCGCTGCAAATGCTTTCGGGTACGCCCACTGTCATCACTGCCGGATAACAAAAGAATCAATAGATCAATCGCAAATTGCGGTTTCGTGTTCAACTCGACAAAAATTTGGCCAATTTCTGCTGCGATTTCATCTTTGAACCCTCGCTCATTCGCTTGATATTCTTTTTCGTGATTTGCCCTGTACGCATCGAATCTTCTTAAGGAGTCGTCTAAAAATGTAGCATTCAAATGAATAGCCGTACTATTGCGTTCTATCTCTAACAAATGTTTTACCACTTTATAGCTATCCTTTTGCCATACTACCCCATTAGGTCGGTCATCTTTGTAATGAACCATGGTCATTTCGTCTAAGTCCACTGTCGGTAGATGCTTAAGCAGCAAGCGGATGCCCTCTTTTTTGGCAGCACCCAATCCTCTCTCAATTGAAGTTGCCGCAATTTCCTCGTAATTATCCAGTACTTTCACCTGATAGTTCGGCCTATCCAGATTAATCGTTAAGATATAATAACGCGTTTCTTTTCCAGATATATAACTGCGGTTCGCAATACTCTCTTTGGCACGTTGAATTATCATTTCTGACTCGATAATATTCACTCCTTAGTTATTTTACATCAATGATTAACATTTGAAAGAGCTCATTCTTCTTGGAGCCGAGTATTTTGAAAGGCTTCCAATCTAGCCGATAGTGACCATTAATCATGATCTTCTCTTCACGGTTATGTATGGTACCGCCGGATGCATTCTTCCAGCTAAGCTGTCCATGTATGATTCGGCCTTGATGAATTCGAAAGTCTTCATCTACAGAAGATAACCTTTTTGACTTCTCCCAATAATTGCGATCATTCGTTAACAGGATAGCATACCCCTTCGCACCTGGACGTTGGGCTACTACCATTTCTAGCTTTTCAACATCTTTGAGAAAATCATAACGAGAAATATCTTGTGCCGCATGTCTTTTCAAATGGACTGACTGACCACTGAATATAGTGTTAAGCTCCGCTGTTTTGTAACGAACTTCTATAGCGTACTGAGCGTTCCCATTCTCTGTCCAAATATCGACTTTCGACTTTCCAACGTCGCGATTTATTTGAGTTCTATATCCTGCTGCCAATAGGTTAGCATTCAACTTATCCCTTACGTCGGCTTGAGAGATTGGGATATTCGGGATTAATTGCAACATTGATTCAATCATAACTGGGTTCTCATTGACTGCCAACGTATTAACAAGCTCCGGTTTCGGTTGTGGATCAACCTCTTTTGTACGCTTTAGACTTTCTTCCGTAACAGGAATGATAAGAGAACGTATCGTTCCCATAGATAAGTCGTTTAATCGACTGTATGCTCCCCAGCTCATAATATATGATCCGTTTATGACAATCGATTCTTCCCTCCCCTTCATCGTGCCTGTTCCCGTTTTATCACTCCAACTCAACGACCCCATTATTCGGCGTCCTTCATGAACACGAAAATCCCGATCAACTGTCAATTTCTCAATTCCCGGGTCCAAAAAATAAGAAGAATCATTCGTAAGGTAGATCAGATATCCTTCGTCAACCCATTTCTGTTCAACCATCCGTTCCAGCCGTTGCAAGTCTTTCAATATATCGTAGCGACCAATATCTTGAGCCCCTTGATTCAACAGAGAGAAGGATTCTCCCTCAAATGTGTATTCAACAGCTCGCATTTTGTATTTCAGTTCAATCGCAATTCTTCGACCATCCATCTCCAACAAGATATCCAAATAGGTTCGACGACCCGAATCGATATCTATTCTCTGTTCTAACCTAACTTTACAGTTGTAAATCTCTTTAAGCTCCCATGCCAATGCGTGCTGGAAATCAGCCTCGTTATGGAAGATGGGGCGTTTCAGAGCAAGTGACTTGAGTGCATGACTTATATTCATTTAACTCCCCCATGTCTAAATAATTTCTCACTATAACTGAAACTCTTGCTTGATGATGCCCACCATTTACTCATTCCCTTCCGAAAACTCCGGCTCTATTTCCCATTGTGTATATGCTGTTTGGTTCATATACTTTTTCAATGACCGCAGCATATGGAATGGATAGGGCTGCGCTGTATGAGTTCCGAATGTAATTCCAATGTCTCGTAGATCTTGAACAAGCAAAGCAGCTAGATCCCTCTCTCTTTCATCTGTAAATCCTAGTGGGATGTATTCTGTATTTTTGGGCTGGCGGAAAAACTCGCTTGGATTAGCATATTTGGTCTTTGTTTTCTTAATTTGAATGGTATCCATTTTCCTACCTACTCCATAGTAGATACCTCCTTCATCTTTGAATACCCCCGAAGCATAAGCAATCGGATCAAACAGATAGGAGGGAACTTCGTCAGACGTATTAATTCTTATAAAAAATGCATTCGAGCTCTCCTTAATCCATGGAAGAATATTAGGTTTACGGTCAGGGTGGATTTCTCCGTTTTGTAGTGATTTTATATAAGGATTGACCTTGCCCCGAATAGATGGACACGAAGAAAACCTCTATAATAAATCATGGAGGGGTTCATATGGGACAACGGAAGAAATTCGACAAGGCATT
>NZ_JACHXW010000020.1 GCF_014192395.1 Paenibacillus endophyticus | reverse complement strand
TGATAGGTTCGGGGTGGAAGCACAGCAATGTGTGTAGCTGACGAATACTAATCGGTCGAGGGCTTATCCTAAACACGTTTACTCGGGCCCATACACCCGGTAGACAGCAGCAGTAAAGGTTCAGCAAACCTTATCTTTCGTATCCAGTTTTCAGGGCGCAATGTGCCTGTCCGTGCTTAAACGTTAGATCTTACATAAGATTCAAGTTTATGCTTAGGGCCCTTAGCTCAGCTGGTTAGAGCGCACCCCTGATAAGGGTGAGGTCGGTGGTTCGAGTCCACTAGGGCCCACCATATTTTCCCTGATAGCTCAGTTGGTAGAGCACTCGACTGTTAATCGAGTTGTCACAGGTTCGAGTCCTGTTCGGGGAGCCAAGTTTGGAGAGATACCCAAGTGGCTCAAGGGGACCCTCTGCTAAGGGGTTAGACTGCGTAAGTGGTGCGAGGGTTCGAATCCCTCTCTCTCCGTTCTCTATTTTTTCAAGGCCCGTTGGTCAAGTGGTTAAGACACCTCCCTTTCACGGAGGTAACAGGGGTTCGAGTCCCCTACGGGTCACCAATATTTTTTTGTAACGACGCGGGGTGGAGCAGCCCGGTAGCTCGTCGGGCTCATAACCCGAAGGCCGCAGGTTCAAATCCTGCCCCCGCAACCAATCACCTTTCAAAGGTGGACATAATGGATATGCCGTTGTAGCTCAACTGGTAGAGCAACTGACTTGTAATCAGTAGGTTGGGGGTTCAAGTCCTCTCGACGGCACCACTTTTTCTCTAGATACTACAAGGTATTACAAAGTAGTATCGCAAACCGCCTATAAAGGCGGACATAATGGATGTGCCGTTGTAGCTCAACTGGTAGAGCAACTGACTTGTAATCAGTAGGTTGGGGGTTCAAGTCCTCTCGACGGCACCATCTTTTCTCGGGACGTAGCTCAGCTTGGTAGAGCACCTGGTTTGGGACCAGGGGGTCGCATGTTCAAATCGTGTCGTCCCGACCATCTAATAAACAATGAACAACATATAAACCGCTATTTCAATAAGTCCACTCGACTTGCGAAATAGCGGTTTTTTTTGTGCATATATGGGGAAATTAAATCGCAGTATGCCATTTACCCGCCAAAGTGGAACAGATGAAGGAGGTCACTGCTGTTGAGTTTGAAACTAAGAGTAATAACATGGTGTGCCCTGCTTTTATGCGTAATAAGTCCGATATCCGCTTGGGGACAGCCTGGCGTATATCACTTCGGCTTTAAGAAAAGCGTGGAGGGACGGTTGCCTTCGATAGACGAGGAGGGCTTCAAAAGCATCGTTATGAAACACGGAGCGCTTTTTTTAGGCAACACAAGCCAAAAGGAGCTTTATCTCACCTTCGATAATGGCTACGAGAATGGATTTACTCCACGTATACTGGATGTGCTTAAAGAGAAGCAAGTGCCTGCCGCTTTTTTTGTTACCGGACATTACGTCAAAGATCAGCCGGAGCTTATTAAACGGATGGCGGCGGAAGGGCATATCGTGGGGAATCATTCTTGGAGCCACCCTGACATGTCGCAGCTCTCACAGGATAGCATTAAGACTGAGCTTGAGAAAGTAAAAGCACAAGTTGAGATACTCACCGGTCAAAAGGAAATGAAATACCTTCGACCGCCAAGAGGAATTTTTAGCGAACATGTACTTGCAGCGAGCAAGCAGCTCGGGTATACGAATGTATTCTGGTCTGTTGCCTATAAGGACTGGGATGTTAATGCGCAAAGGGGATCCCAATATGCGTACAGCGAAGTAGTGAAGCAGCTTCATCCCGGAGCGATCATATTACTGCACTCGGTATCGAAGGATAATACGGAGGCACTTGGTCAAATCGTGGATGAGGCTAGGCGGCAAGGGTATGAATTCAAGAGTCTTGATCAGCTGTCAACCGAGCAGAACCCAACGAATTAGCAGCAAAAGCCTTAACTCCTTGCGAGTTAAGGCTTTTTTGCTGCAAACCTATATTCACATGCTGAAGCTTGGCGTATGATCAAGTGAAAAGCAGGTAGGGTAGAAGCCTGAAATGTCTTTAGAAAGCTGCCCTCAATCCGTGATTTCCCGCATATATCCGTTTTGCGGCAGACGCTATAATGAAAAAGAGTGTGTCTAAAGCAAGGTGAGTCGAAAGAGGTGTAAGAGGATGATGAAGCAGATGAAGGCAAGAACCGCTGCTCAAAGGTTATTTTATTCGATATCGCTTAAACATCGCATTTGGTTGGCTTTTGTCATTCTCATTATGTTCGGAATTACAGCGACCGGAAGCATTGCTTATTTGATTGCCTCTAAGGAAATTCAAAGCAACGCGCTCAAGTCCAGCCAGGAGACAGTGAATCAATCCGCCCAAATCGTGAATGAAAGGCTCAAAAACATTGGCATAGCAGTAAGAGCGCTTATGTTCAGCGACCCTTTCAAGCAGGTGATGACCGATGCCCAGAATAAAGACAGCAGCCGATATTACAAAACGTGGACGGCGTTGCAGCCTGTTTTTTCGCAGGTGAAATTTAACGATTCCATGATTGACAGCATTCTGATTGCTTCGCCGATCGGTGATTATTATCATACCTCGAACGTTCGTGATACAGAGGAGTCTTTTTATGAATCCGACTTATACGATCATTTCAAGGATATCAAACGAGGCTTTTGGACGAAAGGCCATGAGGATGCTTTTTTTATGGACAAGCAGAACGTGATCTCGCTCGTTGTAGAGGGCGTTAATGATTTAGGAGAGGTTTCGACGGATGTGTATGTGGTCATTAACGTGAAGGAAGATGATTTGCTGGATTTGTTTATGGAGAATCTCTCGACCATAGAGAAACAATACTATTTCGTTGACTCCGCAGGGGACGAAGTGAATATGTCGAGGCAAACAGAGGCCATGCCTATTACGAAGCAGGCTGGATTTGTAAATCAGCTGACGGATGCCATGAGCAGCTCGTTTTTCTTCAGCGACAGCAGGAAGGAGTATTTGGTCAACTATTCTCGGCTTGAAGCCAAGGAGGATTGGATGATTGTCGGAGTTCAGTCGCGAACAGATCTGCTTGCCAAGCTGAATGGCATCAAGAGAGGCACATCATTTTTCATATTAGGCTTCCTGCTGCTGTCTTTATTTATTGCGAACAATCTGACATATGTGCTGCTTAGGCCATTATTCCGCTTGCAGAAATTAATGAAACGCGTAGAGGAGAACGATCTTAGCGTGCGTTTCGAGAGTGAGTACAAGGATGAGGTGTCCCAGGTCGGTTTCCGCTTCAACCGCATGCTGGATGAAATCCAGCAGTTAATTGCGGATATGAAGATTAGGGAGAGGGAGAAACGAAAAGCAGAGATTAAAGCGTTGTCGGCTCAGATGGATCCGCATTTTTTCTATAATACGTTAAATACGATTTATTGCAAATCAGTGCTTGGCGAGAATGAGGATGTTAATGAAATGATATTAGCGCTTTCGCAAATGTTCCAGCTTAGCTTAAGCGGCGGCCGGGATCTTATTACGCTGAATGAAGAGCTGGATCATGTTCGGCAATATTTGGCGATCCAGCAGTTATCCTATGAGGAGCTGTTCGTTTGTCATTTTGAAGTGCAGCCTGAGCTTCTTGAATACGAGATACCAAAGATTATGATTCAGCCGCTTGTAGAAAATAGCATTTTGCACGGCTTCCAGAACCGTGTGTCGGGCGGAGAAATTCATATTGTTGCACATGTGGAGGAGCAGTGGCTGTATTTGAAGGTGGAGGACAATGGCGAAGGTCTCGTACCGGAACGGCTCAAGGCAGATATCATTCATCCAACAACGCTAAAAGAAGGCTATGCGCTTCGTAATGTTTATCATCGATTGCAGCTCTATTATGGCGAGCTGCAGCGAATGGAGATTAGCAACAATGAACAAGGCGGAGCAGTCGTCGAGATTTGGATTCCGAGACAAATGGAAGGGAATGGATCAGATGAAACAGCTGGTTAAACTATGTATCGTTGACGATATCCGCAGCGTGGTAGACATGTTCAAAAACAAAATCCCATGGGGGCAATACGGAATCGAGGTCGTAGGCAGTGCAATGAATGGCGAGGAAGGGCTCGAAGTCATTGCGAGAACGAAGCCGGATATTATTCTAACTGACATTCGCATGCCTAAGATGGACGGTCTGGAGATGACGCGCCGTATCGTAGAAATGCTGCCGCATAGCAAAATTGTTATATTAAGCGCGTATACTGATTTTGAATATGCGCGTAAAGCAATTCAATACGGTGCGCTCGACTATGTAAAGAAGCCATTTTCGATCGATGACATCATTAAAGTTGTCGTCAAGGCGAAAGAAGCGTGGGAGCAGGACAAGCAGGACAGGCTTCATGTCGTCGAGCTGGAGAAGAAGATGAAGGAGAGCTTGCCGGCGCTTCGACAGGAGTATATGTCATTGCTTGTGCACCATCAGACGGATGAATCAGATATCGCGCAATGGTGGGGCTTTCTAGATCTGCCGCCTTTGCCGGCGCCATATGCCGTGATGGTTATTCAGATCGATCAATTTATGGATAAATACGGATCGCTGGTCGTAAAGGAGCTGGAGCTTGCCCGGTTCTCTCTGCAAAATATCGTGGAGGAAACGATGTCCGCCTATACGCCGTCAATTGTGTTTCGGGAAACACTCAACCGCTATGTTTGCATCCTTCATGTGCAGTCGCATGAGCATCTCATTCAGCTTGCTGACGCTTGCTGCGAGAATATCGCGAATTATACGAAATTTACGATATCGATTGGAATCGGACAAGAGGCAAGCCAAGTGCGTGAGCTTCCACGGAGCTATCAGCAGGCGCTCAGCGCGTTATCCTATCATTTCTATACCGGAGGCAATGGCGCATTCCTCTCCAGCACTCATACGCAAGCAGGCTCAGCAGCGTGGGTATATACGGCGGATAGCGAGAATGAGTTTCTATTCAGCTTCCGTTCCGGCAATCGGGAGAAGACGATAGCGTGGCTGACGGCTATATTCGATGAGATGCAGAATCAGGACGTACTGCCTGAGCCCAGCGACGTCGAGCATTTGTTTCACGGGCTTTCTCTCAAAATGCTTCGCGTATTGCTAGAGAAGCTGCCGCGCGAGCATTTGGCGGAATTCGAAGCCAAAGTCAAGGAAGCCAGAGGGGGCAGTCGCGCCTCTCTGCTCGAATACCGCCAATGGCTGATTGAATTATGCGATATTGGCTGCCGGCTAGTAGATAAAGAGCATGCCAGTGAATCGCAAAAAATCATTTACCGATCCATCGAATACATCAAATCGAATTTGGAAAAGGATTTGACTTTAGAGCATTGCGCCAGGCAAGCCAATCTGAGCTGGGGCTATTATTCGAACTTATTTAAAAAAGTGTCAGGCACCACCTTTCAACAATTCGTTACGCAAGCAAAAATCGAAAAAGCCAAGACGATGCTCATCGATGATTATCAAGTACAGGAGATCGCACAGGAGCTCGGCTACGAGCATCGGCGCTATTTCAGCGAGGTGTTCAAAAAACAAACGGGCCTGACGCCTACCGAATTCAAGGAAATTTCGCTCGGCAGATCGGCCAAAACCGAATGAATATAAACACGAAATATCTGCCCCTATTCGCAAACTACCCTCATTACCCATTTTGGGAGGATCTTTTATAGTTAAGGAGCTAGCAATAAAGCTTCACCTACAAAGGGAGGATTACACATGTACAAAAAAATCGGAACGGTTGTGCTCAGCGTATTTCTAGCGGTTGCACTGGCGGCATGCGGCAATTCAAGCAACAACGCTGGCAACGAAGCGACGAATAAGCCAGCTGAATCAGATGCAGCTACAGCCCCGGCCAGCAACGAGAAAAAAACAAAGATCGTATACTGGACCGGGGATCGCCATGACATGGATTACATTAAAGAGGTTATTCAAAGCTTCAATGACACGAATGATTCCAACATCGAGGTAGAGATGGTCGTTAAAACAGACGACTACAACCAAGCGATTGATCTTGCCTTTGCTTCCGGACAAGCGCCGGATTTGCTTCGCGTCAAAGAAAATACGATCCAAGCTTACGTAACAAAAGGCTACTTGGCTCCAATCGATGATCTGATGACCGAAAAAATGAAGCAGGAGTTCCCGCTCATTCAGGACTTTAATCAAATTGGCGGCAAAGTGTACAGCTTGCCGAACTACGGTTCAACACTCCGGCTCGTGTATAACAAAGAATTGTTCGCCAAAGCAGGCATTGCTTCACCTCCGAAGAGTCTAGCCGAAATGGTTGACGCAGCTAAAAAAATTACGGAGGTAGGCAAAGCGGATGGCGCATACGGCTTCGCCTTGAACTTTAAAAGCCCCGACAGCGCATTCGGACGTTCGGCTCGCGTCATTGCGGAAGTAAGCGGAATCGGCGGCTTCGGCTATGATTTCAAAACGGCACGTTTCGACTTCACAGGCTTCAAAGACATCATTCAAGCTTATAAACAAATGTATGACGATGGCAGTACGCTTCCCGGCATGGAAGCGCTTGATATCGATCCGCTACGCGCACAATTCGCAGAAGGCAAAATCGGTATGTATATCTCCTTCTCATCGGAGCCCGGCGTCTACAAAAACCAGTTCCCAGCGAAAATCGAATGGGCTGCGGCACCTGTGCCTTCCATTGACGGAACCATCAAAGGCGTAAGCTCTTTTGTAGGCGGTCAGTGGCTTGCAATCAACAGCTCCTCCAAAAACCAAGAGGCGGCTTGGAAGTTCATGGAGTATATGTACGCAGATGAAATTCTGAAAACATACCATGAAAAAGGTTTCGGCATCTCGATGGTTCCGTCCATTTCCGCTGTAGCAAGCAAACCGGATATTAACGGCATTGAGGGCTTCCTTCCAACTGAAAATGATGGAACCTGGCCGCTGAATCCGACTGTGACCGTGGAAGGCATCAAAAGCAATGACGCATTCTTCAAATATATGCTCGGCGAAGGTAATTTGGATGAGATCATCAAAGACTTAAACACAAGATACAATGCGGCGCTCGATAAAGCGATTGCAAGCGGCGAGGTTAAAGCTGAGCCTAAGCCGGATTTCGATCCGATGAAGCTAGGCGCGAAATAATCGCATGGCTATGAATGAATGAGGAGGGTGGAGTGCAGACTCCGCCCTTTCCTATCTCTAAAAGACAGACTGTACGGGAGTGGAAACGATGAATAAAGTGCGTCAGATCGGGTTTTCTTATGCGTTCCTTTTTCCGAGCTTTATATTAACGCTGGTTCTCGGCATTTATCCGCTTGGGTGGGCCATCCGCTATATGTTTTATGATTATAAAGGGTATGGAGAAGCGAAATTTACGGGCTTTTACAATTTTCAAAGGCTCCTGAGAGACACGCAGTACTGGGAATCGGTAGTCAATACGTTCGTGTATGCAGGCGGCAAGCTTATCATTACGATCCCTCTTTGCCTAGCGCTCGCGGTTATTTTAAACCAGAAGCTGAAAGGTCGGAATTTTCTTCGAGCCATTTATTTCATGCCTACGATTATTAGCTCGGCCGTTATGGCAGTTGTGTTTTTTATCATCTTTAATTCCTATAATGGCATATTGAATCAATATTTGATGAAGTTTAATATTATTTCCGAAAGAATCGACTGGCTCGGTCCGAAACACGCGATGATGACCACGATCTTGATTGCCGTGTGGGGCGCCGTTGGGAATTACATGCTGTTATTCCTAGCAGGTCTTCAAAATATTCCGAATGATGTCTATGAGAGCGCATCGCTTGACGGAGCAAACAAAAGGCAGCAGTTCTGGTATTTGACGATTCCGATGCTTGGCCCGGTGCTGCAAATCGTCATTATGCTCGCCATCATCAACTCGTTAAAGGGCTACGAGACGATTATGGTACTGACCGAAGGCGGGCCAATCGGCAAAACAGAGGTCATGTATTTGTACGTGTATAAGCTGTTTTTCCCGACCCCGTCCTCAGGTACCGTTGTAGATCAGCAGTTTGGCTACGGCAGCGCGGTAGGGTTTACGACAGCCGTTATCGTGGGCATTATTACGCTTCTGTACCACATGCTGTCAAAACGATTGAATAAGATGCAATAAGGGAGGACGCTATGAAGACGGAAGCAATACCATACACGAATAAGAATATGAGACGAAATCCGTTTCGCGAAGGCGGCTGGGGAGGACGCGTGCTCCTCTGGATCTTCCTGCTGGCAACGGCGCTTCTCATCCTTTTCCCTATCGTTGTGACCTTGTTCGGATCCTTTATGTCCAATGCGGAGCTAACGACCGGGGGAGCGATCCTTCCTTCGGTCTGGCATTTCGAGAATTTTGCGGAGGCTTGGGTACAGGCTAACTTCTCGCGGTTTACATGGAACAGCCTTATGCTAAGCGGCGTGACGACGATCGGTACTCTCATAGTCGCTTCCATGGCGGCTTATGTCGTAGATCGGATGAATTTCCCTGGCAAAGCGTTGTTTGTCGCTATCCAAGCTTCTACTATGTTTATTTCTATCGGAGCGGTTGTTATTCGCCCGCAATATGAGCTGATGATCAAGCTGCATCTGCATACCTCCTTGTGGGGTGTCATTCTTATTCTGATTAGCGGACACGCCTATATTTTCTTTATTTTGCTCAGCTTTCTCAAGGGGATTTCGAGAGAGCTCGATGAGGCTGCTAGAATTGATGGCTGCTCCAATGCGGGCATCTTCTGGAAAATTATTTTGCCGCTGCTTCGACCAGGTCTTGGGGTAGGCGCATTGTTCACATTCTGTGGGGCTTGGAATGAATATTTGCGGCCGCTCGTGTTCACGATGAATACTCCCGAGCTGCAAACATTGACCGTAGGGCTGTCCTATTTGCGCTATGGGGCATCGGCTGCGGTACAGACGCACTATATGCTTGCAGGGGCATGCTTGTCGATTCTTCCTTTGCTCATCGTCTATATGATCGCTAACAAATCTTTTATGCAGATGACGGCTGGATCACTTAAAGGGTAAGGAAATAACGAGGCGTGCATGCAAATGATATGAACGCAATCAATGCGGAAGCTGCGGGAGGAAAAAGGCGAGAATACTCATGATTATTTAGCGAATGCGATTAACCATCCGAGCAGGTTGTTGCATAAAAAGATGGCGGATGAGCGGTTAAGCATGGTATGCGGAAATGAAAAAGAGCTGTTCAAGCGGGAATAGATTCCGTTTGGGCGGCTCTATTTTTTTGCGTTTATCTAAAGCGGGCAACTACGGGCAACACTATAGGGGGAGACACCAAGATTCAAGACAGTTTGATTGTGATATATAATGAATAATGAATAATGAATATGAAATTGAAGAACAAACAAGGAGTTTACAATATGGGAAATATGACGTTGCTGCGTGAGCCCAAGCAGCGGAAATTGTTAATAAGCGCAGGCTTTAGCTGGCTGTTTGATGCGATGGAGGTTGGCATGATCTCGTTCATCGTAACGGCGCTAGCCGTTGAATGGCAGCTTGGCGCAGAGCAGATCGGCCTATTGATGGCGATTAATTCGATCGGCATGGCAGCTGGAGCAGCGATTGCGGGGTTATTGGCAGATCGTTACGGTCGGCGTTCCATACTGATGTGGACGCTCATTATTTTCTCCGTTGCAAGCGGATTATCGGCTTTGGCGGCAGGTTATGCCATGCTCTGCGTACTGAGGTTCATTGCGGGCTTCGGGCTTGGCGGCGAGCTGCCCGTTGCCTCAACGCTCGTATCGGAGTCTGTGCCAGCGGCAGAGAGAGGGCGTGCCGTAGTGCTGCTCGAAAGCTTCTGGGCAGGCGGCTGGATCGTAGCTGCCTTGATTTCTTATTTTGTGATCCCGCATTACGGCTGGCGGCTGGCTTTCTTGATTGGCGCATTGCCTGTTTTTTATGCGCTCTACTTGAGGAGAGCGATTCAAGATTCGCCAAGCTATATAGCGCAGCAGGGCAATAGGCTATCCATTAGGAAGCGAGTAGCCTCGATCTGGTCTATGAAGCATCGCCGGGCAACGATCACGTTATGGATCTTATGGTTTACGGTTGTATTCTCCTACTATGGCATGTTTCTGTGGCTGCCGTCCGTCATGGTGCTGAAAGGGTTCGGTCTGGTCAAGAGCTTTCAATATGTGCTCATTATGTCGATAGCTCAGCTGCCGGGATATTTTACAGCCGCCTATTGCATCGAGAAATTTGGGCGCAAGTTCGTATTGGTTGCGTTTCTTGTTTTGACGGCTGGAAGCGCGCTATGGTTTGGCAATGCCGAGACCGAAGGAGGCTTAATTGCCGCCGGCATATGCTTATCGTTTTTTAATCTTGGAGCATGGGGCGCCATGTATGCTTATACGCCTGAGCTGTACCCGACTGCGGTGCGAGGTACAGGTGTCGGATTCGCGGCGTCCTTTGGCCGTATCGGCGGAATTATCGGCCCGTATCTGGTTGGCATGCTGGTCGCTGGGAAATTTGAAATTACATCGATCTTTTTAATTTTCTTCATTACGATTCTTATCGGAGCGTTTGCCGTCCTGATTATGGGGAAGGAAACGAAAGGGACAGACCCCGACAAGGAAACCGCGTAAATCGAAAAAATCCCACCATGCCGCGAATGCAGTAAGGTGGGATTGTTAGTTAGGCTCCGGTTATTTGCTTAGAGAAGAAGGTTTTAAGCGCCTTATAAACCTCGCCCTTTTCCTTAATGACCGAATACATGAATTTTTTATGGCTGATATGCTTATAGGCCGACATAAGCGTACTGCTGCGATTGTACTGGTTAACCTCGCCATAGCCGAACATATTGCTGCGCTCCATAAGCTGCCCGATGAGCTTGACACACCGCTCGTTATCGGAGGTTAGATTGTCTCCGTCTGAGAAATGGAATGGATAGATGTTCCAATTCGCGGTGGGATAACGGCTGTCGATGACGTCAAGCGCCTTCTGGTACGCGGAGGAGCAGATCGTGCCGCCGCTTTCACCGCGGTTGAAAAACTCCTCCTCCGTAACCTCCTTGGCCTCCGTATGATGCGCGATAAATACGATTTCCACATGCTCATATTTACGGCGCAGGAAACGTGTCATCCAGAAGAAAAAACTGCGTGCGCAATATTTTTCAAAAGAACCCATGCTTCCCGAGGTATCCATAAGCGCTAGAATGACCGCATTTGATTGCGGCTTTACGATTTCATTCCATGTTTTGTAGCGCAAATCATCCGGTGAAATACCGCCGATGCCGGACTTTCCAGCATTGGCATTGCGGCGCAGGTTTTCGATCAACGTGCGCTTCTTATCGATATTGGACATAATGCCTTTCTTCCGAATGTCATGAAACACGATTTCGGTTGATTGAAGCTGATCTTTTTGTTTCTGCTCGAGATTAGGGAGCTCCAGCTCCTCAAACAGCATATCCTCGAGCTGATCGATGCTTATTTCGGTATCTACGACGTCATCGCCTGGCTGATCGCCGGCATCCTGCCCTTTGCCTGGTCCTTTGGCAGCTTGCGGGTCTACGCCTAATACGTCGCCAACCTGCGAATCGCCATCGCCTTGTCCGACATGCTGCTTCTTGTTGTAGTTGTATATAAAGTGGGATTCGTCGAGACTTTTAATAGGAACCTTAATCGTACGCCTTCCGTCTGACAAAACGATGCTTTCATCGGAAACGAGATCGGGAAGATTTTGCTTAATTGCTTCATGCACCTTCTCCTGATGCCGCGCTTGATCCTCATAGCCTTTGCGGTGGAGCGACCAATCCTCTCGTGACACAACAAACAGCGGCTCTGACTCCATTCCCCTCACCTCATTCCAATAAGTTAAAGCTGTAATATGCGGGACCCTTAAGCTGACCTTTACTTATTTCTTGTCTGTTACTCAATATATTCAAGAGTGTAGAGGTTATGTGAATGAAAATTAGTCTATATCTAGCAATCTATTGAATAGCATGAACAGACTGAAGGAAGAATGGATGAACTGTTCGCTATAGCTCATAAACATACAAAAGGAAAGCAGTAGCAGCAATCGACAAAACAATTTTGGCAGATGCGGCGAGGTAGCCGCATAGGCTAGTCTGTAAGGATCGCGGAGGCGCTCTTCCGCGGTCCGCTCTATTATAGAAGCGGCTGACGCGAAGAAGGAGATGCAGGCTATGGGCGTGAATGAGGCAGCAGGGGATACGGAAGCAAAGGAAGCACTGCTGGAGAAGGACCGCAAATATTTATGGCATCATATTTCTCCCCACAATGAGAATCCGATGATCATCGTTTCCGGCGAGGGCAGTTGGATTACGGACATTGAAGGGAACCGCTATTTGGATGGCATGTCAGGACTATGGTGCGTCAACGTTGGTCACGGGCGAACAGAAATTGCCGATGCCGCCGCCGAGCAGATGAAGACGATTGCTTACTCTACGCTCATTCAATCGCATGTTCCAGCGATAGAGCTAGCCGCTAAGCTTAACGAGTGGCTGGAAGGCGAATACCGCATTTTTTTCTCCAACTCAGGCTCAGACGCCAATGAAGTTGCATTCAAGATCGGACGCCAATACCATCACCAGCGGGGAAAGGCTTCCAAGCACAAATATATTTCGCGGCACAGAGCCTACCACGGTAACTCCATGGGAGCGTTAAGCGCAACAGGGCAAGCACAGCGGAAGCTCAAGTACGAGCCACTTGGCGCAGGCTTCACGCATGTGCCGCCGCCCTATTGCTACCGATGCCCCTTCGGTCAGAAGAGAGGGGCATGCGAAACGCAATGCGCGCAGGCATATGAGGATGCGATTATATGGGAAGGCCCTGATTCCGTAGCGGGAATTATCGTGGAGCCGGTCATTACAGGCGGAGGGATGATTGTCCCACCTGATGATTACTTATCGAAGCTGCGCCAAATTTGCGATAAGCATGACGTACTGCTCATCGTAGATGAAGTCATATGCGGCTTTGGGCGCTCCGGCCAAAGGTTCGGGCATCTTAACTTCGGCGTTCGTCCCGATATGGTGACGATGGCGAAGGGGCTGACTAGCGCATATTCCCCGCTCTCGGCAACTGCTGTGTCAGCCGAAATGTACGATAGCTTCAAGGAAAGCGGACCCGACAGCCACTTTCGCCATGTCAATACCTTTGGCGGGAACCCGGTATCCTGCGCGGTAGCACTGAAAAATATTGAAATACTTGAGCGGGAAAACCTGGTTAGCCGCTCTGCTTTTATAGGGAAGGAGCTTCTAAACCGAATGAAGCCGCTTCAATCACATCCGCATGTCGGCGAAATTCGCATCTTCGGTTCAGCAATCGGGATTGAGATGGTGGAGGATAAACAAACGAAGGAACCGGCCTCCGCAGCTAGGGTGACCGCTATCCTTGCAGGCTGCAAGCAGAGAGGGCTGCTCATTGGCAAAAACGGAGATACCGTCCCAGGCTTTATGAATATATTGACGCTCAGTCCTCCTTTATCGACAACCGATGACGAGATTGTGTTTATTGCCGACACACTTCTTCAGGTTTTTGGGCGAAGTGAGGGGGATGAGCGAGTTGAAAAGCATGAGCATTAATGAAAAGAGGCTGCATGAGCGTATTGATGCGCTAGGGCAAATTGGAAAAATCGGAGATACTGGCGTTTGTAGGCTTGCCCTCTCCCATGAAGACCGTGAAGGAGTGCGACTGGTTCAAGCTTGGATGGCCGAAGCGGGTATGGAAACCATAATCGATCCGTTTGGCAATTTGATTGGCGTGCTGGAAGGCTTAGATAAGGAAGCCCCTGTGCTTATGTTGGGTTCGCATATCGATTCGCAGCCGTATGGCGGCAGGTACGATGGCGTGATCGGCGTTCTCGGTGCGATCGAAGCGGTTCAGACGATGGCCGAAGCAGGTATTAAGCCTTCCTCGAATATTGAGGTAGTAGCCTTCTGCGACGAGGAAGGCTGCCGCTTCAACAAAGGTTTGTTCGGTGTTAGAGGGATGACGGGAAAGCTGGAGCAGGGGGAGCTTGAGCGAACGGATAAAAATGGGGTTACGCGCAGAGAAGCGCTGCTGGGCTTCGGATGCGATCCTGCAGCGTTCGCTGGATATGCCTTTGAAGAAGGCAGGATCGGCACGTTCCTGGAGCTGCATATCGAGCAAGGCCCCATTCTCGAGGCGCTTGGCGAGCCGGTTGGCATCGTCAGCGGCATATCCGGCCCCGTCTGGTGGACGGTCGAAATGACTGGCTTCGCAGGGCATGCAGGCTCCGTTCCGATGCCGATGCGTCAGGATGCGCTGGTCGGCTGCGCCAAAATTATAGTTGGCCTGAACGAGCTGGCATCTTCAGATCCTGAGGCGCCGACGGTCGGAACAGTCGGCTCGCTGTCTGTATTTCCGGATTCGCGCAACATCATTCCTGAGAAGGTCAGCTTTACCGTTGACTTCCGGGATATTGACGTAAAACGCAGAGACAGTATGGAGAATCGGTTGATTGCACTCATGGAGTCGGCCTGCGCGGAGCATGGCTTGACGTATACGATTCGGGAGGATACAAGAAGCGATCCCAGGTATTGTGCGCCGCGGCTGCGGACATTGCTGCGGGAGCAAGCAGCTTTGATTGGACTGACGCCTCCAGAGCTCATGAGCGGCCCCTTTCATGATGCATTGATCATGTCTTATGTTTGCGATTACGGGATGATATTTGTCCGGTGCAAGGACGGTATCAGCCACAACCCGAAGGAATTCTCATCTGAGAAGGATATAGCGCTCGGAGTAGAGCTGCTCTACCGAACGGCGCTTCGATTAACGGAATAGCGTCTTATGATTCTGCTGCCCATGCAAGGGACAATGCATGATCAGAATGTGAGCTTATAAGGAGGAGACGGCATGAGTATGACGGTCAAAGCGGCGTATATACCTGTTGACTCGCTTAGGCGCAATTTTGCCGAGGTAAAGGCAGGCATGAAGCCAAAGGAAGCGATGGAAGAATCCAACCGCTGCCTATATTGTTATGATGCCCCATGCATTAAAGCATGCCCTACGGGAATCAATATTCCTTCCTTTATCAAAAAAATCGCTTCCGGCAACATGAAAGGATCGGCCCGCGCAATCATGGACGCGAATCCGGTTGGTGCCACCTGTGCCCGTGTATGCCCGACGGAAGAGCTGTGCGAAGGGGCTTGCGTACTAAATCATTCGTCGAAGCCGATCATGATTGGCGATCTGCAGCGTTATGCGACGGATTGGGCGATCCATAATGACTCGCTCTTGTTTAGCGCAGGTGCTGACAACGGGAAGTCGATTGCCATCATCGGCGGAGGCCCGGCCGGGCTTTCAGCGGCGCGGGAGCTTGCGCGATTCGGCTTCGCCGTCACGATCTTCGAAGCGAAGGAGCAGGCTGGTGGCCTGGATACGTATGGCATCGTATCGTTTAGACTGCCGCAGCGCATCTCGTTTTGGGAGATTGATCAGGTGAGAAAGCTTGGGGTTGATATTAGGACGAGCACCAAAGTCGGCATCGACGTAAGCGTGGAGGATTTGCTAGCGAAGCATGATGCGATCGTACTTGCCATAGGCATGGCGAAGGTGCCGATTCTCGGCATTGAGGGTGAGCAGCTAGCCGGCGTATATGATGCGATCGACTTCATTGAATCGACCAAAGCAGAGCTTCGGGAGGATCTGATCGGCAAGAGGGTTGCGGTAATTGGTGCAGGCAATACAGCGGTTGATGCGGCTACATGTTCTGTGCGGTTAGGTGCTTCCCTCGTAAAGATGATCTATCGCCGGAGCAGAGAAGAGATGACGGCTTACGATTTTGAATTCGAGTTCGCCAAGCAGGACGGCGTAGAGTTTGCTTGGCTAAGCTCTCCGCTTCGGATTATCGGGGATGAGGCTGGCAACGTAACGGCTATCGAATGCCAGAGGATGAGCTTGGAAGAATCGGAAGAAGGCGGGAGAAGGAGGCCGGTTCCGATCGAAGGGTCCAGCTTCATGCTGGAAGTTGATGCAGTAATCAAAGCGATTGGGCAGCTGCGGCATCTTCCGCTTATCGAACAGCTTGGCCTTGCGCATAAACGCGGAATCGTAACAGTAGACACCGCAACCTATCAAACCTCCAATCCGCGTGTGTATGCGGCAGGCGACGTCGTTTTTGGCGAGGGCCAAGGCGAGGCGATGGTCGTATCAGCAGCACAGCAAGGGAAGAAGACAGCATATGCCATCTACAATACACTTGTTGCGAGGAGGGAACAGCATGGCTGATTTGCGCATCAATTTGGCTGGCATTGCATCACCGAATCCATTCTGGCTCGCTTCGGCACCGCCAACAAATACAGGTTATCAAGTCCAGCGCGCATTCGAGGCAGGCTGGGGCGGAGCCGTCTGGAAGACGCTCGGCGATCCAATCATCAATACATCGTCTCGATTCGCAGCGGTTCATTTCAACGGGCAGCGCGTTGCCGGCTTCAACAATATCGAGCTCATTTCGGATCGTCCACTGGAGATAAATCTAAAGGAAATATACGAAACGAAAAGAAGGTTTCCGAACCATGCAGTCGTCGTATCGCTCATGGTCGAGCCGAAGCAGGAGAAATGGCATGAGATTGTTAAACGTGTCGAAGACATTGGCGTGGACGGCTTGGAGCTGAATTTTGGTTGTCCGCACGGGATGGCTGAGCGCGGGATGGGCGCTGCTTCTGGACAGCAGCCCGATTTGGTGGAAATGCAGACGATGTGGGTCAAGGAGGCAGCGAGGACGCCCGTAATCGTTAAGCTTACACCCAACATCACCGATATTACGGCAACAGCTAAGGCGGCCGTTCGCGGCGGAGCTGATGCGATCTCGCTTATTAATACGATAAATTCACTTGCTGGCGTTGATATTGAGACATGGAATACGATTCCGCATGTTGGCGGGAAAGGAGCGCATGGCGGCTACTGCGGTCCAGCCGTCAAACCAATAGCATTGAATATGGTAGCGGAATGCGCGCGCAATCCGTTAGTCGGCGTTCCGATTTCGGGTATAGGGGGCATCTCTGGCTGGAAGGACGCGGTTGAATTTCTGCTCATGGGCTCGACAGGCGTGCAGGTGTGCACGGCGGCCATGCATCACGGCTTCAGCATCGTAGAGGACATGATCGATGGCTTGAACAATTATCTGGATAGCAAGGGGCTGCTGTCGGTCAACGAGCTAATCGGCAAGTCGGTTGAGCAGTACTCGGATTGGGGAGATCTGGATCTGAATTATGCAGTAGTCGCGCGTATTGAACAAGAAACTTGCATCTTGTGCAATAAATGCCATATTGCTTGCGAGGATACGTCTCATCAATGTATCGAGCGGCATACGGACGAGAATGGCGCAGCGTATCTCAAAGTTCGCGAGGAGGATTGCGTTGGCTGCAATCTCTGCTCGATTGTTTGCCCGGTTGAAGGGGCGATTACGATGCTAGAGGTTCCTGCTGCGGAGATGCCGCTTAGCTGGAACCAGCGGCAAGCGGCAATTGCGGCTTTGGGAAACGGCAAGGATTCGGATAATCCAGGCAAGAAGGAGGCGGTATAGGTGGCAAAGAGACTCATTAAGAATGGGATCATCGTTACGGCAGCCGATACGTACAAAGCAGATGTGCTGATCGAGGATGGCGTGATCGCGCAAATCGGCTTTGGGCTTGAGGAGAATGTGTCGGAAATCATTGACGCGGAAGGGAAATACGTATTCCCCGGAGGCATTGATCCGCATACCCACCTGGAAATGCCGTTTGGCGGGACGGTCACGGCAGACGACTTTGCGACGGGGACAATGGCTGCCGCTTTCGGTGGAACGACGACCATCATCGATTTCTGCCTGACGACAAAAGGAAAGCCATTGAGTGAATCGATTGCCGCATGGCATAAGAAGGCGGACGGGAAAGCGGCTATCGACTACGGCTTTCATCTCATGATAGGGGAGATCAACGGCGAAGTGCTTGCCGAGCTCCCATCCATCGTGGCAGAGGAGGGCATTACCTCCTTAAAGGTGTTTATGGCATACAAACATGTATTCCAAGCCGATGACGGTACGTTGTTCCGGACTATGCTGGCCGCAAAAGAGCTTGGCGCAATGGTAATGGTACATGCTGAGAACGGCGATGTCATTGAGTTCTTGATTCAAAAGGCTTTGGAAGCGGGACAGACAGAACCGATCTACCATGCGCTTACTAGACCTTCAATTCTAGAGGGAGAAGCGACGGGACGCGCTGCCAAGCTTGCTGCGCTTGCTGGCGCGCGATTATATGTCGTCCATGTGACCTGTGCGGAGGCGGTGCAGCAGATTGCGGAAGCCCGCTTGCAGGGAGTAGACATATGGGGCGAGACATGCCCGCAGTATTTGGTGCTTGATAAGTCCAGTCTGGAGAAGCCGGATTTCGAAGGAGCAAAGTATGTATGGTCGCCGCCGCTGAGGGAGCCCTTCCACCAGGATGTGCTGTGGCATGCGCTGAGCAGCGGTCAATTGCAGACGCTCGGCTCCGATCATTGCTCCTTTAATTTCGAGGGACAGAAGGATCTTGGGTTAGATGACTTCAGTAAAATTCCGAACGGAGGACCGACGATCGAGGATCGGTTCTCGCTCTTTTATTCGGAAGGCGTCCATAAAGGGCGAATCACGCTGAACCAATTCGCAGATATCGTGTCCACGCGAAGCGCCAAGCTGTTCGGTCTCTTCCCGCAGAAAGGGACGATTGCTGTTGGCAGCGATGCGGATATCGTTATCTTTGATCCGTTGGCACAGCGGACGCTGTCTGTCAAAAATCAGCATATGAACGTGGATTACAACCCTTTCGAGGGGATGACGGTCACTGGCCAGCCAGTAAGTGTCATGTCGCGCGGGGAGTTCGTAATCCGCGACCGGCAATTCGTCGGCTCGCTTGCTGCAGGCCGTTATTTGAAGCGAGCACCTTTTCATTCAGCGAATGAGCCGTTATCGACAGCGGCTGATGCGCCTGCAACGTAGGAATGTATACCACAAACACTCGAGGAGGCTGCCGAATGTCTGCATATGAGCAGTATGCCGAAGAAAAGCGGAAAATTGACGCTTATCTGAACCAGCAGTATGTGATTGCCGGAGTCCGGGAGGGGCTCAGCGGCGATTGGCTGGAGCTTAAGCATCCCGAAGGAGATCAAGTGTCGTTGCTGGTCGAAACGGCGGATGCCCGGAAATATTTCGTCAATATGCTGTTGAAGCAAGCACGTCCCACTTAATCAATTGATTCGTGCACAGCGAAAGCTTCATGCAAGGGATTGCTTAGAGGATAGAATCCAAACCTTGTGACATGAGCTGCTTGTCCGGCTGTTCATACGCTTATGAAAAAGAAAGCCCCGAGTTGTGCTGCATAAGCAGGAACTCAGGGCTTGTTTGTGTTTCCATTACAATATCTGCTGCGCACGCCTCAGCATGCGATATAAGATGAGTGAGGTAACCGAGCAAAGCAGGGCACAAGCGCCAATAAACAAATATCCGGCCTGCAAGCCTGCGACGAGACTTTCCTGCGAGCTGCCGCTGTCAGCAAACAGCTGCTTGGTCCATTCGATTATGCCGCCAATGGCTAGATTCCCGATAACGCTCGCTATTCCCATCAGGGTTACGGTGAACGTAATAGCCATATCGGCATTTCTCGGATAACGTTTCGCCAGCAAAGCCATAACCGTAGGGTAAATGGGGGCGATGCCTACCCCAGCCAAGGCGAATAGGAAGGCGCCAGATTCGCCTGCAATAATGGCAGCAACCGAGCATATCCCTGAAAAAGCAGACAAGATGATAAGCGACATCGTATATCCAATTTTGTCCGTTATCGGACCGAGCACTAGCCGTGCAAGCATGAAGCAGAAGAAGAAGGCGGACAGCATTTTGGATGAGGAATCATTGCTCCAGCCGTATGCTTTCTCCAGGAAATTGACAAGCCAGCCGCCGACGGCGAGCTCGGATACGACGCCGAATGACAATACGGCGACGATTAGCCAAGCGACTTTGTCCCGAGCGAACTCTTTCAAGGATATGCGCTCTGCCGCAGGCTCCCCCTCATTCTTATAGCGCGCGAATAGTCCTGGCATCATAGGAAGGATGGAGAGGGCGAGCATGAGCATATACATGCCCCGCCAGCCGAGCTCGGAGCCGAATATTTCAACACCCATGAGTGATGCTGCGATTATCGGAGCGAAGGTTGAGCTGAGCCCATAGAAGAAATGAGCCAAATTCATCATCGTACCCGTATTTTTGATGAATATTTTTGCTGCGAGTATGGCGAGGCCAATCTCCAACATTCCGTTTCCTATATACATAAGAAAATAAGCAGCGGAGATAGCGGTATAATTCGCTGCGAAATAAATACAAACGCCGGAAATAACCATGGAGCCGAATGCCAGCGAGAGCGTCAGCTTCATCCCAGCACGGTTGGACAGCCAGCCTGTGAACGTACAAGCGAGCAAGTATCCAAGTGAATTGAAGGCAAGCAAAACGCCAATTTGAAGCTCGTCGAGCTTTAAATCGCTTTGCATTCTAGGCAATGCAGGACCTTTAATATTTTCGGAAAAACCAAAAATGAGAAACCCGCCGAATACGACAATTAGCAATAATATGTAGTTTTTGGATAAACCAGCTGACAAGCGTGACAATGTTGTGAACCTCCAGTTCGCGATAGTCATGAAAATGGATTGAAATAGTGAAGCATGGTTAACTTTATCGCGTATTGGCGGGATGCGCAAGCTATAAGCTTGCCTTTGTGCTGCACTATGCGATGCATATACACGAATGGTAATATAAAGGTTAGGGAGTTAGCATGAATCGAGTGGATTTCACTGTGCGAGGAAAGGGTGTTGCAACGAATGAAAATATTTCATACCGCGGACTGGCATTTGGGCAAGCTCGTGCAAGGTGTATATATGACGGAGGATCAGCGTTACGTACTGGAGCAGCTGCTTCAAGCAATTGAGCTGGAGCGTCCGGATGCGGTTATTATTGCAGGCGATCTTTATGACAGGGCGGTTCCGCCAACGGACGCAGTTGAGCTGCTGGATGAGCTGCTTAGCCGCATTGTCATTGATCTAGAGACGACAGTGCTTGCTATTTCAGGCAACCATGACAGTCCTGACCGCATTAATTTCGGCACCAAAATGATGGAGAAGCACGGATTGTATTTGGCCGGTCAGATTCGCGGAAGCATAGATCCAATTGTGCTTCACGAT
Organism: Paenibacillus endophyticus; assembly: GCF_014192395.1. GTDB lineage: Bacteria > Bacillota > Bacilli > Paenibacillales > Paenibacillaceae > Pristimantibacillus > Pristimantibacillus endophyticus. The sequence continues at coordinate 111,619 of NZ_JACHXW010000020.1, read as the reverse complement.
GAGTATGGAGAGGTTCATTTTCACCTCGTTCCATTTGCGGATCCCGCTCAGGTGCGCTATGTGCTGAATGATGAATCGGTCAAAACACATGATGATGCGATGCGTGCGATAACGAGCAGGCTTGCAGCAGGCATGCAGAGCAATGCGCGGCATGTGCTCGTGGGCCATGCCTTCGTAACGGCTTCTGGGGAACCCGAGCAGAATACGAGCGATTCAGAGCGGCCATTGTCGGTAGGCGGGGCTGAGCATGTGAGTGCTGCATATTTCGAGCGGTTTCATTATACGGCGCTCGGCCATTTGCATCAGGCTCACTTCGTGAAGAACGATACGATAAGGTATGCGGGCTCGCCGCTCAAATATTCGATCTCCGAAGAGAATCATATAAAAGGATATTTAGTCATTGAGCTAGACGCATCGGGCGGAACGAAGATTGAGAAGCGCGAGCTGCAGCCGCTGCGCAATATGCGCCGCATTGCTGCTTCAATCGAAGAAATCGAGAAACATGCGGTGAATGAGGATTACGTATTCGTCACGCTTCTCAATGATAATCCCGTACTGTTCCCGATGGAGAAGGTCCGTGCGGTATATCCGAATGCGCTGCATGTGGAGCGTCGTTCGTCCTTTTCGGGAAGCGGCGCTGTAGCTGCTGAGGGCTTGGATTGGGGCGGCGCCGCAAGAAGGCGGGAGGCGAATCCGATTGAGCTGTTCTCAGCTTTCTATCAGGAGGTCAAAGGCCAGCCGCTTGCCGAAGCCAAAAGAAACCTTTTCGCGGAAACCTATGCTGAGCTTCTGCGTGAGGAGGGAGGCGCCCTATGAGACCGATCAAGCTGTCGATGACTGCGTTTGGATCTTATCGAGATGCGGAGACGATTGATTTCAGCGAGCTGGAGCACCGGCGTTTATTTGTCATTTCAGGCAACACGGGAGCTGGCAAAACGTCTATATTCGATGCGATATGTTTTGCGATCTATGGAACCGCAAGCGGAGAGGACCGGGCGGATGCGCGGATGCTCCGAAGCCATTTTGCCCCTGAGGACATACATACCTCCGTTCAGTTTGAATTTGCGCTAGGTCGCAGGAGCTATATGGTCATCCGGCAAATGCCCCATCGCAAGGGCAGCAATAAAAGTGAGACCGGCGGCAAAGCGGAGCTTTACGAAACGACGAGCGGAACGGCTGTGCCGGCAGTCGACCGCTTCATCATTTCCGATGTCAACATACGGCTGGAGCAAATCATCGGCTTGACGAAGGAGCAGTTCAGCCAGATTGTCATGCTCCCGCAAGGTGAATTCCGTAAGCTGCTGACTTCAGATACGGATAATAAGGAAGAAATATTGCGCCGAATATTTCGAACGGAGCTCTATGAACGACTGGAGAGTCGATTCCAGCAGAAGCACCGCGCGCTCCAGGATCAGCTGAAGGAAGCGAAGGCGACTGAACAGGCCTATCTGAAGCAAGTGCAGGAATCGCTTCCTGAGCGAGTCGAAGGACAGCTGTTCAGCACGCTCAAGCAGGATATATTCAGCGCGGCACAGGTGCTTGAAGCGCTGGAGCTGGAATTAGCGTTCTACACCCAGCTTGCAGGCGAATCTGAGTCGCAGAAGACTGCGATTGCGGTGCGCCTCGAATCTGAGGAATTGAAGCTGCGCTTAGCGGCGGCAGTTAACAGCAAGCATGAAGAGCATGACCGCAAGAAGACCCAATTTGAGCAATTAACCGAACAAAAACCCAATTACGAGGCAAAAGAAAAGCAGCTCGCGCTTGCGGAAAAAGCAGCCATTCTTACGCCTTACAAGGAGCAGGCGGAGCGGGCAAGCACGGATGCCTCAGCCAAACAAAATCAGCTGTCCATCCGAACCGCCGAACGGGAGGCTGCCGAACGTGGGCAGCTTCAGGCTGTCGAAATGTTTGCTGTAGAGGAGCAGCGGGCTGAAGAACGCCGCGAAGCTGAGCGCGAGATTAACAGATTGCAAGAGCTTGTGCCGGTCGTTCAAAAGCTCGCAGGTCAGCAGCAAGCGATCGACAAGCTCATACAAGCGGAAGAGCTGTGCGAATTAAAGCTGCAGCAAGCGGAAGCGGAGCTCATGCAGCTCCGCGAGACGCGTCAGTCTGCGAATGCGCTGATTAAGGCTACCGAGCTTGAAACAGCTGGACTCGGTGATCTGCAGGACAAGCTTCGCTTGGTGGAGCAGCAAGGAAAGCAGCTTAAGCGTCTCGTCGAGGTGGAGAAGGAAATGGCGCGCATTGCACAGCTTGAGAAGCAATTCGCATTAAGCTTCTCCAAAGCGAAGGAGGAGCATGACCTTCTCGAATCCGCTTGGATTGAGGGACAGGCCGCTTTGCTGGCTGCTCACTTGCATGATGGGAAGCCATGCCCAGTATGCGGGAGCGAAGAGCATCCCATTAAGGCGAGTTCGGGAACGGAAGTGCCTAGCAGGCTGAAGCTTCAGGAAGTGAAGACGCAGTTAGCTGCTGTGGAGCGCGAATGGCTTGAAGCGCGTGCGCAAGCCGCGGCAGCGCGCGCAACAAGGGAAGAAGAGGCGAGAGAGCTTGCGGAATTCGGCCTGCAAGCCGAAAGGCTGGAGGAGCAGCGGGCGGAGCTTGCGAAGCAGTGGCGTTCACTTAAGGATGAATCGGACAAGCTGTTAGCCAAAGCAAAGCAGCTGCCTGAGCTTAAGCAGCTGTATGAACGTCAGGAACTGCATCTAGAGAAACAGATGGTTGCGAAGGATCAGCTTCAACAGCAACGGCAGCAGCTTGCTATCGAGAAAACCTCGCTGCAGTCTGCAATGGAGCGAGAGCTGCTGCGGGTGCCGGATACGCTGCGCTCGTCTGAGCAGCTAAGTAATAAGCTCAATGAGCAGCAGAACTTGTCAGACCGTATGCATAAAGCTTGGACTGCCGCACAGGAACAGCTTCAAGCCAAGACAGCTAAGCTCGCTGAGCACAAAGCGTATGCCGATCAAGCGGAGCAGCAGCTGCGGGAAGCGGTGTTCAGCAAGCAGCAAGCAGAGCAGAGATTGTTGAACGAATTAGAGAAGGCTGGGTTTACGACGATTCAGCAGTACACCGAGGCTGTATTGCCGGAGCTTTCAAGAGAACAGTTGAAAAAAGAGATTTCTTCTTATCAAACTTTGCATGCTTCCGTTATGCAGCAGCTTATAGAGCTGCAAAGCGAGCTTGCCGGCAAACCGCGCATGCCATTATTGCAGCTAGAGGAATCTCTCTCGGCTGCTAAACGCGAGATGGAGGAGTGGCTGTCGGCCGCTCAGGGCGCATCGCGAACGGCCGAGACCGCGCGGCGGCTGGCAGCTTCAATAAGCAGGGCGAACGAGCAGGTGAAGACGCTGGAAGGAACGCTGGAGGAAATGATGGATGTATTCCATATGCTCAAAGGCGATAATGCTTTAAAGATATCGTTCGAGCGTTATATTCTTATCGAGTACCTGGAACAAATCCTTCATGCGGCAAACGCGAGGCTTCATGATTTGTCGAATGGGCAATTCTCATTGCAGAGAAGCGACCGGCTTGAAACGCGAGGCAAGCAAAGCGGGCTCGGCCTGGATGTATACGATGCCTATACAGGCCAGAACCGCGACGTGAAGACATTATCAGGCGGAGAGAAATTCAATGCTTCTCTATGCTTGGCGCTTGGCATGACTGACGTCATACAATCCCATATGGGTGGCGTGACGATTGAGATGATGTTTATAGACGAGGGCTTCGGATCGCTTGATGAGGAGTCGCTGCAAAAGGCGATCGCCACGCTTGTGGATTTGCAAAAGGCAGGCAGAATGATTGGCGTTATCTCGCATGTGCAGGAGCTGAAGGATGCATTTCCAGCCTGCCTTGAAGTTATGAAGACCAAAGAGGGCTTCAGCAGAACGAGGATGCTGGTCAAATAATTCGCAACAAAAAAGTCTGCTTCGAGCGCGCTGGGCGGCTGAAGCAGACTTTATCAAAAAGATTTTTTATTGAACGATGTTGGCAGCAAGGGAACCGATGCCTGCTATGAATAGGCTGATACCGCCGATGATGACTGCAACGTTAAGTACAATGCCAATGACTCCGAATATTTTGCGGCGTTTGCTGGAGCATGCTGCAATGATAGCTAGAATCAAGCCTACGAAAGCGATGAAGCCGGCTCCGAATATGCAGAGCACAGCAATGACCATGGAAGCAAACACGGTTTCTCCAAGCGATTCAAGGGCTGCCTGAACAGCAGCAGGATCCTCAGGATCCGTGATGATGAGGTCAGAAGCCGCAAGCTGGTCTGCGAAGCTGTTGCCTGCGACAAATGCGATGATAAGCAATACAATTGCAACCAACCCAATGATGAAAGCTGCAATGCCGAGACCGGATTGCTTCTTGGGACCGAAGTCTGAAGCTGGTTCGTTGGAGAAGATCGGTTTGGATCCAAAAGGCTCGGTGGGCGAGTTTTGATTAGGGAAGTTATTAGGCTCTTTATCCATTTATATCGTCTCCTTTACTAATTACGGTAAAATTATACACAAATTTGAAAGGATTGAAAACTACATGTTTCCAAAATATTTTGCAATTGGCGCGTTAAATGCCGCAATAGCTATCGCCTTAGGAGCCTTCGGGGCACATGGGCTTGAACAGAAAATAACGGATCATTATTTGGAAATCTTCGAAACAGGTGTCCGATACCATATGTATAACGCATTGGGACTTATGCTTATCGCTTTGTTTGCGAAGCAAATAGCAGCAGGAAAGCTGGTTCTAAACGGTGGTCGGCTCATTTTTACAGGGATGATTATTTTTAGCGGCAGTCTTTATATCCTTGCTCTTACAAGCTTTAGCAAGCTTGGGATGGTAACCCCGCTAGGCGGTGTGGCGATCCTCGCAGGATGGACATGCGTCATTATTGCGGCAATGAAAAAAAAAAGAATAAGTGAATAAAATGACATTAAAAGGAATGAAGATAGAGTACTAGGCATAGAATTTGCATAATAATTCGCTTTAGTAAATATTTCTATACCAGAAGGCATACTTCGTTTATAATAAAGCGAACACTCACTTGACTCGAAATAGAGGAAGGACGTTTGTGCGTAATGAAACGGATGGATGGTTTTCCTAATCAAACAAAACGGCAGCAGCTGAGGCAATCGTTTAATGGGTCATTTGTTATTAGCTGTTTGCTTACAGCGCTAGCATTAGTATGGGTTGCTGTTTCATTGCTGCTTATATCTAACGACATGTACAAATGGACGGCTGCAGCTATTGCGGCATCGTTATTCGTTACAGCGGTAATCGTCTATATAAAACGAAGCGAATCGTTAAGCTTCCAAAACTATCATACGGCCATTGTAGAAACATTGCTTCGATCAGATGCAGTACCATTAGCTGTGCTTGATAAAAAGGGCATGTTCATGGAAATGAACGAAGCTTCAAGCCGCACGCTTGGGTATCACCGCTCGGAGCTGCTTGGCGAACCTATTGATCGGATCGTTGATCCAAGCAGCAGATCATTATTGAACGAAACGTTCGAGAGTGCCCTTCAAGGCGAGACGAAACAAATTAATATCAATATTACTCACGGTTCAGGGTTCCCGCTCGAGCTGCAGGTCGTTTGCTCGCCGATGATGCAAGAGGACGAAGTCGTCGGCACGGTGATCATAAGCCAGGATTTAAGCGACCGCAAGCGGAATGTGGAACGAATCCGTTATATGGCCTATTACGATGATATGACAGGGTTGCCGAATCGAACCTTATTTCAGATGAAGCTGACGGAGACGCTGGCAAGAGCGAAGGAAGAAGAACGGGTAGTTGGCATCTGTTATTTGGATTTGGACCGATTTAAGCTGGTCAATGCCTCCTTCGGACGGGAGTTTGGCGATATCCTGCTCATGCAGGTTGCAGAGCGGCTCAATCGCGACTTTTCCGACAATGATTTCGCGGCTCGGATGGAAGGCGATGAATTTGCCTTATTGTACTGTAACTTGCAATCGGAGAAGCATTTGCTGGAGTTGTCCAGGCAGCTGCTGAAGGCCATAGAAGAACCGTATGAACTTAGCGGGTTTCCCTTACATATTACGGCAAGCATAGGACTTGTCACGAACCAAGATGAGAATGATGACAGCTACTCCATGATTAAGAAGGCAGATATGGCGCTTGTCAAAGTAAAGGAAAGCGGCAAAAACGATTGCATGCTGTATTCAGACAGCTGGAGTAATTCTTCGCTGGAGCGGCTTACGCTGCAGCATGAAATGTACCGTGCGATACAGCGCTGCGAATTCGTTCTTCATTACCAGCCGCAATATGATCTTGGATCAGGAACGATGGTTGGCGTTGAGGCGCTTGTTCGTTGGAATCATCCGCAGAGAGGCATGATTCCGCCAGGAAGCTTCATTCCATTAGCCGAAGAAAGCGGTATGATTGTTCAAATCGGTGATTGGGTACTTGAGGAAGCGTGCCGGCAGAACAAAGCTTGGCAGGAAGCTGGACTCCCATCTATACCCGTATCCGTGAACTTATCCATAAGACAATTCGTACAGAATGATCTAGCGAGCAAGGTATCCGATGTACTTACAAGAACGGGACTGGATCCAAAGTATCTTGACCTTGAAATAACCGAATCCATGACGATGGATGTCAGCCATGTATCAAGATGCTTATTGGATTTAACGGAGTTAGGCGTCAATATTAGCGTAGATGACTTCGGTACGGGATATAGCTCCTTTCATTATTTAAAGAATTTTCCAATTGACCGTTTGAAAATCGATCGCTCTTTTGTACGTGATATCCAGCAGGATCCGAACGATGCCGAAATCGTCGCTGCGATTATCGCAATGGCGCATAACCTTAATATACAAGTTATCGCCGAGGGAGTAGAAACAGAAGGACAAATGGAATTTTTGCGCAAGCACAAATGTGATGAAATGCAGGGCTTCTTCTGGAGTCCGCCCGTTTCAAGCGATAATATTGAACAGATGCTTACCCCCGGCTATGTATAAAAAAGAAGGTGCTTCAAGCGGCTTTAAATCGCTTGAATCACCTTCTTTTTCGCAATATAAGTGTTAATATGTTTCACGCGATAAAGCATTCTTCTATTTCTACGAGAAACGGCTTCCTTCCTCTAGTGGACGGCGAAGCCGTTTCTTCTTGACGTATAGGAAAGTATTTGGGTTTGCTCATTCTTTCTCTATACGTTTCGCCGAAACGACGGCGTCTATGGAAAGGACGCCCTCAGGCGTTTCTACTTAAAATATAGGAAAGTATATGATTTCGCCAACTTTCTCTATATTTCTACGCGAAACGTAAGCTTAACCGCCAGAGGAGGGCTTCAGCCGTTTACGCTTGTTCATCAATAAAAAAAGTCTTCAATTTCATTCATTCGGAACGTATAAACCTGCTTCTCGTCAACGTGATAAACAGTAATGATGTTTTCGGATTCATCCATATTGATAATTCTGCAAGGAATATTTAACTTGATGCCAAGTCCTTTGTTGACAATCAGTCTAATTAACGTGTTGTTTTTCATAATTGCTTTTATTTTGTCAAAGTAGCTTAACTCGTCTAACGATTCTGTCTTGGACTTGTCTGTTTGGTTTGCGAGCTTTTTGTCTTCTTTGCTGGCGGGTGCTGCAACCTGCTGCTCAGAAATGATAACGTTTTCAGTGGTTTTCGGCTGAACAGGGATGTCATGGACCTCTTTAGCGTTCTTTTTCCTTTGATCGATTTGCTCTCCCAGCTGAATGCCGGACAAAATGCGATAATCAATGAAGCCTGAACGATTGAGTGATTGAAGCAGCTGTTCTAAAGCCTCTGCGTTGTTGTTCCCTTCTACAAGCACCTCGATGTTGAACACAAAGGAAGATTGGCGTTGGGATGAGCTTTCTTTTTCCATAGAACCTCCGGACTGTTTGATGTAGTACTAATATACCACTAAAAACAACAAACATGTAATGCCATTAATGTGCATTTAACCAACACTGCCAAAATATTTCTTGCATATAATGAGGTTGCAGTGCATTGCCTCTAACTATGCGGTATGAAGGGGGTGGATCCTATATGATGCGGATGGTTCCTTTCACACTTGAGAATGGAGAAACCGTTCTTGGTGTTGAAGTGAAGCTGCCCAAAACAACGCTGCTCGCCATTATGACGGACAAAGGGTATATTATGTGCGGCGCACTGGACGTATCGCTGCTTAATGAGCGTCTCAAGGACCGGGAAATATTGGCCGGGCGTGCTGTTGGCGTGCGAACGCTTGAAGAGCTATTGGCTGCCCCGTTGGAGTCCGTTACAACTACGGCAGAATCAATCGGTATTATAGCAGGCATGAAAGGCTACGAGGCACTTCAGTTAATGCTGTAATCGACAGTTAAGAGCCCTAATCCTTCGGAATGAATAATGCTTATCGAAGGGATTAGGGCTCACTTTATAGGCGCTGATTTAAGATTCGAATAGTTTGCGCAGGTTGACATCGTATGGTGCTTCAACGATGCCTTTCTCCGTAATGATTGCAGTTACATATTCATTAGGCGTAACATCGAATGCTGGATTATATACTTTAATACCCTGCGGCGCGGTACGCTTGCCAAAGCCTTCCGTAATCTCCTCTGCGCTGCGTTCTTCAATCGGAATTTCCGAGCCGGTCGGCGTGTTCAGATCAATGGTTGACAGCGGACTAGCAACATAGAATGGGATGCCATGCGCCTTAGCTAGCACAGCAACGCTATATGTTCCAATTTTGTTAGCGACGTCACCGTTTGCTGCAACGCGGTCCGTTCCTACGATAACCGCATCAACCCAGCCTTTGGCCATAATCATGCCTGCCATGTTATCGCAAATGAGCGTGACATCTACGCCTGCCTGCTGCAATTCAAAGGCTGTCAACCTTGCCCCTTGTAGAACTGGACGGGTTTCGTCGGCAAATACACGCAAGGTAATGCCTCGTTCCAGCGCTAAGTAGAACGGTGCAAGCGCAGTGCCGTATTTGGCTGTTGCCAAGCCTCCGGCATTGCAATGCGTAAGCACGCCCATGTCATCTTTGAACAAAGACAACGCATGCTCGCCAATCATTCTGTTCGTTTCCTCATCCTCACTTTGGATCGCAAAGGCTTCGGATAACAAAGCGGCTTTGCTTTCTTCGAGTGAGAGGCCATTTGCTGCAAAGTCAGCAGCGGCAGCCTTCATGCGGTCAAGCGCCCAAAACAAGTTAACTGCGGTCGGTCTTGACGTTGCCAAATATTCAGCTTGCTTGATTGCTTCTGCCAGCCATGTGTCCAATGACTGCTCATTGCGACTGCCGAGCACGACGCCATAGGCAGCCGAAATGCCGATTGCAGGGGCTCCGCGCACTTTAAGATGGCGAATCGCCTCCCATACATCCTCTGCTGTCAACAATGGCAAATATACAATTTCCTCAGGCAAAAGCCGTTGATCCAGCAAATCAAGTCTGTCTTCTCTCCAAATCACAGATTGCAAACCAGCATAGTTTGTAGTCATGATGTCAAATCCTCTCCGTCTATTTCAGTTATTTGCCTGCGATAATGCGATATCGATAACTTCCTCTATGGATTGCGCTTTACGGTTGCTCAGGATAAGCGACGTTCCGATTGCAAGCGCCAGGCGCTGGGCCTTCTCCTTGGCAGCCGAATCAGGAATGCGGTCGATGTCTACGACATGCGATAGCCCGACAATCCTACGTACGATTTTGCATCCGGCAAAGCCGATCGTATCTTGCAGCAATCGCTGCATGTAATAATCTTTGAAAGCAGGGGTAGAAGAAGCCAATCTGTCCAGCCCTTGTTCCTGCCACAATGCGCGGAATTTACGGTCAAACAGATTCCACACATCTCGTACCGTATCTGTTAAGTATTGACGGAAATCTGCACGTTGGCCTGCATCAGTAATCCAATGCTCTTGGCCTGCAAAGTTAAGAAGCAAATTCGCGATTACTGCGCCAATATCGAAACCAATTGGACCGTAGTACGCGAATTCCGGGTCGATAACCTTGGTGGATTCAGGCGTAACGAATACGCTGCCGGTGTGCAAATCTCCGTGAAGCAGCGCTTGCGCGTTTGTTAGAAATTTATCGCGAAGAATCGCAACTTCAAGATGGAGCTGCTCATTCTGCCACAGAGCTTCGGCAGCATCGCGAATGGCAGGGTCGAAGCTGTTATTTGGAGAATCCGTGTACGGATCATCAAAAATCAGGTCTTCAGTTATTTTACAAAGTTCCGGATTAATAAACGCTTTTACCTGCAGCTTCTTCTCCTGCTGATTCATGCCTAAATCGGATGTGAAAAATAAAGTGCGGGCAATAAAGGTTGAGATGTCATCCGCGAATTTTGGATAGCGCGTACCTCCGATTAAACCTTGACGCATAATAACATGATCGCTAAGATCCTCCATAATGGTCAAATAAAGCTCTGGATCATACTTATAGACGACTGGTACGAGGCCGGGTGCAAGCTCTCCTTCTAATAAAAGCTTCTCGCTCTCAATGCGTGCGCGATCCAGCGTAAGCGGCCAAGACTCGCCTACTACTTTAGCATAAGGCAGCGCTTGTTTCATAATTAGGCTCTTGCCGCTGACAGAGTCTGTTATGTGAAAAACGAGATTTAAATTTCCGTCGCCGATTTCGCGGCTGGATAGATTTGCTCCGCTCGGGAAGAATCCGTCGAGGGTTGATGCTATTTCGATTGCTTCTTGTTCCGTTAATGGATGATATGCAGACATGGCTGTCCACCTCCGAGTTATAGTTGTTGGGCAGCAATGCCCAGTATTCATCTCAACATAGTATAATGTAAATTTTTTCGCCTTGGAATAGTTTCGTTTGATATAATATGTTCAATTATAGACAGATAGGCGGGGGATGCACAATGGAGATGCCAAATGAGCTTCAAAACATCGCTTTAAAGGAATGGGCGGTCAGTGTAAAAGCGCTCGTTGAAGGGACGCAGATCATCGTCATGCGCAAAGGCGGAATTGTTGAGGAGACGCGTGATTTTCAGCTTTTGAGCCCGAACTTCTATTTAATGCCCGCATACGAGCACCAGAAAAAGCATCTGCTCAAAGAGGCTTATAAAAGCGAGCTGGATGAAACGCTGAAAGGCTGGTCACTGGACAGGGAGACCGTACAGCTTGATGCATATGCTTCCGTCGTGATGGATATCGAGGTAACCGATCAGCAGACGCTGGACCGTTTGCGAAATCTACATATATGGACAGACGAATTTGCCGAGGAACGGCTGCGCTGGAAAAAAACAAAGCCGCTGCACGTACTCGTCCTTCGCGTATACCGTTTGGAGAACCCGGCTGAAATAGCTAACCTTCCTGCTTATAATGGATGCAAATCTTGGGTAAGACTGGAAGAGGAAATAAAACAGCAGGCGCACATTCCCGTACTAAATGATGAAAGGTTTCAGGCTGAAGTGGACAAGGTAAAACAGGCACTGGGCTCATAAGGCATGGGCATGGTAGGAGGCGTGCAATTCTAATTGAGAATTGCAGACGGGGAACATATATTTTTTCTGCCCCGTTTAACCTGTTGAAGTGCGGGATTTCATTGAATTTTCGGTGATATAAATAGACATAATCAGCCACTGAAGGACATCTCGCATTGATTTATAACAAAAACTATATTAAAATGATTATTGAGAATCATTGAGAATCACTCTATAATAGAAAGTCTATTCTTTATAGATGTGTCTGAGCGAATTAAACCAACCTTGGAGGGATCAGCATATTATGGCAACGCATTTTGTCATCGAGGGCCTGAAAGCGGCTATCGACGGAAAAGAGATTTTAAAAGGAATCAACCTTGAAATTAAAGGTGGAGAAATTCACGCGATCATGGGCCCTAACGGTACCGGTAAATCCACGCTGGCATCCGCTTTGATGGGGCATCCTAAATATGAAGTAACGGAAGGCACGGCAGTTCTTGATGGTGAAGACATTCTAGAAATGGGCGTTGACGAGCGTGCGCTTGCTGGCTTGTTCCTCGCCATGCAATACCCAAGTGAAATTCCAGGCGTAACGAATTCCGACTTCCTGCGCAGTGCATTGAACGCACGACTTGGAGAAGGCAATGAAATTTCACTTATTAAGTTTATCCGCAAAATGGAAGGCAAGATGAAGGAGCTTGAGATGAACCCTGAGTTCGCTCACCGTTACCTGAATGAAGGCTTCTCCGGCGGCGAGAAAAAACGGAATGAAATTCTGCAAATGATGCTGCTTGATCCTAAAATCGTCGTGCTTGATGAGATCGACTCCGGTCTTGATATCGATGCGCTTCGTATTGTATCGCAAGGCGTTAACGCTATGCGCTCGGAAGATCGCGGTTTCTTGATTATTACTCACTATCAGCGTCTGCTTAACTATATTACTCCTGATTACGTGCACGTGATGATGCAAGGCCGCATCGTTAAATCAGGCGGTCCTGAGCTTGCAGAGCGTTTGGAAAACGAAGGTTATGATTGGGTTAAAGAAGAACTTGGCATCGTAGACGAAACGGTCGGCCAGGCTTAAGCGGAGAAGGAGGCATAACGGATGAGTACACAATTAACTACTCCGACAACCCGCCAAGCTGCTGAAGCACTGGCACGCAGCAAAGGCGAGCCGAACTGGCTTGTCGAGCTGCGCGGAGAATCGGCTGAGCTTGCCGCAACATTAGGCTGGCCCAAGCCGGAGAAGGTTAGGATTGAACGTTGGAATTTGACGGCAGTAGGCAGCTACGAGCAGCCGACAGCGGTTAGCGCTACAAGCGAGCTTCCTGAGGTCGTTCGTGAATTGATTACAGAAGGCACTGAAAACTTGCTTGTTCAACGCAATTCCGGCATCGTCTGGAAAGAATTTTCAAGCGAATATGCCAGCAAAGGCATTATTTTCACGGATTTGGAAACGGCATGCAAGGAGCATGGCGAGCTCGTTCAGAAATATTTGTTCCAAGCGGTAGCGAAGAATGAAGATAAGCTGACTGCTCTACATGCAGCATTGTGGAATGGCGGCGTATTCGTTTATGTTCCTAAAAACGTAGAGGTTGAGCTTCCATTGCAGGCGATTTTCTACAACGATTCTGCAGAGGCGACGTTCGCGCCGCATATTCTAATCGTTGCAGACAGCAACAGCCGGGTTACTTACGTAGACTGCGTTGTATCTGAGCCAGGCGCTGGCAGCGCTCCATTCGTACATCCATCCATCGTTGAAGTGTTCGTGAAGCCTGGCGCTCATGTTCGTTTCAGCTCGATCCATCATATGGGCGAGACCGGTGTGGATATGTCGATTAGACGCTCCGTTATTGAGAATGATGGACAAATGGAATGGATTATCGGTGATTTGAATGACGGCAACACGTTGTCCGACACCAAATCCATCCTAAAGGGAACCGGTTCAACTTCCGATGCAAAAGTAATTAGCGTTGGCAAGAACGCGCAGCAAAACAGCTTGACGACACAAGCCGTTCACTTCGGCAAGAGCTCAGACAGCAACATGGTTACTCGCGCAGTTATGAAAGATTCCGCTTCGGCGATCATTAACGGTATTACAAAGATCGAGAAGGGCGCGACGAAAGCGAACGGTGTTCAGACGGAGAAGGTACTCATGCTGAGCCCTAAAGCGCGCGGCGACGCCAACCCGATTTTGCTTATAGATGAAGATGACGTTACTGCAGGACATGCAGCAAGCGTAGGGCAAGTTAACCCCGAGCAGGTCTACTACCTGATGTCGCGCGGTATATCTAAGCAAGACGCTGAACGTTTAATTATTTACGGCTTTTTGGCACCGGTCGTATCGGAAATTCCAGTCGAGGCGGTTCGCGGTCAACTTCAGCGTTTGCTCGAAAGGAAGCTTGAGGGATGAATATAAATGCGATTCGGGAGCAATTCCCGATATTGCATCAAGAAATAAACGGGCATCCGCTCGTTTATCTGGACAGCGCGGCATCTTCACAGAAGCCGCGCTCCGTCATTGATGCGGTTAATCGGTACTATGAGCTGGATAACGCGAACGTTCATCGCGGTGTGCATACGCTTGGTTCCAGGGCGACTGATGCCTATGAGGGAGCGCGCGAGAAGGTCGCTAAGTTTCTAAACGCAGGAGCGCCAGAGCAAATCATTTTTACGCGGGGGACAACGACAGCCCTGAATTTGGTCGCTTCCAGCTATGCCCGCGCCATGTGCGGCGAAGGCGATGAAATTGTTATCACGCAGATGGAGCATCACAGCAACCTTATCCCTTGGCAGCAAGCTGCGAAGGCGACTGGAGCAACCTTGAAATATATTCCGATGCAGCCTGACGGCACCCTCTCTTTGGAGGATATCGAGAAAACGATCACGCCGCAGACGAAAGTAGTGTCGGTTACGTACGTTTCCAACGTACTCGGGTTGATTAATCCTATCAAGGAAATAACACAGATTGCACACCGCAACGGCGCGATCATGGTCGTTGACGGAGCACAAAGCACGCCGCATATGAAAATCGATCTCCAAGATTTGGACGTGGATTTCTATGCTTTTTCCGGTCATAAAATGTGTGGTCCTACGGGCATCGGCGCATTATATGGCAAGAAGGCGCTGCTTAACAAAATGGAACCGATCGAATACGGCGGCGAGATGATTGATTTCGTTGATCTATACGAGTCCACTTGGAAAGAGATCCCTTACCGATTCGAAGGCGGCACGCCGATTATTGCAGGTGCTGTCGGACTTGGAGCAGCAATCGACTTTTTACAGGAAATCGGACTTGAAGAAATCGATCGGCATGAGAGACGTCTGGCTACTTACGCCTACGAAAAGCTTTCTTCACTCGATGGCGTAGCTCTATATGGTCCAAAGGAAAACCGTGTTGGTCTCGTTACCTTCAATTTGGAGGATGTGCATCCGCATGACGTTGCTACGGTGCTTGACTCCAAAGGAATTGCGATTCGCGCGGGGCATCATTGCTGCCAGCCGCTCATGAGATGGCTGAACGTATCGGCTACGGCTAGAGCAAGCTTTTATTTATATAATACAGAAGATGAAATTGACCGCTTAGCCGATGCCTTACTACAAACAAAGGAGTTCTTCGGTCATGCAATTGGATGATTTATATCGTAGAGTTATAATGGATCATTACAAGAATCCCCGTAACCGTGGAACGCTGGATGAAGAATCCGTTACGATAAACCTGAATAACCCTACCTGCGGCGATCGGATTTCGCTTCAGCTTCAGGTCGTTGAAGGCAAAGTGACGAACGCAAAATTCAGCGGTGAAGGCTGTTCGATCAGCATGAGCTCTGCTTCCATGATGACAGAAGCGGTTAAAGGAAAGACATTCGACGAGGCGCTTGAAATGGCTGAGAAGTTCTCAGCTTTAATGAAAGGCGAACCGGTTGAATTTGATGAATATGAGGAGCTGGATGCACTTTCGGGTGTAAACAAATTTCCTGCACGGATCAAATGCGCGACACTCGCGTGGAACGCTTTGCGCAAGGGCATCGAGCAGCAGCAAGAATCACATTAAAACAAGATTGAAGAGGAGCGTGAATGACCATGGCTAAATCAATGCCGGAAATGGAAGATTATAAGTATGGTTTCCGTGACGAGCACAAAGCCGTATTCGAATCAGGCAAAGGATTAACGGAAGAAATCGTTCGCACGATTTCGGATATTAAAGGCGAGCCTGCATGGATGCTGGAATTCCGTCTGAAATCCTTGGAGCAGTTCTTCAAAATGCCGATGCCTAAATGGGGCGGCAATATGGATGAGCTCGATTTCGACGACATTCAGTATTATGTTCGTGCATCGGATAAGCAAGGCAAGACCTGGGAAGAAGTTCCTTCCGAAATTAAAGAAACCTTCGACAAATTGGGAATCCCTGAAGCTGAGCAGAAGTTTCTAGCAGGCGTCTCGGCTCAATACGAGTCCGAAGTCGTTTACCACAGCATGCAAGAGGATCTTGAGAAGCAAGGCGTAATCTTCACGGATACGGATACTGCGCTTCGCGAGTACCCAGAGCTGATGAAAGAATATTTCGGAACGATTATTCCTCCGAACGATAATAAATTCGCAGCGCTAAATAGTGCGGTATGGTCAGGCGGAAGCTTCATCTACGTGCCAAAAGGCGTGAAATGCGAGGTTCCACTACAAGCGTATTTCCGTATCAACTCCGAGAACATGGGCCAGTTCGAGCGTACGCTTATTATCGCGGACGAAGACAGCTCCGTTCACTACGTAGAGGGCTGCACGGCACCTGTATACAGCACAAACTCGCTGCATAGCGCGGTTGTTGAGATTTTGGTTAAGAAAAACGCACGCGTGCGTTATACGACGATTCAAAACTGGGCGCCAAACATCTACAACCTTGTTACGAAACGTGCGGTAGCTGACGAGAATGCTACAATGGAGTGGGTAGACGGCAACATAGGCTCGAAACTTACGATGAAGTATCCAGCAGTCGTTCTACGCGGTCGCGGTGCGAAAGGCATGGTATTGTCTATCGCAGTTGCCGGCAAAGGCCAGCATCAAGATGCGGGCGCCAAAATGACTCACCTTGCGCCGGATACAAGCTCCACGATTATCTCAAAGTCGATCAGCAAACACGGCGGCAAAGTAACCTACCGTGGCCTTGCATCCTTCGGCCGCAACTCCGATGGCGCGAAAGCGAACATCAAATGCGATACGCTCATTCTTGATAATGAGTCAACATCGGATACAATTCCTTATAACGAAATTATGAACGACAACATTACGCTTGAGCATGAAGCTACTGTGTCGAAGGTTTCGGAGGATCAGTTGTTCTACTTGATGAGCCGCGGTCTTAGTGAAGCGGAAGCAACGCAAATGATCGTAATGGGCTTCATCGAGCCGTTCACGAAAGAGCTGCCGATGGAATATGCGGTAGAGATGAACCGTTTGATCAAGTTCGAAATGGAAGGTTCGATCGGGTAACAAAAACGTAGAAGTATTTAGGGCTCAGAGGCTTTCAAAAGTCGTATGATACCTTTTTGATACCATTATGTTAAAAGTGCCTTTGATTTTATTAGAATTTACTAATAGAAGTAGTAAAATCCACAGATTTTTTCTGTGGATTTTTTTGTTGTTCGATAATGAAATAAGCTGTGTTTTTGATGCACACTCTAGTATTCTATGAAATTTATTTTGATTTTGCTTATGTTAATTTTCAAAGAGTATATAAAGTCAATATAAATGTACCTCCTAGCCGGTCCAGCAGGACCACAAGGAGCACAAGGAGTACAAGGAGTACAAGGAGTTACAGGACCTCAAGGAATACAAGGGCTCATTGGACCTGCTGGTGTAACAGGACCTGTAGGACCTGCAGGAGGAATAGCGGACTTTGCATTCTTATGTAGTACGGAAGCTCAAACAATTGCAGCAGCAGAAGTTCCAGGCGGGCAAGGAGGAGCAGTTACTTTTACAGATGCGTAATTCTGGTAATCCTTCTTATCGCGCTTATGAATGTGTGAATAATGGTAAGGTGCTAATCCACCGAAGACATGTAATGAATCATAGAATCCGTAGATTTTTTCTGCGGATTCTTTTTCATTTCTTTAAGCATATCTGCTATAAATGGAGGAAATGGAACATTCCCTACGCTATCAGCAGTTTTTGGAGTTGTTGGTGTTCTAGTTTTTTGAGCTGAACCGGCAGCTAAAGTCGGATCAATAGCCGGAGAAGGTTGGATGGCAGGTTTGAATGTATGGGTTAATTCATTTCTTATAAGAAGTAAAGTCTTAATTAGATAATGTAACACAATGAATACAGAAGATCATGGAGGTGTTGAACAATTGTAAGCATAAAAAAAGAAGAAAACAGATGACATGATCGTGCTGCAAGATGGGTTTGAGGTGGGGGGGACCTGCTTGATGTGCGGGGAAGAAGTTCCCGAGACAGAGGAATATGCGTGAACACGGAAATACATGGAGGGAGGCAAAAAATGAACCTCCCCGTTTATCTTACCAAACCTACCGATGTTCAACCAAATCGATTGCCCCAAGAATAAGATGGGCAAGCCCAAAACCGAGAACACCTGTACCAACAAGTTTGTACTTGCTTTTAAGCAGTGTTGCACCAGAAGCAGAAACCACAGTTCCAAGAACGGCAGGAATCAAACCTTCGCGCATATACAGCACCCCTTTGGTTTTGTTTAGTAAGACAGTTTATTATGTTTCAAAACTATTTTTCTTATTCCAAATTGAATCACAGTTCAGGGGAAGAAGACCGGCCGAATACAAAAGAACATGCGGAGGTGGGCTGACGATGGGAGCGCCGAGAATATTGCAATATTGCACTATCCGGCAGTTGGATGAATCCTATAGCAGCTGGGAACATCATGAAGCAATTGACACTTGGTGATGTACAGAATTGAAGGCTGAATTACTTCTTCTTGCTTTTGAAAAAACCAAATAGTACTAGGAAAATAATAACAACGATTAAGAAACCCAATGAAATCACCTCTTTTTGAGATTATAGCATGATCTGGGCGATTATTGTTTGATTACAGAAATACATGGTAGGGTTGACCAATGATTATTGAAGGTAACACATCCTCGGATGCGCTCCTTCTATAGGCTTTTTTCATTCAGCCTAAGCATTAATAAGTGATATAAAAGTAGTGTAGGATCAGAATGGAATGATAAAATCGAGATGATGGGGAGCCAAATAAAAAATCCCCCAGCATTCGGGGGATGAAGTGGAAACAGAATTGTTGCTTATACGCCTACATCAATGGCTGTAATGGCAGAAAGCTTAATATAGCGTGGTGCTCCACCTTCATTAATAATTGCAGAACCGTTGCTGATTCCTAAATAGACGCCCGTGAAGGAAGTATCTTCTGTATGAATCCGGATATTAGGTGTGCCAACTCCGATTTTTGAAAGAATACTTTGAGTGGACGACATCCCGCCAGAACGATTGCCGTTGCTTCTGTTGCCACCAGAACGAGTGCCATTGCTTTTATTACCACCAGAACGACTTCCACCGCTTTTGTTGCCGCCGCTATTGTTTTTAGGCAATTGAACCATCTCCTCTTTTCTTATTTTGCGAGTTGCTGTTAGCGAAGTGACGAATGGGCTAGTACATCAAGTTGTTTAGATAAATTTGTGCCGATATGGAATTAAACGCCAACTTCGACAGCCGTAATTTTAGACAGCTTAATGTAACGAGGGACTCCATTCTCATTAATAATGGCAGAGCCATCCGTTATTCCTAAATATACGCCTGTATGTTCCGTGCCTATTGTTCGAATGCGGATATTAGGTGTTCCAACACCGATCTGTGAAAGAATGCTTTGAACATTTCCACCTCCTGAACGATTTCCACTGCTTCGGCTGCCACTGCTGCTGTTCTTTGACATATCCTATCAACTCCTTTGCTAGAATTAATAGTATTCTATGAGATTGATAGATTTGCGTGCGTCACTGCCATGCCCAAATTCACTTTGAGCAGATCAGAAAAAGGAAGCCTAGTTAATTCCGAACTTTATGGAATAGACAGTAACGTAAAGAGCCCGTCTCCAATAAGAGGAGGCGGGCTTTGGAAGGGCAATTCATTTTCTATTGCTGCTCGTTGTTATTGCAAATGCATACAGCCCCATCTCATAAAAAAATTCAACTCGCGTATAAATCGGAGTTGAATTTTGAGAGTGTTTACAGATATACTTGCTGGATTTCATATTCGCGTTCAACGGCCATGTCGATAAAATCATCACCTATTTGGATAAGCGGACGAAAGAACTCGGTAGGGTGAGTCATGACGATAATGCCGCTCTCGCCGCTCACAAGCTCAACGCGCTTCCCAATAAAGTTAGGCATCATATGACGAATAAAAGTATGCGTAGTGGAAGGGTCAAGCTCCTTGAAGCTTAAACGGTAAAGCTCTCTTAATACATAGAGCAAATCTCGTTTCTGCTGATATACGCGCTGGGATATCATTGCGCTATAGATGTCGACAACCGCGATGATTTTGGATACGGGATGGATCTCATCACCGGATAATCCATAGGGATAACCTGTACCATCATTGCGTTCATGGTGCTGAAGCGCTCCGTAAGCGACAAAGGGTTCGTCGAATGATTGCAATATAATTTCATGGCCATATAGCGTGTGTCTCTTAACTTCTTCGTATTCTTCTTCCGTTAGCCGCCCTGGCTTGTTCAGGACTTGATCCTCTATGCGGCATTTTCCGATATCATGGAGAAAGCCTGCTTTGCCAACCTTAACCGCTTCTTCATTCGTATAGCCTACCCATGTAGCCAAATAGTAGGAGAGCATGCCGACCTGAACAGAATGCTGGTAGGTATAATCATCTTTCGTATTAAGCAAAAGCAGCATGGATACAACGTCGCGTTCAAGCTGCAGGTTATTTAGAAGCGGTCCGAACATGGAAGAAACCTCGGCATCATCGATCATTCCGGAGGCAGAGGCTTTCGTGAACAGTCCCTCAAAATTTTTGACAGCGTTTTCGTAGAGTGGCTGCACAGTTGGGAGCCACTTGGGGTTTACCGTTGATTCAAGCGTTCGACCTTCAGAAGCTTCGCTTGCCCTCAAATCGATATCAACATAATCAATTCGATGTTGAAATAGTCTTGATATATCCTGGTTGTTAAGCACCGTTCCTTTGGAGAGTACGTGAAGACCATAATCGTTGAATGTATCATTCGTTAAACGGTCTCCATCTAGTAATTCTGTAACATGAACCCTCATCAAGACACCTCAATTGCATGTAGTAGCGATATATACCTACAATAGTAGCAATGAATGATCATATTGGCAATATGAGGATATTACAATAGCGACTAAATACCTATTATTTCAGCATAAACTGACCTTGCGTTCGTACGTTTATCCGTAACTTGAACTAATGCAAGGCCATTGCCATATGGGAATACTACATGCAAAGCAGGATTGTTTCTCCATGCCAATCGTTTAGTTATTTGTAGGCTGAGCTGTCGGATTCCAAGGCCCGAGTTGATGCCCTTTCCATTCGGAGCCATCCTCCCATATTTCTTTCTTCCATATAGGTACAATTTGTTTGAGGCGCTCGATCGCGTAACGGCTAGCCTCGTAGCAGCTATCTCGATGCGGAGAGGATACCGCAATGACGACACTCGTCTCCGCGATTCCAACTACACCGATGCGGTGACTGATTGCGCACAAAGCACCAGGCCAGCGCTCGGCAATCTCATCGCCTATTTGGCGCATCGTTGCAATAGCCATAGGGGCGTATGCCTCATATTCAAGTCTAACTGTACGTTGTCCATGCGTCCATTCGCGGGTCGTTCCAACGAATGTAATGGCAGCTCCATGCTCAGGAACGATGACTTTGGCAAGCACGTCATCCGAACTGATGGAATCTGAGGTGATCACATATCGTTCCATGTCCTCGGTAGCCCCTTCTCCGCCAGAAACCGGAGGAAGCAAAGCAAGCTCGTCTGAAAAGCGAAGTATCGTTGTATCGGCTGCGTACGCATGATTACGGGCAATAAAGGCTGTCTGAATGATGGCCTTATGCTCAGGGTAGAGGCTTATGATCGCTGTTTTCAAATCAAGCGCGTTCATTTCTTCACCCTCGGTTTGCATATGTATAGAAGCAGTTCCCAGCCGCTCAGGAAGGCCGGCAAATAGTTTAATAGACCAGTCAAATGTCATGATATATAACCTCTCATCATCTAGGGTTAAAGCTGTTTATAGAATATCATAATTCAAAAAAAAATGTTATGCTAATACGTAGACAGAAAGGAAGTGAGATTCATGCCGGCATTGGTGGATCGTTTTGGACGGGTACACGATTATTTGCGAATTTCAGTTACTGATCGTTGTAATTTGCGATGTTTATATTGCATGCCAGAAGAAGGAATGGAATTCACGGAATCCGAAAACTTAATGTCCTATGATCAAATCGTAGAGGTCGTTGAGGCAGGCGCGGCGCTTGGCATTACGAAGCTGCGTATCACGGGCGGAGAACCATTGATTCGACCAGGTCTAGACGGACTGATTAGCCGATTATCCGCAATTCATGGGATTCAAGATATAGCATTAACGACCAATGGAATATTTCTTGCCAAGCAAGCCGAAGCTCTGCGGACCGCAGGATTAAACCGAGTGAACATCAGCTTGGATACGCTGGATTCCTCAAGATTCCGTTTTATTGCGCGTAGAGGCGAATTAAAACGCGTCATGGAAGGCATAGAAGCGGCCGCAGCCGTTGGCTTTGATCCGATCAAGCTCAATTGCGTGCTGCTTAAGGAAGTCAATGAGGATGAAATTGCTGATTTCTTAAAACTGGCGTACGAGCAGCCGATGCATGTGAGGTTTATTGAATATATGCCGATTGGCCACGCGGATGAAAACTGGAAAAAGCATTATTTGCCGCTTTCCCGTGTACTTGAAGTTGCGGAGAAGGAAGGCTATGCGATAAGCCGCAGAACTAACGTACACGGCAATGGTCCTTCCGATGATTGGCAGATGGAAGGAGCACGCGGCTCCTTCGGACTTATTCATCCGATAAGCGACCATTTCTGCAGCAATTGCAATCGCCTGCGACTAACGGCAGATGGATCGATTAAACCTTGCTTATATTGGGTCGATGAGTTGAATATAAAGGATGCTTTCGGCAAACCCGATGAAATGAAGCGTTTGCTGCTGCGGGCAATGGACATTAAGCCCGAGAATCATGAGATGGCTGCAAAGCTGGCAGACGGCGCCCAAACCCATGTACCTACGGAGCGCCGAATGTCCCAAATAGGAGGATGACCTTTATTTATGCATGAGATTCGAATAGAGCATTTCATGCTCGGCTCCTTCAAGGCAAGCCCGGAGGATATGGCAAGCTTGGCTGGAAGCAGCTTCAAGATCGCGGATAGAGTTCCGGATACTGAAGGAGAGGCCTTCGACTGGCAACTTTGGTATGCGAAGTGGGTAGAACAAGCAAGTGGATCAGTTTCCATTCCAGCACCGACACATCTCATTGTGGAAGCAGCGGATACGTTCGAGGCGCTAATCCCTTGGGAGGAGCTTGGCGATGCGGCGGTGCTTTACGCACTTGAAGGACAACGGTTGAGCCAAACAGGACCGATTCGGTTGTATGTGCCAAACGGAAGCAGTAAGTGCCTGAACGTCAAAAGCATTGTTAAGCTGAGTATGGTGAAGCATAATGCGGAAGCGGCAACTGAAAAAGCAGCATATGGCTTTAAAAATACATTTTCTGTAAACGAATTGCGTAAAAACAAATAGAGTGGCTTGCTGCGCTGGCATGATGGAATAAGGAGGCGTGCATGAATTTGACGGACAGCTTTCATACAAGAGTGGTGCTTCTGCACAGTAATGATATTCATAGCCGCTTGGAGCATGCCGCCCGAATCGCAACGTTAATCGCGGAGGAGCGTCGATCATACGGCAGCGATCATGTGCTGGCTGTAGACTGCGGCGATCATATGGATCGGATGCGAGTGGAGACCGAAGGCAGCGACGGAGCCGTAAATGTAGAATTATTGAATCATGCGGGTTATGAGGTCATTACGCTTGGCAACAATGAGGGGCTTACATACTCCTCTCAGATCATAAGCGATGCCTATCGTGATCGGGCGAAATTCTCGATTGTATGCGCCAATATGCTGGACTCGCAAACCGGAGAACTACCGGAATGGCTGCTTCCGAGTACCATTGTCCATAAAAATGGACTGCGTATTGGATTGATAGGTGCGACCGCGTCTTATACGGAGTTTTATTCTTTGCTCGGCTGGCAGGTAACAGATCCATTCAAGGCTGTACAGGAGCAGGTTAGCAAGCTGAGAGAGCATGTTGACGTTGTTGTAGTCATGTCGCATTTAGGGATAAATGTAGATAAGCTGCTAGCGGAGAAGATAGATGGCATCGATCTTATTCTAGGGGCGCATACACATCATTTATTGGAAGAGCCGCTCTTTATTGAAGGAACGACGATATGCGCAGCCGGGAAATTCGGAGAGTATCTCGGCCGCGTCGAAATCGGAATCGATCCGATTTCGACGCGGCCCGTATTCCGCGCAGCAGTCGTGCCTACGGCCGCCTTGGCGGAGCATCCGGAAGCTGCCGCGATTATCGGCAGCTATCTGAAGGCGGGACAGCAGCGACTGAGCCGGGTCATTGCCCGGCTGGAATCGCCGCTTCCCGCCAGAGCCGAGCGAGAATCGCCGCTCGGCAACCTGCTGGCCGCTGGCCTGCGCCGCTGGACCGATGCCGAAATCGGCATGGTCAACACGGGGCAGCTGCTTGGCGGCCTCGCACAGGGGGACGTGACAGCAGGCGAGCTGCACGCCCTCTGTCCTTCACCGATTAATCCGTGCCTGATGACGATTGCAGGCATGGAGATACGCATAGCGCTTGAGCAAGCGCTGCTGCCGGAATTCATTCACAAGCCGATTAAAGGTTACGGCTTTCGCGGAGAAGTACTCGGGACACTTGCAGTGGATGGCTTAACCATCGCTTATGACCCCGCGAAGCCGCAGATGTCCAGGTTGACCAGCGTTTCCGTCAACGGAGAGCCGCTTGAGGATGAGCGGCTGTATAGGCTGGGTACGATTGATATGTTCAGTTTCAAAGCAGGCTATGAGTCTTTGGCTAATGCCGTTCAGCAGCAGTACTATTTGCCAGAATTTATAAGAGATGTTATTGCAACACAGCTACAGGATCCGTCGGCAATTATCGAAAGTCGTCGTCTGCGGTGGGAAAATAGATCGTTATAGTCGAAATTAGAAGTATTATCGACAATTGATGTCGAAAATATAGAATAAAATGGTTGCGATTTTCTTGATTTTCCCGTACATTAACATTACGAACGGCTTTTTCCGATGTAATAGTTAGCATATCTTTTTATGGGGAAGGATCGAGAAAATGCGTTTGCTGCCAATTACGAGATGCAGGCCGGGAATGAAGCTGGCCAAAAAAATATTTTCTCAGGAAGGTCTAGTCCTTCTCGGTGAAAACATAGAGCTGACCGAAAGACTCATTTCCCGCTTAGAGCAGTGTGGAATACAATATGTTTATATAGCCGATCCCAAGACGGAGGATATCGTATCTCCGTCCTTGATCAGCGAGGAAACGATGCAAATCGCGCTTAAAGAGATTCGAACCAATTTCCGCGAGATGATGGATCGTCCGAAACGCAAGAAAGGCGTCACATATCCCTATATTGCGCAGCCGTTCAAACAAATGATGAATATGATTATCGATGATTTGTCCAGCCACAAGGATGCGATGATTATGCTGATGGACATGAGTTCTGTCGACCATTATTTGTTCCAGCATTCATTGAATGTGTGCGTATATACGACGCTTCTCGGCATGGCTAACGGTTATTCGCGAGATGAGCTGACGACGCTTGGAATGGGAGCATTGCTTCATGACATCGGAAAAACACAAATTTCCATCGATGTGCTGAAGAAGCCGGGCTCGCTCTCTAGCGAGGAATTTAATGCGATCAAGCAGCATGCGAGAATCGGTTACGAGCTGTTGAAGGATGAGCCCAACTTGCCGCTGCTTGTTGCCCACTGTGCTTTTCAGCATCATGAGCGCATTGATGGGAGCGGCTATCCGCGAGGGATCAAAGGCAACGAGATCCACGACTATGCGAAGTGGATCGGCTTGGTCGACTCTTACGACGCCATGACTACCAATCGAATCTACAGTGCTCCAATGCTTCCCCATCATGCGATTGAAAGATTGTATGCGGGCACAGGAACATTGTATGAGCAGCGGATGCTTCAGCTGTTCCGAGACAAGGTCGCCATATATCCAATCGGGATCACGGTGAAGCTGCAAACGGGAGAATCAGGAATTGTTGCTGATCTGAATCATTCCTATCCGCATCGTCCAATTATCCGCATCCTTTATAATGAAGCAGGCGAAGAGCTGAAATTGCCTTATGAGGTCGACTTGTCCAAGCAGCTGACGATGATGATCGTTAGCGTCAATGACGACTCCAATGAAGTACAGCAAGCTGCGGGTATTTAAAAGGTTTTGAGCTTAGGAGCCGAGATGGCTCCTTTTTGCTTCTTTTTTACCGTTTTATTTGCTTCCTTTACGGGCTGGCATTACAATAATTAAAGAATGTTTCATTCCAGATAATAAGTCAGGTGTTGAAGAAAATGACCATGATTGATGTGCAACAAACACGCAAGCCGTTATCTATACTTTCGCCAACGAATGATCCTTGGGATCCTATTCGTTCACTGCAGCAATATGGAAGACATCGATTGACCAGCGTCGAAATGACGGTATCCAATCTATGCAATATGAGATGCGAGCATTGTGCAGTCGGCGATACGCTCGTAATATCAGAGCCGGCTAAGCTTCCGTTGAAGCAAATGCTTGAACGTCTGGATGAGGTGGAGCATCTGGAAACGATCAGCATTACAGGCGGGGAGCCTTCTTTCTCCGATCGAACGGTACGCGAGTACATGGTACCCTTGCTTCAGTATGCTCGCAGCAGAGGCATCCGCTCCCAGATTAATTCCAATGTCACACTCCCATACAGCCGATATGAGCAGCTTGCCCCGTATTTGGATGTTATGCATATTTCGTTTAACTACACGTCTGCTGAGGATTTCCACCAAATTGGCTTCGCCAAAGCTGGGCATCAGGTTTCGCTCGAAACAGCGACGAAGCTGTATGAGAGGATGATTGACAATACGCGCCGTCTTAGCGACACGGGCGTGCTCGTTTCCGCGGAGTCCATGATTAACTATAGAACCTTTGACAAAATGGACGAGATTCATAGGCTTATCGTCGAAATGGGCTGCCAGAGGCATGAGGTGCATCCGATGTACCCAAGCTCCTTCGCTAAGGATTTGCCTGTACTTTCGCGCCAGCAGATGCTCGGGGCGATCGACCAGCTGCTGCAGACGAGGGATAAATCGGTTTGGATGCTGTTCGGAACCTTGCCTTTCTATCAATGCAGCGACCATTCATCCGAGCGTGAGCTGCTGCGGCGATTGGCGAATGAGCCGAATGTCACCGTTCGCAACGACCCCGACGGGCGCAATCGCTTGAATGTCAATTTGTTTACAGGCGATGTTTTCGTAACCGACTTTTCCGATGTGCCAGCATTTGGCAACATCAACAACACCAAGCTTGAGGATTTATTTGATAAGTGGCTGGACCATTCCTTGGCGCAGAGCGTTAACTGCCATTGTCCGGCGGCTGCATGCTGTGGACCGAATTTGCTTGTGAAGGATATGTATTACAAAGATGTTAATTTCCATGAGCGAACTGCAATATCCGATTAATATCGGCAGGGACAAACGGTAGGATTAACAACGGAATTTGCAGCATATAGAATTAAGAAAGGAGGAGAAGCTGTTGTCAATCAAGACAATTGTATTTATTGGATTAGGATTGCTGCTGCTGTATTTGTTTTTTACGGTGGGAGCTCCGTTCCTGCTCGCGCTTATCGTTGCCATATTTCTAGAGCCTCTTAATCAGCTCTTTATGAAAAGGTTTCGAATGAACCGATTGCTGGCAGCTACGATTTCTAGCAGCTTGTTTACGATTATTCTCATCGGACTAATCGCGCTGCTTGGTGTCAAAGTAGTTGCAGAGCTAATCGCCTTTTTCAAAAAGGTGCCTAATTATTTCGAGGATGCCAACGGCATGGTTGATGATTTGATGAATCAAGCGCAATCGTTGTACCAGAACTTCCCGCCGGATGCGATCGAAACACTGGAAAACTGGCTGATGGGTCTAACAAGTACGCTGACCAAGATGGTCGGAACCTTATCGAACACAGTCATTGCTTTCGCATCAAGCATTCCTGGGATGTTTATCTTCTTTATTGTCTTCTTGGTCGCGGTCTATATGATGAGCTTCAGCCTGCCAACGATGAAGACGACGATATTGTCTTTGTTCGAAGAGAAATCGCAGCAGAAGGTCGACGCTTTGCTGAATAACCTTAAGAAATCGATATTTGGATTTTTGCGCTCTCAATTTATATTGAGTGCTCTTACATACATCATTTCTTTAATCGGCTTGCTCGTACTTAATGTCAAATATCCGCTAGCTATCGCACTGCTCATCATCATCGTGGATATTATGCCGATTCTTGGCACAGGCTCGGTGCTCGTTCCTTGGGGGAGCTATTTAATTCTGACGGGCAATCTTTACGTAGGCGTTGGGCTGATCATTCTGTTTTTGGTCATTACAGTGTTCCGCCGTATCGTGGAGCCTAAGATTCTAGGTGATTCCGTTGGAATTGGATCATTGTCAGCGCTTATCAGCTTGTATGTCGGATTTAAGCTAGTCGGAGTCATTGGCGTATTCATCGGACCGCTTGTCGTTATTATATACATGGCAGCGCGGAAAGCCGGATTATTCCAAATGAAATTCAAGCTTTAGCCTTGGCGACAGGCCGTGTCAAAGCCTTATATCGATGCGTATGATACTGCAAAATAGCAGATCAGCAGGAGGCATACGATTAAATGGCACCCATTAAAGTGGCAATTGTCACCCCGGGCTCTTTCCCGATTCCATCTTCAGGAAGCAGCTCTGTCGAGCGGGTGGTAGAGAAATTCGCTCCGCTGCTCAAGCCTTATGCTGAGCCGCGCATCTTTGGTAGATTAAGCAAGCGATTGCCGCGGAAAGGTCACTTCAACGGCGTCGTTTGCGAGCGTTTTGCAGCCGGCAACAAGCAGAGATATATCCGTGAGGTCGGCCGTGCGGTCAAAAGGTTCTCGCCGCATGTTATTGACGTCGAAAACCGTCCACAATTCGTACTCCAAATGAAGCAGATGAACCCAGGCAAGCGCGTCTGGCTTTATTTGCATTCCTCTACGTTCATTTCTTCTCCTTATATTTCATCCGCAATGCTCCATAAGTGTCTGCAGGCAGCAGATAAGATCATCGTCAACAGTGAATTTCTCCGGCGTGTAGTCGTATCCAAAGCTCCCGAGGTAGCGTCAAAATTGCGGGTCATATACCCTGGCGTTGAGACGAACCGCTTCCAGTCACAGTATTCTGCGGAAGGCGCGGCAAGACGAGAGAGCTTGCGGGAGAAGCGGGGACTAAGCGGCAAAAAGGTCGTGCTCTTTATGGGCCGGCTCATTCCCCTTAAAGGTGTTCATCACTTGTTGAATATCGTACCTCAGCTCGCCAAAAGCCATCCAGAGCTGGTTGTCGTTATCGTCGGGAGCCCCTTCTACGGGTCCCATCGCAAAACGGCGTATGCACGCAAACTTGAGCAGCTGGGCCGCAGAAGCGCCGGTCATGTAAGGTTCGTCCCATATGTCCCTTACACCGAGGTTGCGGGCTGGATGCTGTCCGCTGATGTAGTTGTCGTTCCCTCAGGTGCACGAGAGGCATTCGGCTTAGTCAACGTGGAGGCGATGTCCTGCGGCGTTCCCGTTGTAGCGACTCGCGCCGGCGGCATGAAAGAAATTATTCGTAACGGAGATACCGGATATCTTGTTAATCCGCATCATGTCGAGCGTGAACTAAGAGAGAGGCTCCATGAGCTGCTGCGCGACAAGCAGCTGCGGCAGAAAATGGGCAGACGCAGCAGGGAACGCGTGGAGCAGACCTTCACTTGGCGCCATACGGCGGATCGCTGGGTGAAGCTGCTTAAGGAAAGCGGGCTGTAGCTTCCAAATTCAAATTTTTTTGGAAAATAGAGGGTTGACACTGCTCTCTCCGAAACGTTATAGTCAAACAAGGAAATCCACTAGGGGCGCCGTCATGGCTGAGATAAAGCGAATTGCTTTGGTCCCTTTGAACCTGATCTGGGTTATGCCAGCGTAGGAAAGTGGAATTGTGCGTTTATGAAACAGCGCGTGAGAGCTCTGCTTGGCAAGGGGCCGATTTGTCGGCTTGTTTTTGAAATATAGGAAAGTATATCCTTAGGCTGTACATTCTCTATATTTCTCGGAATGAAACGCGCCGCGCCGCCAAAGTACGGCGATAGCCGTTTCACCTTGCTCAGTCTAGTAGAGTCGTGTCTGCTCCTAGAAATTTCGGACAGACCGCACACGTTTAACGACACACTTCGACCGCTCCTTTGCTGGAGCGGTTTTTTTGTGCTTATATGCTGTAGAAGCTTCTGATGGGGGAAGCGAAGCAGATGCGCATGAATCGCTTCAGCGTAGGATGCATGTGCATCGATTTGCAGCGGCGGTATTTTTATGCTTTCTTTTATTGCTCGTATATGCCACCAGGGGAACCTGAAATTTCACTTGGGAGGTTATTATTCATGGCTATTGAATGGAAATCGCTGCCAGGCAGCCGCAAAGTTTATGTTACGGGCTCGAAGGCAAGCATACGTGTTCCGATGAGGGAAATCGCGCTTTCGCACAGCGCGGTAAGAAACGGTGAGGAGCTGCCGAATGAACCGGTTAGAGTCTATGATGCAAGCGGCCCTTATACGGATGAAAGCTACGAGGCTGATGTAAGGCGGGGACTGCCGGCAATGCGCAATGAATGGATTTGCTCACGCGGCGATGTTGAGACGTATGAAGGACGGAACATAAAGCCGGAGGACAACGGATTTATTTCGGAGAAGCGCGTGATGGAGCGTGGGGCAGAAAGGTTTCCCGGACTGTCGAGAAGACCTCTGCGGGCAAAAGCCGGGGAAAACGTCACGCAGCTTCATTACGCTCGCAAAGGCATAGTCACTTCTGAAATGGAGTATATTGCTATTCGCGAAGGAATGGATCCCGAAGTGATTCGCAGTGAAGTAGCAGCGGGGAGGGCGATTATTCCATCCAACCTTAATCATCCTGAGAGTGAACCGATGATTATCGGCCGGCATTTTCACGTAAAGATCAATGCCAACATCGGGAATTCGGCTGTAGCCTCTTCTATTGAGGAGGAAGTGGAGAAAATGACATGGGCAACGCTGTGGGGGGCGGATACGATCATGGACTTGTCCACAGGTCAAAACATTCATACCACAAGGGAGTGGATTATTCGGAACTCCCCGGTACCGGTGGGCACAGTACCCATCTATCAAGCATTGGAGAAAGTGAATGGGAAAGCCGAGGAGCTGAGCTGGGAAGTATTCCGTGACACGCTGATTGAGCAAGCGGAGCAGGGTGTTGATTACTTTACGATCCATGCTGGCGTACTGCTCCGTTACATTCCGCTTACAGCCAAGCGCATGACGGGAATCGTGTCCAGAGGCGGATCGATCATGGCTGCTTGGTGCCTTGCTCACCATAAGGAAAATTTCCTGTATACGCATTTTGAAGATATTTGTGAGATTATGAAAGCCTATGACGTGTCCTTCTCGCTGGGAGACGGGCTGCGACCAGGCTCGATTGCGGATGCCAATGACGCGGCCCAGTTCGCTGAGCTTGACACATTGGGCGAGCTGACCCATATTGCCTGGAAGCATGACGTGCAGGTCATGATAGAAGGACCTGGTCATGTGCCTATGCACTTGATCAAGGAAAATATGGATCGACAGCTCGAGGTATGCAGTGAGGCTCCATTCTATACGTTGGGTCCCTTGACCACAGACATTGCTCCAGGCTACGATCATATTACATCGGCGATCGGGGCTGCAATGATTGGCTGGTTCGGTACTGCTATGCTTTGCTATGTAACGCCGAAAGAGCATTTGGGATTGCCGAACAAGGACGATGTGAAGGAAGGGGTCATTACGTATAAAATCGCGGCGCACGCTGCGGACCTTGCGAAAGGACATCCGCGGGCAAAGCTGCGTGACGATGCATTGTCCAAAGCGCGGTTCGAATTCCGTTGGCGAGATCAGTTTCATTTATCGCTGGATCCGGAGCGTGCAATGGCCTATCACGACGAGACGCTGCCGGCAGACGCCGCGAAATCGGCTCATTTCTGCTCCATGTGCGGACCGAAATTTTGCAGCATGCGCATCTCTCAGGATATCCGAGAATATGCGGCTCAGAATGGAATGGAGACAACGGAAGCGATTGAAGCGGGTATGAAAGAGAAGTCGGACGCATTTATTGCGGGAGGCAGCAACATCTACGGGCAATAAAGAAATCTGAATTCGTACGGCAGATAAGTAGAAGAAGGTATCGTGCATTGACGAGACAAGGTGCTGCTTATGGAGAGGGGCGGCACCGTTTCGTCTTGATAGGGTGCAATAATTGGATTGAAAAAACAGATTAAATCTGCTATATTGAAAACGAGAATCGTTATCATTGTAGCGGGTTTTTTGTTTTTATTCATAAAAGTATACATACAGAAGGGTAGTTAGCAGATGTCTTCTCCATTAAACTCCAAAGCGCTGGCAGGCAGCAAGCTGCGCACAAGGCCTCTAACGGCTACGATTATTTTGTTCGGCGGTGTAGCAGCTCTCTTATTCTCCTTGGCTTTATCCATTTCAGTCGGAGCAGCAGATATTAGTTTAGGTACGGTATGGAATGGTGTTTTTCACTTTGACGCAGAAAACATCCAGCATCAAATTATTAAAGAGCTGCGGATGCCGCGTGCACTTGCAGCTGCATTGGTCGGAGCGGCATTCGCGGTTGCCGGTTCCGTCATGCAAGGAATGACCCGCAATCCGCTTGCGGATTCGAGCTTGCTTGGCATCAATGCTGGTGCAGGTTTCATGCTGGCGCTTTGCTTTGCGTTTTTCCCATCTATTTCGTATACGGGACTTATGTTGGTATGCTTTCTTGGAGCGGCAGTGTCCATGGGGTTGGTGTATGGCATAGGCTCAATGGCCAAGGGAGGACTAACGCCAGTCAGACTTACACTTGCCGGAGCTGCGGTAGGTGCGCTTCTGCTGGCTATTACGGAAGGAATCGCGCTTTATTATAAAATCGGGCAAGATCTGGCCTTTTGGTACGCCGGCGGGGTAGCCGGAACAAAATGGGAGCAAATCCAAATCGTCTCTCCGTGGGTAATCGGCGCTTTGATTGGCGCCATCGTGTTATCGCGTTCCATTACTTTGCTAAGCTTGGGCGAGGATGTAGCCGCAGGCCTTGGCCAGCGTACGGGATTAGTAAAGGCAGCAGGCGTTATTATCGTTTTGCTGCTTGCGGGCACAGCCGTGTCCGCAGTTGGCTCCATCGGCTTTGTCGGACTCATTATTCCGCATATCTCCCGCTTTCTAGTAGGCGTAGATTACAGATGGATTATTCCTTCCTCGGCGGTACTAGGCAGCTTGCTGATGGTGCTTGCCGATATTGGCGGGCGCATCATTAATCCGCCTCAGGAGGTTGCGATCGGCATTATTATCGCTGTACTCGGCGTTCCGTTCTTCCTCTATCTTGTAACTAAAATGAAAGGGGAATAAACGTGGATACTTTATACCTGACAGCAACGGAACAGCGCAGAAGAAAACGCGCGGTGCTCGTTATGACCGTGCTAAGCACGCTGATTGTGGTTTCTTTTATTATTAGTATGAATACGGGCTATATTCGACTAGCGCCGATCGATGTTCTGAAGACGCTGTTCGGTGCAGGCACGGACAAGCAAGAGCTCATTTTGTTTGATTTCCGACTGCCGCGGATCGTCATTTCCATTTTGATTGGAGCAGGCTTTGCGGTATCTGGCTGTATCATCCAAGGCATATCGCGCAACCCGCTGGCCGATCCCGGACTTCTCGGCATTAATGCGGGCGCAGGTTTAGCAGTTATTTTGTTTATTTCCTACTACCCGCCTACGCAAAAAGGTTCGATTTTTCTTATGCCGTTCCTTGCGTTGATCGGTGCGGCATTAACGGCATTGCTTATTTTCGTGCTTTCCTACAAGCGTCATCGGGGGTTGCTGCCGACCCGCATGATCTTGGTCGGCATCGCGGTTGCGGCTGGAATCAGCGCATCTATGCAAATCTTGATTCTTCGCCTTACGCCTGAGAAATACCAGTATTTCGCGGTTTGGATGGCGGGAAGCATTTGGGGGACGAACTGGAAATACGTGCTTGCTCTGCTGCCGTGGCTTCTTATTATTCTGCCATTCGTACAATACAAGGCAAAGTCCTTGAATGCTTTGAATCTAGGGGACCAAATGGCAATCGGGCTTGGTGCCCAGGTGAATAAAGAAAGAGCATGGCTGCTTGCCGCAGCCGTGGGACTTGCCGGATCCTGTGTCGCAGTTGGCGGCGGTATCGGTTTCGTTGGGCTTATCGCTCCGCATTTGGCAAGAAGATTGGTCGGTCCGCAGCATCAGGTTCTTGTGCCGGCATCGGCTTTCGTCGGAGCTCTGCTCGTTATCGTTGCAGATACGCTGGCTAGATGGGCATTCCAGCCTAATGAGATTCCAACGGGCATCGTCGTTGCTGTTATCGGCGCTCCATATTTCTTGTATTTGTTATCCAGATCCAAATAATCAGTGTGAAATTAAACCGCGGAAACACGCTGCTTCCGCGGTTTTTTGCTGTTTGAATAGACGTGTAACCATATTTGCCTTCGATTTCAGTATCCAGCCCATGGGTACCTGCATATATTACCTATGACATTTCAGGTGGGAGAAGGAGAGGACTATGACAAAAAGCAGAAAAGGGAAAAGCCCGAAGGGGCGAAAGCCGCTTTTTTATGTTGATAATCCCAATACTTCCGAATTAAAGTGGTTGGATGATTTGAACAAAAGGAAGGCGGCCATTCAAGCCCAAGCCGTTAAAACATCCATAATAACAGCTGACGAAACGGAACCGATAGCCATTATTAAAGCGCAAGCCATCCTCGAGGCAGAATATGAGCAAAATGTTGAAGAAGACGCTGAGCAGGAGGTAGAGCAAGATGTACAGCAAGAAGCCGAGCAGCTTGCTGCGGGAGAGCAATTGCAAGACGAACTGCTTGAGGAGATTCTTCCCGAGCAGGAAGAGGAACCGATAGAGGCATTTACTCTGGAGCAAAAGCTGGAGAAGATCGAAGAGAAGAAGGAGCCAGAGGGTCCGCCTGCCTTTATTTATACCGATGATCTTGTAGATTTGTCGGTGACTTCTGAGAAGATTGCACCAGGCTCAATCGATAGCAGCAAGCTGGCGCCAGGAAGCGTGCAAGCAAGCTCGCTTAGCGATTATGCCGTCCAAGCGATACATCTTAACAATGGCATTATTCAATCAGAGAAAATCTCAAACGAAGCGATTACTACTAGTCATTTGGCAAGTCAGTCGGTGACCGGTGACAAAATTGCGGATAACTCGATCTCTGGCAGCAAGCTGCTGAATGGAAGCATTACCTCCGATAAGCTTGCAGATCGAACGATTGATGCAGCCAAAATCGCAGAAGGCTCAATTGAGTCAAAGCATCTGAAATCGCTGCTCGTTACGACAGAGCTGCTTGCTGACCAAGCCATTACATTCGAAAAAATAAAAAGCGGTGCGGTGCGTCCTGAAAATTTGGCGAATGAGAGCATTAACAACTCAAAGCTCAGCGAAGGCGCGGTTACCTCTTCCAAGATTCGAGACGGAGCGGTTACAAGCGCCAAAATTGCAGCAGAAGCAATTGAAGCCGAGCATCTGAAGCCAGGCTTACTCCTAGCCGAGCATGTTGCTCCAGGCATTATTCAAGGATTGCATGTGGCCCATGGCGAAATAACAAGCGATCATCTTGCAAAAGGATCGGTTGGAACCGAAGAATTGCAAGTGGGAGCTGTCAGAGCCGAACAATTAGCGTTTGACTCGGTGTCTGCGCCACACCTTCAAGAAGAGTCGATTCTAAGCTCGCATATCGGAGCGGGTCAAATTGAAAGCGAGCATCTCGTTGATCAATCTATCAACTCTTCAAAATTAGCGGATCAATCCGTTACGACAATCAAAATCGTCGATCACTCCATTACGATCTCCAAGCTCTCCGATCAGAGCGTGAACGCGCAGAAGCTGGCAAGCGACTCCGTCTTAACCCGCCATTTGGGAGCAGGGAGCGTAACGTCAGACAAAATTGCCGAGGAGCAAATTGTTGAAGGGCATTTGACAGAAGGTGCAGTAGTAGCAAAGCATATCGCATCCGGCTCGATTGCGCGCAAGCATTTGCAAAGGGGCATCATTAACGAGGATAAGATCGCTCCACAAGCTATCAAAGAAATGCATATCGGTGATGCAGCGGTTGGAACAGCGCAACTGGCCGAGGGTTCAGTCACACGCGGGAAGCTGGCGGATGGAGCCGTCGACGGCTTGGTATTAGGAAACGATACGTTAGAAACCAGACATCTTAAGGATGAGATCGTAACTTTTCAGAAGCTGGCACCTGAAGCGTTAAGAGCTTATCATTTCGCCGCGGACTCCGTAACGTCCGAGGCGATTGCTGATCATGCTGTCGGCAAAGAGCATATGAAGCAAAACAGCATCGAAGCCAATCACCTTGCAGCCGATGCAGTGGGCAACAATCATCTGCAGGATGGTTCGGTAACGAGCAGCAAGCTGGCGCAGGGGGCTGTATCTGAGCGTTATATTGCACCGGGCGCGGTGTTCTCGCACCATTTGGCGGATCATGTGGTCAATTCTCTTAAGCTTTCGCCGGAGTCGGTTACTACAGATAAGCTGACGGATCTAAGTGTATCATCAGCTAAGCTGGCAGACGGCAGCGTGACGAGCGGAAAGCTTGCATCCCACTCGATTCTGCCTAGCCATATTGCGATCAAAACGGTAGGCACCCAGCATATCCAGCCGGATGCGATTCGCACGGCCCATATCGAGGCAAGGGCAATCGTAGCGAGCCACTTAGCTGAGCAATCGGTCGGTACGGACTCGCTGCAGGACAATGCAGTAACGTCTTCGAAGCTGGCATTTGGCGCCGTACAATCGAAGCAAATCGAAGATGAGGCGATACACAGCCGGCATCTTGGCAATGCGTCGGTGCTTGGCATTCATCTCAGCGAGGGCTCCGTTCATGGACCGCATTTGGTTAATGATTCGGTCACTTCAGAGAAGCTTGCTGCCGGCAGCATTATTTCCGATCATCTTCAGAACGGGTCTGTTGGCGCGGAG
Source organism: Paenibacillus endophyticus (assembly GCF_014192395.1). Lineage (GTDB taxonomy): Bacteria > Bacillota > Bacilli > Paenibacillales > Paenibacillaceae > Pristimantibacillus > Pristimantibacillus endophyticus. Next base: position 74,771 of record NZ_JACHXW010000020.1, on the reverse strand, counting down.
GCGCTGCGTGCCGAAGCGGTATGCACGGACCATATCGAAGCGGGGGCTGTCACCTCGGATAAAATTGCTGAGCTGTCGATCAGCTCGAAGCAGCTTCAGCCACAATCGGTACACGCGGCTCACTTGACTCCAAGCAGCGTAGGAGAGCTAGCGCTTCAAGATGAGTCCGTGACGAGAGCGAAGCTGGCGCAGGATTCGGTTTCCAGCGAGCATGTACAACTGGAATCGTTGGCCGGCAAGCATTTGAAGTCGGACACAATCCAAGGCTACCACATTCGCAAGGGTACAATTACACTAGCCCATCTGGCTGGCGACGTGCTTGCGTTCGATAAGCTGGCCGATGAATTGATTCCGGGCAGCAAGCTGAAGCAAGGGACGATAGGGAGCAAGCAGCTATCTACGAGCAGCGTAAGAACCGAGCAGCTAAATGACAGAGCTGTTACGCGGGAGAAGCTGGCCATGGATGCTGTAGGAAGCGAACAGTTGACAGATGGCAGCGTAACGGGAGCCAAGTTGGCAGCAGGCAGCGTTGGCGAGTTACAGCTGACAGACGGAAGCGTGACGGAAGCGAAGCTGGCAGTTAGCAGCATAAGCGAAGCACTGCTGAAGGATGGAAGTGTGACTGGAGCAAAGCTGGCTTCCGGCAGTGTTGGTGAGTTGCACTTGACTGACTGGAGCGTGACAGAAGCGAAGCTGTCCGTTGACAGCGTAGGCGAGGCACAGCTGAAGGATGGAAGCGTAACGGGAGTTAAGCTGTCCATTGACAGCGTAGGCGAGGCGCAGTTGACGGATGGAAGCGTGACAGGAACGAAGCTGGCAGCCGGCAGTGTAGGTGAAGCGCAGCTGAAGGACGGAAGCGTGACGGGAGCGAAGCTGGCAATAAGCAGCGTAGGCGCAGCACAGCTGACGGACGGAAGCGTGAGTGGAACGAAGCTGTCAATAAGCAGCGTAGGCGAAGCACATCTGAGAGATCGAAGCGTGACAGGAACGAAGCTGGCAGTGGGCAGCGTGGGCGAAACACAGCTGACGGATGGCTGTGTGACAGGGTCTAAGCTGGCAGTCGGCAGCGTTGGCGAGGCACAGCTGATAGATGGCAGTGTGACGGGAACGAAGCTGACGGCTGGAAGCGTAACAGGAACGAAGCTTGCAGCAGGCAGCGTAGGTGAGGCGCAGCTGACGGACGGAAGCGTGACAGGAACGAAGCTTGCAGCAGGCAGCGTAGGTTCAGTGCAGCTGACGGACGGAAGCGTGACGGGAGCGAAGCTGGCAGTCGGCAGCGTAGGTTCAGTGCAGCTGACGGACGGAAGCGTGACGGGAGCGAAGCTTGCAGCCGGCAGCGTAGGTGAGGCGCAGCTGACGGACGGAAGCGTGACGGGAGCGAAGCTTGCAGCAGGCAGCGTAGGTGAGGCGCAGCTGACGGACGGAAGTGTGACGGGAGCGAAGCTTGCAGCAGGCAGCGTAGGTGAGGCACAGCTGACGGATGGAAGTGTGACGGGACCGAAGCTTGCAGTCGGCAGCGTAGGTGAGGCGCAGCTGACGGACGGAAGCGTGACGGGAGCGAAGCTTGCATCTGGCAGCGTAGGTGAGGCGCAGCTGACGGACGGAAGCGTGACCGGAGCGAAGTTTGCATTAGGCAGCGTAGGTGAGGCGCAGCTGACGGACAGAAGCGTGACGGGAGCGAAGCTTGCAGCAGGCAGCGTAGGTTCGGTGCAGCTGACGGACGGAAGCGTAACAGGATCGAAGCTTGCATTAGGCAGCGTAGGTTCGGTGCAGCTAACGGACGGAAGCGTGACGGGATCGAAGCTTGCAGTCGGCAGTGTAGGCGAGGCGCAGCTGGCGGACGGAAGCGTGACGGGATCGAAGCTTACGGATGAAAGCGTGACAGGGTCAAAACTAGCACTTGGCAGTGTAGGATCGTTGCAACTGATGGACGGAAGCGTAACGGGAACGAAGCTGACAGCAGGCAGCGTAGGGTCGGCACAATTAATTGACGGAAGCGTGACGGGATCGAAGCTGGCGTCTGGCAGCGTAGGGACAGAGCAAATCGCACCGGGCAGCATCTCAGCAGATAAGCTTGCACCTGACTTGCTTTCAAGCTTGATTCCGAGTGTGGTGGCATCGCCGCCGGAGCAAATCGCGAGCGACTCCGTTGGTGCCGTTCATATCCAGCAGCAATCGGTAGAGTTATCTGCGTTGCGCTTCAATCCCGTGATCACCGGCTCAGCACTTGGCGTTATAAAGCAGCAATTTGGCTTGGCGCCATACAGCTTTGCAGTTCAAGCCGAGCAGGTAGAGTTGATCATCCCATTCGATGAGCCTTTTGCAGACAATCGGTATGTATTGACAGTTACAACTGACAATCCCGTCTGTTATGCTGTGGTGCATTCCAAGGCTGTGGATAAAGCTGCTATTGTTATTATTCGTACTCGGATAAGTCATGAGCCTAGAGGAAGCATCAACTGGATCGCAATTGGAAAAGGATAAACCTGAAAAAGGATTGCTAGCCAAGGTCGCAAGGATGACTTTGGCGGCAGTCCTTTTTTTAAATACGGCGATACTCTTCGGTTCTATATGATGCGCTCTCTATTCTACAGCCTGCTCATATAGACATTCCAAATGCAGCAACATTCGTTCCGAGCCCTTGATAAGTGTACGGTTGCCGTTACGGATCATATTCCCTTACATACAATATGATGTTGAAACGCACGATTATATAACGGATTGGAGAGGTTGACGATGAGACGCAAAAAGAGGCCGGTCCGACGTCTCAAAACGAATGCTGGTTTGCGAAGCAATGCTGAAAAGCGGATGGAGCGTTATAAGTCTGGACTAATTGAGGGCTATAAGCAAGGCGTGCAAGCAGGCATAGAAAGCTATGATGCGCACTTTGAGGGAACGAGCATCATCATTCCAAGTCATAACGAGGTCGATTCTGTAAAAGCATGCATTGAAGGCATTATGGACCAGACTGATTTGCCTTATGAGGTTATCGTCGTTGATAACGGTTCTACGGATGGAATCGAACACTATTTGAAGCAATTGGACGGACAGGTCCGATATCGTATATTACCAGCTTCATCAGGCTATACCGGAGCCGCAAATGTTGGTTTCATGATGGCGAAGGGGACTACGATTCTATTGCTGGATAACCGAATCCGTGCGACGGAAAACTGGCTAGACAATCTGCTTGTTTGTTTGAATAGCGATTCAAGCATCGGCATTGTTGGGCCCGTATCTGCCGGACTGACAGGAAAGCAGCATATGGCGCTACATGTGGATGATATGGAAGATATGCAGGAGTTTGCGAGAATGAATAATAAAAGCAATTCTTCCAAATGGCATCAAGTAGAGCGGCTATCGAGCAGCTGTCTGCTGTTCCGCCGGGAGCTGCTCGAAAGAGTCGGCTATTTAGACGAAGGCTGTACGGAAGCTCCATTCGATGCGGCGGATTATGGCTATCGAGCACGCCTTCAAGGCTATTCGCTCGTTTGTGCGAGAGACGCGTATATTCATATGCAGCCGAATTCGAATGAAACGGATGAGCATTTCTCTAATGAACGTGAACGTCTAGCGCCGATGGATATTTACGAAAGCGCAAGCACGTACTTTATGAACAAGTGGAGCGGACTTGATGAATCCTTTTTCGAGCGCGATGCTTTTGCTCCTTCTCGCCAAGCACTGATGACCGATGAGGAGATCAGTCAGGCGAAGAAGCTGGGAGAAGCTTTATTTTATCCGCAGCAACTGGTCGTAAAGGGTCTTGGCGCCACGTCATATTGGATTGATGGCAGCACGAGGAGACCGATTGAAGGACAGTATGACCGAATGACAATTCGGTTGTCGCAGCTGGATTTATGGAGATGGTCCGTCGGCGAGAAAATAGATGCTGAAAAGGTATACGCATATATGGAAATGCTGCACGATGCAGGAAATGAAAGATTGTACAATAAAAAGGTTTGCGAGTGTGGGGACGGCAGCAGCTACTATATCGAAAACGGAAAAAAACGAATGATTTTAAGCCGACTGGCGGCAGAGGGCTGGGGCTTGCAGCATGACCTTCACTGTATGATTCCCAAGGAGGAGCTTGAGGCTATTCCGGAAGGACTGCCCATAATCGCGCCTATTACGCTCCGCCAAGCTTTATAGCTTGCTATAAAGTACCTCTGCGGAGGAGCCCGCATATGATATAGGAGCAAGGAGGTTTGGCATGCACGATTCGATTACGGAAATCATGCAGCATATGTCCCACGCAAGCGTACAGCTCGCCCGCGTATTAGAGGCAGAACGCCATGTTTCTGTCCGCCTCTCTGAAATCGTACAGGCGATTCCCGATGAGGAGCCCGGCTTCGGCGGTCTAAACGGGATTCTAGAACATTCGCAGTCGGTGGGTCAAAGCGTCGTCGCTTATTTAAATAGCTTAGCTGAGTTTCAGGAAACACTTGCCGCTCAGCTTACCTTTGTTATCCAAGAGCTTAAGGAACCAAGCGCGGAAGAATAGCGGAATGATAAGGAGGTATGGGCAGCGATGAACCGCGAACAGGCGTATTTGCGGATGCTGGACTCAACGGCGAATATGCAGTGGAATATAGCTATTATGCTAGAAGCCAAAGCAGCGGAGGCCGAGAAGATGCGAAACTGGATTTGCAATCATTTGCACAGCCATAGCTTTGACTCTGAGCAGGCGCAGCTTGGTCAGTCCATTCAGATGCATGATCAAGTCATTGAGGTTATCGACGGAATCGCCAAGCTTAATCAAGGCATGGTTTCGATTCTGAAGGCGGTACTGCAGCAGGAGGAAGAAATGGGTGAAAGCTATGGAGATGCAATGCCTTCAATAGGAAAAGGCTTCTCTTTCGGGGATAAAAACTAATGGTCAGCCCGCGTAACGAACAGGAAGCGAAAATTGCGTTTTTGGCCGCGCTTGCAAGAAGCCAGCATGCGCTTGCGCACATGCTGGAGAGTATGGCGGGAATAGCAGACAGCTCTCCTTATGCGAGCAAGCTGCTAAGAGACAATGTCAGTACGCTGACAGCGATGCAAGAATCGATTGCAGAGTCGGTTACGGGCCTTGCCTGGCGCAAACGGATTAGACGGAAGGGGAGGCCTGCCCAGCCTTGGCTTCAGCAAAAGCTATCCATATACAGCGTTTCATGGTCAGGGGGTGAAGCGGGTGCTGAGCAATAAGAGAAGAGCGGCTGCGGGCATAAGCAAAGGCTCGAAAAGTACGCGCAAGGCGGCAGGCCGAAGAAACATAGCTCCCCAAAAGACGCTTCTGCGCCGCAAGCCTGTTGCGAGAAAACGGTTTGCCCAGAAAGATAATGAACGGGCGGAGCTTGGGCAAACCTTTAACGATGGTTATAATACCGGATTTGCCAAAGGCTTTGAGGATGGCCATCAGGCCGCTTATGAGAAGCGGCAATGAGAAGGGGAAATAAGAAAAGCGGCAATGAGCAGGCTAAAAGAAAAGCCATATTCCTTCATGTTCCCCGTTAGCGGAAACATAAAGGAATATGGCTGATTTGGCTTATTTTATAAAGACCAGCGAAGGATAACGCCGGCTTGGGTTAATCCACCGCCGAAGCCGTAGAGCAGCATAAGCTGGCCTGGCTTGACGATACCTGCCCGTACGCCTTCATCGATCGCAAGCGGAATGGAGGCTGCAGATGTATTGCCATATTGTTTGATGCTGGATAAGGTTTGTTCGAGAGAGAAACCGGTTCTCTCACAGAGCGATTCAATGATGCGCATGTTGGCGCTATGCGGTATGAACCAATCGATATCATTCGTACCGTACCCGCTGCGGTCCATAAGCTGTTGAATGCCTTCTGCGACGTGGCTGACGGCCCAACGGTATACTTCACGGCCATTCTGAACAATGAAGCCGTTCGTTAGTATAGCATTCTCGCCAATGACAGAAGCTAAGCTGCTGCGGTAGAGCAGATGTCCGCGCGCGCCATCGGTTTTGGTGAAAACAGCCGAAATGTCTCCATGGCCGTCATCGGAGGTTTCCATTAAAAACGCACCAGCGCCATCCCCAAATAAAATACAAGTGGTTCGGTCCGTGTAGTCCGTAATTTTGGTTAAGGTTTCTGCGCCGAGCACTAATATTTTACGATGCGCCCCCGATAGCAGCAATCCGTTAGCCAGCTGAATTGCCGCTGCAAAGCCGGCGCAGGCAGCTTGAATATCGACAGAACCGGCATGAACGATTCCATAATGCGATTGAATCTGCGAAGCAACGCTCGGGAAGACAGCATCTGGGGTCGAGGTTGCTACGATAATATAATCAACATCGGAAAGCTGCACGCCATAGCGCTCAATCATGTTGTCGACGGCCCCGAAGCAAAGATGGCTCGTGAATTGGTCATCAGCAGCCATGCGACGCTCCTTGATGCCTGTACGCTGGACAATCCACTCATCACTTGTTTCCACAAGCTTCTCCATGTCAGCATTCGTTACAATTCGTTCTGGTACATACGTTCCGATTGCGGTAATGACTGCGTTGGATTGAAGGTTAATCGATTGTTTTTCGTTCATGGCGAGCCTTCCTTTCAGAATTAGTACCAAGTACTAGTAGTTGATACTAATTTACTTGATTCTTTGCCAATTGTCAATGAAATGAATAGACATCGCCTGTCAGGCGAACGCTAAGCAAAGGTCTTGAACCTAAACTAAATCAGGTGGAGGATGGCTCAATGCGCAAACAAATCGTTGCTTTGTCTGCAGGTGTGTTGCTTAGCACGATGCTGGCAGGCTGCATGGAAAATCACGGTGAGCTTGGGAATAAAGACATCCGATCAAACAGCATTCGATATGATGCAAATGGCAATTTATTAAAAAACAAACGGTTCGCCGATGATCAAATGAATGAAATGAACCGGGTGAATGGACGAAGGCTGAACAGCAATAATGTTATTGGCTCCCACAAAAATTACCGTATGGAGATGAGCGAGAAGCTCGCTAAGGAGATTACGGATCTAGGAGTAGTTAAGGCCTCTTACGTCATGCTGACAGAACATAACGCGTATGTAGCGGTCTCCCTTGACGAAGGCGAGCCTAATATGGATTCCAAAATGCTAAGCCGTACAAACAACGGCTATATGGGAAAAGAAGGCGCTGATATCAGCAGACGCATGAGCAGCTTGTCAACCGGTCATGCTCAGTTGACTGCAGCAATGAAAGATCAGATTGCGAATAAGATCAAAGAGTTAAATCCAAGCATTGAGCATGTGTACGTATCCGCGAACCCTGACTTCGTTGGACGAATGACCGCATATATGAATGATGTGAAGCTCGGACATCCCATCCAAGGCTTTATAGCAGAGTTCAACGCAATGGCTGAGCGTATCTTCCCGAAGAAATCGGGAGAGGACCAGGTGGAGAACAGAAGCACAAAAACGAAACGAATGATTTACGACTAAGGTGAAGAAGCGTTCATGTTAAGACGGCAGAAGAATAACTTCGGCCGTCTTTTGGCGTAAACTTGCACCCTCTCGGATTCTATCATCGATGAGGGTTCAAATATAGACAGATCATAGGGTTTCCTGCCATTCTAGTCCTTCATAGAATAGGGTAGGAGAGGAGATGGTCAAACTACCATGAGTGATAAAAGACTACAACGAAATAGCAAGGTAGGATCTAGATGATTGTCGTAACGGCAATTAGTGCCGTTCACTTGCCTAAAGCGATCGTCATGGCCAAATCGGTCAAGGAACAAATGCCCGGCAGCAAGATAGTCGTAGCATTAATGGAGGATAAGCTGCCTTCTGCCGCAAAGCAATGCTCTTATTTTGATGAGACGGTATTGATGAAAGATATTGCTGCATGGGATAGTGTGTCGAAATTTTTCTTTCAATATACATTAATAGAAGCAGAACGGGCTTGCAGGTCCTTTGCTGTGCGATACGTATACGATAAATATGGAAGTGAGAATCACTTTGTCAGCATGGACGCTGGTACGATGATGCTATCTCCCTTAAACGAGCTTCCTACGATATGGGAAGCGCATCCGATTGCGATGGCGAGCAAAGTTGTTTTTCCCGAGTCGCTGGATGCCCATATGCAGTCGAATGTACGCCAGAAAGGTATATTCGATACCGCCTTTGTTGCGCTAAGACGCCACTCTATTACGAATGATTTCTTGAAATGGTGGTGCAGGCTTAGCGAGAACAACTGTTATTATGAGATCGACAGCAGCCGTTTTGCCGATCAATCCTGGCTTGACTTCACGCATACGCTGTTTGATAACGTATATGCGATTAGAAATCCGGGTTATCTGGTGAATGCAGATAATCTCATGGAGCGCTGGAATATTACGGCTGCAGGACCGAATCACTATGAGATCGAAGGCCAGCCGCTTCGCATCATATTGCCCTCGAGTGGGTTTCTTCAGGCAACGGCTTGGATCGAAGACGCGAATGCCATGCTGTATCAAGAGCTCTATGAAAACTACAGAGCTAGAATAGAAGCGGAAAGCGATGCGGCGGTTGAGAGCGTGCCTTGGTGCTATAGCATATTTGCAAGTGGAGAAGCCATCTCGGATCTTACGAAATCGTTGTTCCGCCGCTATTATTATGAGAATCCAGAAACGGAAAATCCATATTTGCTGACGAACGCCTATTTTGGCACAGGCGAAGAGCTCATGAATGGATATAGTAGTACGGATGAAGCCATGCTCGATCCCAGCCCGGATGAAAGTTTTGAGAAAACGAATGCCTTGAAAAGACGAAAGCTTGTCCGTAAAAAAAGAAAATCAATTAGACGCAAACGCATACAGCGCCGAAAATGAAAGTGGAGGCTGACTTTCACCGTCTAGGATGAGTGAGTCAGGGCCAGCCTCCGCTTTTTTTTGGCTGTTAGCTCTTGCTTGCAATGCCGGAGGGAACAATATGAAACGGCTTCATAATATGTTTATTGAAGTTAGTCGTGCGGATGATGATAGCCCCTTTACTAGACAACAATTGATAATCGTTGACTTTCCAGGTATGCGACCTTGGATCCTTTCGCCGGAACGCAACGAAATTGTATCGGGAGGTCGTATATAACCGAAAACCGTTCGCGAGACAGGCGCGGATGAAACGGACATCTGAGCCTTGTATGACTTTGGTGGGAAATTGCACCTTTTCAAAGACGTTTCTGTGAAACATAATCGTGGCTCCTGCTATTTTCTTGCATCGGCTATTGGCGCGGACTGCGGTTCTGCGGAATAACAGCTTCGAGCGGTGAGGAAAATAGAAGTAGCAGGAGCGTTTGCCTACTATGTCGGCATCAGAGCTTGAAAATTGCTGCATCGCCTCGGTGAGATAATAAGGTGAGTAATAATCATCATCGTCCAGCTTTGCAATATAATTGAATTTGGCTTGCGCTACTCCGTAATTCAGACAGGCTCCCAGGTTCTTACCTTCATCTACCCTAAACACGGATACATTCGGATAATCCAGCGCCTTCTGCATGTAAGGAGCCAAGGAAATTGCGTTATCGTTCACGATAATAATCAGCTCTTTATGAGTCCAGATCTGACGATCGTAATTGTGAAAGATCTGCTGGAGAAAGGGCTCACGGACTGTGGCAGCAATCATAGAAACGCCTTCAGCCGCAAGCTTCATTAAATCTCGTTCCAAGTCGATTGTTTATTGAGCTTATATTGCTTTTCCATAATGATTTTTTTGTACAGCTTCAGAAATTTGCTCGTCATTGCACGGTCTGAGAAGTTCGTTTTGACGTAGCGCCGGCATGCCCGTGCAGAGGGCAGCTTTTTCGGATGCTTGGCTTTCGCGATCATGCTTTTTGTGTTTTTGCAGATGAGCGCGGGCATGCCCTTCAGCACTTCAGGCACTGCCCCGCCTTTCTTGAAGCCGAGCGCAGGCGTACCGCAAGCCATCGCTTCGATAAGCACGAGGCCGAACGGTTCATCCCAGGTCGACGTGAACAGCACGCAGCTTGCCTCAGAAAGCAGCTGCTGCTTTTTCTTGCCGCCTACGGGTCCCACATATCGGATATGCTTATTCAAATGCGGCTGGATTTTGGATTTGAAATATTTGTTATCATGGATCGGACCGGCGAGGATCAGGTCCTTGCCTGTTTTTTTGGCTACCTTGACAGCGAGATGGGTTCCTTTTTCCTTCATGATCCGGCCAAGGAAGAGGAGATGCTTCTTTTTCTTTTTGCGGAACGTATAGTCTTTCATCCGAATGCCATTATGCACGAAGAAGCCTTTTCTATCGCCGTATTTGCTCCATATTTTTTTGCTAACATATACGGGTATCTGAACGCCGGTTACCCCTTTGGAATGGGAGCTGCGAATGGTGGGAATCGGAGGATTGGCTTTTGCGACAATACCGTAATGGTCATGAATGAAGTCGATGCCGTCCGGAAGGTTTTTTTTAATAAAAGCGAGCTGTTCCTTGGCATCGTTGGATGGGTAATAGAAGGTTTTCGTTGAACGGGCGCTTGTGCCTTTTTTGGCAAACAAATAAACCTTATGACCGCGCCTGAGCAGTTCCTCCGTTAAATAGTATACCTCGCGCTGCGTACCCCCGTAATCCTTGGGAGGCACTGGTATCGTATTATTCGATATTTGAGCAATTCTCAAAGCCGCTCAGCTCCTCTGTTTAGGTGCAGCCGAGAACAGCGGATCCCGCTGTTCCAGCTATTGCGGTATTCCGTTCATCCCTATTAAGAAACGTATTTTTTGAAGTTGCGGGTATGACGAACCAGCTTGCAATGAGACATGTATCGTTTCGTACTCTTTTTTTGCGTGTGGGAGCCAATGTTTTTTCTTCTTATGCAGACGTAGTGCTTTTTGGAAACCGAATATATTTTATAGCCTCTTCGGCGGCATCTGCCAGTCCATCCGGAATCGGTGCCTACCAATTTGTTTTCGGGGAATTTCACTTTTTTCCATACGGATTTCCGGAACAAAAGGGTGCCTCCTTTAACAGATCTTTGGTATTTGCGCTCGCCGCCGGCACGAAACACCATAAGTGCCTTTTTTTCCTCAAAATAAAGGTAGGAGGTATGCTTGCCGATGATTTTGGCTTTCCCTTTTTTGAGCGCTCGCACGGATTCCCTCAAATACTTCGCCCCGTAGTAATCATCATCGTCGAACTTCGTAATGATGCCGTCCTTCGCCCGAGCAATGGCGTAGTTCAAGCATTTGCCAAGCTTATACTTCTGCGGGAGCTTGAATACGCGCACTTCGTTATTCGGATAACGGCTTGCGCGTTCTTTCCATGCCTCCAGGTTCATGTTGTTTTTGTTCAGTACAATAATCATTTCCTTGTCTTTCCATGTCTGCCGATCATAATTGGCGAAGACATTATCCATAAATGAAGATCTCATCGTGCAGGCAATGATGGTTACCATTCTTTCATCTCCTCGTTCTGTTTAACGATCCGGGCTTTACGCTTATTCCATTTAGAGTTTTTGATGAGCTTGTATTTGTTCCCTTTAATAATTTTTTCATAGAGCTTGAGAAATTGATCGGTCATGACGACATCGGAGAAACGCTTGCGCACGTATCGCCTGCATCGATGGGGGGACGGGAATCGCTTGGCGTTCTTTACTTTGGCGATCATGTCCCTGGTGTTGTCGCATATCAGCTGAGGCAAGCCCTTCAGCACTTCAGGAATGGCGCCTTTCCTGAAGCCGAGAACGGGAGTCCCGCTTGCGAGCGCTTCGATCAGTACAAGGCCAAACGGTTCATCCCAAGTGGAGGTGAAGAGCACGCAGCTTGCGCCGGCAAGCAATTCTTGCTTTTTTCTGCCGCCGACCGAGCCCACATAGCGGATGCGTTTATTGAGATGGGGCTTTATTTTGGCGTTAAAATATTTACGGTCATTCAGCGGACCTGCGATGATAAGCTCTTTCCCGGTTTTCTTGGCAATCTCGATCGCAAGGTGCACGCCTTTCTGTTCAATCAATCGGCCAAGGAAGAGCAGATACTTGCTTTTATTCTTTTGAAAAACGTAGTCCTCGACACGAATCCCGTTATAGACGTAGAAGCCTTTCCTTTTTCCGTATTTCCGTAAAATCATCCTGCTTACGTAGACGGGAAGCTGAACGCCGCTAACGCCTTTTGAATGCGAATTGCGGATCGTCGGGATCGGCGGGTTCGCCTGCGCGACGATACCGTAATGGTCATGGATGAAATCAACGTCCTCAGGCATGTTTTTTATGATGAAATCGAGTTGTTCTTTTGGATTGTTGGAAGGATATTCAAAGGTTTGGGTAGCTTGAGCCGTAGAGCCTTCCTTGGCGAACAAGATGACCTCGTGTCCGCGGCGAACCAATTCCTCGGTGAGATAATAAACGTCACGCTGCGTGCCGCCGTAATCTTTTGGAGGAACTGGAATCGTATTTGTCGATACTTGCACGATCTTCAAATGTACACAGCTCCCTTAGGTTAGTATCCATGGGCATTTCTTGATAGGATATGAGCGGTTTTCAGAAGACGACACGGCACTTTCATTAGTTGGGCGAAGAAAGTTCCGCTGTATTCTATCTCACTCGCGAAGCTTGGCCCACACCAATCAAGCTGCAATTTAATAGATTAATAGAAACTGATTTTTTAGGGGAGATGCGAATTGAAAGGACTTATCCTATGTGCGGGTAAAGGGACAAGATTGTATCCGATCACTTTAAATTTTCCAAAAACACTTATTCCTGTAGCCAACATTTCTATTCTGCAGGCTTGCATCGAGAAGCTGACTGAGCTTGCCATTGTGGAAATTGGAGTCGTTATCCATCCATCGCAGGAAGGCTTGATTCGCGAGCAGGTTGGCCATGGAGAAGCTTGGGGAGCCGCGATCACATATATTTACCAATATGAAGCGAGAGGCATCTCAGACGCGGTCAGGCAAGCTCAGACGTTTATCGGAGAGGAAGCCTTCCTGCTTCTGCTGGGAGACAATTTAATTTCCCAAAGCCTGGCGGAGCTGAAGCTCGATGTGGAGGAGAGAGGCAGCCATGGCTCCCTGCTGCTTGCAGAGGTTGCGAATCCTCGGGATTATGGCATTGCAGAAGTGCTGGAGGGACGCATCGTGCAGCTGGAGGAGAAGCCGAAGGCACCGAAGTCCAAGCTTGCCGTTCTGGGCGCTTATGCTTTTGACAGCACCATATTCGAAGCCGTGGACCATATTAAGCCATCACCCAGAGGGGAATATGAGATTACCGATGCGATTCAATGGCTGATTGAGCATGGCAAGCAGGTAACCTACCATGTGACCGAGCAGCTCAACATGGATGTCGGAACGGTAGGGCGGTGGCTGGATGCGAATCGTCAAATGCTGGCGGTGCTCCCGCCTCAGAATGCCATTCATAAATCCGTTGTCGCAGAAAATTGCACGATCATAGCCCCTGTGTCCATCAATCAGGGCTGCGTCCTTAAAAACTGCGTAATCGGTCCATATGTGTCGATTGGAGCAGATTCGCAAATTGAGGGTTGCCACATCGAAAACAGCATTCTGTTAAGCGGCGTCCATTTAAAGCATATTCCTTACCCGTTGAAAGATACGGTAATTGGCCGTCAATCCGCGATGACGGGGTTGCAGGCACAGAAAGAAGGGGGAAACGAATGAAAATATTAGTGATCGGGACCGGCTATGTCGGTTCAACGACGGCGATGGTGTTTGCCGAGCTTGGCTGGAAGGTGACGGGGCTTGATACAGATGTTCACAAAATCAGGCAGCTCAGGCAGGGCCTGCTGCATTTCCATGAGCCGGGCTTGGAGGATTTATTGAAAAAGCATATACAATCGGGTCAAATCAAATTTACAACGGACAAAGACAAGGCCATTCAAGAGAGCGATGTCATCTTTATCTGCGTAGGAACGCCGTCACGGCCGGACGGCAGCGCCGATCTGCGCTTCGTTAAGCAGGTCGCCTCGGAGATCGGCCAGAAAATGAACGGCTACAAGCTGGTCGTCACCAAAAGCACGGTTCCGGTCGGGACGCAGGAGCTGGTCACCGGCTGGATCGAGGCTGCGCAGGAGCATTTCTACCCCTTCGACGTAGCGTCCAACCCGGAATTTCTCCGTGAAGGAAAAGCGGTGACAGATGCCTTGAATCCGGATCGTATCGTCATCGGATCAGAGAGCAAGCGAGCGACGAATCTACTCAAATCGCTTTACCATTCCGTGAAGTGTCCCTTTGTGATTACTACTCCGCGAACGGCTGAGCTTATTAAATATGCTTCTAATGCGTTTCTAGCTACCAAAATATCCTATATTAATGAGCTTGCTAGGCTTTGCGATGAGCTGAACGTCAACGTGAAGGATGTAGCAGGAGGAATTGGTTTAGACCCGCGTATTGGCTCAAGCTTCTTGCAAGCAGGAATCGGTTATGGGGGATCATGCTTTCCGAAGGATGTATCTGCTTTAATTCTGACAGCAAGGCAGAACAACATCGAGCTAAGCGTGCTAGAGAAGGTCGTGAAGGTTAATCAAACACAGCATAGTTATTTGACGGATAAGGCCAGAACGCGGCTCGGAAGCTTTTCGGGCAAAAAAATAGCGATTCTAGGCTTGGCGTTTAAGCCGGATACCGATGACATTAGGGAAGCCCCTGCTCTTCGCATCATCGAGAGCCTCTTGAATGAACGGGCCCAGCTGCGGCTGTACGACCCTATTGCGACACTCCCGCATGATGCGAAATATGAATCCGTAGCTGTGTGCCTGGAGGTGGAGGAAGCATTGAAGGAAGCGGATGCGGTTTTTCTTTGCACGGAATGGCCAATTATTCGGGGGATTGACTGGGCCCAGATGAAGGATGTGATGGCGCATGGCAATGTATTCGACGGCAGGAACATCCTGAATGCGCATGACATGCAGGCGTTGGGTTACTATTATCAGAGCATTGGCAGCAACGATTAGCCGCAATTTGTCCAATCATTTCCTATGAAGCTTTCATATACTATTTCAGTTGACTATTGCAAATAGAAAGAAGGCGAGATCATAGAGTATGAATATGGAATCAGACATTTGGTCTCCAAATGAGCAGCGAACCGTAGCTATTGTGGGGCTTGGCTATGTGGGCCTTCCGTTGGCGCTGCTATTTGCCGAGAGAGGTTTTCATGTGCTTGGCATTGATTTGGATAAGCAGAAGATCGATAAGCTAAGCAGAGGAAAGAGCTATATTCTAGAGGTGCAGGACGATGAGATCCAAGCAGCGATAGCTTCGAATCGCTTCAAGCCGTCGGATCAGTACAGTGAACTGGAGTCGGCCGAAGCGGTTATGATTTGCGTCCCGACTCCGCTTACTGCTTATGGGACGCCGGATTTAAGCTTTCTTACGCAGGCGGCTAGGGAAATCGGCTGCCGGCTAAGAAAGGGACAGCTTGTTGTTTTGGAAAGCTCGACGTATCCGGGAACGACGCGCGAGGTGCTGCTCCCTCTATTAAGCGCCTTCGATTGGAAGATTGGCGAAGACGTCAATCTAGCCTATTCGCCGGAGCGGGTCGACCCAGGCAACACGGATTACAAAGTCGCGCAAATTCCGAAAGTAGTCAGCGGCATTACGCCGATCTGCTTGAGTAGGATTGTTGAGCTGTACAGCGGCGTATTCAATCACGTGCATAGCGTCTCTTCAACGGATGCCGCTGAAATGACAAAGCTGCTGGAAAATTCATATCGTCTCGTCAATATATCCTTTATTAATGAACTGGCAATGATATGTGATGTACTGGAATTAAATTTGTGGGAAATTATTGAAGCAGCCAATACGAAGCCGTTTGGCTTCAAGGCTTTTTATCCCGGTCCTGGGGTCGGCGGCCATTGCATTCCGGTAGACCCTTCGTATCTGGCATGGAAAATCAAGCAATATGGCATCAAATCGGATTTCATACAAATATCGAACACGGTCAACCGCATCATGCCGATGTACATTACACAGCAGTTGAAATTGCATTTGGCGCCAAAACCGTTGTCGAGCGCACGAATCTTAGTATATGGTGCAGCTTATAAGCGGGATATTGCCGACCATAGGGAATCGGCCTCTATTGAGCTCATTCATATGCTTCAGCTCGAGGCGGAATGCGTGATGTACCATGATCCTTATGTCCCAACCATACAAGTCGGAGGCGAGAAGCTCATGAGCGTTGAACTGGATGAGGCTGTACTAAGCGGGGTGGATTGCGTCGTCATAGCGACGGATCACTCAAGCCTACCGCTGCAGATGCTGCTTGAGCATGCTCCGTTTATTTATGACACACGCAATGTGACTGGCGGGGCAGAAGGCAAAGCCAAGGTCGTAAGGTTCGGCGGAGGCTGGAGCTGACAAAGGGATGGATGGATTTGACGCAAAAACAAGGATGGCCGCGGCCATCCTTGTTTTTGTATACAGATATTAGAGGGATTCTTGGACTACGAACTTGCGATAATCGTCGGTATGGGCAATGAAGATGCCTGTACTGAGGAAATATTCCTTCGCAGGCTTCCAAGTGTGAAGATTCGGATCCGTCCTGCGGTTGCAAACGTAATTGTAACGGTTGGTTGTGAAAATTTTGAAGTTCGATAACCGGCAGTCCCTAAGAAATGCAACGTCCTCGCCAAGGGAAATCGGTTGAAAACGCACCCTTTGGAATACTTTTTTGCGAAACAGCAGTGTCGCTCCGGCAATTTGTTTCGTATACGCGTTTTCTCTATTGGGAAATCGAAGGGATAAAGACCGGTCCTCTTCCAAATAAGTGTGATACGCACTTTTTCCGATAATGTCCGCTTTTGTCGTTTGCAGCGCATGAATCGCGGAGCTAACATAATATCGCGAGTAAAAATCATCGTCATCGAATTTGGCCAGCACATCGAACCGGCTCCGTTCGGCAGCGAAATTCAAGCACTCGCCTAGACTTACGGACTCGGGCAGCTGGTAGACGGAAATATTGGGATAAATAGCAGAGCGCTCCTGCCAATCGGCCAAGCTGAGCTGATCATTGTTCAATATAATGATCAGCTCTTTGTTCTCTACGATTTGCCTGCCGTAGTTGTTGAATATATTGTACATATACGGCAGCTTATTCGTGCAAGTAATAATCGAAACGCCAATATCGGTCGCAGCCTTCCTTTTCTTCTTGTTCGTTTTCACCAAGCACACCACCTAGGTTTGTTCGTTAAAGTTTGCTTTCCCCTCATTTCTAATCGTATTAAATGAATTTTCCTTTTCTTAGCAATGTCTCAATCTCGTCATAGGACATGAGATCTTGGTCGGACTGGAAGTACGGGAAGGTTACTTTCGGGAGATGGTTATATTGGTTATAGAGCTGCTCCGTTGGATGCGAAGGGAGAATGACATAATATTGCTCATCATACTTGTACGAGTAAGGCGATTCGGATTGCGAGATCAATACCTCGTGCAGCTTCTCGCCTGGGCGAATACCGATGTCCTTGATCGGCAAGTTCGATCCTCCGAAAACATTTTTTAATACCTGAATCAGATCGATGATTTTGCATGCCGGCATCTTCATAACGAAGGTTTCGCCTCCAACGGCTACCGCAGTAGCCTTGAGCAGCAGTTGAATTGCTTCAGGCACGGTCAGAAAGAAACGCGTCATGTCGATATCGGTAAGCGTAAGCTCCTGACCGTCGATGATCTGCTGTTTAAACAAGGGAACGACGCTGCCGTTCGTTCCGAGCACATTGCCGCCGCGTATACAAACAAAACGTGTTTTCTCGCTTAAATCATTGGCTTTAATAATGATTTTCTCGCCGATTGCTTTGGTCATGCCATAGAAGTTGATCGGGTCTACCGCTTTGTCGGTCGAGACATCGATAACCTTCTCGACGCCTTGCGCGATGCTTGCGCGGATGATGTTTTGGGTGCCAAGCACATTGGTTTTGAGCGCTTCGTAAGGCTGGTATTCGCAAATCGGCACATGCTTCAGCGCGGCAAGATGGAAGACATAATCTACGTTTTGGCAAGCTTCGTACACAGCATCATAATCGCGAACGTCCCCGATAATGAAATTGAGCTTCGGGCTGTTGAATTTTCTTTTGAGATCGACCTGCGTAAATTCATTGCGGGAGAAGATGCGAATTTCCTTTGGATTCGCTCCTAGTAGGTTTCTAGTCAGCTCTTGTCCCCATGAGCCTGTACCGCCCGTAATTAATACCGTTTTATTTGTAAACATGTGTAACCCTCCTCAGATACTTATGCTTAGCTTTGTGCTGCATGATCGCTCTTCTTTACTTGCTTCTACTTGTTCCAGATGACTCTATTAACGATTTTGGTATAGCTCTGAATGATCTTGACCACCTTAATGGAAACATTCGTATCCTGATAATCTGGAACCAATGGGTTTACGTGAGTGTTATTGGAGTAAATGCCAACCGCGAGGTGAATGGATTCCAAAATATCATGGCCGGATACGCCTCCAATAACGACGGTCCCTTTATCCAGCACCTCCGGCCTCTCCGTACTGGTTCGAATTAATACGCCGGGGAAATTGAGAATGGCAGATTCTTCGCTTAACGTTCCGCTGTCGGAGAGCACGCAGTAGGCATGCTGCTGCAGATGGTTGTAATCCAAAAAACCAAACGGCTGGTGTATGCGAACGAGGGGATGGAGCTCCAATTGCTTTTCCTGCAGTTTTTTGAGCGATCTGGGATGGGCGGAATAGATGACGGGAAGCTGTAGATTGTCTGCGACGTGGTTAATGCCTTCAATCAGGGAGGTGAAACGCTCATCGATATCCAAATTTTCTTCACGATGCGCGCTGAGCACGATATATTTCTGCTGCTCCAGGCCGAGTTGGGATAAAATATCCCGGTTGTCCACTTCATGCTGGAATTGAGCGAATACTTCGGGGAGCGGGGAGCCTGTCACGAAAATGTGTTCCTTGCGAACGCCTTCTGCAAGCAAATACCTTCTGCTATGCTCCGTATAAGGCAAATTCACATCACTGATGTGATCTACGATCCGACGGTTCGTTTCCTCCGGAACATTCTGATCGAAGCAGCGGTTGCCTGCTTCCATATGAAAGATCGGAACCTTCAATCTTTTGGCGGCGATCGCGCTCAGCGCGCTATTCGTATCGCCTAACAGCAGTACGGCATCCGGTTGTACCTGTACCATTAAATCGTAGGAGCGGGAAATAACGTTGCCGATTGTTTCTCCCAGATTTTTGCCGACTACGTTCAAATAATAATCGGGTTTTCTAAGTTGCAGATCTTCGAAGAAAACGTCATTGAGCTGGGGATCCCAGTTTTGGCCCGTATGCACAAAGACATGATCAAAGTATAGATCGCAGGCTTTGATGACCGACGCCAAACGGATGATCTCCGGCCTCGTGCCAAGGATCGTCATTACTTTCAATTTGTTCACCGATTACCGCCTCCGGGTAAAATATAGTTGCCTTAAGCTCCTCCTAGCCGAGTGCATCTTCAAGATCCTTACATTAGAACTCACCTCCTATAGTACGGTTGTACGTCTATGGCTTCTGCGAACATTACTCTATGTTATTCGCTCGGATAGCTTGCCGCGCCGGTCATTCAACCACCCGAAAGAGATTTAGTTCATAGACTAGAAGATATCAGCCTTATTTTGAAAATAGACTCGCATTGTTTAGTAACGAACATATACTAGACAGAGGATTTTTCGAGTTGAACATGTCGGAGAGGGGAATGTTATGAGAAATATTCTGGTTACAGGCTCTAACGGGTTTATTGGCAAAAATCTGATAGAAGGATTAATGCAGCTCCCGGATGTGCTTGTGCTATCGTGTAGCAGAAGCACGAGCAGCGAGGAGCTTCAGCAGCAATTGTCAAAGGCGGATGTCATCTATCATTTGGCGGGCATTAATCGGCCTGAGCGGCCGGAGGATTACCGCGGCAATGTGGAGCTGATGCAGCGAATCATAGATGGATTGAACGCAATGACGAACAGGCCAAAAATCATATTCGCATCGACCATTCATGCAGCAGCCGACAATCCTTATGGGAGAAGCAAAAAGGAGGCTGAGGCTCTACTGATTCAATATGCCAAAGAGACTTCGACAGCTATTCATATTTGCAGGCTTCCGAATTTGTTCGGCAAATGGTGCAAGCCGGAATACAACTCCGTTGTCGCTACATTCTGTCATCATATATCCCGAGATTTAGAGATCCGCATCTCGAATCCCGACCAGCAGGTTGAGCTTGCTTATATTGATCACGTCGTAGAGCGGTTCATCGCTTTGCTCGCGCAGGCTGAACCTATTGAGGATGTGTATTGCCATGTAGAGACTACCTTTTCTGTCACATTAAAGGCTTTGGCCGATCAAATTTATGCTTTTAAAGCGATACGCACGCATTCCATCCTCCCCAATTTGTCGGATCCGTTTACGAAGTATTTATACTCCACTTATTTGTCTTATTTGGACCGCTCCGATTTCGCCTATGCTCTCCAAACCTTTCACGATCATAGAGGAAGCTTATTCGAAACCGTTAAATCTCCCTACGCCGGACAGCTTTTTGTGTCAACAACAGTGAAAGGGGTGGAGAGAGGAAATCATTACCACAATACAAAGGTTGAGAAATTTTGCGTCATTAAAGGGAAGGCAGTCGTAAAATTCAGGCATATATTCGAACAGGAATCTTTTTCCTACACGCTGTCAGATGAAAAAATAATGATTCTAGATATTCCGCCTGGCTACACCCATGCGATCGAGAACATGTCAGACGGTGAATTAATCGTGTTGTTCTGGGCAAATGAAATATTTGACGCAAACAATCCTGATACGTACGGGGTCAAGGTATAAAAAGGAGCGGGGGAGCTTATGAAAAAAAAGACGGTAAAACGGAAAGTTTTGGCCCCAAAAAAGACGAAGGCGGTTCGTCGGGGAACCTTGAAGAGAAAAGCGAAGAGCGTAGGCTTGAAAAAGAAAGCGACGAGGCCAAAGGCGCTCAAGCTTAGAAAAAAAGGGAATAGAAAAAGAATCTATGCCAAGAGGAGAGCGGTTCCCGTAAGAGCTAGCGCGGAGGAACAGCTGCATGAAGGAAATACCCGGTTGATCGTCTACATCCCTTTCAACAATTTAAATGTTAGGGAAACGCTGCCGGCCTCAATATCCGCGCTCACATTACCGGAGGCGAACACCCAGTTCACGGAGGCCTGGATCAATAAAAGAGTCGAAATCTTTATGAATTTCACGTTAAAGAGCCTGCTGAATCAAACCAATCCACATTATCTTGCTTATATCGTCTATCATGACACCTCAAGATTTTTTATCGAGAATGCGCTGCTAGGCTATCCTGCACTCCCCTCTAACATCCGGTTTATTTCAAGCAGTGAATATGAAGCTGAGGTTATTAGGCAGCTGGAAGGCTATAAATACTGGTATGAGCTTCATCTTTATAGCGATGACATGTATCACAAGGCATATATCGACATGCTGTACAACTACCGGCCGAGACCGGGGACGAAAGTTCTGATCTGCCAGAATGGGTATATTTACAACTCAGTATCGAATATTTTGGCCAAATATTTTAATTTCTCCAGCTCCTTCAACTGTCTGATCTATAAAGTCAGCGATTATATCAATGGCGTTAGGCATAATATATTCCAGCCGTCGGAAACGGGGGTATGGACAGGAGCTATCCAGCTCGAGCATGAAATTATGCCATATCCGGTCTACATTAATCACGGGCATGATGCGAATACGGCGTTTTTCTTCGCGCAGGAAGTACAGAACAATGCGGCTCAGGACGTATGGACGAACAATGCTGGCCATTATTCCTTGTTTGGGGATATTATCTACGATCCTTATATGAAACAACGGATTTTGGAAGATTTCCTAGGTGCATCGGCACCAGTTGCTTCTCCGCCGTACATGACCGTTTAATGATTGCAAATAGACTGATTCTGCAGGTTAGAGACCTTGCTCGGATCAGTCTTTTCGCTTGCTATCGATTCAAGAGAAAAATAGATGGAAACGCTAAACAGCCGAGCAGGAGTCCGCATCCTGTTCGGCTGAATGTTTAAAGCGTTCGTTTAGTGGGATTGCTGAGCGGGTGTCATATCGGGACAGCTGAACCGGTATGATACAGCTGCAGAAACTGAGGCGATGCCGGATCATAATTTGCGATCGGCATGCTGTATAGCATTTTGTCGAGATGATAGATGTCAGGCAGCGGCTCCTCAGTCCTGTAGAGCATGAAATACGGCGTATCGGCTTGCTTCAAGCCTTCAGCGATGACCTGCTCTCTCGTTGCGTTCGGCAGCCAGAAATATTTGGTGCGGGAGTCGGGGTTATCCGCAATAATAGGAATGATAGATTGGTTAGGAGTTACGTCAAAAAGCAATACTTTGTAGTTTGAAATATTTGATTCGTACAGCGTTTCAAGATTTTGCGTGAATGATGCCGAACCTTCCGATCCATACAGGATAACCGTCACCAACGGACTAATATTTCTCCGTAAGCGTGCTTGGTGCATGACATGGTACATGATGTAGCGGCGGTTGCGTTTCTTCTCGATGTTGTTTTCGATCTGCATCGAATTGCTGTGAGGCGTTGTGAGCATGAAATCCATGAGCATCTTCGGAACATAAACGATATCGCAAATTTCGGTTAGGCGCAGGAAGAAATCATAATCCTCAACAGGCGTGTACTGCCAGCCTGCGATCTGCATCGAATATTCTTTTTTGTACATGAAAGAGTAGCCGATGAAATAGAAATCGACGAGCCGTTCTTTCGGCTGGTCCTGCCAGATCAACCACGTTTTCGTCGTATCTAGTCTTCTGCCGCCTCGGATTAAGCCAAAGCTCCCATAAGCGAGCCCGACATTGGGAGAAGAATATTTGAGCTTATTCCGTAGAACACCGACAAAATTGCGATAATAGTAATTATCGCTTGAAACCCATGTTAAATATTTGATTCTCGGCATGCTTTGCAAAATTTCAAAACCAACGTTCAGGGCGGTGGCGGTGCCTTGGTTCTCATTTCTTGGAATGACCCTAACCCGCTTATCCCTGCGCGCGTAGAATCTAGCAATTTGGAGAACGTTAGGCGTAACGCCGTCAATTACGATTAGCAATTTGAAGTTTCTGTATCTTTGATTCAGAATGGACCGTATTGCTCTCCTAAACAGCCTGCTGTCTTGCGTATACACAGGCATAACTATACCTACATCTGCCATTGCGGAACATCACTCCCTTATATCTAGTTACCCATTTCATTGTATTCCGCGGTTCGTGTTCAGCCACGGCACCATCCTAGTAGGGATATGGAAATGGGCATAGATTTTCATTTGAATATGGCCGCGGGAGCAGATAGTAGAATAGGAGATAGACGTGCAACTAGAGAGGCGCGTTTTTCGTTATTATTATTGACCATGCGGGTATTATCCTTTAGAGTTAATATGTCATTATGGTTGAATAATCCAGAAAAGAAAGCCGTTTGAAGCGTATAACCGATATTCAAATGAGCTCTACCTAAACCTAATTCGAGGTGAGTAAAAGAACGATGATAAATAAGTTTAGTCGCGCTATGATAACCATCCTTCTACTGACTCTTCTTTGGCCAGCTTCTCTGCATGCGGCGAGCAATCTACTCGTTAACGCAGGGTTTGAACAAGTAACGGACAATGCCCCGGCACAATGGCAGCATGACGCTTATTTGAAAGAGGAGCACATCACCTCATACACGATATCGAGTTCAGAAGCCCACACAGGCACGTATTCGGCTGTTCTAGAGAATAAGGAAGCAAACCATTCGCGTTGGACCCAGACCATAAAGGTCAAGCCGAAAACGACCTATAAGCTGTCTGGTTATATTAAAACCGAACAAATCGGCGCAGATGCGACCGGGGCTCACTTTTTCGTAGACGGCGTGGCTGTTGCGTATCCCGAAATCAAGGACACCAACGGCAAATGGGCGTATGTCCACTTTTATGCGAAGTCAGGAAAGGATCAGAAGAGCATCACATTCGGCGCGAGTCTCGGTGGTTATGGCAGCATCAACACCGGGAAAGCCTATTTCGATGATGTCACCGTGGAGAAAGTATCGAAGGCCCCTGGAGGGACAGAAGTATTCAGCCTTGTTGCAACAGAAACCGGACAAGCTGCCGATCCTGATGAAGCGGCTGTGCCTGTATTGCCGCTGCTCCTATTCGCCGGGCTGTTCAGTCTATTATTTGCTGTGATTTATAAGAAGCTGCTGCGGCAAAGAAGCTGGCTGGAAGAGAAGACGCATTCGCAGGGTCTTATCCTTGCCATCGTATTTGCGGCTGCATTGGCATTGCGGCTATGGCTGGCAGTTACGAATAAAGGTTATGCCAACGATATTGCGTTGTTCATGGCTTGGGCCGATCAGGCCGCAAAGCAGGGGCTTGGCGCCTTTTACCATACGGAGATGTTTGTAGATTACCCGCCAGGCTATATTTATATTCTTTATATTCTCGGTTTGATCAAGGACATGCTCTCATTAGACGGAGCTTCAAACGCTGCGCTGCTGCTGTTTAAGCTGCCAGCCATATTGGCTGATCTTGCCGCTGCTTATTTTATCGTTCAAGCGGGCAAAAAAACAGCAGGATATTCGGTATCGCTTGGCCTGGCTTTGCTGTACCTATTCAATCCAGCCGTAATTGTGGATTCAGCGGTATGGGGCCAGGTTGATTCGATCTTCGCGCTTGCTCTCGTTCTGTCCATTCACGGCCTTGCCCACAATAAAATTGAGCGCGCTTCAGTGTGGTACGCGATTGCAGCGCTTATTAAGCCGCAGGCGTTTATATTCATGCCGGTGCTGCTGCTTTGGTTTATTTGGCGGAAGGAATGGAAAAAAGTCGCGATTAGCGCCATTTACGGTTTTGCGACGTTTATTGTGCTCGCGCTTCCGTTCTTTTGGGGGAATGGCGGGTTATCCGGTCTAATCCAGCTCTATAAAGGCACCTTGTCGTCCTATCCGTACGCTACTTTAAATGCGTTCAACCTTTATACGCTCACCAATGATAATTGGAAGCCGATTACGGATACATGGCTGATTTTCTCTTTTCAGACATGGGGTATGATCTTTATAGCTGCTGCAGTCGTTTTGGCTGCCTTCTTCGCGCTGCGAAAGCGTGACGCTGCCGCTTCGAGCCGGGTATATTTCATTGCAATGGTTCTTATTGCGGTCGTTTATATCGGCGTGACCAAGATGCATGAGCGGTATTTGTTTCCTATACTGCTGCTCGCGGTGCTGGCATTCCTGCAATCGTTGGACAGAAGGATGCTGGCAGTGTTTTTGGGATACAGCCTTACCAGCTTTGTCAACATGACCTATGTGCTCGATTACAGCACGATTACGACGAATGTTCCTTTTAATGGAATCGTGCTGCTGTGTTCGCTGGCAAATATCGGGTTGCTGCTATACTTGCTTTATATCGGATATGATACTTATATAAGCGGCAGGATCAAACCCGTTGAGCCGCTGCTTCCAAGCGAAGCCGAGAGGGAGGATCACGAAGCGTTAGCTGCCTTCAAGACCGGAGCCGCGTCCCGGATGACGCAGAGCGCCAATCGCTTCGTACGCAAAGACTGGCTACTTATGGGCGCTATTACGCTGATATACGGGATCGTTGCCTTATTCCAGCTCGGAGAGATGAAAGGTCCGCAATCGGCATGGCAGCCTGAATCGGCGGGGCAAAGCTTCTATGTCGACCTTGGAGACGTGAAGCAGCTTGACCGAATCAACAGCTTCGGCGGAGTGGGTACGGGGAAATTCAAATACGAATTTAGCCAAAACGGCATCGATTGGGATCAAGTCATGGAAATAGACAGCAGCCATGTTGCCGTATTTACGTGGACCAGCCAACCAGCGGCTTTGCAAGCGCGTTATGTCAAGCTTACGGCGGTTCAATCGGGCTTCTCGATGCATGAGCTTGTGATCTACGCACAGGGCAGCAAAGAACCGCTCCCAATCGTCGGTTTTAACGATGAGCTTGCCAAAGAGCCCAAACGAGGCAGCGTAGCACTATTGTTCGACGAGCAAGAGCTCGCGAAATATGACGCAACCTTTATGAATGGCTCTTACTTTGATGAAATCTATCATGCAAGGACCGCGTATGAACACTTGGAGCATATCGTAGCCTACGAGAACACGCACCCGCCGCTTGGCAAAATCATCATAGCAATTGGGATTAAGCTGTTTGGTCTTAACCCGTTTGGCTGGCGCATCATGGGTACGCTCTTCGGCGTTGCCATGCTTCCCCTGATGTACGTATTCGCCAGAAGACTATTCAAAACGAGTACGTACGCGGCGCTTGCGACAGCACTGTTTGCCGCCGATTTCATGCATTTCACGCAGACGAGAATCGCGACGATAGACGTTTATGGCGTGTTCTTCATCATGCTAATGTTTTATTTCATGCACAAATATTATACGCTCAGCTTCTATCGGGTAAAGCTGGGAGTCACCCTTATGCCGCTGTTTCTTGCAGGCTTGTTCTTCGGAATCGGCGTTGCGTCCAAATGGATTGTGCTTTACGGGGGAGCAGGGCTAGCGATTATGCTGGGCATATCCTTGTTTGAGCGTTACAAGGAGTACGCGGCCGCGAGGCGCGTTCTGAGAAGCGGCAAGGGTGCTGCCGCAGCCTTCAATGCCGAGAGCCTTCAACACATTGTCAAAGTCTTTCCAAGATATCCGGTGATTACCCTTGCGGTATGTTTGCTATTCTATATTGCAATTCCGTTAGCCATTTATGCCTTGTCCTATATCCCAGTTCTGACCGTAATGGATGACGGGTATACGCTGAAAAGTCTAATCGACTATCAGAAGCATATGTTCAGCTACCATAGCCAGCTTGTATCGACACATCCGTTCTCCTCTTCCTGGTGGGAGTGGCCGTTCATGAAGAGGCCGGTATGGTATTATTCCGGTGATAATATGGCTGAAGGGCTCAAGTCCACGATCGTAGCTATGGGCAATCCCCTTATTTGGTGGGCAGGTATTTTTGCGATGACCGCAACAATCTGGATTAGCATTAAGCGTAAAGATAAAGCGATGTATACCATTTGGATCGCTTTTCTCGCGCAATATGTGCCGTGGATGCTCGTTACGCGGCTTACTTTTCTGTATCACTATTTTGCCATGGTGCCGTTTATCATTCTGAGCCTTGTCTACATGTCGAAGGTGATCGAGGAGCGGAGGCCGAGCTTTAAGCATGTACGCAACCTTTTTCTGGCTGGAGCCGTCCTATTGTTCGTTGTGTATTACCCGGCGCTTTCTGGCATGACGGTAAAAAGCTGGTATGTGGAGCATGTGCTGCGCTGGTTCCCGAGTTGGTTATTCTAAATGATAAGCTTGCAGCAAATGCAGGAGAAAGGGGAAATAGCATGAATCAAGCTGCTGTAAAATATAGCATTATCGTTCCTATGTATAACGAGGAAGAAGTGATCGAGCATACGTATGAGCGGTTGAAGCTGGTGATGGATAACACCAATGAGCATTATGAGCTCTTATTCGTTAACGATGGAAGCAAGGACCGTACCGTAGAATTGGTCTCCATGATATGCGAATTCGATCCGCATGTCCGACTCATTAACTTTTCCCGTAATTTTGGGCATCAGATCGCGATTTCGGCCGGCATGGATTATGCGCAGGGAGATGCGATTGTGGTCATTGACGCCGATCTTCAAGATCCGCCCGAAGTGATCCTTGATATGATCGCGAAGTGGAAGGAGGGCTATGAGGTCGTATATGGCAAGCGCCTTAAGCGCAAAGGTGAAACCATGTTCAAGAAGCTGACCGCCAAAATCTTCTACCGTACGCTGCGCAGCCTGACTAACGTCGATATTCCTGTTGACACGGGTGATTTCCGCTTGATTGATCGCAAGGTGGGCAATGTTCTGCGCGGCTTGAAGGAGAAAAATCGTTTCGTGCGCGGGCTGGTCAGCTGGATCGGCTTCCGCCAGACGATGGTTGAATACGAACGCGAGGAACGATTCGCTGGTGAAACTAAATATCCATTGAAGAAAATGATATCCTTCGCCATCGACGGCATTACTTCGTTTTCCTATAAGCCGCTTAAAATAGCCAGCTATGTCGGCTTTACATTATCCTTCACAAGCTTTCTCTATCTGCTCGTCGTTATTTTCCAGCGATTGTTCACAGGCAGCACGATCACCGGCTGGGCTTCGATTGTGGCGGTGAACTTATTATTTAATGGAATTATCCTGATGCTTCTCGGGATCATTGGCGAATACATTGGCCGAATCTATGATGAGTCCAAAAATAGACCATTGTATATCGTTCGCGAGGTGCAGGGCTACCAGGAGAATGCAGACCGACATGCGCAAGATACAAGCGATGGGGATCGGATGAAAGAGTATGTCTAGACCAGCTTCGAGGAAGCTGCTTATTCAATTTCTTACCTTCAATGCGGTCGGTCTGCTGAATACAGCCATTGATTTCCTCTTGTTCACTTTGCTTATTTGGTTCGGCACTTATTACTTGCTCGCGC
Source organism: Paenibacillus endophyticus (assembly GCF_014192395.1). Lineage (GTDB taxonomy): Bacteria > Bacillota > Bacilli > Paenibacillales > Paenibacillaceae > Pristimantibacillus > Pristimantibacillus endophyticus. The sequence continues at coordinate 46,369 of NZ_JACHXW010000020.1, read as the reverse complement.
AGGTTATCGCTTACGGAGCGGGGATGATTAACAGCTACGTCCTAAATAGCCGATATACTTTTCAGAAGGATGGCAAGCAATCCTCGAAGCAGCATAAGCTGAATAGAGGGATGAAATTCATCGCGTGGAACGTTATTCTTCTCGGCATCTCCTTGCTGCTCCTTGCAGCCTTAACCAGGTGGCTAGGACTGAACGAAATTGTTTCCAAAGCGATCGTTACGGTGATTACGGTGGCGCTAAATTTCTACGGGAGCAAGAGATGGGTATTCACAGCGAGCAAGCCGCAGACAGAGAGCAGCTAGCGGAAGGTGGGGGGAAATGAAAAAATTACTGTCTTATGTGTTGGTTATCGTAGGCCTGATGATTTTATTGTATCCAAAAGCAAGCGAATGGTACGACAACCGCCAGCAGGATAAGCTGATGGCTGATTGGGAGGCTGCTAGCTTCGATGAAACGGCGGAACAGCAGGCACAGCAGCAATTTGAGGAGCTGACGGATTTGTTCAATGCGGAATCCGCAGCGACCGATGAGCCGACGGCAGCACCGACTGAGGCTCCGGCTGCGGCAGTCACTCCAGCAGCCCAAAAGATCGTACCGATCGCAACGATTAAGATCGACAAAATAAAGCTGAAGCTGCCTGTCGTCGAGGGAGCAACGCAGAAAAACATGAAGGCTGCTACCGCCCATTTGAAGGAGACAACGGCTATCGGCCAAGTCGGCAATGCGGCCATCGCAGGCCATCGGATGAGATCCAAGGGCAGGCTGTTCAATCGGCTGGGCGAGATCGAGGTCGGTGACAAAATCGTAGTCGACACGAAGGATCAAACCTATACATATACCGTCTATAAAGTGTCGATCGTAAAACCTACGGACGTCTCCGTACTGAACTACAATAACAAAGATAAGCTGCTTACCCTGATTACATGCGATCCAATCGTAAACCCAACGCATCGCTTGATTATCCACGCCAAAATGTAAGCGTCAGCGCCCATTTTCTCCGCGCAACAGCACCAATGGTATCGCCCCTTCATAGTATAAGTTGACTGTATCCCTTAACCTTGTTAAACCATAAAAACCCGCGCAAGGAGGGGTGACAAACATTGAAGGGTAGCGACCATAAGAGCAAGTTTTTATTGACGCATCGTGAACGCGAGGTATTTGAGCTGTTGGTACAGGACAAGACAACAAGAGATATCGCACAGCAACTATTCATCAGCGAGAAGACCGTCCGCAACCATATTTCTAATGTCATGCAAAAGCTGAACGTAAAAGGTCGTTCACAAGCGGTTGTCGAGCTTATTAAGCTTGGTGAATTACAAATCTAACATAGCTAAATAATTGGACAGTATAGCAATTTGCTATACTGTCTTTTTCTTTGAAAAAGCAAACGATTTTATTTTTGAAATATGGAAACGGTGTCATTAAGCTCGCTAATATGCTTTGTAAGAATATCTGATGAGGCCGCTATCTGCTCAAGCGCTGCTACCTGTTCTTCCTCCATCGAGGAGATTTCATAGACATCCTGTTTGATGCGCTCCGCACGGATATTCACTTCTTTCACGAGATAGTGAATTCGATTCAATCGTTCGCCGCCATTGCTCAATTCCTCAGTTATCGTTTGGATTTCGGCTTGTACGGTAACATTTGCTTCATGGATAGACTGATAACCTAACTGAGCCTTTGTTGCAACCTCTTCACCAAATTGCAGCTGTTCGATGCTTTCCATCATCCGGTTTTGAATCATATGAATGGTGTGTCGAACGTTAGCCATTTTCTCATCGATTTGCACAGATAGATTCGCGGTTTGGCCAGCGAGCTGCTTGACTCTGCCCGCTATAACCGCAAATCCTCGTCCATGCTCAGAAGCTCTTTGGGCTTCAATGGATGCATTGAGGGCAAGGATGTTAGTCTCGGATGAAATTTTGCGAATGTTCAGAAGCATCACGGCCATCTCACTAGAAAGTTGGTAGAGCAGTTTAGCATCTTGGTTGACATAGGATACGGTCATTTTAAGTTTAGCGAATTGTTCCATAAAGCTCTCGATATGCTGATTTCCTTCTTCGGCGATATGGAGCGAGTCGAATGCTTTTGTGTTGATTTTGTACGAATTTGTCGTGATCGTTTGGAATAACCGCAAGAGCTCATCGCATTCACGCACAGATAATTGAACATATTCATCATGCTCATACAGAGATTGAGAAACCTTCATTGTAGCGGTTGCGATGTCTTCACCGGCTTGCTTGTTCTCATGGAGACCGGCGTCCATTTGATAGGAAGAGGTGACAACTTGCTCATTCGTTTCTCGTACTCTGTCGATAATCGTGCGCAGCGTTTCGAACATCATGTTAAATGCGTCGCATAATTTTCCGATCTCATCGCGATTGCGGCTGAAGACAGGCTCTACCGAAAGGTTTCCTTGCGCTAATTGCGAAACATTTATGCTTAATTTACGAATTGGTACCGCGATTTCACTGGAGATTTTCCATGCAATGAGGAGCGAAACGACGATGCCGACAATAAAAACGGAACTATAGATGAGAACATTCTGTTGAAACTGTGAGGTGATCAAGTCCTTTTCGGATGAATTGACGATTAATTTGGCGCGAATAAGCTGATCCAAATCAGACTCGACAAGACTCGAAATCAATACTATATTTTCGAAAGCCTCTGTCTGTTCATCGACCGTTGCTTTGTCAATAATCAACTGATTTAGCTTATTCAATTGAGATCGTAGAGAATCCAACGTTTTATTGGTAGCGTCAATTTTCTCTTTGGTTAAGGATGCGCTTTCATTTTGTTTTAATTCAATTAACTGATCTTCAATGTATTGGACCATCGCGTGATGTCCGCTTTCCTCGAAGGTTTGCCTGCCATTCACGATTCTTTCAATTTCAGGATCGAATTCGGATTTGAGTGAGCCGGTCAAAGCGTTCGACTTTTCAATTGAAACGAGCATGGTGTTGTATTTGTCTATATATTTGTTGAACATAAACATTTGTGCCCCGCTTACCGTCCCCATCAATAATAACACTAGAATAAACGCGATAATCAGCTTATTTCTAATGGGTTGGTGTCTAATCCCGTTCATAATATTCATTCAATTTCCCCCTTTGAAGATAATTCATAATAAAAGATACTATGAAATCCATAAAAGATCTTTATTATTTTCAGTTATTTTGTGTAATGTTCTGTTTTTATAGAGGGGATCCATAAGCAGTCTTTCTTAAAAGCCGTGAAGCCACAAGCGTTGTATTAGAGTCTGACTATTAACTGTGGAAAATGAAGTTATGAAGACTCAGTGAACATTCAAACAATGCTAGTGCCGAAAACTATAAAAAAAGACAGTTTATTATAAATACTAGACTAATAGCTATCCTCTATAATGAATAATCATGACTGGATAGTCCGAGAGGAGTGTCATGAACAGGCTTATGCCATGCTTGTTTTTTTAAGTAGGGCACACTATCAATTATTTCTAGAGGAGGAAGAAGCGTTGAGAAACTCAGCAGCAGGCAGGGAAAAAACACTGCATAAAGCATTGGCGTACATACTATGCGTTAGTATGTTGTTCTCCTTCATGCCGCCAGCTATGATTTCGGCAGCAGAAGTTACGTCAACAGCAGATACACCGTTGAATGTGTTCCATGAAGACTTCAATGACGGGGATTCCGTTGGCTGGAGTACTTATGGGTCTATGGATGCTGGAAATCGGGGCGTATGGTCAGTGAATCCGGCGAAGCAGTATAGTATTAAAGGTGCTCCTGGTGCTAAAACGGTAGCAGACAGCACTTATTTTCAAGATTTGGTTTACGAAGCTGATTTGAAAATCGGCGGAACAAACTCAGACGGAACTGGTGTTCTCTTCAGAGTGAACAATCTATCAAATAATGTTGCTGACGGTTACACAGGCTATTATGCAGCATTAACTGTAGATAAGAAGGTTACGCTCGGTAGAGTAACTGGCAACGGAAATGAATGGAAGGAATTGGTGGCGCCTAAAGCAGTCCGTTGGAATCAAGGACATGTCAAGGTCGTTGCAGTTGGAAATCACATTCAAATGTATTTAAATGATATGACCATTCCGGTAATTGACTATGTCGACAATGATGGCAAGCAGATTACAAAGGGCGGACAGGTAGGTCTACGTACTTGGTGGGGAACATCGACCATTGATAACATCACCGTTAGAGAGTATTCAGAGAATAAGACATCCGCGCCTGAATTTAGCGTTGCCTCCGGTAATTACGCAAAATCGCAAGCGGTTTCATTAACGTCGGATACTCCTGGCGCGATTATTCGATATACCACGGACGGAAGTCAGCCGAACAGCAAATCTGCGATATATTCTTCACCGATTGTTGTGACGTCTGTGGCAGTTATTAAAGCGTATGCAGAGAAATCTGCAGAGATGGTCTCAGATACAGTTGAGGCGCTCTACGTGATTGCTAGAACCGAAGCAGAATTGACGGATGATTTTGAGGATGGCAATTCGGTTGGTTGGTCTACTTACACAGGTAACCAATCAGGTGCTTGGTCCGTAATAAACGGCAAGTACGAGGTTCAAAATGCTAGAGGCGACAAAGCGATGCTAGACGTAACTCCTGAGCTGTTTGTAATGGAAGCGGATATCAATCCATATGCCAGCCAACAAACCAGCGGTTTTGTATTTAGAGTTACGGACCCTGGCAATGGCTCGGATAATATGAGTGGCTATTTCGCAGGAATATCTCCGAACGGATCTCTTGAAGTTGGTAAAATGAATTCGGCTGCGAATAATGGCAATGGCAATTGGACTGAGATTACGAGGGACACGGTTGCTGTTTATCCTAATCAAGTTAATCAATTAAAAGTGATAGGGCTCGACTCGACTTACTATATTTTCGTAAACGGCAAATTTGAGGTTCAATTTACAGATACGGAGTATACAACAGGCGCAGTCGGACTTAGAGCTTGGAACGATAATAACAAAGTTTCTTACGATAATGTTAAGGTTACAGGCTTGACATACAAGGCAGAGACGTTTGATGAGAATTTTGATGATGGAAACGCTCAAGGCTGGACGACTTATGGCGGCTCTTGGAGTGTTACTGACGGCAAATATAAGGTGCTCGATGGTGCTGGCTTCAAAGCAGTTGCAGATGGAACCAACTACAGCAACCTGACTTACGAAACTGATATTTCTATAAGTAATGCTACTGGCGACCAGAATGCGGGCGTCCTATTCAGAGTTAGCAACCCAACGATTGGTACTGACAATCTGAAAGGCTACTATGCTGGCATCGGCATAGATGGGCGTGTATCGGTCGGTAAATTCAATAACAATTGGACAGGATTAGCATCGATCCCTTATCCAATCAGCCAAAACAAGGTATACAAGATGAAGGTAGTGGCAGAAGGCAGAAATATTGAAGTTTATATTGACGGCGAGATCGTTGTTAGTATCGTAGACCGTTCTTATACAGAAGGTGCTATCGGGCTAAGAACATTTCTTGTGGATGCGGTCTATGACAACATCAAAGTTACGGATACGGGTAAAGTTACTCAACCAACTTACGATTGGTCATGGGTGCAAGGAGCGGTATTCGTTCCTACGAATGTGGTTAACCAAATTGAGCAGTGGCGTAATTATGACCATGAGATTAACGATCGTGAGCTTTCGTATGCCAAAACATATGGCATTAATTTCGTTCGCGTATTCATGCACAATCTACTATGGGAAAATGATAAGGATAACTTCATTGCGAATATGAATGATTTTCTAGCATTAGCGGACAAATACGATATTAAGGTGGAGCTTGTATTCTTTGATGACTGCTGGAATGACTTCCCGGTATGGGGCGATCAGTTGGCACCAAGATACGGCGCGCATAACAGTCGCTGGGTGGAAGGTCCAGGGGACGCTGTTAAACAAAACTATGCAGCTAACAAAACGAAGCTTAAAGATTATGTCCAAGGTGTAGTAGAAGAATTCGAGAACAATGATGCAGTAGTAATGTGGAACGTGTATAACGAGCCAAGCAACGGAGAAAGCGGCTTGATGGACACCGTTACGAAGCAAATTATGAATGATTCAAGAATTTGGATTAAGGAAACAGGATCAAAGAAGCCGATCACTTCTACTGGCGGCAAGTTCTCTGGAGGACCTTACTCTGACTTCATTACTTATCATCCTTATGAATCTAATTACGAACGTTTCTTTGAACAAATCGGGCCAAATAGCGGTGTTCTAGCGGATGAGGTTATGAACCGTAAGAATCAATCTGTACCTGGCGTTGTAGAGAATCTCGGTGATAAAGGTATTGGTTTTGTTATTTGGGAGCTTGGTATTGGCCGAGATAACACACGATTCCCTTGGGGAAGCGAAAATACGCCTATGACTGAGGAACCAACCGTTCCGTTCCATGGTATCGTTTACCCGGATGGCCATCCATGGGATGTTAATGACATTAAAGTGTTAGTAGGCGATGCTTATGATAAGCTGCCGATCTTTAATGTACAGTATTATAAAGATAACAATTTCTCTCAGCTCGTTAAGAAATCTATTACGCCTCGTATTGATTTCGACCTAGGAAACGAGAGAGGAACAGGATCTCCTGATCCAACAGTGGGCATCGGTGAAGATAACTTCTCCGTAAGATGGAATGGAACAATTCAACCCGCCGTTACAGGAGACTATACGATTTATGCAGACAGCGATAATATCGCGAGAGTATGGATTGACGGTACTAAAGTTATTGATAAGATATCTAATGTTCGAGATGAGGTAAGCGGTGTCATTAACCTGACAGGCGGAGAAAAGCTTGCGGTAACTGTCGAATATGTACATGCGACAGGCGATGCTAGCTTGCATGTAAAATGGTCCGGACCAAACATGACGAAGCGAGTTATGCTTCCGGTATTTTCCGAAATTCCGGTTTCATCCGTTTCGGTAACACCGGCTGATGTGTCGGTAAAGGTTGGAGAATCTAAGCAGCTTATTGCTTCTTTTGAACCGGTAAATGCTTCGAATCAACAAGTAACTTGGAGCTCCAGCAAACCTGGAATCGCTTCTATTAGTGCAGACGGCGTAGTGAAAGGTCTTACAGCAGGATTAGCAACGATTACCGCTATAACGGTTGATGGCGGGAAGACAGCCACGGCAGAGGTAAACGTGACAGCTGGAACAACCTTCACGAACCCAATTGTTCCTGTCTCATCGGGTGCAGGTTCGGCGGATCCATCGATTGTATTCAAGGATGGCTATTACTATTATGTGAAGTCATTGAATGATACTTCATTAGTCGTAGCCAAGGCCAAAAGACTAGAAGACATCGGTTCAGCGCCTCGCACAACGGTGTATACACCGCCTGCAGGCACGATGTATTCGAAAGAGCTTTGGGCTCCCGAGTTGCAGTATATTAACGGCAAGTGGTACATCTACTTCGCGGCAGATGACGGGAATAACGCCAACCATCGTATGTATGTTCTGGAAGGGAATTCACAAGATCCACAGGGCTCATATACGTTCAAAGGAAAAATTACTGATTCCACGAACAAGTGGGCAATTGACGGCGCTGTATTGCAAGCTGATAATAATTCCTTGTACTTCCTGTGGTCTGGTTGGCCTGGCGATGTCGATGGAAGACAGAATATCTACATCGCGCCAATGAGCAACCCATGGACGATTAGCGGTGAACGAGTATTGATTTCTACACCGACTGAGTCGTGGGAGTTGAATGGAACTCCTCGCATTAATGAAGGTCCGGAAATCTTGAAAAAAGACGGTAAAGTATTCATCGTATATTCCGCTAGCGGAAGCTGGACAGATGATTACACGCTTGGTATGCTGACCAACACGGATGGCAATTTCTTGACTCCGGCTTCTTGGACGAAGAGTGGCCCGCTTTTCACAAAAATTGCCACAACATTTGGTCCAGGTCATAATTCCTTTACCAAATCACCGGATGGAACTGAGGATTGGATTGTTTATCACGCGACATTGAAATCTGGCGCAAGCTGGGGCAATCGAAGCGTGAGAGCGCAGAAATTCACTTGGAATCCAGATGGAACACCAAACTTCGGGACCCCTGCAGCGTACAACGCACCAGTTGAACAGCCTTCGGGCACACCTGCTGTTGACCGTTACAAGTATGAAGCCGAAGATGCAGTTCTTCACGGTAGCGCTGTAGTTGTTGCATCAGAGAACAGCTCTGGCGGCAAAGTCGTTGGCAAGCTGGATACTGCCAACGATTATGTAGAGTTTACGGTTGAAGCTGCAAATGCTGGTGCTTATAGCTTGATCGTTATGGCTGAGAATGGATCAGCAAGCTCTGCAATTGCTGAGCATGAACTGACAGTTAATGGTGGAACAAGTCAATCAGTTTTCTACCAAAACTTTGGTTGGAATCATATTAATCCGACATCACTAGATGTCAATTTGAACAAAGGCACAAACACGATTCGTCTTGCGAAGAAATCGGATTTTGCACAGGTGGACTACATCGTGCTTGACCGTATTGTTGCTGATGCAGCTAACATTCTTCCAGTAGAATCATTAACTGTGGATAAACCTGCTTTGAGCATTTCAGTCGGAACAACTGCGCTACTAACATCATCACTAAAACCGATTAAGGTTTCGGATCAAACGGTTTCGGTGCAATCATCGAATCCTGCTGTAGCGACTGTAACTCAAGTAGGAACAGATTCTGCAACAGGAAGCGCTATATTTAAGGTAACCGCATTGATGTCTGGTACTGCGCAAATTAAAGTTGTTAGCTCAGCGAATGGCAGCGTCATGGCGGAAAGCGTTGTAAAAGTTCTGGCAGAACCAAATCTGTCACTTTATGAAGTTGATCAATTTGATACGGCAACTTTAAATAGTGCATGGTCAGTTTTCCAGGAACTCAAATCCAATTGGAGTTTAACAAACAATAATGGGTTTATGACCATCCGTACGACGGCTACAGACATCTATCAAACCACCAACTCATTAAACAACGTATTCTTACGTAACGTACCGGCAAGCGGGGATTTTGAAATCCTTGCGAAGTTAACAGCCCCAGTTACGAAAAACCATCAACAAGCTGGTATCATCGTATGGCAGAATGCGGACAACTTCGTCAAATTCAACCATGTTTGGGCTGATGGAAAGACTCTCGAGACTGCGTACGAAATTAATGCAAAGTATCAAAAACCGGGTAACTTTGTAAAACACCCAGGCGGAGAAACTCATACACTTAAGATCAAAAAGATAGGTAATCTTTACACAACCTACTATTGGGATGGTTATGAGTGGATTCAAGCATCTGATCCTGTTACAGCTACTCTAAGTAATATTAAAGTAGGGCTTTTTGCAAGTAATATCGTAGCTAGTGATTCTCCAATTGATGCGAAGTTTGATTACTTTGCGATCAGAGAGATCGCAGGCGGCGTAGACTTATCTCCGAAGGCAGCTTCGCTGCAAGTTGGAGATACGGTACAGCTTGAGAACACAGGTATAAGCGGCACTGCTGTAACATGGACTTCAGCGAACACAAACATTGCTACCGTTAGCAATACAGGTTTGGTTGAAGCGAAAGCACCAGGTAGAGTCATGATTCAAGCGGTATCCAATGGTGGAGATTTCAGCTCGAAATCCATCGTAACGGTTCAAGGCAATGTTACGCCAGGAGAAGAGCTGTACGGTGAAGATTTCACTAGTGGTAATACTGGTGATTGGACCACTTATGGCGGTGTATGGTCTGTAAAAGACGGAGCATATACAGTTACAAGCGGCGCTGGATATAAAGCCATGCTGGAGACAGAGCAGTTCACTGACTTTGTATTGGAAACTGATGTGAAGATCATTAGCGGAACAGAAGCTGGCCTCGTATTCCGGGCATCTAATCCAAGTATCGGTTCTGATGCGTTAGACGGTTACTATGTCGGAATTAATGCAGTGAAGAAATCCGCTACACTAGGCATGTTCACGAATGGCAAATGGAGTGAGATTGCGACAAGGAATTTGCCGATCTATGTGAACGAATCGTATTCGATTAAAGTTATCGTGAGCGAAAACCACATCCAGGTTTACATTAACGACAATCCGCTTAACACGAATCCTTATCCGAAGTTTGATGTGGCTGAGCCATCGCATCCTTCGACTGGCTTGATCGGTTTAAGAACGTTCAATGCGGTAGCGCAGTTTGATAATGTGAAGGTTAGCTCCTACGTGGAAATAATTACAGGCCCAACCTACAGCAACTTAAATCAACTGGGTGGCATTGCAGATCCGCATGCCATGTTCTATGAGGGAGTTTACTATCTTTATGGTACGGACACTGCGAATTCTCCAAACATGCAAACTGGCATTAAAGTCTATACATCGACAGATCTCGTAAATTGGACAGAGAAAGGTTACGCTCTTCGTAGAGAAGATTCGTGGGGCGAAAAACAATTCTGGGCACCTGAGGTTATCGAGAGAGACGGCACGTTCTATATGTACTACGCTGTAGAGGAACATCTGGCGGTTGCAACAAGTGATTCACCGCTTGGGCCGTTTAAACAAGATGTTAAAGAACCAATTCATCAGAATCCAAAAGAGATCGATGCTCATATCTTCACGGACGATGATGGAAAAACTTACATGTATTTCGTTCGATTCAACAATGACAATCATCTTTTGGTTGCTGAGATGAACGATGATATGAAGACGATCAAAGAAAACACGATTAAAATGGTATTCGCTGCAACTCAGGAGTGGGAGAATAGTCAGAAAGCGCCCGTTGCAAAGATTAATGAAGGACCATTCGTCATTAAGCATAAAGGCACATACTACATGACCTATTCCGGCAACCACTTCCAAAGCCCGGATTACGGAGTAGGCTACGCAACAGCGCCGACACCGCTTGGTCCATGGACAAAGTATGAGTTCAACCCGATTATGAAAGCTAACGCACTCGTACCTGGAGCAGGACACCATTCGTTAATTCAATCGCCGGATGGTACTGAATTGTTTATGGTTTACCACACGCACTATGCAATTGGTCAAACCGAACCAAGGAAGCTGGCGATAGACCGCGTACAATTTGTACCGCAAGCAGATGGGCCGGATCTGATGGAAGTTTGGGGTCCAACGATTACACCGCAGCTAATGCCTTCAACTAATGGAGCCATTGACGTTCATTCGATCGTATTGGGCGGACAAGGCGGTGCAACTGCCATTACTGCAAAAGGCGGTACATTGCAGTTGATTGCGACTGTACTTCCGAACAATGCGATTAACAAACAAGTAACATGGACGATCTTAGATGGATCTACATTTGCTGAAATCTCGGCAAACGGCTTGTTGAAAGCTAAGGCAGATGGAACGGTAACTGTGAAAGCAGTGTCGGTTAGCAATCCTTCTGTTTCGAACACGATTGCTATTATGATCTCCGGTCAAGCCGATGTGGTAGATCCTGGACCTACTAATCCACCGGTATCGACGCCTACCCCTGAGGCACCAGCCAAAGTTGAAGGCAACGTCTTGACGCTTCCTGTTGTGAAGCCGGATGCGAACGGTGTGCTGACTATTAAGGTAGCAACTTCCGATTTCAACAAGGTACTTCAACAAGCGGATAGCAATTCCGTAAGTATTGAGGTTCAAAATGCGGGATCGGCGAAAAAAGTTGTCGTTGCGCTTACAGCAGGACAGCTTGAAGAGGCAAAAGCAAAAGGAATTGAAAGCGTCAATGTGGATATGGGCGCAGCGACATTTACCGTTACAGCAGGTCAATTTACTGCTGGACTAGACCCAGCGACAGAAATCGCGCTTTCGATTTCCAAAGTGGATAACAGCAGCTTGCATGCTGAAGCCATCGCAATTGTCGGCAGCAACCCTGTCTACGATTTCACACTCAGCATTAACAGTGCTAATGTTTCTAATTTCGGTGGGGAAACGATTAAAGTCGCATTGGATTATAACCTGAAATCTAATGAAAATCCGAACCAAGTTGTCGTCTACTACATTAGCGAAAGCGGCAAACCCGAAATCATTAAAAATGCGAAGTACAATACTGAGACTGGCAGAGTAGAATTTGATGCAAAACACTTTAGTAAATACACGGCTATGAACAACGCTGTTACATTTACGGATCTCGCAAATGCGGCATGGGCGCAAACAAGTATTGAAGCGCTGGCAGCTCGCGAGATTGTGAACGGTGTAGGCAACGATAAGTTCGCACCAAGCAGCAAAGTGACTAGAGCGCAGTTTATTACAATGCTGATGAACGCCTTTGAATTCACTGATTCGAGCACAGTAAGCTCGTTCAGTGATGTGAAGGAAGGAACTTGGTATTATAATGCTGTAGCTCTTGCGCAGAAGCTTGGAATTGTTAAGGGTAAAACTGACGGCAGCTTTGGTGTAAATGATGAAATTACTCGCGAAGAGATGGCTGTTATGGCTTATCGCGCATCGAAGCTTGCAAGGGTAGACCTGAGCGCTGCAGGGGAAACGCAGCAGTTTGCGGATCAATCTGATATTGCAGCTTACGCTTCAGAAAGCGTCAGCGCAATGCAAGGCGCAGGAATTGTGAATGGCAAAGGTGATGACTTCTTCGCTCCGAAGGATCTTGCTTCGAGAGCAGAGGCTGCCAAAATCATTTACAGCTTATTTAATCTGATGCCTTAATAGTTAAATCATTTAAAAACAGCCACCCTCTCATACTTATGAAGGGGTGGCTGTTTTTGCAGTTACTTAATAATTAGCTATACAAAAGAACCGAATAGTATATTAAACTATTTATGTATGAATTCATGAACCCTTAGATTAAGTAAAATTATAAATGATTATAGCTTGCTTGTCTCAATGACGATATGGCTCTTGGCGCAATCCAAGCTATCGAAGAGTATGGCTTGAAACCAGGTACTGATATCTTCATCGTATCGGTAGATCGACGCATTGCCAAACCGTACGTACTAATATAAAAATGGCGCAATATACTTGAAGAAAAGAGAATAGGAATCAGGTGAGAAAAGGATAGCGGGCATGAGGAGTTTGGAATACATGCAATGGTTTTAAAATCGAAGCATCCGCTTCAAGCTTCTCATTTATTTTGTCACTTACTTGTCGAGCTTATTAAGCTTGGTGAATTACAAATCAAACATTGCTTGAGGATTGGACAGCATAGCGATATGCTGTCTTATTTTTTGTTATAATCTAATTATTACATTGGAATAATCCGATAACTAACTTTTAACGCTAAGAGGAAACGAGACTAATGCGAAAATGAGAATCCAACTATCTATTAAAAAAAGAATGATTTATTTTATCATCATTTCGATGGTGGTAATGAGTGTGTTAACGGGTATTAAATTATATTTTTCCTATCATTCCACGAGCAAAATGGCCGAGATCACATTAGCGAAGCAATACACGGAGATTGCCGCGGACATTGCCGCTGATTTGGATAAAGAAACGTTTGGAAAGTTTATGCAGACGAAAACGCAAAATGAGCATTACATACAGCTGACACAGTTTTTGGAGGAGTATCAGAAACGAATCAACGCTCTTTATGTTTACATTTTGATGCTGGATGACACCGACGTTTCCAAAGTTATGGTATCCGCAATGCCGTCGACAAGCGTTAAGGAGTTTCCGATTGGTTATCCTTGCACGGTGCCTGCTGAACAGGTTCAGCTCGCTAAGCGAGGGTTCGATTATCATACAAGGGTTATACATGACGAGCTGACTGGCTCTTATTTATCGGTAGGCGTCCCGTTTTTTGACGACAAAGGCAAGGTTCTCGGAGTAATCGGGATCGACATTTCAGCAAGTGAGCTTGGCAATATTAGCAGGCAGGTCATTCAAAACAACATGAATGTGTTCGGCTTGGATATTCTATTTGCAATCCTTCTGCTGGCAGGGGTTTATTTGCTGAATAGATGGTACAAGGGACGACTGAAGCAGGATATGCAGGAGTCTGAGGAAATGTATATATCCGAACTAGGGAAGGTCGTAGACACGATCAAGTCGAGCCGACATGATTTGATGAACCATTTTCAGGTGCTGAACGGGTTGATGGATATTCGCAAGTATGAGAAGGCACATGACTATCTGAAACAATTAACGGAGGAGTCAAAAACACTGCATTTATCCTTAAGCGTTAAAAACCCAATGCTGCTGGTACTGTTTAAGAGCAAGTGGGAGCTTGCCCATTCTCACAACATTCAAATGAGCTTCGATACGGAGTTCGATGGGTTTGATCGCATAGCGCCAATGGATATGGTGAAGCTCTTTTCGAATTTGCTGGATAATGCGATTGACGCGACAGCAGTCTATGAAGGCGTGCTGCCGCGAGATATTCAAGTCAGCTGCCATATGCACAAAAACAAATATCTGTTTGTGATTACTAATCCAACGGAGCTATCGGAGACCGAGCTGGGAAGCTTGTTTCAATCCGGATATACGACAAAGCAGCAGGCGAATGGTGCTCATGGCAACGGCCTGTCTATAGTACGAAGAACCGTTGATAAATATGAGGGTGAATTGAATTGCCGCCTTGAAGAAGGCAAGCTGCGGATGGAAATATTGATCTAATGACGAAGTGCCGGCAACATGCAAAGAGGCCAGGACCACCAGTGTCCAGGCCTTTTTCGTATTTTAATAGCCATCGGTCGATTGGCCAAGCTCGCTTGCCAGCTCCATGCCTTCGTTTGCCGGATTCGTTCCTACATGCACGCCGTTTTTCATTTGCTGGTCGGCATGAGCGAGTCCCTCTGAAACTCGGTTTCCATAGTCTTTGTCGGCCTCCGTGAAATGCTTTACCATTTGCTCGCGAATGACGGTGCTGCAGCTCTTGAGTGCATCGACTAAATTCTCAATAAGCTCGTCACGTTCCCATTGCTCGAATTTGCGATAGGTTTCGCCCGCTTGCTGGAAATTGTTCGGGCGGTCAATGGGTGCTTTGAGCAGCTTCGCCGAGTAGTAGGGCTCATGCGGTTCGCCTGAGCGCTCGGATTCTTTAAGTCCTCCCATCGTCGATGGTTCATAATTGACATGGGGATTTTGTCCCGGTGCGATATCAATGGAGAAAGCCATTTGACCGTCCCGTTGATTGGTAGCTACTTTCGTTTTGGGCGCATTAATCGGCAGTTGAAGATAGTTCGTTCCGACCCGGTGACGCTGCGTATCCGAGTAAGAGAACGTACGGCCCTGCAGCATTTTATCATCGGAGAAATCAAGTCCGTCAACCAGGACTCCCGTCCCGAAGGCAGCCTGCTCTACTTCTGCAAAGTAGTTTTCCGGATTTTTGTTTAACACCATTTTGCCAACGGGCAGCATGGGGAACAGCTCAGGATCCCATAGCTTCGTATCATCGAGCGGGTCGAAGTCGAGCTCGTCATGCGCGTCATCGCTCATCCATTGCACTTGAAGCTCCCATGCGGGATAATCGCCGCGTTCGATGGCCTCATATAAATCTTGCGTCGCATGATTGAAGTTTTTTCCTTGAAGCTGCTCCGCCTCGCTTTGCTTCAGGTTTTTGATTCCCTGCAGCGGCTCCCAATGGTATTTGACAAGAACCGCTTTGCCTTCGGCATTTACCCATTTGTATGTATTGACGCCTGAACCTTGCATCTGTCTGTAATTTGCAGGAATTCCCCATGGGGAGAACAGGAACGTAATCATATGCGTCGCTTCAGGCGATTGCGAGACAAAATCGAAAAAACGCTCCATGCTTTGCACATTAGTAACGGGATCGGGCTTGAATGCATGTACCATATCCGGAAATTTCATAGCATCGCGAATGAAAAAGATTTTGAGGTTGTTGCCTACCAAATCCCAATTGCCGTCTTCCGTATAAAATTTGGTAGCGAAGCCGCGCGGATCACGAAGCGTTTCGGGAGAGTGTCCGCCATGAATGACGCTCGAGAAGCGCACGAATACGGGAGTGCGCTTGCCTGGTTCTTGGAACAGCTTCGCTCTGGTGTAAGCAGCAATCGGCTCTTCGCCGAGCTTGCCATACGCTTCAAAATATCCGTGTGCGCCAGCCCCTCGCCCATGAACGACACGCTCAGGAACACGCTCACGGTCGAAATGCGATATTTTCTCAATGAAATGATAGTTCTCCAAGGTTGAAGGACCGCGGTTGCCAATCGTTCGGATATTCTGATTGTCCGAGATGGGATGACCCTGCCGGTCGGTAAGCGTCTGCTCATTTGTTTCATTGGTCGACATTGTGTTTCATCCTCCGCATTTACTTTTATTGGAATCCTTCCACCTATTTTGTCTTGCGGGGCTTAACATTATTCATGGACAAGCTAGCGAAAGGAATTGCAACAATTGATCAATAAAAGGTAGGATTATGGTATAATAGAGCCATATTTCAACATTTATTTTATTTCAGGGACGAAGTAACTGGCCGATTTTTACAAATGCACAGGAGGGTAAGATGTTAAAATTTGGACTTTTTGTATTTTTGTTTTGGTTGCTCGGCAACCCGTTTATTGCCATTATCGTTATGCTCCTCCTGCTTTACCTACTCGATCGGCGTTTTGTTGGCATATCGCCTAGTATCCTCAAACCATTAAAAAGACTATCGAGAATTAGGAAATTAAAACAGCAAATAAATCAATCCCCGAACGATGTATCTTCCAAGCATGAGCTAGCGCGCCTGCTGCTTGAGCGGAAAAAGTATGGCGAGGCTCTCCGATTGCTTGAGCCAATCGAGCATGTGCTAGCGGATTCGGCTGAGTATTGGGATGACCTGGGCATCGGCTATATAAATAGCGGAAATGAAGAGAAAGGAATGGCCAGCACGCTCCGTGCGTTGGAGCTTAACCCGCGCGTCAAATACGGTGCTCCTTACTTGCGACTTGCTGCTCATCTGGCAGCAGCGAATTCAAGTCAGGCTCTCGCATACTTACATGCTTTTCAAGAAGTGAATTCTTCCTCCTGTGAAGCCTATCACTACCAATCCTCCATTTACAAAAAACTTGGAAATACCGAAGAGGCGAGACTCGTAGCCGAAGAGGGGCTGCGTGTGTATCGCATGCTGCCTAAATACAAGAAGCGCCAGGAACGCCAGTGGGCCGTACGTCTATGGTTCAGAAAACGTTTTGGCTGATTCGCTCCTAACCGATTTCTCTTGCGGATATTTGTAATCATTTGTTAGCGGGCAGCATATTGTCGTTTGGATGTGTTTGTTACATAATGAAAGCTATAATAGATAGAAGGGCAAGATGCATGAGATGCAACGCAACATTTGGCTTGTGGCCATAAGTGTTATAGTCGTTTTGGTTTTACTGAATAACACGGCCTATTATTTTTTAACCAAAAGGACACTGGAAGAATCGTTTAACGAGGAGCTTGTCACGGCTGCCAAACGGCTGCAAGTTTCGCTGGAGCAATCAAGAGAAGGTTCGCAGCAGTTCCAGAATCAAATCGGACGCGAGCTTCGCGCAGCGTCGATTGCCATACAATATGCGCTAGACCCGGATGTTGAGAAGGTCACGACCGAGCAGTTGATAGAGCTTCGCGACAAGCTGGGACTTAGCCACATTACGCTTCTTAAAAAACTGCAGGATGATATCGTGTTATATAAATCAACGAATCCGAATCAAGTGAATAAGAGCACAAAGACATGGAAGCCTTGGTACGAAGTTTTCAATCAGCTCTTTGACGACAAGAACGCCTCAGTGGATTGGCTTGGGCAATCGCTGCCGAACTTCTGGAGCGGACCGTTCGAGGTCTCGTCCACAAACGTGGATCAAATCAACAAATGGGGTTATTACTTCGACGGTGCAACCAATTACATGATTGATCCTTATGTAAATTATGAGCGCCAGGAACAATATGAAGGCGCAACCGGCGTTCATCGGATGATCGAGAACTCGCTGCAAAGCAGTGACTCCTTGAAGGAAATCGCATTTGTTAATCCGGAGACGTTCCCTGACGGCAAAGAGACGATCAATACGGAGGGGCATGTACAAGGTCACAAAGTGCAGGAGCCAATCTTCTACGGTTCTTATACGATTAAGTCCGCGAAGGATACGGAGCTGGTGCGCAAAGCCTATTTCTCCAAAAAAACGGTCACGCTCCGAGAAAATATTAATGGGCAAGAAATTTATAAAATGTACATCCCAACCTTTGCGAATGAAAGCGGGATAAACATTACAGACCGTGACGGCCAGCCGATGAACAGCTACGTGCTAATGCTGTCGTCTGATTATCATGTTATTCAAGACAAATTGGATTCACAGTTCTTGAATCTAGGCATCATAATTCTGATCGTAACCGGATTTAGCTTGCTAATTGCCGTTGTCGTTATGCGTTATTATAGACAGTCGAAGGAAAAAGTTGTCCGCGTGACGCAAGAAACCTACGTCGAAGAGATTAACCAAATGTTTCATTCGATTCGTGCGCAGCGTCATGATTTCCTGAATCATGTGCAGACGATTCATTCCTTGGCAGAGCTGAACAAATCGCAAGAGCTTGTAGCCTACACGAAGGAGCTGACCGGCGATATTCGGCTCATGAATGATATTATTAATATCGGAAACCCAGCCATTGCTGCGCTCGTACGCTCCAAAATTTCGCAGGCGGAAATTCATAAGATTCAATTCAGCTGCTCCTTTACAGGCCTCAATATGCAGGAAATGGGCATTAAAACGCTCGATGTGAACCGCATGCTGGGCAACTTGATCGATAATGCATTTGATGAGGTGCTGAAATACACTGAGGATCGCCGTCATGTAACGCTCGTCGGCAAGCAGACTGCGACTGCTTTGGAATTCACAATCACGAATATTTGCGAGAATGCGGAGGAAGCTGTCGCCATGCCGATATTCGAAGCGGGTTATTCCACGAAGCAGCAGGATCATCAAGGCTTGGGTCTCTCTATTGTGAAATCCATCGCTAAGCAATACAAAGGCGACGTATATGTTACTGCCGAGCCGACGGGCAAATTGACATTTGTCGTGAAGATGCCATTATAGGAATGAAACGCCTGACCGCAGGATAACAACTGCAGTCAGGCGTTTCTTCTTATTCGATGAATTATTTTAGTCGTTATCGTCGTTTTGCCTCCAAATGATGGCACCGGCGGTTCTCGCTTGGTATAATAGTAAGAATGCAAGTGAACGGAAAGGAAGCGGGTGAATGTCTGTAATGCACCTCAATGAAAAGCTGCACGCGCTGATGGAACAACAGCTTAACGTTCATGTCGAGACCACGATCATGAAACGGGGCTGGCAGTACTATATGGAAGGCAAAGTGAACAGTGCCAACGAAGGAAGCCAGGACCATCTCTACGGCGTGGTGAAGGGTTCGGATTTGTATGCCGTTATTCTGGATGCCGGCAATTTGAGGTATAGCTCTTGCACTTGTCCTTATTCTGGATTTTGCAAGCACATGGCAGCCGTTTATTTTCAATATTGCAGTCAGCAGGAGGGCGGGCATACGCTTGCCGAACGCTCTTATTTCCGCTTGCTCGGACTGTCGTCCGCAAGCAACTTTGTCAAGAACAAGCCGAGCGTGCAGGAAGCTCCTCAGCCGGAGGCGGCACCCGTCATTCAGAGAGATCCAGGAGAATCGGCAACGGCTCTGGAATGGTTTGCTTGGATGGAGGCAACCCATGGCGAGACGTGGCGCAAATGCAGGCATTCGCTTCATGCGCTTCAGCCCTTGCTCTCGTCGCTGAAGGGACTTTCCAAGGATTGGGAGAAACGGATGCAGCGCCTGCACTGGTCGACCGCGATTATTTTTGTTCTTGAGCAAGCTGAACGGGCGATCAATACAGTTGATTCGTTCAGCAGATATTATCATGAAATGTCATTCATCCGTATGGCGGAGCCTTGGATTGAACATTTATATACGCTCGTTTCGGAGCTGGCGCCAGCTGAGATGGAGCCGCGGGAAGAGGCGTGGGCGGATGCTTTGATTGCTCACGTCAAGCTATGGGCATCCAGCACGGAACGGCAGCTATTTGATTGGGAATACATGTATTTGGCTTTTTGCGAGAAGCTTGCCGAAAACCGAAGCTGGTTTGAAGGAGAGCTTTCGGCGATGGTGGAGCAGTCGGGGGAGGAAGCTCCGGAGAGCGTGAACAAAGCATTTTTGCACACTGCCATTGGGATCATGTACTTTTTGGATAGACAGGACAAAGAAGCAATCGAACATTTCTCATTGACGGAATTTGAGCGTTCGCAGAAAGTGATGTACCCTTGCGCGGCACAACGAATGGAAGAGGGACGTTGGGAGCTTGTTGCCGAGTGGATGAGCTTTCTTTTCGAGAGAGTGAACAAGGGCAAAAACGGAAGGTCCGTGGGACCTTTCGTAACCTTATGCCGCAGAGCGGATCTTGATCGTCCGGATATGCCGGTCTGGTCCGAGTATATGACGCAGCTGCTGCCTCATTCCTATTCTGAATTATCGGATCATTGGCTGGATCAGAAGCGGTATGAGGAGTGGGCGGATCTTCAAATGCTTGTGGGCTCGCGCCCTGAGGACGTTGGCGCGCATGCGCTGAGGGAAATTGCCAAGCTTGCGCCTCGTGCGTTAATGCCGCTGTATCACCAGTCTGTAGAGGCATCGATTCAAACGCGCAACCGCCAAGGCTACCGGGTAGCCGTTAAACAGCTCAAGAAGCTTGAAAAGCTCTACAAAGCCGATAAGGATGCAGTACGGTGGGAGCAATATATTGGAGGGCTGGTACACAAGCATCAGCGTCTTAGAGCGTTCCAAGAAGAGCTGTGGAAAGGGAAAATTGTTACATGAAAACATATATTGGCGCACGCAAATTGACGGTAGACGGATTTTGGAACGAGGATGAGAGCGGCGCCTCCGTTTTATTAAGCGCTGTTGACCGTAAGGATGCGGCAGACGGGAAGCTGCGTACGTTATTGTTTGCATGGCATAAAGCTTCGTGGTACGGGGCAGATATCGAGGAAATCAGCATTGGCGAACGGAAGCTGTTGAAGATTCCTCCATTGCTCGCCATGGACTACTTGTCTTCGCCTCAGCATGTCAGGCTGCTTCAGGTAGATTGGACGGATCGCTTAGGCGTTTTGATGCAAATGGCTGAACACATAAGAACGGCACTGCTTAACGGCTGGTTTGCGCCGGATTGGGAACGCTGGAACGACGAGAAACGAGCATGGCGGATGTCGATTCCAGAGAAAGAGCATGCGTTCTCCCTTCAATGGGATACCAACGCGCAGGCTGCCCATCGGAATGGCGATATCGGCATCGAGCATTGGATCAGCGGAGCCATTGAACAAATGATTGAAGAAAACGAGCAGGCAGGGAGCGCTTGGAAGGCGGTAAGCTCGGCCTCGGGCGAAGCTGTCCTTAGGCGGAAAGCTGCAGATGAGGAAGATTGGCTCATCGCGATCGGACTCCGGAAGGATGTGCTGCCGTTTCGGATCGCGCTGCAGCTTGTTGAGCCTGCGGAGTCAGCGTATTGGCGGCTGCGCCCGGCATTGCAGGATAGGGATGGCGGCCCTTGGCTGCCCATTCGGTTCAATGAGAAGGATGGCGGCTGGGAGGCGGATACGGAGGATGAGCGTGAAATCCCGTCCGAATGGCTGTCGCTACTGGTGGGCAAGCTTGCAAAAGAACAGTTGAAATGGATAACTGCTCTGCCTGAGCTGAAGGCTGCCTCGAATGAGAACGAGCTTAGAGAAAGGCTCTCCGACAACGAAGCGTGGAATTTCCTTGAGCATGCGAGCGTTCAGCTGTTGGAAGCTGGCTGCCCCGTGCTGCTGCCTAGCTGGTGGGAAGCGGTACGCACGCGCAAGCTGAGGCTGAAAGCAAAG
Source organism: Paenibacillus endophyticus (assembly GCF_014192395.1). GTDB lineage: Bacteria > Bacillota > Bacilli > Paenibacillales > Paenibacillaceae > Pristimantibacillus > Pristimantibacillus endophyticus. The sequence continues at coordinate 24,616 of NZ_JACHXW010000020.1, read as the reverse complement.
ATGAAATCCTCGGTAGGCTCTGCAGCACAGCCGATGTTTGGCCTAGACCAAATCGTCCAGTTTGATTGGAAGCTGGCGCTTGGCGATGTCAATTTGTCTGAAGCGGAATTTATGCAGCTGGCCGAGCAGAACCGCCGGCTCTTCCATATAGGCGGAGAATGGGTCCATTTGGACCCCCAGGATGTCACGCAGATCAAGCAGTGGTTGAAACGAATGGGCAAACGCAAAGGCTTGTCGTTCCGTGACGTGCTTGAGATGCATCTAAGAGGCGGCATCCCGCTGGATGACAGCGGGGAGCTGGAGTCGGAGCTGGAAGCGGAGGTCGAGCTGAATGAGCATATGACCGCATGGCTTACGCAGCTGCAGCAAATATCGGAAATACCGTCTGCCGAAATTCCTCCGTCTTTTTTAGGCGAGCTACGCCCTTATCAGCATCAAGGTGTTTCTTGGCTTCTATTTCTAAGAAAATTCGGACTCGGCGGCGTGCTTGCAGATGATATGGGACTGGGAAAAACCATTCAATTTATGGCTTATCTCGTCTATATAAAGGAGCGGAAGCTCCAATCGAACGGACCTTCCCTGTTGATTTGCCCGACATCGGTTATCGGGAACTGGGAGAAGGAGCTTGAGAAATTTGCGCCGTCTCTTCGTGTCATGCTTCACTACGGAAACAAGCGGGAGAAAGGCGAGCATTTCCGCGATTCAGTCGCTGAGGCTGATCTGGTCATAACTTCTTACTCACTTGCACAGCTGGATGAAGAGGACTTGAACCTGGTCGATTGGGATGCGTTATGCTTGGATGAGGCGCAAAACATTAAAAACGTGTATACGAAGCAGTCGACGGCTATTAGACGTTTGCCTGCCCAGCATCGAATCGCGTTAACCGGAACGCCGATGGAAAATCGGTTGACGGAGCTTTGGTCGATCTATGATTTCATCAATCCAGGTTACTTAGGCAATATTAACGAATTCCGGAAGGAAGTCGTTGCGCCAATCGAAAAAACGCGGGACGAAAAAATGATTGCGGGCCTTCAACGCTGGGTGAAGCCGTTTATGCTGCGCCGTGTAAAAAAAGATCCGAACATCCAGCTTTCGCTGCCGGATAAGAATGAATTTAAAACCTATATGACATTGACGGCCGAGCAAGGCGTGCTATACGAAAATTTAGTTGCGGACCTGCTCGAAAATCTCGATAAGCTGGGGCCTATGCAGCGTAGAGGTCTCATTCTTGCAGCATTAACGAAGCTAAAGCAGCTGTGTGACCATCCTTCCTTGCTTAGCGGTGAAGATAAACCCGCTGCCTGGGAAATCGAACGCTCCAACAAAGTGGCTAGGCTGCTTGAAATGTGTGAGGAAATTGCAGCAGAGGGTGAACGCTGCCTTATTTTCACGCAGTACATCGATATGGGCCATCAGCTCAAGCAGATGCTGGAGGAGAAGCTCGGCCTGCCTGTTCCTTATTTGCATGGCGGTGTGCCAAAGGTCAAACGCGACCAAATGATTGAGCAGTTCCAGAATGCCGATGAGCCTTGCTGCGCCTTCGTCCTTTCGTTGAAAGCCGGAGGAACGGGGCTGAATCTAACGGCAGCGAACCATGTGTTCCACTTCGATCGCTGGTGGAATCCGGCCGTAGAGAATCAGGCGACCGACCGGGCGTTCCGTATCGGGCAGACGAAGCAGGTTCAAGTGCATAAGTTTATTACGCTCGGCACGCTGGAAGAGAAAATCGACGAGATGATCGAGCGGAAGCAATCACTTAACGATCAAGTCGTCGGGCAGTCGGAGCAATGGATTACCGAAATGACAACCGAGGATTTACGAGAGCTTTTTGCGCTTCGAAAAGGCTGGTTAAAGGGATGAGGGATCTAAATGATTGAAGGCAGCTTGCGGGCAAAGCAGGAGAAGCTGCAGCTTGACACCCAAAAAGCCAATCAAGCTGAGCAAACCTCACATATCGAGGAATTTCCTGCAGTGGAAAGAAGCCATGAGGAAGCAAATGTGGAATGGCAGCAGTTTTATGAGGTTATCAAGGGCATTACCAAGGATATGCGTTACTAATATGGAATGAACATTGACATAGCCTGTCGGGAATAATAACCCGGCAGGCTATTCAATTTTATCCCTCTTGCGAAAAATAAGAGAATTGTATCCCTAACTTATCGTTTTTTGGACCTCCTGCCCTAGGAGCAGACCCGACTATAATAAAGGTGCGAGGCAAACAAGTACGACCATAAACGAGGAGGTCTTCCGAATGAGAAAAAGATCTACAGTAATTGCGACTCTATTGGTATCGATCATGCTGGTTGCATCGGCATGCGGCTCTAACGGAAATGCAGAAACAAACACAAACACAGGCACGAATAACAGCACGAATACGCCGGCCGAAGCGACTGATCCGCCAGTCGAAGCTAAGGACGTAACGTTGTCGCTTCGTCATACGCAAATCAAAGAAACGAGCAAGACCCGTTTGAAAATTCTGGAGGATGTCGTAGCCAAAACGCAGGATGAAAACAAAGGCTTGACCTTCAAGCTTGAAGGCATTGACGAGATTGTCAACCGCGATCAGAAGCTGAAGGCTGAAATGGCTGCCGGCAACCCTCCCGATATATTTGAAGTATTCGGCGGCGCAGACCTTAATCTTTATGTGAAAGCAAATCGCATGCTCGACCTGACGCCAATCATTGATGAGCTTGGTCTTAAAGACAAATTCGCAAGCTTGGATGAGTTCACGGTAGATGGCAAAGTGTACGGCCTGCCTTTCGGCGGCTATAGCGAAGCGATCTTCTACAACAAAAAAATCTTCTCTGAGCTAGGTTTGGAAATTCCGACCACTTGGGCGCAATTGCTTGACGTGTCCGAGAAAATCAAAGCAGCAGGCTACACGCCTTTCGGGCTAGCGGCCAAAGACGGCTGGGTAAACGGCATGCTTTGGAATACCGTGATGGAACGCAACGTAGGCATTGACGCCTTCAGCAAAGTCGTATCCGGCGAAGCGAAATGGACGGATGAAAACTTCGTCAAAGGTTTTGCTTCCTACGCGGAGCTTGTGAATAAGGATTACTTCACGAAAGGCGCTCTAGGCCTTGCCTATGCTGACCAAGGCGCGCAATTGCTTTCTGGCAAAGCCGCAATGGTATTTACGGGTACTTGGGACGCTAACCGTTTCTCTGGCGATGAAGCAGGCGAGCTTAAAGGACAAATTGGATACTTTGCATTCCCGTCCATCGATGGCGGAGCAGGCGACCAAACGTCCATTAACGCATCGTATTCGAATGGATTCGGTTTCTCTGCGAATTTGAACGAGGATCAAATTGAGGCGGCTAAGAAGTTCATCGCGAACTTCTTCACGGAAGAAGTTCAAAAACGCACGCTGGTTGAAGATAAATTGCTTCCTTCCATGAAGCTTAGCGATTTGTCCGGCGTTGACCCGCTTACAACTGAAATATTGACGGTTATGGCAAATGCTTCGACTTCTTGGAAGGCTTATGACGCAATTGTACAACCGGCAGTAGGCGCGGACGTTAACGTTGGCATCCAAGAGCTGATCGGCAAAGTAAGCACGCCGGAGAAAGTAGCGGCAAAAATACAAGCGTCGCAAGACAAAGCTAACGCAGCGAAGTAATCGCGAGGCATTACAATCGATCCTGTGACGGGCGAGAGGGTGTCCTTCCTTCCAGGAGGACACCCTCTTTTCACGCCAGGGTAAAAGGAGGACATTATGAACAGAGCACTTAAAAATCCGATTACTTACGTGGCGTTCATTATTCCGACGCTTGCTTTATACGCCTTATTTTTCGTATACCCTGTTATCGTATCCTTCTTCTACGGTTTCTTTCGCTGGGATGGCATTACCGAAAAAGTGTTTATCGGCTTCGATAATTTCACGAGACTTTGGCAGGATGAGGTTTTTAGAAAAGCACTAGTCAACAACTTTTATTTCATGGCGTTTTCCTTAATCGTGAACATTCCGCTCGTCTTCCTGATTTCTATCATTATTAGTAAAGTTAGACGGATGCGTGACTTTTACAAATCGGCCGTGTTCGTACCGGTCGTCATATCGACGGCAACGGTTGCGATTCTGTTCGGCGTGCTCTACAACTATGATTCGGGTATGATCAACCAATTTATTCGCCTCGTTGCGCCGGATGATTGGGCCCGCGAGTGGTTGTCAGATCCGAAGCTTGCGATGCTTTCGATCTTGATTGCCAATGCCTGGCAAAATATCGGCTTCTTCATTGTGCTTTGTTTGGCAGCGATTCTAAACATTCCGAAAGAGATTGTCGAAGCCTCCAAGCTGGACGGGGTAAACGGCTGGCAGGAAACATGGTCCATTACACTGCCGCTCGTTAGGCCGATCCTATTCGTCATGCTGCTGCTCACGGTTTCGGGAACGATGAAGGTGCTCGATATCGTACAAATTATGACGAATGGCGGACCGTTCCAATCTACGGAGGTCATGTCGACCTATATGCTTAAAGTAGGCTTCCGTTCGCTGGAGCTTGGTTACGGAAGCGCGATTGGAGTAGCGATGTTCATTATTATTTTGGTGCTGACCGGCATTCTGCAGCGCATCACGAAAAGCGAAGAGGTGCAATACTAATGGAAAAAACACGGAATTCGCAGTGGTGGATGCATACCTTCCTGTTCGGTTACGTGATCGTATTGCTGTTCCCGCTGCTATGGCTGTTCATGTCTTCATTCAAAACGAATCGTGAAATAACGGTCAATACTTGGTCGCTGCCAACAAGCTTTAATTTCGACAATTATGCAGCTGCGTGGCAAACGGCGAATATCGGCAAATATGCGTGGAACAGTACGTTCGTAACGGTCATTGCCTGCGTGCTTACGCTGTTGTTCGCCGCGATGACTTCCTTTGCGATCGCTCGCATGAAATACAAGAAATCAAATAAAGCGATATATCAATTTATTTTGCTTGGCCTGATCGTGCCGCCAGGCGCGCTATTTATCCCTTTGTACCGATTGGTACAAGGCATTAAAGTATTCGGACAGCCTTTATACGATACGCATTGGTCATTAATTTTGGTATACTGCACTTATGCATTGCCTATAACCGTGTTTATCATTTATGCCTTTATGCTCTCGATCCCGAATGAACTGGAGGAAGCGGGCATTGTGGATGGCTTGGGTGCAGTAGGCCTGTTCTTCAAGGTCATCATTCCAATTTCGCTGCCTGCACTCGTTACCGTCTTCATTCTGAACTTCATATCCAATTGGAACGAATATATATTATCGCAGTTGTTTATTACGTCCGAATCGCTCAAAACGCTTCCAACCGGCATGGCTACCTTCAATGACGGATATCGCACAAACTTTGCGTCGTTGTCAGCTGCGGTCATTATCAGCATTATACCTGTGCTTGCCGTGTACGTGTTTTTGCAGCGGCAGATTATTGAAGGCATGACGGCGGGAAGCGTGAAGGGGTAAACAAGAAGGAGCCTGCCAGATGAACCTGAGACCGAAATTGATGCTTGCTTTCATATGCCTGATCGTGATCCCAATGATTGGCCTCGGCATCTTCTCCTTCCTTAATTCAGAGACGCTGCTTGAGAAAAAATATAGCGAGCAAACGGAAATTTCGCTCAGGGCGGTTGGAGGGAACATCCGCTATTTCTTCCGCGAGCTGGATCAGCTCTCCGATGGCAATCTTACAAGCTCTGAGGTTCAGGATACGCTGAAATACAGCACTTACACATCGAATGACGCCAGTACACTCATTGCGATTAACCAAGCCGAAAAAGAAATGAAAAGAATCTTGTTTCAGCATCCAGCCGTCAGCTTCGTGGTTCTCTATGCGAAGGACGGTACGATGTTTCGCTCTTACCGCAACGATCCAACAACGTTCAAGCCGATTTCCTTCGACATGCTGAAAGCCCATTCGACGTATGATCGAGTGATAAAACTTGGGGGGCGACCGCTTTGGATTGGCCCGTATGAGCAAAGGGAGCTGACAGGCGTTGATCCGCCGCTGTTCACGCAGATGCGCGTGGTGAAGGATATCGAGACGTTCAATGATTTAGGCGTCATGATTACGCAGTACAAAACGGAAGAAGTTTCGGCGATGCTCAAAGCGTTTCAGAATCCACAGGCGGATGCCGCCGAAACCAGATATTTGATCGTTAATAAGTCGGGGCTCATCATGCTTGACAGCAAGAGCGAATTCGATGGCCGGAATATCAATGAACAGACTGACTCTCTGCCGCAGCAGACGAGTAACTACAATAGCTCCAGGGTAAAGTTCGAAGGCGTGGACAGCCTGGTGTCCTCTTACCAATTGGATCGCAACGAATGGATTCTGGTCTCCGTTAAGCCTTGGAACTCGCTGACGAACGAGAATGTCAGATTCGTGCAATGGATTGGCATGATAACGGTGCTGGGCTTATTGTCTGCGGTTCTATTTAACGTCTTCTTCGTTAACCGTGTAGCCAAATCGATTATTAAAGTGGTGCGCAAGATGAGGCTTGTCGAGCAAGGCTTGCTTGATATCCGAGTGACCGCACAAGGCAAGGACGAAACGGTGCTTCTCGCCAATAGCTTCAACAGCATGGTTGAACGGATCGGCAACCTTCTCAGCGAGGTAAGGCGGGAGCAAGCGCGCAAGCAGCATGCCGAGATGATGCTGATGCAGGCGCAGATCAAGCCCCATTTCCTTTTTAATACCTTGGAGTCGATCAACGCGCTTGCCGCTCAGAATGAAGGCGCCAAAATCATGCTGATGGTGCGCAGGCTAAGCAATCTGCTTCGTACGAGCATGCATCATTCGGAAGAAATCAGGATTAATCAAGAGATTGAGCATGTACGCAGCTATTTGGAAATTCAGAAGTATCGTTTCGAGGAGCTGTTCTCCTATGAGCTGAATGTGCCGGCAGATGCCTTGGATTTCTCCATTCTTAAGCTTACGCTGCAGCCATTGGTGGAAAACAGCATTCAGCACGGTTTTGACGGTTATGAGGATGGTCAAGGCAAAATTGTGATCGATGTGTTGACCGAGCCTTATCAAATAGTCATTATGGTCCGTGATAACGGGCTTGGCATGAGCGCAAATGTGCTCAAGAAGCTCGCGGCAGAGCAAGGCTCGACAAACGGCCCGACAAATGCCGCTGAGATTGGCGAGCGCAGAGGACTTGGCCTTCGCAATGTTGCCGATCGCTTGCGCATTCATTACGGCCCTGCTTTTGGCTTGTGGATATGCAGCCAAGAGGGCAGCGGTACCGTTATTCGCTGTGTAATTCCGAAGAGCAGAGGTGATCAGCTATGACAGGTAAAGTGCTCTTAGTCGACGATGAAGCACATATAACGAGAAATCTAGAAAAGGTTATTCCCTGGGAAATGCTTGGCCTAACTGTCGGCGGGACGGCAAAAAACGGCATGGAAGCATTGGAGCTTATGGAGCAGCATTCCTTTGATTTATTGCTATGCGATATCCGTATGCCGGTAATGGACGGGTTGGAGCTCGTGCGGCATATCCGGGATAAGGCGATGCCGTGCGATATTATTATGCTCTCGGGTTATCAGGACTTTGCTTATACGCGCACAGCCATTCAATTCGGAGTCAATGATTATGTGCTGAAGCCCATCCCGTATGATGAGCTTACCGGCGTTATCGCACGTGTAATGTCCAGTCAGCGGAACAAACAGAAGCAGCTGCAGGAAGAGAAGCAGAAGCTCGGCCGCATGATAGATCTGGCCAGCGAGAAAATTTTATACGATATTATTATGGATTATACGGATGTGACTGCAGACAATTGGCTGCTGACCGGAGACGAACAGCAGCTGAAGCAGCAGCAGTTCGTCTTAATCGTGCTCGATCTGGATGTTAGCTCAGAGTCGACGAAGGATTGGCGGGACTGGTCGGATAAGGAAAGAAAGCTATGGAACTTCGCCGTCTGCAACGTACTTCGTGAACGACTGCAGCAGAACGGACTGCATCATGCAGTCATTCAAATTCGCGATGGCGAATGGTGCGTGCTTATTGAAACGGATAAGGAAGCTGCCTTTGACCTATCAGCAATAAAAGGCTGGGCAGAAATGCTGATGTCCGCCATCAAAAACCATGTAAAGCTATCTTTGTTTGCGGGGATATTCCGGGAATTTGCTGCCGTGGCTGATTTGTCGCAAGCCTATAAGCTGGTGCAGCAAGGGATGCAGCTAACGCCGGAGCACGATAGCATTGCGGTGTATCCATCCGAGCAGCAGAAATCATCGCAAGCCGATCAAGCATTCTGGGATACCGCCGAGAAAATGATCGGAGCAGTCAAGCGCGGTGATTCTATCGGCGTAGACAACGAGTTGCAGGGCATCACGACGCTGTTGCAGCGCATGAATGAGCCTTCGCTTAATCGCGTCAAGCCGCTGCTGCATTTCTTTGTGCTCCACCTGATGCGTGAGATGAAGGAAATGGGGATCTTCTCGCGCGAGCAGGAAGATATGCTGTGGCGAAGATTGGACCGGCGATTTGGCGTTAAGGATTTGCTGTCGGTCATCCGTCAGGTTACGAATGCCGTATCGGAAAAGTCGATGGATAAGAAAAAACAATCCGAGATTTCAATGTCGGAGGCGAAAGCGTTTCTGGATCGCAATCTATATCGTGATTTAAGCGTAGAGGAGACAGCGACGCATGTCGGGCTGAGCACATCGTATTTCAGCTTATTGTTTAAGCAAACATTCGGAGAAACGTTCATTGAATATGTTACGCGTCAACGAATGGAGCGAGCGAAGGCGATGCTGGGGGAAACGGCCAAGAGCATAGCCCAAATAGCCAAGGAAGTCGGGTATGCGGAGCGGCGATATTTTACTAAGGTGTTCATGAAATATACGGGAGAGAACCCGACTGACTATCGAAGCAGAAGGCAGGGCGGTGCTCCTGAACATGCAACATTGAACGAATAGCCGGCTTGCGTTTCGAAAAACGAGAGGATGGGGAAATAGTGACGAGCGGACAAGAATGGCAAAGCTGGAGTTTGAAGAAGAAAATCGGGCAATTGTTTGTATTCGGGTTTCATGGCTTTGAGCCATCAGAGCCGATCAAACAGCTGATCGAAGCAAATGGCATTGGCGGCACGATTTATTTCACCCGCAACGTGAAGGATGCGCAGCAGGTTCATCGGCTAAGCACAGAGCTTCAAAGCATTGCGAAGCAGGCTGGCAATCCGCCATTGTTCATCGCAATCGACCAAGAGGGCGGCATGGTGGCGCGGTTGGTTGAAGGAGTGACGCTCATGCCGGGCAATATGGCGCTAGGAGCGGCAGGGCTTGCTGAAGGAGCGATGGAAACGGCGCGAGTCTGCGGAGAGGAGCTCCGTCAGCTCGGCATCACAATGAATTACGCGCCATGCATTGATGTTAACAACAATCCTGACAATCCGGTTATTAATGTCCGTTCCTATAGCGATCGCTCGTCTGTCGTTGCAGAGCTCGGAGCCGCTGCGGTAGCGGGGTATCAAGCAGCAGGAGTAGCCGCAACGGTTAAGCATTTCCCAGGACATGGCGATACGGCGGTTGATTCGCATCATGCGCTGCCTATTCTGCAGCATGGCCGCGAGCGCTTGGAAGCGATTGAGCTGAAGCCGTTCAGAGCCGCCATTGAAGCGGGAACGGATTGTATCATGACCGCTCATGTATGCTTGCCTGCGCTTGATGCTACCGGCGTACCTTCTACGTTGTCCAAGCCGATCTTGACCGGCCTGCTTCGCACAGAGCTGGGCTATAACGGGGTTGTCGTGACAGATTGCTTAGAGATGGATGCCATTGACAAAACGTATGGTCCGGAGCAAGGCGCGATCAAGGCACTGCAAGCTGGTGCGGATATGGTGCTCATTAGCCACACCTTCGAGAAGCAGCGGTCGGCTCTGGAAGCCGTTGCTGCGGCGGTAGAGAGCGGGGAGCTCGAAGAGTCTCGTATCAATGAAGCGCTTGACAGGGTGATGACGCTGAAAGAAAAACGGAAGCTTGATGAAGCCCTGCAGCCTTGGTCACAGGTTGAATCCATAATCGGTACAGAAGCGAATAAAGCGGTAGCGAGTAAATGGAGCGAGGCATCGGTGACTTTGGTGAAGAATGACGACGGACTGCTGCCATTAAGCAGAGGTGAAAGCACGCTGGTGCTTTGGCCTGAGATTGTACCCGTTTCCGTTGCGGATGAGATGCTGTCAGGCGATGGTTCACTCGGATACTTTCTGCAAGAGCTTGGCGCGAACGTCGTTGAGCGCCTTATGAACGAACCGAATCCATTAGCTGATTTGGAACAGTTCAGCCAAATCGTTGTTGTAACCTACGACGCATCCAAGCACCAGGTGGAGCGCGAAATCGCGCGCGAGGCTGTGCGCTTGGCGCCCGAGCGTACAGTAGCGGTATCGGTAAGGAATCCGCTTGATCTATTGCTGTACCCTCAAGTAAAAGGGTACATGGCCGTTTACGAGTGCAGGCCTTTGGCGCTTGCCGCCGCAGCCAAGGCACTGCTCGGCGATCTCGTGCCGAAGGGGAAGCTGCCCTTGGAAATATCGGCGGCTTATCCGTTCGGTTGGAGCGCGGAAGGCAGTCGCTAGCAGAAGCCGTTTTTCGTGCAAGGATGGTGGATGTGATTGTGAAAAGCAGACTGTCGAGGAAACTCGGCAATCTGCTTTTTTTGTGCTTCTATATTTTTTTAAGCACACGGGCTGCGTGATTTGGCTCTGGGCGATCAGACATACTTGCAGAAAGGCCATTGTCGCTATTGTCCAATTAAATTGGAGTAGGTGAGGTCATGCAGCGTGTAGGCAAGAAAAAAAATGACGCAGGGATTCTCGTACCGATGCTGGACTTTTAACAATTGATTGTAGTAAGTGTCTGCATAGTGAGGATTGTTGCGCATCTCCAGGCTCGCTTTGATCAAGGCATCCAGCTTGTCTGCGATATCGACCATTTCACCGACATAGTCATCCGATTTGCTGTGCGCGATAAATTCGAGCATGTCCGCATGAAACAGCTCGGGCAGCTTATTGATCATGAACAATGCGGTTTCTTTCTCATATTGCTCGAATGCAAGCTTAATATCCGGATTGTTATGCTTGAAATTCGAGACGACATCGCCAGACAGCGCCTCAGGCAAGTCATGCAGGGTGGCTTTGGCCAGCAGCTTGTACAAATCAATGCTTTTATTGCCGAAGCGCTCCCGCTCAAGCAGTCCATTGAACAAGGCGAGCGAAGCGACCCGGAACGAGTGCGTCGCATCATTATCCGGTACGAGGTTGTAGCTGCCATTCCATCTCTGAACGGTATCAAGCGCAACGATATATTGAATAAAATCATAGAGGCCAGCTTGTTTTTTGTATTCCTCCAGCAGCCAAATTACGGAAGCGAGGCCTGTATCCGCAAGCGTCTGCTCCAGCTCCTTGTACTTGGCATGAAAGAATGGATTGGAATCGTAACGGGATTCCCGGTGGCAAAACAGGTAGGCATCCAGCGTATCGATGGCATCGACCAGACGGCCGATGTACGTATCATCCTGCGCGTTTACGATAAAGTCGAATGCCTGTTCCTGCAACGATTTGGACAAATAGGAAACGATTTCCTTGCTTAGCTCCTGCTCGAAGCTGCGAATATGATTCATGACAAGCGATTCCTTTTTGGTCACATGCTTGATGGAGCCGGTGCCCGTGTTGTTCAAATCGCCCCAAAGGCATCTGCCGAGCAGCTTGAGCTTATCGAGCGGGTTGCTGCATACTTTCTCCTCGATAATCCCGATCATAATGGATAAAGCGGCGCATCTAAAGCTATGGGCGGATGCATTGTCCTCGAAACGAGGCGCATGCTCGCTCCACCTTGGCACATATTGCATGCGAATAATTGTATTGGTGAATTTTCCGTTCTTCATCTATCGGCTCCTTCGCGCGTGAAGTTCAAGAGTTTCCGTTCAAGTGCGGGTTGACTATGCTATTATATAGCTTATGTACAAAATCGACTAGACGAGGTAAACGAGGGATGAATGATGCGTGAGTTCGGTTTGGCTTTTAATCGTCATTTTGAAAAGTGGATGTTTATTATTATTCCGGGCTCCTTGGTGCTTGGTTTTATTTTTGCTGATCAGCTTCAGTCCTTTATTCCTTTCGTTCCATATCTATTTGCTTACGTTACGCTAACGATGGCGATCGGCTGCGGCTTAGGCCAATTGCGGGTAGTCATGAAGCGTCCCGGCATCATGGCGCTGACCTTCCTCATTGCGCATGTGCTCTCGCCTTTAGTGGCATATGGACTTGGCATATTGGCTTTCGGAGCTGACTCTCCGTATGTGGTTGGACTCGTACTGTTTACGATTATACCGATTGGTGTCTCCACCGTGCTTTGGGTCGGCATGTCGGGAGGCAGCGTTCCGCTTATGCTGGCGATGGTTGTGCTGGATTCGGCGCTTAGTCCTCTTGTTGTGCCCGCTGGCATTCAGCTCTTTTTCAAATCGGCCGTAGAGGTGGAAGCTGGACCGATTGTGCTGGACTTGCTCGTTATTATTGTGCTTCCTACTATTATAGGCGTCGCGCTCAACCAGTTCAGCCGCGGGCGGATTCAGCATGCCGTTGCGCCTTACACGTCGCCGCTCTCGAAGCTATGCTTCGTTGCGGTCGTTTCCTTGAACGCGTCGGCGATCGCACCGCATTTGGATAAGCTGAAGCAGGATATGGCGGTGCTTGTGCCTTTGGTTATATTGCTTGTCGGTTTATGCTACGCCTTTGGATATATCGGAACGGCCTCGCTGCGTAATGACGAACAGCAGATAACGGTTTCCTACGCAACGGGAATGCGCAATATCTCGCTCGGCATCGTACTCGCGCTTGGCTATTTCAGCCCGCTGGCTGCGGTGCCAGTCGTTTTATCGATTCTTATCCAGCAGCCGCTCGCTACGCTCCATCATTATGTTTTACAAAAACTTAACAAAGGCAAGGGTGGCGAAAGCGCGGCGACCCATGTACGATAAACGTTGTATGTTAGGGTAAGCAGCAGACAGCGAAAGCGTTCCGTGCTTGAATAAACGTAGGGAGTGAACCGGATGAACAGCTTTCGAACCAGGCTGACGCTCATTATGATCGCGATGATTGCCTTATCGGTCATAGCAGCAGGGTTATTCATGGTCAAAACATTCAAAGAAAATCACATTAATGCGCTGGAAGACAATATGGTGCGCGAGATGCAGATCATTTCGGCCAAAATGGAGTGGAAATCCGGCGAGCTGTCGCAGCTACATGATTATTACTCGAAGGAAGCGAAGGAGCTTAAGCGTTATACGGGAGCAAGGGTTACTTTTATACGCAATGACGGGGCCGTGCTGGGCGATTCAGATGGCGATCCGGCGGATATGGATAATCACTTGGACCGGACCGAGGTCAAGGAAGCGCTGAACGCAGGAACGGGCAGGGCGATTCGGGCAAGCGATACGATTAAGCAAAATATGATGTACGTAGCCATTCCGGTAAAAGTCGTTCCGAATCAAGCGCCGGATGTCATTAGGCTGGCGATGAGCTTGAAAGAGGTAGACGAGAGCATCAATCAACTAACGTTACTTTTGTTCGCAGGCTTGCTTGTGTTGTTTCTCATTGCCGCTCTAATCAGCTATCGCCTTGCGCTTAGCTTGACTCGCCCGCTTGAGCAGATTACAAGAGTAGCCAAGCGGATAAAAAATATGGATTACAAAGCAAGAGTAAAAGTGACGAAGCAGGATGAAATTGGCGAGCTTGGCAACGCTATTAATGCGATGGCAGATAGCTTGCAGGTTCAGATGACAAGAATTCAGCAGAATGAGAATCAGTTGGAGAGCGTGCTCGACAACATGATCAACGGAATCGTGATGATTGACCGCAGCGGGAAAATCGTGCTGATGAACAGACGCGCCGAGGAAGTGCTCGGATTCTCCGCACGCGAGCTCGTCGGGCGGCATTACGCTGAGGCGAAGCAGCAGTATGAGCTATCCCAAATGATTCAAGAGGGACTGAAGAGCAAGGAGCATCTGCGCGAGGAGATTACGTTCTACTTCCCGGAGGAGCGGCTGCTTGAGCTGAATTTAGTGCCGATTCATCCAGAAGGCAATGAATTCTCCGGCGTGCTTCTCGTCCTGCAGGACGTCTCGGCGATTCGCAGGCTGGAGCGGATGCGGAGTGAATTCGTTGCGAACGTATCCCATGAGCTGAAGACGCCGATAACCGCTGTAAAAGGCTTTGCAGAGACGCTGCTCGGCGGTGCGGTGAATGATGAGGAAACGGCGCGGTCTTTCCTGCAAATTATCTATGACGAGAGCGACAGGCTTAACCGCTTGATCGGCGACATTTTGGAACTCTCCAAAATCGAATCCCGGCGGGTTCCGCTCGTATTCTCTCCTGTAGAGGTCGATACGTTTGTTGACAAGTCGATTACGCTCCTCGAGTCGGAGGCTGCACGCAAACGGATTGAGCTGAGCGTGAACGTTGAGCCAGGCTTGTACGTGGAAGCGGATGAGGACCGCCTCAGGCAGATCATTATGAATTTGCTCTCCAATGGCATTAACTACACCCCTGAGGGCGGTAGAGTTGCAATGATGGTGGAAGGTATTGGCGATGACTATATCCGCATTCAAATCAGCGATTCCGGAATTGGCATTCCGAAGAAGGATTTGCCGCGCATATTCGAACGGTTCTACCGTGTAGATAAAGCCCGCTCCCGCAGTTCAGGCGGCACGGGGCTTGGCTTATCGATCGTTAAGCATTTGGTCGAGCTGCATAAAGGAACGATCTCCGTAACTAGCGCAGTGGGTGTCGGTTCTACTTTTACAATTGAGCTGCCAGTCCTGCAATAGAAAAAAGATTTACCTATTCTTCATGAAACCATGATAAACTAAGTGTAAAAGGTTTAAATATGCGGAGGCGGTGCCTATGGCACTGCCATACGCCAAGCTGGAGGTAACATGTCGCATAAAGTGCTCGTAATAGAAGATGAACCGACATTAGCTAGGCTTTTGTCGTACAATTTGACCCAAGAGGGCTATGAAACGACCGTTATTGATCATGGCGGGGAAGGCTTGCAAACCGCTTTGCAGCGTAATTTCGATTTAGTCATTCTAGACATTATGCTTCCAGGCATGAATGGTTTTGAAATTCTGAACCGACTTCGTCAGAACGGCGTTAGAACGCCTGTTATTATTTTGACAGCACGCAATGCGGAAGAGGAAGTTGTGCAAGGCCTGAAGCATGGGGCGGACGACTACATTACGAAGCCGTTTGGCGTTGCTGAGCTGCTTGCCCGGGTATCTGCGGTGCTTCGCAGGACGCAGCTTGACGACAGCAAGCCGATTGAATCAACGGAAAAGGTCATTACGGCTGGGGAATTATCTATTTATCCAGAGAAATACGAGGTTATTCTAGGCGGTGAGACGATTCCGCTAAGGCCGAAGGAATTCGAGGTTTTGCTTTATCTGGTGCAGCGCCCGGGCATGGTTATTACGCGGGACGACCTGATGAATGTGGTATGGGGCTTCGATTATATCGGAGGGCAGCGTACAGTAGACGTTCATGTCAGCTCCTTGCGGAAGAAGCTTGAGCTTGGCCAGCAATCCGTACAAATCGAATCGATCCGTGGCGTAGGTTATAAGCTCGTGATGCCCAAAAAGCTCGTTACCCCGAAATTATAGGGCAGACGAGCTTTTTCTATGTCTGCTATTGCTTATTCCACACGAGCATTTTTCGTTGGAACTGCTTCGGCGAGCAGTCGTTGTATTTCTTGAACATTTTGTAGAAATGGGCCATATTCGGCATGCCGATCCGCTCGCCTACCTCCGATATACTCAAATCCTTGGTCAGCAGGATCCGCTCTGCCCATTTCACTTTTCGATAATTCACATATTCGGTAAATGAGAGCCCGATCGTTTTCTTGAAATATTTGACGAAATAGTAGTAGCTCATATTGGCGATTTTGCAAACCTCATCTACTTGAATACGGTCCGTCAAATGGTTCTCGATGTAATCGAGCACGGGCTTCAGACGAATGCGGTCGAAATTGTCCTGCTCGATGAGCACCTTGCGGTTGTCATGGCGCAGCAGAATAAGCAATATTTGCTTAATCAGCACACTGACAGCCAGCTCGTAGCCGGTTTCTTTCCGGTCAGCTTCGTTTAACATTTGCTGAATATACGAAGCGGTCTGCTCCTTGACGGCACGATTCTCCTGGAAAATATAATTAGCTTTGCTCAGAGGCAATTGGGTTTCTGAGAAAAAGCGCATATACGGGATAGTGCTTTGATCAAAAAAGGGCTCGAGGTCGAACTGCAGCACAATGTAATCAAGCAGGCTGTGGCTGCGGTCGCGGTGAAGCTCTGAGGCTCCGATAATCATCACGTCACCGCTGGTCAAGTGATAGCATTCCTCGTCGATATATACGTCCAGATCGCCTTCGAGAATAAGCAGCAGCTCCAGCTGCTTATGGAAATGCCAATTTGTAAATCCATCCAGATCGCGCATCGTTTGAAAAATTCGCAGCGACAGCAATGGGTTCTCGTATGCTACCTTTTCATTGATTGCTTCCATGTTGGTGCTTCCCCCTAGACGCTGCATGACAATACCCTTATTGTATTGAAAGCGTTCGCCCTTGGCAATAAGGAGGCGACATTATTGATCGAATGCTGTCTGATTTTTTGAGAGTAGATGCGCAAGCGTTCATTATTCGTTAAAATAAGAATAATGGCAAATGCACGGAGCGCTTGACTAGAGAGGGCTGGAAAAAGACATATGGAACAAAAACCGCTAGATATGCTGGGTCTAGACAACATATTGCTGCTCGATCGGACTAAGGAGCTGGGTGAGCCTGACGTGCTGTACGCTTTTGCTTTGGATGAGCTTCTTTGCCGAACAGCGGGTAAGGGAGGTCCATCGATTCTCCATATATGGCGACATCCGAAAGGCTTCGTGATGGGCTTGCGCGACAGCAGGCTGCCGCGGGCTGCCGAAGTGGGGCGCATGCTTCAGGAGGAAGGCTGGTCGACTGCGGTCCGTAATTCAGGCGGCGCAGCTGTACCTCTTGATCCAGGTGTCATTAATCTATCCTTGATCATGCCGAAGCCATCCGTTGATTCGTTTCATTTCCATGAGGATTTCGAGAGGATGTACGGACTGATTGGAGCGGCGCTTCAGAGGACGGGCTGCAGGGTGGACAAGGGGGAAATCGCGGGTGCATACTGCCCAGGGGAATTCGATCTTAGCATTAACGGCTTTAAGTTTTGTGGAATCGCCCAGCGGCGGCAGACTCATGCTTATATCGTGCAAGCGTTCGTCGTAGCGGAAGGCTCCGGCGAAGAACGTGCACAATTCGTAAGATCCTTCTACGATCAGGCAGCAAGTGGAGCCGATTCGGATGATTACCCCGAGGTCATGGCAGGCAGTACCGCGAGCCTGGAACAATTGACGGGGCTGGGGACAGGTGCTGGACAAGCTTTTGTTGATGCGATTAAACAGTGTATCGTCTCGCAGCAAACGGCAGAGGGAATACAGGCTGCCGAGGAGAGGCTGGTGCTTCCGACGAAGGAGCAGGTACGGGAAATGGCGGGAATGCTGCGTTCGCGGTATGCGATTGAAGGGTTGCAATGAAATGATTGGTTGTGAAATATCAGTGAAGCGCATTAGCTAAGTCGATGATATCGAATGGAAGCAATCTAACTGATGATCTTGATGTGAATGATGTGAATCATTGTCACAGATGACATTGAAGTGAAATATTTTAGCAGATGATAGTAGAGTGAGTGTCTTAGCTTATGCCCAAATATTCAGCGCATTGCATCAGATTGTCGGTCGTTTCATGCAGCTGCTGGCGAAGCTGGTCGAGCGGCCAAATGCCTTTATCTGCGCGGAGATCTTTGGCGATTAGCTGGAGCATCCATAACGACAGCAGGGAAGCATACAAGTAATAGCGATGCTTGAAGCGAGAAGCACCAAGGGAAACGCCTATATCGTTTTGGGCAGCAAGGTAATGAGCCAGCAGACGCTCGCGCATGTCCGCTGTCATTTGCTTGGGGAATACGGGATGGGATAAATCGATCACATGATACAAGTCCCAATACCGATGGTTGAAATGCGCATGCTCCCAGTCCAGCACTTTAACCTGATCGCTCACTCGGGCATAGTTGCCGAGATGGAGGTCGCCGTGCGATAGGACCAGCTCTTCGCTCTCGAAGCACTCGCCATCAAGCAGTGATAGAATTCGGTAGGGAAGCGGCGCTGGAATGCTGGGCCACGTTTGCTCAGCATCTGCGTCTTCAATAAGATGATGTATTTCGCGTTTCATCGCAGCCGCAGTTGGCTTAGGACCTTGCCTTGATAGCCCATTCAGATGGCTGATATCATGGTTTTGCCACTGGGCCATATAGGTTAGCACCTCCATCGCAGCAGATTCCTCGAAGTGATGCGATAATGGACCTAAATCTTCAAAAAGAATCCAATGTGTTTTCGTTGCGTTCGCCGCAGAGCATGCAACGAGCCTCGGGTAAATAGGCGGAAAAGCGGATAAAATATGCGCATTCACCCATGCTTCAGCCTGAGCTTGTGCGCGGCTCGTCACAGGTTTGAAAATCAGTGAATCCTCAGTTTCATTTATGAAAATACGCTCAACGGTATTTCCATTCATTCCTCGATAGATGGGTTCTCTTCCAATTAGGAGAGTTTCGTCCAGACTCCCGTCAGCTTTTATAATCGCATGCATGACTTCCCGCCTTCTCTCCCTTGTTCTAAACTAATGTTTTCGTTCCGATTTCCTAATAATTTGATTAATAACCTCCGAGAACACAAGCCCGATCGCGATAGCTCCCGAGATCATAAACGCTTTAACGGCAAGCTGTACTGCGATGTCGTAATTGTCTTCAACCACGTTGCGCATGGCATCATACGCCAGTCCCCCAGGTACGAGCGGGATGATTCCCGATACGCTGAAAACGATGATAGGGGTTTTATAGAGCTTGGCGAACAGCTGGCTGATGACGGTTACGATAAAAGCGGCAATTAGGGTGGAGGGGATGGCATCCATATTCAGCTGCGTACAAGAAACGTAGATGAGCCAGCCGATCATGCCGACGGCGCCGCAGTGCAGCAAAGTCCGCTTCGGGACGTTGAAGATGAGTCCAAAGGCAGCAGTAGCTATGAAGCTTGTAACAAGCTGTTCAAGCATCATCATGGTGGTGTACCTCCATCATTCGATTTAGTAAAAAGATAGCACGGCAGCAATGCCTGCTCCGATCGCAAATGCGGTGAGAAACGCTTCAGCGCCCTTCGACAGTCCGGATACGAGATGGCCGGCCATTAAATCGCGAACGGCTGCCGTTATATGCAAGCCGGGCACTAACGGCATGACTGAGCCGATTATGATTTTGTCCAAATCCATTCCGAAGCCTTTATGTACAAAAAATACGGACAAGGTACCGATTAAAAGTGCGGTAATAAATTCAGCGAAAAACTTGATCGGAACCATGCGATGAAGCTGAAGGAAAAAAGCAAAGCCTATTCCGCTGGTCAGCATGACTGGCAATGCATCGGGCCAGCTCCCTTGGAACATAATGAGAAAGCATCCGCTGGCGATTGCGGCCGCTACGATTTTCAGCCAGGACGGGTAGACGAATGCGTTAGAATCAATTTCTTGCAGCAATCGATGCGCTTCGCCAGCCGCCAGCTTGCCTGTGCTTATTTTTCTGGAAATATCGTTGACAAGGGACACTTTGAGCAGATTGGTCGAACGCTCGTTAATACGAATCAGCTTCGTCATTTGGGAGGAGCCGTCGATGGCAAAAATGATGCCGGTTGGCGTCACGAAGCTGTGCGAATTGTCAATGCCGTAAGCGGCAGCGATCCGCACCATCGTATCCTCGACGCGGTAGGTTTCGCCCCCGTTTTGCAAAATGATTTTGCCCGCCAATAAACATATTTGGGTAATCTCGTGACTGTTGACGATGCTTTGGCTCAATCAGGCCAGCCTCCTTAAGCTTGCTTTTTAGTTGCTGCGCACGGTTTGGTTCTCGAATTCCGCACGAATGCGCGCCAGCAGAGATGGATCGGCAAAAACGTCATATGCGGTGGCAGCTAGCATTTTGGCGCCAAAGAGCATGCTGTCGAGCGCGTATTCGGTCATTGCGGCATCGCGGAAAGCTTCGGTATGAAGCAGCAGCCGATCCTGAACGACCTTGACGTATGGATGTATCGCAGGGCAGCGCACCGAGACGTTGCCGAGATCAAGCGAACCATGGTCTTTGCCAATCTCGATTTGTTCCTGGCGTATGCCTGCTTCCATTAGATTGGCATTGAACTGCTTCGACAAGGCATCATTCGTTAACAGCTCATCATAGGAGAACTCGAATGTGTTGGTTGCAAGCGTGCAGCCCGCTTGCAAAGCAGCTCCTTCTGCGCAGCGCAGCACCTTGGCCGTCAATTCATCCGTATAAGCGCGAGTGGCGGATCGCACATAAAATTTGGCGGAGGCATAATCGGGAATAATATTCGGCGCTTTGCCGCCATTGTCGATTATGCCGTGGATGCGAGCGTCACTTCGTGTCTGCTGTCGGAGCGCGTTAATGCTGTTGAACAGCTGAAGCACCGCATCCAGTGCATTAATGCCCTCCTCTGGACTGGCAGCCGCGTGTGCCGCAAGGCCTGCGAACTCGAATTGAATGGCATCCATCGCTAGCGATTCACCCGACTGCTCAAAAGTATGGTAGGGATGCGCCATCAGCGCAAAATCACAGTCGTCGAATAATCCGGCTGCTGCCATTGGGACTTTGGCGCCACGTGTTTCTTCGGCAGGCGTGCCGTAGATCCTGATTTTACCGCCTAGTCCGCTGCGAAGCAGTGCGGCTTTCAATCCTACCCCTGCAGCAAGGCTCATTGCACAGATAAGATGATGGCCGCAGGCGTGCCCAATTTCCGGCAGCGCGTCATATTCGCATAAGAAACCGACGGTAGGGCCTGGCTTAGCGGTATCAAATACCGCGATGAAAGACGTTTCGATATCTAAAATGCCGCGTTCCACCTCGAAACCGTATTGGGTAAGCTCGGTAGTCAACAGTTCGGCTGCAAAAAATTCCTCGTGGCCTAGCTCTGGCCGGCTGCCGACTGATCTTGAGATCGAGCGGAATGCCTCCGCGTTATGATCTATCTCATCACATATTAGTTTTTTGTCTGTCATGTTGATCTTAAACCTCCTTAAGTAAGTTAAAGCAACCGTTTTATTGAAGTTTTATTGAAGCAATTATTTATGTTTCACGTGTAGATATGGAAGGGGCGTGTGCACAAGCGAAGGCGAGTGGCTGTAAGGACATCTATGTGCTTACGGCATCAAAAGCAGCCAAGTCGAATGTCTGTAAGAACGAATGCGTTCTTACGAAACGTCCTTGCTTGTAAAGTGGGCCTGCAGCTAGCGCATGCCGTGTATCTTTTTGAATTGTTCAGGACTTAAACCCTCCAGCCGCCGAAATACGGAGCTGAAATAGCTGGGAGAATCAAAGCCGACGCGATGCGCGATTTCATGCATCTTGATTTCGCTTTCGCGGAACATGAGCTCTTTGCTCCGATTGACGCGCTCTCGGTTGACATACTCCATCGGGCGCATTTTCAGCGATTTTTTGAACAGCAGACATAAATATTGAGGCGTCACTCCCATGCAGCCTGCCAAATCCTTTATCGTAATGAGCTCACTATAGTGTGCCTCAATGTATTGCAGAACAGGTTGAAGCTTCAAATAATTCTGCTCCACGGAATTGGAGCTTACTAGAATAACCTTCATCAAATCGAGTAAAAACATATAAACCAGCTTTGAGCATTCAAGCCCAAGGAAAGAGCGTCCGGATTGCGTCATGGCGTAAATATTTTTCATATGGGTAACAATCATATCATGATCTGCGGTTGAATAAACACCAGATTGCGTGATGCCGGCCTGCCGGAACAACTTGTCGGATAAATCGCCGCGGAAGCTCATCCATATGACATCCCATGGCTCTTGAATCGAGAAATACTGATGCTGTTCGTTCGGGAATAAGCAGAATCCCTGCCCGGCGCGAACCGTCATCCGTTGATCGCCTACTTGCAGCTCTCCTGCGCCGCTAATGACCTGAAGCCATTGAAAATGCGGATAACCGTTGGGCCGATCAATCGACTCTTGGTTGCTCCAATGCCCGATACTTGTCAAATAAACGGGAAGCATGGTGTCTGTCTCGGTCAAAATGGGAAAAACCATCGTGTCGATGTTCATAACCTCCTGTTTCATATTTTTAAAGTGATGCGAAAATACTGTTATATAGTTACTTATATGAACAAGTTATAATATGAATATCATTATAGTATATCCAATAAGCGCTGCAATCAAGATGAAACTGGAGGTCGCTGAAATGACTTTGAAATTCCCGCCGATTAGTTCAAAAATTCCGCAAATGCTGCATGGTGCAGACTATAACCCGGATCAATGGCAGAAACACCCTGAGGTGCTGGCGGAAGATATCCGCCTCATGAAGCTGGCGCACTGCAATGTGATGTCCGTAGGGATCTTCGCATGGATGGCGATTGAGCCTGAGGAAGGCGTATTCACATTTGAATGGCTCGATTCGCTGCTGGATACATTCGCTGCTAACGGCATTTATGCATTGCTGGCTACGCCAAGCGGTGCGCGTCCGATATGGATGTCACAGAAATACCCAGAGGTGCTGCGCGTAGCTCCGAATGGCATTCGCAATTTGCACGGCGCACGCCACAACCACTGCTTCAGCTCACCAGTATACCGTGAGAAGGTCACCATCATGAATACGAAGCTTGCCGAGCGTTATTCGGATCACCCTGCGGTGATTGGCTGGCATATATCCAATGAATACAGCGGCGAATGCCATTGCAATTTTTGCGAGGACGCATTCCGCGGCTGGCTCAAAAATAAATACGAAACGATAGACGCGCTTAACGATGCTTGGTGGACGACATTCTGGAGTCATACGTATTCAGACTTCGGCCAAATTGAGTCTCCAACAGAACGCGGAGAGAAGGCTGTTCATGCACAGAACGTCGACTGGAGAAGATTCGTAACGGACCAAACGGTTGATTTCTGCCGAAATGAAATCGAGCCGCTGCGCGCGGCGAACAGCGAGCTGCCGATTACGACGAATTTTATGCTCGATTTCGAACCATTGAACTATTGGAAATTTACCGATCTGCTCGATATGATCTCTTGGGATGCCTATCCGACTTGGCATGACAATGGCGGCGACGAAAGTGAGCTGGCAGCTTGGATCGGCTTCAACCATGACGTGTTCCGCTCACTAGGCGGCGGCAAGCCGTTCATGCTGATGGAAAGCACGCCAAGCATGACGAACTGGCAGCCGGTAAGCAAGGTGAAGCGTCCAGGGATGCATATGCTGTCCTCGCTTCAAGCGGTGGCGCATGGCTCGGATACGGTTCAATATTTCCAGTGGCGCAAGAGCAGGGGCTCGAGCGAGAAGCTTCACGGCGCGGTCGTCGACCATGTCGGCCATGAGCATACGCGCGTATTCCGCGACGTTGCCGAGCTCGGCGCGACGCTTGAGAAGCTGAATGAGGTTGTCGGGACGACAGTGAAGCCGGAGGTTGCACTCATTTACGACTGGGAGAATCGCTGGGCTGTGAAGGATTCTCAGGGTCCGCGCAACGGAGGGCTGCACTACGAGGAAACGGCGAAGCGTCATTATCGTCCGTTCTGGGATTTGGGCGTTCCTGTCGATATTATCGATTCCGAATGCAGCTTTGATAACTATAAAGTGCTAGTTGCGCCTATGCTGTATATGGTTCGTAAAGGCGTTGGCGAACGCATCGAGCGCTTCGTTGAGAATGGCGGCATCTTGATCGCTACCTATTGGAGCGGTATCGTTGATGAGAACGACCTCTGCTTCCTAACGGGTTTTCCAGGACCGCTCCGCAAAACGCTTGGCATTTGGTCCGAGGAGATTGATTCCTTGCATGACCATGACTCGAACCGAGTGGTGCTGAATGAAAATAATGCTCTTGGACTAAGCGGTGAATATACGGCTAAGGAACTATGCGATCTTATTCATCTGGAGGGAGCAGAAGCGCTTGCGGTATACGGCGAGGATTTCTACGCTGGACGTCCGGCCTTGACAGTTAATCGTCTAGGAGCGGGTAAGGCTTACTATATTGCTTCTCGCAATGAGGCCGCCTTCACGAATGATTTGATCACGAAAATCGTGGAGCAAGAGGGAATTAAACGCGTGCTTGAAACGGACTTGCCGGATGGCGTTACCGCGCAATTGCGGACTGACGGTCAGAATGATTATGTATTCGTCTCTAATTTCAGCGCGGATGCCGTGTCTGTCAATCTGGACAGCCGCAGCTATTCCGATTTGCTTACTGGCGATGCTGCCGGCGAGCGTGTGGCGCTTGATGCTTACAGCGTCCGTATCTTGAAGCGCAGTTCAAATTAACTATTAAAAGAAAAAGGCTGTGTGTACCGTACAGGTTTCTGTACAGTGCGCACAGCCTTTTTTGAAAATATAGGAAAGTATATCATTTCGACAACTTTCTCTATATTTCTACGCGAAACGTAAGCTTAGCCGCCAGAGGACGGCTTCAGCCGTTTACGCTTGAAATATAGGAAAGTATATCATTTC
>NZ_JACHXW010000019.1 GCF_014192395.1 Paenibacillus endophyticus | reverse complement strand
CTGTACAAAATGGTGGTGTGGTAACTTCCATTTTACACGAAGCCTTCATGGGCCTTTTGTTTTTTTAGGTGTCGCACTTCATTTTACAATCCGTCCCATAAAAAAGCCCCCTCAAGCAGCATTGGTTGCCTGTTAAGGCTTCGCAATGTTTGCTTTCAGAGGCTTAACTTATCCGTCGAAGCAAGCGTCCTTGCTTCCAGCTCAGCTTACGATACGGCTTTCCTGCCTCGCTTGCAGCCGCCTTTGCTGCATGACTTGTACGTTCCTGTGAAATCCAGCCGGTGATCCGTCACCTTAAATCCGAATTCGCGTTCAATGCGCTGCTCGATCTCGCAGAGCCAGTCCTCCTTGATTTCTGTGAGCGAGCCGCATTCGTCGCAGATAAGATGGTGATGCATATGTTCATGCCCTTCCTCGCGAAGATCGTAACGTGCTACGCCGTCGCCGAAATTCATCTTCTCCACGACATGAAGCTCCGCAAGCAGCTCGAGTGTGCGATAAACGGTTGCAAGCCCGATCTCGGAATATTTCTGTTTGACGAGCATGAAGACGCCTTCTGCGCTCAAGTGGTCCATTTCGTTCTCGAGCAGTACTCGCAATATAATTTCACGCTGAGTCGTAAGCTTATATCCATTTGCCATCAAATGCCGGTTTATTCGGTCCATTTCTGCGGTGATGTTTAACATGCAGAGATACCTCCTCTTATTCAAAGCCTTGTCATCATTATGTTTTTCCAATGAAAAGGCTTACTTTTAGAATGATTATAATTTAATGGTAGTATACTTTTGCGAAATTAGCAAATACCATATTTTAATACGTGCCGCAGCACGCTCCTTGACATGCCAATCGTTTATCGTCTATGATACAACTATAGTTTTTCGTAAGTATTACTAATAAAGGATAGGTGAATATAATGAAGCAAGGCATACATCCCGCATACCATCAAGTTTTGTTTTTTGATGTGAGCAGCGGCTTCAAAATGTTGACGGGCTCGACCAAATCGTCGAATGAGAAAATGGAATGGGAAGACGGCAACAGCTACCCGGTTATCCGCGTAGATACTAGCTCAGCCTCGCATCCGTTCTATACGGGCAAACAGCGCAATACGGATAAAGGCGGACGCGTTGACCGGTTTAACCAACGTATCCAACAAAAGAAATAAGCATCATGAATTAAAAAAAGCTCTTAACGCAGCTTAGCCGTAAGCCGGCTCGTTAAGAGCATTTTTCTTTTTGTCGTTCTTATAAGACAGCTGATATGCCCCCATCAATATTCACCGAAGTTCCTGTTACAAAAGATGCGGCCTCCGATACAAGGAATCCGATCACATTAGCTGCTTCCCGTGCATCGCCTATTCGTCCGAGCGGTATGCCATGACGCGGATCGGCGGCAAACGCTTCCCAGCTTAACTCTGGTGACTGAGCTTGCCACATGCGCTCAATCTGCGCGCTTCGAATGAGTCCGATGCAGACGGCGTTGACTCTTACGCCAGCTCCGGCTAGATCCTTGCTCATCGCCTTCGTAAGCGCCAGTCCTGCTGCACGGCTGACAGAGGTCGGCAAAGAGGAGGCTCCCGGCGTTTTGCCGCCAATCGCGGTAACGTTGACGATCGCTCCTCCGCCAGCTTGACGCATATGCGGCAGCGCTGCCTGGGAGAATTGCACGGCTCCGAGCAGCTTTAAATCCAGATCCGCTGACCAGGCATCTTCGTCTACATGCTCGAACGGCTTGGCTGCCGATGTTCCCGCATTGTTCACAAGAATATGTACGCCGCCAAATCTATCTACGGTTTCCTCGATCACGCGAGCCGCCTCGCCGGTCTTCGAGACGTCCGCGCTAATGGCGAGCACTTCTTTGCCCGTCTGTACGTTAATCTGCTCCGCTGCTCTGCGAAGCGCTTCCTCGTCCCTTGCGACAATTGCAACCTCAGCACCCTCAGAGGCCAGCAGCAGTGCCGTAGCAAAGCCGATGCCTTTACTCCCGCCTGTTATAACCGCAATCTTCCCTTTAAGCCCAAGCTCCATCTCATGTCCTCCCATGCTGCCGCGCAGCTGTTTATTTCTGAACCGTACGAATCACCTTCTGAACTTCTTCGTTGATATCCACTTCGGTATGCGCAGGCAAATTCACGATGAAGATGCCGCCGAACACTTGCTGGGATTTGCCTTGCCAATCACGTATTTTGTTTTTGAGCACCTTTAGCTCAAGCGAATAAATGACCTCTTTGCTGAGCAGCCAATTATGGCGCGTAAACGTAGATTTTTCAATGGTTTCGATATAGATGGATACATCCTCCAGCGTTTTTACGCGAATAACGTCCCCGAATGCTACATTTTCCGTAAACACAGGATTTTCTTCTATTCGATAGATATCCTTATCCAGCTGAATGACATCTAGTACTTCAACCTCTTGGCCTGCTCCGTCGAAGCTAAGATGCAACGGTATAAAATCTTGAATGCTGCTCACCCTCTATATCTATTTTCAGTGAAGCTTCAATAAAACGGTTTTAGCTGATGGCCACATTGGCGAAATGCTCTACGGTCGGGAAAGGATCGTAGTAATGATGCAAGTATTTCTTCCAAGTCAAATATTCCTTCGATTGGCGAAAGCCCTCTGTGTGATCCTCGAGCGTTTCCCATCTTACGAGCAATAGGTATTTATGGCTCACCTCTATGCATTTCTGAAGCTCATGCCCCTGATAGCCCTTCATACTCGAAATCATTGCCGAAGCGAGATTGAAATCACGCTCAAACGCTTCTGCCAGGCCCTCTTTGACCTGCAGCACTGCAGCCTCCAGGATCATTGTACCAGCTCCTTTATATAAATCTAGCATATACGAATTGCCATTAAAACGCTACATGATGTCTATTGGACACGGCAAAGAAGCAACCCCCAGCAGGGCTTGCTTCTTCTAAGGCTATTGCTGTCGTACAATTGAATCGTTCATCTTATTGGAAGATTAGCCAATAGGCTGCGCAGCATGTGCTTTTCGAATAAACGCGATATCTTGGGCCAATACTGCTTGGCTGTTCGTACCGAACCACTCGAGCGAGACGAAACGTCCCGATTGTGCGCCGATTGCATCCCTTTTTATTTGCTCCAGCACCGGGCGGTAATCGATGGCCCCTTCGCACAGCGGAACCATCCCTCTGCGGTCTCCGCTCGGCGAATATACATTATGCGGCTCAAACAGCTTGGCTTGCTGAAGAGAAGCACTATTTTTCAAATGATAATAGTCGACCCATGGGTTAAGCAGTGACATCGATGCAAGCGGGTCCGCTCCTGACTCCCACAAATGGAATACGTCCAGATTAAGCCCAATCGCAGGATGGTCAAGCTCCTCCATTAAGCGCAGCGTGCTGTCCAACCGATCGGCGAGCGTGTTCGGATGGGTTTCCAGCAGCAGCTTTTTGCTCGCCCTTGCGCACAAATCACCAATAAACCGCAGCCGATCGAGATATTGCGTCCATTCCGCCATTCCTACTTCCCCGCTTGGCCTCTCGCCTGCAAACGTGCGGATACGGCTCACGTTGAACCAATCAGCGAGCGAAATTACTTGCTTGGCCTGCTTCTCGATCCGGGAATAGTCTACATCAAGAGCAATATTCAAGTAATCGCTCAGCATCGACACTTCCAGCCCGTTCTTTGCGAGCTGCGCTCTCGGATCTTCCATTTGGCCATAGCTGCCCTTTGCCTCATACATGCTGCGGGCATGCGTACCCCATAGCTCGATGCCGTTAAATCCATGCGCGGCAGCGAATGCAATCAATTCATTCATAGAGATGAGCTGATGGCGGAACGAGATCGTGCATAACGCGATTTTCATATCCGACCTCCTGCTTCGACAGCTGCACGCTCGCGCCAACGGAAGAAAAACTGTTCAAGTCCCTGTTTAATCTGTGTTTCAACGCCGTCAAGGCGGTCCAAGTGCGTGTTAATGGTTTCAACAAGCTCCATTCGATGCGTAGTGGCCAGCTTAATCGCTAGATACTGGACTGTCGTATAGCCCTGCACCAGCTCCTCGACCAGGTCACAGTAGCGAATAAACGCAGAGTCACTTGGATCCCGCTCCGGCATCAAATACATAAAAGCATGCTCATAGCCGTATTTTCTTATGGCGAGCACCTTCAGCTGGCGCAGCGAAGGCGTAAGCCGACGCAGCTGTTCAGCTTCGCCGCCTGCCGACAGCCTAGCGACAATGCCTCTGATCTGAGTGGTCAGTTCGTTCCGATCGCCTTTGAAGGTAGCCAAAAACAGCTGCTCCACCTTCTCCCTGGCAGGCTCTTGAATATCGATGGCGTCAATATAATAACCGCCGCCGAATGCATTACCGCTTATTGCCTCAAGCACGCGCTCGCGGCGCACGATGCCTTCCCAGCGGAAATCCGGATCGCACATGAACCATTCGTCCTCATTATCCGTTTTCTCAATCATAAGAAAATGCGGGAACGGCTTCTGATGGAACTTATTTTCCCTCTCCGGCATAAGCGCCATGTCAATGTGAACGATAATGGACCGATGCGCAGGCTTCTCCTCCAGCAAATGAAGCAGCAACTCGACATTGTACGCCTTGCTGCGCGAGAAATCATACCATTCCTGTACGGGCAGCCCGAACAGATGCGCATACCACTCCAAATAACCCTCATGCGAGATGTCCTTCGAGAAATAAGACAGCTCCTCGTTCTCATTTACGACAAAGTCCCCGTCCCATACTCCAAAATAAAATGGCCTGTAATCAACAGAGCTGTTTCGTTTCACAATTTCACATAAACAGCTGATTAAGCAATGGACCTTAATCGATTCTTCTCCCTCAAGCGGCTGCTTCATCATCGTCCAAGATCACCTGCCACGTTTAAGTCGAGCGGTTCCAGCTTTATGATAAAATCCAGCAACGAGCCAACCGTCCCAAATATGCTTGGATCTACCTCGTCCTCCGGTACAAAAAGCCTCATGTCTTCTTCGATAAAAACAATCATCTGAAGAATCATGACCGAATCCAAATATAAATCCTCATTTAAGCGGATGCTCTCTTCCAAGGGCTGCAGCTTCCTTACCGTTTCCGATTCCAAACGATAGATTAGGAGCTGCTCCAGCTTTTGTTTGACCTCTGTCCTCAACATTGCACAGCCTCCTCCAGCTCCAATTGCCGCCTGCTTATTTTACCGGTAGCGCCTTTCGGGATTTCGCTCACGAGAGTAATCTCCAGCGGAACCTTGTAGGCAGGAAGCCGCTTCAAGCACCATTCCCGCACAGACTCCGGCTGTATTTTCTCCTCGGCGACTGCCATGCACCTGACCTTATCGCCGGCAATCGGATGGTTCCCTCGATAAATAACATTCTCTCTAATCCCAGGCATTGCAGCGATAACCGCCTCTACTTCGAGGGGGTACACCTTAAGGCCGCCAACGTTGATCACATCGTCAAGCCTCGATACATAGGTCAGCGTTCCATCTGCATGCACAAGACCAAGATCGCCTGTTCTCACCGTCAATTCGGCAGATTCGGCAACGAGCTCCGCTGGGGTACGGGTACCCTTCATCAGCGACTCTCCTTCAGTTGAAGCAACGCTTACCTTCCACTTGCGAAGCGGCAATCCTAAATCATGCGCAGATCTCATTCCCGTACTCAAGCTGATGCAGCCTGCCTCTGAGCAGCCATATTGCTGCAGCAGCTTGCTTCCCGTTTGACCGAGCTGCTCGAATGCTCGGACGGACATAGGCATCCCCGAGCTCATCAGCTTATTCAGCTTCGCCTGCCCATGGCTTAAAGCGGCAATGGTTTGCAACTGGGCCGGTACGCCGTATACGATATGATCCGGAAAGTCGCGTATGAGCGCTAGCGTGAGCTTCGGATTTGCATTCGTCACGACAATAGGCTCTGCTCCTCTGGCTAGGGAAGCCAGCACGCCGCATAATAAGCCGTATGAATGGGTGACTGGCGTCAATACGATCGGCACAACTTCTGCACTTAGCCCGATTGCTTCGTTGTAAGACGCTATTTCATCCTGAATTATGTCCCAGCTGCGGCCAATGAGCTTCGGATGGCCTGTCGTCCCCGAACTGAATTGGTAAATCTTCGCTTTGTTGTCCGTGATAACGGCTGCAGAGCCATTATTGGCGAAATAGGTTGCCGGCTCCTGATAGATCAATCCCGCACACCCTGCCCCCTCCGACGTTGTGAGCGCTGCTTCAAGCGGCATACCGCCATGCATGAGCAAGATGGAGCTTCCATGTTCCTTCAGAAACAGCACTAACGAGATCAGCTGCGCGGCATCGGAAATGCATAAGGCGAAACGCTTCCCCTGCGGTTTTTGCAGATGCGGCAATCTCAAATAGGCATGCCAGTTCCGTTCATGCTCCGCCACGGATATTTTATTTCGATTGACCTGAAGCATAGCTGTGCAGCTCCTCTCTTTTTTTTTTCTCACCAAGCGCCATCCGTTCTTCGCGTACCCGTTCCTCCATCGCCAAATGCAACGGATTCTCAACCATATGGCAAAATTCGGTTGCTTCCGATTGCAGCCTGCTGTTCGCGAGCTGCTCGACGGGACAGCTTGCCACATAAAGATCGAATAGCTTGAAGCGCTCGCACTGGCCTTGATATTGCTTCTGATGCGCGGAGAGCACCTTGACGGCAAGCTTCCAGAAGTCTTCCTCCCTGTAGCTGTACCGATCATGAAGCAGGAGTGCCAGCTCGCCTAAATTAATCATGAACAAAGCATCCAGTGTCATCGCGACAAGCGATGAGCATTCCTTCATCTCGTAGTAATCATCAAGCTTCCCTTGGGCATAGACGGGATGGATTTCCCTGAACGGAGGCGGCGATACGATGGCGCTTACTCCAGCCTCGCAATATTCGACGCCTTCATGGAAATCTTTGAGCGCCACTCTAGCCGGCAAGCCGTTTTGATGTACGAGTATCATGTTCTGCGCATGGGATTCCAGTGCTATTCCGTGCATGATGAGCAAATGAACGACAGGCAGCATCGCGGCTTCAAGCAGCCTCTCCAGCCATGCCGTAATGCCGACTCGTTGTATCCAAGGATCAATAAACGGCGTCCCGTCAGATTCAAGCGCATACAGGGCGTGGAATGGGACCGCTTGCTCATCGGCTGCCAAATACTTATGCACGCTCTCTCGCCAAATCGTTCCCAGTGCTCCGTAACGTTCAATCTCCCGTGGATCTCTGCTTTCTGCCTCTGCGTCAGCTTGAAAGGTCACGCCGGCAAACTCCTTCAAAATAATGACGCGTGCCTCTTTTTTGAAATAGCTGTCCGCCTCGACGATTCTGCTCAACCATTCCGAAACAGCCGGCGCGCTGACGACTGAATGAGGAGTGAGCGAGCGAACGGACGACGTGTTTCGGATGTGCAAGGACAGCTTCACGCTGGCCTTGCCGGGATGGGATGCGTTGGATAGCGTACGTATCGACTGCTGAGCCATGTAAGCGTCCGTGCCGCTGCCCAAGAGGACAATCTGCTTGTCGTGCAGTTCACTAATGAAAGCAGGGACAATTTTATTTCTCCATTGCCAGGGATGCACAGGCAGCCATATGTATTGCAGCGGGTCGCAGCCGGCCTGCACAAGCCGCTCGCGGAATGCAGCCATTTGCTCTTCGCCCAGCTCATCAACAAGCAATTGCTCAAAGCTCGCTCCGCTTATGATTGCCGATTTGGCAATCGTTTTGTTGATAGCCACCCACAAAGGATGTAGCTCCTGCTTGTACTCTGGTCCGTAAGCATAATTATCCTCATACTGAAAGCCCATCCTCGACTTGTAGCATGGATGGTATGGATGTCCGTCCATGATTTCCCGCTCCAGCTCGTCAAAGGATAAGCCCTTTAACGGCAAGAAGCGCTTCGCCCGCTCGTATTGCGCGAGAACGTCCTTGAGCCGCGTTTGTTCAAGCTCGTCAGCCATCGCCCGAAGATTTCCGCAGCCGTCTCCCTCTCCTCTGCCTGGTAGTAGCTCGAACAGCACCTGTCCCGGCTGCAGGTCCTGATTTACAGCATGGTTCACTGACCGAGTGACAGAATCCCGCTCAAGTCTGATTCTCCCGAACGTGTAGGCCCTTCTGCCTGTGCAGCTGTAGGTCACCATTTTCCCGTATGCATCCTTGCCATCGATCCTAAAAACGATTTTCTCCCCTTCTTTTTCCTGGCGTGCCATAACAATCTGCTCGTATAGCAGCGATTCCAACAGCTGCCTAACGATTCTTTCGGTAACCTGTTTGTAAATAGGCGAAGCGATTGCCTCACTAACCCGATACGCCTGCCGAAGCAATATTGCTCCCTCCTTTGCTTGCCTATTGAATCAAAACGCCGCAGTCAGCTTTCGCGAGGCTTCGAAGCTTGATTCCTGAACGGTACGATAGACGGGATTATCCATTTGGACATAGATAGCCGGGGTCTCATGGCTTCCCGCAAGCTCATCCACGTCATGGAAGCGAGTCAGCAGATTCGCTTTGCAGGGCAGCTTATCGTTCTCCAGCAGCATCTCGAATAAAGCAGAGCTGTCGCGGCTGAGCGGCAGATGGTCAACGAGCACATTGGCAAGTTCTTTTAGAAGCTCGCTTTCCCCGATTAAGCCTTCTGTGCCAAAGCCCTGTATTAAGCCAAACATATGATTAATGATGACGTAATAACAAAATCTTTCATCGACGACTTGATCTTCGTAGAAATTGCCTGTCGCAATCCCGATTCCCGGCAAAGCCTGCTCCAGCACCCCTCTCATCGATTCGCAGAAATAATAGCCTTGATTATCGCGGTAATAATAGTGGGCGGGGTAACCATCCGCCAACCGAATCACGCTATTCTGCTGATGGGCTTCAAGCGCTATTCCGTATTTCATGTACAGCCACAGCATTGGGCATAGGGAAAGCTTCAAATAGCGTTTGAACCAATCCACGCTTACTTCGGCAGCCGATCTTCCTTCACGCTGCGCGATTGATTCAATGATATTAGCCAAACGTGATCTGCTGCCAGGTATGGCCTGCTGCACAAGCGCAGCGGTTAACGTGGCTTGCTCCGCTTGCTTATTCATGAATGGATTCATGCGAAGCACGATCTCAAACCCTGATTCTTCTTTCGATTGTGACTGAAGCGTAATAAATGCAGGATCATGAACGATCGTAAAACCAGGGTAATGCCTGCTCACATCGCCTACCGCGGTGCCAAAGAGCCTCATGACTTCCCCGCCGCAGCCAAGCTCCCTTGTTTTGTTGATCCGAAGCGAATTCGTTACTTTAATGGGGGCAGACACCTTAATCATGAACGGGGCTCTCGAATGATAGAGCGTGCGTATGGAAGAGGTAGCATAATATTTCTCGCCTAGCTGCCCTAGATTGAGCAGCATGCCGGAATCCAGCCAGCCAAGGACCTCCGGCGTGTTCAGCATATGTTCCGCTTGCAAGGGATGCACGGGGAGAATTGACCAATCGTTAGAGCGGATATAGTTTTGGATCGGGTGGGACTTCAATTGTTTCTGCTCGGATAGATGGGTTTTGATCCAAGCCGTTGCGGATTGCTCTAAGCTCGAGCCTTCCTTGACGATCTCGGTTTTAGCCGCAAAATAATGCAAGCGCAGCTTTCCCTTCAGCTCTGGGGAATACTCTATTTTTCTTGCATCGGGAATGCCTTGCCTGCTTTTCGGAGTCGGATGCATCGAATGGCCAAAAATCAATGATTGTTCGGCGTCGATGAAAGAGAACGAAGTCCCGTAAAGGCTATCGTAATCGTCTGACCTTGCTTCGATGAATGATTGAATATGATGGCAGCTCTGGATAACCCGGTAAACGAGTTCCCCGGCGAATTGGCCATTCTCATAAATGATGGATAGCTCCTTCACCAGCAATGCCGTTAACGTCAAATAATCAGCCTCTAGCATCGTCCCTTGCGGAGAGTTGCGGTAGAAC
Organism: Paenibacillus endophyticus; assembly: GCF_014192395.1. Classification (GTDB taxonomy): domain Bacteria; phylum Bacillota; class Bacilli; order Paenibacillales; family Paenibacillaceae; genus Pristimantibacillus; species Pristimantibacillus endophyticus. The sequence continues at coordinate 134,591 of NZ_JACHXW010000019.1, read as the reverse complement.
AGAGGAAACTCATAGCGATGCTTTCCGGTAGCGGATACGTATTGGACCGCGGCATACACATCAACTTGCTGTCGGCACAGATGAATGTGCAAATAATCGATTGATTCGAATCGGTTCCTTTTTACGGGAAACTCAACAGAAAGGAGCGGACTAATGCAATGATCAATGCCCGTCTCGCGCAAATAGCAGTTTAGAACATTCGTTATAGTAGCTTCTTCGGCGAATCGCTTCGCATCGGAATGAGCTTGATCATGTATCGATAGCTTTCGAGTCTTTCCCTTCGCCTCATCACTCGTTTGCGACGTGTTAACGATAAAATTACCTCCTTGTTCGAACGTTTGTGTGCTGCGGCGTTGACTTCATTTGATATCGTAAATGATTATCATTATCAATACAACCTTCTGGATAAAAATGGTTCTTTTTAACTACGATGCCTTTATACGTCGGTTTCATTCGTCACCATTCGACATAATCCCGTTTTGGTTTTTATTTTTTGCTCATTCATAAATATGTTGCTGTGTGGAAACATTATTTGCATAGGACAAAAATCGATGGAGGCCCTGCTTGCATTACATCTACAGCTCAGCGCTGCTGCTTACGGGATTGCTTGTCGTCAATGCGATATATTCGTATCAGAACAAGCATATTGATCCCCATTTCTGGACAACCCTCAAATTTCAACTGCTGGCTTTGCCGTTGTTCCTCATCGCTAATCTTTGTATTGGCTATGGCATCAAATGGGGATATAAGGCGATAGGAAGCTTAGGCTACGTGCTGCTTGCCTCCAAAGGAATGGAGCTGTTTGTATCGCTTTTCATGGGCTTCATCTTTATGAGGGAAACTCCATCGTGGCGAACATGGACGGGGCTTGCTATTATCCTGATCGGTTTTTTTGTAGCCAAAGGAAAATAACGGGCAGGGATCTAGGAAAAACCGCACAAGCCAAAAGAACGGTCTCCAGTTAAACTACGCGAGGAGACCGTTCTTCTCTATCTATGGAACTATGACGTTAAACCTTTGCTTATCTAGTCGTTATCCTTGTCGTTATCTAGTCGTTATCCTAGTCGTCATCCCTGTCCTTATCCCTATCCTTCTGATCGCCATGCCTGTCTCTCTCTTTGTTCTTCCTGCCGTCTCGGTCCTTCTTCTGTTCCCTTTCACGTTCTTTTTTAGACTTCTCGTCCTTTTTTTCTTTTTCACGCTTTTCCTTTTCATTCTTTTTTTTGTCTTTCGCCTTATCGTTGTCTTTATCCATATTGCTCTCTTTCTTCTTATTCAATATAAGCTCAGGAGTTTCCGGGAAAGAAAGAACCGGCTCATTCTTTAAAGCTGCTGTGAACAACGCTTGGAATACGGATGCTGCCGCTTTCGAGCTTGTGGACAAATAATGGCTGCTGTCGGTTTGATCGTAGCCTAGCCACACCGCCCCAACCAGCTGAGGCGCATAGCCAACAAACCAGTTGTCCTTCGCGCCGTAGCCCTCCGTCCCCGGCATTTGCGTCGTTCCGGATTTGCCTGCCAGCAAGCGGCCTTCTACCGCTGCCGCAGTACCCGTTCCCTCTTCAATAACGCCCTGCAGCATGGCAGTCATCAAGCGGGCAACGGCTGGCTCTGTCACCATCGTGCTGCTCTTGGCCTGGTCGAATAAAGCTAACACCTCGCCATCTGCGGATTCGATACGAGTTATCGCATGCGATTTGATCCTTACGCCGTCATTGGCGAACACGCCGAATGCCTCAGCCATATGGATCGGTGCCACGCCTTCGTGAAGACCGCCAAGCGCAAGTCCCAACGATTGATCTTCCTTTGACAACGGAATGCCGAATCTGTCAGCAGCATCCATTCCCTTTTGAATTCCCATTTCATTCAAGAGCTTCACGGCCGGAATATTATAGGAATGAATAAGCGCTTCGTATAACGATACCTTTCCGTGGAAGGAACCGTCGGCATTCTGGGGCTCATATCCGTTTATGTTGACTGGTTCGTCCACCAGCTCATCCGCTGGCATATATCCAAGCTCCAATGCCGGCGTATAGACAACTGCCGGCTTAATCGTAGAGCCTGGCTGACGCTTCAACTGCGTCGCTCTGTTAAAGCCGCGGAAGGGCTGTTCACCTCTCCCGCCAACAAGAGCGCGAATGCCGCCGCTGCGCGGATCTACAAGGACAGCGCCGCTTTGGATAAGCTGATCCTTCATGCTCTCGGGAAATAGTGAATTGTTCGCATAAACCTGCTCTGCTGCTTGCTGCATGTCCGTATTCAATTCGGTATAAATGCGCAGGCCGCCCTGAAGCACCTCATTCTCGGATAGGCCATACTCGGCCATCGCTTCGCGGATTATTTGCTCGACATAATACGGATAATGAATATCATCGACCCGGTTAGGCTTCGCGCTCAACAGGACAATCGGCTCTTCCAAGGCGGTTCTGTATATGACTTCGCTAATCCGTCCCTGCTCCCTCATAAGCTGAAGCACAACATTTCGCCTCTTCAATGCCTTCTCTTTATGCTTATAAGGGGTGAGTGCGGAAGGAGCTTTAATTAATCCAGCCAGCAAAGCTGCCTCAGCTACGGTAAGCTGCTCGGCCTCCTTGCCGAAATACATGCTTGCCGCACGGTTAATTCCCCATGCGCCTTCCCCGTAATAGATTTGGTTCAGATACATCTCCATAATCTGTTCCTTGCTGTAATGCTCCTCAATCTTCTGAGCCAGCAGCAGCTCGTTCCATTTCCTCGACCATGTCCGCTCCTGCGACAGGAAGACGTTTTTAGCTAGCTGCTGCGTAATCGTGCTTCCCCCTTGAACGGTTCCTCCCGATGTAAAGTTGGTCACGAAAGCTCGGCTTATGGCGCGCACATCCATGCCGTCATGCTCGAAGAACCGCTTGTCCTCTACCGCCACAACGGCATCAACCATATGTTTTGGAATATCCGAATAATTCATTTCTTCTATTTTGTTGAATGCGATGCGTGTTGCTTCTTTACCATCCTTGTCGTATACGACTGTCGCAGCTGGCAGCGGCACATCGAGCCGCTCGATGTCCTGCGCGTCAATCATCAGCCGAAAGGTGGTCCAGCCGCCCAGCATCATAATGAGCAGGAAAGCCACTGCTAGAATGATTAACATTTTTATCGTTTTTCTTTTCTTTGACAATCCAGATTTCTTTTTCATGCTGTTTCCCCCATGTTGAAACTATTCTTCTTTTTTACACTATTCGCAGGCTGCCCCTTTTTTCAGCGCATGTATGCCCATTGCATAACCCGCTCATAAAAAAATGCCAGAGCGCAGCAGCCTGCTCTCTAGCATTTCTTAGACCATTTCAAACAAGTATAAACATTATTCTGCCGCATATAGGATCACTACGAAGCATTGAGCCGCGAAGCCTGTCCTTAAAGTCGTCATCTTTGATCTATTGGATTACGCCTGCATCATCAGATGAGTAAACTCCCCATATGCCTCCGCCAGCAACAGATTGTAATTGGCCCGCTTATTCAGAAATTGCTTGTATTGCACCCAAGCAATTTCATCCTCCGGGTTTGCTTCCAAATAGGTTTCAAGCTCCTCGATCGTCTGCTCAATTTCATAGTAAACATCGCCGTTTTTCACATTTGCCGCGCCTCTGCTGCTCAACTGCTTCCAATCCTCAATCAACTTATTGGCCTCCTGCTGCCCTATTCTATGATTTTGCAAAGCTACGTGCAGACCTGCAGCAATAGGGCTTCGTTAACTACTATATGCAGCAATACACCGATGAGAACCTTTTTTCCAAAAAAGCTGTTTTTTGCTTATTTCCCAAGAAATGATTGGAATATGACTATCCTTGCTGATTCACAATCGATTCGTGTGGGTAATTGAGACTATCCAAATCACTAAAGGAGTGGTTCAAATGGCAACGGGACATCGCAATGTGGAAATTGAAGAACGTCATGTGGAAAAAAAATCCGATTCCAGTCTGGTCGCGTCAACATTCATTAAGTACGCAGCATACATCATTATTTTTTTCGGGGCGTTATACTTCCTTGTACGTTACGTCTTCCCTATGTTCTAAAAGCATCATCATTAGCGGCCTCAGAAGCAGCGCTTGGAAATTCCAGCTCCTACGCGGCACGGACCATGGGGTTAAAAAAACAACCTTCAGCTCCACATTAACGTGGCGCCGAAGGTTGTTTTTTTACTTTTTTGGACTAGCCAATTCCGAATCTCCCTATTAGAAAGCCCATTTGCATGAAAGACATCTCCGCTATGTTTCAACCTTATATCCTTGCGCAAATTTCCTCGTTACGGCATAGAGAATGGAAGCGGTCGCGCAAAATATGCCGAGAATCAGATACAAGGATTGCACGCCTAGATGATCGACCATTACTCCCCCCGCTGCATTGCCGACAATACCGCCTAACCCCCATGTAATCGCCGCAAATACGGTTTGCAGCGTTGCTCTTGTTCGCTCGCTGGAATAGCTCTCAACCACTTCGACTGCCGTCCCTGCTACAAAAGCAAACGCTATACCGTCCAGTAGCTGCAATACGAGCGTTAAATAAACGTCCGCAAATGCAAACAGCATCAAATATTTGAGAGCATAGATAGCTGCGGCAATACATAGCACCTGGTAATGTCCTATTCTTCTGCTGAGTCTCGCCGAAACCCAGAACATCGGAACCTCGATAATGGCTGCTACCGCAAAAGCGCTGCCAAGCAAGCTTTTATCAAATCCAAGCTCCTTGAAATAAATCGGAAGAAACGAGAAATTAATCGATACTGACATAAACGCCAGCATGCTGATTCCGACAAAAATGAGAAACGGCTTATTTCGGCTTACCTCGCTAATTTGTTCGATAATTGTCGCCTTTTTGAAGACAGGCTTCGCTTTCGGCAGCAGGAATATGAATAGCGTAAGCACGGCATTCACTCCGAGATAGTACCAGAAGATATGCTCGTAGCCGTATCGTTCATATAAAAAACCTGTCACAAAGGCGCCAATCGCATAGCTGAGCGCACCCCATAGCCGCACGCTGCCGAATGAAAAGCCTTCTCTATTTCCGATGTCCACCGCTATGGAATCGCTAAGCGGTCCCATCGAGGATTGGAACCATACGAAAAAAACAGAGATGACGATAATGGCGCCGAGACTGTCAAAGTAGAGAAAGCCAATTCCAATCAGCGGTGCTGCAATCGCTGACACGAGCAGAATTTGCCGCGGATTGCTGAGCCGGTCGTTAAGCATGCCCATGATCGGCTGCGATACCACGCTAATCAGCGCCCATAACGATAGGATGAGCCCCACAACGGTATTGCTAAATCCTTTTTCGCTGAAGAAAAGACTCGTATAAGGCATTACGACCGATACGGCCAGATATAGCAGAAAATAATAGCTTGCTAGGCTTTTCACGGATTTTCTCCCCTATGTCTTAGAAATCATGCTGTCTTCCCAAAACGCCGATACCTTTAACCTCTGGAGCTATGGTACTATTATTCCTATCCGCACACTATCGTCTATTCCTATACAGTAAGCATTTATCGAAAATATAAGGAGTGCATATAGATGGGACGATTAATCGACCAATACATACGCAGTGCAGAAGAACAGCATCTGGCCGATCAAACAGCTGAGCTTGCTGCTCGCTTTGCCGCAAGAGCGGAGAAGCATGACCGGGCAGGCAGCTTCCCTCATGACAATTTCGCCGACCTGCTGGAGGACGGATATTTGAAGCTCACGGTTCCCGCTGAGTATGGCGGTAACGAACTATCGCTGCACGAGCTCGTCACCCAGCAAGAACGACTCGCCTACGGCGACGGATCAACGGCACTCGCCGTTGGCTGGCATTTGGGCCAGATGCTCCATCTCCGAACGACGCGAAAATGGCCCGAGCCGCTATTCGCGGAGCTCTGCCGAGACGTCGTCTCGAAAGGCGCCATGATCAATACATTCGCCAGCGAAGCTGGGTCTGGAAGCCCTAGCCGCGGCGGCAAGCCCGAAACGACGGCAATCCGAACGGAAGGCGGCTGGCTCATCTCCGGGCGCAAAACGTTCAGTACGCTGTCGCCGATACTTGACCGCTTCGTCGTAACGGCCTATATGCCCGAGGAGGAAGCGACCGCTGATTTCCTCGTTTTCAAGAACGAAAACGTAACGGTTCATGAAACCTGGGATACGATTGGCATGCGCGGCACAGGCAGTCATGATGTCGTGTTAAATGAAGTTTTCGCCGCGGACGAGCATCGACTGGCAGGCAAAGGGATAGATGACGGAGGAGGCTGGCTCCTGCATATTCCGGCTTGCTACATCGGCATTGCGCTTGCCGCGCGGGATTTTGCAATTTCCTTCGCGCAATCCTATCGTCCTAACCACCTGCAAGGTCCCATAGCAGAGCTTCCGACCGTCCAGCAGTCGATCGGACAGATGGAAATCGAGCTGCGGACGGCTCGTTCCCTTCTCTATGAAGCAGCCGGACGCTGGGACCGTGAACCGGCAAATCGTCCCCATCTGCGGCCAGAGTTAGGCTTAGCCAAATATGTAGCTACCAATCATGCGGTTAAGATAGTCGATATCGCCATGCGAATCGTCGGCGGGTCAAGCTTATCCAGAAGCCTGCCGCTTGAGCGCTACTACCGCGATGTGCGGGCTGGCCTGCATAATCCGCCAATGGACAATACCGTGCTGCAAACACTCGCAGCGGGTGCTTTGAACGAGCAGCGCTAACGCTTTAACGGTCCAGCCGAGCTTGGAATAAATCATTGAAAACGAGCGGCTCAACGCTTCGATTGCCGGCTAAAAAATATTCATGCCCGCCGAGCTTCGCAAGCGCTTCGCGGTCAGGCAGCCACACCCATTCATCGATCTCCGTCTGGCAGCGATGCGCTCGGAAAGCGGCAAGCTTGGCCTTCAAATGCCCGCGGACGTCAATTCGCACGACATCCTGCTTCGTATAGCCGAATAGCTCCGGTGCTTCCATTGCATCGCCAAAGGTGATGTAAAAAAGGGAGCCCTTCTGCTGAGCTCGGCGGAATGCCTCGGACGTTGCTTTCCCGATCGCACAATGGTCGGGATGGCCGCCCAGTGTTTCATGAAAGGTCAGAACGACATCCGGTTGCTTAGCCTCCATAAGCTCGCCGATCCGTTCAATCAAGCGCTCCGAATCGTAAAACTCGACCATTTTGTCACGTATGTCAAAAAAAATCAGTTCTTGAATCCCTAGTTCTTCGCAAGCCTTCCTCAGCTCTTTCTCGCGAATATCCGGCATCGTTTCCCGATTGACATAAGGGGGGTTTCCCATACGCCGACCCATTTCTCCGCGCGTAGCGCTCACGAGCGTAATCTCAGCTCCCAGACTCGCATACTTCGCCAGGGTGCCTCCGCAAATAAACGACTCATCGTCTGGATGAGCGAATACGGCAAGAATTGTACGTTTTGCTCCCTCAGTTGTTCTACTCATTCCGGAAACGGCTCCTTTCCTAGCTGCAAAGCGACATTCATTCTGCCTCTTTCGTCATAACCGGCTAACAGAAGCTTTCCGTCAGCTGCTAGCTCGTAATGGGTAAGGCCCTCGGCCCGAATCCAGCCTGCTTGATCGAAGCGCAGAGCTGCCCGATAAGGACCATCGCCTGCAATCATGGCCTCTTCCAGCCGCACTTTGAAATTCCGCACGAATACGAATGATGTCGCTTCGCTATGCAAATAGACGTCTTGAGCTTGAAATAATGCAAATGCCGCTTGCAGTTTCTGCTTGTCTATATGGTCCATGTTCGCTTCATGCTCCTTCTACTAAATAGATAGCTTCTTTATATTTTAGCATGGGAATTCTGTTTTCACCAAGGTGAAACGGCTGTCGCCGTCCTTTGGCGGCGCAGCGCGTTTCATTCCGAGAAATATAGAGAAAGGATGGCAAAATCATATACTTTCCTATATTTGAACAAAACCTTACAACATGAAAAGCCGTCGTCATCCTTAAGGATCCGATGAACGACAGCTATCCCCAGCACGATGATCTGTTTCCAAGCGATGTTATGCAGAAAGCTCCTCAGGCCGTGGCCCGAGGAGCTCTCGTGTAGTTAAGCATGATTACAAATCAGCCAGCACCTGATACCAAATGCCTTTTTTTGAATACAGATTTTTTCTAACCTCAGGCCATCCGCCCAAATATGAAATATCAAACAGCCCCTCCGGTTCCGCATAACGATCCTTCGTTTCTGCCGCAATCTTCTTGTCCACAGCGCGGAAGCCGTTCTCGACAAATATCCGCTGAGCCTGCTCGGTGTGCAAATAAGCAATAAACGCTTCGGCAACCTTGCGAGTGCCATGCTTATCCGCGTTCTTATCTACGATCGCTGCCGGATTCTCGATAAGAATCGTGCTCTTCGGCACGACAATATCGTAATCAACGCCTTTTTTAATACGTGCCAGCAGTTCGTTCTCATAGGTCACAATGACATCGCCGACTCCATATTCGAACGCAGCCATCGAGGCGCGCCCGCTTTTATCGAGAGACTCTACGTTTGCATGAACGGACTTCAGGAAGCTTTTGGCGTACGCCTCGTCCTTTGTTCCGGTCTTTGCTTCCGACTGCTTCAGTCCGGCGCCGTAAATCGCATTGATGTCCCATTGCGCTCCGCCGGAGGTTTTGGGATTGGGATATAACACCTTAACGCCCTTCCGCGTCAAATCGTCCCAATCCTTTATCCCAAGCGGATTGCCGCTGCGAGTTCCGAGCACGACGATCGAATTCGTAATCATGCCGCCGCTCTCAGAAGCTCTCCAATCATGCGAAATAAATCCAGCATCTGCTATTTTGTCCAAATCGCCTTCCATCGCCAGAATTGCGACATCCGCCTCAAAACCGCCGGCAATCGCGCGAGCCTGTGTACCTGAAGCTTCATAGGACTCCTGGAATGCCACCTTTTGGCCTGTTTCCTCGAACCAGTAGGCTCTGAAAGCAGGCAGCAGTTCGGCAAAAGCATCCTTCACAACGGAATATGCACCGATTACAAGTGTTACATCGCCGTCCTGTACGGTAGACCCGGCCGCATTGCCATCCGTCTGCTCATCCTTGCCACAGCCTGCTGCGAGAAGCAGCAGTGCAGAGACCAGAAGCAGCACAAATATGCGCCGACTTGTTACCAGGTTGATTTTCATGTTCGCATACAACTCTTTCTACGTCGCTTATTGGTTAGATATGAATAGGCATCGGGTCAACCTTCAATGTATTCTCTGCAATCCAGCTGTCATTGTCGTTGAATAGATAGGCACGGTGCACCAGCACGCTCACATCGTCGCCTGGATGAAGCACTTCCTTCTCTAGTGAACGGTACGTGATGAGCTTCGTATCGCCGACAAGCAGCTCGACCATCCACTCGCTGCCTCGGAAATGCAGATGCTTCACTTTTCCTGGAAGCGTTGCGGAAGCTAGTCGAATTTCCCCCGGCTTGCCGATCTCAATATACTCGGGACGGATGAGTGCCTTCGTGCCGGGACGGCTCGCCGCATCCTCAAAGCCCTTAAGCTGCGAAATATTGTCGACGATCGTTGATTCGCCGATAAAGCTTGCGACGAAAGGCGTTTCTGGATTTTTGTAAATATCCCAAGGACTTCCCTTTTGTTCCAGCTTGCCTTTGCTTATAATCATAATTTCATCGGCTACCTCGATCGCTTCCTCTTGGTCATGCGTAACGAAAATAGATGTGATGCCCACTCGCTCAATCATTTCCTTCAGCCACGTGCGAAGCTCTGTCCGGATCTTGGCATCAATGGCAGCGAACGGCTCATCGAGCAGCAGCAGCTGAGGTTCGGGAGCAAGCGCTCTTGCAAATGCTACGCGCTGACGTTGTCCCCCGGAGAGCTGATGGGCGTAGCGGTGCTCGAAGCCCTTAAGACCGGTAAGCTCCACCAAATACATGACGCGCTCTCTAATCTGTTCTTTCGACTGCTTCTTCACCTTTAATCCGAATGCGATGTTGTCGTATACCGTCATATGCTTGAACAGCGCATAGTTTTGGAATACGAACCCTATGCCCCGCTCCTGCGGAGGCAGGTCGTTTACGCGTTTTCCATGGAAAATAATATCGCCGGAGGAAGGGGACTCAAGCCCCGCCAACATACGAAGTATGGACGTTTTACCGCCGCCGCTCGGTCCGAGCAAGCCGATCAGATGACCTTTTTCGATTTCAAAGCTTACGTCCTTAACGGCATGAAAGTCGCCAAAGTTTTTGTTCAAGTTCCGTACTTCAATATGCATGGCTTAATGCACTTCCTTTCGTTTTTTCGCCCATTCCATCAGCAGCAGCAGTCCCACGGAAAATGCCGCAAGAACGAGCGCTACGCCATTGGCGGCAACAACGTTGAAATTTTCCACATCCTGATAAACTAGCGTTGTAGCCGTTTGCGTTTTATTCATAATGTTGCCCGATACGACGAGCACCGCGCCAAATTCCCCAAGCGAACGCGCTACCGTCAATACAACGCCATAGATGACGCCCCATCGGATGGATGGCCATGTCACCTTCCAGAATGTATACCAAGAGTACGCGCCTAGCGTAGATGCCGCTTCCTCCTGCTGCGCGCCGATCTCCTGCAGCACAGGCATCACCTCGCGCACCATGAGCGGGAATGTCACGAACAAGGTAGCCAGAATCATGCCCGGCAGCGCATATACGATTTTGATGCCTGCATCCTCGAACATCGTGCCGATAATCGTGTTTGGTCCGAGCATAAGCACGATCATCAGACCGCCGATAACCGGCGATACGGCGAAAGGCAAGTCGACCAAGCTGTTGAGCAGGCGCTTGATCCGTCGTCCTATCCACTCCGCCCGAACGAGATACATGGCCAGCATGATCCCGAATACCGTGTTCAATACGGTAACCACAACAACGATTATCCCGGTCATCATCAGCGCATGCAGCGACTGCGGCCTCGTAATGCCTTCAATAAAGCCATTCCAGCCTTCTGCCCATGAGCCTGTGAAGATTTTGATTAGCGGGGCAATGAGCAATAAACCAAATACGATATAAGTTAACGTAATCCATAGCCTTCTCATCATTGGCCGCCCCTCCTGCCTTGAATGAGGTTGACCGTCCATAGAATAAGGAAGGATAACGTAAGGAGCATAACCGATACGGCGGCTGCGCCCTGCGGATTACTGCTTTCTATTTCTCCAAAAATATAAACGGATGCGATAAGCGTCTTGCCCGGAATATTGCCCGCAACGAGTACAACTGCGCCAAACTCCGCAATACCGCGAGAGAAGGCGAGCATCGCTCCGCTCAGAATACCAGGCAGCATCGTAGGAAAGATCACGCTAAAAAACGTCTTTGCCCGGGAAGCGCCTAGCGTATAAGCCGCTTCTTCCTCCGATTTGTCCATTTCCTCCAGCAGCGGCTGAATGGCACGGATAACGAAAGGAAACGTTACAAACAGCATTGCTACGATAATCGCCGGCTCATGGAATACGATCTCGATGCCGATTTTCTCTGCTAAACCGCCTACGAAGCTGTTAGGCCCCAGAAGCAGCAAAATCATAAGCCCGCCAACCGCAGTCGGCAATGCAAACGGCAGATCAACCAAGCTATTGAGAAACCGTCGTCCCGGAAATCGGTAACGAATGAGCACCCAGCCGATCATCGTGCCTAGAAACACATTCAGCAGCGTTGCGATAACGGCTAATTTCACGGTCAGCAGCACGGCTTTCCAAGCGAGCGGATCGGAAATGCTTTCCCAAAAAGGGGTCCATCCAAGCGAAAAGGATTGCGTGTAAATGCCAACGATAGGTAATACGATTAGAATAATAAAGTAAAGCATAATGGCGCTCCGAAAGCCGAAGCTCCATCCTTTCCCACGAAATAAAGCATTCACTGTGACTTAACCTCCAGACCATCGGCTCGTGCCGTAGGTGTAGCAAAACAAGTAAAAACATAATTCCTATTAATTTACTAGGTATTAATAATGTAGCATCCATACTGGGATTAAGTCAATCAAAAATTTAGAAATTCTAATCGCTTTCATAGCATTTTTTTATAGCCTTTTCATTTCCTCTTGACCTGTATGCAAAAAAAAAGGAGACCAGCTTATGCTGATGCTCCTCTTCCGTTTATTCACCTTCGATATAGTACACGGTTTCACCTTCGGCAATAATCGCTTGCCCTTGGGTGAGATCCGTAATCCATGCTACAAATGCTTCTGCATCAGGCTTCTCGGGCAGGCAGCGGACGATAACCCGATCCGTAAAATCCGTCCCGCCAACGCGCGTGCCCTTGCTGTGCAGCTCATTCTCCAGCTTCCCATACCACGTATAGTCCACATCGACAAAAACTTCTCTATGAAGCACGTTGACGATCTCATCAGCCGCTTCGATACCGGCAACCGCGCCGTCCGTATAGGCACGCACGAGACCGCCTGCCCCAAGCATAATACCGCCGAAATAACGGGTTACGACGACGGCGACATTTTTGAGCCCCTTGTGCTTGATGACCTCAAGAATCGGCTTGCCCGCCGTTCCGCTCGGCTCTCCGTCATCGGATGCCTTCTGGAACTGATCGCGCTCGCCTACCATATAAGCCGAGCAGTTATGCGTCGCCTGCTTATGCAGCTGCTTGATTTCATTAATGAAGGCAACGGCTTCCTCTTCCGTCTCGACCGGCTTCGCATGCCCGATGAACCGGGATTTCTTAATGACGATCTCGGCATTAGCCTGCTGCCTGACCGTCCTATATTTATCCAGCATTGGCGATGACTCCTGCATGCCGATGGGAGCGGCTTTTTACAGCCTTGCTTCCAGCTCGGCTTTTTCTTTCTCGAAGCCCGGTTTGCCAAGCAACGCGAACATATTCTTTTTGTACGCTTCTACGCCTGGTTGGTCGAATGGGTTAACGCCCAGCAGGTAGCCGCTGATTCCGCAAGCTTTCTCGAAGAAATAAACTAGGTATCCGAACGTGTATGGCGTCATGTCGGCAATGTTTACGATGAAGTTCGGAACCTGGCCGTCGGTATGCGCTAGGAGCGTGCCCTCGAACGCCTTTTTGTTGACGAAGTCCATTGTTTTTCCTGTAAGGAAGTTCAGGCCGTCCAGATCCGCTTCGTCATGCTCGATTGAAATGTGCTCGGCCACTTCTCTGACTTGAATAACCGTTTCGAAAATGTTCCGGTTGCCCTCTTGGATAAATTGGCCCATGGAGTGCAAATCCGTCGAAAAGTCGACAGCCGCCGGGAAAATGCCTTTGAAATCCTTGCCTTCGCTTTCGCCGAACAGCTGCTTCCACCACTCCGATACGAAATGCAGGGAAGGCTCATAGTTGACGAGGATTTCTGTTGCTTTGCCTTTGCGGTACAGCGCGTTGCGGGCTGCTGCATATTGATACGCTTCATTCTCGGCAAGATTAGGATTGCTGTATTCTTTGGATGCATCAGCAGCGCCTTGCATGATTGCCTCAATGTTGATGCCGGCAGCCGCGATCGGCAGCAAGCCTACAGCCGTAAGCACCGAGTAACGGCCGCCTACATCGTCAGGAATAATGAATGATTCGTAGCCTTCTTCCGAAGAGAGCTTCTTCAATGCGCCTTTCTCGCTGTCCGTTGTCGCATATATGCGTTTGCGAGCTTCTTCTTTGCCGTATTTCTTCTCAAGCGCGGCACGGAATACACGGAATGCGATAGCCGGCTCAGTCGTTGTTCCCGATTTGGAAATCACGTTGATCGACCAGTCGCGGCCTTCAACGAGCTGTAGAAGATGGGTCACGTATGTCGAGCTGATATTGTTTCCTGCGAACAAAACCTGCGGCGTTTTGCGTTGTTCTTGCGGCAGAATATTATAGAAAGAGTGGGACAATGCCTCAATTGCTGCGCGCGCGCCTAGGTAGGAACCGCCAATTCCGATCACGATCAGTACCTCGGAATCCGATTTGATTTTCTCGGCAGCTTGTTGAATGCGGGCAAACTCTTCTTTATCATAGTTAGTAGGAAGGTCGATCCAGCCCAAGTAGTCCGAGCCAGTGCCTGTCCCGTTATGTAATTGCTCATGCGCAAGACGAACGGATTCCGTCAAATAATCGATTTCATGCTGGCCAATGAAAGTCAGCGCTTTGCTGTAGTCAAACTGAACTGTTTTGCTCATGTAAGTGTAAACCTCCTAAAATGTTGTGAACCAAAGCCTTGATAATGCTTTTCAACTTAGCCTCTACAATATCGGATTTACCTTATAAAAACAAGCAACAAAGAATGAAATATTGATGAAGAATCTGTATAATCAAATAAAAAACAAGATGGAGCGGAGGAATTCTTTATGAAAAAGGTCGGATTTATCGGATTGGGCGTTATGGGGCTCGGAATGGCAGCGAACCTATTGCGTAAGGGCTTCGAAGTAGCCGTCTATAATCGAACAGCTGGCAAGGCTGACTCCTTGCTGGCGCTGGGAGCAACGGAGCTGGGATCGCCGTCTGCAGTCGCCGGCTCGGTGGATGTTGTCATTACGATGATTAGCAACGACTCCGCTATTCGCGAGGTATATTTTGGCGAGAATGGCATATTCGAAGGCATTCGCAGCGGTGTCACCCTCATCGACAGCAGCACGATTTCGCCTACGCTGGCAAAGGAGCTTGCGGCCGAAGCAGAGGCGCGCAGTGCAGCTTTTCTCGATGCCCCAGTCACTGGCAGCAAACCGGCTGCCGTGGACGGAACGCTCGTCTTTATGGTAGGCGGGAATGCCGATCGACTTGGCGAGGTGGAGGATATATTGCTTGCTATGGGCCGAAAGGTCATCCCCATGGGACCAAATGGCAGCGGATCCATCGCAAAGCTAGCGCATAATACGATCGTCGGCATTAACGTAGTTGCACTTGCGGAAGGAATGGCTATCGCAGCAAGCGGCGGCATTGACGGCCATGCGTTCGTCGAGCTCGTCCAATCCGGCGGAGCGGCAAGCAGAGCAGCCGAGATGAAAGGGCCGAAGCTGCTTGAAGGCAACTATGACGTCCAATTCTCGCTTGAGCTCATGCTGAAGGATCTCCGGCTCTCATCCGTGTTGTCGGACAGCCTTAACGTACCTACGCCGCTGCTTGAAGCTTCCAAAAGCTTATTCCAAGTAGGTGATGCGATGGGCCTTGGCGCGCTCGATATGTCCAGCGTAGGCCAAGCATACGAGCAGTGGATCGGCCGCAAGCTTGGACATAAAGGATAGGCGCTTCAAAAGGCGCTTGCATGAATAATGGGTTGCCCCGAATGTAATTAAATCTACATTCAAGGCAACCCATCGTATTATGAGGTCATCCATGCATTCATGCATGGGTTTGGTTTCCGCTACTTCGCAACCTCTTGCTTCTCAATAACATCATCCTTCGTTTCGGCGACTAGCTCTTTGGCAGACGACTTGAACTCATGCAGCGTTCGTCCTACCGCTCTGCCGAGCTCGGGCAGCTTGGATGGTCCGAAAATGATCAATACCACTACAAGAATCATAATAAGTCCTGGTAAACCAATACTTTGAAGCATCAATCATCATCTCCATTTCTTCTTTTTATCGCGAACAAGCTTCAAAGACTAATCTTGATTATGGGGAATCGGATAAGCGGCCACTGCTTCGATCTCAATCAGCCAATCCTTATTGACCAGCCCCGCTACACCTACCGTGGAACGCGCTGGCTTGATTGGATTTTCCTTTGTATTGAAAAACTTCGCATAGGCATTAAACCAACCTTGATAATCGAATTCATTATTCTTGGCTGCGTCAGGCGTAATATATACCCTTAAATAGATTACATCCTTTAAGCCTAGCCCTTGCTCCTTAAGCTGTTTCTCAATATTTAGAAGGATGCCTTCCCCTTGCTTCTCCGTATCTCCGTATCGCTCATATAGCGTCTTGCCTTCCTTGTTCAGCAGCGGAGGGACAGTGCCGCTCGTCGAGAACGTCGCTGCCGCCGCCGGCAAAGCCACCGCGCTTGCAATAGACGAGCTCGGACTTCCGTAGAATTCAGGCTCGTTTACCGGCGTTAAAGACAATTTATTAGGGGTCAAAGCACTGGCATAGACGGACGCACCCAAGAAGCATGACAACATGGCTGCTGCGACTGCGATTTTCGTATTCCGCTTCAGCTTTATCTTCATTTTCATATCCAGCATTCCTCCTCTATGTTCACAAACTGAATGAACTCTACCTGCTACTCTTTCATAACGCGCTGATGAATATCGGTTACGACTGCACGGGCCGACTCGATACCGCCTGCCATCCACGCCGTAATATAGCTGATATGCTCACCAGCAAGATAAACTCTGCGGTCCGGCTTGCAGAGTGTCGGATAAACAGTCGTACGCTGGTCACCCGAGTACGATACCCAGCCGCCTAGATTATATTTGATACGTTTCCAGTCTATGGAGAATGAAGCCTCGAATTCTTTATGATATTGCGGATGAATTTTCGCGCCCTGCTGCAGCGCATGTGCTTCCCTCTGAAGATAGGACATCTCGCCCAGCTTATCTGCATTTCCGCCGAATGCATAATAGCCTAGCAGCAGTCCTTTCTTTTGCATATAGCCTGTAGGCGGGTAATAGATTGACGATATATCCATGTTGGTCAGCGTATTGCCGCCGTAAATTTGCTCGTCCTCTTCCCAAAATCGGCGCTTGAACTGCAATCCGATCTTACCTGCAGATGCGTAGCCGATACTGTCAATCGCCTTTTTCATCTCCGGAGAGAAATCGGCTTTGACTGATTTCAGCACAGACAACGGAATCGTGCAAATACAATACTCGCCTTCGATCTTTTGCTCCTCGCCCGAAGCGAGATCCTTATAGAGTACGGTAACGCCATTGCCGCTTTGCTTGATCTCGATGACCTCAGAGTTGAATTTTATTTTGCCCTTCAGCCTTTTCTCGAACGCATTAGAGATCGTATCCATCCCGCCTACCGGATGAAACATCATCATTTGCTGGTCATAGCCGTATTCGCTGCTGAAGTAATTGCCGAAGCCTGAATTTAGAATGGCCTTCATGTTGAATGGATCCCTTATCACCCCGGCATCAAGCCTTGCACCCGGCTCGTCCTTGTAACCGCCGCGAGAGGAAGCCTTGTAGAACAAATCGGCATCCAATCCTCCCTCCGAGCGAAGGTAGGCTACCAATTTCTCCTTCTCCTCGGCAGTAATCGGCAGATCCAGCGCATTCTGATTAACCGCCTTAGCCATCAATTCATTAACGTAACCGCGAACATCCGCTTTTGCCTCGCGCTTTCTGATTTTCTTGCCGGAAAGCTCGCCTACTTCCTCGTTATAGTAATAAGCGTGGTCATTCACATTGTTGAATGGTTCAATTGGAATGCCGAACTTCCGAATATACTCCATCGTGACATGGAATTGCGGAATACGCATGGGGCCTCCATTCAAATACAAGCCGTCAGAGAAGCGCGCGACTTGCTTCGAAGCTCCAAGCTCAGCGACCGTTGTCCCGCGGCGCACAGACCAGATGCGTCCTCCCGAACGGGCGCGTGCTTCCAGAATCGTACAATCATAGCCAGCTTGGCCCAGCTCGTAAGCGGCGGTCATCCCTGCGATGCCGGCGCCTAAAATAATAATTTTTTTGCCTCCCTTCTTGCTCATCGAGAGCTCGTTCCCGTCCGGCGGTTCGTAGTCTGCTGCCTTCAATGTTTCCGGTGACAGCAGCCCCAGTGTACCCATTACGCTGAATACCGCTGCTCCTCCACCTAGCTTTCCCACTGTAGTAAGAAACTGCCGCCTGGAAATCTCGCTAGGCGTTTTCGTCGACTCCATTCCGCTCACTCCATTCGTCGGCTTTGTATGTATCACAACGAAAAGATATCACGACTGATAGAATCAATTCTATTATTATGTTAGAAAAACTAACATAAATTATATTTATCTCTTTTTTAATAGTCATAAAGAAATCAATTATAGTTATATTATCCTGTATATATTATTTAGAATTTTATTTTCATAATCAAAGTCTTAGTCCCTTAAGACCATTGTAAACTTATATTCACCCTGCTAAAATCTCCATCAAGATCGGTTTAATGTTAGAATATATAACCTGAATCTATCATTTTAAATCTAGCACTCAACCATTTCTATTGCTCCAGGAGGCGATGCAATGAGTATTAAAGTCATTAGAATTGGAGCCGTGTGCGAACTAACCGGCTTAACAGAGAGGCAAATTCGTTATTACGAGGAGAAGCAGCTCATCTTTCCTGATCGGACGCGAGGAGGAGCCAGAACGTTTTCTTTCGAGGATGTGGACATTCTTAAAGAGATTCACACGAAGATTCAAGACGGTTTCCATACATTCGAGCTTCGTAAGACATTTTCTCGCCAACCTATGCGTTCCTAATTCGGAGGAAGGAAGTGCATTTTCATGAGTAAAAATACGATTATGCCCTTATTAGAGCATATCGTCGAGCTTCGCAAACTGCTCATTTGGATTTTTTCCGTATTCGCTGTTTTCGCAGCTGTCGGAATTGGCGTATCACCAATGATACTCGATTATATCAAAAGCACACCGCCTGCTTCAACGCTCGAATGGAATGTTTTCTCACCCTTCGACGGAATCCGTATGTATATGAGCGTTGCGCTCGTATTCGCATGCACTGCTTCTTTTCCAGTTACACTTTATCTAATTTGGGGCTTCGTCAAGAAAGGACTTCATCAGCATGAACGAAGCGCCGCGTTACGATATATCCCTTACAGTGTTGTATGCCTTCTTCTTGGACTAGGCTTTGGTTACTATGTCGTCCTGCCGATGAGTTTCACATTCATCACCAATGTATCGGAGAAGTTGAATCTTGTCGAAACTTATGGCATTAACGAGTACTTCCGTTTTATGATTAATATTATCCTGCCGATCGCCATCGCTTTCGAGCTTCCGATATTCGTTATGTTTATGACCAAAATTGGCGTTTTATCGCCTGATCGCCTTAAAAAATCGCGGCGATATGCCTATCTCATCCTCGTTATCGTAGCTAACGTGATCTCACCGCCGGACTTTGTTTCCGCCTTTATCATCTTGATCCCGCTTGTCGTACTCTTTGAGATCAGCGTCTTCCTGTCACGTAGCGTGTACCGCAAGAGGCAGGAGCTTATTGAAGGCGCAAACGCGGCCGCATAAGGGGTGTATAGCAATGAAGGCCGCCGGGACAATCCCGGCGGCCTTCATTACTTCCTCAATAATAAGGTGAAATCATTAGATATACGATTACGCCTGTAAGGCTGACATACAGCCAAATCGGCATCGTCCACCTTGCGATCCTCCGATGCTTGTCCACCTTCATTTGCAGGCCCCGAATGGCGGAGAGCAGGGCAAGCGGCACGACTACGATCGCCAGCAGGATATGGGTAAGCAGAATGAAAAAGTAAATGGAACGCAGAGCGCCTTCCCCGCCGTATGTGGTTGATTCCGTTAAATAATGATAGGTGACATAGGATACGAGAAACAATGTCGTTGACGTGAAAGCAGCACCGATAAACGCGCGGTGAATGCGAACGTTTTTTTTCAAAATCGCAATTAACGCAATAACTAGCGCTATAAAGGTAAAGCAATTAAAAATCGCGTTAAGCAGCGGCAATAGCAACACATTGAAACCGATCTCACCGTCATAAGCCGGCAAAAAGAACAAGACCGTGATGATCGCTACCAAGACCAATGACAAAATCGCAACGAGGGTTCCTACGTTTTTTTCCTTCAAGCTGTCAGCCTCCTATAAGCGCGCCCAGGCTTAAACCGCGGACGCATCCTTCTGTATTAACCATATCCGATTTGCATGGTTCAAATCAATTTGATTTAATGCTTAGATGTCACGAAAAATCGAATTTTCGATCCCGGTACATCTATAGGCTTGCTCTTGTGCTGCAAAAAAAATAGGCCTTCCCGCAGGCGAATGATCGCCGCCTGCGGGAGGGCCTCTACTCTAATCCAATTAAGCCTACTCGTAAATGTACGAACAGCAATAGTCGGATACTTCAGCAACCTGTAGCTTGAATTTCGTGTTCGCAGGCACCTGGAACTCGCCTTCGCCTTGAATGTGGATCCACTCGGTCTCGCCAGGCAGAAGCACTTTCAAATCGCCTGCGAGAATCTCCATGATTTCTACGCAATCCGTACCGAACTCATAATCGCCCGGCAGCATAATGCCGAGTGTTTTTTTAGTGCCGTCCGCGAATAATACAACGCGGCTTGTCACTTTACCGTCGAAGTAGACGTTAGCCTTCTTGACGATAGATACATTATCGAATTGAGACATGGTTGTTGTGATCTCCCTTATCTGTCAGATGTTAAGCTGTGAGCCGTTATTACAGCAATGCTTTCACTTTGCTAACAACATTTTCAACGGTAAAGCCGTATTCTTTGATTACGCGATCGCCAGGTGCGGATGCGCCGAAACGGTCAATGGCAAGAATATCGCCTTGATCTCCCGTGTAACGCTCCCAGCCGAACGGATGAGCCATTTCGATCGCAAGGCGAGCTTTAACCTCAGGAAGGATAACGGAGTTTTTGTATTCCTTCGATTGCTTCTCGAACAGATCCCAGCTTGGCATGCTGACGACACGAACTTGAATGCCCTCTTCAGCCAAAGCCTTCTGTGCGGCAACCGCAAGTTGAACCTCAGAACCTGTTGCAAGGATTTGAGCTTGCGGCTTGCCGCCCTCTGCATCCGATACAACATACGCGCCGCGGCGAATGTTTTCGTGAACGCCTTCAACCGTACCTTCAAGAATCGGAAGGTTTTGACGAGTCAAAACGAGGGCAACCGGGTTGCCTGTGTTCTGGACCGCATAAGCCCATGCTGCGGAAGTCTCGTTCGCATCAGCAGGACGAATTACCGTAAGATCAGGGATAATACGAATCGAAGCAAGCTGCTCGATCGGCTCATGCGTAGGGCCGTCTTCGCCGACAGCGATACTGTCGTGCGTAAGCACGTATACGACTGGCAGCTTCATCAATGCGGCAAGACGAACGGCAGGACGAAGGTAATCGGTAAATACGAAGAACGTACCGCCGAATACTTTCAAGCCGCTATGAAGGGCAATACCGTTCATTGCAGCAGCCATTCCGAACTCGCGAACGCCGTAGTACAGGTTGCGGCCGTCGTAGCTGCCTGGCTTGAATTGCGTCAAGCCTTTCAAGTGAGTCATTGTCGAGCTTTCAAGGTCAGCCGATCCGCCGAAAATCGTAGGCACGTTTTTGGCAAGCCCGTTTAGCGCGTTGCCGGAAGCGACGCGAGTCGAAACCGCGCTGTCTCCTACTTTGTATGCAGGAAGGTCAGCATCCCAGCCCTCTGGCAATGCGCCGGAGATAGCTAGCTCGAACTGAGCAGCTAACTCAGGGAAAGCTGCTTTATAGGCTGCGTATGCCGCATCCCAAGCCGCGTTTGCTTGCTCGCCATTGCTTTTCACATCTGCGAAATGAGCGCGAACTTCGTCAGGCACGTGGAATTGAAGCTCTTCCGACCAGCCATACGCTTGTTTTGTCAATTTGGTCTCGTCAGCGCCAAGCGGTGATCCGTGAGGACCGGCATGTCCGCCTTTTCCGCCTTTGTTCGGGCTTCCGTAACCGATAACCGTTTTAACTTCGATCAATGTCGGTTTGGACAAATCGGCTTGCGCTTCGGCAACCGCTTGGGATAGGGCAGCAAGATCGTTGCCGTCCTCTACGCGAAGAACCTGCCAGCCGTAGCCTTCAAAACGTTTTTGAACGCTTTCGGAATACGAAAGGCTCAGTTCGCCATCAAGCGAGATATCGTTTGAATCATATAGAACAACCAATTTGCCAAGCTGAAGGTGACCTGCGAAAGAAGCTGCCTCGTGGGAAACACCTTCCATCAAATCGCCATCGCCGCAAATGGAGTATGTGAAGTGGTTGATCAGATCATGGCCTTCTTTGTTGTAAGTAGCGCCAAGCTGAGCTTCTGCAATCGCCATGCCAACAGCCATCGCGATACCTTGTCCAAGCGGTCCAGTTGTCGCATCTACACCAGCAGTGTGGCCGAACTCAGGATGTCCCGGAGTCAAAGAACCCCATTGACGGAAGTTTTGAAGCTCTTCAAGCGGAAGATCATAGCCCGAAAGGTGAAGCAGGCTGTAAAGCAGCATGGAACCATGACCCGCAGACAAAACAAAACGGTCGCGGTTAATCCATGTCGGATTTGCCGGGTTATGCTTCATATTTTTTGCAAAAAGCTGGTAGCCCATTGGAGCAGCTCCCATTGGCATGCCAGGATGTCCTGATTTTGCTTTCTCGATCGAATCGATCGCTAGTGTACGGATCGTATCGATGGATAGCTGTTCAATTGATTTTTGTGTAACCGTCATTCCAATTTCCTCCTATAGTCTAATCTAATTTCGTCTCGTTATATGGTTTCTCATTAACGATACAACGTCATACCAGTACGCAATAACTTTGAATATTGTATCACTCTGCATACTTGTTTTCCATCATAAAGATTAAGTGTAACGCATAAAAATACAGCTAATTGAATACAACCGTTTTATTATGATGCACGATTACGCGATCTTCAATATGCCATTTCACCGCACGGGCGAGTACGACACGCTCGATTGTCCGGCCAATCCGCTTCAAATCATCCACATTGTCGCGATGGCTGACGCGTTGAACGTCCTGCTCAATGATTGGTCCGCCATCCAGCTCCTCGGTTACGTAATGCGCAGTAGCGCCAATAATCTTTACGCCGCGCGTATAAGCCTGCGCATATGGCTTTCCGCCAACGAATGCAGGCAGGAAGGAATGATGTATATTAATAATGCGGTTAGGAAATTGCTCAATAAATTTAGGAGAAATGATCTGCATGTAACGGGCCAAAACAATGATATCCGCTTTGTCCGCTACAACCTCCATTTGTTTGCGTTCTGCTTCTGCTTTCGTTGAAGCCGTAACCGGAATATGGTGGTATTCGATACCGAACGATTCCACGAGCTCCCGCATGTCCGGGTGATTGCTGATAACCATGGAGATATCTGCATCCAGATCTCCTGCTTTCCACTGCCACAGCAGCTCGAGCAGACAATGATCCTCTTTGGATACGAACACGGCAAGCCTTTTCTTGCGGCTCGCGCGGAAGGTATGCCATTTCATATCAAAGCGGTCGGCTACCCGGGCGAAATCTTCAACCAACACCGGAAGCTCCTTCTCCAGATCATTCAGGTCAAATTCAAAACGGATAAAAAACATGCCGCCCTCCGGATCCATGGTATATTGATCCGATTGAACGATATTCGCGCCGTGCTCATATAAGAAATGGGAAACGGCCGCTACGATTCCCGAGCGGTCCGGGCACGAGATTAGCATTCGTGCGCGACCGCTTTTTCCGCCGGCCCCGTTTTGAACCTCTGGCGGGTTGGATTGTGATGACATGGACTCCTAACTTCCTTTCACAGCAATATAAATGAATGTACGAACTCTTTATAATTAGATCTTGGCCAGCAGCTCTTTGCCGCCAAACCAAGCCGTAATACGCTGGTTGATTTGTTCTTCGGTAAGACCTTCAGGTAGCGCTTCGCCAGCAACGACAAGATCGTAAAGTCGCTCCATCGGCTCGCGAGGATCGGCTTTCTTGGCCTTCGCATCCGTTCTCAGGACATCCCAAGCTGACAGTACGTATTCTCTCGGATCAACACCCTGCTTACCAAAGAAATGGTGAAGGCGCTCAACGTCCTCGAAGAAAGGTTCGCCAAGGCGGCTTCTGCCGTTGTCGCTTAGCAGTGCAATTTCCACTTCATACATAGGCCTTTCCGTTTTGTCTTCTTTGCCGATCCATGGCGTTTCAAGGATGAACGGGCGCCCTTTGAGGCCTTCGTGATGCACGATACGGGAGATCGCGTCATGCCCTAGCCAGCCGGCTCCGATCGGAGCATGCCTGTCTTTTCCCGCGCCGCGAGCGTTTTTGCTGTCATTGACATGAACGACGGCTACTCGGTCAAGTCCCACCAAACGGTCAAACTGCTCCAGAACGCCATCCAGGTCATGGATCAGATCATAACCCGCATCATGCATATGGCAGGTGTCCATACATACAGTCAGGCGATGATTATCCTGTACCTTGTCAATAATAGCTGCCAGCTCTTCAAAGCTGCGCCCAATTTCCGTCCCTTTGCCGGCCATCGTCTCAAGTGCGATATTCACATTGGTTTCTTTTGTACCCGCAAGCACTTCATTCAAACCCTCAGCTATGCGCGCTATGCCAAACTCGGCATCCTTGTCCGTATAAGCGCCCGGATGTAGGACAATATTACGAACACCGATATAATCGGTTCTGCGAATTTCTTCCTGCAAGAAGGAAACCGCAAGCTCGAACGTCGAATCCTTGTAGGAGCCCAAATTTACAATATAAGGCGCATGGACGACAATCTCATTGATGCCCGATTGCTCCATAAGCGCCTTGCCTTCTTCAATATATAAGCTATCGATCGGCTTTCTTCTCGTATTCTGAGGCGCGCCGGTGTAAATCATAAATGTGCCTGAGCCGTACGATACGGCTTCCTGTGCTGCCGTCAGCAGCCCCTTGTCCGAAAATGATACATGGGAACCTATTTTCAACATAAATTTTACGCCCCTTTCGGTTATCAAACCTTATTTTACAAGGAATGTCGAAATAAATCTAGGAATACGGTATAATTCATTATTGAGGTGAAAGACAAGTATGAAAGTTGCGCCCGATTGGTTTATGTACTTCATCGTTTTTTGGGCGGTCGTCATGGTTGGCGCCATGTCGATTGGCGGGTTTTTCATGTTTCGCAAATTTCTCAAGGTGCTTCCGATGCGGGACGGCAAGTCCAAGCTCGATTGGCAGAACTATTGGGTGGAACGCAGCCGCAGCATGTGGAACGATGATTCCAAGGCGCTGCTCGACGAGCTTGTATCCCCGGTTCCGACTGCATTCCGCGATATAGCCAAGCATTCAATCGCTGCCAAAATCGGCCAGGTTGCGATCGAGCACGGCGCTTCATCCGTTACTCGCGCGCATTGCATCGAAGGCTACATACGAGCCACTCCAAAACGTGATTACCGCAGCCTAGTTACCTTCCTTGACCGTCAAGGGATTGACTACGCTCCCTATAAGCATCTACTTAATAAATGAGTTTAAGCCGCAGCTTTGCGGCTTAAACTCATTTATATTTTTCAGACCGACAGACATCCTTTCATTACATTTGCGTCACGCTGCAGCATTACGGTTAAATATAAAAATGTAACCTAACTAGCATCCATTCCGTTATAACAAGCAGGAGGTGGTTCTCATGATGAACTCATCAAGACGCAAAAAAAGCAAAAAAGCAGCAGCAGGAGCCGTTCTTTTAGCAGTGATGCTCGCGACGGCAGCATGCGGCGGTGCCAATGGCAACAAACCCGCTGCCGGAAATGATCAACCAGGAAACGTGGAGGAATCTCCGATTGTAACGGATTTACCCGAAGAAAGCGGTGTGCTCGATCCCGATGTATCGGAGCCCGAACCAACAGCAGAGCCAACCGCTACAGCAGACAACGAAAGCCCAACTGAAGCACCGGCTGGTCCAATAAAGGTGAATGAAGGCAAATACAGCGGTCTAATCGACTCGCACTCTATAGAGATTGAAACAGCGGCAGGCGCCGTACCTTTGCAAATAACCGATGAATTCAAAAGCCAGCTTGAAGCATTGCCTGATGACGCGAATGTCAAGTTTGAGTATACGGAAAAATCGATTGAAGGCGATGATACCGTCAAGCAGAACTGGCTTGTGAAAATCGAGGAAGTGAAGTAACGAGGTTAACGAAGGAGCGAGTGGGAATGCGGGTTGCAATTGCCGGAGGGACTGGCTTTATCGGAAGCGCTCTGAAAGAAGCGCTTCTGAATAGAAATGACGAGGTATGGATTATATCGAGAAGCCATTCGCAGAACGAGCCAAAACGCCCAGGTCTGAACAGGTTGACCTGGGACGAGCTAGAGGCTGCGCCTTCTTTATTGGAAGGAGTCAATGCGATCGTTAATCTCTCAGGCGAATCTATTAATCAACGCTGGTCAACCGCTGCCAAGCAGCGTGTAATGGATTCGAGAACGACGGCAGCAGCCCGCGTCTCCAAGCTTATGCAATCGCTAAAGCATAAACCGCCGCTCGTTTTGAATGCTTCTGGCATTTCGGCTTACGGTATTTCTGCGGATGGAAGCTTCGATGAAACAAGTGCTACGAATGTAACGGACTTTCTATCAGAGGTGGTGCAGAAGTGGGAGCTTGCTGCAGACAGCATTCCTGCCGAGCGACTGGTAAAGCTCCGGGTAGGCGTTGTGCTGGACAAGAAGGAAGGAGCTTTCCCATTAATGGCTATGCCTTACCGCTTATTCGGCGGTGGCAAAATCGGCAGCGGGAAGCAGTGGCTTTCTTGGATTCATCTAACCGATATGACCAGAATGCTCTTGTTCATTCTAGACAATAATGATATAAACGGCCCGATAAACGGTTGTTCGCCAGATCCTGTAACGAATGATGCATTTGGGCGGGCAATTGGCAAAGCCATGGGCAGACCTCACTGGTTCCCTGTTCCCGCTTTTGTGATGCGTACCTTGTTTGGCGAGATGTCGACGCTTTTGCTGGATGGCCAACGTGCCCTCCCACGAAAGGCCGTTGAACACGGCTTTACCTTCCGGTATCCAACGGTAGACAGCGCGATGAATGAATTAGTCGGAGGCAGGTAACCTCATTTCCCAGCTTTCAGCTCATAAGCAGGTCCCTGCTCGCCTGCTAATTGGACAATGTCTCCTATATTCAGCTTGTAGCTTTTATAGGGGACCATAACTTGTCCATTCAGCAGGCTTCCATTTTTTGACCCCAGATCCTTTGCCATGTAATGCCCTTCCGCATACTCTAATTCCAAATGAAGACGCGATATTCCGTTAGCATGATCCGCATAGCTTACCTTTTCGCCAATACGGCCGATTTTGAAGCTGCATTCCGTCAGCTCCAGCCTTGTTCGTTCACCGTCCAATCTTCTTTGAAGCCACAAAGCAGATGAATGTTGAAGCTCAAGCTGCTCTTGGTCCGGACTCAGCCACACTGTAGGGTCTACGCTAGGGTAAATCGTTTTGGCAGCAACGACATGAAGCGACGCAGCCTGATTCACCGCGCTGGCTTCCATAGGCGATTCCATAATGTCTCTTATGTTCGAGTTCTCATGCTCCCTCGCTATGACTAAATGTTCAGAACCGTTAAACTTTCCCGGCTCATAATAAGGCTGCTGGTTCGCATCCTCCAAGTCTTCCAAACCAACCTTCCGATCCCATCCATTTCTCCATAACCATAAAGAAAAAGCCAGCAGGAGCAATGTTATTCCCGCGCACAGAAGCAAGCTTTGCTTGGTTGGTGAAGCGAGGTATACATAGCGCCAGATACAGGCTGCCGCAACAAGAAGTGCTGCAGTTCCAATCCACCTTCCCTTCCCTTTTGACTCGGGTTCCGACTCCGAAACCGAATCCGATTCCTTCATGAATTCCAAATCAAATTCATTTGAGACCGCATGCTGTTGATAGGCATCCATGTGTAGCTTTGGCTCAAGCAAAGGCTCTGCGTACTTTACGGCTGGCTGCTTCGGTTCTTGCGCTATTTGAGAATGCCCATTCGGATAAGAGACACTCTGTCCGAACATATTTTGTGCTTGCTTTTCTGGAAACGGTACTTTCCCTACAGGCTGTATTTCTCGCTGCTGCACAGAGCCGCTTTGATGATTAGGGATACCACCAATTAAATCGAGCAGCGTGTAACGAAGCTCCTCCAAGGGCCATTTCTTCCCCGTTAAATGATGCAGCACCCGCTTCAAGCCTTCGCCATCTATTCGATCGATATAGGAAGTGAAGCGTACAACCAATGACAAAAGATCACCCGCTCCCTTTGCCTGAGCGTTCGTGTCAGCCTTAATAGGCACGTAGGCAAGAGCAATGTCATGGAGCTTTTCTCCAATAAAAATAAATTGCTCATCAAGGAGACAGCCTTCCGGACGCAGCATATAGTCCCTGCATCCATAGAGCGCATCCACAACACCAAGAAGGAGAGTATAATATTCCTCCATTGCGAGGGGTTTCTGCTGCAGCCGATGAAGTAGCATTCTTTTGCCCGACAGCCTATAACGAAAAGTAATTCTAGCATCCAGTTCAAGCCAATCGATGTGCAGCAAATAGGGAATCTGCTCATTCCGAAGCATTTGGAGCTCAATATCGTCCAGCTCACTTCTGTATATCCCGCTTTCACGGTCAATCATCATTTCATGTCCTTGATTCATTGCAAAATCAATGCGAAAATGCTGCATGGCGATATTCTCTCCTCCCAAGCATCCAGCTTTAATTGATAATCGTCCATACGGTAACAGCAGCAGGCGCTACCGCAAGCATGAATGGAAACTTTTTGCCTGAGTTTGCCCATCGCAGCCACTCTGGCTTTCTCCACCCCGATGCTGGCGTGAGAATAGCAGTGACTCCTGCCTCAACCCGCTTCCCAAAAGCACGATTAACTGCAAGAACAATAAATCCGATTATCCCCGCGTACAGAATCGCATAAAACATTAGTTGCAGAACCAATACTCCTCCCGCCCATGCGCCTAATGCTCCGAACAGCTTCACATCTCCTGCGCCGATGCCTTTGGCGATATGAAGGAGCAGCAGCGGTATAAAACCAACAAGCGTTCCGACAGCTGCCGTACCCACTCCAGCCATTCCATTTGAGGCAATATGGTAAATAAACGCGCCGATAAAAAAGCTCAGCGTAAGATAGTTGGGAATAATCTGCGACTTCAAATCCGTAATAAACGCCCACACTAAAAGCAGGGCAATTGCTGTTGTCGGAACAAAGTCCATTCAAGCCCCTTTCTGCAGCAGCCTATCATTCAGTTAGCTGCTGCCGCTGTTTTTCTCCACGACGAAATGCATAGATATCCGGTTATCTGCACGGCCAGCCTCTGATGCAGCAAGCTCCCATATACCAGGCGTTGTATTCCCAGAAACATGCCAGGTCCATTTGATATATCCTTCTGAGTCAGCAACGGCCTCCCCCAAATGCTTCGCTTTGCTAGAACCGCTTTTATAAGTAACCTCCAGAGAGATTGCCGCTCCAGGCGTTGTTTTCACGATTACGGAGGCTTTCCTGCCGGGTCGCAGCGGTGCAGGCTCAATCGCCACGATTTGGATCGGAACGGTTGCTTGATCCCCATTTTCAATGCCATATCTTGCATGCTCAGCATCACTTAACCAAACACGCTCCGCAGCTTGCTCTTTCAGTACGATTGGCTTTCCCAAAAATGGCAGCTTTAAAGGAAAATCATATTCTACCTCGATGGATAAATACGGCTCATTGCTCTTGGTTAAATCGGGCAGCGAAAGCCAGCTTAGCCTTACACGAGCCGGATCTATAATAGCAGCATCGGTAAAGCTCCTAATCAGCGGTGCAATGACGGCTTGCCCGATTTGTGTAGCCGCCATATTCTGGAGAGGTTGAAAGTCTCCTCGAAGCGTAGCGGCTATTAAAGGGCCTGCCGGAGATGGCAGCCATTCCGAAGCCTCCGCTGCTACTTCGTTCCAAGGAGCCAGCGTAACCAATGTTTCGGGTAGAGAAGGAGCCTGAGCAGCAGCTTGCTGCCAGGCCAAATCTACAGGATGAATATGAGCCGCAATCTGCCGGACCGATTGCGCGGCCGCCGAGTGGAGAGCCATTTGCACCGCGCATAAACGGATGAGCATCACAAACACCACCAGCACCACAATAACCATCGGCATCACCAAAGCTGCTTCTACAACGATTGAGCCTTGCTCTTCCCTTAACTTGCTAAGCCTAATATGACCAGCCGATTGTTTGCGTAGTCTCATAGCGGTTTCCTTCAACCTTTCCATCCAGAAGTCCAAGATTGCCGAGTGCGCCCATTAAGCCAGGCACAAACCAGAGCTCCGCAGACAGCTCAGCCTCTCCCGTTACGCCGCTCGGAACAGCTGACAATATCGTCCCGCTATTATGCTCGACGACTGCAATCATCCGCGCTAAGCTAGAGCTGTCATTTGCACCATGCAATAGTATAAATAGCCTTAAATAATCCTGGTAAGATAGCTCCAGCTTCACATATTTGGACAATGGCGCCGACCCCCGTTCGGTGAACGCTATTAGATCCTCTATCGATTTCTCCAAGCCGTAAATAAGAGCTGCAGATAGAATGAGCAAGGGATGCCCAAGTGTCCTGCTTTCCATTAACCCCTCCATCGTTCGCACAGACAGCCTCGCTGCAAACAGCTCCCCATATGCAGCAGCAATATTCCCCACCGGATTGTGGAAGCCATAAATGATGTATTCTGCTTCTTGGTTATTGAATGAAACAGCATGCGACAGCTCTGACAAATCCCCACCGGTCAACATCGCCTTTAGATGCTGAGGCGCAAACGAAGCATACCTGCCCAGAACATATTCTCCGAAAAACAAATCATCTCTTGTATCCGCCAGCATACTGGCCATGCCCGAGAACAAACCGTCCATGAACGCAGCAGATTGCTCGGAAGCATCATGAGCCCCTTCTGCAGCTCCTGCTGTATCCGGGAAAGAAGCTTCCTTCCCTTTCTCGTTAAACAGAAGATTGGCATTGTACAGCTGTTTGATCTGTTCAAATACAAGCTGGTGCTCTTCCGTTTGCGGAATTGCAGTAAGTCCGTGAAGCAGGCTGCGAGCCTGTTTCCACAATGACTCAGACTGCTTCTCTTGCTGCTTTAGCTTCTCTTTAATCTCGCCGTGTTCAAGGGCATTTCTTCTGCTTGCCACAATAACAGCGGGCTGGATATATTTTTCATTGTAGCTGCCATATGCAAGGCGGAGGCTCGCTGCACCCTCTAACAAGGTATCTGCCGACTGAATCTGGACTGGCTTCATCAGTGAAGCCATAGCGCTCGTCTGGAAGCTGCCTGTCTCCATATCAATCGCAGCGGCGGATGATCCTTGCGCCTCAAGCTCCTGCCGGTATTCCGCAAACCATTCATCGTTCAAAACCAGTTCATCCGCTGTTTTCCTTATTTGTTCCAGATCAGATGCCGCATCGGCAGGAACCTCATGCTTAACTGCTCCCGGCACTTCCATTCTCGACACCGCATCATATCCGCCTTGAGTCGCTTGCTGGTTCGCTTCCCTGGCAAGCTGCTGCATCTGCTCATTCAGCATCCTAGCAGCTTCTAGCTCTTTAAAGGCATCCTCCTGCAGCTTCGTGTGGCGTTGAAGCACGTCTCTTCCGCCCCGCTTTAGTGTTGATGCAAACCCTCTCACTGACTCTTCATAGGCTTCCATTTGCGTTGTCTTTTCCTGATTCCCTTCCGACTCAGACAGCTGGCTCTGCATAGCTGCTATGGCTGCATAATCTGGATAGGCTCCTGCGATGCCTAAGGCAGTATCAGCAGGTATCGTCCCCATGCTTGCTTCAACCGGAATCATCGCAGCTATCCCGCTGTCCCTCACTGCCGCTGCAGCTAGCTCTTGCCCTTGAAGCACGCGGATTAGATGTGCTTCGCGCTGCTCATACAGCATGCGCATACGTTCGAGCAGGCTGATGGTAATGGATGATTCCTTCATTGCTCCAGCTATCGGTATAAACTTAGCAGCTAGCTCCAGTGTAAAATCAACGGGTGCCTTATATTTCATTTCCTCCAATACCTGCCTTGCAAAGATTTCATGGCTCCCCAAAAACGAAGCAGGATGCAAGGCAGCTTTGTCTACCTTCATCCGAACCAGCTTCATTCCAGGCTCCGTAAACCGCGCCGACTCATCCGTATTGGCTGTCAATGCATCTGAGAATATCGATTGACCTTCAGTGCCGCCTCGGCCAAACAATCCGTATCGCTCGTAAAGCGTGGAATCATAGGCTGAGAGAACAGACCGCACACCTGAACGAACGGCATCCTCTGCCAGCTTGTGCATAACTGCAATGCGCGCATAATCAATAAGCAGAGAAAAAAATAACAGCAGGGAGGATAATACAATGACAGAAAAAACGGTTACCGCTCCATTTTCTTGAAAGAAAAAACCGCTATTGCAGCCTGTTTCCTTTAATGACTTTATCTTGGCGGCCAATACCTTTCTTCACCTCCATCGTTACGTCCCCTTTGGCTTGCCGGCATTTGAAGCCTCGGCATAAGGAGCGAGAACCTTACCCGCTTGCTGCTTGGCCTGGCCAGCACCTCCTGCCCGATTAGCGAATCTTGCTGAATAGTAACGTGTCAGATCAATGCTTCTTATAAATTCAACCGGATCTGTGATCGAGGCAGACGCTACGGTTTTGGGCTCACGTCTCCACCAACTGGACGCGGCTCTCCCATTCGAAAAAGGAGACTTAAGCTTAACCTCAACCATTCGCTTCAGAACGGCCCGCGAATAGATCATTTGCCCTTCATAGGTCAAAGAGGCTTCTCCCATCCACTGAGCCGACTTTACTAATTTGCGATCATACAAATCACCATTGACGGTATCGGCCTTTCCTTCAACCGGGAGCCCGACAGATGCCGGCGAGCCTACGCTGCCGATACTGAACAAGCTGCTAAGCATTTCGTCATCGCCTATCCGCCAATACAAGCCATCATAGACAGGCTCGCTCAGCATCCCGCTTCTAGCCATTCGGAAGCTGTTATCCCAACTAAAGGCAGCGCGTTCCGCAGTTGAGGACGCAGCGTAATAAAGGACAACCTTCTGGTACATATACATACCGAACAATATAAATAACAGAATAAGTCCGAGCAGCATTGGAAAAACAATCGTGGCTTCCAGCGTAAAGCTGCCCTGTTCCCTTCTTAGCCCCTGCAGCAGTCTCTCCCGATACCTTTGCTTTCCCATACGCTTGCACCTCGCCTGCTAACTAAAAATTTTATCCGCCTCATCGTCCGCCTTGCCCATCAGACGCTCGATTAATTCGATGATCCAGTCCTTAAACAACAGGGCAATAATAATGACAACCGCAATAATCAGAATAATTTCCAGCGTGCCAAGACCCTCTTCCTCTTTCCAAAACGAACGAACGGATTTTGCTAACGAATTCATTTTTCCTCTTCCTCTCTATTATCAAATTAAGACATGAGCAGAACAGCTGGCGCGGCGACCAGAATCATGAGCACCAACAAAATGCCAACAAGCGGAAATACAAGCTTCGAGGAAGCTTCCTCCCCGCGCGATCTTGCAATCGCCTTGCGCTTCTCCCAAAGCGTATAAGACAGCTCCCGCAAGGCGAGCACGAAATGCTCTCCCCCTCTTCGGTAATTGAGCAGCAGTACAGTTGTAAAAACGGATACCTCCTGTACCGAGCAGCGCCGGTTAAATCGTTCCATCGCCGTATTGAACGACTGGCCGTTCTGCAGCATCGAAACAGCCTCGCTCCATTCCTTGTATAAGGGATGTAGGTTCACTTGCTTCCCTTCAAGTGACCTAGCAAGCGCCTGCTGCACAGTCTCACCCGCGCCTACAAGCAGCATCAGCTTGCTCAGCATGCCCGGCAGCTCGATGATCATCTGCTGCTTGCGCTGCTCGACCTTTCTTCCCGCTTCTACGAATGGCCGAAGTGCAAGAACGATGCCGAATATGGCTCCTACCACGAGCAGCAAAGGCTCTTGTCCAAGAAAACTAAGCCATGCACAGGCCGTTAATGCGGCGTAGCCCATGCCTAACGCACCTGCAGCCTGCTTTTTCGATTGCTCTATCGTCCATCCGTTTTCCATTAACAGAAGAAGTCTCATATGAAAGCTTCCCATTGGCAGATGCAAGGAATCAAATACCTTATACCGCTCCAGCATGCGCAAAAAGGGATCAGTCATGCCCAGCTGCTTCCATGCCTCACTCGTCATTCCGTCTCGCTGCTTCTTCCCTGCAAGTTGCTTCCAGAGTGCATGCAGCGTGCCCACTCCCGCCCAATAAACCCAAACTCCGACAAGCGTAAACGAAGCTATCGCGGCAGCCATTTCTCCCTTCCTTTCGCTACATTTGAATCCGCATCAATTTTGCCATAAGCCAAAAGCAAGCCAACAACAACACCAGCGCAACTGTCAGCAGCAGGTAGCCGGCTCCCTTATATAAAGGTGCCATGTAGTCAGGCGCTGCTAAGCTTAAAAAGGCGAGGAAAACAAAAGGCACAGCCATCATAATCCGTCCCTCGAATCTCTTCTGGGCAACCATTACGGATATTTCTTGTTCAATCTCCAACTTCTCGCCAATAATAACCGCCGTCCGCTTCATTATCTCGAGTAAATCCCCTCCTGAACGCTTGCAGGCACCGAGCGCATCAACGAATTGGGTGATCTCATCAATCCCCGCCCGATCCGCAAAATTACGCAAGGCATATTCAATCGGCTCCGCATTTTCTAAACGAAACCGTATGATCTGAAATTCAATCAATAGCTCTGTTCTTGCGTTCGGATACAAAAGCAACAAATCATCAAGGGATGCCAGAAAAGCATTTTCAATCGAGCGACCCGCTGCAAGCGAGGAGGTTAGCGAGAACAATGCTTCCTTGAATTGCAGCTTCAATCGCTCTTTTCGCTCACGCAGCAATGCTCCGCGCCGATAGCGCGGCGCGATTATGCCGAATGCCGATACGGCTAGCGACATTGAAACGGAGTGATAGAATAGATAGATCGCTGCATACAAAAGAAAAGATGCTGCCGTTGCTGTCAGTAAAAACTGTTTTCGGCTTAGATGGTATTGCCCGTAGTTCGTCAATACTCTTCCTGCGCGAATACTCGCCAAAATTTGTTCACTTTCCCAGCCGCACCAATATAGAAAACGCTGCTTTCTCCCAGATAAACTCTGCTGAATTGTAGATTTGGAGATGCCGTTAGCCATTCTCATAGCGCAGCCTCCCCCTTGCCCTTTCTTCCAGCCATGATCAGCTTGTCCTGTCTAACAATAGCGTTGTCTGTTCGTTTCAGCCCGCCTGCCACCTTCCCCCCATGCTCGCCTTTCTCTTCAAAATAAAACAAAGGATTAAGCAATATTTCACCATCAGCCATTCCCATGACTTCGCATATTTCCGATACTCTGCGCGATTTATCACGGAATCTCGATAAATGAATGATAATATCAATAGCTGAAGCAATCTGCTGCCGAATGACGGCTACAGGCAGTTCCGCTGCGCTAAGTGCCATCGTCTCAAGCCGGGCGAGCATGTCCTTCGCACCATTCGAATGGCCGGTAGACATGCTTCCGGCATGGCCAGTATTCAAGGCTTGCAGCATATCCAGCGCCTCTCCGCCCCGCACCTCCCCCACGATGATCCGACTCGGCCGCATGCGCAGCGAAGCCCGAATTAAATCGCGTACGGTGATCTCGCCTTTGCCTTCCGTATTCGCATTCCGTGTTTCCAAGGAGACAAGATTCGGAATGGAGCGAATTTGCAGCTCTGCCGAGTCCTCGATGGTAACGATTCGCTCATCCGATGGAATGAACTGCGACAGAGCATTAAGAAAAGTCGTTTTGCCTGTCCCCGTTCCTCCGCTGATAAACATATTGTATTGCGCCTCGACGAGCTCACTTAGGAATGCTGCCGCTTCACCTGATAATGATTCAAGCCCTACCAGCTCCTCCATCGCAAGCGGCTTATCTGGGAACTTACGAATGGTCATGCAGGGACCCTTAAGCGCAACAGGAGGAAGCACGACATGCACCCTTGAGCCATCCTTCAGCCTCGCGTCTACGATAGGCGACGACTCATTGACTACACGGTTTACACTGGCTACCACCGTCTGGATCAAATCCTCTAGCCGCTCCCTGCTCTCAAAGGAAACAGGCTGCAAGGACATTTCGCCTCTCCTTTCCACAAAAATTTCCGCATGATGATTGATCATGATTTCGCTGATCGAAGCATCCTCCATAAGCGGCTGTAAAATATCAAGTCCGCGGAAGGAGTGGAACAGCCTGCGCACCAGCTTGACTTTCCCAGTTGCCGTTAACGGATTGCTCGCACACCAGTCGAATACCGTCTCCTCCGCGATTTGCAGCAAGCTTTCATCGGACAAAGAACCGCTGAAATCAATCTTTGACCGGATTTTATCCCTCAGCTTCAATACGATTTCATCGCTCGGCAATCATTCCCTCTCCCTCCAAGAAGAGCTGCTTGAACAGCTGATCGGCCGCTGCCCGGTATAATGGCGATGACAGCAGCTTTACGTCGCTCGCCCCTCGCCAATCTGCAATTTCTGGCATTTGGAAGCTGGCGGGGTCTCCCTCTGCCATTTCCCGAATGCCAACCGTTTGATTGCTGATAGCTTGATTATCAACGTATGTGAATTTCCCAAGCATCCGCGTGAAGCGCTCATCCCATTTCTGCTCACCGTAGCGCAGTACCATGTTTTGCTTTTGCCTCGCGGATGCAGAACTATTCGATACCCATAGAACAAGGTTCGATTTCTCGAACACACTTATATGCGTGCCGTCCAGGTCACTGTCCATGTCGACGATAATCAAATCGTATTGCCCGCTTGCGGAGATCGCATCAAGCAGCCAAGCCGTATCCTCCTCATTCAGCGTTAAGCGATCCTCTAGATTGGTACATAGCGCTAAATAATCCGCGCCTAGAAGGGCATCGCGTTTCCGATGCTCCAGCAGCCATTTCCCAGCTTGGCCAGACTGCGTCTTCAGACAGTAAAGCAGCTCAGATAAGCCTTCCTCCTTTCGTGCCTCTTGCTTTTGGAAATCCTCGCCGCGATTTGTCCCAAGCCATGATTCCGAGGAATTCCAACGCTCCAGATTTAGGTAAAACGTTCGGAATCGATGCAAGCTTGCCGCATGCGCGATATGAAGCGCGAGCCCCGTCTTCCCGGTACCGCCGGAAGCGGAGCATACCGCGAGCACCCGCGTTCCTGCAGCCCTATCCTCTAATGTTGGAGCTTGACCGGGCAACACTTTTGATCGGGCATGAATCTCCGACATGCGCTGCAGCAGCCGCGGGAGCGGCTGATATTGCTGGAGCTCATGCTCCTCCGTACTTTCACCAAATGCAAGCACGAGCGCGATAACGGTCAGCTTCGGAAGCATCGGCTTGATCTCTGCCAGCAGCACCGGCTGAGCAATCAGCATATCCAGCTTGTATCCCTGCTTAACGTACCGTTTGCATGCCTCTGAATGGGTGAAAGCAACAATCTGCCATTGCTCGCTATACTTGCTGTCTCGGATGTAATCGGCTAGACGCCGCAAGTATTCCGTGTCGCTTACAGCTACTCCCAGCTGGTATTTCATCATCCAAGCATTCCTCCCTTCAGCTAAGGAAACACAAAAAAAGCACCGTAGAAGGCGCAGCTAGCTGCGTCCTTATACGGTGCTTCCGTGTGTGATCTTTAACTTTGTATAAAATTTACCATACCCTGATTCTATTCGTCAACTAAGGATTTCACTTCTGCTTCTCCCAATCGCTAAGAAACTTCTCGATTCCGATATCGGTAAGCGGGTGCTTCCACAGCGAAGGCAGCAGCGAGCCCGGTATCGTTGCAATATGCGCGCCTGCGATAGCAGCCTGCTCCAGATGGCCAATATGGCGGATACTCGCTACGATGATTTCAGTTGAATATCCATAGTTACGAATAATGGCGTTCAAATCGCGAACCAACTTAAGCCCTTCTACGCCAATATCATCCAGCCTTCCGACAAACGGGCTAATGAAGGTCGCTCCTGCTTTTGCTGCCATGAGCCCTTGAGCCGCCGAAAAAACGAGAGTAACGTTCGTTTGGATCCCCTTCTCCGATAGCGCGTGCGCTGCATACAAGCCATCCTCAGTAAGAGGCAGCTTAATCACAACATTAGGAGCCCATTCCGCGATTTCAAAAGCTTCCTTAAGCATGTCGTCCGCCTTCGTTCCTATAACCTCAGCGCTGACCGGCCCGGATACGATGCTGCAAATTTCTTGGATGACTTGTTTAAAATCCCGCCCCTCCTTCGCAATGAGCGAAGGGTTGGTCGTTACCCCGTCAACGAGCCCTAGCTTGGCAATACGCTTAATTTCCTCTACGTTCGCTGTATCCAAGAAAAATTTCATCACCGGTCATCTCCCTTTGATTATTGGAAAAAAAGTTTGATTTCACGCTCCGCGCTTTCGATCGAATCCGAACCATGGATGATGTTGCTTGCAACGTCGATCGCAAAGTCCCCGCGAATCGTTCCCGCAAGCGCGTCAGACGGATTCGTTGCTCCAATAAGCGAACGCGCATTTTTAATCGCATCCTTGCCTTCCCATACCATAGCGAATATCGGTCCTGAAACGATAAAATCTACCAGCTCATCAAAAAAGA
The DNA here is from genome assembly GCF_014192395.1 of Paenibacillus endophyticus. Lineage (GTDB taxonomy): Bacteria > Bacillota > Bacilli > Paenibacillales > Paenibacillaceae > Pristimantibacillus > Pristimantibacillus endophyticus. Next base: position 96,362 of record NZ_JACHXW010000019.1, on the reverse strand, counting down.
CCTTTGCCCGCAAATGCTCGTAATGATGCTCCGCATGCTCTCTGGAGAGCTGCATAACCTTTGCATCCACTAGCTTAAAGCCCTTCTCTTCGAAACGTGCGACAATCCTACCTACTAAGCCGCGAGCATAACCATCGGGTTTAACCATTACAAACGTTCTATCCATTTAGAATCCCCCTTGTCTCTATCGGTATAGCCATTTATTTGTTAAGCCATTCAGTAATAATGCCTGCAGTTTCTTCAATAGCTCGATTGGTGACATCGATAACCGGGCAATTCAATGATTTCATAACGGCTTCCGCGTAATCCAGCTCCTCTTGAATCCGCTCACGCGTCGCGTATTGGGCGGAAGCCGGAAGTCCCAGCGTCTTCAAGCGCTCGGAGCGAATTTCAAGCAAGTGCTCGGCTTGCATCGTGAGCCCGATAATTAACCGGCCGGGGGCTGGCTTAAGCTCCTCTGGCGGATTAACCTCCGGCATCAAGGGCAGGTTAGCCGTTTTGATTCCCTTATGGGATAAGAAGATGCTTAACGGTGTTTTCGACGTCCGTGACACGCCGATCAATACGACCTGCGCCTGCACAAAGCCTCGCGCGTCCTTGCCATCGTCATATTTGACCGCGAATTCAATAGCGTCCATTCGGCGGTGATAGGCATCATCAATCGAATGCAGAAGTCCTGGTTCGCGCTTCGGAAAGCTGCCAAACGTGTCCACATAAGCTTGCATCATCGGTCCCATCACATCGACGGCCCGCACGCCGACCCTAAGCGCTTCTTCCTTCATCAGCTCCCGCAGCTCTGGCTGCACGAGCGTATAGCTGATAAAACCGCCTGTGCTTACGGCCTCAGCAACAATGCGCAATATTTCATCCTCCGACTTGATATGGCCGTAGCGCTTGATCTTCACCTGCTCGGAGGCGAATTGGCGCAAGGTCGCCTTAGCTACCGCTTCCGCAGTTTCACCGACGGCATCGGAGCATACGTAAATAATTTGCTGTGTCATAACTCTGGCTCCCCCAATTCCCCATCCATCGCAATGTCCGCCATCAGACGTATGATATTCGATTTCGACACCCATCCGGTAACCTCTGGATCGGCCGTTTGCTCCTCCCTTGGAACAATGACCGGCAGACAATCCACCTGATGGAGCGACATTTTTCGAATCGCGTCCATTACGGAGTCGTCAGGCATCAACGTCACAATATTGGGATAGCGGGTCATCACCATACTGACGGGGATTGCTGCAGCGCCGGCGTTTCCTAGCGTTATTTTGAGCAAATCCTTAGGCGTGACGATGCCGACAAACCGCTTCTGCTCATTGACCACAAGAAGCGTATCCGCATTCTCTGTAAATAACGTAATGACGGCGTCATGCACGGACAAGTAGTCAGGCACGTTAACGGGAACGCCCTGTACCTCCCTAACCTTCATCGTGTTGAGCTGCTGCAGCGGCTCTCGGTTCGTTCGGTAGGAGTTGCCTAGGAAATACCCGACCTTAGGCTTCGCGTCAAGCAAACCCAGCATGACGAGAAGCGATAAATCCGAGCGCAGAGTCGGTCTGCTTACGCCCAGATTGTCTGCTAATTGTTCACCGGTAATCGGCGCATGCCTCTTCACAAGCTCAAGAAGCTCCAATTGCCGAGAGGATAATTGAATCGGACTCTCCTCCATTCTATTTGTGAGTCATAATTGGTTTATTTAGTACTATTATTCTATAATTAATATATCATATTAAAGATATGTGTACAATAAATAGGATTACTCTTCTTTGAAAATCACTTTATATAACGCCTGCGTACCATTATTTTCATTTCCTTGCTCGATTGCCTGCTCGTACAACGAACGTGCCAGCGCAAGCCCAGGCAGTGTCAGCCCCATTTCTTCCGCGGACTCGATTGCGATTTTAATATCCTTTATGAAATGTTTAACGTAGAAACCCGGAGCAAAATCCCCTTTAATGATGCGCGGCCCCAGATTCGAAAGCGACCAGCTGCCAGCCGCGCCTGTCTCAATGCTCTTCAGCACCTTGTTAGGATCCAGCCCAGAGCGCTTGGCATATGCGAGTGCTTCACTTACCCCGATCATATTGGATGCGATCGCGATCTGATTGCACATCTTGGTGAATTGCCCGGAACCAGCTCCGCCTTGGTGCACGATATTTTTGCCCATTCGCTCAAACAACGGAAGGACCGCTTCAAAGGTTTCCGCCGCGCCTCCGACCATAATGGATAATCTCGCTTCCTTCGCTCCAACATCACCGCCAGATACTGGCGCATCGAGCACTCTCAGCCCTTTGCTTAGAGCCTCAAGCTCCAATCGCTTAGCAAGCGATGGGCTGGATGTCGTCATATCTATCAATACCGCATTTGGGCGCGCTTGACGCAGCAAGCCCGATTCTCCCAAATAAACCTCCTCTACATCCGCCGGGTACCCAAGCATCGTGAGGATGATATCCGACTGCTCAGCTACCGCCTTAGGCGACTCATTCCAAACAGCTCCTTTTGTTACCAACCCGTCTGCCCGTGATTTCGTGCGGTTATATACGTTCACGCGATAACCGGCCTCAAGCAAATGCCCCGCCATGCTTGCCCCCATAATGCCTGTCCCTATAAATCCGATGACGCTCTCTTGATTAACCGCTTGCTCTGTCATTTCGATTCCGCCTCTCATTTTGTTTGGTTTAGCTTCATTGTATCCATTTTATTAAGAAGAAACGCCTGACGGCGTCGTTTCAATAGACGCCATCGTTTTAGCGTAACGTATAGAGAAAGTAGGAGCAAACCCATATACTTTCCTATACGTCAAAAAAAACAGCCAGAGACAGGATTGCTCCTTCGTCTCCGGCTGTCCGGTTGCTCGCTTGTCATTCAATTACGCTTATTCATCCGTCATGGCAATAAATTGCTCAACGTCAACGGCAGTAAGAGCAACGGCATCGCGCCAAAAATCCTTTTCTTCCACATTTACGCCAAGATGCGCCTCAGCCAGCTGTTCAACGGTCATTCTTCCTGTATCGCGGAGCAAAGCAACGTATTGTTCTTTGAAATCAGGGCCCTCTTTTAGCGCCTTCGCATAAATGCCGGCGCTGAACAAATATCCGAAAGTGTATGGAAAGTTGTAGAACGGCACATCCGTTAAGTAGAAATGCAGCTTTGACGCCCAGAAATGCGGATGCGCCTCACCAAGCATATCGCAATAGGCTTCACGCTGCGCTTCCTCCATCAGCGCGTTCAATTCTTCAACGGATACCAAGCCTTGGCGTCGCTTTTCATAGAAACGGGTCTCGAATAAAAATCTCGCATGGATGTTCATGAAAAAAGCAACCGAGCGCTGTATTTTGTCTTCGAGCAAGCCCAGCTTTTCTTCCTTTTCCGTTGCTGCCTTGAACGCGCGGTCGGATACGATAAGCTCCGCGAAGGTTGACGCCGTCTCCGCTACATTCATCGCATATTCCTGAGATAATGCAGGCAAATCATTCATTACATGCTGATGGTAGGCATGCCCAAGCTCATGAGCAAGCGTTGAAATATTCGAAGCGCTGCCTGAATAGGTCATGAATATACGGGTTTGGCTGCTTTTGGGAAAGGAAGTGCAGAACCCGCCAGGGCGCTTCCCAGGTCGATCCTCTGCTTCGATCCAGCCGTCTCGGAATGCCATCTGCGAGAAATCCGCAAGCTCAGGGCTGAACGAACGAAACTGTTCTACAATAAAAGCAGCCGCTTCGTCATACGGTATCGTCTTCGTCGCTGAACCGATAGGAGCCTCTACGTCATGCCAATCAAGCTTTTCCACGCCGAGCAGCTTCGCCTTGCGAGCCAGATAAGCAACAAGCACCTGCTTGCTCTCCTGAATCGCTTCCCACATCGCTCCAAGCGTCGTTTCACTCATGCGATTCATCTGCAGCGGCTCTTTGAGTACCGAGCCCCATCCTCGTTTATCATATAGCTTGAGCCGGAAGCCGGAAATGCGGTTTAATGTTTCCGCGCATAAATCCGCTTGCTCCGACCACTCGCGTTCCCATTCCGCAAATGCCGCTTTACGTACCTCGCGGTCACCGTCAGACAGGCGGTTATGCATTTGACCCGCAGATAAGATCGTCGTTTTCCCTTCCTTATCGGTATCCTTGAACTTCGCCCGAGACACGATTACGTTGTAATAATCACCCCAGCCATGATAGCCGTCGACAGCTAGATCTCCTGCCAATGCCTCAAGCTCAGGGGCCATCTTCTGCTTGGCCAGCTCACGGCGTTCAGCCAAGTTGAACGCGACCTCTGCAAGCTTTTCATTCTGAAGCAGCGCCAGCCATGCTTCATCATCCAGTCCGCGCAGCACATTATCGAACCGTGTAAGCACGCCAAGCAGCTTCGCGCCTAGCGTCTTTACGCGGTCGCCTCGCGCATTGGCAGCGGAATCCTTGATGTCTTGCGCCAGTAAGCATGAAACAAATGATTCCGATTCCCTTAACCTAATAATCACGCTTTGCAGAAGATCAGTCATTTCCGCAATAAGCGGTATAGCTGAGGCCGTGCCGTCCAGCAGCATCGCATCCAGCTTTACGATGTCCTCGTCAATGCCCCTCAGTTCCTCTTGAAAAGCAGCAGAGCTTGAGCCGCCTTCGTATAACACATCTAAATTCCAGCTTTTCGGATAACCCTTATCCATTTGCTACCATCCTTTCCTCCACAAAAAAAGCCAAGCGACGGCTGCGTTTTTATTTGCGCAAACCTTCTTGGCAGTGTATAACTTAATTATATCCAGATTGGAGGAATTTCACCATGTCTAAACCGTTGCAAATTTCCGCTGATACCGCTGTGAAGTTATCGGAGCAGCTTGGCGTACCGATTGAGCACTTAATGCATATGCCCCGGCATATCTTGCTGCAGAAGCTTGCCGAGTTGGCCAAGCCTGATGCGGAAGCAGCTCCCGAGAGCGATAAGAAAGTATGATTCCGTTCGAAAAAGCATGGCCTTATGACATCATAATGGGCGATCTTTACGTTTCAAGCTGCCCATTCTGCTCCGCAGAGAATGTGCTTCTTCCCGTTAAGCCCGCTGAGATTCCAGACATTCAGGGCGGCATGAAACGCTTACTCGTATTCCCATGCTGCAGAAACAAAGTGACGATCATTGACGCAGACCGAGACTATTTGTTGACCGACCGCGTACTTCGCTAGTCGCCCTTCTAAGCGGATGTAGACACTGCATGCTCCGACAGGCTTAGATGATCGCTTGGAGAATGGTCGCCGGATGGGTTTTTCGATCTGGCTTCCATCTCCTCGCGAATCAGCTGCCATTGCTCGCGACTCGCGCGAATCATCGCGCCGTCCACAATTTTTTTATCGTTCACGACGCGTGAAAACCATCTTACCGCATCGTTTACTTCGCCAATTCTGCGATTCAGCTCCCCGATTAAGAACATCAGCTTCGCATTGTTTAAGGCAATGCCTTCTGCCTCGTAGACCCGTATGTAAGCTTGAAGCGCAAAGCGCAGAAAACGCTTCTCATCGCTTTGATTTCCTTCATAACGATAAAGCCAAGCAATATGGTGCAGAATCCCCGCAAGAATGCGGTCTTTCTCCCCAACAGCCTGAGCGGATAGCAGCGCAAGCTTATAGGTCGCCATTGCCTGACTTGCATCACGCTCACCGCAGTAATCATGATTCTGCCAGCGCACGCCGATCTTCTCGTTGTATTGCTTCTTTTGTTGATCGTTCAACCGCTCAATCCCGTTTTCTGTCGTAGCATAGCCGCAATTCGGGCAAACCCGTACAACATAATAATCCGGGTTCACTTCCGATTTATAATATCCGCAAAAGTCAGAGTCCACGCTGGCTGCTCTTTTGAAGCTTGGTCTTACGCGAGATGTCATAAATATGTGCTCACAGCAGATGCATTCGATCTTGGATTGGTAGAGCGGTTCCATACGATCACGTCTCCTCTTCAGATGTGTTAACAAAATGATGTGCTGGTCCGGATAGTCTATTTATGACAACGAGCTGAAGCTCTTCTTCTATGCCTACCTCTTGCAGCGCTTTCCGCATACAGTCCAGCCATGCTTCCGCACGCTCTGGCGTAATGGGAAACGGCAAGTGCCTTGCTCTCATCATCGGATGCCCATATTCGTCTGAATACAAAGAAGGTCCACCGAAAAATTGAGTGAGAAATAAGTACTGCTTGTCCATTACCGGCAGGATGTCTTCCGGGAACAAAGGCCCAAGCAAGGGATGTGCTTGTACTCTCGGATAAAAAGCCTCTACAATTAGTCTTAAAGTCTCAGCTCCGCCTATCGTTTCATAAAGGCTTATATTCCTATTCATCGTCAAAACCATCTCCAATTTGTAGGTAATTAGTATTATATCATAAAAATAATTTTACCGGAAATAAAAAAAAGCCCGCAATTTCGAATGCGGGCTCCATCATATAGTGCGTATTACCCATCAACCCTCATAGTCCTCTTCCCCAGGCGCTGTAAGAGATTCTCGAATGACATAGACGAAAGCACATACCAAGATGCCAGCGATTATACTCATACTCATCACTCCAACCGTTTCAAAGGTAATTCTATTGTACCATAAAAATGACAGGAATCCAGTGTTTTGCAAGCGTTTTCTTTTTATGTTGATTTTATTTTCATCCGCCTTAAGTGATGGATGTCCATCTTCGGACATATAAGTGTAAGAGGGGTTGTACCGTCCTTGTCTTTGAAGAGGGGGCATTCTTTTACAGTCCAATAGGAGGCGGTCAATCTGCTGCGAACCTTCATCCACCCATTATCCGTTACCGCCTTTAGCGCGCTCGTGATCGCACTGCTTATGACGATCTTTCCCACCGAAACGCTAGGCGCCTCGCTTCGAGGCTTATCGATCTGGTGGCAGGTGCTCTTCCCGGCTCTATTTCCTTTTTTCGTCATATCGGAGCTGCTGCTTGGTTTCGGAATTGTCCATTTTTTCGGAAAGCTGCTGGACCCTTATATGCGCCCTTTATTTCGTCTTCCAGGCATCGGCGGTTTCGTAGTGGCTATGGGTTACATTTCGGGTTATCCCGTTGGAGCCAGGCTTACTGCCCAGCTTTGGGAGCAAAAGCTTATCAATCGAGCGGAAGGTGAGCGGCTTGTCGCTTTCACTACGACATCCGATCCGATCTTTTTGATTGGCGCCGTTTCCGTCGGTTTTTTTCATAACGTCGCTCTTGCTCCTGTGCTTGCTGCCGCTCATTACGGCGGAGGACTGATCATTGGATTGCTCATGCGGTTCCATGACCGAAAAGCACTCCCATCCTCCCCCAAAAAGAACGTCAATACGGCTGCCGGCATACGTAAGCGCAAGCCATCTATTGTATCAGAAGCGCTCAAAGCGATGCACGAAGCAAGATTGCTTGACGGCAGAGATTTAGGCAAACTCGTGCAGGACTCTATTCAATCCGCGCTTCGGCTCATGATCGTTGTAGGCGGGCTTGTCGTTTTTTTCTCCGTTGTCATGGAAATGCTCACCCACGCCGGTATCGTAGAGGCGATGACCGAAGCTCTCCGATTCCTATTTCAAATGGTTGGGTTGCCTAGGCTGCTTGCCGATGCGGGCATTTACGGCTTATTCGAAGTTACGCTTGGAGCGCGTTCCGCAGGAACAGCCGGAACTGGACTTTTGCATCAAGCTGCAATAGCCGCTTGGGTGCTGTCATGGGCCGGTCTTTCCGTTCATGCCCAAATCGCTAGTCTGCTAAGCAAAACCGATCTTAGATATCGCCCTTTCCTGTACGCCCGGTTTCTGCATGGGTTGATCGCAATGGCGCTTGTGTATGTGCTTTGGGGATGGCTCGGTCCTTGAGCCGGTATGATTTCGCTGTCGAAGCACCGCGGCGCATTGAATTTATACACAATTTCCTTTATCATCTAAAGTACTATGGTGCTCGGAAGGAGATTTATTTTGAAGTATGCGGTAATTGATCGAGGCGACGCTTTATCCAAATCGTTGGCAGAGAAATTTCATACATTGGCTGCGGAGCGCGGCTTCGCTCGGAATGATGATGCACCTGAAATTGTCATCTCCATCGGAGGCGATGGTACGCTGCTTCTCGCTTTCCATAAATATGTCGACCAAATAACGGATGTTGCTTTTGTTGGCGTTCACACCGGACATCTCGGCTTCTACGCGGATTGGCAAGCAGATGAGCTTGATGAGCTTGTCAAGATGATGGCGGAAGAAACTCCGCATATTGTCAGATACCCGCTTGCGGAGATTGAGCTGGAGACACCGACCGAATCTCGTCATTACCTATCTTTGAACGAATTTACACTCAAGGGCGTAGACGGAACCCTCGTTGCCCAAATTAATATTAATGATGAGATGTTCGAGATGTTCCGCGGTGACGGTATCGTAATCTCCACTCCTTCAGGAAGCACAGCGTACAACAAAAGCTTGGGCGGCGCTATCGTCCATCCGTCCATCGAATCGCTGCAAATCGCTGAGATTGCTTCGATCAACAATCGCGTATACCGTACGTTAGGCTCATCCGTGCTGCTCCCGCAGCATCATCATTGCGACATTATCTCAAAAAAAGAACAGCGCCTTCAGCTTACCATTGATCACGTCAGCATTATGCGCAGCGATATACTCTCCATACGCTGCAGTGTATCAAGCCGCAAGGTCAGCTTTGCCCGTTATCGTCCATTCCCTTTCTGGAATCGAGTGCGTGAAGCGTTTCTCGGTTACGATGTACGTTAAATCAAACAAAAAAACACGAAGCGCCATATTAATGGCGTTCCGTGTCTTTTTTTTGCGGTCTATTCTGTTCTGAAGAAGTCGAAGCCGCCGCGGTTTCGTTGGCTGCAAGCCGGAACGGCTTTTTACCGCGGTGATCATTTCCTTTATATCCGCCCTTCCGCTGCTGCTCGCGCTTGCCGCTGCTCTGCTGCTCGTTGTTCTTGCCTTCACTCGCTGCGTTTGCTGAATCGCCTTTGCTCTCGTGGCTGCTGCGGTTTGAGCTTCTATGCCGATTCTCACGGTTATGGTGGCGGCTATGACGCTCATGCGTAGGATGCGAGACTTCTTCCTTTGCGGTTGCGACTTCCGTGTTGTCGAGATCCACGCCACCCTCTGCGTCTGCCATGCCCGCAACTGCTGCGAGAAGGTCAGCCGCATCAAGACGCGGCCGATGATCATCGGCATCCAGATCGTAATCCTCAGGCTCCCGCTGCGTGCTTATCGTTTTCTCGAGAATAAAATACGCGCAGCCAAAATTGCAATATTCATTAATATAATCAGACATGCTGGATAGATTGCTATCCTTGGTCGCTTTCTGGTGGTTGTCGCGGAAGAAGCCTTTGAGCCTCAACTGGCTATAGCCCCAGTCTCCTACAATATAATCATAACGCTCTAATACTTCACTGTATCGATCGCGAAATGCCTCAGGATTCCAGCCATTTCTATTTTCTTGTACGATTTCATATGATTTTCCGCCGATATGAATCAAAGCCATGGTTTCCACCTCATCTTGAGCGTCAGTTACAAGCTGCTCGAGCAAGCACCGGAGGGAATCTCACGGTCATATCCCGCTTCTACGGTATCTGCAGCAATTGCTGCGTGTGCCGAATCGGTCTGCTCATGTGCATGATAAGAGCTGCGTACTAATGGTGCGGATTCAACATGCCTGAAACCGCGCTTCAGCCCTTCTTCTTTTAGTTTTGCGAATTCATCTGGGTGGACATATCGTACGACCTTCAGATGGCTCGGCGAAGGCTGCAAATATTGACCCAATGTCAAAATATTCACGTCGTTCGCGCGAAGATCATCCATCGTCTGCAAAATTTCATCCCATTCTTCGCCTACGCCAAGCATAATGCTTGATTTCGTTGGAATTTTGGGTTTCATTTCTTTGGCACGGCTTAACAGTTCCATGGTACGGCTGTATTTCGCTTTTGCACGGACGCGATCCGAGAGTCTCTCTACAGTTTCCACGTTATGGTTCAGAATATCCGGATTGGCATCCATGACGATCTGAAGCGCATCCTTATTGCCAAGAAAATCGGGAATCAATACCTCTACGCGGCAAAATGGCATACGCTTGCGTATCGCGTGTACCGTAGCTGCAAAAATAGAGGCGCCGCCATCCTTCAAATCATCGCGAGCAACCGAAGTAACTACGCAGTGCTGCAAATTCATCTGCTCCGCCGCTTCCGCCACGCGTTCCGGTTCGTCAAGATCGAGCTCAGTCGGCATGCCGGTCTTGACCGCGCAGAAACGGCATGCGCGCGTGCAAATATCACCCAATATCATAAATGTAGCCGTACGGTTCGACCAGCATTCATAAATATTCGGGCAGCGTGCTTCCTCGCATACCGTATGTAATGTTTTGGTGCGCATCATATTTTTAATTTCGGCATAGTTGCCGTCTGTCGCTAATTTTATGCGAAGCCAGTCAGGCTTTTTAAGCGTTTCTTGTTGTTTCATAAGGGATTACCTGCTTTCAAGTTCATTTATCGTTCCTAAACTCATGGGGTTATTATAACATGTTTCCATAAAAAATAGCACTTTCTCGGCATTTCGTTTCCAATGCGAACCGATTTCGCATAAAAACGATTCATTTGCAAACGATAACGTCATAACTGTCATGCTTTTGGAAGGGTGAGACGTTTGAAACTGACTATACCTATTGCCGCAGCATTAATCGCAGCATTGCTGCTCATGGCTCTTCCGGTCAGCAACGCTAAAGCCTCTCCTGCGATCATGAGCCGGATTGGAAAAAACGCTGACCGAATGGCAGCTGCCGAGACAGATCCTTTGCCTATAAGAAGATCGTTATATGAGAAATTAAGCTTGTTTACCGATGTGCCTTGGTACTGGATCGCCGCAATCGATCAATATGAACGCTCGATGTCAAAGGTAAAACCGAAGGCAAGGCCTATGCTCGGAAGCACGGTTGGCGTATTTATCGATCCGGAGCGCTGGGCAGGCATGCTGAACCCGAACTCGGAGGACAGCTCGCCAGCTTCCATTCGTTTTTTCAATGGTATTGGCCGCGACGGGGACGGCAATGGCCAGGCAGACCGTACGAGTGACGACGATCTTCTGTACTCACTCGTAAGCCGTGTTGCCGCTTACGGCATCTCCGATGACGACTTTTCGATAGGCTTATGGGAATATTATCAGAATAACCGTGCCGTGCAGCGCATCCAGCAGTTTGCCCGTATATACGCTGCTTTCGGGAAGCTTGATTTGTTCGAGCATGCTTTTCCCGTTCCTATTGGCACCCATTATTCGTATAACAGCACATGGGGGACGGGCCGGAGCTGGGGCGGCAGACGAACCCATGAGGGGACCGATATATTCGCAGACCACGGGTTGCCCGTCCGGAGCGTGTGCTACGGCATCGTCGAGGTAAAAGGCTGGAATCCTTACGGTGGTTGGCGGATCGGCATTCGCGATCTCAACAACTTTTATCATTATTACGCACATCTTTCCGGCTTTGACAAAACGATCAGCACCGGCGATATCGTGAAGCCAGGCCAGGTGGTTGGCTGGGTCGGAAGCTCTGGGTACGGAAAGCCGGGCACCTCAGGGAAATTTCCGCCTCATCTGCATTATGGCGTGTACAGTGATCGGGGCCTTATGGAGTGGTCGTTCGATCCTTATCCGATGCTGCGCCGCTGGGAGCAAGCTGAACGCAAGCGGATTCGCTCAGGGAAATAATCCGCCATGCCAAAACGACTTTATCGTCCGCCCTTCACAGCGGACAATAAAGTCGTTTTTTATTAACGGCTATTCCCCGCCGCTTGCCGCATCGCCTGCATTGCTTTCGACATTGCCCGAGTTATTGGAATGCCCCTCCGACTCGTTCGATCCTTCTGTCGCGCCTTCGGCGCCTGCTGCTCCCGAGTTAGAATCCTCTTCATTTCCGCTGTTCTGAGGATTCGCCGTCACGCCGCTGCCGTTTCCTTGGCCTAATGGAACCGAAATATTAGGAGCCTGCGCAGCCGAATCCCCAACTGGCTTGCCCGTGTTGTCGTAATAATACATAGGTACGTCGCCTACAACGAGCAAATAGGAAATCGGTATATCCGTTTCGACGATTTCCGGCTCGGTGTCAAACGGGATAATAATCGTTACTTCTGCTATGATCCGAATGTACACCTCAACCAGAATCATGTTGATGCCTGCATCTTTTTGCCGTGTGCTGAGATCTACCTTTACGGCGCCAACGGGCTCGAACTTGACCGGGACCCGCGGTCCGAATGAAGAGATAATGGCACTGTTCAGCGCATGGCCGATCGGGATATGCTCTGGAATATCCTTCATGTCGTTCAAAGTCGCTTGCACCGTATTGATCGTTTGCGAGGTAATGCTCATATGCTCAGCGTAATTCAGCATGAAGCCGGATATTTTGCCATTGCTGTTCATTTTCCAATCAATGAGCTTATCTGTTTCTGAGCGGCTTGCTACCTGCTCCGTTATCGCTTTATTGATGGCCTGCGTTGCTACCTGCTTCACTCTAATCTTCGCGATGTTCATAAGCGGCGGACGCAGGTTTCGTTCGATATAAACAAAAGATTGTATGGTAAACACCATCATCACGACCAATGTAATGATGAATATCGTCCTGCGCCTGATCCTTGGCCTTGCCGGTCTCGCTCCCCATGCTCCGCCTGAGCTGCCACTGCTCTTGCTTCTGGAGCCGCCAAAATTAAGCACGGGCCGCCTGCTGCTGCTCGAACTTCCCCGTGTACCCCATTTCTTCGGTGCCGGGCGCGATGCGGACGTGCTGCCGCGGCTTCCCCAGCTCACTGCCTTAACCCGTGAGAACGGTCGGCCTGATCCGAGCATCCGGCTTCCGCCAAACGGCCTGAACCGCCAGCCTCTCCTTCCCCATTTCGCCAATCCGATCCCCTCCCGCATTCCGGCTCGCAGCCATTACCCATACTTATGCGGAACTTGGCCAAAAAAGAAGATAAGCAGGCAGCCATCATGTGAACGGATTTCATGAAAGCGGACATGATGAAGCTGACAGTTAAAAAATTGAATTCATAAGACCTCGCATAATGTGAGCTGGCAGCATAGAGCTGAATTCATAAGATTCGCATGATGAGAGTTGACAACACGCATACTGGATTCATGAGTACTCGCATCATGAGAGTTGACAGCATGAATACTTGGATTCATGAGTACTCGCATCATGAGAGTTGACAACCTATATCAGCACAAAAAAGGCAAGCCGCAATCGGCCTGCCTTGTTGAAGCACCTTGAATGTAATTATTCGGACAATGTGACTGCAATATCGCTTCCCGTTGCCCAGCCCGAAACGGCGTTCACTTTATACGTCATGCCCGCTGCCAGCTTCGATCCGCTTGCAAGCTCAAAAATACCCGTTGCCCCTTTGCGTGATGTCAGCTTATAAGCCGCGGTCAGCTTGCTGCCGTCCGTGCCCGTCAGCTCAATGCTCCGAACCGCAAACAGCTCGTCTTTCGGATCTTCCTTCAGCGTAAGCTCAAGCGAGCTGTCATTCAACGCTTTTGCCGAAGCGAGCTCCAGCGGTGCGATCTCTTTGGCAACAAAAGTGCCGTTCGCGATATTCGACCATTCCGAGGTTACCGTATATTTAACGCCCGGTGTCAATACGGAACCGGCAGGCAGCCGGAATTTAGGCGCTTGGCGGCCATCGGTCGCTTGCGTGAATAAGACATATGTCGCCTGCATCGGCGCACCGCCCTCTGGCGTAATCGTTACCTGCTTGGCACGCATGGAAGAAATGATCTCATACGTATTCCCGTTGTATTGGTTATTCTCATTCAGTACAAAGGCGATCGCTGCTCTGCCAACCGAGTAGGCTGAAATGACATTTCCGTAATCCGTCACGCCTTTGGACAACTCCGATTCAACCTCGAACGTATCAAACGAAACTTGGCCGGCGCTGCTCATTTCGATTTTCTCGCCGCTGCCTACGAATGAACCTGCCGATTTACCTTTATAGGTCAGGTCATAGGATGCTTCCGCCTTCTGCGGAGAGGTTGGCACGATGTAGGTCGAGATAGAGCCCGTTTTAAGCTGCGGCACGTTAAGCATAGTGAGTCCATTGCTGAAGCTGAAGTTTTTCAATGCTTGATCAAGTGCCGCATCCTCCGGCGTCAGCGGCTCAGAGAAAGTGATCTCAAGCGTGATCGTGTTTAGCACCTTGATCTCTGCAACGGTTGCATCCGTCGAAGGCTTCGCCTGTTGCGATGTGACGACTAGCTGCGCTAGTTCGCCGCGCGTCACCGATTCAGCCTTTACGCCAACATTTTTCGCCCAGTATTGAACGGAAGCAACATCCCTCTTCAACGCCTTCGAGACTACGCCTGCAAGCTCCTCTGCGGTTGCCGGCTCATTTGGCTTCAGCAATCCTCCTTCGGGTAGCATCACGCCTAGGTTAACTAGCGTTGCGACGTAATCATGATACCATTTGCCCGCCGCCAGATCCGTAACTCCCGCGGGCTGAGCCGCGTTAATCGGCAATCCCAGGGCTGTCACGACCAGCTTGGCAAGCTCCGCACGCGTTACTGCCGCATTCGGCTTGACCAGACCATTTCCATAGCCGTTCATTACACCTTGCTTCAATAGTTCTTGAATGGCTGCCGAAGAAGCGCCGTCCTCATTTATATCCTGAAAGCCAAGCCCTGCGGCCGTTGCCTGCGTTCCGCTGCTTGCCCATACATTCACTGGCCCCGTTGCAAGAGCCGAAGCCCCGATTGCTGCTGCTAATACGATTGCTGCCATCTTATTCGAAACGAAATTCATCTTTGTTTCCTCCTCATGAATGCTGTTGATTAACTTACACTCATGATAAAGCACAAAAATAAACCCCGAGCAAACAAAACATTAACAAAAGATAAACAGCCGCGAAACTTTTCCGAAACGATCACTTCCAATCCTTCTATACGGTCATGCGATAGCCTGCACCCCATATGGTTTCGATATATTGCGGGTTTGATGGGTCCGCCTCAATCTTCTCCCTCAGCCTGCGAATATGAACGGTCACGGTAGCGATTTCTCCCAGCGAATCCATGTCCCACAGCTGCTCGAACAGCTCCTGCTTGCTGAATACATGATTTGGATTAAGCGCTAGGAAAGAGAGCAGATCGAACTCCTTCGCAGTGAATTGCACCTCGCTGCCGTTCACGTAAACACGGCGCGAGCCGGCATCAATCTGCAAGCCGCGAATGCTGATTTTCTCCGAGCCCTTCGTCTCGCGCTTGCCGATCAGGCGCTGATAGCGCTGCAAATGCGCCTTCGCGCGAGCGACAAGCTCGCTTGGGCTAAACGGCTTCGTAATATAGTCATCGGCGCCAAGGCTTAAGCCGCGAATTTTATCGATCTCTTCCTTCTTGGCGGATACGATTAGTATCGGGACCTCCTTTTCGGCCCGAATCTGCCTGCATAGCTCATACCCGTCCATGCCTGGCAGCTGCAGATCAAGCACGATGAGATCATATTGACCGTTTATTGCAGCACGCAGGCCATCTGTTCCATTCAAGCAAATGTCCGCCGAAAAGCCGTGCAGCTCGAAATAATCCTTCTCGACCTCGGCTATCGTCACTTCATCTTCCACGATTAATATCTTCGTCATTGGCGTCCTCCTATTGCTTGGCAGGCGGTAGTACAATGATGATTGAGGTGCCTGCCCCAAGCTTGCTTTCCGCGTATATGGAGCCGTCATGTCCCTCAATGATTTGCTTCGCAATCGCTAGTCCAAGCCCGCTACCTCCGGTTTGGCTGCTGCGGGACAAATCCTCGCGAAAGAACCGCTCAAACACAAACGGAACGGCCTCCTCCGAAATGCCCGGTCCGTTATCGCGAATCGTTAGACAGAGCTGCCCCTGCTCAGGCTGCAGCGTAATTGAGATTTTTTTCGGCGATGCCTTCATATATTTCACGCAGTTGTCCATGATGTTCACTAAAACCCGTTTCAGCTTATCGCGGTCGGCCAGCACGTTCGAATCAGGCGAGGTATCGATGCTCCATTCCAGCTGTATGCCTTGTTCTTGCAGGTCGAATTGCAGGTCCTCCGCATAATCCTGAATGAAGTGTCCCAAATTAATCGGCTCAAATGTAAAAGGCAGCTGCTTTAAGTCCAGCTTAGAGTAGAGAAACAGCTCATCAATGAGCTGATCCATGTCATCGGCCTTGGTCAGAATCGTATTCACGTACCGTTCCATCTTCTGCTTCGTATCCGGCACGCCGTCCCGAATGCCTTCAATGCTCGCTTTTATCGAGGTAATCGGCGTTTTCAGATCATGCGTAATGTTCGCGATCAGCTCTTTGCGGTTATGCTCGTATTGCAGCTGTTTCTCCACGGACTGCTTCAGCTTCCCGCGCATCACCTCGAATGCTTCACTCAGCTTGGCGATCTCATCGTTACCTTCCGCATGGAGCTCAAAGGAAAGATTGCCCGCTGTGATTCGCTCCGTTGATTTCCGAAGCAGCTCAAGCGGCTTAACGATGCTGCGCGTCAAGAAGTAGTAGAGCAGCACATTCATGAGCAGCAGGACGATAAACAGCACGCCTAGAACAATAGGAAGCAGCGTCCGCACAATTTCCGCGAACGGGCTTCGCTCGCGCACGACTAGCACGCTGCCCTTCGAGCGGTCAGGAAAATAAAAATCAAATTTGGCATACGCATAGAAGTGCTCGCCGATTTGGAGCGTATTCCGAATCGCGTTATTCTCCATTTCGTAATCAGGCAGATGCTCCATAAAGGCTGGCTGCTTCACGGACAATGAGGAATAGAGCTGCTTATCCTCTTTTCGAATGAACAGCTCCGCCTGCTCTGCGCGAAGCTTGTAATTATATTGATTAAGCAGCTCCTGATCCAGCAGGGAATCCGGTTCGTTTTTGGCCATATACTTGAGGTCGAGAAAGATTGTCTCCTCCTGCTCCGTTAGCGGGTTTACGGAATAATGGATATTGTAAAAGTCCTTAACGCTCCGTACATCACCTGTTATTGCAACCACGAAAAGAAGCGCGGCAGCAAGAAACAAAACGATGGTTACGATGAGTATGCACGTGTAAGACAGCAGCAGCCGAATACGTATAGACATGCTTGTCGCTCCTTCTTGGTGTTCATCTTTCGTGTTTACAATGTAACATAGGATGGGTCGAGGCGACAAAGAGACTTTGCAACGCATGACCGCATGCGATAGACTAATAATATTATTCCTTTGACAAAGGAGCTTAACGATGGCTATCAACCGACGACTGAGCACCGATCTTGATTTTGAAGAGGTCCTTGAGCAGCAGCAGCGCATTCGCGTGTTTCAAAACAACCAGCTTATCGACGCAAGCTCGCTTGTCGTGCGATTTGACGATAGCATAATCGTAACCCAGTCCGGGGTAAGCGATATCGCCTATCACAACCGCAAGGATTGCGAATTTTTCGTACTGAGAAAACGATGAACACAGCAAAAACGGTGTCAGCCCGCTTGGATTAGCGGAATAGGCTGACACCGTTTTTCAATTAGATCTCGCTGTTATTTATCTAACAATTGCACGAATTGCAGCAGACGTGCAATGACTACTGCCGCTTCCGCGCGGCTTGCCAGCTCTGCAGGCAAGAATCGTTCATTGCCCTTGCCCTGTAGCACACCTGCGGCAGCGACCGTCTTCACCGCCGCGAGTGCCCAGCCGTGAATATCTGATTCATCGGCAAAGCTCACCGCTTGCGGGGCGACTAAGCTCACGCTCGCCCCCGCTTGCTTCGCGAATTGCAGCGCATTCGCTGCCATTACAGCCATCTGCTCTCGCGTAATCGTCTCATTCGGACGGAAATTCCCGTCCTCGAAGCCTTTAATGATTCCGTAGCCCGCAGCAGCTGTGACCGCATCCGCATACCACGCGGCAGCAGGCACATCTGCAAAGGTCGGAGCCTTAGAGCCCTCGCCTAAGCCAAGTCCAAGCGATCTTGCCAGCAGGGCAGCGAATTCCGCACGCGTAATGGTGCGATTCGGTACAAACTCCGAGTCGGAAACCCCGCTGACGATCAGCCTGGAAGCGAGCAGCTCGATACTCGATTTGGCCCAGTGCTTGCCAATATCCTCGAAGGATTGCTTATGAACGGCAACGGCATAGATGCTGTTGCTAAGGCTCATGATCGCTGCTGTCGTTTTTCCGCCCGCTGTTGTAAACAAAGAAGGTACGTAACGGAATTGACCAGTTGCAGCGTCATATACCAGCGCTACCGCAGAGTCAACGTCAAGCACGCCTTCCACAGTTATGGTACGCTTCACGAACTTGCCCCTAAAGCTGTGCACCTCTGTCGAAGTACTTCCCTCTATTATGGTAAGCGTAAAGGCCGCTTGTTCGCCAACAAGCTCTAAGCCAGCCGCTTGGGCTTTTGCTTTCAGCTCTGCCGACTGTTCCGCGCTTACCGGCTGTATCTTGAAGAGGAAGCTGGCTTTCATGCTCACAGCCGGTTCCGTATGCTCCAGCAAGCCTTCGGTTAGCGCAAGAGGAAACTCATACGTCGCGCTTCCCTGCTCGATTACAATAACCGCATCGGGGCTGCTCTTTGCTGCTTCCAGAAGCGCTTCAGCCGAGAAAGCGAGCTCTCCTTTCTCCGATAACGCTGTCTTGTCAAATATGATTCGCTGCTGCTTGTTGCCGGCTGCCGCTTTGAGTTTTCCGTCGTTCTGCTCGGTCGGAACGCTGCTTCCAGCCCCGCCCGAGCCAGCGCCGCCTGTTTCTTCACCTGTCACAGCAGTTGCCCTCACCTCTACCGTATAGACTCTGCTCTTCCCAGCCGCCGTCACTGTAAGCCGCGTCAATCCGGCTGTCAGCGCAATCAATTTATGATCTGCCCCAATCGACGCAATTCCGGGATGCTCGATCGCAAGGACTGCATCCGCCGTCAGATCAACACCTTCCGAATCAAGCACACGAAGCGCCACCGACTCCCCTACCGTCAAGTCGAGCGGGCCTCTATCCCCTTCAGAAGTCGTCATTCGGAACGGCTTCGATTGATTCGCAAAGCCCTCGTTCAGCTCCGTGAACGAAAGCTGCTCATTCGCGTCCGCCAGCATCGCAATCCTCTCGCCGCGTACAATGATGTTATCCACCTCGATAATGCCTGACACGTTGCTCGTCACGTCGATCCCGTTCGTTCCCATTCCATCGAGCACGATATTCTGCAGCGACAAGTTATCGATATGGAAGCCGCCGCCATGAACGATCAGGCCCGCATACGTGCTGTCCAGCGCTACATTATCACGCACGATAACCTTGCCGTTCAAGTCCTTCTCCCCAGCAAAAATCCAAATCGCGCCTAAATTGACATTGTAGGCCGAATCCGCGCTGCCCGTACGAATCAGCGTATTGCGCTCAACGATCGTCGTCCCGCTGAATGCTACGGGATTAAAGCGCGTCGACACCGCAATTCCTGCGCCATTCGTAATCGTATCCGTACCGATGCTGTCCTGAAGCTTGTTGCCTTGCCCGCCGAAAATAACGAAGTTGTCGGCCAGCCAAGGCAAAGCGACCGTGTTGAAACGTGCCGTATTATTTACGCTCGCACGTCCTTCCGCCGACCACATCGCCAGCCCGTCATCGCCCGGATAACGAATATCAGATTGCTCCATGAGACTGTTGCTTGTGCCTACGGAGAAGTTAATGCCGTCCGCCATCAGATTGCGAAGACGCAGATTAACCATATGCAGGCCATCTGTGATCTCATCGCCGCCTCTAACCTTCGAGAGCCAAAGTCCGGTTTTGGAATGCTCTACCCATACGTTCTGAATGACTGAGCCCGCGCCAAAGCCGCCGTAGAAAGCGTGCGTCAGCGCTTCATCATCGCGGATATTGAGATCGCCGTCAATAAGCAGATCGTATACGCCAATTTGTGCACCTTTCCCGATAAATTTGGCTCCGATCAGCGTCGTATGCCACATGCCCGCTCCGCGAATCGTAATGTGGTCCAAATCAATGACATCCGCCTTGAGCTCGAATTGGCCGGCAGGGAACCATACGCCCTTTCCTTGCTCCTTAG
The DNA here is from genome assembly GCF_014192395.1 of Paenibacillus endophyticus. Lineage (GTDB taxonomy): Bacteria > Bacillota > Bacilli > Paenibacillales > Paenibacillaceae > Pristimantibacillus > Pristimantibacillus endophyticus. The sequence continues at coordinate 76,363 of NZ_JACHXW010000019.1, read as the reverse complement.
CTGCAAGAACAGCGGCATGGTACGCGGCAGAATCATCGATGCCATCAGCGGATACCGCTCCATAATCAGTCACCGACAGGAAGCCGTCCGGCATAGCAATCGGACCCTCTACCTGCTCCATATCCACAAGATCGATCACATAATAATCGGCTTCATTTCCTTGATCCTTCTGCAATCGAATCGTAGCGCCTGCCGGCAGTTCACCAATTAGCGCGTGAATGTCATCGAAGAACCGGTGCGCGTTGCCTTGCTTCGGATCATTCGACCACGGATAGCTGCCGTATTCCCAGCCATGCTTCGAGCTCAGCGCCAAATGCTGCTTAAACTCGCCGTTCACATAAAGCGCTAACGTCTCGTTTAGTCCTTCGCCGTCCAAGCTGTCCGGAATAACATAGCGCAGCACGAGCGAATTGGCCGGCTTCGCCAGCGTAAATTCTACATAGTCGCCTTCGTCGTTCAGCTTCACTGCTTGGCGGCCCGACGCCTCGGCTGCCACTTCGCGATAGCTGCGCGACGGCCCGATAAGCTCAGCGTTCGTCGTACCATGCTCTGCTTCATAGGAAATGTAAGGAACCGTAGCTCCGCGATAGGCGATGCCGACACTATCTTTCACGACTAAGCTGTCGAGCAACACCCCTCCAGAATCCGCCGCATCCCTTTGCAGCGCAATCGTATTAATGCCGCTACGAAGCAGGACTGAAATCGCTGCCGTTGACCAGCTTGCCGAGCCTTCCGCTGCCGCGAATGGCACCTGTTCGGTTCGAATCCCATTAACATAAAGGCTCAACTGCTTCGCGGAACCGGTGATGTTCAAATAACGAAGCTCTGTCTCGAAGCTGCCGGCAGCCTGAGCGTGAACCGTGAAGCTGATTTTGTGCCCCGTCTCTGCGAAGCTGCCGGCATAACCGTCTCCGCTATACCCTTTGTGCGAAGCTTCTGCCTGAATGCCTGTCGATGCAAAAGCCTTCTCAGCCTCATAGCGTTGATGCGATGCGACCGGCTCAAGCTGCCATAACGTCTCCTCGATAGCATCCGTTACTCCATAAGCCAATTGGCCTCCCGACTGATGCAGAGCTCCTGCCCCCGAAGCATTCAAGAGCTGCTTGTAGCCTGACCGGTCCTCGATTCTCCACTGGGCAGCGTCATATCCTCTAAGCTCACCCGAATATCCAATGAGGCTGGATGTCTCGACATCCCAAGCGAGCAGATGCCCCGTCGCTTTGTTCTTCAGCAGGCGGCGGCCGTTGAAGTCCTGCGGCAGCCACTGCAAGCTGGCGCTGTCAACAGCCGATGGCATGGTTAATACGGCACCATCGATCTCATACAAGTAACCGCCTTGTTTCGCCTTAATACGGACGTAGCCCGTATCATCAAAGATCGGAGTGGCTGTATCATTCATTTTCTCCTCGCCCATCACAGGCGTCTCGAACTGCTCGGGCGCATCCTCGAAGGTCCATTGCACCGATCCGAACGAGGCGGGATATAAGCCGCGCTCCGCGTACCCGGCATTATTCTGCACATGAATGAGCTCATCATTGTAAATCCCGTTCATGCTGCGTATCCAATATTCCGCGCCGCTAAGCGTGCTTTCAACCGACCACCGCGAAGCTTGCTCGGCTGCCTCCATTTGCTTGCTTTCAATAAAAGCATAATCGCTCGTCATCGCCATATAATGACCGGTTGCCCGGTTTCTAAGCCTTTGCGAGCCGTCGTCGGATTCAATGATCCAGTGGCTGTAGCCATTGTTATCTGCCAAATCACCATATAACACAATACCGCCGTTGTTTTCATACAAATATTGGCCGTTTGCCTTATTGCGAATGCGCACCGGCGCTTCCGAAATCGGCTCCGCAGCGATCGCGACGGGTTCCACTGCGAATTGGGCGCTGTCCTCTCCGGCGACCGCCTTGCTGACCTTCGTGAAAGCCTCGCCATCCGCATAAAGCAAATGGCCCGCCCAGCCGCTTTTGAATATGACAAGGCCATCCGTTGCTCCAGGCTCCATCAGCCATTTCGCACTGCCCCAGCAGGTGCAAATATCGCCTTGTGCGATGATCTGCTGCGTTGGCGACTCAAGCTCGACATCTCCTCCTACATGCTCCATCGAAGCATAATGGCCGGTTTGCATGTTTTTCAAGCGGACGGACGTCGGGCCGTCACCCGTTCTCTCCAAATACCAGATCGAGCTCATATCCGATTCTGGCAGCTCACCGTACTTCAGCTTCCCTATATCCTCGCCTTCGGCAGTCACTTCATAGAGATAGCTGCCTGTTTCTTTATTTTTGAGCCGGACATTCGTTAGCGCCGCGTCGGCAACCGGAATGAACTTCCATTTCGGGCTGCCCCAGGTCGGATTAATGACGCCATATTCCGCATATTTGGTCAGGTTCTGCAAGCTAATATACTTCTGCTGGCCTACAACGTCATTCGCATCCTGAACGCTGTGAATCAGCTTGGAGCCGCTAACGTCCTCGATGACCCATACCGCACTCGTCCATTCATCCGCAACCTCGGACACAGCAATGCGTCCGTCCTTCACATTCTGCAAATGGATATAATGGCCCGTTGCTCTGTTTTGAATCCGTTTGCGACCGTTGAAGCGCTCGATCAGCCATTGTCCCTTGTGATCATTTTCTGCAACGTTGCCGTATTTCAATTGACCCGCCGCATCCTCGTAAAGCACAAAGCTTTGCCAATCATTCTGGATCCGAACGTATTGAGGGGTACCGTCGCCGCTGAATGCCGGATCCTCGAACAGCCACTGCGCCGCATTCACATTCGGATCAATTGCGCCCGCCTGCGCGGCTCCCGCACTTCCTTGAATATGCAAATAGTGAGCTGATCCTGCCTCGCTCTTCACCACTTTATAATCGTCATACAGCTTGGAGCTGCTAATCGACCATTGATCGTCCGCTGAGCTTGCCCCTAGCGCCAGTGCTTGGATTGGATCACTTGGGTCAGAGGAGCCAGCCCTAGTCATGTAATGACCGGTTGCCAGATTGCGCAGCCTCTTCTTCCCGTTCAAGTCCTCCTGTACCCACTGGAAATAAGCTTTTTCTCCTGCTGCGGCAGTCAGCGGCCCATATTCAACCACTCCCGCCTCTTCGTGCAAATAAGCGATTCCTACAGGCTCATTCGTAAAATTAACGATTCGGTAGGGCTGTACATCCGGCGCCAGTTCAACTCGCCAATGCGCGTTGTCCCTCTCCAGTACCGAAGAATTGTTGGACCGCACATGAATGTCATCAAACTGCGTGTTCAGCACGAATGGCTGCGCAGGGTCTAACTGGTAGGCCTCTACGTTCTGAAAGGTGACGTAACCATCCCCTGCTGCTGGCGCCGTCATCCATTCGCTTTTGACCGTGGAATCCAAAGCAACGGCTTTGATCGGCTCACTCAAAACGCCCTGTGTAATGTAATGGCCGGTCGAGCGGTTTTTGATTCGGTAGGATTCCGGGGTTTCCCCAGGTACCAGCACCCAATGGGAAGCGCGGTCCACAGCCGGTACCAGGCCATAATTTACGGAGCCATCGGCCGCTTCATACAAATACTGGCCAGCGCGGAACTTGTTCGCCAGCCGAATCGGCGCAGCGGGCTCTACGGGCTCAAGCGCCCATTGCGGGCTTTCAAACGTAATATTAATATCGTTGCTTGCTTCCGCAAAGCCGAGCTGGTCCTCCTGATGGATAACGAGATTCGCGTTTGCCGGAACGGTAGCGCTCTTAATGACCACATAACCCGCACGAGTGGAATCATGAATCGTCCATTGATCAGCAAGCGTGCTCTCTGCAATCGCACGGCTCGTCAGCGCGTCCCTCCTCTGCGCAACTTCCGCAATCGTCATATAATGTCCGGTGGCGCGATTCTGAAAACGTTTGTTGCCGTTATAATCCTCTATGAGCCATTGCGAAGATTGATCCTCGTAGCTTGGAAAGCCGTAACGGACAATCCCGCTCTCATCCTCATACAAATAATTGTTCTGCCATTTGTTCTGTATGCGTACATAGGTGGACTCGGTTACCGAAATTGCCGCCGTCTCTGGCGGTGAAGCGCCTTCCGTTTCCGGTGCCGCCTCATTCGCATAGACTGGCACTGCCGTAAGTAGAAGCAGCAGCGTGAGCAGCAATGCCAAGATGGACCTTGCTCGTTTCATTGCACAGACCTCCCCAAAGATTTGCAAGTGCTATCGGGGTTCGAAAGCACTCGTTTATGTAATGCAATCATTCCTATTTATCATAATTTGGAATCGCTTACATAACGATGTGCATTTCTAAATAAAGTAGGTGTTATATTACGGATACAAAGAGCAGGCCCCTTCCAATCGGCAGGGGCCTGCCCTTTGCAAATCCAGCTATCGTTATTTTATTCCTGCCAGCCAATTAGCCAATTCCTCTGTCTGAAACAAGGTCGCAATCGGGCCAAAATATCACAAACGGCCTTGCCTCCAAATATATACGCGGTTATTTTTAACAGTAATGTCCAGTTCGAGCCTGCTTTCAGAATGAACAGCGCTCAGCTTTCTAGCACCTGGTACTACAATAAGTTGGTACTTTCAGTCATAGGAATATGCTGTAAACTAAAGACATCAACAACAACTCGATTCGGGAGGCCTTCACAAATGGAAAAAATGGAAACGATGCATGTACGCAAACCCGCTAACTTTTACCGCCGCCGCAATACCCCTACCTACACGTTCATGGCATGGGCAGCCTTTCTTATCGCTTGCGGCTTCGAATTCATCGGCATCTATACGCTGAAACAGCCGATGTCCGTTCAAGGCTATTACGCCGTAACCGGCATTCTCTTAATCATCACTTCCTTCCTGCTCCAGAAGGTAGCACGGGACAACGACGAGGATAAGTTTCTGAAGGATTACAATCCCGGTTATAGAAGCCGCAATACTTCCGCATTCACATTCATGGCTTGGGCCGGCTTTATCCTTGCCGTTCTCGCCCAATACATTGGTATATACGTGCTTGAGGAGCCACTTTACGTGAAAGGCTACTACGCCATAGCCGGTGCGTTCCTCATCGTCGCCTGCCTTGTGCTTCAGAAAACAATCAGAGACAACGAGGAAGACAGCCTACACGCGAATGCTGCCGAGGAATTCGAAAGCTAGACAACATAAAAGGCCTCCATTCAACTTGCGAATGGAGGCCTTTTATGTTGCTATTCTACTTTGATCGAATCAAAAAACTTTTCTTGCACGACTTTTGCCGATTTATCAAGCAAGGCCTGCAAGTCTGAACCTTTATTCGAGAATACTTCCTGCAGCACGTTCGTTACTTCGCCGTAGTAATCCTGCGTGTTGTATTGTGCTTCCGGCTTGCCGTCAAGCAGCGCATCGGACTCCGGATTATATTTGTAGACGTTGTCGTATTTGTCAAAAATCGCTTGAGCCTTCTGTCCGTATTCCGAAGACGGGCTGTAGTAATTCATTTGCGGCGGAATAAAGAATTTCCCTTCAGCTTGGCGCTTCTGGATATCCGCTTCGATCGACTCTAAGCCTTTATCCGTGAAATAATCGAATGTGATATAGCGGAATGCCATTTCTTGCTCATCCTTCGTTGCATTCGGGTTGATGACCAGGTAATCGCCTCCAAGCACGCCAGTGTGCTTGCCGCCTTTCTCAGCTGCCGGCATTGGGAATGTCAATACATCCTCCGGCTTCAAGCCGCCTTGGTTAAGCGCTTGCTCGAGAACGCCTTCTGCTCCTGCGATAACCATTGCCGTACGGCTTTGGCCGAACGCGCCAACCGCGTCTCCCCAGCCAAGTGCCCAGTCCTGCGGAATCGCATTGGCTTCCCATCTCAGCTTATTGTAGAACTCAAGCGCCTTCAGACCGGCAGGGGAGTTGAATGCTGCCGTTACTTTGCCGTCTGCGACAGTCTGGATTTCCCCGCCTGCTTCGAACAGGAAATTGGTCCAGTTCCAGCCTGCTTCCGTGCCTTTGCCCATTGGAGCGATACCCGCGATCCCTTTTTTCGGATCAGCGACCGCCTTGGCCGTGTTGTACATATCTTCCCATGTCCAGTCATAGGACGGAACGGCTACGCCTTTCTCATCCAGCATCTTTTTGTTAACGACCGTAGTCGTTACATAAGCCTTCTGAGATACCCCGAACACCTTGCCGTCAATAATGAATTGGCTTTGCAGAACGGGATTGATTTGATCCTTATACTCATAAGCATCCCATAGCTCCGTAATATCGGCTACCCAGCCTCGCTCCTGCAAGAACTTTGCTTCCGTTGCCCAAGTATTGAAGAAGGTCGGCGCTTCGTTGGCCGCCATTTTGATGCCGATTTCGCTCGGGTTGTAATGCCAGTCGCTCTTCACGATTTCCACATTAGGATATACTTCGTTGAAACGTTTGATTTTGTCGTCTTCCAGCTTGCGGTTCTCGACTTGGTCAGGCAGAGGATAATAGATGCTGATCGTAATTTTTTTGTCTTTGATATCTTCCTTCGGAGGATCTGTTTCTGCTGCTGGCGTATTATTTGTCGCAGCATTCGTCGGCTTTTCCGTTTCCTTCGGATCGTTCTTGCCGTTGCCTCCGCTGCATGCTGCCAGGATGGAGCATAGCATAACCATACAAATGAGGATTGCTACATTTTTCTTTACCATCGATATTCCCCTTCTCAACTCATATTTTGCTACATCCCCATCATAAAGGAGGCGTTTTCATTTGGGCGAGGTGTATTCCTATTCCGATCATGTGTATGTTTACGAACTGTTTATCCCTTGACCCCGCCAAGCTGAAGTCCGCGCATAATAAATTTCTGGAACGTAAGAAACACGAGAATCGGAGGCAGCATGACCATTGTCAGGATGGCGAACCTAATGTTCAGATTCAGCCGCTGCGCGCTGATAACGTATTTGTAGACCGCCGTTGCGAGCGGGTATTTGCTGTCGCTGTGCATGACGAGTGATGGCCAGAACCAATCATTCCATGCCGTCGAGAACACGAAAATAGCGAGCGTTGAGAAAATAGGAATGGACAGCGGCACAGCGATCAGGCTGAAGCATTTCCAATCGGATGCGCCGTCAATGCGAGCAGCCTCGAACATCTCATGATGAATGCCGTCAATAAAGTTTTTGAGAAGGAGCAAATAAAAAGCGCTGGCGCTGGCAGGCAGCCAAAAAGCGGCATACGTATTCAGCAGGCCAAGATCCTTCAAATTAAGAAAGTTCGGAATAATATACGTGCTAGGCGGTATGAACAGTGTAATCATGAAGAAGAAATATATCGCCCGCTGATACGGAACGTTTAGCTTCGACAGGCTGAAAGCCGCCAACCCGAGCACAACTACCGTCATGATCATGTTGCCGCCAAAAATCATCAGCGTGTTTTTCAGAAAAACAGGCAGGTTCATGAAGTTCCAGCCCGCTTCATAATTGTCGAAATGCCATTCCGAAGGCAGGAAGCGCGGCGGGAAGGAATTAACCTCCGTATTCGCCTTCAAGCCGTTGAACAAGGCGGTCAATACCGGATAAAGCATCGAGCCCACCATTGCTACGATGACGGCGATAACGACCAGGAAGCCGAGCTTGTTTGTTTTTTTGCGGTAATCGTAGCTGGATAGAATGCCTCTGTCTACGCTTTTCATGACTTCGCTGCCCCCTTGTTGTTCAGTTTGAATTGCAGCAGCGCCAATCCGCCAAGGACAAGGAACATCAGCACGCCAAGCGCGGATGCAACCCCGTAATCCAGTCTTGTGAACGCGTATTTGACGATGAGCAGCGAGTACGTAAGCGTCGCTTTATTCGGGCCGCCGTCGAGCAGCGCCAGCTGCGATTGGAAGCCTTGCGTAGTCGCAATAAGCTGCAGGAGGAACAGCAGCAGCACGAGACCGCGAATCGACGGCAGCGTAATATGCCAAATGCGGCGGAAGATGCCCGCACCGTCGATCTCTGCCGCTTCATACCAATCACGCGGAATGCTTAGCACCGCCGCCAAATAGATGAGCATCCCTGAACCGAATTGCTGCCACGTCTCCATAATGACAAGCGAGATCATCGACCAGCTCTTATTGGTGAGAAACGCAATTTGATCCGAGCCCGCCTGCGTCAAGACACCGTTGATAGGCCCGACCGGATCATAGAACCATCGCCACAAACCGTACAGCACGACCGCCGGAATAACATTCGGCAGGTAAGCTGCTACACGCACGAAGCCTTGAAAGCGGCGCAGCTCAGAGATCGCGATTGCGAACAGGATCGGTACCCAGAAGCCGATGATTAGACATAAAAACATGTAATAAAGCGTGTTTTTCACGCCGATCCACACGTCAGGATCATTGAAGATCGTCTTGTAATTGTCCAGCCCGACGAATTCATTTCCTTTGACAAAATCAATCGTATAGAAGCTGTAAATAATCCCCTTTGTTATCGGCACCCACAAAAACAAAATAAATATGATGGCTGCCGGCAACAGAAATAAATAGCCCGAAACATGCTTTTTCCACCTGCCAGCCTTCCTCTGCACCTGGGTATCGAGCGGCTTGCTAACTGCTGCTGGTTGGTTCATCAGGATTCCCTCTTTTCTTTTCTATCGCTCTATCTCATTTTAGAAGGAAGACGGCTGGCTGGTAATGTGCATATCTAAGGCAATGATAGCTATTTTTACTTCATCTTATCTCTTGTCGTCCTTCTTCAGCTCGCTCGGGCTCATCCCATAATATTTTTTGAAAATTTTGCTGAAATGCTCCGGCGATTCATACCCTACCCGCTCCGATATTTCGTATCTCCGCAAATCCGTATGAAGAATGAGCTTGCGGCTCTCTTCCATTCGGAGCTTGATGACGTACTCCCATAGGTTATAGCCCGTATCCTTTTTGAACAAATAGCTCAAATAATTGGGACTGACGTGGTTTTTCTGGGCTACCTCATGCAGCGTAAGGCCCTTCTGCGCGAAATTGCGGTCGATATATGCCTTGGATTTCTCCACGATCAAGCTGTTCTGCTCATTCAGCTCCTCGGCCGTCGGGTCCTGTGTGTAGGTGCTCCAGTTAAAATCGCCATAATAAAACACATAATGGTCCCGGTGCTCGCGGTTCCATAGAATGGCTTTGCGCGCCTGCTCGTCAAGCATGCTTAGAAATTCGATCCCGCGCACGATCTGGCTGATTCCGATAACCCCGTGCAGCCCCAAATATTTGTGAATATTGTAATGGAGGCTGCGCCCGATCATATCCAGCTGATTGATTTTGTTCACGCTCGATTCGCCGAATTCGCTCTCGTCCCATTGAATGAGAATGCTAATTTCCTGGTTCGGCGAATAGAAGGCTGCATGATTCCATTCCTTATCAAGCAGCTCGTTGGCAATGTTAAGGGCAGCATACTGCAGCAGCAGCGCATCTCTTGCCGGTATGGCGCGATCCTTCACCGCCAAGTGCAGACGCAGCTTGATTACTGCGAAATACGGCCCCTGAAGCTTCACGGCATACCGGTCATACAGCATTCTCGCTACCTCTCCAGCATTCTCCTGCGGGCTTGCCAGCAGCTTGTTGAATAGCTCGGTCCGCTGCGGGAGCGGCTCCTCCATGTGGAAATGCTCCTGCAGCTTCGATAGGAACTGATCCTCCGATGCCGCGGGCTTATCCATCTTGAGCAGCACATTCCGCACGGAATCCAGAAAGTGCTCATTGTTAAGGGGCTTGATCATATAATCCTTTGCGCCTAGCCGGATAGCCATCTGCGCGTACTGGAACGTCTCATAAGCCGAAATAATGATGGTCTGCACCCATGGCTTTAGCAGCTTAGCCTGATGCATCAGCTCAATCCCGTTCATGGAGCCCATCTGGATGTCGGTAATCAGCAAATCTATTTCTTCGATCCTCAAATAATCAAGCGCCTCGTAGCCGCTGTGCGCCATATAGACATGGGCCAGATTAATGCCGGAAGAAGCGAGCAGGCTTGACAGCCCTTCGCAAATTAACGGTTCGTCATCCACGATCAGTATATTGTACATGTAGCTTCCTCCCGGTTCTCATTTCATTCGCTCATTTTGGTACATCATAGCTCGCTGGCAAAATAATCGTGGCGGCTGTTCCGCCATGCTCCCCGCGCCTGTAGCCCATTCCGTACATATTGCCGAAATGGAGCTGGATCCGCTGATGGATGTTTCGTATGCCGTAGCCAGATGTATGATCCGGCTTGTCGCTGCTTAGCAGCCTATCCAATGCGGTATAATCCACTTCCTTATGGCCGTTGTCCTCCACTTTTATCGTTACCCGCTCGCCCTCAACCACCGCGGATACATGGATTTCCCCATCCTCGCCCATGTGCTTCACGCCATGAATAATGGCATTTTCGATGAGCGGCTGCAGCGATATTTTGGGAATTAGAATGCCCCTCGCCGCATCCGGAATGCTCCACAGCACCTGAAACTCGTATTTGTACCGTTTCTGCTGCAGACTGACGTAGGCCGATGCGTGCTCCAGCTCCTCCTCGAGCGGGATTAGCTCCCGTCCCCGACTGAGGCCGATTTTCATGAGCTTTGACAAATCCTTGATCATTTCCGCCGATTCCGTATTGCCCTCAAGCGAGCTTTTCCAGTAGATGCTCTCAAGCGTGTTATACAGCAGATGCGGGTTAATTTGTTGATAAAGCAGCTGCAGCTGCGATTCCTTCTGTTTAATATCCATATTGTATTTGTAGTGAATGAGCACATTCAGCCTGCGGGCCATGTCGTATAAAGCAGCGAACAGCACACCAATCTCATCGTTTCGCCCTTTGCCGGGCGTCTCCGGCACGAGCTTGCCCGGCTCGTACGTATGTACGAATTGGGCAAGCTTCTGAAGCGGTGTCATGAGTGATCGCCAGAAATAGACCATGACGATGCAGCCGAACAAAATATACGCAATCGAAATGAGCTGAATGACATTCTTAAGCTCGCTCTGCTGCTTCAATAGTGAACTGACCGGAATTTGATAGACGAGCTTGTGGCTCATGATGCGATTATAGTTGACCACATAAATGAACTCATCGGTCATAATGTCAAAGCTTCCCTCAGCCTCCATCGTATCCGCAATCGCCATCTCGGGCGGCAGATCAAGCTGCTTCCCCATCAGCTTGGAATCCGTCGCAGCAAGAACGCGATTATCCCAGTCCGTGAACATAATTTTGCCGTCAGGCAATGAGACCGAACGAAGCGACTCCGCGATCTTCATATCCATTTTGGTCGCTACCAGCACGCCTATGATACCGTTTCCAACTGTTACGTTATTGACTGCTCGTATGTAGGCAAGCGTATTAATTCGCGAAAGGCCTACGTTCGTGTAGATGATATCCATATAGCCTTTGCTCCTGAGATCCACAGCCCTGTCGAACCATTCGGGCTTATCTGCATCAGAGAAGAAATAGACGCCGGTCTGCATCAATTGGCGCTTCGGAGCGAAAAAGTAATAATCATTCGGATCATAAATGTATAACGAATAATACACCGCCTCCCCACCGTTTAGCGGAATGGAGTTGCCCGCAAGAAGCTTATCGACTTTGTCGTATTTGCGAACCCGCTCAATAACGGGATCGCTCTCCAGCGGAATGAGCTGCTGCGTAATCGGATTCTGAATGATCGTTGTCGTAATTTTGCTAATCGTATCCATATCGCGTTTAATGACCGTATAGTTTTGTTTGCTCAGCTCCACATACGCGCTCGTCACATGGTTTTTGAGCAAATGCTCTGCCTTCATGTTCCCATACCAATGAAGCAGAAAGATCGGACTTACCATTACAAGAAACAACAGAATCAATTGCTGCTTCACGTTTAGCTTCGTCATCGGATTGCTTAGACCCGTTCTCATGCTTGCACCTCCGGCTAATAATTGTACTATAGCAAAAATATCCGGCGAATCGTGTGGCTATTTCTACCCGTTTCAGCCGCTGCCGGAAGCCCAATCGTAGAAATGCACATACTTTGCGCTCAGATGTTCATTCACTCCGCCCTAGTGTAAACGGCTGTCGCCGTCCTCTATAGCAAAAGCAGCCGTTTCGCGGAGATATATAAGCACATCTATATGGGAAAACATATAAATTCTTATATATTAAAAAAAGCTGCTAATCAACCTAGGTTGGTTAGCAGCTCTTCGGAGTTTCTACTTTCAAGCAATGACGGATTTGATATGGATTTCCCGCTCCTGGCTAAGATCCAGAAAATAATCGGCGAGCTTAATTAACGGCGTCTCGATATTATGCGGGTTGAGATAAACGACTTCTCCTGCTCGGCCATCCGTCAGCATGACCTGCCTGCCTACCAGCCGCTTCATCATATTCTCGATAAACACGGAAATAATCTGCGGGTTCAACGCACCGAACTTTCCTTTGCTCATTTGACTGACAATCTCATGAAAGGACAAGGGCTCATGGTAAGGCCGCTTGGAAGACATCGCATGAAAAATATCGGCAACCGATACGATGGAGCTGAATAAATCTATGTTTTCTTTCTTTAATCCGAGCGGGTATCCATTGCCGTCCTCGCGCTCATGATGCTGCAGCGCTACCCTGGCAATGCGCAGGCTTAGGCCGGTCGTTCCCTTAAGCAGCTCGTATCCGTATATCGTATGTTTCTTAATGAGTTGAAACTCCACCTCATTGAGCTTGCCTGGCTTATTCAGAACCTCAAGCGGAAGCTTCACCTTCCCGACATCATGCAAGGTTGCTGCCAGCGAGAGGATCGACAGTTCCGAATCATCCAGATTCAGCCATCTGCCTATAAGGGTCGATATAACCCCTACGCCAACATTATGCTGATAGACGTAATCATCCTTCGCTTTCACCGCTTCGAACAATTCGAATATATCCGGGTTTTTGGAGAGCTGCAAGATCGCAGGCAGCACCTCGTTGCGAATCTCCATTAATGGAACCTTGCGAGACACGAGGATGGATTCGAACAGTTCCTTCGAAACGCTGACCGTCTGCTGGACGAGCTCGCCGATTTGCATCGTTGTTTCTAGTATTGGTTTATTATGTTCAGCAATAACAATAGAGTCTAAGTCTATCCGATGATTGACCATAAGCTGTAGGGATTCTCTAGTTAGGATAGCGTTAGCCGGTACTATCGTAACGCCATATGCGTTCAAAATATCTTGTTTCATTATTTTCCCGATTAACTGCTCCATTGCTACACTCCCCTGGACTTGGCGCTTCCAACATTTAGTTTACCATATCTGAAACAGGAAGTAAGCGTTTATATGAGAAAAATGAAAGAAATAGTAGAACGTTTCCTATTCTTTTTCAGCGATACGCATCCACTTGTCGAGCAGCAGCTCGAGCCTCGCCTGATCCTGCTCGCGAAGCTCCCACAACTCATTCAGCCTTGCCGGATCGTTGGCAGCGGCAAGCAGCTCCAGCTCTTGGCCAGCTGCCGCCATTTTCCGTTCCAGCTCTGCAATCGTAAGCTCAAGGTTCTCGCGCTTTAGCCGCGTCTCTGTCTCCTTAATCGCGATAGGCTTGCTCTCATTCCGACTCGGCATGGCTGCCGCTGTCTTTCTATCCGAAGCTTGTTCTATCGGGATAGCCTGGTTCTTATGCAGCTTTTCTTTGCAATCGTCATAATTCCCAAGATGCGCATGCAGTTGGCCCGCGCTTAATTCCCATACCCGTTCCGCGATTCGGTTGATGAAATAACGGTCATGCGAAATCGCGAGAATCGTCCCCTGATATTGCTCCAAAGCCTCTTCCAGCGCCTCCCGTGAACGAATATCCAAATGGTTGGTCGGCTCGTCAAGCAGCAGCAGGTTCGGCTTTTTTAGAATAAGGAGCGCAAGGCGCAGACGTGACCATTCACCTCCGGACAAGGCATGAAGCGGCTTAAACACATCGGTGCCATAGAACAAGTAGCTCGCTAGCATATGCCTTGCTTCGCCTTCCTCCAGCCTGCCCTCTGCTTTGAAATATTCCAGCACCGTCAGCTTCCGATTCTCTTCCTTTTCCTCCTGGGCCAAGTAGCCAATAGTCAGGCTTGCCCCCTGTACAAGCTCCCCGCTATCCGGCTTCTGCTGGCCGAGCAGCAGCTTGAATAAGGTCGTTTTTCCCGATCCATTATCGCCTATCAGCACGACTTTCTCTCCATACATCAGGCTTCCAGCCGCATTGTCCAGCAGCTTGCGCTCCCCGAATTGCTTTATCACCTTCTCGAAGGAAATGACTCTGCGTCCGGAACGGTCATGCTGCGAGAGCTCGAAGTCCGCTGTTTTCCGCTCTAGAATCGGCCGTTTAACCCGCTCCAGCTTCTCCAAGGCTTTGCGAATTGAAGCTGCCCGTTTGAAAAACTTTTCATTGGAGCCGATCCGTCCCCATTCCTCCAATTGCTTGATCGTTTCCTTCATCTTCTTGATCTGTTTTTGCTGCTCTTGATAGTGGGCAAACTGCTGGAGCAGCAGCTCCTCCTTCTCCTTCACGTAACCGGTATAGCCCGTGTGGAAGGTATGAGCCTCGCCGTCCTCCAGCTCTATCATTCGCGAGCATGCGGCATCCAGAAAATAACGGTCATGCGATACGATCATGCAGGTCCCTTCATACTGCTTAAGAAATTGCTCCAACCACTCAATGCCTCGCAGGTCCAGATGGTTCGTCGGCTCATCGAGCAGCAGCAGAGAAGGTCGAACGATCAGCTGCGAAGCGAGTGAAATACGGGTTTTCTCTCCTCCGGACAGACTGCTGAACGCTCTAGCGTAGAGTGATCGCTCGATTTGCAGGCCGGTTGCGACTTGATCAACGGCTGCATCGAGCACATAGCCGCCGTCTCTCTCGAACTGCTCCTGCGTTTGCGCGTAATCGCTAAGCAAACGCTCCATTGCTTCTGGACTCGAGATCACTTCGGGGTCCGACATAAGCTTCTCCATTTCGGACATTTGTTTTTTGCTGCTAATCAATTCTCTGCAGCCGTAAGTCAAAACCTCGTAAACGGAGAGCTTGTCGAAGTCAGCTGGCACTTGTGGCAAATAACCGATTATAAGATCCTTCTTCACAGCCAGCATTCCCTCATCCGTATGCTCGCCACCTGAGATCATTTGAAGAAGCGTTGATTTGCCGCTTCCATTGGCGCCGATTAGTCCTATCCGTTCTCCCTCGTGTACTTGAAGCGATAGTCCGTCGAACAGGAGATTGGCGCTGTAGTATTTTTTCACGTTCTGCATATTAACAATAATCATGTAAAGAGCCTCCTAATGGATGAAGACCCTAACTCCCCATTACCTTAAGCAACATGCCGGAACCGTTTCCGGCATAATAAGAAGAAACGCCTCACGGCGTTCTTTCTATAGACGCCATCGTTTCGTCGAAACGTATAGAGAAAGGATGAGCAAACTCATATCCATTCCTATACGTCAAAAAGAGCCGCAGCAACAAGCCTGCGACCCTTCCGAATGTAAGCAATCCGTAGTGGTTAAAGTAGGCGTCTTCTCGCGAATGGTTTAATCGTATGTGCATAATTGGACAGAGCTATCCCGTTCGCGGAAAATGCATGAACAATGCCAGCCATAGCAATCGGCAGCTGGCTAATACGGTTATTGACCATTTCGTGATTCACCTACTTCACCTCCCTTTTCGTTCAATTTCTAAAATAACATAAAAGGATCTGCTCGCGCAACCGCCTATTGCAAAATATGCTATCGGTTCGAGCTTAAATACTGCTGCCAAAGCTCCGACTGTTCATCTGTCATTGCGCCTGTGATACTGGAGAAATCCACTTGCTGCGCAAATTGGTTTTTAAGCAGGTCAAACTGCGCGTATGAGCCCGTAAACCTGCTCAAGGCCGGAAGCCTCGCTGCCGCAAGCAGTTGGCCCACCTGCTCGCTTCCTTGCAGCTCTAAGCTGCGGAGGCTGCCAATCTCTGCAATTGCCGCGAAATCTGCTACAGACACTTGCTCCAGCTTCAAATGCTCCAGTGCCCCGCAGCCCTTCAGGAACCCGACGTCCGG
Source organism: Paenibacillus endophyticus (assembly GCF_014192395.1). Taxonomy (GTDB): domain Bacteria; phylum Bacillota; class Bacilli; order Paenibacillales; family Paenibacillaceae; genus Pristimantibacillus; species Pristimantibacillus endophyticus. The sequence goes on along the minus strand of NZ_JACHXW010000019.1, from coordinate 60,443 downwards.
CAACGACACATTTTTCAAATGCAAGGACTTCAGACGGCCTAACCTTTCGATTGTATGAAGCTCCGGCAATGCATCCGCTACAATTCCTTCAATCGTCAGCTCTTGCAGCTGCTTGACATGCAGCAGCACTCGAAGCTGCTCTGCTTCGATGCCGGAAACGGAGAGTATGCGAAGCGCTCTCATCCGGCTAAGGGGAGAATAATCTCGCACGGCTGTTCCCTCAAGCTGCAGCTCCTTCAGCTTCGGAAGCTCTTCCAGAGGTGAAAGATCAACTACATTCGTCTTGGTGATATTCAGGAACTGCAAATGTTGAAGACTGGCAAGCGGTCTAATATTCGATACGGGGTTTCCTGCTAAGTAAAGCACCTTCACTTGCTTGCAACCGCGCAGCGGTTCGATATCAACAATATCATTTGCGGTCAGAACAAGCTCGCGCACTTCGGTGCAACGGCTAAGCGGAGCCGCGTCCGTTATGCCTTCACGGATCAGATAGAGCTGCTTTGCTTTGACGAATGCTTCGATTGAAGCCGCCTTCTTGTTCACGCGCACTCTCCAGTCCTCGCTCAGCGATTGCTCCCATGACTCAAGCTGTGTCTGCGAAGCATCAGCTTGCTCCTGTGAATGATAGAGAGGCAGCTTGAAGGAACGGACAGCATCGAAAAAATGACCGAACCCCTGCTCGCCATACATCCAATAGACGTAATCCTCGTCGTTATCTACCCTATAGTTTCCGGCCTTGACCGTGTCGCACATAAACCGAAGAAAATCCGCGAGACGGTGGGCAATCACATATTTCGTTTCCTCATCCCGACCGAAATTAATGACCTGACCGCTGATCCCCTCAGCATCAGGGTCCACATCGATGCCAAGATGATTGCCTCCTCCATCCTCGGCGATCGGCAGCCATCCACGGTTGATATAGTTCTCTTTGATCCATCCGGTTGGGATAGAGTAATGATTGCCCTCCTCCCCATAGTCCGCTTCTAAATCCGCCCAAACCTGCCACTCCGCTGCAAGCTCATCCAAGCTTAGAAAGCGAAGTCCAAAAAACAACCCGACTCCCATTCGTTTCTCGCCGTTGAAGGCCAAATATAGCTGCCGAAGGTCATCTGGAAACGTTAAGCCAAGACGCTGCTCAGCCGCAGCCAGTTCCAGCGGGGTTGCAGGCGGATTTAAGGAATCGGTTAACGAAGGGAGCTTTTCCTCCAATAAAGCTAAAAGCTCTTTCATATATGACACAATCATCATCGTATTCCCCTTTCCCGATCAATAGAGTTAGTCGAAAAGATTCGTTCCATCATCGCCTGATTCTAGCATTCGGAAATAAAAAGCTTGTGAAACTGAATGTACCGAAAATAGCGGGTAGAAGCAAGTTTCACGAGTAAGAAAGAATCTTCATGCATGCGTATGGAAAGCAAAAAGCGGCGATCGTCTAGGATATATTTTTTTCCTTTTTATGCATAAAAGAGAGAAGTCTGCGCATCCTATCTCCAGATTGTCATAACCTAGGAGGATAAGATGAAAAAAATCTTCATGATTGTTTGTTTGCTGCTTCTCACGCAGGCTGCCGGTGCAGCAGCAGCTATGACCAACTCCGAGCCAACTGCCCTGCTGATCCCGATCATCAATGGCGAAGGAAAACAGATCGGATCGGCCCAGCTTGTACAAAAGGCGGATAAAGTGTTTGTACATATCGAAGCGGAGAAGCTTGCCCCTGGCAAGCACGGCGTTCACTTTCATAGCGTAGGCAAATGCGATACGCCTGACTTCAAATCGGCAGGCGATCATTACAATCCCGGCGGCAAGCAGCATGGCTTCAACAACCCAAAAGGCTATCACAACGGAGATCTTCCGAATATTGAAGTCGGCGCAAATGGCAAAGTCATTGCCGATATCGCCAGCGCGGACGTCACTTTACTGAAAGACAAGCCAAATTCCCTGTTAAAGGAAGGCGGAACGTCGCTGATCATTCACGAGAAAGCCGATGATTATACGACCGATCCTTCAGGAAATTCAGGCAACCGCGTGGCATGCGGGATAATCAGTTAAGCCTAGGAAATAGACGAAGGCGTGAAAAAAGGAGAGAGCAGCGGTTGCTGCTCTCTCCTTTCATTTAGTTATCTATAAGCTCGCAAACGGTATGGTTGTATCCGCCCCAAAAATACAGATATCTCTTCCATTTGATTTTGAGCTTCATCCTGATTGGAAAGCACCCATCATCTCTGATCCATAATGGCAGCTTCACTCCTTCTCAGCGTATAAATGGAAACCGGAAAGTAAATACTTGGAAGAACCTCTATGAGGCAAGGAGAGAATATACGAAGATGCAGGAGACGGAAAAAATTTCGGGAAACCAGCTCGGCTTTTTACTGATAACGTTTGTAATTTCCACGATCATCTTAACGGTTCCCGGAATCATGGTGATGTTTGGCAAGCAAAATGCGTGGATATCGATTATTCCTGCATCCCTAACCGGCTTGCTAAGCATTTATGTGATGATTACGCTCTCCAACCGTTATCCCGGCTTAACGATCACCCAATACGGATCCAAAATCGTCGGTAAATGGCTAGGAAGATTGCTAGGGATCAATTACATTTATTATTGGTTTGTATCCATTTCAACCATTATCATGCAGCATTCCGGATTTGTAAATACGCTTCTATTGCCAAAGAGCCCCCCGATCGTAGCGAGTCTGACATTCTTGATTTTATGCAGCATAGCCGTTATAGCGGGGATTGAGGTTATCGCGAGATGCAATGAATTTCTTACCGTTATCATCTTGTTTTTTTTGATCCCTCTATTAATTCTGTCGGCCGTGCAAGGAGACGCCAATCAACTAAAGCCTATTTTAGGAGAAGGCATGATCCCCGTATTGCAAGGTTCTGTGAGCCCAGCAGGCGGATTTATGAATCAACTCTTTATCCTCGGATGGCTCCTGCCTTACTTGAATCAACCTCAAAAGGCTCGCAAAGCTTCGTTAATTGCGCTCGCCAGTATTTCCGTGCTTATTATCACTGTTATTTTGCTAACGATTACAGTCCTCGGTCCGTTGACGGGCAAACTGACCTATTCCTTCTTAAGCGTGATCCAATATATCGGTATTGCCGGCTCTTTTGAACGCCTGGAAGCACTCGCTGTATCCATTTGGGTGTTGGGATGTTTTGTAAAGGTATCGGTGTCTTTGTTTATTTTATGCTTGTGCGCAAGCCAGCTTTTCGGACTCCGAAATTACAGAGATATCGTATTGCCCATATCGCTGTTGTCCCTCATAGGCTCAGCATGGATATTCAAAAACGCATCGGAGCTTCTGAACTATCTCGCTTTTACTTTCCCGCTCTTGGCTTTTTTCAATCAAAGTCTTTTACCGTTGTCACTGCTAATGATCGATACCATAAAAAGAAAAACGCGCCAATCACTGCTTTAATAGCATTTTTCCGATAGGCTCCAATATCATTTTGGCTGGTTCCGTAAAGCTTGGCAGATCCATTCGTGCGAGTAATAGAGAACCCAATATAGCGGATACGCCCAATAAACTACCGTAAACCGCTGCTTCCTTGTTTTTTTCCTGGCTTGCCAGGGCTTTGATGCGAATAACGGACCATACTGCCAATCCAAGTAAATACCCCGCTATTTCTATGATCATTTTATGGTCTCCTTATCTTTCAATTGCAGAGGAGGACCTGCCATCCCAGCTCCATTAATGCTTAGCCTTACATCGATCGAAATATCTACCATGGGATACTTGCTGTCCCATTGATCCTTCAACGCTTTCCACGCCTTCGGCTTATTCCGGTGTATTTCTTGACCGAAACCGGTACTGTCTACTTTGTATCGCTTTTGGATCTTGGTTAATGCTTTCCTGATTTGTAGCTCAAGCGATTTCTCCAAAGCATGCTGTACAAGCAGAAGATTCTGAGGCCGGCTAATATCCAAACGGGTATTATTTTCGACAAAGCTTCCTTGCCCATGCAATTGAAGGTTGACTTTGATTTTATCCCCGCTTACCTCCGACGTGATTTTTCGCTCTGCATGAGACAAAACGATCCCCACCGTTCCACCACGATCAGGTAACGCGGCGTTGATTCTGCCTAACCTCATTCGATTCGTTGCCCACATCAATCCGCTCGTTTCTGCATCATCTAGAAAACCGATTAATTTTAAGTCTTTAAAAACAGCCGTACCGGTCAGATTGAATATTTTATTTTTGTTTCCTTTTGTGACTTCGGAAGCACTCTCAGGTTCTATGACTCCCATGACTGGACTGATGCCATCACTTGATGCTGCTATAAAAAAGTCTCGCAAAGTAACCGCCAAGCCGCTTCCCGATATTTCCATCTCCTTCACTGCTTCTGTTGGTACTTGTTCAAAAGGATATTTCGTTAGGAGAACGTCCTGGCCTCTCCCCCCTTTTACGATCATGATATAGGTTTTCAATCGTTGACGCGGATCGTGGCTGAAAACATCGAGAACATCATCAATCCCATGCCTGCCTAACGATTCACCTATAAAAATCACGCTGCGATGGGCGGTGAACAACCTGCGGGAGCTTTTATTTTGAATTTTATGAAAAGCCTCATTGGCATTCTTCCCAGTGGCTGATAAGACAAAAAACTTATCCTGCTGACCGCTCCCTCCGCCCCCAGTACCGCCTTGACTGGAAGAAGGGATGGCAATCTGTAACGATAATAAATATTCCCCCTCATCAGATAAATCAAATGCCGCGCCCAAAATAAACGCAAGGTCATTGATTTCTGTGCGGTCCCAACAGCCGCTTGTGATCAATACGGTGAATAATAGCCCGATGCACAGAAATGGTTTCATACTCAAGTCCATATCCCTTTCTTCATCACTTCGAAATGCCTAATTGTTCTCCGACGGCTGTTTCCCTTGGGATGGGCCAGGTTTCTGGCCTGCCGGCTCACGAACCGGATTGCTCATTCCCGTCGCATGCGGACGGCCTGTTTTGGCCCATATCGGCGCTCGGATGATGACATCCTTCAAACTCGCGAGGGTAAGTGGGGCGACGGGCGTAAAATAGGGAACGCCAAATGAACGAAGCATTGCAACATGCAGCAGAATGCCCAGAAACCCAAGTACAATGCCATAAAGTCCAAGCGTGCCCGCCAAAAAAAGCATCGGAAATCGAAGCAGCCTGATTCCGTTCGCAAAGCTGTAACGCGGAATCGTAAATGCCGCGATACCCGTGATCGATACGATGATGACGACAGGAGCAGATATGATTCCCGCTTCCACGGCAGCCTGTCCAATGACCAACGCACCTACAATGCTGACTGCCTGCCCAATTTGTTTCGGCAATCGAATCCCTGCCTCCCGCAACGCCTCAAATATGATTTCCATTAACAGGGCTTCAATCAGTGCCGGAAACGGGACAGCTTCTCTGGAGGACGCAAGGCTTAGGACGAGATTAGTCGGAATCATTTCCTGATGGAAGGTCGTTACCGCAACGTATAGGGGTGGAGCAAATATCGCGATGGCCGTAAATAGAAATCTAACCCACCGTACAAATGTTGCGATGGGCCAGCGCACATAATAATCTTCGCTTGCCTGAAGCCCGGTCCAAAATGTCATAGGAGCAATTAATGCAAATGGGCTGGTATCCACTAGAATGGCTACTTTCCCTTCCAATAGCTCTGCAGCTACAACATCAGGCCGCTCCGTGCTGTGCAAGAGAGGAAAAGGAGAATAAGGACTATCCTCGATAAATTCTTCAATGTAGGCTGAATCAAGAATTCCGTCAATTTGAATGCGCGATACCCTTTTTCGAACTTCCTCAATGAGTGATTCAGAAGCGATGCCAACGATATACGTGAGGATGACTTCCGTTTGGGAAAGCTCCCCAATCGTAATGGATTCCATTTTCAGCCTCGATGATTTAAGTCTGCTCCGTATTAACCCTATATTTGTTGAAATATTCTCGATGAATCCATCTCTCGGACCGCGAATGACAGGTTCAGAGGAAGGCTCTTCTAAGCTTCGCTGTTTATTGCCGTTAACCTTAACCATCATCGCATTGCTGTCCGCTCTCGTAAGAACGATAGCATGGCCTTTTAGCACATGACGAACAATGTCGGTTACATTGGATGACAAATTCGTTGATGCTGCAGAGATGATCTGATCATCCAACTCCTCTGCTTGCGTATCGAATTCTTGCTGTTTTGACGTATTGGAAATCAAAGGTTTCAATATATGTTCGTCAACTATCTGTTCGTCAACTAAACTTTCGAGGAATATGACAAGCCACAGCGCTTGTTCAGCCATCCCAATTTTACGAAATACGATATCGGAGCTGTTGTGGAAAATACGTCTAAAAATCAATTCATTTTGCTCTAAATCCAAAGTCAGCCTGGGGCTCTCTTCATCTTCAGAATGATAATCCTCCGGTATAGTTGGATACTCTGGCTCTTTGTGCATCCATTTCCTAAACCTTTTCACTGATTAGACCTCCCCACGAAAGAACGATACCTATATCTTCCCATTATTCGGAAATAATATGCTATCGCTAGCGAAGGCCATAGTCACAGGCAGGCGGATAAGCTATTTATCAACTCGTATAAGCAAAAAAGCAGCTGACCTATGTAGGATAAATAGTATTGCAAACAATGAAAAGCGATTAACGTGTAGGAATTATATCGTACCCAGGGAGCTTAATAAAAAGAGCAGGCCACCGCAGCGCCCGCTCATCTCTCATCCCATTATGTTAGTTAACTGTTGTTGCCTGAAAAAGCCGCCGATACATGTTACTGTGAGCAATACTGAATCTAATCTTTCAATTGCTCCCAAGCCTGTTCGATATCGGCAACGAGCTCCCGCGGGTCTTCTATGCCGACATATAATCTGACGATCGCGACCGGCTTATTACCGGCTTTGTCGTCGTTCGTATGGCGATTGACCGTAACCAAGCTTTCGAATCCGCCCCAACTTACACCGATTTTGAAATACTTCAGCCGGTTTGCCCAATCCTTCATTCGTTCAGTGGATTCATTCGACAGAAAGGAGAACAAGCTGCTGGCCCCCGACATCTGGCGCCGCCCCAGTTCATGCTGCGGATGGGAGGAGAAGCCCGGATGGTTGACGCGGGTGACAAAGCTTAGCTTGGCGATATGCTCAGCGACATAAAGTCCGCTCTCTTCATGCCGTTGCATGCGCAGCGGCAGCGTCCGAATGCCTTTCGCTACGAGCGCGGCCGATTGCGGAGTCATAATGCCGCCGAGCAGCATATACTCATTATTCGCAATCCGATCTACAAGCTCCTTCGAGCCCAGCACGACGCCGCCGATACAATCGCTGTGTCCGCCGATATATTTAGTGATGGAATGCACCACTAGATCAATACCCAACGTGGTCGGGTTTTGAAAGCATGGTGTTGCCCAAGTATTATCGATAATGGTTACGGCGCCTATGCTATGGGCTAACTCCGCGCAATGCTTTAGGTCCTGCAGTTCAAAGTACAACGTCGTAGGACTCTCCAAATAGAACAGCTTCGTATTGGGACGCACGGCACTGCGCCACTCTTCATTCGAGCTACCGTTGATAAACGTGGTTTCCACGCCGAACCGGCTCATATAAGAGCCGAGAAACTCCTTAGTCGGACCGTATGCTTGATTAACGCAGATGACATGATCGCCTTGCGAAACAACGGACATAATGGCCGAGGAAATGGCAGCCATACCCGATGCAAAACATTTGGCGGATTCGGCTTCTTCCAAATCCGCCAGTTTCATCTCCAAATATTGAACCGTCGGGTTGTTCCCGCGCGAGTAGATGTGATGGTTTTGCTGCGCTTTCATCGCTTCGTCGAACTGTTCGTAGCTCGGAAAGGCAAACAGGCTGTTCTGATAAATCGGTACATGTATAGCGCCATGATGTCTAGCATCCAGCGGATCGTAAGCTGCTTTGGTGAATTTATTCTCTAGTTTGCTCATCCTTTTTCTGCTCCTTGCGTCAAACCTTCCACAATGAATCGTTGTGCGAAAGCAAATAATAAAATGGTTGGAATGATCGATAATACCGCTCCGGCCGACATTGCTCCCCAATCCACGTCAAATTTCAGGATAAATGAGTTCATCGCAACCGGCAGTGTCTTAAGCGCGTCATTATCGATGAACATGACCGCCAGAAACAGCTCATTCCAGTTTTGAACGAAAGCGAATATAAATGTCGAAGCGATCCCCGGCAACATGACCGGAATAATGATTCTCACCAATGCCGTCCACCTCGAGCATCCGTCGATCATCGCTGCTTCTTCCAGACTAGACGGGATTCGCTCGAAGAAACCGCGAAGCATGATGGTTGAGAAAGGGATAAGGCCAACGGTGTACATAAGAACGAGCGAAATCCGGTTATTGATTAACCCCATATTGCTCATCATTAAATATAGCGGAGCAAGGGCAACAAAGCCGGGAAGCATTTGCGTTGCAAAGAATGCAAGCATGATTTGCCTATGTCCCCGAAATTTAAAGCGGGCGAGCACGTAAGCGCTTAATATAGCGATAACGAGCACGATTATCGCCGAAGTAATGGCTACCAGCAAGCTGTTGCCGATGTAAATGTGGAACTTTGATATTTTGAAAATATGAATGTAATTGTCCAATGTAAGTCTTTCAGGCCAATATTTCAGCGGAAATGAGAATATATCCTTCTGCGGCTTGAGCGATGTGATGACGATCCAATACAGCGGGAAAACCATGACCAGCAAATAAATGGCCAGATAAATAACTTTGGACATTCCGAATAGTCGCAGCTTCATTAGAAATCCCCCGCTTTCTCCGCCTTGGTGACTGATAGGAAGAAGATCGTGTAGAGCAGCAAAATAACGATCATAATGATTCCGATGGCAGAGGCCGCTCCGTAATCTCCTGCATAAATAATTTTATCCAGCATCAATGAAGAGAGAATATGCGTGCTGCCTGCAGGTCCCCCGTTCGTCAATCCGTATATAATCGTCGGATCGTTGAATATCCAAATCGCCCTTAACAGCGTGGTCGCAATGATCGTCGGCATAATATAAGGCAGCGTGACATTCCACAGCTTGCGGAAGCTGCTTGCGCCATCCATAACCGCCGCTTCATAAAGCTCGGAAGGCACGGATTGCAAAGCTGCCAAAAGCATAATGGCGAAAAACGCCACACCATACCATACGTTGGCGATAATGACGGATGTCATCGCCCATTTCGGATCCGACAGAAAGCCGATTCGCTCATGAATAATACCTAGTTGGAGCAAAATATCGTTTATGACGCCGATCTGAGAGTTGAACATCCACTTCCATATCATTCCTATCAGGAAGCCGGACAACGCCCAAGAATAAAACACGAAGCCTTGGTAAATCCCCCGCCCTTTGAACGGCTTCTTGAGCAGAAGCGCAAGCGTAAACCCGAATAAAAATTGAAAAATGAGCGAGAAGAATACCCAGTAGGCGCTATTCTGCATAGCCATTAAAAATTTAGGGTCGCTAAAGGCATTCTTAAAGTTTCCCAGCCCGATGAAATGGACATTTCTCAAATCGAAAAGCTTATAATCCTGGAAAGCCATAATGATGCCTTTAAGGAACGGGTAATAGGTGAACGCCAGCACAAGCAGTAAGGCGGGAATCAACCCAGATAGAATAAACACCTTTTGTTTTTTCATTTCCGCACCGCCTTTCGTGGATAAAGTATGATGGGCGGCAACAATTTCGCCACCCATCATACCTATGCACCTTATTATTTTAATTTCGCTTTCTGATCAACCCAGTATTCGTCCCATTTCTTAAGCGTATCGTCAAGGCCTGAACTGCCGAGCAGCAGCGATTGTCCAGATTCCATCGCAACTTGGCCCCATTGTGCGTTGCCTGGGTATTGGAACGCAGGCTTGAAGTTCACGAACACATCCGGATTGTTGGACATTTCAATAAGCGTTTTGTACGGACCGGTTTTGAAAAACTCGTCTTCCGCAGCACTGGAATGGATCGGAATCAATCCGTAATCCTTGGAGAACGCCGTGTTTGCGTCAGGGCTTGAGAGGAATTCAATCAGCTTCCAAGCTTCTTCCTTATGCTCGGAATGGGTTGCGATTCCCCAGCCAGCTCCGCCAGCTGCGAACAGCGCTTTGCCAGTCGGCCCAGTTACGAGTGGAGCCGTTGCCCAAGTGCCTTCGGTCATCTTCTCCTGCAAAGATTGGATAACGTCTGGATCCTGCAGAAGAATGCCGGTTACGCCTGAAGTGAAAGCCTGTACTTGCTCTTGGAAGCCCCAGTTGATTGAATCCGGAGGCGAAGCGTCTTTGTAGAGCTTTAGGTAAAGCTCCATGCCTGCTTTCGCTTCAGGCGTGGAATAAACCGTTGCGCCGTCTTTCGTGAACATGGAATCCTCCAGGTTCACTTTGTCTCCGTTGTAAGCAAGAATGATAGCGTCCGTAGTGCCCGTGGAGCCCGCGCCGCCGCGGAAAGAGAAACCGAAACGGTTTTTGGCAGGATCCGTTAATTTCTTCGAAACTTCATACAGTTCCTCCCAAGTTGTCGGAGGATTTAGACCCGCCTCTTTCAGCCAGTCCGAACGGTAGAACATTTGTCTTTCATAGAGGCCGTTTGGTACAAAATACAGTTTGTCGCCTATCGAGCCGACCGACTTGGATACGGCGCTCACCGTAGCGAAATCGCTCCACTTGTCCGTGTAAGCGTTAAGCGGTTCGAGATACTCGTTGTTCACATACTCGGCAACGTTCAAATCCCGTGCTTCCAGAACGTCAATCTGTTCATTGGATGCGAGCATTGTTCTGATTTTATTGTCCGCCTGATCAAATGGCGGCGAGATAAATTCTACTTTAATGTTCGGATTGGCCTCCTCGAATTTGGTGACCAGTGCTTGAATCAATTCGGTTCTCTTGGGACTTGTCAAACTTTCAATCATGCGAAGCGTGATCTTCTCGCCGTCCGTTTTTCCGCCTTCATCTTCGTTCTTACTGCTGCATCCCGCCAACAGACCGATCGTCAATACGGCACATAACAGCAAAGCCAACACTTTATTGCGCGTTCTCATCGATTAAAATCCCCCTTTAAATCACATGTATCACACAGTCATCCTGTCTGATAGGTAGATTATATTGAAAGCGCTTTATCTTGTCAACACATAATAAAGCGCTCCTTATTAAAAGCTTTTGATCTTTTCTTCGATGCAATCCATCATTTTGTTAAACTCCTCCAGCGCTCCTGCCGTATCATGGGCGGCAACAGCAACGAACATCGTGCGATGATAAGGATACGTCTCGTCGAAAAGCTGTTTTTCGCCTAGCGGCTCATTGAAAAACTTCTCGTATAATCCAGAGAAGGAATCCATCACGGTTTCGAGAATCGGATTATGGGCGGCTTTGATGATGTACCGGTGGAAAGCAAGATCAATCTGAGACGTATCCTTGCTGCTCTCCTTCAAAGCCTGATACCGCTCAAGACATAGCTCCAATTCCTTGATTTGGGCCACCGTAATGTTTTTAGATGCCAGCTCCACCGCCTTGCCTTCCAGCGCTCTGCGAATGTCAAGCGTGTTCAGCAAGTATTGGCGCTCCCGCTCGATTTTAACTTTCCCCGTAAAGCGGAACGTGTCGACATCCCGGACAAAAATGCCCTTGCCGTTTTCCACGCGAACGATATCAATGGCCTCCAAGTATCGCAAAGCTTCCCGCAGCGAGGATCGGCCGACGCCGAACATTTGTGTCATTTCCTCAACGGACGGAAGCTTGTCTCCTTCTTGAAGGTTCTTCTCCTGAATATAATTTTGAATTTCCTGGGATACCAATTCATGCACAAGTAATTTTTGAATTTTCGCCATAGCCTTCTTCCCACTCCTCACCTTACTACCTGTCCGATAGGTTAACCTAAAAGTAAATCTTAAGATACTGTTCTAGGAATGTCAATTGAGGAATCACGCAAACCGCTAAGTTGGAATCCTTTTTCTCATTACCAGCAATAGTGAATTCGTTACGAGAATTAAGCAATAGCCAAATATGGCTTGGATTTCGGTCTTTGCATAGCTGCTCAAGAAATCTTAACTGCATACAACTATATGTGTCGAATACTATATTTCATTGAACAGCCTGCTGGTCAAAAAAAATCGCGAAGCCGGCTGCTTCGCGATTTCCATGCCTATAAACGCTTCAGGAACGATACGATCGTCAGAAGCCCTTTATCGAAATTTTCCAGATTAAAATGTTCATTCGGCGCATGCAGATTCTCGTCCGGAAGACCGAAGCCCATCATCACGACAGGAGCCGCCAGTTCGCGGGAGAAGGTTTCGACGATCGGAATTGAACCGCCGTCTTTCGTAAACAGCGCTCGCGTGCCGTAAACATCTTCATAAGCATCCGCTGCCAGCTGCAGCATTCGGTCGGAAGGATCGATATTGAAAGCGCGGGCCTTCTCGCCGTCTTTGATTTGCAGCTTGGCTCCGGGCTGAATATGCTTCTCCAAATGCCGTTTAATCTTGTCTAGAATGTCCTGCGGGTCCTGGTCACCAACTAGGCGGCACGTAATCTTAGCATGCGCTTCCTTCGGAATGACCGTCTTGGTGCCTTCACCCTGAAATCCGCCGTAAACGCCGTTCAGTTCAAGCGTAGGCCTCGCTCCAACGCGTTCCACAAAGGAGAAGCCATCTTCGCCGTACAACGAATCAAGACCCAGACTTGCCTTCAATTGATCTTCATCCAGCATCTGTTTGGCAAATTCTTCTCTCATGAGCGATGAAAGCTCCGGCACGCCTTCATAGAATCCGTCGACGCTTACGCCTCCCTGATCATCATGCAAAGTCGCAAGCAGCGAGACGAGGGCATGAAGTGCGTTGGGAACGCCTCCGCCGAATGATCCGGAGTGCAAATCCGTATTCGCGGTGTTTACAGTGACCTCAAGCGAGCACAATCCCCGAAGCCCCGTGCTGATGGCGGGCTTGCCCGGCTCGAGCAGCGATGTGTCCGAAATCAGGATAACGTCGGAGGCTAGCTTGTCCCGATTCGCCGTCAAGAAAGGAGGAAGGCTCCGGCTGGAAATTTCTTCTTCGCCTTCGATGCATAGCTTGATATTAACCGGAAGCTTCTCTTCCTGCTTCAATATAGCTTCTATCGCTTTGATATGTAGAAAGACTTGCCCTTTATCGTCCGTCGCTCCTCGGGCATACAGCTTGCCGTCCCGGATATCCGGCTCAAAAGGTGGCGTCGTCCATAAATGCAGCGGATCGACTGGCTGCACGTCATAATGACCGTATACAAGCACGGTTGGTTTACCGGGAGCATGAAGATGATCGGCATACACGATCGGATGACCGCCCGTTTGATGCACTTCCACGTTCTCAAGACCCGCGCGGGTGAGCGTGTCCGCAAGCCATTCGGCCGCTTTGTTCAAATCCGCTTTATGCGCGGACAGTGCGGATATGCTCGGTATGGACAACCATTGCTTCAGCTCATCCAATTGCTGTTCCCTTATGCTTTGAAAATAGGCTTCATAACTCATCTGTGATTCCATCCTCCCGTTCAATTTATGTCCCTATCATATACCCCCGCCAAGTAAATATACCTAAAGCTCAGCATTGATTGTTGGTGTTGTTTTCTTTCATTTAACTTGTCACGAATAATGAAACCATTCTAAGCCTACATGAAGTATAGGAATAATTCAAGAATCCTGTGTGATATAGATGTATAAGAAAAATTTTTCAATTGCTCAATGAATGTGTGCTTGAAGAAAATAAAGTCTGTGGCTATTTGAACTATTCCCTTGATAAATCCATCACCAGAATAGCCGTTTACAAATATGCACAAATATACAAATTCATCCAAGTAGACGAGTTGCCGTTTGCTACCGTCTAAGAAATGTTCGAACTTGCAAAATAGTAGTTTCTAAATTTCCGACCACTCAAATTTATAATTTTACAACAAATATATTGACTCGGTAAATTAGGAATAGTATCCTTTTCTAGCCACAAATGTAAGTAACGAATATATTGAGAGACCGTAATTTAATATTACTAACAACGTTGACAGTTAGTTTGATTGCTTCATCTATCTCTTATAATATACTCTGATTGGTTATATAGCTTAATGGAGGGGTCAAGGACAGGCATTATACGATTAGTTCCGGAAATCACCTCGCAAGCAGTATTGATGCTTCTGTAAGCATACACCCACTATACCTGGCAGAGAATTGCCGCTCACGAGATGAGGCATGCTCTTGGTCTTAAGCATTATCCAGGTTCACTTATGGATGAATCGATCTGTGGCCAGACAACTACAACCATTACTACGGATAATATTGCTGGCATTCGTTCAATTTACTAAGGGAGGACAAATTAAATGTGGAAGGTAAAAATAGTAACTATTCTTTCTCTACTTCTATTGATAACCAGCGCTTGTGGCAAAAACGAGCATGATGGAGGACCAAGTTCTTTAGTAAAGTCTTACACCTCAATGGAGGAACTAACCTCTGAAGCCGAAGTTATTGCCGAGGTAAAAGTAGACAGTCAGGAAACTATTACTCAACTTAATGTCCCTTTCACAATATCATTAGTAACGATAAAGTCGACAATTAAGGGTGCTTTTAAAGAAGGGGACAAAATAAAGATAATCGAAACAGGAGGAGACTTTATTCCTGTTGATAATACTGGAAAGAAATTAAAAGAAACAAGAATGAAATTTAATGGGATTGATGTTCTTAATAAGCATGATCATGCTGTTCTTTTTTTACAAGAATTTGTTGGTCCACAAGTTGAGGGAGCATATGTTCCAATAGGAGTGTATCAAGGTAAATTCAAGGTAGTTAACGAAATGTTAATCCAACAGGCACCCGAATCCGAGAAAATAAAAGACTATAAACCTCTCCGTATTGATTCTTTTAAAGAGAAAGTAAATAAAGAACTACATGAAAAATAATAAGAAATCACTGGTTGTTTGACGCCTCTCTATTTAGCGGAGATAAGAGCTTTTATGAGTCAATGAAACGGCAACTAATACAACTGACAATAGCCTAATCCCCTTTATACAATGCCAGGGGATTAGGCTATTTTAACATTTAAAAACTACGTTGATTTTTTATTCAACTGCCAAAACACTCCATTAGGTCACTTGATGGTTTCCCTCCGACACCTCTATACTAACACAGGGATTGGCTACAGTAAGTTGGACAGATAAATTGAGGGCTAAAAGAATGAGCAAAACAGACAAGGGGCAAAACTACAATGCAGCAAGTAGGCGCACGTTTACAGCTGAATTTAAGAGTCAGATGGTTCAACTTTACGAGTGCGGTAAATCACTTGGGACGGGATTTTTTTTTACAGGAATAATTCGTTAGTTAAACCGCCGCTGCCTCAAACTCTCATAAAGCAAAACGGTTGCCGCCATTGCGACGTTCAGCGATTCGGCTTGTCCCGTCATCGGAATGATGACCGCTTCGTCCATAAGCTCGCGAACGGCCGGAGATAATCCCTCCGATTCGCTTCCCATAAGCAGCCATGTTCCCTGCGTCCAGTCGTAGCCATAACAGGTATGCTTCGCTTGCAAGCTAGTGCCGACAAGCTTCATGCCTTTTGCTTTCGCCTGAGGAATAAGCTCCTTCAGGTCTGCTTCGATAATAGGCAAATGGAAGATGGAGCCCATCGTGGAGCGTACGGTCTTCAGGTTATATAGATCGACGCAGCCTTTGCCAAATATGACCGCATCCGCGCCAACCGCGTCGGCACTGCGAATAATCGTGCCTGCATTGCCCGGATCACGGACCCCGTCCAATACCACGACAAGGCCGCTTTTGCGGAATAAAGCAGATTGATCCGCTGAAAGCTTGGACACTATCGCGAATACAGGAGGCGGGGTATCCGTTCCCGTGCATTTTGACATGACTTGTCGTGAAGCCTGTACCCATTCGAGCCCGAGCGTTGCGGGAGAATCGTTCGTTTCCCGCTCCACTGCAAGCTCTGCAGGAATGCCTCGCTCCGTATCATATACAATTGTCAGTACCTTCGCTTGCCCGTGAAGCGCCTCGAGAACGAGATGAACCCCTTCAATTAGGAACTGGCCGCTCCGATCGCGGTTTTTCTTATCCAGCAGCGAAGCCCACTGTTTAACCTTGTCATTCTGAACCGATGAGAGCAATGGATCGAAGTTTTCATTCATAATGTCATTAACCTTCCGAATATGCGATTTCTAAATTCGTTAAATCCGAGTTTTTCCCAACAATAACCAAAATATCGTCCTTATCGATTAAATCATCCGCATAAGGAGCGATATTCATATGAGAGCCTTTTTTGATTGCCATGACGTTGCATTTATATTTAGCCCGAATATCAAGCTGCTTCAAGCTTTGTCCAATCATCGGAGCCGGAGCCTTAATCTCAATGATGCTGTAATCGTCAGAGATCTCAATATAATCGAGGATGTTCGGCGATACCAAATGATGGGCGACACGCAGCCCCATATCCCGCTCAGGGAATACGACCTTATCCGCGCCTATTTTGTTGACGACCTTCCCATGCAGCTCATTCTGTGCCTTAACGATTAGTGTTTTTACGCCAAGATCCTTTAGAATAAGCGTCGTTAGAATGCTGGATTGAATGTCCTGCCCAATGGCAACGACAACAACATCGAAATTCCGGATGCCAAGCGCTCGAAGCGCTTCCTCGTCCGTTGAATCTGCGGATACCGCATGCGTTACCGTATTCACAACCTCTTGGATGCGCTGCTCATTCGAGTCGATCGCAAGCACCTCGAAGCCCATATCCGTCAATGCCTTTGCAACGCTTGATCCGAAACGCCCCATTCCAATTACCGCGTACTGCTTTTTAGCCATCTTACCAAATCCTCCTTGCCGGATGATTGCTGCAGTTATCTTGTCAGTATACCATAGCATGCTTCTTCGGATGAAAGCGGCAAGCGATGGACATAGTATATAAGTAAATTCGAATGTGCCAGGAGGTTATTAAGTATGGAAGTTATTGATTTGCGCCAAGCCATAGTACGGCGCGTACAGGACAATTCAGCCAAGGAATTATCCGAGGTTATTGAAGATTCAATTGGAGCCGATGAGCGTGCATTGCCTGGGCTTGGGGTTCTGTTCGAAATGATTTGGCAGCAATCCTCAGAGCCGGATCAGGGTAGAATGGTCGACTCTCTTTATAAGCATCTTCATCACAGCGAGCATGCCAATCCGTCTCAATAACGTACGGAAGAGCGATATACGCATTGCCCGCCAATGATCGTATCCGTGACAAAAGGCAAGCCTTCATAATGATCGACAATAACAACATCAGCCGCTTTGCCAACCTCGATAGAGCCAAGCTCACCGTCCACGCCCAGCGCTTGTGCCGGATGTAGAGATGCCATTCTCACTGCGGCTGGCAAAGCGGCAACTTCCTGCTCCGCAAGCTTGAATATAGCAGCAAGCATGGACGAGGGATGATAATCCGAGCATAAAATATCCGCAGCACCGGCTGCTATCGCATCCACTGCCTTCAGATTTTTGTCATGCGACGCTCCTCTAACGACGTTCGGAGCGCCAACGCACACTCGCAATCCGCGCGCTGTTGCAAATTTCGCCGTTTCAAGATTGATCGGAAACTCACAGACAGACACACCGTAATCGATGGACTGTTCTACCTTCTCCACCGAATCGTCATCATGTGAAGCAATCGCAATGCCTTGTGCGGCGGCCAGTCGGCTAAGCTCCTGCAATAGCGAAGCGTTAACCTGTTCTCTTCGATGAATTAAATCATCCACGATGACACGTACTTCCTCTTGGCTTACGCCTTGGTTCTTCATGACATACCGCTCAAAAGAGCCAGGCTCCCTATACTGTCCCTGACCAGGCGAGTGATCCATAAACGATAAATAATCGATTGCTTTCTCTTTTAGAAATCGTTCGACAATCGGCATGCCAGCCATATGAGAAACCTCAAACCGCAGATGAATACGGTTGCGGATGACTGAACGCTTACCACGGTAGTCATTCATATGCTCAACCATTCCCGTAAGCAAATGATCGCCGCGCAGGCTCAGTCCTACGCCGAGCGAAAGTGAGTGATACATCGTTGTAATGCCATGCACGGGCAGCTTTCTTTCGAACTCCAGCAATGCCATATTAAGCGGGAACAATGTATTAGGCCGCGGCTGCACTTCCTTTTCGATCGCGTCGCAATGAATATCGATTAATCCGGGTAGTACATATTTCCCTTCCGCATCTATTATGGCGGCGCTACTATGCTGTCGAAGCCAGCTGTCAACAGCTTCTTCGCCTTGCAGCAACCTATCGATTCTCCCACCTACAACCGCTACGGCTGTATCGGCGACCTGATCTGGCAATACCACTTTTCCATTTGCAACGAGCAGTGGCTTTATATTGGCAAGCAAGCGATCTTCCATCGGCCGGTCGTCTCCTTATCCTTTTGTTATACCCTCAAGCTTACCATATTTCGTCGATTCCATTCACTCGTTTTCGATAAGCAATCCCAATAAATCGCATCATTTGTACGGACATAGCAAAAAGCCTAGACGTAGTCGCCTAGGCTACTTCGCAGCCAGCCGTCAACAAGCTCACGGTTGAATCAGCTATTCTTCTTTCGGTATGAATGTATAAATGTCTCCCGTTTCAAGAGAATCAATCAATCGATCAAGCCATTTGTAATACTTCAGCGCTTCATCGATTTTCTCCTTATCGCTCCCCAGCACGTCAAGAAAAGCTTGATCTTCCGCATATTGCTGCCCCAATGCTTCATTTTCCTTCAATGAACGGTTTAAGGCACTCATATTTTGCTCGACTGCTTTTCTCCACTTAATAGAGAAATAATCCGTGAAATTCTGATGCCAATTCGGTTCAACTTCGTACAAATCTTTGCGTGAGCCCTTGCCCCATACTTTATTTATCATTTTCAAGTCATGCAGCGTTCGCATGCCTGTGCTCATCGATGTCTTGCTCATCCCCATCGTATGGCTCATATCGTCTAGCGTAACCGGCTCACGGTTGAAATACATATTTCCATATAGATGACCAATAGATAATGTTATGCCGTACAAGTCCATATTTTTCCCGATTGATTCGATGACGCGGCGGCGCGTGTTGTTCAGCTTCATGAGCTGCTCTTCGTTTAATGCTGCAAGTTCATTCATGTCGTTCCTCCTGAGGAGTGTCGTGCCCCCTATCATGCCTACATTGATTATTGTAATCAAAGGGCTGTCCATCTGTAAAGAAACCGTTTGGGATGAAAAAGGGAGTTATATCGAGCATACTGTACGTAAAGTACGTAAAGTTATAACTGTACGAAGTATACGCAGGCTCACGCCTTTTGACCATAGCAAAGATAACCAACTAAACTTATGGGAGTCGAAATATTCCACAAGGGGGCACAACATGGCGATTATAGAAGCCAAGAGGCTAACCAAGATTTTCGGAGCCGATCCGAAAAAGGCGATCCCGCTGCTGGATAAAGGATGGTCTAAAGAAAAGATTTTTGCAGACACGAAGCTTACGGTTGGGGTTAACCAAGCAAGCTTCTCCATTGAAGAAGGACAAATATTTGTCATCATGGGCTTGTCCGGCAGCGGCAAGTCGACGCTTGTTCGTCTTCTTAACCGATTGATTGAGCCTACGATTGGCCAAGTATTATTTAACGGAACGGATGTCCTGAAGATGAATCCGGAGCAGCTTCGCAATTTTAGAAGGAAAAACGTCGGCATGGTGTTTCAGAAGTTCGCGCTGTTCCCGCATCGTACCGTCATTCAGAACATCGAGTATGGGCTTGAGGTACAGGGCATCGACAAAAAGAAACGTAAAGAGATGGCGATGAATTCGCTTGAACTCGTCGGATTAAAAGGCTGGGAGAACAGTTACCCGGATCAGCTAAGCGGCGGCATGCAGCAGCGTGTAGGGCTGGCAAGAGGACTTGCCAATGACCCTGACGTTCTTCTTATGGATGAAGCCTTCAGCGCGCTTGATCCGCTTATTCGGAAGGATATGCAGGATGAGCTGCTTGAACTCCAGTCCAAAATGAAAAAAACGATCGTTTTTATCACGCATGACCTTAATGAGGCACTGCGGATTGGCGATCAGATCGCTTTGATGAAAGATGGAAGCATCGTACAAATCGGTTCGCCCGAAGAAATATTAATGCAGCCAGCCAACAAATATGTAGAACGCTTCGTTGAAGACGTCGATTTGTCCAAAGTGCTGACCGCTTCACATGTCATGATCAAGCCAGAGACGATCACGATTGAGAAAGGTCCGCGCGTCGCACTGCAGTTTATGCGTGACCGCGGCGTATCAAGCTTATATGTCGTGGACAAAGGCATGCGGCTGCTCGGCGTAATTACGGCAGAGGATGCGGCAAATGCTATTAAAAACGGATCGAGGCTTGAAGAAGCAATGGAACGGGAAGCGCCATTCGCAACGCCTGATACGATGCTTAATGATTTGTTCGAATTAATGAGCCTATCCAAGTTTCCCGTATCCATTATCGATGATAATGGCCGGCTTAAGGGCATTGTCATCAAAGGCGCGGTTCTGGCCGCATTGTCAGGAAATTCAGGGTTAGAGGCAGGTGCTCGTCATGAATCTGCCTAAAATCCCGTTAGCTGATTGGATTGAATCGCTGGAAGCTTGGCTGGAAGCCCATTTTGACCCGTTTTTCAAATTCATTCGCATGATTGTAGGCGAAACCGTCAATGGGCTGGATACGGCGCTTAATTGGTTCCCGGCACTTGTTCTTATCCTGCTGTTTACAATAATAGCCTGGTCTATCGGTAAGTGGAGAATGGCCTTATTTACGCTAATTGGCTTGCTCATTATCGAAAACCTCGGTTTATGGAGCCAAACGATGCAGACGCTCGCGCTCGTCTTGACCTCGGCCTTCATCTCGGTTCTGATTGGCGTTCCAGTCGGAATCTTATGCGCCAGGTATGGCAGCTTTCAAAAAATCGTTACGCCGCTGCTTGATTTCATGCAGACGATGCCTGCGTTCGTATATTTGCTCCCAGCTGTCACCTTCTTCTCGTTAGGCGTAGTTCCTGGCGTTATCTCTTCTATTATATTCGCGATACCGCCTACGATCAGACTGACGAATCTTGGCATTCGCCAAGTACCGGAAGAGCTCGTGGAAGCGGCTGATGCCTTTGGTTCAACGCCTCTACAGAAGCTCATCAAGCTTCAGCTTCCGATTGCAATGCCGACGATAATGGCCGGTATCAATCAGACCATCATGCTCTCTCTGTCGATGGTCGTCATTGCTTCCATGATTGGCGCTCAAGGCGTTGGCGCTTATGTCTACCGCGCTGTTACGCAGGGCAATACCGGCGTAGGCTTTGAGGCCGGCCTTGCTATCGTTATTTTGGCCATCATATTGGACCGCTTGACGCAGCAGGTTATCCGCAAAAGCAAATCTGTTTAACATCTTGCAGAATAACAACCATGTATCAAGGATATGCCATGCAGAAATTTAAGGAGTGATTTTTTGAAATTCAATCGTATAAGTATAATTGCAGCAGCTGTTCTGGTAATCGCATTAGTAGCAGGCTGCTCCGCCTCGAACGGCAGCAGCAAGAAAAAAGTAACACTGGCTTATGTCGCATGGGATTCGGAAATCGCCAGCACCTATGTCGTAAAAGAAGTGTTGGAACAAAAATTGAATTATGAGGTTGAGCTGATGCAGGTAGACGCTGGACCGATGTGGGCCGGCATTTCCGACGGGAGCGCCGATGCTATGGTAGCTGCTTGGCTGCCTACGACTCATGCTTCATATGTTTCCAAATATAATGGCAAATATGAGGACCTCGGGCCAAACCTTGAGGGTACCAAAATCGGACTTGTCGTACCAAAGTACATGGACATCAACAGCATCGATGAACTAAATGACGCAGTAGGCGATACTGTTGACCATACCATCATCGGCATCGAGCCCGGCGCTGGAATCATGATGTCTACGGAGAAAGTACTTGATTCTTATAAGCTCCGCGACAAATGGACGCTTCTGGAGAGTTCATCGGCAGCGATGACGCAACAGCTCGAGAAGGCATATGCAAACAAAGAGCCGATAGTCGTCACGGGCTGGACGCCTCACTGGATGTTCGCCAAGATGGAGCTTAAATATTTGGAGGATCCCCAAAACGTATACGGCGGGGACGAGCAGATTCATACGATTGCCCGCAAAGGATTAAAGGAGGATCAACCGGAAGCCTTCACATTCCTCGACCAGTTTAACTGGACGCCAGATGATATGGCAGCGGTTATGATTCAAATCCAAGAAGGCGAAACGCCGGAAGCTGCAGCCAAAGCATGGGTTGAACAGAACACGAGCAAAGTAGATGCTTGGGTCGCCGAATAATATGAAAGAAGCAGGGCGAATTCCGCCCTGCTTTTTCTTATTATGCTTGCCCGCTGCGTCTTGGACAGCTTCATCGGCGACAAACATCATTTTAAATATTCATCAGTTATCAATCACAGCTAAAAGAAGCATCTGGCAAGGAGACGATCCTCCCTTCCAAATGCTTCTTTACTATTAATCCAAGCAGTACGGCTGCAAGCCCAGCGGCAATGGGGCCGGACGCTCGCAGGTGCTCTTCATTACGTAGTGGACGCCTTGCTCTGAAGCGTCGTGGAAGCCATGCATCGCTTCCAGCACGTGATAAGCAAGCTCGCCGTTCGCACGATGCTTACGGCCGGTTTGAATCGCCTTCGCCATGTCGGCTGCACCAACGCCGCGCGCATTTTCCGTATAGCCATAAGCTAGCGGGATGCTGGACCATTCATTTGCGCCAGCGCGCCATAGCTTGATTTCGCCGCTGAAGCTGTTCGGATCGGGTACGAGCAGCGTTCCGGTGCTGCCATACACCTCAATGCGCGGAAGGGTGGAGCCGCCTTTAACGTCGAAGCTCGTTAACAGCGTTCCAATCTGTCCCGAGGCAAAGTCCATTACGCCAGCGATATGCGTCGGAACCTCTACCTGAACCTGCTGGCCGTATTTGGGCTTGCTCGTAATCGTACGCTCCGGAAATGATATGCGGGCAGAGCCCGTGACACGAGTAATCGGTCCAAGCAGCGCGACAAGCGCAGTCAAATAATAGGGTCCCATATCGAACATCGGACCGCCGCCTTTTTGATAATAAAACTCTGGCGACGGATGCCAGGATTCGTGTCCGCCTCCGACCATGAAAGCGGTAGCCCCGATCGGAGTTCCGATCCAGCCGTCTTCGAGCAGCTTAATGCTCGTCTGAATGCCGCCGCCGAGGAAGGTGTCAGGCGCGCTTCCGACCAACAGCCCTTTTCTCGCTGCGAGATCCAGCACCTCCTGCGCTTCTTCACGTGTGACCGCGAACGGCTTCTCCACATAGACATGCTTACCGGCTTCCAATGCTCTCAAGCATACGGAGGCATGGGCTTGTGGAATCGTTAAGTTAATAATCAATTGAATCTCGGGATCTGCCAGCAAATCCTCGACCGAGCAGCCGCGAACGCCAAACTCCTCGCCTCGCGCAATGGCCCGTTCCACATCCAAATCCGCGCAAGCCACTACTTGAAGCGCGTCGAAGCGATTTCCGTTTTCAAAATAAATGCCGCTAATATTGCCAGTTCCGATAATGCCCGCTTTAATTTTTTCCATTGTCGCCCGTCCCTCGTCCCATATCCTAGTTTTTAATCACTTTTACTTACAGCTGGTTATCTGCCATGCCGCTGTATGCGGCTGAGGCGGTTCCCGCCTCAAGCGCTCTAGCCTTGCCTTCCGCGCACCAAAGGAATCCGCGGCGCATAAGCTCCTTCACGGTAGGAATTTCAATAATATTCGCCTGGTGCCCAAGCGAGTTGTAATACACGCGTCCCACGCCCCAACGCTTCGTCCATGCAACTGGCATATCGACAGCCTTGTTGAGTGAATGCGGCCCAGGCGAAAGCGGGAAGCGCGTTGTCGCCAGCACCTCTACCGCAGGATCCACATGCAAATAATATTGCTCGGAGCTGACCGTGAAATCGTCGATGCCGTCAGTAAGCGGGCTCGATGAGTTATTGATATTCACGGTATATTCCACTCCGTCATTGCCTGGATGTGCAACCCATTGGCCGCCCGTCATGAACTGCCAATCCACATTCTCGCGGAACGCGTCGCACATGCCTCCGTGACAGCCTGCCAATCCTACCCCGCTTTGGACAGCAGCGGAGACGTTATCGACCAGCTGCTGTTCAATCCGTGCCATCGTCCATACAGGAACGATGAGATCAAGCCCTTTTAACTTCTCGGCATCAGAGAATGCTTCCAGCGTATCTGAAACTTCAACTTCAAAATCCTCGGCAACGAGCACCCCGCGGAAAATTTCAGCGACCTCTTTCGGCTGATGGCCATCCCAGCCGCCCCATACGATTAATGCTTTTTTCATCGAATTCGCCCTGCCTCTCACTTTGATTTCTTCCACTTTATCATTCCATGCTAAGCTAGCTCACTAATTGAAACCCAGCGCCGCTCGGCAATCGAGCGATCAACCGCCTCAAGCACCTCCTGGCATTTCACGCCGTCTACGAAGTTCGGCACAGGCTGACGGTCCTCGGCAAAGGCTTGCATCAGCTCATGCATTTCATGCGTGAACGTATGCTCATAGCCAATCGTATGACCGGCAGGCCACCATGCATCCATGTAAGCATGTGAAGGATCCGTAGCCAGCACCCGCCTGAACCCTTGCACGTCCTCCGCATCGTCTGTGAAATAAACCTGAAGCTCGTTCATCCGTTCGAAATCAAACTTAATACTGCCTTTGCTGCCATTGATTTCGAAGGCATTCGTACAGCGATGGCCTGCCGCAAAGCGCGTCGCCTCGAAGCTGCCGAGCGCGCCGCCGGCAAAACGAGTCATGAATACGGTCGCGTCATCAACGGTAACCGGTCCGCGTGGTCCGTCCTCGCTACCTTTTGCGCTAAGTCCGGTCATTGTCGATGCAATAGGGCGTTCCTTCACGAACGTCTCACTCATGCCAATAACCTCGTCAAACTCGCCGACTAGGAATCGTGCCATGTCGATCAGATGCGCTCCTAAATCTCCATGCGAGCCAGAGCCGGCAATTTCCTTCTGAAGTCGCCAAACGAGCGGGAAGTTCGGATCGATAATCCAATCCTGCAGAAATACGGCGCGGAAATGATAAATCTCTCCAAGACGCCCATCGGAAACGAGTTTCTTGGCAAGCTGCACAGCTGGCGCAAACCGGTAGTTGAAGCCAACCATATGCTTCACGCCGGCCTTCTCTGCCGCTTCCAGCATTTCGCGGGAATCCTCGAGTGTTAGCGCAAGCGGCTTCTCGCAGAAAATATGTTTGCCGGCCTCGGCCGCAGCCAGCGCGATTGCCTTATGCGCATCGCTTGGCGCATTAATATCGATCAAATCGATGTCATCCCGCTTAACAAGCTCCTTCCAATCCGTTTCGGAGCTTTGCCAGCCGAATTGTGTCTTTGCTTGCTCTAATCCCTGCGGATCGCGGCCGCATATCGCCGTCATCTCCGGCTTGATCGAATCCGGGAAAAACATCGGGAGCGCGCGGTATGCATTGCTGTGCGCCTTGCCCATAAATTTATAACCAACCATGCCAACTCTTACTTTATCCATAATCTACCGCCTCTCTTATGCGTAAACGGGTTCCGCAGACGTATGCCGCAATACCCGTTTCGCGATTGTACCAAGGTTTGAAGCCCCTTGCTCTATTTACGCAACTTACCCTTTACTCATAAATTGAAGTTTCTCTAATGACTAACTGTACTGGCAGTAAGCTGTCAGCAGTGTCCTCATCTTCACTTGTATGTGTGTGGTCAAGCAGCCTTGCAGCTGCCAGCTTGCCCATCTCGTAAAAGGGCACCGCAACGGTCGTAAGCTGAGGACTTATGATGCTCGAGCCGTCTGAATCATCGTATCCGACCATTGCATATTGCTTTCCAGCTTCTAAACCGCTCTCCCGTAAACCTTGCATTAATCCAATCGCCATTCGGTCGTTGGCCGCGAATATGGCATCCACGCTTCCTGACTTAATATGCAAAGCAAGCCGCTCAGCCAGCTCATAACCGCTTTTCCTACTGTAATTTCCGACGTAGACCAGCTCTTGGTCATAACGAATATCAGCTTTACCCAGCGCCTTCTTGTAACCCTCAAGCCTGTCCGTACTATTCGAGTATTGCAGCGGTCCGTTGATGAAAGCAATGCTGCGGCAGCCCTGCTCAAGCAAATGACGGACAGCTTCCATGCTGCCGGACACATGATCCGCATCCACAGTAGCATAGGCAGCTTCGTCATATCGCTGGTTAACCAGGCAGAAGGGATAATCCCCCGCTTTAAGCTCAGCCAGCGCCGCACGTTCTTCCGGCACGTCCTGCGAACCAAGCACGACGCAAGCATCAATCTTTTGCGTTCGGAATAGATTCGCGTAATCCCTCGCGCCGTCCTGCTCCCTGAAGATGAGCAGCAGGTCGTAGCCGCAGCGCTTTGCCGTTTCGCCAATCCCGCTTAATATCTCCGAGAAATAATAGGTGGAGAACAGGCGAACCTTTGGCATAAATGGCAGAATAACGCCGATATTCCCGCTTTTCCGTCTAGCGAATTGCTGCGCCAGCGCATTCGGTACATAACCGACAGCAGCTGCAGCCTGCAGCACCCGCTCCCTGGTCTCCTCCTTAAGGGGGCCGACATTGTTTAACACCCTAGACACGGTCGCCTCGGAGACACCTGCCAGCTTCGCTACTTCTTTCCTGCTAATGATCGAATGCCTCCTGATATGACTGATGTAGTGCATCAATACAAAGTTGTCTTTACTCTAATGGTGACTGCATAATGTTTGACGTAAACACGCATTATTCCTTATTCAAGGACATGATCCAACCGCTCAAAACCAAAAAATTCAATCGTTCAACAATTAATGTACACGCGTACATTATTGCATGAAAACGTTTCATCGTCAATGCTCTATTTGGTACAAATTCGCAGCACCTTATCGTTTAGCAGAAAGGAGCTGTCTCAAAGCCGATTTTGAAAAATGCTGTACTCGCTTGTTAAGCGATTTCGGGTTAAAAAAAACCTTCAGCGCCACTTTCATAGTGGTGTTGAAGGCTCATTGGTGCATGTTACGGATTTGGCCGACTGCTTTGCTTCCCCTATTGGGACAGTCTCTTTATACTGACCGTGTTACTACTTCGCGATCTCGATAATCCAATCAAATACGGCGGACAGCGCATTCGCTTCCTCGCTCATATTCATCCGATCCACATAAGCAGCCCGGTTCGTGTACAAGCGATCAACGCTCTCTGCCAGCGTCACTGCGGTCAGCTTCTCTTCATAAAGAATATCGGCGTAGCCCGATTTCTCGAACGACTGCGCGTTCAGAATTTGGTCACCGCGGCTTTGCTCCTTGGTCAGCGGAATGAGCAGCATCGGTTTTTTCAGAGAGAGAAACTCGAAGATGGAGTTGGACCCTGCGCGTGAAATGACCAGATCGGTCATCGCCAGCACATCTGGCAGCTGCTCGTTCACATACTCAAATTGCTTATAGCCAGGCATCGTAAGCGAGGGGTCAACTTGATTTTTTCCGCATAAATGTACGATCTGATATTGCTTAGTAAGAGCCGATAACGACTGCCTGACCGCCGTATTGATCTTCCGCGCCCCTAGGCTGCCGCCCATAATAAGAATAACGGGCTTGCTTCTCGTAAAGCCGCAGAAGGCTCTGCCGCGATCTGCATTTCCTTGCTTTACCTCCTCACGGATGACAGCCCCGACATGCCTGCTTTTATCAGCCTTCAGCATGCCTCCCGTTTCAGGGAAGGTCGTACATACGCCAGTGGCAAACGGGATTGAAATCCGGTTTGCCAGTCCCGGCGTTAAATCGGATTCGTGAATAAGCAGAGGTACCTTGTTCAGCCATGCGCCAAGCACAACTGGCACTGACACAAAGCCGCCTTTGGAGAAAATAACATTCGGTTTGTTCTTCTTAATAAGCCGGTACGCCTGAAAGAGCCCCTTCACAACCTTGAAAGGGTCCTTAATATTTTGCATATCGATGTACCTTCTGAGCTTGCCGGTCGAAATAGGGAAATATTTGACCTCCGGAATCGTTGCGATAAGCTGCCGTTCAATACCGCTCTCCGATCCGATATATTGAACTGACCAGCCCTCTTCCAAAAACCGCGGGATCAAGGCCAAATTAACGGTAACGTGTCCGGCTGAGCCTCCCCCGGTGAACATGATTGTTTTCATGAATGACTAGCCACCTATCGTTTTTTATCCATCTATTATACGGGCAAACCTGTTTTTTAGCACTGCATTTCCTTTAATTGAATGCAAAAGAAAAAGCATCCCCGGCCTCCTGCGCTGCTGCGAGGGTAGGCTGGGGATGCTGCCGGCTACTTGCAACCGAATGCTTAAGGCGCCGTTTCCAAAAACTTTGATGTCGGATTCTTGTCGATAGCGGTACGCATCGCATACTCATTTTCGAACAAGACGACGTAATTGCCCTTTTTATCTTTCACAAGCGTCGTATTGATACGGAATTTGCCGGGATCAATATTGTCATCCACGATCCAGCGCGCGAATTGGAACTGCATGCGGTGCAGTTGAATATCAACGCCGTATTCCGCCTTCATCCGATGCTCGAATACCTCGAACTGCAAATGACCGACCACGCCGAGAATCGTCTCGTCGAAGTTGCCTGTGGAATGGAACACCTGAATTGTGCCCTCTTCCGTCAGCTGGTCAATGCCTTTCTGATACTGCTTATGCTTAAGCGCATTTTTGACGGTGACTTTGGCAAATATCTCGGGGGAAAACGTCGGCAGTTCATCGAATACAACTTCTCCGCCTTGGGATAAAGAATCGCCGATTCGGAATATGCCTGGGTCGAACAAACCGATAATGTCGCCTGGGTATGCCGTATCTACGATATCGCGATCCTGTGCGAGAAATTGCTGCGGCTGCGCCAGCTTGATATCCTTGCCGTTGCGAACATGGCGTACGCTCATGCCTCTTTCGAACTTGCCGGAGCAAATGCGCAAGAAAGCGATCCGATCGCGATGCGCTGGATTCATATTCGCTTGAATTTTGAACACATAGCCGGTGAACTTCTCATTCGTCGGGTCCACCTGTCCAGTCGTGCTGTTGCGTGAGGTCGGCTTAGGCGCCAGCTGCAGGAAGTTCTCAAGAAACGTCTGTACGCCGAAGTTGTTAACCGCGCTTCCGAAGAACACCGGTGTCAGCTCGCCCGCCTGCACTTTCTCGAAGTCGAATTGATCGCCTGCAACATCGAGCAGCTCCAGGTCGCCAATCAACTGGTCCGTCAAATAATCACCAGCCATCTCGCGGATCAATGGATCATTATAATCGCTGACCGAACGCACTTCAATCGTTGTATGGTCATTGCCTTGGAACAGCTCTACTTGGGTCTTCATCCGGTCGTACACGCCGCATAGCTCGCGGCCCATGCCGATCGGCCAGTTCATTGGTACTGCACGGATGCCCAGCACCCGCTCCAGCTCCTCCATTAGTTCAAAGGGGCTTTGGCCTTCACGGTCTAGCTTGTTGATAAAAGTAAATATCGGAATGCCGCGCTTGCGGCAAACTTGGAACAGCTTGATCGTTTGTGCCTCTACGCCTTTGGCCACGTCAATAAGCATAACGGCACTGTCGGCTGCAGTAAGCGTACGGTACGTGTCTTCACTGAAATCTTGGTGACCTGGCGTATCAAGAATATTGACGCGGTGATCCAGATAATCGAACTGCATTACGCTCGACGTTACGGAAATTCCCCGCTGTTTCTCGATCTCCATCCAGTCGGACGTGGCGTGCCGGCTCGCTTTGCGCGCCTTGACTGACCCAGCAAGCCGAATGGCTCCTCCGAATAGGAGGAGCTTCTCAGTTAGGGTTGTTTTCCCTGCATCAGGGTGAGAGATAATCGCGAACGTACGCCGCTTATCTACTTCCTGTTTGATTTCTTCGCTTAACGATTTGCTCATGCTTGACTTCCCTTCATTACGTAAGGTATGCGGGCAGCGGTTATTTGCCGCTGTTCGAAACCCAAATAACTTTATCTTCCTCTTGTCCGTTAACCGGCCACCAATGGAAACCGTCTTCTCCGAGCATTTGGTTGGCTGCATCCGGACCCCATGATCCTGCCGGGTACTGCTTCAGATCGCCTTTGTCCTCGCGCCATGCCTGTGCGATGCGGTCAACGAATGCCCAAGCCTGGGATACTTCATCCCAACGTGTGAAATAGGTTGAATCTCCGCGTACTGCATCATGGATAAGACGCTCATAAGCTTCTGGCGTATTCAAGCCGACCTGGCAGCTCTGGCAGAATTCCATCGCTACCGGCTGTACGGAATTGTTCTCGCCCGGTGTTTTTGCATTTACTTTAATATATATGCCCTCAAGCGGATTTACGCGAATCACGAGCAGGTTCGGAGCGAGATCATGACGCTGCGCGAACAAGACGTTCTGCGGCATCGATTTGAATTCAATGACGATTTCCGTTGTTTTGACTGGAAGACGCTTGCCTGTCCGAATATAGAACGGCACGCCAGCCCAGCGGAAATTATCCACAAATACTTTAGCAGCGAAATAAGTTTCAGTCGTTGAATCCTCGCCGACCGAATCCTCTTGACGATAGCCGGGAAGATCCTTCCCGTGATGGCTGCCTTCGCTGTATTGCCCGCGAACAACATTCTCACGCACTTCATCGCTGGACTTATAGTTGCGCAGGGAGCGAAGAACCTTTACCTTCTCGTCGCGGATATCTTCTCCGTGCAAGCGGCTTGGCGGCTCCATGGCGATCATCGTCAGCATTTGCAGCATATGGTTCTGGCCCATGTCCCGCAAAGCGCCTGACTTATCATAATAACCGCCGCGATCCTCTACGCCCACTGTTTCCGATAGGGTAATTTGAACATTGGCAATATGGTTATTATTCCACAAAGGCTCAAAAAATGCATTTGCAAAACGAATGACTTGAATGTTTTGCACCATTTCCTTGCCGAGGTAATGGTCGATCCGATAAATTTCTTCCTCTTTGAACACTTGGTTAATCTGTTCGTTCAACTTCTGCGCGGATGGCAAATCGTAGCCGAAAGGCTTCTCGATGACGACACGGTGCCAGCCCTTCGATTCAAGCAGCCCGCCGTCGCGCAGATTGAATGAAACCGGCCCGAAAAGCGAAGGCGCCAGCGCCAAGTAAAAGAGACGGTTGCCTGGAATGTCGAACTTGGCATCAAGCTGCTCGGACAATTTGCTAAGCTCCTTGAAGCCTTCCACATCGTTGATATCCAGCGACATGTATACGAAATGTTCGGCAAAACGGTTCCAAAGCTCAGCATCGTCCGCTTTATATCGGCAAAATTCTACGATTGATTCGTATAGGTCAGCACGGAACTGCTCATTTGTGCGAGGACGTCTTGCAAGGCCAACTACGGCAAAGTTCTCCGAAAGCTTGCCTTCTTTATATAAACTGAAAAGGGCTGGGAATAGCTTGCGCCGAGCCAAATCGCCCGTTGCTCCGAACAGATAGTAAACAGAGCCCTCTGCGGAGACGGATTCAAGAGTATTCGTATATGTCATTTGCCTCATTCTTTCCCTATGTATTTTATACAGCTTCACATGTTATGTAGTTTAGCATATCCAACTATAATTCGCTATTCAACTTATCATAAAAAATACTGATAAGATCCGTTACTTATTCTAATCAGAACAGCTATTTCAATCACTTTCAGCCTTGGAAACGCTGTATTCCCCAGTAATAACTGGTATTCCGATCGTTAATTCGGTATTTCCCGTGTCTGTATCTTTATGCAAGGCAACTTGAAAGTTTGCAGATTTCCCATTCTTGACTGGAATGACAGAATGCAGCATGCGGGTATAGAACGTTTCGCTGATCGTGCCTGCATCCTCATAGCGGTCAATGGATTTAGCATCGGTCAGCCTCGTCATTCGTTGGATAGTCTGGTCATGCTTCGTATACCCCTGTACTTTCATGCTGCTTGTAAAAGCAGGCGAAATGAGCGCAATCTTCGACGAAATATCCGCTGATTTTTGCAGCAAGCTCCCCCTCTCGGTACTCGCCGTGCTAGCCGTCTCTAGAAGGATCATGAGCTGCTCGCTTTGATTGTCCTTTTGAATCAGATGCAAAGATACCTTGCCTCCATATTTCGCGACTAAGCCGGAGACCGTTTTCCCTTCATTGGCGACAACCTTATCCACCGCTTCTCCCTTCTCCTCTGCAAATAATTGCAAGGTAAGATCCTGCATTGAGCCTGCTTTTCCTGTCACATCCCAACGAATCGACCAGCTCGCGCCAACTGAACCGCCTTTCACCTGATCATCGCTCCATTCCCATAGTGCCTTCAAATCATGCTGAAGCAGCTGCTCCGCCGATGTCGTTTCCTTTGGAGCTTGGCCTGCTTGCCAAATCGCCCATATCGCGCATACGGAGATCACTGCCAAAGCAAGCAGCACTCCTTGCTTGGTACGCTTGGCGCGCTGCTTTGCCGACAAACGATGCCTTGCCGGTGCGTTTTGATTCGGAATGTACATGATTTTCGCTCCTGTCCTCTCGGAATGGGTAAACATCCATACACGTTCGCCTGTAGGTGAATACACTAGTTGCAGGAATGATCAAATGGAGGTGTCATTAGCAAAATGGAACCTATTTATCCATTGCATGAAGACGTCGTTAATCGGTTTTGCGGCTATCCGGTATGCGTCGTTATGAATGACGGTTCACGCCATGTCGGCATACTTAGCTCATGCAGCGGAGGCAAAGTGCTGCTTAATGCGGAAGCCGGCGAACTTGAGGCCAACGTGACCCAAACGCAGCCAACTGTTTCAAAAAAGAAAAAAAGCGGTAAAGGTAAAAAAGAGCTTTCACCAAAAGCAGCTGTTCCGCAAGCACAAACTCAAGCTTATCCTTATGATCCTTACTACTATGGTCCGCGTCCTTATTATCCATGGGGCGGAGCGCTTGCGCTTGATTTCGCGCTCGTCGCTTTTCTATTCCTGCTGCTGTAATCGACAAAGCGGCTAACCGTTCAGTGTGACGCCGCTTTTTATTTTTAAATCATTCAATGACAAGTTTCGCCAGCCTTTTCATGCTCGGTATAGTATGCTGTCGCTGAACTTGCAGAAGAAGGTAGAGAGGAGATTGCTTATGAGCTCATCTATTCGCTCCATCAGGAGCATTGAACGGTCATCGGCGTATACCCCCGTGCAAGCCGTCAGCTCTTATGCCTATTATCCATATAGGGACGGAGAACCGCAGTTTGCGCCCGAGCATAACGATGAATGGCGTCGCACTTTCCACCAAGCAGCAGGCCATGCAGCCTCCTGGCTTCAGACAGCAAGACAATCCCAGCACGCCTTGCATCAGCTATCCATTAAGCTTGGGCGAGAGCTCGACAATAATGAGCCAATCGAAGACAGCTTAGACCAACTCGCTCTTCTCGTTAGTGATCTCGAAAACCAGTATAAGCAGGGGAAAGGCGATTTAAACCCTGAGCTGTGGCTCACCATTGAGCAAGCTCTTCGCCACCCGGCTGTTCAAGAAATCGGCTTGCACCGACACATACAAAATGGACAGTGGATTATTCAAGGCCAAACTGCGGAGTCGACGGACACTGCGCAGGTGAACGTTGAACGGATGAAGCGGCTGCTGCTTGGAACGAGCGGACTATTGACAGACATTAAGGTAGCTTTGGCCTATACGGAGCAGCAGAAGCCGGAAGACCTGCTTCAGCCCGAGCTAACAGCGACCCTTCCGTATGCAGCCTATTTCAATTCTGTTCAAACCTACTCACCTGTGCCGTACGTCGGGTTAATTATCAATCAATATTTATAATCTAACCAACGCTACATACGGTGAAACGGCTGTCGCCGTCCTTTGGCGGCGCGGCGTGTTTCATTCCGAGAAATATAGAGAAAGGATGGCGAAATCATATCCTTTCCAATTTTTTTAATAAGAAACGACTGACGGCGTCCTTTCCATAGACGCCATCGTTTCGGCGAAACGTATAGAGAAAGGATAAGCAAACTCATATCCTTTCCAATACGTCAAGCGTAAATGGCTGAAGCCGTCCTCTGGCGGTTAAGCTTACGTTTCGCATAGAAATATAGAGAAAGTTGGCGAAATGATATACTTTCCTATATTTTAAAAATGCCCTCTTTCCTGTATAACATGCAGGACGGAGGGCTCTATCCGTTGCACGGTAGAAACTTCGGCAATATGATTGTTATGCGGTTCCAGACAGATCTGGCAAAGAAGCTTATCACTATATTCGCCTTCCCCCCCTCTATTTCCTTCCAGTTAAGTTTATTTATCCCTATGCATGCCTGCTAATATTGCTACGGAATTAAAATAACGTCTACAGCCTCGCCAACTTCCGCTCCTTTTGAACCGGCGGGTATAATAACGAGCCCCTCCGCTTCGGCGATCGAAGCCATCATGCTGGACTTGGCGAATGCGAGCGGATCTGCTGATAGCATGCCGTTCTCCCCTATTACAAGGCGCGCGCGTACAAAACGATCATGAGGGCTCGGCTTCTCAACGGCCGTTAAGAGCCTTGCTCGCACAACTGTCGGCAATGCTTCACGAACGCCTAACAAAAGATGGATCGCCGGACGCACGAACAGCTCGAATCCGACAAAGCATGCTCCCGGATTGCCCGATAAGGCAAATAGAAGCTTCCCGTCTATTACCGCGGCAGAAGTTGGGCTGCCTGGCCTCATTGCAACTTTGTCGAATAAAAGCCGAGATGCTGGCCGCTCTGCAGCCGATTGAAGGCTGCTCAGCTGTACCTTCGTTCGCACCCCGCTGCCGTCCTTGAAGGCTCGAATAAGCTCTGCCATTACATCATAGTCGCCTACGGACACACCGCCTGTCGTTACGATGATGTCGGAGCTCTCCCATGCTTCGGCAAGAGCTGCTTCAACCGCTGCAAGCTCATCCGGTAGTGCACCGAGCAGTAGGGGCTCTGCACCGCTTTGATGAACCATAGCTGCAACCATGCTGCTGTTGCTGTCGCGGACTCGCCCAGGGGCAAGCTGCGCCGCAACCGCCAGCAATTCGCTGCCGGTCGCAAATACCGCTATGCGCGGGCGCTTCCGCACGGCCACCTCGGCATAGCCGAAGGTGCCGAGCAGCGCAACATGGCCCGGCCGCACAAGCGTGCCGGGCACAGCAAGCACGCCCCCGCGGCGGAACTCCTCGCCGCAGGGCGCAATGTGCTGGCCTGCGGCGCCCGCGCGCTTTATCAGCACCGCGCGCGAGCCGTACGCCAGCATCGCCTCCGCGGTCTGCTCGAGCATCACGACCGCGTCTGCGCCTTCAGGCACAGCCGCGCCGGTCATGATGCGCGCGGCCGTGCCCGCCTGCAAGGCCGCGGGGGCCACTTGGCCCGCTGCGACCTCATAGACAACGCGCAGCTCCGCCGGCTTCTCCGGCGACGCTTCCGCGATATCTGCCGCGCGCACGGCGTAGCCGTCGAGGCCCGAGCGCGCGAAGGGCGGCCAATCGCTTGACGCCGTCACCGTCTGCGCAAGCCTGCGGCCGCCGCTCTCGTGCAGCGCGACAAGCTCGCTGCCGACAACCTGCCCCGCAGCGGCCTCGAGAACTCGCCGCTGCGCCTCTTCTACCCGTACGGCTCGCCGATTGAACCGGCTCCCCTGTCCATTCATTCCGCTATGCTTCTTTACCATTGCCATCATCCGCCCTTTTAACTGCCATTGCCATCATCCGCCCTTTTAGCTGCCATTGCCATCATCCGCCTTTTAACGGCCGTTGCCATCATCCGCCCTTTTAGCTGCCAGCTTAGCCCTGACGGCAGCATATCCAGCATTCATTTTACAATGTATGTTAAACTATTGGCAATTACCGTAAACGCATCATAAAGGAGAAAATCATGCCAATTATCATCCAAATCGTCGGATACAAAAATACCGGCAAAACCACATTGGTTTGCCGGCTGACGGAGCATTTAAAGCTTGCAGGTTATAAAGTTGGAACAGTTAAGCGCGATGCGCATGATTTTCAGATCGATACCCCAGGAACCGACACTTGGAAGCACCAAGCGGCCGGGGCAGACATTACGGCAATCACTTCAGCTAATCGCACGGCCATACTAAAGCCGTATTCTGAGCCGCTGGATCAGCTGCTTGCCCATATGTCAGAGGTTGATGTCGTGCTTGTTGAAGGCTTCAAGGACGCCTCCTATCCCAAAATCATTATGATTCGTTCAGCGCAAGACACAGCGCTACTAAACGAGCTTACCAACCCACTTGCTGCAGCCCTATGGCCTGAAATGAGCAATTTCATGGCGGACAACTCGTCCATACCTGCTATTGATGTTAACCAGACCGCGCTCATGTATCAAAAAATAATAGCCTTGCTCCCGCTTTCGTGATGCTTGCTATTCCGCTATTCCTTGCTTCAGCGCATAAATGGCCGCCTGCGTTCGGTCATCTACATCGAGCTTATTAAAAATATTCGTGATATGAAATTTGACGGTTTTGACACCGATAAACAGCTCATCGGCAATTTCCTGATTGGATCTTCCCCGCGCCACACGCTTCAGCACATCCATCTCGCGATCGGTCAGCTCATCATGCAGCGGAGCTTGCTCCTGCTGCTTGGGTTGCCGGAAGCGATTCATCATTTTGGCTGCCACCTGCGACTCCAATACCGATTGTCCCCGCGCAGCAGCACGGATTGCATCTGCGATTTCCGTCGCCCGCGACGTCTTCAGCAAATAGCTGAAGGCTCCCGCTTCAATGACCGGATAAAGCTTGCTGTCATCCAAGTAGCTGGTAAGCACGATAACCTTGCATTCCGGATAAAGCTCGAGCAGCTTTGCTGTCGTCTCCACGCCGTCCATGCCGTCCATGACTAAATCCATCAACACAACATCCGGTTTATAAGCCTGTGCCAGTCGGATTCCATCCATCCCATTGCTCGCTTCGCCGACAACCTCAATGCCGTCTTCGGTATCGAGCACCGCCGCAAGCCCGATCCGTACCATTTCATGATCATCGACAAGCAGCACCTTGATCGGCTGAGTTAATTGTTCCATTGCTTCCACGCCTTACACCGCCTTTTATTTTAGAAAAATAAGCTTGGTTTATACTTTCGTCTCTCGTTGTGAATCGACAGGAATCCATATTTGAATAATGGTGCCTTCTCCAGGCTTAGAAATCATTTGCAGAGATCCGCCCAGCTCCATCACACGCTCCTCCATCGTAAGGAGCCCATAAGAGGTTTGTTTTTTCGCTTCGAGATCAAAACCTACCCCGCTGTCCTGCAGGCTCATATAAACTTGATTATTTATCCGCACCAGCTTAATATCCATACTCTCCGCTTTCGAGTGCCGCAGCGTATTGGACAAAGCCTCTTGGGCAATTCGGAACAGATGGTCCTCTGCATTCGGCGGCAGAACAATCGTCTCGTCCACCTCCAGCATAATCGTCATCGGCACCTTCTGCTTCAGCTCATCCACCAGCACAGTAAGCGCCTGCCCGAGATTTTTTCCGTCCAGGTGGACGGGCCGAAGATGAAGCAGCAAAGCTCGCATCTCTGATTGGGCAACGGCAGCCATCTCCTCGATAAGCTGTACCTGCCGCTTTGCACGCTCCCAATCACGATCAATGGT
The DNA here is from genome assembly GCF_014192395.1 of Paenibacillus endophyticus. GTDB lineage: Bacteria > Bacillota > Bacilli > Paenibacillales > Paenibacillaceae > Pristimantibacillus > Pristimantibacillus endophyticus. The sequence continues at coordinate 22,800 of NZ_JACHXW010000019.1, read as the reverse complement.
TCGACTGACGGCAGTCGCCGTCATGGAAATCGCGAATAGCTGCTGGCTTACCGCATCATGCAGCTCGCGCGCCAGCCGCTGACGTTCCTCGATAACGGCTGTGAATTTCACTTTCTCCGTCCATTTCGGATCGACTTGCTCCTGCTCAGAAACCTCGTTGTCCGTTTTCTCGCCATTGCTCAAGGTAACCGTAAAGCGACGTTTCATCTGCTGTTCAGTCATCCGCTTGAGCGTTTCCTTCAGCTTCGAATTTTGCAAATAACCGTTCAACGTGGCTGCCGCAAGTCCGGCTCCAACTATCGTCAGCCCGACGACTGCCCATTTGCCTTGCAGCGTAAACAGCTCCACGTATCCGATGCCTTGCAGGACGATAACGACCAAGCTAATAATAATAAGCAGCCATAACACCGTTTCTGCCACATTGCGCCTGCGGGCCGCATGATTTGGCTGGTCAGCTTTGTTGCCTTGCTCCATACGGCTCACTTCCCTCTATGTACTATTTTAACCTGTATCGCAAGCTTATGTCAGCGTATTTCATTGTTTAATCTTGTTTACTGGCATAATAGCCCAAACGCATGAAAGAGCAGACCGTAAGACGGTCCGCTTCTCTCATCGTTCCACATACTATTCCTCAGTTGATTCCTTCGTAAGCGAAGTCGTAGGATTCAGCTTGTTTTTCAATGCTTGCAGCTGCTCATCAACTTTGATTTGCTTCTCTGCATCAGCAGCGTTGAAGGTGCTTTTCGCGCCGCTGTATGAATACGGAGTGCGAAGAACATCTGCCTCTGCCTCAAGCTGCATAATTTTTTCTTCCATGCGATAGAAGCCGCGTGATGCTGAGCCGCTGTCAATCGTGTGGTTTGCGGTAAGCTGCGCCATCTGCTTCTGCGCTTTGGCAACCTGTGCACGGGAAACGAGCTCATTGCGTTTGTTGCGCAATTGGTAGAACTCTTCCTTCATTGTGTGCAGCTGTTGCATCAATTCTTCTGCTTGGGACTTCGATTGTCCATGAAGCTCGACATATTCCGTTACCTTTTGGTCGAAATAAAGCTTCTCTTCCAGCAATTTGCGTGCGAGCTCCTCTTGGCCAGCTCTAAGTGCCGCTTCCGCTTTCGATTCACGATCAGCTGCGCTGCGCACTGTTTCTTCCAAGCGCTGCTTCATCCGGCGCTCATTAGCCATCTGCTTCGCTACGGTTACCTCGGCTTGATGGATTTCGGACTCCATGTCGCGCAGGTATTGATTCAGCATGACAATCGGATCCTCCATTTTGTCCAATGCCTCATTTAGCGATGCCTTCGTCATATCCTTCATGCGTTTGAAAATTCCCATATTAAAAATCTCCCTTCTCGTATTTAGCAATTTTGGCTTTCAATTCTTCAATTTCACGACGCAATGCTTTTTTCTCCAGGTCATCCATCATACTGTCAAATTGGGATGATGGTGATGGCTGCGGTGCAGGTCCTTGCGTATTCCAAGCGCCTGGCGCTTGCGGCGGGTTTTTGTAAGGTCCTCCGAACGGCGTATTAGGCTGTTGACCATAACCAGGGTTGTAGCTGCCGCCATATCCGTTGCCATAGCCGTTAGGACCGAAGTTAGAGTAAACCGGCGGTTCTTTCGGTACAACTAGACCAGCGATAATATAGATCAGAATAACCGCACCGCTTGTAAATATGGTGACAACTATGAGTAAAATCCTCAGGAGCGTCGCATCAACATTCAACATTTCTGCTAAGCCGCCGCAAAGACCGAATAACTTCTTGTCGCGTGATGAGCGGTAAAATTTCCTCAAGACGTCCATCCTTCTTTCTCAAGCTTTCGCTTCAGCTGCTCAAGCTCGCGTTCTATAACGGATTGTACGGTATTGCCCGCTTCCGTTACGAATTCTTGCCCCATTCTGCGGATGTCGCGCAAGCTCTTGGCTTCATGCTCCATCCCGCTGATCCGATCCTCAAGCCTTCTAAACGCCGCGCCGGATTGTGCCCCATGATCGCCGAACCCGTTTGCGTAACGACTGTTCAAGCGCTGCTGCAATCTTAATGATTCCATGCGGGCCGCATAATATTCGCGCTTGTCGTACACGGCTTGGTATTCGCTGCGCATCTCGCGCAGCTGCTCTTCTAGATCAAGCGTATTCTGGCGGCTTTGCTCGAACAGCTCCCGGTATTGCATGGAACGCTCTTCGCAGCCTGCCTTCTCGTGCAGGGCAATTCTGGCCAGCTGCTCCTCTCCTGCCTTCAAGGCAGTCAAAGCTTGATTCTCACGGCGTTCCTTCTGCTCTTCCGCTTGCAGCCATTGTGCTTTCAGGTGATTGCTATGGCCTGCGTATTGCTGGTACAGTTTCTCCGCTTGTATAATATCTTCTCTTGTAGACCAGAGAAACTGATCAATCATTCGAACCGGATCCTCTGACTTCTCAAGCCGTTCATTTAATGTAGCGACCGTAATGTCGCGTACTCGCTTCATAATACTCATTCCATGTCCTCCTTAGCGTTTTGCGGTGCAAAACCGATCTAATCTTCTCACGTTTCTATCTATTCATTCGCAGTTATTAATAAGCGCTGCGTTTGTCTTTCTTAAAGAGGCTTACACCGCCAACGATCAGCCCGATTGCCAGCAGCAATACGATTACGCCGCCAAGCTTGCCAAGAAGCATCATGCCGCCGATTGCGATAAGTATGCCGCCGATCCATTTCTTGTTGTTCATCCAGCCGACAATCCCGAATCCGACCAGTATGAACGGAAGCAAGAAACCGAGTATCGCTCCGAAATGAACACCTACAAAATTAAGTACCGCGATGCTGCCAACGATGATTAGCAGTACACCTAATGCGCTTTTACCATTCATCTCCAAATCCATCTCCTTTCGACCATTAGAATTTCTTCATTTTTTGTTTCTTGCCTTGCGTGTGTTGCTCTTGCTTATGTACTTAGTTTAGATCAATTTTCCCTTTTGTAAAACGGACTTTCGGCGGTTTTGGCACTGGACTTAGGTCGAGTTGGAAGCCCGCCTTAGGGGGTCAAACGGCCATTCTTACCATATATTACAGCTTAAAGTAGCCATATTCCTGTGTTACGTTATTACCAGTACAGGAGGTGTATACGCTACCAATGAGAAACGTATCCATTAAAAAGCTTATCGCAGCTGGATTATTGTCTGCCGTATTATTTAGTACTGGAAGTGCAACACTCCCCCTTCATGATCATGCGTATGCCGCATCATCAACTACCGAGAAGATCATCTCGACTGGCATGAAATACTTAGGAACGCCTTATGAGTTCGGCTCCAACCGAAGCACAACCAAAACATTTGACTGTTCGGATTTCACCAAACACATATTCAAGGTTGCCGCAGGCGTTACGCTGCCTTCAACCTCCGCAGCCCAAGCTGCTTACGTCAAAAAGAATTCATCCATTAAAACAAATTGGGCAAGCTTGAAACGCGGAGACTTGATGTTCTTTATGTCCTACCGCGGCAGCAGCGCCACCAGCTATGCCAAAGTATCCAAATCCAAGCAAACCGTCACCCATGTAGGCGTTTATCTAGGCAATGGCAAGATGCTCAATACCTTCTCCAAGGAAAGCGGCGGGGTTCGCGTGGACAACATCGACAATAAACAGTGGGAATACCGTTTCTTGTTTGGCGGAAGCGGCCTCTAGCTAACAGGATTGGATAAAAATATGCCGGCGAAGCGATTGTCGCTTGCCGGCCAACTATTCTTATTTATTTGCCAGAAATTGATCGAACTGCTTCTGCTTCTCCGCTATAATCTTCTCAATTCCTGCTGCCTTCAAGCTTTCAATGTACTCCGGCAGCACTTGATCCACATCAACGGAACCCGTTTCAAGCGCCGTTTGATATTGTCTATCGACATTAACGACCGCAGCTACCTCTGCTCTCACCTGAGTCCCGTCGAATACAAAGCCCAGCCCGGGGGAAATTTTCGCATTTTGGTTAAAATCTCTGAATAAGTCCCACTTATCCGCTTTTTCGCTATCCCAAACATAGTTCAAAAACTGATTGCCAAACATCCAATTCGTGCCTGGATTATAACCAGGAGTATTTGGAGTGGGACGAATGACGTGCTCATTAACCTTTTCATAATGCTTGCCTTCAATGCCGTAATTGAGTAGATTATTCAAATAAACATCCGTGTGCAGCATATTAATAAACATCATCGCACGTTCGGGATCCTGGGAAGTTGAAGAAATCGCCAGCATAGATCCCGCCGTTTCCGAGGTTGCTATCGTCTTCACATTAAGAGCAAGCTGTGCCAGCTTGCCTGCCAGGCCTGATTGAATGGCAAGCTCCTCGTCCTTTCCTGGCTTCAACGCGGATGTAATGGAAAACGCGTCCCCCGAACGCAGCGCGTCATTGTTCATCGTTTGATTCGTGGTTGCATCCTTGTTAATGTACCCTTTCTGGTAAAACTGACGCGTAATCCGCAACGTTTTCACGTAGCGCTCTTCCTCATAAGTCGGCTTAATTTGCGTACTTTCACCATCCTTAAGAATGATACCCGGGATCGATGTATCTCCCAGTGCATCGAAATTACCGATGTAATGCGCATTGAAGGTCTCGCCCTGCTTCATGTAAATCGGCGTCATTCCCGGTTTTTTTTCCAAAATGATCTGATAGACTGCATCCAAGTCTTCTATCGTCTTAACCTGCGACATATCGATGCCAAGCTCGTCAGCAATATCCTTCCGATATACGATCCCGCCTTGGGCAGCTAATTCCTTATTCGTCGGTACCGCGTAGTTTTTGCCGTTAATCTTAGCTCCAGCCAGAAAAACCGGGTCGAGCGACTGTAGAATGCCTTGGCCGTATTGATCGAGCAGCTCATCCAGCTCTAAAAATGCGCCTTTCGACACATTCACCGCGTGTTTGTTCCACTGCGCTGTGAACAGTATATCAACCATCTCGCGCGATGCGATCATCAAATTTACTTTGTCATTCCAAGGGCCCCAATCAATGGGTATAAGGTCTATTTTCGCGTTTATTTTGGCCATCAAGTAATCATTAATTGCCGATTCAACCTCTTCTTCATCCTTCTGCGGCGCACCGGTATATACGAATTTAAGCGTGTAGCTTTTCATTGGATAAACGTCTTCGCCTTCCTGAACAGCGGTTAGAGGTGAAGCGCTTTCAATTCCGTTCCCAGCAGCGTTGCTTGTTGACGGGCGTTCCGCCCCTCCTTGATTGGAGCATGCGCATAGAAGAAACAAGCAAGCCAGCAAGAGATTCTTGGCACGAATCGGTCTGCGCGTCCTTCGGGTCATTATCGGATTGCCCCCTCGTGCGATAATGAATTGCATTAACTATGCTTAATTGTAAAGAATACACCAAAAAATGCAAGCACAAGTATAAACACAAGGTGAAACGGCTGTCGCTGTCCTTTGGCGGCGCAGCGCGTTTCATTCCGAGAAATATAGAGAAAGAATGGCGAAATCATATCCTTTCCTATATTTCAAGAAGAAACGGCTTCGCCGTCCTCTGCAAGAGGATGGTGTCCGTTTCTCGTAGAAATAGAAGATACTTTATCGCATGAAACATATAAAGTCTTATATTTGCACAAAAACCCGTGCCTCAGAGGGCACGGGTTTTCGCTATTATTTTAAATGGGCAAGCGTATTACTTGCTTGCAAGGAAAGCGTCGAATTGCTTCTGTTTCTCGGCAACTACCTTTTCTACGCCTGCATCCTTCAGCTTTTTCTCGTAATCTGCCAACGTTTTATCTACGTCAACCGAGCCGGTTTCCAAAGCTCTTTGATACTGGCGAATGACGTTTGCAAGCGCGCCAACCTCTGCTTTGACCGGTTCGCTGTCGAATACGAATCCAAGGCCTGGAGATACCTTTGCATTTTGGTTAAACTCTTTGAATTTCGCCCATTTCTCTGGATCCTCTGTATCCCAAACATAGTTAAGGAACTGATTGCCAAACATCCATGCAGAGCCTGGGTTGTAATTAGCTGTGTTGTCCGTTGCCGTAATGATCTCGCCGTTTCTCGTGAAGTGATCGCCTTCGATACCGAAGTTCAGAATGTTATTGATTTCTTTGTCCGTATGAAGAAGATTGATCAGCATCATTGCGCGAGCAGGATCTTTGGATGTAAAAGATACGCCGAGCATGGATCCAGCTGTTTCTGAAGTTGCAACTGTTTTCTCGCTCATTGAAATTTGTGCAAGCTTGCCCGATAGGCCAGCCGCGCTTGCTACTTCAGCATCCTTGCCTGGTTTCAATGGCTCCAGTGTAGAGAATACCGTTCCTGCTTTCCAAGCATCTGAAGAGGATACTTGAGTTGTTGCTGCATCAGCATTGATATAACCCTTTTTAAAGTAATCGCGAGTAAGGTTCAAAAATTCCTTGTAGCGATCAATTTCCTCAACTGCAGCTACCTTTGTACCGTCCAAATCCTTGAGAATCGCTCCTGGAATCGTTGAATCGCCTAAGAAATCATAGTTAGCGAAGAAATGGGAGTTGAACGCGCCTCCTGTTGTGTACAGCGGAGTCAGATCCGGTCTTTTCGCTTTAATAACCGCGTAGACAGCATCGAGGTCCTGAGGCGTCTTCACATTCGTCATGTCAATGCCAAGCTCATCGGTCACGTCTTTGCGGTATACGATTCCGCCAAGTGCAGCAAGCTCTTTATTGGTTGGAACCCCATAGTTTTTACCGTTGATTTTGGCACCTTCAATAAAGGCAGGATCCAAAGAATCCGTAATGCCTTTGCCATATTGCTCAAGAAGCTCGCCTAGATCAAGGAATGCTCCTTTAGCTACGTATTTGGCATGGCCGTTCCATTGAGCCGTGAACACGATATCCACTTCTTCCTGCGAAGCAACCATCAGATTGATTTTGTCATCCCATGCGCCCCAATCGATCGGTCTGAGGTCGATTGTTGCATTGATTTTTTCAGTAAGGATTTTATTTAATGCTTCTTCGATCTTTTTCTCATCCGTTTGCGGCGTTCCAGGGTAAACAAGTGAAAGCTGGTAAGGCTTCAACTCATTCGCTGGAGGCTCTTCTTCTGTGGCAGCCGGCTTCTCTGTTGCTGCTGCAGGCTCCTTTGTCGCTTCTGCATTGTTTTTGTTGCCGTTTCCCGAGCATCCAGACACGATTAATACGATAGTCATCATCATTAGAAGAAGCATAGATGTTTTTTGTTTAACTTGCTTCATAGCGGGTGGACCTCCCTCAAAAATTTGGTTTTGTATGCTAAACCGGATGTTCCGGTTACAGCCGAGCGCAAGCGTTGCATGTGAGCTAGCCTTTAACGGCACCTACCGTAAGCCCTTTTACGAAATATTTCTGAAAGAATGGATAGGCGAATATGATCGGCCCGATCCCGACGACAACCATCGCCATCCGAACCGTCTCGCTCGGAAATTTGAACGTGCCGCCTGCTGCCGTAATCGCTGCTGCTGCCGTGCTGTTATTGGCGAGAAATTGAATGTTCAGCATCGTCTTGTACATCAGGTATTGCACGGTGATATTGCCATCCTTCGTAATAAACACGAGGCTTAGAAACCAATCATTCCAGTACGTAAGCGTCTGGAACAGAGCTACGGTCGCTAACACTGGAAGCGATAATGGCAGTACAATTTTGAGGAATATGGTAAGCTCTCCCGCTCCGTCTATGTTGGCCGACTCCAGTATTGCTGCCGGAATCGTAGTCTGGAAGAAGGTACGGATAATGAGAACGAAAAACGCAGCAACCAAAAGCGGCATAATAAGCGCCAGAAGCGTATCCTTCAGTTCAAGCGTCTGTGCATAAACCAAGTACCAAGGAACAAGCCCGCCCGAGAACAGCATCGTGAAGAAAACAAAGAAAGTAAAAAACTTGGCATGCGGGAAATCGTTTCTTGATATCGGATAAGCATACAGCGCCATAATAACGAGACTTAACGTCGTACCAACTATCGTTACGAATATGGAAATGCTATACGAACGGAGAATTTGGGTAGCATCTTTAAATAAAAATTGATAAGCGCCTAAATCGAATTTGGCTGGGATGAATTGATAACCATTGCTTATTACAGCCGATTCGTCGGTGACCGATACCATCACGATCAATACGAGCGGAATGACACAAAGCAATGAATAAATAATGAAGAACACATTGATGCCTAAAGAAGCTGGCGTGGACAAATGATTTTTGGGATTAGATCCGGCTCCGGATGCTATGACCTCTGTTGCTTCCATAGGGTCACCTCCATAAATTTTTCATAATTAAAACAACTTAGAACAACGCGTTTTCTTTATTGATTCGTCTTACTACCCAGTTAGACAAGAACACGAGCGTAAACCCGATAACCGATTGCAGCAATCCGGCTGCAGACGACAGCCCAATGTCGCCAACCGTTAGAAACGTTCGATATACGTACGTATCGATTACATTCGTAACCGGAAACAACACGCCTGATTCCCTTGGCACTTGGAAGAAAAGTCCAAAATCCGCATTGAATATTTTCCCGATTTGCAGAAGTGTCATAATGGTGATTACGGGCATAATAAGCGGAACCGTGATGCTCGTCATTTGTTTCCACTTGCTTGCGCCGTCAATCGTGGCGGCTTCGTAATATTCGTCATCAATGCCGATGATCGCTGCCATATAAATGACTGTAAAGTAACCCATGCTCTTCCATGTGTTGACTATCGGCAGCACGTACGGCCACACTTCTTGGGTGAAATACCACTGAATGCTCTCCATGCCTAGCGCAGGAAGGAGTGAACTGTTCAGATAACCGTGCTCATCGCTCATGAATCCGAATACCAAATAGCTGATGACAACCATTGATAGAAAATACGGCAGAAACATTACCGTCTGATGCAGCTTCGCAAGAAAGCGACTTCGAATTTCATTGAGCATGATGGCAAATGAAATCGGAAAGATTAGGTTAAGAATGATAAAACCAGAATTGTACAACAAGGTGTTTCGTGTAATGATCCATGCATCGGACGTTTTGAACAGGTATTCGAAATTTCGGAGACCGCTCCAAGGGCTTCCCAAGATACCGTCCGCATAATTGATGTTCTTGAACGCAATCATAATTCCGAACATCGGAATGTAATTGTTTAATATCAGCAGAACGACAGCAGGCAGCATCATGAAATAGAAGATCCAATATTTTTTGATAATACGAATTTGAGTCATTTTTTTGACCGAGCTCTTTGGAATATAGGCAGCTGTAACCGTATCTGTCGCAGGTTTTGCCATCGCCTTCCCCCTCCTCTTTCTAAAGCACTGTGTTGTTTTTCCTTGTTTTTATTGTATAAAAAAAAGACGCCGACAGCTGTCGGCGCCGTGACCGCATTAACGGTCAAATGACTTTTCAATTATACATTTTGAAATTTTTTGCGATATTCCTGCGGGGTTAGCCCCGTCGTTTTTTTGAAAAGCTTTGAAAAATGCGAGAAGTTTCCGTAGCCCACGTTACTAGCAACGTCGCTGACGCGGTTATTCGTTTTCTCCAGCTCGATCCGCGCCTTCGCAATTCGCAGCCGTACCAAGTAATCCGTCAACGAATAACCTGTTTCTCTCCGAAATAACCGAGACAGGTAGGCAGGATTCAAATAAACGGCATCCGCCACTTGCTCCCTGCTGAACTCCTCGCCAAGGTGCTCCTCCATATAACGCTGTACCTTATCTACAACCTGGGAAACATCCTTCCCGTTCCGGTTGGCATATTCCGTTATTTGCAGGCTCAGCTGCTGCGTCCACGTTCTCATCCTCGGCAGCGATTTAAGGATGTTCTCTCCCGCTTCCCACTCTCTATGCTTGAATACATCGGTCATCTGCACCGATTTTTTGTTAAGCCACTGAAAGAGCATATTCATATACCCGTAATAGAACGAGGCCATATACGTGTAATCAACCTTTAATTGCTGCATTTGATCAAACCACTCATCAATACGCTGCGCCAATTCCGTCTGTTTTCCTGATTCGAGCAGCAGCGACCAATCAGAGAATGGCGCTGCGTGCGGAACGTTTGTCTCCTGTTCATGCGCATGTTCCTGTTCAAGAAGTATCGCACATGTATGGCTGACATTGCTGCGCTCCATCGTCAACAGGGATTGCACCGCTTCTCGAAGCTGTCTCGTTTGTGCGGGTTCTCCGATATAACAAGAAAGAGAACAATGCAGCATGTCCTTGCATTGGTTAATGAATGTTTTGCACCGCTCAGCTATAATGGAAGCCGATTGCAATTCATGCTCTAACGATTCATAAAATAGCACATAAATAATACCGCCGCCATCCTGTACAATATGTCCGTGCTCCCCATGAAGAACAAGCTCCTCGGCTGCATTTTTGATGCCGTAAGTCATGATCTCCTCATCGCGAGCAGACCACTCCTCGCGCCACTGCTCGATACTAATCAGTACAATGCGCAGGAGACTGTCCGACTTCAGCGGCAAGGCATAGGTTTGCAAGGCAGCGTCCAACTGCTGTGGCGCTGCGGATAAACGGTAGTGCAGCACGTCATGCCAGAAGCGCTCGATTAGAATCGGACGCTGCTTGCTCCACTGCTCATAGAACAAGCTGTACGTGTCTTTGATTTTGGCAAGCTGCTCCAAATCAATAACTTTGTTCAGCGCTTCCTTCACGCAAGCCTTCAACGCCTGATGATCAATCGGCTTTAGCAAATAATCGAAGCAATCCAATTGAACAGCCTGCTGCGCATACTTAAAATCCGCATGCCCGGTCAGAAATATCGTTACGCTCGAGGGAGAATGCTCGTTCACCCATTCCAGCAGATCAATACCGCTTAGGTTCGGCATGTCGATGTCTGAGAGCATGATGTGAATGGTATGCTCTATCAGCAAAGCCTGTGCTTCCTCAGCGTCAATTGCTGTATAGATATTCGCGATCGGGAGCGTCGACCAATCGATCCCTTCCACAATGCCGCGAATCGCGATTTCCTCGTCGTCCACGACCAATAGGTTATACAACGGCTTTCACCCCTTCCGTAAACTCAGGAAATACGATCTTGATGATGGCTCCGCTGCCCTCCGTTTGATTCGAGAACGTAATGGAGGTCCGCTCGCCATAGAGCAGCTGAAGCCGATGGATTACGTTCATGATGCCTAGGCTGCTGGATTCCCCTTCCTGCAGAGGTTCCTTGTTCCGCAGCTTCTCAAGCACCGATGGATCAAAGCCTACCCCGTTATCACTGATCGTTAACGTAAAGCCCTGCCCCTCGTTTAACTCAGCTGATATTCGTATGTGGAACTGCTGCCGCCTGTTCTTAAAGCCGTGAATAATGGAATTTTCCACAAACGGCTGGAGCGTCAATGCCGCAATCGGATAATGAAGGAGCTCCTCCATCCCATCGAAATGGCATTGCAGCTTATCTGGAAACCGGATCTTTTGAATGGTCATGTAGTTTTCGATATGCAGCAGCTCTTCCTTCAGCGTAATCGTATCACGGTTTGCTTTCATAATAAAACGGAAGTAGTCGGCTAAGTGGAGCGACATTATTTTGACTGAATCCGTATCGCCGATCGCTGCTAAATTGTAAATGATATTAAGGCTATTCATATAGAAATGCGGGTTGATCTGCGCTTGCAGCTGCTTCAGCTCCCCCTGCTTCACACGCAGCTGCTCCTCGTAGACGTCGATTTTCAACGTTTTAATCTGTTCGGCCATGATGTTGAACGTGTTGCCTAGAAACTCGAATTCGAGTGTCTTGTTCTTTTTCAACCGAACATCCAGCATACCCAGCGATATTTTCTTCATTCCCAGAATGAGCTCGTGCAGCGGTTTAAAAAGCATATTCCGCATAAAGAATAAATAGATGAGCAGGATAGCCAAAAAGCCGATCGGTGCAAACAATGTAGCGTTTCTGAAAAACAACAGATTCTGCAGCAACGTCTCTTCCGGAATCACAACGCGATAAGCAATGTTGACCATATCGCTCACCCGGTTCATCACGAGATAGCTCGCTCCCGTCTTGCGGTCTGTCAGTGACTCGTATGGCTTATCCGATATTTTATAGCTAAGCTCCAGCGGCGCTGAATTTTCAGTCAGGGACTCCACTAGTTGATTCCCCGAACGCAAATAAATGCCATTATGCCCGATGTCGCCATCACTCCATTGAATCGAGAGCAGCGTATTAATGTCTTGGACCTTTATCATGGCGCCCACATATAAGCCTTCAGACACCTTAATGAAGTTGATCAGAAAAAACTTGCCTGGCATGCGCTCATCGGCTCTGACCTCCCAAGTGTGCTGATCGTTCTGCTCCAGATTTTTCACCGTGGTCATCGTATCCATATGCGACTTGATAATTTTTTTGGTATCGTTATAGACGCTGTCCGTCCCGAAAATGATATCGTTCTGATGATATAAAAAAACAGCGTCAATGATATTGTAGACACCGACATCTCTATTCAGCTTGGCATCGATTCGTATTTTCGTAAGCGTGTAGCCATCGCTGTCCATGGGAAACGACATAAGCAGGCCGACGTCAGAATCAAGAACAGACATTTTGTAGAGATAATCATTGATCTGCGATAAATTATGATCGGTCTGACCGACATAAATGTCCAATGTATTTCGATACGTTTCGGATACCTTTTCCCGCACGATATCACGTGAATAGCTGTTATTAATAAGCATGTATGCGACTACCGGCAGCATAACGGCCATAAATCCAATAATAAGACGTGTTCTAATCGATTTGCCAAACCCCACGTGCCGCCTTCCCCCTAACATGTATCAACCCGTGTCTAATTCTACCATTTAAAGCGCTTACGCGAAATCATCTTTAAGAGAAAACAATGACGGAAGAAAGATACGTTTTGTATCATAATTACTGATTTTCAATGTAAAAGCACTGTTTTTCACCTACTCTCTTGCAATCATTGCTTTTATACTGAGTATGAATTTCATAGAAAGCTGCTTGAACAACGGCAATAAAAGCGAGGTGAGGATCAGAACACAAATGTAAGCGCAATCAAATTTAAGGCAAATTCGATAAGGATGGTGACCATTTCATGGGTTGGTACTCGGCCAAAGCATTGAGAAAGGTTTGGACAGCGACAACAGGTCTTGCCCTATTGCTTGGAACGACACTGCATGCTTCCGCTTCTGATTTACCGAATCACGTTGCAGCCAAAAGCAGCTCCGGCGTTCAGCTGGAATATTTGGATCGAGGTTTAGTCGCAGCCGCTACATCGCAAGGTGTGTTTTTAAGCTGGAGGCTGCTAGGCAATGAAGTAACCGGTTATTCTGCTACCGGGATGACCGGCACTAATTTCAATATTTACCGCGATGGCGTCCAAATAGCCACTGTGGAGGATAGCACAAACTATTCCGATACGGCTGGCACGGCTGCTTCGCTCTATTATGTTGCTGCTGTAGTTGACGGCAAAGAAACCGAACAGAGCGAAGCCATAGCACCATGGAGCAATGCTTATTACAATTTACCGTTGCAGAAACCAGCAGACGGAATAACCCCTGTCGGCGAAGCCTATACCTATGCAGCCACGGATATGAGCGTGGGCGATGTTGACGGCGATGGACAGTACGAGTACTTTGTGAAATGGGATCCCTCTAACTCCAAGGACGTATCGCAGAAGGGCTACACGGGTAACGTTTATATCGATGCTTATCGCTTCGACGGCAAGCTGCTCTACCGAATTGATCTCGGGGTGAACATTCGGGCAGGTGCCCACTATACGGAATTTATGGTTTACGACTTTGATGGTGACGGTAAAGCAGAACTCATGTTCAAAACCGCTCCAGGAACAAAAATCAATAAATACGACGCACAGGGTGCCAGGTTATCCGAGCAGTATATTACAATGCCGGATGACGATCTTGCAGCAGGGTACAGTCATTCCGATGATTACCGCGTAAGCCGCCAAGGCTATTTCAATCATGTCGTCGATATGTTTATGGATTGGCATAACCATGCAGAGGTCATCAACGGGAACTGGCCTGCAACGCTCGAAGAGAGCTTCGGTATCGCAAAGCAGTACAACTACCCACTCTCCCGCTTAGATGCCGAAGCGTTGGCTAACTATTTCATGGATGTGTATGCCCCTGGAAGGAGCGCCAACAATAAGCTTCGTGAATTTGAGGGCTTTATTCTCAAAGGGCCTGAATATTTAACCGTATTTGAGGGTGAAACCGGCACAGAGCTGGAAACCATCCACTATAAGCCGGGTCGTACTGACGATGGTCTGTTATGGGGCGATTACGCCATGGGACGAATTGAGCCGGGAAATCGCGTTGATCGTTTTCTTGCTGGTGTCGCTTATTTGGACGGGGCGAAGCCCTATGCCGTCTTTGCGCGAGGCTATTACACGCGAACGACACTCGTCTCTTACGAATGGGACGGCGATCATTTGCAAGAGCATTGGTTCGTTGACAGCGGCTTCGCACCTATGTCGAACCCCTTTAACGATAGTCCGCATGGCAAGCTTGGCACTGATCCGCTGTTAGGCTCATTGAATACGCAAGGCGCGCATTCCTTAAGCACCGCGGACGTTGACGGGGATGGCAAACAAGAAATTGTTTATGGTTCATCCACGATTGATCATGACGGAACCTTGTTGTACAGCTCCTCCGCCGAGCTTCCTGCCGGCAGCGCCAATCCAGGCGTTATCGCAGGCTTAGGCCATGGGGATGCGCTTCATGTTACCGATATTGATCCGGATCGACCTGGGCTTGAAATTTTCATGGTACATGAAGGCGCTACCTATGCACCTTATGGCTATGCGCTGAGAGACGCCGAAACAGGCGAGGTTATTTACGGCGAATATACAGGCAAAGATACTGGCCGAGGCATGGTTGGCGACGTAGACCCCGCCCATAAAGGACTTGAAACATGGGCTGTCGGATTATGGACCGCCTCCGGTACGAGAATCAGCACAACCGCTCCTGGTACGAACATGAATATTAAATGGGCTGCGGACATGACGACACAACTGGTCAATGGCTCGGGCAACAGCACGCCCAGTATCGATGACTGGAAGCGCGGACGCTTGCTGACAGCGACCGATACGAGAACCAATAATGGTACGAAAGGAAATCCGTCCCTGGTGGCTGATATTTTTGGGGATTGGAGAGAAGAATTGCTCTTACGCACCGCAGACAGCTCCTCAATCCGAATCTTCATTAGCACGGAGGTTACGAATCGCAAGCTGTATACGCTCATGCATGATGCGCAATACCGTACCGGCATTGCTTGGCAGAATACAACCTATAATCAGCCAGCTTATCCAAGCTTTTATTTTGCTTCCGATACTTCATTCGCACATGTACCCATCCCGAATTTTTGGACGCCGAGAGTAGACAATGATGGAACAAGCGGAGGTTTCATTAACGGACCCGGTGCAAGTGAAATTGGAGATAGCTTCTCTGTATTCTACGGATTGGCAGAACCGCCGACGGACATAGTTGCTCAGGATGTTACGATTACCTATGATGCGAATTCGCTTGAGCTGGTCGGTTCCCCAACTGCTCTTGATGAGTCGAGAATAACGCTCGTAGATTCCAAAATCGACACGCCTGGGGCAGTCAGGATTCTAGGGGTTCATTTAGGCGAGCAAGCGCTGCATGCAGCTGGTGAGCTTATCAAGCTGACCTTCAAGGTAAAAGATACGGCTCCAGCAGGCATATCGAATATTGCGATCTCTAAGCTCCATGTTGCAAGCAGCACTGGAGCGGAGTCGGAGCTTCAAGGCGAGACGCACGGCGTAGAAATTGGCGTTGATAAAGGCGCATTGACAGCGCTGATCGCAAATGCTCAGCATCAGCATGACACGGCTGTTGAAGGTAATCGCATCGGACAATATCCGATAGGCTCCAAAGCCGATCTCCAAGCAGCGATCAACCTGGCGAAAACAGTTTCCGCAGCTGCTTCTTCTACTCAGGCTCAAATTGCGCAAGCAGCGCTCGACTTGAATGCTGCACTGCAAACCTTCCTTGATCTTGTCATCGAGAAGGTCGAAGGCGATTACAATAACGACAACGCAACCAGCGTCGGCGATCTTGCGCTCATGGCCAAAGCCTATGGCAAAACATCCGCTGATTCCGATTGGAGCATCGTTAAAGCTTTTGATCTGAACAAAGATAATATCATCGATATTCAGGATCTCGTCGTACTAGCAAAACTCATTCTGAATTGGTAACCAACTGCTCGTAACTTCAGCAACCGTTCCGAACCGCGGGAGGAGGAATCCATTTCTTCCTCTCGCGCATTTTTCGTTAAAGGATGGTCCTCGCATATGAAATATAAAACCCTATCGGCATATCTTGTTATTATCTTGCTAATCGGCATTCTATTGCGTCCAGCAATGGCATTTGGTGAAGCTCTGCCTTCGTTTTCACTGGCGATCTCTCAACCAACGGCAGTCGTCAGCCAAGATGTACGCATTACGGTGGAAGGCATACAGCTGGTCGATTTGTATGGCTATGAGCTGCGTTTGCGCTATGATACTTCCAAACTTCGCTTCAAAAGCGCGTCAGCACATGAAACAGGTCTCTCTGTTCCAACTGCAGCCAAGGATGGGGAAATCGTATTCGCGCATACAAAGCTTGGCAAAAGCCCTGGCGATAATGGCAATGCCAGCCTTGCAACCTTAGCCTTCGAAACGATTGCACCCGGTTCGGCTGCCGTTAGCCTAGAGAGAATAAAGCTGGTGGACAGTAAAGCTGCTGCCGTCACAATATCCCCAAAAAACATCAAAGCTATTTTCATCATTAAGCTGCAGAATGATTATCAAGCTCCTCCAGATCTTATGGGCCACTGGGCAGAAGCTAATGTGCTGCGTGCGATTGAGCTTGGCTTCGTCACGGGTTACCCTGATGGAACCTTTCGACCTAATAACTTGGTCACAAGAGCAGAATATACAGCAATGCTAGTACGTGCCGTTCAGCTCCCCATAACCGTTAACAGCGAAGTTACATTAGATTTTACTGATATTGACCTTATCCACAATTGGGCTAAACCTTATATTGCTGAAGCAGCTTCAGCAGGCGTTATATCCGGGTATGAGGACCGTACGTTCCGAGCACAGAACCAAATCAATCGTGCGGAGATGGCGGTTATTCTCGCTCGTACAGCAGGCTTCGATCTAACCAAATCAGTCACAACGCTATTTTCCGACCATGAGCAAATACCGAGCTGGGCTAAAGCAGCGATTATTGAATCTGTTCATAACAGGCTTCTAGAGGGCAGAGGGAACAATCTGTTCGCTCCAAGTGCCTATACCACACGCGCTGAAGCACTAACCGCTATCCTCAAGCTGCGAGATTTGCAGAACATGCAATAGAACAGCAAAAAGGCGCCTTTGGGATCGCATCCCGCAAGCGCCTTTCCTTTATGCTATTTACTGAATCTCTACCTTTTTCTTCAAGAGATAGACTGTAAGATATATGAGGGCTCCCGTAAATAACGTCTCCAGCAAAAACGTGCCGAAAAAATAGTCCACTTTCAGATTCGAGCTTAGCGTCACGCTGGTCGTATCTCCTACATCACTAGTAATAGAAACGAAACCTGCAGACGATTCGTTATCACCAAACAGCAAGTAATCGATCCATATGAGCAAAGAGTGGATCGCAAAGAAGAAAATAATGCCTATCCACGCAGCTCCCTTAAACCGGAAGCATCCTGCGACGGTAATAGATGCAAGAATAGAAATAATGAACAAGGTGTACGCCCACAAAATCTCTACGATAACAATGGCTTTGGCAGCACCTACAAATTTAATGTTATCTTTAATGAAAGACCAATCGTTATTGGAAAAGGCAGCGAAGATTGGGATATGGATAGCTGCTATCAACGTGATTAGGCCTAAAACAATCCAGCATAGCAGGATAGAAGCCCCTATTCCCTTTATTGGATGCTGCGGAAGCAGCCTTCTGCTGTACGATTTTATATTGGTGTCGAATGTCCGCAAGCTATGAATAAACAATAAAATAAACGCAAGCACGTAACCGAATATGCTTAATCCGACAATCAGATTTTCGTCCCAGTCTTTCACTAATCCAACGATGCTAAGCGCGGCTTGCACAATAATCAATATGGCCAGCGTGCTAAGAATACCGTCATTGCTCCGCTTCCAATCGTACTTCAGCAGCTTAATCATTCTCCGAATACCTCCTTGAACATTTCATCGACGCTTTTGCCATGCTTAAGCCGGATGTTCTCTACTTCGTCCTGCAGCACAATTTCTCCCTCGCGAATGAAGACCACTTCATCAAAAATCCGCTCAATATCACGTACAAGGTGAGTCGAGACAAGCAAGCTGCTTTCCTCGTTATAATAGTTAACGATCGCATCTAGTATCTTTGCTCTTGCTACCGGATCAACCCCGCCGATTGGTTCATCGAGCAGATAAAGCTTTGCGTTGCGAGATAATGTAAGCGTAAGCTGCAGACGCTCATTCATTCCCTTTGACAACTCTATAACACGATCCCGTTTGTTCAGTTTCATAAAGCCAAGCATATCCTCTGCTTTCGCCGCATCAAAGTCCGCATAAAACTCTTTGTAAAATAAAACCGCATCCTCAACCCGCATCCATTTCTCAGTCAGCGGCCGATCGGGCATGAAGGAGGTTATTTTTTTCGTTTCTAGCCCTACCTCCATGCCTCCAACTTGAACGGTGCCTGAAGCTGGATGAATGAGGCCCGCTGCTAGCTTCATGAGCGTACTTTTACCGCTGCCGTTGCTGCCAAGCAGTCCGATTATTTTACCTGCGCCTAATTGGAGCGACACCTGTTTCAGCGCCTTCTTGCCGCCATAGGATTTGGATACGTCCTTCAATTGCAATATGCTCTCCACAGTATCATCTCTCCTATTCATTATCCTTATCTTCCACAGCTTGCGAAACGATGTTTACGATATCTTGATTAGCAAAGCCAAGCTCTTGCATCCCATGTATAAAGCGGCCTAGCAGATCGCCAGCCATTTCCTTTTTGATCTCCATAATTTTCGACTCCTCACTCGTCACGTATCTGCCCAGTCCGCGCTTTGTCTCTACGATTTGCTCACGCTCCAGCTCTTGAAAAGCACGCTGAACCGTGTTTGGATTAATTTGAAGTTCAACAGCAAGCTCCCGTACCGCTGGTATTTTATCGCCAGACTTGAGCTTTCCAACTATAATTTCTTTTTTGATATGGTTCATAATTTGCAAGTAGATAGGTAAGTTATTATCGAATTCTATGCTCACAATTCCCCCTGCTCCTCTCCGATGCCATTTTGTTCAGCCTTAGCCTACTAAGCGATGTCACGTTTTTTAAATGAAACAAAACTCACTGCAATAAACAAGCAAACATAAATCGCACTAATGGCGCTTGGAAATACTAAATCATTAATTGTTGAATTTTCACCTGCAAACAACGACAAATCCATATTCATGAATAGAAGATATTTCGAAAACTCATATCGAGAGAGGAGCATTTGGATGAGGCCTTCAAGCAAGACTGCCGTCATTCCAATCCCAATCGTCGCACCCGTCGAACGTGTCAAGATGCCGAACATAAAGGTTAAGCTAACATAAATCAAAGTATAAACCGTTTGAAAAAGAATGCCTTTTGCGACTAGCAGCCATGTACCATCACCTGAGGCCGTTGCGAATCCAAATAATGCTCCGCTCGATGCTAATGCTGCAGCAATCGTAAAAATAATAAGCGAAACCGCAAACAGAATAGCCGCGACATATTTTGATGCCAAGATTTTGCTTCTGCCATGCGCTCTAATAAGCAAAAACTTGATAGTTCCTAGTTGATGCTCCTTAGCGACAATCCCTGCTGTGAAGATGACAGCTATGATCGTAACGATCTGGCCTACCCCGTTCGTCGTCATAATGGAAGCTGTAAAATCAAGCATGGAAGGCAGCTCCTCGCTCGATAGCTGCTTGATCAAAAAAGCGAAGCCTATCACTGTTACGAGCATTACAGCATATCCAATAAAAAAGCTTCGTTTTTTGGACATTTTCAACCATTCATTTGTGATTAATCCGCCGAAGTTATGCAATGCGGCTGCCTCCTGTCCATTTGAGGAATTCCTCTTCAAGTGATAGCTTGGTTTCAGTAATTCGGTATATTTTAATTTTCCCTTCACCCAGCTTTGCAACAACTTGTGGGATCAGCTCATCCTGCAAGGAAAGAACGATTTCATTACGCTCCTTATCGAGTCCTGCAACCTCAACCCCATGAATAGCGGACGATATCTTATACGCGCTGTCCAGCTGATCCACACGAATTTTAACCGTCAGCAGCTGTGACTGCTCCTTTCCTTGATGCAAGTCTCGCTCGGTCACATATTTTCCTTCTTGGATGACAACAACCCGGCTGCACATGAGCTCCATTTCAGATAGCAAGTGGCTCGATACGAGAATTGAAATGCCTTCATGGTCTGCAATATGCTGCAAATACTGGCGCATCTCCCGAATGCCTGCTGGATCTAAACCGTTAGTCGGCTCATCGAGAATTAGCAAGGATGGGTTGCCTAGCAGCGCTTGTGCAATACCCAATCGCTGCCGCATGCCAAGAGAGTACGCCTTGACCTTCTTGTTCATAGCTGCTTCCAAACCAACCAGCTCAGTAACGATCTTGATGCGTTCATCCGTTATTCCGCTGTCCATCCTCTGATACTGTTTTAGATTATCCCACCCACTCATGTACGGATAAAACTCAGGGTTTTCAATAATAGCGCCGATATGACGAATGGCATTGCTGAAATCATTACGGATGCTATGCCCCTGTACGAACACGTCTCCCTCCGACATTTGAATAAGGCCTACCAGCATCCTGATTGTTGTCGTTTTCCCAGCGCCATTCGGACCAAGTAAACCGACTATTTCCCCTTTTTGAATAGTAAACGACATGCGATCAACAATCGTTTTACCGCCAATTCGTTTCGTTACTTGCTGTAAGGAAAGGACAGGCGCAGTTTCTTTTATAGCAGATGTTACAGCCATCTTTGCAACCTCCAGTGTTCTTGTGTGTTAGTTAAATAGTACACTAGTCAAAGAGAGCTGTAAAGAGGCTATTTCATAATTTATAAAACCAAGCACAAAAAAACTCTTAAGATCATAAAGATCTTAAGAGTTTGAGTTTAAAATATGATGCCGATGAGAGGACTCGAACCTCCACGGTTTCCCTCACGATTTTGAGTCGCGCGCGTCTGCCATTCCGCCACATCGGCAAATCAGTAAAGATGGCGTGCCCTAAGAGATTCGAACTCCTGGCCTTTTGATTCGTAGTCAAACGCTCTATCCAGCTGAGCTAAGGGCACATATGTTATTACAAGAGAAGATTGTGGAGGCGCCACCCAGACTCGAACTGGGGGTAGAGCTTTTGCAGAGCTCTGCCTTACCACTTGGCTATGGCGCCAAATAAATGGAGCGGAAGACGGGAATCGAACCCGCGACCCTCGCCTTGGCAAGGCGATGCTCTACCGCTGAGCCACTTCCGCAAATAAATGGCTGGGGATTCAGGGATCGAACCTGAGAATGACGGAGTCAAAGTCCGTTGCCTTACCGCTTGGCTAATCCCCAACATGAAACATCTGTTTTAAAATTAATGGGGCGATCGAGGGGAATTGAACCCCCGAGTGTCGGATCCACAAACCGATGCGTTAACCACTTCGCCACGACCGCCATATTGATATATTTAGTTGGCAGGGGCAGCAGGAATTGAACCCACACCAAAGGTTTTGGAGACCTTTGTTCTACCTTTAAACTATGCCCCTAAGGTAAACTGGTGGAGGATGATGGATTCGAACCACCGAACTCAGAGAGAGCAGATTTACAGTCTGCCGTGTTTAGCCACTTCACTAATCCTCCATGTGGTGCCGTCGAGAGGACTTGAACCCCCAACCTACTGATTACAAGTCAGTTGCTCTACCAGTTGAGCTACAACGGCATATTCACTTGTTTATTGCTTGTACTTCTAAAATGGTGGCTCGGGACGGAATCGAACCGCCGACACGAGGATTTTCAGTCCTCTGCTCTACCGACTGAGCTACCGAGCCTGATGTTTTTTGAATGGCGGAGCTGACGGGATTCGAACCCGCGGTCTCCTGCGTGACAGGCAGGCATGTTGGGCCACTACACCACAGCTCCACATCAAATTCTCGGAAACTTCCGAATGGTAAAGATTTTTGGTTGCGGGGGCAGGATTTGAACCTGCGGCCTTCGGGTTATGAGCCCGACGAGCTACCGGGCTGCTCCACCCCGCGTCGTTACAAAAATAATGGTGGAGGATGACGGGATCGAACCGCCGACCCTCTGCTTGTAAGGCAGATGCTCTCCCAGCTGAGCTAATCCTCCATGTTGAGCGACCTTTATATCTTATCATAGGCACTTTGCTCTTGTCAATAACTTTTTGAAAAGTAAATGGTGACCCGTAGGGGACTCGAACCCCTGTTACCTCCGTGAAAGGGAGGTGTCTTAACCACTTGACCAACGGGCCTTGCTGGCAGAGAGGAAGGGATTCGAACCCTCGAGACCCGGTTAGAGCCTACACGATTTCCAATCGTGCTCCTTCGACCACTCGGACACCTCTCTACAATGGCTCCCCGAACAGGACTCGAACCTGTGACAACTCGATTAACAGTCGAGTGCTCTACCAACTGAGCTATCAGGGAATATAAGCAATTTCAAAGCAAGTTACGCCCTGAAAACTGGATACGAAAGATAAGGTTGCTGAACCTTTACTGCTGCTGTCTACCGGATGTATGGGTCCGAGTAAACGTGTTTAGGATAAGCCCTCGACCGATTAGTATTCGTCAGCTACACACATTGCTGTGCTTCCACCCCGAACCTATCAACCTCGTCG
>NZ_JACHXW010000018.1:83251-148554 GCF_014192395.1 Paenibacillus endophyticus | reverse complement strand
ATGATGGTTGTGTGGTAACTTCCATTTTACACGAATCCATTCATGGGCTTTTTTTTGTTCATCTAGCTGTCGCACTTCATATTACAATTCGTCATAAATTATAAAAGCTAGTGAAACGATTAGCAACCACGTGACTCACCTTCATCCTATCAAAAAAAGCTAAAAACGCAGAGCTCACGGCTCCGCGCTTTCGGCGCATCTCGTTCAGTCCAGCTCCGCACGCGAGAATAAATCGATGATCAGCGCGTCGTTCTCGCAAGCTTCCTTAAAAGCTAGCGCGAAGCTGAACATCGCTTCTTTGTTGTCCGTGTACGCTGCGAACATATCCGCTTCGGGATCAAACCTTATGACATCAGCCAGCTCAGGCTTCTGTTCCTGCAGAAATACAGCTGCCAGTGAAGCCCAATCATAGCCGTTGCCCTCGAAGCCCTCTTCCGCCCTTGCACCGAATACCTCCCTTTTGTAGTTTCCAACGTTTAAGATTAACGATATGCTGCCGTTATTATGCGAAACCAGCTGAAAAGGGGCCAGCTTATCCTCCTCCGGAAAACCCGCTTCCGCTGCCAGATTCGCTGAAAGCAGATGCTCTGGTTGTTTGCCCGCCGCATTACGGCTCAGCCTTAGAAACATCTGGCTGTCCTGATCTTCAGGATTCAGCTTCAAAGACTGCTCGAAAGCCGCCTCCGCTGCTTCCGGCTTGCCGCCATAATAGTACGCATACCCTAGTCGGTAATGCCAGAGCGGATCGCTGGCTCCCTGATCTTCCACAGATAGAAAACAAGCTATTGCTTCCTCGTAGTTGTCTAAATTATTCCATGCCCTGCCGAGGTAAGAGACAAGCGAATAATCACGTTCCGCTTCCGGAATATCTGAAATAGTATTAATAATGTTCTGGTGCTTATCCTTTTTATGCCATAGGTCAAGCTGCTTCTTAAGCTCCTTCTCCAATTCATTGCCCTCATTTCTATCATTATTTTCCATAACTCCATTTAACTTTAAACGCAACTCCGCCCAATTAAAACAGCCATTTGCACCAATTCAGGCATATGCAAGAAGAAACGCCTGACGGTAACGCCGGATGCCCGAGCTAGTCAATCCGTTCACCATTAGGCTCAATCGGGAAATAGACACTATAGCACTCATCCTTTATTTCGTACAACGGAATGAAGCGCAGTCCCCGCTCCTGGCCTTTCGTACGATAATAACCCGGATTCCACCAGCTGTGATTGCGTTCCCGATCCGGCACCAGCAGTTTACTCGCCTGCTCAGGCTGACCGATTAGCCGCCTCTCCTCATCCACTAATCCAGCAAGAACGATTGGTCCGTCCATAAAAGCGTACATGCCCGCATCGCCTGGCAGCGCTACAGCTATGAGCTTTTTCTTCATCTCAACACGCACGCTATCGCCATCCGACCACTCACGCTCAAGCTCGGCATACGCGGACGGAAGCCAATCGCCTTCCAACCGCTCGCCATTTATAGCAATGATCGCACTGCCATCCATCCACCATGGCAAACGCAGCTTCAAATGGAATGACTTGCTGGATGCCAGCGAAAGCTTGATTTCGTAAATAAAGCAATCCGGCCGCCGAGGCGGAATTGGCGGTATGTCCACCTTTGTAATGGCCGTCATTCCAGCCACGTTCCAGCCATCGAGCGGGTAAAGCCCGTTTTGGCCATCTTGATGCATGGTGATTGCGACAGGGACATCATCAATCCTTGCATGGAGTGTCGAAGGCATCCACTGCATAATGGCGATACCATCCCCATCACGCAAATAGATTTGTTCTTGATACGCGGCATTTGCCTGTAGCAGTGTACCGTGACAGCACCAGAAATGCTGCGTCGGGGAGCCCCATTTTTTTTTGCTCCCTGCTCCGATGCCAAGAAAATACGATATCATGCCCGTTTCGCTATGCTGATGAGCAAGGACGCCGTTCAGAAATCTTCTTTCCCAATAATCAGCGTACGCTGGATCACCGGTCCAGCGAAGCAGAACATGCGCGAGACGCATCATATTGTAATTTACGCAATGTTCTTGGCCTACGCCCATTCTTGCCATCTCGCCTCTCGGCATCCAAAGCTCCGCATCGTCTCCCGCTCCTGTTGCAAGGTACCCGCGGTCGTCAACCGCAATTTTCCAGAAGGCTTCAACGATTTGACGGTACCGGGACTCGCCTGTTACCTCCCAAGCCTTTGCAGCACCTAATATTTCAGGAATTTGCGTATTCGCATGTTTATTGGTCACGACATCCTCGCCAGACAGAAGCGCATTGAAAAACCGCCGCCGATCATACCGCTCAATTAACTCACGGTGCTTCTGATCCTTGGTTAACGCATAAAGATCAGCCCAGGTCTCAAGCATCCCACCCGTCTCCTGGTCTAGCAAATCATCCATTTGCGTCGTGGAAAATGTACCTGTCCAGCGATGAAACCACTCTGCCATATCAATCATCATTTTCAATGCTTGCCCATTCCCGGTGAGGACATGCATCTCGCTTAGGCCCATTAACAGCTTATGGACTGTATAGTGGGGTGCCCATACCCATTTGCCATTCATGATCCGATGCATATAGGTTTCTGGGAAAGCTGCTAAAAATCCCGTGCCTACTGCTTCTTGGCATCTTGCAAGCTCAGCGACAATATAATCAGCCTTTGCCTTAACCATGCTGTCACCGGTTTGCTTAAAAATTCGGGCTGCGGCTGATAGCCAGTGACCCATGATATGCCCACGCAGCTCGCAGGTTGGCGATTCCCAGCCCCAATGCCAGCTATCCGGTCCCTCTAAGCTCGTTGTGGTCGCGCTAGTCGTTCCCCCGTTTCCGCTATAGCTCCATAAGCCAGCCTCTAGATAAAAGCTGCGCAGCAGGTTTTCGTTAGTTAAGCTCATCACATAGTTTTTGTTCAACTGAAACCGAGCTTGCAGCGGGCTGGAAGATAATCGGCTGCTTCCGGCTTCAAATTCATGAAATGCAAACCTATCCATCCTCATAACCTCCCTTTTTTTGTTTAATGAGGTTATCATATAATGAATAGATACAAGGTAAAATACACGAATCCACAGAAAACATATCTTTTTTTTATGCAGTGGCTGCATCATAACCCAACTGGAATTGGCGGTGTTGAATGCTATGGATTATAATGTCTACTTGTGCGCAGACCGACTCCCTCTCGTCAGAGACATCGGAATGAATAGAACCGATACCGTCTATACACACCCTAACCGAATCGCGGATTTCGATGTTTTTCTATTTGTCTTGCAGGGCTGCATGCAGGTTATCGAGGAGGGAAAGGAATATAAGGTACGCGCGAATGAACATCTATTTCTCAAATCAGGAAAGCAGCATTGGGGACTTCCTGCCACTTCGCCGGGGACCACATGGCTTTGGATTCACTTTCATATCCCGTTTGATCGTAACTGCGACTACCGTGTGCATATGCCGCTCCCCGAAATTGACTATTACCAGCTGGATCATTACAAATACTTGATCCCGATGCCCAAATACGGCGCTTCCACCTTTCATTCCGCAATGGAGCATCGATTGAAAGCGTTAGCCGCCGCTTACGCGATACCAGAGGAACACGGCATGACTCATATTAGCATCCGGGTATTTCAGTTATTTCTGGACCTGCAGAAGGAGTTCGCGCTGCAAAGTAATGGGAAGGAAAGAAAATCGGGTAGCACTGAAACGATTTCCAAGCGTGTCATGGCTTATTTGATGGAGCATTGCGAGCAGGATTTTGATTCTATGTGCCTTGCCGGCCATATGAATCTTAACTATAGCTATCTATCCTCTGCGTTTAAAGCACAGACAGGCCGAACGATTGTAGATGCGCATGCCAGGCTCCGTATAGGCAAGGCCATAGATTGGATGCTCAACAGCTCTCACAATGTTTCCGAGATCAGTGAACAGCTGGGCTACAGCAATCCCTACTATTTCAGTCGCGTGTTTAAAAAGGTCGTAGGTGAATCGCCTTCTGCTTATATGCGCAGTCTTTATAGAACATAATGCTTGCATTCCGTGTACAGCAGTAATAAATGCCCGCGCGGCCCAATGCTATATGCATCGCCACACGGGCATTTCATTCAAAGGATTCGAATTATAATTCTTTCTTCAGCTTGCGAATTGCTTCAACGAAATAATAATCGCCATAGATCAATGCTCCGTTCTGAACGGATGCCCTTTGGAAATCACCGTCAAAATAAGCAGAGGTCCCATTCGTTAGAATACATGCATCCGAATCATCCCACACCGCGCATTTCTCATCCAGCGCCTTCAGCATAAGGAGCGCCGATTGCATATACAGCTCTTTTTCCACACCCGGCACAGCCTTGGCCATTTCAATCAATCCGCAGGCCATGATCGCACCTGCACTGCTGTCAAGCTTCGCAGGCGATGCGGGCTGCCTATAATCACAAGGAGGCACATAGCCGCTTAAAGCCAGCGATGACAAGGCATAATGGGCGATTCGCTTGGCGGCATGCAAATATTCCGGTTTCTTCGTCCAATGGTAAGCCTGCGCGAAGCCATAGATCGCCCAGCTTTGGCCTCTCGACCAAGCGGATCCGCTCTCATAACCCTGTCCTCTCGGCGTATCCAGCACTTCGCCGTTATTCTCGTCGAATATGACGATATGATTAACCGATCCGTCTTCACGGACGAAATCCTTTAATGTTTTGTCAGCATGCATGATGCCGATGTGCTTGAATCTTGCATCGCTGCTCTGCTCGCTTGCCCAGAAGAGCAGCGGAATATTCATCATGCAGTCAATAATCGCCCAGCCTCCATTGTCTCCGTTCCATGCGCGAATATAACCTCCGGCAATATTCGCTCTGGCAGACAGTACGTTTGCTGCAAGCATCGCACGCTTTCTTGCTTTCTCATCCCCAGTCAGCTCATTATTCATGACACTCGACAATAACCACATAAATCCAACGTCATGATGCAGTTCGTCATAGCCGTGAAGCACTTCATCCATCTTTTCTTCGATGCTTTGCGCGTACTGCTTATATGCATCGTCTTTGGTCTCCGCGTACATATGCCATAGTATTCCTGTCCAAAACGTGTTCGTCCACCACGATGCATCATCCTGCCAATCGTCATAATGCCCTTCACGGGTCGTGTAAGGCATGCCATCCTTGATTTGCTTAGAGGTTTTGGCTAGCTTAGCTTCGATTTTCTCCCAAGTATGCTGAATAAAGCTCTGATTCTCCTGCAAAATGTTCTCCATCCGTTCTCCCCCGTCACCTTAAGTAATGAAAACGATCATTGACATGTTCACAAGATTAGTATAATTTGAACGCAGGGCAGTCGATATGGCGTTTCTTGCGATAAACATTGCATAATTTGTTTTTTGATTCTAAGTTTTGCGAAAAATTTTCATCATCGAGAACAGGAGACTTTGCGATGAACGAAATTTCAACTCACGTCAACCTTCATCACGGCTCCTTCACTTATTTGCATTCGCTCACCCGTTCTCCTCATGACGATCAGCATTCTACTTATATGCAAAACGCATACGAAATCTATTACTTAATATCGGGCAACGTCGTTTATCAGGTAGAAGATCAAAGCTACCCGCTAAATCCCGGTGACTTGCTCATTATTAACAATATGGAAATGCATAGGCCTTATTTCACCTCTGACTCCAGCTACGAGCGGATTATTATCTTTTTCAAACCTGATTTCTGCAGTCACTATATTCAAGAGGGGTACTCCCTTCTCCAATATTTCGATCGCAAAAGACCAGGAAGCTTTAATCGCTTGCCTGGTCCTTTAGTCGAGCAAGCCCAATTAGCTGCCCATTTCATGGAAATCGAGGAGCTTCATCACGGCCAATTGCCCGAAAGCTGCCTGCTCATTGAATTAAGCTTCATACGCCTGCTAGTCAAGATCAATCAGATGATTGCTTCCCATATCGATAGTTTCGAGCTTGAGGGCAACGTCAATGCCAAGATCGAACAGATTATTGCCTATATCCATGACAATCTGTACGGCTCGCTAACGCTCCAGCATATTGAGCATACTTTTTTTGTCAATCGGTATTACTTCTCACACCAATTCAAAAAAATAACCGGCTGCAGCTTCAAGCAATATATTATCCAGAAGCGTATCACAAAGGCCATTGAGCTGCTGAAGCTTTCCGTTCCGCCAACCGAAGTGTGCAGCATGACCGGCTTTCAAGACTATTCCAACTTCTACCGCACCTTCAAACGCATAACCGGCGTCTCCCCTGCGAAATATGGTCAATAATCCGCAGTAAAGGGCTAATGCTTAACCGAAACTTGATTATGATTAGGTTTGCGTCTCAAATAAGCATTCAGCTTTTCCGAGAACAGGAGCATAGCCCCCGCAGATAAGACGAGCACGACCGGGAACACGCCGATGGTTGATGAGGCTGCAAGAAAGCCGAGAAAAGGCGGCATAATCGTGCTTCCCGTATAGGCAACCGCCATTTGGTAGCCCATGATGGTCTGAGCGTGGTTTTTCCCAAAGCGTACCGGCGTTTCATGGAGCATGCACGGATAGATCGGCGCGAGTCCAAACCCTACCAGCATAAAACCTGCCAGCGTAAATACAGGCGGGAGCGGCAGCAGCATGAGCACAGCACCGGCTAGTGCTGTTATTTGACCCGTGCGAATAAGTATCCGGTTGTTTACCTTGAACGTAATAAACCCGCTTATGAATCTTCCGATCGTAATGCCTGCATAAAACAAGGATACCCATTGCGCGGCAGTAGCTGCTGGCAATTCCTTTACGTTCACGAGAAAGCTGCTGCCCCATAGCCCCATCGTTGCTTCCACGCCGCAATAGAACAAGAAGGATGCGAGCGCCAATTTAACGCCTTTGATACGAAGAGGATTTATAGCATGCTTACGGGCGTCTGCGGCTTCCAATTGCAGGGCCTCTCGTTCCGCTTCCACATCCTTGTGCTGGCTGACTGCTGCCTTTTTCCATAAGGGCAACGTTACGAAAAGCAGGACCACTAGGCCGAACTGAATGGCGGCAACGGTCAAATAACCATCCCTCCAAACGTTTTGACCCGTCATAAACGAAGACATGACGATTGGGCCGAGCGTTGCTCCTACGCCCCAAAAGCAATGCAGCCAGCTCATATGATGCGCTTTGTAGTGCTCAGCGACATAATGATTTAAACCAGCATCAACCGAGCCTCCCCCGAGTCCAAGCGGAATGGCGCATAGGACTAACCATATCAATGAAGGCGACAAGGCGAAGCCAAGCAGCGCGACGGCAGTCATGATGCAGCTGACCAATGTAACTTTACCTGTCCCGAACCGCTTCAGTACGGCGCCGCTTGCCAAGCTGGATACAATCGTGCCGGCAGCTATCGTCATATAAAGCAAGCCTGCGGTTTCAAGCGGTGCGTCAAAATCCTTTTGCATGACAGGCCATGCCGTTCCGAGCAAGGAATCAGGCAAGCCTAAGCTGATAAAAGCCAAATAAATGATGATCAAAAAAAATGTAGCCATGTTGTATGCTCCTACCCCAGCTTCTCTTTACATTTTCTCTCCTGCGAGCATGAGATCAAGCCCCAACCTCTGCAATCCAAACAAATAATCTTGCTTCCAATCACTTATCACAAGCTTAGGGAGATGCTCTTGCGGCGCATAAACAGCACTCCTCAAGGCAATCTGAGCGAGAGCGGAATCGTTCATTTCATGCTTGCAAAAAATAATCGCATGCGGGTTAATGATGGCCGTGAAGGTAGCCACTAGCCGGCTAATGGCATCCCACCTGTCAAGCTTGGCGGCGTCTGGACGCCTGCTCTCCTCGCCAACGTTCAATGCCTCCCCAAAATTCATATCATCATATTGCGGTACATACGTAACCTCTCCGGAGAAAAAAGTGCTGCCTCTCAGCACCTGCCCGTTAATAATGATGCCCGCTCCAGGTCCATTTTGTCCGAAATACAAGTATATGAACGACATTTGGCCTTTATCCGCTTGATGAACGTTGTAGCCGAGAACGGCTGCGTTCATATCATTTTCTACCACAACCGGAATGGAGAAGCGAGTCTCCAAATATCCTTTCAAATCGAAATCATGAAAGTGCCCATAGCCCGGAATATGAATAATCCTTCCGCTGTTCACCGAGCCCGGCACGCCGATCGCAATGGATTTGACCTTCGGATGTTTCGCAAGGATCGCTTCGATATTGCTCGCAAGGCTTTGTACATCATCCGCGATGGCAGCCGAGGAGCTGCCCGTCTCCTTCACTTCACCCAAGCAATTAAATAGCCAATAATTCATTTCTGTTTTCTCCAAAAAAACAGCAAGACCAAGCATATGCTCCGGATTATACGCATAGCGATTCGCTCTTCGCCCGCCGCTAGAATGATCAAGTCCTACGATAAGCAGCTCGCCCTCTTTGTCCATCTCGCTTAAAAACTTGGATACAGTAGGAAAGCTAATGCCTAATCTATTGCTGAGCTCGACTTTCGTTGCGCTGCCAAGCGTAAGCAGCGCTTCACGGATATTGTGCAGAATGACTTTCTTCATCTCTTTCGCCGATGAAATCCGATCGCTCAAATCAATCACATCCTCCCTGCAAACCACTTATTAAACACGTTTAATAAGTCTAGATGATAATAGCAGATTGCTCAGCAAATGAAAAGACATTTTAACTGCTGCACAATCTGCTGCTAGGTGCACATTATCCGTATTCGTTTAATGCCTGCTTGCTAAGCTTCAGTTTGACGCCATTTTCAGCTTCGTAAATAAATCATGAAATACAGCATCGCGGTCGATATAGCTTGCGCAGCGAATCAAATGCCTAGTAGAATCGACACTCCAACGACAGTCCGCGGAAATTCTAGGACTTGGGATTAGCCTCGAAGGAACCGTATTCGACTGATTAAGCCAAGCGATAACCGAGATATCCCAAATCACTCTGGAATATGCAAAGTGATCATCCTTGCAGTTTTTATATGTCTCATACAGATAGGCGCCGATAGCGCCAGAAGGCAGAACATAGTCCCGAACCTCCGAAAGGGTTGTTCTAAGATTGGATGCAACGCCCATGCAAGGAATCAGCATGAGCGGAACGCCGCTGTCAAATATCACCCTGGACGCATGCAGGTCCTGCTCTAGATTAAATTCACGAGTATCTTGCCAATCGATCGCATGGCCGCCTAGCCAGACCACTACGATCCGCTCGATGATCCGCGGCTCAATGAGAATTGCACTGGCTATATTCGTGATCGCTCCGATTCCAACAACATACAATGGATCTGCTGGATCGCATGCCATTGCACGCTCAACCAGATTATAAGCTGCCGCGCTGTTTACCGGAGTATGCGGCGCTGCCAAATAGCTCTCCGATCCCCGGTAAACAGGTACGTCTTCCCGATCCATCAGCTTTAGAATTCGAATAATTTCCTCATAGCTTTTCTCCATTCCATCCTTCGGTCCCGTTGACAGATCATTATGGAAAGGAGCGGCATAAAGCGCCTGAAGCTCGATTCTCTCCGGCGAGAGGAGTGCATAGATGACCGCGAATTGATCGTCAATCTCATTAAACGTATCCGTATCGAGCACCATTTTAATTGGGCCTGCCGGTGATTCCAGCTTGCGGACCCGCTCTCCGTCTGTCATTGCTGGATAATTGATTTCCATAATTAATTCCTCCGTCTATATAATGAATTGGTTTTTCTGGCATGCTATAATACATTCATTCTATAAGTATCCCATTACTTTCTGTAGCATTAATCGGTTATCCTATATCACGAATTGGCTATATTGAGAGGAGCAGTCTGCATGTCCGCTTCTTTGGACTTTTTCTATCAGGAATCGCGAGCCAAGCATGAGTATATTGCGCTGCATAACCATCAGAGCTATGAGCTTGTCTATTATGTGAGCGGACAGGGAACGACCAGAATTGGCCATTCGGATTATGCCTTCAAAGCAGGCGATTACGCTATAATTGCGCCGCGCACGCTGCATGATGAACGACACGAAGTACTAGCGAAGGTTCTCTTCGCAGGATTCAGCAGCCGGCTATATCCGTCGTTAACCGAAGGAATCTATCAGGATACGCCTGCGAGGCTTGTTTTCACGCAGATGCATGCCATGGCATGCGAGCTTCGCGACAAGCAGCCCTATTACAAGCAGATGCTGGATTCTCGCATTTCGCATCTCTATTTAGAGCTGTTGCGAGCCCAGCCCGCGCAGGAAATAGACAGCCGCATAAACATTATTCAATTCGCCAAAACCTATATCGACGAGTACTATATGCACAAAATCGACTTTCAAGCTTTAGCAGATCAATCCGGCTATAGCTATGACCGCTTTCGTCATTTGTTCAAACTCAAGGTAGGCAGCTCTCCGAGCCAGTATATTTTGCAGCGAAGACTCGAGCAGGCCAAATCGATGCTCCAGCACACACGGTTGCAAATATCTGCCATCGCGATGGAATGCGGTTTTTCAACGGACGCGCAGTTCTGCAGCTTATTCAAGCGGGAAACCCGAATGACTCCCAAGAGCTATAGAGAGCAGATCACAGCTGATGGTCTATAGAATATGTTTTTCCTATTCATTTACTTTCGAAATGACAAAAAACTGATACCGAGCTTACCTAGTATCAGTTTTTCGAATGCTATGAGAAAGCTGACCGAATGAGTCAGCCTTTGACTGAGCCAATCATGACACCTTTCTCGAAATACTTCTGCAAGAAAGGGTAAAGCATCAATATTGGCAAGGTCGATACGATAATAACGCCGTATTTGATCTGGTCCGCGTATTTCTGCGCATAGCCGCCCGCGTTCCCGCCCGACCCGGCACCATTCTGGAACACCTGGTTGGACAGAAGAATATCTCTTAAAATGATTTGCAGCGGTTGAAGATTATTGTCCCGGATATAGATCAAGCCGGTGAAGAAATCATTCCAATGGCCAACCAGATAGTAAAGCCCGACGACGGAAATCAATGCTTTGGACAAAGGCAGCGCGATTTTGATGAAAAATCCGAAATGCGAGCAGCCGTCGATTGCCGCCGCCTCATACAATTCAGAAGGCAAAGATGACTCAAAAAACGTTCTTGCAATAATGAGATAAAACACGTTGACGCAAAACGGTAAAATAAACATCCAAATCGTATTGGTCATATGCAAGTCCTTCATCAACAGATAGGTTGGGATTAAGCCACCGTTGAAAAACATCGTAATAACAAATACGAGCATGATGATCCGTCTTGCCCGGAATTCGCGTCTGGAGAGCACGTACGCTGCAGGAAGGGTAACGAGTAAATTTACGAGCGTTCCTGCGAACGTGTAGAATACCGTATTGCGGTAACCATTCCAGATACGGTTATCCTGGAATATCTGATCGTAGCCGAAAAAACTAATGTTCCGGGGCAGAAACAATACCTTCCCGGTTGAAACAAGCGTCGAATCACTGATCGAAGCGATAATGATGAAATAGAGCGGATATACGATCGCCAGAAAAATGATGGCGCATATGACAAACAAAACAAGCCGGAAGCCCCATTCACTACTGCTAACACGGTTTCGCAACATACCTACCACTCCTCCTTGCAGCCTGCTTAGAATAAGCTCGTATTGGAAGCTTTTTTGGCGATCGCATTCATCGCAAATAAGAAAATAAAATTAATCAGCGTGTTAAACAAACCGATTGCCGAAGCATAGCTAAACTGGTTGGACACAATCCCTATTTTGTACACGTACGTGGCGATAACCTCTGAAACGGGCAGGTTTAATGAATTTTGCATCAAAAATATTTTTTCAAAGCCCGTGCTGAGTATATTCCCCATGCTGAGAATGAACAGAATGACGATTGTCGGAATCAAGGCTGGAAAATCAATATAACGGATCGTCTGCCATCTGCTGGCGCCATCCATTTTGGCAGAATCATAAAGCTGCGGGTCTACTGTAGATAGGGCCGCTAAGTAAATAATGCTGTTCCAGCCGCAGTGCTGCCAAATATCAGATACGATATTGACAGGGATGAAGGTCGAGGTTGAGGCTAATAAATTGATATCCCCAAAACCGATAGATTTCATGAAATATCCTACAATGCCCGTTTCCGGCGAGAGCAGGACATTCATCATACCCACCAGTACGATAATCGAGATGAAGTGAGGCAAATAAACAGTGGTCTGCATCAAGGTTTTAAATCTTTTCCGACGGATCTGATTCAGAACGAGCGCTAATATAATGGGAGCAGGAAATCCAATAATGATTGCTGTGAAGCTGATTAGAAACGTATTGGTCATCAGATCGGCAAACAGGAAGCTGTCGATAAACTGCTTGAAATAAAATAATCCGCGCCATTCCCCGCCCGTAAGCCCCTTGCTGAAGTCGAAATCCCGGAACGCAAGCTGGATTCCGTACATGGGGATGTAGTTGAAAATGATAATGGCTGCAATAGCCGGGAAAATCATCACCCACAATTGAAAATCACGTTTGAAGGCATTGAAGATCATCCGAGTGCCCATAGGAAATACCCCCTTTACTTTAAAAAAGAAGCTATGCCTGCTTGTGGGCGGCATAGCCCCCTTTCATGCGCAGCCTATTATTTGCTCATATACTCTTCATAATATTTTTGCATGATTTCGAGATTTTGGTCTAAGCCCGCTTTCTTGCTTTGATTCACGTATTGCTCCCACTCTGCTTCGACACCGCCTTTGGTTACCCATTTGGCAAAGCTCGTGTTCGCAAGGTTCATAATATTCGTATTGCTTAGGCTCATCGTGTTATTATCTGCCGTTGTGTATTTGATGAACATGTTCGGGAATACATCCTTCTCCGTATCAACCGCCAAGGCATCATTCAGAGGCTCTGACTGAACGAGCACCTCCTGCATATCCTTTCCAAGCGTCAAATTAAGGGTATCGGGAAGGTACAACGCCCCGTTATCGGCCCACGTAGAGGTCCATTTCCATGTGCCTGGATCCATTTTGGTATCGGCTGGCGGCAGTACGCTGTAAGAGCCGTCTCCGTTATCCTTAATATTCTCTCCGATTGAACCGAATAGCACCTGCATGCTCACTTCTTCTTTGTACAGCTCATTAATAAACCGCATAGCCGCTTCTTTGTTTTTCGTTTTCGCTGACATGACGATTTGATTTACCCCGTAATTCAACGTATCGAAATCGTAGCTCCACGATACTTTGCCGGAGAAGCCAGCCGATTCCTTAAGTGGGGACATCGACGAATATTGCGGCGCCAGCTGTTCCCCGAATCGGTCAGACGCCACCCAGCCCCATGTAAAGCCAACCTTCGCGTTGTCGCCTTCACCGCGGGCAACGGACTGGAACTTCGTATAATCATGAGTAAAGACCTCTGGATTGATCAGTCCTGCTTTGTATAGTTTGCCAAGGAATACGACCATCTTTTTGTAGCGCTCATCGGTCAAGAAGTTTTTCACTTGGCCGTCTTCAACGAAATAGCCTTGCCCGCTTCCGTCCGTCAAGGTGATGCCTAAGCCTCCAAGCAGGACAGCCGGGTTAAAGAAGCCGCCGATACCGCCTGGCCAGTCCATTGGAATTTCATCATTGGCGTCTCCGTTGCCATTTGCGTCCTTCTCTTTGAAGGCTACTAAAACGTTATAGAGCTCATCCCATGTCGTTGGCATGTCCAGACCCAGATTGTCCAGCCACTTCTGATTTATAAATTGCCGAGTGGCGGATGCTGGCCAAAATCTTTGGTATTTCGGCAGACCGTATATTTTCCCGTCGGGCTGCGTCGCAATTACTTTAGTCTCCGGCTTCGTATCAAACATGCCCTGCACGTTTGGCGCACCTGCAACCAGCTCCGTCAGATCCTGAAACAGTCCTTGGAACTGCGCGAAATCGGCATCCGTAATGACATTTGGTCCAACAAAAAGATCTGGCGTATCACCGCTTGCGAGCATCGTTCCTTTTTTCTGAGCCCAATCCGCTGTTATTTCCTGCCATTCAATATCTACACCTGCAGCATCCTCCGCTTTTTGCAGCCATTCCATCTCGGCAAGCGGCTTCGTTAAAGGATGCTTGGTTATGATCGCGGTTAGCTTTACCTTCTCCCCGCCAGAATTCCCTTGATTATTGCCGGCATTCGGGGATGATTGATTATTATTGTTGCTGCAACCTGCAATAAGCAGTGAAGTACATAAGCATGCTGTCAGAACGAGGTTCAACGATTTTTTCATTCGACATCGACTCCCTTTTCTTTTCTGATATCGCTTACAATACACTTTGCAATCTTTATGGCGTGGTGCCAGCTCGCTGGCCATATTCGCTTGTTTATTGCTTGTCTTTCGCTTGTCTTTCGCTGCAGCTCCTGACAGCCCTAATGTTAGCAAGCGTTTTCATAGCGGACAATACGTAAAATCATTGGATTTGGGAGACTTTCATTAGGTACTCCATTTTGACGGCATGATCGTTGTTTTCGTTAAACAAACAGAAAAAGGCCTCCGGCAACAGCCGAAGGCCTAACGTATAGCTCATTACGGATACGTGCCTTTGAAAGTGGCGTCGATCTTCTCGTCTACGCTCTCGAATGCTTCCTTCACGCTTTTCTTGCCCAACCATACTTGGTCTAACGCCGGATTTAGAATCGCGGTAATATATTCGTTATTTTTGAGATAGAAGTCGTAAGAATTGACTCCATTCTCGATCGTCTGCCGCATGACTGCATCTTGATAGCCGCTCGGATGGCCAGGCTTCACATCCGCCCAGCGTGCGATTAATTCGGGCTTCTCATAATAATCCTTAAGCAGCGGCATCCATAGGCCGCTGGCATGCAAATCGATGGAATTCTCAGAATCCAGCTGCCATTTGTAGAACAGCCAGGCTTCCTTCGGATGTTTCGTCGTAGCGGACATGACCAGCGGCTCCCCGAATTGCACCGTTTTGCTGGACTTCAGCTTAGGCAGCACGCCAACCCCGAAGTTGACGCCTGCCGCTCCGAGATCGAGCTGTACCCATTGTCCGTCAAGGTCCATGGCAATCTTTCTGCTTTGAAGCGCAAGCGCGGGCTGCGGCAGGTTCTTCTCTTGAACGGGAGAAGGCGAAACATGATGGACATAAATAAGGTCGGCTAGCTTTTGCACAGCATCGATGACAGCCGGATCATCGAGATTCATTCGGCTTCCGTCAGGGGTAATCACGCTCGTATTGTTGGAAGGCACCATTAAATGCCACATCCAAGTATTGAATCGAACGCCAAACTGTACGATATGCGCAGCATCGAATTCCGAACTGAGCGCGTTTTGCCCATTTCGATCCAATGTCAGCTTCTTCGCTGCCTCCAGAAACTGCTCCCACGACCATGCGTTTTCTGATTTGGCCGGAGGCAGCTCTACACCCGCTTCCAGAAATAGGTCAGCATTGTAATATAGAGCGAATGCTTCCTCCGCCACTTTGACACCTGCAACCTTCCCCTCATCCCAATACATGACTGCATTCGGAATAAGGGTTTCCTCATTGATCTCCGCATCTTCATCCAAGAAGCTTTTCAGATTATAGAACTTGCCTTGCTCCGCCCACTGCAGTGCGGTATGCTTGTACATCATAAATACGTCGGGCGCATTGTTGCTCGCATACATCGTCGTCAGCTTTGTCGTATAATCGCCGGGCTCATACATGTACTGTATCGTAATCCAAGGATATCGCTCCATAAACTTCTCGATCATCCGCTCCTTGGCTTGCTTCTCGTTAGGGGAGCCCCAAGATGCGTAGGTTAACACGACTTTATCTTTGTTCCACTCAGCCGATTTGTCATGTAGATCAGCATCGGTCGAATCGGATCCGCTTTCGCTGCAGCCCGCAAGCATTAATATGGCGCATAGTAACAGCATAAAAGACAATCCGCTCCTCGTTCGGTTCATTCGTCAGCCTCTCCTCTCTGCTCACTTTATTTCCACCATGTCACGCCTGCTGGCAATTAAGCCCATGCGAATATGAACAGTCGTTCCACCGTCTTCACTGGGATGTATGTCAACGCCATACTCGCTGCCATACAGCAGCTTAATTCTTTTATCCACATTCGGCATGCCCGTCGAATTCATTTTGCCAGTCTTTAACTGATCGATAAGAGCTTTATCCATCCCGCACCCATTATCCTCAACGGTGAAATAAACCATTAAGCTATCCGACCAGCCATTAATCACAATCGCTCCATCCTGTTCTTTCTCCGCAAGACCATGGATAATCGCATTCTCAACAAACGGCTGCAGAAACAGCTTAGGCACCTCCATGTCCAGAAGCTCCGCTGCCACATCGATCTGCACATGAAACACATTCTCGAATCGGCTGGACATGATGTAAATATATTTGTTGAGCCAGTCCAAATCCGTTCGAAGCGGCCACGTTTCCTTTTTGTTTCTGGTCGAGGTCTGAAGCATATCGGCTAGATTATGAATGATCAAGCTCATCTCCTGCTGATTGTTCTCGACAGCAATCCAGTATAGCGTCGTAAGCGTGTTATACAGGAAATGAGGATTAAGCTGCAGATTCAGCGCCATAAGCTCTGCTTCCTTCTCCCGCAGCCTTGATGCATAGTTTTCCTCGATCAGCGTTTCTATCCGGCCATTCATATGATTGAAAGTACGAATCAAATGGCCGAATTCGTCACGACCATGTTCGGGTATATGGATATGAAAATTACCTCGCTCCATCAGCTTCATGGCCTTCTTCATCCGACTGATCGGTTTCGTGATGAACACGGACATTGCGTACGCCAGAATAATCGAAACGATGAGCATGATGATTAGAAATAAAGTCGAATATCTGCGCAGCGCATTCAAATCCTGCAAGGCATCCTCTACCGGAATTTCAATATAGGATATCCAGCCCGTGCTTTCCATGCGGCTAAAACTAATGACGACCGGTTTGCCGTCAATGACCTTCTGTATGCTGCCATTGTTTCTATCCGCAGCTTCCTCCAACCAGACAGGCCGATTATGTTTCGCGATCAGCGCCTCGTCCGAATGAATGACTACTGCCCCTCCATCATCTACGATTCCGTAGGATAAATGACGGTACTCGCTATGCTGGGCATAGTCAGCGAATAACCGCCCAATATAATCCGTCGTCAAATTAACCATTAGAATGGGCTCCGGTATCGTGTCCGGCAGCGAGTGAAAGATCCCCTTCTCGTCGACAAAGGTGAGCTTGAGCTGCTTTACGGCGGAAGCGAGCTTATTGAACTCGAATTTCAAGCTGGACATATCCTTTTCACCGAGCGTCTCGGCATAGCGATACGTTGGAATCCAAACGAGATTCCCTTTCCCTTCAATCGATTTGCGATACAAAGAGGATGCCATAAAACCGTCAGGCATGACGAACATTCTTGCCGTGTTCCCGAAATTATAGGATGGAGTCACGATAAACGAAGCGTATATATCCATATCGCCGCCAAAATATTTGAATAAAATTTGTGTAATCTTGCGGTCTGTCTTCAGCAGCGACGCATTGTCCGTCACGTCTGTCTCGGTAATGACACGATACAGCTCATTGTCGATGGGCAGCATTTCGCTTTTGTCCCGAATCGATTGCAGCTTCTCATCAAGCAGTTGATTATTGTTAATAACGACGTTGCCTAAGCTCTCTTTCACGTTCAAGAGCATGTTCTTGGCACTAATTTGATAATAGGCAAAGCCAAGAATGAGGATGATAAAGCTTACCAGCAGGAAATAAGAGACCAGCAGCTTGATTCGAAATTTTGCATTGGCAGCCATATCTGCCATTTTTCTCAGGATGCGCATCGGTTTGGCCTCTTTTAATTAGGATGAGAACATTCTTCGGAATTCTTCTGGGGAATACAAAAACGTTTTTTTGAACACCTTGTTGAAATATTTAATATCTTTATAGCCTGACTGCCTAGCAATCTCCTGCACCTTCAGGTCCGAGTTCAGCAGTAAGCCGCGCGCCTTTTGCATTCGCATTTTGACAAGGTAATCGGTAAACGATACGCCGACGTTATTTTTGAATAAAATGCTGAAGTACGACGGGTTGTAGAAAAATCGTGTCGCAACCATCTCAAGTCCCAAGTCCTCATGCAGGTTATCCTCGACAAACTCGCGGCATTTCTGCATAATCAGGTCGCTGCGCGAGGATTTGTCCTTTTTCATCTGCTTAATCA
Source organism: Paenibacillus endophyticus (assembly GCF_014192395.1). Taxonomy (GTDB): domain Bacteria; phylum Bacillota; class Bacilli; order Paenibacillales; family Paenibacillaceae; genus Pristimantibacillus; species Pristimantibacillus endophyticus. The sequence continues at coordinate 130,453 of NZ_JACHXW010000018.1, read as the reverse complement.
TATCTGCAAGCAGCTGTGCCGCGATTTCTTTCATAGACTTGAAGGACTTCGCTTCCAACAGCTCCTGGTCGATTCGTCCCGCAAGCAATCGGTATCCTTCCTCGTCTATGACCAGCTGAGCTCGCTTCAGACAGGTCGAAAGCAGCTGAGCTGCGCTGCATTGCAGCCGGAATGGGGCTGGATATCCCGCAGCCAACCGATCAAGCAGCGATACTAAGGTCGAGACCGCGAGCTCTGTTTGAATCTCTGCAACTGCACGCTCCATATCGTCAATGTCCTTGGCGGCAAGCGGTGAGCTATGCTCTTTGCCTTGAAGGCTTCGCAGCTCATTCGCCGAGAGCCACATGCCTTCAGGAAAGTAATACAAATACTGCAGTGCATGCTTAGCGCCGTCACAGCAGAGACGCATATCGGCTTCAATGCTCTCCGTTTCTTGTCCAATACCGACGCTGATTGACCTCCCATACAGCATTTCCAGTTGGTTTAACGCTTTACGCAGCTGCTCCAAGCATGCCGTTCCCGTCGTCTCCGGCTTCCATGCAGCCATAATATAAAGGCGGTCCTTCTCATGCTCCGGCGCGACAATGACCGCGTCCGCACAGCTCGAAAAGGCTTGCGTTACCGCTCGTTTTAGGATGCTTTTCCATTCGGAATCATTTTGCGGACGGCCATCGGATTTGGATTCAAGGATCAGTACTGTTCCCTGGCCGCTTAGCGCACAATGGCTTCGCAATTCGCTGCGTTCGGCTGTGTGGAGTTCCTCCGTCAGGCATTTGTACAGCAAATGCTCGAGATAGACAGGCTTTGTATGTGCAAGCTGATCACTCAGCCTCTTCTTCTCTAATTGAAGCGCGCTCTCCTGCAGAAGCTGCTGCTCCAGCTCGCATATAATCGGCTCCAGCTGCTCGGTTATGACCGGCTTGACCAAATAGTCTTTTGCACCTAGCCGCAGTGCCTGCTGTGCATAATCAAACTCATGGTATACGCTTACAAAAACAACCTTCGGCATATCCGAGCCTTGATTGTTTAACGCTTTCAAAAAATCGATGCCATTCACCAGCGGCATCTGAATGTCCGTGAATACGATATCCAGTACGCGCGTTTCAGCTAGCTCCAAAGCCTCTTTTCCATTCTTCGCCTCATGGACCTTATAATCCGGACGAAGGGAACGTACCATTGCCGCTAAGCCACGTCGCTGCTTGGGCTCGTCATCCACCACTAGAATTTCCATTCGATTCGAAATCATAATCACATCCCACTAGCGGTATGGTTAAACGATTGTCTACCTTTATTGTAGCGCCTACTCGCGCAATTGGGAATGAAGCTGAAGGAGAAAATAGTTGGATTAGGGGAATCCTATTAGATCATTTTTGCATACATAAAGATGATGATATACAAACTAATTGTAAGTAGCTTGACATTAGGTATCCTGACCGCTATCATATTTGTCGTACAAGCAATTGGAGAATAAAACCAACGCTTACACATTGTATCGCATCATCCTGCATAATTCTAAGAGCTGGTTGACCATTCTAATGCTTGAAAGACTATTTAGAAGCAAACTACTTTAGAGGAGGCAATAACAATGTCAAAGCTAAATATCGGTATTATCTTGGGAAGCACCCGTCAGGGTCGCTTAAGCCCGCAAGTCGGCGAATGGGTGAAGAGCGTTGCTGACAAGCGCGATGATGCCAATTATGAGATCGTGGATATTGCGGACTACAAGCTTCCTTTGCTCGGCGAGGAAGATGCGACTGTACAGGCAACCGCATGGAATACCAAGCTGGCAAGCTTGGACGGCTTCGTATTCATCGTGCAGGAATATAACCACAGCATCTCAGGCGCCTTGAAGAACGCACTTGATTATGCGCGTGATGCTTGGAACAATAAAGCAGCTGGCATCGTCAGCTACGGTTCGGTCGGAGGCGCTCGCGCCGCTGAGCATCTCAGAGGCATACTTGGCGAATTGTCTGTCGCAGACGTTCGCGTGCATCCTGCTCTTTCGCTGTTTACAGATTTCGAGAACGGCTCCGTGTTCAAGCCTGCTGACCTCCACCTTACAAATGTCAATGGCATGCTCGACCAAGTACTTGCTTGGAGCGGCGCGCTAAAAACGCTGCGTTCATAATGAAAACCTCGGCTCTCCATAAAGAGCCGAGGTTTTTTTAATTACGCATCCTTCATTCTTACGTTTCAATTAAACATCCTTTTATTCTTACGCTATTCTTAAATAAGCTTTTATTCTTACCCTTTGCTTAAACATCCTTTTATTCTTACGCTTTGCTTATACAACCTTTCATTCATACAACTGCTTAATCTGTCTTGCAAATGCTAATCCTCCATCATTTCGACCGATTTCCCGGTTTCCGCCGATTCGTAAATCGCTTCCAGTATCCGAGTGACCATATACGCTTGCTTCGGCATAACAACGGGATCGGTATCCAGCATGATCGCATCAATCCATTGCCCGATTTCACGGTCTGCGATCGTCTCTTCCTCCGGCGAAATATATGCGATGCCTGCTGCGGTTTGCAGCTTCGTTTCAACTAAATTGCCGAACATTTCACCATTGAACACGAGCTCATCGGTATTCGTCAGCGCATTTCTGCGCATCTCTGCTCCGCCTCGGGTACCGGACAACGTCGTCATGGCTTCACGCTCATCAAGCGTATTCAGTGCCCAAGCCGCTTCCAGATAGATTGTCGCGCCGTTCTTCATCTTAATGAAAGCAAAAGCCGATTCCTCCACGTTGAAATCCTCAGGCTCCCAAGGACCAAACGGATTCGCCTCGTTCTGTTCCCTTAATTTATTGTGGGTTACTCCGGTTACCGATTCAACCTCATAGTTGTCCATTAACCACAGTGTCAAATCCAGCGCATGGGTTCCGATATCGATGAGCGGACCTCCGCCCTGCAAATTCTTGTCCATGAAAACGCCCCAGGTAGGAACGCCGCGGCGGCGCACTGCATGGGCTTTGGCCACGTAAATCTCACCCAAATCTCCCCTTACGCAAGCGTCCTTTAACAAGAGGGAGTCTTTTCTGAAACGGTTCTGATAGGCAATCGTCAGTTTTTTGCCGGTGCGCTCCGCTGCATCCAGCATTCTTTTCGCTTCATGCGCATTAATCGCCATCGGCTTCTCACACATCACATGTTTGCCGGCTTCAAGCGCGGCAACCGCCATTGGTGCATGATGCACGTTAGGCGTGCAAATATGGATGACATCGATGTTGGCATCCTTGACCATATCCAAATAATCCGTATATAAGGCAGCCTGCGGCGCATACTCGTCCGCAGCTTTGCGAATCGTCTCCTCATGCCTGCCACAGAACGCGACCAGCTCTACTTTGTCGCTGAGCTTTGCCAGGGCGGGGAGATGCTTCTCAAGCGCGATGGCTCCGCAGCCAATGATTCCTACTCTTAGTTTGCCCATATCCATATGAGCACCTCCTTTTTTGCTAAACACTTCGTTTTCACGCGACCGAATCATTCTGATCCCATTGCGCTATACTGTATTTAACCGATTTAGAGGCTGCGTAAACTTTAATAGCGATCGTCCTCTCTATTTGCCAGCATGCGATAGCGCGATGTTCAGTTGTTTCTCTATGGTAGCCAACGCTTCCGGCACAGAAATCTTCCCTGAAGAAATATCAGACATGTAGGCAGGCGTTATTTCGTCCATCATGGTTATTAACGGAGCCGGCAGATCTCTCAGTTGGTTGATTAGTTTGTTGTTTATCCGCTGTAACTGATAGAAGGCGGCTATCTTCTGATCCTCCATGTCCGAATTAGATCTCGATGGAAGCTCCGTTAAATTAATTTGCGGCAGCAATTTTGCGTAATTTTTCCCCGCGACATAGCTGACAAACTCCCAAGCGTTATTAGCATCAGGAGCATTTGCTGAAATGGAAATAATATCGTTCATTTCAATCCCGTTGCCCATATCCGGATTTTCGGCGCTTGTGGGAAAAGAGACAACGCCCCACTCGAATGTTTCATCGGCATCTTTATTTTTTTCTAAAATTTTGTACAGGTTGAAGCCGTCAATTGCAAGCGCAATATTGCCATTCAAAAAGGGATACGACTCTTGCTCCATCGTTTTAATATCCCTTGTCTCTTTTTTAATGCTTTCATTAGGATCGTAGCAAACGCTATTCTTAAAACATAGGGCTACATGTTGAAACACGTTGTGCCAGGATGGCGTGTCCAATGTGAATTTTCCATCGTTAATCATTGACAACCCGCTGCCCTCGCCAATTGTCAGCCCCATCATAAAAGGCGAATATAGGTTTTTATAATACAACCCGAATTGTCGATTCTCTTTGTCTTTCAAACTAGGGAATTGCTGCGCTATTTCAAACATCTCGTCCCAAGTAATGAGCCCTGCCGGATAGGCTAAACCGTATTGATCGAATAGCTTTTTGTTATAAAATAAAGCGTTACTGTTGAAAGTAGGTGCCAGACCGTGCAATGCCCCTTGCTCATTCCTCAAATAATCGATGACTGCCGGCGAATACGCCTCAATATCGAATTTGTCCTTTTTAATAAAATCTTCTAACGAAACCAGCTTTCCTTTCTCTACGAGTACGGAAAAGGAATCCATCATATTTACGACAATATCGGGATTCTCCTTGTCGATCAGCTCTTCGATGGTCGTTGTTATGTTCGTCCCAGCCTCTAGACTATCCATAATCGACACCACGTTAAGCGTATAGTTCGGATGAGTGGCCAAGAAAAAATTACCGTATAGCTGATTGAATTGCTGCGCATTAAACGCCAGCACCTTTAAGGTTTTGCTTTCCGGCTCCTCAGGTTGGCGCGATTGGCAGCCCGCCATAATGAAAACGAAGATGAGCAGCAAATAGTATTTCTTCATCCTACAATTCCCCTTGCTCTATTTAGTGGTTATTTCAAACAACAGATACAAATTATACCACGTATAATGTTGTATCTATCACCCTTTTTTTGTATTAGTAAGCTGCTTCATTAACCTTTTAATCAGACATTATTTTCATATGCGCAATTCTGATTTGCCACACAAACAAAAAGCCTGCCCAGCCGAATGAAATCGGCTGGGCAGGCTTGCTGTTTCTGACAAGATCGTCACTCAAGTCATCATCTCTCATTCTCATTACACTCGTTTACGCCATTATGCAAAAAAATAGTCAGCTCGCGTGTTGACTATCCTATTCGCTGATTAGCGCTGTTCCTTGGGGAACGCTGCAAACCATCCATTAAAGCTTTGTCAGCCTATATTCCGTCTCTCCAATCAGAATTGCGCTGTCGCCAGGAATTTCGACCTGTTTGCCAAGCTGTATGACCACCCGGCTTTCATAATTTGCGAAAAGCGTGTCCGCTGTGCTGCTCGGCGAAGGCTGCGGACTCGTGTCCGTGGCGCTATCCGTTGTTTCGCCAGCATCCGCTTGGTTGCCTGTAGCCGAAGAGCCATCCGTAATAGGCGTTTCCGAAGGCGTTGCCGCTGGGGAAATCGGAGCGTCTGTCTCAACAAGATCAGATCCATTAGATTCATTGGATCCATCTGATCCAGTCGTTTCTTCCGTACCGTCTGGATTAACCGTATTCAAGGCTGCATCAGATGTGTCCGCGCAATCTGCAAGCAGCTCCAGCTCCTTATACTCAACCGCCTCTGCGCTTGGCGCCTGTATCTTTAACGTGTTTGGCGCAAATGCGGCGCATGCTGCACCGTCCTTGAACAAAAATACGAGCGAGGTGGACGCCTCTTCCCCCTCGGCCGCCTCACTATGCTCCGCATATACAAGCGTGTCCGGCTCGTCGGAGCCCGCTTCAGCCGTTGGCGTCGCTCCAGGCAGTATGGCTTCTTCGTTTTTCGAATCACCCTTATCGGATAACGAAAACATAATGCCTGCGGTCACCAGAACAATGCCGATTGCAGCGAGTGAAGTAATCAGTGTCCCTTTGCGGTTCTGCCTGAAAAGCTTGGCAAGCGGAGATGCGAGCTCCCGCTCCGCCTGTTTGTATACTGCTTTTAATGCAGGGCCAGCCTTTTCGAAATAAAGCTTCCGATACGTGCGTTTTTTGAACGCATTCCGATCATGCTTTTTGAAGTACCCGACAACTGCCGCTGCATAGGCCGGCACAAAGCCCCTTGCCTTAATGAAGTCAGGCTCCTTCTCCGTCCATTGGAAAAAACGGTAAATCAACTCTTTGCTATGAGCGTGCTGCTGCCAGTAATCAATCAGTCCCGCATAATCGACCGCTTCCAAATCCGAGCTGCTCAGAAAGGCCAGTGTTAGCCTTGGAGCTTCCTTCAGCTCCAGCTGATCGGACAGCATCCGGCGGCCAGCCTGCTGCACACGGCTCACCTCCGACGGCGCCAATCGGCCGAAAAGGTCAGCGGTTGGCTCGGGCAGCATCAACCAGTCATAAAGGGCAAGCAGCGTTTGAGCTGACGATTTCTGCCTTGGATCACTTAGCTCGTTCTCCCACTGCTTAAGCTGATCCTTATGACTAAGGAAAGTCGCCTGTCCGAGCTGATCCTTGGTCAGCTTCTCCAAATTCAGCTCCGACAGCATGCCGCGATATACGGCTAGCTCAAGCAGCTCATACAAGTCAGCTGCGGGATAAGCAGGCGGCTGCTTTCTTGACTGCGTGCGCGCCTCCCCAGCCAGCTTGCTCAATTGCGTCAATACTTTGCTGCTCGTCGTAATCGAATACCGCTCGCGTTCAAGCTTTGAAGCGAGCTGCTGGCGGGCAAGTTCTTGAAACGATTCATAACCGAACAATGCCGGATGAATGCTCCCCAGGCTTTCAATTTGCTCCAGCACGCTCTTTGCACCAGTCAAAGCGCCGAGCTTCTTCTCGATATAAGGCAGCAACAAACGGTCAGCCAGTCTTCTATCGAACAAAAGCTTGGCGAAAAACGCTTGGCTTAAAGCCAGGTTGCTTTCGACGGCTGCATAGATGGAATCAATTGTCTCCTGCCCGTTTCGCTTTCCCGCATCATTAAGCGCATGGACAAAATAAGTTACGAGCTTGCTTTCGATATTCGGACGGTCAATCACATAATAATCCTTAAACGCCTCAACGATAAATGCTTCTGGTACGAAGCCTTGCCTGATCCTGTCAAATTCATAATCAAAACGCGATAGCATCACATCATTCAGGCGGAGCTTGGTATCAAGCGCTCCTGCCGGCCGCAAATAATCGAGCAGCACGCGAAGCACCATCGGTTTATGCGCTTCATACAACGCTTCGTTGCCTTCCTCGATCTGATACAGTACGCTAAGCTCATGATAGCTCGCAGCTGCAAGGCGACGAGCCGGATCCATGCCAGCGAGCATCGACTCCGCGAATTGAAAGAAACGGTCGGCATGCTCGGGATTGTCCAAATGGTTCCAGGCAAAATCCAGAAACGGATGCTCCACGCCGTCCAGCTCGACATTCGATATACGCCCGCTTACGAAATCGAACGCATAATCCTTCTCAATGCTTCGATCTCCCGGGCGCAGACTTCCTTGCTCCACAAACGTAAGGTGGATCGATTTACGGCTCTGGGGCTCCTTGGCGTAGGTTATGAAGCCGAGCTGATTACGATAAGCATACGGCAAGCTTGCATAAAGAACATGCAGCAGCTGCAAGGCCTTTTCAGGCAGCTGCGCAATCGGAACGTCAAGTGAAACGTACATTTTCTTTTTGCCGCTGACTGCTGACATCACCGCGTAAAGCAGCTGCTTAAACGGCTTTTCCCCCATGTTCAGCAGCGACAGCAGCGAGCGATTCGACGGTTTGACGGCAGAGGCTGCTTGGACCGGAAGACTGCTGAGTTCGGGAAGCTCCATGCCATTATCGATTTGATAACTACTCGTGAACGCGGCTTTCAGCCAGCTTTTATAATCATCAGCGGATTCACGAACCGTCTCGTGCGGAATCAAATAGTTATGCGTAAAGAAAGCGCTGCGGAGTCCGGTGAAATCCGCTGCTTGATAGATGCTGCGTCCGAGCAGCACATCGCCATTCTCCAGATGAAGCAAATGCATGGTCTCGGGATACAGCGCTTCGTCTTTCTCGCCGCGAGCAGCCAGCTCGGTCGGCGCATCGTACACGCAATAAGGATGGAGCATTTTTTTAATGAAAGAAGGGTCTAAGCCGCTTGATTTGGCAATCGTATCGTACCCTTCCGTGGATCTGAAAATACCGCGTCTCTCCCGTGCGTACATCTGCTGCTGGATCATCCTGCGGGGCATGGAATCGCGCACTATTCTCTTCTCCCTTCAATGAAATTCAGCTTGTAAAGCAGCCAGATGAAGGGCTCGTCCACGCGGATCGGACTAACGACGGTTTGCAGCTTCTGGTCAACGGGATTGCTGCCGAGAGCCGAAACCGCATAATAAGCCGTTTCCTTGAAATAGACATCCATTGTGCCTTTGAAGGGCCGATCGACCTTCTCTATAAAACGGCGGATTTCCCCATCGATATTTTCGAATTCCGTCAGATTGAAATAATCACGGTGGACCATATTATTAAAAATATTGCTGTTGGATTTAATATATTCGCCATCCTCATCCTTTAGGGAATGAAGCATATCGCTTTTAGTTAGCACCACGGCTGTCGGAATATCCGTTTTGTTATTGTCCTGGTACGCAATAAAGTCACCGAACATCGTCAGCACGACGTCGCGGGGCTCATCATATTGGGAAACCCACTCGCCCGGCTTGTCGCCTAGCTTGATTCGGATTTTTTCCCGAATGGAACGGATTTGGAGCGGATCAACCATTAACAGAATGCCTGCCGAGTTTTTAATATGCTGGCCATGCAGGCCAAGATAATCCTGTTCCACCATACCCTCGCCCGCCACATCGAAAAAAACAAGCGTAAGCGGAGGCTTGGACTCATCCTTAAAGACGAATTGGAAAATAAACGGCTCCTGCATCTTTTCTTTCTGCGTAGACGCCAGCAGATCGCCGCGCTCGAACAGCGGCTCCTCGTAATTGGTGCGGAACTTGCGGCTGATCTCCGCATTCAGCGGCATGCATGCCGCATTGAAGTGGTCGGCTGTCGTGTTCTGAAGCGTATGGATCAATGCGGTCATATAAACCGATTTGCCGACTTGGGATGCGCCAATAATCGATATGATGTTGCTTGGCACCTTGCCTGCCGTTACCGGAATCTCATTATGGCATTTCGGGCAGAGCCTTCTTCGCGTCAGCTCTCCGTAACGGTCATTGATCCCGATAAGTACATGATCCGAATATACCCGGTGCTCCTCGGGCACGTCATTCGGATAAAGAACCGCCTCCATGTCGTGCACGGAATCGAGGCCGAAGCGCTCGCGGTATTTGTTCAGCTCCTCGTCCTCGCCTAGCGCGTAATCCTCATCATCCTCACGGGAGTGGGCAGCGCGGAATACGACCTCGTCCGGCGTAAATTTACTAAAGCAGTAAGGGCAGACAATATCGTAATACAACGGCCGCTGCTTCGCTTCCGGCTTTTTTTTGAATAGATCGAACAAACCCACGCAATCTACCTCCTTTATACTGAAATCAATTCATATAATTGTCCGTATGTCTTGCCGTCCGTGAAAAACAGCCGAACGTAATCCTCTTTCCCAATTTCTATAGCAGGCAGCATGTTTTTACCCGCGTCAAAAGGAGCTACGAATGGGTATGCCATGCCATCTTCCTTATTGGCGGGATAGCCGCCTTGTTTCTTAACGTAGCACAGGACATCCTTCGCGATCGGCACTTCAGCCGTCACTTGGATTTGTACCGTTTTGAACTTGCGGAACAATCCGCTTTTACTCATGACCGAATAATGGATTTTGGCTCTGCCGGCACTGATCTCAATCCGATTCTCGCGGTTGGCCTGCTGAATAAGCAGGGGACCGCCGTCCCCCTCTTGATAGGCATACACCGTAAACGCTACTATTCCGATTCCTTCAATCCGGGTTTGATAGCCGTTATTCGCTTTATACTCCGCCCTCGTGTAAAGCTTGGGCTCGCCTTTGTTTCCGAAACCGTCCGCTGATTGGCCGGCAGCCATTCTCTCAATATATACGGCATCTATGCCACTTGGCCAAATCCAGCGCAGCGTGCAGTGATCCTCCTCCAAGGAGCGAGTCAAGCCGGTGATGGCTGGAGAACCGTCCTCTGCATCGACAAACCGCATCTATATCCGCCTCCCGCTTCTATTTAAATCCATGGCTGCGGCTATCTTTCTCCCGCTGGCCTATACCCGCAGAAGCAGTTTGATTTAGACTGCCCGTTCTTCCGCCTCCGCGCGGCTTTGATGCGTTGTTATCCCTTATAGGTACGACTAGCGTGAACAGTCCGATGATTGCTGCGAGCACAAGTACGGCTATCAATCGAGACATAGCATCTGTCAATAAATGGCCGGACAAGCCTGTATCCAGAATGATACCGGCAAGCAAGCCGCCAACGATGCCTCCGCTGCCAAAGCTTAACGCCAAATACCGGTTGTCGAACAACAGCCCTAAAGCTACTCCGATGGCTGCACCTATGATCACCAGTGACAAGATTCGAAGGATCGTATAATACATGCTCTCGGCCGCATCTCCGGTCCGCTCTGTCAGGAGCGTCCGCTTGTCGAGCTTATCGTAAATATTCTGAAAAACGAGCGATATCCCATTCGCTTCCGAAACGTCATAGTAGCTGCCGCCCGTCGCGGCAGCCAATTGCTGGAGCAGCTCAGCCCCTCCGCTATTCATTACGCTAAGGCCAACTGTATTCACGGCAATTTGCTTCTCTTGAAATGCCGCAATCTGCTCGTCGAGGCTGGACTCGCTGAACCCGTCTGACAGCAGGATGACCATCGTGCCGCGTCCCGGGTTCTCTTTGCTTGTGATCGTCTTCATGGATTCCGCTAATGCAAGGCTGAAGTCCGTTCCGCCATTCGTCGGCTCAAGTGTATCAATAGCCGCGTTGACAATGTTTTTCTCGGCTTCGCTTCCTACCTTGACGAACGGCTGCAGCAGTTCCGCCGCATCATTAAACACGACGACTGCTACCCGGTTATCGCTCTCCATGTTGCTGATCAGTTGCTTCGCAGCTATGTAACGCTCATTATCCGGGTCTGTCTCGGACATGCTGCCCGAATTATCGATCGCAAGCACGATGTCCTTCACGGGCTTCGCGCCGCCGAACTGCAGGCCGTAAATCAGCTGAACCAGCCCTCCCACGACGAACAGCAAAGCCAGCGTAGACGGAATTAGCAGCTTCCAGGATAAATCGGTGTAGCGCTGCCGCCATGAAGCCCCGTTCAAACGCGGAGCTATTAATTCCGCGATTAAACATGACAATCCGATGCATAGAGCAATGATGCCGAAATAAAGGCCAACAACGACGAAGCGCGGCCATCCTTCCGACAGCTTGCCCAGCGTGAATTCTCCGATTGCAAATCCGGCTGCCCCTCCGACTAAACTAAGCATGAGGAGCAGCACATTCATTTTCCGTTGCATAATTGACAGCATCCTTTCCGCTTGCTAGTGGAGCGCTGCGAATAGCCATATAAACCGTTCAACGCAGCTCTGGCAGAAGCGCGTGGTCGATCGCATGGAATTCATACCCGCTCTGCTGGTAGGTTTCATAATAAACCTTGCCGTTTCTGTAATACATCAAATCCTCCAAGTGAAAGCCGCCCATCAGATTCAATTTCTCCACGCCGCTGCTGAGCTTCTCATGCACGCTGCCAAGCTTGTAGATGCGAGTGGTTTCGTCAACCCCAATCGCATAGCGGATAAAGTCGCTTTCTTGATCTCCGAACACGTATTTCTCTTCGTAGCGGTGCTCGTGCGTATAGTCGAGAAGCCGGATATGGATAGCCGCCTGCTCCTCCAGCGTTCGGTACAGCTGATGAAACAGCTCATCTTTGGACAAAGCTTTGCGATTGCTGTAGGCTACGGAAACGTTGGCCCGCAGCAGAAGCTCCTGCTCGAAGCTCTGATGGAACGGCTCCGCGCGCAATACGTACTTGCGGCATACTTCGATTAACCGCTCCAAGAGAGCTTGCTCCCCTTGATCGAGAAGCCCCCACACATTGCCGAGAAACCTCTCTTCGAATAGGAACGAAGCGCCGCGTTTTTCTTCCGTCTCGAGCATAACGCCATGGGTGACCCGCTCATAATATTCAAATACATTTTGACCAATGTAATCATCGGCTGAACGGATGCTCTGCAGCGCCGCCTCCTTAAGCTCTGAAGCCAGCCCGTTCATTTGCAGCACACGCAGTCGATAGGATTCATGGAGCAGCTCAAGCTCAGCGACAAGTCTTCGGTGCAAAGCAAGCTCTGTCTCCAAGCGGAACAGCTGCCATTGCTGTCGGTAGACCGTGTCGAAAAACGCACGGATAAAAGCACGGAGATTTTGCTTATCCATAAACGGCAGCCGCTGAAATTTCAAATCCTCGACACGCATGTTACGGAAGCGCGCAAGCTCCTCGCCGGCTAATGCAATTTCTCTCGCCAAATCTCTCATTCGCAGGCGGACCATATGCAGCACGCTGCCTTCTTTATGCTCATCAGTCCAATCAGACACCTGATAGAAGGTAACTAGCGGCTGTTCGTTCAAATGACGTGCGACTGTACGGCGTATTTCATCCGTCGCGTTAATCTCGCTAAGCCGCAAATCGGTTGGTTCCACGAAATGCTTCTGAAAAAAGGCCTCGCTGCTATCGCCGAATAGAACGCCCTCAGCCTCGCTGAGCGACATGCGGCGAAGCTGCTCATAGCGAACGCCGCTCGTCAATAGTCCCGTCATGTCTATGAGCCTATCTTCTCCAGGCACCAGCTCCGCGATCCTTGCCTCCATTGCGGCATTGTCGAGACCGAAATACGCCAGCTTCGCTTTACTGTCAAGCTCGGGCTCGCGCTGGAGGCGTTCAGTCATATGCTCGAACAAGTGATAGAGCACGGTCAACGCAATGGAATAAGAAGGACGCATCGCTTTGGCTAACCCGGCTGAGACGAAGCCCTGCCTGCCGGATTCGGCAACCAGGCTGTTTCTGAACGATGAATTGTTATAGCTTCCGTCATTCGCATGTAGCGAACCTTCCTTTCGTTTCCTGTTCTTCAGCAGCAATATGCGGCAAATCATTTCATAGTTGTCCTGCATGCCATTCGGCGTAGTCATTCCCCGTTCGTTGCGGTCCGAAAGCAAATATACCAGATCAAATAAAGGAGCCTGCTTGTGCATTACTGGAATGGCAAGCCCATCGCCGGTAACCTGCAGCTTAGCAGAATACGAATAATCCGGCTGCTGCATGCCATCAAGCTCACGTAGGAAGCTGATTCCAGCCGCGCCTGCGTAGCCGAAAGTCTCCGACTGGTCACTCTCTTTGATCAAAGCGTATAAATCCATTTGCACCGATTTGAACATCTGTTGGAATATTGATTGCGCTAGCAGCGAAATTTCCGGAATAAGCACATTCATCGGATCGTCAGCTTGCGTGATGACCGCAAGGTGCAGGCGATCGAACGACGCGTACAGTCGACCATAATCCGCAATGGTATCGCTAACCTGCCGCAATGTTTGGTTGAGTATGCTCAAGAGGCTGTCTTGCTTATGGAATGCAACGCTTATATCCTTGCGAATGGACCGCTTATCGCTGTCGCCTGGCACAAGCCCATGCAGTGCTGAAACCCAAACTTTTGATAAGGGACGATCTTGCGTCCCTATCCGGTTAGACTCTATCGAAGAAGCTGGCTTCGATGATATATGCAAGTAGATAACACCCGCATTGTTGTCCCATTTCTGCTCATTGGAGCGCATCATCGGTTCTATCGCATGTCCAGCTTCATCCCCTACGAATAGAAAAACGGTTGGATAGTGAATACTGCTCTGATCATCCTCAAGCCCTTTTAATTGATGCTCCGAGACCGAATAATCGGTCGCGAAGCGATTCAGCAATTCTCTCATCTCTATTTCAACTTTCTGCGGATTTCATTTAGTTTGGAAGTCATTTCTTTATAGAACCTATGCAGCTCTTCACCGTTTGCAAGCTCCAGCTTCTCGTATTCAAGACGCTCGCGCGCATCAAGGAATTGACCAAACAGCTCCTCAAGCTTATGAAGCAACAGCTTCGTGTCCTCTGTTGCCGTAAGTTCTGTTACTCTTCGGGACGCTTTGCGCATCAACGTGCTGCGGCTTTTCTCGTCCAAGCGCCGGAAGCTCTCGAATACCTCATGCTCCACATAGCTGCTGCTTTTCATGAGATTGGCGAATGGCGTCCATGCCTCTTCTTCCGGATCACGGTCGTACACGTAAAGCGCGCCTTTCTTTGCGATCGTATCCGTGTAAAGCGCCTCAATAAATTGGTCAAACCATTTCTCTTCGCCTTGATGCAGAAGCAATAGCTGCTCAAGCTCGCCTGCTTTAGCTGCAATCTGCTCGTATTTGGCTAATTCGTCGCGAACCCGCATCAGCTGCTCCGGTGATCGAATCAAGTTTTCTTGGGCAAGCTCTGCGGAGAAGCTTCCGAAAATATCCTTGGTCGATTCCGTCTCCAGCCCTTCTGCCAGCAGACGCTTCAATTCAATCAACGCCCGTTTCACCTCGCCTAAATTAGGCTTCGCCGCATCCAGCTGCATATTGAAAGACTTTAGATGCTCGGAGAGCTGGAATGGTTTCGTGAACCGAACCGAATAACGATTGCTCGTATTGTGGTCGACACCCTTCTCGGCAATGATTTGATAGCTCTCCGCTTTCGCAAACTCGGCACGGACTCTAGCATTATAGCTTTGTACCCGTGTGTTCACATACGTATCTCCCCATGACTTCTCGGGAATTGGCGATGGCAAATACGTCCAGTTGTTGCGGTCAGTCTGCACCAGATGGCGGCCGATGCCTTCCTTATCCAGAATCGTGCGCTCATAGCTTTCCTCATATACCTTAAGCGGCGTATACACGAACAATGGCACGCCATTCCTCGTATTCAGCCAGAATATCCGGTTTTTCACTTCGCTTTCCTTGATCGTGAAATGTGATTTTCCGATCGAGTTGTTCTGGTAGTTCCGAATGCCGCGCAGTATGCTCGGTGCTTGTACGGGAACCGAAACGAAGCCCCATGACGGTACATGCAAATTGCCGGAGCTGTTGCTTAGATGAAAGACGGGCACAGCCTCTTCATCCAGCTTGCTTGCGATATGGCGCTCAACGAATTTTTCGATCGATTCATCGTGCCCGTACTTCATGACAAGAAACTCTTCCATTGATTTCATAATGAGATCGCCGAATTTATCAGTCAAAAACTCCGAGATCGAGCTGACGATATCAATTTCCTGCTCCTTCACCCAAAGGTTGGAATGGTCGAGCAGCTCCTGCGTGAAATCGCGGATGAGATCGTCGCCGTCTTTCTTGTCCATCATGCGGCTGATTACATCGGATATATCGGGCACGCCGACAATGTTCCAATAGTACGTTTTGTTTCCCTTATGATCCGCTTGCTCATCGCCTTTCATAAGAAGATCGCCGTTTTTCGCAAAAATGGCATTAAGCGTATTTAAAATTTCGGTAAATACGTTGTAGATCCGATTGTTCTCGTTGTTCAGCAGCTGATGAAGATCCTCGTAAAATTCGATTAATTGCTCCATGCGCTCAACGTCGGCATGCAGCCAATACTCATTGATTTTTGCTTCGATATAGTTGTTTTTCTTTTTATCCTTCGACACGAATGCGCTTTTGGCATCGCCCATGCGCTCATCGGCCTGCTCCCTTGCCGCCTCGATTTCACGCGGAAGCCTAAGCAAGCCCTCGCGAAGCGTCTCGATATAAGAAAGCAGCATTTTCAACAAGCAGAATCCTTTCTCGGTGTAGAGCAGACGCGACACATAGAAAGGGCCCTGCTCCGGATGCAGGAAGGTACGCCTGATTTGGTCGGTAAATTGCCCAACGATTTCGCCGGGCAGCTGTTTCTTGGCCTTAATGTATTCCTCACGGGCTCTTGCAAGGAAGTTTTGCTCCAGCTCGGTGTCCATGTTGACCGCTTGCAGCTTAATCACGTTACTGTAATTCAGCCGTTCGCTGTTCTCGAAGCCCGGAAGCGGCTCTGGCACGCGCGAATCGAATGTTTTCATCATCGTTTCGAGGTCGATGCCCAGCTTGCGCGCAAACTTCTCGACATCATCCTGGCTCGGCGCCTTCTCGAACATCTTATCCATTTTATTGAATAGGCGATATGCCAAATATGTGGTCATTTCCTCGATCGGCAATACGGCCGAGGAAGCCCCGATAATATTGTAATCGTAGTTGGCCGGGTACATCTTGTTCATTTGCGCGATGTTCGTCCGGATATTGCTGATATAGTCATGGATGGCGAATTCTTCGCCCGACTGCTTTTCTTCGCTTGAGATGAAGTTCGTAATATTCTCTGCCGTTACGTTCATGCAATAATCGTATGCATTCTCAAGTAGCTTGCCCTCCGCGTTCGTCGCAGAGATCAGATGGCATAGATTAAACGGCGGAAGCGGCGAATTAACAGATAGGATACTGCCGTACTGCTGCTTGAACCGCTCGCCTCGACCGTCTACGTTCATCCAATAGTCGAGCTCTTTCAATGCGGCGTAGCCATTCTTTTTGATATACTCGCGCGTATGGTCACTCAAACTTTTGTTCGCCAGATTGATATCCGGCGTGAACAGGTATCCCAGCGTATTTACGCGGTCAATGCCCGCGGAGCCGTGGTCGCGCTCGATGATCCCTCTTACGATATACGAAATATCGAGGAAGCAACCGCTGCCCGTGCCTCCGGATAATCCAGTCAACAGAAATACCATCAGCTTTTTGTTCGTGCCGACAGACAGCGTTTTAATTTTCTTGTCGATGCTCTGCACGACTTGGTTAATCTTTGTGAACAGCAGCAGGCGCCCAGCCTGGCGCACGCCTGCAGCACCGTTCATCCCGTCCGTAATGCTCAGCTCAGGGGACAGCCAATCGGTAATGTACGGCTCCAGGATGCTGCGGTTTTGCAGAAGTCCGCCAACCTCGGCATTGGATAAAAGCACGAATTCATTAATCGGGTCGAGTCCGATCCCCTTGTATTTTTTATTGCGGTCTTGTTCATTCGTTTCAAAAGCAAGAAATTCCACGTTATCCGGCTTATCGCGTTTACGCTTGGAGATCGGATCCTCCGGCAGCTTGAACCGGCGGTTAATCTGGTATTTCAGGCGCAGGAGCGCATCGATTCCGGTACCCCCAAGTCCAATAATCAGAATCGGGTTGTCGATGGTGTCAACCCGGATTTTCTCGCTGACAATGCCTCCGCCAAGCGATACGTCAAGCTGCTGTATATGTTCTCTTACGATCGGTTTCATGTTTATTTCCCTCCAGGGCTCTATTTATACCAAATATTCAATGAATATCGTCTTGTCTACTTGCTTCAGCGACACCGTGATGCTGTCTCCGCTTTTCATTTCAAATTCACGGGATGCATCGATGGTTCGCCCTGCTTTCTCGATCGTGCATAAGGAGGCGTTTTGCAAAACAATACGATCATTGCTGCCTGGCTTGAAAAGCACCTTCTCCGTTTCCTTAAGCTCGGGAGCGAGCTGCAGCAATTGATGAAGCAGCAGCTTGCCTTTGAAGGCGGACAGCTTCTTGTACTGCGGCGACGTTTTGTCACCGGTGTTCTCGTCCCTAATTTCTATAATAAGCTGGCCAACGAAGCCTCGGTTCGCCTTTTTCAGGAGACGCAGGATAAAAAATGCTGCCGCGAGTACAGCTGCGAGACCTATTACTCCCAGAATGACAGGTACGACCGGGAACGGCTTCTTTTCTTCAACCGCAGGCTGATTCGGTGTTGCCTGACCTGATCCTGCCCGCTTGGCCGTAATCGCGAGCGCCTCGGTTTCACGGAAAAAGCTCTCTTCTTCCGCTTTCACTTTGATTTCATAGTCGTGCTCGTCCTCAATCTTATACGTTCCTTCGAAATGGTCGCCTCCATTGTCCATAGGCACTTCCTTCGTCGTACCCGTATCCAAATCCTTAACGAGCAAAACCGCGCTCATGTTGCTGTACTGCTCCTCATCCTTCAACTTTTGTCCGCCGCTGATCAAATAGGAACGGACTGTAACGGCATCCCCCTTTGAATAGGAGGTTTGAGCGAGGGGATCTATCGCCAAACCCAGATCGTAGTTGAAAATAAGATTGATATCGATTTTATCGCGATTCACGCCTTTTACTTGCAGCGTCCAATCGCCTTCGACTGGTGTAAGCAGCTTAATCAATGAATAGCTCTTCGACTTCGACAGCAGAATATCATCCGAAGGAATGGCGACGCTATTGCCCGATGGGTCGATTAGCTTCGCTTCCACGGGCTTGGATGACATAATTGAAATATTCGCCTCCAGCACGTTTGCGTTGGGAACGGAGATTTTCACGTTTTGGTAGTTGCCGTCCGCCGTAAAAGAATCCACAGGAACGACGTTCAAATCGAGATGGCTGGCAAATATCTCGCTCAATATTTGCGGCAGATCATCCGCCGAGTCCGTGGAGAACGACTTGCCCCCGGTCAAGTCCGAAAGCTCAGCGAGCGCCTCCTTATTCAGCTTCCCATCCGCATTCAGACCAATCGTGTAAATCGGCACGCCGCTGTCGTTCGCTTCTTGAATGGCCTTGTCCATGTCTGCATCAGACTGTGCTTGCGTTCTGCCGGATGCATCATCGAAATCGTTGTTTCCATCCGCCAGCAGAATAATCATGGGCTCATGCGCAGGATCAGCGCCATCCTCCAATATTTGCACGGCTTCCTTAACCCCAACGGAAACGTCGGTGTAAGCGCCGCGGTTCAATTGGTCAATGAAGCCTTTCAGATTCGTTTTATCCGCAGCAGATTCAATCTCCAGCAGTGCTTTTTCGCGCTGAATCTCATCCGTGTAAGCAACGATTCCGACCTGATCTCCCTTGGTCGACAGCATATCGATGAACATCTTCATCGCCTCGTTGCCGATTTTCCCCGGATCGCTCTTGCTCATGGAGTTGCTCACATCAAGTACCAAAACCGCGTCAATTCGCGATGTTCCCTGCGCTGCATGCGCGATAGAGAGACTGCTGATTGAAAGCAAGCATATTGCGGAAGCCAATATAAGTTGTCGTGTAGCTCGTTTAAGTCTATTCATGTTTGTACTCCTTTGTTGTGGGACGAACGGACCCGATCTGCTAGTCCTATAGTCGCTGTTAGTCATGGCTCCCAGTAAGGTGGTATACTACTAAGTAAGTATACCTGATAGATTTCCATAAATCACTTTTACTGTAAGAGAGGGACCATACATGGTTACATACGTCTGCCTAGGATTATTGTTTCTTTTTGTCAGCATCAATGTCATTCGATACCGTTCCAAACAAAAACAGGCCCCATCTCCGGAACAGCTCAGCAAGCTGGTCTTATCTATTCTAAAAAGCAGTGGGCAGCGTGACCGCGAATGATAAAAAAACAGCCGGTGCTCCTTGCTCCTTATATTAAAACACGCTTTCCTTACGATAAGCTTAAAATTTGCCGCAGCTGCAATCACTTTACTGTTCTTGGCGAAGAAAAATGTCCGATATGCGGCAAATCGGCATTGCAGCAGGTGGAGAAACGAGCTGCTTCCAAGCTGCGTCGTTCACTGTGGGGATCACGAACGATCGTATTGCTGCTACTAGCATTCGGCCTCATCATGAGCCAGTCAACGATGCAAACGATATGGCTCGCTCTAGGAGGCACGTCGCTACTCGCTCTATTATGGACGATGCAGAGACGGTCGACCCCTGCACTTTTGCAAATAGAATTAGATAAATTATTTCGCAAGGAGGCTTACTCTCTCATAACGGGCCTTGCCCATGACCGTGAAATGGCCATTAGCGTATTTCATGGCGGTAACAAAACGCTCGCTTATGAGATGCTCCGGGAGATCGGCGCTCTCGTTCATACAGACCAGCTTCGCATCGAACAAATCTTGCTGCTCCAATCCTTTGTGCTCCGCAAGGACATGGACTTAATGCTGGATCCATTGCTCATGGACCAATTCGATCCCGATCTCGTCGAATATATTGGCGAGCTTGCCAAAATCAGACGCGACCTGCTGAAGGAAAACACATTCCGGTACGTTTTGCTCCACGAGTCTCATATTCTAAAAATGGAGCATGGCGAGAGCATCCTCGTGAACGTCACAAGTGCTGCAGTCCGGTTGAAGAGATATATGGTACTCTATCCCTATTTGATTGTTCGATATGCGCGCAAGCTGCCCAAAGACCGCTTCCTGCGGCTGTATCGAATGGTGCAGAGCAATGCCCAAACCAGCAATGGCCCGTTATATGAAGAGGTCATGGCTATTTATAACGAGAAGTACAAATTTGACGAGGATTTCCAGCTCGGCAAACGGAATCGCGACTAAACAGAACGCTCGAATCGATTTGAGCCATAATAAGTGATGGGAATAAGCGTAAACGGCTGAAGCCGTCCTCTGGCGGGTAGCTTACGTTTCGCGGAGAAATATAGAGAAAGTCGGCGAAATCATATGCTTTCCTATATTTCAAAGAAAATGGCTGTACAGGCGATCTAACCTGTGGAGCCATTTTGTGTCTTCGGGTGATTTCTATTAAAAGCAGCACAAGGCTAATGTCGTAGATTAAAAGTCTCGGTAACAAATATCCAATCATAGCACGAGGTTCGTACATATGTTAAATAAAATACGAAAAAGGAGGTACAAATAGCCGCGAGAGAATCAATTCCGCTAGCTATAAGCTTTTCAATTCGTTTAGAAGCTTTGACGCAAATCATGAAAGAAAGGAAAGTGATCGATAGTGAAACGAATAAAAAAGGCTCGGACCAGCACTATTCTTCCAACAGGAAGCGAGTCACTGATGGACATCACCATGTCACCTGTATCGCCCGCATTGCCGGCAATGCCTGCAGCTCCTGCACCGGCGCTTCCTGAAAGCGAACGTCCTTCCTTTTCCCGAATAGGCGTTTTTGGCGGCCTCGACGGAATGATGTCCATGATGGGCAAAGTCCAGCAATTTTTCGGTATTTTCCAGCAAATACGGCCTGCTTTCAAAATGGCAGGCAATCTATTTGGTGCAAAAGCTTTCGTCAAAGGCGTGCCTTCTCCTTCAAAAACGACAAAAAAACAAAAACATAGATCAAGAGCCGTCGCAGCATCCCGCAGTAAGTCAAATCGAAAACGCCGCTAACCATTTAGACTCGCGGACATTCCCAAAACTAAAAAAGCTGCATGCCACCTAGATGGGAGGCATGCAGCTTTGCAGCTTGTATGAAACGTTTAGTTGCCCTTAGCCGAAATTTTCTCTAATGGCTGTGCATTCCCGTATACGGGGCGCTTGCGGTCAACCGGCTTTGCCCACTTCACGGCATTGACGATGACGCGCTGAATGTCTTTATTATAGTAGGTAGGATACGTTTCGTGGCCTGGCCGGAAATAAAACACTTTGCCATTCCCGCGAGTGAACGTACAACCGCTGCGGAATATTTCGCCGCCTTCGAACCAGCTCGTAAAGATAAGCTCATCCGGCGCCGGAATATCGAAATGCTCGCCGTACATTTCTTCCTTCTCCAGCTCGATGTACTCACCGATGCCTTCCGCGATTGGATGGCTCGGCGCCACAACCCACAGGCGCTCTTTCTCGTCCGCTTCGCGCCATTTCAAATCACAGCTCGTGCCCATCAGCAATTTGAAAATTTTCGAGAAATGACCCGAATGAAGAACGATCAAGCCCATGCCGTCAAGCACGCGCTGTCTTACTTTTTCAACCACTTCGTCCGCAACGTCTCCGTGTGCAAGATGCCCCCACCAGATCAATACGTCCGTGTCGTTCAAAACATCATCCGTCAGGCCGTGCTCCGGCTCATCCAGCGTTGCCGTCCCGGCAACAAAGCCCGCTTCTGTTAAAAAACCTGCAATGGCGCCATGTATGCCAATAGGATATAATTCACCGACTAGCGGATTTTGTTTCTCGTGGCGATTCTCATTCCATACCGTTACCTTTGCCATTCTGTTAGCGCTCCTTATTAGCTCGATTAGTTAGTCTCAGTATAGGAAATCCGCCTCTTCAGAGAAAGGCTATATCATGCCTATTTTATATTCAAAAGTGTCTTCCTATTCGAGAAATTCTCAAAACATGCACAATAGCTGTCTTTATGATGCTTCAATCATCTCCAAAAATGATATACTCCAAATAGGAGGTTGTACTGATGACTATAACTGAAACGACTGCTTCCGGTTTAACCGAAGCGATAAATGAAGAGGTCATTTATCAGAATCCCCTGCTCTTCCTGAAAATATGGGAGATCACCGCCGACGCTCCTTTGACTAGCAGCATGGAGAGGCATCCGTGGCATGTTCACAAGGAAGTCGAATTTCTTGCTATTCTAAAAGGCCGTCTCGGCGTACAAAGCAAAAATGATTATCGCATCATCGGACCTGGCGATGTAATCGTGCTTGGCGCCTCCCAGCCTCACCGAACGCATAAGCCGTTTGCGGAAGCTCTGCATTATATCGTGTTTCAAGTCGATTTGGGAAAACATTTTGACCAAAGCACGATGCCCTACCTTTACTGCTTCTCGGAGCTGACTGAGCCGCTTGACAAGCTCAACTATATATTCGATCTCAGCGAGGCAGCCAAACGCGAAGCGCATTCATTCATACTCGACATATTCGCTGAATCCCAAACAAGGCTGAAAGGCTATGAGATATCCATCAGCTCTACGATAAAGAGAATGCTGCTCCTATTGTTAAGAAACGATACACGCAACGTGCTGAACTATACCGTCGAAGCCGAAATTAATCGCTTGCGCCCGGTTCTTGATTATATTAACAACTGCTTGAATGACAAGCTCTGCGTTGAGGAAGCCTGTGCGATGCTTAATTTGAGCTACCACTATTTCATCAAATATTTCAAAAAAACAATGGGCGTTTCCTTCGTTGAGTACGTCAATTATAAGCGTATCAAGCGTTCTGAGCTGTTATTGCTGACTAGCGATCTTAGCATTATCGAAGTAAGCCTTGAAGTGGGCATATCCAATATGGCTCAATTTTATAAGCTGTTCAAACGACATAATCAGTGCTCGCCGCGAGAATTCAAGCTGCGCATGCGAAGCGAATCCAAAGTCGCGATGGAAAGGATACAACCCTTTCTCTGACCGTTTTTTTAAATCTTACGATTCGGGACGAACTGCAATTAGCTTCGATTTGCTTCACGCTTTATGATCCGGATCCCGTTTGTCTCCAGCACAACGTTTCGGGTTAAGGTTTCGCTAGACTCTAGGTCGACGTAGAGCCTATCGTCCAATCGCACCGTTTTCTGTTGTCCGGTAAAGTTCATGAGGAATACATAATCAAACATGCCGTCAGTTCGCAACTGCGCGGTTACGCCTGGAGGAAGCTTCGTGTTCAGAGCCTTCTCCAGTCCGATATCTTCCGCTATTTTACAGTAGAAAACCGCTAAAAAATCCTCCTTCATTCGTGTTGCCATATAATAGGCTCGCCCCTTGCCCAGCCGATTGACGGTTATCGCGGGCTTCCCCGCGTAGAACTCCTCCCTATATACGCCGATGATCTCGGCGCCTTCGGCATGGATGACCTCACAAATCTCATGTGATTCAAAGGTTCCTGCAAGCCCTAATGCATGAGACTCGAACAGGGACACGCTATTCGTATCCTGATCATATAAGCCTTCTATTTCCTCTGCCCATATGCCAAGCGTCTTTCTTAACGGGCCAGGAAATCCCCCTAGATGGCAAAGATCATATTCGTTTACGATTCCTGACCAATACGTCATAACGAGAGTTCCGCCATTCTCCACGAATTTCTCTAGCTTGCATCCGGTCTCCTCAGTACACAAGTAGAGCATTGGCGCTACGATTAACCGATATGGCGTGAAATCTTCTTCTGCTCCAATGACATCTACCGGAATGCCCTGCTGCCAGAATGCCCGATGATGCATAAGCACAGTTTCCTCATAATGAATGCCCGTATTGCGCGGGCCCGATGCATCGTTAATCGCCCAGCGGTTATCCCAATCAAACAGTATCGCCGTCTCGGAAGGCGTGGCCGTGCCTGTGACCTGTGAAATATCCGCTAACGTATGGCTTAGCTCCGTTACGTCCTTGAATACGCGAGTATGCTCATGTCCGGCATGATCCACCACAGCGCCATGGAATTTCTCGCTAGCCCCACGGCTCTTGCGCCATTGGAAGTATTGCACGGAGTCCGATCCGTGTGCGACCGCCTGCAGGGAAGAAAGCTTATGCATGCCTGGCCGCTTCAGCTTGCTGACTGCCTGCCAGTTCGTCGCGCTAGGAACGCTTTCCATCAAGAGAAACGGCTTTCGCTTTAATGATCGGTACAAATCATGGTGAAAAGCAAACGTTGATCCAAGCTCGCTATCGTCTTTTTGTTCATGCCACATCGGATAGGCATCCCAGGAGACGACATCTATAATGGCTGCAAGCTTTCGATAGTCTAGGCTATCGATCATATGCATGTTTGTCGTGACGGGCAAGGTGGAGTTCATCGCTTTTACCGCTTCAATTTCATGCCTGCAGAAATCGATGGTCCGATCCGTGACAAACCTGCGCCAATCGAGATTATGCCCATGCATCGCGTATTCGCCGTGCGGTGCCGGTGACTCAATCTGCTCCCACGCCGTAAACGTGCGCGACCAGAACGAAGTCCACCAAGCCAAATTCAGCGATTCCAGCGTTCCGTATTTCATTTGCAGCCATTGCCGGAATTGTTCCTGGCAGAGCTCGCAGTGGCACTCGCCATGGTACTCATTGGAAATATGCCAGCCAATAACCGCTTCGTGGCTCCCGTATCGTTCGGCCAGCTTGCCGTTTATGATGGCTGTCTTCTCCCGATATACCGGGGAAGAGTAGCAATGGTTATGCCTCATGCCATGCAGGTTGCGGACACGGTTCGTCTCTGTACGCAGCACTTCTGGATATTTCATAGACATCCACGCCGGCCGTGCTCCGCTCGGTGTCGCTAGCCACGCATACAGTCCGTTATTTGCAAACGCATCCAATACTCGGTCCAGCCATTCAAATGAAAAGCGTCCTTCCTCCGGTTCAAGCGCCGTCCATGCAAATATGCCGATAGCCATCACATTGCATCCCGAGAGCTTCATTAGCCGAATATCCTCCTCCAATATGCCCGGCGCATGCAGCCACTGGTCTGGATTGTAATCGGCGCCGTGCATGAAGTTTGGTATCTTCTCGCTTACAGGCAGGAACTTTTTAATCATCCGTTTTCTCTCCTTTTGCAATCGTCATTTTCTCTCATTAGCTTTATCATAGTTCACGCATCCTTTATACTGATAGGATAGAACGCTCCAATAATCGTACGATCCTAACATGGAGTTGAACGCCAATGATGCCTTTTTTGCTCGCAGAGTTTGCGAACCGAGAGAAATTTCTACCGCTCTACGTCTGCTGCGTTGGCAGCCATGAACAAAAGCAGCTGACCCGCCCGGTCGGGCATTCAGCGCATCAGCTGTTTCTGTCCAGAGGCGGCACAGGCGTTTTTCGTATCGAAGGATATTCGGATCTCGTCATGACGCCTGGCACGGTTCTTATTCTGCCTGCCAACATTCCGCATGCCTACTTCCCTCAATTAGCCGGCGAGGCGATGTGGGACCTGGGCTTTATCGCTTTTCAGGGACAAGCTGCCGCTCCTTTGCTGGAGCAGATGAACGCGTTCGTTTTAAAAGTGCTGGACGCGCCTAATTTCCAAGCTTTATGGAATCAGCTCTCTTCCCTTTGGCATCTCATTAGCTTAAATGGCGAGCATGCCTATTGGGAAACCTCAAAGCTGCTTTACGATACTACGCTCACTTTACTAGAGGGCCAAATCAAGTTCACGAAGGATTACGCCAGCCCCTTGCCCATTTCCCAGCCAAACAGGGCACTCAATTCGGCTATTAAACTCATTCATGACCATTACAATGAGCGTTTGTCACTCTCGAACGTAGCCAGGGCGGTCGGATATTCCGTCCAGCATTTCCACCGTTTATTCGTCGCAAGCATCGGAATTACGCCGCAGCAATATATTTTGCAGCTGCGCATGCGCAGCTCCATTCAGCTTTTCCATGATCATCCGGGCATTACGATCGAGAGGGTGGCAGAGCGGGTAGGAATGGATACCAGCTATTTCATTCGCATGTTTAAACGGACATACGGTTCCACGCCTAAGCAGTATGTGAAGGAGAACGACAGCCAGCTTCTTTAATAGAAGAATTTACTTCTCATTTCTGGAATGGATCATACAATGTAGTCTACAGCGGGCGTGTGCTAAGGTATAATGAATGAGCAATACATAGCCATATTTGTCAGGCACGCTCACATGGATGGATCAATCGTAGTCAGTGGAGGAATGGAATAATGGGATTTTTAGACGGATTGATGGGAAACGCATCAGAATTAAAAATGGAGGAAGTCCACAGGGAGTTCAATCACTTGCTAGGAAGCACGGAAAATTTCGAGAAGGCGTACAAGCTGATCAGAGATTTGTTTATTTTCACGAATAAGCGGCTTATTCTCGTTGACAAGCAAGGACTCACAGGAAAAAAAGTCGAAATCCATTCTTATCCGTATAAGAGTATCACGCATTTCAGCATCGAAACAGCAGGAACATTCGATATGGATGCTGAGCTGAAAATCTGGATTTCGGGAGCATCGACGCCCGTCGAGAAAAAATTCAATAAAAGCCTAAACATATACGAGCTGCAGAGCGTTCTCGCCGATTACGTGATGAGATAAGGAATAAGGCGACTCTTCTCGTTTTTATAAGTTAGCTAGGCATAAACGAAAAAGAAATGCTGCCGGCTTTGACTGCCGATAGCATTTCTTTTGTTTGTTCTGCCTCTCCTTCCACAGAAGCATTCCTTATGTCCGGCGCATATAGGCACGAACCGTAATCGGTGCAAAGATTGCCACAATGACGGCTGCGCCGATCAGGGAGATGCCCAGATCCCAACCTACATGGCCCGTATTAGCAAGATCGCGTACCGCCGTAACAAGATGCGAGACCGGATTAATGTTAACAAACCACTGAAGCCAATTGGGCATCGTGTCTACAGGCACGAACGCATTGGAAAGAAACGTTAGTGGAAACAGCACAAGCATGGATATCCCTTGCACACTTGAAGCCGTACGTGCAATGACGCCAAAAAATGCGAATATCCAGCTAATTGCCCATGCGCAGACAATGACGAGAATGCCTGCAAGTGCGACATGCTCCAGACCGCCTTCCGGCCGATAACCCATAATATAGCCCATCGTAAAGGTAAGAACCGTCGCAATGGTATACCGAACGGTGTCTGCAAGCAATGCCCCCGCGAGCGGGGCAATTCGTGCAATAGGCAATGACTTGAATCGGTCAAACACGCCTTTATCCATATCCTCGCGCAGCTGGACACCTGTGACGATCGAAGTGGTTATGACCGTCTGCACGAGGATGCCAGGAATGATAACAGGCAAATAGCTGCCGATATCGCCCGATATCGCTCCGCCAAAAATGTAAGTGAACATTAAGGTGAAAATAATGGGCTGGAGCGTAACGTCAAACAATTGCTCTGGCGTACGCCGGATTTTGAGCAGGCCGCGGTAAGCCATCGTCAGCGAGTTTCGAATCGTCTGCCCGAAGCTTGTATAGTTTTTCAGCTCACGCTCCGCACCTGGTTTAATGGAAGTAACGGAAGTCGTTCTCATACGCTCGCCACCTTTGCTTTTTGTGATTCACTAGGCGAGGAGCTCTCGTCCTCCTGCACACCATGGCCTGTGATGGTTAGAAATACTTCGTCCAAAGTCGGCTTCTGCACGCTGATCTCGGCCAAATGCACCCCTTTTTCGCGCAGAGCGTTCAATACGTCAGTAACCACGTCCACGTTTGTAATGGGTGCAGTCATTTTTTCAGCTTCTTGCTGCGATACCAATAGCTGAATACCGAGCACCTTCTCAATGGTGTTACGAGCGACAACTGCATCGTCTGGATTCTGAACGCGCAATTGCAGTGAAGAGCTGCCTACCGATGCTTTCAATTCATCAACGGTCCCCTCTGCAGCAACCTTGCCGCGATCGATAACCGCAATCCGATCGGCAAGCTGATCCGCCTCTTCCAGATATTGCGTTGTAAGCAGCACAGTCGAACCCGTCTTCACGAGCCGACGAATCGTATCCCACATCTGCGCACGGGTTCGAGGGTCCAAGCCGGTAGTTGGCTCATCCAGAAAAAGCAGCGGCGGCTGTGCAATCAGGCTTGCTGCCAGATCCAGCCTGCGGCGCATACCGCCAGAGAAGTTTTTGAGCGGCCGTTTCGCTGCTTCCGTTAAGCCAAACTCTTCAAGCAGCTCCCCTGCTTTTTTCCGAGCTTCAGCACGTCCAAGACCGAGCAGCCGCGAGAAAATAATCAGGTTCTCGGTAGCGCTGAGAGACTCGTCAACTGAAGCATATTGCCCCGTCACGCCGATTAATTGACGAACAATCTGCGACTCCTTTACAACATCATGACCGAAGATTGTTGCCGAACCCGCGTCGGGCCGAAGCAATGTTGCCAGCATTCTAATGGTCGTCGTCTTGCCTGCTCCGTTCGGGCCAAGCACGCCATATATCATTCCGGCCCGCACGTTCAGATCCACATGATCCACCGCTCGGAAGCTTCCGAACGTTTTAACAAGCCCGCTCGCTTGGACCGCCCAATCGCCATTGTTAGGCTCTAGTTTTTTCTTGAATCCATAATCCATTGCCATTCCTCCAATATGAGATGATGTAGTCATCCTAACTCACCTATTTAAACGGAATATAAACGAATCATTTATGAGCAAAAAAAAACCACATGCAGCCTAAAACCGCATGTGGTATTCGCTTACCGCCCCTCCTCTTTCACATCGTGAAGATAGGCCATTGCTTCCGCTCGACTTGCAACATTCAGTTTTTTATAGATTGCGCTTAAATAATTTTTCACCGTACCTGTTGTTAAAAATAATTCGGAAGCAATTGCTTGATTGGATCGCCCTTGTTTCAATTGGCTTACAATATTCCGCTCCTGTGAGGACAAACCATTCAACCGATCATCCTGCAGCGGATTAAAATTGGATTCCGTTGTTTCTTTCGTTGATTGTTGTTCCGTTTGTTCTGAGGAGCGGAGCGCTTGCACAAGCCTAGTTTGAATACGGCTGGGATAATTGATTCTCCCCTCTAAGCAGTCCTGAACGATGGAGAAAAGCTTTTTCGTCTCGACTCCTTTAACTAAAAATCCGCTGGCGCCGTGACGTATCGCCTCCCATATGTATTCTTCATCCTCGAAGGTGGTTAGAATCAACACCTTAATCTCGGGAAATTCCGCTTTGATCTGCTTCGTTGCTTCCAATCCATCAACCTTAGGCATATGAATGTCCATCAAGACAAGCTCAGGACGAAGCAAACGCACTTGAGCGATCGCAGCCAATCCATCGCCGGTTGTAGCTACTACATCATATTCATCCTCCATGCTGAGCATAGCTGCCAATCCGTCGCGAATTAAAGGCTGATCGTCTGCGATCAGAATGGTTCTTTTAGAAATGTTGATCACTCCGTTCCATCGATTTCGTTGGGAAAGGGATGCTTATATCTAACGTGACACCACTCTCTGATGACTTGTTCATAATCAATAGCTCTCCGCCAATTTCCTTCACCCTCTCACTCATGGCCTTCAAGCCAAAGCCGTGAGTGAAATGGGAAGGAAACCTGCCATTATCAGATAATCTAAACTGGATATGCCCATCACGATAATTCAGCAGGAAGTAAAAAGCAGTGCTGGAGCCATGCCGAATGCCATTGGTCAGCCCCTCTTGTAAAGCACGGTATATGGTTAACTCGGTCATTGGCAGCAAATCCGGCAGATGTGTGTCTATGTCGTAAATAATATCTACTTGTGTCTGCAGCTTCGTTTCATCGATAAGCTTAATAAGCTCAGGTATGAACGGCTGATCCAGCCAATGTTCATGAAGCAAGTGCACGGAGCTGCGCACATCATCCAACCCGCTGCGAATATAACCTTTCGTTCGGTCGATCATATCTTTTGCTATGTCATAGTTGTTTTTCTCTATCGCATAGGTTGCTGTTTGCAAGCCCGTTAAAGCTGCCGTTAATGTATGACCAACCGAATCGTGAATTTCGCGCGAGATTCTAGTCCGTTCTTGTAATTTAACTTTTTTTTCCAACTCAATGGATGCAATTCGCAGCTGTTCATTGTCTTTAACCAACTGATTTTTTTGCTGAACAGCCATTTTGGCAAGCAGACTTATGCCAAATATCGCAAAGTATTCGACGATACGCGGCAGCAGATAAAATATCTCTTGAAAAGGGGGAAATTGGCGATACACCAACAGGCCTAATACACAACTAACATAACTTGCCATAGTAAAGAGCAAAGAATGGCTTCTGCGGTGATGAAAGCTAAATTCTCCAACGAGAACTAAGATATAGATTTGCGCAAAAAAACTTTCCGACCCTATTGAGATCAAAGAAGCTATCGCCAGCTGAAAAATTAAACATAGCATCCCAGCCTTACTTTGCAGATTGACTTTCATGATGTAGTTCCGAACGAAAACCGCTAATACATACGTGCCTAATAGTAATAACAACCCAACAAAGTAGTGATTAGTATGGAACAACAAGCAGACCGTTGCACCGATTACGATGATAAACAAGATGTGAGTCATTCTATGATTTAATTGAACATCCATATTTAAGTCCCCGCAGAACATGATCGTTTTACCAAATATTTTATCATAAACATGACTTTAGTCATATGAATAAGCAAATTTCAGCGAGAATCATCGGATCACATGTCTTTTTAGTGAACTTTTTCATCTAGAATAAGTCTTTATCATTATTTATAATGATAAAAGAGGAATAGAAAGAGACCTTGGAACCATTTGAATAAAAGTTTTCTCATCCGTAATGAGGCAAAAGAATGAGATATTTATTGTTTAGACAATCATTAAGATTGGTACTCACTTATCTTTAGCAGATGAGAATAAAACTTCAAGGGAGACCTAACGACATGCTATGGATACTCTGGAACGTATTAGGCTGCTTCCTGCTCCTCTCAAGTATTTTTTTCTCCATCCGTTTGATGCTCGAAAGCAAGCATAATAGATGAAACTCACTTATGAAGACAGGAAACCATCACTTGAAGAATTGATCATACAAAAATGCGTTGCCGCAAACGAGGCTTTGGAGCATTCCGTAGCACAAAAGCTAAACTGTTCAATGCAAGAGTTTTCACTGATTTATCGCCTGACGCAACGGGAATCAGAGATACTCGCCTTATCTGTAATCCATGGTTTTTCTAATCGCGAAATTTCCGAGAAATGCGTCATCAGCGAAAAAACAGTCAAAAATCATCTTGCCAATCTAATGAATAAGATTGGTGCGCATTCCATGCGAAAACTGTTCTCGATGCTGCTGCATCATGCATTATCCGCAAAGAAAAACCATCCAGACGACTAACCGTTTCGCGCATATCATCCGAGTTCCTAAGCTCCAGCCAACTAACAGCCATGGACCCAAATAGAAAATAGCGGCACAGGAATAGACACCTGTACCGCTATTCGTTTCGCTTTACCCTATTTCTATTCAAAACGATTTCTATTCAAAACAAGTTATCATTCCCGCGAGGTTATTGCTGCTGGTCCCTATTCTCCCATGCAGCAAGGCCAAGTGCGAGCGAGCCGCATAAGCCGGCATTGTCGCCTAGTCCAGGCAATACGATGTAATCGTCCATTCCGGACAACAGCTGCGCTGCGCTGACGTAGCCATTAAGATTTTTGCTTACCTCGCTACGAATCATAGGCAGCAGTTGCTCTTGATGCATAACACCACCGCCTAAAATGACCCGTTTGGGCGAAAGCATCAGAATCGCGCTCGTCACAGCTTGACCTAGATAATAGGCCTCCATCGCCCACGCAGGATGATTAGCTTCTAGCTCGCTGCCTTTCACGCCCCAGCGTTTCTCAATCGCAGGACCTGCAGCCATCCCCTCCAAGCAATCGCCATGATATGGGCAGTTCCCCTCATAGCGGTCATCTGGATGACGTCGCGGCAATATATGTCCGCCTTCTGGATGAACTAAGCCGTGAACCAGCCTTCCTTCGGAATAGACACCAACTCCAATTCCTGTCCCGATCGTGAAATACACACAGCTATCCAGTCCCTGAGCAGCTCCCCAGACTGCCTCTCCGTAAGCAGCGGCATTTACATCCGTGTCCCACCCAAATGGTACATGAAATTCACGCTTAAGCGTATCCAGAAAGGGATACCCTGACCAACCTGGCTTCGGAGTCGTCGTAACACTGCCGAACGTCGCACTTTTACGGTCGATATCAATCGGTCCAAAGGTGCCAATGCCTATCGCTTCCGGTTTTTTTACTTTAAAATAGGAAATAACCTGCTCCATCACCTGTTCAGGCTTCTCCGTCGGAAAGCTGATCCGGTCCTCGATCTCACCGCTTTCATTCCCAATCCCGCATACAAATTTCGTGCCGCCTGCTTCAATTGCTCCAATTCGCATGAGTACGCATGCTCCTCTATTCGTATTTATGTCAGAACGTAATCGTTTTTCTGATTATAGAAGCTTCGTTCATTTCTCGTCAACCTTTTATGCACCTTCATTTCGCTGTACCTATCATCAATTAGTATCCTTATGCGAAAGGAGTATGCTTCCTTCTATCGAAGTGTATATGGAGATGGAGTCCACCCATCCAGAAAGGATTTATATCTATGACAATAACGATTAGAAATGTAGTCGATGCCATCCGTTCCTCCGTCCACTCTATTGCGAATACGGTCGATGGATTGGAGTTCGGCTCTCCGGATATGAAAGTACGCGGAATTGCGACGACGTTTATGGCAACTCAGCAGGTCATTGAGCAAGCTTTGTCCTTGGACGTGAACTTGCTTATTTCCCATGAAACCTCCTATTACAGCCATCGAACGATTGACGGGCTATTGATCGGTGATCCGGTATATGCGAACAAAACAAAGCGCGTTCAGTACTCGGGTCTTGTTATCTATCGACACCATGACTATTGCCACAGCGCACAGCCTGATCCGATTATGATCGGCCTGCTGCAGGATTTGAAGCTGGAAGCGTGCGTAGAGGAAATGCTGCCTACAGCAGCTATTCTCCGTATGCCCGGCGAAATGCGTGCCGATGAGGTTGCGGAATACGTCAAATCAAAGCTAGCTATCCCCTATGTGCGTTTAGCCGGCGACCCGCATATGATTTGCAGGCGTATCGGCATCCTTGTAGGCTACAGGGGCGGAATAGCTAACGCTATCCCGCTCTACCGCGACAAGGGAGTTGACCTGATCATCGCTGGTGAAGGGCCTGAGTGGGAAACACCCGAATACGTGAGGGATTCTGTCAATCATGGCATTCCAAAAGCATTAGTAAGCATAGGGCATGCAGAGAGCGAAGAGCCCGGCATGCGTTATCTGGCCGAACAACTAAGGAGAGCATATCCGAGTCTGCCTGTTCACTTTATAGCGTCTAATCCGGTATTTCAGGTGCTGTAAGGCACGGTGATCTGCTGTAGCCTTGGATCGCAGCTGATGTAATCATCCTAGCGAATGGAAGACGAACAAAGCCCGCCGACAGATCGGCGAGCTTTGTATTTGTATCCATTTGCTTTTACGCATACGCCTGAACTGACTCTACTTTCTCATTGCTCACGGTGTCTATGACGGCTTGGAAAAGATTCGGAGGGTACTCCGCAATACGATGACACAGATACAAGTACCATTCATGGCCATACGTCAGATAAATGCGTATCGGATACCCCGCCGCTTTCAGCTTGCTGCTCAAGTCTGGGCGTATGCCGTACAGCATTTCAAACTCTACATTCGAATTGGACAACCATTCCTGATCGAGAAGCTCTTCGATGATGAACGCATCATGCGTCGCGATAGACACATAATGCCCGTGTCGAATAACGCTTTCTACAAGCTCAACAAATCGTTGATTAAGCTCGGAAGAACGAGGAATCATGCAGTCATCTGGCTCTTGATAAGCGCCTTTGACAATCCGGATGCGACCAGGCGTGCCGTGCAAAGCGGCCAAATCCTGAGGTGTTCTTATCAACTGCGCCTGTAAGGTTATGCCGATATTCGGATAAGTTAAGACAGCCCGTTTATAAATAGAAAGAATCCTATCCGTCTTAGAGGACTCCTCCATGCTAATAAATAGCTCGACGCCAGTCTTCTGTGCTTGATGAGCTAGATTCATGAGATGTGAATAGGCAAGTTCGGTATCCAGTAGAAGACCGATATGCGATAGATCGAATGATACTCGTGCCGAGACTTCATTCTGGCCAACTTCATGAATTAATGCCAGCAACTCCCTAGCCGCAGCCTCGCATGCAGTGGCATCGGCCGTATTCTCACCAATATATTCAATAGATGTCGCATAGCCTTTGGCGATAAGCTTCGCTGCTGCGTCAAGTCCATCTTGACGTGCCTCACCTGTCACATACCTGGCAGCCGCAAGCTGCAGCACATGCTTCAGCTGCGGTGTACTCTCCACATAAGACTTTAGATCTGCACGGCGAGCGATTGTTTTAAGTGCAGCTGTAAATGATTTGTCCAATTCTGATCCCAGATGCATGGTTCTCTTCCTCTCCTTCTTTCAAGTAAACCTAGTTTACAAGTTAGATCGGAATCGGTATAGTAAAATATTGCTCTCTTTCAAATCGAAAACGCATATTTTTGCGGGGTTGTCCCCACTATTTTAAAGAAAGCCTTCGCAAAGTGACTTTGGTCATAAAAGCCTACCTCAGCCGCTACATCGGCAATAGGTCTTTGCTTCGCCAGCTCTGCCTTTGCATGATTGATTCTTAGTAGAATTTGATAAGCATGTGGAGGAAGATGGCTCCATTTCTTAAATAACCGTACGAGATGAAACTTGCTTATTCCTGTTTCGATCTCCAGGCCTTCCAACGTGACCTGCTCGGCAAAATGCGCATGCAGGTACTCTCTGATGCTTTTAACATACTTTTGATCCTGTTTGCATGGTGATTCATGCTCAAGATCGGAGGCATTCTGGCTGACAAGCGCTTGTACGAGATCAATTAAAGCCGATTCAATCTCAAGGGGAGTGCCTTTTCTAGCTATCGCATCCATCGTGCGGTTTAAATGCAACCGACAAGCTTTATTTTTACCATCTTCCAGCAAGTAAGGGATGTAAAGCTGATCAATCTCTCGCTGCTTGAGGCCTTGAAACCATTCAGGCTTGATATACAGCATCTTGTATTCCCAATCTGAATCTTCTTGAGGCTGACAAGCATGGATCATGGTGGGTGGAAAACTGATCAGTCTCCCCTCATCAACCTGAAGCAGCTTTCCATCGCACCAAGCGTTCGTTGTTCCTTTATCAATTAATCCAATTGAATATTCCTCATGAAAATGCTTATGATAAGCAAGATCGCTTCTCATGCATTGCTTAGCTTCCAATAAAGGCAACAATGGATCGCGGTGAAAGGCCACTGCTGACATCATGATGCCCTCCTATTTATTCGGATTTGTCGTCTTAGCTGATGTTGACCGCAGCAAAACAAATTGTTTGGCGAGATAAAGCGGTGTATAGGGCATATCATTGCGAAGCCAAGCGATAATCGTTCCAATCAATGCCGAAGATCCGTACCAAATAGCAATATCCTTCTGTATATTTAACGAAGAACGAACGGAATCGGCCTCCTTTTTTTCTATTCGATCGGTAACTAATCCTGCAAGCAGCTTTAACAAACGGTCAGAAAAGATCGTCGTCCGATGCGTGGCAAGAATGACCTTGTAGAATTTCGCATGTTTGGAAAGATGCTCTAGCAGATTCACCAGCAATGGCCAAGACTCTTCCTCATTCGAGTTCGGATTCAAATGAAGCGGCGTTTCATTCAGAACCTTTTGAATGTCCTCGACCATCTCATCAGCCATCTTCTCCAGCATATCTGGAATATCCC
Source organism: Paenibacillus endophyticus (assembly GCF_014192395.1). Classification (GTDB taxonomy): domain Bacteria; phylum Bacillota; class Bacilli; order Paenibacillales; family Paenibacillaceae; genus Pristimantibacillus; species Pristimantibacillus endophyticus. The sequence continues at coordinate 94,476 of NZ_JACHXW010000018.1, read as the reverse complement.
GATAGTGCAGATAAAAAGTAACACGATTGATGGTGGCGCGTTCTGCCAGGCGATTGACCGAAATTTTCTCGATATCTATTTCCTGCAGCAGCTCAATAAAAGCGTCCCTCAGCAATTGTCGCGTTCGCACGATACGGGGATCGGTTCGCGGTGTTGCATGATCCATATCTTTCTCCTTTCTAATTAAAATCTATCTAATTTATATTTTGTTCATTATATAACGCAGTGTAAATTAAGTACACACAGAGAGAAGATTGAAAAGGATGGAAAGTTTAGCATTTCGGCTGAAACTGCCCAATGGTTGACTACCGGGTAGTTTAGCTTGCTAACTTCCAAATACGCTTTAAAACTAAACAAGACTACTCACCTACAGAGCATAGGAGAGTAGTTTTGTTTTCGTCCAAAGATTATTCGCAGCTTCATGTATAAACTTTTCTATTACTCCGTTTGTGTGACCATCAAATTGAGCATGAAGCTCTCGTTCTCCTTATCACTCTCGTCTTTTACGATTTGCACCGTCACATTTAACAAATCCGTTTTTCCATTCATGAATATGGAATGGATAGAGCCGTTTTCCTCATCCTGGAGTTCCGTTCGCTCTGGCTGAATCCCTTTTACCTTGAGTGCCTCTTCATAGAAAGCGGCTAGATCAACGATTGGTTCAGAGCTGGACAATGCAACGATATAATGTTTGCCGTCTTCTCCATCGGTAGTCATAGAGCTTTCAATCTTGGCACCGGGAAAAGCGGATAACGGGAATCCCTCTGGAAGCTTTTCCGATTCTCCGCCAAGCGTGATGTCCCCATCTTTTGATTGAATAGTAACATCATTGCCTTCTTGATTGACCTTCACGCCAGTCGATTGTTCGATTAGTTTTTCGGCTGCGCGTTCAGAAGCATTTTCCGTGATTCCACAGCCGGACATGAAGGCTAGCGTAAGGATGATAAAGATAGATGGTTTAATGAAATTTTTGAGTTTTAACATTTTTCTATTCACTCCTTTTTTTAATATATTAATCTACCTCGACGAACAGAGTCGACGGACTATAAGTATCATTCATCTCCCTTTACGTTTTTAAGTTTTCGTATCACACAACGAAAAAAGCTGGTTGCGGACAATTTCCCGCAACCAGCTCTTAATCCTTACTAAAGCTTGCATGATCTAATGTTTGACTACCCCTTCACCGAGCCCGCAGCAATGCCTTCAACTATACGGTTGCTAAGGAACAGGAACATAATTAAAATGGGTAAAATGCTTATCATGAGTGTTGCACCAATTGCGCCCCAGTCCGTCGTATATTGCCCAATAAAATTTTGCACGCCTACTGTCAAGGTCTTGTATGCATCTGAGCTGATAAACGTGTTGACGAATATAAATTCATTCCAATTATAAATCATGTTAATAATGGCTGTGGTAGCTATTACCGAACTGGTCATGGGAAACACGATCTGCACGAACATGCGGTTGACTGAACAACCATCTATAATCGCTGCCTCCTCCACCTCTTTGGGCAGTGCATAATAAAACCCAAGCAAGATCATAATGGTAATCGGCATATTAAATGCAATGTAAGATAAAATCAGCGACAACGGGTGATCGGTTAAGCCTACCTTGCTGAAAAGGCTAAAGAGCGGTATAAGCGTAGAATGAACGGGAATCATCATCGCTACCATAAATAAACCAAGCACGAATGAGCTGCCCTTCCATTTCATCCTCGTCACGGCAAAGGTGACCAAGCTTCCCAAAATAACGGTTAACAGCGTAGCCGTTATCGTAATCCACACGCTGTTAAGAAAATAAACATCAATATTTCCTGCACTCCATACCTTTGCATAATTTTCCCAGCGAGGATTCATCGGCAGCGACAACGGAGGAAGATTGAATACCTCTTGATTGTTTTTGAGAGAAAAAAACAGCAGCCATACGAGCGGAAAGAGCTGCAGCGCAGCAACCGCAGCCAATACGGCATATAACAAGGCATAGCCCAGCTTTGAAATCATTCCCGACTTTGATTCGGCTATCCCATTAGGGTTCCTTATGTTTCCAGAAATCATGAAGCGTTCCTCCTTACGAATATTGGATCGTATCCTTCGTGGCAGTTAGTTTGCGAATGACCCAAGTAACAGCAAGACAGATGACAAGAAGGAAGAAGCCAATTGCGCTTCCGTAGCCAAAATCGTATGCCCGGAACGCTTCGTGATACATATAGGATGCCATCACTTCACTCGAGCCGCTCGGACCGCCGTCTGTCATAACAAAAATAAGATCGAAATATTTCAACGAGCCGACAACGGCTAACACGATCGTTACTTTGACTACTTCCATAGCAAGAGGGAGCTTGATCTTCCAAGCGATTTGCAGCGCGTTCGCCCCGTCAATCTTAGCAGCTTCCTCGAGCGATGCCGGGATGTTCTTGAGTGCCGCATAATAGATTAAAATATAAAAACCCGCATATTGCCAAAGAATCGGTATAAACAGAGCAAATAATACGATCGAGGACTCGGCGAGCCATGCGGGAGGGTTTGCAATTCCAATCGACTCCAACAGGGTGTTCAACACGCCATTCGTTGGATGATAAATTTTGAGCCATAACTGTGCAATGGCGACAGATGACAACAGCATTGGAATGAGATAAATTTTACGGAACAGTTGAGCTCCTTTGATTCTAGCGGCCAATACCATTGCAACAACGAGATAAAGCATTAGACTTAGTCCCGAGAATAAAGCCAATAACAGCGAATGCCATGCACTGTTCCAGAATGTTGCATCCTTAAATAAGGCCATATAATTATCAAGTCCGACGAATGTCATGGCGCCAATGCCATTCCACTCATTCAATCCGTAGTATGCGGTCAGCACGATCGGAATATATACGATGGCTAGAATAAGAAGCAGAGACGGCAGCACGTATAATGCAATTATTTTTTTATTCGATAGCACTTTGTCCAATTGGGCCGGCTCCTTTCCTTTATATTTGATTAATGAGAAGACATATTCGGCATCAAACTTCGAATATGTCTCCTTCTTCATAAGCTCAGCTTTTATTTTCCTGATGCAATTGCTGTGTCATGTTCTTCCGAAAATTTCTCCGGTGTTGTCGCTTTTCCGAATAACGCCTGTATCATATTAAGATGAGTTTCGGCAGCATTCGCTTGCATCTGGACGTCCGCGAATAAAGTGATGCTGCTTGCTTGATTCATTTCATTAAATAGATCAATGTACAGCTGCGGCAGATCCATGTTGGAAGCATCAACCTTTGTTGCCGGAATAACGCCTGCACCCGTAACGGATTGCTCCCCCCATTTGGTAACGAAATATTCAACGAATGCCTTCGATTCTGCTTTCACCTTGGAATTCTCGCCTACAAACAATCCAACGCCAGGACCACCTACCCAGCTGTTAATATCACCTTTTCCGCCCTCTACTGTCGGGAATTTAAAGAAGCCTACACTGTCGCGGAAGTCCTGCGGAATATCTTCGTTAGTCGTAAAGTTTGGCAGCTCCCACGTGCCCATCATGTACATGGCGGCTTTTCCGTTTAGAAATTCCGACTTCGCCTCTTCATTAGACAATCCGTTAAATCCTTTCACGAATGCTTGGCTGTCGACAAGCGATTGCACTTCGGCTGCTGCTTTCAGCAGCCCTTCTTCTTTAAATGAACCTGCTCCGCTTATTGCGCTCGATAATGCTGGTTGTCCGGCCATCCGGTCAGCCAAGTACATATACCACAGGGAGCCGGTCCAACGATCCTTGTTGCCAAGCGCTATTGGGGCAACGCCGTTGTCAGACAATGTTTTTACAACAGCTTTTAATTGCTCGTACGTCTGCGGAATTTCCAGCTTGTATTTCTCAAATATCGATTTGTTGTAATAAATAGGCGCAATGTTGAATTCAAGTGGAAGCGCATACGTTTTTCCGTCAATCGCATAAGCCTCCGTAGTGCCTGCTACGAACTTGTCCTTAAGCTCACCGCTTAATAAATCATCAACCGGTGTGAACAGCTGCCCCTCCACATACGGCTGCAAAAAACCTGCTGCCCATGTAACGCCAACATCCGGCAATTTGTTAGATGCGGAAAGCACTTTCAGTTTGTTCTTGTATTGTTCGTTGTCCAAAACCTCTTGCTTGATCGCCACATTCGGGTGCTCATCCTGGTATTCCGTAATGATTTGATTGACGATTTTGTTTTGCCCAGCGGAGACGCCTTCCGGCCATAAATGCATAAAGTTTATTGTCACTTTATCTCCGTTTTCGGCAGGTTCACCGTTTGTTCCGCCAGTTCCTTCATTGCTGTTCGCCCCGCAGCCAGAAACAACCAATACAAGACAAACCGATAATAGCAGCATGGCCCTTTTTTTGTTGAACACGTTTACATCCCCTTTAATTCTAGTAGTAAGCGAATTGAAACCGCTTTACATAAATTGTAGCAAGTTCTCGCAATCGTCGTAAGGACACAGGCATTGGGACTAATACCACTATTATTGGATCGTCTCTTCCGGGTTTAGATTGCTTTGGCGATATTGTCCAGGGCTTACCGCTTCAATTGAACGAAAAACCTTCACGAAATATTTGGCCGTTTGGTATCCAACCTGCTCTGCAATCTCGGCAATGGAATACCGTGTATTTACCAGAAGCTCCTTCGCCCGCTGTACTCTTCTCCTGCTCAAGTATTCGCTGAAGGTTAGCCCCGTTTGCTCTTTAAACAGGACGCTGAAATAACTGGCATTCATGTGCAACTGATCGGCCACGGCACGCAGCGACACCTGCTCACTCAAATGCGCATCTACAAAACGAAGCGCTTCTTGCACCTGCACGCCATACGTTTTGTCTTCTTGCAACGTTTCCAGCAGCTTGGGATCGAAGAGCTTCTCCATCCTTTCGATCCGATTCAGCTCTTCCTCGCGTTTCATTGCCAGTTCTACCGCTTGCACCAGCTTGAGCTTGTCCAAGGGCTTTAACAAATAAGAGATGACGCCTAGTTGAAGCGCCTTTTGAGCATAATCGAATTCGGGATGCCCCGAAATGACGATAACGACTGGCGGATGTGCCATTGCGTTTAATTTCTCAACCAATTCGAGCCCGCCAACCTCTGGCATTCTAATGTCGGTTACAAGCAGGTTGGCGTCATTATGCTGCAACCAACTTAACGCTTCGACTCCGCTGGAGGCTGTTTCTATCCGGTAGCGTCCGCATGACCACGATTCTAACGTTTTACGAATACCCTGCCTAGTTCTTGGTTCATCATCAACGATCAATATCGTCTTCATTGCCACTTTCCCCTCCCCCTCTATTCGGTATTTCAAACATAACGGTCGTTCCCCGTCCTAATTCGCTTTGAATATCCAAGCCGTTGTTTTCGGATGGATAATACAGCCTCAGCCTGCGTTCTACGTTCGATATCCCAACACCGGTTCCCTTGGATCCGCTTATATGGCCTTCTTTCATCGATGCCAGCAGGCCAAAGACTGTATCCGTATCCATGCCCCTGCCATCATCGGTTATAACCATCCGAATATACCCATTTCGGCTCGAGGGCTCTGCACGCAGAATAACTGTTCCAATGCCAACTCGCTGCTCGATGCCGTGTAGAATGGCATTTTCGACGATCGGCTGAATGAGCAGCTTGGGAAGAGGCACCTTGCGGCATTCCTCATCGGCTTCTATGCGCCACACGAGCCTGTCCACCATCCGCATCTCCATAATTTTCAAATACCTTTCCGCATGGTCAAGCTCATCCCCGAGCGTAACCCATTCATCATCGTCTGTTCGATTGATCACGTAACGGAAAAGGCCCGACATCGCCACTACGATCTGCGCAAGCTCCTCCTCCCCTTTATCGTCCAGCTCCCAATAGAACGCTTCCAGCGTGTTGAACAAAAAATGCGGATTGATTTGAGATTGCAGCGCTTTCAACTCCGTGCGACTCTGAATGATTTCTTTCTGGTAAACGACCTCGATTAATTCATTTAAAGAATCAACCATCTGATTATAGGTATTGTTCAGCTCATTGATTTCCATCGTTGAGGAAGAGTTCGGATTTGCCTTTAACAAGCCGAATCTAGCGCCGCGCATGGCTTTAATTAAAGTGAGAATCGGACGTGTGATCATCGTTGACAAAATAAAGGTCAACACGAGAAACAGCAAGCCGCCAACGGCAGCCGAAACCATGATTGCTGTTCGAAGCACGGAAATGCCTGCAGTCGTATAGTTTACGGGAGTCAATATGACCAGCTTCCAGCCCGTCACCTCAGACTCCTGTTGGACAGCTATATAAGATTCACCTTCCACAGCAATGATTTCACCGCCTTTGTCCAGCATCATGCCCGCGTCGCCATCAGCTGGGAAATCCGAATAAATTTCTTGCCCCATTCCGTCAAAAAGGCCCATGGATTCACCGGTTTTGTTTTCGTTATCCGTCAACGCGCTAGCCAGCTCGAAATAGCTTTTTTCAATATAGACCATTAGATAGCCTGCATGGATAAAAGAGCGGTCAACCAGTCGAACATGGCGCATGGCCACGACAACATCCGGATTCTGTGGATCGAAACCTAGCCAGAGTAAGCGGCCCTTTCCGCTATCAACGCGGTTAATCCACGCCATCGGCACCCGGTTGTCCAGACTGATATCATCAAGCGGAAACAACCGCCTATAATCCGTCGTATACATTTCCATTGAACGAATGCCCGTCGCGTATGCTTCATATTTGCGCGCGTCCTGCTGAAGCGATTGTCTCTCTTCAAAGCTAATCCGCTTACCATCGGCCTCCTGTGCCAATAATTGCTGGATGGATGCGTTCGTGGCCACTTGCGCCGTGAGCGTATCGATTTGCCCTAGCAGCACATCCAGCTTGCCCATGGCTTGAACAGCGGTTTGCTGAATATGCTTTTCCGCGTTGTTGCGAAGGAGTACAGAAACTTGTTCATACGTAAAGGCACCGACGGACGCTAGTACAATGATCATAACGAGCATAAAGCCAATAAATATCTGATTGCGCAGCGTATTCAGCTGTCCAAGCTTTTTCACGATCTACATTCCCTTCTTTCAATGCTATATCGGAACTACTATACACAAATTACGAGAAAAAAAGAAAGCTTCGATTTAAAGCTTTTACTTTCATTTTTTAATGTTGACAGCATAATACCCACTTTCTGGTACGAATCGTATAGAGTACTGGAGCACCTATTCCAATGCTTAAACTAAGAAACGAGCCAACCTCGAAGGTCGGCTCGTTTCTTAGTTACTGTCAACATCGTGCATATTCCGCAATTCGGAAGAGCTTTTTCGTGTATTCGTGCTATCTTGCCGACAAAATCTCCTTCACATACCCCGATAAGGCTTTAGCTGCATATTGGTGAGCTAAGATGCCTGGATGGTTTCTTGCGCCTACGGTTTCATCCGTGGTAATCGGAAGCTGGAATACAGACACCTTTCGATCTCCCGTGTTCTTCACAAATGCATCCACGGCGCGGCTGATGGCGGGCATCATCGGAATGCCTAGCATTCCATACGCCCATACGATATGCGCATCCTTGTTATATTTTCTAATTTTAACGAGGAAATTCTCGGCTGCCCTTTCAAAAGCTTGAAGATCCATTTCATTGTAGCTGCCATCTTCATTTAGCCGCTGTTTATGGGTTTCTCCAGTGGTCTCATCACGCCATTCCGGCGATCGGAATGCTCCGCCATCATTGGTTCCCAGATTAATGATCACGACATCCGGCTGCCAAGCAGCAAAGTTATTTTCTTCAAACGCGCCAAGCGCCTTATTTTTATCTCCGGTAAGAACACCGCAAACCTGCTCATAATAATCAGGAATATTCGCACGCGGATTGTTATCCCAGCTCGTTAGCACGCCCCAACCGCTTTGGGAAATAATTCGATATTCCGCGTTCAACGCTTCTGCGGTTATCGTGCTGTAATTATGAATGGCGCTGAACCACATCGGAATCCAGTCTTCTTCTGCTTTTGCCCCGACAGCGCCTTCACCAGAGGTGATGCTGTCTCCGATGAACTCAAGTTTATACGGCTTGTCCTTAACGGGTAAAAATTCGCCGTCGCTCTTCACGGCATGAACTTGCAGCGAACAGCTCGAATCTGCGTTCATCGCCTGCAGGTCTTTTATGATACGCACATTTTTTAAAACGCTTTCATTCATCCCTCTAAATAAGCACACCCAGTATCTTCCGGCAGTTAACATTTGCCTGCTAACGGGAACCTCGTTAATTATGATGCTCACCCATGGCTCGTAATGATCATAATCAACCTCAAATTCAATCCATAGCTCTGAACCTTTTACCTGGCATTCAATTGCACTCCCAGTCCAAAACAAAGTTAAGGGAGAAAGATTACTCGTCGTTCGGCCATGAACCTTTAAATGATCGATTTCTGATAATGAATACACTTTTAGTTTTGTATCATTCATTGATTACCCCTCCTCTATCATCTCGCTTGTTGAATGAATCCATTATACTTTCATTGGCGGGGTTAGTTCTACTTATAAGTTCATATCCATATTCCCCAAAATACAGGGAAGAGGTAAGGGGAAATCCCCTTACCTCTGTCCTCGTAAACGGCTGATGTTTATAGGTTTCATCATAGAGCCGCAGCCCATGCCTATATGCTTCATCATGGAGCCGCAGCCCATGCTTCTACGCTCGCCTATGATTACTCTTTGCCAAGAAAGCGCCAGAAATTCCGATTCAGCATATCGTCCAGGTCTCTTTGGATTTCTTCTTCCGTCACGATCCACCCGCTATGATGCAGCTTCTCGTATTTATCCGCCAGTACATTCCCAATGATTCTTCTGGAATGTTCCCATTTATAGATCAACTGCTCGAAGACGCGGCAATCAGAGTGCTGAGGAATCATTGAAGTGCCCAAAAGCTCTAAACGGAAACGCGTCATTTCTTCGACCATTGACTCGATGTGGAGAAACCACCAGCAGCCGAAAATCATCAAATTGCGGAATTTTCGGGCAAGTACCGTAAGTTCATGCTGGTTTTCTCTTGCCAGCATCGTGATGAGAAACTTCTGATTGGGATATTGGCGGCATAACGCTTCCACTGCCGAAACATCGGCATGCATGCTCATATCCCCAGCCAATCCAAGCGAGGGGTTCACTTTTCTTCGAACGCCGATCATGAGCGCAAACGGAATATTTTGCTCTTGGCATACCGGAATCATGACCTGATTTATCATTTGGTTTCGATGGTCATCCGCTGGATATTTGAAGTCGCCTGGCATGGAAACAGCAAGATAGAGAGCGTCCATACGAATGATCCATTCCGATAAAAACCGGCGTGTTTCTTCTTTTGTTCGCTCTGTCCACTCCGCCTGTACGTCATAACCTAGACTTTGAAGCTCGTTTACGGCTAGGGGCCAGTCATTTAGCAGTGCATCCACCCGAAGCGCAGCGTAAAAGCGGGGGTCCGTTTTGCCTTTGCCAGATTGCCAGACAGGGCGTTCAGCAGAATCAAACGGGTCGTTTGTCATGACGATTTTCTCAATTCCCGCGATCAGCATGACCGTATCTACTTGTTCGCGTACCGTGCGCTTCTCAAGTGCCTGACGATAATCATCCAAGTTTCGAGAAGATACGTCAAGTCCCAGTCGCTTGAGAATCGTAATGAAGCCGGATGCCGCTTCGCTCACCGGTGAATGATCTAGGAAAAGAAGCTTCCAGATCCAGTCCGCTTGCTCTCTTTTGGACATCGACCAGAAGCGGCTGTACTCTTCCTCCGACCACCGGAACGACTCTGAGATTAAATAATGATAGGTCAATAAATCATCAATGCCCCATAATAGCAAATCCCCGAATTCAGGCGCATATAAATGCGTATGCATGTCGGTAACGGGCGTGTTGAGAGCCAAGCGCTCAACCGTCTGCCTAAGATCAACCAAATTCAAATCCAGCTTTGTACTCAGATTAATTCCCCTTTTCTTAGCTATTCCGTTTATGTGAATATAAAGTAGATTGTTGTACATTCGATAGATAACAACGTTGGTAAAACGGAGCGGATTATTTTCTTTTTATGGCTTCATGACGCTTGCAATGCTAGTTTCCTGTTTTTAATCGTTGAGCTGTTTATAAACTTCGCGGTATACCGTTTCCAGAGGAACGCCGAACGATCTTGCGGCTTGAGCGGCATCCTCATATTCCGGCGATTGACGCATGATTGTTTCTCCCTCAAGAGCTTGCTTCACTCTCACTAGTCCGAAAGGCGTTTCCACCTGAACCCACTGACGCGCAAGCGCCCTGCGCTTCCATTCGCTCCTGCGTACGCCGAACGTCGATGTTTCTGCAAGCATCGTCTCCTCGCAAATTGCGCTGCTTGCAGGATGGCATAGTACGGTGACAAGGACGCCAGGACGGTTCTTCTTCATATAAACCGGCGTATGATACACATCCAGAGCACCGACTTCGAACAGCTTTTCCATTGCAAAGCCAAGCGTCTCACCGGTTGAATCATCTACCTGCGCTTCAAGTACGACTATTGTTTCATAACATGTTTTCTCTTGTTCCTGCTCGTATAACACCGCTCGGACAACGTTAGGATGCTCGAAGTTTTTTGTGCCTGCACCGTATCCGATTCGATCAATCGTTCCCGCGGGCAATGGACCAAAGGCTGAGGCAAGCGCTTTGACGATTCCTGCACCGGTCGGCGTAGTCAATTCCCCTTTAGCCGTGAACTCAGATAATGGAACACCGCGCAGCAGCTCTGCCGTAGCAGGAGCAGGAATCGGATATAAACCGTGAGCCATACGCAGCTTCCCCGTTCCTGTTGGCACAGGAGAAACGATAATAGTGGAGGCGTCAAGGCTCTCCAGTGCAAGGCAAACACCAATGACATCCAAAATCGAATCCATCGCGCCTACTTCGTGAAAATGGACATCGGCCGGATCCATGCCATGGATCTTTCCTTCCGCTTCAGCAATGAATTGAAAGATGGACAAGCTTCTCTTTTTCACGCGATCAGGCAAATCTGAGGACTGGATCATTTTCAAAATGTCCGATGCTTTTCGATGTACATGCGTGTGGTTATGATCATGGTTATGTTCGTGAGTATGATCATGCTTATGTTCGTGAGTATGATTATGGACGTGAGTATGGACCTGTATATGCTGTTGATCAACTTCGTGATCATGCCCATGGTTATGGCTATGGCTATGGTCGTGATCGTGTTTATCATCTTGGCCGTGAGTATGATCTTGCGTAGAGTGGTGTT
>NZ_JACHXW010000018.1:0-83154 GCF_014192395.1 Paenibacillus endophyticus | reverse complement strand
GTTCATGTTGGTGTTCATGTTGGTGTTCATGTTGGTGTTCATGTTGGTGTTCATGTTGGTGTTCATGTTGGTGTTCATGTTGGTGTTCATGTTGGTGTTCATGTTGGTGACCATGCTTGTGCGCAACGCCGTGATCATGTCCCACGTTATGCTCACTAGCACCGAAGCTAAGCTTCAGCCAGTTCGCGGTTATGCCTCGTCGGTCTACTTTTACGAACGCCATCGTAAAAGGATCGATCGGCAGCTTCGATAAATGGCTGACGATATAATCCTCGTCTGCGCCCAAGTCAACGAGTGCAGCCAGCGCCATATCACCTGCGATGCCTGAAATACAATCCAAATAGACCGTTCTCATGTTATGTTCCCTCCGCTACCAGTTGTAAAATCATCGCTGCTTGAAAGCCTGCTCCGAAGCCGTTGTCGATATTAACTACCGTCACGCCCGCTGCACACGAGGTCATCATCGCCAGCAGCGTTGTAATCCCTTGAAGGTTAGCACCGTAACCGATAGAGGTCGGCACCGCAATTACCGGTCTGCGCACAAGCCCTCCGACAACGCTGACTAATGCACCCTCCATTCCTGCTACCCCAATGACAACGGATGCTTCCCGTATCCGTTCCTTATGGCTTAGCAGCCGATCAATGCCAGCAACTCCGACGTCGTAAATACGATCAACCTCGCAGCCCATCCATTCTGCCGTCCCTGCCGCTTCCTCTGCTACCGGCATATCCGAGGTTCCCCCGGTCACCACCGCTATTTTTCCCGGAAGCTTGCTCGCGGATCGGCCCAGCGAAATGAGACGGGATTCACTATCATATCGCGCCTCAGGATACTTCGCAGTTACCCGCTCCGCCATCTCGGCTGTTGCCCTTGTGACAAGCGCTCGGCCATGAATCTCTACGAGCCGAGTGAATATCGTCTCCACCTGATCCACCGTTTTCCCCTGTCCAAAAACGACTTCCGGATGTCCTGTCCGCTCATATCGCCCCACATCCAGCTTGCAAAATCCAAGATCCTCAAATTCGTTCATATCGCGGCTCCCCCAAGCTCAAGCACTTTATTCATACTCCCGCTGCGATAACCGGCAAGATCCATAGCAACATAGATGAAACCAAGCTCCTTCAACCGATCTGAAATAATAGCTGCGTGGCTAATGAGCTGCTCCATTGCGCTCGGTTCTACTTCAATCCGCGCGATATCGCCATGGCTCCTGACCCGAATTTGCCCAAAACCTAGTGAACGAATATAGCGTTCGGCTTCTCCAACACGTCCAAGCTTCTCGATCGTAATCGTCTCGCCATATGCTATCCGTGAAGAAAGACACGCAAAAGAAGGCTTATCCCAAGTGGGCAGTCCATGCTCACGGGACAAATCACGAATTTCATCCTTATAAAGGCCCGCTTCCTGCAAAGGCCCCCTTACGCCTCGTTCCTTCGCCGCTTGAACGCCGGGCCGATGCTCATTCATGTCATCTGCGATGAGCCCGTAGACGATCTGACGATAAGACCCATCGCGAACGAATGGCTCAATATGCTCGAATAGACTCTTTTTACAAAAATAGCAACGGTTTGCATTATTCTCTTTGTAGCCAGGGATGCTTAATTCAGACGTTTCGATCACTTTATGTGTCGCCCCGATGCTCTTCGCCAGTTGAATCGCCGCCTCAAGCTCTTCCGTTGGATAAGTTTCCGAGTCGGCCGTAACCGCCAAGACCCGCTCGCTTCCCAGCGTTTTAATTGCGGCATCCAGAAGAAAAGTACTGTCAACGCCACCGGAGAACGCGACCACAACCGATTCCATTTCCGTCAAAATAGTCTGCAGCCTGCTGTATTTATCATGCATAGTAATGACACCGCCTCCAGTTAAATTCATCCCACCGACGTATGCTGCAGCATCGATATTTCCCTCATGGGCTCTTTCAATCGATCGTATAAGCTTAAATATAACGGCAATATTTTTTGATAAAGCGCATGATTGGCCAGATCAGGCTCATAAAGGCTGCCCTCCTGCTCCTTCCATCTCAGCAGTGGGCCTTTGCAGCCATCCATGGCATACAGCCCAAGCTGAGCGGCCCCAAGCCCGGAGCTTTCTACTGATTCAGGCACCCTTACAGGCACGCCCAGCATGTCTGCCAACATCTGGCACCAAAGAATAGAACGCGCAAAACCTCCGGAAGCTCTTACTTCACTTGTTCGTTGGCCTGCTTGCTTCATTAAAGATACGATTGCCGTAATCTGAAATAGTACGCCTTCCAATGCCGCCCGAAGCATATCCGCCTCCTTATGTGCGAGTGTCAACCCGAACATGACACCTTTGGCCTCGGCATCCCAGAAAGGGGCCCGCTCTCCCGATAAGAGAGGCAGAAAAAGCAGGCCGTTCGATCCCGGAGGAACTGCAGCAGCTAATGGCAGCACCTCGTCTATCGATTTCCCCGGGTAAAGACGATCCGCAATCCACCTCGCTACGATCGCTCCATTGTTGGAAGGCCCCCCTACGATCCAATGGTCATCCGTCAATGCGTAGCAGAAAAGCTTTCCTTGCGCATCGAAGGCAGGCTGCTTCACGGTAGTCCGTACGGCTCCGCTCGTGCCGATTGTAACGGCAAGCACGCCTTCCTCTACTGCACCGATCCCCAGATTGGCTAATACTCCGTCCTGTGCGCCAACAATGAATGGCGTATCCGCAGCAAGCCCCATCCGATCAGCCGCTTGCTTTTTGAGCCCAACCATTCGCTCGGTAGACGGTACTAACCGTGGCAGTTGGTCCTCTCGAATGCCTGCCACCATTAAAGCTTCCTCATCCCAACTCAACGTTGCGAGATTTAACAACCCGGTAGCGCTTGCGATCGAATGATCCATCAGCAAAATGCCGAATAGCTTGTTCAATACATATTCCTTTATCCCTACAAAATAATGCGCGGACTCGAACAGATCCGGCCGCGCCTCTCTCATCCATACCAGCTTGACGAGCGGCGACATCGGATGGATCGGCGTGCCTGTTCGCGAATAGATCGATAAGCCCGATCCATCCTTTATCAGCCGCTCTGCCTGGGCTGCGCTGCGAAGATCCGCCCAGGTGATGCTCGGCGTGAGCGGTACTCCATTCGCATCCAGCAGGATCAGGCTATGATTGGCTGAGCTGAAAGAAACACACTTTATTGCGTCAGCCACTTTTTTTGTAACATGGCCAACACTATCCATAACAGCCTCGCAGATGACATCGGGATCCTGCTCAGCATGGCCTTGTATGGGCGTGTGAAGCGGGTATTCGATGGAGTGGCTGCCAAGTATCCGTCCGTTCAGATCGACTGCCAACGTCTTTGTGCTAGTCGTTCCGATATCTATGGCGATGACGATCTGGGCATCCGTATTCATTTGGGCAAATACCCTTCCTCGTCGAACTTCCACTCATAAGGCCCTTCCACTATTTCAATACGCGGATTGCTTCTTGCCTCTTCAAGCAGCGATTCGGAAATTTCAATCGTTCCCAGATGCAGCGTATCCCGAATGCGAACCAGCTTGCACGTTGTATAATCTAGAATGTTGCAGGTTTTGATCGCAGCTTTAATGGCATCACGGTCATTCTCGAGCGTTGTCGCTTGTTTCGTCGGCGCACAGACCGTTGAGGTTAAACCATTCGCATAGGTAGCAGGCCAATCTGTCTTGCTTACTAATCTGCTTGTCGTGAAATCAGCTGTGCCTACTCCGTTTGCATTGCCTTGAGACTCTGGCGTTAGATCGAGAACAACCATTTTGTTCACCTCAGGGCCACCGTGCGCGTAAGGCGTCGGGTATCTGCCCGTAATATTCGGGTCCGCTCCGTCGCCGCTGATGTTTTTACCAATGTAATCAATGACAAGAACGTCGAGATCGGTGAAAAAGATTTGCGGGAGCCGGCTCTTCGCTTCTATTAACAGCTCCTTCTCCCTTTCCTCCATCGTGTCCGTTCCGAGTACTTCAACGCGGCAAATTTGGTCATACGCGTTTTCTACGACAGCGACACCGAACCGGATAGGCAGCTTCTCAATCATAACCCGAGCCATTGCCGGAACATTCTCGGCCATATACTTGAAGCCCAGCTGATGGCAGGCTTCTGCTCCTTTTTGCTTCCCCAGTCCGATCGATATCATTTTTAACATGCCGCTTTCAACCGTCCCGCGAAAAGCCGTATGCGGTTTTATTCGGTTGATGACAATGATCGCATCCGACTCCGTAGCGGCGGTTCTATCACAATAAATCGGCAAACCATTCGGCAGTCGATCAAGTTCTACGACCTCCATTGATGATCGAACCGGGCAGCCCATTCGCTCCTCGTCTATGCCGAGATGGGCAAGCACCTCCGTTTGCCCTTCTGCAGTTGCTCCCCCATGGCTTCCCATGCATGGCACAATGAAAGGCTCCGCCCCGATTCTTTTCAACTCGTCAATAACGGTCCTCGTCAGCTCATCGATCCGAGATATCCCCCGGCTTCCAACGGCCACCGCAACCTTCTGCCCCGCAGCAATCCCATTCATAGCATCTGCAGTACGCAGCCGTGCGGTCAACTCTCCGATGGGATCCGCCAGGATCGTGTCATCGAACGACTGGCGAATTTTCACCAGCTTCGGGATCGGCGTATGCTCGACTAATCTTCGCAGTAAATCACTCATATCGTCATCGCTCCAAATCCTCCGTCAACCCGGATCATCGCACCGGTGACAAATGATGATGCTTTGGCTGAAGCCAAATAAACAATCGTACCCTTAAGCTCCTCCGGATCTCCGAAGCGGTTCATTGGCGTATGCTTCATAATCGATTCCACTCGATCAGGCGATAAGATTTTCTTGTTCTGTTCTGCTGGGAAAAAACCGGGAATGATCGCGTTAACTCTTACCTTGCTTGGGGCAAACTCTCTAGCCAAATATTGGGTCACGCTATTTACTCCCGCTTTCGATACCGAATAAGTAAATACCCGCGAGAGCGGAGGCGCAGAGGATACGGAAGAAATATTGATAATCGAGCCGCCATTCCCCTGCTCGATCATTTGTTTGCCGAAAACTTGGCTGGCAAGTACGACGCTCTTGAGATTAACGTCCATAATGCGATCCCATTCGTCCATTTCGAGATCAAAAAACGGTGTCGCGCTATTCGTCCCTGAAGCATTCACAAGCGTATCGACACGACCGCCCCATTGAAGCACTTCATTCAAAACCGACTGCAGCTCCGCTTTTTGAGTCGCGTCCGCCTTCAAAGCCATTGCCTTGCCGCCATTGCGTTCAATCTGCTCGCAAACGACCCGGGCTTTTTCCATGTCTCTGCCGACGATCGCCACTTTCGAGCCTGCTTCAGCAAGCGCAGCAGACATGGCACTGCCTAATACGCCGTTTCCCCCAATAACAACCGATACGGTATTGTGTAATTCAAACATGAATAGGCCACCTTTAAAATCAAATTAACAACGTTGTTATTTATGATATCCGAATAATCCATTGCTGTCTATACGATAAATATGCCGCTTTCATTTGCAAAAAAAGGATTCTATGATAAAGTGAACGACATCAATTAGAACTCGGACTAGAGCCTTCCGGAGGGAATTCATGGTAACAATTAAAGACATCGCAGATCGTGCAGGCGTCAGCTTCTCTACCGTCTCCAAAGCGCTCAGAGACAGCCCGCTCGTACAGAACAAAACAAAACAGCATATCCTTTCGATTGCAAAGGAGATGGGCTACCAGCCAAACCTCGCAGCACGAAGCCTCGTCTCCAGAAAAAGCGGAGCGATCGGCGTCGTTTGGCCATCTATTGAACGTGCAGCGCTTTCCTCCCTCATTACAAAGATCAATGAACAGCTGGAGAAAAAAGGTTATATCACCTTGCTATCGATAAGCCACTTGGAGTCAGCGATTGAAATTTTCCGCCGATACCAAGTAGACGCCATACTCGTCTTTGGTGACAGAGATAGCATTTCTAGCTTTAGCAGCATAAGCCCGCTGCAGATTCCCATCCTCACCTACGGCGCTGCCGGATATACACCATTCTCCACAGTTGACGTGAACCGAGGCCAAGCCGTTCGTCTTGCCGTTCGTCATTTGGCTAGACTGGGACACAAAGATATCGCTTATATCGGCGAACCTCAAACACAAGATCCGTTGCAGACGGTCAAGATCGAAGCCTTTCGGGACGAAATCGTCCAACTGGGCCTGCAAGCCAGAGACAACGCGGTTCTCCAGATGAACGGCTTGGAGTTTCACGATGGTTATTTAGCCGCCCGTGCGATGCTGGAGCAAACGCCTCGTCCTACAGCCGTTATCAGCGGCGGAATCGATCTGACACGCGGCATACTTCGTGCCATAGGGGAACATGGACTCAGCGTTCCGCACGATGTTTCCGTTGTCAGTTATGACAATCTTCCACAAATGGAAGACATCGGCGTACCGATGACAGTGGTAGGCGTTGCCATAGCGACCATAACCGCACATATTACAACGGCTATTCTCGAGCTTATCGATCAGCCCGAATCGCTTAAAACGGTTTACTTGGAACCAGAGCTGGTTGTTCGTGCATCTACCTCTCATCTGAATAATGATTAGACAATCATTTACGGTTTTAGCCGCTTAAAGCGTAGCTAATACACGAAATATTGCCAGTTCCGATACATCAATGGGGCAGCCCCTAGGTTAGACAGCATACTACTGCGCATTCAAAAACTCTTCCGATCGCCATTGCTCGGGGATTCCTCCGAATCAACGAGCTAAGGTAGGAATCCACTCCCAAAAGCGAATGCTGACGCTTCTCCAGAATCATTCGAATGGCTCCGCTTGCCATTACCCTCTCCTTTAAATGCAATAAACACAACTAATATGAAGCCTGTCCTTATTAAAATAATGGTACCACCTCATCATTATAAATAAAGAGAGGCTTCAAAGGATTTCAATCGACGATTCCCTCTAAAATATTCATTGACAGGAATATTCCCATAGAGGTATATTGTATGTATAAGCAAAAAAATATTCCAACTGGAGGGAAATGAAAGAATGAACCAGGAAGTTACAACTTTTATTGAAAATTTACCAAAGTGGCAGTCCGACATCAGCTCCACACTACGCGATCTAGTTCATGCGACAATACCGGCGGTAGAAGAACGCATTCAGTACAAGAAGCCGCATTTTCTGAAGAATGGACATTATGCTGCCGTTATTTCGCCTTCTAAAGATGCGATTGCATTTATGATTATGAATGCAAGCGGCATAGAATTTCCAAAGACTTTCGATGGTCCAGCGGAACGAAAGTGGATTAAATTACGGGAAGGCGATTCTGCCGATATCTCAATGTTGTCAGAGCTTCTGAAACAAGCTTCCGACACGCTGTAAAACCCATAATCGGGAAGGAACCATGAATACGACGAGCAGCCGACTACTATCTAAGGGAATTCCAGAAATCAAACAATACCTATATCTGAGGAGGAATAAGAATGAGCAGCCCAAAAGGAGTTTTTCTGAAACGTGAATTTAACGCTCCGCGTGAGCTAGTGTACAAAGTGTGGACCGAGCCCGATCACTTCGGCAACTGGTATGGTCCCCAGGGATTTTCCCTTGAAGTCGTTAAGATGGAAGTGCGTCCAGGTGGAATGTTTTTCGGGTGTCAGAAGTCGCCGGACGGACAGCATGTCATGTGGGGCAAGTTTGTTTACCAAGAAGTTCAGCCGCCTGAGAAGCTGATATGGGTCCAATCTTTCTCTGACGAGAATGGCAACACCATCCGCGCTCCGTTTAACCCACATTGGCCTCTTGAAATCTTGAACATCCTGACGCTTCAAGAAGTTGAAGGTAAAACTGTTCTGACGCTTGAAGGCGGACCACTGAATGCGTCCGATGAGGAACAGGCCGCATACGATGCGATGGCACCGATGGCCGCACAAGGCATGGAAGGCACATTCGATCAACTGGCCAATTATCTGTCCACACAATTATAAAAAAATAGTATTAAAACTTTCCGCGTGCCAATAATGGCACGCGTTTTTTTTGACGTGACTGCTATTCTGTCCACTAGCTTATCGAAACAGGGAGCAGTTGCCGATGCAACTGCTCCCTGTTGCTTTAAACTAACGTTCTTATTTAGTTGAACAACGGTTTCTATTTTCAGATTACGTTTCGGCTTTCATGTTGACCCATGATGCTTCGTTTATATATGATTGGGAAGATTAAAATGTGATTGGGAGCGAATAAATGATGATTTCTTCAAAAAACGACCCTCTTTGGTATCTTATAGTGATACGTGGCGTAATATTAATTTTTATAATTACTCTTCTTGTCTCCCCAAACTTGTTGATTATTACCCCCTTACTTATGGTGGCTTTTATTGCAAAAGGGGTCCGTTTATGGAAAGATAGAAGGCGGTTTTCTATGATTTCTTTGGCCTTTGCGGCTTTGTTTTTATTAATTGAAATTCTGTATCTAAATTTAGTTCACTAGCGTTGCGTAAAAATTCTTAAGTCACATTGATGGTATCTCTCCCCCACTAAACTCGAATTGAGGGATTGTTTGGTGTGCTCATTAATCAATGTGGTAGCCATTCGGCATTGAGCTATCGTTACACTTTAATTCAATATTCCCTATGTTATACTCTTTCCTCCTATACTATTAACCAAAACCCAACTGTCCTCATTGCGATTGTAAACCCACTATGTATCTGATTTAGATTCTTGAAGTTGTATAGTAAATCCTTCAATAAAGAGTCTTCCGAAGTCTTCTTCTCCCTAATCCTTCACAATCGACATCTCGATAGTTCACATAATCCTTCCTCATCTATTTTCCACTGTCAATATTATTACATACGTATTCTGTTCTTCTTTCTCAGTATCTTGCCCGTTAGCATCATGAAAAAATGGAGCAGCTGCCGATGCAACTGCTCCATGGTGCGTTGAACGATTTTTGACATGGACTGACAAGAACTTGATCCGATAATCAATAAACCCCGCAATTCAAGTTAAGAGATCCTAATGATCTCTTTTTGTTTATTCAATTAAAACGTATTGTATACATTTTCGCATTCTTTCGCAGTCGGTTCATAAAAACAGTGCTTCTTCCATCGTCCTACGAACGGCTGATTATACCAAGTTGGCGGGCATGGTCCGGGATTTTCGAACGATCCTGGACGGAAATACCATAGAGAGAATTTTGCTGGCCAATTCCGCTCCCCATTCACAGCCCGCTGCGCCAGACGGCGTTCCCTCTCTCTTGCATTTTGATAGTACATACTATGTTGCAACGCTTCGAACGCATGCGGCTGGTTGATCATTTGGGGAATTGTCCGGATTTCTTTAAAATCGGAGCAATTCCCTCTTATTCGGTTAATGCCAACATTTCCAACAAGGAGCATGCCCATTTCGCCTTCGGTCTCCGCTTCAGCTCGAAGCAACCTTGCCAACATATCAATATCCTGTTTCCTGGCTTTTACGACTGCCATTGGCTCACCTCTTTAGATTTCTAGACTCATCATATTGTAAGTGAAGCCGATGTGTTACTCTGGCAAAAGAGAGAGCGATAATAAATAGCGTTCCACCACACTCTTTTGCCCGTTAGTTTAATCCTAACTTCTCCATAATCATGTTTATAAAATTCATTTTTACGTGGGTATACGTATTTTTGCCGGTTTGATGTAGTCTGGAAACCGTCTCTAGTCCGCAATATTGACAACGTTGTCTTTAACGTGAAAAATAACATAGTTATAATTCCATTGCTGCACAGAAACGATGTTTTGTTGTATTGCTGAAATAAATTACCAATACACATGAAATTCATCATCGATATAGAAACAACTCGGCATCCTGTGCTTTCAATGATTGAGTGACATCCTCCATTGTTGAATTTTCTTCTTTTTCTTCCATCCTGTTATAAGATTCTCGTTATCCATGCACCTGTAATAATGAAGCATGGAGCTAACAGTGTTATGATAATTTTTTTCATAATATTCCCAATCCTCCTCTACAATAGTTGTGACGTTTGGAGATGGAGGTATGTGTTAACTTCTCTTTTCAATGCATTAAAACACAAATAAAAAGAAGCCGATCCTTATTAAAATGGAGGTAAAATCTAACCATTTTAAATAAAGAGAGGCTTCTTATTTACAATCCTGGAGATGGAATCGCTTTTGACTCAGCTCCCATTTGAAACATCCTAACCCCTATTTCATGCTTGTTAGGGGAGTGGCTTGCTTTGACCGGGTAAACCTATTGGGACGTACCTATCTCTTAAATAGAACGGGAAAGTAGTCGTTCGCAAAAGCCTGGCCATCATTGGGCCGTGGGCCAAGCAACCGAATGTTGTCATGTCGTTGTATTCCGGCTCGGTAATTGGTACCGCCTTTCATCACATGAGCTACAATGGACAATCGCGGATCATTCGTACGGTTAGGCCCGGAACCGTGAAAAGTGAGACCGTGATGGAAGCTAGCTTGACCCGCTTTCAGAATACATGGCTCCTCTATCCAATCATGTCCTCCCGAATACCTCTCCTTCAACTCCTCCATGTTCTGGTTAAAGAAAGAGTTGCTGTCAGGAATCAGACCCCACTTATGAGAGCCTACAATCGTCATCATACCGCCGTTCGTCAGATCTGTGTCCTGAAGCGCGATCCATACCGTAACCATGTCTTGTGAATCCGAGCATTGCCAGTACCCATAGTCCTGATGCCAGCCTACGTTCCCGGCTCCGGAAATTTTGTCGCCAATGCCCGGTTTGTAGATAACTTGATCATGCCACAGCCTTATTTCATCCGATTCCAGCAAATCTGCGGACAACTCACCGATAAAAGGATCTGTTACGACCTTTCTCACCTCGTCGTTAATCCACCAGCCATTATCTAATTTCCGCAGCGCATCCGGATTATCGCTGAGACGAAAACCATTCATCGGTATGCCATCCCCATCGTAATCACCTGACCATATTCGCTCATGCGCCTCTCGCAATCTCTCGATCTGCTCATCATCAATTAGCTTTGGGCTAATCCAATATCCGTCTCGGTTAAAATCCTCTTTATCCTTCTGCGTAATCCGATACTGTCGTTCTATTTGAAAAGTCATCGACAAATCCTCCTTTTTTGTAGCTGCCATCATCTTAACCGAAGAAAGAGCTGTTTGACGTTCAAGTCATCACGAAGTAGGATTAGAAACATAGACGATAATAGAAACAAACGAAAGGATAATGAATAGGTGAAACCGCATGAAGAAGCAAATAAATTGCTTGCGATTGAAACTGGGCAAGATTCTCATTCCCAGCGTGCACGCTGGACCTTTAATATAGAAAAAGAGCCGCTTATTCACGGTGTATCGGAACTAGTCATGCTTGGAAGCGATGATTTGCGTAAAGCATCGCCTCTCTTTGAGCATGATCACCCTGGCTGTTATGAATTCGTCCTCATTGAACGGGGAAAGGCGAGATGGGAGCTCGACAGCTTCATCTATGAAACCCATGCGGGCGACTTGTTTCATACCCGTCCAGGTGAGAAGCACCGGGGAGGCTTTAACGTCATTGAGCCATGCAAATTTTGGTGGTTAATTGTTAAAGCTCCGCTTATTCAAGATTGGTTAAGTCTTCCACTTGAGGAAATTAGGCAATTGGATCAAGCCATGTTGCAATTACAACGTGTGAAGAACATTGGTTTAACGCCCGTTGAGACTTTCAAAAAATTAAAGACCGCTCTAATGAGTGATTCACCGCTCAAAAGCACGATTGTTCGCAGCGCCATTCTCGAGCTGATCATTGCTTTTATTCAGCCAAGCGGCGGCACCTCCGCAATTGCAGCAGATTTGCTTAGCCAATATAGCAAGCTAATCGATAAGATGACGAAAGAACCGGAGTGGCGCCCCGCCGTTGATGAATTGGCTGCATTTGCGGGAGTAAGCGTATCGCATTTCTATCGAACCTTTCAGGATTATACGGGGGAACCGCCTATCACTTTTGTCGAGCGTCTTCGTATTAGATCGGCCTGCCGTCAGCTTAAGGAATCCCAAGATAAGATAACGGACATTTCTTATCGGTTAGGTTATCAATCCAGCCAGCATTTCGCGACCGTCTTCAAGCGCTTCATGGGCGTAACGCCATCCGAATGGCGCTGTACTTGAACTATTTCTTCATTTGTAAGACTGTCACAAAAGAGCTTCTCCTGCATAGAGACGTACTTGTAAATTTACAAAGACAAAGGCTTAAACATAAGCTGCTGCAACACACTCGACTCACCATCTACTGACTAACTTATAAACAGCTCATCCCCCTAATTAAACGTGGACCTGCAAGAAAGTCACATGATAAAAATGCCCCTTGCGGGTCCACGTTCTCACAACGTATTTGCATAGCTGCTATCAAAGGTTTCTATAACACTTTAATCTTTCATTTTTTTCAATTATGCAAAACGCCCCAATACCGAATTGGTATTGAGGCGTTTTGCATAAACAATCCTAGCGTCTATAGGTTTCTTTGGAAGGCTACTATCTGATCCTTCTTCAAAAAAGCGTGTTAGACATTAACATGATAACGTCCTTTCGGCACGACCATAGGCGAACCTGACACTGGGTCTTCTATGACGGTGCAGTCCAGCCCGAAAATGTCCTTCACAAGGGTACTTGTCACGACCTCGGACGGCGTGCCTTCGGCGACAAGCCTGCCTTCATGCAGAGCGACAATATGGTCGGCATATCGCGCAGACAAGTTAATGTCATGGAGCACCATGACGATCGTGGTGCCGCTTTTTCGGTTCAAGTCGGTGAGCAGATCCAAAATTTCAACTTGATAAGTAATATCCAGAAAGGTTGTAGGCTCATCCAGAAATAGAATATCCGTCTCTTGCGCCAGTGCCATGGCAATCCAGACACGCTGCCGTTGACCGCCTGACAGCTCATCGATATTGTGATTAGCAAATTCTGTAATCTTCATTGTTTCCATCGCCTCGGCTACTGCCGCATAATCCTTGTTCGACCAGTTGCCGAACAAGGATTGGTGAGGAAACCTTCCTCGTCCAACCAAATCCGTCACGGTAATGCCTTCAGGGACAATGGGAGATTGAGGGAGTAATCCGACAACCCGTGCCAATTGTTTGGGCGAGATCTTGTTTAACGGCTTGCCGTCGAGCGTGATGGTGCCCGATGCGGGCTTGATCAGTCTAGCCAGCGTTTTAAGAAGCGTGGACTTGCCGCACCCGTTGGAGCCGATAATGACGCTTATTTGATGGCTGGGAATGACGATATCAACACCGTGGATGACGGTTTTGTTCTCATAGCCTGCTACGATCCGTTCGGCCTGGAAGTGATGAGTCGGCTTCATTATAATTCTCCCTTCCTATTCATTCGAATTAACAAGAAGATGAGATAAGGCGCTCCGAGCAATCCGGTGATGACGCCAACAGGAAATCTGTACGGAAAAGCGAATTGTCCGATGAGATCCGCCGCCAGCACCAAATTAATACCCACTAGTCCCGCTGGGATGATATTCGATAAACCGATTCCGACTAACCGAATCGCGATTGGCCCCGCTAAGAATGACACAAAGGCGATCGGCCCCGTTGTAGCGGTTGCGATAGCAATCATGCAGACAGAACTTATAATCAGAACGATTCGGGTCTTGTCCGTATTTACGCCCAGGGAAGTAGCCGCTTGCTCTCCGAGCTCCAATAAGCTCAGCTGCCTGCCCAGTATGATAATGATAGGCGTACAGATTACTACGATTATCATAAGCGGTGGCAATCTATCCATCTGTGCGCCATTAAGGCTGCCCGTGAGCCACCGGATCGCCGCGGGAAGATCTTGTTCCGCGCTGACCAGCATCAGATAGGAGATAGCGGCATCGATCATGGCTTGTATGCCGATTCCGACCAGAATGAGCCTGCCGATTGAGAATGACCTGCCTCTGGATAATAGATAGATCAAGATAACGGTGGCGAGTCCCCCAATGATGGATGCGACGGAAATAACGGCTCCGCTAGCTTGCAGAATAATAATGCAAAAAACAGCCGCCACACTGGAGCCCGACGTAATGCCGATCACGTTAGGATTAGCAAGGGGGTTGCGCAGCATGGTCTGGAACGTGTACCCGGCAATGCCGAAAGCGAATCCGGCGAACAGTCCCGCAAGCATTCTCGGCAGACGGATCGTATTGACTGCGAAGGATACGCCCTTGAGCGGCTCGCCTGACAATGCCCGAATAACGTCTTGCACAGAATAGATGGTATTGCCAAGCAAAAGCATGGTGCAGCACAGCACACATGCCAGAACCGCCAGTAAACTGGTCACGAGCATCCATCGGCGGCGCCTATTTTGCCGGCCTGCCTTTATTAGGTTAATAGTAGGATTGGTCATAATGAACGCACTTTCGATCTCATAGCGACTATGATTAGTATTGGTGCTCCGATAAACGCCGTAACTACACCAACCTCAAGTTCTCCGGGACTGCCGATCAGCCTGCCGCCCACATCCGCTATGGTCAGAATGATTGCTCCTGCAATAGCCGACATGGGGATGACAAACCTTAGGTCGGGTCCAAGGATAAGACGAATGACATGAGTGGATAATAGCCCGATAAATCCAATTGGCCCTGCCAGCGCAGTCGTCGCTCCGCATAACAGCACGCCTGCAAGTGCTGCGATAAACCGCAGTTTTCCCGTCCGAACGCCTAGTCCGGTCGCTGTATCATCTCCCAGCGCCAGCGCATTCAGTGCCGGAGCCACGAGAAAGCCGATCAGGAGCCCGACGAGTAAGAATGGGACGAACGTACCGATTCCGCTCCAGCTAGCTGAACCGACACTGCCAACTTGCCAGAATCGAAATTGATCCATGACGTAAGAGCGTGGAATCATAATGGCAGTAATGAGAGATCCAAGAGCTGCGCTTGTGGCTGCTCCTGCCAGAACAAGCTTAATGGGCGTGGCACCGCCACGCCCCATTGAGCCGATTCCGAACACGAATACAGCAGTAATCGCAGAGCCCGCCAAAGCTAGCCATATATATTGATTCGCGGTACTTATGCTCCAGAATGCTATGCCACACACCACGAACAATGACGCTCCCATATTGACACCCAGTATGCTAGGATCTGCTATGGGGTTGCGAGTGACCGACTGCATTAGCGCTCCGGACACGCCTAGCGCTGCTCCGCAGAGTAGGCTGAATACGGTGCGGGAGATCCGTTTGCGAACGATGTTGGCCGTGTAAGAGTCCACGTCCTGACGGAATAATCCGTCCATCAGCTCGTGAAATCTTAAAGGCCGGGAACCGAAAGCAAGCGAGGCGCATACACATAAGGCTAGCAAAACTAGGCAAAGAACCATCACTAAAACGAAACGATTGGGGACATGCGATTTTAGCCTGCCCGTACCCGTACCTGATGAATTACTCATTTAGTTTGTCGATTGCTCCGCCGATTAGTGCTAGGTATTCATCAAGGGTAAATGCAATGGAAAGCGGATTTGGGTTTCCGGAAGCAGCCAGTGGCGTGCCGTTGCCGATGAACACGACGGAACCTCTTTGAATCGCCGGGATTTTGCCTAGCAGAGAGTCTGCCTTCACCGCTTCATACAAGCTCTCGTCGCCATAGCCAATGATTATATCAGCATCGTTCAGTGCTTCGGCATTCTCGGCGCTCAATTGCAAGGAATAGCTGGTTGGATCCGTAATCTGGCTCGTGATGCTCTCCGGATACTCCATGCCTAGCTCGATTAAGAATGCGCCGCGCGGGTCAGCTGGCGTATACAAGTGCAGCTTGGACATATCTGTCGCTGAGAAGTTGACCCAAACGACTTTTTTGCCTTGCATTTGAGGATATTTGGCAGCTCCTTCTTTAACAAGAGCTTCCGTATCCTTGATGAGCTGTTCGCCTTCCGCCTTCATGCCCATGCCTTCAGCCGTGAAGAGAACCTGCTCGCGCCACGTAGTTGCCCAAGGCTTCGATTGGTAAGCAACGACCGGAGCGATTTGGCTAAGTGTGTCGTAATCTTCCTGTGTAATACCGGAATAAGCGGCAAGAATAACATCCGGATTTGCATCAGAGATAGCTTCGAAATCCAAGCCGTCCGTATCTTGGAAAATATTCGGCTCGCTTTCGTTAAGCTCCTTAAGCTTCGCTGCCGTCCATGGCAGAAGTCCGCTGTCGTCTTGAACACCATAATTCGCTGCCGAGAACCCGACAGGAACAACACCTAGCGCGAGAGCAACGTCATGGTTCGCCCATTGGACGGTAACTACACGTTCCGGCTTGCTCTCGATAACCGTTTCGCCTAGCGCATGTTTAATTACGATGGGATATTGTGTATCGTCTTGAGAGGCTGGTGCCTCAGTAGTTGGCGCTTCGGCGCTTGCTGTAGGAGACGGAGTTGAATTATTGGACTGGCTGGAGCAGCCAACCAACGCAATGACTAGAATAATTGCAACAAGCAATGTTTGTAATGAGTACTTCCTTTTGTTTTTCATGATCATACCTACCTTATCCTGAGTTGTATTTTCCGTCGATAATGATTATCAACATCAATCACTATAATATTTATCTATCCTATTGTCAACGGAGA
Source organism: Paenibacillus endophyticus (assembly GCF_014192395.1). Taxonomy (GTDB): domain Bacteria; phylum Bacillota; class Bacilli; order Paenibacillales; family Paenibacillaceae; genus Pristimantibacillus; species Pristimantibacillus endophyticus. Next base: position 66,628 of record NZ_JACHXW010000018.1, on the reverse strand, counting down.
AACGATCTGAATTCACATGTCAAGCAGCCATCTCCTAAGCCTATTATGTTGCACAGGTTCCATTTGCCAGGATCTAGCCGCAGCTTATGGGTTGTCCTGTGTCTCACGTTGACTCTCTGAATCTACCTAATTAAAGAACTCCTCCAACTGGCGCTGACGCGCCTATTGGAGGAGTTTTTTGCGGTTCATGCCTATCCACAAAAGAATTCGTACTAAATGAGCCTTTGACAGAGCCCCCAGTCATCCCGGCTATAATTTCGACCTACCTTTACATTAACCTGGTCATAGATTCCCGGTTGGAACTTATTTCTCCGAGCAATCTACCCAGCTCACCAGGATCGTTAGCATGATTATACATGCCGAGAAAGGCGCATGCAGCTTGCGGGTACGTCGCAATCAAGTGATTAACTGCTTGCTGCTCCGGTGTATACGGTACATTGCGAGTCATTTCGCAAGCTAATTGAAACAGAGGCTCAAACTTGTTCGTTAGTTCGCTTTCATATTGCGACGCCATTTTCTCCCACTGGACATTCGCTAATCCATGATTGTCTAGAACCCCCTTCAGCAGACGTGCGCTATACATGGCATCATGCATGCCCTGCCCGATCGCTGGATCTTTGAAAGAATGAGCATCGCCAATCAACGCCCACCCTTTGCCCATCGCTTCATGCCAATCGTTGTCATATCCCAGAAGACCACGGATCGGACCAACCGCTTCTGCTTCTTGAAGTCTCGAGACAAAAGATGATTCTCCTAAGCCGGATTGTATGATCTCCCGAAAGCCCGTCTCTGCATTTAATCTCATTCGGCTCATCAAGTCCGCATTAGCGAGCGGAAACATAAGTCCGACAACATGAAGATGGTCACTCGTCGGGAATACGATTGCAATGAGTTCCCCGCGTTTATAAAATTCGGAGCGAGGCTCATCCTCCTGCTCAAAACCTTTGAAGTAACCAACATAAGAAGCAAATTCGGTCGGAATAGCGGTCAAGCATTTGCTGCCTGCCAATGATCGAATCGTTGACCTTCTGCCATCCGCCCCAACAACAAGTTTCGCTGTATATTTCACGGTTTCTCCGCCGGATTGGCTTCCTTCTACACCTTTAACAATATCTTCTTCACGCACTAGACCGGTCACCCGAAAATGCTGAAGAGCATGGACGCGTTCCAGCGAACAGACATGCTCAAATAAAATGTGGTCCAGATGGGTCCTGCGAATGCAGAGGCACTCGGATTCTCCATCCACCTCAGGAAATTCTCCTTCAATGACCGCATCTTCTAACTGTACATAAGCGCGCTTGTAAGTCGGTGTTCCCGTGGAGAGCAGCTTATCCAATACGCCCATCTCTCTCAACATCGCCAATGAATTATTAAAAAAGTTATGGGTGGACAGCACGTCACTTGGAAAACTTCCTTTATCGACAAGCAGTACGTCATAACCGGCTCGACCCAGCTCATAGGCAAGCGTCGCACCTGCTATTCGAGCGCCGACAATAATGACATCGTAATCCGTTCTCATCGTTTTTCTCCTTCTCTCTTTCGTGATACCCCCATATTACTCAATAGGAAGATAGGCAGCGTCTATCGAAAGGTATAGAAGAAGGTTATAACTTTTCCAGCAGCCCGCTGTTTTCCGCAATTCTAATCGCCTGTACACGGCCTTGCGCCTGAAGCTTGCTATATACCCGGTGAAGATGAAGCTTCACGGTACCTTCAGTCAAAACAAGCTCAGCTGCAATAGCCTTATTCGATAATCCTTGCGCCATAAGAATGAATACCTCCATCTCTCTTGCAGTCAGGACGTCTATGTTGCTTTGTACAGAATTTGTAAATACCTGGTTATTCCCCGTTTCGCTATTTTCCGATTGACGGCATACCATATGGATAAATGAAAGCTCCTTCTCGGACCACAAAGAGGAGTTGGATGAAGCCGCCTTGTACTTGCCAAGACGCTCCATAACAGCAGGCCCCGAATCCAAGAATGACCGGATGTTGCCATCATAACAGCCAACCCTTACAGCTGAAAGCAGCAGGCGTCTGCACGCTATAGAATTGTTTCTGTTCGCGTAAATTTCGCTAAGCAAGAGTAGTCCCTGAAGCTCGCTTAAGCCATTTCCATGCAATTGTGCGATTGAAAGTGCATTAATTGCACTTTCGCAGGCCTCTTCCCACTTGCCTACTCCCATTAAAATCTGGATATAGATGAAATCTTCATCGTCCGGAAACAAGTCATCTCTGGAGGTTGTCCGTTCTGCAGCTTTCCGTTTATACTCATCCGCCCACTCGCGTGCAGGAATCGAATTCCCTAATTGCAGCTGGCGGATTACGATGCTGGCCGCAAGCTTGCTGTACCAAACTGACGTATGCTGATGGTGGCTGCGCAAATGACTCATTGCCTCCTCCATGACATCTAACGCTTCGTCGCTTCGTTGTTCTGCGATGAGAATATGGGATAACAGAAGTACGGATGGAACGTAAGACCCTATTGTACCGAATTTCCGGCCAAGCCTGATTCCTTCTTCTGCGTAGCTTCGAGCGAGGGGCAGATGGTTGCGCAAGTAACAAACCTCTCCCATTGCGATCTGCTGGTAGGAGGTATAAGCGCTTTCATGCAAACCGTTCTTCTCAATAAATTCGCCGTATGCGCGGTGATAGCTCTCCGCATATTCAATCCGGCCATTAAAGCCAAATTTCCCGCGAATAAACGGCACAGTTCCCTCATTAAGCTCTAGTCCTAGACTAAGCAGAAGCGGTGTTTCAGGATCAGGCAAGTCTTCTCTTCCCCCATATTCTTGAATAAGCGCAAGAGCATGATCGAAGTTGCCGCTCAATACGGCATGAAAGTTCTCAATAATTCGGACCTCTTCTCGCATACGGAAGAAGCCCGAAGCCTGAGGATCAGCTTTCATGCTCGCAAGCGCTGTATTCAGCTTTCTAAGCAGCACCTCCGCCATTTCTGTATGTCCATCCATCAGATCAATCCAGAGCAAGAGCAGCAGATTGCCTGTTTCGTTAAGCGTATGTATAGACAATTGATCAAGCCAGCGGCGCAGCAACACCGTCTCTCTAACCTTCAACCAAATATGGGCATGCTGTTGCATCCAGGCTGCCGCCCTGCGCTCGTCGCCTGCGAATAGTGCCTGCTCGATGGCTTCCTCTAAGTAGCCGTGGCTCTTGTACCATTCAGCTGCACGACTATGAAGCAGCGCCATTCCTGCTTGTTCCTCTTTCCTCAGCTTGACGCGCAAAAAATCCGCAAACAAATGGTGATACCGATACCACTCTCGTTCATCATCAAGTGGAATGAGAAACAACCCTCTGCGCACGAGTTCTTGAATGCTGTCGCCTGCATCAGGCTCATTTATCACTGCGCTGCACAGGGATGGACATAATCGATCAAGAATCGAGGTTTTGCGCATAAAGCGCTTGGTTTCTTCTGAAATATGACTAAATACCTCTTCCATTAAATAGTCGGCCACATGACGATTGCGTCCAGTCAGCGGCTTAATAACGCCGCTAATTTGTCCAGCTGCATAGGATAGCGCAGACAACTGCAGCATGGCAGCCCAGCCTTCCGTATGATGAACCAGATGGCGAAAGGTCTTGCTATCAGGCGAAGCTCCCGTCTGTAAGTGCCAATAAGAATCAATTTCTGAGTCCGTGAACCGCAGATTGGACAAGCTTATTTCATTCAGCCTTCCATTGGCCCTCATTGCACCTAACGGGATCGGTATTTCATGCCGGCTGATTAATATAAGGTGAACTGACGCTGGCAATTTGCACAACCAGTCATAGAGCGCTTCATGTATCGAATCCGTTTCAATCATATGGTAATCATCGAGGACAAGCATAAGAGGCTCCTCCTGTTGCGATGATTCAATTAACGCATGCAGCAGCTGTGCCGAAAGCCTTTCGGCGGATTCGAAACCGCCAAGGCCCGACTCCCCATTCAGCTTTATATGGAGTGCCTGTTCCACTGACCCACGCAAATAACGCCAGAATCGCAGAGGATCATTTTCTTTCGAATCGAGAGACAGCCAGCCATTTTTTAGCCCGGATTGTCGAATCCAGCTGCTTACAAGCGTCGATTTACCGAATCCAGGAGGTGCGACAACCGTTGTCAGACGAGCGCCTAAAGCTCGTTCAAGCAGTTGATTGAGCCTGCTGCGCGTTAAATGTGATGGCGTGCTTTCAGGCAAATAGAGCTTCGTTTTCAGCAGTGCCTCCACCTGATGAAGCTCTGCCGCTCTAGTGGAATCATTCATACTCAGTCACCTTTTCTTTTTTTCCATTTATTGATGTATTCACGGAATGACTATCATATTCCTCCATCTATTGCCCCAACCCGGTAGGATTAATATGGCGGTCCATAAACAAAGTGGAATTAATTACTAAATGGCCATCTGGATTAGTTCTTCCCAGAATCCGCCATCCTTGCTTATTCAGCTGTGATTCATCAATCGCTTCATACATAATTTGCCTCATTCCCTCAGCCGTACGAACAGCGACAAGCGGGTTCATGGCCGTTCGATTGATTTGTTCAAGCACCGCCCGTTTATTTTTTACGAGACTTGCGACAAAAATCCGGTTATACGCGCCGTAATCGAACTCGTCTCCATTCTCCATAATGACCTTTACTTTAGCATTTAAGCCCATTTTTTCGAGAAAAGAGCTGGAGGCATCGCAAGCCACAGCATCGATTTCGAGACAAATGACCTCCACGCCATGGAATAGATGAATCATAATCGGACTTATCGGCATCGGCCCGCTGCCAATAAACACTATCGGCGAATGCTCCAGCTGACCGCCTTCCTGAATCAACTGCCTTAGCATGGACAGCTCCTCGGTAACCAAGGCCAAATAGATCGACCAATAAGGCAACCGTGTAACGATATCCATAACGGAATCTCCCGGGCTGCAAAACGTTTGAGAATCAGCCAGCTCGACTTGAAACTCGGCTTTTGACAATTTATCCTGCAGCAAGCGTTGGTTGTAAACCATATATTCATGGCTTAGAACCGCCTTTACCTCCTCGGGCGAGTAATAGGCGCGCAATTGCTGTGAAAGGCGCCTAATCATGCTCGTCACCCGTTGATTGGCAGGAGAGAGATCTTCTTCGATGTGAAGAAGTTCATTTAGCTCGCGAATAAACGCGATAAAGTCATCTACCTTTTGCATGCTTGGGATAGGACTTGTAGATTGTATAGCGGCAGCGGTAGGAAAAATATCCATTTGCCTAATTCCTCCTTCATTCAACATCCTCGTTCTCTCTTCGAATATATTCGTTTGGTCAACAATCTAGACGAGTCCTCTGACAGGATATCTAGCGAATGATGTTGAGCGAACAATTAGGAAATGCCTACACGCAAAGGTTATGAAAGACAATGAAACAGCCATGCACAACAATCGCCCCGCTTCCATATAAGGAAACGGGGCGATTATTAAATGATTTCGAGCTCATCAATGCCCGGCATGATCGGATGTGACGAATGAGGCTCCAGCTGGTACCAGTACGCGACGGATGCAATATCATCCTGGAGCGGTAAATACCGGCCGTGGGAGCGCCAGCCAAGCGCCTGTACCGTTACTTTCAGATCCTCATCAAAACGTATCGGATCCATGACATGGAACCGGTACATCCCGAAGCGTTGATTGGCTTTGTACAACCCATCTGGCTTAATCGCTTGATGCATGCCAAGAAACGCGGTCGAATACGTCACATATTGTCCGTTCATATCCCAGTTCCAAGCGCCACCGAAATAATCTTCCGTACCTGTTCCGCAGATGGTTGGGTATTCCTTGTCGCCGTCCATGAAAAATTTCAGTTCGCCCTCGCCCCACCAGTTATTGCTATTTACTTGCCAGGCAAGGTATGTGCCAACATAATGGCCTTTCCCCTTGATGCCGTCAACGATCGTATGAACGTCCTTATACGGAACTGGATTGCTGCGGCGCCACTGTGCGTGGAAATACGCCATATCGCCTGGCACCTCCGTCAACGTATAATTGATTTGGTAATAGAGCTGCGTCGCTTCATGTGAAATATTAGCCATAACGATTCGCGCTTTTTTGCGGAACGGCATTTCCCAATAGCTATTGAAGCCGCCTGCTGGGTTCACAGCAATCGGAAGAGCATTAACCAGCGCCCGCTCGCCCCAGCCGTTGCAGAAGAAATCGCCAACCGGCACGTATACGGAAGGATCCGTTTCATCATCCCAATATATTTTGAAAATAAGAGAGCGAACCGATTGATGCGGACAGGTTAGCCAAATGTTCTGGATCACGCCTGGACCGTCCATTTCTGCCATCGTAAATTCAGAATTACCTTCAATTTTCACGGACGGAGAAACCTTCCAGCCTACGCCTAGATCACGAGCCGCTTGCGCCCCCGTACCATCGGTAGCCATAGCCCCTTTCCCTTTCTCGCCCGTGAAGTTTTCAGGCGAAATCGATCTTGTCAGCGCATTCGATACACGCGCCAAATTGCCTAGCCCCATTCCTAATCCGTTAAATTGACTCATCTTCTATTCCTCCAGGTTTGTTTTTTTACCAACGGTCATTCGCTTGTACTCTCTTCTCAGTCAATCATGTAAGCGTAACCATATTTTCGGTCGGATCCTTATATTTCCGTTAACGACCGAGCGTCGACAGCCAACGATTCAAACCACTCTTCCCATTGTTCCCTCACAATAAGAGAACGTCATTTTATTCGGCATCACCTTCCTATTATGGGCGGGAGTCGTGAATTAGATATTAACTTTAAAGTTACTTAAAATACGGGTTTGCGATTCAAATCCTTATAAATATGTTCTTTTCTATGATAAATGATGTTGTTATCAGAAAGGAAGCCCCCTATTAGACTCATATTTTGAATGTTCAGGTTAATGAATGCAATCCAACGTTTTTCTAAATTATTATGCTTGGCAAAAAAAACGAAAATTAGCGCCACAAGCGTAAAGCCTGTGGCGCTATCCGTTATTCCATTATGCTATTGTTCTATCAAAGAATGAGAAAGTGGTTGTCCTTTCATTCTATAAGCCCAATTCAGATCCACATACATGATATGTTTAATTAACTGGGCAGTACTATTAAAATTATGATTAGGGCCCTTGTAATCCACTTCTTTCTGTGACATGCCCTCCGTGATTAGATGCAGTCGTTGGCTGTTCTCTTTTACAGCGGAATATAAAATTCCCACAATAGGTGACATATGTTCTTCACCTCGTAAATCATAAAGCATTCTAGCTCTCTCCTTGCGACCCATAAGCGAGAGTTTGCGTAACAGATCTGCGCTTGGATCTGTTTAATATGGAAATCCCGATTACAAAATGGCGCGGCATGCGCGTATTTTGTAATCGGGATTCATCGGTTCCAAGTAGAACCTTCTAACCATGCAATTGATGCTCCTCTTTATGCCGACAAGTCGATATCGTCTTTGGCATGAAGCCGATCATGCTCCTTCTTCTCGATCCAACCGCCTACACGAATAAAGAAAAAAGCGGTAGCGATCGTGAAAATGACGATGCCGTAGAAACCTGCCCCGATGCCGATTCCAACCCCTCCAGCGAATAAAATCATCGCCGCTGAAGTCAGCCCCTTCACTTCGAAGCCTGTTTTCATAATGAGTCCCGCACCTAAAAAACCAAGGCCAGAAACAATCTGAGCGGTCAAGCGCATCGGGTCCATCATCGTTCGCTCATTCATATGTCCGTATCTCGCCACGCTCTCAATCGACACGATCGTGATGAGTGCAGATGCGACCGTCACGAACGTATACGTCTTCACGCCCGCAGGCTTGTTCTTGTGCGTACGGTCGAACCCAATCAGCAGCCCCAGGATGGCGCTAATTAGAATGCGGAAATACATTTCAAATTCCGTAAAAAAATGAACAATAACTGAAATAAACTGTGTCATTAACCCGCCTCATTTACTTAGAAACACTCTCGTTTCCACCGAAAACCGGCGAACAAGAGCTTCGTTCAATAATTTTGCTGCTTACCGTTACGTGGTTCGGATAACCGCCTTCAAGCACGCCGAGCTTATGCATCAGCTGTTTGACCGATTGCGACCCAAGCTCCGATGGCTGAAGATCCATGCCCGTTAGGGATGGTGTAACTTGGTGCATCATCGATAAATCGCCGCATATGACGAATAGCGAAATATCCTCGGGTACGCTCAAGCCTAGCTCATTGATGGCATTCAATACACTGAATGCCGTGCGGTCATCATCGGCGATGATGGCCGTTACCTTTTCTTTCCGTTCGCCTAGCATGCGGACAGTCTCATCATAGCCATAAGTCATATATTCATCGGAGTGAATGTCAGGCTTATAATGTACCATATGCGGCTGCAGCTCAATCTGATGCTTCTGCATTGCTTGTGCAAACGCTTTTGTTCGCTCAATGGATACCGTCATATGTTTTCCTGCATTAAGGAACATGAGATTACGATGTCCGAAGCCGGTCAAATAGTCGCAAATATCCAAAATAATCCTGTTGTTATCGTTGTTTACTGTTGTCGCTTCATGCAGGCCGTCGTTGATGATTTGGCCGACCGTGACGAACGGCACCTGATTTTGATGCAGCAGATTGATCCGTTCATCCTGTTCCATCGGTCCAAGGACGATAGCCCCGTCGATCGGATAGCTTGCTAGCGACGGCGTTTTGACCTCCTCGATCGGAATCATGTCCAATAGGACTCGATAGCCATAGATGGAAGCCTCCAGAACGACGCCATTAATAAATTGGTTATGAAAGACGCTGAAGAAGAAATTACCGTGCGGTATCGTAAGCCCGATCGCCATCGTTTTTTTGGTGACCAGGCTTCTTGCAATATGGTTTGGAACGTAATTTAATTCCCGAGATACGCGCAGCACCTTTTCAGTAACCGATTTGCTGGTTCGTCTTTTCTGGCTGAACACATTGGAAACCGTACCTTTTGAGACGCCCGCAAGACGAGCGACATCATCGATTTTTGCCATTTTTGCCTGAACATCCTCTCAAAGCATGCTAAACCTCGTCCCCGCAAGCCGTCAGAGTCAAGCCTCGTCTGCAAGCTCGTTGTGAACGCCTTTCAGCTTCAATTCCTCCGCGTAATGACATGCTGTGAAATGATTATAGCCTACTTCGCGCAGCTCGGGAACTTCTTTCACGCATTTTTCAGTACGATATGCGCATCTTGGATGGAAATGGCAGCCGCTTGGCGGATTAGCCGGATTCGGGACTTCACCCTCCAATATGATTCGGTTCTTCTTCAGCTCCGGGTCGGGCTGCGGAACGGCTGACATCAGCGCTTCCGTATAAGGATGCCTCGGCTGGCCGAACAGCGATTCGCTGGCGGCTAGCTCTACGATTCTGCCTAAATGCATGACGGCTACCCGGTCGGATATGTTCTGCACGATGGAAAGATCATGCGAGATGAAAATGTACGTAATGCGGAACTGCTCCTGTAAATCCTTGAGCAGATTGATGATTTGCGCCTGGATGGATACGTCCAAGGCGGATACTGCCTCATCGCATACGATTAACCGAGGCTGCGTAATAAGCGCTCTGGCGATGGCAATCCGCTGCCTTTGTCCGCCGGAGAACGCATGCGGATAACGTCTTAAGTAGCTCACATTCAAGCCCGTTTTCTCCGCAATTAACGTCACCTTCTCTTCAACTTCCGCTTTGCTCAGCTTGAAATTAGCGATAAGCGGCTCGGATATGATATCGAATACGCTCATTCGCGGACTAAGCGAGGAGTAAGGATCCTGGAATATCATTTGGATTTCTCTTCGATAGGTTTTGGAGCCCTTGCCCTTCAGCTTCAAAAAATCGATTTGCTGCCCATCCTCCGTATGGTAGATGACTTGGCCAGAGGAGGCGTCCATCCCCCTTACGATGCAGCGGCCAAGCGTAGTCTTGCCGCAGCCGGATTCTCCGACGATGCTGAGCGTCTCTCCCTCGATTAGCTCGAAGGAGATCTGATTAAGCACCTGAACAGAAGCAGGCTTTCGGAAAAGCGCGGTTTTGGATTTCACTTGAAAATCCTTATTCATATCGATGACATCTAAAATAGGCTTAGGCTTGGTCATTGCGCTGCTCCTTCTTGACGGTCCGAGTACAGGAAGCATCGGACGGAATGCTGGTCCGTAATCCGGGTCTTCGGTACAGCGTTTGTATTGCAAACGCCTTCAATCCGATCGCTGCAGCGGTCATAGAACCCGCACATCGGCGGCATATTGATCGGAATCGGAACCGTTCCTTCAATGGAATCCAGCCGCTTGGTCTTGTCGCCGCCCAGTCGGGGCATCGACTTCAGCAACCCTTTCGTATATGGGTGCTTCGCATTAGCGAAAATCTCTTTGACGGGTGCCTGTTCGACGATTTTCCCCAAATACATGACGGCAACCTCGTCGCACATTTGAGCGATAATGCCCAGATCATGCGTGACGAGCAGAATCGCCATGCCGAACTCGGACTGCAGCTTTTTCATCAGCTCCAGCACTTGTGCCTGGATCGTTACGTCAAGTGCTGTCGTCGGCTCGTCGGCAATTAAAATTTCCGGGTTGCACGATAAGGCCATCGAGATCATCGCCCGCTGGCGCATTCCGCCTGAGAACTCATGCGGGTATTGATCGAATCGCTTTTCTTGATCGGATATGCCGACTTTTGCGAGCATTTCCAGCGCTATTTTTTTCGCTTCTTTTTTGTTTTTTGTGCGATGGATTCGGATCGCTTCCATCAGTTGGTTCCCGATTGTGTACATCGGCGAGAACGCGGTCATCGGCTCTTGGAAGATCATAGCGATCTTCCGTCCCCGAATCGAACGGATTTGCTTGCCGTTTGGATGAAGCGACAGCAGGTTCAGCCGATTGAGCGAAGCTTCCGAATCCGAATGGTAGACGATGTCCCCGGTCGTTTCGCATTCTTTCGGGTTGATGCTAATAATCGCGCGGCTCGTAAGGCTTTTTCCGCAGCCCGACTCTCCAACTAGGCCTAAGGTTTTGCCTTTATGAATCTCGAAATCGACCCCGTCTACCGCGTTCATAATCCCATTGTCCATCTTGATTTGAATATTAAGGTTTTGTACGGACAATAAAGGTTGCCCGGTCTGAGCAGCTTGAGCCGTCATGCTATCCCCTCGCTTGCCTTTTATTTAATCGCTTATTTTTTGTAGGGATCTGCGGCATCGCGCAATCCGTCGCCAAGGAAATTGTAGGTTAACACCGTTAGAATGACGATTCCCAGCGGAAACAGCTTCCACGGATACAATGCGACATTTTCGATCTTCTGGGCTTCTTGCAGCAATACGCCCCAGCTCGTTGCGGGAGATCGGATACCGAGTCCCAGAAAGCTCATCGCCGTTTCGGCAAGGATCATGCCGGGAATGGCAAGCGTCGTCGCCACCACAAGGTAGCTGATAAAGCCGGGCAGCAAATGCTTGATGATAATTTTCGTACTGCCTACGCCTGCAATTTTTGCGGCTATCACGTAATCCTCGTTTTTAAGCGAGATAAACTTGCCTCTGACTACCCTCGCCAGATCGGTCCAGCCAATAAAGGCGAAGATAATGACAATGTACAAATACATAGTAACGACAGGTATTCGCGGCGGTATGGCGGCGGATAAAGCCATCCATAGCGGAAGCGTAGGAAAGGATCGAATGATCTCAATTACCCGTTGGATAATTGAATCGAGCCAGCCGCCGAAATAGCCGGAAATGCCGCCGATGATCAAGCCAATCACCAAGCTGATGCCTACGCCGACGAGCGGGATGCTAAGCGAGATTTGGCTTCCTAGAATAATACGGGAAAATAAATCCCTGCCCATGCCGTCCGTGCCTAGCAGGAATACGCGTCCCGGCTCTTTTACACCGATTAAATGGGTCGATGTCTTGATTAATCCTAGAAACTTATATTCCTCTCCCTTGACGAAAAATTGGAGGGAATGCCGCTTTTCCGTATCTGGCACAAATATTTTCCGCATCGTTTCCGGGTCGCGCGTCGATTTCAGCTCATACACGAATGGCTTGATATGAAACTTACCGTCCGCGTCTATAAATTTAAACCCCATTGGTGGCACATTCACATATTTGCTATCGTAGCTTTGCAGACCGTACGGAGCGATGAATTGCGCAAACAGCGCAACCGTATAAAGCAGCGCCAATATAAACAAGCTGATTTGCGCTAATTTATGCTTTTTAAATCTGAGATACATGAGCCGCCATTGCGAGCTGTAATTGGCATCTGTGTTTTTCTTGGGACGAAGGGTTTCCGGCTTTTGCCTTTTGAACGCAGGTATTGTTCTCATCGTATTAATTACCCCTGAATTCTGTACGAATTTTTGGATCCAGCCATGCGAGTAAAATATCCGAGATTAACGTTCCGAGTACGGTGAGCAGCGCCATGAACAGCAGCCACGAGCCTGCCAGATACATATCCTGGCCGAGCAAGGCGTTATACATGACCGGCCCTTGAATCGGCAGATTCAAAACGATTGCCGTAATGGTCGAGCCCGTAAAAATCGAAGACAACGACCAGCCGATTGTACTCACAATCGGGTTCAATGCGGCGCGTGTCGGATATTTGAGCAAAATCCTTGTTTCGGACAAGCCTTTCGCTCTCGCCGTCACCACGTTCGGCTTGTTCAACTCATCCAGCATTTGCCCCCTCATAACCCGGATCAGGTCAGCGGTGCTCGCCAGTCCGATTACGATGACAGGGATAACCATATGCTTCATTAAATCGACCGCCTTATCCCATGACCATGGCGCGTTCACGTACTCATTCGAGAATAGGCCAAGCAGCGGGTCGCCAAACCAAGTGTAGGATAAAAACATTAAAATGATGGCTAACAAAAAGTTAGGCGTGGCCATGCCAATAAAGCTGATGCCGGAGAAAAAATAATCGCCCGCCGAATACTGCTTGACTGCCGTATAGATCCCGATCGGAATCGCGACCACGTACTGAAAGACCATCGTGACAATTGAAACGACTAACGTCAGACCCATGTATTGCTTCACGACTGCCAGCACCGGCTTATTGTAGTTGAACGAGAAGCCGAAATCTCCGTGCAGCACGATTTTTTTCACCCATACCAAATACTGTTCGTACACTGGACGGTCCAAGCCAAGATTTGATCTCATTTCATCCATTTCCACCTGCGTCATAACATCGCCGGCAGCCGACATTGTTGCGGAATAACTGGAAACATAATCGCCTGGCGGAAGCTGAATGATGTAAAACACGACAAAGGAAATAAACATAACAACGGGTATGACCAACAGAATTCGCCTTATTATATATTGAAGCATCTCATATCCGTCCCTCTCCGCTACAAGCTGAATCTTAGTACGGCAAAGGCAGGGAAGCAGCTTCCCCGCCTTTGCCGCTGACATTGCTGCAACTTATTGTTTAATGAAGAATTGCGATGGATGTCCTTGACCGAGTGAACGGTATTCGTCTGCCCATACCATATCGGTAGGGATATTGTGAATGCTGTTTGATGCGGCAATTAGTGTTGGCGTAGGGCCAGCATAGCCGATTACCCATTGATTTTTCATATGCAGCTTAATAATTTCATTGCTGTATTGATCGATTTCCTCTTGCGTTTTGCTCGCTTTGATTTTTTCCCAATTTTCAAGAATCAAGGCAATGTCGCCTTCCGGCTTCACGCCTTCTTTCCCGCCTGATTGCGTATACAAGCCGTAATGGCCGAACCATGGTGTGATAACCCGAAGCGGAACGATCGCATCCGGACGGAACGCCACGTTGGCAACTGAAATATTTTCGGTCGTGATTGGAATTTGATTGGCGTACTTCATATCGAAATGCGTACCGCCGTCCACAACCTTCAGGTTCGTTTTCAAGCCCATGTCTTCAAAATACTTTTTCAACAGCTCCAAGAATGCAGCCGTATCCGTACTGGATTCTATTATGGTCAACGTCAGTTCGGAGCCATCGGCATTTAGCCGGAAATTGTCCTTATCGCGTTTTGTCAGGCCAAGCTCATCCAAAATCTGATTTGCCCGCTCCGGATTGAATTCCGTCCATTGATCTTTCCAGCCCTCCTGATAGCCCATTACGCCTTCCGGTACGGATGCTTGGATCGGCTCGCCCAATCCGTTTGTTACGATCTCAGAAATTTCTACGCGGTTAACCCCAATAGATAATGCTTCTCTGAAGCGGATATCTTGGAACAGCTTCCGAAGATTCGGATCCGGCGTCGTTTGGTTTAATTGAATGCCTGCGCTGCTCCATGCCGGCTGCGTCCAAGGAATAATGCGGTAGTCGCCTTTTTTCTCATTTTCCTTCAGAACCGTGAAATCATTAGCGCCAAATACAACTAAGTTGTAGTCGCCAGCCAATGTTCCGAGCACTTTTTGACTCGGGTCTTGGATTTTGGTCGCCACTAGGCGATCGATATAAGGAAGCTGCTTGCCCTCGGAATCCGTCTTCCAGAAGTATGGATTGCGCTCCATGACGAACTGGTCGCTGTTCGGATCGGTTGTCGGCATCCATGCCCTTATCGTCGGAATTTCCTTGTGCAGCCAATCATAGTAGCCGGTTTCGACTAGGAATACTTTCGGATCCTCATAGCCCCATGATTTCGTAATCTCCAGCGTTTTTGCATCGCCTACGAATTCGGGAAGAATCGTTTCGTGGAAATGCTTGGGCGCGAAAAACCATTTGTTGTCGATGGCCACACGCTCCAAAAATTGAACGCTTGGATATTTGTGCGTGACGGTGAAGGTGTAGTCATCGACCTTCTTCACTTCTGCCAAGGCTCTGTCGCCGCTTACCGGGTCTACCGAGTAATAAGCGTCATAGATTTTTTTGCCGAACGTTTCTTTTTTCAGCATGTGCTCCCAGTAGAAGATGACGTCTTCCGTTGTGAACGGCACGCCGTCCGACCACTTCATGCCTTCCCTAAGGTGAATCGTAAACACGGTCGAATCGTCGTTCACTTCATAGCCTTTAGCTACGTTTGGCTCGACTTTATTGCCTTCTTTGTTGAAACGGAAGAGCGCTTCCTCTGTCGGCTGGCCTACTCCCCATTTGTCGGAGGGGCCATTCCAAGGCATTTTCCACTCGCCGCCGTATTGGCCGATTTCATCAACAACCTCTTCGATTTTGATGTCCGCCGCTACAGGCATACGATCTTCCAGCTTCGGCAGCTTGCCGTCTTTGACGAGTGCGGCGAACGCCGGGGCTTCCTTGGCTCCCGCTTGCGCGTTGTCTACCGGCGCTGCTGTTTCCGTCGGCTTTTCCTTCGATTCGTTCGTTGCACTCGGACTTGAATTGTTGTTCGTGCACCCTGCTGCAATAATCGCGATCATAACGAATAAGACCAACATCATTTTGCTTCGTTTCAAATTAACCCCTCCAAAAATTGATTAGTCATTTTTGAATCTGTACAACCGCTCTGTTTCTAGAGATAGTGTTAAACCGGTTTAAAAGGGTATTGTGCCGTATCCCTGTTATGTATGCTGAACATTTCGTGGTGATTAAACCGGTTTAATAAAGCGTTTAAAATGTAAGCGCTTAATGTAAACGCTTTAGTTGTATGATACATTGGATAATTTATGTAAGCAAGGGGTAATGTTAAGAAATTGTAAATTTTTTTTGATCGCTTGTTTCCACCGTTGCCACATGAAGAACTTCTCCCGCTTACCAGCCGGAGATAGAGAAATAGCCCTTCAGGCAGCCTGAAGGGCTTAATTTTTTTCAATTAGAATGAAGGCGATACTTCGCTGTGCGGACTAGGAAAGCTCAGCGTTCAGCCGCTCGATTAACGCCACCAGCTCAAGCGGTTCGCGTACCGTGTAGGTAGGACGCTCCGACTTATCTGCAGGCAAGTGCGGGTAGCGCGTCGTCCAGCTTTGGAAGATGCTCGTAATGCCCAGCGCATTGGCGCCTTTCATATCGCGGCTCAAATTGTTGCCGATCATGACGATGCGCGAGTAATCCGCCTCTGACAAATCCAAGGCGCCAACGGCCGCTTTGAACATACGGGGACTTGGCTTGCTAGCTTTCACGGTTTCAGAATAGATCATCGTCGTAAAATAATCATAGAGCCCGTGCTGCTTGAATACGTTCTTGAAGGATTGTGCATCGCCATCTGCGACCAGCGCAAGCGTATAGCCTTTGTCGTACAACGTTTTGACCATGACGTCAGCGCCTGGAATGACCTCTGCGCTCAGCACGATCCCCTCATCGTCCCTTACTTCCGTTGATTCATCGATAATGGTGTCGCCGCTGTCCAAAAATACGATTAATTTTTTCTCCATGTGTCAAACAACCTTCCCCCATATTAATTTGCCAGCGAGCTCGTCGATTGTATGACGATCAGCTCCGGCTGCATGACGATCCTTTGCTTGATCTTGTCCGTGTTCTGTACGGTATGGATCGGCAAAAGGAATGACAGCTTGTTCATTTGGTCCATCCGCGAATGAGTGCTGCTCATATTAGCGCTTTCAAAATAACCAAATATAATCATATAATGATAGGTAAAGCGCTTAATCTATATATTACATATATGGACTGCGCAAATCAATCCTAATTTAAGGAGGCTTTTTCCAACATGACTAATTCCGTTCTACAGACGCACTGGGATACGGTGCTCCAGGTTTCACCCCTTCTATACCTGGATCGTCTTGAGCCGTTCTTGCCCATTCGTGTTGGCGTTTCCGTATTCGAAGCCCCAGCGCCGTCCCCCTCGTTCGACCGTTTCATCACATTCGATACGACCCGCATCCGCACCGTCATTGAATATGCGATCTATTGGGATTATGACATCCAGCATATTTACGATTTGGAGCATGTGTGGGTGTACATCGATCACGAAGGAGCGATTGCCTCCTGCGAGGCCAGCTTCCATGGCCGATATTTCCTTAGCTTGCTTCCGGATCGCAGCAATTTATCGGACGACAAGCGCGTCAAGCTATTCGTTCAGCCTGGAAAGCATGCGATGATTCCCATACAGGACGTTTTCCGATTGCTGCCTAATGTCGATAGCTGCTGCCAATCAGAAGCTGGCATTGACGGCGTACTGGAGCCTGCCATGTTCGGCGGCCAGTTCAAAAGTGGCGAAGAAATCGATCAACGTGCCGAAAAGCATCTGCGTGAATTTAGCTTCCAGCCTAGCTTTGACTACATTCCCTTTGATTGGGCTTCGGACGCATTCGTCCCGTGGTCAGAACTGACCAAGGAAATTCCTATTCGGATGAGAGCATTGCTCGCCAAGCTTTAATACTGCTAAAAGATTAGTCTCCGAAAAGATACACCCCTGCCTTAGACAGTGGAAAAACCGCCAGGTTAATCCTCTATCCATCTACGGGGTGTATTTTTTTCCAGTTAAACACATGCTTATTTCCGATTCGAAGACAGCCTTAACTGGAACCGGAATTTCGCATCATCTCCATACCACATCGGAAAATTGGTTCCCCAAATATTGTTATGCAGATTGAAATGCCATCCCGTATCCAGTGAAACAAAGGAATTGTCGAATTGGAGCAGCCTTTTTTGGCCTGGAGCGGCAAGTGCGGAGTCAAGCGGTACAATTGCAGCTGAACCATCCGTGCCTTCATAGGCCACACCGTTATGAAGCGCATGCAGATTGCGATTGCCGTCCTTAACGACCCGTAGCGGCGAAATCGCGTATCCAAGCTTGTCCATTGTCCATAGGTTTGGATTATCCAGCTTCAGCGCGCAGCCGAACCAGCTTGCTTCTGGCAGACGGTTCGCGTCTTTGTCGAACCACTGCAAACAAACGTCGATTTCCCCTGCCTTATGAAACGCATATTCAAGCTCCAATTCTTTCGGCGCACCGTATTGTTCATAGGCCTGCTCAGGCATACGAAGCCGAAGCGTGTAGCGTTCGACAGCTTCGCCTCCGCGCCACCGCATATCAATTACTTGTGGATGGAATACCTGGTTGCTTGGAAGCGGTCTAACAAACTCAAAGCCTGGCTTGCTGAAATCCGCATCCGCCCATGGATGCGTGATCGGCAAATTCTGCATATAAGTGCGGAAATAACGTCCATAATCGTCCGTACCGAAATTCTCGTACGCATAAGCGCCAAACGGATGGTTCTCGTCTACCCACTCCTTGCCATTGCTGTCCGTTAAACGGATCAGCGCTCCGTTTTCACCGAATGCCAGCTCATAGCCTCCGCTGGAATACGTCTGGCGAATGTTGCGCTGCTCCAATCCCGATACATCCGTCTTCGAAGGAATTAACTGCTCCAGTGCACGCATTGCTTCCTGCTGCTTGTCATTCTCCAGATATGCGACAGCCTGATCGACATACTGCCGCTGTTCCTTCCAAGAGCTCTCGATCATCGAGTAGGAGCGTACGCTTTGCTCTGCTGAGAACAGATCGCTGGAATGCCGGTCGAACTCATCCATGGCAAACGCGCCGATATAACCGAATTTCGCAGGCATGTCTTCAAGGTTCACAATGTCTATGCCCCTTGCCTCGTTGAAATCCGCTTTGGAGTAGTTTCGGAAATCGGGAAGCCATTTCTTTACATCCAGTCCCCACGTATGCTCGGCAACGAGCATGAGCGCCTTGCTCATCTCTTTGTATTCCAAATCAGATACCTTCATCCGTCCCTGTGCCAGCCAATCCTTGCGCAGGCGGAGCAGTTCCCGGTAACGGGCAAGCTTCATCGGGTCCGTGCCAGCCCCGTGAATCCAAGTATCGCCCAGCTCTTCGCGTACGACAGGCAAGCTCCCGCTTACCGCAAGCAAACGCTCGGCGAATGCATCCATCGTCGAAGCGACGACTTCAGCGCCGGGATACGCGTTGCGAAACTGTTCGAACTGCTCGCGAATCTCTGCCGTGCTAGGCGGGCCGCAATTGTCGCCTGTATGCGCGAATACGAGTACTTCGTCCAGCTCGTCCAGCTCCAGCGCTTCGCCATATGTACCTGCATAGTTAACGATGATTTCCGAGCCGTCATCCGCCTGCCATCGGAACAGACGAGGCACGTCAGGGCGCTTCGAAGCCGGATTGACGCCTAAGTGAAGGTAGCGCAAGCCAGCTTGCTGCATATGAGGAACCATGCCAAGCGTATGCCCAGGCACATCGGTCATTTTGGCAGCAATCGTCGTTTTGCCAAAACGCGCGTCCAGCTCTTGGCTTAACGATATCCCGAAGCTCAACAGCTCGGGATCCATAAGCTCCGTATGCGTCGTAAAAGGCAATCCGTGCCAAGCGATATGCCCCTTGGCAATCGCGTTCTCCATCCGTTTTATTCCCTCGGGGGAAGCCGCTTCGAGATAATGGTGGATGAGCCACGAGCCCGTGGTCCATACAAAGCGTTCGCTTCCGCCTGCCGTTTCCAGCTTTTCTGACAGCTCGATGGCTTTCGGAATGTATTCCTCCATGTACTGCTTAATGACATGCTCGGCCAAATGCGTGAAACCGATATCCAGATGCGTTTTAAAAATGACATGTACTTTCTTGATTTTCCCCATGCTGTTTATCTACCTCCAATGTTCTTCATTTCTTAGTCCGGAACGAAGCCGACCCATTTATTAAACCGGTTTAAAATTTGTCCAAGTTCGCTCCCGTTGACTTGGAAGACTCTGCCATAAGTCTCTCTTGGACGTGAGGCTTCGTAAAAATCATGCAGAACAAAGCCACTTCCTACATCGTAGGATAAGCTTGTTTTCGCAAATAAACAAGATCCTGCCCAAAAAAAATGCTTCCAAAGATGCTGAACGAACCAAATATCCATCATCCTCGTTGTACGGTTCGATTCGCCAGCGTGCCCTTTTCTCCGTGTCGTAAAGCATGACATTTCCCATATGAAGCGCTTTTAAATCGGTAACGCCACCACACGCACGCTGTATTTAATAGTCTATCATGCGGTGCTGTCCCGCTCCTACCCTGTAAGCCTTTATGCGAGACTGTTCAAAGTCGACGGCCATGATGTCAAAAGCAGCCTCTGAGCCAGTGCCTTCCTCGCGTTCAGGAGAATCCGCAAACTCTTTATGCGTACATGCGTTTAGCGATGAAACCATTGGAATTTCATCCCTAAACACGATTTGGTCATGATGGACATGCCCGAACAAGCAGCTTAACACCGTTCCCTTGCCTTGTTCAGAGAAATCGGCAGCCACTTGGTAAGTGAAATCCCCTTCTCCACCTTCCGAACTGAAGCAATTCCCTTCACGAAAAGCTTTTACAATTCCCCAAAGCGCGCTGCCGTTGCGCACCGAATGGTCAGCTCCGAATATGCCGTCCTGTGTAATGGCAATATGTGACGCGAGCAGAACTCGCCAGCCAGCTTTACCCACTAGCGCAAGCGCTTCGTCCGCAAGCCAATTCATTTGGCTATTGGAAAATGCATAATCCCATTGACCATTATACGTTAACGTCCCATTATCGGTATGCGTGTATGGAATATCGGTGCAATCCAGTACGATTACTCTCGTTTTCTTATCAGGGAAGTCCATATAATAATATAAACCGGACGGATGATTGCGATTAAATTTGGCCTTCCCCTGAACCGGTGCGAGCGTAATCCCGCGAGATTCATCCGGGTACACGACATTTGCCGCGCTTCCGCTGTGAAGCTCGTAGTCATAGATTGAGTTGTCGTCATGATTTCCTTTCACCATAAGGAGAGGGGCATCCGAAGCTGCCAGCGCTTCGACGATTTCCTTCTGGGCGGCTATAACCTCGGACTTCGGACCATTAATGCTGATATCGCCTCCGCAAACAATAAAGTCGAGTGGCAGCAGGCTCGCTACTTGCTGAATCATAGTTGCTGAGCGCAGCATATTGCCGCCTTTTCGATGATGCAGGTCAGTAATAAAAACAAAATTCAACGTATCATCGGTCAAGCAGGCAGATAGTTCTTGCACGGCTATGTCTAACAAATTCGAATAGATTTCCTCGATGTCACCCATTTCCTTGTCCCCTTCATCTTTTATTGACGTATAAGCAGCATGTATACCGGTTAATGGTATGACACGCCGGTTGCAGCAATGTCACCGGTTAAGCACTCCAATGCTAGCGCTCATTTTCAACGGGCCGTCTTGAGCCCCATCGCCAAGTCTACGCGACGGGTCGTAATCGAGCGGACACCGCTCGCGGCCAAGGCCGCTATCTGCTCCGATTCGTTGACCGTCCACGTATAGATGAACAGTCCGCAGTCACTAGCAGAGGCGAGCAGCTCTTCCCGAACGTGGCGGTGCTGGATGTTGATTCCGAAGCAGGCTGCGGCCACCGCATCCTCGATTGTCCGCTTCACAGCCTCGGAATACGCCACGGCATCGAACAAATCTGCGTCGGCATTAAGCAGTCTCGGAAGCCAAGGTGCCTCGGCTCTCGCCAGAAGCGCCCGGTTCGCGCCGCAGCCGCTCAGGAAAGCTCGCTTTTCCAGCCCGAATTTGCGCACGGCGGCGGCTGTTGGGGCGATAGCTTCGTCTACTTTGATATCCAGATTCACATGGCAGCCGGCGCTGCGAACGATTGCAAGCAGCTCGTCGAGCGCTGCGAGGCGGATCGTCTGGCTGCCTGCGGCATGCGCCGGAATAATGTCCAAATGGCGAAGCTCGTCGTAGGTGGATAATGAGATGCCCATCCGATTACCATCCTTCAGCGATACCCATTCGTCATGGAACAGCACGGGAACGCCATCGCGCGTAATGCGAATATCATCCTCGACAATGTCGGCCCCAAGTGCGATTCCAGCAAGGGCAGAGCCAGCCGTATTGTCCGGCTCGCCCATGCAGCCGGTATGTGCCGTAATTAAAGGAAATGCCATTACCGATTCACTCCTCTCGTACATTAGCCGCTTAGCAGCAGCTGCAGCTTGGCATTGCTGTCTGTTTCCTTGCATAATTGAAATAAAAAAACATCACTTAGCTTGGTAAGGAAGGGTGCCGAATTCCACGCTGCCGTACAGAAATGATGTCGTCACCATCATAGAGCAAACGCACATCTGGATCAACTGCAAAATGTTAATCAACCGGTTTTTCAATCATTACGGTTTTTCAAGAATCAAACGACATGCTCGCTTCAACGAAATGGTATTTTCATCGATGCCACATCTTTTATGTTTGATAATCTCTAGACAAACAAAGACCGTTGGATATGGCATGAACCATATCTAACGGTCTAGTCTTACCATTTTATCGGCTTATTTCACAACGACCCGCACTCGGCATAAGTTCGGCACCTGCGTAAAGAGGTCGCTGCCGCTCCTGTTCGACGCTGCCCGCAATACGACAAAATATGTGCCTGGCATGGAAAATGCATATGTCCCCTCAATCACGGCTTGCGATCCCTCTTCGTTCAAATGGCGTATATCCGCTTTAACCGGGAAGTCAGCCTTCCCTTCAAAATCCCATTCCGCGACAACGATCCTCCCCGTATTCGGCGGAACTTCGACTACCGCTTTGAAATGAACTTTTTCGTGAACCAAAGCTTCTGCACGTTCACTGCCATTTGCCGTAAGGGCAATGACGGGTTGAATGCCTTTGCGGTCCGCCGCGCTGTAGGGAACCACAACTTGTCCGTCTACAACTTCGTAGTTTGTGCTGGCTGGAGGTGCAATTCCCCGCTCCACCCAATCGCTCAAATCCAGAAGCGCCTGATGCAGTGCTGGTACATACGTCACGATATGAAGCTCATCTAGCGCGCCGTTCGAGCTCGTATCCGCGTGTAAAGCGTGATCCACATACCAAAGCCTAAAGCTTTCATCCAATTTTCCACCTAAATGTTCTTGTGCCTTGCTGCGATACCAGTCCGCTTGCCAAGGGAATGCGCTCTCGTCCAAAAGCGTCTGCACGACGATCATTTTCCCTTGAAACCGACCGCTTTGCAAGGAACCCGCGCCCCCGAAAGCAACGGCCGGCCCTACGAGAAACGGGCGCTGCGGATACAACGGCTCGCCGTTCTCATCCCGGAATTGATCCCATACCGCATAGTCGCTGGAAGGAACCTGATGCCGGTGATAGGTTTGAATGGCGATGTAATCCGAGTTGTCGAGCATGATTTCATCACCTGCTTTCACAGCTTCCAAGGCTTGAAGCGACGCGAAGAAGCCAAATGCCGAACCAATCGTGACAACGTTTCCGTCCAATCGTCCGAGCGGGATTTTCAGACCTGCCGCCTCACCGCTAATGACTCTGATAAACGCGCCATCGAGATAAGCATCCCCTCCAGGTACGCTCTCCACTTTAAAAGAAGGAATGCTTTCCTCCGCTTCCGTCAGCATTTTCCAAGCTTCGTCAACACCCATATTGCTCGCTGAAGAGGACTCCGTCTTCCCTTGCTTACGCGGTCGCACAACCTCTGATACGACCGTCTTGAATTGGAGCCGAGCCTTTGAAGCTGAGCTATCGGGATCGGCACCAAGGTATCCGGGAACGGTCCAGAACTCATCGAAATACGCTGAATCCATCTTCATCACGGCAGGCGTCAGCACCGTAAGGGCGCCGTCGCCAATCTCTTCGTGAGCAAACCATGCTTTGGGAGGAAAGCCCAATCGCGTAACTTCTTCAAGCGCTTGCCGTTCTTCCTCGTTCAAGTCGGCGTACATATCCCCGCCGCCACCCGGCTCGATTGCGTCGATAATGCCTGGGAATTTATTTTTGAGAATTCTCATGGCGTGGACGCGAGCTGTGAACACGTTCGGGATCGCCATAGGCGTTCCGATGACGAACGGTACGGCACCATCCCAAATGCCGGTCGTATTTTCTATGAAGCTCATCGTTTTAAATCCGCCGCCGCTTCCGCCATAAATGTAACCGTATGGGCGATGCGGTCCGAACAGTTCTGTCGCTTTCACCCGCGAATACAGCGCCACCGCAGCGCTAGCTCGGTACACGAGCGTAACATCAGAGGATGCGCCTCCCATGTTGGTTTCTACCAGATAAGAGCCCCTGGTTATGGCAAACCCAATTTTATTATCAATGCCATCAACGTGGGATTGAGCCGCGTTCTCGCTGCCTTGCACAGGATAAACCGGTTGAAAGAATCGTCCCCTATAGTTCTCTTCGAGCGGAAAATAAAACGAAAACCTCGTTTCGGTGCCTGTGAATCCGCCATGCATATACCGATGGCGCACGGGCTCCTCTCTCCATTCGTCCATGTCCACATAAGGACTCTGGAATTGCGGGTCCTGTTGACCGTCATATAACGTATTGTGGTTGTTTGCTTGATTCGTATCAGGAATGGACATTAAGCATTTCTCCTTCTTTCTGCCAGTTCTTTTGAAATACGCGACTGCTTCTCCTCCGTCAGATCAAACCAGACCATGCATATGGCGAATGCGCCGAACACGGCAGGGAGCACCCCGATCAATATTTTCAGCCCGAACAATGTTCCGTCGCTTTGCACCACGTCCGGCACGTATCCGATCACCGTAAGCGCTCCTGCCGCGATCGCTCCGGACAACGCCGTCGCAAACGTTTGGATAAAGCCGTTGAATGAGCTCATAAACGCATTTAAGTTCAGCCCGCTCTTCCATTCGGTGTAATCGATCGCCGCGGGCATCATCACTCCCTGCGCCGGACTCGCGAATCCGCCGATAAGGCTTGTGATTACAGATACGGCAATAAGCATCATGAGGCCGGTCGTGCCGGACGGGATAAATAAAAAGACTGGGCATGTAATGAGATTGATGAATACGCCTGCGAGTACCGTATTTCTCAATCCGAAGCGTCTTATTACCCTTTGGCTGAATGCTACTCCGAACAGTGTCGGGATGAGGACAACGATTCCTATAATCGCCATTAAGCCTTCATTGTTGAAAAAATATTTGTAAAAATGAATCTGGACGCCGGAACGAATACCGGAGGATATGGCGCTTGAGAACAAATAGACATATAAAATGATCGCGTATTTGTTCGAGAACGTAGCGGCAAACATCTGTCTGAAAGTAGGCGATTTTTTATCTTTTTTTACGGCTACAAGATAACGCTCCTTCACTCGTACCGATTGAAAAATGGATATTACAATGGTTATGACTGCCGCCGCTGCCATGAAAATGGAAAAGCCTTTGCTATCATCTCCTCCGCCTAATGCTTTGTACAAAGGAACCGTCCCAACCTGCACAATTAGCGCACCAATGAGAATGAACAGAAAACCGAGCTGGGCGATTGTGATTCGCTCTTCGATTCGCTTGGTCACGGCCGGCACAACCGCTTGGCTGGGGATCGTTATGACGGAAGCGAACAAGCTATAGATCGCATAGGTCACGACAGCGTAAACCATTTTGCCGGATTCGCTTAAATCGGGAACCGTAAAGGTTAACCATCCAGCGATGGCGAAAGGTACGCCAAGGATAAGAAACCAAGGCGTATATTTCCCCCACGGCGTGGTGATTTTATCCAGCATCGCTCCAAAAATCGGAGCCAACAGTGCATCCGCTATTCGGGAAATAAGGAATAAGGCCGCTATAAAAGCCGGACTGATTTTCATAAAGTCCGTGTAGAAAAACAACAAATACATTTGAATCATTTGATAATGAAACGTATTAGGCGCATTCCCAATAACCAGCCCAATCTTTTCGCTTAATGTAAGCCTCGGCCGTTCACCATCATCGTCAACCTTTTGTCCAATTACTTCAGCAGCTGCCATAAATCTCCCCCTCATGACGCATTCATGTAAGCCTTTACATTTGAATTATGTCACACACAATCTTTCAAGTATGGTATTTTACGTATATTAATTGTACGAAAAGAGGATGAATGAATGGAATCCGCGGGAGAATTAACTGATCTGGACTATTTGTGCAAATACGTTCATGAAAGCTTGCAGCTGCCTGTTTTCTGCAAATGGACTTACGACAACCATCAGGAATTCATCTGGAGCGCTGAGCTTGCCGTTCATCCAACGTATCCGGATTCAGCCGATCTCTTCCGGTTTGCCGCAGCGAACGGAAAGAAATTAAACCGCCCGATTATATTCGAGACCCATGATTTGGAGCAGTTTGCCGTAGTACCTGCGATGCGTAATGGGCAATGTATGGCTGTCATCGTCATAGGCCCGACCATCAGACGGAATACTAGCGAATTAAATCGCGATTGGTTGATTGAGCACGGCATCCTTGTCCAGGATAGGCCGAAATGGATGGAATATATGAACAGTCTCCCGCTTGTTGACCACTTTCGTTTCCTGCATATTTGCGTCTTGGCGAACTGGATCGTGAATCGGGAGCCTCTTGACATTACGGACGTTCTCCAGTCCACAATGCAATCCAGGCTAGCCGCTCAACAGCAGGAAAACGAACTGGAACTAGCCGACCGGCGGGAGTATTCTATTTTTCATGATGGAATCGTTGGCGTGAATCAGATGTTGGCACTCATTACGCGCGGGGACAAAAAAGAGTTGATGAAGCAATTGATCAAAGCAACCAACGGGATCAATGCCGTTGGGGTTCAATCGAAACGAAGCCAAATACGAAGTGTTAAAAACCCAGCGATTTGCGGCATCGCCTTAAGCAGCCGCGCAGCAATCGAAGGTGGCGTGTATCAGGAGCTGGCGATGACGTTATGCGATCTGCATGTTCAGCATATCGAGGAATTGAACGAATTAGGCGCGATTGAGACTGCCGTTTTCACCGCCATTTCGGATTTTGCCGATCGAGTCAACCAATGCCGAAACAACAACCATTCTAAGCCGGTCCAGGTATGTAAAGAGTATATTTATCTGCATATCTTCGAAGAATTGACCTTGCAGCTGCTATCTGAGCTATCCGGACTTAACCCTCATTATTTGTCACAACTGTTCAAAAAGGAAACGGGCCTGACTCTGATGAGCTATATCCAGCGAGAACGAATCGAGGAAGCCAAGAAGCTGCTTGACCACTCGGGCGACACGATGTCGAGAATCGGTGAGCGACTAACTTTCTACGATCAAGCTCATTTCGTCAAAGCATTTAAAAAACATACAGGCATGACGCCGAAACAGTACCGTAACCGCCAGTCATTACATCTATAAAGACCGCAGCTGCATGATCCGCACGCAGCGCTGCACAACCTTCAAACGACAACAAGCCCTGCGCGTTACGCAGGGCTTTCAATGGGCAATGCAAACGAACAATCATTGTGGCTAGCTGCGGGAGAAGCGCGCACGCTGTGCGATCGTCAAAGCTTGTCCGACTCTTTCTTAAGTTCGTCGATAGCCGAGGCCAAAAACGCAAGCCCAAGCCCCTGCCCCCAGCCCTGCGCCCATTTCCGGTCAATGCCAAGGTAGCCGGCGATATCGTTCATAACGGCGGTGCCGCCTGATACGTTCCTTACGCGGCCGTTGTCCGCGATGTTCGCGAGTACGCCGTCAAGAGCCTTCTGCACATGCTTCCCATGCAGCGGGTTTCCTTGCGTAATCATTGCCGCCGCAATGCCTGCCGTAGCTGATACTTCCCCATAGGCTTCCGGATAATCAAGCACGGTGCCCCAGAGACCGTCTTCCTTCTGCAGCTTCTTAACCGCAGCAAGCTGATCGCGCAATGAGCTCCATATATGCATCATTGGAGGATATAGATAAGCTTCCGGCAAAATACTGGCCGCTCTGGACATCGTATAAGCCGCCCAGGCATTGGCTCGCGCCCAATACATGCCGGACATGTGATCCTGCTTGATATGGTTGTAGCCGTGATACCACAACCCGTCGTTCTCGTCCTGCAAGTAATTGATATGCCAGAAAAATTGATGCAGAGCGTCCTCTACGAGATGTTTTTTGTCAAACATGATGCCCGCGCGCAGCATGAAATACGCCGCCATGAATAGCGTATCCGCCCAGCACTGCTCAGGGAAATCGTTTTTGGCCGACACCGTATGCTGGAGCACCCGGTCGCCGAAACGCAATGCTTTATTTTCCAGATAATCGATCTTGCTGAAAATAAGCTCCGCATACCGCTCGTCCTTCGTCTGCTCGTACAAAGTGAGCAGCATATGTCCCATCGCGCAAGTATTGACCGTCCATACCGGAAGCCCTGCCTCGATGTATTCGTCCACCCAAGCGATCATTCGATCCAAATAAGCTTGTTCTCCCGTCACTTCGTATGCCCGACTAACGCCGTAGTAGGCGACTCCGCCCGGCCAGTCCCACGTCAGGTCCATGCCGAACGTATACTCCGCCACGCGTCCGACGATTTGCTTCAGGTCATTCTCTTTTGCGCTAATTTTCAACTTGATCATCCCTTCTTAGTTGATTCCTATGTTTAATTGATTTGTATGATAAAACCGCAGTATACTTCTTTATTGTAAGCGTTAATTTTATGCGGTCCCATATAAAAATATAGAAATGACATATAAGAATATGGAGGTTTTCATGAAGAAACGAATCGTTCCGCCTTCGCCAGCGGAGTTGCTGCCGCTGCAGCTCGAATCGATTGGCGTCAGTCCCAAACAAGAGATGATGGACCGACCAAATGGCTACCCTTATTTTCACTGGCTTCAAACGCTCGGAGGCGAAGGCGAGCTATCGACGAATGGCCAAACCTGGAAAATGACGGAGCACTCAGGTGTGCTGCTATCTACGGGAACGCCGCATCGCTACGAAGCAAAAAACGGCTTTTGGCATACCGGATTTATTACGTTTCACGGGAGCATGGCGGCAAGCTTCATCCAATCTTTCGGTTGGAAAATTGCGGAGCGCTTCCAGTGGGAAGCCGGCAATGACCGAATATCGACATTATTGGCAGACATGCTAGTGACCGCCGAGTCTGGTGGCGACCCGTCGGGCTGGCAATTTTCATCCGATTTGTACCGTTTCCTTACGCTGCTGCGAACCGATGCCCGAACGGACAACCGGCCATCTATATCGAAACGGCTGGAGCGGATTCAAATTTTGCTGGACTGGCTTGAAGCAGAATTCGCCGATCCCGGAATCGGCTTAGCCGAGATGGCAGCCTTGCTTGAGATCGGCGAAAGGCAGCTGAACGAAAAGTTTCGGGAACTTTTTGGCCAGACGGCCTACGCGTACTTGATTCAACTGAGGATCCGGAAAGCGAAGGAATGGCTTCCTTCCCGCCCCGACTGGACGGTACGCCGAATTGGCGAAGCGGTCGGATTCCGCGATGCGAGCCATTTCGTGGCCACGTTTCGCCGGAAAGAAGGCATGACGCCGGAAACTTATCGCAGGCTTTATAGTATGGAGACGAGTTCATGAATCCTTTTCGCAAAACTGGCCAGACTTGGCCAAATAAAGAATGACCATTGACACAAACGTATTCGTTAGTATACATTTGTATACATAATCATGAAGTAATTAGACTGATCTTTTTTAAATATGCACTCACGCTTAGAAAAAGGAGGTTACTCATATGAAACATGATGAACGCCACGATCACAGGAAACAGGGAAGACACCACGAGGGACATGGCGGCAAGGGCCAGAAGCATGCGGGTGCCCAGACATTTCGCCGCGGGCGGGCGCTTGAATTTTTGCAGAGGCTGGACGTGAAGCGCACGACACTTATCCAACAGCTAGAACAGCCTGAATTGAAGGCTATCCATCAGGTTATCGCCGGAGAGTTAAAAGCAATTGAAATGGTCCGGAACGAGTTCATTGATTTATTTGGCCTTCATGATGAGAACGTGATCGCCGGAACCGAATTCGAAGAGAACCACTCCTCTGCTGCTCCACTTCAAGGTGAATCGGAAACAGAAAACGGGGAAAGCGAATAAAATATCCGCTAGACGCTACCCTGCAGGACAATACTCAAAAAAAATCACAAAACCACAAGGAGGTTTTTTAACTTGAATATGATTGAAATCATCTCTACTCGTCGTAACATTAAAAACTTTAAACCTGATCCCGTGAATGTAGAACAAATGAATACTTGGCTGCAAGCTGCCACAATGGCTCCTAATCATAAACTAACCGAGCCATGGGAAGTGTATTGGGTCGGTGAGGAGACAAGAGCAAAGCTCAATCACAAAACCAACTTCTTCAATGCCCCTATCGTTATTGTCGTAATCTCTAAGCATGGTGCAAACGAGTTGGAAACGAAAGAAAATGCGATCGCAACAGCTTGCTTCGTGCAAAACTTCATCTTATCCGCATGGGCAGAAGGAGTAGGGACATTCTGGTCCTCCATGGCAATGGCTCCAAAAATGCGGGAAATTCTAGGTGTGCCATCAGACTATGAGGTTATCGGGATATTTGGTGTAGGTTATCCAGAGGAAGTCAATGCGCCACGAGAGCGCATAGCTATTCAACAAAAAATGAAGCACCTTTCGTAAAATAAACAGGAAAAACGCCCTTGGACAATAAAAGGGCGTTTTTGTTATTTTATATGCTAGGCCATCATTACATCCGAATAGCACCAACGACAGCATGTGGAACGTACGTCTCTTCCAGCGAAGCAATTTCCTCTGGTGTCAACGTTATGGACAGCGATGCAACCGCATCTTCCAGATGGGACATTTTCGTTGCGCCAAAAATCGGAGCCGTTACCGGTTCCTTCTGCAATAACCAAGCAAGGGAAATTTGAGCGCGGGGAACACCGCGTTTTTCTGCGATTGCTGCAAGCCGCTCTACTACGGATCTGTCTGTAGGGGCAGCCGCATCGTACTTGGATTTTTGAGCTAGATCCGTTTCGGAGCGATATGTCGATTCCGACCAATCACGCGCCAACCTTCCTGATGCCAGCGGGCTGTAAGGAATGACGCCGATCTTTTCTTCCTTGCACAGCGGCATCATCTCTCTTTCTTCTTCGCGGTAGATAAGATTTAAATGGTTTTGCATGGATACAAACCGGGTCCATCCGTTTTTTTCGGCTGTAAACAATGCCTTCTGGAACTGCCAGGCAAACATGGCAGATGCACCAATGTATCTTGCTTTGCCAGCCTTCACGACATCATGCAAAGCTTCCATCGTTTCTTCAATCGGAGTATGATAATCCCAGCGATGGATTTGATATAGATCTACGTAATCCGTTCCAAGCCGTTTGAGGCTTTTATCTATTTCACTCATAATTGCCTTGCGCGAGAGGCCGGCGCCGTTTGGACCTTGATGCATACGGAAATGAACCTTGGTCGCAATGACGATTTCATCTCGGTTCGCATACTCTTTTAAAGCGCGGCCAACAATTTCTTCGCTTGTTCCGTCTGAATACACATTCGCGGTATCAAAAAAATTAATGCCAAGCTCAAGCGATTTTTTGATAAAGGGGCGGCTCTGCTCTTCATCAAGCACCCAAGGATGCGTCCAGCGCTCCGCTACGCCATAGCTCATGCAGCCAAGACAAAGACGAGATACGTCCAAGCCTGTATTTCCGAGCTTTACATATTCCATTTCATTGTTCCTCGCTTTCAACTTCATATTTTTTCATCGATTGCCTCTCCCCATACCCTAGGCGATCGTGCTTTCTGTTCAGGGATATAATGGCGGCAGCTCTACGTCCATTTTATCCGCAACTAGCGTGTAGAACTCAGGAAACCTCGGATTTGCTGGACTAGCTATTTCTTCGAATGTCCTTATAAATAATCCAGCCGCCCCGATTGCAGCAATAATCTCTCCGACTGTCCAGCTTCGCACCAAAACCTTGCCCAATTCAGAGCGCTCATTCTCGGGCAGCAGCTTAGCAAAAGCCACTTCTCCCTCTTTCAGCTGTTCATCAAAGTAAAAACCATTAGGCTCTGTGAGGTTGGGCGTATTCATCCATGCACGAGCGAACGGATGGAAGTCAGTCAAAATCAACCGGCCATTTTTCCTTAATTTACGACGGACGACAGCAAAGATGGAGCCGAGATCCGCAAAATAGTGCAAAATGCCAAATTCCATTAAGACGATGTCATACTCACCTAGCATCTCCTCTTTTGGGATATGCAAGACATCGGCACAGATATATTCGAGCTCGACGCCTGCGGCTGCGGCTGTCTGAATCGCGTACATCCGGTTTTCTTCTGATATATCCACTACGGTAACAGCAGCACCTAACAATGCCAGCGAAATGGCTTTACGACCATGCGAGCCAAGGAGGTTAATGACTTTTTTGCCTGCTGGATCTCCCATATACTTCAGCCAATACCGGAGATGATGCCTGTGATCCCGCTTCAGCAGTACGGCGAGCTCATCTGGCGTTCCATATTGTAAAACCCAAGCCTTATACGCTTTCGTTTCCCACGCAAACTTGTTCGCAATAGCCATCTCTTCCTGCACCTACGCACCTCCGGAATCATATGTCGCCTGCCGTTGGTATATAGTACCACTAATGCTGCAAGTGTCAATATTTTTCACCTTCCGGCTAGAGAAAAATGACGTTCGGTCTGCGAGCAGCTTTGCTACAAAAAAGAAGAACTACCCTTTACGGATAATTCTTCCCGGATCTATTCAGATAACGCCATGCTATCGCGCACATCCAAACTTCTCATTGCTGCTTATGTGACAGGGATACTGTTTTCCTCTATAATGACAAACCCCCAGCTTTCTAGATCGATTGGCTCGCCCGAACCGATGTTACGGCCTGACAATAGCTCTATCCCGTTCCCATGAGGGTAAAGGAAGCGATTTGAATCGTTTGAATAGTTAAAGTAATATCGAATGGTCCGCCCCGCTTCATTCACTCCGCTCTTAACGATCAACGGGAAGCGAAGGTCCTGGTCAGGACCGTATAATCCTGCCGCTTTGCAAGCTCTCTCTAACACTTTGCCCGCGACCTCAGCGCTCGGCATGCAGCCGATATAAGTAGCCGTGCCAAGGCCGTACCGGTTTTCCGTTATTGCTGCATAAGTCCCCCAGTGAGGATGGTCATACCATGCGAGGACCTCCGCCGTTGTTGGCGTAAGAAGCTCCATCCACACATCGATGCGGTTTGACTTTTCTTCAACGTCAAAAGGATTTCCCTTTAGCGAAACCTTATTGGGTTGCACGAACTGACTATAACGGACGCCGCATGCCTTCTCTATTATTCCGGGCTGCATACCCGTTCGGACCTTAATATGCTCGTTAGCGAACCCGCTCTTGAACGTATATACGACATGGCCGCCATTCTCCACGTATTGGTTTAGTTGTTCCAGAAGATCATCTGAAGCCGCGTAAAGCGCCGGAACGACGATCAGGTCATACTTCTCAAACCGATCAGCAGAGCTTGGATTCAATATATCGCAGCCAATATTCATCTCATACAGCCGGTCATAGAGCAAGCGTACGATTTCGTTATAGCCTACTTCTCCTCCAGGCAGCTTAAACCATTCCATTGCGGTTAACGCTTCATTGCTGACAAGCAAGGCGGCACGGTTTTCCTTTTTCAAATGAATGAGCTGGGAAGACAGACGTTTGAAATCCCGACCAATTGTAATCGCTTCTTCATAAGTCGGATTCGTCCCCAAGTCATGGCTGAGCAAGCCTTTCCAATACGTTTCGATGGAGTTATGAATCGAATGCCAGTGCCAATATTCGACCATATCGGCACCCGAAGCCAGATGGCTAAAGGCTTGAAGCCGCAGCTGCCCGGGATAAGGCGTCCAATTCGGAAAGGCCTGCGCTTGTGTCTCAAGCACGTAGTAATTGCTCCCCTTTAGGGAACGAGTGGAGTCGCCTCCAAACGAAATTTCCTTGCCTGTCAGCTCATCCTGCGAGGGATGATAAATATCTACGCCTGCAATATCAAGTGCCTTCGATGCTTCGAAGTGGTCTACGTCCTTCTGGACACCAAACGAATAGCCCCGCCAGTCAAAATCGAAGTTATGCGTCACAAACTGATCAGAACGTTTATACTCATTCACTATGGAAACTTGCCAAGCTAGAAATTCGGTAACCAGCTGTCGCTGGAAACGGGAAAACTCGGCACCGAGACTGCCATTGATTGTACCGACAGCAGACGGGAAATCCTCCCAGCTATTTATTCGGTTACTCCAATAATCGAGGCCATAATGCTGGTTCAGCTGCTCTACCGTACCGAACTTTTCTTTCATGTATTTAATGAACCGAAATTGAACATTAGGGCCGCTTGTCCCATAATGCTTCGTTTCGTTGTCCACCTGATAACCAATAACCGCCGGATAGCTGCATACCCTTGCAATCAGCTTGCGAATGATCCTCTCCGCATAAAAAAGATAAGTCGAATTGATGATATCCATATTCTGTCTGGCGCCATAACGGCCCGGTCCGTTCGGCGTCTCCGCGAGAACGTCTGGATGCTCTTTAACCATCCATGTCGGCACGGCATACGTCGGCGTTCCGACGATAACATGAATGCCGGCCTTATGCATAGCGTCCAGCACGCGGTCAACGCTCGTAAAGTCGAAGATCCCGTTTTGCGGTTCGTGAGTGCTCCATGTCGATTCAGCAATGCGCACGAGATTAATGCCGGCAGCCTTCATCATGCGAATGTCTTCCTCAAGCCGCTCATAAGGCATATACTCGTCGTAATACGCCACGCCGTATAATAATTGTTGCATCTTCCGTCTCTCCTTTTAAGGCATCTTATTTTTTGGTCACTTTTATTTTAAAGGACGATTGAACATGTATAAATGACAAAAACATGCGACCTCTATTAAAATATTGTCATTCCTATTATTCTAATCAACTAAGAAATAGTGATATCATTAGTAATCATACAAAATATTGCGATACAAGGAGATCGTCATGAACGAACATATCTTTCTGCCTAAGCCACTATTCACAAGACATGTTTGCTTTCCGGATTATATCGGCGGTTTCAGCGATTATCCCGAACATATCGTCAACCGTGAATTCCAAACCAAAGAATTTGATCTCCACCGCAATTATAATTTGCATATTGTGCTGGGTGGCAAAGGATACCTAGTCACGGAAGGTAAACGTTATGAGGTATTGAAAGGTCAAGGTTTTTTATATGGGCCCGGCATGCGGCAACGATATCATTCGGATACCAGCGAGCCTTGGAGCATTCGGTGGGTTCATTTTTTCGGGGAGCGGCTAGAGGAGCTTTTAGATGGCAGAGGCCTTGATGAGCCTTGGTTATTTTCCTTAACTGACTTATTGCCCATCGAGGGCTTAATCAATAAATTGCTGGCAGTAGGCAGAACCTATCAGATTGATGATGAATATGCCGTAGCTGCTGCTTTGTACGAGCTTTTAACAAGGCTCCAAACAACCTCCGATCGACTGAATGTTCCGATTAATTATGCTTCCGATAAAATCCGTGCCGCAGCCAATTACGTTCGGACCCATAGTCATGAATCTTTCTCTATCGAAAAAGCAGCCGCTCTCGCCGGATACAGCACGCATTATTTCAGCCGCAAATTCGGGCAGACGTTCGGGCAATCTTTTCCGGATTTTTTGCTGGAATCCCGCCTTATCCAAGCCAAACGCCTGCTTGCTTCAACTCGGCTATCCGTTAAGCAGATCGCACTCGAAACAGGCTTCTCCCAAGCGAGCTACTTCAGCTCCTGCTTCCGTCAGCTTGAGGGAATGACGCCTTTAGACTTCCGAAGCATGCATCTAATCGGTGAAGAGCAATAGGGATCGACAAAAAGAAGCGGATGTCCAAGACGATCCGCTTCTTCTTTATGCAAATGGTAAAAACAGTTATTGCACGCACGCTATTCGCAATCATTTTAAGGCATAGTAGGCTATCGTTTTAAACTTTCTTTTAAATATTGCTCGCTATTACGTTGTTCCGCCGGTTTTGCTTGTAATGACGACTTTTCCAATCTGAGGATTCCAAGCGTTGGTCGTGTTTTGCATGAAAACAATTTTCAGGTACTTGGTCCCCGCTGGCAACGATGCATTAAAGCTTGCTTTATTCCAGCTTCCCGAGGTGCCAAGCAGTTCAGTTTTTACAGGTGTCATTTGCGTGTAGGTGATATTGTCCGGCGACGAGTAAAAGTGAAAGTCTGTGATGGGCTCACTAGGCAAATACCAAGAATCTATTGAAAACTTTTCCATATCCAGGTTTGCAAATGACTTGTAGACGATATGCTCATTTAAGTTTTTATACCGTGCCACCCTCGATGTGTCGCCTTCCATCCTATGCGCATTGGCAATGTCAAACAACAGGCTCGCCGTGCGGGAAAATATATTCGTATAATCATTCAGGTCATCGACTACCGTCACCGTGCTGATCGGAGGAGAAGGCGGTGCTAACGGATCATACTGAATGGATAGCTTATGGGAACTCCCATCCTTAACTTGTGTGTTAACTTCGAACTTGAGCGTAGGACTGAGCTGCAAGATGGTGACGGACGGGTCTTTTGAAATAACAAAATTACCTGCCTTAGCAATTTCGTACGTAATCTTGTTCTGCAAATGCGTCGGATCGGATACGGCGATATCCAGTACCCCCGCTTGCTCCTTCAGCATGATAGAGGAAGCATTATACGCGACAAGATCGCCAGCAATGCCTGCCGTCCAGAAATTAGCGCCCGTAATACCCAATACTTTATCCTTTACCGCTTGCACATTCGGATCATTCACGATAATTTCAATGTCCGGATTGCTGCTGTAAGCGGTCGTTTGCGCTGCGTTCTTGTTCGGCAGAACGACGTACGCATAATCTTTATTGACAGGGTTAACGCCGTGATCAAACCAAAGCGTCGCATATTTTTTGGTTACGAAGCCGAGTCCCGTGTTGCTTATATCCAGCCAGCTGCCTTTTCTGGCTTCTCTCAGCCCTTTAATTGCCGCAGGCTGCGGGAAATAATATCCGCCTGTGCCTTCCAAATACACGGATGAGACAACGGTCATATCCTCCTTCCAGCCGAGCCCCGCCGGTTTGGCCACTCCATTAACGACCAGCTCCTCGTTCCCGTTATATTGGATCGTATGGTGTAAGGGATTCAACACCGCCCCAAGCGGATTAGGCGCGTAGAATTGAATTTCTGAGAGTCGGTTGTAAAGATCGGCATCATTCCCGTGGAATACGATTTTCATATATCTGGCCGTTGTATCCGGGAAATCATAAGCGACTATTTCCGAGGTCAACACATTGTTCTGGCCGCTGAATACAGTCGTCCATGTGGCGTCATCGGTAGAGGCTTGAATATCAAAAGAATAATGTCTTGATAGGCCAGCAAAAAAGCTTATTCCCGCATATCCGACCTGCATGCTGCTGCCAAGGTCATATTTCAAAAACTGTCCATCGCCTAACGATGAATACCGCGTAAAAACATCGGAATCGATCGTTTCCAGACGGTTCGTCGTAGACAGTGCAGTCAAAGGGGCCACCGAAAGCGGGATAATGACATTCCCCTGCGTATTCGGAGCATAAATGTGAAGCTCGGTCATGTGGTTAAAATCGTTCGACGTATTTCCATAGCCAATAACCTTTACGTATCTGGCCTGAGTGTCAGGGAAATCATACACGTTCATATCGGCCGCGCTTCCACCTGTCGTTGACTCGCCGCTAAAGACCGTGGTCCATGTGGTATTGTTGCTCGACACTTTGATATCGAATGTGGTTGCTCTAGCTGTCTGGCTGAGGAAATTGATACCCAAATAACCGATTGGCTGCACTTTGCCAAGATCATATTGGATCCACTCCCCTTCGCCTAAGGAGGACCATCTGGAATCCAGGTTGTTATCCAGCGTATTGTGCGGCAGATTGCCATCGTTGCTGCTGTCGCTTACGGCATATACTTTATGCCGCAAAGGTTCATTTGCGATTGGGGTAGACGCTGGAGAATAAATATCAATCCCCTTGGCCGTGCTCGCTTTGTTTAGCATCCGATTCTCAATCGTCGTCTCGATTTTCCTGCCGTCCGTACTGTTGATTCCACTGCCTAGGGCGACAATTTCATCGTCAAACATAAACCAGGATTTTTTGGCTTTCAGCGAGTTGCCAGCCGCTTTCAAATCCATTCCAACTGTCGCGTAGGATTGGAGCAGCTCCGTTCCTCCTGTCCACGTATTGGGACTTAAATAATTCATGTTTGAATTATTGGCTCTCGTCATTGTATCCACCGTTGTGCCGGGCAATCGGTACAAGTTGACCGTTGGCCAATAGTCGGTATACTGTATGAGGTCTTGATTGTACAGGTATGTCATGCCTTCGCTCGTATACCAGCCCTTTTTATTATCGCCTATGCCATCCGTTGAAATGACGGATTCGTAATTGGCCATGCGCTTCGAGGACATGCTGACACCGTATCCAAACCCCTCTTTCAGATGGACCGCCCTGTCCATCCCCGCGAACACTTTCGTCAATACCTGCTCGCCTCTCGGAATGACATTCGGGTCATTCAACACAGACTTTGCCAATAGCATAATGCTCAAATTCAGATCTTTATAAAATCCGACCAAGCTATTCTGCTGCATCCAATACTTCACCATTTCTTTCATTCTTTGACCGTCGGCAGGTGGCGCCGACTCTGACAACCGCAAAATCGCGCCCATAATTTTATGTCCCGTCACCTGATCTTGATTGTAGGATCTAGCAATTTCCCGGCCTCTAACCATATCCATCATGGCACCTTTGTATATCAAAGGCTCATAGGAGTCGTACACCCATTGGTACACATTGTCTAGTTCCGCGTAAGTCGGATACCATTGCGAGCCGCCCAGCAGGTAGATGATATTCGAGATATCCTGAATCAGGGCTGCTCCGTACCCGCCGTTGTAGGCGAAATTCTGATGCTGCACGAAAGAGCCGTCTTTATAGAAGCCGTCTCCTGATGTCACGTAATCCATCACTTGGGATAACGCGTCCCTTGCGTTCGACAATTTGGTATCCGATTTCAAAATAATGCCTTGCACAGCGAGATAGGAAGCTTTCCAGACGCGGTTAGCGCCCGTAATTTCTGCGCTTGGGACATTTGGATTATGCATCGTAACCTTGGTATGGTCCGGCGAGAAATGTTGAATCATGTTCATATAATTGGTAATTCTCACCGGTGTCTCCATCAGTTCGTCATACATGAGCAACACGGCATCGGAGAGCTGTATCGGCGTACCGATCTCCAAGTCATACCAGTTAATCCACGTATGCTCCGGATACACCGTTTCATTGTAACGATTCACATACATCCATTCCAGCGCGTCGAGAATATCCGTTTTAAGTGCTGCATTGCCATAAAGACTTGAGCCGACGCTCTTATAAGCGATTGCCATCTCCTTGATTCGCAAATAGTTTTGCGTCAAATATTTGGGATTGCTAATTAAATTGGCATCATAAAGATCAGCCCACAAGTAAAGCCTGTCTGGCGACTTATTCAAGTTGCCCCAGCTGGTTTGGTCCAGCATATTGACTTTATGGGCCACGTCCGGATCAGAGTTATCATATCCAGTTCCTCCGGTCAGAGTAGCCATGTACTTGATTCTTAGTTCGTCGTATGCATCATTCGCGTCTGCGCTTACGCTTATATTCAATGTACCCGCTTGTCCAAAAACCGAGAAGATTAGAGCCAAAATCAAGAGAATGCCTAGCCTTGGCCTGAATTTTTTCAACATACGAAACACCGTTCCTTTCAAATTTAACGATTCTTCATTTTTAGTGCTCCTAACACCTTCCGCGCTGTTTTGTCTGCAGCCTTAAAATGAATGCGTTTTCATTTTGCGTGAAGCCTTTTCGTCATCCGTACACCCCCTTTCGACTTTCATTATTTCATCCAATATGAGGATTGAACATGGCTGCTTTTCAATAACATGAACTTATATTAGCCATCATGAGCAATAAAAAAGGGAATCCATCATATGGACTCCCTTTTTCATTGCTCATGCATCTCAACAAACGAACTTCTACGCTGTTCCGTCTATGCAATTAGTCCCCGATAGGCTCGTATGTAAAGACAGGCGCCTGGAAGGGATTTCAAGTAAGCAGTGTCGAATATATAAATGGCAGATCCCTTGCTCGAAACAGCTTCACACCATCCGGAAGGAGTGATCCTACTTGCGGTTCCTGAGAACGGATATTCGCCAACCGTTAGCATTTATTTCAGCAGGACATTTGCATTCGCGTCGCTCTTGGACACATTCCCGCCGCGTGATCGACAGCTTCGAGATTATTATCGGCGTCAAGGGAACGCAGTATATTCAGCAGCAGAACGACCGTTTCGAAGTCGGACCGGGAAACGCGCTGCTTATTTTGCCAGGCGAAACGCATTTCGGTTATCAGCCGAGCGAAGGTGAGCTTACGTTCTACTGGGTGCATTTCCTATGTCCCGGGAACGCAATCATTTGCAAGGAGGAGGAGTGGCTGGAGGATAGGATCCAGAGGGAGTCCGAAGGGCAGCATGCGGTCAAAAACGAATATGCGTATTTGCCTCTATTTTTCCGATGCGGCCATCCAGACAAAATTGATATCCTGTTCCACCAGCTTCAGCATTTGGCCAATTCCAAGCTTATTCACCATTCTGCCCTGCACTATAGGATGACTTCTTTATTTTTGGAGCTTGCAGAGCAAGCGGATTCGGGCCATGCAACCGGCGCCCTCATACCGCCTGATCCGTTGGTTGCCGAAATCGTAGAATGGATTCGCATCCATACGGCGGAGCCGCTTACTGCTTCCATTATCGCTGACAAATACGGCTACAACCGGGACTATCTTTCCAGACAATTCAAGCGCTTTTTGGGCAGAAACCTTCATGAGTATATTTTGGCGCAAAAATTGTTCAAAGCGAAGTCACTGCTTGCCGGAACCAACCGAACCGTCAAGCAGATTGCGCATGACGTAGGCATCCCGGACGAAAAATATTTCATACGTCTCTTTCGCAAGCATGAGCATCTTACGCCAACCGGCTATCGCAATGCCTACTATCTGAAACATATGAACGTCGAATAAACGCTCATCGCAATAGAAAGCCTTCACCAAGCTCATCCAGCGGATCAAGAATGAATTCGCACGACGCGACCAATCTGGCGCGTGCGGTCAAAACCAAGACTAATTCCAGGTCACGTTCCCCAATACCGTCTGTTGATATGATCATGCACTCTACTAACCCGCCTGCAAGACCAATGAAGCGATGGGGGACATTGCAATTCGCCCCTTCCCCGCGAAGCTTAGCGAGCATCGCTCCGATCGCGGCCATGTGTGGAGCGCGCACTAAACAACCATCGCGGCCGATCGCAGCGAGCACCCATTCCATGCCATTCTTCTCCTCCGCGAGCACCGTTGTTTTACCTTCCGCGCAGCTTCCTATATATTCTTCGATCTCATAAGCGTTGCGGGGATGAAGCGACAATCCGGCGTCAAGCGCCCGAACAACCCTGTAGGAAGCGAGCTCGGACGAAGCCAACCGGTAAACGGCAGACCGTCTGGTTTCACTGTCCGTTGGACCAACCGCAATCGATCCGCTCTCCGTCTCAAATACGATTCCGTCCGCGTTTGCCAATAACCCGGTTTCCGTCATAGCCAAAGCTGCACAGAGCGCATCCATTCCGTCAACCAGGCACATGCCTTCCGAATCGAATACCATCAAGCCGTAATCTCCTTTTCGCGATGAGGTCACGACACCGATTCGCATTGCAGCATGCCCTCTCGGCTCATGCTGCAGCCAGCGAAGCGGCGAACGTTCCGCTTGCCATAACCGCAAAGCTTTTTCCTCCAGCGTCTCTGCCTCGCGGTGCTCCGCGACATCGAACAGGACCCGCAGCGGCCAGCCAGCGACATGAACGTCCAACGATTTGGCCATTCTACTAAATTTCATGTTTGGGCATTCTCCCCTCCGTGATCGTTTGGAGGTACGAACAAAAAACCTTCGTTCAACGGATCTTCCGGATCGGAATAAAACGTGTGCATGCCCATCATCCTTGCCGAACCGGCAATTTCCGTTACGACGGCCTGCTGCATGCCAATTATCGTCTGCTCCAACACCCTGCCTTTGAAAAGCGAGCCGACAATGCTTTCGTAAACGAACGTCTCGCCAAGAGCGATTTTTCCCTGCGCAAACAGCGCTGCCAGCTTTGCCGAAGTGCCCGTGCCGCAAGGCGAGCGGTCGATGCCTCCCGGAGGCACGACAACCGCATTGCGTAAATCCGCGTCTGGATGGCAGGCATCGCCATAGAACTCGACATGCGTTACGCCTCGTATAAACGTAGATTCCGGATGTTCAATGACCAAGCTCTTGTTAATCGCTTGCCGAATTTGAACCGCTTGCTTAATGATAGCCGCCGCATTCGAGGGCTCAAGCTGCAGCCCGCATGCGCGGGCGTCTATAATCGCGAAGAAATTGCCGCCGTAAGCAATTTCGAATGCCACGTCTCCTAGCCCTGGAACGTATACGCTGCTAACGCTATGCAGGAATGCTGGAATATTGCGGAATGCCACCTGGAGAGCGGTCCCTTCATTGACCGTCACCTCCGCGCGAACAAGTCCAGCGGGCGTATCCAGCCTAATTACCGTTATCGGCTCCTCTACCGGCACAAGTCCGCATTCGACCAATGCGGTGCAAAAACCGATCGTATCGTGCCCACACATCGGCAGGTAGCCGCCTGTTTCAATATAAATGACGCCTACATCGGCTTCTTCCTGACAAGGCGGCACCAGGCATGCTCCCGACATCACCTCATGCCCGCGAGGCTCGTTCATCAGCAGCCGCCTAATGCCGTCATGATTTTGTTTCATATCGAGCATCTTTTCCGCCATGGTCGTTCCTGTTAGCTTCGGCATTCCACTAATAATCGTTCGGGTCGGATTGCCTCCCGTATGAGTGTCAATGGTGCGATACACGCGCGCTGCGTTCATGGTCGTTACCCCCTTCATTCTTATTGAATCGGCCGAATCTCAAAGGTTCCGCCGGAATGCATGTCGTCTTGGCATTCGTAAGCAATTCTCCCATCAGCTTGCCGGTTACGGCAGCCAGGCTGATGCCGTCTCCTTCGTGTCCAGCTGCAATATAGTAGCCCGGCATGTCTTCGACCTCGGATACGATCGGCAAATGGTCGGGCGTCCAAGGACGCAAGCCGGTATACGTGCGAATGATTTGAAAATCGGATAACGCGGGATAAAATCGGAGCAGCCGCCTGGCCATGCAGGCGATGACTTCCGGCCGTACTGTCGTATCGAAACGGGCGAACTCCCTGCTGGAGCCGATCAGAAAGTTCTGGCTTTCGGTAGGCTCGAAGACGAGCGCCACGCCGTATTGTTCCGTCAAGCGATCGACTTGACGAGTGCCTCCGAATTTGGACATCAAATAACCGAACTCCATTACCTTGCGCATGCCGACCGGCTGCTGCCTGGAAGCGACAATGAGATGACCCTTGCGCGGAGCAATCGGAATGTCTATACCTACCATCCCTCCGATCATTGGCGCCCAGCAGCCAGCAGCGTTGACAACCTTGCCCGCGACCCATGTGCCTTGGTCCGTTTCGACGGCATAACCATTACCGCTCAGTTTGTCAACGTTTTGCACGGTCGTCCCCAAACATATTTCCGCCCCGTGGCGCCTCGCCCCGTCGGCAAGCGCATAGGTCAGCAAATAGGGATTTACCGTCGAATCGGAACCGCATTCCAAGCCGCCGGGCAAATCATCTGCGAAATAGCGAGACTCCTGGCGTATTTCGTAACGGTCGAGCATCCGGAACGGGAGCCCCAGCGCAGCTTGCCTCGCCACCCAGCTTCGGGCCGCTTCCATTTCCGCTTCATTCTCGCATACGAATACGCTACCGGGAGCTCGGTATTCGAACGGCTGCGCAAGCTCCCGGGCCAGCTCCGCGACGATGCGCTGGCTCTCGATCGACATCAGGCTATCGAAGCCGGGCTCCTTGTCGATGACGAGAATATTCCCGTCGCATCGCGACGACGTTCCTTGAGCAATCTCTCCGCGTTCAAGCAATGCGACAGACAAGCCCGCTTTTGCTGCAAAATATGATACGGACGCG
Organism: Paenibacillus endophyticus; assembly: GCF_014192395.1. GTDB lineage: Bacteria > Bacillota > Bacilli > Paenibacillales > Paenibacillaceae > Pristimantibacillus > Pristimantibacillus endophyticus. The sequence continues at coordinate 22,935 of NZ_JACHXW010000018.1, read as the reverse complement.
CCAATAATGCCGCCTCCTAAAACAAGCACGTCCGCATGCCGTTTAATGGTCATGTGCGTCACCTACCGATACATATATTTACACTTTCGGTTGACAGTGTAATAATTAAGATACACTTTTCAAGGGAGGACCCCTCGTTGCAACCAACAGCTTCTATGCATAATCAATCCGATCCATTCCATGATTTGATCGGAAAAAGTCCGGCTTTGCTCTCTGTTATCGATATGGCGCGCAGGCTCGCCCATACTGCCGCCACCGTCACGCTTACGGGAGAAACCGGCGTCGGCAAAGAAGTGTTCGCAAGGGGCATTCATTCCCTTCGCGAAGCGGCCGGTTCCCCGTTCGTTGCCGTCAATTGCGGCGCAATGATGGCCAGCCTTGCCGAAAGCGAGCTGTTCGGCTATGAGAAAGGCGCGTTCTCCGGAGCAGATCCGCGCGGCAAATCCGGCAAGATCGAGCTCGCCCGCGGCGGCACGCTATTTCTGGACGAAATCGGAGAGCTGCCGCTCGATTTGCAAGCGAAGCTGCTGCGTATACTCGAAGACCGCGAATATTATCCGGTCGGCGGAACGCGTACCCTCCACTCAGACTGCCGTTTCATTGCCGCAACGAATCGCGATTTGGCCCTGCTTGTGGAACAAGGAAAGTTTAGGGAGGATCTGTATTATCGTATACATGTGATTGAGCTGGACATTCCGCCCCTTCGCCACCGTCCCGAGGATATTCCGCTCCTCGCCGAGCTGTTCGCGAGACGGTTCGGCTGCACCGTGCCATTAGACGAAGGATTGCACTTGCTGCTTGCTCTGCATCCATGGCCTGGCAACGTCCGCGAGCTCCGAAATGCGATCGAGCGCCTATGCGTGTTGTCCGCAGGCGGCTCGCTTAAAGCCGAGCATCTCCCTCCCGCAGTACTGCGCAGCGCCGCACATTGGTCGCCACTCTCCAAGCAGCATTCCGATGTTAGCCCCTCCTTGCCAAAGCAAGGGGCATTATCCGATTGGCTCGCGAATTATGAGCGCCGTTTTATTGAGTCCGCGCTCCAGGAAACAAGCGGCAATAAGCAGGCAGCCGCCCAACTTCTAGGCATTTCACGAATGACGCTCTATAAACGCATCCGCGCGCTGTTCGGAAACGATTCAGCGAACTGAAGGCGTTTCAATGGCTTCGGTGAACGGGTCAGCGCACTAAAGGCGTTTCAATGACTTCGGAAAACGGGTAAGCTGCTCTGCGAAGCCATCCTCATTCACATACAGGTCGTCTTCAATCCGAACCCCGCCTAAGCCGGGAATGTAGATACCCGGCTCGATTGTCAACAGCATTCCGCTGACGATCGGCTGCTCATTCCAGCCGTGTACGGAAGGCGGCTCGTGGATCTCGATGCCGAGGCCGTGGCCGACGCGATGAGGAAATTGTTCTCCGTAGCCGCGACTTCTAATCCACGACCTTGCCGCCTCATCGACTGACGCCAGCGGTGCTCCTAATTGCAAGGCGGCAATCGCCCTCCGATTTCCCTCCAGAACCGTTTCGTACATCCGTTCTTGCTCCGCCGTCCCATGTCCGACAAGGAATGTCCGAGTCATGTCCGATAAGTAGCCTTTATGAACCACCCCCATATCGACGAGCACAATATCGCCATCGACGATTACGTATTCCGAGGTTTCTCCGTGAGGCAGCGCAGACCGTTCGCCTCCCAGCACGGTCGTCTTGAAAGCAGGGCCATCCCCTCCGGCCAGTATAATCTGCCTATCGATTTCCTCCGCAAGCTCCCTTTCCTTCATCCCTCGGCGAAAAAAACGTAAAGCGGCTTCAAGGGCAGCGTCCCCAAAGCCTGCCGCTGCTTTCACGAGATCCGCCTCTGTCCTCGTCTTGCAGCCACGCATCTGCCCGATATCCGAGTCGATATCCACGAATTCCGTATCCGGCCATAAATAAACCAACTGTTCAGCCATTTTCCACTTCAGTGTTTCTTTTTCGATGCCGCAGCGCTGCAGCTCCCCGCCGCAATTCCCCCTTAATACTTCGATCGCAGGCTTCCCGTCTGGAATGGGCACCAGCCTATCGATTCCCTGTATCATGCTTGCCTTCGTCTCATCCAATTCGGGAACATACAATATCGTCGTACCGTCAGCCCTTATCCAAAGCGCCATAAATCGTTCCATTGGATCCGATCGGAATCCCGTCAAATACGCGATAGACGCCGGCGATACCACCAGTGCCGCCCCTAGGGCCTTCTTCTCCAGCTTTTCCAAGAGCATGCTCCTTCTGTTCCGGTACAGCATAATCAAATTGAATCCCACCTTTTCGAGCGGATTGAGACGACGTCGGTCCTCGTCATATTAGTAGCTGCAAAAACGATGCCATGGGCTCTACAATTGCGAACTTTTGCTGCAGCTTCTTCGGATGCGAATAGATATTTATCTAAAATGCTGCCCGGAGCACCCGCGACTAGCGCGCGGCCTATGTATACGAAATTCCGATTGCCGCATCATTGGATGGCATAGTATTTCAATTAATGAAATTCTACTTGCGGTATCATCGGATGGCATGAAATTTGCATCTTCATAAAGTATCCAGAGAGATCAACAAGGAGGCTGTTTACATGAACGAAGCATCGATAATCGTTTGCAGATGCGAGGAGGTCACATTGGAGCAAATCCGTGAGACCATACGCCAGCATGGCTGCTCCGCGCGCGAGACGAAGCTGCGCACGCGTGCCGGCATGGGAATATGCGGCGGCCGTATATGCCGGCCGCTGCTCGATCGCTTGGCGATTAAGCCAGGAGGAGACTTTCCATCCGAGCTCCCGCTAAAAGTCCAGCCGCCGGTTCGACCGGTGTCTTTCACCGATTGGGGGCAATCATGATGAGCTACGGCAGAATCGAACACCATCCCGTTCTTGGCCCTCTCCCACCCGCAGAAACCTGCTCCTTTTCCTATGATGGGAGACTTTATAAGGCGCGCGAAGGCGAAAGCATCGCCGCCGCGCTGCTTGCTGGCGGCGTTCGGACGCTGAGGCTACATGAGGAGAACGGATCGCCTAGGGGCATTTACTGCAACATCGGGCATTGTATGGAATGCCGGGTAACGATTGGAGGCATAACCGGCGTTCGCGCTTGCCTAACGCCGGTTAAGGAAGGCATGGACGTTCGATCAGGAACCGTCCTTCCAACACCGTTCCGTCAGATGGCGGAGGATGAGAGGAGCCCTTCCTTATGAATACCTTCTATGATCTTATCGTCGTCGGCGCTGGACCAGCAGGTTTGGCTGCAGCTTGCTCTGCCGCGCAAGCCGGCTTGAAGGTACTTCTGCTGGATGAATTCATGAAGCCCGGCGGGCGCCTGCTCGGCCAATTGCATCAGGAGCCTGGCGGTGCTTGGTGGAACGGCATTCGGGAAGCTGAATTGCTCGTGCTCGGTGCCCGGAATGCGGGCGCTCATATTCAAACCGGAGTGTCTGTGACCGGCTTGAATCGAACGAGTGATAACAGTTGGACCATATGGACGAACCAAGGCTGTTATCATGCGCCTTTCGTCCTCCTCGCTACCGGCGCCGCCGAATCGGCAAACCCGCTTCCGGGATGGACGCTTCCCGGCGTTATGTCAATTGGTGCCGCGCAGGTGATGACGAATGTACAACGCGTTCGCGTCGGCAATCGAGGCGTCGTCATCGGCATGAGCGTACTCGCCATGGCCATCGTGTCCGAGCTTCGCCTTGCGGGCATCAATTTGGCCGCGATCGTACTGCCGCCCGGCAATGCGCTCAGCGGCAATGCCTCCGACCCCGAAGCCGTACTCGGCTCGTTGCTGCGCTTCGCGGACTTAGCACCAAGCGCGATGCTCAAATACGGTGCGAAGCTTCTGCAGAGCAGTATGCTGCGCAAGCTCGCGTTGACCTTTTTCCCCAAACAAGGAATACGCATGCTGGACGTGCCGCTTCAGCTTCGCCGCTGCGCGATCGAGATTGTCGGGAGGGACGCCGTAGAAGGCGTGCTCATTGCTGACGTCACTGCGCGCGGAGAACCGATTGCCGGCAGCGAACGCATCGTGGAAGCCGACTTCGTATGCATCGCTGGCGGGTTGTATCCGCTTGCGGAGCTGGCCGCGGTTGCCGGCTGCCCTTTCCGCTATGTGCCGGAGCTCGGCGGACATGTTCCGGTGCATGGCGAGAATATGCAGACGCCGCTTCCCGGTCTCTATGTCGCCGGCAACATTACCGGAGTAGAGAGCGCCAAAGTCGCGATCGCGCAGGGAACAGTTGCCGGCTTATCGATCGCAATCAACGCCGCAGCCAAGAAAGCTCCCGGCGAAGCCGAAGTCAAAGATGCCATGGCACAAGTCAAACGGACAAGAAGCGAAGCACTCATTCAGTTCCATCCTGATATCGCCCGCAGCCGAGCGAAGCTGTACCAAACCGAAATCGTCTAACGACCATGCAAATAAACCGCCTTAGGGTATTTCAACCCGAAAGGCGGCTTTGTCATGCGCTTGGTCAGCTATTAAACAGAGCGGTGATTTCCGATCCGCTCAGCGCCCGGTTGTAGATGCAGAAATCGTCTAATCCTCCGTTCAAATAAGCGTCGCCGGCATATTGTGATCGACCGAGATAGTTGAGTGTCGTGTTGCCTAGGCTCGACGGCTTAATCGTCATATTCGCATTCGTCGCTACCGATACGCCGTCCACGTACAGCGTGCCCGCGGTCCCGTTCAACGTCACCGCAACATGCTTCCACACGCCCGTCGGGAATGCCGTCGTCGTCGATAACCGCTGCTCCCCGCCGCTGCCGCTCGTCGTGATCGCGAACCGAAGCCCTGCCCCGCCTGGACGAGGTGTCAGGAACATGTTCGACGCAGCTCCAGTACCGAAGTCGAATATTCGGGTCCAGTTCGATGTATTGTCCACTTTGACCCAAGTGGCGATCGTGAAATTGTTTAGCCCACTGACGATACCGCTAGGCAAGCTGCCGTAGCCTGTCGTACCATTAAAAAGAACAGCGTTGGCCGCATGGCCAGCAGCCCATGTTACACCGCCGCTCAGCGAAGTGTTCAAGCCATTGCCGGAAGCGTCAGCCGCTGTCATGCCGCTCGTTTCATTAAATAGGTATCGCGCAACCAGGTCGGTTGGCGGCTCGGTGCCGTTCAGGCTAATGGTAAACGTCTTCGTAACCGGCACGCTAAGCGTATCGTAGTCCCGCAGCTGCACCGTGAACGTATAGCTGTTTTGGGGCGCACTGCCCGAGATTGTTCCGCTAATGGTTCCCTTGAAGCGATCCAAGGTCAGTCCCGGCGGAAGCGAACCGCTTATTAGATTCCAATCATAGAACGGTACGCCGCCTTTCGCCGAAAGCGTCTGCGAATAAGCGGCGCCTTTCGTGCCGCCCAGCAGCGATGTTGTAACGATGGACGGAGCAAGAAATGGCGTTAGTGTTTTTTTGATCTTCCAGCCTGCATTCTCCGCGATCAGCAGAGAGAGCTTCGTCATCATCCATCTCTTCGGATGGAACATATGGCTGCGCCCGCCGCTTTGCCCGCTCAGCCGATCCCAGTTCTGAGAATTGGCTTCAGGAATGTGGTAGCTGGTATCGAGCGGCACCGCGTTGCCTTGATAGGCGATCACTTCGGAATCGTTCGCTCCGCCGCTTGCGACATATGCTGCCATGCCAGGCCAGTCGCTGTGGAAGGCGACTGCATGCCCGAATTCATGGGCGATCAAGCCGAGCAAATCGGTTTGGCAGTTGGAGGTGCAAGATGCGCCGGGCATCTGCGTCAAGTAATAATCTTCATCGTTCAACGATGTAAACGGCGTAAAGCCCGTATAGAAATCCAAAATCGTTGCGAGTGAACGAGGAATCGGTCCCGGTACTTGAACGCCTGCGCGTTTGTGGTAATTACCGTTGATGGAGGGAAACCCTGTCGAATAGGGATCATTAATCCCGCGCAGGAAGACCCACATGCCGTTGTATGCGGCGTTATTCGTGACCGATATGGAGTTCTGCCAATTGTCTCCAGGAAGGGACATCTGCTCCGCACCGGAAGCGACGGTATCATATGGGGCTTCGTCGAAAAAGTAGAACCAGTCCTTGATCGCCTGCTCCGTGGCGGCTTTCACACCGGCATCGCCGAATATGTTCGTTATCGTATCGAAGCGGTAATCGAATTTGAGCGGCATCGTTGGCTCGGCATTGTCGTCTTGATCGAGCACCCGAATCGCAATAGATTGTGTGCTGGTCGCATTGTTTCCTTGAACCACCTGCAAAGTCAACGTATGATTCTCGATTTCGCCGTTGCCGCCGACCCGGTCAGGGTGAATAGCCAAGTTGAATTCTTGCGTGGATGCTGCATTAGCGAACGTCAACGTTTTGGCTGCGCCGGTGGCTGACATTGTACTCGGCCTGTTCATCATCAGGCGGGAGGTGCCTTGGGTCGTTAAGTTGATCGTAACAGGGAACACCGCGCTAGTCGGGGGCTTGACCGTGAGCTTGATATAAGGGTTGGCTAGGTAGCCCTGCCAGTCCACAAGTTCGATTCCGTTGTCGTTCACCGTCCGGCCAAAAATATCGACGACCTCGGCGTAACCCGCCGCGGCATGGACCGGTCTCGGCGGACCTGTGAAGAGCAGCGTGACCAGAAGCACCCCGATCAAAATAGCAGATACGGCTGCTGTGAACGTAAAGCTCCGCTTTCCTTGCATGGTTCGTAGTTCCATTCCTTGAGCCTCCTCTTCTTTTTCGGTATTCGAAGCACGCTTCCCATTGCCTACCTGCGGTTACATGGGCATCTCCTCCCTTCATAAACCGGGCATGATTACAGCGGCATGGACCGGAAAGTCGACGGCAGAATGCGTTCCTCTTCCCGGTATTTCGCAACAGTACGTCTAGAGATGATCAGCCCTTCCTCATGAAGCAATGCGGCAAGACGCGCGTCCGTTAACGGGCGCTGCTTGTTCTCGCCTGCGATTAGCCCTCGGATGCGATACTTCACCGCTCGCGAGGATACCTCTTCTCCGCGGTCACTTTCGAGGCCATTGGAAAAAAACGTATTTAACGGCAGCACGCCAAACGGCGTATCTACATGCTTTCCTCGAACTGCCCTGCTGACAGTCGAGAGATGAAATCCGGTCTCGGCGGCAATCTGCTCCAGCTTAAGAGGCCGTATCGCTGCCGCTCCTTCATCCAGAAATCGCTGCTGTTGAACGGCGATAGCGGCGGTCACAGCGGTTAAGGCTCGCATTCGGAAGCGCAGCATTCCCTCCAATACGCCTGCTTCTTTTCTCTTGGCTTCAACCCAATCATGCCACGCGCGAGGACCAGCACCTGCATCAAGCCCGAGAGCATGAAAGCTTATCCGGAACGGAGCCGATTCGCGAATGACAAACCCTGAACCGTCTTCCGATCTTCGCAGCTTGATCTCCGCTATCGCATATAAATCGTCCGAATTGCCGTAGTGAAGCCCCGGACGGGGATTGAGACTCCGCAAATACCGGACGGCGCCTTCCATTTCCTGCTCGCTTATTCCGAGCGATTTGCCGATGATCTTCCAGCGCCGCTTGGCAACATCGCCGAGATGGCTTTGGATCAGCTCCTTAACAAACCGAGGTGCGCTGTTATCGCGAGACGCCTGCAGCAGCAAACATTCCTTCAGCGACGCGGCAGCAGAGCCTGCGGGTTCCAACGTGTGCAGCAGTCTAAGTCCAGCTTCGACGACATTCATCTCAAGCCCCGTGATGCTCCCCGCCTCTTCAAGTCCAATATCCAGATAACCGGATTCATTCAAATTGCCCGCCAAAAAGGCGGCAGCCATTTTCTCCATTCTCGGTGCGTTAGTTAGTCTGATCTGGGCGTGCAGTGCTTGTTCAAGCGTTTCCCTCTCCATGCGGAATGCAGCCAGATCAGCACCACTGCTCCGATGGCCTACTGCTCCACTTTGCTTGGCTCCATAGGATAACCAATCCGCCTCCTCGAGCTGAATCAACGGATTGTCCTGCTCGGCCTCCCGCAAATAGGAGAACAGATCAGCAGTCGTCATCTGCAGCAGCATGAGCGATTGCCTCAGCTCGGGAGCAAGCGCGCAACGCATCTGCGGCAGCAATTGCATATTCATAGTCGAGCTCGCCATTGTCATTGCTCACGCTCCGTTCATCGCGCATTAACGGTATTGAATCGCGCATGTTTTCAGATGGGAGTAGAATTCGAGAGCGGATTGGCCCTGTTCTCTACTGTGGGAGCTGGAATCTTTCATGCCCCCGAAGGGTGCCTGATATTCCACACCTCCCGTTTCCTGATTGACGCGGACCATGCCCGCTTCCGCTTCGTCGAGAAACCGGAACGCGTTGTTCAGGTCTCTTGTGAATACGGAAGCGCTAAGCCCAAAGACGGTCCGATTGACAAGTGCAATCGCTTCGTCGAGGTTGTCAGCGGGGAGCAGCACGGCCAATGGGCCGAACACTTCCTCTTGGACGAGCTGATGATCAGCCGATACTCCCTCTACGAGCAGCGGGGAAATATAGTACCCTTCATCCTCCCCATCAGCTCTCGAACCGACGGCAACGGTTCGCGCCTCCGCAAGCGCGGTCTCCACGAACCCATTAACCGACTTGAATTGCTCCAACGAGGCGACGGGACCGAGATACGCCCCTTCGGTTTTTGCATTTGCCATGCACAGCTTTGCTATCGCTTCGGCCGTTTTGGACGCAAACTCATCATAAACAGCCCGTTCGACGATAATTCTGCTCGTCGCCGTGCATTTCTGCCCCGCCGAGCGAAAGGCGCCGCTAACGACGGCCGCAACAGCCGCATCGAGATCGGCATCGCGCAGAACGACGGCAGCATTCTTGCCGCCCATCTCCGACTGGTACTTCAAATTTCGCGCAGCGCTGGCCGCCGCGACCCGAAGCCCCGTTGCGGAAGAACCGGTAAAGCTGACCGCGTCAATCTTCGCTTCCTGCAGCAGCGCTTCGCCAACGACACTCCCCTTCCCAATAATCAGATTAAGGGTACCCGCTGGCAATTTAGCTTCGGCGAATATTTCCGCGAGTTTAACCGCAGTCAGGCAACCGTTTTCTGCCGGCTTCCATACGACCGTGTTGCCGCATATTAAAGCGGGGGCGATCTTCCATATCGGGATAGCCGCCGGAAAGTTCCAAGGCGTAATGACCGCAGCTACTCCGAGCGGGACGCGAACCGAATACTGCTTCACATTGGCGAAGGCCGAAGGAATAATCTGGCCGTTCGCACGAACGCCCTCCGCTGCGTAATAGCGAAGCAATTGGACGCCGCGTGCCACTTCCCCGCGCATCTCGGCAATTGGCTTGCCCATTTCGCTGCTTGCTAGAATCGCAACCTCTGCAACATGCGCCTCAAGCAAATCGGCCATGCGATAGAGACATTCTCCTCTAGCGGCTCCCGTCATCGCCGCCCACTTCGGCTGCGCGCTCCGCGCCGCATCGACTGCCGCAAACAATTCCGCCTTGCCCGACAAATGAACATACCCCACCGTTTCAGTTAAATCAGAAGGATTGCGGATTTCGAGCGTGCCCGCTTCCGGCTTGCTCCATTCTCCGCCGATCCAGTTCCTGGATTCCATGCTGCTTCCCCCCTTCTGAATTTCACCTATTCGCTCGTCGCGTACGCATACGCCTCCCGAATGTCGCTCTGCTCCTCCTCCGTTAGCGGCAGACGCGGCGGGCGGGTCAACCCCATCGGCCGACCAGCCAACTCCATACTGTATTTGATCGCCTGAACGAGGCGCGGATTCGCATCCCAATGAAATAACGGAAGCAATCTGCGATAAATAGCGATCGCCTCATCCAACTGGCCCTGCTGAGCCAGCTTGAACATGCGGACACTCTCCGACGGCAATACATTCGTAAGACCGGCGATCCATCCCGCTGCACCGAACAGCCCGCCCTCCATAGCCAAATCATCCACGCCAATCATGATCTGAAGATCGGTCAGCCTTTGAATATCATGTACTCTTCGGATATCGCCTGAAAACTCCTTGACGGCGACAACGTTTTCGATGGCAGACAGTTTTTGCAGAAAGGCGGGCTTCATGTCAGTCGGATAATCATGGGGGTTGTTATAAACGACGATAGGCAGCCCAACCGAAGATAGCGATTCGTAATGATGGATCACTTCGGCTTCGGACGGCCTGTAACTGATTGGCGGCAGTGCCATAATACCTGCTGCACCGGATTGCTTGGCATGCTCCGCCCATTGCACGGCCATTCCCGTAGAAGGCGCGGCCGTTCCGACGATGACAGGCACCCGGCCTGCAGCCGCAGCAATAGCAGTCTCGACTACCGTTCTTCGCTCCTCTGCCGATAAAGTGGCGTACTCTCCGACTGAACCGGTTGGGACGATGCCGTCGACGCCTTCACGGATCAACCAATCGACATGCTCCTCTAAGCGGGCAACATCCACATTCATCTTGTCATCGAAAGGGGTAACGATAGCGACATAAACGCCGGAAAATAAACTCATATTTGCTTCCTCCTCGATACGGAGGCTCGGCTCGAGCCGTCCAATTTAGAGCGCGATCAGCGCTTTGGGACTTGAAGTGAGGACGTCCACGCCATTCGGCTTGATGAGCACGTCGTCTTCGATGCGAACGCCTTCAACATTAGGAATGTATATGCCCGGCTCAACGGTAAGCACGTTGCCTGGTTCCAGGATGGAATCGCTTAACTGCGATAAACGAAGCTGCTCGTGGATTTCCAAGCCGATGCCATGCCCGAGGCCATGTCCGAAATATTCCCCATAGCCCCGTTCCGCGATGACATCACGGCCGAGGGCGTCTCCCTGCTTGCCGTCCAATCCGGGACGCAAGCCTCGAATCGCTTTTTCGTTGGCGGCTAGCACCGTAGCGTAAATCTCACGCTGCCTCCCGTCGGGCTTGCCTACGAACACCGTTCTCGTCACATCCGACATGTAACCGTTCACGATCGCGCCGAAATCAAGCGTTACGAATTCGTCATTGCCGATTTCCTTAGTGCTCGCCACGCCGTGCGGCAGAGCCGAACGATAGCCCGAGGCGACGATGAATCCCGGCCATCCACATTCCGCGCCGAGCAGCCGGATGCGGTATTCCAGCTCCGCTGCGATTCGCCTCTCGGTCGTGCCAGGACGGATGAGAGGCAATATATGAAAGAACGCCTCGTCCGCAATGCGTGCTGCTTCCCGGAGTGACGCGATTTCGGCTTCATCCTTGACATTGCGAAGCTTCTCCAAGATTTCTTCAGTCGGCAAGCACGCGATGCCGGATAATTGCTCCAGCAGCATTTTGGCTTGCGCCAAGGTCAACCGATTTGCCTCGAAGGCGAGCTCTCGAACGCCAAGCTTGCGGATATGCTCCGCGATCGACGCGAGAGGTTGAACCCCGTGCCGCTCCACATCGAAGGTCGCCGCCTGCTCCTTCGCTTGCGAAAGATAGCGGAAATCCGTTAGCAGCAAGGCATGCTCGCCCGTTACGACCGCATATCCGGAAGATCCTGTAAATCCGGATATGTATCGGCGATTCGGACCATGTGAAATAAGAATGGCTTCGAGCTTTTTCTCTTTCAACACTGACCGAAGCCGTGACAACCTTGCATTCATCATCCGATCTCCCTCCTTAGCCTTTAATGCCCGTGAGCGTAATTCCTTCGATAAAGTAGCGCTGCGCAAGAAAGAATAGCAAAATAATCGGAGCGACCATCGTAGCCGACGCGGCCATCAGATAACCCCATTGCGCATTGTAGAGCCCTTTGAAGGAAGCTAGGCCAAGCGCCATCGTAAAGTTGGATTCCGAGCTGAGATACAAGGTTGGCTCTAGAAATTGGTTCCACACGTCATTGAACGAAAACACGGTTATGACGAGCACTGCGGGCTTCGAGAGCGGAATGATGATCCGCCAAAGCACAGTCAAAGGGCCCGCCCCGTCCATGTAAGCCGCCTCGTCAAGCTCCCGGGGAATGGAGAGGTAAAACTGACGCATTAGAAATATCGCGAACACACCTTGCCCTGTGTAGACGCCTGCACCGAACCAGGAAGGAAGTGCGAGCGGAACGAATGAATCAAGCGCTCCTACTTCCCGCCATAGGACGAACATCGGAATCAGCGTCGCTGCTCCAGGCAGCATGCCGGTTGCCATCAGCACGCCGAACACGATATTTCGGCCTGGCCATCTCAGCCTTGCGAACGTATAGGCTGAGATGATCGTCGTTACAAGTACGCCGCTGACCGTGAGCAATTCAAGCGTCATCGTGTTCAAGAAGAAGCGGCTGAACGGAACGGCCGTAAGTGCCTCCGGATAATTGCTCCAACGAAAAGGACTCGGAATCCACTCCGGCGGGAAAATGAATATTTGCGCATTATCCATCAAGGAGCTTCTAGCGAGCCAGATGAGCGGCAAAATCATCAGCAAGCTGAGCAAAATGAGCGTTACATAAGTGAAAATGCGGGGACTCGTTCTGCTCACTACTTTCCTCCCCCTTCGTAATACACCCATTTGCGCGACGTCCGGAACGTAATGAGCGTCAGCACGACGATTATGATGAATAAAATCCAAGACAACGCTGATGCATAGCCAATTTTCGTCTCCGTGAAGGCAACGCGGTACAGATAGACCACATAGAGCAAGGTCGCATTATTCGGTCCGCCCTGTGTCATGACGTATACGCTGTCGAAGCTTTGGAAAGCCCCGATCTGCATCATGACCATATTGAAGAATATCGTCGGCGTCATCGAGGGCAAGGTAACATGGTAAAATTTGCGCCATGCTCCTCCCCCGTCCACTTCGACCGCCTCGTACAAATGTGCGGGAACGGATTGCAGCCCTGCCAAAAAAATAATCATATAATTGCCGACGCCCCACACGCTCATAAGCGCAATCGATGGAATCGCCGTTTCCTCCGCATAAATCCATTGGCTTCCGGGCAGACCCACAAATTCAAGCATCGAGTTGAGCAAACCGAAGTCGGGATTGAACAGCCACAGCCAGAGCATCGTGCTGGCAATTCGGGGGACTATGGATGGCAAAAAGAAGATCGTCCTGAAGATGGACAAGCCTTTCACCTTGCGGTTAAGGAGCATCGCCAGCCCGAAAGCGGCGATAATGGCGACCGGGACCGTGGCGAGCACATAATAGACCGTCACGAACAGCGATTTCGTAAATACAGGATCCTTCGTTAAGATCGTCTCGTAGTTTTTCAAGCCAATGAATGAGGATTGACCTCCGATTTGCCAATCGGTCAAGCTGAAGAAAAAGGATGCAATGATGGGTCCTATGGCGAAGAGAATCAATCCGAGCGTAACCGGAAGCGCGAGCAGCATGCCCCATCGGCGCTCCATCTTAAGCAGTCCATTCTTGTTGCGTTTCTTCATATTGACTCCCTCCATCCGGAATAGGTGAGCGATGCGGCAATCAGGGGACGAAAGCGCTGCGGCAGCCACCACTTTCCGTCCCTTGCACTGATTGAATGCCGTTTATTCGTTCGGATATTCTCCTTGGATGAGAGGCTCAATCTGCGGCTTCAGCTCGTCGAGCGCTTCTTGGGCCGTCTTCTTATTCGTCCAAATAAGATCGAGTCCTGGCGTTAGCTTGCTGTTGATTTCAGGCCAATTTTTGATCGCCGTTGACGGAGATTTGACTGCATAGCCCTTCGTATATTCGATACCAGCCTGCAGAAATTCCGGAGGATGCGCTGGATTATCGGTCCATTGCTTAATGGCCGCTTCCTCCGTATAGTATTTCTCCTCCGTCGGCATCCAAAGGCCCGTACGGTACAAGTCAACCTGATCCGGGTTGTTATGGTACAAATAAAACTCCAGCGCTTCGGCAGGATGCTTCGTTGAGTTGAATACAACCGTCGTGCCGGCTAGAATGACCGTCTTTGGCTCTTTCAGTTTCGGCAATACGCCGATGCCATAGTTCAACTTCTTGTTGTTCGTCAAATCGAGCAGCGCCCATGTTCCATCAAGCACCATCGCTACTTTGCGCGTTTGAAGGCGAACATGATTGTCAGGCATATTTTGCTGTTGAATTAAATTGGGCGAAACGTGGTGGACGTAGATCAAATCCTGAAGCTTTTGGAACACCTCGACGGCTTCCGGCTCGTTAAGCGCGTAGCTTTTGCCCGAATCGTCCAGAATTCCCGCACCGTTGCTCTCGAGCAGCGGACCGTAAGTGCCACGGTCAGTGCCGAACGAGAAGCCATAGGTGTCGATGTTCTTCTCGTCAAAGTCTGGATCTTCCGCATTCCGTCCTTTAGTGTCCTTCGTCAATTTCTTCGCGATGGAGACGAACTCATCCCACGTCCAAGCTTGCATGGGGTCGGATGGCGGGAGGGATACGCCCGCTTCCGAGAAAATGTCTTTGTTGTAGTAGAGAACCATAATTTCGAGAGCAGTAAAGTTGGCAACCGCTTTGCCTGGCTCCGTGAACAAATATGAAGCTTTCAGCTTGTTCTGCAGCTCGGGATAACTGTCGTAGTATTGGCTGAAATCAAGCAGCTTTCCTTCGCTTCCCCATTTGTTCGTCAAGCCATCACCCAAATAAGCGACGTCCGGCAGCTCGTTGGCCGCCATAAGCGTGTTCATCTTCGTGTTGTAATCTCCTGGAACGTGCTCGCCCGACACTTGGATGTGCGGATGGGATTCATTAAACGATTTGAGCATCTGCTCCATTGCCTTTTTCTCGTCCGTGCTGCCCCAGTACATGAACTTCAGTTTAACCGTTTCCTTCGGTGCGTCGCTTGTTTCTGCCGGCTCTTGCGAGCCGCTTGGAGACGACGTCGCCTCGTTGCTGCCACCGTTCGAGCTGCAGGCTGCAAGGAAGGCAAGCATAACTGCCAACAATAGGAAAAACCACTTTCGTCTGCGTATCGCCATCATGCAGGGATCCCCTCTCCATATGGAAATATATCTTACGATTCTATTATCCTGCTTTTCGACTGTCGCCTATATAAGGTTGCTCCATGTCCTCTTTGTTTTGGTTCGATTGTTTCCGCCTTTACAAACAAAATCGATATCTCTGTTGATCAGAGATATCGTTTGCGAAATTCCGAAGGCGTAAGGCCCATATTTTTCTTGAAAGCGATGCTGAAATAATTCGTATCGGTGTACCCGACCGCCTCGGCGATCGCCGACACCTTCTGGCCTGGATCAAGCAGCAGCTCCCGAGCTCGTTCGAAACGAACGCGGGTCAGGAAATCGGCGAAGCACTCGCCAGTCACCTGCTTGAAGCGCGAGCTGACATACTTTGGGCTTAAGTGCAAATAGTCCGCGAGACCATTCAGACTAGCCTCCTTATGCAAATGCTCGCGAATCCAATGACGCGCGTCATCGAACATTTTCGGAACGGCAAACTCCCGCGATTCGCGGATCCATTGCCCGACCTTTTCGAAGTAATCGGAGATGAAGGCCACGATCTCGCTACCACTTGCCATTCGCGACATTTCGAGTAGCGGATCGCGGCAGAATGGCGCGCCCTTATTCGGCAGCGGAAAGTCCTGAACGACGCGCATGACGTACAGCACCAGCTGTGTCGCCATAAGCTTCACTTGTCGCGAAGGCAGGCCGGCGAACTGCGCCGTCCACTCCAGCAGGATAGATGCAACCGCCCCATCGTTCCCTGCGCGGATTTCGGACAGCAGAATCAATTCCTTGTCAAGCAAGGTGCGATTGTTCGTTGCCTCGATTTGCACGCTTTCATACGGAATGATCTGACCATCTCCGACCCAGCCCTTGTGCTCGGCAGCATGAACAGCTTCCATGTAAGCCTCCGGAAGCAGCTTCAATTCGAGTACCAGCCGGCTCGCACCGATCGTGATCGACACGTCCATATACAATTGAACAGCGGCACGCACGCTCTTGGCCGCCTCGATTACCGTCTCCTTGCTGGCGTTAGACAACACGATGAGCATCCGATCGGGAGAGGCAGCTGCCCCGTATGCTGAAGTGCAGTTCTGTGCTGCTTCCGATGAGAGCTTGGCAAAAGCAACCCCGTAAAGCTGGCGATCATCGGTCGTCGACAGCCTTGTCGGAATGACGTCCATCTCGCAGCACAGCACCGCGAAAGGCGGCTTCGCTTCCGCAAGCGGTGCATGAGCAGCGCGGAGCGCTGCGATGGCGTCACTCCACGACCGCCGCTGCAGCAGCAAATCCAACAATGCGTATTCCTGCATGCGGTAACGCTCCCGGCTTCTTCTGGCATCGCCGCTTTCGTCAGAGCGCCCGCGCCTCGACAGCCGCTCCTCCGCACGAAGCAATCCGGACGCCAGCTCTTCCTTCGTAATCGGCTTCAGCATATAATCGACGGTTTCCAGCGTAATCGCCTCACGTATAAACGCCATGGAATTATAACCCGTAAGAAACAGCAGCTGCGTCTCTTCATCAATTGCCCGTATTCTGCGCGCCACATCAAGACCGCTGAAATCAGGCAGGTTAATGTCAAGCAGGATAATGTCCGGTTTCAGCTCCTGGTAAAGGCGAATCGCCGTTTCCCCGTCTTCGGCTGCTCCTACTACCTGAATAGGAAGCTCCATCTGGGCAATTAGATGCTTTAAGCCTTCGCGGATGTGGTGTTCGTCGTCAACGATCAGCAAGCTGCGCATTGAATCCTCCTTCTAGGACTGCTCCTCACGAATTGGCACATACAAAGTAACCGTCGTATACTTCCCCAGCTCGCTTGCGATTTGAACCCCATATTCCGATCCATAGTGACGAAGCCGTTCATGTACGTTTCTTAGGCCGAATCCGATCGCGCTGGCATCTCCCTGCTGACCATCCAGCGTTCTTCGAATCTCTTCAAGCTTTTGCAGGGGTATGCCGTTCCCGTCATCGCTGATCGAGAAGCGAAGACGCCTCTCCTCTCGAACACCCGTCAGCATCAGATAAACAACGTCTTTCCTTAATTTTGCGCCATGATAGATGGCATTCTCCACGATTGGCTGAAAAATCAGCTTTGGCACGCGGCAGTCTAGAATATCTTCGTCGATTTCCGAAATCCATTCCAACTTGTCCTTGAATCGGAATTGCTGGACGCGTACGTATGCGCCGGCATGCTCTGCCTCATTAGCGACACGAATTTCCTCACTGCCTTGACTAAGCGCTATTCTGAAAAATTTGCCAAGAGCTCCAATCACCTCGGACATTTCATTCTGTCCGTTCGTAAGCGCAAGCCCATTCAGCGATTCCAGCGTATTGTAGAGAAAATGCGGGTTAATCTGCGCCTGCAGAGCCCGAAACTCTGCTTCCTTCCGTGACAGCAGCGCTTCGATTACCCTGTCGTTCAATTCTTTGTTCTCCTGCATCATTCGCTCGAACCGATCCCCGATTTGTCCTACTTCATCGAGCGGATCGAAAGGAGGGAGTATAGGAGCCTTGCCAGTCGACGTGCCCATCAAGCGGCGCAGACGGCGAAGCGGACGCCTGATCGTATCGCTCACTCGGTAAGTGACGATCCAGCCGATCACGAACACCACGAGAAAAATCTCCATCGTCCATCTGCCGATCTGATTCGCGTCCTGGAACAACGCATCCGCATCCGCCAAATGCAGCAGCGTCCATTGATTCGCCGCGAGCGGAGCGAAAGAAACCATCGTTCGTTTCCCGTTCCAGCTCGTCCAGCCTTTATCCTTTGTTGAAGCGGCGGCAGCATCCAGCGCGATTTCATGAAGCGCGCGATAATCCGCCTTTATGCCTTCCGGCATTTGATAGACCGGATTTCCTCCGCTGTCCACAATCCAGAACTGCTCCTTCTCATTTGGGTTCAACACCGATATGCCGCTAAAAAAATGCACCTTCTCGATTTCCAGCATTAGAAATCCAATGTCTTCGTAATTTCCTTCAGTCTGCCTTAGCAGCTTGCCGACGTACAGATGCTCATCATCATTTGAAGGATCTAGGGCTCCTTGAAAGGGGGAGCCGTCATGCCACATGATGCGATTGTCGCTGCGCAGCTGATCATAGTAAATGCGGGCTTCTTGCTCGGTAGGGAGACCTCCGAAGCGGATCGAATCGTTGCCTTGATAGAACGATTGAAGCTCTCCGCCTCCGGGGGCGTAAATAAGTGTGGATATAATGTAGGATTTCGTCTGCGTTTGCGCTCGAATAATTTTATTCACTCGATCCACGTTGCGAAGAAATTCGTAATCGTCCGTCGGGTGCAGTTGCAAAATCGCTTGTACTTCGGGGTTGCCTAGAATGGCGTTAGTCATATCGTGTAGATCGGCAATGGTGCGGTTCAAGAAGCTCTCGCTCATCTGCCTCGATTGCGTTGCGCGCTCCTCCGCTTTGCCGACGAGAGAGTGCACGGCTATGCGGTGGAAAGTAAAGGTAAGGACGAACATCGGCACAACTGTAAGCAGCAAGGTAAGCATCAGAAATTTACCGCGTATCGTACGGATTTTCCAAACGTTCCCCCGCCATAATTTCATCCATCATCCGCCTTCCTTTCGGAATGAAGGCATTTTATTCGCGTCCGTGCTCTCGTTCTCGTATCCAAACCGTCATTTCTCCTTCCTCGCGGTTGGCCCATGCATAATAAGGAACAAATACAGCTTTCGCTTGTTTCTTGTTATAGCGTTTTGTCGTGTACAATTCGGTCGATGCTGCATCGTACGCCGTTCTCCAAGCATCCTTTGACTCGATCACATAAATGCCTTCCAGCAGATCCGGTATGAATTGCCCTTCGAATGCCGCATCCGAGGACAGCTGCAGATCGCGGAGATTGGCGCCGTTATCCGCTTCCTCCAAGCAGTAGAGGACCGGCCCGCGTTGTACGGCTGTTTTGCCGCTCGTTTCCCGAAGCTCGGGATGCGACCGTACCAAGGCGACGCTCATGTCCAGCTCCATTTCGATAATATCGCCTTCGCTCCATATGCGTTGGATTTTCGCATATCCCTTTTCGGTAATGCCAGAAGCCTCAATTTCGACACCATTCAAACGCAAGACGGTGCGCTTTGACCATGAGGGAAGCCGAAGCGCAAGCGAGAATTCCGCCGAGCCGCCGGATATCTCGAGCACGACGTTGCCCGACCAAGGATACTCCGTCTGTTGGTGAACAGTAATCTTGCCGCCTTTGAACGTCTGCTCCGTGCGGCTGCCGATATACTGGTGCACATAAAGCTCATTCTCATTCACAGAGTAAATATAACTGCTTAAGGAGGCGATAAACCTGGCGATATTCGGCGGGCAGCAGGCGCAGCCGAACCAAGGCTGCCTACGCGTTCTCGCGCTTGGAATATCGTCCCTGCGACCGCTGACGACAGGCCAAACCTCTAGCGGATTAACGTAAAAATAGCTTCGTCCGTCCAACGAAATGCCGCTTAGCAGGCCGTTGTACAGCACCCGCTCGATTACATCGGCATAGCGTGAATCCCCCTCGATCTGGAGCAGGCGCTGCCCCCAGTTCAGGAAACCGATCGCGGCGCAGGTTTCGGCGTATGCCCGATCGTTCGGCAAATCATAGTCGAACGAGAATGCTTCGAAATAATCCGAAGAGCCGATGCCTCCCGTTACATACATTCTGCGCTGTACGACGTTGTCCCATAGCGACTTGACCGCTTCCAACAAAGAATCATCATTGTATTCGTCGGCGATATCCGTTGCTCCGGCGAACAAATATACGGCACGCACGGCGTGTCCGTCAGCCGTCCGCTGTTCGCGAATCGGCGCATGCGACTGGAAGTAGTCCATCGGCCTGCGGTCAACGCGTTCCTTGCGGCCGTCGTCGAGCCGCTTCTGCAGCTCGACGTCGAAATATTTCGGTTCCCGTCCCCGCTCCTCGACGAAAAACCGAGACGTTTCCAGATACGACTGATTCCCCGTCAACTTATAAAGCTTCACTAGCGCAAGCTCGATTTCCGGATGACCGCAGTAACCAGGAAGCTGCCCTGCTCTAGCTCCGAACGTCGCAACGATATGATCTGCAAATTTGCACATGATATCGAGTATTTTACGATTGCCCGTCGCTTCGTAATAGGCGACGGCGGCTTCCATGAAGTGTCCGGCGTTGTACATTTCATGGTCATCCCTAACGTTCTCCCATTGCTCTCCTGGTTTCTGGAGCTGATAATACGTGCCGATATAGCCGTTGTCCATCTGCGCACTGCCAATCAGCTCGATTGCTGCGTCCGCCAGCTTCTCAAGTTCTTCGTCCCGATGCTGCTGCAGCACAAAACCAACCGTCTCCAGCCACTTCGCCAAATCGCTGTCCTGGAACACAAAGCCGTGATGTCCGCCAATTCTGCCTTCCGCTGCAGCGCGAAAGTTAGCGATCGTGCCGCTTTTCTCCGCCCCTTCGATTAAATCATTAAGCGCTTCCCACTGATAAGGGACGACAACATCCCTCACTAGATCCTGCCTAGGACTCCAAAATCGATCTATGATGGTCGCTTTCGAGACCGCTACCGGATTCATCTTTCTCATCGGTTTATCCCTCCGCCGTTCATAGTATGCCTGACTCTTTCAAATTAACATGCGGAGAGAATGCTGTCAGTCCGTCAAAACAATACAATTGGTAGATAAAACCGACTTTTACAGGTTAAGCCTAATGGCGCTTGCATCACTTGCTGCGTGTTTTACGAAAAAGGAGAGGTAGCTGCTAGGAAACTTCACAGTGCTACCATGTTTTAGCAGCAAACCGATTTGCGGAGGGAGCTCAGAGAAATCAAAGAAATATAAAAAGCCGCGTAACATAGACGCGGCAATAGGTTTTACAATGTGGTCGAATGTTGTCTTTCTAAATCACTTCAAATTCAAATTCAAACGCTTGACAATAAAACGCAAAAGAAGCTTTCTCATCTTCTATAACCTTATAACGTATTCCTTCCAATTGGTCATTGGATATATCAAAAATATCGATATATAAATTCAAAATGCCCCAAAAATTTCCGATTTTTTAGCTTAAAAACCCACTTCAACCAAACGGTCAAAGCGGGATTTAGTCCTGTTCTATATGACTGGAGCCGGAGCACCAAACTCGGCCCACTGCTCTTTCGTTGGTCCGTACAAATCCGGCACACGAAGGCCCGCCTGACGCATCAGAACCGTCATTTGGCCGCGATGATGAATCTCATGCTTGATGAGAACATCCAGCATCAAGCCGTTCGGCCATTGATCGCCATACATGTCACTCATGACAAGCAAATTCTCATCCTTCCAGCTGGATTGTACAGCCTCAAGGAACGCTTGCGATGTCCGCTTATAGAACGCCGCAATATCCGCTGCCGAAGCGGGTACCGCCATGGCTTCGTCCGGCCCTTCAAACGATAAGCCCGTCCGCGATGGCATTTCATGCACCGTCTGCACAAGATGCCAAGCAAGACGTCCAAGCGTTCGATGTTCGCTCGTTATCTGTTGACCAAGCGACTCATCTGTAAGCGCCTCAAGCGTCCGCAGCGTTGCTGCCGTTTCATTGCTCCAAGCCTCGGTAAAATCTTCGATTTGTTTAAACATATCCAACATCTCCCTTTTGTAATGGATTCATGCCATTATATCATTTCTTATTTCCATATTTGCAAATACGTAAAAACACTCTCAATATGCTAGTCTACGCGATGCTTAACTAGACGGGAATGGCTCTAATGAGCAGGAACGGCTGACATGCTCATTTTTGCTTCATCCTGATACATATAAAGTCCATATTCCGTCATGACTGAGGAATGACCCAGTTGGCGAAGCATAGCAGACAGATTTCCGCGGTGGTACGTACCATGATTCGCAACTTGAATTATAAATTCTGAATATCTCGTATTCAAAATCCCAGCATAAGGATTATCCAAAACCACCTCTTTCTCAAGATTCTCATGTTCGTTTATGCAAGCTTTGAATCTCGTGGATAAATCATCATACATCGCTTCTAATTCCTCAAGACTTTTTGCTTCGGCATCCGCTTCAATTTGATTAGATGCTTGCATCGCTTCATCCATGCTTTTACCCATCAGAATATCCAGCCAACAGCAGTCAACCTTATAGATATGGACCAAGACCTTCGACACCGAAGAAAACACGCTTTCAATCTCTTGCTTGTATACATGATGCGGAAGCTGCTTTAATCGATTAAAGATGATTTTATTTGCCCATACATGATAGTCATAAAATCTCGCACTATGATTTGTCATTTGAGTTACCTCCGGTTTAAGTACGTATTTATGTATCCATCATACAATGGCTATCCTGACAACTGTATGTCAGGGTTAGTCATACAAACAGCGGCTGCCTTGGGCTAAAAACAAGCCCTAGACCGCCGCTGTTCCATTAAAATATTTTTACCCAATTGCTTCGTGACTACCCAAGCAACGTAAGCTTATCTTCAACCAAGCTTTGATTATCTTCATCCCATATGACGGATATCTCAAAGGTGCCTTTTTCGAAAAATAGTGGTAATCTACGTTTAAACCATGACTGCATCGGCAAGTTTAAGGCATCATTGATATCCGCCCAAATCAGCTCGCCTTCAGGTGGATTCGCAAGCAATTCCCCTTCAAAGTTGGTAACCAAATAATTGAAAACCATATATCTGTATTTCGTTTTAGGCACGACGTATTCGTCTATTCCCTTAAAAATCAAGTCCTCCGGTTTTGCGATTAATCCAGTCTCTTCCCTGAGCTCACGAACAGCCCCTTCGGTAAAACTTTCAGGAAATTCGACCTTTCCTCCTGGACCGAGATATCCTGGAAACCCCAGTTTGTCAGGACGATTGATAAATAAAATTTTGTCTCCATCTTGCACGATGCACATGGTATATAAACCGCAATCATTGTTAACCGCCATTTTTTCCCTCCAATAATTTCATCGACCTGCCTCCAGAACGGTCCCTTGTACCTGCTTATTTTTGCTTATTGATTCAAAATTTCTTTCTCCATGACGAATTGTAATATGAAGTGCGACAGCTAGATGAACAAAAAAAAGCCCATGAATGGATTCGTGTAAAATGGAAGTTACCACACAACCATCAT
>NZ_JACHXW010000017.1:107429-159400 GCF_014192395.1 Paenibacillus endophyticus | reverse complement strand
TGAATAGCCTCTATTTTCAAATTCATATTAAACTTAGACAAAAAAACTGCACCTCCAGATTGTTAGATGGTGTCTAACAATTGGGGTGCAGTTCAAATCCTCAGCCTGCTTTCTTATGTTTGATTACTTTGCCGCGGCAGCAACCTGCTGTTTCTCCTTATGCAAAGCAACGGTACGCGCACGATCCCGCTCTAGAATCGGTTTCAAATATTTCCCTGTATAAGATTGATCTACTTTGATGACCTGCTCAGGCGTTCCGGTAGCAACGATCATACCGCCGCCGCTGCCGCCCTCTGGCCCAAGATCAATGAGATAATCAGCAGTCTTAATGACATCCAGATTATGTTCTATGACAAGTACAGATTCACCAGAATCCACTAAACGATGCAGGACATTCAATAGTCTGTCGATATCATGTACATGCAAGCCCGTTGTAGGCTCATCCAAAATGTAGAGCGTTTTGCCGGTCGAGCGACGATAAAGCTCAGCAGCCAGCTTCACGCGCTGCGCTTCTCCGCCGGATAAAGTCGTTCCAGGCTGGCCCAGCTTCATATAGCCTAGTCCAACATCCAACAAAGTCTGTACCTTGCGGAGTATGCGCGGAATATTTTCAAAGAAGGTGCACGCATCCTCGATTGTCATATCCAGCACTTCTGCAACGTTTTTGCCCTTGTATTTCACTTCGAGCGTCTCGCGGTTATATCGCTTGCCTTTGCAAATTTCGCAAGGAACATATACATCTGGAAGGAAATGCATCTCGATTTTGATGATACCGTCACCGCGGCAAGCCTCACAACGTCCACCTTTAACATTAAAGCTGAATCTGCCCTTCTTATAGCCGCGAACCTTGGATTCCGTCGTGCTTGCATATAGATCGCGAATATCGTCAAATACACCTGTATACGTGGCCGGGTTTGATCTTGGCGTTCTGCCTATTGGTGACTGGTCAATATCGATAACCTTCTCCAAATGTTCAATCCCGCGAAGCTCTTTGTACTGACCTGGACGTGTTTTCGCCCTATTGAGGTCGCGCGCAAGCGTTTTATACAAGATCTCATTCACGAAAGTCGATTTTCCAGATCCGGAAACGCCCGTTACGGCAGTGAACACGCCGAGTGGAATTTTCACATTAACGTTTCGGAGATTATTTTCCTTCGCTCCGCGAACCTCTAACCACTTCTCATTCGTCTTGCGACGATCCGAAGGTACTTCTATGAACTTGCGTCCGCTTAAATATTGTCCAGTCAACGAATGCTCATTTGCCATTACCTCTTCTGGCGTACCTTCAGCAATGATCATCCCGCCATGAATGCCGGCGCCTGGTCCAACGTCAATGATATAGTCAGCAGCAAGCATCGTATCCTCGTCATGCTCAACCACTATCAAAGTGTTTCCAAGATCGCGCATATGCTCAAGCGTCTCAATCAATCGATCATTGTCACGCTGATGCAGTCCAATGCTCGGTTCATCCAGTATATAGAGGACACCCATTAAGCTGGACCCGATTTGCGTCGCCAACCTAATCCGCTGCGCTTCGCCGCCTGACAACGTTCCCGCTGCGCGGCTCAGCGACAAATACTCAAGACCTACATTCACAAGAAAGCCTAAACGGCTGTTGATTTCTTTGAGAATCAAGCTTGCGATCGTAAGCTCCTTCTGTGTAAGCTTCAAGGAATCAAAGTAGCGCTGTGCATCTCCGATCGAGAACGATGTAACCTGGGAAATATGATGAGACTGGATTGTTACGGCCAAGCTTTCCTTGCGCAGCCGCTGTCCCTTGCAGCTTGCACACGGCTTGGCGCTCATATAGTTCTCGATATGCTCGCGCATCATATCAGATGCGGTATCCCTGTAGCGACGCTCCAGATTATGAACGATACCCTCGAATGGGACAAACGCTTCCTTCCGATGGCCAAAGTCATTCTCGTAAAGGAAGCGAACGCGTTCGCCGCCCGTACCGTACAACAGCTTCTTCATCTGTTCGGGCTCAAGCTCAGATACCGGCACATCCTGACGAATGCCATAGTGGACGCAAACGGCGCTTAAAAACTGCGGATAATAATTTGAGGTACTGCCTGCCCATGCAAGGAAAGCCGCATCCTCAATGGATTTGCTCATATCCGGAACAAGCAAATCAGGATCGACGATCATCTTGACACCTAAGCCGTCGCATTCTGGACATGCCCCATAAGGACTGTTGAAAGAGAACATCCGCGGCTCAAGCTCTTCAATGCTGAAACCGCACTCTGGACATGCGAGGTTCGAGCTAAAGAGAAGCTCCTCTTGATCCATAATGTCGACAAGCACGCGTCCTTCAGACAGCTTCAGCGCTGTCTCGAGCGAATCAGCCAGCCTTGTCTGAACATCCGATTTCACGACGATACGATCCACTACCACTTCGATGCTGTGCTTTTTGTTTTTTTCCAGTTCAATGTTCTCACTTAACTCGCGCAGCTCACCGTTTACGCGTACCCGGACGAAGCCTTGCTTCTGTATGTCCGCCAACAGCTTCGTATGCTCGCCTTTGCGGCCTGAAATTAATGGCGCCAGAATCTGCAGTTTCGTCTTCTCAGGATACTCCATAATCCGGTCAACCATTTGCTCTACCGTTTGCGAGGTAATTTCAATGCCATGATCCGGACAATGAGGTTTGCCTACTCGTGCAAATAGAAGTCTTAAATAATCGTAAATCTCGGTTACCGTACCTACCGTAGAGCGCGGGTTGCGGCTTGTCGTTTTCTGATCAATGGAGATGGCTGGCGACAAACCCTCAATAGAATCCACGTCCGGCTTCTCCATCTGACCCAAAAATTGACGCGCATAAGCAGATAAGGACTCTACATAGCGACGCTGACCCTCTGCATAAATCGTATCAAATGCAAGTGATGACTTGCCTGATCCGCTTAACCCCGTCAGTACAACGAATTTATCGCGCGGGATGGTGACGTCGATGTTTTTTAAATTGTGGGCACGTGCGCCCTTGATTACTATTTTATCGCTAGCCAATCGTTTCTCCTCCTACTTAGCCCATTTCGGCACGCAGCTCAAGCAGCGCGTCACGCAATTCAGCAGCTCTCTCAAACTGCAAATTTTTCGCAGCATCCTTCATTTCCGCTTCCAGCCTTTGAAGTAGCGCCAGACGTTCCTTCTTATTCATCTTGCCCGCTCCGACCCCGGTTAAGTAATCAGCCTTCTGTTCGGCTACCTTCGTTGCCTCGATGACGTCATGTACTTTTTTGCGAATCGTTTGCGGCGTAACGCCGTGTTTCTCGTTGTACGCCAGCTGTATGGTACGCCTACGATCGGTTTCTTTGATAGCCCGATCCATGGAATCCGTAATTTTGTCGCCATACATGATTACGCGGCCTTCGCTGTTCCGTGCCGCGCGCCCAATCGTTTGGATAAGCGCGCGATCCGAGCGGAGGAAACCTTCCTTGTCCGCATCAAGAATCGTTACCAAAGATACCTCAGGCAAATCCAACCCTTCACGAAGGAGGTTGATCCCGATAAGGACATGAAACACGCCAAGCCTGAGATCACGCAAAATAGCAAGCCGCTCCAGCGTCTTGATATCGGAATGGAGATATCTGACCTTTATGCCTATCTCCTTCATGTAATCAGTTAAATCCTCTGACATCTTCTTCGTTAACGTGGTAACAAGAACCCTTTCATCCTTGGAAATCCGATCGCGGATTTCGTTCAGAAGATCATCGATTTGTCCTTTAGTTGGACGAACGTCTATGATCGGATCAATAAGACCCGTAGGACGAATGATTTGCTCAATCATCTTGTCCGTATGTTCAATTTCATAAGGTCCTGGCGTCGCAGACACATACACAAGCTGCTTCGCTTTCGCTTCGAATTCTTCAAAGCGAAGTGGACGGTTATCCATCGCTGACGGAAGCCTAAACCCGTGATTAACGAGCATTTCCTTGCGTGCGCGGTCACCATTGTACATGGCGCGAATTTGAGGCAGCGATACATGCGATTCATCAATCACGATTACCATGTCATCCGGGAAATAGTCCAGCAGCGTATATGGCGTAGCACCGCGCTCCCTAAAGGTCAACGGACCGGAATAGTTCTCGATGCCTGAGCAAAACCCCATCTCCGCCATCATTTCCAGGTCATATCTCGTCCGCTGCTCCAGTCTTTGTGCTTCCAGCAGTTTTCCTGCCTCGCGCAGCTCGGCAAGACGCTCCTCGAGCTCTCGTTCAATATTCACGAGCGCGACCTTCATCGTCTCCTCCTGCGTAACGAAGTGAGACGCTGGAAAGATCGCGATATGTTCGCGTTCCCCTATAATTTCACCTGTAAGCACGTCAATTTCCGAGATACGCTCAATTTCATCCCCGAACAGCTCTACCCGAATAGCCCTTTCATTATTCGCAACAGGGAATATCTCGACAATATCGCCGCGAACGCGGAACGTCCCCCTTGTAAAGCTAATGTCATTGCGCTGATATTGAATGTCTACCAATCTATGAAGAATCGCATCACGGGGTTTCTCCATTCCAACTCGAAGCGAGAACACTAGACCGCCATATTCAGTTGGCGACCCGAGACCGTAGATGCAGGACACGCTCGCTACGATGATAACGTCCCGACGCTCGAACAAGGAACTGGTCGCGGAGTGCCGCAGCTTATCAATCTCATCGTTAATGCTTGAATCCTTCTCAATAAAGGTGTCGGACGATGGAATATAAGCTTCAGGCTGATAATAATCGTAATAGCTTACGAAATACTCTACCGCATTATTTGGGAAGAAGCTCTTGAACTCGCTGCATAGCTGGGCTGCAAGCGTCTTATTATGTGCAATGACCAGCGTAGGCCGATTCAGCTTCTCCACCATGTTCGCAATGGTGTATGTCTTGCCTGTACCCGTTGCGCCGAGCAGCGTTTGATGCCGCTTACCGGCCTTGATACCTTCTAACAGCTGCTCGATCGCTTTAGGTTGGTCACCCTGCGGCGTATAATCCGATTTCAGCTCAAACAGCTTTGCTTCTTTTGCAAGCTCGCTCATTCCAAACCTCCGCTCTGTCATTCGTCATGCTATTGTTTTATCAGTATGGTCAATTATGTGAAATTGTTTTCATTCGATGCCAGAAAATAAGAATGTTTGTTCCCGTTTATTATACCGTTATCTTTTAACTGAC
Organism: Paenibacillus endophyticus; assembly: GCF_014192395.1. Classification (GTDB taxonomy): domain Bacteria; phylum Bacillota; class Bacilli; order Paenibacillales; family Paenibacillaceae; genus Pristimantibacillus; species Pristimantibacillus endophyticus. The sequence continues at coordinate 154,244 of NZ_JACHXW010000017.1, read as the reverse complement.
GCAATGTGCCATATACAAAAAAAATACGCGCATCAAAGTCCGAAGTCGGTCTCAGCTGTCGTATTTCTTGAAAGCGGCTGCCTTTCTCAACCGATGTGCTCTTTTCCCATCCTTTGGCTCTGCCACTGCTTGTACCAAGCGCTCACCGGTTCCGCTACTGGCAACCCGAGTTCATTCTCCATCGTTAATATTAACCGCTCATAATGAGCTGAAACCTTGTCATAAAAGCCTAATTCATCGTAAAGCTTCATTACAATCAAGCCTTCCGCTTCATTATATGGATCAGCTGCTTGAATTCTTTCAAATAGATTAAGCGCAATTATGCGACTCTCCTTGTGTTGCAGAAAGCTTTGAGCAAGCCCCCTTGCGCGGCTCAGCCATAGCTGACGGAGTCGTTCTCTCTCATTTTCAGCCCAAATGTATCCATAATCCTGCATATAATCGCCTTCATAGTCGTCAAGAAGCTGCAAAAGCTTATCTTTATTCTGTCCTGCAAGATCATCTTGTTTGGCAAGCTCCCGCTCCCACTTTTCCGTATCCAAAACGACTTGCCCCATGTCGAGAATATAACCCTCCTGAATACTGGAGTTCTGAATGGCCAGCTCCATCCCCATTTTCTGCAAACATTGCCTGATTTGATAGATTGCCGTATATAGCTGCGTCATCGCGCGCTTCAATTCCATCTCGGGAAAAAACAATTCCAGCAGCGTAGACTTATGGACAAGCTGCTTGCGGTGATGCAGCAGATACAGAAACAGCTCCTGTGCCTTTGACGTTCGCCATTTTGGAATCTCTGGAGTTAGCCCCTGTGATTGAAAACGCAGCGTTTTGAAGCAATAAATCATTTGTGGCTGATCGATGTCCTGAAACGACTTTATTCGCCCCGCCCTCCGACTTATTAAACGCTCTACCGTCTTCTGGATACGGGATTTTTGCAAGGGCTTGAGCACATAATCCACTGCATTTAGTTCAAATGCATTAATCGCATATTCATCATGAGCGGTTACAAATACAATATCTGCGTCCGGGCAGGCCTGCTGGATAAGCTCCGCTGCTTGAAGGCCTGATATTTCCGGCATATGGATATCCAGAAATACAACATCAGGCTGCAGCGCTTCGGCCTGCTCTACAGCATGCAGCGGGTTCTGAAATGTATCGATTGCAGTCAGTTCAGCCGCCTGGTTCAACATCCGTTCCAATTGGACGAGCGCTAGTCTTTCATCATCTATTAAAAGCACCTTCAATTGCTTCACTCCCATATATAATCTGGAACATGTCAAATTTAGAATTTTATTTTTCATTTCTGCCATTTCTTATATCGGCATTTTTCTGATAATCATTTACGTAAAACATACGAATACATGCCAAACGAACTATATTGTTCAGAAAATGTACAGATGATCTCTATATAGTAATCATGATGCGAATAAAGTCGTGACTTGACGAATGATGACGGTACAGGACTTTCATTTGTTCAACATTATTCTTTTCGTGGCTACATTATTCTTCAGGATTCGAGCAGCTTGCTAAATTCGTCAGCACAGGTGAGCGTGCGTGTTTATCCTATCAGGCATTAATTTCCTTGCCGATTAGTGAACCAGCTACTAAGATCCTGACATTTTCCAAGCACCTGCCTATTACTTCATCGACTTCCACCTTCAGAGCAAGCAGGCTGACTTCAATAAGGAGGCTGATCCGGCTAATTCTCGTTTACCTGGAATGATGCGTCATACTGCCACATGCAAAAGTAAAAACAGATCGAAAGGAAGGAAGAAAGAACCATGCTATTTCAGAACATGCGGAAAGGTCGTACTCTCCCCTTGGTCATTCTGTTCGCCTTGCTGTTGCAAACAGCGCTGCTGCCCTTAGCGGCTCCAGTAAAGGCGAGCACGCCAATTGATGGGCTTACGATTATTAAAACCGCGGATAAGACAGATGTAAGCGTGAATGACGAATTCAGTTACTTCATTAATGTAGCGCTTGCCAGCACTGTAGCTTTGGCAAAAGACTTGAAGATCGAGGACATTGTTCCCGCTCCCTTTAACATCCAAGGAGTGACAGGCGCTGGAGCAACCGGAAATACTGTTAGTATTAACCGTCAACTCAATCCCGGAGAATCTCTAGAAATAGAAATCAAGGTCAAGGTGGGCAACACATACACCAACTCCGTTGTTACCAAGTCAAATACGGCAACTGCTACGGAACTCTCAAACGGAAACGTGAGCTCCAGCAGCATTGATGTCAAGATTGCTGCGGATCCAACGACTGTCCCTACCAATCCACCAACAGCAACACCAACTCCGACACAATCTACATATGACAAGTGGGCAGCCTTCAAAACCCAAGATTCCGGGTTTACAGGCACTGTACTCAATGTAGGCGGAGCAATAAGCTATAAAGTGGGCATCAAATCGGTACAAAAGGGTAACACCCTTCCTGCCGGCGCGCTTAAAGGTATTACCCTAGTAGATACTTACCCGGCAAACGCAACCGTGACGCTTGCTGATATTCAACATTCAGCAGGTCCTAATGTTACTCCCGTAATCGATACGAGCAATCGTACCATTACATGGTCCAATTTTGATCTGTCATCTGGTCAAAATTTTGAAGCTCGCGTCACACTCAAATTCCCAGATCAACTCGGCTGGTCCGGACCCAATAACCAAACAAATAGTGTTAAGATGAAACACTACACCATAGAAGGACCAACCGAAACAGAAGTAACCGATGAAGATGCAGAGGTTATTACAAAATTCGGACCGCCTGTCTCAGGTGGAGGCGCAATCAGCAAGAACCGTACCTTCCAATACCGTTGGCACGGACAAGAACAAACCTATACCATTGGCGGTATTACGAATACAGCTACAGGCGCGAATTCAGAGCTTCGCAATTTGGTTCTGACCGATACGCTTCCGACGGAGCTTTCGTATACGCAATTGAAAATGCCAAACCGTCAATGGACCTCTTTTTCTTATGTATTGAAAAATGGCGGAGTACAATCTTTCACTCCAAACGCCAGCGGCAATGCAATTGAAAAAGCATCGACAGGCAGTACACTAACCATTGGTCCTTCGGGCAATATTATTGTGCCTGCAGGCGACTCTTTAGTCAGTGTCTCTTGGAATTTCGCAACGCTGCCTATCAATCAAACAATCGGCGGAATTGAAATTAAAGGAACGGTTTTAGACACGGCAACTGGCGCTAGATCAAGCGAGAACGCTGCTTGCGGTACGGTAACTTCGAATGCGGACCCGAGTGTCGAGCAAGGAGATATCATCAAAAACTGTGCCGTCATTGCCTATGACGCCTTGACCGAAGTAACGCCTGGCAACTGGGCATATGCTGCCAAAACACCTGGAAAGGCACCATCGACATTCCTTATTAATGAGCCGAAGCCTTGGCTTACCGCTTCGAAGGACAATCAGCCCGGAGGCGCATTTTACGGTCCACTTAGTATCGTTCCATTTACGATTAAAGTGAGCAATAAAATAGACGCGACCGGTCCATGGGTAGATCCTATCATTTATGACCTTCTGCCACAGGATTTTAATTACTATACCAATCCGAAACAGATTGATGTAACAACAGCACTAGCCGCGTCCTTTACGATTACCGGTTTGCCCGCTGGCGCAGTACCTCCGAAATTAGAAATACTGCCCGACTTGAATGGCAAAACACTTGCCAAATGGTCATGGCCTGCAGGCATTTCTCTTGATCCAGGTACGCAGCTAACCATTACCTACAGTGGTCAAATCCGCGCAGGCGCCCTAGCAACAGGCGGATCGGTTAATTACGTCAACAATCTTTATGCAGCTCCAACTAACTCGACAACACAGTTCTGGCATGATCAGAATAGCAATCCATTTGCTCCTTCCGACTTCCCGGGCTGGGCCTCCGACAATACAGGACGCTCAGGAACAGCTCTAGGGTTTGTCATTAATCCTGCTGACCCTGTTGAGCGCTATTATGTCAATGCAAGTGCACCCGTAGTCGTCAGTTTGGCAGCTGTCGTTAAATCAGCAAAATGGAACAAAGGAGATCTCGCACCCGTATTCGACGTCGCTAACTCTGGCGGCTACAGCGGGGAACCAGCGATTTCATTTACACCTTTTGAACGCGTAGTAGGAGGCTCTGAATATACGGAATTCCCGAGATTCAGTTCTACCTATGAGGGCGGCTCAGCCGATTACAAGCTGGTTATACAGAACAGCGGTAATACTCGTTTATCCAAGGTTGACGCAATCGATATCCTTCCGTTTATCGGTGACCAATCCGTACTCGGAAACACGGCTCGTGGTTCCGAATGGCGTCCAAACCTTGCTTCAGCTCCAACCTCAGGTACCGGAAAAACATTTACTTATGTCCCTGAGAGTGGCGGCCCAAGCAAAACCGTCACCTACGATCTGAATGTATATTACAGTCTTTCAGCTGACAAAAGCGCCATCGTGAACTTTCCCAATGCGGTTGGCAGCAAGAACGGCTGGATTAATCAAGCAAGCTTCACAAGTGATGACCTAACCGATATTCAATCGCTGTACTTTGAGATCAAAAACATTAAAGGCAGTGACGGTAGCAATGATTTGGCTCCAGGTGACTATATTGTTCTTAGCTGGGACATGAACGCCCCAGTAGGAACTGAAACTGGAAAAGTAGCATGGAACTCCTTTGCTATTCAAGCAACAAGCGCAGCTAGCGGCAGAACGATGCTGCCTGCAGAACCTAACAAAGTCGGATTCCTGGTGCATCCTACCAATCAACATGTTCCGCTTGGCGAGATCGGGAACTTCGTCTGGTTCGACAGCAACCGCAACGGCATTCAGGACGAAGAATATCCTGGGGACAGCGGGCAAGGCGCCGGGATAAACGGTATAAAGGTTAACCTTTATAAGTATAAGGATGGAGTAGCCACTCCGTATAAAGAAACGATTACCGGCTATCACCAAAATGGAAGCCCCGGCTACTATTTGTTCCAAGGCCTTCCTACCGGTGAATATGAAGTCGAGTTTGTTCTGCCGGAGAGATATTCCCCGACAACGGCTAATACGCCGGGAGCAGATCCTGCACACGAAGAAGATACCGACTCAAATTTAGTCACTAAACGTGCTCCTATCGATACGCATACGCCATATCGTACAGACATCATCACCATTGATGTTTTAGACACGGATAAAATCAAAAACTTCACGATCGATTTAGGTCTTGTAGAAGAGGGTTCTGTGGTTCCTTCGTTCCCGTCAGCTTCTTTGGTCAAGACAATTGAAGCTGTAGCTAAAGGCTCTTCAACAGAAGCGCCAAGTACTAGCTACGTTGTTGCAGGCAACGAAGTGCAATATAAAATCGAATTTACAAACACTTCATCGGTTACTTTACACAACATTAAAGTGCAGGACACGCTTGATCGCAATCAAGCAGGCTTTGCTTTCACGAAGCTAACGTACGACGGCTCTTCTATTGCAATAAACGGCAATACGCACTCGCGTCCTGATCTTATTTCAAGCGTAAGCAATTCAGGAACCGAACCTTATATCGTGATTAAGAAGTTAGCTCCTGGCAAGAAGATTGTGCTAGATGGCACATATTCCGTAACATCAGATGATTTCGATTTAAGCGATCTCGATAATAAGGCAACCGTTTATTACAATGAAGCTGACAAACCTCTGGAGGATCCAGAAAGCATTCCTACTGCAGGCGTCAATGTAGTAAAAACAAGCAGCAGAACATCTGCATCAAGTGCTGATGAAGGTGATTGGATCGATTACCTCGTAACGGTCACGAACACAGGCAGCAGCACATTGACGAATATCGTCATTACGGACACGAAGGTTTCTGGCATTCCATCCATTCCTTCATTGGAAGCAGGAAAGTCGATTGAAATTACTTATCCGTATCAATTAACAAATGCTGACGTTAGCGGTGCCTCCATCGTGAATACGGTTAAAGCTGACCCAGCGCAAACGCCTCCTGTAACGGATACGCATGAAATTCCGGTCACAGGCGATCCGCGAGGATCTATCGGCGACTACGTATGGTTTGACCTAAACGAAGACGGCATTCAAGATGCAAGCGAGAACGGCATTAACGGCATTACTGTGAAACTGCTTGATGCAGGCAATCACGTCATTGCTACAACGCTTACTCGCGACAAGGATGGAAAAGCTGGTCATTATTCGTTCAAAGGATTGCCTTTTGCAACTTATCACGTTCAGTTTGTCGTACCGAACGACTATGATGTAACTAAATCAAATCAAGACACGATCGCCACGGATTCCAATGCGATTGATGCATCGGGTGTAACGGCAGACATTGTGCTTACGGCCCTTGCTCCTGATGATCCAACAATTGACCTTGGCTTATATCCCCGCGGTGAGATCGGCAATTATGTATGGCTGGATCGCAACCGTGACGGCATTCAAAACGAGCTAGAAAAGAATGGCATTAACGGTATCGTCGTCAAGCTGTTCAAGGATAACCCGAATGGTACAGCTATTGCTACTACGACAACAACGAACGATGGCAGCGGAAACCCTGGCTACTATCTATTCGATCACTTGTTGTCTGGCAACTATTTCGTACAGTTCGTTATTCCTAACGACTACAGCAAAACGGTTGAAGGAACTGTTCCTGACTCAGGTACAGACTCTAACGAAACAAACAACAGCGGAGTTACGCAGCAAATTGTTATCGGAGAAGCGGCTGGCTGGATTGATCACACGATTGATTTGGGTCTAGTCGGCAAAGGCAGCATCGGTAACTATGTATGGGTAGACCGCGACAATAACGGCAAGCAAGACGAGGAAGAGAAAGACGGCGTCAATGGCATCAAAGTCAGGCTATACGATCAAAACAAAGTTCTGCTTGAAGAAACCGTAACTGGAAATGATACGGCTGGTGATCCTGGTTATTATTTATTCGAGCACCTAGTCGGCGGGAATTATTATGTCGAATTTGAAGTGCCGAGCATCTTTGGGCTTGCAAAAGCATCCGCGTCTGGCACAACAACGACAGATGACTCCAATTCGACAACGAACGGCTTCACTCAAGTCATCGAGATTGGCGCATCAGCACCAAGTGGCTGGAATGATCTGACGATCGATTTAGGGCTTATCGGAATCGGCAGCTTAGGCGATTATGTATGGCATGACCGCAACCGTGACGGCATTCAGAATGAGAAAGATTCAGATGGCATTAATGGTGTTGTCGTCAAGCTATACAAGGACACAGCAACCGGTACTCCAGTAGCACAAACGACTACAGCCAACGATCCAAGCGGCAAACCAGGCTACTATAGCTTCAAAGAGCTGCTCGAAGGCGATTATTTCGTACAGTTCGTTCTGCCAACCGACTATGAGAAAACTGTAGCGGAAAGCGGCGACAATGACGGAATCGATTCTAATGGAACAAACGGCACCCATACTACTGCAAAAATTGAAATCGGCGAAGCGGCTGGTTGGATTGATGCAAGCATCGATTTGGGACTGATCGCTAAAGGCGAGATTGGCAACTATGTATGGCTGGACCGCAACCGTGACGGCATTCAAAACGAGAATGCTGCACAAGGGATTAACGGCATCACAGTCAACCTGTACAAGGACTCTGCAACCGGTGCACCATATGAAGAAACAACAACGATAACCGGTCCAGACGGCAAGCCTGGCTACTATCTGTTCGATAATCTGCGTGAAGGCAACTATTTCGTACAGTTCGTCTATCCGATTGATTATGAAAAGACCGCAGCTGGTGCAGGCTCCAATTTAGCTCTAGATTCGAACCCTACGGATGACAGTGGAATCACATCCATCATCACGATTGGACACACCGAAGGATGGATTGACCACACGATTGATCTTGGGTTGATTGCCAAAGGTAAAATCGGTAATTATGTATGGTACGACGGCAATTCGAACGGCAAGCAGGACGAAGCGGTTGAAACAGGCTTTAACGGTGTCGTTGTTAAGCTATTTGACAAGGATAAAAACTTTCTTGAGCAAACGAAAACGGCTAATGACAACGACGGCAAGCCTGGCTATTATTTGTTTGATCATCTTATTAACGGACAATATTATGTTCAATTTATGATTCCTGCTGGATATATTCCTACAATAGCAGAAGCAGATGGCCTCTCTGCTGCCGAGGACTCCAACAAAACAAAAGAGGGTTATACGGATATCATTCACATTGGACAAAGCGCGCCTAATGGATGGGAAGATCTGACGATCGATTTGGGCTTGTACACGGCTCCAACGCCGCCCGTTCTTCCACCCGTTTTGCCACCAGTACTTCCACCTTTAACGCCAGGCGGTCCAGATCCTGAGGTTCCGGTAGATCCAACCAATCCTCCGACTTCCCCAGGTGAAGAAAAACCACCTGTAGAGCATGAAACGACGGAGCAGGATAAACCAATTGAAGGAAATGTCGATATTCCAAAAGACAGCAAGCCGAGCGTTGGCGAGAAGCCAGAGCACGGTACAGTTAAAGTCGACGACAAAGGAAATTGGGTTTATACACCGAATCCAGGCTATACGGGCAAGGATCAGTTCTCTATTATCGTGAAGGACAAAGACGGCAATGAAGAAGAAATTTTCTTCGAAATCGACGTTGAAGTTCCACAAGGCGGTATTGATGCGGGTACTACGCCACCGGTCACCAACCTTCCAAAAACGGGAGAAGAGAGTTATCTGATGATGCAAATCCTAGGTTTAAGCTTGCTTATTCTTGGAGTAGCGCTTCGTTTCAAACGTAAGAAAGCACAAGCGTAAACGGCTGAAGCCGCCCTCTGGCGGCTAAGCTAACGTTTCGCGTAGAGATATAGAGAAAGTTGGAAAATGATATACTTTCCTATATTTTAAAAAAACAGACTGCATGCGGCTGATTATCATCCGTATGCAGTCTGTTTTCTTTTACAATCGCTTAATGCTTCGCTTCCTTTGCGTGATGAGCCCCTCGTCGATTCGATGCATGATAGCTGCGAAGCAGCTCGACCAAGGAAGCAGGTCCGGCGGATGCATAGTAGTTGGCCTGCTCATCGGGAGCAAGGATGACGCCAAGCTGATGATGCTCACCGGCGAAACGTGCTCGCTGCGCGAATTTAATTTCCCCATCCAAATTGAGTACCTCCAGCTTGCAAAACGCGGAGTTCTGTACGAGAGCCTCGTACAGGTCCTCCTTTGACTTCACGCGCACGCCATTCACCTTATGCAGAATCTCGCCCGTCGCAAGTCCCATAGCCGCTGCAGGCGTCCCAGGCACGATACCTAGTATTCGCAAGCCCCGTGAATCATGTACAAACAAAGGGGACTGTCCCGCTTCCTTCACTCGGCTTCTCCATATGATCGCTTCATGCAGCAGGAGCGAGGCACCGGCAGCAACCGGCAGCAGAATAGGCTGCCACCACGCTATTAGAGCAGCGGCTGCCAAACAGATGCTGTACAAGAGCAAGCCTCTCGCCGCATGCTTCGCTTTCTCGCGAGGCAACAACGATCTTGTCATCTCCGTGAATCCTATAATCATCGGCAAGGCTACGAATGACCAGCCCTGCGACCAATCTGCTCCAAAGAGCGGCGTCCAAGGGAGTGCTGCCGTGGACGCTCCACTTATATTCGTCGGAACTAGCATCAGCAGCGGTACTGGCCAGAAGCCCTGAAGCATATAACCGCCAACAAGCTTGCCTCTTTTCCCTTCCAGGAATAACGGTGTTGCCAGCCGGTCACCCTGCCAGCGTACGAGTATGGCTTCTGCCAGATGCAGCAGCGCTACTAAAACCAACAGCCCAGCCGCGTCAATGCTTGCCAGCGAAACCGCCATTGAGCCTAGCCAGTCTGTTCTCTCCGCCAATGCGGTGAAGCCCACAACCCACTGTAGAAGGGTAATGACGCCTGCACTATAAGCGAAGCATAAATAACGTATGCGTATGAGCATTAAAATAGCCGCTACTGCCCATAACCATATCACTGCCGTTCCCGTTAATGCTACCCCGACAAAGGCACCCGCGATAGACACGGCTATGCCTATAACCAAGCCAGCGAACAGCGCTTTCAAAACCAAGCTGGGCCAATTATGCAGTTTAACCGCGAACAATTGCCGTTCCATTCGTATCTGCCTTGTAAATTGTAAAATGATAAACAATACCGCAATATAATAAAATGGCTGTGCAACTAATTGGACAGCCGCTTTCCCGAGCATTTCCAGCAACTCGTTCGCCGTTTCCATAGCTAACACTCCTTCGCTCGTTCCGCATTTCCCGCTTTCGCAAAAAAATAAAAGGCCGACTCCGTTAAACAGAGTCAACCTCTTATTCATTCGACACATCCGGATTATTTCCTGCTTACCGCTTTAATTGCTTCATGCAGCTGGGTATCGTTTTTCTCATCCTGAATCCATTTAATAACCGCGGCTTCAAGCGCTTCACCGGTTAGCTTATCGACTTGTCCCGTAGTCGGCAGGCTATGCTCAGCCTGGAATTTCTTAACCGCCTCAACCGTTTCTAGGCCATAATAGCCATCTTCCCGCTTCGGTTCATAGCCGAGGCCATGCAGCATAATTTGCACGCTGCGCACCTGTTCGCCAAGGGTATCCGGCTTCAGCGTCTCTTCAAGCGCCAGCCTAGCTACCTTATACAAATCAGGAGGCTCTATGGCAATATCCGGCTTGATTCCATTTTCATGGATCCAATTTCCCTTTGGCGTCAACCATTTCGCAATGGTCATCTTCAAAAGGCTCCCGTCACCAAGCGCCTTGTTGTAGCTCACCTGTACCGTGCCTTTTCCGAAGGATGTTTCGCCAACAAGCTTCGCTCCGGCACTCTCTTGCAAAGCTCCAGCCAATATTTCCGAGGCGCTTGCGCTTCCGTTATTCATAAGAACGGCAATCGGGTACGTTTTGCTCTCGCCTTTAGACAACGTTTTCTCCCGTTTGCCTTCCCGATCCTCTACTTGGACGACCGTTGCCCCTTTATCCAAAAAGGATTGGGCGATGTCCACCACAACGGGCAGCACGCCGCCTGGATTGTTGCGCACATCCAGTACGAGTCCCTTCATGCCTTGCTCCTCCAGCTTCGCAAGCTCCTGCTTGAAGCGCTCAGCCGTATGCAGTGAAAACTGCCTGATCTCGATGACCCCTGTCCCATCTTTCCGCAGCTTGCCATATACCGTTTCCACATCAATGTCGTCACGGATCAGCACAAGCTGAATCGGGTCGGAGAAGCCTGCCCGCTGCACCTGAATCTTCGCTTTCGTTCCTTTTGGACCGCGAATTTTGGCGACGGCATCCTGCAGATTCAAACCATCAAGCTTGGCGCCATTTACTGAAAGCAGGACATCCTTTGCAAGCAGTCCCGAGCGCTCGGCCGGCGATCCTTTAATCGGCGAAACGACTACGATTTTGCCATTCTCAAGCGTGACTTCCGCTCCAATGCCGGTAAACGATCCCTCGATCGATTCCGAGAAATGCTGCGCGACATCCTTCTCCATATAAACGGAATAAGGATCATCAAGCGAGGACATCATGCCGCTGACCGCGCCGTCTAGCAGCTCATGGCGGTCAACCTTTTGATAATATTTGGTCTCGATTAATTCCAGTACCGCATTTAACTTCGTTAGCTCGTCCTCTTTCAGCCCGAACTGCTCACCATCGTCACTCGCAGACGCTGTGAGGGCAGGTGCCGAATGCTGATCCGGATTGATCATTTGGTCCGCGATCGTAAGCGTCACGAGCACGGAGGCAATCATCGTCAGCATAACGAACGCGAATACTGTACGTCCTTTGAAATGCACCTGTCTACACCACCTTCTCATCTTCCACGGTCTTAGCTTTAAGACCACCCTAGTATATGACAATTTGTTTGCAATTATTTGTCTTATCCGGCAAAGATGATCATTTCGTCAGGTAAGCGGTCAAAATTTCAAACGAGGCAGCCACATGGGCTGCCTCTGAAAATGCGTTTTGAATAATGCACTATGAATAAACCCTATTTTAAATAGCTGCTCGGATTAACCGGCGTCTGGTTTTTACGTACTTCGAAATGCAAATGCGGTCCGGTCGAATTGCCCGTACTGCCAACCTCGGCGATTTTTTGGCCTTTTTGAACCTTTTCGCCTTTTTCAACCTTAATTCCGCCATTGCGAATATGACCGTATAGCGTCCATAAGCCATTGCCATGGTCAATGATGACGCAGTTGCCGTAGCTGCTCCAGCTCTGGGCTACTAGCACAACGCCATCCTCGGCGGCATAAATATCTGTACCCTGTGGTGCTGCGAAATCGATTCCTGTATGCGTATGCTTCTTGCCCGAAATCGGATGGACCCGCGTACCGAAGTTAGAGCTAATCCGGTAGTTATCCCTAATCGGCATGCCTAGCTTACCGCCGCTATACGGATTCGAGATATTATTTTTCTCTGCATTTAGCTTGGACACTTTGGCTGCAAGAGCCATAAGCAAATCTTCCTGCTCCTTGCTAATTCCTTCAAGCTCCTCGAGCGTACTGTCTATTTGATGAAGCTTACTGTCTATTTGGTCAAGTTTGCCGTCAAGCTGCTGAATGTTGCTGTTGTAGCTCGCAATCATTAACTGCTTCTCTTCTTCCTTCTTAGCCAGATGAGCCTCATACATCTCAAGCTTTTCATAGATCTTAGACATTTCGCCAAATTGCTTCTCTACCTCAACTTTCTTGAGGGCGACAAGCTCCTTTTCTTCCCTTTGCTCTGCCAATATATCGCGGTCCTGAGACAAGATGGATTGAAGAGCATCGAAACGGTCAATGAAATCAGTGAAACTCGTCGCGCTTAGGAGTACGTCCATGTATGAAACAAATCCGTTCGTATACATGAGGCGCATGCGAGATTGCAACAGCTCGTCACGAGTATTCACCCGCTCCTCAGCTTGGTCTAATTCAAGACCTGTCTGCAGCAGCTCTTCTTCCTTAGCATCACGCTGCGCAAGCGCATTTGTTTTGTTAATGACTACATTATCAATCTCGGCCATGATGTTGTTAATCGAAGCAAGGGCTTCTGCCTTCTTATCCTGGATGGTTCCCTTCTCATTCTCTGCAGCTTCAGCCTGCTTGTGCGCATTCGCAGCTTGCTGCTTCACGCTTGCTGCCTCTCTCTCTGCCTTAGCAGCGCGCTGTTCGGCTGCCCTCATCTCGGCTTTGGCAGCTGCAATCTGTTTCTTAATATCGCTTAGAGAAGCCGCTTCCCCTCCAGTTGGCTGCAATACAAACACCGTGAGCATCATCGTAGCTACAAATAATAGCCATTTTCTCTTCTTCACGTTCATATCCACCTACACTTTCAAATACTTTCGTATCGAAATGGTACTGCCCCAAACACCGATAATCGTGCCAAGACCAATGAGCAACGCAGCCGTTAACAGGCCAGAATCCTCTAATGTAACGAGCTTTATCATCATAAGCGATAATTCCATTTGCGTAATTTTGACCAGTTGCGAGTAACTAAGTAAAACGGCTGCCGTTGTGAGAACGGAACTTATAATTCCAATCAACGCACCTTCGATGAAAAATGGCCAGCGAATAAAAGCGTTCGTTGCACCAACAAGCTTCATGATGCCGATCTCGCGTCTTCTTGCAATAATCGTCATCTTAATCGTATTGGAAATTAAGAACATCGCCGTTACAGATAAACCAATAACGACCACGATCCCTATGTAACGAACCGCATTTGTAATTTTGAACAAGGTCTCGACCGTTCCTTGCCCGTATTTGACTTTTGCAATCGGAATCAGCTCATCCGCTGCATTAATGGCTTCTATTTGTTTCGCTGCGCTCTCAATAGATTGGGGGTCGTACACCTCAACCGTAAACGAATCGGGCAGCGGGTTTTTTTCATTTTCATAACCGTCGAGCAAATCCTTATTGTCTTCGCCCAAGTTTTTCCTCAGCAGCTCAAGCCCCTCTGCTTTGGATACGAATGAAACCTTTCTAACCTCGGTAAGATTGCCGATCTTATTCTGAACTTCCGTAATCTTCGCCTGTTCAACGTTCAGCTGGAGAAACACTCGTATTTGCACCTGGCTTTCAATCTGAGCAGCCATATGATTGACGTTTAAAGCAAGCAGTAAGAAGATGCCTAATATAAATAACGATATAAATATCGAGCTCATCGACGCGAAGGACATCCAACCATTTCGAATAATGTTTTTGGCGCCCTCTCGAAGATGTCGGGTTACGGTTCTAAGCTTCATAGCCGTACTCCCCTCTAGCCTCATCACGGACAATATTGCCGTTCTCTATTGCAATGACGCGCTTGCGTATGGAGTTTACGATATCTTTGTTATGAGTAGCCATTACGATCGTCGCCCCGCGGAAGTTAATTTCCTCGAGCAGGTTCATTATGCCAAGCGACGTCTCCGGATCCAAATTCCCAGTGGGCTCGTCCGCTACGATTACAGAAGGATTGTTCACGATTGCCCTTGCAATCGATACGCGCTGCTGCTCACCGCCCGATAGCTGAGCCGGAAGGCTGGCATGCTTATGCTTAAGGCCAACGAGATCGAGCACCTCCATCGTCCGTTTTTTGATCACCCTGGTTGGCGCCTCTATAACCTCCATCGCAAATGCGACGTTTTCAAATACCGTTAATTTGGGTAATAGTCTAAAGTCCTGGAATATGACGCCTATATTGCGCCTGACGAATGGAATTTTACGCGGCTTCAGCTTGCCTATATTGAATCCGTTCACGGAAAGCTGGCCCTTCGTTGGTACTTCCTCGCGATAAATCAGCTTCATAAATGTGGATTTCCCCGCACCTGACGGTCCTACTAGATAAACAAATTCATTGCGATCTATACGAACAGAGACGCCTCTTAACGCATGCGTTCCGTCGGTGTACGTTTTCCATATGTCTTGCATCTCAATCACATTATCACATCCTGTTTATAGTCAGTACTACTATTTCGACAGTTTGTGCTCAATTCCTTCATGAGAAGCTCGCTTTCCTCATTTTTCACAAATCTCATAAAAAAACGTTTGTCGAATCAGCCGCTATTGCGCGCTAGACAAAATTACAGGGCATGAAGCATATACATGTAAGACTGCCTTGTTTTTCACGCGCAGAAAGGAGTGATTCGTATCGTAAAACGTATCCATATTGGCATTATTGTGCTAGCTTCCCTCCTGCTGGCCGCAGCAGTCTGCTGGGGCTTTGTCTGGAACTATGCGCTTCAAAAGACCGTTCCTAAGCAGGTTGATGCCGGCGGCATCCAAATCGGCGGCCTAACGCTGCAAGAAGCGCTCAATAAGCTCGATCAATATGAGAAGTCGCTGCTGCAGCGTACAATTACGATCCAATCTTCTGCTGCTGTGGCGAGCGACAGCAAGCAATGGACCGTTTCGGAGCTTGGCTATAAGGCTGCATTCACAGGAGCCCGGGAAGCTCTCGCTAAGCTTGAAGAGGGAGACATATGGGAACGTGCCGTATATCGGTACCAATTCCAGAAATCCTATGCGCTTATTCAAAGCTGGAATGCCGATGTTTTTGATGCCGCCGTACGCAAGCAGTGGAGCTGGGTTGAGAAAAACGAAACCAAAAACGCTACACGAACCATAACGGACGACGACCATGTCGTATATGAGCCGCATGTTGATGCTTACCGACTTGATACTGCCGAGCTTACGGCTCGTGTTGATCAATGGGTTATGCTGCCCAAGGAAAAAATCGGATTGCCCGTCGAAATGGCTTTTACAGATACCCTTCCGATTACAACCATTCACCCCGAGCTTACGCTTGAAAAGCTGAAGGATGAAGGGATCGAACGTAAAATCATTTCATTCTCCACCGATTTCAAGACAAGCGCAGAAGGTCGTGCCCATAACGTTACGGTTACGGCTGAGGCGCTTGACGGCTGGGAACTGGCGCCCGGCGAGATCTTTGATTACAACAGTCTCATAGAACATGCGGAAGAGCTGTACGAATATCGAGAGGCGCCTGTTATCCTAAACGGGAAACTGGTTCCCGGCATCGGTGGCGGAATCTGCCAGGTTTCAAGCACGCTTTACAACGCGGCGCTGCGAGCGGGCCTCGAGATTGTGGAGCGGCGCAACCATTCCCTGCCAGTCGCCTATTTGCCTATTGGTCAGGATGCCACCTATGCCGGCGGTGCCATTAACTTCCGATTTAAAAACACAACGGGCAAGCATCTGATCATTCGAACCCAAGTAGAGGATCGAAAGCTAACGATTAAGCTCTTCGGGACCATGGACCCTAACGAGAGCTACGATATCGAATCTGTGACTTTGAAAACTATTGCTCCCTCTGTGCAAGAAAGAAGCAACGCCAGCCTATCTCCTGGTCAAAAGGCGGTTGTGGAGGAAGGCAAGCTGGGCTACGTTGTAGAAACCTTTCGCACGCTTAAGAAGAACGGCAAACTTGTGAGCCGAGACCGTATTTCACATGATACCTACAAAGCGCAGCCTGCCCTGATCGAAGTAGGTCCGCACAAAGGCGGGAATAACCCGGCTGCCACGCCGACACCTGCTCCGAGCGTGAATGAGCCGCTTTTAGAGGATGGCATCTAATACCTACGCAGCTTTTGAAATGCTTTGCAGCATCTACACTTACACGCTCATAAAACAAGAAGAAACGGATATCGTCCTCTGCAAAAGGACGGTATCCGTTTCTCGTAGAAATAGAATATTATTTTAAGCGTGAAGCTTATAAAGTCATATATATAAAAGCAGTTCGGCTGCTCGCCCGCTAGGGCTTCGCCGAACTGCTTTTTATATGCAATGCCTGAACGATCAGGCTTCATTATCTGCTGCGTTCCAAATACTCGGTTACCCAAGCTGCGGTTTCTGCCAGAACAGTCTCCGCACGGCCGATTGCATCTTCTACCTGTGTTTTTGCTGTTCCGCCGTAGACATTACGCGCATTCACAACCTGCTCCGGTTGAAGCACCGCATAAATACGGTCATCGAACAAAGAGGAGAATTGCTTGAATTCTTCCAACGTAAGATCTAGCAAATATTTGTTTTGCTCGATGCAGTAGAGAACCGTCTTGCCAATAACCTCATGCGCTTGACGGAATGGCAAGCCTTTGCCGACGAGGAAATCCGCAATATCGGTTGCGTTGGAGAAATCTTGGTTCACGGCTTGGCGCATGCGTTCCTTGTTCACTTTCATCGTTGCGATCATGGGAGCGAACAGCTGAAGCGCGCCTTGCAGCGTCTTCACCGTATCGAACATGCCTTCCTTGTCTTCCTGCATGTCCTTGTTGTACGCAAGCGGCAAGGATTTGAGCACAGTCAGCAAGCCGACGAGGTCGCCGTAGACACGGCCAGTTTTACCTCGCACCAGCTCGGGAACGTCAGGATTTTTCTTCTGCGGCATAATGCTGCTGCCCGTGCAGAAAGCATCATCAAGCTCGACGAAATGAAACTCCGTGCTCGACCACAGAATTAACTCCTCGCTGAGACGCGATAGATGCATCATGATAATCGAAGCGTCCGCCAGAAATTCAACGATGAAGTCGCGGTCACTTACCGCATCCAGGCTGTTTTCATAGACGCGATCGAATTTCAATTGGCTCGCTACAAAGTGGCGGTCGATCGGGAACGTCGTCCCCGCAAGCGCGCCCGCTCCAAGCGGCAGCACATTAATACGCTTGTAGCTGTCCTGCAGACGCTCGATATCACGGCCGAACATGGAAACATAAGCCATCAAATGATGGGCAAATAGAATCGGCTGCGCGCGCTGCAAATGCGTGTACCCCGGCACGATCGTATCGATATTCGCTTTGGCTTGCTCGATAAGCGCGGATTGCAGCTTATAGAGCATATCCACAAACTCGACTACCCTTTTGCGCAGCCACAAATGCATGTCTGTTGCTACTTGATCGTTTCGGCTGCGTCCCGTATGCAGCTTGCCGCCAACAGAGCCCACATCATCAATGAGTGTTTTCTCGATATTCATATGAATATCTTCGTCTCCGATTGAGAATTCGATATCATCGCGCTTAATGCGCTGCAATACCCGGTGCAAGCCGTCTTTGATTTTCTCCACGTCGTCGGCCGGCAAGATGCCTTGCTTGCCCAGCATTGTTACATGCGCAATGCTGCCTTGAATATCTTCTTCGGCAAGCTCTTTATCAAACATAATGGATGCTGTATATTCCTCTACCAATTGGTCCGTTTTCTTCGTAAACCGACCGCCCCATAATTTACTCACTGGTTCGTTACACTCCCTTGTAAAGCTTATTTGTTGCTGACAGCCGAGGAAACCTTCAAGCGCAAAGCGTTCAAACGGATGAAGCCTGTCGCATCGCCTTGGTCGTAAGCTTTGGACGGGTCTGCTTCCATCGTAGCGATGTCTGGGTTGTACAAGCTAACTGGGCTTTGTACGCCTGCACCAATTACGTTGCCTTTATATAGTTTCAAGCGAACAACGCCGCTTACGTTCCTTTGTGATTCTGTTACGAGTGCTTGAAGAGCAAGGCGCTCAGGCGCGAACCAGAAGCCGTTGTAAACAAGCTGGCTGTATTTGGCGATTAAGGAATCGCGAAGATGCATAACCTCGCGGTCCATCGTCAAGGATTCCATTTTGCGGTGGGCTGTAAATAGAATCGTTCCGCCCGGTGTCTCATATACACCGCGGCTCTTCATGCCGACGAAACGGTTCTCTACCATATCTACACGTCCGATGCCGTGCTTGCCGCCAAGCTCGTTGAGCGTATCCATCACTTCAAGCGGGCTAAGCTCCTTGCCGTTAATGGCCGTACAATTGCCTTCAGCGAAAGTAAGCTCGACATATTCCGCTTTATCCGGCGCATTCTCCGGCGAAACGCTTAGCACGTACATGCTCTCGTTTTCTTCTGAGCTAGGATCAAACCAAGGATCCTCAAGCATGCCACTCTCAAAGCTAATGTGAAGCAGATTGCGGTCTGTCGAATAAGGCTTAGCCGCGGATGCCGTTACCGGAATATTGTGCTTCTCCGCGTATGCGATCATTTCCGCGCGTCCCGGGAATTCCTCGCGGAACGCTTCAAGGCGCCAAGGCGCGATAACGCCGATCTCTGGTGCCAAAGCAGCTGCCGTCAGCTCGAAACGCACTTGGTCGTTTCCTTTTCCTGTTGCTCCGTGGGCAATATACGCAGCGCCTTCTGCACGTGCAATATCAACCATCCGCTTAGCGATAAGCGGACGAGCGATCGATGTTCCCAGCAAATACTGGCCTTCATACAGCGTTCCCGCTTGGAACATCGGGTAGATAAAGTCCTTAGCGAACTCATCGCGCAGATCATCGATGTATACTTTCGATGCGCCAGTTGCCAATGCTTTGGCCTCCAAGCCGTCAAGCTCGTCCTTTTGGCCGATATCAGCCGTGAATGCGATGATTTCCGCGTCGTATGTTTCTTTCAACCATTTGAGGATAACCGAAGTGTCCAAGCCGCCGGAATAGGCGAGCACGATTTTTTCTTTTGCCATAATAGTGTTTACTTCCCTTCGAATGAATTCATAACGTTAAGCGGTATGTTAAGACATAATAGCTGCCATGATTGCTTTCTGCGCATGGAGACGATTCTCCGCCTGATCGAAAATAATAGAGCTGTCGCCGTCGATTACGCCTTCGCTCACTTCTTCGCCGCGATGTGCCGGCAAGCAGTGCATAAAGAGATAATCTTTTTTCGCGTATTTAATCAAAGCCTCGTTTACCTGATACGCGGCAAAAGCAATCTCGCGTTCCTTCTGCTCGGCTTCCTGCCCCATGCTCGCCCACACATCCGTGTATACGATATCCGCATCGGCAATAGCTTCCTTCGGATCGCGGCAGATGCGGATTTGCGAGCCCGTTTCTGCAGCATGATCCTTCGTTTGCTGAATAATATCCGCATCCGGCTCATAGCCTTCAGGTGTCGCTACGGACATATGAAGACCCAGCTTGGCAGCACCCATTAACAGGGAATGCGTCATATTGTTGCCGTCGCCGATATAGGCAATCTTCAACCCTTCCAAGCGGCCCTTCTGCTCGAGAATCGTTTGATAATCGGCAAGCGCCTGACAAGGATGAGACAGATCTGTCAATCCGTTAATGACCGGAATGGTAGCTCCGCGCGCCAGTTCAACGACTTTACGATGAGCGAACGTACGGATCATGATGCCATCCAGGTAACGCGATAGCGTCTGAGCCGTATCCCAGATCGTCTCGCCTCGGCCGATTTGCAGGTCATTCCCGCTTAGGAAAAGTCCTTGTCCGCCAAGCTGATACATTCCCACCTCGAATGATACGCGCGTGCGCGTAGACGACTTCTCGAAAATCATCCCCAACGTTTTTCCTTTTAGCACATGATGCGTTTCGCCTGCTTTTTGCTTTTGCTTCAGATCAATGGCTAGATCGATCAAGTAGCGGATTTCCTCCGGCTTGAAGTCGACCAGCATGAGAAAGTCGCGCCCCTTTAAGCTTTGCGCCAACTCCTCTTTTACAATTCCTTGCATGGTGTAGCCCTCCTTCATGTTGAATCCATCTGCTTCTATTCCTTATTAAACGACTGGGCGCTTTTCTTCCAGCAGCTCTGCCAGTATGGCAACAGCCATGTCAATTTCTTCGTCCGTTACTAACAAATTAGGCAATAGGCGGATGACGTTCGGTCCAGCCGAAATTGCGATTAACCCGCGTTCTTGCGCTTTATTCAATATATCTGCGATCGGCTCGGCACATTCAATGCCTACGAGCAGCCCAAGTCCGCGCACCTCGTGGACAAAAGCATTTCCTGCCAGCTTCGTACGAAGCTGATTCATTAAATATTCGCCTTTTTGCGCTGCACGCTCGGACAAGCCTTCACCCACAATCGTCTCGACCGTAGCTTTTACGACTGCTGTGGCAATCGGCGTACCGCCGAAGGTTGAACCATGACTGCCCGCTGTGAAGCCCTCGCGCAGCTTCTCCTTTGCTGCCATCGCGCCGACCGGGAAGCCGCTTCCGAGACCCTTGGCCATCGTGAAAATGTCCGGCTCAATGCCATAGTGCTCATACGCAAACAATTTGCCCGTACGGCCCATCCCGGTTTGAATCTCATCGACGATTAACAGAATGCCTTGCTTCTCGCACAATGCGATAAGTGCTTTGAGGTATTCTGGATCAACCGGGTAAATACCGCCCTCAGCTTGCACCATCTCCAGCATGATAGCTGCTGTCTGATCCGATACAGCCGCCTCAAGGGCAGCAAGATCGTTCAACGGAATCGTCGTAAAGCCGGCTGGCAGCGGCGCAAAGCCTTCTTTCACCTTCGCTTGGCCCGTTGCCGTAAGGGTAGCCAATGTGCGTCCATGGAAGGACTGCTCGAAAGTGATGATTTCAAAACGGCCATTATTCAGCACCTTCTGGTTGTATCGGCGCGCGAGCTTGATCGCTGCCTCGTTTGCTTCCGCTCCAGAATTACAGAAAAAAACGGCATCCGCACAGCTGTTGTCCGTAATGAGCTTGCCCGCTTCCGCTTGGTTCGGAATATGGAACAGGTTAGATACATGCCATAATTCATCGAGCTGCTTGATTAACGCTGCTTTGATTTGTTTAGGAGCATGCCCGAGATTCGTAACCGCAATACCACTCATGAAATCAAGGTATTTATTCCCTTTATCGTCCCACAGCCAGCTTCCCTCGCCCTTTACAAGCGCCATTGGATATCTTGCATAGGTTGGGAACAAGGATTGGTCAACCACCGTCTCTGTTTTTGTACTGCTCATCGGATCTACACCTGCCCTTCATTCGTTTGAACAATCCGAGTACCTACTCCGCCTTCGCGGACTGCCTTCGTCAACACGCCTGGCTCTTCGCCGCTCACAATAACAACTTCGCGGACTCGGCCTTGTATGCACTGGATCGCTGCTCGTACTTTTGGAATCATGCCGCCATAGATTTCGCCGCTGACAATCATCTCTTCAATTTCTTCAACGGAAACGACAGGCAGCACCTGCTTCTGTCCATCCACTGTTTTAAGAATACCCGGCACATCCGTCACCACGATCATACGCTCTACGCCCAAATGGGATGCGACAGCTCCAGCTGCCGTATCGGCATTGATATTGTAACGCTGGCCTTGATCATCGATTCCGATTGGGGCTATTACCGGCATGTAGCCCATGCCCATTATGCCTTCGATAATGGCTGCATTCACATCTGTAACCTCGCCGACAAAACCAATCTCAGCGGCGTTCGCTACCGGAACAGCTTGAATGAGCTTGCCGTCGACGCCGGAAAGTCCCAAAGACTTTGCACCGTTGATTTGAATTTTTCGGACGATCTCCTTATTGATGCGGCCTGCGAGCACCATCTCGACCACATCCAGAACCGCTTCATTCGTTATCCTCAGTCCATTCACGAATCCCGTCTCGATGCCGAGCTTGCCCAGCGTCTCCGAGATCGCAGGTCCGCCGCCATGCACGATAACCGGCAAAATACCAGCAAGCTGCAGCTCGCGCAGCTCGTCAAAAAAACGGTTTGGAAGCGCCGCGAGCGTGCTGCCGCCGCATTTCATTACAAATCGTTGCTCCGTCACTGATTCATTACCTCCATGCGTGTTCTTTGCTTACGTCCGATACGCCGCATTGATGCGAACGTAATCATAGGTCAGATCGCAGCCCCAAGCCGTTGCCTTTCCTTCACCATTATGTAGATCTACGCGAATCACAACCGTATCGCCTTTCAAATATTCCAAGGCAATCTCCTCATCGAATGCGACAGGACGGGACTGCTCTAATGTCCAAATATCGCCTAGACGGATATCTACTGTTTCAGGATTAACGGGCTGGCCTGCGCGGCCTACTGCCGCAATAATACGCCCCCAGTTCGCATCAGCTCCAAATACGGCGGATTTAACAAGCGAGGATCCGATTACCGTCTTTGCAATCGCTTGTGCAGAATCGTCACTGACAGCGCCATTTACCTGTACCTCAACCAGCTTAGTTGCCCCTTCGCCATCACGTGCGATCGCCTTCGCGAGCACCTCGCACACATAACGAATTGCCGCTGCGAAAGCAGCCCAGCCCTCGTGAGCTTCCGTCAGCTCATTATTCCCTGCAAGCCCGCTTGCCATCGCAACTAGCATGTCGTTCGTGCTTGTATCGCCATCAACCGTAATCATATTAAAAGTCAAATCAGTCGCTTGACGCAGCAATAGCTGAAGTGCCTCGCTGCCGATCGCTGCATCCGTTGTGACGAAGCCAAGCATCGTTGCCATATTCGGATGAATCATGCCTGAGCCTTTCGCCGCACCGGCAACGGACACGCGTTTGCCATCCAGCTCAAGTTCGACACAAACCATTTTCTGCACTAGATCCGTTGTCAGAATAGCTTGGCAGAAATCATCCGCGCCCGTGCGCGAGCCATTCAACCTAGCTGGCAGGCCATCAATGCCATTACGCACATTATCCATCTTAAGCAGTTCGCCAATGACGCCTGTTGAAGCAACTGCAACTTGATCCTTTGAGACACCAATGGACTCCGCAAATCTAGCGCTCATCTCATAGGCATCGGCTTCGCCCTGCTTGCCTGTGCACGCATTCGCATTGCCACTGTTCACCAGCACCGCACGCAGGACACCGCCAGCGGCGATGCTCTCACGGGTTACTTGCAGCGGTGCGGCTTGAAACGCATTCGTCGTATAAACGCCAGCCGCAGTTGCAGGGACCTCGCATACAATTGCGCCAAGGTCATGTCGCGTCGTTTTTTTGAGACCGCAGTGCAGTCCGCCTGCCGAAAAGCCTTGAGGCGTTGTGATCGAGCCGTCCGAGACGACCGTGAACAAAGCTGTCGTATTATCCTGTACCATCGTAAAATCGTTTCTCCTTCACCTGTATGAATAGGAATATAAGTTCAAAAATGATTCAAGTCTGCTTAAGGATAAACGGGAACAAATTGCAAGCCCAGCGTCTCATCCCAGCCCATCATGATGTTCAGGTTTTGAATCGCTTGCCCTGCCGCCCCTTTAACTAGGTTGTCAATAACTGACACGATGGTTACCCGGCCCGTACGTTCGTCAACCGCAAAGCCTATATCGCAATAGTTCGAGCCCCATACTTCCTTCGTCGTCGGCCATTGGCCTTCTGGACGAATACGTACAAATTTACGGCCTTCATAGTAGGAACGGTAAAGCTCTACGAAGTCAGCTGAGCTCCGCTCGCCTTGTACAGCAGCATACATCGTCGACATAATCCCGCGCGTCATCGGTACGAGATGCGTAGTAAAAGTCGTTACGACCGGCTTGCTTGCCACGTCCGATAGCACCATTTCAATTTCTGGGATATGTTGATGCTGGTTCAATTTATAAGCCTTCAGATTTTCGTTCAGCTCGGAATAATGTGTGCCTAAAGATGCACCGCGGCCTGCCCCGGAAACTCCGGACTTGGCATCAATAATAATAGTGGAGGGATCAATCCATCCCGCTTTAACTGCCGGAATAAGGCCTAGCAGCGTTGCTGTCGGATAACATCCGGGATTCGAAATAAATGGAGCATTCAGCACTTGGTCTCCATAAATTTCGGCCAAGCCGAATACCGCCTGCTTCAAGTAAGCTTCATCCGCTGCAGGCTTTTTATACCATTGCTCATACAATGCAGGCGACTTCAGTCGGAAATCACCTGACAGGTCAATAATTTTCAGATCTGCTTCAAGCAACGATGGCACTAGCTTTGCTGCTACACCCGCTGGCGTTGCCAAAAACACAACATCTGCTTTAGCCTTGATTGCTGCTGGATCTACATCATCTAGTAGCTCCTCGCGAATACCGGTCAAATGCGGATATCCTTCCGTGATTGGCGTACCAGCGCTTGAAGACGAAATGACCGATGTCACCTCTGCAAGCGGGTGGGAAGCAAGCAAACGAATGAGCTCTACGCCGCCGTAGCCGGTCGATCCAATAATTGCTATTTTTACTTTTATGCCCATATTGATCTCTCCTCGAAACGAAATGCCGCAGGCCCAGCAATAATCGCGCCGCAGCTGTATCTATTGCTCTTTCCGCACGCGGAAAGGTTGACTTCTTCTTCAACTTATAATTGTACAACATTCGGCAGTTGATGGAAATATGCAGGTTTATTCGTATTATTATACATTCCAATTCATAATAATACAACGAACAATTATGGCTATTTTTTATCCAATATTCAACTTTAAAAGGATAAATATATTCATAAAACAGAACAAACGTTCTCGTTTTTATGTTATCATACGAGTAGCAGAAATGATATACTAATTTCAACGAGAGAAAGATGGACGGCGCCACACCAAGCTAAACAGCTATTCATTCAAATGGAGGTGACTTAAGTATGGGAGAGAACATTTTGCAGCAAATTCTAAATGAGTTAAGCTCATTGAGAGACGGGCAGCAGAACATGGAGCGTACGTTAAGCGAGGTCAAAGAAGAACAGCAGAGCATGCGGCATACGCTCAGCGAGGTCAAGGATGAGCAGCAGAGCATGCGGCATACGCTCAGCGAGGTCAAAGAAGAGCAGCAGAGCATGCGGCATACGCTCAGCGAGGTCAAAGAAGAGCAGCAGAGCATGCGGCATACGCTCAGCGAGTTAAAGGTCGAGCAGCAAACAACTAACCAACGTCTGCATCAAATCGAAGCTCTCGTCGTTGATATTCCACTGATTCGTCAGGCTGCGCTGGAAACACTCGAGATTTCAAAACGACTCGATGCCGGACAAGCGAGCTTCGAGCGCAAAGTAACAGCTGAATTGAATACGCACAGCTTCGGGATTGATATTCTGAATCGAGAACAGCTTAATCTTAAAACGGAAATTGAAAAGCTAAAACGAAAGTAATCTAATACCAGCGATCCAATGAGGATACAAGCCCGCCTTGCCATTCAACGGCAGCCATTTCTTGTATCCTATATATTCCCTTTCACCGCAGACGCTCCAACTTTGCTAGTTCTCCAATTTAAAGCCCTGCCCCAATACCTCAGCCGTATTGCTGATGATAACAAAAGCACCGGGATCAATCGCTCGTACCAGCTGCTTCAGCTTTGGAACCTCATTCTGCCCTACCACTACCATAAGAACAGTACGCCCTGCACCCGTATACCCGCCATGGCCGTCTAACCGCGTTAAGCCACGATCCAGATCATTCAGTATGGCAGCACTAACCTCTTCTGAATAATCACTTATGATGAACGCCACCTTGGACAGCTGCAGCCCGCTTTGTACGAAATCAATCGTCTTGCTCGTCACGAACAAGCCAATCAATGCGTATAAGGCGACCTCAGGCGATATGATGAAACCAGCAGCTACAATCACGCAGCCATCGAAGCACACAATAGCTAAGCTCAGCGGCAAGCCCGTATAGCGATGCAATATTTGTGCCGCTAGGTCCAGGCCGCCCGTCGAGGCGCCCCCGCGAAAAACAAGACCGAGGCCAAGCCCCACTCCAATACCGCCATAAATAGCCGCTAGCAGCGGATTATCTGTCGGAGACTGGAATCCGTCTGTCAGTAAAACGAACAAAGGCAATATGATGGAACCAAGCGCTGTTTTTGCACCAAACCTTTTACCGAGCAGCCAGAGACCTGCGATAAATAAAGGGATATTGATCGCCCATTGCGTAATGGCAGGCGTGATATTCGCTACTCGTTGAACCAGTATCGAAACGCCAGATACGCCTCCCGATGCAATGCCGTTCGGAACCATAAACATATTGAAGCTGATCGCAACAATAATAGAACCGATAAGAAGCTGGACAATGCTCCATGCCGACTGGGCGCGCGGGCTCATCCTCGGTCCGTTCTTTCTTCTTTTCACTGTACTAGCGCTCATGCTAAATATCTCCTCGCAAGCTGATTTTCGCAAAAAGAAGAGCTCCACACGCAGAACGTGTCGGAACTCTTCCCCTAATGCTATTCTTTAATCATGACGAATCTGATGGCGCAAGTAACCGTCAATAAACGCATCTATATCGCCATCCATCACGGCGCCAACATTGCCTGTCTCAACCGATGTCCGATGGTCCTTGACCATACTGTAAGGATGGAATACGTAAGACCGGATTTGACTGCCCCAAGCAATCTCTGACTGATCACCGCGAATTTCGGCAAGATGCTTCATCTGCTCCTCGATCTTTCGATCATACAGCTTGGAGCGCAGCATCTTCATCGCCTTCTCCCGGTTCTGAATCTGCGAGCGTTCCTGCTGGCACGCTACCACAATGCCAGAAGGAATATGCGTGATGCGGATAGCCGATTCCGTCTTATTGACGTGCTGGCCGCCCGCTCCGCTCGCACGGTACGTATCTACCTTCAAATCCTCCGAGCGAATCTCAATCTCGATGCTGTCGTCGATTTCAGGAACGACATCGCAAGAAGCGAATGACGTATGACGTCGGCCAGCGGAGTCGAATGGCGAAATGCGAACAAGCCTGTGCACGCCTTTCTCCGCTTTTAAATACCCATAAGCGTTGAAGCCTTTAACCAGAATAGTAACGCTTTTGATTCCAGCCTCGTCACCGGGCAGATAGTCAAGCAGCTCTACCTTGAAGCCGCTTTTCTCTGCCCAGCGCGTGTACATGCGGTACAGCATCAGTCCCCAGTCTTGCGACTCAGTCCCGCCCGCGCCAGGATGCAGCTCAAGAATGGCATTGAGCTTGTCATACGGCTGGTTGAGCAGCAATTGAAGCTCGAAGTCGCTGACCTTGCGCATCAGCTTCTCTACGCCGCTTACAACGTCCGCGGCAAGCGACTCATCGCTTTCCTCTTCCGCCAACTCCAGCATCATTTGCAGGTCTTCCTGCTCGCCATTCAGCCCATCATAATGGTCTACGACTGACTTCACAGCATTTAACTCCGCGATGACGCCTTGCGCTTTCTCATTATCATCCCAGAAATCAGGAAGCGTCATTTTCTCCTCGAAATTGGCGATGATCTCTTGCTTAAGATCTAAGTCAAAGAGACCCCCTGAGCTCTTGGAGCCGCTTGGCCATTTCACGCAGGTCTTGTTTAACCGTTATGTCTATCATAGCGTCCGCTTCACCTCAAAATAATTGTTCGTTCTCTACACTATGCCGTGCCTTCGAACGCCGTTCCTTACTTGCCGTGGCAAAGCTTATACTTCTTGCCGCTGCCGCAAGGGCAAACATCGTTGCGTCCAACGCGCTCCTCGCGCTTAGCCGGACGTTTTTCCATTGCCTCTCCGCCGCCGCTTGTCGTCGTCGTTTGGCCCTGAGCAACCTCTTGGCGCTCCAAGTTGCTCTCTACGCGTGCCTTCATGATATATCTCGCGACTTCCTCTTGGATGCTCTCGATCATTTCCTTAAACATCTCGAAGCCTTCGAATTGGTATTCGCGAAGCGGATCCGTACCGCCGTATGCACGCAAATGGATACCTTGGCGAAGCTGATCCATCGCATCGATGTGATCCATCCACTTGCTGTCTACTGCGCGAAGCACGACAACCTTCTCGAATTCACGCATCGTTTCCGCGCCAAGCTCTTCCTCACGCTCATCGTAAGAAGCTACGACCTCAGCAAGGATATATTCAACGATCTCTTCCTTTTCCTTGCCCCAAATCTCTTCCTTGGTCAAAGAACCTTCGTTCAGGAATGTCGCATGCGCGTAATCCACGATTGCTTGAAGATCCCACTCCTCCGGAATATCCTCCGAGCAATGCGCTTCCACGATGCGTTCAATGACAGGCTTAAGCATATCCATCACTTCTTGGCGGATGTTCTCCGAACCAAGGATATCACGGCGCTGTTTATAGATAACTTCACGTTGTTGGTTCATCACATCATCATATTGAAGGACAACCTTACGAATATCGAAGTTATTACCCTCAACGCGTTTCTGTGCAGATTCAATCGCTCTAGAGATCATGCGGCTTTCGATCGGCTGATCCTCATCAAGGCCCAGCTTGTCCATCATGCCCATTATGTTCTCAGAACCGAAGCGGCGCATAAGCTCATCTTCAAGCGATAGGTAGAACTGCGATGAGCCTGGGTCGCCTTGACGTCCCGCACGACCGCGCAGCTGGTTATCGATCCGACGGCTCTCATGGCGCTCCGTACCGATAATATGCAAGCCTCCAAGATCAGCAACCTGATCGCCTAGCAAAATATCCGTACCGCGGCCTGCCATGTTCGTTGCGATCGTCACGGAGCCCGCTTGTCCTGCGCGCGAAATAATTTCCGCTTCCTCCGCATGGAACTTCGCGTTAAGCACCTTATGCGTTACGCCGCGGCGTTTCAGCATATCGGATAACTTCTCTGAGTTCTCGATAGATATTGTACCGACCAGTACAGGTTGGTTCTTGCTGTGGCGCTCGACGATTTCTTCTACAACCGCTTTAAACTTGCCGTTCTCAGACTTGTAGACTACGTCTGCAATGTCCTTGCGGATCATGGAACGGTTCGTAGGCACTTGAATAACATCAAGTCCGTAAATACGCTTGAACTCTTCTTCCTCTGTTTTCGCCGTACCTGTCATGCCCGCAAGCTTGCGGTACATACGGAAATAGTTCTGGAACGTAATCGTCGCAAGCGTCATGCTTTCATTCTGAACCTTTAGCTGTTCTTTTGCTTCAATAGCTTGATGCAAGCCGTCGCTGTAACGGCGTCCAGACATCAGGCGACCCGTAAACTCATCGACGATCACAACCTCATCATCTTCCACAACGTAATCCACGTCGCGTTTCATTATGAAGTTGGCTTTGAGTGCCTGCTGAACATGGTGGTTCAGCGTAACATTCGCATGGTCGAACAAGTTCTCAATTTGGAACGCCTTCTCCGTCTTCTCAACGCCTGATTCCGTCAGCATAACGCTGCGCAGCTTAATATCAATCGTGAAATCCTCTTCAGGCTTCAAGCGGCTAATAAAACGGTCTGCGGCAAAATAAAGCTCAGTCGATTTCGCGGCTTGCCCGGAAATAATAAGCGGAGTCCGCGCTTCGTCGACCAAGATGGAGTCCACTTCATCAATGATGGCAAAATAAAGCGGACGCTGAACCATTTGTTCCTTGTACAGAACCATGTTGTCGCGCAAATAGTCGAATCCGAACTCATTGTTCGTTCCGTACGTAATATCGCAAGCATACGCCTCTTGCTTCTCGTCATGCGACAACCCGTGAAGATTGCAGCCAACCGTCATACCTAGGAAGCCATAAAGCTGGCCCATCAGCTCGCTATCGCGCTGAGCCAAGTAATTATTGACAGTAATGACATGTACGCCTTTGCCGAGCAGAGCGTTCAGATAAACCGGCAGCGTAGCTACCAGCGTTTTACCTTCACCCGTTCTCATCTCCGCGATCTTGCCTTCATGAAGAACCATACCGCCTAGCAGCTGTACATCGAAGTGACGCATGCCAAGCGTACGCTTGGAAGCCTCTCTAACCGTTGCAAAAGCTTCTGGCAGAATCTTGTCCAGTGTTTCGCCTTTTTCAATTCTTGCTTTAAATTCCTCAGTCTTCGCGCGCAGCGCTTCATCGGATAAGGCCGTATACTTCGACTCTATCGCATTTACTTCATCTACCGTCCGCTGGAGCCGTTTTACCTCGCGCTCGTTATGGTCACCAAATATCTTCTTCACTAATCCGAGCATGGAATTCCCCTTTCGTAATGACGCCTCTTTGCATTAAATTGTATCAGTTTGTCGACACCGCCGCAACGAGGACGCGTGTAAAAGAAAAAGCCTCTCTCCTTATCGGAGAAAAGGCCCTTCGATGTTAAGTATAATGGCGTTTAGCCTTGCTCAATTAATCCATATTTGCCATCGCTTCTTTTGTATACAACACTGATTTCCTTGTTGTCTACATTGGAGAAAACGAAGAAGCTATGCCCTACCATATTCATCTGTAAAATCGCTTCTTCCACATCCATTGGCTTGAGTGCGAAGCGTTTGGTTCGTACCAGCTCCAAATCATCCTCTTCCTCAAGAACGCCCACTGCTGAGCCTTCTTCCTTAAACAGTGCGCGAACGCCGCTGCCTTGGCGGAACTTACGATTTACTTTCGTTTTATGTTTGCGTATTTGACGTTCGAGTTTGTCCGCAACCACATCAATCGATGCGTACATATCCTCGCTTTTCTCCTCGGCTCTTAGCATAACGCCGGTGAGCGGAATGGTCACCTCAACTGCATGTTTGCCTTTGGTAACCGATAGTGTCACATTAATATCGGAGGTGATTGGTGCTTCAAAATATTTATCCAATCGGCTGAGTTTTTTTTCGACGTAGTCTCTCAATGCATCTGTCACTTGAAAGTGTTGACCTCGAATGTTGTAGTTCATGGGGAACTCCTCCTTTACATGGTCTTATTATAGCATATGTAAGCATTGAGATCAAAATAGTTTTTGTTTTATTTAGAATTTTCAGATAAATAATACGATGGAACTAATAGACTCCTGTACCCAAAGCAACGCCTTGCTTAACCGATTATGATTCGCCCTACAGGAAACAAAAAAAAGCCCCGGTTACCCGGAGCTGATGTTAAATGCATATGTGATGATCCAAAATATAAGTTGGCTGGATCAGCCGAATGATTACAGTTTAACTACGTTAGCTGCTTGTGGTCCACGAGCGCCTTCAACAATATCGAACTCCACGGATTGGCCTTCTTCAAGTGTTTTGAAACCTTCAGTTTGGATAGCGGAGAAATGAACAAATACGTCGCCGCCTTGCTCAGTCTCGATAAACCCATAACCTTTTTCTGCGTTAAACCATTTAACTTTACCTTGCATGTGCAAACATTCCCTTCATCTTCAAATACTGTGAGGCATCTCTTCGTATAACCCACAATTTGACTATAACACCGACTTCACGGAATTGTCAAACAATTTGTTGTAAGCGGATTCAACCGCTGTTTTAGCTAATGTACACAATATAGTTCTTAAAGACACAGATGCATTTTTATCATAAAATATCCGATAATGGTCATTGTAAATCTTGATTCACTACTGATTATCAATCGTTCTAAGTTCGGCTGCTAAAAAATCTCTTTTATCTAGATATAAGGGCATGGTAGACAATCAAACTTCTTCCATCGTTTCGTTTATGCTGTGAAATTAAATTCAGATATAGTCCACTTTGTTTGTTTCCGTATATCGCATTCTGACGTATGGATGCCACCAGGCCACTTAGATCCTGCCATCAGAAATATCAACTGCTTAAAGCTGAGGATGGACTCTGTCAAATTCAAGCTTGTTTCTGTCGTTTTATTCAACGTAAAAGCTGCGAACGAGCTAACAATGCCTATCACTTGATATTCATCTTTCACAAAAGAAAAGGCATCTCAGCTAGCTCCGCAGCCTACATCCAAAATAACAGCGTCCCGATCATTGAACACATTTTCGCAAAATCACAAAATGTGGATTCCTCTTGAATATTCACTTTTGATAAAACCCAATTAAATATTTGAAGTTCAACGGTTCGCGATCGTTTTGCTTGCACTGCTTTCAATTAATATTTCGCATAAACGAAAATCAGTTAATGTATCGATATCGATGGACCTTTCATGGGGCATAACATAGGCCACCGTCTCTTCCGTCAAAAATGATTCTGTCTCCTTTAATTGCTCGACACTAGAAACGTACACAGCACCATTCAGAGAATAAACTTTAGGCAAGTCCTGCCTCGGTACGGCTATTGCCTCGCCCATTACTGGTTTCATTCTATTTTCTTCATTTAATTGAAACATCCAATACGGGCTCTTCTCTTGCTCGGTAACCGATACGGCCGCTGTAGCGGCAGAAGCAACAAACAACTCAATGCAACTATCAATGTCATTATAATTCCTTAGAGGTGACGTAGGCTGTAGTAGAACAACATAGTCATAACCAGGGATTTGCTCGATTGCGTGCAGAATCGGTGAGATTCCGGACGTATCATCTTGTGCCAGGCTCGCTGGTCGAATAAAAGGGACATTTCCTCCGTATTCGACGGCTGCTTGTATTATGGCTTCGTCGTCAGAAGAAACAATGACTAGATCAATATAAACCGATTTATTGGCCTCTTCGATCGTCCATGCTATAAGCGGCTTTCCAGCAAGATTATGAATATTTTTACCAGGAACACCCTTAGAGCCTCCTCTAGCAGGAATGATGGCCAAAACCTTTTTCTCATTTATCATATTAGAAGATCCCTTCTAAATGTTCGCTATTCGCTCGTTCAAAGTCATCCATTCTGCCGATATCCATCCAATATTCCCGAATCGGAAATGCTGAAGTTGGTGCATTAAGCTGCAGCAGCTTTTCGAACAATGAAGGCATATCATAAAATGTTTGCTCAGGAATGTGATGCAGCACCTCAGGGGAAATCACATAGATTCCACCACTAATAAAAAATTGTTGAACGGGCTTCTCTTCTATGCTTTGAAGCCTATAATTATCCACCTTGACAACACCGTAAGGTACTTGAAACTCGTATTCTCTGACACACATTGTAGCTTTTGCCCCTGTATCCAAATGAAAATCAAGTAATTGCTGGAAATTAACTTTCGTCAGTAAATCCCCATTCATGACAAGTATAGGTTTGTCTGGTATGAACGGTAATAAGCTTAACGCTCCTGCAGTACCTAACCGTTTATTCTCCTGCAGGTATATAATTTCAACGCCCCACTTCAATCCATTTCCAAAATACTCCATAATCATATCTGCTTTATAGTTAACTGATATAATAAACCGATAAAACCCATTCGAGATGAAGTTCTCCAATATCACTTCAAGAATTGGCTTGCTACCTACTTTCAATAACGGCTTAGGACAGTCCCTTGTTAATTCACCCAGTCTTGTCCCTAACCCGCCCGCCATTAAAACGACCCAGTTGTCGCTGCGTTCAAGTTTAATGATCTCACCGAGCAATTCTAGTCGTAGGATCTTCCCATCCGCATTCGTTATTGGTATGTGTTTTAAGTTATAGTTCTTCATCTTTGCATAGACAATATCTTTACTGTCCACGTCAAGCGAGGTGATTGGATCGTTTTTCATAATTAGATTTACTTCGCTATTTAAATCGATTCCCCTTAATATCCCCCTGCGGATATCACCATCTGTTATTGTTCCAATCAGTCGTTTATCAGTATCAACTACAAGTGCAATTTGAACGGTGCCTTTATCAATAATATGTAGAGCCTCCAATATGGAGGTGTGTGGTGAAATCAATAGTTTATCGATCTGTTTCATTTTCAGTCCCCCTTTTAGCCCTAGCTTGTACTCTATATATCGGTAAGCACTCGTTATAAAATAAGAAAAACCGCAAGAATATAGCTCTTTGCGGTCTGGTAAATAAATCTATAGCTTGATGCAAACGCCCTATTAAGCATGATCTCAATCAATTAGATCATCCGCATTATAAGCTCTGCTCGCCTGTTTGCCAAGTAAACTCCAGTACGCAGAAGGAGGCAAACCACTGCCTGGCCGTTTTAAAGTAAGATTGGCTTCTGTCATTTTTTCCCCAATGGCAATCGGTTGTGCGGCAACTATGCTTTTCCGAGCTGGACTCGCATTGCGCAACTCCGAAGCCGCCGGGATTTTATTTGATATTCCCATCGCCAGCTCTACATTGCGAATTTGGCTAACTAGTCCGCGCAGCTCTTCAGGCTCCATTGATGCCAAATGGTCAGGACCATCTAACATTTTATTTAACGTGAAGTGCTTCTCAATGACAGTAGCTCCTAATGCAACAGCCGATACCGATATCTCTGAACCATTGGTGTGATCAGAATATCCTGTCAGTAAACCAAATGCTTGGCGTAAGGTAATCATTTTGTTTAAGTGAACATCACTATATGCAGTAGGATAATCTGTTGTACAATGCAGAAGGGTCACTTTCTTACGCAGCAATGCCTGTCCTTCCTCAGAACAATAAGCCTCCCTGAAACGAGATAACGAAGGGAGGTTCTCGTTTCCCAAATAGGCAAAAGCTAAAGCACCTAACGCTTCTTCGATCTCTCCAAGTATTGATATTCCAGTAGATAATATAACGTTGGCCCCACTTTTGCCGGCTTGATGTAGAAGAGGGAGATTTGTAATATCTCCTGAAGATATTTTTAATGTTCGCAAGCCTAATTGCTCTGTCAATAGCTTAAGACTCGATTGATCAAACGGCGTTGACAAAAATTCAATCCCAGCCATTTGACACTCATTCATAAGCACTACGTGATCTTCCGCTGTCAACTCGAGCCTACGTATCATCTCCAGTTGCGATTCTTCCGCATCCGTCGTTTTTTTCTGGTAGTCCGCTTTGGCTGCATGTCTGCTGACGAGTTTATCTGCTTGAAAGGTTTGAAACTTTACAGCATCCGCACCCGCTGCAACTGCTGCATGAACGAGTTTCTTAGCCAATTGAAGCGAACCGTTATGATTAACACCAGCCTCAGCAATAATATATACACTCATTCAAATACCTCCCTTTAACTAATTGCGCATATGGATTATTATGCGATACTACCCTCTACGTTACGTAATCAAACCTCTGTTATAAATTAAAGAATGTATCTAAATTATGGAGTATACTGCTAACAACATATAATTTCGACTGCTGGCTTACATCTTACAATTCAACCTCAAAAAACTTTTTGTTAATTATTCCGTCTATATCGACATGCCTCAAAACGTGTTTCACTTTCTTGGCTGTCATTCCATCCCCATATATGGACACGGCCTCTTCAACATTTGATTTTAAAAAGATTGGATCGAGTGCTTGGGATATGGACTTAATAATTTCCTCACTTTGTTCTGAAGTTTCTATTATGGTTGACCCCTTCAGTCTACCTTTCTGCCTATTACCAATATCGATTGTTGGCTTTTTAAACATAGGGACCTCAATGACACCGCTAGAAGAGTTCCCAATAACAACATCAACATATTGCAAGGCGCTCAAATATCTTAGTTTCCCAAGTGACTGGAAACTTACGGTACGCCCAGGGTTTTTTTGAGTGTAATCATCTATCATATGGCCAATAATTCTACCATTTGTATCCGCATTCGGTTTAGTGAAAATGATATTGGCATGTTTAAAATAGTCTAAAGCCTCTAACAAGGCTGTAGTCAGCTCCTCAGAGCTTGCTTGCTTGAGCGTTAGAGGATGATAGGTAACTAAAAAGTTCACGGCTCCCAACTTAAAATCAATTGAAGCTTCAAACTCTTTTCTGGAAAGTAAATTCAATTGCCGAACATTATCTAGCCCTATTGCGCCCACGTTATATACGCGATCTGGGTGCTCCCCTAGTTGTATGACTCTATTGCGATATTTTTCTGTTGAAGCAAAGTGCAGATGTGACATCTTTGTAATAGAGTGTCTAATGGCTTCATCCAAAACCCCCTCCGTGCTTTCTCCTCCATGAAGATGAGCAATAGGGATATTAGCGATCATCGCGGCTTGTGCGGCTACCATTGTTTCAAAGCGATCACCAAGCAGCACAACGATATCAGGATTTAAACGGTTAAGCACATCAGCAAAGCCAATCAGACCTAAACCCATTGATTTGGTAACCCCGACTCGCGTATCGCTTGACAGTAACATCTCGACCTTTTCATCAATATGAAAACCATCATCCAAAATCTCTTTGTATGTGTTCCCGAACTCTGGAGCCAGATGCATGCCTGTTACG
This sequence comes from Paenibacillus endophyticus, assembly GCF_014192395.1. Classification (GTDB taxonomy): domain Bacteria; phylum Bacillota; class Bacilli; order Paenibacillales; family Paenibacillaceae; genus Pristimantibacillus; species Pristimantibacillus endophyticus. The sequence goes on along the minus strand of NZ_JACHXW010000017.1, from coordinate 117,714 downwards.
ACCAGCTGCAGTTTCAGTTCCAGATCTGCCTGTATCTCTTTCAATAGGGGATATAATAAGCCGTACTCAGCGCGAGAGCCTGTAACAACGCATATTTTCCTCACTTTGTTTTCTCCCTCACTCCATTAATGTCACACTGCTTGGAATATTAATGACTCGCATTTCCAACTCTTCAGTGGTACTCAAATCCATCCGGGGGCAATCCTGATACATGAGCAAACGGTGCATAGGAGTCCATATTGGCCGAGTCATAATGCCCGCTTCGTTCGTCGCATCTAGAATTTGGTTTCTTAATCGCTCATCAGACTGATCCAATATAATGGCATTCAGCCAGTAATTGCTTGAAACATGATTCTGTTCTTCGAACCACTGTACACCGTCTACTTGCAGCAACGATTCTTTATACCGTTGTGCAAGCTTACGTTTTCTTATTAGAAAATCTGGCAGCTGTTCTAATTGTGCACAGCCCAAAGCGGCATTCAAATTAGGCATCCTCATATTAAAAGCTGTTTCGTCGTGATGAAAAGCCCAACGATGCGGAATTTTGGCGGTTGTCGTCAAATGCTTTACTCTTTTCGCTATCCCTTCATCCGCTGTAAGAACAGCTCCGCCGCCACCGGTTGTAATAATTTTATTGCCATTAAAGCTCAATGCCGCCAATTTGCCATAGGTCCCTGTATGGTGGCCTTTATAATAAGAGCCAAGTGATTCTGCCGCGTCTTCAACCATCACCAGCCGATATCTTTCGCAAACCTCTACTAGAGCATCTAATTCAACCGGGTGCCCAAACGTGTGCATGGGAACCACAACAGAGATTCTACGCCCTGTTTGCCGGTTATAAGCATATCCATCCGTTTTAACGTATACAATCTCTTGCAAATACTGATCTAGTTTAACTGGATCTACGCCCATTGTTTGATTTGCTACATCGATTAGATGCGGGATAGCGCCGCAATACGAAACGGCATTTGCGGTTGCCACGAACGTTAATGATGGAATAAGTACTTCATCATTCGCTTGGACGCCTGCTAACAGCAAGCTGATATGAAGAGCCGCTGTACCGTTCATAACGGCAATAGCATATGGTGAGCCTGTATATTCTGCGAGATTACGCTCAAATTGATCAACGTATTGCCCTACGGAGGATACCCATCCTGTATCCAGACATTCCTTTATATATTCCCATTCACTTCCCTGGAACGCCGGCTCATGCAGCGCTGTGAAATTTTTGGGATTAGAAAGTGCTTGCTGGAGAGTCTCCAATATTAACGTTGGTAACCGTTCTCTACTCATTGCAAGGCCTCCTATGTTAAAATTATATATTATATTGATCGGCCTTGTATCTCGACAAATTGTTTTGATCCGTAAACCATTGTACCGTTTTTTCAATTCCTTGCCGAAAGCCTTGAATCCCTCCTAATTCAGGCGTCCAGCCTAAAAGGCGTTCAGCCTTCGAATTGTCAGCCCATAACCGTTCTACTTCACTTTTCTCAGGCCTAAATCGCGTTTCATCGCTTACGATTTCAATATCCTTATTCATGACCTTGCTGATGAGTTTAGCCGTATCGCCTATGGAAATTTCATAATTGCTGCCTATATTTATTTCTTCTCCGATACTATTGCTAGACTCTAGCATTGCGATAAAGCCATTAACCGTGTCCAGAACATAATTGAAATCCCTGGTGGGATGAATGGTTCCCAATTTAATTTGTTTATAACCCGATGCTATCTGGGTGATAATAGTCGGAATAACGGCTCTTGCAGACTGACGGGGCCCGTACGTATTAAATGGTCTAATAATGCCCACAGGTGTTTGAAAGGAGCGGTAGAAAGATAAAGCTAACTGATCTGCGGCAATCTTTGTTGCGCTATATGGCGATTGTCCCTGCAACGGGTGCTCCTCTGTAATCGGTACGAATCTTGCAGTTCCATAAACCTCGCTTGTAGAGGTGTGAATAATTTTGGAAACCTGCAGTTCACGGCCTGCCTGTAATACGTTTAAAGTACCCTTGATGTTCGTATCTACGTAAGTGTCTGGAGAATGATAGGAGTAGGGAATGGCTATAAGTGCTGCTAAATGCAGTACTGCATCGCAGCCTTTCATCGCTTCCTTCACACCATAAGGATCACGGATATCGCCTGCAAACGCTTCGAATTTCCCGCAAACATCTTCTGCACACTGATCCAACCATCCCCAAGTATTAAATGAATTATACATAGTAAAGGCACGGACCTCATACCCACTGCGAATTAATGCTTCTGTCAAATGTGATCCAATAAAACCATCTGCCCCTGTTACCAAAACCTTGCGATAGCTGCTCATAGTTTACTCCTTATCTGTCTTGTTATCTCAATTGTTTATAACCGTTTCTATTCTTTGCTTCGATTCCTTAACGATATCCATCAACTCCGCACTTCTATCGATCATCGTTTTTATAAGAGGCTCCATATGATTGCGATAAAAGATAACTTGATCCCGCAGCGTTGTAGCCGCATTCAGCTTCGACAATTCACCTTCAAATTGTTTTAATTCACCTCTACACGCCCTCATGTACAATCCTTTAAATGGATTGCTGGAAGTGACAATTTCCCAATGTCTATCAATTTCCCTGATCGTGGACAAACATTTCTTTGCATTCGTTCTACATAGCCCTGTGAGAAGCCCAATTTGGCTAACAATTTCTCTGCATTGACTCTCACATACCTTCATTTGTTCGGGTAATTGAGCGATACCTTCGTAAATTTCCATAGCCTGCTTTTTACTATAGCTTTGTAGACCAACCATTTCCTTGATCAGGAAATCCTCATGTATAACCCTATTATTCAGCTGTTGTAAAACTTCGATCATTGGCTCCCAGCTTGTATGCTTGATTTTCGCACCCAAGTGTGTCGTATTAACAAACCGGATTTCAGGATATTGCGACAGAAGCTCCTCTAAGTTGTACAGCATGGCTTTCATTCCGTTGTTCGTCCGATTTATTGCTCCCTGTACATTTTCTACTGTGAGTGTTGCTTCCCTAATTCTCGTTTCATTTTGTTCTGCAGATAAGTGCTTTGCTCCACTTGCATACACCTGCGTACCTGAATACGATAGATCCTGTCCTGCAAATACAATATCCTTACAGCCCATATAAATGGCCGCTTGGACGGCAGTCCCTGTCACGGAATGTGTTGTTTTGAATACCGCGTTTTCCATTGCTTGAACTCCCATAAAATGCTCAATTGTCGAATCACTCTTAAGATGCACATGAAGCAAGCGGTTCACCCGATGTTCGATGATTCGATAATTAATCATCGCTGCAAACAACAGCGGAATATGATTGACCTCAAGCGGCTGGAAAGCTTTATAATTCCCCTCTGACCCATCAATGGAAACAATCAGATGCGGCTCTATCCCATAATGTAGCAAGGTTTGGATCGATGTACCCGCAGCAATAATGAATGCATGCTCCTTTAGCTTTCGCAAGTAATCAATATCTACTTCCAGAGACGGACCTGCTCCGACGATAACAGCGGTCACCCCGTCCATCTTATTTTTCATCCCCTCAATTGATGGAGCAGCAAGAAGCGATCTGAGATTATACATGCTATTTCTAGTCCATTCGACACCAAATTTCTTAAAATTATAAATACCATTATTATGATCCATAATCGCTTTTTCTGCATAGCTATAAATCACTTTCAACTCTTCAGCTTTGATCTTACGATATACGGGAAGAACAACAATATTAGGACTATCACTGCTGTATTGGTTAAAGCGCTTCAGCATATCATCTACAACATCCTTCGAAGTACCGACGGCAAATCCGATTATATTCAAGCTCTCAAATAAGCTTTCTATGTCCATTACGCTCATTGCCGCGAGGAGCACCTGTATGTCGGGCTCATAAAGAAATAGACTGTGCTCGGAGTAGACTGCCGCATACTCCTTAGCATGGTATCCATATCCGAAACCATACATCAAAACCTTCGACTTCACTCGTGCGGTACCCGCCATTTTATTAATCCAGGATTTTGCCTCGTTCACCGGATTAAATTGACTGTATACCTGCAATGGCTTACCATTAGCCACGGATATGCTCAGTGTAGGCATTCCATTTCTAGCGTATGCAACATGGTAATGACGATGATCGATCAACTGTATATGGATCTGCGAATATACCTTGTGGTAGCTGTTCTTTAAATATTGCATATTGGCAGCAAAAAATTGTTCCCGCTTACTCTTTACATCTCCAAACTCAACAGCAAGCTGCTGAAATGTGGGGATTAATTCAAATCGAATACATTCACTGGCACCCATGTAATCATCTTGGTCCATGCTCAGGTTCATTGCTCCAAACTTAGCCTTGATGCTGGCAAGAGCACGAATGACACTGTCATGCATAGGATGATAGCTTGCTTTTTCAGCTAGCTCTACTTGAATGTCATTCAGTGTTTTATAGAGATCATCCATTCCCTCGACCATGTCGCCGAACTGAAGCCACGATTGCTCCGTCATGGGGGCGTGAAGCATGTCCTCAACTACTAAGCAAGCCTCAATAAGTTTAGGTAAAAAAAATCTAATATCCTCAATTATTTCGTTTATTGGATATGGAGTGTTAGTCATTCGTCGAGCCTCCTGTCATTCTACCCTATATATCGGTTTTATAGAAAAATATAATAATAAAAACCGTCAGGAAATAATATCCCTGACGGCTTCATAAACCTTTACCTCTATACTTGCTGACTGCTATTGATACTCTCTTCTACTCTGCGCTTAGCTTCTTTAACCACTTCAAACAATTGTGGAGAGTGGCTAATTAGCTTTTGAATCAGTGGCTGCATGATATCTTGAATCAACTTTGATTTTATAACTAAATTTAGTTCAGTCGCCAGCTCTGGCAGGTCACGCTCAAATCGGTTCAGATCATTTTTGAATATCATAAAATAGAAAGCCTTGAATGGGCTGCTGTGTATGATTGCTTTCCATTCCGTATCAATTAAGTTAAACATCTCATAGCATTTTTTCTGGTTTGTCCTGCTTAGCTCGGATAGCTTCCCTATGGTGTCATCAATACGTTTTAAACGTTTTTCATTCAACAGCATTTCGTTTGGCAGCTGTGCGATTTGAGTACGGATTTTATTTACACGATTTTCTTCATAGCCCTTCGCCTGTTGCAGCTCTTTAATGAAAAACGTACTCTCAAGAATATTTCCTTGGAGTCGCAATAAGACTTCCTCCATCGTGCTCCATTCTGTATGCTTGATCTTAGCGCCCATTTGGGTAGTATTGATAAAACGAGCATCTGAAGCATGCTTCAAAGTCATACCCTCAATATCCAATAGGGTTAAACTCATGGCGTGGCTGGTTCGATTCTGTGTTCCTTGTACATTCTCTACGGTTACACCCATAGCTTTAATGGAATTAATGATTATCTCATTTCTCTGCTTCGACATATGCCGGGCGCCTGGAGAATATGTATTTTCACTCGGATAAGATAAGTCCTGTCCTGTGAACACAATCTCTTTGCAACCCAAATACACGGCTGCTTGTATAGCTGTACCTGTCACGGAATGGTTCGAATTAAAAATAGGATCCGGCTCTTGCAGTCCCATAAAATGTATAGTAGGCGAGTCATTGATAAAATGGACATGGCACAGGTTTTCATTTTTTTCATCAAGAATACGATACTTGAGCATAGGTGTAAACAGTAATGGAATATGCTGAATATCCAAACCCTTAAACGCATTGTAATTCGCCTCGGATCCATCCATCGAAACAATTAAATGCGGCTCAATTCCAAAATGAAGCAGCGATTGGATCGTTGAACCTGCCGCAATAATGAACGCATGGTCCTTGAGCTTCCGCAGACACTCGATGTCAGCTTCTAAAGAAGGTCCCGCTCCTGCAATAACGGCCGTCATTCCCTCTAACTTATTCTTTAGATGAAGGATGGAGGGAGTAGTTAACGTTTTCCCTAGGTTATACATACTATTTGTTGCCCACTCCATACCATATTTCTCATACATACGAACGGTGCTGTCATAATTTAATATGGCTGTTTTGGCGTCCTTAGAAAACTCTGTTATATTCACGCTTTTTATACGATCATAGATGGGAATAGAAATGATTTCCGGATCACCCTTCATAAATTTTAGAAACCTGAAAAACAGTTTATCCCTACCTGCTTTATCTGGCCCTACTACAAAATCCGTTATATTCAGCTGATCGAACAAATCCTTGAGATCAATGATGCTCATAGCAGCCAGCAATATTTGTTCATCCGGCTCATAAATAGAAAGCTTCTGGGTCGGATATAACTTCGCGTAACTTCGCGCATGATACCCTAATCCTAAACCAAACATGATGATTTCTGATTTATGTTCAACTTTTTCTGCAAGTGATTTCGCCCAACGTTCAGTCCCAAAGGCCGGATCATATTGGCTGTATAAATAAATGGGTGCTTCTCGATCTGTAACCATGCATAGATTAGGCAAGCCGTTTCGGGCAAATGCCTGTTGATAATGGTTTTTATCTGTAACGACTTTACTTAATTGCATATACAGCTTTGGGTATTTTTGCTGTAAAAAAGTCATGTTGGCAGCATAACGTTGAGCGGCTATCCCCTTAGTATCACCTAGCTCAATCGCAAGCTGTTGAATAAGTGGCGTTAACTCATACTTGATGTAGTCACTCGCTGTAATAAAATCTTCATCATCCATACTTGCATTCATTGCTTGAAATTTTTCAGGTAATTGACTTAACACGACATTTATGGATGCTTTCGGAACATCAAAGCCGTCCAATTCTTCGATCTCTTTAGCAATTGAGGTTAGTGCTTTAAACAGGTCATCCAAGCCTTCTACTAGATCTCCGAATTGCTGCCATGTCTGTTCCGTCATCGGTTCATATAACACTTCGATGACTGCTTCAGATGCATGGGTGAGCCGAGGCAAAAAAAGTTTAATCTCTTCGATGGTTTCTTCTACATATTGCCGACTTTCCATTTTGTATCCCCCCAGCTCCTATTTATTATATCGGATTTTCCTTGACTTAAAATAATATGAACCGCCAGATCACATCTCTAGCGGTTCATGTATAACATTTCATTTTTTAATTAAAAACAATTATTTTTTTTGATCAATGAAGTAGCTTTCAGATGGTGAATTTGAATCATAGCTATTCTTTTGTATGCGTGTCTTATTGACCTTAATAATCATTGCTGCCGCTTCTTGTTTTAACTCATTCATCCGAGCAACCATAACCTCATCATACCCCACGATTTTCCGCAGCATCCGCTTCTCGTCTTCCTCTAATTTAGGTCGACGCTGTAGGACTGGGATAACCTCATCTCTCAACTGAATGAGATCCATCCATTCTTCCATGCTCGTATCCTCCAAGCGCTCCGACAGTTCCAAAGTGGTTTCATACAATTCAATTAATGTACCACTCACTTTAAACTGTCCCCGATTGAACATTTCCTGGCGCGCTTTTTATGGCCTGCTTCCACGCATCACGAAGCTCCATCAGATGTCCAAGCACTTCGCTTGCCATTCTTGCATCTTTTTTGAAATTCGATTGAATGAGTAAATTTAGCATGTATTCATAAATACGAGCCAAGTCTTTTGATATCTCATATTCATGGTCGAGCGAAGCAATCAGTTCATTGATAATCGCCTGTGATTTCATCAAGTACGTATTTGCCATTTCTAAGTTGCGTTTTTCAATTCCTTCTATGGCCGTTTTAGTAAATCTTATTGCTCCTTCATACAGCATAATAATAAGCTGACCTGGTGCCGCTGTTTGAACAGAAGACTGTTGATATACTTTGTATGGCGAATTAAGCAAAGCTTTTCACTCCTTTAACTACGAATAAAAGCTACCCAAGGTTGAGGATTGGCTATTAAATTTATTAATAGCCGATTCCATCGCGCTGAATTGCTTATAATATTGGTCCTCCATCCGATCGAGACGGGTAAGAAGGCTGCTCTCTCTAGATTTCATACTTTTGATTTGAGTACTCAGTGCCGAATTCTCCATAAAGCTTGAGTTCAAATCCGTGCTCACAAGCGAAGTGCCTGCTTTTTTAGAGAGACTGTTTAACGCTGTCATAGATGATTTTGACATCTTGCTAAACACACCCGTAGTGCCGGTAAATAAAGCAGATACATCAGCGGGACTAGATTCGAGTGCGGTTCTGAGCTTGGCTTCATCTAACACGAGTTTACCTTTCTCGGTATAACCTCCTGTAGTGATTCCAATTGAAAGCTTCTTGCCGTCTCCATCCACAATTCCACCTATAAGCGATGTGACCGTTGTTCTCAAATCAGAAACGAGTTGGGAAAGCGTACTATCATTACGAAGTGTGCCGCTCCTTGCTTTTGTTTCCCATTGTTCAATCTCCTTGTCCGTCAATTCTTTCTTCTCTTCACTCGTTAATGGAGCGAAGCTGCGGTTTCTCGCCTCTGACAGCTCCGAGTTGACCGCGTTCATCAAACTGTTATATTCCGTGACAAATGATTTGATCGTTTCAATCGTTTTATTCGTATCCTGTGTCGTTGTAATAGCAGTTGAACTACCTGAAGCCGTCTTTCCTTTGACAGTAAAGTCGATACCGCCTACAGAAAAGCGATTGTTCGCCTGGATATATTCAATTCCGTTAATTTGGACCCTCGCATTTTTGCCATCCTTATATGTTTCCGTTACATCCGTTGAAGCAAAACCGGTTACAGCTAGCCCATTAGTAGTTGATCCATTACCGTCGTCTGTCGTAGAACCCGTCTTAGTTGCCGTTATTGAAAATGAACCTGAAGCGGGATCATACAGAGCCGTCGCTTTAGCAGTGCCGCTAACCGCATTAATTTGTTTTGCAAGCGTACTGAGAGTATCAGTCCCTTTAGCTGTAATCAATACATTATTGATCTCGATGACAGCATCGCCTCCGGTGATATTAAAGCCCAACTCACTTAATGTTTTTTCCTGTCCAGTGCTCGTTGTACCTTTATTAAATTTAAACACGGTATTTGCAGCCGTAGCCACCTCATCTACAAGAATGTCCAGAGAACCCAATGCTGTTGGAGACGTAGAATTGACCGTTAATGCAGCAGTATCACCACTAATCTCAGAAGTTTTAGCGCTCATTGCACTCGACAAATTAAAGGAACTAAGCTTGTTGTTCCGAAAATCAACAATTTTCGTACTAATCGAACGATAGTCCTCTTGCTGCCACTCGACCTTTGTTCGATTCTTGATCATGTTATCATACGTGCTTCTCTTGGCTTTCATCAACTCTTTAACCATTGCGTCAATATCTAGCCCAGAAGCTAAACCTGAAAGTCGCATCTGTCATTTCCTCCCTTATTAAACCCTCTCATCAATGAGGATGCCTGTCAGTTCCATAAGTAGTGCAGCCGCATCGAGCAGCTTCTCTTCAGGAATTTCGCGAATGACCTCCCCACTTTCCTTATCCTTCACCTTGTATACAATGTGATTCGTTGCTTCATGTACAGATCGTTCAATAGTCCTGTCCGGTCCTTGAACAGCTTCTATTAGAAGTTTCATACTTCTCTTTAGATGCGAATCCTCACCATTTAAAGCCGAAATTTTCTGTTCGTTTACTGATAACCGTCCATTATTGGGTACTGCATTGACTACTGCGGCTTCCTTCTCAGGTCCGCTACTCATTTTCTTATCTGTCAAATAGCCCGCCGTGGTGTGTGCAGATGAAATATTCATCATCAATTTCCCCACCTTGATTTCATTTATCTTCTTATTATAATATCGGACTTATCTAGCGTCTTTGTTAGCGCAATTAATAGAAATATACTCATTAAATTATTATTTTCGTGAAATATATAAAAAGAGTCCTTAGAATATCTAAGGACTCTCTTATCTCTAAAAATTTTATTGCAGCAAGGACAATACGCCTTGCGGCTGTGAGTTAGCTTGAGCAAGCATCGATTGAGAAGCTTGTAGAAGAATGTTATTCTTCGTAAGGTTAACCATCTCTTTCGCCATATCTGTATCACGGATACGGGACTCAGCTGCTGTAAGGTTCTCTACAGTCGTACCCAAGTTGTTCGAAGTGTACTCTAGACGGTTTTGCACAGCTCCAAGTTTAGCACGCTCTGTGGAAACCGATTCAATTGCTGTTTCAACATCTGAAAGTGAGCTATCCTTGTCAAGCGCATTAAATGAAGATGTAGTAATAGAACCGATAGAAATCGATTGCGATGCATCATCGGATTGGATAAATGCGCCAGAAGTAATGTTCTTACCATTGAATTTCGTATCGTTCATGATGTT
>NZ_JACHXW010000017.1:0-107330 GCF_014192395.1 Paenibacillus endophyticus | reverse complement strand
CGGAAGATAGTTTCTCCATCGATTTGCCAGCAGCGGCGTTGTTAAGGCCCATGTTACGGTGAGTGTTCAAAGCTGTAATATTGTGGTTTATACGCATTGTAATTTCCTCCTTGAAATGGTTATTTAGTCCCACATCCATGTGGTAAGCTTTATGTAGTTGCCCCAATAAGCCCTATGTCTATTATCGGTGTTATTCCGCAATTGTTTATAGCTAAATTTATTCTTTTTTCATTTTTTTGAACTGATTAATGAGCTCGCTGGCAGTAATACTCGATTTTTCTGCGTTTTGATTCATGCTCTCTACTGAAACATAGAGCTCCTTACGCAAGATCCCTACTTCTCCCGGTGCTTTTATCCCAATCCTCACCGTATCCCCCGTTAGCTCCAATATGCTTATTTCAATATCATCACCTACGAGTATTGATTCGCCTTTCTTTCTCGTCAATACAAGCATATCATTCTCCCCCTACCGATACGCGTTTAGAAAACAACGGTTGATGAATAGAATAGCCGCCATTCGGCAATATATACTGCATGCCTGTACGATCCGTTGTATTAATAATAATAGGCGCAGCCAAATTCATCGTTGCAGCAGCCAACTCACCCTGGACATTGATTATGTTATAGACCTGAATCTGTTCCTTGCTATGTAGACTCATCGCTTCTATCAATTGTTCTGGCAGGTCAAACTGATATTCATGGAAAAAATCAAAAGGAGAAGCGATAATAAAGGCCAGGGCCCCCTCCTCCACTGACTGCAGATAATGGAATGGACTCTCCTCTATAACGACAATCGTATAATTCTGATATTTTTTAAAACCTGGCATGCCTCCAGAAAAGGTAATCACCTTTTCTTCTTCATATTCCAATAAACCAAATCTGCTTGTTTCGAATACCATGATGTTCACGCTCCAATTATGTATTTACTAATAGAAGAAGCTACAGCATCGTTACCGATTCCATAGCTTCATTATATACCATATCGTTATTTCATCTATTTGAGCCGCTTATACTACCGTAAAAAATCGACCAAGGATTTACTAATGACCTTCGCACCCACGGAAAGAGAAGCCTCGTAAATAGTTTGACTCGTTGTAGAATCAATCAGCACCTGCTCCAAATCAGCATCCTCAACTTTAGATTGCATATCCGTTAGGCTAAGCTTGAAATCCGCTATTCTGGCTTGCATCAATTCAACGCGATTGGCCTTGGCTCCGATTTGAGCACGGCCATTTAACATCCTATCGTAGCTACTCTCAATATTCGGAATTTCAGAAGAAATACCATTGTAATTTCCGTTATTTAATTGAGTGGTAATGCGATCAATAACTGCAAATACATTATCTGCTGCATTAGCGGCACCGAATACATCATTGCCTGTAAGGCTAATTCCTATCTTCACGTCAGTACCCACTGAATAATTAACAGATGTATTATCCGTTACGATCGCTTTTGCATCAAAAAGCGGATTAGTCGTATCATAAGGTATTCTATCGAACATTTCTCCGTTAAATATATACTTTCCGTTCATTTTACTATTGGCAATATCAATCATTTGATTTTTCAGCTCTGCAACTTCACTTTTCACAGCATCAAGCGCTTCTTGCGGATTGGTACCGTTAGAAGCCTGCGCTGTTAATTCCTTCAATCGTTGCATGATATCCCCAGCCTGGTTGATAACTGTATCCGTAAAATCAAGCCATGATGCAGCCTGGCCTGTATTTTTCTCGAATTGCTCGTTACTTGACAGCTCTGACCGATAACGCAAGGAGTAAGTAATACCTACCGGATCATCTGATGCTTTGTTTAGCTTAAGTCCTGATGATGCTTGCTGCTGAATAGAAGCCATCGACTTTAAGTTCGTGTTGATGTTGCGGGAAAGCTGCGAGTGCATCATTCCCTGCGTAATTCTAAGCGCCATAACGAAGCCTCCTGTTTATAGATATATACGATCGAATGATATAAAGTAAGCTCGTTAGATATTCATAGAAAGATTAACGGCCTACTGTACCTGTGCCATTAATCAACTTATCCAGCATTTCGTCAAAAGTCGTCATAAAACGTGCTGCAGCCGTGTAGGCATATTGATATTTAATCATATCCGACATTTCCTCATCCAATGAAACGCCGCTAATCGACATCCTACTGCTATCTACTTGAGCCAATTGCGCTTCTGCATTCGCGTTATCCCGCATGGCTGCTTGGCTTTTGACCCCCAAAGCACCAACTACGGCGCTATAGAAATCACCAACTGTAGCAATCTTCACTGTTCCGCCCGATGCAGTCTCATCGAATGAAAACTTCGAATCCGATAATTGTCCCATCAGAAGAGCTAAGCTATTATTACCTTTTACTACTGTCGCTACGCCGTTCACCGCAGTTGTTCTCATCGAAGATGCAATTTTATTGGAATCGACTGCAATGCTAGCATTCAACTGTATGCTTGCAGCCGTAATCGTAGTCGAACCATTCTTCATTGTAAAAATATCTTCGCCTACCGTCGCTGGATCCGTTAGCGTGTAGCCGAGCTTATGGAGACCATTAATACCTTTTACGATCATCACTTGGTCTGTTGCGGTAGGAGTCGTTGTTCCCGGCAGAACGGAGCCAGCAGGTATCGTTACTTCGACGTCACCATTTGCAATGGTATTTGCTAGTGTGTCCAACTGTTGTAAAAACTCGCCTACATCATTCAACGAGGTATACATACCATGCACTTTACCGCCTGTTAATGTCCCACCGGCGAAAGCCGTTGCAAGCGTTGCAGGAGTCAATGCCGTGGAAGCCTCTCCCTCTACTAGCGGAGCTCCTCCCATTGTAATCGAATAGCCATCTGCTGTTTCCACAACATTAACATTCACAAGATTGGAGAGCTGGTCAGTGAGATAATCACGTTGATCCCGTAAGTCATTTGCATTATCGCCGAGCGACTCAATTTTTTTAATTTGTGCATTCAGCGACGCAATTGAGTTTGATAACGTATTTGCTTCCGCTGCTGTTGCATCTATATTCGAATTCAGGTCATCTTGCAAGTCAGTCAGCTGACCGCTCAAGCCATTGAACGTATCAGTCAGTGCCTGTGTGCGTTCTACCAAAATCTCTCGGGCAGTTACGTTCTCTGGATCTTTACTTAAATCAGACCATGCATCCCAGAAACCAGATAACACCGTTCGGATACTTGTTTCCGATGGCTCGTTAACAAACGACTCAAGCTTGCTTAACGTGTCCGCTTGTATGGCAGTGCTGCCTGCAATATCAGATTGCTCACGATATTGAGCATCCAAAAAAGCATCCCGAATTCGTGTAATCGACGTATATTCTACACCTGTTCCCAATTGTCCTGGGGCATTTGATTTAGACATGCCATACGCTTCAATTGGTCTCGTAGCTACCATAGTGACCTTTTGTCTAGTGTATCCAGGTGTGTTGGCATTTGATATGTTATGGCTAAGCGTACTTAAAGCTACCTGTTGGGTGATCAAGCTCCGCTTAGATGTTTCCAAGGAATGAAATGTTGAGGTCATCGGCTTGCCTCCTTCTTAAGCTCTGCTGTCAAAAATTTTATTCCTTCTATTGCCGGCTTGTTGATTCATTGGATGCTTGTATACGAGATCCTCATTGGGGTCATCCACCATTAAACCAATCGAAAAATCTAAGAAATCAAGAGACTGCTGGATGAGCTGCTGGTTCAAATCGTTGGTTTGCTTTAACTCAGTCAACAATTTGGCAAGCTTTCCATGCATGAGCGTGAGCTCTTCTTTCTCATTCGGAATGGTAACCGCTTTTATTAGCTCTGAAAGTACGCCGCTTCGGATTCGAAAACCGATTTCTTTAATGTAACGAACCGTAAGAAGAACTCTTTGTTGCTCTAGCTTTTCCGCATTTGCAGCCAGTAACTTTTCCTTCTGGGTAAGAACATTCAAAGGAAGTACATCATTCTTCATAATTAGAGCCTTTTTCTTTATCTCTATTTCAAGAAGCTGCTCATAGAGCTTGTACTGCTGCTGAAGAGTATCTATGATTTGAGAAACAGACATTCTTCTTCACCCGTTCTATTCTGATTGTTTTTTTCCGAGATAAGGAAGAAGCTTCTCAGCGATTTTCCCCGCCTCCACATGATATGTGCCTGATGTTACTGCGTTCTTCAGCTCTTCTATATGCTTGATTCTGTCCGCTCCGCTTGCTTTGCTCGTCGTGAGTAACTCCTTAGCAGCAGCAGAAATTTGCACCTCATCCTTCTGTTTCGCTTTATCCGAAGCACCTACACGAGCATCCTTTTGCTTTTGGTAAGGATTAACTCCACCGATCCGATTCGTCTCATTTATTTTCATCTTATCCACCTCATTCATCTACAGGAACTAAAAAAGCCGATTACCTTTACAAGTATTATCGGCTTCAGTCAAGTGAAATTTTATAGGCAAGGAAATATTAGCAAAAACTCATTTATTATCTTTGTACCTGTCGAGCCCTTTATATACGCCAGTCGGATTATAGGCGCCCTTAAGATCTTCTTTTCTTGCGATATCCTGAAACATCTGCTTTTTGTCTTTCTCAATTCGCTGGCGGCAGTTTTCGCACAGATTTTGCTCCCGAATCAGGTTGCCACATGACTCACACGGGTACGACATATTCGGTGCGTTCATAATTGAGATACGGCCTTCGCGTATAAACTTCGTTATTTGCTTGACGGATACGCCCGTTGCATCTGCTACCTCTGTTATAATAGAACCTTTGAATTCACGCAAATAGTTTGCGCAAAGTTCATACTCTTTATCAATATCACGCACGCATGACGGGCATACGTCTCTAAAGTTTTTGGCAAAAAGCTTTCCGCAGCGAGGACAATTATCCAAGTTCATCGCTCTGAGCCCTCCTTTTATGGTCAAACAAATCAGTTATTACCATTATTCTAATCGAAAGCGCCGACATTTTCACTATGAATCTATTTGCATGAGTTTGGGTCATCATATATTCAGGAGCGTGCCCATGTCAAAACATAAATCTCAATCGGTAAAACAGCAGCCTTTAACAAAGCCTGCGAACACGCTTCTGCGGTGCTTCCAGTCGTATAGATGTCGTCTATCAAAAGAATCCGAATTATACAGCTGCTATGAATGGCCTGCAGATGAGAGTAGTCCTTCGGCTTTTGAAGAGTTGCCATTTCAGCTGCTTGCGCATTAAACAGAGATCGCGTGTCACGCTGCCTTTCTGCACGGCTTTTGAAGCTTTGCTTCTCTGTATGGCGCGAACGACTCAACAGCCGCAAGAGCGGGAGGTTAAATCGTCTTGCTATCCCGCCTGCCAGCTGCTCAGCCTGATTAAAACCTCGCTCGATCTCCCGCTCCGAGCTGACCGGTACATAGGAGACAGCGTGCCAGCAATCGGAGAAACTTGAATTGAACTTCATATTCGGGCTGCGGGCGATACTTGTCCTCTGCATGATTTCAACCGTCATTGCTTCAAAAGCGGGCAGAAGCATGTCGGCAAGCAGCGGGGCTAGCCGTTCATTTCCGCGGTATTTATATAAAGCAAGCATTTCCCTCATCGCAGGGCTGTAATGAACCGCGCTGCGGTTGAATTGGAATGCGCCATGCGGACTGCGGATGCAGTCCTCGCATGGAACTCCCCGCCCGCAACGAGTACAGGCGATGCGGGTAAGCCATGGAATTGCGGAGAGGCATGCTCCGCAAAGGGACTGCCGAAGCTGAGGAGTCAGCTTCGCTTGGTCTATGCTGCCCGCGCCGCGAGCAGCGTATTGCGGTTTGCCGCATAGGAGACATGCGGCAGACGTTGGCGCGAGCAGCTGCGCGCCTGCGGCGAAGGCGGATTGCAGCCGCCTGAGCCAATCTAGAGGCGAGACGGTCATCGGTGCGAGCCTCCTTTGCCGCTGGGGAGCAGATAGCCCTGCTTGCGAGCCATGCGGTTCATGGTTTGGATGTGGCTGACGGCTTGCTGCTGCGGCCGATTGCGCTCCCGGCTGCAGAAATAGACGCTGCCGAAGGGATCATCCACCGATCTGCCCGCCCTGCCCGCCATCTGCACCAATGAAGCCTCGTCAAATAGACTTCCGTCTGCATCGAGGATGTAGACATCGCTTTTGGGAATCGTGACCCCTCTCTCCAGAATAGTTGTTGTGACAAGCACTCGAATATCTCTAGCGCGGAAACGTTGTACTTTATCCGTACGCTCTGCGTCCTGCGAAGAAGTAGCCGATACCGCTAAACAAAATAAAGCAGCCCTCAGCAGCACGGCCATCGGTTCTGTTTGTGCAATTTGCTGCACGAATACAAATAGCTGGGCTCCTCGGGAGAGAGAGTCCTGCAAGGCGGATAGCAGCTTTGCAGGCAGCCTCTTCTGCTGCAGCATTTGCTTTACTGTCGGCGTCTGGAGCAGCTTAGGCACTGGCAGCGGATGGCGATGATACCGCACTGGGACTCTTGCGTGCGGCAGCCTGCCTCGCTTGGCTGCCCGCTGCAGCTCGCTCGGCGGTGTAGCGGATAGTAGCAGCCGCGCCGCGCCTGGCGCGCAGCTTTTGTCAGCTGCATAGTGCAGAAGGGGATCGCCGGCAAAAGGAAATGCATCCAGCTCGTCGACGACGACTAGATCAAAGCCCTGATAAAAACGAAGCAGCTGATGCGTGGTAGCCAGCGTTATATCGCCGCATTCCCAGCGCTGCTCGCTGCCGCCGTATAAGGTAACCACGGCTGCGCTTGGGAACGCTTTGCGTATTCGGGGATCGAGCTCAATGACGACATCACGGCGCGGCGTTGCGATGAGCACCTTGCCGCCCCGCAGCAGAACGGACTCTACTAGAGGGAATATTATCTCGGTTTTGCCCGCTCCTGTTACGGCCCACAGAAGAAACTCTCTTGGTCCCTCCTCTCGCCCTTCTGGCTTATTATCCCTGCCCACATATGACGCCTCAACAAACTGCAAAGCTTTCGCTGCCGCTGCTGTCTGCGCAGGACTAAGCTGCCATTTGTCTAACCGCTGCTCATGGGACAGCACCCTGCGCCCCCTCGCATCGCTTCTCTCCGCTCCATGAAGACCCGGGCGCTGCCCTGTAACCAGCAGCTCGCATTCCCGGCTCCGCCCCATCCCAATGCACGCCGTGCAATAGGCGCACACCCTCCCGCACGCAGCGCATGCCGTGCGGTGCATGGCCGCCTCACCGCTCCCGCAGCGCAGACATCTGCGCTCGCGCCTGCGGCGTCCCTGCGCACCCGATCGCCCGCCATCCGCGGCGGCGATCGATCCGCCCAGGCGCACCTGCCCGAGCAGCGCGGCAAGCTGCAGCATTTCGCTCCAGCCTGCCGCGGCGCCGGGTCCGCCCGCGCCGGACAACAGGGCGTGCGCTTCACTGCGGAGCAGCGCACGTCCCTGCAGCATAGACGCGGCGCACTTCGCCCCCGCCGCGAGCCCTTCCAGTTCCGCTCGCATCCCCCTGCTTTCACCCCACTCTATTCTACCGCCCACTCCTCCCCGCTCCCCTCGTTCCGCCCACTCATTCACCGCTCCTCGTTCTCTTCGCCTCGCCAAAATGTCGCCTTCTTCGGCCTCTCCCTCCCAACCACTCGATTCTTTCCGCACCCACCGCTCCGCTAAACGCAGCAACCCATCCTCTCCCAGCTTCGCAAGTTTCTTTTGCTTACTGCCAAACCGCAGCCAGCGCCCGAGCCCTGCGTTCTCTTTCCCCTCCTGTGCTATTTGTTTAGCCTGCTTGGCACAGGCAATGAGCAGCTCTATCGCTTCATAGCCATCCCCACAGCTCGCTTCCATTTTCACCTTTACCGCTTCTCTTTTTCGTTTGCCTTGTTGACCGACAGCAGCTTTCACACCGCTCCGCTTAAACACGACAGACTCCCACAGCTCAACAGCCAAACAAGCATCGCCAAGCGGCAGCTCCTCCCTCAGCAGCCAGCCCCATTCTCCCTTATCCTTGTTCAGGCAACCAGCCCCGCCATAATGGCCATCCATCCAAAAATGCCTATCGATCGCAGCATGGATAGACATCTCTGCCTGCCAGCCTCCGCGTGTCATAACCACATAGATCTGAGCCTTCATTCCTTTTCTCCCCCTACGCTTTTCGGCTGAGCATTCAGCGTCTTTTCCATCCATTAAGGCTCGTCTACGCGCCTATAGCGAACAAAAAAAAGCACACCCGATGACGCGCAGCGCGTCATCGGGTGTGCTTCACCCAGAATATTCATTTGCAACAATCATATCCTAAAATGGCATTTTGGACAAATCCGCTGGGTTTTGCAAATCAATCAACACGGCATGGTCCGCTTGCGATACGACGCCTTCGGCTTGCAACAGCCACAATAGCTGAGTGCCATCCACATCCTTCGCCTGTGAGCGCTTACGATCTGAATTTTCGCTATCTGAGTCCGTTGCCTTGCTATGCACCTGAACCACTTTGCCGTCTCTGGAGAAGCGATCGACAATGGCCAGCGTTTCATCGGTTATCCCCTGATCAACAATGGTAAGCCGTATATCCTTGCCCATTCTCCTCGAAAAAGAAAACAACGACCGCATATACCATTCCATATTTTTTTGCCGAACGTCCGCCACCAGCACAAAATGCTTGCTAGCCTGCTTCCTTCCTCGCCAAATGCGAAAAGCCAGATGCACCGACAAAGCAGCCAAAGCATAACAGCCGATGACCAAAAGTAAAACCTCCAACATGGCGGCCACCTCCTCTTGGTGACACTATATGCCGGGAAGAGCCCACTGGTTCCGCCAAAAAGGACAAGATTTCAAAATGGGTGCAGCGCCTCAAAAGTCCTACTCTCAAGGTTATTAATAGTCAAATTCCGACAAAGAAACACCCTTGAGCAATTTACAATATATGTTATCATTTTATTACGTAGACTTGCATATATAAGATATGCGTGAATATGGAAAGGAAGCGGTGATTGACGCTTATTAGATTATCCAGGGAAGCGATGAAGTATAGTCTGTATGTGGACACTTGGATTATATGGAGCGAGTAGTGTAACCGGCCCTCTTAGACCCTACTACTTATCTAAGAGGAGAGTGAATCATGCGTTATTTCAAAAAACAAATGTCATTAAGCTTAGCCATTTTATTAATTTTTTCGCTTGCACTGGGTTCTATTGCCATGGCAGAAGGAGATAACAGCGGCAGCCCTTCCGGGGAAGAGCCTTCCACGGAGAACAGCTGCCAAACCTACTCCTCAGATAGGGAGCATATTACCGCTAGCCACGCCAACATCGTTGACAATGGCAACGGTACGGCGACAGCGACTTTTACCACGACGCAGGATTGCGTACGAGTCAGCTTCTCCTCCTATGCAGGTCCAGCGGATTGGAAGCCAGGTCCAGGTGAAACCACTATACCTTATCTCAAGCAAGTCCATTTCGATGGGCAATCCATCATATATCCGAAAGCAGGAAGCTATGCCATTACGGTCAATCTTCCCGCTTGTCAGCCTTACCAGCTTGATATTTACAGCGGGGACCTGCTCACCCAGCTAGGGGTAGGCGCTCACGGCAACAAGATTAAAGCTTGGAAGCTTAAGCTAACGAGCACCTGCGCAGGCAGCCTTATTATCAATAAACATATCAATAACATTGAAGGAGCGCCCCATGCCGGCATTGCCTTCGAGCTATGGAGCAATGACTCTCTATTCCGAACAGGAACGACAGACGAAAGCGGCATACTGGAGTTCAAGGATCTGCCGATTGGATCTTACGTCCTTAAGGAGTTAACATTAACCGGATTCACAACCGATTTGACCGCCAGCCAGCAAATTGAGGTTACAGCTGCTTCCAGTGCGTTAAAGGTTGTCATCAACACGCCGAAGCTGAAGCTAGATACTGCCTGCTCAGCCGATCCAGAAGCTACAAGAAGCTGGATCGTAACGAATGAAAGCAATATCGAGGTGCCGTTTATATGGGAAGTTCCCGGCTCGAATCAGACAGGCGACGGCAAAATTCCAGGCAACACCTCGGTAACCCTATCCACTTACGCAGTTCAGTCCCATTCAGGAACGTTTGTCAAAGCAGTCAGCACGAATCCGAATACGCTAACCATTTCGTGGGGCAATGAAAAGGAGCTATCGCTCGTAAACGATGGCGAGGCTTGTACAACGCCGACACCAACGCCGTCGACGTCGCCTACTCCTACGCCTACTATTACACCAACGCCTACAGCTTCTGCAACTCCTGACACTTCGCCTACACCATTCTCGACACCTGAGACTACTCCGACCGTAACGCCTTCATCAACGACAACACCGACGGTATCTCCAACGCCTGAGGAAACGGATATTATCGAAATCGAAGATGATGAGCCGCCAGTTGGAGGGGTTGACGATGGTCAGGAGATTGACTCCGCTACCGATACCATTGTTGATGTGAATGATGAACAAGTTCCGCTCGATACATTACCGAAGACAGGCGACACTAGTCCAATTCCGTATTATCTTATCGGCGCATTTGCATTGACAGCTGGATTCATTTCCATACGCAAACAAAAGCAGAGTAAATAACGCTTATTTGCAAACTATCTAGCTGCCAGCTCATTAGACACAGAAACCCCCGCAATCGAGAAGATTGCGGGGGTTTTCTCTATATGTAAATCTAAATGCGATTAAAGCTACAACGTAACCCAGCCATATTTAATCGACTGAATAACAGCTTGCGTACGATCATCAACTTCCATTTTTTGCAAAATGCTGCTCACATGGTTTTTGACTGTTTTCTCGCTGATAAACAAAAATTCGCCGATCAGCTTGTTGCTTTTTCCTTCGGCCATCAACCTTAAAACCTCAGCCTCTCGGCGTGTTAACGGGCTCTCATCGCCAGCAACGAATTTCACGCCCGGCTCTTGGGCTGCTGCTGCGCCTGAAACGATTCCCATCTCGTCCAAGTAAGTCATGCGGCGAAGCTGATTAATAAGCTTGCCCGTTACTTTAGGATGGATATAGGCATGGCCTTGAACGACGGAGCGAATAGCGTTGATAAGCGATTCTGCCTCCATATCTTTCAGCAAATAGCCGGTAGCCCCTTTTCGAAGCGTTTCAAACACATAGCTCTCATCGTCGTGGATAGATAAAATGATAACCTTTACATCGGGAAACAAGCTCTTCAACCGCTCAGTCGTCACGACTCCGTTCTCGATTGGCATATTGATATCCATCAAAACAATCTCAGGAATCGTATGATTGCAAAACTCCATGACTTGAATGCCGTCCCCGCACTCGCCGATAACTTCAAGATCGTCTTCCATATTTAGAATTCGTTTAAGTCCTTCGCGAAATAGCTGGTGGTCATCCGCAAGTAAAATTTTGATTGTATTCATACTGCTTGCAGGTCTCTGGATCATCAACATCTTACTCCTTTCTAGATTCGGCAGTAGTAGGTATATCTATTACAATCTTCGTCCCTCTACCAGGATTTGAGTCTATATCCATCCTTCCCTCAATCAGCTCAATCCGCTCTCTCATTCCAACCAATCCAAAATGTGCATTTCGGGTGGCATCCTGCTCGATTAACTCACTGTGAAACCCAACACCGTTGTCTTGTATAATTAGCGAAATATGCTGTGGCTGATAGTTAATCTCGAGCTTAATGTGAGAAGCGCTAGCATGCTTCAACGCATTCGTGAAAGCTTCTTGTACCAATCGGTATATCGCCGCTTCCATTGCTGAGGGCATTCGAGCGTCTTTGCCAATCAGCTCGAATACGGTATGTATTTTTGTTTTCTCTTCAAAATCCTGTGTAAACTTTCGCAGCGTCGGAACAAGTCCCAGATCATCCAAAGCCATTGGACGCAAATTGAAAATGATTTTGCGAATTTCCTCCAGCCCCGAGCGAACCTGCCCTTTCAAATCTACTAATTCTTCCTGCACCATCACAAATTCCTGCTTGATAAGCATTCGTTCTGCAATTTCTGTTCGAAGCACGATATTGGCGAGTGATTGAGCTGGTCCATCATGAATCTCTCTAGCAATGCGCTTGCGCTCTTCCTCTTGGGCCAATATGATCTTCAACCCTAGCAGCTGCCTGGTTTTGGCTGACTCGATGATTCGGGTAACCTGGTTCAGATCTCCCGCTAAATACTCAAGCACGACATTTATTTGCGACGCAATCGTCTCTGCGCGCTCAATGGAGTTCTCTACATTGCGTACACGCTTCTGCAAATCATCCCGCCTTGCCTTCAGATAGGATTCCTTCTCGCGGTATACCATCAGATCAAGCTGAATTTGCGTTGCCTTCTCATAGGCTGACTTAATGTCATCCTCCTTGTAGCGTACAAAATCCCGGCTAACCTCCGTCAGCCTTATCCGCGCACGGCGATATTCTTGCTCGAGCTGATCAACCTTATCAATCGTCTTCACTGTTTCTTGAAGCACGATTTCAAGCTCCTGCTCCAGCGATTCTAGCTCCGTGCGCGCTGACTCACATATTTCATAAATTTGATATTTGCTGTCTTCCATGACCTCGATTGCATTTTTAATGACTCGATTTATATCGCCTGTAAGGTGGTCCACTGTAGATCGGCAACCTTTCTGTATTAAAGGTTAATCTACTCTATCATACCACAGATGGGATATCTTTCGTCCATCGTTAATCGATGGTAATCTTTTTCGTTTTCCCGTCGTAGCCCACCTTTAGACCTAGTTTTTCCGAAAATAGGCGTACCGGTATCAAGGTGCGATTATTCCGAACAATGGGCGTCACCTCTGAGGTTTGCTTCGCGCCATTTAGAATAAGATCCTTTTTACCTAGTGTCATCTCCATCAGTTTATTGCCGCGAAGCACCGTCACCTGACCCGTCTGTCCATTGAACAAAAGCTGGGAGCCCATGGCGTCCGACACAAACCTAACCGGCACATAAGTGATCCCGTTAAGCACGAGAGGTGCAGAGTCCAGCTTCAACGTTTTCCCATTAACTGCAGCCGTCGTATTGCCTACAGTCATTTCGACCTTTGTCTTCGTATCAACCGTTACTGAAGGCGGATATTGGAGCTTCATATTATCTAGTCCAATTGAACCTACTGGCAGCCGCTCATCTTGGCCTTCCGCAATGGTAACCACATAAATTCGCTTAAGCTTTACGGGAAATTTCATCCCTGCCGATGATAAATTCACCTTAACGTTTTTCCATCCCGTGAAGTCAAGCTGCTTGGCTAAGTCTAGTAGATGTGCTTTTCCATCTGCATCAATGAACTCTGCACGCACCCAGTTCAGGCTGTTGTCACCGAAAAGATCTATCGTCATGGAGGTAGGCGAGCCCTCTATCGCACGGCCATTTGTATTAAACACGGCGTACAATGCCTTTGTTCCCGAGCCATTCGTGAAATCGTAATCCAATCGCAAAGCTTTGGGCGAGGCTTGTCCAGCAAAATCGGAGACAAGCTTCACACCGCCTGTCGTCGTATCCACAGGAGTGACCTGGGACGTGATCGGATAAGCTGTTTTTTCGAAATCCTCGAAGGTGCTGACCGCTTCCCCTTGCGTAAACGGAATCATGGCCGGATACCCGTCATAGCGGGCAATTGCATAACCGGTTGTTGTTCCGGCATTTACCGATTGTACGGTTATGTTGTCTCCAGAAACCGCTGCGGTAAATCCAATAAACTCCCATTTCACGGAGTCAGCGCTGAGCTTATGCGTGCTTCCGTTTTTCAGCTTAATGGTCAGCGGAGCTGTAATGGTCGCTCCTTTTGCCAATACGCCTGCCGTCGTGTCAATGGAGAGAGAGGCGATTTGTTCCTGTCCAATTACTTCAATATCCTGCTTGGTTGTAATCGCTCCAGCCTTCACGCTAAGCGTCGCTTTGCCCGCTTTCGCAGCCGTAAACTCATTGCCATTGAAAGTGCCGACAGCCTTGTCAGAGGTCCATACCGCCGATGAATTGTCTACATCATACGGATTGTAATAAGTATCATATCCCTTCAGCGAATAAGACGACTTTTGACCTATAAGCATCACGTTTGCACCGCTGACATTTATGCCTTTTAGTGTGCCTTTTGGAGCAGAAGTAAAGACGCCAATTCCGTTTGCGACACTTCTTTGCGTGGATCCATATTGCGTAGAATGGGCAAGCTGCAGGGCATAATTGCCAAGCGGACGTTCAATCATCGTTGTTGAGCCGCCGCCGTCCAGATTGACCCCTTTAAAAACACCCAGCTGCAGCATGACTTGCTGAAGCTCCTTTAAGCTTAATCCGGTATTTCCGTTAAAACGCTCGCTGGTGATCAAATATACTTTAGAGCCATCCTTTGAGTAGCCAACGCCCGTTCTGGAAGTATATGACGATCCGCTAACGCCTGTAATATCACGCGAGAACGGTGCGGCTGCACCAGCATTAACGAGCAGCGTATGACCGCCAGCCATCATCTCAAAAGAGGCAGGATCAGCCTTCGCTCCCGTTGTCTGGGATACGAGTGAGTAATCTGCTTTAATCGGCTGACCGATCTGCAAATGCTCCTTCACGTAAGTCGCGGCAGTGCCGTGCGTGCGAAGGATGTAGCCGTCTTCAGGCGCTTTGCCTGCGATTGCTGCGTCGATGGATATCTCTTCAATTATTCCGTTGCGTACAAGGACTTCCGTCGGCGTAGAGCCCGAATTTTTGGGCCGCTCGGTTCCTCCCCATGCACTCGTATAGATATACATCTTATTCACATGGCTGTAGCTTGAGCCTGATGTCTCAGGAACATACGCCGACTGGTTTACTCCCTCCAGCAGGAAGGTAGAGCCATCCGCCGCCGTAACCATGCCTTCGAAGGAATAGTTGTCGATCATCGGCTTCCGTTCCTTTGTTACCGAGAACGCGTACATCCCCTTCAGCTTGGATGGGCTTGACATAAACATGCCGCTTGCGATTTGGCCTCCCATCGGCGCGCCTTCATTGCCCATGACGAATACATCCGCATTGATGGCCGCTACCGCTCCGTTTTCCTTTGACATATTTAGTATCGTGTTGACTTGTCCAATGCTATTGTTTTTTCCGCTTATCGCATTTAAGGATACATACGGATTCGATAGATCGATTTCTATGACATGCACGTCAGTTTGAACCTTAGAGCTTCCTCTTGTTGTATGGAATACGTAGTCTAAGCGCTTGGCTCCTGCTGTAACAAACGATTGCTGTGACAATTTAAGCACTGGGTCGCTTGCCGCAGCCGCTGTTGTTGCGATAACGGACTTTTGCCAGCCTCCTGGCAGTAATGAAGCAACAGGCTGCGCCAGCAGCGCTCCGCCCAACATAACGATAATAATCCGTTTCCCCAAACCTTCTGACTGCCGTTCTTTGTTCTTTTGAGCCTTCTTAACCATTAGATTTGCAACTCTCCCATCCATTAATCTAATAGTTATAGACTACAAAAATGATAGAAAAGTTACGTCTGATAGAAGACTGCTATCGCTTTTTCTTGACTGATAGATATATGCTATGTAATAAAGATACAAAAATGCTCCATTCATCCGATCGATGAATGGAGCTTCCTCGTTTTGTTATGGGGTCAAAAAATTCACTTTCTGCAGAAGACGCATAATCATTATAGTGCCCTCTGCCCGTGTTGCATTTGTTTGCGGGCTTATCGTTGTTGCTGTTTTTCCACCAATAATACCAAGGTGGATCGACTTCGCAACGTCTTCCTTTGCCCACGCGCCTACCTTGCCGCGATCTGAAAACTTTTGCAAATACGAGGCGCTGGATTGTGGAAGCTGTACGGTAAGACCAGCTACTTTAGCCGCCCTGATCATCATAACCGCCATTTCTTGGCGCGTGATCGAACTGTTAGGCTTGAATGTTCCGTCTGTATTGCCTGCTATAATGCCTGCAGCCGATGCGGCTCCAATGTAAGCACCCATGACGGTATTAGTGTTTACATCCTTGAACTTGCCTGCTGCGGATCGGTTGCTGCTGAGGCCAAGTCCCTTTGCGATATAAGTGGCGAATTCGCCTCGAGTCATGTTTTTGCCTGGCTCAAACTTCGTCGCTGAGCGCCCTTCGACAATGAACTTGCGCGACATGATATAAATAGAGCTTGCTGCCCAGTGCTTGGACAGGTCCGAGAAGCTCGCGGCGTTCGATACGAGCGCGTATGCGCTGTTGCCTTTGCGCTTGAACGTAGCTGTTGTCTTGCCGCCGCTATTCACAAATACGGTCGGTACATAAGAGATCCCGCTGGTTGTCGGATCAAACCATACGACCGAGGCATTGCTCGAGCTTACGGCTTGATACGTTTGAAGCGTTCGTGACACATATCCATTGAAATCGTTAAGCGGCTTCTGAACAGACCCGCTCACTACCGTAACATCGAAATGATAGGGACCTGCAATTAAATTCGCATTTAAACTATTTATCTTGGCGTTAATGCTGCTCGTCAGCGTGGACAAGCCTTGGTCAATACGAATGAGCAGCTGGCCCGCAGACCCGTTTCCCCCAAGCAAGGTATTGATCTGGGCAATGTCAGTCGCGTTTAATTGCAGCTCATACGTTGCATCGCCGAACTGAACCGCGAATACCGACTTGGCGTTTATCCGGTAAGCCATATCAAGCGTGCTGACCGGCACTGATACGATGGCAGCGCGCTCCGTTGCTGGCACCTTAAAGGATACGCGCGGAACCGTAATGCCTGCTGTGCGTGCCGTCTGGAAGGCTGTCAATACGATATCATTCGATAAGGTATAACGGTTCGCTTGTACGCCTGCCGGAGACGAGTCCACCGTAACAGCGGCTGCTGATGTTTTTAAGCCGATTCCGCCGCCCTCTGACTCTTCGTAATCGCCTGACAAACCATCTAAAATGGTGGTCTGGTTCGCGGCACTTGCATTGGAGAAGCTGTTTATCGTATTGCCGCTATTCGTTCTAAGACCTGTACCGCTCGAATAATAGGTGATTGTAACGGTTTCTCCAACGCCAATAGGAGAAGCTAGCTTTAAGACTACTGTAGATCCCCCGATATCCACACGGGACACCAATCGAGTAGCATTATTCGCATAGACGAGAAACTGGGATGTTGACGGGATATATCCTCCGTTCAACGATTCTGCGAACGTTAATGTGATCGTAGTGCCTTTTGCAATGATTCCGTAAATGGAACCGTTTTGCCCGCCGCTGCTTCCGCTGCCGGAAGTCATATTCGTAAAGGAAGGCGCAGCATTTCCGGCAAGATCTGTGATTAACGCCATTGCTGCCAAATAGGAGACCGATACCACTTGCCCACTTGAAATAACAGAAGAAAGTGTCAATAATACCGTATCGCCAGAAATACTGACTTGAACAACCGAACGTACGATATTCTCAGCCATAACATTGAATTGGCCAACCGTAGGCACACTTTGTGCATTTAGCGCTTTGTTGTATTTCAAGGCAACGATATTCCCCGATACACTTATTGATTGCAAAGCCGGCTTCCCTGTGTCCGGCACGCTGTTTACGTTGTAATTGCTGAAGGCAGCCAAATAGTTGCCTGCCTTATCGCGTACAGGGTAAGAGCTCGGCGCATAGGAAATGGAAACATTCTCGTAGTTCTGAATCGATCCATTAATAGTTAGCAAAATATTGCTGCCCGTGCTCGCGATAGAAGTAGTCGCATAGCTCACATTGCCGGCTTTAACCGTAAACTGCATATAAGCGTAACTGTTTACCGCCAGCAGCTCTTTGTTGAAGTTTAGAGTTATTGCGCTGCCTGAAGCGGTGCCTCCTGTTACGACCGGCGGTGCAACATCGGTAGCCCCCGCCACATCTTGATTAGAGAAGCTCACGGCTTGATTCCCCGATTTATCTTGGATAAGCCCTACAGCAGCTTTCGAATAAGACAGTTTTACCTGCTGTCCAGATACGATTGGACTGGAGAGTGTCAGATATACGGTTTCTTCCTTTACTTGCACGCCTATAATTGAACGAGGCGCACCGTTTACGGTCGCATAGAAGCTTCCTGTCGAAGGCACGGCATATTCGTTAAGATCTTCATTATAGGAAATCGAGATCGTTGAGCCGCTCCAAGCAAACTTGCTTGCGACAGGCGCAACTATATCCGAGCCAAATGTTTGAAAGGTCCACTGATACTCGTTTAGGATTCCAGCAAACGTATTTCCAGCTAAGTCAGTGACAGAACTTGCATCAATGGATACATAATATTTCGTATTCGACTCGAAGGCTCGTGTTGGCGTTATGATCAACGCATTATTGTTGTTTCCATCTACATAGTAATTAGCAGGAATAGGCTGCAACAGATTATTGCCAATTGGATTAAAGGAGATGGACCCTGCGTCTCCTTTTTTAATTGCCTCGCTAAATGTTGCGGTGAAGGCTTGGGTAAGCCCAACGGATACAGCGTTGTTAACCGGCGTCAATAGAGACAGCGTAGGTCTAACCGTATCCTGTGACACGGTAAAATACCAAGATGCTTCTGTTAAGATGCCAGCATAATAATTTCCGGCTGCGTCTCGTATTGAACGGTTCCCGATTGTGACATAATACTTCGTATTATTCACAAATGCTTTCTCTGATTCACCGACAATCGCTTTATTCGCATCGATCGTTAACTGATACGTGCCGCCGCCGGTCACGCGCTCGGAAGTGATTGGAATCGACCGGAATAAACTGCCCGTTGCCGAATCCCGGATTTCAATGTTGCCGCTGCTCGGAAATACCGGCTCATTAAACGTAATTTGCAATAAAGAGCTGAGACTTGTAATTGAGCTGCCTGATGCGGGCGCAACGACAGTTACGGCAGGCGGCGTAGTCTCATTGCCTGGATCGGTGCTGAAGTTCCACACAGACGCTCCAGAAATGCCGTGGTACCATTGGTCGCCGCTTGGATCAGGCTGGGTAAAGGCACCTGCATCGATTAATACATAATAAGCCGTATTCGCTTCCAGATTAGTGCTTGGAATAATCTTAACGGTGTTGTTCTCGACGACGATTCTGGAGGAAAGCGCACTGAAGCGCTCGAAAGTCGTATTATTGCTAATTCTACGGATTTCGACATTTTTATTTGCGCGTGCTTGCACGTTTTTATCGAATGTTATCGTGAGCGCTGACTGAATAGGCACTGAAGTTGCGTTATCAGCAGGCACGAATGGCGCTGCTACATTCACTGGCGCCGCAGCTGTCGTAAAGCTCCATGAAGCTCCATTGTAAAGATTCCCGGCCGCATCTTGGAAAGCCGTGTTTGGAACTATAATTGTATACGCCGTGTTCGGCTGTAGAGCTGAAGGCGGCTGTATCACGATTTGATTGGTCCCGCTGCCTCTTACTGCGTTGGAAGTAACGGCAATCGTTCGATTGTCCTCCGTCGAGTTGATTAATACATTTCCGCTTGCTACATAGATGGGTTCATCGAATGTGATGATAATCGGTGTAGTAATGGCTGCCGAAGTTCCAGTTGGAGCGAGCGCCGTATGATTGGGCCTTGTCGTATCAACAGCCGCGACGGTTCTAAAATTCCAGCTGCTTGCGCTAATCATTCCTGCGAAGCCGGCTCCATTAGATTGATTAATGAATGCCCCGGCATCAACCAGGATATAGTAGTTCGTATTTAAAGCAAAATGATTAGTCGGGTCTATAGTGACGACACGTTGAGATGAATCAATCGATATGCGGTTTGAGGATAATGGTATGCTCTCCACTAAATTGCTCGTTGCATAATCATAAATGGAAATAGCCGTTGAGCCTGAGCCTTTACTAACATTTTCATCAAAAGTCATCTTAAGGTCGCCTGAGATGGATACATTAATTAGATCATCTGCCGGACTGAGGCTTATGACGGCCGGACCTGTTGCCGCTGCAGACGCTTGCTGCGGTTCTGATCCCCAGCCTGCAAGACTTAGTTGGAGCAGCAGCATAATGGCAATAAATGATGAAAGCTTGCTCGTTCGATTCATTTCAATTCACTCCTCAAAAAATTACATTCGTACCTTATTTGTCGGTTGTTTCACATGAAAAATTTAGGTTAAACTACTTTTTTGTACCGCATGAAAATAAAAAAAGCCGTGTACAAAGCAGACTAGCTACTTTGTACACGGCTTTTGGCGCCTGTAAAGGCCATATAATTATTATCCTGCTTATACGCCGCTTTGAACGCCAGCGTCTGCTTTAAGCTTCTCTGCTTTGTCTACGCGCTCCCAAGGGAGGTCGATATCCGTACGGCCAAAATGTCCGTAAGCAGCGGTTTGTCTATAAATAGGGCGACGAAGGTCAAGCATTTTGATAATGCCTGCAGGACGAAGGTCAAAGTTGCTTGTAATCAAGTCTACAAGCTTGTCTTCGCCGATTTTGCCTGTTCCGTAAGTGTCCACATTGATGGAAACCGGTTGAGCAACACCAATGGCATAAGCCAATTGGATTTCGCATTTGTCAGCCAGGCCTGCAGCAACGATGTTTTTAGCTACATAACGCGCCGCGTAAGCCGCTGAACGGTCAACCTTTGTAGGATCCTTGCCAGAGAATGCGCCGCCGCCATGACGAGCATAACCGCCATACGTGTCAACGATGATCTTACGGCCTGTTAGACCAGCATCGCCTTGTGGTCCGCCAATAACGAAACGGCCAGTCGGGTTAATGAAATATTTGGTTTCTGCATCAAGCCACTCTACAGGAACGACCGGCCTAATAACATGCTCAAGAATATCCTGTTGGATTTGCTCCAACGTAATCTCTTCCGCATGCTGCGTAGAAACAACGATCGTATCTACACGCAATGGCTTACCATCTGCATATTCAATCGTAACTTGCGTTTTACCATCTGGACGAAGGTATGCAAGCGTCTCGTTCTTGCGAACTTCTGACAAGCGACGAGCAATGCGATGTGAAAGCGCAATTGGAAGCGGCATAAGCTCAGGTGTTTCGTTCGTTGCAAATCCAAACATAAGACCTTGGTCGCCTGCGCCGATATCTTCGTTTTCTTGCTTCATGTCTTTGCCGTCACGCGTCTCAAGCGCTGCGTTAACACCTTGTGCAATATCAGCTGACTGCTCGTTAAGCGATGTCAATACTGCACATGTGCTGGAGTCAAAGCCGTATTTGGCACGTGTATAGCCAATTTCTTTAATGGTGCGGCGTGCAATTGCTGAAATATCAACATAATCTGCACGGCTGCTAATTTCACCAATAACTAGAACAAGTCCTGTTGCTACTGAAACCTCACATGCAACACGCGCATGAGGATCTGCTTCAAGAAATGCATCCAAAACAGCATCGGAGATCTGGTCACAGATCTTATCCGGGTGGCCTTCAGTAACGGATTCCGATGTGAACAAGTGGCGTCCTTTAACCGACATTCGTATCAACCTCCTACAACCTTAGTATGAAATAAGTGCGGACATTCTACACAAAAAATGAACCTTTTCCCGAAGGAAAAGGTTGTTTGACAACTCTTCTAAAACAGTATGATACCGAAAATGTCGCTTTGTGTCAATGGACGCCACGTTTTTAACCAGTTATTGGTATCCATTTAATACAGATTCAGCTTGAGCGATCAACCGTTTTGTAATCTCGCCTCCGACAGAGCCTGCTTGACGAGTAGATAGAGCAGACCAATGCACGCTATGTCCGCCGCCAGCGCCCGCTTGCTCTCCCAACTCTCCAGCAAATTCCGAATCAGCTCCGGTACCTGCAAAGGCTCCCGAAGTTAATCCAAACTCTGCGGCAATTTCATATTTTAATTGGTTTAATGCAGCTTTGCTTGTTGGAACGACTACTTTATTCGAACGACTCATGAATAACACCTCCATATGGATACGAACACAATCCTATTCTGCGCCCATCTCCATGTTTTGAAGCGTATAATCTATTGTCAGCTCGGGTAAAATGTAGCTTAATCATCCATATTATTGCAAAGTATAGCTGCCTTTAACTAATACGGTCAGTCCATTTTTCTGATTTGGGTCCGGCAATATGCCCCGTCCCGCGCGAGGGAATAACAGCAAGTGGTTGGTTGGAACCGCTTTGCCCTTTGTTAGATCCGTTCCGCCAGTCAAATCTGCTATTCCGCTTGCATCAGAGCTATACGCTATCGCTTTTCCAACGCGCACAATGACCTCTGTGCCTTGGCCAGCCATTAATGTTTTCCCCACGGGCACCGTTACAACTTCTAGCTGGGAATCGACAGCAGGCGTTGTTCCGCCCCCAGATGAGCCTCCGTTATTATTGCTAAGCAATGCGTCTACATAGCTCTTTGTAACAACTGGATCCTCCGCTGAGCCCGGAGTGAGCGCATTGGATTCTGCTTCAAGAGGCGAAGCAAAATTCACGCCGACCCACACTCCAGCTCCTATCAATACAGCCGCAACAATTCCACGTGCTACATTTTTTTTCACTAGTAACTCTCCTCTCTATCATGCGTCTCCTATTAGGATACTAGATTGAAGTAGGAGAAACCAGTTTTCTTATGAATAATTATTCAGCAATCCAGTTTGTTACCATAGACCATTGTGTGGGAACACTTGCTAGTAATTTTTTATTCCCGTTGAAGGTTTCATAAACGTTTAATGTATAGTTATCCCACACAGCTAGATCTTTAATTTCTTCTTTAATCTCACTATAATTTTCACCGATTTTCCACTTAATACTACCCTCAACATTACCCTCGAAAGAGATTGTTTTAGAGAGCAGAATTTGGTTCAAATCTTTTCGTTCCAATTCCAATGTAAGCTGCGATTGTGAATAGCTTGCATAATCATTATTTTTCTTAACTTTACCACCTATATCAGCATCCAAAATATGTCCATCCATAAATGCATTATAATAATTCATTTCAATTGTGTAAGGCCCTACCTCAAGCTGTTTGAAACTTGATGTTGCTTCTTTCTCGTTAGGAAGCGACAGTTGAACCGCACGTAAGTATCCTGTTGGTTCACCTGTCCCTTGAATCAATCCATTTTCATTGTAAGCCTCCCCTAAAACAAGCTTAATACCGGTTTTATCAATACCTTCAGGAAGTTCTGTCCACACCATCATTTGTTCTTTCTTAGTTGGATTAATAAGTACATTAGGTTTTTGAACTTTTGCATCAAAAATGCTCCCATCTGCTGTTTGGAAATAGCCTGACCATACTGGTAGCGCACTACTTCTATTTTGTTTATTTGTAACATCTACAAATACGACGAATGTATCATTTTTCGTGCCTGTATAAGTTCTTACATCTGTTACCTCTGCAGCAAAAGGTACTCCATTGCTTTGTTGTAAATACGTAGCACC
The DNA here is from genome assembly GCF_014192395.1 of Paenibacillus endophyticus. Lineage (GTDB taxonomy): Bacteria > Bacillota > Bacilli > Paenibacillales > Paenibacillaceae > Pristimantibacillus > Pristimantibacillus endophyticus. Next base: position 84,146 of record NZ_JACHXW010000017.1, on the reverse strand, counting down.
TTCTGCTATAACAGAAATAGGTGTAACATTGGACTTCGTTACTTCAGCAACCTCAATTGTTGTATCATTTTCTTTTTCACTTAATTTCAAGTTAAATTTTTTCCATTGATACGCATAAGGAATCGAGCCCACATAGCTAACTACTGATGAACCACCGGGAGCAATACCGAGATCACCATTATTTTTAATCAGTTTAGTTGCAAGCTTTATATTTTCATCAATCGAGAATAAGCCCGTTAAATCTGGTAACGGCAAGTTTACTGATTCCTTATTTCGAATAACCAACTCAGCTACAACCTGATCTTGATTGTTTAGTGGTAAACGTTGAACATTTTTTAATTCAACCTCATAGGTTCCATCATCATTCGTAAATGAAGCTTTAGCAGTTGTTGTTGTTGTCGTTAATTTAAATGGAGCTTCAAGGATTACAATGGGTAACTCTGTTTTCGTAGTTTCAGCTGCACCTATGCCTTGTGTAACTACAAGTTTCCATCCACTTGTTGCTACGCTCGTCGGTATGTTGCCTGTTAAACGAACAGAATTCAACACGGTAGGTTCCAATGTAAGGGTTTCATCCGTTTTATTTCGTAATGCTAACTTATATAGTCCTGATGGTGTTTGCACATAATAGCTATACTGCGGGAGTGCAACGCCAAACTTCCCATTGTTGCGCGCTACAAGAGATACATTAAAAACGTAATTTTTATCTTTTTTGGTTGCATTAATTTGGTCAATTCTAACATTTACGTTTGAATTTCCAATCAAAATAGACTTGTATCCACCAGCTTTGACATGATTAGAAAATCCTTTTGGGAAAGAATATTGTGCTATCGACCTTTCATATCCTGATACGGCAAAGTCGAATTTTATTATATTTACTACTAACTGATCCAACGTCATTTTCGAGCTTACCTCGCTGTAAAAGGTTAACGTTGTAGTCGCCTTAGGCAAAACCTTCTTTTTCTTATCTGCGTCCAGCAAGGTTAACGTATATTTGCTTCCTCCTTTCGATTTTAAACGCGCCCAATAATCGACAAGGTTAATAGGTGTACTGTCACCGTTATAAAATGTAAAAGTAAAGCTTGCAGTTGAACCACTGGCGCTCGGCACTAGATTAGCATCTGTTAATTGAACATAAGATGCCTTCGATAGAGATACCTTTTTAAAAACGTTTGCTGTTGTTGTTGCTGCATGCGATTCAGGCATCGCCGTTACAAATACGATTAGGGCAATTAATACAAAAACGAGCTTATGAACTCTACTAAAGCTTCTTGGATTCATCTGATTCACTCCGTATCTTTTTGATATACATAATTAGACGTAAGAAACGTGCTTTAAGTTTCTTGTTTACATTAATTTGTTTCACATCAACTCCTTAAACCATAAATATTTAAACAGTCCTATTTAAAAATATAACTGCTCCATATGAACAGAGTATGAACAAAAGAAAGGCCGTCACATACGTGACGGCCTTTCTTTGTAAAGTTGATAATGAAGTTAAATTGGTAAATACTATTTCAACAATTTAACAACGACTACAGCCGCTTCAGTGTAAGTTCCGCCAACTACGTTGTCAGAAGCTACTACATAAAGGTTGAAGTCAGTACCGATTACTCCACCAACAACAGCAGAGATAGCACCGAAAGTATCGATGATCACTTTACCGTCTTTATCTACTGAGTAAACAGTAGTTCCAGGGGAAACAATGTAATCTTTAGCTGTTCCACCAACAGTAGCTTTGAATGTGCTGTTTGAAGAAGAAACATCTGTCAGAGCAGTTACATTCGGTGTTGCGTTGCTAGCACCGTTGTATTTACCACCAACAAGGTCAGTCAAAGTTACGATTTGGTGTTTAGCAGTTGCAGTAATATCATCGTAAGCAGTTTGCGTTACAGCAAGTGGAGTTTCAGTACCTTTTACATTCAATGTTACGAAGTAAGAAGTAGTTGAACCCGATGCAACAGAATATTTCGATACATAAGTACCACGTACAGTTGTTTCAGTGTTAGCAGCATCAGAATCAGATACCAATACTACCAAATCAGCATTTACGTTGTTACTGTTAAGAACAACAGCGATTACGTCATTTTTAGTAACTTTAGCAGCAGTTGCAACGGACACAACATTGTCACCACGATTCGAAGCATCCAAGTAAACTGTGTTGCTGTTTACATAGTATGTCGAGTTTGTAGTAGTAGCAATTGTAGTTGCAGTTACATCTTTAACAATTACGCCAGTAGCTGCAGAAGTAGAAGTTACTGCCGCTTTAGTAACTTTACCGTCAGAGTTGTAAGTCAACTTAACGATCGAGTTATCAACGATATTACCAGTAATATCTGTAGGTTTCAAATAAACTACAACATTTTTGTTTTCTTTAACTGAGAATACTTCAAGTTTAGTGAAACCAGGTTTCACTTCGCCATTCTCAATTACAGAAACGTTTGGAACAGCAGTTTCAATAGCAACTGCATAGTTGCTCGATGTATTAGCAGAAGCTGCTTTTGAACCAGCAATTTTACCATCTTTGTTCAAGAGCAAAGTGTACTCCGAGTTCAAAGTTAGAGCAGTAGCAGAACTTGTAGCGAACAAGTCTTCGTATACTTTACCAGAAACAGTGTAGTAGTATTTGCCGCCTTCAACTTTAACTTGCTCAACTTTACCTGTTACAGTTTCGCGAGTAGCTTCAAGGATAACAGCAGATGTTCCGCTCAATACGAAACGAATTACGTCATTTTCTTTCAGGTCTGCTGCAGATGCAACAACTCCGTTAAGTTTAACGCTAGTTGAATCTTTAATGCTTACAGAAGCATTAGTTGCATAGTTAACGCGAGCATCACGGAAAGAAGTTTTTGCTTCGTAACCAGTTACCAATTTGTCTTCAGTGTAAGTTACAACTGATACGAATTGAACTTGACCATCATCGTTCAAGAACAATGTAGCTTTTTTAGCAGCAGCAAGGTTTGTTCCAATTACTTGATTTACGAAGTTATCTTGGAAACCAAGGTACTTGCCAGTGCCTACTGTTGTGTAGGATTTGCTGTTTTTGTCAACAATGTAAGTGTTGTAACCTACAGTGTCTGCAGTTGCATCATTTTCAATTGCAACAATTTTGTCAGATGCTTGAGCATCAGTTACTGCAAGAACTTGTTTTTTGTCTTTTGTTTTAACAACTGTAACTGTGTGACCAACTAGATCAGCAAGAGCTTTTCCGCCAGTTACAACAAATTTGTCAGAAGTTTTAACAAGAGCGCCGTCAAGAGAAATTTCTTTGTCGCTAGTAAGTGTTGCAGCGGATACTACGGCTTTCGATGTTTCACCGATTTTAGTAACCAGTTTGTCACCATAAGTAACAACATCACCGTTAGTGCCTGTGTATGTTACTGTTTTAGCGTTAATTGTGTTAGAAGTCAATCTAGCAACAATACCGCGGTTAGCTGTTGTTCCAGGCGTAATGTCTAGGCCTTCGAACAAGCTGCCATCTTTAGTATCTTGTGCTGCAAGAAGGTAGTTGTACGGCCATGCGCCGGACAATTGGCTTTCTTTGTAGCCCAATGAACGAACTAGGATAGCTACAACCTCTTCAAATTTAACGCTATCGCTTGGACGGAATTTACCGTTGTAACCAACGATGTAACCTTTAGCAGCAGCTGCGTTGATGTAGCCAGTGTACCATTGGCTAGCTTTAACGTCAGTGAATGCTGGTTTAACGCTTGCCATCAAGTTTGCAGCACCTTCGTTACCAGAAGCGATAACGATGATTTTTGCAAGCTCTGCACGAGTGATTTGGTTCTCAGGTTTGAAAGTACCATCCTCGTAACCTTGGATAATGCCTAGTGCTGTTAGTTCTTCTACTGATGATTGTACTGGTTTACCTACAACATCAGAAGGTGTTGCTGCAAACGCTGGAACGGAAATTGGAAGCACTAGCGCTGTAGCTAGTACAAATGCTGCTATTTTTTTCTTCATAACCTTTATTTCTCCTCCTCTAAATACGTGCGGTTGTTGAGAGTTTTGTTTAAATAGTGAATTGCTCTTTTCCCTCATAGCCGATTCACCCCCTTTCCAGAGTTGAGCATAGATTTGATATAAATGATGTCTACGTTCATGATAAACCCATTTGTAAAATCATGTCGTAGAAACTTGTAAAAAAAAGTTATAAATTGCTAGAGTCGCGCCACCACTATAATATTATACAATGGGTGGGCCGTACCGTAAAGAGGAAGTTGTGAATTCATTCCAATTCCTTTCCAGCAGCAATAGGTCCATCGCATCAAACCAAGCAATTGTTACAACGTCATGTATTTAAACGCACGCTGTAGCGAAAAGTTGCGATGTTGCGGAAAATAATTTAAAAATTTATTTTTGCGGGGTTTGTGACTCATTAGACATAATGCCCGTGCCTACTGAGTACTTGGTTAGTATAGCTTGTTTTCATAGAAATCGTCGATGTCAAACATTTTCCATGGATAATGTTTCACGTTGCCCATAAACAAAAGCAGAACGGCATGTTGCCGCTCTGCTTTTGTTTATGTTACTGACTATAGATTTTAGGCAATTTCTTCAAATCAGCCATTACTCTTGCAATGATGATTGCAGCATCGCTGCGGAGCAGCTTAGCTTTAGGGTTGAATACAGAACCACCCTTCGGATTACTCGGATCAATGAGCGATCCTTGGATAAAAGCCTTTTTCTGAATAGCGATAACAGCTGGAATCGAATAATAATCAAAGCTGCCCGAATCCTTATAGGTTTTGTCTAGAGCAGCCTTGGCTTTCTTCGCATCTGTCTCTAGTTTAAGATTCAACGCTCTAGCCAGTACAACCGAAGCATCCTGACGGGATAAATCAATATCTTCATCGAAGAAACCTGGTCTTGTTCCGCGAACAAAACCAGCACGCGCTGCTGTCTCAATATAACGATAGTCATAGATGGCGTTCGCGTTGCTTGCATTGGTGATTGTCTCTGGATAGTAAGAGAAGTGCAAATCTCCGCCATAATTAAGCGGTGTATCCAAAGCACGAATGATCATACGAGTGAATTCACCTCGCGTTACATAGCGGTCTGCGCCGAACACGCCAATTGGATCGACTGCATTCATTACGCCTTTTGAATAAATAGCTTCCATTGCTTCTCGTGCATAAGGATGATCGTTAATGTCATTGAAGCCGCGTGTAAGCTTCACAGCGACATAATAACCGAATTTCGTGAAAGGAACGGTGATCGTATGTTTTTTATCGTCTACAACGCCACCGATATTTTCCCATGTGCTGTTGTATGGATCAAATCGGAATACGGTAATCGTTGTGCCCGCACTTTGCGATACGTTCGAATCATAAGTCAAAGTCAGTTTGCCTGGCGCAGTCGGCGCCAGCTCAAGTCCGAACTTATTCCAGCGTTTTGCGAAGCTGTCCGTTGCTTTGCCGACCACGTTAGGGAATGGGAATGGATCCGCTCCCGTCGTAACTGGGTCAAACGTAGGCGAGCTTGGGTCTGGATTATCGGCTTGTCCGCCATCTATCCAGAAGAGCGGGCTTGCTTTGATAAACTGTCTAGCTTGATCCTGGAAACGATAGCCGATATGAAGATTACCTTCGGCTATGCTGTTTGCTGAATAGTTCGGCGGTTGGCTTTCAAATTCATGGCGATCAACGATTCCATCATTAGGGTTAGCAATCGCGAATAGAATATCATTATCGCTATATACTTGTCCCGAATAATTCGTTGAAGAATTGTAAGATGGACGAACTAGCTTACTGTTCTTAGCAAATGCAAGAACTAGGTTACCGTCAAAAACTTTGTGCGAGCTTTGCATTTTTTCTAAGTATTGCGCACCTGGGATATTGGCCGGCTGATAAACAATATTAAAGAAATCGGTAATTTTATCTTGCCCGCGGGTAATCGTGAACGTAATCTTATTCGCTTTGTTCGGTTTTAATTCCTTAACCGTAATGCTAAAAGCATCAATATACTGCGGTGTACTTTGACTATAATCAATGAATTTGACTTTTTTAGCCACTTCTTTACCGATTAGCAGCGTTTCTGCTCCTGGTGAAGCAATAATGACCTCGGTATAGTTCTGATTTGTCGTACGCTCCTCCACTAATGGTGCAAGGATCGAATACGGAATCGATGTCGCATCAATTTCCATACGGTAGGTTGCACGAGGTCCTGCCTCACCGCTATTAAAGACTGTCATTACATATACTTGTGAACTTCCATCTTCAGGCATCTTTTGATTGATGATTTTGAAATAGAAGTATTGGCCGTCTACATCATAGAAGAAATCAATTTTAGCGTCAGGCGTGGATACGTTTTTATCGATATTATTCGAATCCAAACCAGAGTTATATGGTTGTGTCGCATATGCAGGCAAGGGAACGCCTTTTTTAGTCGGAGTAAATTCCCTCGTTAGATCCCACTTGATATCCGTGCTCCAGTTCGGTGAAGAAATCCTAACGATGTACTGCCCTTGCGTTGTGTTTAGATTGGTATGACCTGCAGCAAAAGTTGTCTCGCCACCCAAATCGATGAAGTCAAATGTTCCGTATACATTCAAGCGAGCTTCTTTGGTTGTATAGATGCTTCCTTGCTTAGGGAAATTCGCATCATTTGGCAATGGCGTTGATAGATTTGCACTGTATGGATACACGCCATCTGTGTTCGGGGCCGGAATAACTGGCAGATTGGTTGGCACCACGTTAAATTTAAATGTATTCTCATAGGTATTCTTCGTTGTGCGGAATACGAATTTCACTGTATTCTCGCCAGCTTTGTTCAAAATATTAAATATAGACTCCGTAGTCCCCGTAGGTTTAAACTTCGTTTGACTCACATTCGCTTCAAGTGGAATCTCTACATTATTAATATACAAGAAGACCGATTGTTGTGCTGTTGTCGTCGCTTTGTATATGACGTCCGATTGGTTGGCCACGTTAAACAATTGACCATTGAAAAGACCAAGCTTGTTCAATAATACAAGCGGAGCATCCCGAACCGAATCGTATTCGACTTTCATTCCTTCAACCAATGTATCGAACTTTACATAAGGTCCATACAGTAGTTTCGCAATTACTGTTTTCACTTCAGTAGAACCGGTTTTCAGTTTAAAGGATAAAGAATTCGTTCCAAAGGTTGGCAATTTATTAACTTCAATAAACGCTCTTAGAAAAGGCACGGATTGATTATTAATCGTACGGTATACAATTTCGGTGTGGCTATTTTGTGTGAAGCCTGCTGTAAGATCCGAAGCTGGCTTGTTATTTAGCAATAAAAGATCGGTATATGGCCCGCTGCCGTAATTCCCGATTAATACTTCAACGCCCATAGGCATTGCGTAAACATTCACACCGTCTGCAGGAATATCCGTGCTTTGAAGACCTTGGAGCTGACTTGCTGACGTCATGGATGGGTCATAGCCCGATAAGTAGTTGATATCGTAGATATAAGCTAAAGAACTGTTGCGAATAACAAATGTTTTCCATTCTGACCCCTGAAGAGCTGCTCCATTCGGAGCTAATAAACGCAATTGATTGGTTTGATCATAAGTTAGTGCCGGTAAATTATATTTGTAGGCTACTGTAATAAATTTTGTTGTACTATCGATGGCAGTAGGTGTAAACGTAATGGAAGAAGCAATCGGGCTGATAGTCGTAGAAGTGCCGGAAGTGCCAGAGCCCTGTTTCAATTCCATACTTAAAAGAGGTCGGAGATTCGCTGCTGTAACCGGAATCGTTGCACTTGGGTTCGTTCCAGTTAAATCATAAAGCGGCAGCGGCAATATAACATTGCCTGTTACTTGAATCGAATCAGCCGTAACTGCATTTGTGGAGAAATTCAAATTCGGCTCCAACGCAACTGACTGCGATGTTGTTGCCATTTTCAGATCATAAAAAGTGACCTCACCATTATAAAAAGCAACCTCGCGTGTCGTCTCCACGATTTGCCCGTTATTATGCACCTTCAGGATGATCTTGTTCAGACCCTTTTGGATACTAAGCAAAGAAGTGCTGAACCGGCTATCGCTCGATGTTGTCGAGACATTGAAATCATAACTTCTGTCATTAATGACAACCGTTATTTTCTGAGCGTTCGGCGCTTTACCAGAAATAACAATTTCACCGGTTTGTTGAACAAGCGGTGCTGTTGAATACAACATCGTTGGCTGGTCTTCTGGCATTACATAATCTTTGTTCTCGAAGGTAGCTTTAAGGTCATAAAGCATAGGGCTGTTGCGGTATTCAATATAGATGGATTCACTGACAGTAGACGCGCCGGCAATCCCTTTAAACGTAATTTTGTTCAAGCCTGGGAAAAGTGTGAGATTGGAGATCACGATGCTATTATCTCCCGTTGAAGTAGATATACCCGTTGTAATTTCCTCGGTTTTATTTACTTCTGTTTCTTTCGCGCCATTCCAAGTAATTTGCTTCACATTGTAGCTGATTGAGTTGCCTACTACGCCGTTAATCGTCCCCTCAATCTTTACAGACTGGCTCGATACAATACGTGCGCTACCCGGTGCTGCATTCTCATTGGAGAATAGAAAATAAGAACCTGCGGCATTCGCCACCTGCGACGAGCCGAACGGCGGCAACAATGTAATCAACAACGCCAACGTTAGTGCTAATGAAAGTAATCTTTTCAAAACAATGTTCCTCCTTTATGTATATAACGAGCATGGTATTAGAATGATAGTTGGACTGACGACTTAGCGGCTTACTTGTGAATAAACCTTCCTCCCTTTTCCTCTTTAGCCAGTTATCGGATGCTTTGCAGTTAGACGCGCTGACCGCAGAAAAGTTCTGTATTGTTGTTATCGGCTTCCAAGTCCTATTTTTTTAGTGAAATGAGCATTTAGACGCAAAAAAAGAGCTCCGTTTCCCATTAGGGATTCGGAGCTCTTTCTTATTTGGAACGGGATTCGGCATCAAGCTTCAGCCTGAGCCTCATTCGGCTTAAGAAATTGATAAGCGGCCTGCGCGTCTTGTCTACGATTCCGGTTACCTCCGCACCGATCTGCAGGAAAAACATCAGCATGCAGATGACGGCGAACGTAATCCAGTTGGCGGCACTCGATTGCACGACAGCCGATTGGACAATAGCAAGCGCGCCAAAGATGGCCGCTATTCCCCAAATAATCAAAACCGTACGGCGATGGCTGAAGCCTAAATCGCGAAGCCTATGATGCAAGTGACCTTTATCCGGTGCGAATATCGGCTTCTTGTTCACCCAGCGGCGAACGATCGCGAAGAACGTATCAAAAAGCGGTACTCCGATAATAAGCAGCGGCGTTACGAACGAAACGATCGTTACTTGCTTGAAGCCAAGCATCGACAGCGTCGCAAGGCTGAAGCCGAGAAATAGCGAGCCCGAATCTCCCATGAAGATTTTGGCCGGATGGAAGTTGAACACGAGAAACCCGACAATTCCTCCAAGAAGAAGCGTGCTAAGCAGAATAACAGGCTGGAAACCCATCAGCGAAGCCATGACAACGATGGTCGCTATCGCAATGCCGGATACGCCTGCGGCAAGCCCGTCCAAGCCGTCAATCAAATTGATGGCGTTCGTTACGCCGACGATCCATAGAATCGTAAGCGGAATGCTGATCCAACCGGCAATCGGCTGCATCGTTTCGCCGAACGGGATGTTCAGCAGGTCGATCTTCACATCGAAGACGAAGACGACCACGCAGGCTGCGGCGATTTGGCCGAGCAGCTTCACCTTCGCTGACAGCTCGAAGCGGTCATCGAACGCTCCTAGAATAATAATCATCGTACCGCCCACAAGCAAGGCGTTAATCATATTTGAATCTTGCGGTCTTAGAAGGCCATCCGGTATAAATGGCGATAAGAGAAAAAATGCGCCTACAAATGCAATATAAATAGCTAGACCGCCAAGACGCGGCATAATGCGCGTATGTACTTTGCGGTGGTTTGGTTTGTCTATCGCGCCAACTTTGAATGCAAACTTTTTAACAAGCGGCGTCATCGCAATGGCAAGAACAAGAGCGATTATGAACCCAATTGAATACAGCAAGCCTACCGGCATGTGTGCAACTCCCCTTTTCTTTCTACCGAAGTGAATTATACTCCGATTGAAAAAGAAACTCCAACCCCGTTTTCAACCAATTTAGCCGATTTTAACGAGAATATCATGGTGTAATCCGAGGTTTTGTTACGTTTTCTTTGTCGCGGAGCACTTTCACTACGAATTTCGGCAAAACAAGCATTCTTTTGTAGCGTTTCGGCTCTTGCGCCAAGCGGTAAAACCACTCCAAACGAAGCTTCTGAAAAATCATCGGAGCCCGCTTTAGCTTGCCTGAAACGACGTCAAAGCTGCCGCCGACGCCCATAATTAGCGGCACGCCGAGCTTTTGCTTGAATTTCACGATCCATGGCTCTTGCGTATCCGCGCCTCGCGCCACGAATAATAAATCAGGCGCTGCCTCGCGAATCTCCGCTACCACTTCCTCGTCCTGCTCTGGACCAAAAAAACCGTTCCGATAACCAACAATTTTCACCTGAGGGTATTGCAGCTGGAGCTTCTCGGCCGCGGCTTCAATAACCTCTTGCGAAGTACCCAGCAAATAGGCTTTCCATCTACGCTTCTCGCCTTGCTCAAGCAGACGGTGCATCAGGTCAAATCCTGTGACCCGCTCGGCAACTGGAGTTCCAACGTATTTGGCGGCCCATACAACTCCGGCTCCGTCGGGCACGATAAGATCGGCCCGGCGGATCATAGCGCTGTAGGCTGCACTCTCAACTGCTGACATAATCATGATCGGGTTAGCGGTAATCACATGCGTGATCTGTCTTCCCTCAATCGCTTCTGTTAAATATTGAACCGTTTCGTCCATGCTCGCCTTGGAGAATGGTATGCCGTATATCGGCACTGTGGGTAATTGTTTCGACAAGAGGAACTCACCTCGATAAAGTATGACGCAGATAGCCAACGATTTGTTGCGCCGGTTCTTGCGATTGTTGTCTCAATAGGTCGATCGCTGGCCCATGCTTCGCCTGCCATCCAGCTTTATCTGCAAGGAGGAGGCTTGCCGCTTCCGCAAACGCCTCCGGATCAAGCTGTTCCGTAGAGCCGATCGCCTTAAGTCCCAATCGATTCAGAAAATGATCGATTTTGGGATCGTAGGAGAGGCCAAGCATGGGAACCATCTGGCCTGCGGCGTAGATGAGCGCATGGAGGCGCATGCCGAGCAAAGCGTCGCAGCGGCTGACCTCAAGCAGCATCTGCTGCGGGTCGTCGCCGGGCGCGGCCAGCTCGGCGGTGGAACCGTTGCCGAGCCGGCCGCGCAGCCGTTCCATCACCTGCTCCGACGTTTGCGCGTCGGAGGGGGTGTGGAACGGCAGGAAGCGCAGCCGGACAGGCATGCGGTTCGACAGCGCGATCAGCGCTTCGGCGGCGCGGGCCATATCGGCGCCGTCGCTGCGCCAGTGGCGCAGCGAAACCCCGACGAGAGGCGGCTGAGAATCAGCTTGTCCCGCCGCAGAAGCAAGTGTACCAGCGGGAAGCGGCAGGCCCATAACGGGATCGGGTACGATGTCAATCTTATCCGCCTGCACACCAATTCGCGCCAGCAGCGCGGCAGACTCGGCATCGCGCACCGACACATATGCGCTTTTTCTCATGACGCCCTTGATCATCGGATCCATCCAACGGCGATTCACGGGCCCGATTCCTTGCGCATATACAAATGTCGGTTTACCGAGCAGCTGTGCCAGCTTCATGACTCCCGTGTAATAGGGTATCGTCTTCGTTCCGGTCGCATCCTGCAGAAGGCTGCCGCCTCCGCTAATTAAACCGTCACTGCCCTTGATGGCGTTCCATAGATCGGCAGGATGCATGCGGCGCACGCTTTCAACGCCATACACGCTGCTTGTCGAAGCCGGATCAGCCGACAGCACGATCGGCTGAATCTTGATTTCTTGAGCCGTGCCTTGCTCCTCTAACGCAAGCAATATCGACCTGAGCACCGCTTCATCACCGCTGTTGCGAAAACCGTAATAACCAGATATCACTAAGCGACGAACTTGCGGATGATTGCCGGTGCCCATTTACGAATTGCTCCTTCCACTAGCTGCCAAGCTAAGATCAAAATACATCCAATAATCATACCTGTACCTAAACCAAGCAGTACGCGAATCATTGAAATGTAGAGCGGCGTATGGAGATGCGCGAACGTATCGACCATCGAAAGCTGCCCAATCGAACCAATAATGATAAGCAGCCATGCTGCGCGGTATCGAAGCGACAAGAACAGGCCCAGCAGCAGCAAAGGATGCGCCAGCAAAAATTCTTTGAATCTTGGTCTCACCCCGAAGGTGGACTCCAAGAAGTGTCGAATGACCAGCTCTAGCGAAGAAACTTGACCGCCATTACCCGTACGCGACAAATAGTAGTAGCCAACGATGCCGACTACGCCTGCAACAATAATCCAAGTCAATGTAATCGGCTTCGAAATAAGCCACTTCACTCTGCCCACCGACATTTGGCTGTTGTAGAGCAGAACATAGACGGCTACCAGCGCGATTGGCGCAAGATGAAGCAGACTTACACCGCGGAACTGCTCCAATACTAAATTATAAGTAATGTTATTCAACAAACCGAATACAATAGGTACGGCCGTAAGCGATATTAGTGTCGCTACAATAAACCAATTCAGTGCGAGGCCGAAACGACGGCCGGTAGACAAAGTCGGGAACAGCCACTTCATACGGCTAGCGCTCTCATATACAGCACCTGGCTGCTGAGGCGTCTGGCCTTGCTTGCTGCGGCCGATCGACCAATTCGCCCCCCCAACCACGCGGCGATCACCAACGGTGCGGGAGTATATCCGATTCATAACCCATACGAGCGCAAGGGTTGGAGCAGCTATAGCCGCGCCTAGTGCAAGTCCCTGCTCCATTAGCGAGCTGTTCAGCTTGTATAAGCCGGCGCTTCCGAATAGTCCAATAATAAAGACAGGAATATAAATACCCGGAAGAAACGCTCCGATTAATAATGCAATCAATGCGATAGCACCAGCAGCAACGATCGCCCTAACCGGCTTATTCCAGGACGGCTGTTCATAATCGAATGCTTCAGGCGTGCCGGGATTGAAGCCTGCCTCAGAAAGCCGTTCAACTATGCCGTTTTTCTCGTTCATCGCTTCAGCAAGCCTGTCCAGGGAATGGACGATTTTGGCTTTATCCGTATTCGACTGCGTCGTGCCATTCAAGAAAAACATGCGAATATTGCGATCCTTCGCTGCCAATAGGAATCGATCGGCAATGGCCTCCGGAGTCATCGTCATGCCGTCGTTCTCTGACAAGGAATAAAGTCTGACTACATTATAGTTTGTAATATAAGCTAATTTATTTAAGCCTTCCTGCGGTTTTTTCAAATTTTCTATAGCCGCAAGGCCAAGTTCGTATTTTTTGAGAAGCTCGCCGAATTGATACAAGCTGTTATCCATCGCCTGATCCGATGCGCCTTTTACTTTATCGCCATCAAACAGGACTCGATTCACGCCGTACGACTTCAATCTCGCAAGCATTGCATCCGTTGCATCTTGATCATAAGGCTTCACACGATCTGAATAACGCGGCAGTATGCCTAAGCCTGCATCATGTATAGCTCGCAGGGACATCGGGTCAAAATCCATCGTTTTCATAATCGCTTCGGCAATTGGAATTTCAACAACCATGCCGTTGCGACCGCCATATGACCAATCGCTGTACACGGCTTCAGAACGATCCAGCGCTTCGCGCACGATCGGACCAATCATCTCTTCCTCTTCAGGACCGCTAAATAAAATATAAGTAAAGTTTTGGCCTACCTGCTCGAATTTGCCTTGCAGAAGCGCAGCATCCCGAGAGCTGTAAAAGGTCAGCCTGCCGGACAATTGCAGCTCTTTGAGCGAGCTTTCATATACCGCCATCGTCGTGATTCCCGATTCCTTCAGCATCGCAAGCTTCTCCTGCAAAAAGGCCTGAGGCCTTGCCTGCCGTTCAGAAACCTCTACGATGTCCCGGTAATCAAACACATACTCCACTTGCTTAGACGACTTTTCCATTTCCATCCGAACGGCGCCGAGCGGCAAAGCTGCCGCCACCCCTAGTAGTGCAATGATCCATAGTACGAACCTTGCGCGCCGATTCCATTGCTGCCAACGTAAAAACACGTCATTCCTCCGTTCTAAACAGGTTGATTGTCGTTCTATTCGCTACGGTCTACCCGTTCCATTACGGAGGCTTTCAACGTTTCCAGCGCAGCAGCGGCAGATTCCTTCGACTCGCCTTTCACCGCGAAATAAACTTTGATTTTGGGCTCTGTGCCAGAAGGGCGCAAGCAGAACCAAGAGCCGTCTTCACGCAAATATTTCAATACATTCTCCGGACGCAAGCCGTCATGGCCTTTGCCGTAATCAAGTACTTGCGTCACCTTGACGCCGCCGATTTCAGTTGGGGGATTAAGGCGCCAATCATCCATAATCGCTCCGATTTTTTGGACCCCGTCGAAGCCCTTAAGCGTACGCGACTCCAAGCCCTCCAAATAAAAACCGAATTCCGCATATAGCTCCAGCAAAACATCGTACAATGTTTTCCCTTGACTGCTATAGTATGCCGCAGCTTCGGCAATCAATAACGCAGCAACGATCGCATCTTTGTCCCGCGCATAGGTTCCTGTCAAATACCCATAGCTTTCTTCATAGCCAAACAAGAATGAATGCTCGCCTGTCTGTTCGTAGCTGGTCATTTTTTCACCGATGTATTTGAAGCCAGTGAGCGTATTTTCCACCGCAACGCCGAAAGAGCGTGCAATATCGGCACCCAGCTCACTAGTTACGATTGTTTTGATGACAACGCCATTATCGGGCAGCTGTCCGCGCTCCTTTAATTGGCTAAGCACGTAATGCACCATCAAAGCTCCGGACTGATTGCCGGTCAGAACAACATACTCTCCGTCATTGTTTTTGACAACCGCGCCCATGCGGTCCGCGTCTGGGTCCGTACCGATAATAATATCCGCATCCACCTGCTGCGCAAGCTTAATCGCGAGCGTAAACGCTTCGCGTTCCTCAGGGTTTGGCGACTTTACCGTGCTGAAGTAACCATCTGGCTGCTCTTGCTCCGGTACAATATGAACATTCTTGAAGCCAACCTTCTTCAGCACCTCACGGACTGGCATATTGCCTGTCCCATGCAGAGGAGTGAACACCACGCTAATCTTTTCGCCGATTTCGCTTTGAATCAGCTCAGCGTTCAGGCTTTGAGCCACCACGGTATCAATAAATTGTTGATCCGCTTCATCGCCTAGCCAGCGCAGCAAGCCCTTTGCCTCTGCTTCTTCGCGGCTAAGTGTTTTCACTTCATCAAAACCCGCAATTCGGCCGATCGCAGCAATCACTTGCTCCGCTTCTTCCGGAATAAGCTGGCAGCCATCTGCGCCGTAAGCCTTGTATCCATTGTATTCAGGCGGGTTATGGCTTGCCGTAATGACAATTCCGCTCGATGCATTCAGCGAACGAACTGCAAAGGAAAGCTGCGGTGTCGGACGAAGCGCCTTGAACAAATACGTGGTAACGCCATTCCCTGCAAGCACAAGCGCCGCATCAAGAGCAAACTCGGGCGAATTATTTCGGGAATCATGAGCGATGACAACGGAAGGAGCTTCCCCTCCTTCTTTGGCGCCAGCTAATAGCCAATTGGCAAGCCCTTGTGTCGCTTTCCCAACCGTGTAAGCGTTCAACCGGTTTGTGCCTGCGCCCATGACGCCACGCAAGCCGCCTGTACCGAATTCAAGATCGCGGTAGAAACGGTCCGTCACTTCCTTCTCATCGCCAGCAATTCCGCGAAGCTCTTCCTTCGTTGCAGCGTCAATAAGCGGATCATTAAGCCAAGCCTCATACTTTGCGGTAACAGCAGCATTAGTTGATTGGGTCATATGTATCAGCCTCTTTCATTCATGAGTTTTATTGTAGAAAGGAATTTATGAAGGATTAGATAAAGCAAACATGAGCTCGCCTTCGGCAACGATTTGATCGCCAACTTTTGCTGTCCCTTGCCCTTTTCCGATCGAGCCCTTAAGCCGCGTGATTTGCACCTCAAGCGTCAATGTATCGCCAGGCTTTACTTGTCCCCGAAAACGGAAGCCGTCAATGCCTGCAAAAAAGCCGAGCTTGCCTTTGTTCGCTTCAAGCATAAGCATTGCTACCGTACCTACCTGTGCCAGTGCTTCAACAATAAGCACGCCTGGCATAACAGGATAGCCGGGGAAATGTCCTACGAAATAAGGTTCGTTCATCGTTACGTTTTTGAGACCGACAGCTCTTACGCCCGGCTCCACCTCTAGAATGCGATCGATCAACAGAAACGGAGGGCGGTGCGGAATGATTTCTTGGATTTGATTAATGTCCAGCATAACAAAAAAAGCCCCTTTCGATTAGTAAAGTAGTATAAAAAGTGCCATTATGTACGACACTATACATATCCATCATAAAACTGCAGTTTATGAAGGTTAAGATAAGAGGCTTGGCTGCTTGGACCCGAAGTGTCCTCCGCCAAGCCTCTTTGTTCGTATATAAGCATTTATACGGATATTCTTATAAATGTACTTATATAAGTCCGCGAAACGAGCTGTCGCCGCCGTAGGTAAGTACACCCGCTTACGCTTGATATGTAGATGCCTCAGAAGTTTACGAATGTCCGGCAGGCGTTTCTGCCAGCGGCTTATTCAATGACTTAAACATTGCGATATAGACAATGGAAGTCACGAATGAGAACGCAATTACTGCCCACAAATACGAATGCGCATGTGGTGCCTCGAAGAAAATAAGCATGATCGCCGCGTAAAACAACACGGTAGTCAGTTTGCCCATCCAGTTGGCAGGCACGGTCTTTTTCCCGCGAAAATGAAAAAACATTCCCCCAGCTATCATGCCCAAGTCGCGCAAAAACATCGCTGCAGCGGCAGCCCATGAAATATGGCCGGAAATCAGCAACGATACGATAACTGTAATGAGCATCAGCTTGTCAGCGAGCGGATCAAGCATAATTCCGACCATTGTGACCTGGCCGCTTCTACGTGCGATGTAACCGTCCAGAATATCAGTAACACCCGCGGCAACCATAATCAGAAATGCTGGAATCATATGTCCTTTTATGAACACCGCTATATAGACGGGGATCAAGACAAAACGCAATGATGTTAAGAGATTCGGCAGATTCAAACTTTCACGCTCCTCTACCTGTAACGAACTGTCCACCATGGTTCCCAACTATTATACAACTACCATCCGTAAAAATAAAACCATCCTTGCGCCGCAAATGCCAAGCTTCCTTTAAAACGGACTTCTTTCCTATAGGTTTACAAAAATTAAAATAACAGTTTTTCCCTTTGTTATTCACTTTCCCCCTCTGGTTTCCGTTATTAATAGAATAACAATTACTTTAAACCAGAAAGGACAGGGATGTAGTGAATTTAAGTTTACGCTTTAACATGTCGTTCAAAGAAACTCGCAGGTGGCTGGCAGCCGCGCTTGCATTTGCCATGATCATGACCTCGGCAGCGGGCGTTGCGTATGCAGCTGAAGATACGGTAACTAGCATAGAATTCTCGTACGATTCCGACGATTATGACAACAATACATCGTCACTAAAAACATTCGTTGAGGATGACAAAGTTAATCTAACCGTATTTGCCAACATTTCCGGCTATTCCAACAAGAAGGAAGTTACTTCAGACGTAACCTGGAAATCATCCAACACTGCGCTCGTGAAAGTAGAGAAAGGCGTATTAACCGGCGTTGGCAAGGGAACCGCGACGATTAGCGCTACTTATAAAGGCTTTACCATTTCGATAAAAGCAGCATCTGATTATGTGTATGATTCCGTTACGCTTATGCAGAACGACGGAATTACCGCTCCCGTGTCCAAGGACATCGAGATCGGCCAGCCGCTTGCCTTTGCATTGAACGGAACCAAAGGCTCCAATACCAAAACGGTTACCACCGATGCAGTATGGTCAACCTCAAACTCCGCAGTTGCGAATGTAGATGAAGGCGTTATTACCTTGTTAGGTGTGGGAACAACGACGATTACCGCCAAGCTAAAAGGCAAATCTGATTCGATTACACTTAATGTTACTTCGCCTTATAAATCCATAACCATTGATTCCGGAGCTTCCGGCAATTTGGTTCAGCTTGAAATTGGCAGTGACGACACTGTGTTAACTGCCTCTGCCGCTCCAAAAACTGGCGGTACAGAACCGGTTACGGACATAGCCAAATGGGTAAGCGCCAACGAAAAAATCACAACCGTCAAAAAAGGGGTTGTAACACCGGTCAGCGCCGGGAAAACGACGATCACCGTCTCCTACAAAGGCGTGTCAGCAACGATTGATGTTGTCGTTCGTGCAGCTTATCAATCGATCAAGCTGTCGCCTGAGAAGGAATATCACATGCTGCTGCAGGATTCGCCTCTCCAAATCAAAGCAGAGGTACAAGACAATAACAGTACGATCACAACTGTAACTGACCTGGCAGAATGGACGTCCTCGAACGTCGTTGTCGCTACCGTATCTAAAGGATTGGTGTATCCGAAAGCTGTTGGTACGACAAAAATCACCGCAAGCCATAAAGGCGTTAGCCGCAGCATCGAAATTACTGTCTATCCCAGCATATCCGAGCTGAGCATAGACAGCGAGACCATTGACGGCTATAAAGACATCAGCGGCGATCTGCCCAAAGTGATGGCAACTACCTTTGATGGGACAAAAATAGACGTCTCAAAAATCGTGGTTTGGTCATCCTCAAGCGAGAATATCGCAATGATTAAAGACGGTCAATGGACAGCAAAAGCACTAGGCGAGGCTACTCTTACAGCTTCACTGCAAGGCTATAAAGCGGAAGTGAAGCTTACTGTTCACGTGAAGCCGCTCAAGCTGATCGCAGACGTGAAGGATCTAAGCATTATTTTAGGAAAAGATACACCGCTGCCCACTGTAAAAGTGATCAACGAAGATGGAGAAGAAGAGGATGTCTCCAGCAGAATCAAATGGAAAACGACTTCAGAGGATATTGTCATTAAAGAAACCACGATGAAGGGATTGGATGTAGCGAGCCTCACGTTAACCGCCACATACCTAACCAAAAGTGTATCCGTCAAGATTAAAGTCGAAGAAGAAATCATTAAGCTTGTTGTTGATCCCATCTCCATCGAACTATATCCAGGAAAAACCAAATCGGTGAAGGTCACAGGCTACTATAAAAGCGGCAAGCAGATTTCACTCGGCTCCAAAATGAATTGGGAAGTCGGCAATTCGGGCGTAGCAACCGTCAGCACCACGTCCGTAAAAGGCGTTGCAGTCGGAACAACTAAAATTACCGGCTCTTATCAAGGGAAAATGGTTACTGTGCCCGTCGTTGTCGTGCCGAAGCTCAAATCTCTGCTTCTTTCCAGCAAATCGGTGCAGCTGAGTGCAGGCGGAACCTATTCCGCTAAGCTTCAGGCTAACTTCACGACCGGAAGTCCGGCCAACGTTACGGAGAACGCGGTTTGGACCTCCTCCAAGGCAAGTGTCGCTACCGTCATTGATGGGAAGATAACAGCGCTCAGCAAAGGCTCAGCCTCGATTAAAGCCACTTACGCAGGCAAGAGCGTAACGATACGAGTAACCGTTAAATAATGAACAAGGGCTGTCCCTGGGCGCTGAATGCAGCCTCGCGCCTATGGGACAGCCCTTTCCTATGAAATAAGGGTCATCCTTGAGGCGGACTTTGCCGCTTCAGGGATGACCCTTTTCAATTGGATTAAGATTCCGCAAATATTAGATCATAGAGATGCTGCCACGTTGCCCAGCTGAATACATCTGCCTCCGCTTGTTTGCCGACCACGACATAACCAATATAGAGACCTGCCACCAGCATAATAATCATAATGACTGGGACGATGCTTTTACGCAAAATCCACAGCAGTATACTCAAGCCTTTGGAGCGTTGCTTCTTATCATTCTTATCAGAGCTTTTGTCCGCCTTCACGCGAGTTTCACGCTTCTTCCTGCCGGACCTGCCCTCTTCCGCTGTACTATTGAACCCGCTTTCCTCGCGGTCCATTCGTTCATCGGCCATACTCATCACCATCATCCTATCTTTATGCGCGAAGCCCGTTCGTAAGGCTCATCATCGTATCGCTTGACGATAACGCTCTGGCTGCCAATTGATAAGCGCGCTGCACATTAATAAGCTCGGTCATCTCATCCGTCAGCTGAACATTCGATTGTTCCAGATAGCCTTGGCGCAATACGATGTTATTCTCCGAATCCGGCACAATCTGCTGAACAACATCTCCAGCGTCGATGCCGCCGGCGACAACAAACAAGTTATCGGAGACTGCAGTCAATGCCGCAGGACGGGATGCTTGAAGCAGCTTGATGCTGCCGAGTTCAATCGTTCGATGTGAAGACACGCCAAGTACGGTTCCGTCCGGGTTAACAAGAAGCTTGTAGCCCTGCGGCACTGCAATGTTGCCTTCTACTACGTTGCCCGTTAGAGGATCACGTACGTTAGCCACAACCGGATACCCGTCTTCCGTTGCCAAAATCGTATCATCGTTTGCCCCTATCGTCAACTGAAACGCCCCATTGCGCGTATAGGCGCGGTTGCCCGCATCGTCCACTTCCACCTCAAACAAGGCGTTGCCTTCGATGGCCATGTCTGCTTCTTTGTCCGTTAATTGCATGGGACCTTGCGATAAATTGGGCTGCACCATCGTCATGCGAGAGCCCCAGCCTTGCGTGAAATCCATCGGCGTTTTCCGCCCTGGCTGACTGAAAGCATCCGGCTGGTTCCTAAGGTTTGTCAGCAAGTCCTCAAAAGTAGCTTCCTTGCGTTTGTACCCCACCGTATACACGTTTGCTAAATTGTCGGCTAGAAGATCAAGCTTTTGCTGGAGTCCGTTCATCGACACCATCGCGTTAATCATTGAACTGTTCATGTATTACACCTCCGCTGCTTAACCTGTTGTTATACGCGACCTACATCGTTTACAGCCTTGCTTAAGCTTTGATCATAGAATTGTATGACCTTCTGATTCGCTTCATACGCGCGAAGCGCAGACATTAAGTCAACCGCCGCTTGAGCAGCATCTACGTTCGAGCGCTCGATGTAGCCCTGCCTTACTTCGATACGCTCCCCAGGAACGATTGCGACCGCTTCGCCTTCCTCATCCCCGAAGCGGAAGCTGCCGTTCCCTTCGCGGATCAGCTGATTCGGATTGTCCACGCGGCTAATCAGCAGCTGCACGCCGATGTCCTGCCCGTCTGCATCCACGAAGCGCTGATCGCTCGTCAGCATCAACCGATCCAGCCCTACGCCCGCAGGCATCTGGATGGGCTGTCCATCCGTACCGAGCACGCTGGAGCCGTCGCTGCCCATGAGAAAGCCTTCTTCTGTGAGCGTAAATTTACCGCCGCGCGTGTAACGCACTTCGCCGTTTTGATCCTGCAAAGTAAAGAAGGCTTGCGGCTGATACGTGACCTCGCCATTCGCATCCACATATTTGCCGGAGGCGTCGAATGACAGACCATTCAGCTCAATGTTGGAGAGAAGCGCAAAGTCGGACGAGTTATTCGTCTGCGTCAGATCGCCTTGCAAATGGATGGACAAGCTTTCCTCAGCAAAAACGCCGTTTGTCAATTTTCCGATTTGCTTGTAATTCTCTTGTCCCGCTCCCGTTAATGACAGCATCATTTCCGGAAACGAACGAGTCACCGCATTCGTCTGTTTATAACCGGGCGTGTTTATATTAGAAATATTATTCGTTACCGTATCATGTCTGCGCTGCTGTGAAATCATACCCGATGCAGCTGTATACAAGCCTCTTAACATCGCTGTTACCTCCCCAAATGCTTCCAAACGAACTTACTATATATGTTATCGGCTGGAAGCAAGGCTGCCTGAATAGCTTGTCCATGCGACCTATGACTCATTTACGCCTCGGCTGCGCCCCCCTAAGGCTCCCTACCCGCGCAAATGCTATTGTTTTCGGTCGCTTCTACCTTTGCTTCTTCCCGAGCTTGTCCAAGTTATCGAGTAAAATGCCTGTACCTTTTACCACACAGTGCATAGGATCCTCGGCAATAAGCACCGGCACCTTTAACTCCTCTGCAAGAAGCGCATCGAGGCCGCCTAGCAAAGCCCCGCCGCCGGTCAGAATAACCCCGCGGTCAATAATATCAGCCGACAGCTCCGGCGGCGTGCGTTCAAGCACGGCTTTGGCTGCGGATACGATCGTCATAACGGAGTCCCATAGTGCTTCACGCACTTCTCCCGAGCGGATTGTAAGCGTAAGAGGAAGACCCGACACCATGTCACGGCCGCGAATATCAATCTCTTCCTGACGACCGCCCTCAAGGACTGTGCCGATCTTGATTTTAATATCCTCGCTTGTTCTCTCGCCAATAAGCAGCTTGTACTTATTTTTGATAAACTTCATGATCGCATCGTCGAACTTGTCCCCTGCGACTTTAATGGAGGAGGAAGTAACAACATCGCCCATCGACAACACGGCAACGTCCGTTGTTCCCCCGCCAATGTCAACAACCATATTGCCGCTAGGCTGGAAAATATCCATGCCAGCTCCGATAGCGGCAGCTTTAGGCTCATCCTCAAGAAACACTTCCTTCGCGCCGCTGCGCTCTGCAGCTTCACGAATCGCTTTTTGCTCAACTGACGTAATGTTGGTTGGCGCGCAAATAAGAATACGGGGACGGCTAAACCACTTCCGTCCCTCAACACGATCAATAAATGCCTTCAACATAATTTCCGTTATCTCAAAATCGGCAATAACGCCATCACGCAGCGGTCGAATCGCTATGATATTGCCAGGCGTGCGGCCCACCATGCGATGCGCTTCTTCACCTACAGCAAGGACGCGCTTCGTATCGCTTTCAATCGCAACAACTGAAGGTTCATCCAGCACAACGCCTCTACCTTTCACATGAATAGACACATTGGCCGTTCCAAGATCAATCCCAATATCCTTGCTCAACATAAGGCTTAAGTCCCCCAACGAATAATAATTACAAACGTACGTTTGGTTCCCTTGACACAGAAACCGCTAACGTTTATTATTCGCCAAAAAAGACAAATTTCCTCTATAATTCGAGAAAAAACTTCATAACTTCCCAGCAGCGAGCACTTCCCGCTTCTTCGTGCTCGTTTTCTTGTATTTGATCTTAGTCGCTTCTCCTCCCCTCAAATGCCGAATCGATTTGTGGTACTCGAGAATGTGCTTAACCTGATCGGCCAAATCGGGGTTTATTTCAGGAAGCCGCTCAGTCAAGTCCTTGTGTACCGTGCTTTTGGACACACCGAACTCTTTTGCGATCGTTCGCACCGTGTGCTTCGTTTCTACGATGCAGCGGCCTATTTTAATGGTTCGCTCCTTAATGTAATCGTGCACGTTCCCGCCTCCCTACTCGAGATAGTTTGGTACATTATATGAGTGGGCCGGGTATATATTCGTTGTGGTCAAGCCTGACAGGCCGGAATGTGAAAAAATTTTCATAAAAACGTAAAACAGGCAGGGATTTGCTCCCTGCCTGTACGTCTAAAGTCCTATTTTTCAAAAAATTCTATTCTGCAATCAAGGAGCTCGGGTTAATCGGCTTGCCATTGTTGCGTGTTTCGTAATGCAGGTGGATACCAAGGTCGCGCTCAAGGTCGTTACGACCTGCTTTGGCAATGACTGTGCCTTGCGTGACATCGTCGCCTTCTTCAACAGCAATCTCGGTTACGCTTTGGTACACAGTAACCAGACCGCCTTCGTGCGTAATTTCAATGACATTCCCATTGGTCGGTTCTGTTTTCACATAAGTAACCTTGCCGGAGAGTGCCGCAAGCACGTCGAAGGTTTTGCCGCTTGGATCAACGAAGTCAACGCCCATATGCGGAGTGAATGTATCTCCGATCTGTACGAGAGCTGCCTCGCGTTCTTCATCAGATGCTTTCTCATCATAGAACGGCAGCTCTACCTGCAGCGCTTCTATGCTTGCTACCGGCCACTTGATAGCCTCGTTGCCTGCGATAACCTCAACAGCCTCGTCACCTTTGCCTTGCGTTTCAGTCGTACCCTCTTGCGAAACTTCAGTAGAATCGGCTTTACCTGTTGTAGGAGTCGTTTGATCCGTTCCCTGATAGATCCACATTAAGGTTACAATAATTGCTGCCGCGGCCATGAAGATTGCTGGAGAAACCCATCGCTTTGCAAAAAGGTTCTTCCATCCACTGCTAGATTTGGCGGCAGACGCTCCTCCCAGATTCGTTTTGGGAGTTTCTTCTGGTCTTTGCTTCGGTTTGCTTTGATTTTGATCATTCATTTTCTATCACCTCACTAGCCATTGTTGCCAGATCTGCTAGGTTTATACGTGAGGCAATCATGAAATATTGAAAGAGTTCAAATTAGAAGCGTCCAGCGAGTATTTCCGAGAATTTGGTTACTTGCTCTACTTGAACGCTAGAATAGTAATGTGCCACAATTTCATCATCACTCGCGCCTGCTTTGGCCATACCATTGGCTCCCCATTGGCTCATTCCAACGCCGTGCCCGTAGCCGTAAGTCGTAATTGCAATAGACCCGTCTTCCATACGCCATGTGAATTGAGAGGATGCAAGGCCTAGCTTCTCTCTTACTTCCCGCCCCGTGAAGGTCGTTCCCCCTATCACGATTTTGCTAATCCGCTTGCCTGCCGTCTTCTCTACTATACGAATGTCCGATTTGGCAGAGCTTTTTTTGGATATTCCCAGCTTGCGAAAAAAATCATCTAAGGTTAGATTGACCGTTTCCTTGTATCTTGGAGATATCGTTTCATCCCACGGGCTTGCCACGCTTCGCAGGTAGGGAATTTCTTGGTTCCAGTAGTCTTCCGAATTTTCGGTATACCCGTTGCTCGTGGAGAAGAAAGCTGCATCAATGGGATCGCCTTTATAGGTAATCACTTTCCCTCGCGTCTGAGCAATGACAGAATTGAGCTTCTGCATGTGCTTTTTAAGATCTGCTTCAGGCCATTTCTGCGCCAGCTCCGCAAGCGAAACATAAACCTGATGATCGGTCGTATCCGTCACGTCTGCGCCCTTCGCAGGAACCCCGCTATTATCCCCGTGAACCATTCTTCTCATGATATAGGTCCGTGCAGCAATGGCCTGCGCCTTCAACGCCTCAAGCTCGAACTCGATAGGCATTTCCGCTGCTACGACCCCTCTGACATACGTTTCTAACGGCACATTTTCTACTCGCTTTTCCTTAGCCAAATAGACATGCACAACGAGTCCGTCAAGTGTGCTCGGATCTTCCGTTCGCGCATTGCTGTCAGCAGAAAGAGTCGGTTTCTGTGATTTCACTTCATTAGAAGGGAACCGACTGCCATCCGCTTCCAGCGGACCTGGAGCAGGCAGCTCCGTCTTCGATCCCTGTTGTACGGCAGCAGCTTGCATTCCCGGAGCTGCGCGCGCGTCCTGCAGTTCAAGCAGCGAGAGCCTTATTAAAAGAACAGAAGCACCCAACATAGCGCCAATTGCAAATAAAGCCAGCCAACTGCTTGTCCGTAATCGATCGACCGCGGAAACTATTGAAATCCTCCCTATCCTTCGCTTCATGAGCTCTCCTTCCATTTTGACCGGCAAGAAAGATAGGAAAGGAACAACTATTCCCCTCTCTCTCAAACCGACCCTAATGGTTTATTCTATGAGTGCGAATGATAGGGTAGAACTCCCAAACGTCTAATCATGGCGAAGGGCGTCAACAGGCCGCAGGCCTGCCGCTTTATTTGCAGGCAAATAACCGAATATGACACCGACAAGCGCAGAGAAGACGAATGCCAGCCACACCGTATCTATCGGAACCTCCGTCTCCGTTTTCATAACCATTCCTATAATAAAAGAAGCGATGTAGCCGAGCCCGATGCCGAGTGCTCCCCCAAGACCGCTTATGCATACGGCCTCGACGAGAAACTGGAATAGGATATCCCGTTTTTTCGCCCCTAGCGACTTGCGTATGCCGATCTCTCTCGTTCGCTCCGTGACGGATACGAGCATAATGTTCATGATGCCGATACCGCCCACAATCAACGAAATAATAGCTACATAGATGAGCTGCCTATTCATCGTCTCATTCACCGAATTAAGCGTCTCCATTGCTTCCTCTTGATTAAGCACCCGGTAAGCATTCTCATTTCCTCTGAACTTCTCATAGAGAACCGCTTCTACTGCAGTAACCGTACGATCCATGAGGCTCGTTTCCGATACGGTTAAATGAATTGTAGATACGCCGCTTGTTTGAAATACTTTTTGCGCGGTCGTTACGGGAATTAGAATTTTCTCGTCGTTCGAGCCTGTCAACGAGCTGCCTTGCGATTCGAGCAATCCGACAATGGTAAAATGATACCCATTGATCGTAATTTTTTTGCCAACTGCGGCAGACGGATCCTCTCCCTCATCCTCGAACAGATCAGTCGCAGTAGCCACGCCGATCAGCGCTACCTTCGAATTGTTCTTAATATCCGGAGAAGCAATATATCTCCCGTCCTGCACAGGGAAATCCTTAACCTCCTCATATGCCGCAGTAATGCCCTCTACGGTCACGGACACTTGCGTTTTCCCATACTTTGCGTAGCCAGTCGCGCTGGTTACAGGAGCAACGCCCGCTATATTCGAAACGTCGCCCAGCTCATTTGCCTCATCGACAGACAGTGTCGTAACCGTACCGCGGCCAAGAATCGTAACGGAAAGCGAATTCGGGCTGCCCAGAGAAGATACTTGTTTGGCTACTTCATTGGAGGATGCCTTCCCCATTGCCACCAAAGCGATAACCGTCGCAACGCCAATTAGTATGCCCAGCATGGACAAGATCGTTCTAAGCTTGTTGGACAATACGCTCTTGACTGCCATCTTGAAGCCTTGCGTAAGTTTCATCGCTGCTCCTCCTCTCTTGCGCCTGCTCGCTCAACACCCCGTCTCTTATAATAACCGTACGGCTAGCCAGCTTTGCCACTTCCATATCATGCGTAATCAGCACAATGGTCTGTCCCGCCCGGTTCAGCTCCTCCATCATGCCAAGCACTTCCATGCCTGTCTTCGAATCCAGTGCACCTGTCGGCTCGTCTGCCAGCAGCAT
Source organism: Paenibacillus endophyticus (assembly GCF_014192395.1). GTDB lineage: Bacteria > Bacillota > Bacilli > Paenibacillales > Paenibacillaceae > Pristimantibacillus > Pristimantibacillus endophyticus. Next base: position 56,982 of record NZ_JACHXW010000017.1, on the reverse strand, counting down.
AGGCGGATTGGTAGCCAGCGCTCGTGCGATGGCAACCCTTTGCTGCTGACCTCCGGATAATTCGCTCTGGCGATGGTGCATGCGCTGACCAAGCCCTACACGCTCCAGTGCATCCATCGCCCGCAGCCTGCGCTCTTTGCCCGAAAGCCCTCTATAGATTAACGGAAGCTCGCAATTTTCAAGCGCCGTAAGCTTGGGAAGCAAATGATAGCCTTGAAAAATAAAGCCAATCTTCTTATTGCGCATTTCCGTCAGCTTATTATCGCTTTGCCCAGTTACTTCAAGCCCTTCCAGCTTGTAGCTGCCCTCTGTCGGCAGATCCAAACAGCCGATAATATTCATTAATGTCGACTTGCCCGACCCCGACGGCCCCACGATAGCCAAAAAATCACCATGGTCAACCTTGAGCGATACCTTATGCAGCACCGTCGTCTTCTCGCGTGCCATGACATAGGATTTCGTTATATTGGACATTTCAATTAATGGAATGTTTGCAGCTGCATTCATCGCGTACCACCGCCAGTTGTACTTCGAATGCCGCCTCCGCCGCTCATTCCTCCACCGCCCATGCCCATTCCGCCTCCGCTCGGGAAAGCCATGCCACCGCCCGGAAAGCCGCCTTGCTGCATCGTTTCCTCTGCATCAGAGCCCATACCCGCTGTGCCTTGCGCGATTGGAACGAGTACGTTATCGCCTTCCTCTAGTCCTTTGACAATTTCGACAAAGCTTTCATCACTTAACCCCGTGGTCACCTCAACCAGTTGGCCTTCAAGGCCACCTATCATTCTCCCTCCGCCTGTACGCCCTCCAGCTGCTCCGCCTGCTTGACCAGACGATGCAGTCCCTTGCTGCCCGCCTGCTGCTCCGCCTGATTGGCGAGTCGGTGCAGTTCCTTGCCGGCCGCCTGCTGCTCCGCCTGCTTGACCAGACGGTGCAGTCCCTTGCTGCCCGCCTGCTGCATCACCCGTTTCTTGGCCTGCTTGCGTACGCCCTCCCGGCGCACTGCCCGCTTGGCCAGATGGAGCTGTCCCCTGCTGCACGCCAGTAGTTGCAGATGCTTCGCCATTCTCGCTTGGTACGCGAACGAACGATTTGGTACCCATCTCCACAACAGCATTCACGGGAACGAGTACAACATTTTCCTTCGCCGCAATCGTAATCGCTGCTTCGCCCGACATCCCCGCCTTCACGCCTTCAATATCTTTAAGGAGAATACTCACATCAAAGGCGGAAGAACCATTGCTTGAGGTTCCCTCCATCGCAATTTTGGATACCGTTGCAGCAACGGTATGATCCGTAATCGCACTCAATGACAGATCGACGGCTTGACCCACCTCAACGAGCGAAATATCAAGCTCATCTACAGAGGTAACAAACTCCAGCTTCGTATAATCTACAATTGTCGCTACTGTCGTATTTGCGTTAACCTCGTCGCCTACTTCGATCGTCATTTCGGTAACCTCCCCATCGATCGAGGCCGATACAACCTTTTCTTCTTTCGCCTGCTCTTCGTAAATCTCTTGCAATTCATCCTCGTAATCTTCGATCTCCGTATTCGCAGCCTCCATGTTCTTTTGAAGGGATTGTTTTGTCGCCTCTTCGTTTTCCGTTCCTGTCGCTTCTTTATAGCTTTCCTGATAGCCCTCTATGGATTCCTTAAGCTTTGTTATGCTTTTTTCAATCGACGATATTTTATCTTCATTATCTTCAGCCGCTTCGAACGTTACGAGCGCTTGGCCGGCTTTGATCTTATCCCCTACCTTCACACTGACCGTTGCGATCGTCCCGCTTTTTCCTGCCGTGACCGTTTCACGCGAATTCGCTGCAACGGAGCCCGTTCCGCTGATCTGCTTTAGAATCGAACCTTTTGTTGCAGCCACCGTTTGCGAAGTTGGCGTAACGCTCGCAGTTGCTTTTTCTTGTGCAAAATAAAAATAATAGGCCCCTGCGCCTGCAGCCGCCAAAATTAATACGATGCTAATTCCTATCGTCCATTTCTTCATTCGCTTGCATCCACCCTCCATTGGTCTAAGTCAGTTAGAATATAGCATCCTAAAATGAACGGAAGATGAACAAGCCAACGCAAAAAACACAGCTCCCTCTTCTTAACAGAGAAGAAACCATGCTGAACCGTTCCTTATAATCGAACAGCTAATCTGATCATTCGCCATTCAAGCACGATATATTAAAGAAGCTGTTTCAGATAGGCCTGTTAAGGCTTATTTGAAACAGCTTCTTTAATTGCTTTGCACCGATGCGGGCTGTTACGCCCAGGTAGGCTGAATCTTGAGGACAGCTACCTCTTTCTCACGTTTAAATGGCACTGCCGCTTCAACCTCTGATACGACTGCCGAGACCGCGACTGCCGGTGCAGCCTCGCGAGCGAACGATGCTTCAGGAGCGTGTTCCTCTTCCATCTCGACACGATAAATATCCGCACCTAGAGAAGCCAGCTTGCCGGTAATGTCGACATACCCGCGGTCTACGTGGTGCAGGCCTGTTACTTCCGTTTCGCCATCTGCGCGCAATGCCGCACAAATCAGCGCCGCGCCTGCACGCAAGTCAGTCGCGCATACTTTCGCTCCTGTAAGCGGCAAACCACCGCTGACAATAGCTGTTCGTCCATCGACCTTTATTTGTGCGTTCATTTTCTGAAATTCATCCACATGCATGAAACGATTCTCAAATACCGTTTCTGTCACTACGCTTGTGCCTTCCGACACGAGCAGAAGCGCCATCATTTGCGATTGCATATCTGTTGGAAAACCAGGATGCGGCAGCGTTTTAACATCGACCGATTTCAATACTGGGCCTGCTTGCACACGGATGCCGTTATCGCTCTCCGTAATCTCTACGCCCATTTCTTGAAGCTTGGAGATCACTGGGGTCAAATGGTCCGCAATGGCACCTTCAACGAATACGTCACCGCCTGTAATAGCAGCAGCTATCATGTAGGTTCCCGCCTCAACGCGGTCAGGAATGACATTATGAACGGCTCCATACATATGATCCACGCCTTCAATACGAATAACACCCGTACCTGCGCCGCGTACCTTGCCGCCCATAGCATTAATATAATTGGCGAGATCAACGATTTCCGGCTCTTTAGCAGCATTCTCAAGAATGGTTGTGCCATCAGCCAGAGCAGCCGCCATCATAATATTTTCGGTTGCGCCTACACTGGCCACATCCAAATAAATTTTGGCGCCTTTTAGACGGTTTTTCGCACTGGCTTCAATAAATCCATGGCCAAGCGTAATCTCCGCGCCCATCGCCTCAAAGCCCTTCAAATGCTGGTCGATCGGACGAGTCCCGATTGCGCAGCCTCCAGGCAGAGAAATTCTAACCTTCCCGATACGGCCAAGAAGCGGGCCCATGACGAGAAAGGATGCGCGCATTTTGCGAATAAGCTCGTAAGGAGCTTCAAAAGACGTAATAGCCTGCGCGGTAATGCGCATTGTTTCATTATTATAGGATAATTGTGCGCCTAAAGAGGCCAGCACTTTCTGAATCGTCATAACGTCGTCGAGGAGGGGTACGTCATGGATGACGCTGTCTCCTTCTGTCGCCAATAATGAGGCCGCTAAAATGGGGAGTACTGCATTTTTTGCTCCGCTGACACGGACCGTTCCCTTCAAACGCTGGCCTCCGCGGACGATAATTTTGGTCATCTTATGGTTCCCTCCGCGAACTGCAATTTCTATTACATATTCGTGTATTTTCTAAAATAGCTCATTTTACCCAAACTTCATCTTATCACTCAACTACATAAAACGACAAGGTCTAAATTTTTAACATTTTTTGTACGCGCTTCCCTCGGCAATTAACGATCTTTTTCAACAGAAAAGGCTTAATTGGGAGCAGGAAATTACGTCTTTTGTTTCATATAGGCCCTAATTCATATTTATTCGTGCGCTCTTCGTTTTTTGAGTCCGTCATGTATTACCCATTGTTGACATATTTCGCATTTGTTATTCGACAAAGCTTTTGAGCAGCACAGTGTAGCCCCAATATTCCAAAATGAATTTCGCTAATAAATGACCCATTATAATCGCTACAAGCACTTGAAACATTCGGGCCTTCGGACTGCGCGGAAACCGAAAAAAGGTTTCCCACTTAATCTCCTGCACGACAAACCAAACAAATACGATGCTAAGAATGACGATGACGATGGAAAACAACCCCGTCATGCCCGTGTAGGTTTGTACGTTTCTATACAGCTCATTGTCTACGTTCATACTGCCTCCCCGGCTTCCCTTCTTAAAGGTTAAGGCAACCTCCGCTTACAACTGAAAATAAAAAGAAATGATTTTTCCGATGTTTGCCGCCTATCTTTCAAACGAATAGAGAAGCCCAATTGTTTTATGAAAATTTTAGGTCATCACACGATGCAGGAGGACAGTGAAGTCCGCACGGCTTGCTTGCTGCTTTGGCTTGAAGCCGCCTGAATTCACACCTTCGAGCTGGCCGTTCACCTTCATCGCAAACAGCATAGGAGCCGACCAATGCGTTCTAGATACGTCAATAAACGGATCCGCTATCGGCAGCCGAGGCTTCACGCCTTCGGCATAGCCGATAATTAGCGCCATCTCTGCCCGGGTAATGGGCTGGTCCGGCTTGAACGAGCCGCCTGGGAAGCCTTTTACCCAGCCTTGGCCGACAGCGCTCGTAATGGCGGCATATGCCCAATGATTAGCCGGTACATCTGTAAACCGATTTGTATTCACCGAACCTTTAGGGATGGGCTTGTAAGCTTTCACGACCATGGCGACAGCTTCGGCCCGCGTTATCGCCCGTTTTGGCTCAAAACGATTGTTGCCCGTTCCGTTAATGATGCCTTGTTTGTTCAACGCCACGATTTCATTTTGCGCCCAATGCCCTCTGATATCCTTAAAGCCAGCTATCAGCTCTTGAGCCTGAAGCTTCAGCTGGTAATACTGCTTGTCGAAAGGGGCATCCGCTTGAAGCTTTGCGTAGTAAACGCCGGGCTGCAGCAGCTGCTCTTTCGTCTGAAGCTTGCCAAGTTTGCCTGTGCTTGCCGTCGCTATTTGTTTCATACGTTTGTCAAACAGCTGCAGCTTCAAATGAATATCCATAGGAACCCCTGATACGGCTAAACCAATCATACTGGATGCCGCAACGCGGAACTGAAACCAATCCACATCAGAGCTGCTGCTTATAACACCCAAATATTCCGTGCCTGGATTAATCATAAACGCTTCATAGGACTTATCATTTGGTTCATTCGGATCGTCGTATTTGGGCGTATAATCCATTCGAAGCGTGTAAGTGCCGAGTGTCGGGCTCGCTTCAGAAGAGATCGCATTATGAACACGAATATAATATTTGCCAGGAGTCACCGTTATGACTGGAGACTTCTCCGTCTCGCCTTCAGATTCATCATCGTACACCATGAGCTGCTGACCGGCCTTCTGCAGGGCAAGACCCGGATCTATTCTTGCCGTATTCGTGCTGAGCGAGAGGCTCAGCTTGCCGCTCTGCGAGAAGGTTACGGCATACCAATCCCGATCCGCCAGCTGATGAAAGTTGCCCGTAATCGTCTGGGATCGAGGCTGCAGCGTCGAAGCTTCGTACGATTTATCGTTTTGCTCATAGTAGTCCTGCTTCATGGTAAAGGTCGACGTGAGCAGGTAAGGCAGCTTTTCGCTGCTGTTTTGGTTAATAAGCTCCAGATGAATAAGATGCTGGCCTTTTTTCACATCAATCTCAATGGAACGATTAGCCAGCTTCGTGTCATTCGTGCTCTGCCGCGCGCCGTTCGTATATTGACTGATCCGAACCGGCGGCACGATTTTGCCGCTGGCTACCAAACCCTCGTACTGAAGCGTAAGCTTCCCGTCAAAAGGCGTATCGATCCGGTACCAATCATGATCCGCCGTTCCGCTCAGCAAACCAGAAATCTGCGTGCCAAGCGGAAATCTCGCAGCCGTCTTTTGGCTTTCGTTCGGCTCGAACCGATCGGTCTCCAGCGCGGCGCTGACAGCTTGATCAATCTGCAATATACCATAGCCTGAGGAGCTGTCTGCTCCGGCCGTGCCGATATCCTTGGCCGTTTGCCGCAGCAGCTCGCGAACCTGATAAGGCTTTAACGTCTTGTAGCGCGCCCATATAAGCGCTGCAGCAGCGGCTGCTTGCGGAGCCGCCATCGACGTTCCTTCCTCTTTCTTATACGAGCCGCCTACTGCCGTGGTATATACATGCCAAGGAGCAACCAGATCGAGCTCAGTACCGCGATTGGATCTGGCATCAACAGCATTGTTCGTCTTTACGCCGCCTACCGCGAGCACGGTGGGATAAGCAGCCGGGTACTTCACCGCGGCTTTCTCGCCCATCGCAACGCCGTCATTGCCCGCCGCTGCCACAAGCAGCACACTTTTGCTCTCCGCATACTGCACAATATCGAGCATGTATGGCGAATAGCGATGCAATCCTACCGATAGCACGACAATTTTAGCGCCGGCGCGAACCGCATACAATATCGCCTCGCCCAGCTCCTGCTCCGTACCGTCTCCACGGTGATCTAATGCTTTAATCGGCATAATTTTGGCTCTCCATAAGATGCCCGATACACCGATTCCGTTATTTCCTTGAGCTGCAATAACGCCGGCGACGCTTGTGCCATGCCCATTATCGTCCTCCGGCGGCTTTCCCGGCTCAACTAGATTTGCGCCCGGAACGAGATTATCGACTAGATCAGGATGGTTAAGATCTACGCCGGTATCCACGATCGCTATCGTCAGCTCACGCTGCTCACGCACCGTTTCCCATGCCTTCTTCGCTCCGATCTGGCCCAAATACAGCTGTTTAGGCAGCTCAGGGTCATTCGCAGTCAACGATGCAGCAGTTGATGCAGCAGTTGATGCAGCTGCCGCTGCGACCCTCGCCGCTGAATCGGCTGCCGCATCCGCTGGCTGCTCCGCTTCAGGGGAGGGAGAGCCGGCGTCAGCCTCATCAGCCGGCAAGGAGAGCATGTGCACCAAGCCATTCGGGTGCACATATTCCACGCCCGGCAGGCTCTGCAGCCGGCGGAGCCATTCCTGTACGTCCGCGTCCTTGTCGGCCGGACGTATCAGCATGACCGCCGCCTCATTCTGGCGGCGGAGCACCTGTGTCCCGCGCAGCTCATGTTCGAGCGCGGGGCTGCGCCATTTGAGCAGCCAGCTTTGCGGCTGCTCGGTGTCCTTGCCAGCCGTGCTAGCAGCGGCGGCGAGCGCCGCAGGCGCCGCTCCGGGAGCGAGCCCTGCGGGGGCTATGCCCCCGAGGGTGACGCTCCCGAGCAGCAGCGCGAGCAGCGCCTGGCGGAGCAGGCTGCGCGCGGCGAGCGTGCCCTTTAGGGCGCCTGCAAGCTTGCGCAGGCGTTTGGCTTCGGCAGGGGCCGCTAGTGCCCGTGCCTGCAGTCCCGCAGACCCAGCTGCGCTCAGTCCCGCTTCTTCTACTTCCTTCAGCTCCACAGTCCCAGCTGTCCTCGGTCCCGCTTCTTCTGCTTCCTTCAAGCTTGAAGCATCATTATGTTCTATTCGTTTAATCATCACATTCTGCCTTTGCATATCGGATCCGTTATAGGTAGTGCCTACTTTCAATTAAAAACTGCCACTCTTTACAATTCTCTTTCAGGCTAACGAATCCCTTGTTGCCCATGGACAAAAGGACGAAAGACCTACAATCCCATTGCTGCCACATATCCTATAGGGCGATATCTGGCTCTTTCTATTATTTCCCGGTAAATATGTACTAGAATAATGATCAGTTATGAATGTTCCTCACGTCTCAAAGACTACTGAAATGAACCATTCCTCCCCTGCTGCTCATTACCCATATCAATTATGAATGAAACAATCACAATTTCTATTGGCTAAGCCTACAAATGATCTATCCTTACAGCCGGTTAGCCAAACAAACTGTACAGTTTATGCGATGGGCTATCAAATATACTTCCTGTTTACCATGCACACTTTGCTCATCCCGTGGTACAACTGCCAGAAGCTGACCTAGCCCCATCGATTTCTTCCAAAAAGGGATTGCCCGCGGCACCGAATGCATGACCGCTTGAGCAACCCCCTAAACATAACAGCGATGCAGCAGCAAGCTGCTTAGCTTGCCCTATCGCTAATTGTTGATCATCAGATCACTTTGCAGCGAGAAGATCGCGTTGATCCATTCCATAACGGGACCAGGAAACAAGCCGAGCGCCAGCGTCGCCGCCGCGCATGCCCAAATGACGATCCCCGTTTCGGCCTTGACCCGGATCTCCCCTTGCTCGCTGCCGCTCCGCATGAACATCTGCCGCACAAAGCCGAAGTAAAAATAATAAGAGATTACGCTGCTAAGGACGATAACCCCGACCAGCCAATATGCCTTTGCATTCGCAGCTCCCAGTAGAATAAACAGCTTGCCGAAAAACCCGCCCGAAACGGGTAAGCCCGAGAGCGACAAAACAAACACAACCATAGCCGCCGCAGTCCAAGGAGCACGGTAATACATCCCCGCGAAGCTTTTAAGCTCCTCGTTTCCGGAAGAACGACTTACTGTACTGACGACAGCAAATGCTCCTATCGTCATAAATAAGTAAGCGATTAAATAATAGATAAATTCGGAAAAATTACTGCTATGGACGACCGACAGTGAAATACCGATAGGAACGAGCATATATCCCGCATTGGCTACACCCGAGAGTGCAAGCAGACGTTTTGTATTTTTCTGTCTAAGCGCAGCCGTCGCGCCGACTAGCATAGCTGCAGCAGCCAGCACTAGAAGCGCAAGCCAGATGTCCTTGGACACAATGGCATTCTCGTCTTGCAGCATTAATAGCGTACTGTAAAAGATTCTAAACACAGCCGCGAGCGCTGCGCCTTTGGCAATAACAGCTAGAAAGGCAGATATCGGAGTCGGCGCACCTTGATATACATCAGGCGCCCAGGCATGAAACGGAGCAGCCGCAATTTTAATGCCGAAGCCAGCGATCATGAAGAAAAAACCGACATAGGCTAGTGCCTTGAAGTCAACAAGGGCGTCCGGCAATGCCGCTGCAATGCTTCCGAGATCGACAGAGCCTGTTATTCCGTATAAATACGACATGCCGAACAATATCATAGCGGAGGATATCCCTCCTGTTACTACGTACTTGAAGGCAGCTTCTGCCGATAAGCCGGATTTCCTCCTCATGCCCACCAGCACGTAGCTCGTCAAGCTAAGAAGCTCCAATCCGATATACAGCGTCACCAAATTTCCTGACGAAGTCATCATCATAGCCCCAATGAGCGCAGGCAGCAGCATATAGTAATATTCTGCACGATCCGTAATGGCTTCATCATCCCGGATAGAACCAAGCGCAAGCAGTACGATGAGCCCCGTTCCGGTTAAAAACACAATCTTCAGCAAGCTGGCGAAATCATCGATCCGATAGCTGTTCGCAAGCAGCCTGATCGCCTCGCTCGAAACGCCGCCCTCGTTCATGTCCAGCATTCGCAGCAGCACAAGCAGCAGCGAAGCAGCAATCCCGGCAAGCGTCAACCAACCTATTGTCTGCCGCGTTATCCGTTTTGGCAGCAGCAAATCCAGGAGAACAAGAACAATGAACACCGCCGCCAGCAAAAACTCCGGGGCAAGATAGAGCATATCCGTCCATGTCAGCGGCACGAATGAAACGCCTTCGTACATGATCTAACCCCCCGCCCTAGTTGCAAGTAATTGATCGAGCAGGCCATCCATGCCAAGCTGCACCGTATCTGTCAGCACCGATGGGAAGCAGCCGAGCAGCAGAATGAACGCCAGCAGTACAATCATCGGAACCGCTTCGATGAGCCTCGCGTCCTTAAGTGCGGCATAGTCGTCCCGCTGCGGTCCAAATGTGATTTTCAAAACCGCTCGAAGCATATAAACTGCGGTCAAAATAATACCGAGCACCGCTGCCGCAGTCAGCCAGCGCTGAGTCTCGAACAGACCCAGCAAGGAGAGAAACTCGCCTACAAAGCCGGACAAGCCCGGCAAGCCGAGAGACGCGAGTCCTGCCGTAAGCAAAACCCCGCTAATGAACGGCATTGAGCGGGCCAAGCCGCCCAGCTCGCCCAGCTCGGTCGTTCCAGTTCGCTCGTAGATGCTGCCTACGATCAAGAACAGCAGCGCGGACACAAGGCCGTGCGAGACGAGCTGAAAGACTGCTCCCTGCAAGCCAAGCTCGTTCATCGCAGCCAAGCCTATCAGGACAATTCCCATATGGCTGATCGAGGAATAAGCGAGGACAAGCTTTAACTCCTGCTGCCGCAAGGCAAGCAATGCCCCGTACAACAGGTTAATGACTCCGAACACCGCAAGCGGAATCGCAAATGCGCGCGCCTGCTCAGGGAAAAGCAGCAGGCCAAATCGCAGCAGGCCGTATGCCCCCATCTTAAGCAGCAAGCCGGAATGGATCATAACGATAGAGGTTGGTGCTTCTGTATGCACCTTAAGCATCCACGTATGGAAAGGAAAAATCGGCAGCTTGATGCCAAACGCTACGAGCAGCATAATGAACAGCGTCCATTGCATCGTATCTGACATCAGAAAAGGATTGATTGTGCCGATCTGCTCGGGAGCAAGGTTCACCCATGCCTCTGGATTCGACAAGTTGCTGAATATGTCCATATAGCTTCCGCTGTATATAAAGCTAACCTGGTCTCCGATCTGGTCGATACGGAAGCCGGCGGTATTCACGAGAATAACAAATGCCGTCAGCATAATAGCCGAGCCGATTCCATTGTAAATCAAAAATTGGTTGGCCGCCCGTTCGCGATTAAAGTAGCCCCAAATTCCGATTAGGAAATACATCGCAATAAGCGTAACCTCGAATAAAATAAAAAACAAAAAGAGGTCGCGGGCCAGGAACACGCCGAGTATGCCCATCTCCAGCAATAGAAACCATATAAAAAATGACTTCCATCTTTTTTTAACTTGAATCGCCGCAAGTGACGCCATGGCCGAGACAAGTGTTGTCAGCAGCAGCAGCGGAATGGACAACCCATCCACGCCCAGCTCGTATTGGAACGCAAACTTGAATTCAGAAAGCCCTGCCGCCTGGGTCTCCTTGTTCAGCGGAATCTCCGCCCAGCTCTGCCGCTCATCGAATGCCGCTCCGCCCTGCTGCTTGTCATACTCCGCGTAAAGCCAGAACGATAGAATAAGAGGGATCAGCGTAGCGATAACGACCGTCTTCTTCAACCAGTTGCTTCGATGCTGCGGAAGCGCCAGCAGCACAATTACGCCTAATAGCGGCGAGAATAAAATAAACGACAAGATTGGAATATCGTTCAGGATGCTCATGGCAGGAACCTCCTTCCAACGATGGCAACCACAATAATAACAAATCCGATAATGGCTGCTAAACCATAGGTTTGCGCTTGGCCGTTCTGCAGCCTCGCTGCCGTACGGCCAGCTGTGCTGACGGCAGCTCCCGCAAAGCGGACGACTCCGCCTACAACGTGAGTATCGAATGCCAGCAGCATAGAGCTAAGCAGCTTTAAAGGTTTTACAAATAGGGCAATATACAGCTCATCGATATACCAGCCTCTTTCCAGCATATTAACAAACCACGGTTTTTTTTCTTGCCGCGCTGCTAGGCTGAGCCTTTTTTTTCCATAAACTAGCCAGCCAATGTACAGGCCGAGCAGGCCTACAGCTACAGAGCCAACGATAGCAACGCCGCTGGCATGCACTTCTTCCGGTCCGTCCGTAAGCCACTTGCCGAACCAGCCGTTCCACGGCGTCTCAATAAACCCGGAAGCAGCTGCAAAAACGGCAAGCACGATCAAAGGAAGCGTCATCACAGCCGGTGATTCATTAGCGCCGGCTGAAGCCGCGCTTGGCCTCCCTCTAAATACAAGAATGAATAGACGGGACATATAAAGGGCTGTGATGAAAGCAGTCGCCAACCCGATAACGAATAGCAGCGGATTGGTATCCCAAGCAACCGCAAGAATTACATCCTTTGACCAGAAGCCGGAAAACGGCGGGATGCCGGACAGCGCTAAAGCGCCAATCGCAAAGGTCCATGTCGTCACACGCATTTTCGAGCTTAATCCGCCCATTTCGTTGATGTTCTGAGTATGTACGGCATGAATAACGCTTCCCGCTCCCAGAAACAACAAGGCTTTGAAGAAGGCGTGAGTGATTAAATGAAAGATGCCGCCAGTTAGAGAGCCGAGACCAAGCGCCATCATCATATAGCCAAGCTGACTCACGGTCGAATAGGCAAGGATGCGCTTCAGATCATTTTGAGCCAAGGCAACCGTCGCGGCAAATATAGCGGTGAATCCGCCTACATAAGCGATTGTTTCCATCGCCGCAGCTGAATCCTGGAAAATATCAAACGTCCGGGCAATAAGAAATACGCCTGCGGCGACCATTGTTGCCGCATGGATCAGCGCACTGATCGGCGTCGGTCCTTCCATCGCGTCAGGGAGCCAGACATGGAGCGGAAATTGACCTGATTTGCCGATGGCGCCTACAAATATAAGCAAAGCGATAAGCGTCGTAATCCCGTTCGTAATGGCGCCCGACTGCCCGTCGAAAACACTCTGAATCGTTGTGAAATCGAGTGCATGCTCCGGCATATACCAGAACAGCAGCAGAATAGCGAGCAGCAGGCCGACATCACCGATCCGCGTTACGATGAAAGCCTTTTTGGCCGCTGCGCGTGCCTTGGGCAGTGTAAACCAAAAGCCGATGAGCAGGAACGAGCATACACCGACCAGCTCCCAGAAAATATAAAGCGACAACAGGTTATCAGACAGCACAAGACCCAGCATCGAGAAGGTAAATAAAGAAACATAACCATAAAACACCGTAATTCGTTCATCATTCTTCATATAGCCTGCCGAATACAGCTGAACGAGGAAGCTGATAAACGCAACGACTGACAGCATCAATGAAGTAAGATTCGTGATCTCGAATCCAATCCGAAGAGAGTAACTCCCGATGGCAAGCCACTCAAAGGATTTATTGTAATCCAATGGACTATTCGCTAGTCTATCTACCAATATGAATAAGGAATACGCAAAGGCTCCAAGCGAGCCTAAAGAGCCGATTATTACGCCGGCACGCCGATAACTGCGGCCGAGCGCCGTCAAAATGAGGAAAGCTGTCAGCGGAAACAGCGGGATGAGCCATGCCGTTTGTGTCCATTTATCCATACGCTGCGCTACCTCCTCATTTTGTCAAATTCGTCGACATTAACCGTTCCCCGCATGCGGAACAATGCAATTAATATGGCTACGCCTATAGCCGCTTCGGCTGCTGCAACCGTGATCGTGAACAACGAGAATATTTGGCCCGTCAAGGAAGGAACAACGCCATACTTCGAGAAGGCAATTAAATTCAAGTTCACCGCGTTCAGCATAAGCTCGAGCGAGAGAAGGACCACCACAGCGTTTCGCTTCACTAAAGCCCCATAAAGCCCAATACAAAATAAAATTGCCGCCATTGTTAAATAGGAGGGTAGCATGCTTTCAATCCGCCTCCTTTTTGGCAAGTACGATCGCTCCAATGAATGCAACCGTCAAGAGCACTGATAGAAGCTCGAAAGGGATAACATAACCTGTATATAACAGCTCCCCAATTGCCATCGTATTGTCTTCGCTTTGCTGAAACACTGCCGGCTCAGGAAATGTAGTCGTACGTATCGCATAAAACAAAACGCCGAATAAGCTGAGCGCGGCAATCGCCGCTAGCGATTGATGAATCGGTTTTGCAGGCTCAGTCTCGCCTGCGTGGTGCTTCGTCATCATGATGCCGAATATCATGAGGATCGACACTGCCCCTGCATAAATCAGCACCTGCACGAAAGCAACGAATTCCGCTTCGAGCAGCACGAACATTCCCGCCAGCCCTAGAAACACCGCTGCCATAGAAATAACCATATGGACTACCTTATCCAAGCTGATCATCAGCACGGCTCCGCAAATCATGATCGCCGAGAAGACAAAAAAAGCAGTGAATTCGCCTGTAAAAGCTATGTTGAACAACTATTTCGCGCCCCCTTTGGCCGGCGCTCCAATATTGTTGTTATCCTGCCGGGTTAGCGTATTATTATCGGTGAGCCACTGCGCATCCTTAAACAAGTCATCGCGGCTGAATGTCGCCAGCTCAAAGTGGTTGGACATGACAATGGCTTCCGTCGGACATACCTCTGTGCAAAGATCGCATAAAATGCAAATCTCAAAATTGATATCGAACGTATCGATGACCTTGCCTTTTTTGTCCGGATCGGGATTCGGCTTGCCTGTCAGCGATATGCAATCCGTTGGGCAAATACGTGCACATTGATTGCACACGATGCATAGCTCCGGTATAAAATGCTGGATGCCGCGAAAGCGATCCGGCATGACAAACGGCACGTCAGGATAGGAAGTGGTCACTTTTGGAGCCGTCATCGATTTGAGCGTTACGCCCAGTCCTTGCAGCATTCCTTTCATTTCCTTCTCCCCTTTGCTAGTTCTTAATAAACAATTCCAAATAGATGGCTGTCAAGAATACATTGAGCAAAGATAAAGGCAGTAATACCTTCCAACCAAGCCCCATCAATTGATCTACGCGAATTCTCGGCAGCGTGGCACGAATCCAGAACAGAAAAAACACGATAAACGCAAACTTGAGCAGAAACCAAATGATGCCCGGCACAAACGCAAGGAAAGGAGCAGGCGCATGCCAGCCACCTAAGAAAAGTACAGTAGTCAACGCCGCAATCGCATACACGTATACATACTCGGAAAGCATGAAAAACGCGAAGCGAAAACCGCTGTATTCAACATGATAGCCTGCCACAAGCTCTGACTCCGCTTCAGGAAGATCGAAGGGTGTGCGATTCAGCTCCGATACCGCTGCAATGATAAAGATAATGAAGCCGATAATCTGGGGAATGAAATTCCAATCCCAGAACCAGCCTCCGCTTTGCGCCGCTACGATATCACGCAGATTCAAGCTGCCGCTCAGCAGAATAACGCCGACAACCGAAATGACGAGCGGTACTTCATAGCTTATCATTTGCGCAGCCGAACGCATACCCCCAAGCAGTGCGTACTTGTTATTGGACGCCCATCCGCCGAGCACGATTGCCAACGTCGAGATGCCTGACAACGCGACGTAGTAGAGCAGCCCCACATTCAAGTCCGCGAAGTATAGATTTTGCGTATAAGGCAATACGGCAAGCACGGAAAAGGCGGGAATGTACGCCAGTACAGGCGCAAGAATGAACAGCGCGCGGTCAGCTTTGCGCGGAATGGTATCTTCCTTAATAAGCAGCTTAAAGATATCCGCAACTGTCTGCAGCATTCCGAACGGCCCAACGCGATTGGGTCCGATTCGCAGCTGCATCCAGCCGATCACTTTTCGCTCGAAATAAATGGCATAGGTGACAAACCCCAGTACGATGAACAGGAACACGAGTGCCCATAGGAACAGTACAAGCGCGCTCCCCCACGTCAGCGGCTGGTTAAGCCAAGACTGCATCAGCAATCGACCTCCCCGACGACAATATCAATGCCGCCTAATATCGTGATGAGGTTCGTCATGGTCTCTCCTACAAGCAGCTTCGGCAATATTTGCAAATTCACGAAGGAAGGCCGCCTGAATTTGAGCCGGTAAGGCTCTGCTTTGCCTTTGGAAACGATATGGCACCCGATTTCGCCGCGCGGCGACTCGATTCTCACATACACCTCGCCGGCAGGCGGACGAAGCACGCGGGGAACCTTCCCCATCGTATCCCCGCCTTCTGGGAACTGCTCCATAGCCTGTTTTAGAATGCGCAAGCTCTGACGTATCTCCTCCAGCCGTATACGGTAACGGTCATGGCAGTCGCCTGTTTTGCCGAGCGGTACGTCAAAGTCGAATTTGGAGTAGAGGCTGTACGGCTCAGCTTTGCGAATATCGAAATCAACGCCGGTGCAACGCAGATTCGCACCTGTAAGTCCATAATCTATGGCGGTCTTGGCATCGTATGCCCCGACTCCTTTGATACGGGCAAGAAAAATTTCGTTTCCGCTTACAAGCTTGTCGTACTCCATAAGCTTATTCTCCATGTACGGAATAAAGGCGCGTACTTTATCCAGCCAGCCTGGAGGCGCATCCCACTTGACCCCGCCGACCCTCATATAGTTATACGTCAGCCTAGCACCGCATAGCTCGTTGAATAAATCAATAATCATTTCCCGATCGCGGAAGGCATATAGAAATGGGCTCATTGCTCCAATATCAAGCAAATAAGTCCCCCACCATACCAAATGACTCGCTACACGCTGTAGCTCCATGACGACTAGCCTAAGATATTCAGCGCGCTGAGGCACTTCGAGTCCCATCATCGTCTCAACCGCATGTACGAGTACATAGTTATTGGTCATGGCGGAGACGTAATCCATTCGGTCCGTATAAGGAATTATTTGCGTGAAATTCAGGCTTTCTGCAATCTTCTCTGTACCCCGGTGCAAATAGCCCATTACGGGTGTTGCCTCCGTAATGACTTCACCGTCAAGCTTGACGATAATACGGAATACCCCATGCGTGCTTGGATGCTGGGGTCCTACGTTTAGAAGCAGTTCTTCTGTTCGGATCAAGGCTGCCTACACCTCCGGGTCTATCGGTTCGTAATCTTTGCGCAGCGGATGCCCTACCCAATCGTCAGGCATCATGATCCGCCGCATATCCGGATGGCCTGGGAAATCGATCCCAAGCAGATCATAGATTTCACGCTCGTTCCAATTGGCCGTTGCCCATACCGGCGTCGCGGAGAACACGGCTGCCGCATCCCGTTCAGTCTTGACTTTGAACGCTGCCTCTCGCTTGGTGCTCAGAGAATACAGATGATAGACAACCTCCATATGCGTCTCATAGTCGACCCCGGATACATTGCGCAGGTAATTGAACTGCAGCTCGCCATGCTCCTTCAACAGCCTCGATACTTCACGCCAATAGCTATTATTTATAATTATGACAGGCATATCGCCGTTCAATTCATTCAAATATGCGTCCTCAACCGCGGATTCCGAAACCTCGCTCTTTATCAAGGCAGCCAGCCTATCCAGCTCAGGCTGCCTTGGAGAAGGCGGCTTCGCAACCTCTGGCGCCGCTTCCCCAGCCTCAGACTCTGTCTTTTCCTTCGCGGCTGCTCTTGCAGCGCGCGCTTCGGCTGCGGCCTTCAGCTTCGCTTCCCGCTCTGCATCGGCAGGAGCCTCCCGGACGACGGGCTTTTCCCCGTCCTTGCCTTGCTCCTCGCTCATCGTCCGGTCACCCGCTTCCCGGTTTTCGCCTCGTATCGGATTTTTTCTTGAAGCTTATTGATCCCGTAAATAAGCGCTGCAGGGTTCGGCGGGCAGCCCGGTATATACACGTCCACCGGAACGATTTGATCAACGCCTTTTATGACCGAATAGGATTTAATATAGGGTCCGCCGGCCGTCGCACATGAGCCCATCGCAATCACCCATTTGGGTTCAGGCATTTGATCGTATAATCTTCTAAGCAGAGGACCCATCTTTTTGGTCACCGTGCCTGCCACGATCATGACGTCCGACTGCCTAGGCGAAGTGCGGAACATGACGCCGAAGCGATCCAAATCGTAATGCGACGCGCCCGTACCCATCATTTCAATTGCGCAGCAAGCCAGCCCGAAGGTAAGGGGCCATAGCGAATTGCTTCTTGCCCATGCTTTCAACTGCTCCAAGGTTCCCATGAACACATTGCGTTCCAGTTCTTTGCGTTCTTCTATTGAAATTGACTCTAAACTGAATTCCATTTCAGCACCTTCTTTTTCCAGGCATATAGAAGACCAATCAGAAGCATTCCAGCAAAAATCAGCATTTCGACTAGCACAAATAAGCCGAGCTTATTATATGCAACGGCCCACGGGTATAAGAAAACGGTTTCCACATCAAAAATGACAAACATTAAAGCGAATAAGTAATAGCGGATGTTGAAACGGACCTGTCCCTCACCTACAGGCTCATTGCCGCTTTCATAGGTGGTTTGCTTAAGCGCATTCGGCTTATTCGGTCGAAGCAGCCTTCCCACAGTCAATGCAACAACTGGCAGCAAGATGCCAAGCACGATAAAAACAGCCACGACGACATAGTTATTGGCGTAGTTTTCCACACAATCGCCTCCGTCAATTCGTTAGGTACGGACCGTTGCCGCTTGGTCAATTTTCCTCACAATTATAACAAATGCTTCCACTGACGTCTATGACGGAGTTAAGCTTTCGCCGGCTCCTGGTCAGGCGTCCCAATCTTCTCATTCGTCATGTCGGTCTGCTGAGCATCCTGGGATTTCTGCGGTTTTATTTCCGGAAAGCCTCCGTCGCTGCTGTCCCTTTGTTTCCTTATCATCGCTATCATCAGAAGCAAGAAAGGCAAGAGGAAGCCGTGAAAGAGACTGTATACCGTCCACACTCCCATGGCAAAAACTCTGGAATGCGCGACGTTGCGGTACGCGATTAGGGAAAGCGGAACGATAATAAACGCGTACGGAACGATCAGCGTGCGGTAGGTAGATAAATTCAGCATTTGAGCCGTTAGCACCGCCAATACGTATACGCATAAGGCGAGCTTCATAAAAACGGTTCCGATCCATACCATAGCAACCAATATTTCGACACGAACCAATATTTCTTCAATATTGATGTTTTTGGCCATATCGTAGACAGCGAACGGACTGCGGCTCGTCTCGTCCACTCCCATTACCCCAACCAGAAACACCGTAATCAAAACGCTCAAAAACGTGATGAGCAAAACTGATGTTTTCAACGATTTTCTTAGCTTTTTACGGTCCTGCTTCCGTACTAACGGAAGAATAGCCGTTATGAACACAAACTCGCCGATCGGAAAGCCTAAAATCGGATATACCCCTTTAAGCGGCCTAAGGACTCCCTCATATAATACCGGTTCGAAGTTTTGGAAACTGAACTGATTGAACAGCGAAAAGATGATAATGACGATAACCAGCATTCCCCAGCCAAACAAAATCTCCCCCGTTCGCGCGATCGTCTCAATGCCGAGGAATACGCCATAAATGACGACCAGCATGAACGTACTGTCGATGAACCATTCCGGCGTCAACGGCAAGACGGACAGACTCATAAAGTCTGAAATATTGCGAAGCACTAGCGCGCTTAATAGGAGAAAAAATAGTATGTAAATAAACGTGAGCGCTTTACCGGCCCATTTCCCTACAATTTTTTCGGCATACTGCGCGAGAGACATGTTCGGAAAACGGTCGGCCAATGCCAGATATACAAGTAAGATGAAATAATTAAACGGGCCTGCTATCAGCATAGACAACCACCCGTCTTGCTTCGCGATTGCCGTAACAGCCGACGGCAATATTAACGCAGCGCTGCCCTGGGCAAACATTATCAATATTTTCGCAGCCTGCCCTGAAGAAATTTCTGCATTGTTTATCCCTGCAAATTTACTCATATATGCATTACATTCCTTCCTCAATCCATGCTAAGATCGGTTTATAGATAGGCGCAAGTACAGCTGAGATCCAATCTGTCGGGTTGGGAATGGGCATATTCAACAGTATAGCCAAGCTATATAATGCGCCAATGACCAATATAAACAAGGACCAGCCTCTTTCTCGAAAACGCCCAACTCCACCATTATGCCTCCAGATAACAATGCCCGTAGCAATGGCGAACAACACTAGAATGATTGGCCCCAGCATGCTGATCACTCACTTCACAATAGATTCTCCACGAATTCCTGAGCCAACTATGTTCGTTTTGCACTCGATTTCACTTTTGACAGAAGGAAATTCGGCCTCCCAATTTTTTCCCATTTTTCTCCAGACGTATGGCTCCTGCAAATAGATTTCTTTCCCCCAGCCAAGCGCATCGATACGAAGCTTCTTCTGCAGCTTATTAATTGTTTCTTCAATTTCGTCCTTTACTGCCAGACTCGTCATCGTGCCAATCTGATTCAAAACTTTCTCATCGCTCACATCGACATTCGGACACATGATTTCTTGGATGCTTCCCGTTATCCGGACGTTCACCTTTATGATTGGTTTCCCTTCTTCATCGCGTTTGACCTTATATTTAATCGCTGAATCCTGAACCTCAACGATCAGCTTACCCTCGGAGTCAGGACAGGACAGCTTAACCACCGTGCTTTTAATTTTGTGATGAAGCCATGACAATCCTCTTGACTCTTTAGGCTTTAAAAAATCAACCAGTTTGCCTTCGCGAAACACAGCCATCGTTGACAGCACAGGAATCGCAGCAGGCGGGATGCTATTCACATTCTCATTCGAATGGCCCAATGCTTTATCTCCCTCAATCCGAATGGATGGGAGAACAGATTGTTGTTTCCCTTCGCCTCTCATTCTTGTCAGCTCCTTGACCTTAACACTGAAATTGGTCCCGTAGGCAGCCTGATTAACCTGTATGATTTCATGGATTTGATTGATAGGAATGGGTTCCAGCTGGGTCGTCAACTGCAGGAGCTGCTCAGCTTTCATTCCCCGGGTAATGATAACGGAGATATCGGTTCGTATATCTGGATTTCGTTCGATCAAGTCTACTAACGGAAATATGCCTGTTCTAGCCATTGATTCTCCGATAACAAGCATTTGCGTATGCGAGAAAAAGAGCCTCCTCGATGTTTTTGACGTCATTTTTCGAATCGCTTCAAATAGTGTATCACCCGTTTCCGTAAAGCTGGTTACTGCCGTACCGCCGATGCCGCTCTTGCTTTCAGCGGCGACGTTTTGGGGGAGCACCACCTGCACAGTCAGCTGGAGCTTCTGTTTGCCGCTTGGATCTTCATCTACTCCAAGCGCGAGCACCACGCCCAGCTTGTCCAAGTACCGAAGGTCCCAGCAGCCGCTTATTACAATGAGCATACAGGCAGACCACACAAGAAAACCTTTGCGCCATAATAAACGCAGCTTGTTTTGACGCTTGCGCTCTAGGTTGCGGCTCATTGTTCTGGCTCCTTCCTAACCTCCGGCTCAATATCCTGCCTTACCATATTCTGATTGCCCAGCTTTTGCGGCCTTTTCCGCATCAGCCACAATGGCGCACGGACTAGCGTATCCTTCATATCATTGAGATAGAATGGAGCAAAAGGTTTAATATACGGCATTCCGAACGATCTTATATTGCTTAGATGCAACAGGAGCAGCAGCACAACAAGGCCTATACCATAAAAGCCTAATGTGGAAGCTGCAAGCAGGAGAATAAAACGCAATAGCCTCGCTGCAATGCCCAAGCTATAAGTAGGCGAGACGAAGCTGGCGATCGCGGTGAACGAAACGACGATGACGACTGCAGGCGAGACGATGCCAGCCTCTACTACGGATTGCCCGATAACCAAACCGCCTACGATTGAGATCGTATTCCCGGCGGCGCTAGGCATTCGAACAACCGCTTCCCGCAGAATTTCAAATACAAATTCCATGATGAAAGCTTCCAGATACGCCGGAAATGGTACGCCCTCCCTTTGTGCGGCCAGCTTCAACAGCAGCTGTGTCGGGATCATTTCCTGATGATAGCTTACGATAGCGACATAAACCGACGGCATTAGCAGCGCAATCAAAAACGATACAAAGCGCAGCATCCTTAAGAAAGTCGCAATATCGAACCGCTGATAGTAATCCTCGGATGCTTGAAAAAACATATTTAGGATAGCCGGTACAACAAGAACAAACGGTGTGCCATCGACCAGAATCGCAACTCTGCCCTCAAGCAAATTTCCGGCAACTGCATCTGGACGTTCATTGCTCAATATAGTCGGGAAAGGTGACCATTTCTGATCCGCAATCAATTCTTCAATATATCCGGATTCCAAAATACCGTCGATGCGAATCGACTCCAGCCGCTCACGCAAATCTTTGAGCACATTCTCGTCAGCTAGTCCTTTCACATACATAATGCTAACCGGCGTTTGCGAAATCTCCCCGATCGTCCACTGCTCCATCCACAGCTTTGGGCTCCGTATTTTCCGCCGAAGCAAGGACGTATTCGTACGAATAGATTCCGTGAACCCCTCCCTTGGACCGCGAATTGCCATCTCGGTTTTTGGTTCCTCTATGCCTCTTCTAGCTCCGCCTATGACATTGGCGCCAACGGCTTGATCCGAGCCCTCGACGAATAAAATGCCATAGCCCATGAACAGCTTCTGGAATAAAAGCTTCCAATCGCAAATATCCGTTACGATGCCAGTGGATAAAATATTAGCCTTGATCACTGCCAGCAGCTCTTTAGGCTCTACCGGCTCATCGAGCGGAAACCGTTCTCTATGCAACGGCTGAATAATGAATTCATCCAATCGCTCATCGTCAACCATGCCTTGCACATACACGATGAGTGCTTTCGTTTGGTTTCGATCCACAAGGGTCAGCTCTCGGAAAATAATATCCTGGCTTTCTCCCAGCTCCTTTTTTATGCTTTCCATATTTTCTGATATCGTTAGCGAGAGAGGCTTGTTCTCATAAGGATCAAGCTGCTCCTTCTCATGCTTCTCTGCACGAGGCGAGCTTTTCATTGCCTTTTTCCCTGCTTTGCTATTACCTTGTGAGCCTGGTCCGAACATATGCCCCTCTCCTTCCGTCATTCATAGCATGCCGTCTTAGGATAACTATTCCATGGCATAATTATGTATGGGGCATTTAAATCCTTTGAGCGTATCCCTTTATCTGACTGCACGCCAAAAAGCTGCATACACCCGTATCTAAACGGTTGCATGCAGCTCTCCTTGAAATATAGGAAAGTATATCTTTTCGCCAACTTTCTCTATATTTCTACGCGAAACGTAAGCTTAGCCGCCAGAGGACGGCTTCAGCCGTTTACGCTTGATTCCAAACTATCGAATTCTTGATTCCGTCAGTTTAAATTGACCGACCAATTGCTGTAGGAGCGTCGTAATCGACTCTACGCTTTGTGAGGTTTGCCGAACGTTTGTCATTTCGCAAATAAGCTCCTGCACCTTGCTCTCCACATCGGAGGAAACCTTGCGATTTTCTCTGCTGACGAGTGCGATCTTCTCCATCAGCTGGACTACCTCGTCAACGACTTGCGTTTTCCGCAAATCCTCAGCGTGCGCATTCGACAATGTATTCGCTGCTGCGGCAACGAGCTGATTGCCTTCCTCGACCACTCTTGTTCCCTCATCCATAGAAGCATAGGCCTGCTTGGCCTCATCATAAATATGGCGGGTAATGACATGTACTTCTTCCGTCGATTTCTTGGTCATATCGGCAAGCTTGCGGATTTCTGAAGCCACCACAGCAAAGCCGCGTCCTTGTTCGCCAACTCTTGCTGCTTCAATAGAAGCGTTGAGTGCCAACAGATTCGTCTGCGCCGATATTTCTTCGATAACGTGCAGCACGCCTTGAATCTCCTGAACGGTGTCCATAAATTTATGAATCGTTTGGTTCGATTCCCCCACCTTGAGGGAGATATGATGCATCTTCTCCCCAATACGATCAACCTCGGATTTAGCAACGGCTATCTGCTCCGCAGCTTGTTCTTCGAGCTGGTTCAACGTTGTACGCATATCGCCTGCTGCATCCTTAGCCATGTCGATATCCTTAAGCTGCAGCCTGATACTGCCGATCATGTCCGTTACCTTCCCGCTCACACGTTCGGTTGACGCCGAGGTTACTGCTGCCGATTCATTCAGCACATGCTGACTGGATAAAACGTCGGAGGAAGCAAGTCTAACTTGCAGCATGATGCCCTCTAACGAGTCGATCATATTATTGATCCATTTCGCTAATTCCTTCGACTCGTCATTATCGAATTCATTCAGCGTCAACCGCTGAGTCAAGTCGCCTTTTCCTTCTGCATTGATGCGGATAAAACGATTGATTCGGCGCAAATGCGATACGACCCGCTCAGATTCTTTCTTCTGGAACACTCCGCTGTAGATTAAACCGAAAAGAAGATTAAAGATGCCTGCTGCTGTTGCCGTCACCCACACAGGGGCGCTTGCTGCAATGAATACAATTAACAGCGCAGTCATTATGCTTAAGCTCGCAATCGAGATGAGCTGAAGCTTTCTTTGTCTCCAACCGACGCTTCGGATCCGGTAGACCTCTTCCAAATCACCTTCGCACATCATTCCCCATTGATCCGGACAATATGGAAGCTGGAAAGTAACGCCTTTGCCAATAACAGATATATGTCTATAGTCCGAATATCCCGGAAACTCCACGAATAAATTATTGCCGTTGCGAATCGTATTCGCTACGCCCGGATGCAGCTGACCGGTTGCCGGATCAGTAAATACAATTTCGAGCTCGGTGTGCTCTTTAATGGAGACCACGCCCCAGTCAGTCGTTACTCCGTCCTTCAGATTCTCTCCGTGGGTAAAGGTACGATCCTCGAAGCGGCTCCGCGAAAGGGCGGTACCCGGTGCAATCTGCGTATTCAAACCAGCCTTCGCCATAAATAAGTAGTTGTCTCCGGAATCGGGATACACATGCCCAGATTCCCTTTGAATCAAGTCGCCCAGCACATCATTGGGAACGCGTCCGCATAAGGTACCTATAACTTTTTCGTTCAATACAATCGGCACCATAAACATTAATGTCATCTGGTCATGAAACGATGACGAGCGCGCTCCCAACTTCAACGTAATCGGATCACTAAAGGGTCCGAACAAGCATTTCCGCGGAGTGCTGGTTTCTTTGGTGTAGG
Source organism: Paenibacillus endophyticus (assembly GCF_014192395.1). Classification (GTDB taxonomy): domain Bacteria; phylum Bacillota; class Bacilli; order Paenibacillales; family Paenibacillaceae; genus Pristimantibacillus; species Pristimantibacillus endophyticus. The sequence continues at coordinate 32,300 of NZ_JACHXW010000017.1, read as the reverse complement.
CAAGCCCTTGCTGCAAATGGCTTTCTAATGGATAGGCAACACCGACATGTGCGTTGTAGGTCGAACTGACTACCGTTTGTTTTTCATCTAGGAAGAATAGCTCAGTGAAGTCGATTGCTCTAGCATATGTTCGTTCAAATAATCTTTCTATTTGTGACTGTACTGTAGAAGTAGTAGAATCCTCAGATTGACTGAGCACCGCTGTCATTTGCCCGCTTAATCGGTCTAAATGCGTCCAATAATCCGCCGCCCATGTAGTGAGCAGCTCTTTTCGCGTCTCGGCAATGCCTTCGAAGCTTTGTTCGACGTCCATTTTCAGCTGTTTGTTCAATTGCCAAGATACCCAGAGCGGAAATCCTACCTTCATACCTAACCAGTCAAACATATGACTCTCCCCCTGCTAGCTCTATATCATTTCTAATGTTAACTATATTAACATATAATATAGGGAATTTCATACAAAATATTAGAGTTTTTGTCGAAATAACTAATTTTCTTGTATATATTATATCATTTCAACTCGAAAACACGAATATTAGAGAGAATCTACTTTCAAGTTTGGACTATGTAAGATTTCCTACCCCAATAACAAAAGCATCATCCACACCCGTGAGGGAGTGAATGATGCTTTTGTCTTGCACGACTATTTATGCTTAATGTTCAGACGGTTCATTGCACGCTGCAAAGCAAGCTCCGCACGACGGAAATCAACCTGATCCTGTTTAGCAGATAGACGCTGCTGGGCACGCTGCTTTGCGGCTTCAGCACGTTCGATGTTAATATCGGTCGCAAGCTCAGCGCTTTCGGCAAGAATAACGATCTTATCCCTGCGTACCTCGATAAAGCCTCCATTAACCGCTATAACATCAACCTTATTGTTGTCACGTTTGATGGTAACAGGAGCGATACGAAGTGGCGTTACTAGTGGAATGTGGTTTGGCAGTATGCCAAGCTCGCCTTCAACACCTGTTACGCTAACCATATTCGCTGTCTCTGCATACACCTTACGCTCTGGTGTTACGATCTCTACCAAAAAAGAACTCATGTGGATTCCTCCCGCCTTTCGCTATACTAGCGTTTTGGCTTTCTCCACGGCTTCTTCAATCACACCAACATATCGGAAAGCTTCTTCCGGAAGGTCGTCATGTTTGCCCTCGAGAATTTCTTTAAAGCTGCGAACGGACTCTTTAACAGGAACGTATTTACCTTTCGTACCTGTGAACGGCTCCGCAACGTGGAACGGCTGAGATAGGAAAAGCTGAATTTTACGTGCGCGTGACACGGTCAATTTATCTTCCTCGCTAAGCTCATCCATACCAAGGATTGCGATGATATCTTGAAGCTCTTTGTAGCGTTGAAGAATTTTCTTAACGCCTTGAGCAACGTTGTAATGCTCTTCGCCCAGAACAGAAGGGCTAAGGATACGTGAAGACGATGCAAGTGGATCAACCGCAGGGAAGATACCCATCTCGGAGATTTTACGCTCCAAGTTTGTCGTTGCGTCCAAGTGGGCAAACGTAGTAGCAGGAGCCGGATCCGTATAGTCATCGGCAGGAACATAGATCGCTTGGATCGAAGTAACCGAACCTTTTTTCGTAGACGTGATACGCTCTTGCAGTTGACCCATTTCAGTTGCCAGCGTTGGCTGGTAACCTACCGCGGAAGGCATACGGCCTAGAAGGGCCGATACCTCGGAGCCTGCTTGCGTGAAACGGAAGATGTTATCGACGAACAATAGTACGTCTTTTCCTTCTTCGTCACGGAAGTACTCAGCCATTGTCAAACCAGTCAAAGCAACGCGTTGACGCGCGCCTGGCGGCTCATTCATTTGACCGAATACCATTGCTGTTTTGCTTAGTACGCCGGAATCCTTCATCTCGTGGTAAAGGTCATTACCTTCACGAGTACGCTCACCTACACCTGCGAATACGGAGATACCGCCGTGCTCTTGCGCGATGTTGTTGATAAGCTCTTGAATCGTAACCGTTTTACCAACGCCCGCGCCGCCGAATAGGCCGATTTTTCCGCCTTTTGCGTATGGTGCAAGCAGATCGATTACTTTAATTCCTGTTTCAAGAATTTCCGCTTGCGTGGACAATTCGTCGAAAGCAGGTGCCGGACGGTGAATCGGAAGATTGATGCTTGAAGTCACATCGCCAGCTTCATCGATTGGTTGGCCAAGTACGTTAAATACGCGGCCAAGCGTTGGCGCGCCAACGGGAATCGTAATAGCTGCGCCAGTATCCACAGCGATCATACCGCGTACAAGACCGTCTGTCGTACTCATAGCTACGGCACGTACCTTATTGTCACCGAGGTGAACGGCAACTTCAAGCGTCAAGTTAATATCAATGCCGCCTGCTTCGCCCTTTTGCTCGATTTTGACAGCGTTCAAAATTTCCGGCAAATTGCCGCGTTCGAACTCTAAGTCTACGACCGGACCCATGACGGATACAACATGTCCTTTTTTCATGGTTTTCCCTCCTGGTTCCTTCTTGTTACTGCATGCCGGTCAGCTTATCGCAAGCGACTGGCCCATGCAGAGCATATATTAAGATTGGGCGTTTGCCCCTGCAACGATTTCAGAAATTTCCTGCGTAATCGCAGCTTGACGCGCTCTATTGTAAGTGAGCGTCAGTTGGTTAATGATTTTCGATGCATTTTTCGTTGCGCTTCCCATGGCTGTCATACGCGCGCCGAACTCACTCGCTTTGCCGTCAAGAACTGCGCTGTAAATGAGCGTTTCCGCATATTTAGGCAGCAGCACTTCAAGCACGCCTTCCGGTGATGGCTCGTACTCATACGATGTTACAGCTGTGTTCCCGCCTACTTCTTCAAGCGGCAGCAAACGAACGGCTGTTGGGATTTGCGTTATCGCATTGACGAATTCGTTGTAATAGAGATATAGCTCATCGTAAGAGCCCTCTGAAAAGTTTTTCACTGCGGAATAAGCAACCGACTTAATATCAGCGAAAGTCGGAGCGTCTGGCAAGCCGATAACTTCCTCAACGATCGGCATGTTGCGGCGACGGAAATAATCACGGCCTTTCCGTCCAATCACGAACAGCACGTATTCATCGCTTGATTTATGGTTCTCACGAATGGTTTGCGTTACTTTACGAAGAATATTCGCATTGTAACCGCCTGCTAGACCACGATCGGACGTAATAACGAGATAACCCGTTTTCTTAACCGGTCGGTTCTCCAGCATCGGATGTTTTACATCCTTGGTGCCGGCAGCGATGCTTGCTACAACTTCCTTAAGCTTCTCAGCATAAGGACGAGCTGCCTGCGCAGCCTCCTGAGCTCTTCTCAGCCTGGAAGCGGCAACCATCTCCATCGCTTTGGTGATCTGCTTCGTGTTTTGTTTACTCTTGATTTCGCGTTTAATATCGCGCATACCTTTTGCCATTTGGTTTCACCCGCCTTTGTTGCTTTGGACCTGCTCCAAAGCCTGGTGTTGGTGGAGTAAGAGCAGCCTTAGCCCGGACTAAAGCGAACGGGCATCGGCTATATATTTGTTATGCCGTTACGGCAAAGCTTTTCTTAAATTTATTGAGTGCGTCAACAAGAGCTTTCTCGTTGTCAGCAACGATGTCCTTCGTGTCACGGATCGATTGGCCGATTTCTGGGCTGTTCGAATCCAGGTACGCGTGGAACTCTTTCTCGAAGCGTAGGATATCGCCTACTGGAATTTCATCCAAGTGGCCTTTAACCGCGGAGAAGATAGAGATAACTTGCTTCTCGACCGGCATCGGCTTGTTAACGTCTTGTTTGAGGATTTCCATTGTGCGAGCACCGCGGTTAAGGCGGGCAAGCGTTGATTTATCAAGGTCGGAACCGAATTGTGAGAACGCTTGAAGCTCACGGTAAGCCGCAAGGTCAAGACGGAGCGTACCGGCAACCTTTTTCATCGCTTTAATTTGAGCGGATCCGCCTACACGGGATACGGAAATACCAACGTTAACCGCTGGACGTTGACCGGAGTAGAATAGATCTGCTTCTAGGAATATTTGACCGTCCGTAATCGAGATTACGTTCGTAGGAATGTAAGCCGATACGTCGGATGCTTGCGTCTCAATGAATGGCAATGCCGTCATAGAACCTCCGCCTCTAGCGTCGCTAAGCTTAGCTGCACGCTCTAGCAAACGGGAGTGCAAGTAGAATACGTCACCAGGGTATGCTTCACGACCTGGTGGACGGCGAAGCAAGAGTGAAAGCTCACGGTAAGCTGCTGCTTGTTTCGATAGATCATCATAAATAACGAGAACGTGCTCGCCTTTGTACATGAAGTACTCACCCATTGTGCATCCCGCGTAAGGAGCTAGGAAAAGCAATGGAGCTGGCTCGGAAGCACCCGCTGTTACAACGATTGTGTACTCAAGCGCGCCGTGGCGGCGAAGCGTTTCAACAACGTTAGCAACAGTCGATTGTTTTTGGCCTACAGCAACGTAAATACATTTCACGCCGTTGCCTTTTTGGTTGATGATTGCATCGATCGCAATCGCCGTTTTACCAGTTTGACGGTCACCGATGATAAGCTCACGTTGTCCGCGGCCTACGGGTACCATCGCGTCGATTGCTTTAATTCCCGTTTGCATAGGCTCATGAACCGATTTACGGTCGATAACGCCTGGCGCCGGAGATTCAATCGCGCGGAATTGAGTCGTGTTGATTGGTCCTTTGCCGTCAAGCGGCTGACCAAGTGGATTGACGACGCGGCCAAGCAGCTCATCGCCGACAGGTACTTCCATAATGCGTCCCGTACGTTTTACTTGATCGCCTTCACGGATATCCGTGTATGGTCCAAGGATAACGACACCGACGTTGCTTTCTTCCAAGTTCAAAGCCATACCGACAACACCGTTGGAGAATTCGAGCAATTCGCCCTGCATCGCATTTTCCAAACCGTGTACGCGGGCGATACCGTCACCGACATTGATTACGGTGCCGACGTCTACGACTTGAATTTCGGATTTATATTGTTCGATCTGTTGTTTAATCAGCGTGCTGATTTCATCAGGTCTGATACTCAATTCGTTCACCCCTATCTACAGTGCATTAGATTTTAAACGATTTTTGTAAACGTTCCAGCTTGCCGGACAAGCTTCCGTCATAAAGACGGTCACCGATGCGTACTTGTACGCCTCCGAGCAAGGATGGCTCAACGACTTGCTGTGCAATAATCGTTTTGCCGGTTATTTGTCCGAACTGTGCCGCTACGCCTGCAAGCTCTGCATCAGACAGCGCTTGAGCGGAATATACGGTCGCATGGGCTTGGCCAAGTGCATCGCCTGCAACTTTGGTATATGCTGCATATACCTCAGCGATAGCATCCTGACGGCGGCGAGAAATCAAGATTTGCACCGTGTTAAGCACGAGTGCGGATATACGGTCACCGAATGCCGCTTTCAGCACGGCAATCTTTTTATCTGGATCGATGCTAGGAAGAGAAAGGAATTTTTGAATGTCTGCGTCTTGCTCAAGTGCCTGAACGATCAGCTTAAGCTGCTCTTCTACCTCAGAAACAACCTTCTGGTTCTCGGCAACCTCGAACAATGCTTTAGCGTAGCGCTTCGCTACGACCGCATCGCGGCTCATTTATTTCCAACTTCTTTCAAGTATTGACCTACCAATTGCTCTTGCGATTTCTCATCCACTTGCTTCTCAATAATTTTCGACGCGATTTTCACGGAAATGCCGCCAACTTCTGTGCGAAGCGCTGCAATTGCCTTGTTTTTCTCGCTTTCGATATCTTTGAGAGCATCGTCCTTCAGACGGGATGCTTCCGATTTCGCTGTTTGAACGATCTCTTCCGCTTGCTTCGAGCTCGTCGTTCTGGATTGCTCAATAATTTCGTATGCTTCCTTGCGAGCTTGCTGGAGTGCGGCTTTCTGCTCTTCCATCTGCTGTTCAGCTGCCTTACGGCTGCTTTCAGCTGTGTTCATTTGTTCAAGCACAAGCTGTCTGCGCTTCTCCATTACTTCGAACAATGGACCAAAAGCATACTTGCTTAGCAACCAGTACAAAAGACCAAACGCGACCATCGCGATTACTGTCGATTCCCAATGCCATCCCATAGATGCCACTCCTTTCTCACCACAATATTGTCTTAATCATAACGAAGGCGAAGAGGGCTAAGGCCTTCCCCGCCAATTTCAGTTATTATGCTTGGAAGAAAGCCAAGAAACCGATAACTACGCCGATAATAGGCACAACTTCGACGATACCTACACCGATAAACATAGTTGTTTGCAATTTACCTTGAAGTTCAGGCTGACGAGCGATACCTTCAACTGTTTTACTAACGATCATACCGTTACCTACGCCTGCGCCAACTGCGCCCAAACCTACTGCTAAAGCTGCTGCTAATAATTCCATTTTTAAAATCCTCCTCGAAAATTGTTGTTTTTTGTTTGTATAGCCAACCTCAGTACTTAGAAACAAGCCGAGGCATAAAGCGATGATTAATGCTCTTCATCGTGGATAGCCGCCTGCGAGATATACACCATCGTGAGAATCGTGAACAAGAAGGCTTGAATACCGCCGACGAAAAGACTGAATGCTTGCCATGCCGCAAGGAATGGCGTACCATACCAGCCAAGCATCAGGATGGTTGCGATTAGCACCTCACCCGCAAAGATGTTGGCGAACAACCGAAGCGCGAGTGTAACCGGCTTCGAAATCGTCTCAATGATGTTGACCGGGAAGAAAACCGGAAAAGGATGGAAATAATGCTTCAAGTAGTGCTTACGATTCAGCTTCAGACCAAGGAAATGGACGATTACGAAAACGATAAGCGCTAAACCAGCAGTTACAGAAATGTCGGCAGTTGGCGATTTCCACCATGCAAGCTCAACATGTCCACCTTTTTCATCCAGCAGTTCCTGAGTAATTCCCAGGTTCTCATGAGCATGGTGGGTTTCAGTAACGATACCGAAAGGCAAGCCTAACAGGTTGGAGATGAAGATGAACATAATGAGCGTCATCCCTAAAGATATAAAGGGCTTGACTCGGTTTGCCGGCATCGTGCTTGAAATAAAGTTTTGTACGAAATCGACAACCCATTCCAAAAAGTTCTGCATCTTCGACGGGTTGTCCACCGAAAGATTGCGAACAGCCAGCTTCGCGATCAAGAACGTCACAATGACGGAAACCAAAATTGCTACAGTGGTCGAAATATCAATATTAAACGGCCCCAGTGGCATCACCGGAAATTCATGCATCTAAAATTTTCACCCCTTTCCGCTAAGATTGTCGTTTATTGTGGATATAAGCTGCTACCAATAGAACAAACGGCATGACCATACAGCCAGCTAAAGCGGCCGGCATGTTCAGATCCTCCGGAAAACGATAAGCGATCATGGCAACCAGCAGCACTGTTGCGATACGGTTTCCAAGACCAAGACCTCTCTTGCGCGGGCCAGCCCCTGCTGCTCCTAGGGTGACCATTTCGACTCTGCGTCTCAGTAAAAACGCATTCATGGAACTTGCTGCCAATCCCACAAGAAGGCCGAGAGACACCGTACGCCATTCCGGAAGGAAAGCCCATACAATTAGGCATACCGCCATTGCATAAACAAGCGTACGTAATGCTGTCTTCATTATTTTATCCATCGGCGTCCTCCATAACCTTCTTAACGAGCAGAATGGCTGAGAGTAGTCCGACAGCCAGACCGACCAGTATGCCACCTAGCGTCCATCCCTTCGGATCGCCAAAGCGGCTCCCGAGCGATGAGCCGATCCAATAGCCTAAAAAGATACATACAGCGACTTGCACTCCGAGTGCGCCGACAAGTCCAGCCGCGTACAGCGGATTGTCCCTTCTGCTCTTTTTATTCATGGTTCATACCCCTGTCAATCCTCATTTATTTTATCCAAGCGGCAACATGTTTGTCAATTGAATTAACTACAAACTTTTGGTGAACAGATCGACCAAAACCCTTGATACATATGGTATTGTGACCACCGAAAACCGTACAGTACTACTGTATGCTGTACATTCGGCGTTCAGCCTGCTGCCCAAGTCGAATCTATGAACGTTGTGTGAACGAAACCGGACGTTCCTTCAGCCTTCCAAAATGATGCAAAATCGCATCTACAATCCGCTCTGAAGCGTGTCCATCGCCATATGGATTCGCTGACTGGCTCATGCGCGCATATAGCTGAGAATCGGTTAAAAGCGCCTTGGCGCGTCCATACACGAGCTCTTCATCCGTACCGACGAGCTCTAGCGTTCCTGCCTCGATGCCCTCTGGACGCTCTGTCGTATCGCGGAGCACAAGGGTAGGTACGCCAAAGGACGGAGCCTCCTCCTGCAAACCGCCCGAATCCGTCATAATCATATGCGCATGCGGATAAAAGTTATGGAATTCAAAAACATCAAGCGGATCAATCAAGCGAATGCGCGGATGGTCGCCAAGAATTTCATTGGCCGGCTCGCGAACTGCTGGGTTCGGATGCACGGCATACACAACTACGACGTCCTCATGCTCGTCCGCAATCCGTTTGACCGCACGGAATATGTTCCGGTGTGGCTCGCCCAGCGCTTCCCGGCGATGGGCCGTCATGAGAATCATCCGTTTTCCCTTCGCCCAGTCAATGACCGGATGGGAGAAAGATTCATCCACCGTATACTGGAACACATCTGTAGCGGTATTGCCAGTCACATAAATGGCAGCATCCGACTTGTTCTCCTTGCGCAGATTGTTCGCCGACCATTCCGTCGGGGCAAAATGCACATCAGAAAGCACGCCGGCAAGCTGCCGATTCATTTCCTCCGGGTATGGAGACAATTTGTTCCAAGTACGAAGCCCCGCCTCAACGTGACCGACTTGAATTTGCTTTAGGAACGCTGCATAGCTCGCAAGAAACGTCGTCTGCGTATCGCCATGCACGAGTACGATATCCGGTTTTGCCTGCGTAAGCACAGGATCAAGGCCTTCCAGTACGCGTACGGTGGTCTCTGTCAGCGTCTGGCGATCCTTCATGACATTCAAATCATAGTTCGGATGAATTTCAAAAAAATCGAGAACTTGATCCAGCATTTGACGATGCTGGGCCGTCACGCAGACGATCGATTCGATTTCATCCTCGCGCTTCTGCAGCTCGAGTACAAGCGGAGCCATCTTAACGGCCTCCGGACGTGTTCCGAATATGGTCATTACCTTCAGTTTGGACAAAATCTTTCACTCCTATTATCAATTCATGGCATCTGGAACTAATTTGTTCCAAACATGCGATCCCCGGCATCTCCAAGACCAGGAACAATATAGCCTTTTTCATTGAGATGATCATCCAGCGCAGCGATGTAGATATCAACATCCGGATGTGCTTCCTGCACAGCCTTCACGCCTTCTGGCGCAGCAATGAGACACATAAGTTTGATTTGATCGCATTTATGGTTTTTTAGCGAATTAATCGCCGCAATCGCGGAGCCGCCCGTTGCGAGCATCGGATCGATCACAATGAGCAAACGGTTAGGTGCGTCGGTCGGCAGATTAATGTAGTATTCCTTCGGCTGCAGCGTCTCGTGGTCGCGGGCAAGTCCGATATGGCCTACCTTCGCGGACGGAATAAGCTTCAATATGCCGTCTACCATGCCGAGTCCGGCACGCAGAATAGGAACGAGTCCCAGCATTCTTCCCGAAACGACCTTGGCATCCGTCTCAGCAACCGGCGTCTGTACCTTGATCGTATCAAGCGGAATTTCTCTCGTAATTTCGTATGACATTAATGTGGCTACTTCATCAACCAATTCCCGAAAATCTTTTGTATTCGTCTCTTTATTCCGAATAAAAGTCAGCTTGTGCTGAATTAACGGATGGTCGCAAATGATTAATTTGCTCATGGAGCGGTATTCCTCCCGTACATTGTTGTTATTGTTCTAGTCGATGCAAGCCCTGACACAATCCCGTATATTATAGCATTGTAAACAAGTCGTTGCATCTTGTGTTTTGCAGACGCACAAATAGAGGCCGGCGCCTCTGCATGAGCTAGGCCCGGCCTCTTAAGTTCAGATGCTGCTTCGCAATTAGCTGCTGCACCCGCCGCCACCGCAGGACGAGCCACCGCCGTCTCCGCCGCTGCCGCAGGAGGAATCCCCTCCGGAGCCGCCGTCATCTCCGCCGGAATGGTCCCTGCCGTCGTCCGAGGAGCCGCTGCAGGCGTAAGTCGAATCGCCGCTACCGTTTGCCTTGCGCTGCTCCTCGTTCTGGGCCTGATCCATCTGCTGCGCAAAGTCATTCGGATTCGCCATCGAATGATAGATGAGCATGCCCGAAAGCAAGCCAGTCGCGCCGAGGACAGGGTCGTAGCCATAACTGCTTTCGTTTTTCGGCTCCTTACGGCCGTTGCCGGCGTCATTCAAACCCGATTTGGCCCGATCGATTAAATAATCCATAGTGCTGCTCAAGTCCGCAAATCGCGAACCCGTCTTCGCATTAAACCACTGCGAGCGGAGCGTGTCCTTGCTAAATTCCTTTATCTCATCGAGCTTTTCTTCCGGCATCCGGGTCCGATAGAAAGCCCCCCAAAGCCTGCCGCTAGCAGGCGCCTGCGCAAACAGCTCGCCATACAGCCAATCGAACATCGCCCGCTCTCCCGGCTGCGGCAATGCTCCCGGCGCATGCGGAGCGTGATGAATCATCTCGCCGCAGAAGCCTGTGCAGAACTCCTCGTACTCTCTCGTGAACATAAGCATTTCATGCCACACCGCGTCTACTTGCCGGCTGTACATCGGCACATTTCGCATGATCCCGCACATCAAGAAGTAGCGCTTAAGCTCGAACCAAGTCCACGCCCACTCTTTATCTGACATTCTCGGAAATTCCTTTAACACACGATCCTTTACGCGACTCTCGAAAAACAAGGTCAGCGATGCTTCCAGACGCTCTGCAGCCGTTCTCGCAGGATGGCCGTAAGGCACGCCTAGAGCGTCAGGCGGCTCGGCGCTTGGCCAAGGTGCGAAGACGTTCGTTCTACCGATGGAGGCTCTGCCTCCGCGGGGCGATTGGCCTTGCCTCATCGAAATATTCGCTCTCACGATTACTCGTATAAGAAGGAATAGGGCTATTGCAATAAATACGATCACGGCAAATTGAGCCATTTCAGCCTCCTAAGCATTTTGTCGTACCCATATATTAACACATTCGATCCCTCTTGAGCTTATAACGCTCACGTGTAAGCCAAAAAACGTTACAGCCTGCAGCAAGTCCGTCAATAAACCCATCAACGCGAAGCGAGTAATAGCCATAAATAACCATTTTATCCCCGAAATTAGCCGCAAAATTCCGATAGAATATGTAATATCTTAATTCGCTTCTTGTTGAAAAACTATGCACAAATATATCCCCAACTTGTCCACATTTATCCACAGACTGTTGACACAACTGTGCATAACTCAAAAAAGAGGCCAAAACAGCACAATCGCGCTGCTTTAACCTCTATATTTTGCAATCCAATATTCAAAAAGCCACTATTAACATGTGCACATCTTATACCGATGCATAATGGCAAGCGGCAAAATGTCCTTTTCTTATTTCAAGCAAAGCCGGCTCGTCCACCTTGCACTTGCTTGTCGCAATCGGACAGCGCGTGTGAAATTGGCAGCCGCTAGGCGGATTGATTGGACTTGGCAGGTCGCCGGTCAAAACGATACGCTCGCGATTTGCTTCCACTTCCGGGTCCGGAATAGGAATAGCAGACAAAAGCGCCCTAGTATAAGGATGCGCAGGCTTATCGTAAAGCTCGCTGCTCTCGGCGAGTTCTACGATTTTACCGAGGTACATCACCGCAACGCGGTCGCTGATATGCTTAACCATCGACAGGTCATGCGCGATGAACAAATAGGTGAGACCCATTTTGCGCTGCAAATCCTGCATAAGGTTAACCACCTGCGCTTGAATCGATACGTCCAAGGCAGAGATGGGCTCATCGGCAATGATGAACTTCGGATCTACAGCCAGTGCACGCGCTATGCCGATACGCTGACGTTGGCCGCCAGAGAACTCATGCGGATAACGCGTTGCATGCTCAGGATTCAAGTTGACCAAGTCAAGCAGGCCTTCTACCTTGCGCTTCCGCTCAGCTCGGCTGCCCGCCAAATTATGAATGTCAAGCGCTTCCCCGATAATATCAGTAACCGTCATACGAGGATTAAGAGACGCATACGGATCCTGGAAGATCATTTGCATGTTGCGGCGAAGCGCCTTCAGCTCCGAGCCGCGGAGTTTATAAATATCTTTTCCGTCAAACGTCACGCCACCGCTTGTCGGTTCATACAAACGCATGATCGTGCGTCCTGCAGTAGACTTGCCGCAGCCAGATTCGCCTACAACTCCAACAGTCTCACCGCGTCCAATGCTAAAGCTGATCCCATTAACCGCTTTTAAAATATTGCCCTTGCCCAAGTTAAAAAACTTGCGCAGATCATTCACTTGAACTAGTGGAGAGCTCATACCGGCACCTCCCTTTTCGCGTACGGATGCAGCATCCAGCAGGCAGACGCATGAGAATCGCTACCTTTAATGGCATGCAGTTCAGGATCGTTGTCTACGCATACCTTCATAGCTTCGTCGCACCGTGCACAGAAACTGCAGCCGACAGGCGGTTTTATCAAATCTGGCGGCGTACCCGGAATCGGTATAAGAGGTTCATCCTTCCTCTGGTCCAAACGCGGCAAGGAACGTAGAAGTCCTCTCGTATAAGGATGTTGAGGGTTATGGAATATCTCCCATTTCGTGCCTGTTTCTACAACTCGTCCAGCGTACATAACAATGACGCGGTCGCAGACGTCGGCCACAACGCCCAGATCATGCGTTATCAAAACGATGGATGTGCCCATCTTCTCCTGCAGGTCCTTCATAACACGCATGATTTGTGCTTGAATCGTCACGTCCAGCGCTGTCGTAGGCTCATCCGCTATCAGCAAGGATGGATTACATGCCAGCGCAATCGCGATCATTACCCGTTGTCTCATACCGCCTGAGAATTGATGGGGGTACTGTTTAATTCGCGATTCCGGATTTGGAATACCAACTAGTTGAAGCATTTCAATCGCGCGCATTCTTGCTTTTTCCTTATTTAGATTCTGGTGCTTGATTAGACCCTCCATGATTTGATCCCCGACCATCATCGTAGGATTCAAGGATGTCATAGGATCTTGAAAAATCATTCCGATTTTATTTCCGCGCACTTTTTGCATTTCGTTCTCCGAGAGAGACAGCAGCTCCTCCCCTTCGAACAGGACAGAGCCGCTCTTAATTCTGCTTGGAGGAGAAGGGATTAGTCTCATGATCGATTGAGCGGTTACACTCTTCCCGGAGCCGGACTCGCCGACAATCGCGACCGCTTCGCCTTTCTTCACATTGAAACTTACGTTGCGGACGGCTTGAACTTCACCACCATATACGTCGAAGGATACACTTAAATCTTTCACTTCCAGCAAGGACTTCATCTGGCCGTGACCTCCTCTCCGTTAAACGGGATTTATTTTTTCAACTTCGGATCGAACGCATCCCGCAGGCCGTCGCCGAATACATTAAAGGCAAATATCGTTAAGCTAAGCAAGAATGCTGGGAACAGCAATCTCCAAGGATAAATCGTCATAGCGCTGATTCCATCATCTATCATCGTTCCCCATGATGCAACCGGCGATTGCACGCCTAGACCAAGGAAGCTGAGGAACGCTTCTGTGAAAATCGCGCTTGGCACAGTTAACGTCAATGTGACAAGAATTGGACCCATCGCATTCGGGATCAAATGACGGAAAATAATACGCATTGCATTAGCGCCAAGCGATTTGGAAGCTAACGCATACTCTTGATTCTTGAGCTGCATTATTTGACCGCGTACGATCCAAGCCATATTAATCCAGCCCGTAATCGACATCGCGACGATAATGGTCGTTAAGCTTGGCTCCATAATAACCAGTAGCAGGATAACAACTAGAAGATAAGGAATCGAATATAATATTTCGGCAAATCGGTTCATAACTTCATCTACTTTGCCTCCGTAGTAACCCATGATGCCGCCGTAGATGATCCCGATTATCAAGTCAATAAGCGCCGCCATCAATCCTACGAACAAGGAAATTTGAGCGCCCTTCCATGTTCTCTCCAACAGATCGCGTCCTAGATCATCGGTACCGAACCAATGTGCCGCAGATGGCGGCTGGTTCGTATTCGCCAGGTCATTTGTAAAATGATCGTTAGGCGAAATAATGGGCACAAAAATAGCGCACAGCATTATGCCAATAATGATCCAAAAGCCCGTCATAGCCAACTTACTACCTAACATTCTTATCTTAATGTCCTGCCACGCAGTCAAGCTCTTGCGTCCAACCTCATCCGCCATGCCCTTGTTCTGCTTAATCTTCTCGAACTGTTCCGGAGCCAGATTAGCAACGGAATCGATGTCTACTCGTTTCGACATGAACTATTTCGCCACCTTTCCTCCGGACACCCGCATGCGCGGATCAACAAACACATATGCGATATCAGCTAAGAATCGCGTAACCATTAAAAGTACTGCATAAAAAATCGTAATCCCCATAATGAGAGGATAATCTCTATCCGTTACACTTTGAACAAAGTACTTTCCGATTCCCGGAATTCCGAAAATTTTCTCAATTACCACAGATCCGGTAATAATCCCGGCTGTGAGGTAACCCAAATACGTAACGACTGGCAGCATGGAGTTACGCAGCGCATGCCTCATCACGATCACGTATCCGGAAAGTCCTTTGGATTTGGCAGTTTTAATAAAATCCGCACTCAACACTTCAATCATCGTAGATCTTAGCAATCTTGCGATAAATGCAATAGGACCAGCTGCCAAAGCAATGGTCGGTAAAACATAATCCATCGGGCCATTCAGCCCGGCTACTTCAAATATCCTTATCTTCACTGCAAACAAATATTGCAGCAGCGGCGCCATAATCAAACTTGGGATCGCGAGACCGATTACAGCAAGGATCATTGCAAAATTGTCCATAAACTTGCGATGATACATAGCAGCTAAAATACCCAGCAAGCTGCCAACAACTAATGACGTAACAATCGCAGCAATACCCAACCTTAGCGAGTATCCGAATGATTGTGCAATCATCTTGTCGACGGATTGAAACTTCTTCTTCATGGAAATACCCAAATCGCCTTTAACAAGGTTTTTCAAATAAGTTCCATACTGGACGATTAGCGGTTTATCCAATCCATAATACGCTTCCAAGTTTTTCTGAACTTGTTCGCTTGTCGCCTTCTCAGACTGTAATGGACTACCAGGAACGGCGTTCATTAAGACAAAAGTGGCGGTAATAAGCAAAAAAAGCGACAATAACATAAATATAAATTTGCTTAAAATGTAGCGGACCAAGCGATCACCCACTCTCTCGATCATTAATTAATTTCAAAAGGGCATATATAGAGTGACTATATATACCCTTTTAAAATAGGTTGCTCTAGTTAGTTGCGTATGAAATTGACAATCAGGAGTGATCTACTCTTTGCCGCCAAATACCCAGCTAATATTTCCTGAGTAGTCAGGTACTACGTTTTTAAATCCGTCTTTCAACATAGTTACAGTTGTGTAGTAATACAATGGCAATACGGCCATATCTTCTGCCATTGCAATTTTTTCAGCTTCAGCCATCATCTCTACACTTTTCTCAGGTGTTTCAGCAACCAGAGAGTTGTCCAGTAGTTCTCCAACCTTAGGGTTGTTGTATTTGCCATCGTTGTTACCGGAATTCGGATGAATCAGATCGTAAGTGTAATTAACCGGATGGTTGATGTCCGCGCCCCATCCAGCACGAGCGATATCGAACTGTCCTGCATCTCTCGTCTCCAGGAATGTAGCCCATTCTTGGTTGGCCAGTTTAACTTCTACGCCAAGACTATTACGCCACATGTCAACGATAGCCTCAGCGATAGCTTTGTGACCCTCACTTGTATTGTAGAGGAGCGTAATTTCAGGCATTGCCTTCAGACCGCTTTCAGCAAGGCCTTCTTCAAGGAGCTTCTTCGCTTCTGTTGCGTCTTCTTTAAAGAAATCCGTATCTGGATACATTTCACGGAAAGACTTACCGTCCACCGTAATACTTGGCGGTACCAAGCCGTATGCCGGTTGTTGGTTCGCTTTAGCAACATTGTCAATCAACGATTGACGATCTACAGTCATAGCGAATGCTTTACGGACTTTTACGTTGTTAAAAGGTGCTTTCGTCGTATTGAACAAGTAATAGTAAGACGAGGCAATCGATGTGATTTCCGCTTTGCCATCTTTAACCAGCTGCTGCGTCCTGTCAAGAGGAACGGAACCCGCTTGTGCGCCGATCCAGTCGATTTTTCCTGTATCAAACAGGTTGTATACTGTGTTCTCATCATTAATCAAAGTAACCGTTACTTTATCAAAGTTAATAGCGGACGCGTTGTAGTAATCCGGGTTCTTCGTCAATACGAGCTTGTCCTCATGCTTCCATTCCTTCAAAAGGAAAGGACCGTTCGATACAATTGTTTCTTGTTCTGAAGCCCACTCAGGTTTGCCGTCAACTGCACTTTTGTTAACTGGCAGGTAAGTATAGTGAGCAAGCAGACTTGGGAAATATGGTGCAGGCGTGTACAATTTCACTTCCAACGTGTAATCATCAGTAGCTTTAACGCCTACTTCGTCAACTGTACCTTTACCTGTGTTGTATTTTTCACCGTTCTCAAGGTAATAAAGCATGTATGCATATTCAGAAGCTGTTTCTGGAGCCAAAGCGCGTTTCCAAGAATATTCGAAGTCATGCGCAGTAACAGCTTCGCCATTGCTCCACTTCACATCGTCGCGTAGTTTGATGGTGTAAGTTTTACCGTCTTCGGAAGCCGTAATTTCTTTAGCGATTGCGTTCTCGGGCTCACCACTTGTGTTTAAACGAGTAAGACCTTCATACAATCCTGCCGCAACGATACTTGATTGGGCATCCGTCATTAAAGCGGGATCCAAGCTTGGCGGTTCACTTCCAAGAGTAAAACGAAACTCTTGCGGAGTTTTTGTTTCTCCTCCGTTGTTGGTACCGCCATTGTTTGACGATTCCGGTTTGTTGTTACTTGTACAAGCAGACAACAGCATACTGAATGCTACCACTAGCACCAGCATGAGCTGTGCCGGCTTTTTGAAATTCCCTTTCACTTACATCAACTCCCATTTATACAATTTTTGTTAAAACCATCCTTAAAAGGTTGAAGATGACTAAAATTGATTCGTGTCATATTAACTAACATTAAAATAATATTAATCAACGATATAAAATATACAACTTAAATTTAATAATTGTCAATACGAATATTGAACTCAAAACTTTCCAACGGCCGTTTCTATTATACCCTAACTGAATTATTTTATCACTAAAGCAAGCCTTTTTTTAAATTTACTTCATTACATTAATGTGTTCTTGCATTAATGCTCCTTCGTGCTAATACACGTATGCATTAATACGATTAAGCATTAACACGCGTTTACATTACAGCAAAGTAGCTTTAACGCAGCAATATTTCGCTTCTTTCTCCGCTCCGTAATGATTGCCCTATTTCTGGAAATAGCGTCTTGGAAACAAGGTGCTAATTGTACTTGAATACTCAAAAAGCCATTTCACACAATCCATAATTGGTATATTTAGTTAATAACTATTATCATAATATTTCATATTTCAGTCACAAATCAGTATGTCAGCAAGACTATAATGCTAATAAACGCAGTGCTGTTATACTCGATCACAATAAGAAACGGCTACGCAGTCCTTATAAGAGGAGGGTAGCCGTTTCTTATTGATATAGAAGAATACTTTATCGCGTGAATATATCGCGTCTAATTTTTTCAAAAAACAAGCGCCGTTTACGGTTTCCCGAAACGGCGCTTGTTTTTGATCATATAATACGATTTGTTTTAGTAAGTCATACCAGGATAGAGCGGATATTGAGCAGTCAGGTCACGGACCAAGCCGCGGGCTTTGGCTAGAACCTCTTGATCTTCCGGGCTGTTAAGCACAAGAGCAATAACTTCTGCGATCACTTTCATGGCATTCTCTTCCATACCGCGAGCCGTAGCTGCCGGCGTACCGATGCGAATGCCTGAAGTAACGAATGGGCTTGTAGGATCAAATGGGATCGCGTTTTTGTTTACCGTAATGCCCACCTCGTCAAGTACATGCTCAGCAACTTTACCTGTAATATTCAGGCTGCGAGTGTCAAGCAGCATCAAGTGGTTGTCTGTTCCGCCAGAAACAATGTTGAAGCCTTTTGCAACAAGCTCCTCAGAAAGCACTTTTGCGTTTTTAACAACTTGTGTTGCATATTGCTTGAATTCAGGCTTAAGCGCCTCGCCGAACGCAACCGCTTTGGCAGCGATGATATGCATCAATGGACCACCTTGCGAACCAGGGAAAACAGCTTTGTCGATAGCCGCTGCCCAAGGCTGACGGCAAAGAATCATACCGCCGCGCGGTCCGCGAAGCGTTTTGTGTGTAGTCGTTGTTACGAAATGCGCATGAGGTACTGGGCTCGGGTGAAGACCCGCAGCAACCAAACCGGCAATATGTGCCATATCGACCATGAACAATGCGCCAACATCGTTAGCGATTTTACCTAGTTTTTCGAAATCAATCGTACGCGGGTAAGCACTTGCGCCTGCTACGATCAAGCGGGGACGATGTTTGAAAGCAAGCTTGCGCACTTCTTCATAATCAATTGTGAAGGAATCTTCCTGCACGCCATATGCCACGAAGTTGTAAAGCAAGCCGGATGCGTTAACCGGGCTGCCATGCGTCAAATGTCCGCCGTGAGCCAGGTTCATCCCGAGAACCGTATCGCCAGGCTGCAAGGCCGCAAGGTAAACCGCCATGTTTGCTTGAGCGCCGGAGTGAGGCTGAACGTTCGCATGCTCAGCACCGAACAATTCTTTGGCGCGGTTGCGCGCAATATCTTCCACGATATCCACATGCTCGCAGCCGCCATAGAAACGCTTGCTTGGGTAGCCTTCCGCATATTTATTCGTTAGTACGCTTCCCATTGCTTCCAATACAGCTTCACTGACAATGTTCTCAGAAGCGATAAGTTCGATGTTATCACGTTGACGAGTAAGCTCAAGGCCTAGTGCTTTCAATACTTCCGGGTCTTGTTTGCGCAAATTTTCCATTTCGATAATCCTCCTCATATTAGACAGCTCTATTTAAAATGGTTTATTCAATAAGTTCACGCTCGGCACATGCCCGTTAATCACATGTGCCGGCAGATTGCTCAGCCGTTATGGCATCAGCATGCTCATACACAGCTCGCGCGCCCCCGATCAGCTTTGGCCGCGTCACCGCCATCGTCACATGGGCTTCCCCGATGCTCCGAATGGACGGACGGACCGGAACGGCTACCCGCTTCAAATGCATCCCGATGAATGTATCTCCAATATCGATGCCCGCATGTGCTTGTACGGTTTCGACAAGGCACGGATCCTGTAAGCGGCGGTAGGCGTATGCCGCCATAGATCCGCCGGCTTTGGGCACCGGCACCGCCCCGACAATCTCCAAGCCAAAACGCTCAGCAGCAGCACGGTCGATCACGAGCGCACGGT
This sequence comes from Paenibacillus endophyticus, assembly GCF_014192395.1. Taxonomy (GTDB): domain Bacteria; phylum Bacillota; class Bacilli; order Paenibacillales; family Paenibacillaceae; genus Pristimantibacillus; species Pristimantibacillus endophyticus. Next base: position 12,701 of record NZ_JACHXW010000017.1, on the reverse strand, counting down.
TCAAGTGCTCGCAGCACTGATATACCGGAATAAAACCAAGCTCGGCTCTTGCAGCTTCCACGCCCGCAAATATTTGCGCAGCTGTCCGGGCCGTGCCTGCCGTGCCAATCTTCTCGCCAAGCACTTCACTAGTACTTACACCGATAACCAGCAGCTGACTCATTGCTAGATTTCCTGCAGCCGCCAGCTCGCGCACAATCGTTTCTACCTGCTTAGCAATGACTTCAAGCCGTGCATTCCCTTGTATGCTCATCGCGATGGCCCCCAATTAGGACTGGCTGATAATCTGTTTTTCGATTTCCATCACTTTGTTCACTCTTCCGACATGGCGCTCACCGTTCGAGAACGGTGTATCCAGCCATATCCGGATAATCTCGAGCGCAACGCCAGGGCCGATAACGCGTTCGCCAAGCGCCAATACGTTCGTATCGTTATGCTCCCGGGTTGCTTTGGCCGAGAACATGTCATTGACAAGCGCGCAGCGGATGCCCCGTACTTTGTTGGCCGCAATGGACATGCCAATTCCTGTTCCGCAAATCAGTATACCGCGCTCCGCTTTGCCGCTCGTAACTAGGTCACATACGGGCAATGCATAGTCCGGATAATCAACCGATTGGTCGCAGCTGCAACCGACATCTTCAATTTCATGGCCAAGCGACTGAAGAAAAGGGACAACCTCATCCTTCAAGCGATAGCCCGCATGATCGGCACCAATAGCAATTTTCAACGTAAAAGACCTCCTTCGGAATGAAACATTACAGTGCTAGTATACCTATTTTTGCAGAAAAAGACGAAAAAAGAGCAAGACATGCTGATTAGCATGCTGCTCTTTGCCCAGGCGACCGGCCGTATATTCCGATGCTCCACCGTGGTTAGCCCACTTCCGTCGCCAGTTACATCGGAAACCGTATATTGTCTTTTCATAATAGCCGATACGGCTGCAAAAATCAATCTATAATACGGGTTGCATCCGCGGAATTATCTTTTGGAAAGCTTGTCCAGAAGCTTCACGAGCGCATCTTCGATTTCGCTTGCACTGCTGTTATAGATGGATAACGAGCCGCCAAACGGATCGACGATATCGAAGCTTGGAATTTTGCGCTCAAGCTCAAGCAGCCGGTTTCTCTCCTGCGAGGTAAGCTGCTGGCCTAAGGCCTGCTTCATCTGCATTTCCGAATACAGCCGCTCCAGCTCTTCGATATCGGCAAGCACCTGCGCATCGCGATTCGCATACTCCTTAAGCGTATAGGTCTTATCAACCGCTTCGGGATACCATTGAAGCAAGCCCCGCTTGTGGTTGGACGTCATGGTCAAAATAATGTCGGCCCAGCCGACTGCCTCGCCGGTTAGTGCGAGCGATGTACTTTTATGGTCGATATCCCGCTGTCTTAACGTTTCTACCGCATGCGCCGACACGGGCAAGCCGTCTATCGTCGATATGCCTGCTGAGCGAACCGCCACCGTAATGCCTCTCAGAGCAGCCATTCGGCGCAGCATAGCCTCCGCCATCGGAGAGCGGCACGTATTGCCGGTACAAACAAATAATATACGTTTCACACTGCCAACTCCTTTTCACCCTCAATTCAAGCTGCCTTGCCATTAGAATATAAATAAAATGCCGAAAACAAACAAGATGCCGCCGCCTATCGCCTCGCCATATTCCCCAAGGTTCCCGCTGACCTTGCGGCCGAGCAATAGTCCACATACGGACATTAGCCCGCCAAGCACGCCGATCATCAGTACGGTCGTCCACATATTGGCCGCGAACATGCCCAGCGTAATGCCGACAGAGAACGAATCGATGCTGACGCTCAGCGAAAGCACCAGCAATCCCCACAGCGATTTGTGATCGAAGGATTGCACCGCATCTCCCCGCAGTGAGCTGTATATCATATGCCCGCCGAGCAGCACCAGCAATATGCCAGCTGCGGTAGTGGCTACAGATCCAAGCAGAACACCTACATATTGTCCCGTATATATGCCGGCAAGCGGCATTATAACATGGAACAGCGCAATAACGACGCCCAGCTTCACGATATCACGCAGCCGAATCCCCTTCAGACCAATTCCCAGTCCGAGCGAAAAAGCGTCCAGCCCAAGCGCTAATGCAATAATGAGCAATGTCAGCAGCTGACCAGCTTGCAATTGTGCCTCAACCAAAGTCGATCTCCCCCATGTCCGCCTGTTTTCTATACCAAACATATGCGGACATGAGGACAAACATACTACTTTGAGCATTTCCTATTCCAAACCTAGACTATACACGAACGACGCGATTGCCTGCAGCCTTTGCAAGGCGATTCATCAAGGCGGCTCCAATCCCTTGCTCGCTGCTGCTCTCCGACCATATGCGCTGCACACTGCCTTCGTCGAACGCGCGGAGCGCCGCATAAAGGCGATGGGCCGCTGTTTCCAGCTCGGCTTCGCTGCCTAACGACAATACGCGGTCAGCCTTATAACCTTGCAACCGCTCCTCGAATGCCAGAACGCCGGTCCTCTCCCCGCTGCTGGCAGCCCGCTCGACCTGCCGATGAATATACGCAGTCACTGCATCCGGGGCGCCTTGGACAAGGACCAGCTCACCCTTCGGCGCATAATGCGTATATTTCATTCCGGGCGAGCGAGGCGCCACTTCCGGTTCCTCTAGCGAAGCGCTGTCAATGGTGGCATGCGGCGCCGCTATCCGCAGCGCTTCCAGCGTAATGCCGCCTGGACGCAATATGCGGATCATTTGGTCACCAACCAGCTCGACGACGGTTGATTCCAGGCCGACGCCTGTAGCCCCATCATCCACAACCCCATCAATGCGGCCATCCAAGTCCTCAAGCACATGCCGTGCCAGCGTCGGGCTTGGCCTTCCGGAGCGATTCGCGCTTGGCGCGGCAACCGGGCAGCCTGCCAGCTCGAGCAGCGCCAGAGCCGTCCTATGGTCCGGGATTCGTATACCTACCGAGGCCAGTCCTGCAGTAACGAGCGGCGACAGCACATCGGGTCGTGCCGGAAGCACAATCGTCAGCGGCCCCGGCCAGAAGCTGTCCATCAAAGCCGATGCAAGCTGCGGGTACGGAAGCACAAGCTCGTCCAGCTGCTGCCGGTTTGCGATATGCACAATTAACGGGTTATCCGATGGACGTCCCTTTGCGCTGAATATGCGCCCCACAGCAAAGGAGCTTCTTGCATCCGCTCCTAGTCCATATACCGTCTCTGTCGGGAAAGCGATAAGACCGCCGTCCCTCAGCTGCGCAGCGGCTGCCGCAAGCTCAGGTCCAAGCTTTTCATCAGGGAGCTGCTCCACGCTCCACACATTCGTTGTTATCATCTCTATCCTTCAATCCTTGCTCTTAAATTAAATGAATCATGCTTCCGTTATTATAGCACATGCATCCGAAAACAAGCAGAAACGGCAGCGGCGTCTTAGCTGACCAGACGCGGCTGCCGCTTCTTATGCGAACAATGATTTGATCCAATTAATAAGCGACTGTATCATCTCAAGCAAAAAGAATTTCGCTTCAGGCGCTTGGCCGCCGGATGATCCATCCTCTTCCATATCAACCGCCGCCGATACTGGCACGCTGTCTGCTTCGAGCGCTGTGGTTTGGGCTGGAGTTTCTACTGACGCCGACGCAGCAGCTTCTCCGCTCGCCGCATCAATGAAGCATAGCGGCGGGAACAGCACGCACCACCAGTTCTGTCCTCCGCCCTCGCCGAGCGTAATTCGGAGCGCTTCATAGTCGCCAGCGGGATAAACTTCATTGCCGTACATTTTGGTTGGGAACGGTACGATGCCTAGCTCGGCTGAAGCGCCGTATCCAAAGCCGCGGCTCTGCAAAACAGTAGCTGTGATGCGTTCGATTTCTGGCATATGATCCATAATAGACTGGCGAGCTTCCTCAATGGTTTGAGGGCCTGTTGCCCAGCTGCTCATCGCTTTAACGATTTCATCCCGTACCAGACGCTTGACGAGCTGGTCAGCGGGACGATCGGAATTGGCTAATATGCGAAGACGGATAGCTTCCTGCGGAATTTGGCCGCCCGCAACTGCTGCGTCCATTTGCTGGGCTTCCCAGCTCATAATTAATAGAATAATAGCAAATACGATAAAACCATAGGATTTACGATATGAATATTTGTTAGCCGCCACCGATTTGGAAGCTGCGGATTCCTCAACATTGGAATAAGAATGAATAGAAAAATGGCTGGACATACAACACAAGCTCCTCTCGTCGCACCCGTCAGTGCGTCTGCTTGCGTTCCGGAACGTATCTATCCGTCAGTATGTCCCCGTTTGGAATATATAAACCTAGCAACTAGCATTTTCTTCAAAAGCTAGAGTTCATCGCCGCTTGCACGCTGCATTCAGCCCCGGCTCGCCATCTTCTCCCGCATGCATGCGTATTGAAAAAAATCAATCATGCGGTACTATAGAAGTGGAGTAATTGAAACCGATATGGGAATAAGAAAGGATACCAAAATGGATTTCAATAAAGCTTATACCGATTACCGACCGCTGCTCCATTCCATCGCCTACCGCATGCTCGGCTCGTTCAGCGAGGCGGAAGATCTCGTACAGGATGTTTTTGCGGATTACAGTCAACTAACCGATGCAACTATACACAATGAAAAAGCTTATCTCGTAAAGATGGTTACGAACCGCTCCATCAATCTCAGCCAATCCGCGCGCAAGCGACGTGAGGTATACGTCGGAGAATGGCTTCCCGAACCGGATATGAGCCATGCCATGCTGGACCCCGCCGAGCTGTTCGCTCAGCATGAATCCATTTCCTATGCGCTGCTTGTCATGCTGGAGAAGCTGTCCGCAGTAGAGCGGGCTGTATTCATCCTGCGGGAATCGTTAGCCTTTGATTACGATGAGATCGCCGCATGCTTGCAGAAGTCGGAGGCGAACTGCCGAAAAATATTTAGCCGCGCCAAAGAAAGGCTTCACAAAGAACGCCAGCTTCTCCCCGATAACATGGATCAAGCCCAGCCGCTCGTCGAAACCTTCATAGAAGCTGCGGTTTCCGGCGATTTCAACAAGCTGATTGCCATGCTGACCGAGGAAGCCATGCTTGTCTCCGATGGCGGAGGCAAGGTACGTGCTGCAATTAATGCGATCATCAGCAGAGCCCGCGTAATCGCTTTTCTGCAAGGCGTCATTCCTAAAACCTTCTTAGGAGACGGCCATCTATTCGCTGTTGTGAATGGCCAGGCAGGCATTATCATTACGCTGGACGGCAAGCCCAGAAGCGTAATCAGCTTCCAGATCAATGCGGAAGGCAACCAGATCGAGCGGATTTTCGTAATGCTCAATCCCGATAAGCTGAAGCATATACAGATCGATTAGAATTATTTTTGATTATTTTTTCTCCTCCTGTCACAAACTTGTGCAAGGCTTTGTCTTAGATGACGAAGACATGCAAAGCGGCCGATGGGCCAACAATTCGGATGATAGAGGAGAATGAATACTATGACTGAAAGAACCGTTATCGCCAAAGAACTGCCCGCCGCATACCAAGCCATGTTCGGGCTTGAGAAATTTTTGGGCACGACCAGCATGAGCAAAACGTTAAAGGAGCTCATCAAAATCCGTGCTTCGCAAATAAACGGGTGCGCTTATTGCATCAATATGCATACCAAAGAAGCTAGGGAGCATGGAGAAACCGAGCAGCGGATCTATGCACTCAGTGCTTGGCGCGATACGCGTTTTTTTACCGAGGCAGAACGAGCAGTCCTTGCTTTAACGGAGTCCGTAACCGTGATCACGAAAGAGCATGTGCCTGACGCTGTTTATGAGGAAGTCGCCCGCCACTTCGACAGCAAGCAGGTTGGAGAAATCATTATGGCCATCACGACGATTAACGCCTGGAACCGGATCGCAATCAGCACGAATATGATGCCGGAATAAAGCTTGCGGCAGCATCCCCTGCCCGCTGGCAAACCGAAAAAAAAGGATGCCCAGATCGCCTAACGGCGCTCGGGACATCCTTTTTTTCTGCGGCTAGCGCGGCTGCGACTGCGTCGCTATGACATGGCGCTCAATGCCGCCGTAGTCGCTGATGATGCGGATCTCGTCCCAATGGCCGAGCGCGCGCAGCATCTCGGCCACGATGCGAGGCTGGCCCATGCCGAGCTCAAACGCGACGATCCGCGGCATTTGCGCAAGCCGCGGGAGCTGCTCGATCATGCGGCGGTAGGGCGTCAGCCCGTCTGCGCCGCCTTCCAGCGCAAGGTGCGGCTCATAGTCGCGCACCTCGCGCTGCAGCCCTTCCATATCCGCCGCAGGTATGTACGGCGGATTGGAGACGAGCACGTCGATGCGCAGCTCGGCGCTGCGGGGTTCGCTCTGCTCATGCCCGGGTATGAAGGGCATGAGCAGGTCGCCCTGCACGAGCGTCAGCCGGTCCGCCGCTTCATGGCGGACCGCGTTCGTGCGGGCGACTGCCAGCGCGTCCGGCGATAGGTCGGACGCGCATACGCGCCAAGCGTGACGCTGCGAAGCCAGCGTTACGGCGATGGCGCCGCTGCCTGTGCCGACGTCTACGACCGTCGGCATGAAGCCATTCTCGCTGCCTGCGTCAGGCGGCCAGAGCAGCTCGGCGGCATCCAGTACCGCCTCGACCAGCAGCTCCGTCTCCGGGCGCGGGATAAGCACGGACGGGCTGACTGCAAACGGCCGTCCGTAGAACCACTGCTCGCCAATGATATACTGAACAGGCTCGCCTGCCGCTTTCCGGCGGATCAGCGCTTCCCACTCGGGCAGCCTCTCCTGCGGAAACAAATCACCGCCGTCGCGCAGCAGCGCCGCGCGATCGGTCCCCAGCAGATTCATGAGCAGCAGCTCAGCATTATTGCGCGGCTCCTCGACTCCCTCGGCTAGCAGAATGGAGGTTGCTTGCACGCTCGCTTGTCTCAGCGTCAATGGTCCTTTAAACCAGGGTCCGTTCGATGGCATGCCCATCATTCGCATCATTTCCTTTCGCATTCAATCCCATCGCCGCGCATTCGAGCGAGCAACAGGCCATTTTATTTGTCCTAAACCAAACAAAACGCCGAACCTCCGATTGCTTGGACAAGCAACCATCGGTCCAGCGCCATATAAGTTAAGCCATTTCACGTTCCATAATATCCGCTTGCTCTGCGATCGTAAGGGAAGAGATAACCTCTGCCAAATCACCATTCATAACCGAATCAAGCTTATGCAGCGTCAATCCGATACGGTGGTCCGTTACGCGGCTTTGCGGGAAATTGTACGTACGAATGCGTTCGCTGCGATCGCCCGTTCCGACCTTGCTCTTGCGCTCGCCTGCATATTTCGCTTCTTCCTCTTGGCGGCGTACGTCAGAGATACGAGCACGAAGCACGGCAAGTGCTTTCGCCTTGTTCTCGTTTTGTGATTTGCCATCCTGACAAGTCGCCATAATGCCTGTAGGAACATGCAATACGCGTACCGCAGATTTGGTCGTATTAACGGATTGTCCGCCTGCTCCGCTGGAGCAGAACGTATCGACACGGATATCTTTGTCGAATATCTCAATCTCTACGTCTTCAACCTCAGGCATAACCGCTACCGTTGAAGTCGAAGTGTGAATACGGCCGCCTGATTCCGTTACCGGAATACGCTGAACGCGATGCGCGCCGCTCTCGAACTTCATCTTGCTGTATGCGCCTTTGCCTGTGATCATGAAGATCACTTCTTTGAATCCGCCAACGTCATTCTCACTGAAATCCATCAGCTCCACGCGCCAGCCCTGCGTATCTGCAAATTTCGTGTACATGCGGTACAGCTCATAAGCAAACAATGCAGCTTCGTCACCACCAGCAGCGCCGCGAATCTCGACGATTACGTTCTTGTCGTCATTCGGGTCCTTCGGCAGCAAAACGATTCGGATCTTCTCATCAAGCGCAGCTTGGCGCTTGCTTAATTCGTCGATCTCCATCTTCACCATTTCACGCATTTCGTCATCGAGCTTCTCTGCCTGCATAAGCTTGGCATCATCGAGCTGCTCGGTAACTTGTTTATATTCCGTAAAGGCATCATACGCCTCTTGTAAATCCGACTGCTCCTTGGAAAGCTCTCTAAGCCGTTTGGGATCACTGGATACATCCGGATCACACAATAGCTCACTAAGCTTCTCATACCGGTCTGCGAGTGCTTGTAAACGGTCAAACACGATCATTCACCTCTGTTTATTCCATTAGGATAATGTTCATTATACCATATCAGCGCAGGAGTATCGACTGCTGGTTTCGATTTACAGCCGTTCATTGTGCCCAAATTTGCAATAAAGCCCCACAAGTGCCGATCAGCACCTGCAGGGCTATATTATTGCCAATTTAATTAAACGTTAAAACGGAAATGAATAACGTCGCCGTCGCGCACAACGTATTCTTTGCCCTCAAGGCGAACCTGCCCCTTCTCTCGGGCTGCTACCATGGAGCCTGCAGCTGCTAAATCTGTGAAGGAAACAACCTCAGCACGAATGAATCCGCGTTCGAAGTCCGTATGAATAACGCCAGCCGCTTGCGGCGCTTTCGTCCCGCTGCGAATCGTCCAAGCGCGAACCTCTTGCACGCCTGCTGTGAAATAGGTGTACAAGCCAAGCAGCTTGTATGCAGAGCTGATCAAGCGGTTGAGACCGGATTCCGACATGCCCAGCTCTTCAAGGAACATATCCTTGTCTTCGCCTTCAAGCTCGGCGATCTCAGCTTCAACCTTCGCGCTGATCGGCACAACATCCGCGCCTTCAGCAGCAGCGAATTCGCGTACCTTCTGTACGTATTCGTTGCCGTCCGAATTGGCAACCTCTTCTTCGCTCACATTAGCGGCATACAATACCGTCTTCATCGTCAACAGGTGAAGATCGCGGATAAGCAGCTTCTCATCGTCGCTAAGCTCGACACTGCGCGCCGGCATATCGTTGTACAACGCTTCTTTTACGCGCTCAAGCACCTCAATTTCTTGAGCGACCTTCTTGTCTCCGCCCTTGAGGTTTTTGCGGGAGCGCTCGATCTTCTTGTCCACGGAATCAATATCCGCCAGAATCAGCTCCAAATTAATCGTTTGGATATCGCTGATCGGATCTACTTTGCCTGATACATGCGTAATATTGTCATCCTGGAAGCAGCGCACCACGTGCACGATCGCGTCTACTTCGCGGATATGGGCTAGAAACTTGTTGCCGAGACCTTCGCCCTTGCTTGCTCCAGCCACTAGACCAGCGATATCAACGAATTCAAACGCTGTTGGCACGATGCTCTTAGGCACAACCAGCTCAACCAGCTTATCGAGACGCTCGTCCGGTACTTCAACAACGCCAACATTAGGATCTATGGTACAAAAAGGATAATTGGCAGATTCTGCCCCTGCTTGTGTAATTGCGTTAAATAATGTCGATTTCCCAACGTTCGGCAAACCTACGATTCCAGCTTTCAATGCCATGCGATAAGACACCCCTATTTTCCCGAAAGTAAACAACTCCAGCTATTATACCCCAGCAGCACCTACATTGAAAGTGCAACTCGCTGGAATGATTAGCGCCGCGGCGGCAATACTACGTAAGCGGCAGCGCACGCAAGCCTATCCGAACGACCGAAAGATCTGGGAGGTGATCACATGGAAAACAAGAAGCATAAAGGGAATTATACCGGTACGACGAATATGAAAGCCAAGAATCAGGATATGGCCTTCGTCAACGATACAATAGAAGATACCAAATCCACATCCAATTTCACGTCCAATAAAAAGAAAACCGACTAATCATTTCCCCTCCGTCACAAGGGTAACGGCTGTCGCCGACCTCTGTGGCAAAAGCAGTCGTTATGCGGAGATATATAAGCACATTTATAGGTGAAAACCTATAAATTCTTATATACAAGGTGAAACGGCTGTCGCCGTCCTTTGGCGGCGCGGCGCGTTTCATTCCGAGAAATATAGAGAATGTATCGCCTTAGAATATACTTTCCTATATTTCAAATAAGCCCGAAGCCCGGCGATAGTGCTATCGCCGGGCTTCGGGCCTTTCGCTATTCTGCATGGTTACATTTACATTCTGATCGGCGCTTCCTTCAATTCCGCGCGCGACTGCAAATACCGGAAGAAGGCGACTGAGGCTTCCCCTCGCGCAACCTGCTTCTTCGGCAGAAACTTGCCGTCAGACAGGCTCATGATTTGAAGCCCTACAACAATTGCCGCCTGTCCTTTATTCTCGATTTGAGCGGAATCCTTAAACGAGGCTTTGAAAATATGATCGTAATTTGCAAGTGCGTTGTAGCCAAGCGCACGGACGATCAGCTCGGCCATTTCATCGCGTGTAACCTTGCCGCTTGGATTAAATGAGCCATCGCCGACGTCAATTAAATTTTGCTCGAGTGCCGATTCTACATAAACAAAATAGCTGGAATCCGTCGCGACATCATTAAAGGAAGCTTTGGCTGCCATGCGATCGGCGGAAGCCATTACCGGAGAATGGCCGCTGCTTCTGGCAAGCACCAGCATTTTGATCAATTCGCCGCGGGTCACCGCTTCGTTAGGGCGAACCTCTCCGTTTTTAACATCGAGTGCCTTGTAGGCAACCATTAGCTCCAGCTGCCGCTGCGCCCAGTGACCCTCAATATCCTTCGCCTTCGGCTTCTCAAGCTGCGTAGCCTCGCCGGTTTCACGGTTGCGCCAGCCGCCAGTCTCCGCATCAAGGAACAACGCTTCGTCAATTAGACGGGGGACAAGCTGATACACGAGCTCGGCTTCGGTAATCGCTTTGACTTCATCGCCTTTAATCTCTCCTGCAGCAAGCATCAGCTTGTATTTCTCAATCGGGAGCGGCTGGCCGTTCCAAGAAAATTGCTGCACGAGGCGATACGTCAGCTGTGTCCGATAATAGTCGAGCCACGATGCAACAGCCTTATCCTTTTCAATGACAGCAGGTGCCTTCGCCGGATATTCGTAACCGGTTAAATAAGCATCGTAGTTCACCACTTCGCCGCTACTGGAATCAATCGTTACGTTGATGCTGTCATACTCGATGACTGCGCCATGGATTTTGTGCACAAAGCTAAAATAGAAACGCCCATTTCCACTTCGCTTCATGTCTTCATACTGCTTGGGATCCGGCTTGATGAAGTACAGCTCATCGGTCAGCCAAGGCAATTGCTTCTTAACCGTTTCGATTGCGAGCGCAGAAGCTTGTTCCAGCGAAACTTTGGGAATATCAGCCTGCCCCTGATCGCTATAAGCATACGTATTGAAGTTGCGGATTTCCCCCGTATGTCCATTCACAGATGCTGAGGTGGAGCCCGTCTCTTTGCCGTCCTTCTTGAACGTCCAGTTTAAGTTCCAGAAGGCTTCCGCTCTGCCCGTGCTTTCATCCGTTTGCTCACTGTAGTTAGAGCCGTTCAGTTCCGCTTCGGCAGGCAGCTTGAACGCCGCTCTCACAGCTTCCACTGCTTCCTTTTCGGTTATGGTTCTTGACCTTGGCTCTTCGCCCACAGGTTTCTCCGTTAGCGGGGTAACCGAGACCACGCCTGCTCTATACGTATTCATATTTCCATTGCCTTTAAGCTCGCCAGTAACTGCATCAATGGCAATAGGCAATAGCTCATAGCTGAGCTTCGGCATTTTTTTGCCCTGCACATTATAAGGAATGATATAGGCGAGCTGCGGAGCAGCAGCAGCGCGAAGCTTTGCATCTGCTTGTTTTGCCGTCAGCATCGCATCGATTTTTGGGAACTCAATGGTATGATCCCACTGCAGCGAGTACCGCCTAACATGTCCCTCGCTGTCCACCTCAAGCTCTATGTAGTTGTCTACATAGGGAATCCCATTGACCATTCGGTCATACCGGAGCGTATGCAGCACCTCTCCGGTTAGCGGAGGCAGAAGCTGCAAGCCGTATTCCGGGTTATATTGAATGCTGTCTTTATAGTCAGCAGCTATCGTCTGAATAAAGCGGAGTGCAATCTGCTGCGCATCATCCCGCTCAACCTTAAGCGGATAGGATGGCTTGGAAGAGGCATTGTCGCTATATGAGCTGAACTCAAGCAATTGACCGCTATCCGCATGGATCCTTACGTAAACGCTTCCCAAATGCTTGCCGTTTACTTTTTTCACGAAATCCAATCCCCAAGCATTGCGCTTGCCGCTGGCCAGCAGCTCCATCGAAAGGTTAGCCCCTTGAAGCACATATTCCTTCGGAATGCTTACATACTGCCTCGCAAGCGCCTCGGCCTTGCTCTTGGTTATAGCCACATCAACCGGAACCGTACTGCCTTCATCCATTGCAATTCCTCCCGACGCAGGGGTTGTTTCTGCAAGCTTGCTCCATTCCGCAGGCGTACGATTGCTGTCGGCGAACGCCGAAGCAGGCAATACGCTCATGAGCATAGCTGCGGACAGCAACACCGCGAGCTTCTTCCGTTTATCGTTCCTCACTGCTTCACCCTCCAATGGTTTTCCAATTTATTCATAAATTAGACGCATCATACAAGCTGGAAGTTGCAGGAAATGTAAAAAAGAAACGTCTTCGCCATTCTCTGTAAGTGGAGTGAGTGTATCCGCTTCTCGTAGAAATAGAAGCTTACTTTATTCAGTGAAGCATATAAAGTCATTTATTTGACGAATTGTCAAGCTAAGTGCGACACCTCTTCCATGAATGCTTCGTGAGCCGACCTCCAACCGAGACATTTACGAGGACGGTTGTTAATCAAAC
>NZ_JACHXW010000016.1 GCF_014192395.1 Paenibacillus endophyticus | reverse complement strand
TGCCCAATCCTGCGGCAAGACCAGCCTAATCGATGCAGCGCTTCTAGTTGTCCTCGTTCAATTATGGTAAGATGGGAGTAGCTCATGTTGGGTTCCCCTGTAAATGATGGTTGTGTGGTAACTTCCATTTTACACGAATCCATTCATGGGCTTTTTTTGTTCAGCTAGCTGTCGCACTTCATATTACAATTCGTCATATAGAAAAGTATATCATTTCGCCAACTTTCTCTATATTTCTACGCGAAACGAGAGCTTAGCCGCCAGAGGACGGCTTCAGCCGTTTACGCTTGTTTCCAGCTATGGAATGTTGTTCATAGTTTTTTAGCTGCTTGTTATGGTCCAAATAAATGACTATACCGAAAAGCTTCAATTTTCAGCCTATCAATTTATTCCGGCAGACGGGGTTGACAGTCTTGCAAAAGGCATCGTATAATACAAAACGTAATAATAACGATTACGAAGAAGATTTGGAATGGAGAGATTATAAAATGAGTAAAGCATCAAAAAAAATACGCAAAGCGTCGCTGGGTATGCTTTTGACAGCCATGCTGCTATTCGCGGCAGCCTGCGGTAATAATACGGAAAATACTTCGCCCGCTGCGAGTGCTACAAATGCGGTAAATACATCGAATGGAAATTCGGGTACGGATGAAGCGGCAAAGCCGATAAGCGTAGTGACAAGCTTTTATCCCCTTTATTTTCTTGCATCGGAAATAGGCGGCAGCCATGTTGCTGCTGTTAATCTAGTAGCAGCCGGTGTCGAGCCGCATGATTGGACGCCGAAAAGCCGCGATTTGGACACAGCGTCCGATGCACAGCTTTTTCTTTATCACGGAGCAGGCCTTGAGGGTTGGGTTGACGGTTTTCTAAAGGGTTTGTCTAAAGACAGCACAGTCGTGACCAAGGAAATCAGCACGGGCATCACTTTGCTGGACGGCTCGGAAGAGGAGCATGAGGATGAACACGAACATGAAGAAGAGCATGCAGATGAGGAAGCGCATGATCACGGAGGATTGGATCCGCATACGTGGGTAAGCCCGAAATCGGCGCTAAAGCTAGCTGAGAATGTAAAGAACAGCCTAATTGAAGTCGATAGTGCCAACCAAGCTGACTACGAAGCAAATTATAAAGCAATCATAGCTAAGCTTGAAGCGATTGACGGCGAATATACCGCCAAGCTTGGGCAAACGGCTAATAAAAATATCGTAACCTCGCATCAGGCGTTCGGATATTTGGCTCGGGATTATGGGCTCAAGCAGGTATCCATCATGGGTTTAAGCCCAGATGCGGAGCCGCGTGCGCAGGATTTGCTGGAAATTGCGAAGTTCGTAAAAGCAAACGGCGTCAAATATATCTTTTTTGAAGAGCTCGTATCCGATCAGCTAGCACAGACGCTGGCTAGCGAGGCTGACGTGGAGACGATGGTGCTCAATCCGCTTGAAGGCTTGACGAACGACCAAGAAAAGAGCGGGGAAAACTACTTAACGCTTATGGAACGAAACTTGCAAAATCTTGTGCAAGCATTACAATAGAACAAAAGGCAATCCTACGGAGCTGATTCAGCTCCGTATTGCTGTGAGGAGAGAAGTAATGGGGCAAGCAAATCGAATGACAAATACAGGCGCTAATTGCCACCAAGAGGTTATTTCATTGGAAGGCGTTTCCTTTTCGTTCCAGCAGCAGTCTGTAATTTCGGATCTCAGCTTTGCGGTGAAGGAACGCGACTTTATCGGATTGATTGGAACGAACGGCGCCGGCAAAACGACATTGCTGCGGATGATTGTCGGCTTGCTGAAGCCTACGAGCGGAACCATTCGTTTATTCGGAGAAAAGGTGGACCGCTTCAAGCAGTGGGAGCGCATTGGCTACGTGCCACAGAAAAATTCACTGAATCCGTTGTTTCCGGCGACGGTTCGCGAGGTTGTGCTATCAGGGCTGTTCGGCCGGAGCAAGCTGTTCAAGCGAATGAACAAAGAGGATTACAAGAAATGCGAAGATGCCTTGCATGCGATGGGCATTGATGATTTGCAGGACAAGCGTATCGGCCAGCTGTCCGGCGGTCAGCAGCAGCGCGTATTTTTGGCGAGGGCGCTCATTAACAATCCTTCGCTGCTCATATTGGATGAGCCAACGGTAGGCATCGATACCGAGACGCAGGAAAGCTTCTTTCATATGATCAAGCATATGCATCAGCATCATAACATTACGTTCCTGATGGTATCGCATGATCTGGATATGATTCGTTCCTATCTCGGACAGGAGCCGGCTGCGTCGAACGGAAAGCTTAAATTCCATATTAAGCATTCGCATGAAACGCAGGATTGCGTCGAGAATGATCTGGCGCACAGCTTAAAAGGTCTTAGAGAGCAAATGGAGAGCAGGAAAGAGGTTGTTTTGATTGGAGATCGTAACTAGCGAGTTTTTTCAAAGGGCCCTTATTGGCGGGTTGCTCATTGGGGTAACTGCTCCGCTGATGGGCTTATTTCTTGTGCTCCGCAGGCTGTCCATGATTGGGGATACGTTGTCTCATGTCTCGATAGCAGGCGTAGCGCTTGGGTTTTTAATCGGGGTATACCCGATCGCGGTCGGATTAATATTCGCCATTGCCGCATCCTTTGCCATAGAAAAGCTTCGCAAAGCATATAAATCTTATGCGGAGTTGTCCATAGCAATCATCATGAGCGGCGGAGTTGCGCTGGCCTCTTTGCTGTTCACGATGGGGAAAGGTTTCAACAACAATGTGAACAGTTATCTATTCGGCAGCATCTATACACTTAACAGTACAGACCTCTATGTGATTGGAGGCGTTACGGTCGTCGTCCTCATTGCCATTTGGTCCCAGGTGAAGGAGCTTTTTTTGATTACCTTCGATGAGGATGCGGCTGCGGTCAGCGGCTTGCCCGTGAAATTCTATAATGTTATGATTAGCGTGCTTACTGCGCTTGTGATTAGCGTTTCGATCAAAATCGTTGGCGCGCTTCTCGTATCCGCTTTGCTTACGATTCCTGCTGCTTGCAGCTTAATTATTGCAAGAAGCTTTCGTCAAAGCGTAATTACCGTGGTCATTATTGGCGAGCTGGCGGTAGTAGCAGGCTTGTTGATTGCAGGAATATGGAATCTAGCGCCAGGCGGAACGATCGTGCTGCTGCTGATCGCAGTATTGCTTTTATTGCTCGTATTTCGGCGCGGAGTACGCGCTGGCAGTTGATAGTCGATAGGGGGAAAAGGGGTTGTCGGACATTAACATATGGCTGGCCTTCGGTGCCGGCTTTGCATCGTTTATCTCACCTTGCTGCTTGCCGCTTTACCCCTCGTATCTTTCTTACATAACGGGGATCTCGGTTGCGGATTTGAAGGAGAATTCAAACGCGAAGCAAAAACGCATGCGAACAATGTCGCATACGTTGTTTTTTATTTTAGGTTTTTGCACTGTATATTATGCGTTAGGCTACGGTACGAATGTATTTGCTGAATTTTTCAGCGAATATAGACAGCTTATCCGGCAATTATCCGCAATTCTGATCATATTGATGGGCTTGTTTCTGATCGGCCTGTTCCAGCCGCAATTGCTGCTGAAGGAAAGACGGATGAACCTCATCCCTAAGAAAGCCAATTATGTCAGCTCTTTTATTTTTGGAATCGGGTTTTCCGCAGGCTGGACGCCTTGTATGGGACCAGCTTTGACTGCGATATTAGGGCTTGCTGCAACAGAGCCAGGTACATGGTTTCAACTAACGACTGCATATGCGCTAGGTTTTGCTATTCCTTTTTTCGTTCTCGCTTTTTTTCTAGGCACGGCGAGATGGATATTGAAATACTCCGCTACGGTAATGAAAATCGGCGGTGCGGTTATGATATTAATGGGACTATTGCTGTTCACGGATCAAATGACCAAAATTACCATTTGGCTTAATATGATTACGCCGGAATGGCTGGCATTCTAATCGAAATATGAATTCATTACGTGAAGTATTCAATTTTCGCTTCTGGGAAATGCTCGAAGATGCGCTCCGATAAGTACATGCGGAGCGCATTTGCTTGTTCATCGGGGTATACGTATTTTCCTTGCCCCCATCGGCCCCATTTATATTTGCGTTTTTCGATGTCCATTTCGAGCTTCGTTCGAGGGTATCGTTTCTCTATCACGGCTTTAGCCGTTTTTGTGAATCGATGCTGAATCAGCTCGAAGGTCAGATCCTTGGTAACATCGGAAGGGAGCTGAGCAGCAAGTGAAGCTATAAGCTCGCCATAGCCTTCTTCCCAGCCATCATGCCATATGATCGGAGCAATGATGAAGCCCATCGGATAGCCGGCTCTAGCTACCTTTGCGGCTGCTTCAATGCGCTGTTCAAAGCTTGAGGTAGCAGGCTCGAAGTTTTTAATGACATATTTGGCATTCACGCTGAAACGAATCCTCGTATGTCCGTTATGATTGGCATCTAGAAGCGAGTCGACATGATGGAATTTAGTTACAAACCGAAGACGACCGTTTTCTTGCGTACCCATATAGTCAATGAGTTCTCTAAGACTGCCTGTAATCGGCTCTAGGCCGACGGGATCGGATGTGCATGCGGCTTCAAATCGAGTTATTTCGGGCTTTCGTTCTTCGATATAACCTTGAGCAGCGTTCAGGATATCGTCCATATTGACGTAGACTCTTATATATGGCTTGGCGCCTAAGGTCGTCTGCAAGTAGCAATAATGGCAGTGAGCCATACAGCCGGTGGCAATCGGGATGGCGTATTCAGCTGATGGCTTCGAGGTATCGAACTTTAACGTTTTGCGAATGCCGACGACAAGCGTTCTTTTTGCTATTTTGTATTGCTCCAGTTCGGTATCTCCAGGCAAATTTGTAATGCGGTTGTGGGAGGTGGTCATTCTATAGGGAATGCCTTCTTTCTTCACCCAATCAAATATACGCTGTCCCTTCGGATAATCCAACGCGGATGGTTCAAAATAAACAAGCTCAGGAACAAAGGAAAGGGTGGAGCGATTCGTTTTGGGACGTTTAATCACAGCTGTGCTCATCGACATTCCTCCAAAGGTTGATTCATTAATGAGTCATCTTATTGTCTGTCTAGAGAGCGCTGCTGAATCTGGTAAGATTCAGTGTGAATTATAATTTACGGGTGTTTTAATCATCGTTACGGGTTGCAGTGCAAGCAGCGAACAGTGTATGATACTAAGAGTAACGCCTACGAAGTAAGGTGAAGAAGTATGGTTAGGGGGTTCTTCAGTGCCGACACCGAGCATGGAAGACTACTTGGAAAGAATTTATAAGCTCATTGATGAAAAGGGGTACGCGCGTGTCTCGGACATTGCAGAAGGACTAGAGGTTCATCCGTCCTCAGTAACCAAGATGATTCAGAAGCTGGACAAAGATAACTATCTGATCTACGAGAAGTATCGCGGTCTTGTATTGACCAACAAAGGGAAGAAAATGGGCAAGAGGCTTGTCGATCGGCATCAACTGCTGGAATCCTTCCTTACAACGATTGGCGTGCAGGATGAGAATATTTATCAGGATGTTGAAGGAATTGAGCATCATCTGAGCTGGGATTCCATTACATGTATTGAAACTTTAGTTGAATATTTCCGAAGAGACTCACAAAGAATGGACGAGCTACGCGCCGTTCGTGCGGAGATGGACAGCGAGTAATACATAACGATACAGAAAAGGTCTGGAGCAATGATGCTCCAGACCTTTTTGTGTCCTGATAATTCAATGATACTTGGGTAAATTATCATCATCTTTGCCGCCTTCGATGACGCGGAACGGCATCGTTTTGGATCGAGGCTTCTTTGGTTTGGTTTTAGCTGCGGTTGCCCTGCTTGGCGTGACATGAGTTCGTCCTTGCTGAGCTCCGCCAGTTCGCAAGAAGGAAGGCGGATATTTGTATAGCAAGAAAATTCCGCCTAGAATCACGATCGGGATAATAAAACTCATTAGGTTTGTAACCATGCTGTTAGCGAGTCCAATGACTAGCAGAGCGAGTAACGTGATCGACCATACATTCCATTTCCCGGATGATCTGCTCATGCTCAATACCGCCTTTCTAGTTTTAAACTTACTTATTTCATTTGTTTGTCGAGCTCGAGCATCCGATTGAAGGATGCAATGGAAACGGCAACCTGCTCATCGCGGGGTTCTTTCGTTGTAAGCAGTTGAAGCCATAGCCCAGGATAACCTAAGTAGCGCAGTACAGGGATATCACGCAATGCATTCGTCCAGCGAAGCACCTCGTAGGATAGTCCGAGCACTAGCGGCAGCAGCAGGATGCGAATATAAACGCGTTCCCAGATCGTGTCCCATGTAAAGATCGGTAGGGAGTAAACGACGACCCCAACGATTACAGTAAATACGATAAAGCTTGAGCCGCAGCGATAGTGCAGTCTGCTGTACTTTTGCACATTGCGAATGGACAGCTCTTCGCCGGCTTCGTATGCGCTGATTACTTTATGCTCAGCGCCGTGATATTGAAACAGTCGCTTAATTAATGGTGTCATCGAAATGAAATACAAATATGCGAGCAGTAGAATAATTTTGATAAGACCTTCTAACAGGTTATGACCGATTTTGTTTTCAAATACCCCTGAAAAAAGCAATTCTTCAAGTGCAGCTGGTGCGGCGGTAAATATGAGCTTGCCGAAGATAAAGGAGAGCACACCGGCAACGGCAACGCCTACAATCATGCTGAGGCTCCAGCCTTGTTTTTTCTCTTCTTTCACAATTGGTGCTTGCTCTTGAGCTGGCTGCTGCTTTTCTTCGCCGGCTTCATCCTCTGCATAGGCCTCCATGGAGAAGTTCAAATGCTGAGAACCTTTGGCGCTTGATTCCAGTATGCCTACCACGCCTCTAACAAGCGGAATTTTCTTCAGAGCTTGGATCCAGCTCTTTGTGGTACGGGGCACTTCATAAAATACGATTTCATCATTCTTGCGCCGAACAGCTGTTACGTTAACGTGTTTGCCTGCAAACATCACGCCTTCAAT
The DNA here is from genome assembly GCF_014192395.1 of Paenibacillus endophyticus. Classification (GTDB taxonomy): domain Bacteria; phylum Bacillota; class Bacilli; order Paenibacillales; family Paenibacillaceae; genus Pristimantibacillus; species Pristimantibacillus endophyticus. Next base: position 153,938 of record NZ_JACHXW010000016.1, on the reverse strand, counting down.
AACCGCTTGTCCGCCATAAATGCTTCGGGAGTCTTGCGGCAAGTGCTTGTCACCATCCTTGAGTAGAATATCGTCAGCGCTTTTGCGACGAATGTACCTTTAACTTTGTAAGTCCATTGTACTTGATCTAATAGCCAAATGCCAACGTCAGCAAAATGTAATGAAAGGCAATAGGGCGGGCGGACTGTGGTTACGGATCTGCAATATTTCACATACTAATCCGAGTAAGGCTGAAAATAGGATTGGGGGCTTTTATGATGGCGGGCAACAATCAGAGAAACGGTTATAACAAGCGGCAGCATCATACGAATCCGTGGCTTTATCCGATTCAAATTGGTTTTTTCGCAGGGCTGATATGGGGAATCATACGCTGGATGTTTTATGAAATGAAGTTCACACAAGTGCTTCCCGGCTTTGCGGCAGATCCTTTTTTTAAAGAGTCGTTTTTGAAGACAGCTTGGGGTGAGGTTGTAGGGATCGCATTCTTCGTGCTGTTCTCAATCGCAGCAGCATTGCTGTATAAAGTGGCATTAGGAAAGCTGCGTGGTCCATGGCCTGGCGTTGTATATGGCGCAATATGGTGGGCGATATTATTTGTTGCTGTAGGGCCGCTGCTCCAATTCACGGACGGCATTCGGAAAGAGGGCTGGAATACGCTTTATACGGAGCTTTGCGTGTTTCTGCTCTGGGGCCTGTTTATCGGGTATTCCATTGCTTTCGAGTTCACGGACGAGGCATCGCGCGAGCCAATTAAAGCTCAGTAACGAGTTCTGCTTCTCAAGCAGCGGACATTTGTGGTAAAATGGCTAATGATCTTTGAACCTATGATGCATTCGGTTGCTTGGGAGGTGCATTCATGCACGAAATCGTTATTTTGAACGGGCCGAACTTGAACATGCTCGGTACACGCGAGCCAGAAGTGTACGGATCGGAAACGTTAGCAGACATCGAATCGCTCTTGAAGAATAAAGCCGAGATGCTAGGCGTCTCCGTTGCGTTCTTCCAAACGAATCATGAGGGCGAGATGATTGATCGCATACATCGTGCTTTCGGCAAGGCAGACGGCATTGTTATTAATCCCGGTGCTTGGACGCATTACAGCTATGCTTTGCGCGACGCTCTTAGCTCTATTGGAATTCCCATCATCGAGGTACATATGTCAAACATTCACAAACGGGAATCATTCCGCCATGTATCCGTTGTGGCTGCAATTGCGGTCGGCCAAATAGCGGGCTTCGGCTCACACAGCTATGAACTCGGATTGACAGCGCTTGTCAGTCACTTGGACAAAAGGCAAGAAGCTAAGAAAGGGTGAAATGGTTATGCCAAACGAGCGAGTAAAACGACTTCGTCAGCTGATGGAGGAACATCGCTTTGAAGCGATTTTAATTGGCAGCGAATATAACCGTCGTTATATTAGCGGCTTCACAGGTTCGTCTGGTATGGTGCTCATAACGCTTGACAAGAGCTACCTGCTAACGGATTTCCGCTATCGCACGCAAGCTCCGCAGCAGGCAGTCGGTTTTCAGATTGTTGAGCATGGAGCTAATCCGCTTGCAGAGGTACGAGACATTCTGTTGGAAGATAAGCTTTCAAAGCTTGCTTTCGAGCAGGACCATGTCGTATACAGCGAATTCACAGCGTGGACAAAAACGCTTGGCGGCATCGTGCTGGAGCCTGCTTCCGGTCTAGTTGAGCAGCTTCGCTACATTAAGGATGAAGCTGAGCTGCAGATTATGCAGGAGGCTGCCGATTTAGCGGACAGCACCTTCAGCCATATTTTGAAGCTCATTAGACCTGGCGTTAGAGAGACGGATATTGCACTTGAGATGGAAGTGTACATGCGCAGTCATGGCGCTACATCATCCTCGTTTGATACCATCGTCGCTTCCGGCGAGCGTTCAGCATTGCCTCATGGGGTAGCCAGTGAACGCATTATCGGCAATAATGAGTTTGTGAAGCTTGATTTTGGCGCTTATTATAACGGTTATTGCTCCGATCTGACTCGTACGGTGGTCGTTGGTACGCCAACCGAGAAGCATCTGGAGATTTACAATATCGTTCTTGAGGCGCAATTGCATGCTCTAGAGCATATCAAGCCAGGCATGACAGGTCGTGAGGCAGACGCTCTAACTCGCGATATCATAACCAAATACGGTTATGGCGATCTGTTCGGACATGGGACAGGGCATGGACTTGGCATGGAGATTCATGAAGCGCCGAGACTGTCCAAGCTTAGCGAAACGATTTTAACCCCCGGCATGACGGTTACGGTTGAACCCGGCATTTACGTACCAGGCTTCGGCGGCGTACGCATTGAGGATGATATCGTTATTACGGAAACCGGTATTAAAATATTAACCTCATCCCCGAAGGATTTGATCACTCTGGGGTAAGGACCATTCATTCAGGAGGGAATCAGCAATGATTTCAGTAAACGATTTTAAAACAGGCTTGACCGTGCAAGTAGACACCGATATTTACACCGTTCTAGATTTTCAGCACGTTAAGCCAGGCAAAGGCGCGGCATTCGTTCGTTCCAAGCTGAAAAACCTTCGCAACGGAAACGTTGTTGAGAAAACCTTCCGTGCAGGCGAGAGCATTGGCCGCGCAATTATCGAAAACCGCGAAGTTCAATACTTGTACAACTCGGGTTCGGAGTACACATTCATGGATAATGAAACGTTTGACCAGTTCAATCTGGACAAGAAGCAGCTTGAGTGGGAGCTTAATTTCTTGAAAGAGAACATGAACGTAAACATTTCCAGCTACCAAGGAGAAATTCTTGGCATTCAAATGCAAAACAGCGTTGATCTGAAAGTAATTGAAACAGAGCCGGGCGTTAAAGGAAATACGGCACAGGGCGCTACGAAGACTGCTAAGGTCGAAACTGGCCTTAATGTTCAAGTTCCGCTTTTCATTAACGAAGGTGACGTTCTGCTTATCGATACTCGCGAGGGTAAATACATCTCACGCGCTTAGATTGCTGCACTTGAAACCGTCCGAATGCATTCGGACGGTTTTTTTGTAGGTGGATATACCCATTGCATGGATCATTGTGATATAATATTGACTTGTATGTATATGTCAGGGTTGGGAGTGAACAGCTTTGTCGTTGATCGTGATGAAGTTTGGCGGCAGCTCCGTAGGAACGCCGGAGCGGATGCAGCGTGTAGCGAAACGTATTATTGAAAGGCAGCAGGAGGGCAACGATATCGTTGTCGTCGTTTCTGCCATGGGAGATACGACTGACGATTTAATCGATCAGTCGAAGCAGCTTCATTCAAACCCGCCGGCGCGGGAGATGGATATGCTGTTGTCAGTTGGAGAACAAATATCAATCGCATTGCTTTCGATGACTGTCCATCAGCTAGGTGCTAAAGCGGTATCCTTTACAGGATGGCAAGCAGGCATTCGTACGGAAGCCATGCACGGCAAGGCGAAGATGACCAGCATTCATCCGGATCGCGTATTTAAGGCGCTGGAGCAGGGAAATGTCGCGATTATCGCCGGTTTTCAAGGAATGACAGAAGATGGAGAAATTACTACGCTCGGCCGGGGAGGATCTGACACAACCGCGGTAGCCATGGCAGCTGCGATGAAAGCAGACGTGTGCGAGATATATACCGATGTTGACGGGATTTATTCCACCGATCCGCGCGTTGTCAAAAATGCGCGCAAGCTGAATGAGATTTCGTATGACGAGATGCTCGAATTGGCGAATCTGGGAGCAGCAGTGCTGCATCCCCGCGCCGTCGAATATGCGAAGCATAATAATGTGAAGCTTGTCGTGCGTTCCAGCTTTACCCAAAACGAAGGAACAAGTGTGAAGGAGGAAGCGGTCATGGAGCAAGGCGTGGTCGTTCGCGGCATCGCGTTTGACAAAAATGTAGCTAGAATTAGCATAATGGGTGTTGAAGACGTACCTGGCGTGCTTGCAAATGTGTTTGGCGCATTGGCTAGCAATGCTATCGATGTTGATATCATTGTTCAAAGCGGCGTTCAGGACGGCAAAGCTGATTTCTCATTCACCGTCTCTGGGGACGACAAGGATAAAGCCATCTCGGTTATTGAAGGAATTCGCAGTACGGTTCCTTTCCGTGAAACGACTTCGGAATCTGATTTGGTTAAGGTTTCGATCGTGGGAGCGGGCATGGTCAGCAATCCAGGCGTAGCTGCCAAAATGTTCGCAACAATATCATCCATAGGCGTTAGCATTAAAATGGTAAGCACATCCGAAATCAAATGCTCATGTGTCATTTCCGCAGAGCCGCTAACTGAAGTAGTTCGCGCGCTTCACACGGCTTACGGCCTTGATACGGCTGAACAAGCATTCGTAGGCGGTCCACAGGATCGACGCTAATAGCTAATCAATCCAATTAAAAAGGCATGCTCCGTTAATGGGAGCATGCCTTTTTTGGCGTTGTTCAACCGTTTCTCGTTAATTGATCGCCATTCAGCCTCGGCACATCCTGATAGATATCGATGGCCGAGCACGCCTCGATATCTTTTTTCATGCCAAGCTTCAGCAGCTTTTTCCCAGTCATGCCGTTTAATATCGTTTCTTTGACGGCATCTGACTGATTTCGGTATAAGGCCAGCATCGCAGCGCCGAAATCATCCATCTCTACGGATACCGGGCAATGAGCTTGAAGTCTATCCAGTACTAGTCCTGCGCATAAGCCATCCTCTATCGCGAATTCATCATGACTGCCGGCACATAATATGACCACGTCCCTTCGCAGCTCGACCGCCGCTCTGGCGCATGCACCTGCATTCAACAACGAGGCGGTTAGCACATGGTCAGCTCTCATTGATTTATGGATGGCTCTCGTTCCATTCGTAGTCGTTAATATGATTCTTTTGCCGGCAACGCTTCTCTCCGTATACTCCTCAGGGGAATTTCCTAAATCAAATCCGACGATTTTTCTGCAAAAGCGCTCGCCTCCGAGCAAGTCTCCAGGGCGCTGCAGCGCCCTTGCTTCCATAACCGTTTCTGCCGGAATGATACAAGAAGCTCCAGCAGCCAAAGCCGTTACGATAGTGCTTGTAGCACGCAAAACATCGATGATGACAGCCGTCTTATGGTGGAACCTTGCGGAGCTGGCTTCATTTACACTGGAGATGACCTGCACTTGCATAGTTGGCATACCGCCCTTCTTAAACTCAATGCTCTATGATATGCGTTAGCTCTTGGGCAGGTGTCCGGTATGAAAGACAGACAAGCCCGCATATAGATAAGTATTCATTTGTCTAAAAAAGGAGGTCACACCCCTATGTTAAACAAAATCGTGTTGACGATGGCTTCGCTGCGGCTCACGTCTGGAACGATTGAAATCTGTGCTGCGCTTCTAATGCTTAGATTGAATCAGATTGACAAGGCGCTTGTCGTCAACTCTTCGCTAGCGCTTGTAGGCCCGCTCATTCTGATTGCTACGACGACAGTCGGGCTCGTCGGAATGTCTGATAAGCTGTCGCCTTCCAAGTTTCTATGGGTCGGCGCAGGCGTCATCTGTTTGATGATTGGTATTTTGAAAAAATAATAGATTCAACTCTAGCAAATCTGATTGGAACAGACATATTTTCGCAAGGAGCGCATACAAATAGGAACTACGAAGGACAAACACCCGGGAGTGATAATCACATGCTGGCACGCGTAGCACATTTGTTGCCGCTCGAATTGAAGACGCTGCTGGAGCGCCTTCCAGAACCGATGCAGGAACAGCTGGAGGAGATTCGGATTCGTGAGGGACGGCCGCTAGAGATCGGCTTCCGCGGCCAATCTCGATTCATGATGAATGATGGTTCGCTTCGTCAGGCTGCCGATGGGGCATACAAGCCCTCCGCAGATACGTGCCGGAAGCTGCTGGAGCGCATTACGAATTATTCCTTATATGCCATGGAAGAGGAGCTGAAGCGTGGCTTCATTACGGTTTCTGGCGGGCATCGTATTGGACTGGCTGGTAGAACGATTTTGGACGGAGGCAGCGTACGCGGCATTCGAGATATCGGCGCATTCAATATAAGGGTAGCCAGAGAAGTCATAGGGGCAAGCGCGCACCTGATGCCTAAATTGATCGACCGTACGCGCAAAACACTTCACTCAACATTAATACTCGCTCCTCCACAGCAGGGGAAAACAACCTTGGTGAGAGACATTGCCAGATCAGTCAGCTATGGACTATGGCCAACCATTGAGGCTAGCGGCTGGCAGGGTAGGAAAGTAGGCATCGTAGACGAGCGCTCCGAGATCGCAGCCTGCGTTCGCGGCATTCCGACCTTTGATGTCGGACCTCGAACCGATGTGATGGATGCTTGTCCCAAAGCGGAAGGCATGATGATGCTTGTAAGGTCGATGTCGCCGGAGGTATTAATCATTGACGAAATCGGCAGGCCCGAAGATGGTGAGGCGATAAGGGAAGCTAGCCACGCTGGAATTAGCGTTGTTGCAACAGCACATGCTTATGACTTGCGGGATGCAAGGGGCAGGCCCGTATTGCTGAAGCTGCTTGAGGAAGGTGCATTTACTTATGTTGTAGAGCTAAAGCGAACGGAGCAGGGTGTCATGCATCGCGTGGTTCCGGCAGAGGCGATATCGGACAGCCCGGCATCTCGGGAAACGTCAGCCGCGCCGCGGTCTTTGCCAAGCGCCGTGCACGCGTGGATGGGCAGACGGCGAGCTGATGATCCGTGATCAAACTAATCGGTGCAGCGCTCATCTTATTTGCAGGAACGATAATTGGCTTTCAGCAAGCTGCTAGGTTTGCAGACAGGCCGAGGCAGCTCAGACAACTTGCGCATGCTCTGCAGCGTCTGGAAACGGAAATCGGTTATGGGCATACGCCGCTGCCAGAAGCGCTGGAGAGGACGGCATCAGCAACCCCGGAGCCGCTTGCCGCGATATTCCGAAGAGCAGCTGCCGGCGTGTGGGAGACGGAGAGCTTTAGCTTCCGAGATAGCTGGGAGCAAGCAATCAAACAGCAATGGGATATGACCGCGATGAAAAAAAACGAGCAGTCCGTTCTGATTCGTCTAGGCTCCACGCTCGGAATTAGCGATAAGGAAGATCAATTGAAGCATATACATCTTGCTTTATTGCAACTGAAGTCCGAAGAAGACGCGGCAAGAGAAGACCAAGGTCGTTACGAGAAAATGTGGAAGAGTCTCGGGCTTTTGATCGCTGTGCTGGTCGTCATTTTGATGGTGTAGTGGGGTGCCGCATAGATGGACATGGATGTGAGCGCCATTTTCCAAATTGCTGGAATCGGAATCATTATTGCCATGATTCATTCAGTTCTGAAGCAAATGGGTAAGGAAGACATGGCGCATTGGGTTACCGTTATTGGTTTTGTCGTCGTGCTGTTTATGGTCGTTCGGCTACTTAATGAATTGTTCCAGGAAATCAAGTCGATATTTCTGTTCCAGTAGACGTCTTGTTGGGAGACGTTCATGCAAGCAGGTGAGTAAAGTGGAAATGATTCAAATCGTCGGTCTCGGTCTAATGGCCACGGTGCTTATTCTTGTCGTGCGAGAGCAAAAGCCAATGTTTGCGTTTCTGCTCGCAGCGTTCACGGGATTGTTCATTTTCCTGTATTTGATCGGCAAAATCGAAATCGTCATTACCGTGCTCGAGGATCTGGCTAATCGTTCCGGCATTCCTTCCATTTACTTGAAGACGATATTGAAAATTATCGGTATCGCCTATATTGCGGAATTCGGCGCACAGATCGTAAGGGACGCAGGACAAGAAAGCATTGCATCCAAAATCGAATTTGCAGGCAAGGTGTTCATTCTCGTCATGGCAGTTCCTATTATAAGCGTTATCGTTGAGACCGTAATCGGACTGCTGCCGGATGGGAGTTGATGCCGATGAATAACCTTTCTCCTGCGCGGGAAAGAGCCAAGCTGTTGTTATTCATTTTGATTGCAGCGTTTCTTTATTCTTTTGTGCCTTCTATCGGCTATGCAATGAATGGCGAGCAAAATGCGCCTGCTCAGAGCGCTGAGGCAGACGAGCTCTCGAAAGAGCTGACGAGCGAACAGCTGGGCGGACTGGATACAGAGGCCGTTGAATCATACTGGAACAAGCTCTCAAGCGAGTATGGCGGTTATTTTCCCGACCAGCATATTCCAAGCTTCATGGAAATGATTCTGCCGGGCGGCGATGGACTGAAGCTGACGGACATGCTCCAGGGACTTATGAAATATTTGTGGCATGAGGTGCTGTACAACGGGAAGCTTCTGGTGACGATCGTGATGCTGACGGTATTCAGCATGGTGTTGGAGACGCTGCAAAATGCCTTCGAACGCAATGCTGTCAGCAAAGTCGCTTATTCCATTACGTATATGGTGTTGATCATTATCGCAGTTAACAGCTTCCATGTTGCGATGGGGTATGCCAAAGGGGCAATCGAAAGCATGATTCAATTCATGCTGGCGATGGTGCCGCTCCTGCTGACGCTGCTGGCTTCCATGGGCAACGTTGTGACGGTATCCGTCCTTCATCCTCTTATTATTTTTATGATTCATGCGGTCGGAACGCTTATCTATACGCTGGTGTTTCCACTGCTCTTTTTCTCGGCGGTACTCCATATTACAAGCGCGCTTTCCGAGAAATTCAAGGTAACGCAGCTGGCCAATCTATTAAGAAACATCGGGGTCGGCATTTTGGGTGTGCTGCTTACCGCATTTCTTGGCGTCATTTCTGTACAAGGCGTAACGGGTGCGGTTACCGATGGCGTCACGCTCAGAACGGCCAAATTCGTTACCGGCAACTTCGTTCCAGTAGTGGGGCGAATGTTCTCGGATGCGGCTGATACGGTCATATCGGCATCCATGCTTGCCAAAAATGCGATCGGGTTGGCTGGCGTAATCATACTGCTATTCATCAGCGCGTTCCCTGCAATCAAAATATTGACGCTGGCGCTTATTTACAATATCGCTGCTGCGGTTATGCAGCCGCTGGGAGACTCGCCAATCGTGACCTGCCTGGAAACGATCGGCAAGACCATGATTTATGTATTCGCAGCTCTCGCTGCTGTCAGTCTCATGTTTTTTCTTGCCGTTACGATTATTTTGACTGCAGGCAATGCATCGTTGATGGTTAGGTAAGGAAGGGGACGGGTAACTTGGTTGCTTGGTTAAGCGATTGGCTGAGGGATATTATCGCAGTCATCCTGCTCGCGGTATTCGTAGAACTGCTGCTTCCAAACAAAGCGATGCAGCGTTATGCCAGACTGGTTGTCGGCTTATTCATCCTTCTAACCATCCTCTCTCCGATTCTGAAGCTTATTCAAAGCGATATAGGGGCAAAGCTGGATGAAGGCATGGAGAACTGGAGTCGATTGGCTGCTGCGGACAGTGCCCAGATGACTGGGCTTAGCCAAATCAAGCAAGATGCGGAAGCCATGAGCGCAAAGCGCAATCTGGAAGCCGCAAAATTGACGGAAAGAACGCTGGAAGCCTCCATTCGCAATGAATTGATCGAACGTTCGGATGCGGCTGTAGCCGACGTGGATGCGGTATTAAAGTGGGTGAACGCATCTGGTCAGCAAACGCCTTATCTCAGCCAAGTAACGGTCACGCTCAAAGCGACAGAAAATAGCAGCGGCAACGTTAAGGAAGGTGCAACCGTGGAAAAGGTACAGCCAGTCATTGTCGACGTGGAGGTGGAGCCTATGGAGCCTGTGAGCCCATACTCAAGCGAGCCGAAAGTGAAGGATGGTCAAAGTCAGGCAGCTCAGGTGGAAGGCAACTGGTCTAGAGCAGATCCCGCGGTAACTGCCGAGCTCAGCAGTCTGATTGCAAAAGGATGGGGTCTTAATCAGGAGCAGATCGTGGTCAGACAGCCGGCCGAAGGCCCGCTGCAGAAATAATGTCGCAGATAGGAGAGGAGGTAAGGCGCGGTGGCCAAATGGCTGGAAGGCATAGAATCAGCGGTTGGCGGCGGTCCAAGCGGCCCGAAGCGAATTCGAACGCTTCGAATTTTGCTAATCGTTGGAGGGATTGGCGCAGCGCTGATGATCGTGAATTCATTTCTGACCTATAAGGAAGTAGATCCCTCTGCACAGGATCCGAATCCCCCGCCGCAAACGGAGACGGTTTGGAATAATGCGGATTCGTCAGCCGGATCGATGTTTACCGCTATCGAGCATCCGCTCGAAATTAGGCTAAAGGAAATATTGGAGAAAATTGTCGGAGTAGGAACCGTTGACGTGCTGGTAACGGTTGATTCTACGGAAGAGATCGAAATCGTTCGCGATACGCAGGAGTCACAGCAAGTAACGGACGAGAATGATCCAAACGGCGGCAAAAGGCATATCACCTCTATTTCGAAAGACGGTCAGGTTGTCTTGTACGAGGTTTCCGGCGATCAAAAGCCTATCGTGACCAAAACGATTAACCCGCGCATACGCGGTATTCTCATAGTGGCAAAGGGCGCCGAAAACGCTACGGTAAGGCGGCTTATCGTCAATGCGGTCGAGAAAGGCGTGAGCGTTCCGGTTAATCGAATATCAGTCGTGCCAAGCAAGCAATAAAAAATTCGAATCATTGGGGAGGGTGTTCTCATGAACACAAAAAGACAAACGGTATGGCTCGTATCAATGCTCAGCTTAATGGTGGTATTATCTGCGTATTACTTATTCACTCAGGATGTCGACAAGCCGGATGTGCTGACGGATGGCTCGCAAACGGAGCAAGCAGCGAACAATGCTACGGAAGCGGCGGCAAATAGTGACGGCTTGGTAGTGAATGAAGTGGAACAGCCAGTCGATGAGAGCATTCTAAGCGAGGCTGACAAAGAAACGTTAAGTGAAATCGATGCGCAAGGCCTCGCGGCAGGCGGATTGTTCAGCGAGCTGCTTGCAAAGCGCGAGCTTAAAAACACAGAATTGGAGAACCGTATTATGGCTGCCATAAGCGATTCACAGAAAAAGCCTGAGGAAGCGTCTGCTGCACTAGCCGAGCTTGAGATGCTGGAGGAAAAAACCTCAAAGCTAACGGGCATCGAATCAGAGCTGCTTAAGCAATATGAGACAGTGGTCATTGACGAGCAAAGCGACAAATTCAACGTTGTGGTCTCCAGCGAGAAGCTTGAGAAAAAACAAGCTGCCGACATTATTAAATTGGTGATGAGCACGATGGAAGTCGGTGCAGATCAAGTATCCGTCAGATATATTCCTTAAGCAATAGATTGCTGAAAAACGAAGAAAAGGCTTTGTCGTTCCAGCTTGCGGGCTGGTAACGCCAGAGCCTTTTTTTGTGCGAGAAAGAGGATATGAACAAAAAATGATTCGTGTTCAGGCTTGTTTATGATATAATGTTAAACGTTATGTGAAAGAATTGGTTATATTGGCATGGGATCGTTAACGGTTCCAGGCTATGAAAGCAATCTAGCTATCGCAAATTTAAGGAGTGAAAATATTCATGTTCAAATTGAGCGAGATCAAAGAGTTGATCAAATTGGTTGATCAAACTTCCGTTCATGAGCTGGAAATTGAAAACGAAGGGACTCGCCTGCTCATCCGCAAGCCAGGGAAAACGGAAGTGGTGAATGTGCAAGCGGCTCCAATTACGCATACATACGCGCCTGCGCCTTTACAACCCCAACAAGCGGCTCCTGCTGCACAGCCTCAAGCTGTACAGGAAGCTGCCCCTGTCCGCCCTTCAACAGAACATTTGCACCAAATTGTATCCCCAATGGTCGGAACATTCTACAGCTCTCCGACTCCGGAAGCAGCGGCTTTCGTTAAAGTCGGCGACAGAGTCAACGACAAAAGCGTCGTATGCATTCTTGAAGCCATGAAGCTGATGAATGAGCTTGAGGCTGAGGTTCGCGGAGAAATCGTTGAGGTTCTCGTCTCAAATGGCCAGCTAGTCGAGTATGGCCAGCCGCTGTTCCTCGTAAAGCCTGAATAACGAACAACGTAAACGACCGAACAGGAAAACTGTTGTTGAAAGGGGTTCCTACGTGAAATTTCACAAAATATTAATTGCCAACCGCGGCGAGATCGCGGTTCGTATTATTCGTGCTTGCCGCGAGCTAGGCATTAGCACGGTAGCTGTATATTCGGAAGCGGATCGTGATTCCTTGCATGTGAAGCTGGCTGATGAGGCATATTGCATCGGCCCGACCGCGTCTAAGGACAGCTACCTCAATATGACGAATATTATGAGCGTGGCGACGATTACAGAATGTGACGCCATTCACCCTGGTTATGGATTCTTGGCAGAAAATGCTAATTTCGCGGAAATCTGCGAGTCATGCAATATTACCTTTATCGGACCTTCCGCTGATGCGATTAATAGAATGGGCGACAAAGCTGTAGCGAAGCTGACCATGAAATCAGCAGATGTACCGATTATTCCTGGTTCTGACGGCTTGGTCGAGGATATGGATGAAGCCATTCGCGTTGCCCGCGAGATCGGGTATCCGGTTATTATCAAGGCGACAGCAGGCGGCGGAGGCAAAGGAATTCGAATTGCTGACGACGAGACTATGCTGATCGCACAAATTTCGACTGCTCAGCAAGAGGCTCAGAAGGCTTTCGGAAATGCTGGCGTATATCTGGAGAAGTACTTGACTGGCATGAAGCATGTCGAAATTCAAATCATGGCAGACAAGCATGGCAATGCCGTACATTTGTTCGAGCGTGATTGTTCCGTTCAACGAAGACGCCAGAAGCTCCTTGAAGAAGCGCCTTGCTCCGTATTAACGCCCGAGCTTCGTGAGCGCATGGGGCAAGCGGCTGTTCGTGCCGCTTTGGCCGTCAACTATTCTGGAGCAGGAACTTTGGAGTTCCTGCTTGGACCCGATGAAAAATTCTATTTCATGGAAATGAACACGCGTATCCAAGTTGAACATCCCGTAACAGAAATGATCACAAACGTGGATCTCATCAAAGAAATGGTTTCCGTAGCTGAAGGGAATGAGCTTTCTTTCGCGCAAAGTGACTTGAAGATCAATGGCTGGTCCATTGAGTGCCGAATTAATGCGGAGGATTCCGAGAAAAACTTTATGCCATCCGCTGGACTGATTCCGTTTTATCTGCCTCCGGGCGGTGCGGGCGTTCGTGTGGATAGCGCCGTTTATCCGGGCTACACCATCTCGCCGCATTACGATTCGATGATTGCGAAGCTGATCGTTTGGGGCGCTACGCGCGAAGAAGCGATTGCAAGAATGAAACGGGCTTTGTCCGAGTTTGCCATCGAAGGTATTCGGACGACGATTCCTTTCCATCTGAAGCTCTTGAATCATTCGAAATTCGTTAGCGGAGACTTCGACATTAAGTTCTTGGAAGAGCATGATATCAACGCTCCGGAATGAGCTTGCGACAAAAATGTGAACAAGTAGTATAGTTTGTCATATTTCTTGCCGAATGTTATAGTATATTAACAAGATGCGGTTCATTACTTGGCCTCGCGCCGGGTACGCGCAACTTTAAGGAGGTGTACAGCTATCATGAGTACTATCGCTGCGGAGTACGAGAAAACGGACATTGGCACGATTCAAATTGCACCTGAAGTCATCGAGGTTATCGCTGGTTTAGCAACAGTTGAAGTGGATGGCGTCGCAGGAATGAGCGGCGGATTTGCAGGAGGCATCGTTGAGCTTCTAGGCCGCAAAAACTTGTCCAAAGGTGTTAAGGTTGAAGTGGGTCAGCGTGAAGCTGCGGTAGATGTTTCGATTATCGTGGAGTATGGCAACCGCATACCAGAAATCGCTTCTGAAATTCAACGTAATGTCAAACGCTCAATCGAGATGATGACGGGTCTGCACGTTGTTGAAGTGAACGTACATATTCACGATGTGCATTTCAAGACACCTGATAAACCGGATGAAGAAGAAAGCCTACACAGAGTTAAATAAATAAAGCTGGATTTATTAAATCCCGTACAACCCCCTCGTGAATGGGCATGCCGCTCGGCGCAAGGGGGTTTTCATTCGGCTTGGCAGGAGGAGGCGCTACGCTTGATTAAGGTCGTGGACAAGCTGCTTTTGTTTTTGTACAGCATCGTAATAGGCTGTTTATCAGTCCTTTTGGTCTCTATCGGATTTAATTGGCTGTCTCGAGGATTAGTGCATGATTGGATAGATGAGCTTTATCGTCTCGATTCTCTGAAAATCACATTAATTGTTGCAGGCGTCATTTTGTTCATCCTAAGCTTGAGGTTTTTTATCGTATCGCTGCACCGTGGGTCGGCAACTGCTCCATCCATCGACCAAAGAACTGACTTTGGCGATATTCGCATTTCTCTTGAAACGATCGAAAATCTGGCACTTAAGGCAGCATCCCGTCAACGCGGCGTCAAAGATCTACGCGCGCGCATACGTGCAACCGATGCAGGGCTTGATATTGTCATTCGTGCCGTTGTTGATGGCGAAAGTTCCATACCCGTGCTGACAGAGGAAATTCAACGCTCAGTGAAAGAGCATGTAGAGGATATTGCTGGCATTCCTGTAACAAACGTTGCTGTATATGTCGCAAATATCATTCAGACAGGCACATTCAAGAGTCGCGTGGAATAGAGGTGAGTTTGCTGATGTGGAGGGAATTTCTGGCCATCTACGGGAAACGCGCAGCTGGTGCTGCCATAGGTTTGTTTTTCGGGTTGCTTTATTTGTTTGTCGGTTTTTGGGACATGCTTTTTGTAGGGCTTCTTGTCTCAATTGGTTATTGGATCGGCGTTCAGAAAGAAACAAGCAACGGAGCTATCTTTCCATGGCAGCGGCTATGGTATTCGTTGTTAGAAAGATTTAGGCCGTTTAGATGATCCTGTGGTCTCCTCCGTACTCCGGATTTCGGAAAGCCGCTTATTTCGGGGCAGGGAGGAGATCATAGGTTTTTTTTGAAATATAGGAATGGATATCGTTAGGCTATATATTCTCTATATTTCTCGGAATGAAACGAGCCGCGCCGCCAATGGATGGCGATAGCCGTTTCACCTTGCGATAGGACATTAAGAATAATAACATTTCGGCTTAAAGCTGCCGTGGAGGTAACATGAAACGTAGATTAGCACGAGAAATAGCAGTTTCAAGTTTATATCAAATGGAAATGAATGAGGTTTCGGCTTCTGATGCAGTCGATATGCTGATGGAAGAGCTTCGCCATGACAATGAAATCGAAGCAGATCCGGCTGAAGCAAGCAGCACGGATGAATTTTCGCGTGAGCTTGTATCAGGCGTAATGGAGCATAGACAAGCCATCGACGGCATGCTCCAGCAGTATTTGACAGGCTGGCAGATCGATCGCTTGTCAAGGGTCGACCGCCAAGTCCTGCGATTGGCTTGTTATGAAATGGTTTTCCGCGACGATGTACCGCCGAAGGCTACAATTAATGAAGCCATTGAGCTTGCGAAGCATTTTGGAACAGAAGAATCAGGGAAATTCGTAAATGGAGTTCTCGGTAAGCTGCTTCTGGAAATTGAAGAGCTGAAGTCTTAATTCAAAGGAAAAACAACTATTCATCGATGTTAAAGGAGACTGGAGCAATGAGCGCACAAATTATTGAAGGAAAGAAAATTTCTGATCTAATCCGTGAAGAAATGATTACGGAATCTGCAGCCTTGAAAGAAAAGGGAGTCATTCCAGGACTTGCAGTCGTACTTGTTGGCGAGGACCCAGCCTCTAAGGTGTATGTTGGTTCCAAGGAAAAAGCTTGCCAGCAGCTTGGTTTTTATTCCGAGGTACACCGTTTATCCGGAGATACGAGTGAAGAGGAATTGCTGGCTGTTATTGACCGATTAAACAATCAAGCATCTATTAATGGCATACTCGTCCAATTGCCGCTTCCTAAGCATATTAACGAGAAGGCTGTTATTGATGCTATTCGCGTTGAGAAGGACGTTGACGGGTTTCATCCCGAGAGTGTGGGCAACCTCGTTATCGGAGATGATAGCCTGCTGCCATGTACGCCGGCTGGCGTCATTGAGCTGATTAAACGCAGTGGCGTTGAAATCTCAGGGAAGCATGCTGTCGTTATCGGCCGAAGCAACATTGTAGGGAAGCCGGTAGCCATGCTGCTGCTCCGCGAGAACGCTACAGTGACAATTTGCCATTCTCGTACAGCAAATATGGAGGAAATCGCGAAGCAAGCGGATATTCTTGTCGTTGCCATTGGAAAAGCAAAAGCAATTGGCCGCAATTTTGTAAAACCTGGCGCAATTGTTATCGATGTTGGCATCAATAGACTGCCTGACGGAAAGCTTGCAGGAGATGTAGACTTCGAGGATTGTCTGGATACAGCAGGCTATATTACCCCGGTTCCTGGCGGCGTTGGTCCAATGACGATAACATTGCTTATGAAAAATACGATTACGGCAGCAAAAAGGGCAAACGGAATCAAGGAGTGATTGCAGATATGGCAGACCAGCCTCGGATCTATTCCATTAAAGAGCTCAATCGCTACATTAAGATGAAAATGGAATCGGATCTGCTGCTCGGCGATGTATGGCTGCGGGGCGAAATTTCTAATTTCACGCATCATTCAAGCGGGCATATGTATTTCACGCTAAAAGATAAAGACAGCCGAATCAAATCGATTATGTTCGCCTCACAGAACCAGCGGCTCCCGTTCATTCCCAAAGAAGGCACGAAAGTAATTGCTCGAGGGAATATTTCGGTTTATGAGCGAGATGGCAATTATCAATTTTACGTGAATGCGATGCAGCCAGACGGAATTGGGAGTTTGTACCTCGCGTTTGAGCAGCTTAAAAGCAAGCTAAGCGAAGAGGGGCTTTTTGCGCAATCCCGAAAACGGCCCATTCCACGGTTTCCACGCGCAATCGGAGTCATAACATCCCCGACTGGAGCTGCAGTCAGAGATATTATTATTACGCTGACACGCCGTTATCCATTAATTCCGATTTATATATACCCGGTTCTCGTTCAAGGTGCTCAAGCAGCGCCTGCCATTGTAAAAGCGATTGATGCAATGAATCGTTTTGGCGAAGCGGACGTATTAATTGTAGGCCGCGGCGGCGGTTCGCTAGAAGAGCTGTGGGCGTTCAATGAGGAAGCCGTTGCACGGAGTATTGCAGGATCAGTTATACCCGTTATAAGCGCTGTTGGCCATGAGACTGACTTTACAATTGCGGATTTTGCCGCGGATTTACGGGCAGCAACACCAACGGCAGCAGCGGAGCTTGCAGTGCCTAGCATGACAGAGCTGCAGCAGCAGCTATTGAGACAGCAGCAGAGGCTGGTACAAAGCATGCGTTACCGTGTCCAAGATGATAAGGAGAGGCTGCAGCGCTTACGGCGCTCTCCTTTTTTCTTGTATCCGCGTAAATATTTGCTCGATCAGGCAGAGCGATTGGATCGTTTGAAGGAGCAGCTGGAGCAGCGCACTAATCGTGTAGTCGAACGCGGGCACAAGCGCTTGGCTAGAATACAAACGACGATTGCGGCCCATCATCCCGGCGAACGTGCAGCGTTCGCTGCTAGTCGCCTTCAATCCGCTCAGAAACAGCTTGAGCAATCGATGAGCATTGCCGTCAAACAGAACAAACAGAGACTGTTAAGCAGCATGAAACAATTAGATGCGCTAAGCCCGTTAAAGGTGATGTCGAGAGGTTACGGCCTTGTGTACGACCAGCAAGAAGTGAAATTAATCAAATCGATCCGCGACGTTAAAATTGGCGATACCGTCAAGGTAAGGCTGGCGGATGGACAGCTGGATTGTCACGTAGACGCATGGAGAGGAGATGGGATGGATGGCAGCAGCGAATCAAAGTGAGCTTACGTTTGAGCAAGCGATGGAGCGTTTGGATTCTATTGTCTCTAAGCTTGAGAACGGAGATGTTCCGCTTGAAACAGCAATAGAGCTGTTTCAGGAAGGTATGAAGCTCTCTCAGCTTTGCGGCGGCAAGCTGGAGCAGGTCGAGAAGAAGATCGAACTGTTGATCGAGACAGACCAAGGGTTTCAGAAAAAACCGTTTACAGAAGTAAACGAGGACAAAGGGGAATAAGCTTGAACGAGAGGTTCGCAATAAAAGCGTATTTATCGCAATGCGCGGAGCTTATTGAAGCTTCGCTTAAACAATCGCTTCCTGCCGAATGGGATGTTCCAGCAAGGTTACGGGAAGCGATGCTTTATTCTTTGGAAGCAGGCGGCAAACGCATTAGACCTGCTCTCGTTCTCTCTGCAGCCGAAGCGGTATTAGGTCAAGACGATGCAAAAAATGCAGCGCTGCCTGTTGCGTGCGCGGTTGAATTCATTCATACGTATTCGCTGGTGCATGATGATTTGCCCGCTATGGACAATGACGACTACCGCAGAGGCAAACTTACAAACCATAAGGTATTCGGTGAAGCAATGGCAATTCTAGCAGGTGATGCCCTGCTAACACATGCCTTTCATCTAATCCCGCAAGCTGCCCGCCGAGGAGGCGTCAGTGCCGAAACAGCACTTGCGATCGTGGAGGATTTGGCTATGCTAGCTGGTGCTCCAGGCATGGTTGGCGGTCAGGTTGCGGATATGCAAGGTGAACAGGGGATTACTTCCATAAGTGAGCTGGAATATATTCATCTTCACAAAACGAGCGATTTAATTGCGTTTTCTGTTATGGCAGGGGGAAGGATCGGTGGCGCAACGGAAAAACAGCTTGAACTTCTAGCCCGTTACGGTCGCAATATCGGTTTGGCTTTCCAGATTCAGGATGATATCCTTGATTTGATCGGCGACGAAACGAAGCTCGGCAAGAAAACGAATAGTGATGTTGAGCAGAACAAGGTTACTTATCCATTCCTTATCGGAATAGAAGAAAGCAAAGCTCAGGTTGAACGGTTAACCCAAGAAGCGAAGTCAGCTGTACTCGAAGCGGGGTTTGCCGCACCGGAACGGCTGCTTGAAATTGCGGATTATCTCGTTGGACGCGATCATTGAGAATGACATGCTTTTTCCATTTCGGTTGGGAAATAAATCGCAGTATGCTATAATAGGTAAAATGTAGATGTTCATGGGACGGCTGGAATACGCGTCCGCGAAAGCGAGGAAAGTAACGTGCTGCTTGACCAGATTAACGGACCTCAAGATTTGAAAGCTTTGACAACCGCTCAACTAGAGCAACTGGCCGCTGAAATCCGTCAGTTCCTTATTGAGAAGCTTTCCGTTACGGGTGGTCATCTCGCTCCGAATTTGGGAGTTGTAGAGCTGACCCTAGCCATGCATTATTTATTCAATAGTCCAGAAGATAAATTTATTTACGATGTCGGCCATCAATCATACGTTCACAAAATATTAACCGGCCGAATGGAACGGTTTGATACTTTACGAAAATATAAAGGCCTATGCGGCTTTGTTAAACGTGCCGAAAGCGAGCATGACGTATGGGAAGCCGGTCACAGCAGTACGTCGCTATCTGCTGCGATGGGCATGGCGCTTGCCCGTGATCTGAAGGGCGAGACTAACCGTGTTGTAGCCGTTATTGGTGATGGCGCGCTTACTGGCGGTATGGCTTTGGAAGCACTCAATCATATCGGTCATGAGAAAAAAGATTTAATCGTTATTTTGAACGATAACGAAATGTCCATTGCGCCAAATGTAGGAGCATTGCATCATTATTTAGGAAAGATCCGGACGGACCGCCATTATCATAAAGCCAAGGACGAGCTGCAGCAGCTTTTGAACAAAGTACCGGCAATCGGCGGGAAATTGGCTAAGACTGCTGAAAGATTCAAAGACAGCTTGAAATATTTGCTCGTAAGCGGTATTTTGTTCGAGCAATTCGGATTTACGTATCTTGGTCCGGTAGACGGGCATGATATTGAACAATTGATCGATATTATGAAGCAAGCCGATTCCATGCCTGGGCCTGTACTTGTCCATGTATTGACGGTGAAAGGAAAAGGCTACTCGCCTGCTGAGGCAGACTCATTCAAATGGCATGGCATAACGCCATACAAGATTGAATCGGGTCAAGTTGTGAAGGCGGTCGGACCTCCTGTATATACAGATGTGTTCGGGCAAATGCTTATCGAACTTGCGGAGAAGGATGAACGAATCGTTGCCGTGACGCCCGCCATGCCTGGCGGATCTGGATTGCTTCCCTTTGCTGCAAGGTTCCCGAATCGGATGATCGATGTTGGGATTGCGGAACAGCATGCGGCTACGATGTCGGCTGCGCTTGCTATTGAAGGCATGAAGCCGGTTTTTGCCGTATATTCCACCTTTTTGCAGCGTGCGTATGATCAAGTTGTACATGATATTTGCCGGCAGAATCTTAATGTTATATTTGCAATCGATCGCGCGGGCTTTGTTGGTCCAGATGGAGAAACGCATCATGGCGTTTATGATATTTCATTTTTGCGGCATATACCTAACTTGGTTATTATGATGCCAAAGGATGAGAATGAACTGCGACAAATGCTTAAGACAGCCGTTGATTATGATGATGGGCCGATTGCAGTGCGGTACCCTCGGATTGCGGGTCTTGGCGTAGAGATGGATCCCAATCCACAGGCACTGCCTATCGGAAAATGGGAGACGGTCCGAGAAGGCGATTCAAGCGTCATAATGGCGATTGGGCCTATGCTACAGGTTGCTGAGGAAGCTGCTGAGCTTCTAAAGCGTGACGGCATAAACGTTCAAATTGTAAATGCGAGGTTTATTAAGCCGCTGGATGAGCAAATGCTTCTCCAATTCGCAGCAGAAGGCAAGCAAATGATCGTGCTGGAAGAAAATGCTGAGCTTGGCGGATTCGGAAGCTCGGTACTTGAATTTTATTCATTAAGAGGCATTTACGGCCTTGCTATTCGTATCATTGGCGTGCCTGATCTGTTTGTCGAGCACGGCACAATCAAAGAGCAAAGAGTAGAAATCGGACTAACGGCTGAACGCGTCGCTTCCGATTTGAAAAACATGCAGCCACGGCGAATGAAGCGAGTTACTGGCCAACAGTAACTTTGAGGGAGACAGATGACTACAACACCAAAAGAACGGATTGACGTACTCCTAGTTGAACGCGGATTTTATGAGAGCAGAGAAAAAGCTAAAGCAGCTTTGATGGCAGGACTTGTGCTAGTTAATGATGAGCCTGTTGACAAAAGCGGCATGAAAGTACCGAGAGCCGCTGATATCAAAGTAAAAGGCGCTCTGCATCCGTATGTGAGCCGTGGCGGCCTTAAACTTGAGAAAGCCCTTCGGGCTTTCGACATAGACCTTCAAGGTCGCGTTATGCTTGATATTGGAGCGTCGACAGGGGGCTTTACGGATTGTGCCCTGCAAAACGGTGCGTCCTATGTGTATGCGATCGATGTCGGATATAATCAATTGGATTATTCGCTACGACAGGACGAACGCGTCCATGTCATGGAACGGACTAATTTCAGATACACACAGCCTGCTGATTTGACAGGACCGTTGCCTACATTCGCTACGATCGATGTTTCCTTTATATCTTTGAAGCATATATTGCCGGCTTTATCGACGTTGTTATCGATTGGGTCCGGAATTGTCGCACTCATCAAACCACAATTCGAGGCAGGTCGCGAGAAAGTTGGGAAATCGGGAGTCGTTCGCGATGCCGTTGTACATCGTGATGTACTGCGTACTGTACTGTCGATGGCTTCGGAGCTCGGTTATTCTTTGCAGGATATTACCTTTTCGCCTATTACGGGAGGAGAAGGGAACATTGAATTTTTAGCTTATTGGCATTGGTCGGCAGAACCAAGCTCTGTGTTTCCGAATGATGAATCCCTAACTGCTTTAGTCAAGCAAGCAAATGAAACATTCACAGCAGGCAAATAAGTACAACATTGTTATATCATATTCGAGAGGTGTCGAGCAGCGTCGTAGCTGCCGGCATCTTTTTTACTTTACAGGCGGGTGCAATATTTGATAAACTGTGTAAAAGCAAACAAATGTTCGGTTGTCGGCAAATACAGGAATAATCGCACCGCATAGCGAAGGATTAAAGGAGACTGTCCTTTAATGAACGGAGGATGCGAGTGGGAACGAATGGCGATTGGATGATCATGCTGGTAGCAGGCTGCTTGTTTATATTCTGGCTGTTTCGAATGTTTCACCGATGGCTGCATGAGCCTGCGAGTGTGAATCGACTCAAGCTTGGGAAGGGCGGCGTGCTTGCAGCGGATGATGAGAATATCATATTGCTGGAGCAATCAGGGTACGAGGTAAGCTCAGGTAAGCATTTAATTCCAGTTCCCATTAAAGTAAACGACGTTCCACTTGGAAAGGGCAGCCGGATTTATATAGACTACATCGCTGTGAAGGATAATTGCAGCTATGTAGTGAAGACGGCACGTGATCGGATGCCCATAGATTGGTCACCGAGTGGTGTAAGGGATAAATTACTCGTGTATGCTCTTCTTCTACCTGAGTGTGAAGGCATATTATTCGTTGACGCAAAGGAAAAGCTAATTCGGAAAATCACGTTTCACATCTCAGATTATTAAATCACGGAGGTTTTTTCATGAAAGGAATTAGACAATTCCGAATCAAGGAAATTATTACAAAGCGCGCAATCGAGACGCAGGAAGAACTGGTGGAGGCGTTGCGTGACTCGGGCATGCAGGTTACGCAGGCCACAGTGTCCCGCGATATGAAAGAAATGATGCTGATTAAGGTTCCTGCTGGTGAAGGAAGGTACAAGTACTCCATCCCGCAGGAGCATCAGAAGCAGAACCCGATTCATAAACTAAAGCGCGCATTGCTTGATCATTTCGAACATATTGACTTTACGGATAATTTGGTGGTTATGAAATGCTTGCCCGGCTCAGCGAATGCGATTGGTGCACTGGTCGACAACATGGAGTGGTCAGAAGTTATGGGGACTATCTGTGGTGATGATACTATTCTGATGATCTGCAGAACGAAGACGCAGAGCGGAGAAGTCGTTGAACGAATACTGGAGTTATTGAACTAAGGAGGAAGAACCATGCTGCGTGAGATGTCTATTCGGAATTTAGCGGTAATCGAAGAAGTGAACGTTACTTTTCATCATGGCTTTCATGTGTTGACAGGAGAAACAGGAGCAGGCAAATCGATATTGATCGATGCCCTAAGTTTGTTGGTCGGCGGTAGAGGCTCCGCAGACATGGTGCGTTATGGTTGTGACAAAGCAGAAATGGAAGCCTTATTTGATCTTCCAAGCATACATCCCGTATGGCAGGTGCTGAATAGACTGGGTGTACATGCCGTACATGAAGAGATGCTTGTCATTAGGCGCGAGCTGTCCGCGCATGGCAAGAGCAGCAGTCGGGTGAACGGACAGCTCGTCACAATGACAATGCTGAGAGAAATCGGAGAATGTCTCGTAAATATTCATGGGCAGCATGAGCATCAATCATTGCTGCGCTCGGAGCAGCATTTGGAATGGTTGGATTTGTTTGCAGGCGATCTGCTGATCGAGCGCAAACAAAATTACCGGACCGTATTCAGCGGATTGCAGCAGGTTAGAGCATCGCTTCGCGATCTGGAAAACGCAACAAGACACAATGTGCAAATGCTTGATTTATACCGGTTTCAGATTGAGGAAATAACGGCAGCACAGCTTAAGGTAGATGAGGATGAATCACTTACTGAGCTTAGGCGCAAGCTAATGTATGCAGGGAAAAGAATGGATGCGGTTTCTGACGCTTACGATTTGCTGTATGGTGGCAAAGGGCTTGACATGGTCAGCAAGGCAGTCGCAAAGCTAATAGATATTCAGAGCTATGATCCCGCCAAATTGAATCCATTGCTTGAACAGCTGCAATCTGCTTTCTATCAAGCTGAGGATGCCGCGTTTCAATTACGTGATTATCGGGATGGCATTGAATCCGATCCAGATCAGCTATCACAGGTCGAGGACCGCCTGGACTTGATAAACGGATTGAAGCGCAAATACGGTGAAACCATACCTGACATACTTGCATACCTGGACCGGACAATGATGGATCGCGACAAAATCGAGAACCGCGATCAGCTGCTTGAAGAGCTGCGTGTAAAGGAAGCGAAGCTGTATGACCAATCATTGGTGCTGGCGCAGGAGCTGTCGCAGTTGAGGGGACATGCAGCCGCAAAGCTGTCTGAGGCTATCGAGAACGAGCTAGGACAGCTTCAGATGCCATCGGCAAGATTCCGTGTCCAAATCGATGCAACCGTGTCTGGAAGTGGCGATACGAAGCAAATACGGTTGCATACGAACGGAATGGATGAGGCGATCTTTATGCTTTCCACTAACCCAGGCGAGCCATTAAAGCAGCTTAGCAAGATTGCATCCGGTGGAGAAATGTCGCGTATTATGCTTGCGCTGAAAAGTATTTTTGCCGAGATTGACCAAGTGCCGGTACTAATCTTTGATGAGGTGGATACGGGTGTGAGTGGACGAGCTGCCCAAGCGATTGCAGAGAAAATGTCCCAGCTGGCACTCAAGTGCCAGGTGTTCTCCATCACGCATCTCCCACAGGTAGCATGTATGGCCGATCACCATTATGAAATACGGAAGCAGGTTATTGGAGCGCGTACTTCCACTTCGGTAACGGAGCTGCTTGATCAGGTGCGGATCGATGAATTGGCCCGCATGCTTGGCGGTGTGGAAGTGACGGAAAAAACAAGGCATCATGCACAGGAAATGCTTGATTTGGCGGTTAGACAGAAGGGGGCGTAATGGAAGCCAATTAGGGAATGTTTTTGCGGACATAAAACATGCGGGTGAGGGTAACTTAAAGGTACGCCATTGGCGACTTAACCTTTTTCGTCATGCGATGGAATTACAGGGAGCGTGAAATCATTGAACTCCAATCAAAGGAAGCGATGGTTTGGCCTAGTTCTCGTTTTCTTCATTTGTATGATCGGAAGCTCCACTCCGTTTCAACATTTTGCCGCTATCCCGAATGAACTTCGTTTATTCTCTGGGCAGCTGAAACGATTACAGTACGGAGTGCCCGTTCATGCAGAAGTAACGGTCGACCCACAGATGCTTCAGATTAACGGATCCACCAGTCATTCTTTATCCGTAAATTTGAACGAACCACTGTCCCTTCAATCGATTCAAAGCGGTCAAACCAAAATGAAAGTGAAATTATTTGGTAAAATTCCATTCAAGACAGTAAAAGTTAATGTGGTGCCTGATTTACGAGTAATACCAGGTGGCCAGACTATTGGCGTTAAAGTTAAATCATCAGGCATTCTGGTTGTAGGTCATCATCAGGTTGCTGGGGCAGATGGCTTGAAGCAATCTCCTGGTGAAGCAGCAGGGCTACGATTAGGTGATTTAATTGTTAAGATCAATGGTGCCAATATCAATCAGGTACAACGAATCGCGGTCTTAAGTGAACGGGCTGGCAACGAAAAGAAACCGCTGGAAGTAACTTTCAAGCGTGACGGACAAATCAATCACACGTTATTAAGCCCTGTATTTGATGCGGAGGATAAAGCTTGGCGTCTTGGTCTTTACATCCGTGATTCCGCAGCGGGAGTCGGCACGTTAACTTTCTATGCGCCAGACCAGGGTGTATACGGTGCTCTCGGACATGTCATTACTGATATGGATACACAAACTCCGATTGAAGTAGGGGAAGGCCAGATTTTACAGTCCAGCGTTACGTCTATTAACAAAAGCCAAAATGGCGAGCCGGGAGAAAAAAGAGCGCATTTCGTAAAAGAAAGCAAAATATTGGGCAATGTTGAGCGCAACACTCCTTTCGGAATATTCGGCAAAATGAATGAAGTTCCTACGCACAGCTATAGCGAGAAGTCTATTCCTGTTGCTTTTGCCGAAGATGTGAAGGAAGGGCCGGCGCAAATTTTGACTGTTGTAAATGGACAGAAGGTTGAACGTTTCGATATTGAAATCGCACATGTATCGAAGCAATCTGGGCCGGCTACAAAAGGCATGGTCATAAAAATTACAGATAAACGTTTGTTAAGCAAAACAGGAGGCATCGTACAAGGAATGTCCGGCAGTCCAATCATACAGGATGGCAAGCTTGTTGGTGCGGTAACTCATGTGTATGTGAATGATCCTTCATCCGGCTATGGGTGTTTTATTGAATGGATGCTTCAAGATGCAGGCGTGCTTCTTAAATCTGCAAATGGTCATATTGCCGATGCGGCTTGAAAATGCTTTTTTGAAAAACGTTTGCTCTAGCTCATCTGCAGCTAAGTCAGACGTTTTTCTTTTTTATGGAGCAAAACTAAAAAACGCGCAGCAGAGGAAAAGAGCGATGAATTTTGTCGAAGAATAACGAAAGGTATCAGTACATGTAATAAAATTTTCATTATATCGAATTGACGTAAAAAAATAAAGAAAAATAATTTTCGACAGAAGGAATTCAACTTCACATGTCGAAAACTTTAAGCAGACAACTAGTGAGCGTAATCATCAATATCATTTAGAGGAGGACCACAACTTGCATAAGATCGAAGTATTATTGGCAGATGACAATCGGGAATTTACTAACCTGTTATCGGAATACATATCAGAACAAAGTGATATGAGTGTAAGTGGAGTCGCGTACAATGGAGAAGAGGTTCTAAGACATTTGGAGGAAACAAGAAAAATTCCTGATGTCCTTATCCTTGATATTATTATGCCTCATTTAGACGGACTGGGCGTGCTTGAGCGCTTGAAAGAGATTAATCTATCCCCGATGCCAAAAATCATTATGCTGACGGCATTCGGCCAAGAAAATATTACGCAAAAAGCGGTACAGTTGGGTGCTTCTTATTATATTTTAAAACCATTCGATATGGATATCTTGGCGAACCGGATTCGTCAGCTTGTTGGTAATCCTACCTATTCCTCAACGGGAAGCTTCACGACTAGCTCATCCTCGTTGAAATCTAATGTCGTTCCAATTGCGAAGGGTAAAAACCTGGATGCAAACATAACAAGCATTATTCATGAAATCGGAGTACCTGCACATATTAAAGGCTATCAGTATTTGCGCGAAGCGATTACGATGGTGTACAACAACATTGAAATTCTTGGAGCGATTACGAAAACGCTGTATCCCGCCATTGCCGAGAAATTCAAAACAACGCCATCCCGCGTAGAACGCGCCATTCGGCACGCGATCGAAGTAGCTTGGACGCGCGGCAACATCGACAGCATCAGCCACCTGTTTGGTTACACGATTAATATCAGCAAGTCGAAACCGACCAATTCAGAATTCATTGCGATGGTTGCAGACAAGCTACGGATTGAGCATAAGGTTAGCTGAACGGGGGATTAATAGCGTAACGGTTAGTAATTTCAGGTTTTTGGAAACAGATTACAGTCAAAACAATTTTGGCGGTAAATATCTGAAATCACTGATTTTAAACCGATAAACTACTATGTAACATACCAACTAATACCGTTATTTATTGGGTTTGTCAAAATCCAATGAAGGGCGGTATTTTTTATTATGACAGACATTGAATTTCAGTTGGACAATTTTATGCTTTATTGTTCATCCAAAAATTTGTCTCGCAAGACGCTTGCTAGCTATGAGCAGACATTAAAGTTATTTGTATCCTATCTCAAAAATGAGTTTCAAATTGAGGAAGTAAATAAAGTACAGTCTGGTCATATACGGCAATATATAAAATATTTGAGGGAACGCGGTAAGTACACGGTAGTCAACAATGAGGAATCAAAGCAAAGTAACCACCCTGAAAATAGGAAAGATTTTAAAAAAGAAATATCTACGACCACAATTGCTAATTATGTTCGCAATATCAAAGTTTTTTTTAATTATCTTTATAAAGTGGAGAGGGAAATTCCTAGAAATCCTGTTGAGAAGTTAGAGAACCCTAGAATAGAACGGAAGATGAAGAAAACATTAACACCAGACGAATTGAAGAAGGTATTTGGGCAGTTCGAGACAAGTACATTTCATGGATACAGGAATCTTGTTATATCTAGGCTTTTGTTGGATACTGGCATGAGAATTGGCGAATGTTTGAGTATCTTACCAGAGAATATTGATTTTCAACACAAAAGCATCCATATCACTAATGCTAAGAACAAACAGGAACGCTTTGTTTATTTTTCCTACAAATCTGCTAATGAATTAAAGCAGTGGCTACGCTATAAGGACAGATATTCAGAAAGTCCATTTATGTTTCCGACAACTAAAGGTACACAGCTTGATATAAGGAATTATGAACGTGCATTGCGTGATGCTGGTGAAAAAGTTAGTATTCATATTCATCCACATCAACTAAGAAATAACTTTGCTAAATATTACATCTTAAACAATGGGGATTGGTTTTCACTTTGTAGAATATTGGGGCATTCGTCTGTAGAGGTTACACAGAAAGCATATTTGGATTTTTCTGACGAAGAAATTGCAAAGAAATATCAGAAGCATAGTCCACTCACATTTATGGATGAGCTATAACCAACTGTATTTAGCTAGTGTCATTGTAGAATACCTATAAGGCTCTCCTAAATGTGTTTTAAGCTATCAATTATTTAAAAGTGAATAAATTTACAGTCGTTACACAAAATGCAGTAGAAGCGTGCTGAGCTTCCCACAGATGTGGGGAGCTTTCACTATGAATCAGAAAATATGGTACATATTGCCTGTAGCATTGTATAATTGTTGGAAGTGGGTTTAGCTTTCAATGTAGTATTTGTTTAATTTTTATGATTTTAATTTCTCAACAGGAAAGAGGAGCTTTAGAAGTGTTGTCATGGTTATTTAAATCTAGGTGTGTTGTATGTGGTAAGAAAGCTAAATAAGCAAGGAACTATATAAATGATAAAGGGAAACCGATTGAAGTATGTAAAATGTGTGTTCCTAATGCTGAGAGAAGAGCATTTAGAAGACGATGAATAGTTGACGGTATAGGGAGGACGCATTAATGATCGAACATTTCAAACTTAATGAGCGAGATTACGAATCATGGCTCCACCAGAACCCATAAGGATTTGTGTTTAATTATTTTGGTGATAAAGCAAACAAGAGATTACATAAATCCGAATGCGGACAATTGCACCGTAATGATAATCAGGGAGTAAGAACAAACTTAGATAAATATTGTTCGGAAGAGCATTTTGAATTGGAAAGAAAAATCATAAGTCTTGCGGAGATAACTGGTCTAAGTGTGGAATCTGCTTAAAGTAGCAATAAAATCTAGAACGTTTAAGGGGAAAATAATGAAAAGATTCACTCTGATGTTTCTGAATTGTGTATTAAGTGGATTAGTAATAATTTCATTACTTACAAGTTGTTCTAATGGTGATCCCTACGAAGAAAGTATGAGACTAGGTAAGGATGCCTTAAAAGAGAATCAATATGAAGTAGCATTAAAACAGTTTGATTATGCCCTTATTGAAAAGCCTAGCGATCCTGATGCATCTGCACTATTTGAGCGGGTACAGATTGAATTATCTAAAGTTGAAGATGAAAAAAATAAAACAGCAATTTCTATGAATGTACAAGAAATTGAAAAAGAACTTTACATGGATTTAGAAAATTTGTTTAATGCCATGTCAGAAGATGATGATTTAACAACTAACATTGGGTTTTATTCGGATAGAATATTGTCTACAGAAATAGCCATATCTAAATTTATAGATGATTCAAGTTCAGATAATCAAATGTTAAATAGGGCGATATTACTTTCATTTATCCAAAATGAATTTCAACATATCTATGAAACTATAATAAATAATCCTGAGAGTCGTTATGCTCGTTTGAGAAATGACATTAAATTAAAAGATGCTTCTTTAGGTTTCAAAGCATATAAGGTTTTGATCTCTAATGAATAGGAAGTGTCATATGGATTTTAGTTCATCAATTGCATACCATAGATTCTTGATTGAATATTTTCGTGAGTTCAGGATCAAACATTTCAATGATATTATTGATTTTTATGAATAGCACATATTTGAACAGTACTTGATCGAGAATGAAATATCATATGATATTGAAACAAAGTTTTCTTATGCTTTTAATGCAGTTGTTAATGAATTGGATTTGAACTCTGGGAACACAACTAATTACGAAACGGATTCGAGAATAGATGCTAAGGTTTACGATGAAGTTGTAAAGATGATAAAAGTAAAGATGAAATAAGATATCTTGAATTCTTCGGCATATTTTCATTTAGCAGAAAAAAACAATTGAGTCTATGCATAGTAAACTAAGTAAATGGAATTACTTGATTTAAACACATGGCGATAAAGCTCGAAATGAGGTTAGGGGGAAGTTTAATGAGTAGCATGTACGATAAAATTGGTACATACCTAACTCAGTTAGATGTGAGTGAAATACAACTTTGTTTTGAAAAATTAGATGAAATAACAGGTGGACTTGCACCATCATCTAAGTATGATCGCACATAGTGGGGGAAATACAAGACATCCATTAAGAACACAGGCTCAAGGGTGGATGGATGCAGGATGGAAAGTTGATAAAGTTGGCTTTGGTTTTGGAGTGAGATTTAAAAGGTATGATTGACTAGAGTAAAGCAAAGGATCAGAAAATTTTTTTGGAAAAGTAGCGAAATTAGTCTTTACTTTTCCTTATGTCATTTTAATTGTGTTCATTTAGTATGAGCACCGTATTTAACTAAACATTCGAACCACGCCATTTGACAATGATTAATCGTAGAGGATGACGTGGTTTATTTTTCATCATAGACGACATCAGAGGGGGTATAGAGCTTGCTGGCGCTTGAAGATAAGGAACTAAACGTTTGAAGTTCGAAATCGATCTGAGTGGTCACCAAAGCCCTTAGAACGAACCAGTATGATTATCTAGAATTTCAAGCTTTTTTTCTAAAAGTAACATATTTTTCGCCACCTATATAAATAGAATTATAATATATATATATATATATATAAGATAAATAATTCTAATTAGATCTTGATACGAAAAATATGTTACTTTTAGATTTTAACTGAGAAAGAGCAACCCTTTCAGGAATGAGTTCGTACGTATGCCCCAAGAAGTGGTCGATCTGCCACATCAGGGTGCATTGAACAGCATATTCAACTTAATGGTAAAGATCATTCAAATCTCTTGAAATGCTAACTTAATTCTACGTTTGCATCCATTTAACTCCTCACCGAATGGACAGCATCCTGCACTGTCATATTGCTTCATGATTGAACAGGTATATTCGTCTGCCAATTTAAAATACTTAAATTCATGCTGGACTGCTGATTCAACGTGAGTTGTATTTAACTTTTTATGGTGTGTATTTAATCTTCAATCTTCCTCTTCAATAATCCGCTGTTTCAAAAATTCCTTCTTACTACCGTCACAAATACCTAAATCAAGCTCCAAATGAAATAAAAAATTTGAGATGGCTTCATGCTGTTCATCAGTCAAAATAATATCTTTGGTCTGATAACAATTTAATAAAGATACCAAACAGAAATCCTTGGGTATGAAGACTCCTGCTTCGCTTTTTACAACTCCAAATTCAGCAAGCGATTTGTCTGAGATCATTGATTCTCCTCCTTTATATCGACTAGTTCTATTAAATTGGAAATGTCTTTAATACCAAAGTGATTTGCGATTTTTTCGATAATTGGTATGTTGATTTCTGTACGTGCATTTCGGCACATATCGGATAAAGTGGCTTGTCTAACTTCGATTATCTGCGCTAGTTTGTTTTGACTTATGTTTTGTTCTTTAATTATCTCGTCAAGCTTTAGACGAAGTTTTAACATGTATATCACTCCTAAAATAAATTTGACTTTATACGATCAAGCGTATAATATATTACTATACGCCAGATCGTATAAAAAGAATATCATTAATGAACAGGAAAATCTATATTTTTCTGCTGGTTTACTGCGTCCAAAATATCATTAACGATCATAGGAGAGATTTAAAATGACGACAGCAATCACTAAATTCATTTTGGAGGAAATTAAATTATGTTAATTTCTATGCTTGCTACTAGCATTGATGAGGAATTGAAAGAAATGGGGTTTAAAGGAATGCTATTGGAGATATTAAATTCATTGATCACTGACGCTGAAACTATGCAAGAGCTTTATAATTTCATTATTCTTCAAGGCGAAGGTATGACCAAGTTTATGATAGTGCATGAGTTCGAAATTCATTTGCAGAATAAGTTTTATTTCGAATGAAGCAGAATTTTCAATTGTTTAGTGCGCATCAAAGATATTTGGTGAAGAGCAAATTATTTTAATGGAAGGAGTCTGTTGTTTGTGATATTTGAAATACTTCCATAGAATATATTTGGAATAAATTAGAGTTGTAAGAAAATTCAATACAAATAAAAGCCGTCCAACTTGGACGGCTTTTTTACTGCTCCTTCTTGGTTCCATTAATAAATTTGACATTTTTCAAAGCATACTCTAAAGCCATGTTAATCAGTTCATTTCGTGAACGATTACTTCTGGATGATAATTCATCAAGTTTAATTTGTAAGGTTTTATCTATGCGTATCGATATAGTCACGGATTTTTCTTCTTTGGGTGTGACAATAAAATCATCGTTCATTTTACAAATCACCTCTATACCAGTATAGAAGTGATAAGCTATTAAAAAATATAACACAAATTGTGTTCATTAATGAATACAATTGTGATAAAGTATTATCATATTTGTTAATATGCACCAATTTGATTTATTTATCGTTGTAAATATTATTGAAAGGAGTTTTGTCTCTTAATATGCTGTGTGATTGTGAGGCAAAAGTTAATGAGTTAGTCAAAGCATTTGATCTCATATGGATTAAGTCACCATACGAATACAAACTACAAGGGGATACACCATGAAAAATATAATCGTATTCATATCTATAATAACATTATTCATAACTCTAACTGCTTGTGGTGAAAATGAAGCAGTGAAATATGTGGATGCAGAACAAAATGTTGTTACTCTCAACAATGATGAGAATGTTAATGCAGTTTGCGAAAATAATAAAATAAATATAGAGGAATTGACTAATGATGAACTTATATCTCATGTAATTTGTTTAATGGTTAATGATTTACCTATTAAAGCGAAGGAAGCAATTTTATCTCAAAATAAACCAGAAGATAAGGTTATTAGCTTTCTATTAGATTGTGCATCTGTTTTGAGTAATAGTACGTCTACTCCTGATGATTACTCGGATTTGTTGGGCAGAGTGGATGATACAATGATGCTTGTTTCAAACAAGGAAAGTATTCATAAGTTAGGTGATTTAGGAGACTTGATTTATAATTCATGGGAAAAATTACACAATGAAGAAATTGAAAAAAGGGATCTCGAATACGCTAAAGAAATACAAGAACATAATAAAAAATACTATGACCCGAAAATAGGAATGACAGCAGAAAAGGTTGAAAAGTCGAAATGGGGTAAACCCAAAGATAAAAATAAAACTACGACAGCTTATGGGGTGAGTGAGCAGTGGGTTTATTATGGTTACAAATATATTTATTTCGAAGATGGTTTTGTAACATCAATATCAGAATAATGAAGACCCAAATAAGAAAATCCCTGTACCATTTTTTTATTGTTTACAGGGATTTTCTCTTTTCATAAATTCGATAATCACCATGTTGAAACTCTAATTGTGATGATCAGTAGGTACTTTTGATTTACGCCTGAGACGAAGAAAAAGGAGGCGTAGAGCCGTCGCAAGCGCATTGACGAACCTCATATCTCTCAGTGGTTAATTTGAAACATATGAGGTTTGGTAAACAATAGTTGTTACTCATTATGGTTAACACGCATTGCTTCAGTAGTAGTTTTCAACTCTATAAGCATCGTTTTTAATAATATGAGGTTTTTCTCAACCTTATCCATTGTTGATGATAAGGTATCCATTTTTGATGAAAATGTAGATGATAAGGAATCCAAGTTTAAGAGAATTCGTTCGAGTTGAGCTTTATCTCTATCTTCACACATTAACCATCACTCCTTTTATTATCAGTAAACAATTGGTTTAACAGGCTCTTAATGTGTTTGATTGCGTCTATTACTTTTCCTTCGGAAATCAGTTCTAACAAATGACCAACCCCAGAAGTGGATAATCTGAAACTTCTGGAGTTGTTTATTTAATATGTGTCAATCTTCATCGTCGTCTTCTCTAATGGCTCTGCCCGTTGAGCGACGATACTCTTCTGATTGGTCTTTCAATTGTTTAATCTTACTTTGAAGTTCTCTTCTTTTTACTAATTCGTCGATCATAATATTGGATGACAGTGCCTCCAGTAACTTGTCTTGATCGATTATCTTCTTTTGAACCACCCAGAGTGTTTGTTCTAGCGATATGAGTCGTTCTTCACATCTCGCCATGGTAGATGTAATGGTATTAGTCAAAGCATCTACACTAACAATAATCGTATCTACCTTTTTTTGAATTTCTGTAGTGTCATTCATTGACAATCACTCCTGTTATGAGGGTACAACTCTTCCAATAATTGTTCGATCTTATGAATTGCGTCTATATCCTGCATACTATAGTAGCTCTCACCACATTTAGAGCATCTTGCTCCTTTGATGGTGACACTGACAATCCTAACGTTTTTTGATTTCAAGGGAATACTTAACGAGACATTGGGGACATCATCACAAGCACACAGAACGCATTCTACTATGTTTAACAGAGACTCATCATAGTCTGGTTGTATCAATCTGTTTCGTTTAAGTTCCTTTTGTCGTGCTAGTTCTTCTTTGCCGAATGCTAGTTCATATAACTCATCGGTACTTTTTCCTTCAAGTGAATCAGGTATATCAAAGTCATTGACTACAAACGAGATCTCATAATTAACATGCGTAATGTTTTTAAGTGATGTTTTCAGTAATGACAAATATTCACTCTCCAACCTTTCCTTTTTCAAATTGGAATTGGTTCCGAATACGATACTTTCATCACTTGAAATGTCTACTATGCTTAATCCTTTTAAATAAGTATTGAAGACTGATGTGGGGAACTGATTTCGTGAATCATCAAGTAGTTTTGTATGCAACTGCTTCATATACTCAGTTTTCGAAGCTTCATTGTTTCTGCGTGCCCTTTCCCAAATTTGCGGTAACATGCGTTCGAATTTTTCACTGATTTTCTTCCTTGTGTCATCATTGTTTTCAGTCATATTTACAGCTCCTATATCTAAATTGAATTGGTTTTTTTGTCATCAATTAACGGATAATCAATAGAAAATTATAACTTAGTTATTTTCAACATTGTGTTCAAAACACCTTGATTAAGTAAAGTCAATCCACATATTTTCATATCGTGACTCTTCTTTACTTTTAGTTTCAATTTTTTCTTGTGGTAGTATCTCAAACTTAAAAGATATGTTTTGAATCGGCATATTTTTTGATTCGAAATAGAGATTTAACAATTTCTTGCACAATCCACTGAAAGCTTGTGGCTCAATCAATGCCAATCTAAGCAATCCCATTTGATAGGGATCATCCTTGTTAAAGGAGACCCCTTGGTTAATGTGTTGAGCTTTTGTATCGTGATACAGATCGTTGAGGTAATCGTCAACGTTGCTTGATGTAACTGTTACGTATTTCCATTTTTCTTTTCTCATACTCATATATATTTATCTCCTTTATTTTGTGATTCTATTGAACAAACTTGTGTTACTATTTGGGCTTATCATCATTTGTTTTGAATCAATGATAAATAATCACCTCCTTAAATACCAAAAAAAGTACAGGTCTAAATTTATTAACAAAAAAACAGAGTAGCTAAGAAAGCTACTCTGTTTCGATTTTGCATATGAAATTAATGTGTATTTGTTGTTCACGTATCAGCATTGCTATTTATCTTCCTTCCTAATGAGCGTATTTGAAAATATACTAGCATGAAACTGACAAAAAGTAAATTAATTCAAATTATGTAATCGAATACCAAAGAAAGTACTGATGAAATTATAATTAACAACATTGCACTACTTGCCACGTGTGGATCGCAATCCACTCGTATCCATTAAAAATCTGTGTTGATCGGAAAATATTTTCAAACAGACCTTTGCGGAAATTCTTTAGCTTGATATCATAGTAAGAAGAGAAAATCATTCATGTAATAGCGATCTGATAAGTAATCAGTCAGTTCGGTAAATGCTATGAAAATATGAAAATAAATACTGATTTCATAAAATCCGTTCTACTGCGCTCTCATTTAATAATAATTAATTATATTTAGTACTATATTGTGTATATAATCTTTATTAAATGAGAGTGGAGTTGAACGGATATTAGATTTTCAGACCATGCTTCCAAAACAGTAGAACATATTTTGAAGATATGACTACATTAAGTGTAGGACAAAAAAATACATCAAAAACTTAGGAAGCTGAGATTCAAATATAAACTGAATAGATTTATAACTGACCAACTCAAATTTGAGTTGGTTTTTTTAGTATGTGGAAAGGGGGGATTGATGTATGAAAGTAGAGCAGAATTTCTTCTTTTGTTACAACTCAAAATTGATGGCACATTTGAAGCGAAATGGTTTCAGTTATATTTGTTCAGCACTGCATGAGAAGAGTGGTAACAAGTTCTGGTTATTTCAGAGAAGTGAAGAGTTACAAGCAGTTATTGATGCGAATTAAAGGATATTTTTTGCAATTGGATAATCATCGTATGGGATAAATAGACAGGAGAGATGTCAAAATGGCGAGAATTAGACAATCATTTTACAATAAGTCGGAGATGGTTACTTTATTAGGAGTAAGTGAAAAGCAACATGAGGTATATATGCCTAACGAGATCTTCAATGACTTCATAGAAGCTTTTGAAGAGTATGAATTGAAAGGAAAAACATCTACACACATTGCATATGCTTATGCATATTATTTTTTGGCTAACTATCAGTGGAGATATGCACAGTATCGCAGATATAATGAAGCAACAGGACTAGAAACCCAAATAAATGAGGGTGTTATTAAGCAGATTCTAGGGTTTCCAGCTAAATCAGAACAATATACATACTTGACCAAAAACAAGACTGGATTACTACAAATGATTGGATATATTCGAAAAGAAACAGATAAGCCCTGTAGATACTGGTATGACGATTCCGATGGTAGATCAATCAAAGAGGTTGTTTTCAGATTTGAAAGCGAATATAAAGATGTATATAGTAATAACAAAAGCTGGAAGGTATCAATGCCATTAAAGGGATACTGGAGAGATCAAGAGTCGGAGAAGGAAAATATAGAAAATGGAACATTCTTTCAATTAGAAAACACTCACATGCTTGATATTGATACGTTCATTTATTGCATGACAAAAGAAGAGTTAGGTGTGGAAGGGTTCTATCTTTACAGTTTCTTGAAAATGTCTACTGATAAATTTAATGAATTCGATTGTTCTAATGTTAATATGGCTAAATTAACGGGACTATCTATTGATGAAGTTAAAAGTCAGCTAAAAAAATTAGAACAACGTAATATGATTACCAATGACCATAAACCCTATTGCTTAAATAAGCCGGTTGATAGTCAAACATGGGCTAACACCTACACTGTAAATGATTTTAAAGAGTTTGCAAGAAGTCTAATAAGTTGTAATGTTTTGCCGAAACAGAAAAAGATCTCTTCGGAAAGATATGCAAGAGAATATGGTTGGGCGAACGAAAAGGAGATTAATGGTTATTTTGTTAATACGTGGACTGGCGAATTCGTTAGAAGTATTAATGAAGTTGTTGAAGACAATACTGATTATGGTGATGATGATATATTTGCGGGAAGAAATCCTTTTCAAGATTAAAATGACCCTTCTGCATAGTAGTGCTATTAACATAGTTCATCAATGTTACGATCTGGTTATCTCAAACTAAATATTCTTTTTGAGACAGTATACACTCCCCTTATACTCTTATTAATTATACAGACGATGCGATAACGATAAAATGTAATATTGTGATGTATTCTTTGACTATTCTCGTTTAATAAGAGGTTTGATGGATTTAGATAATGATGTTAGTGAATGCCTATAAATATAAGAACAATTTAGGTGCATGATAGGATTCCACGATAGGTTCCCGATGCAGTTGCGGTATGATTAAAAAACGTTAAACAACAGCCAATCTGATGATATAGACGAAATAACGCCCTCTAAGGGCGTTATACATTTTGTTGCTCGTATTCTTTAACTCGACGATAGAAGGTATTAGGCTTCATTTCAAGCATTTTCATGGCTTCAACAGCTGTAATCGCTCCTTGTCTCCACTCGAAGAATGCTTGTTTGAAATCATCTGTAATGAGTTGTTTGGGTCGACCAAACACTACACCATTACTCAACGCTGTAGCTATTCCTTCTGCTTGCCTTCCATTGATCTTCTCTCTCTCTCGTTCAGCCATGTAAGATAAAAGTTCTAGAACAATACTTGAGATAAGCTTTTCTAATCCATTCTGATACTGCCTAGTGTCAAGGATCGGCATATCAAGGATAACGATGTGAGCGCCTATTTCTTGTGTTATCTCTTGCCACTCTCTTTTTATATCCTGTGCATTACGTCCTAGTCGATCTAACTCTTTAATAAAAAGAATATCACCCTTCCTAAGACTATTCTTCATAGACTGGTATCCAGTCCTATTAGTATCCTTACCGCTTTGTTTATCTATGTACATGTCACGTTTGAGTATTCCCAAATCTTTCATTGCTTCCAATTGCCGAGCTTCGTTCTGATCCTTACTTGATACTCTCACATATCCAAAATGTCTAATGTCGCTCATTGCGATCACTCTTTCTATGTATGTCATAAGAATATTATACCATTTATATGTCAAAACATATACGTGTTTGTTGGTATGTTTCATAAATTTTAATTAATGTTTTGAAACATACCTAAACATATGAATAATCATTAATGACACATGTGGCTTAAATTATACTTTTTGACAGTAAGGATTGGTTTGAAACTGATGAACAGCATCTTTGTCAATTGTAATGGTTTGTACTGTGATCACTTGTAAAAAGAGCCTTGCATATAAGTTGGTGAGTAGTAGTAAAGAACTGAATATTTCGTTTTGATGAAGCGATTAACTAGTTAACAAGACCAAAAGACCCATCATATGCTATAGTTATGTCATTATTTGTATAACGATACGTAGGGGGATTGAAATGGCTGATGAAGTGTTGTTTGCTTTTGAAGAAGAGGAAGAAAGTGAATTTGATGAGCAAGAAGTAGACCCCGAAAAGTTAGCAAGAAGAGAAAAAGAGAAAGAGGTATTAATCGAACGATTGAATGCAGACGACCATTTTCATTTAATCACACGAGTAGCGCACTTACTTAATCGATTTCAAAGCACACGTAATTCTGACATCACACTAATGATAAAGTATTGGGAAATATATGAATCGAAGAATTATAAGGAAGGGCAAGCTGTAACCCCCGAACAATTATATGAATTTGAAAGGCTTACTTCTTTGGCAAGGGCAAGGGCGAAAATACAGAATGAATTTGGTCTATTTAAAGGAGAAGAAAAGGTAAGAAGGTTCAGAAAGAGTAAAGAAGAGGTTGAGAAAGAAATTCAGCTCTCAACTAAGCCTGATATTCCAACCATAAATATATATTGCGACGAAACTGGGAAGAACAAGAATTTTGCGATAGTCGGTAGTTACTGGGTGCTTGAAAGAAGCAAAAATGAAAATCTGATACGAGTTATGAGTGAATGGAAGAGGGAAAAAGGATTAACAGTTAAAAATGAGTTTCACTTTACCGAAATGAAAAAACATCAGTATGATTTATACGTTGAGTTCTTTAACAAAGTTGTTGAAATGGGAGAAATGGTCAGTTTTCAAGCGATAGCATTTGATATGCGAGAAAATAGAAGAAAGATTGATGATTTGCTCAGTGATTTGCATTATCAACTTGTGCATATGGGTATTGAGCATGAAACAGCAACAGGTCGAGTAAGCCTACCACGCTCTGTTAATTTTACAAAGGACAAAGAAGTAGGAAATGATGCATTAACTCTGGTGAAGATAGAGCAAAACTTGCAACTTCAATTTAAAGTTAATTATGAAGATAAACTGCGTTTAAATTTATTTGGTGCTACTGAATCATACGCAAGTGTGCAATTACAAATAGCTGATCTATTCGCAGGAAGTTTAAACAGATTACTTAATGATAGAGGAGAAAACTATAAAGACGATTTTGCTCTCCATGTTTTTCGTTCTTTAGGCATGGATCCAGAGAATATTTTTTCCTCAGAAAGTGACATGGTGAGATTACATCTTTTGCAATGACCTATAAAACTCTACCAGAATTACTCCTTAGGTGTGGTTTTAATCCATA
Organism: Paenibacillus endophyticus; assembly: GCF_014192395.1. GTDB lineage: Bacteria > Bacillota > Bacilli > Paenibacillales > Paenibacillaceae > Pristimantibacillus > Pristimantibacillus endophyticus. The sequence continues at coordinate 113,759 of NZ_JACHXW010000016.1, read as the reverse complement.
TAGTAAAGTTTAATTTGTGAGAACATTAATTTTAAAAGAAAGGTGATTGCATTTATGTTAAGCAAGGAAATGTTTTTTGAGATGTATTCACTTGGTAGAGAAGATGATAAATGGGATTTTAAAAAGGAACTTAATATATCAAAAAAAGAGGAGTTTTATGAATTTATAAAGGATTTACTTGCATTCACTAATAGTGGCGGTGGATATCTAATATTAGGGATAGAAAATCAGACAAATGAAATAGTTGGGATAAGCAATAAAATTGATGAAGCAGACTTAGGGCAGAGAATTGAAGCAACTCTTGGCTATTCAATTGATGTAAAAGTATTATATTTTGAGCATGAAATTGGAGGGAAAGTAATACAACTTGGGTTAATTTATATTAAAGGTTCGGAAAAGATCAGGGTTTCATCCAAGGACTTCACAAGCCAAAAAGGAGAAATAATACAATCAAATATTATTTATGTCAGAAGAAATACAAGAAGCATACGGGCTAACGGGGAAGAATTAGAAAGATTAATGAGTCAAATTATACGAAAAGAGGATTATAAATTTAAAGAGTCGGATGTAAAGATAATTGAGAGAAATAAATCATTTATACATCTGCATCACAGGTTATCTGATTTTTTAAAAGATAAATATGAATTTACAGCCTTGAACTTTGCAGATAAATTGCAACAAGTTTATTTTCATCAAACGAGATATAATAAACTAGAATTTGCTACTCTTATAGGATTTGAAACTGATAAAATTGACGATTATTTTGATGGAAGAGTTCTACCTAAATTAGAGCATATTCTAAGAGCGAATGTATTATTTGATTTACCAATTGATTTTTTCTTCAAGCCATCATATTGGAATTTAAGAACTACTGTTTGGAAAGATCCTGTTATAAATTATTGCATCGTCAACAAATTAACCAATAAAGTTGAACTTTTTAGATATAAGGATGAAGGAAAGTTTTTCTATGAAGTATTTGTGGAACTTGGTAAAGCACTTAATACATTTCGGGAATGGATTAATTCGGAATATAAACCACATAAAGATAGTGATGAACTAATATTTATTTCCCCAAAATATGATTTTTTAGATAAGGCTGTTTCTAAATTACCAACAGAAAAGGTTGAATGGTTTAAAAAGTTTCTTTCAACGCAACATTATAAAACATTAGAACTAGCAGGGGCAGTAGAAAGAAAATTCAAGGATAATGGATTTTTACCTTACGAAGAAATCCTTGATACTTTACTTGGCTATAATGAAGAGTTTATATGTCGTATAATAAATGAGAGTATCAGTGAAATAACTATTAAAAATGATAATGTAGAGGTAAAATTCCATTTCTTTGAAGAAGTATTGGAGTTAATTGCTAGAGGAAGAGAGTATAACACTAGTTTAGTTTTGTTAGAACTAAATGAAGCAAAGCATATTATTGAGGAATAATATAATATTAAGTGGTCAAACCTTAATTTATGCTTAGATATATTACGGTGAACATTACTATAAGTGTCGGCAAAAAGTTTGACAAATTTACTTTTGAACCAGAATAAGAATATGGAATACCATGGTTGAACTAGCATTTAAATTTTAAAAATAAAAGTTCAAGGAGATATGTGATGCGACACATACTACACGAACGTTTTTCATACTCGGATTCAATCCTTCTAGTTAGCGGGGCAATCCAAAATTTTTACGTTGATAATTATTCTGATTTTAATATGTTTTGGGAAATAATTCGTGATCATTTCCCAGATAAACTATTTAAATCCAAAAAAGAAACAATACTTCACGAGTACTTATGGTGGATTTCAAATAACTCTAGTATGATCGAAGATTTTAGAAATAGCGATTACAGTCAAGAGATGTTTGTCTTTTATGAGAACACTTTGAAAGATTTCGATGTTAGGATTCCATCTAAAATCATTCCTAATTTTGAATATATCGAAGGGCATGGCTTTTGCGGAAAATGCAAAAGTTGCAAAAAGCTTATCAATTATGTGGACTGGATTGCAGAGAAAATAGATGAATTTAAGCCTAACATTATCCATTCTGCTTTTCATGTACTCATGTTGAATAAACATTTTCTTCGTGATTTTCATGAGAGACTTGCTGAGTGTATAGATAGAGACAAAGCTCGCTTACATCAATTGCATTCAGAATACATTTTAGAAACTGGAAAAATAAAACGAATGTCTTCATTGCCAGTTTGGTTAAAAAGAGGGATGTTTTTTCGAGATAAAGGCGTGTGTACGATCTGTCGTAACCCACTATCTGGAGACCTCTTTTTAGGTATCGATCCTGATATGGATCACATAGTTCCTTTGGATAAAAACGGAAATAATGATCCCTCTAATTTTCAAATTCTCTGTAATAAATGTAACAATAAAAAAAGACATTATAGTAGCGCAACAAGTTCGTATGATATACCTTATTGGAATTTACCAATCGAAGATCAAGAATAATTGAATAATAATTAGAAGTTACTGCGTCTGTATATATCCAACCTTCATCACATGAATATAAATATTGAAGCGTTCAGAATCTAATGGAGAAGAATGGTCACAACGTTCATCAGACTCGCCACAGCTTTATTACTGGGCTTGTACGTTCTGGGGAAGATATAAGCGTTACACAAAGCCTTAGCGGTCATTCAAGTGCAGATATGATACTACGCTATTCTATGCCATCAGATGAAGACAAGCAGAAAGCGGTAGATAACATATTTAAAGACTAGCCACCTGTAGAGGTGGTTTTTGTTTTGTCTTGGAAGGGAGGGGTGGGGGTGGGTTAAAAGTGAAATCAAGATTATGATCTTCGTTAAAGGATAGTACACATACAGCCAGAAACTCGATAGTGATTTGAAGCGATACGTCAAAACCAGAGATTATCTGCCAAAATGATAGAAACTACTGATAATATAACACTTTATGAAGTGACCCACTCTCCGAAAAATCGGAGAGTTTTTATTTTGCTTAATACATCACAATTTCGTGAAGGAGGGGACTGAAATGAATGATAATGAATTACGTTCAGCGTTGTTAAGCTTTCAAAAGAGGTTTGGAACACCGATTATATTTATCGCAAAGAAATGTGGAGTGTCAAGAGAACATTTAAGCAAATGGATTAACATTGAATCTTATCTAATCTCTAATGAATTAAAAATTAAAATCAAAACAGTTATTAAAAGTGAACTGTAGAACGCAAAGTAACGATTAAAAGCCTAGAAGCAGATTGATTTTGCATCTAAGCTTTTTTCATCAAGATGAAGATAATCAGACATTAACACAATAATTTACCTTGGAGGTGCTTTAATGACAATAAGACTAGGTGATATCGATTTTAAGAAAAAGCCAATTAAACCACAAGTGTTTCTATGTAAGCCAAATAAAGAGATCATTGCAAAAATGAATGAGTCGTATAATATTTCATTCAGTAACAAGCTTGGCGCATTGAATGAATTGACCTTTACGCTACCTGTATTCATCGATCAAGGTCATGAACTTATCAGGAATAATAATGCCGATAAAATCAGAGGTAGATATCTGATCAAACTGATTCTAGACAAGTACGTAGAGTATTTCATGGTTACTCAAGTGGAGAAAATTGGTGACGACAGTAAAGAAGAAGTGAACATCACTTGTTTATCATTAGGATTCGAAATGAATGATAAGCTGATTCGTGATTACAAAGCTCAGTCGAAGACAGCTACAGAACTTTTGAATGACCTACTCATTAACACGAATTGGAAAGTGGGCTATGTTGATTCTGAGTTCGATCTGAAGCGTCGAGGATTAGAAGTGTCTTCGAGCACAGTGTTAGAGCAAGTCTTTGAGGTCGCTACGACCTTTAATGCATTGGTGTCATGGAAGACAGCAACTAGGCAAGTAGACCTCTTAAAACCTGATCTGACAGGTCTGAATAAGGGTTTCGAAATCAAGCTTGGTAGGTATCTTGAAAGTTTGAATCAGGAAGATAATTCGGAAGAAATAATCACAAGAATGAAGATGTATGGTAAGGAAGACATCACTATTCGTGAGATTAATCCAACAGGAACAACGTACATCGAGGACTTGAGTTATTTCATATATCCATATAAAGAGGTATTAACTGATGATGGTTATGAAGTTATTTCTCATAGTGATTTTGATGTGTCGGATGAGCTGTGTCATCATATCCTTAGATACGATAAATTGCTTGAAGAGAAGAATGGAGCGTTTCAAACACTGGTAGCTGAAAGAGTATCGAAAAATGGTATTCTCAATGTCAAAGAGGGAGAATTGAGGACATTAAATGTTGATCTGAAAATTTTGTTAGATCAAAGAGATGTCCTCAATACTCGGATTGCAAAAATGGAAGACGAAGTTGATAATGCCGTAAACAATAAACAAGATACTGTTCTTCTGAAAAGTAATCTTGCATCACTTAAGGCTGAGTTGAATCTGAAGCTTATTGAAATCGAATTGAAAAAGTCCAATGTCTCCAGCAAAGAAGCTGAAGTAATTGTTGCTAAAGATTCACTTCAGGGTGTATTGAATCAAGTGAATAGTCTAAAGGAATTGCTTGCGCTAGAAAATAACTTTTCTCCAGCACTCCTCGAAGAGAGAAATCAGTTCATTATTGAACATGAGTGGCAGGATTCAAACATCGACAATGCTGAAGATCTGCTGATTGAAGGTAAGAAGGTTTTTGCTGAGTTGAAGCGTAAGAAAATTACGTTGAAAGCTGAGATTACTAATTTTCTAAGTATGGTCACTGAACAAGTCAATTGGGATAAACTTGAATTAGGCGATATTATTTTGATTGAGCAAGAGCGTTTGCGTGTTAGTTATGAAGCAAAGCTTACTGAAGTTGATTATGATTTCGAAAATGAAACAATCAGTGTGACAATCAGCAACATTAAGGATCTAGCTAATAAAGATAAATTCCTAGACATGCTATACAAAGGTTACAGTTCATCCACTCAGGTTAGCATAGATAAGTGGAAATGGGATCTGTCTATGGAGAACGAAGGTTCGATCAATCAAATTATTAATAACTTTTGGGATGCGAATAAGCAAGCTATCATAGGTGCTAAAGATCAGGTTATTGAGTTGTCAGATAGAGGGTTAATTATTCGAGATCCAAATGATCCTTTGACTTATCTAGTTGGTCTCAATGGAATGATAGCTATTACTAATGATGGTGGTAACACATGGAAACATGCCATTACTGGTAATGGTATTGTTGGAGAACGTATTTACGGAAAAGTGATTATGGGAACCAACCTAGCGATTGAAGATGAACATGGAATCGTAAAATGGCAAGGATCTCTTGGTGAAATATTTGACCGAAATGGAAAGCTTGTTATGAAAATGGGATTAGTTGAAGAAAATCCAGATACATTTGGTCTCTGGTCATTCAATGACATTACAAGAGTTAAGATGGATGACAGCGAAGGGTTTGTTATTGATAAGGCTACTACAGATCTATCTAATCATCCAGATGGATGGGAGAAAATTTTGTGGGCAGATCAAAGTGATGGCACTCTATATTCAAAAGGTTTGGTTGCTGAAAGCTTGAAGATTGTTAATAACATCGGAGAAGCGATTCTTGATTCGGAAAATGGTTATCTTGATATCGGTAAATTTGAAACCATCGTAATGGATAATAAGTTTACTACAATTGAAAAGATGCAGATCATTACTGAACTTTATAAGATCGAATCTCAATACAAGCGTATGCTAGAACAAGCTGAAGAATATAAGCGTTCACAGAGGGACGATATCTTTGATATTGATTCACAGTTCTTCGCTAAGACACCAAGCGTAATAGACTTGTATTCAACTACACCTCTAATCAATGCATATAATGCTTTATTAACCTACATGGAGCAATTCATCAAAATCGTAGCTAAAGATCCGTTGAACATTAATATTAACGATCCTTTAACTGAGACAACGAGTGAGATAGCAAGTCGATCTGAGTTTATTCTTAAATTCAAGAATTATTATGATGAAGAGAAAAATTTGAGAAACAAGATTGAGGATGCTTTATCCTATTCGGGGATCAATATGGGACAATTCTATAACAACGTAACAATTGGTCAATATGGAGTTGTAGCGTTAAGGAATGATGGAAAGTATCGTTCAATTCTAAATGCTACGAATGGTTTAGCGTTGCAGAAGTGGGAGACAGATCATTGGGTCAATAAAGTGTATGGTTCTATTGGCAATTCGACCTATGAAGATGGAACGCTGATAGCTGAAGACTTGGTTGCGAAACGCTTGCGTATCGAGACAAGCAATGGAGATGTCTTGTTGGATGTGAATTCGTTGCAGTTGGATTTCAGTAAGCTCGATTCAATCATATTGGATGACGTAATTGTATCCACAGAGAAGATAAGTTTGCTTAACCAATTTAAGACAATTACGAAACAGTACATTGAGCTAAAAGAGACAATTGTTCGGTACGCAACGACTATTTATAATGACAGGGATTCTATCTATTATGGTTTAACTGATGCGAGAGATCAATTAGTTGCTATAGAGTTAGAGTTACGAACTGCTTATGATGACCTGAATGTGTATATGACACCAGTGTTTGTGAATATGAATTCTACAACTCGCATTGTGACCGATCTCGGATCTACTCGTTTAATCTTCCATACGAAATGGGAAAACTTCTATAAGTCATATGAGAGTGGCAGAAGCAAGCTTGCAGATTTCCTTGAGAAGAGTACATTGCAACTTGGTCGTAACTATAACAATACAGTTATAGACGCTGAGAATGGCATCGTGGTCACTAGAGGGAATATAACGAACAGAACTACTCTTAATGCTACAGAAGGCATTGCAATCGAAGCTAACGTGGGATCAGCACTGGCTCCAGTGTGGGTTAAGAAGTTCTATGCTGGCATTGATGGGAAGTTATATGCAGAAGACTTGACAGCAATTAGGCTGAATATCTTGTCAGGTGATGGTGACTTGCTAATTGATGGAGATGCAAGAAAACTCTATCTCAATAAGTTCGATATCATTGGTGCAGGATTGATTACATCTGAACATATTGTTACAAATACGATCACAGCGGACAATGGATATATTGCTGACTTGACTGTTAACCATTTAAAAACTTTGGCTAAAGAAGGAGATATAGGATCATATGTAGACTATATCGATATTGAAAACAACGAAGCTAAGTGGATTACAGGAAGAGTTGTTACCAAAACTCCTGCAAAGGATTCGCGTGGCAATGCTTTATATTGGAAAGAAGCTGAGAAGAAGTATTTGACGACTGATGCAACATCTTATATTGCTTACAGCTATGAAATGGCTGAGACTGAAAAGTTAAGGATCGCTTTTGAAGGATCTGGTCAAACATCCTATCCATATAGTATTTGGGGTGCTGGTGATGGAGTGAAAATCAATCAGCCTGATTATGGAGATAGCGCGAGAGGATACATTTACAAGCTTCCTACTGAATTTTCCATGAAGTATAACGCTAGTAATTCTGGCGATATAAGACAAGTGAAATTGTCGGATACAGGAATTGATATTACCGCGATTAATCAAGGCATAACAGTAAAAGGTAAATCTATTGATTTAATATCAGAGAATGCATCTATTCAGATAGGGAATTCTTCTGGCTCACGTATTGGAAAAAACGATGCTGGCGACAGTATAAAGCTTAGTCTAAAAAATGGGAATGTTATAGAGCTGGATAACTCTGGACTAAACGTAAATATAAATGGAGATATCAACTTGAATGCAACTGGCTACATTCAAATCAATGGGTCTAGGGTAGACATCAACTAAAAGTAATGAATGTGAGTTTTAAGTAGGCTTTCATACAAGTTATCAAAAAGATCAGTCCATTTTGTGGGCTGATCTTTTTTTTGGGGATCAAGACATAGAACTTCTGGAATTTGAAGGTCTACTTCAATATACATATGGTATAATCTGACTATCAAATATGAGAATAACTCCTACTAATTATCTATTCTTTAACATACTAAACGTTCGAGGGGAATCACAAATGTCAATATTTAATAAACTTTTTGGTCAAAAACGGACTATTCAAAGCCCCACATTCATTAAGGATTTCTCAAAGGATAATCAGCATCTTACTGCCCTCAATGAATTACTAATTAAAGTTGATGATGGCGAAAAGAAGGACAACATCGAAAGGGACATTAAATTCCTTAAATATGGATTAGATGGGGAGAACAATGTCTACTTTGAATTGAAAAATTCCTTCCTACCTATACTTTGTCTTCATGATGTTAGATTAGAATATGGCGATTATGTAGCTCAACTTGATTTCGTTGTCATTTCAAATAAGTTTACATGTATTTTAGAAACAAAGAAATTAAGTGGTAATATCTCGATTGATTCAGATGGTAACTTTGTAAGAACCATGAAAAATAGGTATGGGAAAGATTACAAAGAAGGCATCTATAGCCCTGTTACGCAAAATACAAGGCATGTAGATATTTTAAAACATGTGCTTTCTAAAGAGTTGAAAATCAACAATATGCCAATTATTTCATTGGTTGTAATGGCTAATCCAAAAACAATAATTAAGAAATACAAATGCCCAGCAGAGATTGAAAAAACGCTTATTAAGTATGACCAGATTAAAACAACATTAGAGAAGTATCAGAATGATAAAGCAAATCAATACGATCTTGCTGAGAAAGATATGTATGATATTGCTGACTTACTGGTAAAGCTAAATACCCCAATTGAGATGGATATTGTTGGTAAGTATCAACTTGCGAATGAGAATACTCAAAGAAAAGATGAAGCACAACTTCGTGAACTACTGATAGCATTTAGATTAAGAACTTCAAGAGAAGAGAACGTAAAGGCATATTTCATTTTCAATAACAATGAGATGGAAGATATGATTTCGAGATATCCGAGGACTGTGGAGGAACTGTTAGAGGTTAAGGGATTTGGCAAGGTAAAGGTAGAGAAGTATGGACTACAAATATTGGGTATTTTTTAATTGATAGGAGTTCAACGTTTTCATGATTTTGAATGATACATGTTAATTTATATTATTGCTAAAAATTAATTTCTTAATTAAAAAAGGATTTTGAAAGGACGAATATAATAATTTGAATAAATATGGGTTAACTGCTGTTAAAACTGTTGAATTGCTTTATTTAACAAAAGTAACTAAACCATTAGATGCTTGGAACACAGTATCGACTGAGATTTTTGGGGCAGGTACTTGGTCACAAAGAAAAGGGTGTCCGAAGAACGCTTTTCTTGGATTGTGTGAAGCTGGATTAATTCGTGGTATTAATGAAGGAAGATGCTCTGAGAATAGTGGATCACAGAAGAACAAAAATTACGCCATTGAAGCTGTTGAGATTCTTAGAAGCAGACCTGAGTTAGTTGATGATAAGCATGGACTGTGGAGAGTGGTTATGAATGGAGTCAAAAAGTCACATAACTCCCAGATGGACGTTGTACTGTCTCTCTGGAACAACAATTTGATCATATCGGAGTAGAATATGAACTTCATAGATAAATGGTTACACATTATTAGAAATTGTAGCTTCGATAATACTTATAAAATGGCTTGGGCTAAGGCTATTACTGAAATAGCTACTGAGTCCGATAAATTATTTTCCATAGAATCAATAGACATGGTTGAAATCCAACTAAGGGAAATAGCAGAGAAGGCAATTCGTTATTATTTTGAACAGACAATATTCTTTGATCTTCACCAAAGTTCGAATCCAGTAAAGCCTCCTGTGGTTGTTACAATCGTAAAGAATCTAATAGTAGCTTATCGGGCTCAGTCAGGGTCAGTGAAGCCAGTGAAATGGTTCAGATCGAATATCGAATCAGTGTGCAGTACAGAGTATAAGAAAGCTGTTAGCGCTACTGTGAAGGCGTTGAAGACTGATGTGAGTTACCGATTCCTACGAGTAGAAGGTAAGGAAATAGATGGAGTCTATCAGTATGAGCAAAAAGCTGACAGCTTATTCATTCGAGCAGATAGCTTGCTTGCACTTAAAGAGAAAAGGCTGATTGTTTTTGATGCCATCAACTATCGTTGGACGCAAATGCTAGAGAATTTCAACCACTCTCCCAGACTTTCAAAAAAAGTGAGAATAATCGATGAAGATCAAGTAAGGAGAAAATCGCTTGGGAAGTTCTCAGTATATCTTGAAGCGGAAAATCCTGAATGTAATTGTTTCTTATGTGGTGGGAAGATTGAAAATGAGACACCAGCAATTGATCATGTGATTCCATGGTCGTATCTCTACTCTGATGATATATGGAACCTCGTATTCGCACACCAATCCTGCAACAGTAGCAAGTCGAACGTAATACCAAACGAAGAAATGATAAAAAGCCTTGAAGAAAGAAATATAGTGCTTATACAACGAATGATGGAACAAGAGAAGCTTGATAAGCATGTGTCTGAACTTATGATGGCAGTAGATAGAAACCTTGTCCGCAAATTTTGGATAGCTTGTCAGGGTTGATCTTGGGGAGGGATTGAGAAAATGATTACTTACAATAAGCTCGTTCGTGATAAGGTACCACACATTATTGAAGCTAGTGGGAAAACCTCTGTAATCAGAGTTCTTGATAAGCTTGAAATGGGTAATGCATTAAAGTCAAAGATGCAAGAAGAATTGAATGAGTTCTTGGAAGCTACATCAGTCGAGGATCAGGTGTCCGAATTAGCTGATTTAGTGGAGGTTATATATGGGATTTTGGACAATGAGGGAATTAGCTTAGAGGAATTCGAAAAGAGAAGAAGATTGAAGATAGAACAACGTGGAGGGTTCGAGCGGAAATTGTTTTTGATTAGTGTCATAGAAAACGATAAAGAACGAATCTTTAAACAATACAATTCAAAGGAAGAACTAATTGCTAGGGAAATTGACAAGTACATTAGCGAACATATGAAAAATATAAAGATAAAGTTACCTATGACTGATTGTATTGGATATAAAATTGCAGATAGTAAGAAGTTTGCTAGTTTGACTATTCAAGATAATCATAGTCTGATATTACACATAGGAAAGAAACAAGAAATGCTTGGTACTAAATTACAAGAAGAAATTGATATGGTATTAGGTGGAAAATTTCCAAGAACTCAAACGGATAATAACAAGTACTCACACCAAGCATTTATCAAATTGGAGTGGGTTAATGATATTGAACAAATCAAGCCTTTCATCAGAAAGGCATATGATCATAGAACACAAAATTAAGCTAAATTAGATTAATTATAAACATAAAATGGAGTTGGGGGTTTGTTTTTTGTTCGGATACATAGTCTTTGCATTCATTATCCTTGTATGTGTTGGGATTTTCATTGGATTTATAATCAGGAACAAAACGACATCCAAGAGAGCTAGTCTGCCATTGGAAGAGAATTATGATTTAAAAGCAATTGATATTTCAGACATTGATTTGATGGAAGATGGTTCTGAATTTGAAATGTATCTTTATAGATTATTTCTTGAATTAGGCTACGATGGAGTATATAAGACAGTAGGGGCTAGAGATTTCGGAGCAGATGTAGTATTCACTGATCGTGATGGAATAAGGAACGTTATACAAGCAAAGCGTTACACCGATCCAGTGGGTATCAGTGCTGTGCAGGAGGTGTTTTCCTGTATGAGATACTACAAAGCAAAGAAAGCCATTGTGATAGCATCTGCTAAGTTTACTGAACCTTGTGAGACATTAGCAGGAGTTAATCATGTGAAGTTGTTAGATCGTGATGATTTAATAAGCATGATCGAAGCATTTAAGAAGGATGACATTCGAGCTATAAAGAAATTGATTGAAGCTGAGCCAAGAATGATCTTAGAATCATGGAGCGAAGCGAATAATGGCGTTTTACATGAGATTAAGAAGGATTATAAGGCTGAGAAATATGCCAAGTCATTGATGGAGAAGTGAAATGAATTTCGTAAAGATTGCAATTTAATATTTTGGAGGAACTTATGAGTAGAGAGCAGATGGATTTTCTAGGGCAAGTTTTGATGTCGGGTGTCAGGGATCAATCAATTAGTTTTTGGGATAAATTGATTGAAGGAAAAATGAGAGGTTCCATGTCTAAGAAAATAAGTGAAAGCTATAGTACTGAACAATTAGAGATATTAACTGATATAATATCACAGGTTGTAGATACTACTCTTCATAACTTGTTATGGACTATAGAACAAGAAGATCAGATTCATCTAAAAGTTCAATTGGATGAAGATGCGATAGATATCAAAGAAGCTAGCGATGGTTTGGCTGGCGAACTTTATACAGAGGATGGCTGGATTATTAAGTACAGTGAGAAAAGATATATTGAGCCATGAACAAAAATCCAATAGAGTGTGCTGTGCACCGATCTGTACTGGCGAGCGGATTGAATGAGTTTCTTTAGAGGAGTAGAGTAATTAACTGCCATTCTAAGATGAATAATTATATAGAACCACATGTGAGTACTTAACTCCATGTGGTTTATTGTCTTATTTAAAAAATCAATAGCTTGCAATAGTTTTGAAATTTCATTGATCAACCCTTGAAAGGGGAACGTGTGTTCTAATATGATAAGAATATCAGATTTGAGGGACGGTGCTTAAATGGCAACAGGATCAAAAAGAAGCTTGAGGGTAATGGTATGTGGGAGAGCAGTAGGATGATGATGCCTGAGCATAAAGTTGCATTGAATGAAAATGATCGCGAAATGAAGAAGAGACAACGAATTGAATTAGACAAACAAGAATGTGAAGACATTACTAGTATCGTTGCTGAGTCGATGCAATATCGTGTGGAAATAAGTGTACAGATGTTCATTAATTAGAGTAATAACTGTGATCGGCGTTGAGGATAGGGGTGAGTAGTTGAAAGGACAACTCATGGTCATTGGAGAGAGGTTTCTTGTTCGGAATAACGAAGGAGTTGAGATTGAGGGATAAGGCAGTTACTAAAGCACATTTTCATCAGTTTCATATCAATAAAAACGAAATTAAATTTTGATAATTAAGTGCTAAAAATAAAATTACTTCTATTAATATGTAGGAAAATGGAGATGATGAAAAGTCATCTCACTCTTGTTATCTTCAAAAGCAAGGTTGACAAGCAATCAGCGTTATATTACATTTGGACTGTAAACTATTTAAGCAACTAATTCTGTTGTTCAAACCCGATAAATAACGAAAAATTGAATATGTTACATAGAATATTGCAATTACGAAAACGCTGTATCCCGCCATTGCCGAGAAATTCAAAACAACGCCATCCCGCGTAGAACGCGCCATTCGGCACGCGATCGAAGTAGCTTGGACGCGCGGCAACATCGACAGCATCAGCCACCTGTTTGGTTACACGATTAATATCAGCAAGTCGAAACCGACCAATTCAGAATTCATTGCGATGGTTGCAGACAAGCTACGGATTGAGCATAAGGTTAGCTGAACGTAAGAGGAGGCTTTTGTTAGGGGTTTCTTGAAACGAAGCTTACGATTGCAATATGAACGACCACGACCGAGGCAGCCATTGTCTCGGTTTTTTTTATTGCCTGCGTCAAAAATGCAAATAGCCCGAAAACAAAAAAAGGCCCACTCGAGATGCCTTAATTGTAAACAACTCTTCGGTTAATGTAGACATTGCTTCCGTATTTCTTGATTAATCCGTTTGATTCTGCTTTGATAAAGCTATGAATTTCTTTCAAGCGTTGTGTTTGTGGCTGGATCGTTTCTTTTACTTTCCCGTCTACGGTAACGTCGAACACGATTTTCATATGTTCACCTCTTCTTCTTAAGATAGACTAATCTTAATGCAATTGTATTTGGCTATCATAAAAAGAAATGATTAGAATTGTAATTTTATTTGAAAATCATCATCGGAATGTTAAGGATAAGAATGGAGGCGAACCTATGAGAGCTGTGTATGCAGGGAGTTTTGATCCGATTACGTTAGGGCATGTTTCTGTAATCGAACGGGCTTTTCATTTGTTTAGCGAGGTTCATGTTATTGTAGCGAACAACCGCTCCAAGAAGCATCATTTTACGATCGATCAGCGCACGGAGCTCGTTTCACTCTCCATTCCGCAAGATGCGAAACTCAAAATCATTCCTTATGAGGGAATTGTGGCAGACTACATTAACAAGCATGACATTCATGTTGTGATCAGGGGCATTCGCAATGCGACCGATTTGGAATACGAGCTTCAGCTAGAACAATATATTCGTAATACGACGATGGCTGATACGATTTATTTGTCCCCCTATACGCATTACATGCAAACGAGCAGTTCACTCGTCCGGATGTTTCTGATGTCTGATAAGACGGAGCTCGCCGCTTCCTATATGGTGCCCAAAGCGTACATGCAGATGCTTGATTATGTGGAGTAGAAGCACAATCCCGCATTACGTTATAGTACCAATAAAAAAACCGCCGGATCAGGAGCTGCGAGAGCCTGATCCGGCGGTTGAGAAACGCAATTTGAGTCGTGATTAAGTTAGTTTTGCGGTTTTGGCGGACGAGGGCGTTTTTTCTTGAAGCGGGGTGCAACGTAATTGCGTTTGCGGTCACGGAAAAAAGTCCAGCCAGCAATAAAGCCTGCACCAGCAGCAAACATGACAAAGCCTAGCAAAAATTTCAGCCATTCGAAATCAGGCGTGATGGTTGAGTCTCCAAATTGAGAGAAGTAAAGGAACAATGAATCTTTCATTTTCAGAAATCCGAAGCAAGCGAGCAATCCAGGAATAACTAACATAAGGATGGCAATAAAACGGGCCGTTATTAATTTCATAAATAGAGTTTCTCCTTATCGGTCAAAATATACAGTTAGCATTATCATACCTTTTTAAGCGCAGTGTGTCTATTTCGTAAACCAACGATGCCTCTGGCGGCAAAAACAGGTACAATAGGGAAGAATGACATGTTACAATGCGAAGGGGTATGCTGCAAAACATAAGCACTGCCCGCTGAGTTGCATGCAATGATGGAGGGATTGATTAGATGGCTATTCAGGTAGACGTGGCTGTGCTCGGAGGCGGACCTGGTGGATATACGGCAGCGATTCGGGCTGCGCAATTAGGCAAGTCGGTAGCGATAATTGAAATGGACAAGCTCGGTGGAACATGCTTGCATAAAGGCTGCATACCTAGTAAATCGTTGCTGAGAAGCGCAGAGGTATATTCAACCTTGCTAGAGGCCAGTACATACGGAATAGATGTAGCTGAAGGAGCCGTATCCTTAGCGTTCGATAAGGTGCAGACTCGCAAGACGCAAACGGTCGATCAGTTATTCCGCGGTTTGCAAAGCTTAATGAAAAAAAATGGGATCCAAATCATACAGGGTAAAGGGAGAGTCATTGGGCCTTCAATCTTCTCACCGCGCAGCGGATCACTGGCCGTCGAGCTGCCTGACGGTGAAATGGAGTCGGTTGTTTCCACGAATCTGATTATCGCTACCGGATCACGTCCGCGCATATTGCCTGGCTTGGAGCCAGATGGCGAATACATTATGAGCAGTGACGAAGCGCTTGAAATGGACAAGCTTCCAGGCTCCATAATTATCGTGGGCGGCGGCGTGATCGGCGTTGAATGGGCATCCATGCTTCAGGATTTCGGAGTACAGGTGACGTTGGTAGAGGCGGGTTCGCGCTTGCTGCCAGGCGAGGATACCGAGGTGTCAGCGGAACTGACAAAATTGTTTACCAAGCGAGGCATTCGTATCCTAACGGGAGTACAGCTTCAAACGGATCAATATAAAGGGGAGAACGGGGAAGTGTCCATAGTAGCTGAAACGCCGGATGGTGATGTCGTGCTGACAGCAGAGAAGCTGCTCGTCTCCATAGGCCGTCAAGCAAACGTTGAAGGCATCGGACTTGAAAATACGGATATTCGTACGATCAATGGCGTTATTGAAGTGAATGGTTTTGGACAGACGAGCGAGCCGCATATTTATGCGATTGGCGATGTCATCGGAGGCGTGCAGCTTGCGCATGCAGCGGCTCATGAGGGTCTGCTTGCCGCTGAGCATATAAACGGAGAGAAGCCCACAGCAATGGAAGCTCATCTTATTCCTAGATGCATCTATTCTCGTCCCGAAATCGCATCGTATGGTTTAACCGAGGACGGTGCTCGCTCGAAGGGCCATGATATTATAACTGGCAAAATTCCGTTCCAGGCAATCGGCAAAGCACTCGTTCTTGGCGAAAAGGATGGTTTCGTCAAAGTCATTGCCGATCGGAAAACAAATGACATCGTCGGCGTCCATATGATTGGCGCTCACGCGACGGATCTTATATCCGAGGCCGCTCTTGCCAGTGTCCTTAATGCTACGCCTTGGGAAGTTGGTCAAATGATCCATCCGCATCCTACGCTCTCAGAGGCACTTGGAGAGGCGATGCTTGCTGTAGACGGCAATGCAATTTCGTTCTAATCATGGTGGTTTTCTTTTTGAATCAATTGGAGTTATAATATATATGATCTAGTCTTAGTACCAGGTTATAATCGTGCTGAAAAAAGGAGGAACACCTTGTGACCCAATCTGCTTCTACTGGGCAAAATGTTCGTCATTTGGAATTAGGGCTTAGCGATGAGCAAGCAATTGATATGTACGCTACAATGGTGACCGCTCGTAAGTTTGATGAGCGCATGCTGCTGCTGCAGCGCGCCGGTAAAATTAACTTTCACGTCTCTGGCGTTGGCCAAGAGGTGGCACAGGTTGCCGCTGCCTTCGCGCTTGACCGAGAAAATGATTATTATTTGCCCTACTATCGAGATTATGGCTTTGTGCTGGCAGTTGGCATGACGCTGCGTGATTTGCTGTTATCGGTATTTGCAAAAGCAGAGGATCCCAATAGCGGCGGACGCCAGATGCCAGGACACTTCGGCTCGAAGAAGCTCCGTATTGTAACGGGATCAAGTCCAGTTACGACGCAGGTTCCGCATGCAGTAGGCATAGCGTTGGCTGCCAAGATGAAAAAGAAAGAGCTCGTCACGTTTGTTACATTCGGAGAAGGCTCCAGCAACCAAGGCGATTTCCATGAAGGGTGCAACTTTGCGGGCGTGCACAAGCTGCCGGTCATTCTCATGTGCGAGAATAACCAATACGCCATTTCGGTGCCGCTACATAAGCAATTGGCCGGAAAAGTTGCTGATCGGGCGATTGGCTATGGCTTCCCTGGCTTCCAAGTGGACGGGAACGACGCGCTTGAAGTATTCCGCGTCGTAAAAGAAGCGCGTGAGAGAGCCATTGCAGGAGATGGCCCTACACTGATCGAAGCTATGATGTACCGTATCTCGCCGCATTCCACCTCCGATAACGATCTGGCTTACCGATCCAAAGAAGAGGTTGATCTGCATCGCGAGAAGGACGGCATACCTAAATATAAACAATATTTAACTGATTGCGGTATTTGGAATGAAGAGCTGGAAGCGGAGCTTCAAGCTAAAATTCGCAAGCTGCTTGACGAGGCAACGGAATATGGCGACAAAGCGCCGTTCCCTACGCCGGAATCTACATTGCTGCATGTATTTGCAGGCGATGCTGAGCAAGGAGGCCATTCATAATGCCAGTAATCGAATATATTGATGCGATTCGCCAAGCGATGAAAGAAGAGATGGAGCGAGACGAGGACGTGTTCGTGCTCGGCGAGGATGTTGGCCTTAAAGGCGGCGTTTTTACGACGACAAAAGGGCTGCAGGAGCAATTCGGCGAGCAGCGTGTGATGGATACGCCGCTAGCTGAGTCGGCAATTGCTGGAGTTGCTATTGGTGCTGCGATGTATGGAATGAAGCCGATAGCTGAAATGCAGTATTCGGATTTCATGTTCCCGGCAACAAACCAAATCATCAGCGAAGCAGCGAAAATAAGGTATCGTTCCAATAATGACTGGACCTGTCCGATCGTCATTCGGGCACCGATCGGCGGCGGCATCTTTGGCGGCTTGTACCATTCGCAATGCCCGGAATCGGTATTTATCGGAACGCCTGGCCTCAAAATCGTCGCGCCTTACCGGGCTTACGATGCAAAGGGATTGCTGAAGGCTGCCGTTCGTGATCCGGATCCGGTTCTTTTCTTTGAGAATAAAAAATGCTACAAGCTGATCTTAGGTGAAGTTCCGGATGAAGACTATATTGTCCCAATCGGGAAAGCGAACGTGCTGCGCGAAGGCGAAGACATCACCGTTATTAGCTACAGCATGCCTCTTCACTTCGTAGAGCAGGCAGCGGCTGAGCTAGCAGGCGAAGGCATAAGTGCCCACATTCTTGATCTGCGGACGCTGCAGCCGCTGGACAAAGAGGGTATCCTTGAAGCGGTTCGCAAAACGGGCAAGGTGTTAATCATCCATGAGGACAATAAAACAGGTGGAGTCGGTGCCGAGGTATCCGCCATCATTGCAGAGGAGCTGCTTTATGAGCTGGATGCCCCAATCATGCGGCTCTGCGGACCCGACGTCCCGGCAATGCCCATTAATCCTCCGGGCGAGAAGTTTTTTCTGCTTAACAAGGAAAAGGTCAAAGAAGCAATGCGGCAGCTAGCTCTTTATTAATAGAGAATAGAAAATATGCTGTTTAGATACAGCGCTTGATTGTCACCGCGAAACGTATGCTGCGCCGCCGAAGGACGGCGGAAGCTGTTGACGCTTGGGTCAGTAGGGAGATGTGAATGATGAAAACTATGACGGAAATCGTCGTGCCGCAGTTAGCGGAATCGCTCGTTTCGGCCACAATTGACAAATGGTTGAAGCAGCCTGGGGATTGGGTCGATGTGTATGAGCCTGTCTGCGAGATTATTACGGACAAAGTAAATGCGGAATTGCCATCTACCGTAGCCGGGAAGCTTGTTCAAATTTTAGTTGAAAAAGGCGAGACTGTTCCAGTGGGAACGCCAATCTGTGTCATTGAAACGGAAGGTACAGTGGATGTTGCCTTGCAAGCAGCACCGGAGGGACATTCAGCAACTTCGGAGCGCGCTTCGGAGAAGGAGCCTCTTGCGGTCGAATCGGAAGACGCGCCTATGCGCAATCGGTTCTCGCCAGCTGTTCAGCAGCTTGCTGCTGAGCATGCCATCCGTTTGTCTGACGTACCAGGTACGGGACTTGGCGGTCGTATTACTCGAAAGGATGTACTTGCATACGTAGCTTCCGGCGCAGGCAAGTCGAATCAGTCAGCCAACGGCTCTGTTGCGGCGCCTGCTCCTAGAACAGTTGACGCAGCTGCACAAGTGCGTTCCTCGGGCCTTCATTTGACTGAGACGCCGAAATTTCCGAAAATCGAAGTTGAAGGCTCATCCAATGCGGGCCGCGGTGATAACTTCATCGACGTAACGCCGATCAGAAATACGATTGCACGAAACATGAGGCAAAGCGTAAGCGAAATTCCGCATGCTTGGACGATGATTGAGGTTGATGTTACCAACCTTGTACTGCTAAGAAATAAGCTGAAGGATGACTTCATGAAACGCGAAGGCATCAATCTCACTTATTTGGCTTTCCTATTGAAAGCTGTTGTGAATGCCATTAAAGATGTTCCGATCATGAACTCGATGTGGGCTGTTGATAAAATTATCGTCAAACGCGATATTAACATCGCGCTCGCTGTCGGGACGGAGGATTCTGTACTCACGCCAGTCATCAAAAATGCCGATCATAAAAACGTTGCAGGCTTGGCCAAAGAAATTGAAGAGCTGGCTCGCAAGACCAGAGAAGGCAAGCTGACCTTGTCTGATATGCAAGGCGGTACTTTTACGGTGAACAATACGGGCTCATTCGGTTCGATATTGTCTTATCCGATCATCAATTATCCGCAGGCTGCCATTCTAACGTTCGAATCCATCGTGAAGCGTCCTGTCGTCATCAACGATATGATCGCGGTGCGCTCAATGGCTAATCTTTGCCTATCGCTGGATCACCGCATTCTAGATGGCGTCATTTGCGGACGCTTCCTGCAGCGTGTGAAGGACAACTTGGAGAGCTTCAATCTAGAAAGCAAATTGTATTAGAAAAGGGGAACACCATCATGGCTGAAGCGGATAACGCAATAAGCTTGAGACGGCTGGACGCCCACTATATCGGCATGCTCGAATACGCACAGGCGTGGGAGCTGCAGAAAACATACGTGAAGCAAATTGATCAGGGGGAGCGGGAGGAATCGCTGCTCCTTCTTCAGCATCCGCCAACGTATACGATGGGCTCAGACAAACATCCGGAGCATTTGCTCCTTGACGAGGACCAGCTGGCGGAACGAGGGATTACGCTGTTTCAGATCGACCGCGGCGGCGATATAACCTACCATGGCCCTGGTCAAATTGTAGGTTACCCCCTATTGTATTTGGATGCTGAGGGTCTGAACTTACATGGTTATTTGCGGAGCTTAGAGCAGGTCATTATTAATTGGCTTAGCGAGTATGGGATAGAAGCGGGCAGAAAACCGGAATATACAGGAGTATGGGTCGGGCATTCGAAAATCGCGGCAATCGGTGTGAAATTCAACAAGGCTCGGAAGCGGCGGGGTTTTGTTACGAGTCATGGCTTTGCGCTGAACATTAAATCAGGAATTGCCGAGGAAGGTTTCAGCGGCATCGTTCCATGTGGCATTCAGCAATTCGGCGTGACGTCATTCAATGATTTGACGGGCTTAGAGCTGACGGTTGAGGAAGCGGCCATGCAACTGCTCCCTCATTTCGCCAAAGAGTTCAAATACGACTTAAAACTAATAGAGGAATAGCGAGCCAAGGCCAGCCACCAAAGTGGATAAAAGAAGTGCGGTTACGACTAAAATGGCAACGATTCGAATTATTCGTTGTCTACGCATGTGAAAACCCCTTTCCTATTCATGGTTTCATTGGTTTGTGGAGCTTGTCATATCCTCTATTGTATACGAAACTAACGAGCGGAGGAAACGTTAATGATCGCAAAAGATCGTTTAGTGAAAGAATTTATGGAGTTAGTGCAAGTCGATAGCGAAACCAAGCATGAGCAGGAAATAAGCCGCGTGCTCAAACAAAAGTTTGAAGCGCTGGGTTTGCAGGTCAGCGAGGATGACGCGGCAGCGAAGACAGGTCATGGAGCTGGCAACATGTTCGTGATCTGGGAAGCGGAAGGAATTGCCGCTGCCGCACCGACCATCTTTTTCACCTGCCATATGGATACCGTTACACCGGGTGTTGGCATTAAACCTCAGCTTGATGAGGATGGCTACATACGGAGCGACGGCACAACGATTCTAGGAGCGGATGACAAAGCAGGCATAGCGGCGATATTCGAAGCGATTCGCGTCGTTCAAGAGCAATTGCTGCCGCATGGCAGAATTCAGTTTGTCATTACGGTTGGCGAGGAATCCGGGCTTCTGGGCGCGCGTGCACTCGATGCATCGAAGCTTGAGGCGAAATTCGGATATGCGCTGGATTCAAACGGTGCGATTGGAGATATTGCAGTAGGTGCGCCTACGCAAGCGAAAGTAACGATTAAAATGTATGGACGCTCGGCACATGCTGGAGTGAATCCAGAGGATGGAATCAGTGCGATACAAGTCGCGTCTAAAGCGATTGCTAGAATGCCGCTTGGCCGTATCGATAACGAAACAACAGCCAATATTGGCCGTTTCGAGGGCGGAGGCGCAACCAATATCGTTTGCGATTATGTAAAGCTGGATGCCGAAGCAAGAAGCATCGTTCAATATAAATTGGATAACCAGATTGAAGCCATGCGCAAGGCAGTAGAGAGCGCGGCAGAAGAGTTCGATGCAAGGGGAGAGCTGGAGAGTGAAATTATATATCCGGCGTATCAATACGACGATGAGGATCCCGTTGTTCAGCTTGCCAAAAAAGCGATAGCTGCCATTGGCCGTACACCGCGCACGTTCCACTCTGGCGGGGGCAGCGATGCGAATATATTTAACGGCTTAGGTATCCCGACGGTCAATTTGGCTGTCGGATATGAACATATACACACAACCAAGGAGCAAATCAAGGTTGAGGATCTAGTGAAAACGACTGAGCTTGTCATTGAAATTATTAAACAAGCTGCCGAAGCAGAAGCAGAATAAGCGATGCAGCTTATCCTTGCCTTGCGGATATGCAATGAATTAATGCCGGCATTCTGCTGGCTAACATGACAGAAAGCCCTTCAGTCCTGCAAGCTCAGTCTACGCTGAACAGTGCGGATGAAGGGTTTTTGTCTGCCTATGAACGACCATGATTAGTTTGTTTTCTCTAAGGGAGCGCGCCGTACGCTAATTACGCCTGTATATTCAGACATAGGCGTGCGGGATAATGTGGATGCTGAAAGCTTGCGCAGCTGATGTCTTATTTCCCAACCTTTACCCACTAAACGTAAATGATTCAACGCAATATATTGTTTCATGATATTCGCCCCTGTCGTTTTGATATAATGATAGTTATGCAGCGGCAGGACAAGTTATGCGCAGTCAACAAACACAATTAAGGGAGAGATTTCAATTGGAAGAGCAACAAAGGGCAATGCTATGGCGTGAGGAAACGATTAGTACTGAACCTATTTTTGAAGGCAAGATGATCACATTGCAGGTGGATACGGTCACGCTGGCTGACGGCAGAACAGCGACCAGAGAAATCGTCAAGCATCCGGGAGCCGCAGCAGTAATGGCGTTGCTTGATGGAAAGCTTCTAGTCGTTGAACAGTTCCGGAAGCCGCTTGAGAAGTTTCAGATTGAAATACCAGCAGGCAAGCTGGATCCAGGAGAAGACCCATTAACAGCAGCAGCCCGGGAGCTAGAAGAGGAGACCGGATACCGTTCCGACGATCTTAAACTTTTAAGCGCTTTTTATACATCACCAGGTTTTGCCGACGAGAAACTATATATTTATTTCACGGATAAGGTAGAGCAAGGCGTGCAAAATCCAGACGATGACGAGGATCTTAGAGTTGAGGCTATCACTATGGAGCAAGCGGAAGCTTATATTCATGAGGGCCTGATTAGCGATGCCAAAACCATATTAGCGGTTTATGCTTGGAAGCTGTACATATTGACAGGTCGGCTGTAGCCGACCTTCTTTTCTATCTATATACCCGTCATACCTCGCAATTAAGCTTCATACACTACATTAGTAAGACAACCCCTATCATTGTGTCTGATTAATCCTTGCTTAGTCGATGAATACAAAGATGCTAAGCCAAACCAAACGGTTAACGAATTGCTGGTTCTTATGAGGCAACCAAACATGGCTGCGTCTTATTAGGTATTGCCTTCTAGACCTCTCTCGCATCAGTAAAGAATATTTTCCTTCCATAAAGGCAGGGCTTTAATCGTGAAGGGATGGGTGACCATAATCAAAAATCAACTCTCATTGTATGTATTCGTCTCGGTCTTGTTTGTTGTTGGCGTTATTTTTGGCGCGCTGATGGTCAATGCATTAACCCTTGAGCAGCAGCAGGATCTTGCTCAGGATGTCAATCAATACGTAAAGCTGATGAACGGCGGAATCAGCTCAGCGGCTGCCGATTCATTTTGGGAACGTTTTTTTTTCCATGGCAAGTGGCTGCTTTTATTATGGCTCCTTGGCATTACAGTCGTAGGCATACCAGGTGTTCTAGCCCTTAATTTTCTCAAAGGTGCTTTGGTTGGATTTTCAGTCGGGACGCTAATTAACCAGTATGCATGGAAAGGCGTATTATTTTCACTTGTATCGGTCGCGCCGCAGAATCTCATTGCCGTTCCGGCGATGGTCATTATAAGTGCGGCCGCTCTATCATTCTCCTTGTACGTCATTAAAAATAGATTGCTTGGCCAAAGGGGAGAACTAGCACCGCAGCTTGTTAATTTTACGTCCACGGCTGTGCTCATGCTGTTTCTATTTGCAGGGGCAGCCCTATTCGAGGCTTATGTTTCACCTGCATTAATCAGCTGGGTTTCCCCGCTTCTCTCGCCCGATAACGCCACAATATGACACCAAAATGTTTGACTTTATTGCGTGTTAGCACCTATAATGAGAGGTAACGTTTCCTGAAATAGGCGCAGTCATGTGGTAGGGGGGAAATCATGGAAGCCCGGATTGATAAGATTAAACAACAGTTGCAGTCGCAGGGCTACAAGTTAACCCCGCAGCGGGAAGCAACGGTACGAGTTTTGCTAGAGAACGAGGATGACCATCTAAGCGCTGAGGATGTATTTATGCTAGTAAAGGACAAAGCGCCAGAAATTGGGCTTGCAACGGTTTATCGGACGTTGGAATTGCTTAGCGAAATGCATGTTGTCGAAAAATTGAATTTCGGCGATGGAGTAGCGCGTTACGACTTGCGTACGGACAGCAACAAGCATCATCACCATCACCTTATATGTGTGCAATGTGGATCAATGGATGAGATTAAGGAAGATTGGCTTTTGCCTCTTGAAGAACGGCTGGAGCTGGAATACGGTTTTTTTGTTATTGACCATAGGCTTGATTTTCAAGGCGTATGCCGTCGGTGCAAAGAGAAAAACGATAATGCATCAAACCCCAATGAAAAACAAACGTAAACGGCTTGGCTGCCCAGCATAACTGGACGGCGAAGCCGTTTTGGCATTTATTTCGACTCAAAGATTCGATCTAGCTGCAGCAAGCCTGAGCCTTGGGCTAGCGAGCTGAATCCGTTCAGCTTTGCAGCGCGGTTCTTAAGTTTCTTTTTCACCAATAAGGGAGTCACTCCTGGTTTTCCGGCTAGAAGCAGCGCAGCTCCGCCAGCTACATGCGGAGAGGCCATGCTTGTGCCGGAAAGCTTCTTATACGAACCATCTAACCAAGTAGATAAAATATTTTCGCCAGGTGCGGTAATTCCTATTCCGGCGCCTCTGCTGCTGAAGGTTGCGATCCTGTTGCCTTTGGTCGAGGCGGCGACTGCTATGGTCTCGGAGAATGAAGCAGGCTCGTCGATTTTGCCTGATGATTTGCCGCTGTTACCTGCAGATGCCACAATAATAATTCCACACTTGGCTGCTTTTTTAATTGCAGTATGCAATGTAGCGCTGCTGTCTGATCCCAAGACGCCAAAACTCATGTTGATCACATTCATTTTGTTATCGATACACCAATAGATTCCCTCAATAATATCGGACACAAAGCCTTCTCCGTCTTTGTTTAATGCTTTGACTGCATACAAATTCACTTCAGGCGCCGTGCCAATCACCTTTCCTCCTTTATTAACGGCAGCGACGATTCCGGCAACATGCGTGCCATGACCGTTGTCATCTGCATAGGAGCCTCCATTAATCGTGTTCACGCCTCCAGCAATTCTCAAATCCGGGTGATTGGCAATTCCCGTATCGAGTACGGCTACCTTTATCGATTTTCCACGCGTAGTCTCCCATGCCTGAGGGGCTTGGATTCGGCGTATATTCCACTCAACGAGAGCTGGCGAGGTGGCAGGCGTAAGCAGAGGAAGCGAGGAAAACCTGGCTCTTGCTTTCCGCTCGGGTATGCCATGTGCTCGGATTTTCATATCTTTTTCAACTAAAGCAATCAAGGGGTTTCTGGTTAATGCTTGGACAGATGCGTCCTTTCGGAAGTGACAGCCGATAATTCGGCTATGAGGTACGGTTTTGAAAGGATTGATGCCGATTTCCTTGAGATGCTTAAGACAACGTCTATAGGACTTCGCTGATCGAAGCGTGATCAACTTGCGGAAGGTATCCTTTGAGGCATTGCATGGTGAGCAGTTTTTAAATAGGCTTCTTATTTTGGACAAAGGACCTTACCCTCCTCATATGAGCATTCGCATTTTTCTAGTTTATGGAAGGAAAGTGCGATTCGTATGGGTACTTGTCATTCGTACACATAATTTTCGAAATAAAACAAAACATACAAGCGATACGAAGAGCTCCGTAAAGATTGGAACAAGCTTTTTCTTGAAATGGACGATCATTGGCACACGATCTCTCATACAACATAGAAAGCAATGTTTTTTCGGCTTGATGATCGATAGCAAAAGGAGGAAAATAGGATGATTGTAGGCGTACCGAAGGAAATCAAGCAGAGTGAGTACCGTGTTTCTTTGACTCCGGCAGGCGTGACCGTGCTTGTCTCCGCGGGTCATAAAGTTATCATCGAGTCAGGAGCTGGAAGCGGGAGCGGATTTGAGGATACCGACTATACGCGCGAGGGAGCCGAGATGGTTACAACCGCTGCCGAGGTATGGTCGCGTGCGGAAATGATCATGAAGGTCAAGGAGCCGCTTGCCGAGGAGTTTGTTTATTTCCGTGAAGGGCTGCTGCTGTTTACTTATTTGCATCTAGCGGCAGCGCCGGATTTGACAAAAGCGCTTGTCGAAAAAGGAGTTACAGGCATCGCATATGAGACGATCCAGCTTGGAAACGGCAGCCTGCCGCTTTTAACGCCGATGAGCGAGGTTGCAGGAAGAATGTCGGTGCAGGTTGGCGCTCAGTTTCTTGAAGCGTTTAATGGCGGAAGAGGCGTGTTATTGGGAGGCGTGCCAGGCGTGCCCCCAGCGGAAGTTGTTATTATTGGCGGTGGCATCGTCGGAACAAATGCGGCAAAAATTGCGCTTGGCATGGGAGCGCATGTAGTCATATTGGAGCGAAGCGCCGATCGCATGCGGTATTTGGACGATATATTCGGAGGTCGAGTACGCACCTTGATGTCCAATCCATACCATATTGCTGAAGCAGTAGCTAAAGCGGATCTGCTGATTGGAGCGGTTCTCATTCCAGGAGCGCGTGCTCCGCATCTTGTAACGGAGCAGATGGTGCAGGGGATGAAGAGGGGAGCTGTCATTGTTGATGTTGCTGTCGATCAAGGGGGCTCCATTGCCACGGTTGACCGACCAACTACCCATAAGGACCCGATTTATGTGAAGCATGGCGTTGTGCATTATGCCGTTGCCAATATTCCTGGCGCTGTGCCTCGCACTTCTACGTTCGCGCTTACCAATGTGACGATTACGTATGCGCTTGAGTTGGCGAACAAAGGGATGGAGGCTGTACGCCACAGCATTCCTTTGCAAAAAGGAGTAAACACGCATGCAGGCAATGTGACGTATGAGCCCGTTGCAGCTGCAGCGAATTTACCTTATGTTCCGCTTGAAAAGTGGATGGATAGCGTTCCATACGAGCGTTTGAGCGATTAATGGCATATTCAGGCCAGCTTTCTCATATGGTGATACGGACGAGTAAACGTATCGGTATATAAAGGAGGCTGGTTTGCATGGTTTTTTCGATTCGCAATTGGTCGAGCCGCGTCTTTTTTATTGTCATATTTACGCTGCTGTTTTTAGTCGTAACTGGTGGTTACCGCTGGCTTGCCGACGCCATATCTCCCGTTCATCCTTATCGTGAACCAAAAGGAGCAGCTTTAAAAGTGTTTGTTACCGATCCCGACTCGCCGGACAGCAAGGCTGCGGCCGATCGGCTGCGCTGGTTTTATTGGTACGGGGAATGACGCATTAGCTGACTGCAATGATTAGATTGTCCTTTCAAGCAGGATTAATAGAGTCGAATGTTGAATATTTTTGTAGAAAAGCTTGTTATGCCATGTGTCTGATGTGAAAGGAAGTCCGATGAAGGATCATTTAAATCAATATATTCACTATCTGCGTTCGGAGCGGAGATTGTCCGACAATACGCTGTCTTCTTATGAACGCGACTTGAATCAATTCATTCATTTTATGCTTGAGAATAGTCTAGTCGAAATTGCTGAAGTGCAGCGGCATCATATTTCAAGGTATATGCTCCATCTGAAGGAACAAGGAAGAAAAGCTGCTACGCTGTCGAGACATATCGTGTCGGTGCGTGCCTTTTTTCATTTTTTGGCGACACAAAGCCTTATTGTGAATAATCCTTCCATTTATTTGGAATCGCCAAAGCAAGAAAAGAAATCGCCAAGCATACTGAGCGTTGATTTGACGAGTACGCTTCTCGAAACGCCGAATAGCGAAAGTGCCGCAGGCAAGAGAGACAAAGCGATGCTCGAACTTATTTATGCAACGGGGATCCGAGTTTCTGAGCTGGTGGCGCTTAATGTGGAGCATGTCCACCTGCAGCTGGCTTATATTCAGTGCATGGGAATGGGGCAGAAGGAGCGTATTGTACCTTTCGGGCGTTTAGCCGGCGAAGCCATGTCTGCGTACCTTCAAATGGGCAGAGAAGAGCTAACGACGGAACGGGAATCAGAATCGGCTTTGTTCCTAAACCATTTAGGCACGAGATTGACAAGGCAAGGATTTTGGAAGACGATAAAGAAGCACGCCAAGGAAGCGGGCATTGTGCAGGACATAACTCCACATACGCTGCGTCACTCTGTTGCGGCACATTTGCTGGATAATGGGGCAGACGTTCGGGCTGTTCAAGAGCTGCTCGGTCACGCTGACATTTCGACGACGCTAAAGTATACGCATGCTTCAAAGCAGCGAATAAAGGACACGTATAACCAGTCTCATCCCCGTGCATAGTCGAAAGCTGCTTCATGAATCAACATAGAGGAGGATGTCATACATATGAAATTTGATCGTATAGCCGTTATTGTTTTAGACAGCGTGGGAATTGGAGAGCTGCCGGATGCGGTAGACTTTGGAGATGTTGGCTCACATACACTCGGTCATATTGCAGAGCGAGTGCCAGCTCTTAATCTCCCTCATCTTAGAGAGTGGGGACTAGACCGGATCGCGTCTATTCACGACTGGAAACCAGAAGATAAAGCCGCTGCGGCGTATTTTGGAAAAATGGCGGAGGTTTCGGTGGGCAAGGATACGATGACGGGGCACTGGGAGCTTATGGGACTTGAGATGACCGTGCCTTTTCAAACGTTCCCTGACGGTTTCCCTCCTGAATTGCTCGAACCGTTCGAGGAATGGACAGGCCGGAAGGTAATCGGCAACAAGCCTGCCAGCGGAACGGACATATTGGACGAGCTAGGCGCTGAGCAAATGGCTACAGGGGCATGGATCGTGTATACATCAGCGGATAGTGTTTTCCAAATTGCCGCGCATGAGGAGATTATTCCACTAGATGAGCTTTATCGCGCATGCGAGATCGCCAGGGAGCTTACTATGGATGCCCGGTTTACCGTTGGTCGCGTAATCGCAAGGCCATATATCGGCGAGCCTGGCGCATTCAAACGTACACCGAACCGCCATGATTATGCGGTAAAGCCTCCTCAGCCAACGGTACTGGATGCATTGAAAAATGCAGGATACGACTCTATTGCTATTGGCAAAATCAATGACATTTTTGATAGCGAAGGCATTACCTCCTCAACCCCAACAAAAAGCAATGCAGATGGGATCGCAAAAACTATTGAACAGCTAAAACAGCCGTTCAAAGGCTTGCTGTTTACTAATCTTGTCGATTTCGATTCGCTTTATGGGCATCGCCGCGATCCCGAAGGGTATGCTGGAGCATTGGAGGAATTCGATAAGGCGGTGCCTGAGCTGACAGCGCAGCTGGGAGAGCGGGATCTGCTGATCATAACTGCCGACCACGGCAATGATCCTACCCACCCAGGTACCGACCATACGCGTGAATATGTACCGATTCTATTGTACAGCCCAGCTTTTCAAAAACCAGGCGAGCTGCCTGTACGCTCAACCTTCTCGGATCTAGGCGCCACGATAGCGGCAAATTTCGATGTTCAAGCACCGCCTAATGGCACGAGCTTCCTTTCCTTGCTTGAAAGCAAATAAATGCTTAACGTTTTGATAAATAGGGTAATAAAAACGGGGAACCGTCATATTAGGAGGAACAATGATGACAACTATTACTGCTGCAGGACTAGCAGCCGCACATATTAAAGAAGCCGCTGCCTATATTCAAGGGAAAACAGAGCAGCGACCAGAAATCGGGCTTATCATGGGCTCGGGGCTTGGCGTGCTCGGTGACCATTTGGAGAATGCCGTAACGATTCAATACCATGACATCCCGCACTTTCCAATCTCAACCGTTGAAGGCCATGCAGGGGAACTGTTAATTGGAACGCTTTCTGGCAGATCCGTCATTCTAATGCGCGGACGTTTCCATATGTACGAAGGCTATGGTCCAGAGCTTACTGCGTTTCCGGTGCGTGTGATGAAGGCGCTTGGGGTGAAATCACTGCTGGTCACGAATGCTGCCGGTGGAGTAAATACGGACTATGAGGCGGGCAACTTAATGCTCATCTCGGACCATATCAACTTTACAGGTAAAAACCCGCTCATCGGTCCCAATGACAACGAGCTGGGTGTTCGATTCCCGGATATGTCGGAAGCGTACAGCAAGCGCTTGAGAGCCGCGGCTCGTGAGATTGCAGCTGCACAGGGCTTTACGCTTCGTGAGGGCGTTTATGCCGGTTTGCTTGGTCCTACGTATGAAACGCCGGCAGAAATAAGAATGCTGAGAGTTCTTGGCGCCGATGCTGTCGGAATGTCGACTGTTGCGGAAGTTATTGCTGCGCGTCATTCGGGAATCGAAGTCGTCGGAATATCCTGTATTAGCAATATGGCAGCAGGTATTTTGGATCAACCCTTGTCGCATGCGGAAGTTATGGAAACGACAGAGCGAGTCAAGTCCCAATTTTTGGGTCTGGTTAATGCGTTAATTGCTGTCATGTAATGTTTTTTGTAACACAATTGTAACAATTTCGTCGACTCATTCTGACAGTGTTTTTTTTGCGAATCGTCGTATAATGTCCATGATCAAAGAAAGATGGAGTGGACTATGGATATGGACAAGCAATTACTCACACAGATGGAGCAGTTGCGCAAAAAGATGATCGAAGCGGCTCTATTGAATGAAAGCCTTCAGCATTTGGACGTACTTGTGCTAAGCCAATCACTTGATGAGATCATCGTCCAGGTGCAGAGGGAACGACGCGCTTTATAGCTTATTAATAATGGAATGACGATTGGAGAGAAGGATATGCGGTCGGTAGATATCATACAGAAGAAACGAGACGGTGGCGAGCTGACCGCTTCAGAGCTAACATTTTTGATTGATGGATATTCCCGCGGCGATATTCCCGATTACCAGATGTCAGCATGGGCAATGGCTGTTTTCTTTCGGGGCATGACAGCGAAGGAAACGGCAGCTTTGACGCTTGCGATGGCTAATTCTGGGGATCAAGTCGATCTTGGTCCGATTAGCGGAATCAAAGTCGATAAGCATAGCACAGGCGGTGTTGGTGACAAAACTACGTTAATCCTGGGGCCATTGGTTGCCTCGGTAGGCGTGCCTGTTGCCAAAATGTCGGGTCGCGGCTTGGGCCATACTGGCGGAACGATAGATAAGCTTGAATCAATTGAGGGATTCCGCACGGAGCTCTCGCGCGAGAAGTTTATGTCGCAGGTCAACGATATCGGATTATCGGTTATTGGACAAAGCGGCAACCTCGCTCCTGCCGACAAAAAGCTGTATGCGTTAAGGGATGTTACTGCGACCGTGGAGTCAATTCCCCTTATCGCAAGCTCTGTCATGAGCAAGAAAATCGCTGCTGGTGCAGACGCGATCGTGCTTGACGTCAAAACGGGCAGCGGAGCATTTATGAAAACCTTGGAGGATTCCGAGAAGCTCGCGAGCGCAATGGTAGATATCGGTACGGAGGTAGGCCGGAACACGGCTGCCGTCATCAGTGATATGGATCAGCCTCTTGGCTTTGCAATCGGCAATGCTTTGGAGGTGCAGGAATCGATTGAGACACTCAAAGGAAATGGTCCGGAGGATCTTACGGAATTATGCCTGACCCTTGGTGCTCATATGGTCGTGCTCGGCGGAAAGTCGGATTCTGTTCAATCTGCAAAGGAGCTTCTCCGTGAGCAGATCAGGAACGGAGCAGCCTTGGAGAAATTCAAATCGTTCATCGCGGCCCAAGGCGGCGATGATTCTATAGCAGATGATCCTGCACGGTTGCCGCAAGCTCCTGTTATCGTTGAGGTTACATCAGAGCATTCTGGCTTCGTGAGTGCAATCGAAGCGGAGCAACTGGGGCTTGCAGCGATGATTCTTGGAGCTGGAAGGGCAACGAAGGATGCGGAGATTGATTATGCTGTCGGGGTAACACTTCGAAAAAAAGTCGGTGATTCTGTAAATGCCGGAGATACGCTGGCGCTGCTGCATGTGCGTGATGCAAATGATACAGCTAAGGAAGTTGCGGTCAAGGTGAGAGCGGCCTATTCGTTCTCAGAGACAAAGCCTGAGCCTCGTGCGTTGTTGTTATCCGTCATTACTGCGCAAGGTGTACAGAGATACTAGCAATAAAACAATATGCCATGAACTAAAATCCGTTCTCCCTAGTGGAGAGCGGATTTTTTGCTATATAGGAAAGTATATTCTTAGGCCATATATTCTCTATATTTCTCGGAATGAAACGCGCCGCACTGACAAAGGACGGCGTTAGCCGGATCACCTTGACGTATAGGAAAGTATATGGGTTTGCTCCTACTTTCTCTATACGTTTCGCTGAAACGATGACGTCTATTGAAAGGACGCCGTCAGGCGTTTCTTCTTACTATACAAATCATTCTATCGATTTGGAATAATTTCCAGCTTACAAGTCAACACTGAGAAGAGAAAGCTAAGCGATTTGTGTCGCAAACGTCGTATGCAGCACGATTAATATGCGATTGCTCACGAAACAAGCTCACAGCATAACACTTTTCAGGAGGAGATCCAGTTGAAAAAACGTTCTATGAAGCTATGTATACTTATTCTTGCATTCGCCCTCGCGATGCCTGCTGCAGCCTTTGCTGCAGTCGAGCCTACGCCGCCAGGCCCAGCGCCATCCAATCAAGCGCCAAGCGCTAACTTAGCGCAGTCCGCAAGATCTGCCATATTGATGGATGCGGATAGCGGCACAGTCATTTACGAGAAAAACAGCCATGACAAGCTGCCGCCAGCAAGCATTACAAAGGTCATGACACTGCTTCTAATTATGGAGGCGCTGGACGACGGAAAAATTAAACTATCGGATAAGGTTCAGACTAGCGAATACGCCGCTTCGATGGGAGGCTCGCAAATCTTCCTTGAACCGGGAGAAGAAATGACCGTTGACGATATGATTAAAGGGATTGCGCTAGCCTCAGGCAATGATGCGTCTGTGGCGATGGCAGAGAAGCTGGCAGGTACGGAGCAGCAATTTGTCGCTATGATG
Source organism: Paenibacillus endophyticus (assembly GCF_014192395.1). GTDB lineage: Bacteria > Bacillota > Bacilli > Paenibacillales > Paenibacillaceae > Pristimantibacillus > Pristimantibacillus endophyticus. The sequence goes on along the minus strand of NZ_JACHXW010000016.1, from coordinate 80,706 downwards.
AATGAACGGGCACAGCAGCTCGGCATGAATGACACACAATTTTCTAATCCGAACGGATTGCCCGTTGCTAACCATTTCTCGTCGGCGCATGATATTGCGGTTATGTCACGAGAGCTTCTGAAGCATTCCGAGGTGACCAAATATACAGGGCTTTACCAGGATTATTTGCGGAAAACATCCGAGAAGCCCTTCTGGCTTGTTAATACGAATAAGCTTGTCCGTTTCTATAGCGGGGCAGACGGCTTGAAAACTGGTTTTACCAGCGAAGCGAAATATTGTTTGTCGGCGACGGCTAAGCGGGATGGCATGCGCGTTATCGCTGTAGTCATGGGTGAACCGGACACGAAAACCCGAAATGCCGAAGTATCACAAATGTTCGATTATTCGTTCGCCCAATATATGAACCACTCGATAATAAAAGAAGGCGAATCGATGGGAACGCTGCAGATTGAAAAAGGCACCGCTCCGGAGCTTCCGCTTGTTGCGAAGCACACATACAGCGTGCTCCTGAAAAAAGGCAGCCAAACGAAGGATATCCGTTACGAACTGAAAATCGATGGGCCGGTAAAAGCACCCGTACAGATTGGACAGCCGATTGGTAAGCTAGTCGTCTATCAAGGAAGCAAGGTTCTCAAAGAATTCGATGTAGATGCTCCATTGTCCGTGGAACGCGCAGGCTGGTGGAAATTGCTGAAGCGCTCTTTCTCCGGATTGTTCACGTAAACGGAATGAAGGAATAGGTATTTGGATACAGGTATGCGATTGCCGCTCGTATTTTGTCAGCTGTTAGCGGTATGCTTCTAGTTTTGTCGGCATGCAGGAATAACATCTCCATTTGGAGAATTGCTAGTTCTATCTCGGCATGTGCAGCACTTCTGATTCTGACTCACCGCAGGTCGGTCGGCAATGCACGGTGAAATGTAAGGAAGGGATACAAGGTTTGGTTTATTCTTTCTTATGTTTGAAAAAACCTAGAGGAGATGAACAGCATAATGAGTCTGCAAGCTGAATTGGAGCAATACCGCAATGTGCTGATCGTAAGGCTTCGAGGCGAGCTGGATCACCATACAGCCGATGTCGTGCGCTATAAGATGGAAGAGGCTATTCTGCGCGGCAGCAGCGAGCATGTCATTCTCAGCTTGAAGGAGCTGCAATTTATGGACAGCTCCGGTCTTGGCGTTATTCTGGGAAGATACAAGCAAGTGAAGAGCAAAGGCGGGAAAATGGTCGTTTGCGACGTGAATCCGAATGTTCACCGCTTGTTTGAAATGTCAGGCTTATTCAAAATTTTGACGATTCATGATAATGAGCGAAATGCAATTTCCAGTTTGGAGGTGGTGTCATGAACGGATCCAATGAAATGACGCTTTCCTTCAGCGCCCGATCGGAGAATGAAGCTTTCGCGCGCATCGCGGTTGCTGCATTCGTCTCACAGCTCGATCCGACGCTCGAGGAGTTGAACGACTTGAAGACTGCGGTTTCCGAGGCGGTTACGAATGCGATTATTCACGGTTACGAAAATGATCCAACCTGTGAGGTCACAATCGAGGCTAGAATCGAAGGCGATTCTGTTTCGCTTACCGTCTCTGACAGCGGCCGCGGCATAGAGGATTTAGAGCTAGCGCGCCAGCCGCTATATACATCGAAGCCCGAGCTTGAGCGCTCTGGAATGGGCTTCACGATCATGGAAAATTTCATGGACCGATTTGAAGTATCGAGCCGCATTGACGGCGGAACGCGAGTAGCCATGTTGAAACGAATTGAATCGAAAAAAGCGCTTTACAATTAGCGTATAGGGGTTGAACCTCATGGATGTCAATCTAAAACAGACGGCCCAGCCATACCTGGACGACGCGGAAGTAAAGCGGCTTATTGCGTTAAGTCAAAGCGGGGATACGCTTGCAAGGGATACACTCGTACATTGCAATATCCGGCTCGTTTGGTCAGTCGTACAGCGGTTCATTAATCGTGGTTATGAGCCCGAGGATTTGTTCCAGATCGGCTGCATCGGATTGTTGAAGTCGGTAGATAAATTCGACTTGTCCTATGATGTGAAGTTTTCCACCTATGCGGTACCCATGATCATTGGGGAGATCCAGCGCTTTTTACGGGACGACGGTACGTTGAAGGTGAGCAGATCACTTAAGGAAACGGCCAATAAGGTGCGTAAAATGAAGGATGAGCTCTCCAAAACATTGGGCCGCTTGCCGACAATCAGCGAGGTGGCAGAGCGCCTGGGCATTACGCCAGAGGAAGTCGTATTCGCCCAAGAAGCGAACAAGCCGCCGACATCGATCCACGAAACGGTTTTTGAGAATGATGGCGATCCCATTACCTTGATGGATCAGATCGCGGATGAGTCTCAGGATCGGTGGTTCGATAAGCTGGCTCTCGTGGAAGCCATTGAGGGCCTCAGTGAACGCGAGCGATTAATCGTATACCTGCGCTATTACCGTGACAAAACGCAATCCGAGGTAGCCAGCAGGCTGGGGATTTCACAAGTACAGGTATCCCGGCTCGAGAAAAAGATATTGCAGTCAATCAGAGACCAGATCGCCTTATAGGCGATTTGGTCTTTTCTATTTTTTACCTCGTTTTGCATGAGTATCCGAATCGACCTTATCTCATACTAAAAGGGAAACATCCACCAAAGTTTATGCAGAAGGGAAGATGACAGATGGCAATACCTAACCATTCGGTCCTCTATCTGCGTCTTAAAAAACGAATTTACACGAAACCGAGCCAACGGGTCACGTTAGGCCAAGCGGCAAGGCTGTTGGCTAAGGATGAAGCACTTGAAGAGAAATTAAAGGCACTCGTGCTGTATGAGCATAAAAAGGCAGACGGCAACCGAGTCGTCATCGATCTGCTTCAAATCGTCAAAGCCATTCGCGAGCGCGAGCCCGGTCTGACTGTAGAGGCCTACGGAGATCCCCAAGTGTTAGTGATGGTAGCGGAGAAGCCTGTCAAACCGCGAATTCCTGTGCTCATTTTTGCTTGGCTTCTATTGTTCTTTGGAGCGGGCCTTGCCATTATGAATTTCCATACAGACGTCAGCATGAAGGAAGTTCATATTCGCATTGTTGAGCTAATAACAGGCAAGCGCACGGAGCACCCGCTTTGGTTCCAAATCCCTTACTCGCTTGGAATAGGGCTAGGAATGGTTTTGTTCTTCAACCATCTCTTCCGCAAAAGGTTTAATGAGGAGCCAAATCCGCTTGAGGTTGAGCTTTATATGTATCAAGAAAACGTGAATGCCTATGTTATTGCCGATGAGATGCGAAAAAAATCCGATTATGACCAGACCAATGGAAATCAGGATGATTAGCATCTGCTCCACGATTTTCGTTGTTCTGCTGGGCTTAGCGGGAGGTCTAGCAGTCGGAAGCGGATTGGTTGCCCTATTGATTGTACTGGATCTTATTCCAAGGCTTGCACAGGTTGCGAATGCATACCGGATGTCCATATGGTTCGAGACGGCAGTCATTTGCGGCTCCCTTTACTGGACGTTCGCTGACTTCATGAACTGGAAGCTTTCCATGCCTTCCGGTATTTTTTTGAGCGGGGCAGGACTAATTGACGGTATGTTCGTCGGCATGCTGGCCGCTGCTTTGACAGAGGTGATGAATGTGCTTCCGATTCTCGCCAAAAGAATGAATTTATCTTCCTACATGGTCGCGCTTGTAATGGCCATGGTGCTAGGGAAAACGTTGGGCTCATTGTTCGATTGGCTTGTGTTTCAGTGGTAATTCATAATGAACGAGGTGAAGGTGCATGAAGGATAACGAACAAAACGAACATAACGAGCATAGTGACTCTCATGGACATCAAGGTAAAGATAGGAACTGGGTTCCGATCATGAGGGACATTCCAGAGGAACAACGGCGAGAAGAATCACGCGGCTGGCAGGGCGGGGCCGGTACTGTCCAAACACGCAATCAAAACAAGACAGAGGGCTCAGTCGCGGATTCGAAAGGCAAGGAAGAGATTGTTCCGATTCCTAGAGATTTAGATGAGGTTTTGTCGCGTCTGGAAAACGAGATCGGTTACAAAACGAGCTTTGACGTGGTCGTAAGGGAGATGACCTTTGGGGATCGTCGCACAGCTATGCTGTGCATGAACGGTCTAGTCAAGGATACGCTGCTTACGGAGGTGCTCAAACGTTTAACCTTTTTGCAGCCAGAGGATTTGTCTGTACATGCTTTTCATTCCTTTCTAGATCTGTATGTCCCTGCAGCTCAGGCCACAAAAGAGGATAATTGGAACAGCATGCTGACAGGCGTACTCTCTGGCGGTACTGCTTTGTTTATAGACGGCGAATCGAGTGTCGTCATGATTGACGCGAAAGCTTTTCCTGCACGCGGGCCGGAGGAGCCTTCGCTAGAGAAGGTTGTCCGCGGCAGCAGGGACGGGTTTGTGGAAACGCTGATGGTCAACGTATCGCTTGTGCGAAGGCGGCTCCGCGATCCTCAGCTGCGTTATGAAATCGTTAGAGTAGGTGAGAGGACGCAAACGGATGTATGCATCGCTTACATTGACGACATTGTGGATAAAGAGTTGCTGAAATCGATTAAGGACAAGATTGCGATGGTGAAGATTGACGGTTTGCCGCTTGCAGACAAGCAACTGGAGGAGTCAACCGTGAAACGGGGGTGGAACCCCTTTCCGCTCGTACGCTATTCGGAGAGGCCTGATACGGTTGCTGCGCATCTATTGGAAGGCTACGTGGCTGTTTTCGTGGATACTTCGCCAAGTGTGATGACATTGCCGACAACCTATTCGGATTTAATGCAGCATGCCGAAGAGAATCGGCAAACACCGTTTATCGGTACGTATTTGCGCTGGGTCAGATTTATCGGGATATTCGCCTCTTTATTTATGCTTCCGCTATGGCTGCTGTTCGTTATGCATCCGGAATTGAAGCCGCCGGCACTTGAGTTTTTAGGCCCCAACAAAACGGCGAAGCTGCCGCTTGTCGTACAGTTTCTATTGGCTGAAATCGGAGTTGACCTGCTGAGAATGGCATCGGTACATACCCCAACGTCGCTGGCAACGGCCATGTCGCTCGTAGCCGCCATTCTAATTGGCGACATTGCCGTTCAGACGGGTATCTTTGTAAATGAAGTCATCCTTTATATGGCTGTAGCCGCCATCGGTATGTTTGCAACGCCAAGCTATGAACTCGGTCTGGCGAATCGTATCGTTCGGCTGGTGCTCATCGTTGCGGTGGCCGCTTTCAGCGTTCCTGGCTTCGTAATTGCAACGACAGCCATTATCATTCTGCTCACGATGGAGCGGTCCTTCAATCGTCCGTACATGTGGCCATTCATTCCGTTTGATCTTAGAGCGATGTGGAGTATAATCGTTCGGCAGCCTGTATTGTACAACCGCACGCGTCCCAATAATCTGAGACCGCAGCAGCGGGACAAGATGCCGAAGACGGAGTGAATTCATAAAATGCAAATGAAATGTGGATTTATCCATTTCGCATGGCGGGTAGATTGCGTTATAATTGTGCTATTGATGCAAATTCTATCCGTTCTATCTGCAAGCAGATAGAAGAAAGCTGAGGGGAAATTATGTACCTGCATGGAACTAGTAAAATTAACACTCAAGGACATTTGGAAATTGGCGGCTGCGATGTAGCTGATTTGGCTGCACAGTTTGGTACGCCACTTTATATTGTGGACGAGGCTCTCGTTCGTCAGCGTGCAAGTGAATATGTCGAGGCTTTCAAAGCTTCAGGCCTGCGATTCCAAGTTGCATACGCGAGCAAAGCGTTTAGCGTAATGGCAATGTGCGCAATCGCAGAGCAAGAAGGACTGTCGCTTGACGTTGTATCTGACGGAGAGCTTTATACGGCCATGCAAGCGGGTTTCCCGGCTGAGCGCATTCATTTCCACGGAAACAATAAGACGCCTGAGGAAATCAATATGGCGCTTGATGCAGGAATCGGCTGCTTCGTAGTTGACAACTTCATGGAGCTGCAGCTGTTGAACGCGCTTGCTGGCGATAAAGGCAAAAAAGTCAACATCCTGCTTCGTATTACGCCAGGCGTTGAAGCACATACGCATGATTACATTTCTACTGGCCAACAGGATTCCAAGTTCGGCTTCGATCTAGGAAATGGCGCTGCGAAACAAGCGATTCAAGAAGCGCTTGCTTTGCCAAACCTTATCATTCTAGGCGTCCATTCGCATATCGGTTCACAAATCTTCGAGGTTGAAGGCTTCCGTATGGCTGTGGACAAAGTAGCTGATTTCGCGGTTGCAATCCGCAATGAGCTTGACCTAACGTTTAAAGTAATCAATCTTGGCGGAGGTTTCGGCATCCGTTATGTAGAAGGCGATACTCCACTTCCGATCAGCGAATACGTAGCTGCTATCACAGGCGCGATAATTACGAATTTCACGAATGCGGAATTCCCGCTGCCTGAGATTTGGGTAGAGCCGGGCCGCAGCATGGTTGGCGATGCTGGAACAACCTTGTACACAGTCGGAACAAGCAAAAACATCCCAGGCGTTCGTAAATACATCGCAGTAGACGGCGGTATGACGGACAACCCCCGCCCAGCTCTTTACCAATCCAAATATGAAGCCGTGCTTGCGAATCGCGCGAATGATGCGGTTGAAGAGACGGTTTCCATTGCGGGCAAATGCTGTGAAAGCGGCGATATGCTGATCTGGGATTTGGAATTGCCGAAAGCTGAAAACGGCGATCTGCTTGCTGTTTTCTGTACGGGTGCTTATAATTATGCAATGGCGAGCAACTATAACCGCATTCGTCGTCCAGCTGTTGTTTTCGTTAAAGACGGCCAGGCAGACCTTGCTGTTAAACGAGAATCGCTAGAAAATATCGTATGTAATGATGTCATTCCGGCAAGACTTCAAAAATCACCGCTTGCGAAATAAGGGCGAAATTGGTAACGTAGTCTTATCTGGATAAAAGAAAGGTAGATGCAGCAATGGCAAAACAAGCAAAAATCACACTAGCAAACGGCGGAGAGGTTCTTATCGATCTATTCGATCAAGACGCGCCGAACACTGTAGCAAACTTTGAGAAGCTTGCTAACGACGGTTTCTACAACGGTCTCACATTCCACCGTGTTATTCCGGGCTTTGTCGCTCAAGGCGGTTGCCCGAACGGGACAGGGACAGGCGGTCCTGGCTACCAAATCGATTGCGAAATCAACCCGAATAAACATGAGCGCGGTACGCTTGCTATGGCCCATGCCGGCCGTAACACAGGCGGCAGCCAGTTCTATATCGGCTATGCACCACAGCCGCATTTGGATGGTGGACATACTGTTTTCGGTAAGGTTTCTAAAGGCATGGAGTTTGTTGACGCGTTCAAAGGCGGAGACAAAATGGAAAAGGTTGAAGTTGAATCAATTTAGTGTTAATATACTAACTATAATTATGTAAGTGCAGCTTTCCTTCGGGGTCAGGTGAAATTCCTAACCGGCGGTGATCGGGCAAGCATAGAGGGATCGGATAACCGAACCTCTATGCTGTCCGTCAGTCCGTGACCCGGGCTAACGGTTTGTCTATCGTCTTTATGGACGATAGCAGCGAATTAGAACGGTGGACCTGGTGTAAATCCGGGACCGACAGTACAGTCTGGATGGGAGAAGGGGATGCTTCGACAGCTATAACAATCCGTTTATTTGCGTGTGTGCTTTATTTCACATGTGAACTAGGCTTGTTTCTTTAGCGTATTTTACAAACCGAAATTGCACGGAGTGCAAATTGGATTAGTCGGGACTTAAAACCGACAACGCCGATCGGTTTTGTCGTAGTTACCTGTTTTATCTTTCATCACCCCTTCGGATTGATTGCCGATAGGGGTGTTTTTTGTTGTTGGACATTTTAAATGATGAGTATTATATGGGGTTAGCGCTCGATATGGCAGCCAAAGCTTCCGGTCAGACTGGCATTAATCCAGTCGTCGGCTGCGTCGTCGTCAAAGATGGGCGAATCATCGGAATCGGAACGCATCTTAAGCGGGGTACCGGTCATGCGGAGGTTCATGCTTTGCAAATGGCTGGTGCTGAGGCTGAAGGCGCGACGGTATACGTTACGCTTGAGCCATGCAGTCATTTTGGCAAAACGCCTCCTTGCTGTGAGCGTATTATCGATGCGAAAGCAGCGCGAGTTGTCGTTGCCAGCGGCGATCCAAACCCCGAGGTGTCCGGTAAAGGCATCGCAAGGCTGCGGGAAGAAGGCATTGCAGTTACAGTAGGCGTACTGGAACAACGCTCTCAGCAATTAAATGAAAAATTCAATAAATACATTACATCTAGAATCCCATTCGTGACGTTAAAAACGGCCAGCACCCTTGATGGCAAGATCGCTTCCAGCACGGGCGACAGCCGCTGGGTAACCGGCGCGATTGCTCGAGAGCAGGTGCACACGCTCCGTCATCAGCATGAGGCGATTATGGTCGGCATTGGAACCGTTCTTGCAGATGATCCGCTGCTGAACACGAGAGCGGCTGTTCCCGCACTTGATCCGGTTAGAATCATCGTCGATTCAAAGCTTCGATTGCCGCTGACTGCTAGGGTCGTCGTTGACCGAACGGTCAGGACGATCGTAATGACTTCCAGTCAAGCAAGTGAGGAACGGCGAGGTGATCTGGAAGCAGCGGGCATTGAGGTTATCGTTTGCGGTTCTGGTGACAAGGTCGATTTGGTTGATGGCATGGCGAAGCTTGGCGCACTTGAAATTGGTTCGATCCTGCTAGAAGGCGGAGGTCAACTGAACGGAGCAATGCTCGAAGCAGGCCTTATCGATAAAATCATTCTATATTATGCAACCAAAATCATCGGTGGGCTGCATGCACCTGGCACGTTCACGTTTCCTGGTTATGAGAAAATGGCGGATGCCGTACAACTAGAGCGTGTCAGCGTTGATATGGCTGGCGAAGACATCTGTGTGTCCGGTTATCCAGTCTATTAACCTGACGAACCGAGTTATAATCATGCTTACGGAGTAGGTTTGCTACAGCAAACCTAAGTTGATGCTTACGGAGTAGGTTTGCTACAGCAAACCTTTAAGGAGGAAGCCCATGTTTACCGGATTAGTGGAAGAAGTGGGGAAAATGAAAGGAATCACGAAGCAGGGCGAAGCGATGCGTATCGTCGTTGGCGCAGACCGCGTCACCGACGGCGTTATGCTCGGTGACAGCATCTCAGTCAATGGCGTATGCTTGACAGTCACGGCCTTTGATCGATTTTCATTTTCGGCTGATGTGATGCCTGAGACTTATCGAAAGTCAAATCTTCATGAACTGCGGGCAGGAGAGCGTGTGAATTTAGAGCGTGCCATGCTGGCAGGCGGGCGTTTCGGCGGGCATATTGTTCAAGGGCATGTGGATAGCACGGGGAAAATCATGAAACGCCACTCGGATGCTAATGCTGTCGTATATCACATTCATCTGGATGACGCGGACATGCTGCGTTATGTTATTCCAAAAGGATCCATAACCATTGATGGCATAAGCCTTACCGTGGTGGATACAAGCGCGCATTCCTTTTCCGTTTCGATTATACCGCACACGCTTGGAGAAACAGCGTTGCAGCAGAAGCATGCTGGGGATACGGTTAACATTGAATGCGACGTCATCGGGAAATACGTTGACCATCTGTTGAATTTCAAAAGGCCTGAGAACATAAGAGCTGAATCCAAGCTGAGCACCTCTTTCCTGATGGAAAATGGTTTTTTATAAGCCTTAAGCCAACAGGCGAACACAGCTTTGAACAGGTATACAAGCATAATAGTCACAAAGGAGGGAATTCCATATGGAGCAAATAGAGAACAATCCATTTGATAAAATCGAAGATGCGCTGGAAGATCTGAAGCAAGGCAAGCCGATTATTGTCGTTGATGACGAGGATCGCGAGAATGAAGGCGACCTGATCGCCTTGGCGGACCGTACGACGCCCGAGGTCATTAATTTCATGATTACAGAGGCTAGAGGGCTTGTATGTGTTCCCATTACTCAGGAGCGTGCAGAGCAGCTGGATTTGCCGCCAATGGTTACGCATAACACGGATTACCATGGCACGGCTTTCACGGTATCCGTCGATTTTGTAGGAACGACGACAGGAATCTCAGCCTATGAACGATCACAAACAGTGAAGGCGCTTATCGATCCGTCGACCAAGGCTTCTGATTTCCGCAGGCCTGGTCATATTTTTCCTTTGATTGCGAAATCAGGAGGCGTGCTGCGCCGTGCTGGGCATACAGAAGCAGCGATCGATCTAGCCATTATGTGCGGCTCTGAGCCAGCAGGCGCGATTTGCGAAATTATCAATGAAGACGGAACGATGGCTCGGCTGCCTGATTTGCTGGTTTTCAAAGAAAAACACAATCTAAAGCTCATTACGATTCAAGAGCTGATTCAATATCGCAATGCGAAGGAAAAACTGGTTGAGCGTGCAGTCGACGTCAAGCTTCCTACTGATTTCGGAACATTTCGTGCGATTGCCTATACTAATTTCGTTGATAATAAAGAGCATATCGCACTTGTTAAAGGCGAGATCAATGCGGATGTTCCAGTGCTTGTGAGGGTGCATTCCGAATGCCTGACCGGCGATGTATTCCATTCTCATCGTTGCGACTGCGGACCACAGCTGGAGGCTGCGCTTAGGCAGATCGAGGAAGCTGGCAGCGGCGTTCTTCTCTACATGCGCCAAGAGGGAAGAGGGATCGGTCTTATCAACAAGCTGAAGGCTTACGAGCTTCAGGAGCAGGGCCTTGATACGGTAGATGCAAATTTAAAGCTTGGCTTTCCGGCCGATTTGCGCGATTATGGAATAGGCGCGCAAATTCTGAAGGATCTTGGCGTCCGTCAGATGCGGTTGATGACCAACAATCCGCGTAAAATCAAAGGTCTTGAGGGCTATGGCCTTGAGGTAGTGGAACGCGTACCGATTCAGATGGAAACGAAGGAAGACAACAAAAGCTACCTGAGAACGAAGAAATCCAAGCTGGGACATTTGCTCAGCTTTGAAGATATTGACTACATCATTTAAAAAAACGACTACATCATTTAAAATAACGAGAGGAAGATGACAAATGACACGAATTTATGAGGGACATTTAGTATCGGAAGGTTTAAAATACGGAGTAGTAGTAGGACGTTTCAATGAGTTTATTTCGAGCAAGCTGCTTGGAGGCGCCCTTGATGCATTCAAACGACATGGCGCACAGGATTCCGATGTTGAGGTTGCTTGGGTTCCAGGCGCGTTCGAAATACCGCTAATCGCTCAAAAAATGGCCGAAAGCGGCAAATATGATGCGGTCATAACGCTTGGTGCGGTTATTCGCGGTTCAACTCCGCATTTCGATTTTGTTTGCAACGAGGCGGCAAAAGGTGTTGCTGCGATTGCGCTAAAAACAGGCGTGCCAACCATTTTCGGCGTGCTTACGGTGGATTCAATTGAGCAAGCGATCGAGCGCGCCGGAACGAAAGCGGGCAACAAAGGGTACGAAGCAGCTGCCAGTGCGATTGAAATGGCGAATTTGACTAAACAATTGCAAGGCTAAGCAGCGAAGATAAGGCTAGGCGGGAGGAAATGTAAGTGTCGGTGCTTTATAAGCTGGATTCTTTTGAGGGGCCGCTTGATCTATTGCTTCACTTGATCGACAAAGCCGAGATCGATATCCATGAAGTATCTATCAGCGAGATAACGATTCAATATATGGATTACTTGCATGCGATGAAGGAGCTGGAGCTAGAGGTAACAAGTGAGTTTCTAGTGATGGCGGCTACTCTCTTGGCGATAAAAAGCAAGCAGCTTCTTCCGAAGCCCCCCGTATTTGAGGATGATTACGAGGATTGGCCCGATGACGGGCTCGATCCGAGAGACGAGCTCATTCAGAAGCTCGTAGAATATCGAAAGTTCAAGCAAATTGCCGAGCAGCTGCGCGAGAAAGAAGTCGAGCGCAGCCTCGTCTATTCGCGCGAGCCGGAGGATATGTCGCCTTTTATGAAGGAAGAAAAGGTGAATCCGGTAGAGGGCGTCCACCTCTCCGACTTAATTTCGGCTTTTCAGAAGGCGCTGCGCCGGGCTGCAAGGCGGAATGTCGTATCAACGATTCAACGGGATGAGATTTCGGTCAAGGATCGGATCCGGGATATCGTCGATGTGCTGAAGCAGTTTGAAACGGTTCGTTTTTCTCGGCTCATTCGTGAAAATATGGACAGGCATGAAATCGTAGTCACTTTTCTCGCGATTCTGGAGCTGATGAAGATGAAGCATATTCGTTGCTTTCAACACCAGCTCTTTGACGACATCGTTATTCATTGGAGAGGAGAGTCGTCACAAAGTGGATTATCAGAAGTTGAAGACGATTATTGAGGGTCTGCTTTTCATGGCAGGCGATGAAGGCTTGACTAAACGGCAGCTGGCGGATATTTTGGAGCTGGATGCTGATCTTGCATCGGATCTCGTATATGATTTGCAGCGGGATCTGGAGCGCGAGGGACGAGGCATACAGATTGCGGAGGTTGCGGCGTCCTATCGATTAACTACACATTTGGAGCATGCGCCTTATTTTGAGAGGATGGCCTACACGCCAACTCGTTCACAGCTCTCGCAGGCTGCGCTCGAGACGCTCTCCATCGTAGCTTATCGACAGCCCATAACGAGAATATCAATTGAAGAAATTCGCGGTGTAAAGAGCGACCGTGCGATACAGTCGCTCGTCTCCAAGGATTTAATCGAAGAAGTAGGCCGAGCAGAACAAATCGGACGGCCAATCTTATATGGTACAACGAAATCATTTCTTGATTATTTCGGATTACCCTCCATTAAAGAGCTGCCAGAGCCTGGCAATGTCGATATCGACGATGCGTTAGAGGAGCAGACGCAGCTGTTATTCGAGCGTTTGGACGGCAAGCAAATGACAATTGAAGAAATTAAAGAATGAGATTTGGCCGCCGGGTCATACTATATTCAACCCATATTAGGGAAACGGAGGAAGCATCATGATGCTCAGTTACCCTTACGGTTGGATGACGGCGGCCAGTCTCTTTTTTTTGCTCATTTTAATAATGGTACTAAGCTCTCAAGTTGTCATAAAAGGACATTTGCAGAGAATTGGGCATAATGATGACGCTGAAGTGAACATAAAAGCACTTTTTGGAATCATCCGTTATACCTTGAAAGTGCCGATTATTCAATTTACCGGTACATCGGTCCAACTAAAGGAAGAGGTCTCGAAAACGAGCGCAGGCATCAATACGTGGAAAGAGTTTAACAAGGATATCGATGCGGATAAGGTGGTATCTGGGATCGATAAGTTAAAGCATCTGCTGGAAATGACACGCAATCTGACGGGCTGGGCTAGAAAAACACTGACAAAGGTTCGCCTATTGGAGTGGAAGTGGCATACCTCGGTTGGCACTGGCGATGCGATGTGGACAGCGATGTCAACGGGATTGGTATGGTCCGTAAAAACTTCGATTATCGGGTTGATATCGCAGATGGTAAAGCTGCAAGCTGAGCCTCAAATGAAAGTTCAGCCGATTTATCAACGAACCGCTTTCACGACCGAGTGGTCATGCATAGCACAAATCCGCTTCGGTTATGCTATTCTTGCCGGACTTCAGCTTTTGGTTCGGATGAGAAAGATGAAAGGAGGCGTCAAAGCATGGCAGAACATCCTATTCAAGGCTTAATGCAAACCGCAATGGAAAATATTAAAGAAATGGTTGACGTCAATACGATTGTTGGCGACCCTGTTCAAACGCCGGACGGAAGCATCATTATGCCGATCTCAAAGGTTGGCTTCGGATTTGTAGCAGGAGGCAGCGACATACGGCTGGATGACGTCGATCATAAAAACCAATCCGATGCGCAGCATGCTTCAGTTGCTATGCCATTCGGCGGGGGAAGCGGGGGCGGCGTATCCATAACGCCAATCGCCTTTCTCGTAGTTGGTACGCATGGCGTGAAAATTGTACCGCTCGACAATCAAACGCATTTGCTGGAGCGTGTTATCGATTCAGCTCCGCATGTGTTTGATAAGCTGCAATCCATGATGAAACAGCCGTCCAGCACGACTGCATATGTTGATCCGTCACCAACCGTAATTAGCGGACATGTGGACACTAACGATCACCTCTTATGACATAACTGCCCGAGAGGGCAGTTTTTCATTTTTTGTTGGCTGTTTTCGTCTAGAGCAAGATGTACAAGCATATACTGAAAGAGACACAGGCTTTATCTACTATCGCTAGGAGAGGGGCAAGAACGAACATGCATGTCGGCTATATGCGAAAAATCGTTGCGCTTTGGCTTATGCTTGCTTTACTGATTGGGACAAGCAGTCTAGAGAATGCAACTGCAAATCCGAGCGCGCTCTACACGAATGCCAAGGGCTCGGCATTGATTGATGTAGAGAGCGGCCGTTTAATCTACAGCAGCAACGGCGATACCTCGATGCGCATTGCAAGCTTAACTAAAATTATGACAGCTATTGTAGCTATTGATAATGGCAAGCTGACCGACATGGTGAAAACCAGCAAGCGTGCGGTTGGCAAAGAAGGATCTTCAATCTATCTTCAGCTAGGCGAAGAAATGAGCCTGCTTCATATGCTGTACGGGCTTATGCTAAGATCCGGCAATGATGCAGCAACGGCTATTGCGGAGCATGTAGGGGGATCAGAAGAAGGCTTCGTACACCTGATGAATGAGAAAGCAGCGTTCCTTGGACTTACGCATACCCAATTTAAAAATCCGCATGGCTTGGACGAAGATGGGCATTATTCGTCAGCGAATGATTTGGCCAAGCTTACCGCATATGCTCTGAAAAATGATGTGTTTGCTGAAATTGTAAGCACACGCGTCAAAAAGGTGCCAAACCCGCATGAAAAATGGGAATACAGCTATACGAATAAAAACAAAATGCTTTCCATGTATGAAGGCGCAGACGGCGTTAAAACCGGTTACACCAAAAAATCACTCCGCTGCCTTGTAAGCTCGGCGACGAGAGATGGCCAACAATTAGCAGCAGTAACGATTAATGACGGCGATGACTGGTCCGACCATCGGAAGATGCTCGACTGGGGCTTTAAGCATTATCCGCTTCAAGAAATTGCAGTTAAAGGTCAGCAAATAGCCGGTTACCCTTACACGATTGGACAATCCTTCAAATATCCGATCGCTGATAATGAAACGGACGGCGTTCAATCTCGATTAGTGCTTCACAATGTTGATTCTATTCGGTCGACCTTTGGCGAGCGAGGTTTGCTCGAATGGTATATGGGCGATCGACTTATTGGTTCAGTACCTGTGTATGATCTGGCAAGTCCAAAGCTCGAGCAGTCTTCAAAATCACCAAAAGCGCTTCAATCCTTAGCCGAGTTTCAAAAAGCAGACCATCAAGGCGGAAGTGACATAATGATGAGTTCTATAGTAAAAGTGCTGGATGCCTTATTTATGCACTGAATTCAGCTAGGCGCGGGAGACGCTGGTTGAAACGGACTTGTATTGCGTAGCTTGGGGAGGCGACCAAAATGGTAAACTGGATTTGGCTGTTTTTTATTGTAGCAAGTGTCATTGTAGCAGCGGTAACAGGGAAAATGGATGCGGTGACGCAGGCTGCCTTCGAAGGAGCCAAATCAGGCGTCACCGTAAGCTTTGGATTAATTAGCATTATGGTATTCTGGCTTGGAATGATGCGAATAGCCGAAGATGCTGGTCTTCTGCAGACACTAGCAAAAATGCTGGGCCCGCTTGTAAGAAAGCTGTTTCCAGACGTACCTCGCAACCATCCGGCAATTGGTTACATCATGAGTAATTTGAGCGCGAATTTATTCGGTTTAGGGAATGCTGCAACGCCAATGGGAATTAAAGCGATGCAGGAGCTGCAGAAGCTGAACCCAAATCCGGAGACGGCGACGCCTGCAATGTGTACGCTTCTGGCTTTAAATACATCAAGTATTACCATTATTCCTACAACGCTGATTGCTATTCGAATGAATTACGGTTCTGCTAACCCAGCCGAAATCATCGGAACGACATTAGCCGCTACTTTTGTAGCGACCTCAGCTGCCATACTTGCGGATCGCTGGTATAGAAGGAAATCGCCGCCTCCGATGGCGCCGCCAGCATCTAAGTCAACAAGTATGAAAGCAAGCCCGCAAGGAGTTGGGGGTGAGTCCGTTGTATAGCGTATTTACAAGCTTGTCTGCATGGATGATTCCGGCAATTATCGTATTTATTCCGCTTTATGCAGCTTTAAGGCGCAAAGTACCCGTTTATGAAACGTTTGTAGAGGGAGCGAAGGATGGCTTCGGGACAGCCATCAATATCATTCCACATCTTGTTGGTATGATGGTTGCTATCAGCATGTTCCGCTCTTCGGGAGCGTTAGAGCTCATGCTGTCGGCAGTCAGACCGTTGTTTGATTGGGCGGGAATACCGAGCGAGGTGCTGCCTCTTGGCATATTACGCCCTTTAACAGGGGCTGGCTCTTTGGCCTTTACGACCGATTTAATCCAAACCTTTGGCCCTGATTCCATGATTGGCAGAATTGCTTCTACGATACAAGGAAGCACGGACACAACATTATATGTACTCACCGTTTATTTTGGGGCAGTCGGCATTCGAAAATCACGATATGCCCTGAAAGTTGGTTTATTTTCTGATCTGGTCGGTTTTTTTGCTGCTATTTTAATTTGCTTATACATATTCGGCTAGTGAAGCTTGTACTTTCTTCGTCATATCGTTATGATGGAGATTGAGGTGAAAGCATTGGAACGTTTACAGAAAATATTAGCCGCTGCGGGAATCGCTTCCCGTCGCAAATGTGAAGAAATGATTTTGGCAGGCATGGTTGAGCTTAATGGTGAGAAAGTAACGACGCTTGGCGTGAAAGCAGACCCGGCAGTCGACGTCATTACCGTTAACGGGAAGACGATACGGAGCGAGAAGAAGCTCTATCTCATGCTCAACAAATCGAAAGGGGTTATCACGAGCGCCAAGGATCCGCAGGGCCGCAAAGTGGTTTCCGATTTCTTGCCAGGAATCAAAGAGAGAGTTTATCCGGTCGGGCGATTGGATTATGATACGGAGGGTCTCCTTCTTCTAACCAATGATGGAGAGTTTGCTAATTTGCTTACGCATCCAAGTCATCACGTACCCAAAACCTATCGTGCAACTGTCAAAGGCGTACCTCACGGAACCGCGCTAGAGCAGCTTCAGAAGGGTATTAAGCTGAAGGATGGCATGACTGCTCCGGCAGAAGTGGAATACCACGACGTGGACACGGACAGTAACGAGGCAACAATAACCATTACAATATTCGAAGGACGCAATCGCCAAGTTCGCCGTATGTTCGAAGCAATCGGACACAAGGTAACAAGGCTGAAGCGGATACGATTTGGTGAGCTGGGACTTGAAAATCTCGCCCGGGGAAAGTATCGTCATTTAACGCCCGTGGAAATCAAGGAATTGCTTGATATTGCAAATAGCAAGACACATAAAGTTCATAAAAAGTAATCGACGGCGGCAGTAATTGCCGTCGACTTTTCGTTATAATGGTAATATTCGTGACTGCATAGAGAGAAGCTGGTGGTGAATTCAATTATGGGAAAATCGCGCAAAACGGTACAAATTGTTATCCTGATTGCCGTCTTGATCATAGGTGGGTATGCAATTGGGTCTACTTTATTTGCTGCTGATGATAAAGGCCCTTTGAAGGAAGGAGACAAGCCGCCTGCGTTTGAGCTTGTCGATTTAGAAGGCACTTCGAGAAAATTGTCTGATTATGAAGGGAAGGCCGTCGTAGTCAACTTTTGGGGAACGTTCTGCCCGCCATGCGTCAAGGAAATGCCTGAGTTTGAGAGACAGTATGCAAAGTGGAAGGATCAAGGGTTGGTTATTCTTGCGATTAATTTAAGCGAGGATACGTTGACTGTCAACAACTTTGTGCGCCGATTCGAACTGAATTATCCAATCTTGCGTGACGTTAATCGGAAGACGGAGCGCAGCTACGGATTAAAGTCTTATCCGACTACTTTCTTCATAAATCCCGATGGGACGTTAATGGAAATTAAAGTAGGCGGGATGACGGAAGCGGAGATTGACGACCGAATTGAGAGATTGCTTAAGCTTTAGGAGGTTGTATCGTGTTAGTGGTTGAAAACACAAAGTGCGAGTGCGGACATCAGAATGCAATCGGAACCGTGCTTTGCGAGAGCTGCGGCAAGCCGCTCGAAAACAATGTAGAATCTGACTTGCCTTTGGAAATGCGATATGACGGAGTGGCCCGACGTTCGCAGAAAAGCAATCCGAATTACATTGATAAGATATGGAATTTCTTCTCATCAGTCAAAATCGCGATTTATTTGATCATTATTACGTTTTTGACCGCTATGCTGGGAACGATCTATCCACAGGAAAATACCTTTATCAACAACTTCGATCCATCCGTTTATTATGAAGAGACCTACGGATTGCCGGGCAAGCTTTATTACTTGTCAGGTTTGTCGCATACGTATGAAACCTGGTGGTTTATCGGTTTGTTGGTCATGATCGGAACATCGCTGGTTATTTGCAGCCTTGACCGTGTATTGCCGCTTTACCGGGCACTGAGCAAGCAGCAAATTCGAAAGCATCTACAGTTTATACATCGGCAGAAAACGGTGTATAAGCAGACCATTGATGGCGATGAAGAGAAGTGGGTGCAGGATTTCGGCGCTCAGCTTAAACGAAAAGGATATCGGATTCACCGTGACGGATCGGCGCTGCTTGCAGAAAAGAATCGCTTTAGCCGTTGGGGACCTTACATTAACCACATTGGGCTTATCTTGTTTCTATTGGCCATACTGGCAAGAAGCATTCCAAGCTGGCAAATGGACAGCTACATAACGATACCCGATGGTGATACCATTCAAATCGCAGATACGAATTATTTTGTGAAAAACGAAAAATTTACAGTAGAGTACTACAGAGATGAGGAGCTCCCGGACAAGCTCAAAGGGACTGCGCGAGCAAAGCTTTTTGAAACGAAGGCCGTTCTGTATGAGTGTATAAGCAATTGCACGGATCAAGCAAAGCAGCCTGAACTTAAAGAAGTGAAGCGGCATAACATCATCGTTAATGAACCGCTTAAGTACAAGGGCTTGAAGCTGTATCAATTCGACTTTGACACGACCCCGCGATTGAATGCCGTTCATCCTATTCTGGTAGACAAACAAACGGGTGAGAAATACGGGCCGTTTGATCTACCGATGAAGGATTCCGAGCTGCAGCATAAGCTTGGGCCATATACACTAGATTTATATGCTAATTACATGGAATTCGCTATCGGTGATGATGGAGAACCAACAACTTTATCCCGTGATCCGATTGCTCCGGCTTTTGTCTTTACGGTGAAGGGTCCTGGGCTGGACCCTGCCGGGGAACCATATATGTATTTCCCGATGCAGAAGGATAAGGTGAAATTCTCACAGGATGTCATTAACCATGCGATTGCCGACAAGATTGAGATTCGCGTCGATGGGATGGAAAACGTTGACTTCTCCGAAGCTTCGACTTATTTGAATGTTCGGATGGATCGTGCATTGCCATATGTATGGGTGGGAGCAGCTTTTTCGATGGTTGGATTGCTAATGGGCTCATACTGGCAGCATCGGCGGATTTGGCTTCGAGTCGATGACGGGGAGCTTTCACTGGGGGCTCATACGAACAAAAACTGGTACGGTATGCGCTCAGATGTTGCGGGAGCGCTTCAAAAAATAGGGATAACCGTAGATCCGAAGTCGCTTGATAACGGAGGGAACAACGCGTGAGTTTAGTTGATTTTAGCAGCGACGCATTTATTGTCGCATTTTTTCTTTATTGTTTTGCATTTATGTTTTATGTCATTGCGATTGCGGGCAAGAAATGGAGCAACCGTGACCCCATCCAGCATGAGAAGCGCTGGGGGCGCATCGCGTTTATTACTTCAAGTCTCGGTTTGGCATCGCATTTGACTTTCTTCTTCACTAGATGGGCAGGGAGCGGACAAATTCCTACGAGCAATATGTATGAATTTATGACTTTCCTAGGCATGGCCATTATGATCGCTTTCACAATCGTTTTTGCCATTTACAGAAAGCCGCTGCTTGGGATGTTTTCCTTGCCGCTTACCGTTATTATCGTGGCATATGCTTCCGTATTTCCGCAGGAGGTACAGCCTTTAATACCGGCGCTTAATAACTACTGGCTCAAGGTGCATGTTACGACGGCCGCTCTTGGCGAAGCCTTTTTTGCAGTTGGCTTCGCGGCGGGTATGATGTACTTGCTGCGTGTCGTTGATTTCAAAGGTAAAACGAAGGAAGCAAAGCGTTCGCAGTTCTGGGTTGAATTCTCGCTTTACTCCATTATTTTGATTGTTGGCTTCATTGTTGCTGTCTTTGCGTTCCGTGGCGCTGGCTACGAAGCGCAATTCATTCAGGAGAAGTCAAGCATAGACGGCAAAGGCACGGAATCAACGATTACGGAAACGGTCGACTATACGCTGCCGCCTATTGTCAAACCATATAACAGTGATATCGTGAAGGCAGATTCCTTCTTAGGAATGGAAAAGCCGATCTTTGAAGCTCCGTATTGGATGAACGGTGTCAATTCGGGCCGTAAGCTTAACACAGTTGTATGGTCCATCATTGCAGGCAGCTTGCTATATGGCTTGCTGCGCTTAGCATTCCGCAAACCGTTGGGTGCGGTCATTCATCCGATGATGGAGGGCGTTGATCCCGAAGATCTGGATGAAATCAGCTATCGCTCCATCGCGATCGGCTTTCCGATCTTTACGCTCGGTGCATTAATATTTGCGATGATCTGGGCGAATATCGCTTGGGGACGCTTCTGGGGATGGGATCCGAAGGAAGTTTGGGCGCTCATTACGTGGCTTTACTACAGTGCTTACTTGCACTTCCGTTTATCGCGCGGCTGGCAGGGCAAGCCTTCGGCTTGGCTTGCAGTAATCGGCTTCGTAGTCGTATTGTTCACGCTGGTTGGGGTTAACCTCGTTATTGCAGGCTTGCATTCCTATTCCGGTGTTTAGTATTTAGTTTGAGAGGAGTTTTGCCCGATGTCCGATTATTCAAGCCGTATATTGGTCGTAGACGATGAAGAACGCATTCGTCGCCTGCTCAAGATGTATTTAGAGAAAGAAGGCTATACAATCGACGAGGCGGAAGACGGCGAGACAGCGCTTAGACTTGCGTCGAATACGGATTATGCGCTCATCCTGTTAGATGTCATGCTACCGGGAATAGACGGTGTTGAGGTATGCTCACGTCTTCGCCAAGTGAAAGCAACTCCAGTCATTATGCTTACAGCAAAAGGAGAGGAGATGAACCGCGTTCAAGGCTTTGAGGTAGGCGCTGACGATTATGTGGTGAAGCCCTTTAGTCCGCGCGAAGTCATCTATCGAGTAAAAGCAATACTAAGACGATCATCTGCTACTGCTTTTCTGACGAAGGAAATCAATTCAAGCAACAATATCGTGTTTCCACATCTCATCATTGAGCATGACGCGCACCGCGTCACGGCAGGCGGCCAGGAAGTCAGCTTGACGCCTAAAGAATACGAGCTGCTGCATTATTTGGCCGTATCGCCCGATAAAGTATTCTCGCGTGAGGAGCTGCTCAAAGATGTTTGGAATTATGAGTTTTTTGGCGATTTGCGCACTGTCGACACGCATGTCAAGCGTCTGAGAGAAAAGCTGAACAAAGTTTCCCCTGATGCTGCTGCGATGATCACGACCGTATGGGGCGTTGGCTATAAGCTAGAGGTACCGAAGTAAATGAGCTTATGGCAGCGTTCGGCGGGCAAGCTTTGGCGCAGCGTGGTTGGTAAGCTTTGGGCAACGATCATGCTGCTTGTTGCTGTCGTTTTATTAATCGTTGGCGTATTCCTTCTGCAGTATGTCGACATTTGGGTTGAAGGCAAAACGCAGCATCAAGTAAAGGTGCTTTTTGTACTCACTGCGATCATCGGCTTTTTGTTATCTACTTTTTTTGCTTTCTTTTTGTCCAAAAAAATACAACAGCCGCTGCTGCAGCTCAAAGAAGCGGCGGTGTCCATCTCTCAAGGAAACTATTCGACTCGGGTGAATATTCGATCCAGCGATGAGATCGGAGAGCTGGCACAAACGTTTAACCATATGACGGAGCAGCTCGATAAGCTTATCCATGATTTGAATCATGAAAAAAATCATCTTGCCAGCATTTTGCGAAGCATGGGTGATTCTGTTATCACTTTCGATGCAGATGGAAAAGTGATTTTAACGAATCCAAGCGGGCATTTGCTTATCAACCAGTGGTCTGGTGTAGAGAAAGCATGGCAAGAGGACCTGTTTGAAAGCTCAACCTCATTCTCGGAAGTTCCGATGCCGCTGCGTGATCTATTCCAGAAAGTGATGGAAGAGGGCCGTGATGCGACGGACAATGTTCATGTAATGAGCAGCGTCTGGTCTGCCGTGATGGCGCCTCTTCAATCCAAAGGCGTTATCAGGGGAGCAGTCGCGGTCATTCGGAACGTTACCGAGGAGCATAAGCTTGAGAAGCTGAGAAGAGATTTTGTGGCGAATATCTCCCATGAGATCAGGACGCCGCTTTCTATGCTGCAAGGCTATAGCGAAGCTCTTCTGGACGATATCGTGGTCTCAGACGAGGATCGCAAGGAGCTTGTCCAGGTCATATATGATGAATCCTTGCGAATGGGCAGATTAGTCAATGATTTTCTGGACATAGCGCGCATGGAAGCTGGTCATGTGGATATGAACTTCCAAGAGCTTGATCTTAGGCATGTCCTTAAACGTGTTCATCGGAAATTCCAGGTTTATGCGAAGGAACGCGAAGTGAAGCTTCATGCGGAGATGCCACTCGAGCCATTAATGGTCAAAGAAGCGGATGAGGATCGCTTGGAGCAGGTTTTGACCAATCTGCTCGATAATGCCCTCAGGCATACGCCTTCAGGCAAATCCATTACGATTGCTGGACAGCTTGAAAGAGTCAACGCCAGTGAGTACGTGCAGCTTAGCGTTAGAGATGAAGGACAAGGTATCCCCTCTGAGGATTTGCCTTACATCTTCGAACGCTTCTATAAGGCAGACAAGGCTCGCAAACGGGGAACGGCTAGCGGAACAGGTCTGGGACTTGCGATCGTCAAAACCTTCATTGATCTGCATCATGGCCGTATCGTTGTTGACAGCAATGCAGGAAAGGGAACGTCCTTTACGTTATTGCTTCCTGTCGAAGCGCATCAGTCGTTGTCATAGCGTCCCTTAGGGGGCGCTTTTTTTGTAGAATACAGCAGATAATTCTTGTTGCTCGTGAAACAAAAACAGCCAATCAGACGATCTGATTGGCTGTTTCTTGTCATTTTATTAGAAAAGAGTAATTTCTTTCGCGGTGTTAAGCTCAGGCATGCTTGTAAGCTGCTCAAGAACTTCTTTAGGAGTTGCTTTATCCACTCGAAGCACCATGATGGCAGAGCCGCCAACCAGCTGACGACCAACCTGCATCGTCGCAATGTTAACATCATTATTGCCAAGCAATGTTCCAACGCGGCCGATAATACCAGGCTTGTCGTTGTGCGAGATAAGGATAAGATTGCCTTCAGGCGTAACGTCAACCGGGAATTTGTCGATTTGCACGATACGTGGACCATAGCCAGTGAGCAGCGTACCGGAAACGACGCGCTCTTCCTTCTTTGTGCGAAGAGCTACCGTTACAAGGTTCGTGAAATCCTTAGACGCATGCGATTTCTGGATTACGATATTAACATCGCGAACTTTGGCTAGATGCAGGGAGTTGACAACATTGACCTGCTCCGAGCCAAGGTGATGTGCAAGCACGCCGCGTACGATGTGACGAGTAAGCGGTTGAGTATCAACCTCAGCAAGCTCACCGGCATAACCGACTACGATCTCGATAACAGCACCTTCCGTTGCCTGAGCAATAAAGTTGCCAAGCTTCTCGCCAAGAGTAAAGTATGGCTGAAGGATGCTCTGCAAATTAGCCGGAATTGGAGGCATGTTAACCGCATTGATAAACGGCTCGCTGCGTAAAATGTGAAGAACCTGCTCAGAAACGTCGATAGCTACGTTTTCTTGCGCTTCAACCGTAGACGCGCCAAGGTGCGGCGTTACGATGATTTTGGGATGAGTCAGGAAAGGATGGTCATCAGCCGGCGGCTCAACCTCGAACACATCGAATGCAGCACCAGCAACAATGCCTGCATCGACAGCGTCGACCAATGCGATTTCATCAATGATGCCGCCGCGTGCGCAGTTGATGATGCGCATGCCAGGTTTCATAACCTCGAATTGTGCTTTTCCAATCATGTGGCGAGTTTCCGGCGTAAGTGGTGTATGTACGGTCATGAAATCAGCATTACGTACGATATCATCTACGCTTGCAAGCTTAACGCCGATTTTCTCAGCTCTTTCTTCCGTCATAAACGGATCGTAACCCATGATTTCCATGCCGAAAGCTTTAGCGCGCTTTGCTACTTCACTGCCGATACGACCCATTCCAAGAACACCCAGCGTTTTGCCACGAAGCTCTACGCCAAGGAAGGATTTGCGATCCCATGTACCGTTAACGGTCTTCATGTAAGCCTGAGGAATATGACGGGCAACCGCCATCATCATGGCAAAAGTATGCTCGCAAGTTGTAATCGTGTTGCCGTCAGGAGCGTTGATTACGATAATGCCGCGTTGTGTTGCTGCATCAAGGTCGATATTATCGACACCTACGCCAGCACGACCAACCACTTTAAGCTGTTTGCCAGCTTCCATGATTTTGGCAGTAACGCGTGTTTGACTGCGAACGAGCAACGCATCGTATTCGCCAATAATGGCAACCAATTCGTCTTCGCTTAATCCAGGTTTTTTGTCGACTGCGACATCTGACGCATCAACAAGCTGCTGAATGCCCAAATCGCTAATTGGATCGGAAACTAACACTTTAAACATGTGAAGTATGCCTCCTAAATTGGTGCTAAGCTCCAAGGCTTCGCTTAATATGAACAGAAAAACCCTCAACCCGGCACCGTTGTGCAGCAGCGGGACGAGAGTTTGATCATCGATCTCAGACTTTTCTATTTTAATGCAACGGGGTGGACAAAAGCAATCCTCAAACTTGCTGAAATGTGAAAATTTCGTTATGATTCTAGCATCATAAGCTGCAAAATACGACAGGGGAGGTCTTTATTCATGAGGAATTGGCAGGATGTGACAGCGCAATTCATGCTTGATTTATTGGAAAACGGACAAATAGCGGCGAATCAACTTATCGATGTCAGGGAAGAGTTTGAATGGGATTATTACCATTTGGAGACCTCTGTTCTAATACCGATGAATACGATCCCTAATCGCTTAAACGAACTAATGGATACGAAACCTATCTATATCGTATGCGCTCACGGAGTACGCAGCGCTGCGGTATGCGAATACTTAGAAAAACAAGGCTACAGCAGTCTCCACAACGTTACCGGCGGGATGGCAGCTATAGCCTCGTTACAAGGATTTCAATACGATTAATGGATACTAATTCATAACCAAATTAATTGGTATCGGAAGTAAAGAATGGAAGCTGCGGCAGCAATTCATGCTGATAGAACCGTAATTTACTTTCGGTAAAGTCACCTGTACGAACGGCTTCGGTATTAATGAGAAGGTCAACGACTGCGGACACGGTATGCACCTTCATTTTGGCTGGTTGCCCGGAATCAATGAACTCATCTACTCGGCTCGTCAAGTCCTGAGGATAGTAGCTTGTCAGCTTTTTACGAGTCATGAGCTGATCAGCCATCAGCTTGTTTTTTATCGTGATCGTGAGATCCTTCCACTGCGTCAGCTGAAGCAGGGATGGAGATTTGTACTCAGCTGGGATATCAAGATCGACGGTAGCTGCCCATTTCAACATGGCTGAGTAATAAGCTTGCTGCGCGCTAAGCGCGAATTGTGAAGCCGATAAATAATTTTTTTCTTGCTCGATATTTTTCTTAAGCTCGTTGATCGCTAAAGTTTTGGAGCTCGTAGCTGCCTTAGTTGAGGCATCCTTGAATAGCTTAAGGCTTCTGATATAGCTGACCTGGGCTTGTCCTAGCAACGGAGACCTTTGCATATCAACTGAGCTTGCATCCTTCGCTTTCTCTTCGGCTAGGCTAGCCAAGTCTTTGAACATGGAAGTTGCATCATTTGTTTTTCCTTGCAACAGCTTATTCATTGCAGCGAACCATTCGTTTTGAAATTCACGGTAAGGCAAAAATACAGTATGATAGAAAGAGACCAAATCTTGCTGCTGGTAAGGGCTTACAGTTGCTGCAGCGTTTTTTGCGCCAAGCTCTTCCTTTTCATACTTGGCTTCTGTTTTTTCACTGCCAATTTGAATGCCGTAGAAAAAGGCGCCTACTGCGCAAACGAGCATGAAAACAAATCCAATACTAAATAACATTGCCGTAGCGGTTAATCTTTTTTCCATCTCTCTCTATCTCCTTCTATGTAAAAAAATTAGGCTGTCGATTAGTCCTATCAGTATAGGTGAAAAGGTCTTAAAAGAAAATAAGAACGTTCCAGACAGGCGGTTAGCTATGAAAAAATTTGATATTCGCAACATTCGCGTTCGAAAGGTGTCCGTTGACGATCTGGATGACCGTATGCTTCTCATTAATTTATACGCCACACAAGCTTTTACTTTTATTATCGGTTTAGTGTGGGTTTTATTTCAGCACCAAAATTTGTTTCACATGTTCACGCCACCGAAGGAGCTTTCCTTTGTCTACTGGGGAGCAGGTCTCGCAGCGGCGGTAATCCTTGTCGATTTGCTTATTTCCAGGTTTGTACCGGAGGAAGCAGCCGATGACGGCGGGGTGAACGACCGAATTTTTCGAAAAAGACCTGTCTGGCATATTGCAGTTATATCCCTTGTTGTTGCGATTTGTGAGGAACTACTTTTTCGCGGAGCGATACAACATGCCATTGGTCCCTATTGGACGAGCATCATTTTTGCTACTATTCATGTAAGGTATCTGAAGCATTGGATTCCTACCGGGCTCGTTTTCTCAATCAGCTA
Organism: Paenibacillus endophyticus; assembly: GCF_014192395.1. GTDB lineage: Bacteria > Bacillota > Bacilli > Paenibacillales > Paenibacillaceae > Pristimantibacillus > Pristimantibacillus endophyticus. Next base: position 53,622 of record NZ_JACHXW010000016.1, on the reverse strand, counting down.
TGGATTAGGATGGATTTATATGCAATCCGGTTCGATTCTTGCTCCGATTATCGCTCATTTCTTAATTGATTTCATAATGGGGTTGATCATACGTTTCAGGAGGGAGTCATGAGCAGGAAAGAAAAGTTTGGAAATTCGAGGGGAAACAGGCAGCAGGATAAGGCGGCAAATTCGCCCAGCATCGGAACGGATTCCAATGAAGGAGAAGCTCTGCCGCCTAGGCGAAAAAAACATCCTTCGAGTAATTATAAAGTAACGAAATGGTATTATAATCTTCTTTTTGTACTATTCGTCAGCTTGGTTGCCGGCTTATTCTGGTACGGTACTAAGTTTACGGATTAAGCTTGATGCTTGAAGGATCAATAAATCCATAGCCTTTATTCTCGAGTTTTGTCAGCAGTTCATCGAGCCCTTCAGCTGTCCACTTTAGCTCGTGCATAAGAATGTTCGCTCCAGGATGAAGCTGGTCCATCACATTTTTAATGACAACCTCGGGCTTATCTTTAGCAGACTTATCCCAATCAAGGGAACCATTGGACCACGTCATGTACAGCATGCCGTGGTCTTTTGCTATTTTCTTGACAAGGTCGCTTCCGGAGCCGTATGGAGGACGAAAGAATATAGGCTTTGTGCCAATTAGTGCTTGAACCGCTGTCTGAACATCATTAAGTTGTTTTTCGACGACATCTTGTTTTTCTTCCTTTAGGTTGATGTGATCCCAAGAGTGATTGCCAATTGTTTGACCGCGTTCATGTATGATGGTCAACAAATCAGGGTTTTGCTTCACGCGATAGCCATTTACAAAAAATATGGCCTTGGCATTGTGTTGGTCTAGAGTATCTAGCAGGCTTGTAAGGACATCTAGGTCCTTCGGTCCGTCATCGAATGTCAGCAATACGACTTTGTCCGGTGTATTTGCTTCAATCGGAACAAAGCGGTAGGCTTCACTCATCCTATAAAGAAAGTCAGGCTTTGTGACATCCGCTGTTTCCTTCAACTCAGGAGTTGGGTCCGGGCTTGCTGTTGGCGCACTGGCAGCAGGTGCGGGAGAAGCAGCAGCAGAGGAAGGGAATTCGGTCTTGGAGGCTTCGCTGGATACAGCGGTATTCTCGTTAGTGCTGCTTGATGTACATGATGAAAGGAGTAAGCTGACAAAAATTAAACATATGATCAAATGGTTATGCTTCATGTAAGTAAACCTCCAAAGGGTGTTATTTTCATGCTGAATAGACCTCATTGTATCATATTGGCCCAAATCGAGGATTAGGATGATTTCCTTATTTTAATCAGAATGACGTCCAAGCGATGCGGTCAAACTAACCCATGAAGACGAATGCTGAACAAGGAAGAGGTGTACACGATTATGAAATTAAGTGGATTCTTGGTTGGTGGATTAATTGGCGCGGCAGCAACCGTATATGTCTCGCGCAAGCAGCCAGGCGCAGTTGCTTGGGCGGCTCATGCGGTATCCGACGTTTGTTCCTCCGTTGCACGCAAATCCGTTTCCAAAATCATGAGAAAATCGATGAGGGAAGATGCCTCAGCATTCTCCCCAAAGCATTCAGACGATACCGCCGTAAAATCAGAAGCCGCTTGGGAACAGATTGAAACGATCGTAAACAGTGATCCGTCATTGAAACGTGAAGCTGAAAAGATCAAAGCGGAATCGTCAGCAATAGCCCATTAATATGGCAGTGATAACATGGGGTCGTTTGGACGCGAAGCAGAAATGCGATGCGTCCAGACGATTCTTTTTTTCGTTCATTATTAGTGCATTCAACGAAAAGAAATGATAAAGTAGATACATAGCACGATTTGATCAAATTTGATCACATCTAACTAAAAAAATCATACGTTATTACAACAGATGCTGCAGAGGAGGATCCTGTCATGAAAATCGAACGACTGAGCCAGGATAAGATACGGATTTTCCTGACGTTCGACGACCTGCTGGAACGGGGGATCCAGAAGGACGACATGTGGCGCGAAATTCCAAAAGTACACGAACTATTCAGTGAAATGATGGATCAAGCATATAGTGAACTTGGATTCGACGCCAGCGGCCCATTAGCGGTCGAAGTGTTTGCCCTCCCCGCGCAAGGTATGGTAGTGATTGTCACCCGTGGCAAAATGAATAGTCATGCAGGCGATCGGGCAACCGAAGATGACGACACGGACGACGAAATATACGAGATGGAAGTGACGCTTGAACAAAGCGATATCGTGATGTATGCTTTCCGCGAATTCGAGGATGTCATCTCAGTATGCAAGCAATTGCAAAGCTCCGCGCTTACTGATGACGGACGGCTTTATTCTTATAATGGCAAGTATATACTGGCATTAGAGCCAGCTTTGATCGATGTTTCCAGGCATAATGCAGTCATAGCTTTGCTTGCTGAGTACGGAGAGGCAACCTCTGTCACCTATGCAATGCTGGAAGAATACGGAAAAGTGATTATGCCCGAGAAAGCAGTAGGGGAAATATGTAATCATTTTAAATTTTAGCAAGTTGACCACTGAAAGAGCATCTGCAGGCTGATTTTTGTCTGCAAGGTGCTCTTCTTCTTTGTAATTGTCCTATTAATGGAATACCGCAAGGGAAAGGCGTTCATATTAGATGTAGACAAAGGCGGTGAATGGAATGAGTAATAATAAAGCAAACGATGTGTTGCATTCTACTCAAATCGTAATTGAACAAGCGCTTCGCAGGCTTGGCTATGATCAGGATATGATTGACCTATTGAAGGAGCCGCTAAGGCTGCTAACCGTGCGGATCCCAGTGAGGATGGACGATGGAACAACAAAGGTTTTTACGGGTTATCGTTCCCAGCATAACGATGCGGTCGGACCAACCAAAGGGGGCGTTCGGTTTCATCCAGACGTTACTGAAAATGAGGTTAAAGCATTGTCCATCTGGATGAGCTTGAAATGCGGTATCGCAGATTTGCCTTATGGCGGTGGCAAAGGTGGCGTTATTTGCGATCCTCGCAACATGTCATTCAGGGAAATTGAACGCTTAAGTCGGGGGTATGTCCGAGCGGTGAGTCAAATCGTAGGCCCGAACAAAGATATTCCAGCGCCGGATGTTATGACCAATTCGCAGATTATGGCTTGGATGATGGACGAGTACAGTCGGATTCGGGAATTTGATTCTCCAGGCTTCATCACAGGGAAACCATTGGTGCTTGGCGGTTCCAAGGGGCGCGAGACCGCGACAGCGCGCGGAGTTGTAATCATGATTCAAGAGGCGCTGCGCATTAAGCAGATCGAAATGAAGGATGCGCGAATCGTCATTCAAGGGTTCGGGAATGCCGGAAGTTACCTTGCCAAATTCATGCATGAGGCAGGTGCGCGGGTGATAGGTATTTCCGATGTGAACGGGGCGTTGTATAATGAAGAGGGGCTGGATATTGAATATCTGCTCGATCGAAGGGATTCCTTCGGCAATGTAACGAATTTATTCAGCCAAACCATTACGAATGATCAATTGCTTGAGCTTGATTGCGATGTGCTTGTGCCAGCAGCCATCGAAAATCAAATTACGGATCAAAACGCGTCTCTTATACGAGCTTCTATTGTCGTGGAGGCAGCGAATGGTCCGACAACACTTGAGGCAACAAAAATATTGTCAGACAGAGGCGTGCTTCTCATCCCGGATGTTCTAGCAAGCAGCGGCGGAGTTATCGTATCGTACTTCGAATGGGTTCAGAACAATCAAGGATATTATTGGGATGAGCAAGAGGTGGATGACAAGCTGATGCTCATGATGATACGAGGGTTTAACCAAGTGTATGAAATACATCGCACCCGGAAGGTTGATATGCGGCTCGCGGCTTATATGGCGGGTGTCCGCAAATTAGCCGAAGCGGTTCGCTTTCGAGGCTGGGTGTAAGAAAGTAGGGACTAAATGCTGTTTCTCTCCGTATTGACCGCAGCGGTAGCGCCAGGCGTATCGCTGCTCACTTATTTATATTTGAGGGACCGTTACGAAGCCGAGCCTATACACATGGTTGCTAGGATGTTTGTGCTTGGTATTCTTGTCGTTGTCCCCATTATGGTTATCCAACGCGGCCTTCAGTTATGGCTAGGTGACCATCCACTCGTATTTGCATTTGGAGAGTCGGCAGGAGTAGAGGAATTGGTAAAATGGTTCGTGCTGTACCATGTCATTTACAATCATACGGAATTTGATGAACCGTATGATGGAATCGTATATGCTTCTTCGATATCACTTGGCTTCGCAACGCTTGAGAATGTTCTGTATGCGATATATTCGCCTGCGACCTTTGGCACGCTTCTCGTCAGGGCGCTATTGCCTGTATCAGGCCATGCTTTGTTTGGGGTCATGATGGGCTACTATTTAGGCAAAGCGAAGTTCGCTCCGACGAATAAAAGAAATTATTTCTTGGCGATTTCGTTGCTGCTGCCCATTCTTTTGCACGGCACGTACGACTGGATCATGATCACCGTCCGTACGAATTGGATGTGGTTCATTATTCCCTTTATGATTGGGTTATGGGTATGGGGGCTTCGTAAAATGAGTCATGCCAACTCACGCTCTCCATTTCGATTTTTGGTCCGGGAAGATGAGGTTAAACTATAGCTGATCCGTCTATACTGACATTATATAGCTATGCCTATGCGAATGGCATACGAATAATGGCTGAGGAGGAGCTTATGGAGGCTGCCAGAATTAAGGTGACAATCCGGTGCAATATGTGCGGAGAAAAGTTTGTCCTTCGCGGACGGCGGGATAAGGGCATGATTGATACCGGCTTTAAGCAATGCATTTGCAACAACGCCAATGATCTTGACATTGAAGAACATAGCGTTTTTTAAAATATAGGAATGTATATCATTAGGCTGTACATTCTCTATATTTCTCGGAATGAAACGATCCGCACCGCCAAAGTTCGGCGATAGCGACTGTTTCACCTTAGGGGAAAAAAGGAAGCTGTTACAATTATATAGATGGATGTATAAAGCTCCCTTGGGCAAACCAAACTAAAACCAGGTTTTGCACAAGAAAGGAGCTTTTGTATTATGTACCATCGACTTAGCTCAATCCTCTTTCCCTTTATGTCCTTGCTGTTCATCGGCGCAATCTATTGGGGCTACCAAGAACATCAGGAGAAAAATTCGATATTGATCAAAGCGGAGAATCAATATCAACGCGCCTTTCATGATTTAACTTTCCATGTGGAGCAGCTTCACCAGCAGCTTGGCACGACACTGGCAGTGAACTCGACCTCGCAAAGCTATCACCGAAAAGGACTGGTTAACGTATGGCGCTTAACGAGCCAGGCTCAGAACGAAATCAACCAGCTGCCATTAACGATGCTTCCCTTTAATGAAGCAGAGGATTTCCTATCGCGCATTGCCAATTTCGCATACAAAACGGCAGTTCGCGATTTAACGAAGCAGCCGCTCACGCAGGACGAGTTCAAAACAATGAAGACGCTGTACGCGAACTCGGAGCAAATATCCAAGGATCTAATCGGCATGCAGAAGGAAGTTCTGGCTAATAATCTTCGCTGGATGGATGTGGAGATTGCCCTTGCTTCGGAAAAGGAGAAAAACGACAATACGATCGTGGACGGCTTTAAGACGGTGGATAAAAAAGTAAGCGAATATCCAGAGATCAACTGGGGCCCTTCCGTAAGCAGCATGTATCAAAAACGGACGATAAAAATGCTTGGCGGCAATTTGGTTACGGCTGAACAGGTGAAGAAGCTGGCAGCTAAATTTACAAACAAACCAAATGCCGATATTCGTATTGTCGAAAATGCGAAAGGCACCGAATACGCATCTTATTCCGCAACAGTAAATGAAAGCAAGGATCAAAAGCTCCAAATGGACTTTACGCAAAAAGGTGGTCAGCTCATCTGGTTTATGAATTCACGCGATATTGGCGAGAAAAAGATTGATCTTGAGAAAGCTAGAGCGTCTGCCGATTCATTTTTGGATAAGCATGGCTTTTCCAATATGAAAGCTGTAAGCTACGATGCACATAGCAATATGGGGGCATTCACCTATGTCAGCGTTCAAAGCGGAGTGCTCATTTACCCGGATAAGCTGACGGTAAAGGTCGCATTGGATAATGGCCAAACGGTTGGCCTGCAAGCAAATGACTACGTTTATGAGCATCACAAACGCAAGCTGCCAAGTCCGATTATATCGAAGGCAGAGGCAAGGAAGGCGCTTAACCCGGAGATGAAGGTGCAATCAGAGCTATTGGCCTTGATTGACAATGATTTGGGCGAAGAGGTTTTGTGTTACGAATACAGCGGAAGAATCAACGGTTCGTTATACCGTATTTACATCAATTCCGAGACAGGCTTAGAAGAATCGATTGAGGAAATGTCTCCTTATGATTCCAAGGCAGCTTCAGACAAATAACGATATGGCTCCCCTCAATTCGACGTGCTATAATGGCATGTATAATGGGGGGGAGCCAATTTGTTGCCTAAAATGAACCAAATGCTGCATTTTCAGATAGCTTCTTCGGACGAAGAGGAAGCTTCTATTGAATACAAATCACGTATTGCGGATGAGCAAGAGGATGGTATCTTAATTGAGGTTCCGATTAGCGAGAAAACGGGCCGCTACAAGAGGCTGTTTCTTGGTGACGAGCTATCTGTTTATTTCGTAACGGAGGATGGGATCAAAAACTTTTTCGATTCCCATGTGCTCGGATTTGTAGAGGATGGCGTTAAACTCATCAAGATCCGCAAGCCGGAGCTTGATCGGATTACGAAGGTGCAGCGCCGCAGCTTTTTACGCGTGCCTGCAGAGCTTGAAATAGCAGTTAAAACACAAGGCAATTTAAGGTTCGTATGCGAAACGGACGATGTTGGCGGCGGAGGAATCTCATTTATATGCGATGGGAAATGGCAGCTCGCCTCTGAACAGCTTCTGGATTGCTGGCTATTGGTTCCGTTTAAGAACGGAAGCATTGATCATGCTTTTTTCAAAGGGGAAGTCGTTCGTGTAGTCGATCTGGAATCCGGTAGAAAACAAGCGATGATCAAATATGCGAGCATTAATGATTCAGAACGGCAGAAGATTATCCGCTTTTGCTTTGAGAAACAGCTTGAATTCCGAAATCGGTGAATAATTTGTGAAAGATATGGAAAACTAGCCATAAACAGGAGGCTGGTTTCCGTATGCTGAAAAAATGGTTTTCTCGCAAAAAGAATACCGATACCATGATTAAGCTAACGGATGAGGTTAGTGCAATATTACGTAAAATCATTATTACGCTTGTTATTTTATTGGTATGTTCGCAAGCAGCACTGCAAAATCATGCTGTTCGGCATTGGCTAACGGGCGTAGATCAGCGGGAAGGAGTCCGCTTGAACTAACGCTCCGCTTTTGCATCTCCGGATATAGTGTGGTATAATTTTCACGTTCGCAGGCAAAGCCTGCTTTTTTCTTGAGAGGTTTGCGTCGCATTCTTACATGCATTCGGCCAGCCGTCTCTACTAAAAAGGGGGTTGACCTTAGGTGGTGCATCAAGAAGGTGACAATGACCGTATGATCATTGCGATTGACGGGCCGGCAGGCGCGGGCAAGAGCTCGGTTGCACGGAAAGTCGCCGAACAGCTTGGATATGTGTATATTGACACGGGCTCTATGTACCGGGCTGTAACACTCATGGCACAGCGGGCAAGAGTAACGGTTGAGCAAACAGCCAAGCTAGCGGATTTAGTAAAATCATTGGAGATTGAGCTAGAGCCAGGCGAGCAAGGTCAGTCCGTATTTGTGAATGGCGAAGACGTAACCGCATTGATTCGCACGCGCGAGGTAACGCTTCAAGTTTCTCACATCGCTGCGAATGAAACCGTTCGTGAAGTTCTTGGAATCATGCAGCGCAAGCTCGCTGAACGCAAGGGCGTCGTAATGGACGGCAGAGATATCGGGTCACACGTACTGCCGCAAGCGGAGTTGAAGATTTTCTTAACTGCATCCGTTAAGGAACGGGCACTTCGCCGTTACCGTGAAATAGTGGACTCTCAAAGCATTACACTTGCACAGCTCGAAACCGAGATCGCCGAGCGTGACCGCTTGGACGAGCAACGCGACATTTCGCCGCTTATTTGTGCGCCGGACGCGATCGTACTCGACAGCACCGCCATGACAATTGATGAAGTCATTCATGCAATTGTGAAATTAAGCCGAACCAAATTGGCGGAGGCGAAGTAAACTATGTTATACCTTATTTTCCGGTTTCTATTGCGTGTCATTTACACGCTCCTTTTCCGATTGGAAGCTAGAGGAACGGAGAATATTCCGACTTCAGGCCCGGTCGTACTTGCCTCGAATCACTTGAGCAACTTTGATCCTCCTACAGTGGGAGTCAAGGTAAAGCGCAAAGTATATTTCATGGCGAAAGAGGAATTGTTCAAAGTTCCGGTGTTCGGACCACTTATTCGTGCGTTTGGCGCATTCCCTGTGAAACGCGGGGGTGTGAGCAAGGATGCTATCAAAGCTGCGATTACTCTGCTAAAAGAAGGCAATGTAATGGGGATTTTCCCAGAAGGATCGCGCAACAACCAATCTGGAGCGGCCAAGAAAGGCGCAGCCATGATTGCCGTTCGCAGCGGCGCCGCAGTAGTACCTGTGGCTATTGTCGGGAAGTATAAACCATTTAGCAAAATTATCGTATGTTACGGCAAGCCTGTTGATCTTACTGCACTTATTGAAGAATCATCACCTGATATGCTTGAACAAGTAACAGATGCCATTATGGCTCGCATTCGCGAGTTAGCTGCAAACAATCGTTAATGTATGTTTTAAATGCTGCATTCGCTCTAGGCGCTTGCGGATTTAAATAAAGTTGGGGTATGAACTGAGGAGGTTATTTCAATGTCAGAAGAAACTAATGTGCAAGAATCCGTGGCGGAAGAAGTAAGCCAAGACGCTTTGGATAATTTCGTGTCTTTGAAAAAAGGCGATTCCGTTAAAGGTACAATCGTCAAAATCGAAGATAACCAAGCTTATGTAAGCCTTGGATATAAATATGACGGTGTTATTCCGATTCGTGAGCTTTCTGCTGTGCAGATCGAGAACGCTACGGACGCTGTTCAAATCGGTCAAGAAGTAGAGCTTAAAGTAGTCAGCATTGATGATGAGAAAGAAAAGCTTGTTCTTTCGAAACGTCAAGTTGACGGCGAGAAAGCTTGGGATGTTCTTGAGCAGCGCTTTGAAAGCGGCGAAGTATTCGAAGTTGCCGTTGCAGACGTAGTAAAAGGCGGACTTGTAGCTGATGTAGGCGTTCGCGGATTTATTCCTGCTTCTATGGTTGAGCGTCACTTCGTTGAAGATTTCTCCGATTACAAAGGCCGCACGCTTCGCGTGAAGGTTAAAGAAATCGATCGTGAGAACAACAAAGTTATTCTTTCCCAAAAAGAAGTGCTTGATGGCGAATTCGAGCAAAGCAAAAAGCAAGTTATTGCCGCGCTTGAAGTTGGTCAAGAGCTTGACGGAACGGTTCAACGTCTTACACCGTTCGGCGCATTCGTTGATATCGGCGGCATCGACGGCCTTGTACACGTTTCCGAGCTATCATGGCAGCATGTTGCACATCCGAAGGATGTTGTAGCAGAAGGCCAAGCGGTTCGCGTTAAAGTACTTAAAGTTGATCCGGCTGCAGGCAAAATCAGCCTCAGCTTGAAAGCTGCGCAACCAGGTCCTTGGGATACTGCAGGCGCTCAATTCGCGATTGGCGATATCGTTACAGGTACAGTTCGTCGCCTAGTACCATTCGGCGCTTTCGTAGAAATCGCTCCAGGTGTGGAAGGTCTAGTTCACATCTCCCAAATCGCACATCGCCATATCGCTACGCCTAACGAGGTTCTTCAAGAAGGCCAAGAAGTTCAAGCGAAAGTTCTTGACTTCAATCCTTCCGAAAAGCGCGTTAGCCTTAGCATCAAAGAAACAGAAGAAGCACCAGAGCAAGCGGCTCCTAGCGCTAGACCTGATCGTGCTCCACGTTCGCCAAAAATCGAGAAAATCGACAATCCAAACGTTAGCTTGAGCAATGAGAGCATGAGCTACTCACTTGCTGAGCGTTTCGGCGACAAGCTAAAAAACCTTAAATAATTTTATATGTATGCCAAAGGAGCTATTCCTGCGAAACATCGCAGGAATAGCTCCTTTTTTTTGGTGCATAATAGGGTTTACGAGAGGTGGTATAAGGTGAATCCTGGTTTTAAAGCTATATGGATCATATTGATTATAATCATTCTCATGGCAACAGGCTGGAAGGCCTATGTAGCTCCCGATATTAGCCGTCGAATGATGGTTGCAGCTGTTATTTCTATGGTCATTGCGCTTGTATCGTCTTTATGGCTTTTACCTTTTCACATATTCGGTATTGAAATTCAAGCAGGTGTCTGCATACTGTTGTTCTTAGCCGTATTGTCACTGTACAACAACGGTACAGAGAGCTGGGGGCATATGACTTATTTACTCGTATGTATGCTGATGATTACAGTAATCTGGGGATTTGTCCGTAAAATGTACAGCTATGATCCTGTTTTTTATTGGATAAACCCAAACTGGGATGCTCCCTTGCTTGCAGGCTTGTTTTGCGGCGCTTTCGCGTCTAAAGCTAAGCAACAATTTGCTATGATCGCTGGTGGAGCCATTCTTGGTGAAATCTTTAATGCATTTTTACAGGCCGGCGGTTATATGGGCTATATCGGTGAGCTCAGGTGGTGGGACAGCTTCTGGATTGCTTTTGCGGCGGCAAGGATTTTCAGCATATTGTTAAAAGCGATTCGTGCTGCAAGCATGAAATTGCAGGAACTATTATGGCAAATTAGAGGGGGGCGCTCATCATAATCCAGCACTATCTCATCCAGAATAAGTTTTTAGTCGGTGTTCTGTTAGGTATCGCCTTTGGGATTATTTCCCGCTTGCTCATGCTTAGAACGGATTATCGACAATATCCGACATACCCGCATGGGCGAATCATTCACATTTCATTGGGCGTAATTGCTGCAGCGCTCGGCGCTGTGGCTGTACCTGCTTTATTCAATAAAGACTATACGGCGATTACGTTTCTCTCGCTTGCCGCGCAGCAATTCAGAGATGTTCGCAAGATGGAAAGAGAAACGCTGACCAAAATTGACAGCATGGAGCTGGTCAGCAGAGGCTCGACTTATATCGAAGGGATTGCGATGGTGTTCGAGGGACGAAATTACTTAGTTATAATGAGTGCTTTGCTAACGAGTTTGTTCGCGATCATGTTAAATGTTTGGGTAGGCATCGTTGCCGGTTTGCTTTCCTTGGTACTGGTAGAGAAGCTGAAATCGGGAAAAGCAATGTCGCATATTGCTGCCGTACATACTGCCGTGGTGAAGGTCGACGGTCCTGATTTGTTCGTAGACGACATCTACATTATGAATGTTGGTTTGAAGGCCAATCAAGACATTATCGCGGAACGAGGCATGGGTTTTATCCTTACGCCGTACAATTCAAACGGAAAAGTAACGATCAGCAATCTCGGACAGCGACAGGCTATCCTTTATGATATGGCAACGATATTAGGCGTATACCGTGACGATGGCGAGCCGGCGCTAATTCCGATGGCCAAGCTGGATATGAAGGATGGGCGATTAGCCGTATTTATTTTGCCGCAGGAAATGGATGCGGAGAAAGGCAAGAAAGTCATAATGAGAGTGCCTATATTGGAGTCTGCTGTGCGAATGCCTACAGAAGCTTCTGTTAACAAAAAGGAGGCTGGTGAAAATGGCTAAAATCGTAGCAATTGTGGCCATGCATTTTGAGGCAGTCGGGGGCGGAGCTCCCATTTTTATTGAAGATTCGAAAGACAAGTTGGAGAAAACAGCATTTCTTCTCGAGAAGATATTGGATGCCAGCGCACATGATTTGAAGAATGGCACAATTATATTGGTCAACCGCAAGTAATATGAAAAGTTAGCCAAGAACGCACTTTTTTGCTATGATGGTTAACGTGAGTATTTTTGAAGGAGTGGAAAACAAACTATGGCAAGACCCGTTATCGCTATCGTCGGTCGTCCGAATGTGGGTAAATCCACCATTTTCAATCGGGTCATCGGCGACCGTCTAGCAATTGTTGAGGATAAACCGGGAGTCACTCGTGACAGACTGTATGGCACCGGAGAGTGGAATGGCAAACCGTTTAGCATTATTGATACCGGTGGTATTGAAATTGACGGCGAAGATGAAATCATGAAATCTGTACGTATGCAGGCTGAGCTTGCCATTGAAGAAGCAGATGTGATTATCTTTATGGCCGATGCCAAATCCGGCTTAACGCTTGCAGATGATGAAGTCGCACAAATGCTTTTCCGTTCAGGAAAGCCTGTAGTGCTTGCAGTGAATAAAGTGGACAACCAAGGCCGAATGGACGAGGTTTATGAGTTTTATGGTTTGGGTTTCGGTGAACCGATCGCAATCTCGGGCTCGCATGGACTAGGCATCGGCGATTTGCTGGACGCTGCAGTTGCACTGCTGCCGGAGCAAACGGATGACGGCTATGACGAGGATGTTATTCGCGTAGCATTAATCGGCCGGCCTAACGTAGGTAAATCATCACTCGTGAATGCGCTACTTGGCGAAGACCGGGTTATTGTCAGCGACGTCGCAGGCACAACGCGAGATGCAATCGATACGCCGTTCGAGCGCGATGGCCAGCGTTATGTGCTAATAGACACGGCTGGTATGCGCAAACGCGGCAAGGTGTATGAATCTACCGAGAAGTACAGCGTTATGCGTGCGATGAAAGCCATTGAACGCGCTGATGTTGTTCTTGTACTGATCAATGGAGAAGAAGGCATTATCGAACAGGACAAGCATATCGCCGGCTATGCCCATGAAGCGGGTAAAGCATCGATATTTGTAGTTAACAAGTGGGATGTCGTTGATAAGGACGAGAAGACGATGCAGTTGTTCTCGCAAAGCATCCGTGATCATTTCTTGTTCATGTCTTATGCTCCAATCGCTTATCTTTCTGCGTTGACTAAACAGCGCTTACAAAAGCTGCTGCCGGTTGTTAAGCATGTTTCTGAACAGCACGCGATGCGCATTCAAACGCATCTGCTTAATGATGTCATCTCTGATGCGGTGGCGATCAATCCGCCTCCGTCCGATAAAGGAAAGCGCCTGCGCATTAATTACGTGACTCAAGTAGCGATTAAACCTCCTACGATTGTTGTTTTCGTCAATGATCCGGAGATTATGCATTTCTCGTACGAACGTTATTTGGAAAACAAAATTCGTGCAGCGTTTAATTTTGAGGGGACGCCAATACGAATATTCTCGCGTCGTAAGTCCGAAGAAGATTAGGGGAGAAGTAGCTTGTTATATGGAGTAATTGCGGTTGCTTTAAGCTATTTATTAGGTTCGGTTTCATTCAGCATCGTCATTGCAAAATGGGTGAAAGGCATTGACATCCGTCAGCACGGCAGCGGCAACGCCGGCGCTACCAACACATTGCGGGTGCTCGGCAAAGGGCCGGGCATACTCGTATTTGTGCTTGATATTGCGAAAGGCGTAGCGGCTGTTTGGATTGGTCATGCGCTCGGAGAGAATGACTGGATTCCCGTTTTGTGCGGATTAGCGGCCATTGTTGGTCATAACTGGCCGATTTGGTTCCGATTCAAAGGCGGCAAGGGCATCGCCACAACGGTTGGCGTTATTGCGACACTTGCTTTCGTACCTGCACTGTGTGCAGGCGCTGTTGCGATCGCTTCCATTGCTTTAACTCGTTATGTTTCTTTAGGCTCACTTTTGTTTGCGGCATTAACGCCATTATTCATATCCATTTTTTATTTTTCAGTACCGTTGTTATGTGCAAGTCTTCTGATCTGTATCTTTGCTTTCGTCCGCCATCGGTCGAATATTGTAAAGCTGCTTCAAGGAACGGAAAACAAGCTAGGTGCTAAGAAAGGATAGTGAGCGTTTCATGAACAATCAGCTCGGGGAGACATCAAAGTTCGCAGCGGTGCTTGTAGCGGGCAGCTGGGGCACCGCACTAGCATCAGTGCTTGCTTGTAACGGCTATCAAGTGAAGTTGTGGACAAGAAGCGCGGAACAAGCAGAAGATATCAACCAGAACCGCATGAACAGTAAGTTTTTGCCTGGAGTAATGCTTCCTGCGCGTATTCAAGCGACCACAGACATGGAATTTGCACTTCAGCATGCAGAGCTGGCTTTATTCGTAGCACCATCCGGTGCGATGCGCGAGGTGGCGAAGCAGGCGGCAGTGCATTTGTCGGAAGAAACGCTCGTCGTGCATGCAACGAAGGGGTTCGAGACGACTTCGTTGAAGAGGATGACAACCGTCCTCGCAGAAGAGCTTGGACGCTCACAGGAGCAGCTTGTCGTGCTCTCGGGTCCCAGCCACGCTGAAGAAGTGATTCTTAAGCAGCCGACGACTGTCGTTGTTGCGTCTGCCAGCATAGCGTCTGCGGAGCAAGCGCAGGATGCGCTAATGAATACGGACTTCCGCGTGTACACGAATCCGGACGTTGTTGGCGTAGAGGTAGCCGGTGCGATCAAAAACATTATTGCTTTGGGGGCAGGACTGACTGACGGCCTGCAATTCGGAGATAATGCGAAAGCAGCGCTGCTAACGCGCGGTCTAGCCGAAATTAGCAGGCTTGGCACCGCAATGGGTGCTAGCCCGCTTACTTTTGCCGGTCTTGCTGGCGTAGGCGATCTAGTGGTTACCTGCACAAGCAAACACAGCCGGAACTGGCGCGCGGGCTATATGCTTGCTGACGGTACACCGCTTGAAGACGTGCTTAGCAAGATGGGTATGGTTGTAGAAGGTGTGAAAACTACGCGAGCAGCCTATGACTTGGCTAAGGAATACGATGTCGAAATGCCAATTACCTTTCAACTATATGAGGTTCTATTCGCGAATAAATCACCTCGGACTGCGGTAGAACATCTAATGGGCAGACTTCGCACGCATGAAATTGAGGATCTGGGCTAGGGACCAGCGCCTACACCAAACATAACGCCTTCTCATATGATGCATGGAGCAAGACACTTGCGCATCCTGGAGGTGTAAGGTATGGCGAAGGATTTCTCCAAAGATATTCTCAGTTCAATCAACAAAAAAACCGGCAAGACAATTTCCGAGAGCTCAGTCAAAAAGCTGGCCAGCGGTGTAACATCAGAAACGATGCAGGACGAAGCTGAGCTTCGCAAGCTGATTAAGCAGGTGTCGGAAATGGCAAAGGTCAAGGTTGCCGAATCGACAGTCAATGATATCGTTAAAGCCGTAAAGGCTAGCGGAATGAGCTCTAGCAATATGGAAACACTCATGAAAATGATGATGAAGAAATAAAGTGCTGTGGCAAAAGCGATAGGCGCCCCGAACCACGCGTTCGGTGCAGTGTCCTGTCAGCTTTTGTCCTTTTTTTTGAAATATAGGAACGTATATGCTTAGGCTATACATTCTCTATATTCCTCGGAATGAAACGCGCCGCGCAGCCAAAGGACGGCGATAGCCGTTTCACCGTGACGTATAGGAAAGGATATGAGTTAGCTCATCCTTTCTCTATACGTTTCGCCGAAACGATGGCATATATTGACAGGACGCCGTTATGCGTTTCTACTTATGCAATGTTATAATGGGGAAGAATTCATTATGATATAGATTAGGAGACTGGAAATACTATGGATGCTATGACAAAAATGTGGGTTTCGCTTTTCGGCATTGGAATGATGGCGATTGCGGCCCTTTTAATTACGTTTGCTCGCATGAAAACGAAGGGCGCACTTAAATTTGTCCTATCGCTTATTGCTTTTTTCATTTTAATCATTGGATTTATATGCGGATTAATTTCAATTATTTAGTACTTATACATACGGTTTTGGAGATTACTAACGAAAAGGGAGAATTTCACATACAATGATTGAATTAAAGGGTAGAACCAAAACAGCCGTCGTTGAAGCGGAAGTAGGGCTCTCACTGCTTGATCTTGCGATGAAGCATGATGTTGACTGGAGTTTCTCCTGCGCGCGCGGAACCTGCGCTCGCTGCCGCTGCCTGGTTACAGAGGGTGCTGACCAGCTGGAAGGTATCACGGACGAAGAGTGGGACCGTCTCGAGCCGGAGGAATTTGATGAAGGCTACCGGTTAGGCTGCCAAGCCATCATTAAAACCGCAGATGCGAATATTTCAGCTGCGAACAAACCATATTTTTGATAAGAACGACGTGGAAGGAAGTGCCAGCGATGACACAGGACGTTAACATTCACCAAGCGCTGGCTGCCGTTAGGCAAGCAACCGATTCGACTGCTGAAAGCTGGGTAATCGGCGGGAGTGCAAGTCTCATGCTGCGCGGTCTGTCTCTTGCGGCGCTGCCTCGCGATTTGGATCTGTATTGCGATGATCAAGATGTAGCGAATATTCATAAAGCGCTCGAGCCTTATGCAGTAGATAAGCCAGCCTTGAGTGTCACGGGCATGTACCGTTCGGTATTAAGCCATTATCGTATCAAGGGAGTCCATGTTGAGCTAGTTGGGGGATTCCGCGTAGAAGCAGGCGGCAGCGTCTATGAAACGAAAGTGCGGGAGACGTTGCTTCCGCTATCCGAGTGGATCGATATAAACGGTTTGAATTTGGTATTGCCGGTTGTGCCGTTAGCGCATGAGCTATGGTTCAACTTTCTGCGCGATCGTATGGACCGGGTTGAGCTCATCGCAAAAGCATGCTCAGCAGCTCCTGAGAAGCATGTGCACGCTTTCGCTGTTATTGAGCAAAGCAATACGTTTACGGAGGAGGCTAAGCACAGTCTCCGACGTTTGCTAGCCAATCGAGAGGCCGGTGAGTAGCTGATGGATGGAGAGGTTACCTTTTGGCCGGCTGGAAAGACCGTGAAGGTGAGGCGGGGCACAACGCTCCTAGACGCCGCCAGACGCGCCAACGTGCCGATTCGCACGAGATGCGGGGGTAAGGCTGCTTGCTTCATGTGCAAGGTTTCCGTGCGCCCTGGGAGCGAGCTTGCTCCGATTGCAGACAATGAAAGTCGGAAGCTTTCTGGCCTAGACGGAGATAATTACAGACTTTCCTGTCAAGCTAGGGTCGCGGGCAAAGTTGAGGTAGATGTACCGCTTGACCCGCTGCGCGCGGCAGTGGCACGCCAGCTTGCGCGACAAGCGGAGGAAAGCGACGATTTGTGGTAAAAAGGTTTGTTACACAAACCTTGAGTTTACGCTTACGAAGTAGGTTTGTTAAACAAACCTTGGGTTTACGCTTACGAAGCAGGTTTGTTTAACAAACCTTGGGGGAGGTAAAAAAATGAATGTTAAAAAAAGCTTGGCGATGCTGGTCGGCTCGATCGTCATGTTGATGGCATTATCAGGGTGCATGTACCCGAAGGACCAGCTCAAGCAAAACCAGGTCGCTCCGAAAGAAGCGGTTCGCAACGTACAGGCAGCAATTGACCAGTACAAGGATGAAACGGGTATGCTGCCGATCAAGAACAGTACGGCGGAAACGCCAAAGTATGAGAAGTTTTATATTGATTTCGGCAAGCTTGGCCGGACAGGCTATCTGACCGATATACCTTCGGCTGCATTCGAGAACGGTGGCAGCTTCAGCTTTCTTCTTATTGACGAGGAAACGAAGCCAAGGGTAAAGCTGCTCGATATTGTCGCTTTTCAGAATATCAATGATATTCAAAGCTGGGTAACGTCATACATTCAAACGAACAGCGTGCTCCCAAAGGGCGAACAAACCTATCCTGGTTTTTATCAAATCAATTATAAAAAAATGAATAAGTCAGCACCGACGATCCGAAGCGTATTCTCAGGCCAGACGCTTCAAGCGCTTGTCGATGAGAATGGCGTCGTCTACACAGATTACGGCATTGACATCATGCAATTCATCCAAAAAAGCGATCAAAAAGAGTTTGCGGCGGATTTTGACCTGCGCTCGCTGCTGGTTGACGGATCAGATTTCGTCCCAGTCAAAGCTCCCATCTATCATCTGGTCAATAATGAGCCGCAGGCTGTCAAATCATAAAATATGTCCTGAAAATGGACATTACTTACAGAATCCTCTCCTTGGCGTAAGTCAAGGAGGGGATTTTTTGCCATGAGGGACATAGATTTTTAGTTTTGCTCATATAACTCAGTCTTGGAAGGGAAGCCCGCAGTCGAACAAAAAAAGTTTTCGTAGAAGGAATCGTCATAATCGGTAAGCACGCACATATGATGATACTAGTCCAAAAGCATGTACGAGTTGCGTCGCTGGCCTGCCCTATTGACCGGTGGATGGCGGCGAACCGGAAAAATCAATTGGGAGGGGATATTCAGTGGAGAAAGTGGACATTTTCAAGGACATAGCCGAAAGAACCGGCGGGGATATTTACCTCGGGGTTGTAGGGGCGGTCCGGACGGGCAAATCAACGTTTATTAAAAGGTTTATGGAAACGGTCGTGCTTCCGAACATTGCAAATGAATCAGACCGTGTCAGAGCCGTGGACGAACTTCCTCAGAGCGCCGCAGGCAAAACGATTATGACAACAGAGCCTAAATTTGTTCCTAATCAAGCGGTACAGCTCAGGGTTACCGATGGACTTGAGGTAAACGTGAGACTGGTCGATTGTGTTGGATATGCGGTTGAAGGCGCGAAGGGCTATGAGGATGAGAACGGTCCAAGAATGATTACGACTCCTTGGTTCGATGAGCCGATTCCTTTCCAAGAAGCTGCTGAGATTGGCACACGCAAAGTTATTCAAGAGCATTCCACACTCGGTGTTGTCGTCACAACAGACGGCTCAATCGCAGAAATACCGCGCAGCTCCTATGTTGTTGCAGAAGAACGCGTCATCAACGAGTTGAAGGAGGTCGGCAAGCCATTCGTGCTTGTCATTAACTCGACTCGGCCTAAGAGTGACGAAGCGCTGCAGCTCCGCAACGAGCTTCAAGCCAAATACGATATTCCTGTCATGACGCTTAGTGTAGCGACAATGGGTGAAGAAGAGGTCATCTCGGTTCTTAGAGAAGTACTCTACGAGTTCCCTGTCCATGAGGTGAACGTGAACCTGCCTAGCTGGGTCATGGTGCTGAATGACAATCACTGGCTCCGCAGCAACTATGAAAGCTCTGTACGCGATACGGTGAAGGATATCCGCAGACTGCGTGATGTTGATCGAGTCGTATCGCAGTTCATGGAGTATGATTTCATTGCTAGAGCTGGGCTTAGCGGCATGAACATGGGGCAGGGCGTCGCAGAAATCGACTTGTATGCACCGGATGAGCTCTATGACCGGATCCTGATGGAGGTCGTCGGCGTTGAAATTCGCGGTAAAGACCACTTGCTGCAGCTGATGCAGGAGTTCTCCCATGCCAAAAGGGAATACGACCGCTTTGCGGAAGCGCTCGAAATGGTCAAGACAACCGGATACGGCATAGCAGCGCCGACACTTGCGGAAATGGCACTCGATGAGCCGGAACTAATCCGTCAAGGCTCGCGTTTTGGGGTTAGACTGAAGGCCACAGCACCGTCCATCCATATGATTCGTGTCGACGTGGAGTCGGAATTCGCTCCAATCATCGGTACGGAGAAGCAAAGCGAAGAGCTGGTCAGATACTTAATGCAGGATTTCGAGAACGATCCGATCAAAATCTGGGAGTCTGATATTTTCGGCCGCTCCCTGCATTCCATCGTGCGTGAAGGCATTCAAGGCAAAATCGCGATGATGCCGGATAATGCTCGATACAAGCTGCAGGAGACACTCGGACGTATTATCAACGAGGGCTCGGGCGGATTGATAGCGATCATCCTGTAGGAAGAAATAACGTGAATACAAATGAGCCGCTGCCGATTAGGGAGCGGCTCATTTGTTTTGCAGGAATTCGAGTTCGGCACTTGAAATTGGCAAACGGCTGTATTACTATAGGTTTGTTCGGTCAAAAGGTATATTTTTGAAGTTTTCCGTTAATAAGAGGGATAAGATGAGCGTTTACACGCATGTTTTCAATGAGTTTCGATGAGTACTTTGGAGGAGGTGAAACAATGAACAAAACAGATTTGATTAATAAGGTAGCTGAATTGACTGATCTTTCGAAGAAGGATGCAACTAAAGCGGTTGATGCTGTTTTTGATGCAATTTCTGACGCGCTTCAAAGCGGAGATAAAGTACAATTGGTTGGATTTGGGAACTTTGAGGTTCGCGAGCGCCAAGCACGTAAAGGCCGCAACCCGCAAACCGGAGACCCAATCGATATCGCAGCAAGCAAAACGCCTGCGTTCAAGCCGGGGAAATCACTTAAGGACCTTGTATCCAATTAAGCATACTTAGATGATGGTAGGCGCAGCTAGCTGAAGCAATCCTTGTGGTTGAGACGAAAGCGCGCGTAGATTTCGAGCAGAAGATGCCTGAGCGGGTAACCGTTCGGGCGTTTTTTGTTAGCTGCCAAAGCCGAATGGATTGCGCAAACGTCTTTCATACACTATAATTCACATGGATAGCTTGGAAATTCGGATGCGGAGGGATAACGATGGAGCCTACACATGGCGAGTACATAGTTATAAAAGCAAAGGATCAAGGCGTGCAAGTCATCGGTTTGACACGCGGACTGGACACGAAATTTCATCATACGGAAAAGCTGGACAAGAACGAAATTTTAATCTGCCAGTTCACTGATCATACTTCAGCTATTAAAATTCGCGGCAAAGCAGTCGTCATGACGAAATACGGTACGATGGAAACCGACCAGTAAGACAAACAAGCAGGGCAGGCGATGCCTGCTTTTTTTTTGCCTGCGCATGCTCCGAATATTCAACCCGCACCGCTCGTACAATGTGATAAGGGACTTGTCACAGCAAAAAGCCTTGCAGACCGTTTGGGATGGTGTGCAAGCTATGGGAGGTGCAAATTGAAGATCGGAAAACCATTACTGGCGGCAATTGCGGCTGCGCTGGCTGTTACTTTACTATTTACGTGGCTGCCGCACGCATCGTGGCAGCAAGGAGATAAGCGCGGAGATGTGGCTGTATTTCGCGTATCGTCTGCAGTGAGGCTGACAAATAGCAATTTAGTAGATGTGCTCGTTGCCGTAAAGCTTAATGAGCGGTTGGAGAAAGCGGAATGGAGCAATGGGATTTTATCTTTGGACATGCGCGTAGATCCGATTAGCGGCAGACCCTCGCTCTGGTTCGAGGACGTGGAGAAGCTTGTGCGCGTCTCTTTCTTGCAGCTTGAAAACGTAAAACGCGTACTTATTCGGATGGTGGAAAAACAGCAGGATGATGCGGTCTTACTAGCTGCTGTCGATGTTAGGAAAACAGACGAATGGCTCATCAGCGAAATGCAGCATCTCTCATCAGCAGATCCCGTGCATGACGAGCAGTGGCGGAAGCGGCTTCGAGTGAGCTTCACTTCGGCTTGGGAGAAACGATTCGGACCAGCAGTCGGGTATTCTGTTAAGCCTTCCTTCATTTTGCAATCGGAATAAGGCTGTCTGTTGCAATTTGTTGAACATAAGCTATATCGTATGCTCTTTAGAAAAAGTTGTGCTATAATAGTTTAGATTATTGAGCGGCGATTTGCGCTTCTCTGTTCGGAGGCTTCCCCAATGAAAACATACCGTGTACCTGAATTAGCTAAAAAGTATGTAGGATATGACATGATTCAAGAGCATGCTGTTCTTCCTGATTTAGCGAATGTGAGGCTGCGTTTGCTGTATGCGTTCCTAAACCAGCAGCAGTCGTTACAGACACACAGTGAGCTCTACACGCTCGTCGTATCTCTCGTGCAGCTAGGAATGGATACGCATGATTTGATCGACACGCGGCAAGATCAGCGTTCTGAGAAGGAAATGAGAGCAAGGCAGCTGAAAGTGCTGGCTGGGGACTATTTTAGCGCCACCTTCTACCAGTTGCTTGCCCAATCTGGCCAAATTGACATGATTGCCAAGATAAGCAGCGCTGTAAGCGAAGTAAACCGATTGAAGGTTAACCTTTACGTGCGAATGAGGCAGCATAAGTTGACTGCTGATGAATATTTGAGCTTATCCGTACCCATAAAAAGCACCCTCTTCCACATTTTCTCGGATTTGTTGGATGGGACCCTTTTGCGTGTCTGGCCAGAAATTCTGAACGAGCTAAGCTTATGCGAGGCATTGGTGGATGAATTGGCAAGAAGCAAGTGCGTAGATCGGTTCGACCGAAGCTGGTCTTATTGGCATGTCATGCAGTTTGCTACAGACGATGAGCGGCAACAATTATCCAAGCATTCAAATGATTACGCATGTATTCAAAGTTTGGCGGAAAAATACAAGGTACACAGCCAGCTAAATGCAAAGCTGTTGGCATCGGCAAGCAAGGTTCTAGCAGCTGCTGGAATGTTGGAATCAGATGAGTTGAAAGGTGATCTTACAGCCATCGTCAATCGTCTGCTGCTCGAGGAAACCGATTTTACGCCCGCACTCAACGAGACGAGGTGAACAGCTCGAATGGATACAAACTCCAAGAGCCATGTGCATGGCGTGTTCGAACGCATTGCACCCAAATATGATTTAATGAATGATTTGATCAGCTTTCGCAGGCATAAGGCTTGGCGCAAGCTGACGATGAAGAAGATGGATGTTCAGCCAGGTCAGACCGCATTGGATTTGTGCTGCGGTACCTGTGATTGGACGATTGCACTAGCTGATGCGAGCCGCACCGGTAAGGTTGTCGGATTGGATTTCAGCCAAAACATGCTTGATGTTGGAGCCCAGAAAATCGATAAGCTCGGACTGAGTAAGCAGATTACGCTCGTTCAAGGAAACGCGATGAACCTTCCATTCGAGGATCATTCCTTCGACTTCGTAACCATTGGTTTCGGTCTTCGGAACGTGCCTGATTATTTGCAGGTACTCAAGGAAATGCAGCGTGTCGTTAAGCCTGGCGGGAAAGTCGTATGCCTCGAAGTGTCCAAGCCGACCTGGCAGCCATTTAAAGCAATGTACAATCTGTATTTCGAGAAGCTGCTTCCGGTTATAGGAAAAGTAGTTGCCAAGAGCTTTCAGGAGTACAAGTGGCTTCCGGAATCGTTAAAATTGTTCCCCGGCCGCCAGCAGCTTGCGGAGATGTTTGAAGATGCGGGGTTATCACAGGTTAAGGCATATCCTCTGACCGGCGGGGTAGCTGCGCTGCATATGGGGACAAAGGAGAAGAAATAGCAATGATTCGCAAATTACGCATTATTCTAGAGATGATCAAGTTTGAGCATACCGTCTTTGCATTGCCTTTTGCGTTCATGGGCGCCATTCTCGGTACGGTTATGATGGAGCAGCGTTTGCCGTCATGGTCCGAAATCGGTTGGATTACGTTAGCTATGTTCGGCGCTCGGAGCGCTGCCATGAGCTTGAACCGTTTGATTGACAAAGCAATCGATTTAAGAAATCCGCGAACAGTGAAACGAGCGCTTCCGGCAGGCTTGCTTAAGTCGGCGGAAGTTTTATTGTTTATCATCGTGTCATTTGTTTTATTATTTGTCGCAACGGCGAATCTGGCTCCGATTGCACTTAAATTGATGCCGATTGCGGTTGCGCTGCTCGTCCTGTATTCGTACACCAAACGCTTTACCTGGCTTTGCCATCTTGTCCTAGGCTTTACGATAGGGCTCTCGCCGCTCGGCGGCTGGGTAGCCGTGACGGGTCAGTTCGATCCAGCTGCTTGGATTCTATATATTACGGTTGCATTATGGATAGCTGGGTTCGATATTATCTATGCTACTCAAGATTTCGAATATGACCGCGGTGAAGGCTTGCATTCCATTCCTGCTCGATTCGGAATAGCCGGTGCTTTATGGATCGCACGAGGATTGCATGTCGTAACAGCGATTGGATTCATAACCTTGTTTTGGTTAACCGATCTCAGCTGGATGTATTTGGTCGGTACGCTTATTTCGATTTCGTTGCTGTTCTATCAGCACTATCTCGTTCGTCCTAACGATTTGTCGCGAGTTCAGACAGCCTTCTTTGGTATGAACGGCACGCTAAGCGTCGTATTATTCTTGTTTGTTATCGTTGATCTTCTGGTTATTCACAAATGGTAGCAGAAACAGCGAAGACGGCCAAAGCGGACTGGAAGAAACGATGGGTTGTCGGCATTACCGGTGCAAGCGGATCGATCTATGGCATTAGGTTAATTGAAGTTTTGCTTCAAATGGGATTTGAAATTCATCTTGTTGTGACCGAGGCTGGATGGAGAGTGCTCAAAGAAGAGCTTGGCTTCGAAGCAACTCGCAGAACGGCAGCGCTCGAGCAGCGCTTTGGAGATGCAATCGCTGAACGCAGGCTCGTGTTTCATCCCAATGCGGACATAGGCGCAAGTATTGCCAGCGGTTCTTTCCGCGTACAAGGAATGGTTATCGTGCCGTGCTCGATGGGGACTCTTTCGTCCATATCGCACGGCATTTCCGATGATTTGATGACCAGAGCCGCAGATGTCATGCTGAAGGAGAATCGCAGCCTGCTGATTGTACCGAGAGAGACTCCTCTGCATGCTATCCATCTGGAAAATATGCTGACGCTCTCGCGTTTAGGCGTAAGAATCATTCCGGCGATGCCTGCCTTTTACTATAAGCCTCAAAGCATGGAAGAAATGATTGACTTTTTAGTTGGCAAAGTACTTGATAATATGACAATCGATCATGATTTGTACAGAAGATGGGGAGATGAACAGAATGGGCATGAATCGCCCGATCACCATCGGAAGAATTGATTACGCAAATGCCTGGCCGCTATTCCACGAGCTGGAGGATAGGGTGGAATGGAATCGTTACGAGGTCATAAAACGCGTGCCTTCTGAGTTAAATCGGCTGCTTCAAGCAGGCGAACTGGATGTATCCGCTATTTCGTCCTTCTCATACGGTCAAAACGCCGACGACTATATGCTGCTGCCACACCTATCCGTCGGTTCGATCGGGAAAGTGAATTCAATCCTGCTTTTTCTGAAGGAGCCCCTTGAGCGCAAGCGACCCGAACGGATTGCGTTGACGGCAACATCGGCAACCTCCGTCAATCTTCTGAAAATATTGATGACGCTGCGCTTCGAATGTGAGCCCGAGTATGTGACAGCAGAGCCCGTTCTTGAGAAAATGCTTGAAACCTCGGACGCTGCGCTAATCATCGGCGACCAAGCTATTCAAGCCTCTTGGCAAAACCACGGCTTGCATGTCATCGATCTGGGACAATTATGGAACGAGTGGACCGGACTTGGCATGACGTATGCGGTAGTCGCAGCACGCAGAGAGGCAGTAACTGCAGCTCCTGACGCGGTACAAGCCGTATATCATGCGATAAAAGCGAGCAAACAGTATAATAAGATGCATCTCCGTCCACTGATAGAGCAAGCTTGCAGCCAGCTTGGGGGAGATTCAGCCTACTGGAATATGTATTTTCATTCGCTGCAATATGATTTCGACAGCAAGCTGCAAGAGGGACTTAAGTTATATTTCGATTATTCCAAGCAGCTCGGTCTACTCGCGAAACAAGTGGAACTGACTTTTTTTGAAGACCAATCTGCCCAAAAGGTGAAAGAATGAAACTACTAGATTTGTATGCAAAGATGAAAGGCGATCTCAATCAGATCGAGCAAGAGCTGGAGCGAAGCGTGACGGATGACCATGTGCTGCTAAGCGAGGCTTCGCTGCATTTGCTCAAAGCGGGCGGGAAACGGATCAGGCCGATTTTTGTCCTGCTTTCCGGCAAGTTTGGCGACTATCGCTTAGATGTAATGAAACGAGTCGCTGTCCCACTTGAGCTCATACACATGGCTTCGCTTGTTCATGATGATGTCATTGATGATGCGCAAACGCGCCGCGGCCAATTAACGGTCAAATCCAAATGGGATAACCGGATTGCAATGTATACGGGTGATTTCATTCATGGCAAAGCCTTAACGATTGCAGCGCAGCTGCCCAATCCGCAAATCCATCTCATTCTCTCCAGCGCCTTAGTACAAATGTGCGTCGGTGAAATGGAGCAAATTCGAGATTTTTTCAATACGGAGCAGACCATTCGAAATTATTTGCTTCGCATTAGACGGAAAACCGCACTTCTTATTGCCATCAGCTGCCAGCTCGGAGCGGTTGCATCGAATACGGACCGTTCCATCTCGAACAGCCTTTATCGGTATGGCTACAACGTAGGCATGGCATTCCAAATTCGCGATGATCTGCTTGATCTTTACGGTACGGAGAAACAAATCGGCAAGCCGCCTGGTTCGGATATGCGCCAAGGAAATATTACGCTGCCCGTGCTGCTTGCGCTTAAGGACCCTGCAATCCGCGATTCGCTGCTGAGCGAAATTGCCTCAATCCGTGAGCTTGGCGGCAAAAGAGATACAGGCCGAGCAATCGAAATGATCCGGAAAAGCGATGGGGGAGAGCAAGCCGACCAGCTCGCCAACCGATATGTAAAAAAAGCTCTGCAGGCATTAGAGGGATTGCCTAACCTGACAGCGAAGAAGAACTTGATCGATATTGCACATTTTGTCGGCAAACGAAATTATTAATTCTGTTCAGTCGAAAGGAATGGTTGTAGATGGAAAGAACTTTTCTGATGGTTAAACCAGATGGCGTACAACGCGGCTTGATCGGCGAGATCGTTTCAAGGTTTGAGAGAAAGGGACTGCAGCTGTCAGCGGCCAAATTTATGGTTTTGAGCGAGGAGCTTGCGGAGAAGCATTACGAGGAGCATAAGGGCAAGGTCTTTTATGAGCCGCTTCTAACATTTATTACATCTGGCCCTGTATTTGCAATGGTCTGGCAGGGGGATAATGCGATCGCCCTTTCACGGGCCCTTATTGGCAAAACAGATGCGATTGACGCGTCTCCAGGAACGATTCGTTCCGACTTTGCCGTACATACGAACTTCAATCTGATCCACGGTTCCGATTCGGCAGCGAATGCGGAAAAAGAGATCAGCATTTATTTCTCTCCATCCGAGCTCATTGATTACGAACATACAATTCAACGTTGGATTTAACATCCCCGACTACTGCAATGGAGGAACCTATGCTTGAAGACCAAGATTTTGCACAATTTATCGTTCGAATAAAGCAAAAGACCGCCATTGATCTGTCCCAATACAAGGAAGCCCAAATGAAGCGCAGGCTAACGACGTTAAGGCAGAAGCACGGTTTTCAAACCTTTGAAGACTATTATAAAGCGATTGAGCAGAATAAAAGCATGCTGAACGAGTTCTTGGATCGGATGACGATTAACGTGTCTGAGTTTTGGAGAAATCCTTCCAGGTGGGAAGTGCTTCAAAAACGTTTCTTCCCTGAGATGCTTGTTTCTGCCAACCGGCTGAAAATTTGGAGCGCAGCTTGTTCAACGGGCGAGGAACCGTATACAATCGCGATGATTTTATCGGAGCTCGGAGCTATGCAGCGATCCTCGCTGCTCGCAACTGATCTTGATTCAGGCGTGCTGCAGAAAGCGATTGAAGGCAGCTACTTGGAGCGTTCCCTTCGTGACGTGCCTGCCGTATGCCGACAGAAATATTTCAAGCAAGCGGATGGTGCTTTTCAGATTTCGGACTCCTTGAAGCAATTTATTCAATTCAAACAGCAAAATCTGCTGCATGATACGTTTGATACCTCATTTGATTTAATTGTGTGCCGCAACGTCATGATCTATTTCACAGAGGAAGCGAAGCATTTGCTGTATCAGAAATTTGCTAATGCGCTCAAGCCGGGCGGGCTGTTGTTCGTTGGCAGTACAGAACAGATTTTCTCGCCTGCGCAATACGGCTTTGAGACTGCGGACACGTTCTTTTACCGCAAGATGTAACCTTCATGTATACCGTTTTCCAACTTCTCCTATACTAAGCATTAGGTAGATGACTTGGAGGATGAAGCAATCGATGGACAAACGCAAGGTTATAGCCGCTTATAGGCGTGGTTTTATCTCCATTCAAGAATGCGCGCAAATTATCGGAGTAGACAGCGGTCAGATGACAAGGCTCGTAAATGACCCGCTGCTTATGAAGGATGGAATGCCGCTGCTTGATAAAAAAACGGTCAACAGCTAATAAGCAAGTTTCACTCGAGGCTGGCGAACATGTCTTCTTTTAAGGACATGTTCGCCAGCTTCTTTTTATCTAGAAACACCCGTATTTCCGGCGTTCGAATTCTTGTCAAACCGGAAGCGCTGTACTATAATGAGCAAAGATGTTTAGTGCAGTAAAGCATAGCAGGCGCTTACAGGCTTGCTTTGAAGGAGGAGCTTTGGTTGAGTTTAAGGTATTTGACAGCGGGGGAGACACATGGTCCCCAACTAACAGCGATTATCGAAGGATTGCCCAGCAATTTAACGATTGATTTCGAGGAGCTTAATTTTCAATTGCACCGTCGTCAGAAGGGCCATGGCCGCGGGCGCAGGATGCAAATCGAGAAGGATACAGCTAATATTGTCGGCGGCGTGCGTCACGGCAGAACGACAGGAGCGCCCGTAGCTCTAATCGTTGCGAACAACGACTGGAAGCATTGGACTTCCGTTATGAATATTGAGCCGATTGAAGGCGGCGACGAAGAGAAGCGCCGCGTTAACCGTCCGCGTCCAGGACATGCGGATTTGAACGGCGGCTTGAAATATGACCTGAAGGATCTTCGCAACGTACTGGAACGCTCCAGTGCAAGAGAAACGGCTGCACGAGTAGCAGTCGGAGCGGTTGCACGCCAATTCCTAGCGGAATTCGGCATTAAAGTAGCCGGACAAGTTATCCGTATCGGTGAAATTGAAGCTCCTGCGAACCAGCTTCCTGTTGATGAGCTGATTCGATTGACGGAGGAATCATCTGTTCGTGTGGTAGATAAGGAAACAGAACAGAAAATGACCGATTACATCGACCAGATCAAAGCAGAAGGCGATTCCATCGGCGGAATCGTGGAATGCATCATCGAAGGCGTGCCTATCGGCCTTGGAAGCCATGTGCAGTGGGACCGCAAGCTGGATGGACGAATTGCGCAGGCGGTCGTATCCATTAACGCGTTCAAAGGCTGCGAAATCGGCATTGGCTTTGAAGCAGCGAAGCTTCGCGGATCACAGGTCCATGACGAAATCATGTATGAAGCAGAGCGGGGCTACCACCGTGCATCGAACCGCCTTGGCGGGTTCGAAGGCGGCATGACTAACGGCGAGCAAATCGTTGTGCGAGGCGTGATGAAGCCTATTCCGACGCTGTACAAGCCTCTTCGAAGCGTGGATATCGATACAAAAGAGCCGTTTACAGCTCAGGTTGAGCGCTCAGACAGCTGCGCCGTGCCTGCGGCAAGCGTAGTGATGGAGCATGTCGTCGCTTGGGAAGTGGCAAAAGCGTTCCTTGAGAAGTTCGGAGGGGATTCCATTGAGGAAATCCGCACGAACCTAAACAATTATTTGGATCAGCTGGGTCGGTACTAATATGCGCGAGCTAACGGTCGACCTTGGTGAACGCTCTTATCCGATCTATATTGGCGAAGGCCTTCTGAAAGAGGCTTCCACCTATTTCATAAAGCATGGTATCAGCAAGAAATCCCCGCTGCTCATTATTACGGATAGCCGGGTAGCCGAATATCATCTGGAATCATTTGAATCAGAGCTGGCGGAAGCGGGTTTTCAGACAGCCAGCGTTATCGTGCCATCAGGTGAAAGCTCCAAATCGCTGTCGATGCTGGAGTCTCTCGTCACGAAGGCGCTGGAATGCGGACTTGATCGCAAATCTGCAATCGTCGCACTGGGCGGCGGCGTTGTCGGTGACTTGGCGGGTTTTGTAGCCGCATCCTATATGCGCGGCATTAAATTCGTACAGGTTCCTACGACCATTCTTGCGCATGACAGCAGCGTAGGCGGCAAAGTGGCGGTTAATCATCCGCTTGCCAAAAATATTATAGGCGCATTCCATCAGCCGGAGCTGGTGCTGTACGATCTGAATACGCTCCAAACGCTTCCTCCGAGAGAGGTAAGCGCGGGGTTGTCCGAGGTTGTGAAGCATGGACTGATCTGGGATGCAGAGTTCGCGGCTTGGTGCGAGGAGAATGCGGAGAAGCTGCTTGCTCTTGATGCGGAAGCGCTTGGATATGCCTTGTACAAAGGCTGCAGCGTGAAAGCGGCAGTGGTATCAAAGGATGAACGCGAGAACGATTTGCGTGCAATATTGAACCTAGGCCATACGATTGGACATGCGTTAGAAGCGGTTGCCGGTTATGGCGAGCTGCTTCACGGCGAAGCGATTTCCATTGGCATGGTTGGTTCCGCAAGGCTAGGACTGCGTTACGGGGCTCCTGAGGACGTGTATACCGTAACCAAGCGTGTGCTTGCTAAATCAGGTCTCCCCGTACGTCTGCCCGATCATTTCGACGTCGACAAAATCATGGATGCCATGATGCATGACAAAAAGTTTTCAGAGGGAACGATGGTGTTCGTCGTGCCAACCGAAATCGGCAAGGTCGAGATCAAATCGGATGTGCCTGTGCAATGGGTACGCGAAATTGTAGAGCAATTAAAGCTGGAGGTGCAGCCGTAATGAGCGTAAGAGGAATTCGTGGTGCAATTACCGTTGATGCGAACGAGGAGCAGCCCATTCTAAATGCGACAATCGAGATGTTGAACGGGATTGTTGCCGATAATGAAATCGTGCCTGATGACATTTGCAGCGTGTTCGTGACGGTTACGAATGATCTGGACGAGACTTTTCCTGCAAGAGCGATCCGTCAGATGAAAGGCTGGGAGCTTGTCCCGCTTATGTGCGCGCTTGAGGTTCCGGTTAAAGGAAGCTTGGAGCGCTGCATTCGCCTGATGGTTTTGATCAATACAGATAAAACGCAGGCTGAAATTCGCCATGTCTATTTAAACGGAGCGCAGGCATTGCGTCCTGATCTATCCAAGGCCTAATATTACTAATGCTCATAATTGCAAGAAATCCCTTTGTTGACGCACAGCTGTTCGTTGTTGTATATTTAGTAACGTAAGTGAGAGTAGCAGAGCAGTTTTAAGAGCTGAGTTGAGATGAGTCGAGACTAGTTGAGAGTAGCAGAGTGAAGCACGAAGTGATATGGGAACGAATGAAAGAGCTGAACGATCGATTGCGCATGCGCGCATCCGGTTGTAAAAGTGCTGTTTCAGCCTATCCACAGCTGTGTCTTTTCCGCTTACACACTTCCGTCATCATCTAAACCAACGCTCCTGCTCTGGCAGGAGCTTTTTTTGTACGCATTAATAGATATTTTGATCGCAAAGTTACAAAGGGAGGATGTTTCTTAAATGACAAATGAGCTGCAGCACGTTACCCGCCTTGCCAGTCAATACAACTTAATTCCTATCGTTCGCTACATGATGGCGGATACGGAAACGCCAATTCGGCTGTTTCAGCATTTTGCGAAAGAGGATCATGCTTTTCTTCTAGAGAGCATAGAAGGCGGCGCGAAATGGGCGAGACATTCGTTCATCGGAACGGATCCGTTCATGATGCTGTATGGCAAGAACGGTGAGATGGTACTCGAGCGCGGCGGCGAGAAGCATGTGCTGAGCGATAAGCCAATCGAGCTGCTGAAGGCTCATTTGCGCTCCTTCCGCAGTCCCTCGCTTCCGGAGCTGCCGCCGTTCACCGGTGGGGCAATTGGTTTTTTCGGATATGATTTGCTGCAATATTACGAGAAACTTCCGGCACACCGAATTGATGATCTCAATATGAATGACATGCAGTTCATGTTCTGTGACCAGGTTATCGTATTTGATCATTTCAAGCAGCAGCTGCAAATCGTCGGCAACGTACATATTGCAGACGGATCAACGGATGCTGAAATCGCGAAAAGCTACGAAGCAGCGATTGCGAAGATTGAGGCAACGATCGAAAGGCTGCGGCAGCCCGTAACGATTCCCGTCACGACCGGCAGCTCCATCGCCGCTGACTACGAGCTGGGCGACATCCAGTCGAATGTGACGAAAGAGCAATTTATTGCGAATATAGAACAGGCGAAGCAATATATTCGCGCAGGCGATATTTTCCAAGTCGTATTATCGCAGCGTTTTAATATTGATACGGACATCGACCCTTTGCATGTGTACCGAGTTCTTCGCACGATGAACCCTTCCCCGTATATGTATTATTTGAAAATGGGCGAAGAGGTTATCGTCGGTACGTCGCCGGAGGCGCTTGTCAAGGTTAACGGTGACCGTGTTGAGACGAGACCAATCGCGGGTACGAGACCTCGCGGAAGGACGCCAGAAGAGGATAAGGCACTCGAGCTTGAGCTGCTGGCTGACGAGAAGGAGCGGGCGGAGCATTTGATGCTGGTGGACCTAGGCCGTAACGACATCGGGCGGGTATCTGAATTCGGAACAGTGAAATGCGATTCATTTATGGAAATCGAACGGTATTCCCACGTGATGCACATCGTTTCCAATGTTTCCGGCAAGCTGCACAAGGACAAGGACTTCTTCGATGCATTCGTTTCCTGCTTGCCTGCGGGTACCGTATCGGGCGCGCCTAAGCTGAGAGCGATGGAAATTATAGCGGAGCTGGAGAACGAGGCACGCGGTGCTTATGCAGGCGCCATTGGCTATTTGGGCTTTGGCGGCTCAATGGACACTTGCATCACCATTCGCACCATTATTTTCAAACACGGCAAAGCATACGTGCAGGCTGGTGCCGGCATCGTATGGGATTCGGTTCCCGAGAGCGAGTATATGGAAACCGTGAATAAAGCAAAAGGCATGCTGAAGGCAATTCGAACGGCAGAAGCGATTTTTGCCCAGCCGAAGAGCCAGCAGGATAGCTACAACTCCATTAATTCGGACTATTATGTTAAGGCTGGAGAGGGGCTTGGTCAATAATGCAGGCAACCGAAGCCATTACGATGCAATCAGCTCTAAGCCAATTGATTAATGGAAACAGCCTAACGCGTGAGCAGGCAAACGCGGTTATGAATATTATCATGAACGGCGAAGCTACCGATGCGCAAATCGCTGGCGTTGTAACGGCAATGAGGATGAAGGGCGAAACGAAGGACGAAATAACGGGATTCGCAGAAGCGATGCGCGCGCATTCGAGCCACCTCCTAACCGAGCAAGAGGGCTTGCTCGATACTTGCGGCACAGGCGGTTCAGGCATCCATAAATTTAACATTTCGACAGCATCGTCCATCATAGCTGCAGCGGCTGGAATCCGCGTTGCCAAGCATGGCAACCGTGCGATGTCAGGCAAGACGGGAAGCGCGGACGTATTGGAAGCGCTTGGCGTCCAGATTACAATTACGCCTGAGCAAGCAGCACAATGCTTGAATGATATCGGTATTTGCTTTATGTTCGCTCAGTTATACCATCCGTCTCTGCGCCATGCATCAGTTCCACGTAAAGAGCTGGGCATACGGACGATTTTCAACATGCTGGGTCCTCTTACGAACCCGGCAGGCGCAGACAGGCAGCTTCTGGGCCTCTACGACCGAGCTCGCACTTCTACGGTAGCCGAGGTGCTCGGTGAGCTAGGCTTGAAGCGGGCGATGGTTGTGAGCAGCCACGATGGTTTGGACGAGATCAGTATCTCCGCACCGACGCAAATCTCGGAGCTGCTGGATGGCAAGGTGAGAACGTTCGATATCACGCCGGAAGAGCTGGGCCTGACAAGGTGGCCGATTGCAGAGGTGATGGGCGGCGAGCCGGAAGTGAACGCAGCACTTATTCATGCGATATTCGCTGGTGAGCAGCAGGGCGCGTACAGGGATATCGTCCTGGCGAACGCTGGCGCTTGCATCTATGTGGGCGGCTTGGCAGATTCGCTTCAAAGCGGCGTTACGATAGCGGCACGAGTGATTGATTCAGGAGAGGCAAAGCGCAAGCTTGAAAGCCTTATTCAAACGACGGGAGAGTTGGCGCATGTTTCTCGATAAAATTGTAGCAACGAAACGAATAGAAGTGGAAGACCTCGCTTCTCGGTTTGATCTGTCTGAGATCGAACGGCAGATTGCCGCTCTTGAGCCATGCCGTGGTTTCGAACACGCGGTATCAGCTGCGGGACGCAAACGGAGCATGGGTCTGATTGCAGAGGTAAAGAAGGCTTCGCCTTCCAAAGGACTAATCCGGGCAGATTTCGAACCGGCAGCTCTTGCGGCAGCCTATGAATCAGCAGGCGCGGACTGTATTTCTGTATTGACTGACCGCGATTACTTCCAAGGGTCGAACGCTTTTCTACAAGCGGTTAAACAAACGGTAAAGCTGCCGCTTTTACGGAAAGATTTCACCATTGATTACCGACAAATATACGAAGCGCGTCTAATCGGGGCAGATGCGATTCTACTTATTGCAGCGATCATGACACCGGCTGAGCTTGGCGAGTTCCATGATCTGGCGAAATCGATTGGTCTTGACGTACTGGTCGAGGTTCATAATCAAGAGGAGCTCGAAGGCGTGCTGGAGCTGGATAAAGCTACGTTAATTGGGATCAACAACCGTGATTTGAAATCGTTCGTGACAGATCTCAAAACGACGGAGTCGCTGATCGGATTTATGCCTAAGAACGTGACGGTTATTAGCGAAAGCGGAATTGCGGGTAAATCGGATATGGATTATTTGTATGGGATCGGCGCTCACGGCGTACTGATCGGCGAATATTTCATGCGGCATGAGGATGTCAAACAATCCGTACAAGACTTAATGGGCGCGGTGGAAGCGGGATGAAGCCGGCACCTCGTATTAAAATATGCGGATTAATGGACACAAAGACGATTCTGGAAATGGACGGCTTGCCGATCCATGAGATCGGCTTCGTATTTGCACCAAGCAAAAGACAAGTTGCGGGCGCTGCGGCAGCTGAGCTAATCGCTGCCGCCAAACAGCTGAAAGCTGCTGACGGCGAGCGTCCATTGACGGTTGGCGTGTTTGTAAATGAAGCCTTTGCACACCTTGCTGCTATTCAAGCGGAAGTAAAGCTAGATGTCATTCAGCTGCACGGCAGTGAATCGGCAGAATACTGCCGAGATGTCCGCGAGAGGCTGAATGCGCAAGTTTGGAAAGTATTTTCCATGAAGAAGGCTTCGGAAGGGCAAGTGCCTCAATCCGCCAGTGAGAGACTTTCGCCATATCATGCGTCAGTAGATGCTGTGTTGATCGATGCGCCTGGCGGCGGTACCGGACAAACCTTTGACTGGGACGCGATCAGTGATTACAAGCAGGCAGCTGGTGAGCTTGGTATTACGCTCTATGTAGCAGGCGGGCTTCATGAAGGCAATGTACAGGAATTGCTTGGCGCGTATTCTCCCGGCGGGATTGATGTATCAAGCGGGGTAGAGACGAACGGACGCAAGGATATCGAAAAAATCCGATTATTTGTAAGAAGGGTGATGGAAGCATGACACAGGTACCAGATGAGAATGGACGGTTTGGAAAGTTTGGCGGCAGATATGTGCCAGAGACGTTAATGAACGCATTGCTTGAGCTTGAAGAGGCGTATCTTCACTATTCGAAAGATCAGGCATTCAAAGACGAGGTTCATTATTTATTGCATAAATACTCGGGACGTCCGACCTCGCTATATTACGCTGAACGTCTGTCCGAGCATCTTGGCGGAGCGAAAATTTACTTAAAGCGCGAGGACCTGAACCATACAGGCGCACATAAGATCAACAATACGATCGGTCAAGGCGTGCTCGCAAAACGTATGGGCAAAACAAAAATTATTGCCGAAACAGGCGCAGGCCAGCATGGGGTCGCATCTGCAACGATCGCAGCGCTGCTTGGACTCGAATGCAAAGTGTTCATGGGCGAAGAGGATATGAAACGCCAGCAGTTGAACGTATTCCGTATGCAGCTGCTTGGTTCTGAGGTTGTTCCTGTTCTATCCGGCACGAGAACGCTGAAGGATGCCTGCAATGAAACGCTTCGCTACTGGGTCAGCCATGTTGATGATACGTATTATATATTAGGTTCGGTTACAGGACCGCATCCCTACCCGATGATGGTAAGGGATTTCCAACGCATTATCGGCGATGAGGCGCGTAAGCAAATTCTAACGGATGAGGGAAGGTTGCCCGATTATGTCGTTGCGGCGGTAGGCGGAGGCAGCAATGCAATGGGCATTTTCTATCCGTTTGTCAATGATGACAGCGTCAAGCTGCTTGGCGTGGAAGCTGCCGGCAGAGGCGTTGACACAATCGAGCATGCGGCTACGATGACGAAAGGGCGTCATGGTGTTTTCCAGGGTTCTATGAGTTATGTGCTGCAGGATGAGCATGGTCAAGTACAACCGGCGCATTCGATTTCTGCGGGTCTTGATTATCCCGGAATCGGACCTGAGCATGCTTATTTGAAGGATTCGGGACGTGCGGAATACGTACCGGTAACAGATGCCGAAGCGCTTGAAGCACTGCAGCTGCTTTCCCGCACTGAAGGTATCATTCCGGCTCTGGAATCGGCTCACGCGATTGCCCAGACGATCAAGCTTGCTCCGACTCTCGATAAGGACAAGGTCATCGTTGTCAGCCTGTCAGGCCGCGGAGACAAGGACGTGGAAGCGATTATGGGCTATTTGGGGGTAGAAAAACATGAATCTCATTGATACGGCGTTCGCACGATTGAAATCAGAAGGCAAAACGGCGCTAATCCCCTTTCTAACGATGGGCGATCCTGATCTAGCTACCTCGGTTATGATTATCCAAACGCTTGAAAAATCCGGCGCTGACATGATCGAGCTTGGGGTACCTTATTCCGATCCGCTCGCGGATGGCCCCGTAATCCAACGGGCGTCCGAGCGTGCGCTTCTCAACAATAACATTTCGCTTCGGGATTGCATCGAGATTGCTGAGCAAGCCCGGGAAGCAGGCGTACAGATTCCGTTTATTCTATTCACTTATTATAATCCTGTCTTCCAATTCGGGCTGGAAGCGTTCTTCGAGCTCGTGAAAAGCAAAGGCATCAGCGGTCTAATCATTCCCGATTTGCCTATTGAAGAAGACGAAGAGGTTCGCCAGCTTGCCGAAGCAGCGAACGTACATCTTATTCCATTGGTTGCTCCTACCTCGAAGGACCGCGTTACCCGCATTTCGCGCAAAGCGAAAGGGTTTGTCTATTGCGTTTCCTCGCTTGGCGTTACAGGCGTTCGTGCCGATTTCCACACTGGAATCGATGAGTTTCTTGGTTTGGTTCGTGAAGCGACAGATTTGCCGATCGCAGTCGGTTTCGGCATCTCCAGCCGCGAACAGGTCGCTCGTTTTGAGAAGCAATGCGACGGTGTCATTGTAGGCAGCGCGATCGTTCGTCAAATCGAAGAGGCTATTCCGCTTCTGAACGACGCAAGCAGACGCGAGGAAGGCTTGAAGCAGATCGGTGATTTCGTGGCTTCGCTAAAAGGGTAAAGAACGGCAACGGCTGCTGTTGGATTCCGTATTGATCAATTCGTGAGATAGTTAACATGAAAAGCTCTTTTGTCGAAAGGAACTGACCTCTGTTTTTGAGACAGGTGTCAGTTACTAAGACTAGAGGGCTTTTTGCTGCTTATTAGGAAATAAGAGGAGCTTGAGCAACCTTCAGCGGGATAAGCTCGTCTGATGGTTAGGTTTCTTTGCTTCAAGGAAAATATTCGAAGGGGGAAATATTGTAATTTCTACATAGATTACTGCTGCTTGTACTTTAAATTGCTAATCCAACGGACTAAATGTTAATAAAAATATCCGCCCGAGATGAATCCACAGTTTTGTGTTAAAAAAACTTTAAAACGTTACACAGATATGAGACAATGGACAACGAGTATGTCTATTAGTCAATGATAAAGAGGTGAACGGCTCATGCAGCCCAAAAGTAATATCGTCCACCTTCCCGTCTATCAACCAGGAAAGCCGGTTGAAGATGTCAAGAGGGAGCTTGGTTTAACAGAAGTAATAAAACTTGCGTCTAATGAGAATCCGTTTGGCTGCTCCGAGCAGGCGAAAGCAGCAGTGGTTGAGGAATTATCGAATTTCAATATATATCCAGACGGTGCAAGCGTGGAGCTAACAGCAGCACTGGCTAAAGAGCTGCAAGTAGAACCGAATCAAATTATTTTTGGAACAGGCTCCAGTGAAATTATACTTATGATTAACAGAGCGTTTATCTCCCCTGGAGATGAAACGATTATGGCGGATGAAACATTTCCGCAATACAAACATAACGCGGAGATTGAGAATGCTCGCATCGTAGAGGTTCCGCTTAAAGAGGGCAAGCATGATCTGCCTGCGATGGCAGCACAAATCAATGACCGTACCAAAATTATCTGGATCTGTAATCCGAATAATCCTACTGGAACGATCGTTACTCTGCAGGAGCTAACTGCATTCATGCAGCAGGTGCCTGCACATGTGTTAGTTGTGCTGGACGAAGCGTACGGAGAGTATATCGACGATCCGGAGTTTCCGGATGGTATTCAGCTGTTGAAAGAGCATCGCAATCTGATTGTACTGCGTACTTTCTCCAAAATTTATGGATTAGCTGCGCTGCGTATCGGATATGGCGTGGGACATCCCGATGTGATTCGTTTCACGAACCAAGTACGCGAGCCGTTTAACACTTCCCGTGCAGCACAAGCGGCGGCGAAAGCAGCTCTTGCGGACAAGTCATTTATTGCATATTGCCGCGATCAGAACAAACAGGGACTTACCTATTTATCGGAGCAATTCGACCGTTTGGGCTTGTCTTACTTCCCAGCATACGGAAATTTTATGATGGTAGATGTGAAACGTTCTTCTCCCGAGGTATTTGACGGATTGCTTCGCAGAGGCATTATTTCGAGACCGCGATGGACTTATTATCCGAATCATATTCGGATTACCGTAGGAACGCGTGAGCAGAATGAGAAATTCGTCGCAGCTTTAGAACAGGTTTTAGAAGAATCGGCGGTGCAGGGATAAAGTTATGACAACAGTTGCGATTTTTGGTGTAGGGCTGATCGGCGGTTCGATCGCCCTTTGTTTGAAAGGCAAACCAGGCATTACCGTAATCGGCCATTCGAACCGGCCTTCTCAGGTTGAGAAATACTTGCAGCGCGGCGTCGTCGATTATGCGACGACCTCGATGCAAGAGGCTGCAGAGCAGGCCGACTTTATTTTTGTATGCGTACCGGTTGGGAATTTAGAGGAATATATCGAGAAGCTTGCTGCTTTCCAGCTTAAACCGGGCTGTATCATTACGGATGCAGGCAGCACGAAAGCATCAGTTGCTGCATGTGCAAAGTCGCTTGATTTCGGGCAAGCTTACTTTATAGGCGGACACCCCATGGCTGGATCTGAGCGAACAGGGGTTGAGGCGGCATCCTCGCATCTTTATGAGAATGCTTTCTACGTGCTCACTCCCGACGAGGAGACGCCAGAGACAGTTGTGGAACGCCTCGTCGATCTGCTTTCGCACACGAAGGCGAATATCGTTCGCGTGAATGCTAAGGAGCATGATGAGATCGCTGGAGCAATCAGCCATTTGCCGCATATTATCGCAGTGTCGCTTGTCAATCAGATTCGCGGCTACAATGAGCAAAATGATCTATATGAATCGCTTGCTGCCGGCGGCTTCCGAGACATAACGAGAATTGCATCAGGAGATCCGACGCTATGGCGCGATATTCTTATTAATAATCGTCATGTTGTCCTTAAGCTGCTTCATGATTGGAGCAATGAGACGAATAAATTCGTGCAAATGCTCGAGAACGCCGATGGCGATGCCATAGCGGGAGCATTCGAAACAGCGGGCAACTTCCGCAGCAAGATGCCGGAACGCCGTAAAGGCATGATTCATTCCGCTTTTGACTGTTACGTGGACATTCCCGATCACCCAGGCATTATTGGTAAAATAACGAGCGAATTAGGAAATAGCCTCATTAACCTTAGCAATATCCATATTATCGAGAGCAGGGAAGATGTGCCGGGCATACTGAGGCTATCCTTCCGAAGCCAGGAATATTTGGACCAGGCCGTGATTCTGCTCACAGCGAAAGGCTATGACGTTCACCTGTAAAGGGTGAGCGTTTTTTTATATTCAAGCGCTTTCAAAATAATCGATATAAAAATGAAAGCGCTTATTGACAAAGTGGAAGCGTATACATATAATAAAGGTACAGTATGGTTTCTCTCCACTCCTATCCAAATCCTATAGTGCTCATCATGAGTACGGACCACCCTTATGGGTGGTTTTTTTTTGGTTATTAAATGATCTATCTGACAATGGCTGCGGCATAAGGATATATCTAGTTGAACCATAATATGAACGGACAGAATAGCACAACAAGATAAGATTATGATCTAATTCAATTTTACGCCTGATTATATTAAAATTACAGACTATTCCATTAGCCGTATAGTTGCTACAATCTCTATTGTAATTTCTAAATATGTAAATAACATTCACAGTATGAATGAAATCATTGCATGGAGGTAAACGCATGTCACAAGAAGATAAGCTCGGACAAATAGTCATTCTGAACGGCAATCCGCGGGCTGGGAAGTCAAGCATTGCTTCCGCGATTCAGAATATGTTTGAGGGTGTATGGATGAACGTTGGGGGCAGTCAGTTCAAGAAAATGACCCCGGAACACTACCAGCCCGGGATCTCGCTTCGGCCAGGTGGGGAACGCCCTGAACTTGAGCCTCTCATTGTGATCCTGTATGAAGCCATGTATGAAGCCATTGCTGCACACAGCCGTCTGGGACTGAATGTCGTGGTGGATGTCTGGCATCACGATGCTTATTCGATTCCGCGTGGGATTCTTCCGAGCTGTGCCCGGATCCTGAGTGGATTGCCTGTTTTGTTTGTGGGTGTACGATGCCCATTAGAGGTTGTCATGCAGCGGCGGATCGCTACCTGGAATTCCGGTTACGAAGAGGACGGCTCTGTGCCGAAGCCAGTGAGATTATGGCAGCAGGCTGTCCATATGCCAGGTATCTATGACCTGGAGGTTGACACCTCGGTGCTCAGTTCTGAAGAGTGTGCCGCCCTGGTCCGCCAGCGCCTTGAAGAGGAGCCGCCGCCCTCAGCTTTCCAGCGTCTTGAGGTTCAGAGCAGGAACTTCTATTCATTACAAAAAAGGGGGAAGCAAATGTTACAGGTAGATAAGCCCGGACAGATTATTATTTTAAACGGGACTCCGCGGTCTGGGAAGTCCAGTATTGCCACTGTGATTCAGAATACGTTCGAGGGTGTGTGGATGAACATGGGAGTCGACCGGTTCATGCAGATGACCCCTGAACGCTACCGGCCAGGGATTGGGCTTCGGCCAGGTGGGGAACGCCCCGACCTTGAGCCACTCATTGTGACCCTTTATCAAGCCATGTATGAGGCTATTGCTGCGCACAGCCGCCTGGGGCTGAATGTTGTAGTGGATGTCGGTCACCACGATGCTTATTCGATCTCACGGGGGATTCTTTCCAGTTGTGCTCGGATCCTGAGTGGACTTCCGGTTTTGTTTGTGGCTGTGCGATGCCCATTAGAGGTTGTTATGCAGCGGCGGATCGCTACCTGGAATTCTGGCTACGAAGAGGACGGATCTGTGCCAAAGCCGGTGAGATTGTGGCAGCAGGCTGTCCATATGCTTGGTATCTATGATCTGGAGGTTGACACCTCGGTGCTAAGTTCCGAAGAGTGTGCCGTCCTGATCCGCCAGTGCCTCGAAGAGGAGTCGCCGCCCTCAGCTTTCCAGAGTCTTGAGACTATGACGTAGATGGTGG
Source organism: Paenibacillus endophyticus (assembly GCF_014192395.1). Taxonomy (GTDB): domain Bacteria; phylum Bacillota; class Bacilli; order Paenibacillales; family Paenibacillaceae; genus Pristimantibacillus; species Pristimantibacillus endophyticus. The sequence goes on along the minus strand of NZ_JACHXW010000016.1, from coordinate 11,954 downwards.
AGTATACACTCTGAAATGACTCTGAGAGCGCAACAGTCGCATTATCTACGAGGTATGGCTGGGGTCAGATTACGTATAATATTAAGCCCGAACCCCCCGTTTTTATTCAATTATCGGATAACGATAGTTGAAAAACACACATGTATGAGCAGACGCTTCAGTGGCATGCTCATGTTATTAAGCTAACGGTTACGATAGTGGGGGTGCATGCTTTGGCAGCTCCTCTTTCTGCTTGTATAAATTGGAAATGTGTTTATGTTAAACAGAGTAATTTTTCATAATATAGGTCTTTTTTAACTGAAACTAAATTTCCAGTAGGCGCGTGCTTATGTTTTTTCGAAAGATTGTCATAGCGATTTCCATCTTTTTCATTGTATATCATCCGGTTGAATCAATTATTCGTGATAGACACAGTCACGGGTAAGCAGAGCTAAATTACAGGTCCTCCGGATGGATATGCTGATTGCAGTAGTCGCTACCGAAGGAGCTTCCCTTTCAAGCCGAACCCTGCAACGGTAACGGAAGCGAAGATCCACGTCCAAACGGCGTTGCAGGCCGATAAATGTATCGATGTTCTCAAGCGGTGCTTGCAGTTTGTTAAAGAAAAATAGGCTTTCTTGGAGAATATACAGGTGGCTTCGCTTGCTTGGCTCGTTTTCGGGTTAATTACTTGAAAACTTCTCCAAGTCAGGGTGAAGTCACTTTATTATGCTCAGAAAACCTTATGGTTCGGGGGCTTTGATTATTGCAAAATGCACCTTCATAAAAAAAGAGAAAGAGTAGAAGATAATATATTTTTTTAATATGAACTATTGTAAGCGCTATTATAGTTTGAGTAATATAGAGGTTCAGCTAACTAATGTTGAATATAAAGGAGGAACGTCCATGCGTTTCCGTCATTTTCATTCCATTGTAGTCCAACTCTTTTGGTTCTGCTTTATCGGAATGACGCTTCCCGTTCTGGTCATGGGTTTTTTGTCTTATCATAAATCGTCCTCTATCGTAGAGGAACAAGTCAGTAAGGTAGCCTCGCTTACTATTACACAGGTGAGTGACAAGCTGAACCTTTATTTCAAAAAGCTTGATGATTCGTCTATGATGCTGTTAAACAGTAAGGTCATCCACAATATTTTGAAGGAACAATCGAAAGAGAAGTTGTATGAAACCACGCTCAAGATTCAAGATGGACAAGACATCCTAACATCCATCATGATCAATTCGTCAGAAATCCTCGATATCTATATTTTCGATGTGAACCGCAACAATTCGGTATTAAGCTCGGACTCCTTGGTGTCTCTGGATCAATGGGATTCCGATTGGTATAAAGCGATATTGGAAGCAAACGGTAATAGCGTTTGGTTCGGACTCTCTCAAAACTCTTATTTAAAGAAAACGGAAATGGGGTTTCCTGTATTCGGCCTTGGCCGCGCCATACGAAGCTGGGAAACCGGCGATATTATCGGCGTGATGTTCTTTGAGATTATGGGCGAGATTCTGATCGATGAGCTTGACCGCGTTCAATTTGGGGATACGGGTTACATCTACGTCACCAATAACAAGAACCGTTATTTCTATCACCCGGATTCCAAGCAGTATGGAAAAGAGTCCATGCTCATCCTTCCTTCACAAGCGACGGAATATAACAAAGACAACAAAAGCACGCTGGTGATTCCTGAACGCCTGTATAACGGCTGGGATGTGGTTGGGGTTGTACCACTCGAGGAACTGACTGCCGATTCGGCCAGTATCCGGAAATTCACGATGTGGATTGCACTTTGCTGCATCCTTTCTGCAATGGGCATGGGGTATTTCGTTACCCGTAAAATCGGTAATCCGTTAGTTAATCTGAGCCGATTGATGCGTAAAGGCGAGAACGGCGACCTGAGCGTCCGGAGCAAGAGCGTCGGCCGGAACGAGATTGGGCAGCTGGGACGTAGCTTTAATAATATGATCAAACAGATCGATCTGTTAATCGCCCGAATCGCCAAGGAGGAATCGGAGAAAAAAAAGGCGGAGGTACGAGCGCTCCGCTATCAAATTAACCCTCACTTTCTTTATAATACGCTGAACTCGATTAGGTGGATGGCTAAATTGAATCGGACCAATGATGTAGATAACGCCGTCACTACGCTGGTTCAAATATTGGAAGGCAGTCTTGAACGGAATGGCGTTTTCATTTCGCTCGGGGAGGAGCTTGAACTGCTCCAGAAATATATGATCATTCAGGAATACCGCTATGATAACAAAATCAGTTTAAATATCCATTGCCTGGAGGAGCTCAAAAAAATACAAATTCCCCGAATGCTGCTACAGCCCATCGTCGAAAACGCCATTTTCCATGGAATCGCTCCAAAAGATGCAGATGGATCAATTGATATCGAAGTCGAACAAAACGGAAAAAATATCGTGGTCAAAATAACCGACGACGGTATCGGAATAGATGAGGGAAGGCTTCATCAACTGCAGATAAACGATAAAGAGCGCAGCAATAAAGGGATGACCAATATCGGGCTGAATCATGTTCATCAGACCATCCAGTTATATTACGGAAATACATACGGTCTCAGCATCTCAAGCATCAAAAACGAAGGGACACGGGTGCTTATTACGATTGCTGATTCAAAGGAGGGAACTTATGTACAGAGTGCTATTGGTTGATGACGAGAAGATAGCGCGAATCGGGCTTCGTACCACTTTTGATTGGGAGAGACACGGATTTATATTGGTTGGTGAAGCGTCAAACGGGCAAAACGCAATGAAATGGATTCAGAATCAAGAGATTGATATATTGATCACCGACATTGCTATGCCTGTGATGGATGGACTCGAGCTCACGCGCAAGACTAAAGAATTATGTCCTTGGGTCAAGGTGTTGCTGCTCAGCTGTCATAATGATTTCGAATATGTACGGGAAGGAATCCGGTTAGGGGCCAGCGATTACATCTTGAAGCCGACACTTAATTCGGATTCACTCATAACGGTTCTGAATCAAATGAAAAAAAAGCTTCAGGAAGAAAGCGAGAACAGACAAATTGTTCAGCAGTTTGAAGACCAACAGCTCGCTAATAAGCTGAAAATGCTGGAAAAGACATTCTGCAAGGCGCTATGCGGTGACTTGGCTGCTATCGAACGAATAAAGACAGAATGCCCGGAAGAAAGCTACCGTATTGCCGCTTTGGGGATCAACGTATTTGGTAAAACGGATGCTGAAAGGAATGATCTCCTAATGGAGATGGGAGAACCGCTCAAACAGGTACTTTATCAAGTATTTGGTTCCTTTGTGTCGGTCATGCTTCGTTCGGACTTGCTGTTGGCTGCTCTTCCTGTACACCCAAACCTGCATGTCATGTTTTATGAGCTAATCGAGCAGTTTTCGCAGCATACCCAGTCGCACCTATTGCAAGTATCCATAGGACTCAGCGTCGTTTATGAGAATTATCTAGACCTTCAGTATGCCTCCATGGAGGCGGAAAAAATGCTCGCAGTCGATTTTTTCCTCGGACCGTGTCGCTTAATTGCTGCTGAGGAGCAAAAGGATTCTATTTCGGCATCGTTCTATCCTTTTGCGGCAGCCTTACACGAACTCAAAGAGTCGTTAACGATGGGCTTTCATTCCAGATCAGAACAAATGATAATTGAAATCATGAAGCATTGGTTACCGCAATATCGATCGAAAGAGGAAGTGCTGCAGGAGGCAGAGGAATTGCTTAGCCTATTTGCCGTATTTAAAGACGCAGATTCTTCCATCATCCGGAAAATCCGGGAGCTCGGCAGGCTGGGTTATGTCACTGAAGTCATTCAACATGTAAAAGATGGCTACCAAACAATCGTGGGCGGTGAAGACTCTCCGCGGCCGGATAAAACATTGCACCAAAGGATCATAATGGAGGCCGCTGACTATATCAAGAGCCATTATAGGGAATCGATCTCCCTGCAGGAAGTGGCTGATGCGGTAAATGTAAGCAGGAATTATTTCAGCGAAATGTTCAAACGTGTGACAGGAGAGAACTTCATCGACCACCTGATCGCCTTGCGCGTAAAGAAAGCGAAGGAGCTGCTGCAGGGTTCATCGCTCAAGGTGTATGAGGTAGCCGAGCAGTCTGGTTTTAACGATGTAAAATATTTTAGCAAGCAGTTTAAAAAGATCGTAGGTGTATCTCCAGCCGAATTTCAAGGTCTGTTGCGAAAATAAAATAATGCTAATTGCGGAAAACAAGACACTCTTTCGGAACATAAACCGTTCAAACCCACTTTGACAATAAACTATAATAAAAGCGCTTACAAAATATTTTTGAATGAAAATTAGATATCTTGAGGGAGGAAAAGAGAATGAAAAAGCTCAAATGGTCTCTACTCATCATGATTATTGCTGTGTCTTCTTTGATTCAAGCCTGCGGAACGAGCAATGGTGGCAACAACGGGGTGTCTAATGGAGAAGAAGCCGGAACAAACAGTCCAAAAGAGGGAAAAGTAAAAATTAAGTGGGCTACATGGGGAAATCCGGGAGAATTAACAAGGTTTCAAGATTTTACAAACGATTTTAATAAGAAGCATCCTGAAATTGAAGCGGAGTTAATCCCGATCCCGGGGGAGTACGATCAAAAAATCTTAACGCAATTGAGTGGCGGAACGGCCCCAGACATTTTCTATGCCGGTGACGCTTTTATTGTTAAACTGATTGAAAACGGCAGCATAGAGGAACTCACACCATTAATGGATGATGCAAGAAGCGCGGTTAAGAAGGAGGATTTCTTTCCTGGCTTATGGGGAGCCGCTGAGCGCGACGGTAAAATATACGGGGCCACGGTAGACAATAATCCGATGGTGCTTTGGTATAACAAGAAGGTGTTAAAGGACGCAGGCATTACTGAAATGCCTGCCGATTTGCAGGAACAGGGTAAGTGGAGCTGGGATGCCTTTAAGGAAATGACCGATAAAATCCGCGAAAGCGGCAAATATGGTTACGTACTTGATAATTCATGGAACAGCACACACAGTTGGGTAACCTCTAACGGTGGAAAGGTTTATGACGATAACGGCAAATATATCGGCTACACGGATCCGAAAGCAGTCGAAGCATTCCGATTCTTATATGATAACATCCAGACTAAAAACATTACATTTGCCGGCACGCTTCCAAAAGGACAAGGCGGCGATGCGATGTTTATGTCCAATCAGGTTGGCTTTGTCGGCGCAGGGCGCTGGTATCTGCCGCTGTTCAAGAAAAACGAAGGACTCGAGTACGATATCGTCACCTGGCCGACAAATACCGGAAACAAAATCGAGCCTGCAGGTATCCCGACAGCCTATATGGTACTGAATAAGACAAGCAAGCATAAAGAGGCGGCTTACACCTTCTTGTCAGAATTCGTCAATAAGGAAGGTCAAATCTACCGTCTTCAAGGAGGCGGCAATGCCGTTCCTTCGGTATCGGGAGCAGATGAAGTAGTGCTTGAAGGGAACCTTCCCGAGCATGCGCAGTTTTTCCTGGATGCCCGTGAAATCGGCTATGCATTAACTCCGTTTGAAGCGAGTATTCCCGGTCTGAGTAATGACATCAACTCCCGTTTTGAGGCGCTTTGGCTGAAAAATGAGAATTTGGATACAGCAATGAAGGAAATCGAGAAATTGGCGAACAAGAAGATTGAGGAATACAAAGGAAAAAAATAAGCAAGCAGCAGTCCTTTCACAAGGGAATGGAAGGGGCTTCCGAACATTCGGAGATCCCTTCCTTCTTACTATAATAGAGGAAGGGTGGCGTACATGGATATGAAAACGGCCGTTAATAATGGGCCCTCTCCGTCAATAGACCAAACAGATACGAAACGTCATTTCATGAGGACGAAAACGGTGGACAGCCTTTGGGGATATTTTTTCATCTTTCCGCAATTGGTCGGTTTGGTTATCTTTTCGTTGATTCCGCTTATATTGGCTTTCGCCATCAGTCTAATGAGCTGGGACGGCTTCGGCGAACGGACCTTTGTTGGACTAGACAATTTCTTGGGGCAGTTTAAAGATCCCGATTTCAGGACCGCGCTTGTTAACACGCTGTATTATACCGTTCTCACCGTACCGACCGGCATCATTCTGGCGATGCTTGTTGCTATTGGCTTAAATAAAGTAAAAGGAAAGATCCTTTACCGGCTCATTTATTTTATGCCTAACATTACGATGTCCGTAGCTGTAGCAGTCGTTTTCATGTGGCTCTTTAACGCGGATTTCGGGTTGATTAATTTATACTTAAAAGATTGGTTCGGCATTGAAGGTCCCCGTTGGCTGACAGACACGCGGTTCGTAATGCCTTCCATTGCGCTGCTTAGCATATGGATGGGACTTGGAGGCAGTATGGTGCTTTTCCTTGCCGGATTACAGGGAATATCCGCGACATATTACGAAGCTGCACAAATTGACGGCGCCAGCAAATGGCAGCAGCTGCGGCATATTACAGTTCCTTTGTTGTCATCGACTACATTTTTTGTCACCATCATGTCCGTGATCGGATCTTTCCAGGTGTTTGATCAATCTTTTGTCATGACCTCGGGTGGACCGGCAAAAGCCAGTTATACACTTGTATACCACATTTATGACTCGGCATTTGTTGATTTTACCTTCGGTACAAGCACATCGGCCGCTGTTACGCTGTTTGCAATGATTTTGACTCTGACCTTGCTGCAGATGAAAATATCCAAACGTTGGGTTCATTACGAAGAATAAGGATGACCGGGAAGGAGAAAACTCATGAATTCGAAAAAGCTTCAACCCTCAACGATGGTGCTTCATGTCGTGCTGATCATTGGGGCCTGCGTCATGGGGCTGCCTTTCCTATGGATGATACTCAGCGCGCTAAAAGATTTGTCCCAAGTATTCGTTGTTCCGCCTAAATGGATTCCAGAACCGTTCGTATGGTCCAATTTCAAAACTTCGTTGACGGCCTTGCCTTTCGGGCGAGCTTACTTTAACAGCTTCTATATTAATGTTATCGTCGTATTCGCGCAGCTGATAACATGCTCGATGGCTGCATACGCTTTCGCCAAAATCCGGTTCCCATTCCGGGAACCGCTGTTCATATTGTTTCTGGCAACGATGATGGTGCCCGGACAAGTGACAATCATCCCGCTGTACTTGATGATGAAAAATTTCGGCTGGCTCGATACGCATCAGTCGATCATCGTGCCTGCTGCCTTATTAAATGCCTTTGGCGTTTTTCTGCTCCGCCAATTTTTTAGAGGCATCCCGAAGGAAATGGAAGAAGCAGCCATTGTGGATGGTGCCAATCGCTTTACGATCTACACGCGCATCATGCTTCCGCTTGTCAAGCCTGCGCTTTCAGCACTCGGCATATTCACGTTTCTGGGCATGTGGAACAATTTCTTTTATCCGCTTATCTTTCTCAACAGCCCGGAGCAATTTACGGTACCTATGATGCTGAATCTATACCGCGGCATGTATGCGACAGACTGGACGCTGATGATGGCTGGTGCTTCAATCGCTCTGCTCCCGGTATTGATCGTTTACATGATCGGACAGCGTTATATTATTGAAGGGGTAACACTGTCCGGCATAAAAGGATAAACCGATCAAAATAAAACGGGTTGAGACCTAAGTGACCTCCATCCGTTTCCTTATCGTACAACGATGCCCGCGAACCCTGCATTATATATTTATTTGTTATTAGCAGCTTTTACTTTTCGGATCTTTGGCATAACGCATCGAAATGTCCTTCCGGCTGATATCTTCAACTTCTTTTACGAATTGCCAAGGTTCTTGTCCGCTTATTATGCTTCACATTAGCATATAAGTTGCTTCAGCTTCATCGTGGCCATACAGGTTGTGGTATTCCGTATGCAGTTTCTTCTCTTCGTTATCTCCTACGTTGACAAACCTATAATTTTTAGTTTTTTATATATTGTTACACAACATATGTGGGCATCCGTTTCTTAGGAACGAAGATGTCCATTTTTTTGTGAAGATGAACTTGAGTTGAGGGAAGATATGGCTTCGTTTTTTCATACATACTGTCCGGAGGGGATCAGCAGCAAGTATCGACTGAATGTATGTGATGATTCGAAGGAGTCATTCATACCTCTGTCTGAATTTTTACCACGACCAGCTCAATAGGATCACTGAAAGTATCAGTTATATAACGTGTGAAAACCACAAGTGAAACTGGTAACAATATAATTGCAGGGTATGGTGCATCGATCCTGCGTATTGCAGCAAAACGAGAAATGAGCTCTAATATAGATTTGCCGCGTTACACTACTCCTTTTGAGATTAAACAAATTAACTCTCGTGCGCCGAGAGCGTTTTATGCAGCCTCGAAAGTATTTCTAAAAACTAGCTAACAAACACGCAGTTATCGCTTGGCCTTATACGACAGGTCACAGACAGGCCGTCAGTGAAATTGAAGTAATCATTGGTGCGCTAAATGGATTATTTTATTAATTAAGTATAGCTAATTTGTGAATGAACTGTCGACGAATCAAAATGCCGCTAATACTAGTAGGTATTTTTCTTTTTTTGCATTAGACTATTTATATGATATCTTCAAGCGAAGAGACTAATAAAATAATTCCTTTGACAGTACATATTGGATATAGAGGGAGTTGATGAATATGAGTGAACAAGAGCAAGAGACCTTTCACTTGCCCTTAGTCCATAACGCAGGAGATTTTGTCATTCAAGCTGGGTTTGTGCTCGGGCCCAGGCAAATTGACGATTTCGAATTAGTCTACTTTCCCGATGGTACCCAAACGGAATATGAGATAGGCGGAAGCCTATTTGTTCTTAATGAGCCATGCTTCATATTCACACGCCCGGGTGACTGGCATACCTACCGGTTCGCGCCGGAAAAAAACGTGCGGCATTTGTTTGTGCATTTTGATTATGCCTCACTGCGGAAAGCGGACGAACGATTCTTGGCCTTGCTCCGAGAAGGGCATATGTTCCTGGCAGTGCGCCATATGCTCGTAACTGGCTTAATGGAGAAAATACTTTGGATTGCGAATCACCAGCCTGCGTATTGGCGGAGAAGGATTGCCGTTTTGATTTCCGCCTCTCTAGAAGAACTATCGCCCTTTTCCTCACAATTTGCGGAAGGGGAAGCCATTCCCTTGCCTATTCCTGTTCAACACGCGATTAGCTATATGGAAGAGCATTTGACCGAACCCGTAAAAATTGAAGAAATCGCAGCGATATCGTGCTGGTCACATGAATATTTCACACGAATGTTTGTCGCTACCACGGGTATGCCCCCCAAACGGATGCTGCTCGAATTACGGTTTCGGCGTGCTGAGATATTGATGATGAGGGGCACCGGCACAGTGAAACAGATTGCCTATTCGGTAGGCTTCGGTGATGAACACCATTTCTCAAAAATGTATAAAAAAGTTCGTGGTATAACAGCATCGGATTACATAAAAAGGTGTCAGGATCCCTTATTTCGCCATACGGTATCCGTATTGGACCCGTACACGCCTTATCCATTAAATCGAAATATTTTGGTGAATTCCTTGGTCAAATAAACACATCATTTGCCGGTTTTAGACTATGGAGAGTGCTGCTTCATCACGCTAAAATTAGGGGGTAGGCATATAAATCGAGGGAGTGAACTGGTCATGGGGAAGTATTATGTACCTAAATCACGTGTGAGGGATAACCGCTATTTAGTAAGCGTGAAGGATTATTCCCACTATCACAGAGAAGGCTACTTAATTGTCAGAAACTTATTGTCAAAAGAAGACATCGACGAGCTATATGAATTAGCAGAGCAATCAAGGCTTAACAGCCTTCAGCTAGATAATCAGGCAGATCGTGATAGTAAGGACCCTCTCAAAGAAGAATTTGCAAAGGCGACACGAATTCATATGATGTCTCGTTTTAGCGGAGCAGCGGAGAGGGGCATGCTTAACCCTCGAATAGTCGATGTTACAGAGGCGCTGGTCGGGCCGGATGTATACGCTCTTCAGTCTATGCTTTTCTTAAATCCTCCTGGAAAAGGTGGTCAAGGTTGGCATCAGGATGCATGTTATATTAAGACGCATCCGGATACGTTAATCGGAGCGTGGATCGCCTTAGAGGAAGCAGATGAAGAAAATGGCTGCTTATGGGTTGTACCCGGTTCGAACCACGAGCCAATATATCCTCCTGATGGTGTTGGAGGAGGAAATGTGCACGCGGTGGATGCATTCGAGGATTTGAATGGTGTGCAGAATGTGAGCCATTTGGACGATAATGTGAATACGCTATCTAAGGTTGTCGCAAAATATCCTCCTGCCATACCCGTTCGGCTAAGTCCTGGAGATGTTTTATTTTTTCATTCGCATCTATTTCATCGCTCCTATCCGAATCGTACCCAGGATCGCTACCGTCGCTCATTCGTTTGCCATTATTGCAGTGCACGTTCTTGGGTACCATGGGACCATGACGGATTCGAAGGTCATTCAGGGAATTACCGTCAAATACTCGTCCGCGGAAACACAAACCTCCCTTATGCTGAGCCAGCATTTGGAACTGAGGTTTATTTGGCAGATGGAGAAGAAGAATCGAGCAGCGTTACAATGATGGGGATGGATAATGGTATGATGATGCCAATTGGAACGGAAAAAGGCGAATAAGCAGTATTGATATTTGGATTGTATACTGCTAGAGAGTTCTCTACTTTCTTTGATGTAAAAGATTCTGCACAATTATTCTATTCAGTGAAAGTTTTTGTTCTGTATCAGATTGACCGTGAATTGACCGATTTTGTTAGCTTGGCGGTTCCAACCATATTGAAATTAATAAAATACAGTTGCCTCAAGCGGGTTCATAGCTTGGGACGACTGCTCTGTGTAAACATCTTTACATAACAAACTTTTCTGCCTATTGGGCATTAAAGAAGCATATTGCTTTCATTATATAAATTCCAACAGCCCAATTCGACTGTTCGTAACAGCAGCTTACGCAATTATGGAGATGATGGCATCGCTATGTGGACGAGTAAAGTCAATGGCGTGTCAGCGGTTGTCACAACACACCATTGAGATAACTGGCGTGCAGCAGCCATTGCATTCTTTGGAGGAGGAGGACACAAGCCAACAAATAATGTTATCAGCGACACGGTAGGCGGTACCGATATCAGAATGAATACCATGTTCTCTGGTTACCCGCTTTCAGAACAATGCCGGCATTCTCTTACCGGATACGATTATTAGTAGGGGCATGAGTAACATCAATGGTACTGGGCTTGAGGGAATATTAACCTCACGATTCACATTGCCACATAAAGGAGCAGCTATTTACACATATACGGCAAGGGGGAATGCAACGTTTAACAATCTGACAACGAGAATATCGCTTATCCTAACGTGAATTACATTTAACATGGCTTTGGATTAATCATTCAATAAAAATGGCATTTGAAGGGACAACAAGAAGCAGGTTTATTACCATCATAAGTTAATCAGAAATGGATAGTGCAGCGGATAGGAAATTGAATTGTCCATTCCAAATACTCTTTATGCAGCACTCCAGTAGTGTTGCTTTAGACCGTGCACATAGCATTTTATAAAAAATTCGAATAATTAAAATTGTTGTGCGATGCTCAGGTTTCAGAAAGCTTAACTAGGTTAATCTGATGAACCTCAAAGGGGTGTTTTTTTTGAAAAGAAGTGATAAAGGTTTATATCGTATTCAGAGGAAAAGCTACAGTTTAAGACTAGGACTCTCCACTCCTATCTATACTTTTGCACTCTTTTTGAGTGCGAGCCACCCTTCTAGGTGGCTTTTTTTTTGCTCTTAAAGTGACTTAACAGCTAGAGCCTATGATATTTGGTTCAATAAACCGGCTAATGTTCATACATCTGAACACGATCAATTTGACCTTGCCTTAATAAAGTAGACAGCAAGAAAGCCTCATTACAAACGTTAGTCTAATCATTAAACCGCCTCAAAACGCTGTAATGGCGAGATGT
>NZ_JACHXW010000015.1 GCF_014192395.1 Paenibacillus endophyticus | reverse complement strand
TTGATTAACAACCGGCCCCGTAAATGTCTAGGGTGGAGGTCGGCTCACGAAGCTTTCATGGACGAGGTGTCGCACTTAGCTTGACAATTCGTCATGGTGAAATCGAATCGTCATGTTTTAGGTTTTCAAATCGTAATGATTCTGATATAGTATAAGCGTAACGATTACGAATAAATGAAAACCTAAAGGAGTTCTATCAGCAATGAGCAAAAACAATAATAACCGCCTTCCTAGAGCAAAAGGCTCGGAGATGGCAACCTACTATACAGCTAAGGACTGCGCGCGCAAAGTGAAGCGTATCGTATTTCAATCAGAGAATCGGACCATTATAGAGGAGTTTCTGACCATTCTCGCCATGAAGGACAAATTCGAGGAGCATGACGTGCCGATTCCGAACAAAATTGTCATGTACGGGCCTCCGGGGACGGGAAAAACCTTGACGGCATTCTACATGGCGCAGCAGCTTGACGTTCCGCTCGTGCTCGTACGTCTGGATACGATCATCCACAGCCATCTTGGCGAAACCGCGAGCAATGTCCGCAAAATATTCGAATATGCCAAAGCATCGCCATGCGTTTTGTTTCTGGACGAATTTGACGCGATTGCGAGAACAAGGGAAAACAATGACGAAGTGAAGGAAATGGCTAGGGTCGTTAATACGCTGCTGCAGTGCTTGGACGAATTCGAATGCGGCAGTGTATTTATGGCGGCGACGAATTTGCAGGAAGAGCTCGATCATGCCGTGTGGCGGAGATTTGATACGAAGATGACCTATGGCATGCCGGATGTGGCGACGCGAAATGAATATATACGTCTGCTCATTGGAGAATTCGGACAGGAGGATGGAACGCAGGAGCATGCTGCTGCTTTATTAAAGGGCTGCAGCTTTGCCGATATGGAGCAAATTGTTCTGAAAGCAAAGCGGAAAGCAATCATTGAGAGCGCGATGCTGACTGCCCGCCACATTGACTATTCCTTGGAGGAATACAAGCCGCATGTGATGGCCTAATGGCTGCCTTGTGAATGCGATAGGCATAGAAGTAAACATATATTAGCCAAAAGCAGATATCTACGCGGTGTTTAATCGTAATATTTACGAATTTGGCGAGTGAGGGACAGCAAGAAGTAGGGACAGCATGAAGTAATTTGTTTGCCAAATCGTCGGTGATGGCCCGAAATATGGCAATCACATTCAGCCAAGCAGGCGTGTCCAGGCAGTTGTCTCCAGCAGGGCTCTGGGTAGCGTCGTTATCCGAGGAAGAACGGTTCTCTTATTTCGGAGGTGAATGCGAGAAAACGGCTGACTGGGACGATAAGTGGGGAAATATAAGATTTTATATGATTCACGCAATAAAGTATTCTTCTATTTCTACGAGAAACGGATACCGTCCTCTTGCAAAGGACGGCAAAGCCGTTTCTTCTTGAAGAACAGGAGGGAAGGACATTGGGAAACATCACGCTGGAAGAAGACATGGAGCAGGTAATCAGTCTTCAGAGTGAAGCTTTGTGGAAACGAAGAGCGACGGAGCTTGAAGCTTGGGCAGATCGGGAAAAAGTCAAAAAGAAGGAAAAGCTGTCTATGGTGCTGGATTCCTTTGCTGTCGACGCGGAGCTGTATCCGGCTTTGCTTGTGCTGAGACGGCTGCAAATCCCAACCGAGTTTTCATGTGCCGGTGTCAGTATACTGGATGATCCACTCGATCATTCCGTATATGCTTACGTTACTTTCCATGCAAGTGAGCAGACGGAGTCGTTCGTCGAATTCGCGGCAAATTATATGAAACATCGTGTGTTGGTTACTTATGAGCCGGCTCGCAAGCGCTATGATATGTCCTCGTTTTTTATTGGACATAACCGATCCTTTTGCCTGCTTATGTATCGTTGTGCTGAAGCGTTCGCAGAGCGAACCGGTGCTTGAATTTAACCGTTTGTTGTTCCCCTGGCGATTGTGGATGCTTTCTTTGGCTACGAGCAACGATGTCAATCTGCTCTATATCTATCTGATGGGGGTACTTGCGAACCGCAGCTGGGAGCATGTGTTACGCATGCTTTCATGGACTATATGCGTAATGCCTTTGGCCTTGTCATTCATCCGTACGCTTAATTTGCTGCAGCTTGGCGACGAGGCAGAGGACAACAAAATATCTGTTTAATCGAAATGGAAAAGCAGGAAAAGGAGCGGCCCGGCGGTATTAATCTGCCAGGCCGCTCCTTTTTCATTACGGTATGAAGCTTGCTGTCTGCTTAATGAGACTGCGGGCCAGAGCACCGAAATGCTAGATATGCACAGCCGTTAGTTTCAAAAAAGTATTGCCATTATTATTCAATATTTTATTAAAAAATGAATCACGTATATTGTATAATAGAAATATGCTCTTACAAAATATTAATATATACAGGATCGAGGGGATTAAATGGAGCATGTTCACGGGTCTTATGATAGTTTGTTAGTCCTTTTCTCATACATTATTGCGGTAATGGCCTCTTACACGGCTCTTGATTTAGCAGGGCGGGTAAGCACTTCCAAAGGGACGACGAGATTAAGATGGCTGACGTTTGGCGCCGCATCGATGGGGATGGGAATATGGTCGATGCATTTCGTCGGCATGCTTGCATTGAATCTTCCTATTGCGATCGAATACGATTTGGTTATTGTACTGCTTTCCGTTTTTGCTGCGATTGGGGCAGCGTTTATCGCTTTATTCGTAGTGGGAAGAAGCGAGCTCACAGGTATACAGCTGCTTATCGGCGGCATACTGCTTGCAATTGGAATATCCGTCATGCATTACGTTGGAATGGCCGCGATGCTTATTCCGATTACTTATAATCCACTAATATTTATCCTCTCCGTCCTCATTGCGTTTGGGGCATCCATAGCCGCACTCTGGCTTTCGTTTTATTTCCGAAAAGGGAATCGGAAGGGCGAGTTCTATAAGAAACTCGGAAGCGGAGCAATTATGGGCGCGGCCATATCCGGCATGCATTATACGGGAATGACAGCTGCCAATTTCCATAACAGCAGTAAATCAGCCTTGTTTTACGGTGTGACACTGGATCACAAATGGCTTGCCTATTTTATTGCGGGAGGCATCTTCTTTACGCTGGGGCTGTCATTATTCGGCATTTACATCGCTAAAAGGCTGGCACGCAAGGATTCGGAAATCGAGCAAAACGAGAAGTGGTATAAGTCATTGTACGAGAACAGCCAGGATGGAATCGTATCCGTTGATCTGCAGCGCAATGTCATTAGCCATAATCCGATCGCTCTGCAGATTACGGGCTTCAGCAGCAAAGAGGTTATGAACCAATCGATATCCACATTGAAAGACATTATCGTATCCGAGGATCAAGAACGCGTACGGCAGATGTTTCAACGATGCTTTGATGGCGAAACGCTCAATCACGAAACCTCTATTATTAGGCATGATGGGATGAGGGTAGAGCTCAGCGTTTCGAATGTTCCGGTTGTCGTAGACGGTATCGTTGTGGGCATCTATATCATCTTCAAGGATATTACGCAAGAGAAACAGGCGAAGCTCAGAATCAACCACTTGGCGTTTCATGACGAGCTGACGGGCTTGCCTAACCGCAGGATGTTTAACCAAGCGATATCTGAGGCCATAACAGCGAACAGCAGCACAAGGGAGCCTTTTGTTGTAATGGTGCTCGATATTGACCGCTTCAAAATAATTAATGACTCGCTTGGACATACGGTAGGCGATCAGTTTCTCCAGGAAGTCAGCAAGCGTATACAACTAGCAGCCATGGAAAGCAGCGCCATGCTTGCACGCATGGGCGGTGATGAGTTTACGCTTCTATGCAGCCGTTATAGTGAGCTTGCCGAAATCGAGCAGCTGGCGCAAGATATCATTATTGCAATCCAAGCGCCATATCGGTTAAAAGAAAGTGATTTCTATGTCTCTGCAAGCATAGGCATCTCAATATTCCCAATGCATGGGCAGGATGCCGGCCAGTTGCTGAGAAACGCCGATACGGCCATGTACGAGGTGAAGAAAAAAGGGAAAAACGACTTTTTGTTTTTCTCTAATGAGCTAGATGAGCAGCTTTTGGAAAAGATCGAGCTGGAAAGCGATCTTAGAAAAGCAATCGAACGGGGCGAGCTGCTGCTCCATTACCAGCCTCAGATTCGCACGGAGGATCATGCGATGATCGGTATTGAAGCTCTCGTGCGCTGGGAGCATCCGACAAAAGGTTTGTTGTCTCCCGGTCTCTTTATCCCGATTGCCGAGGAAACGGGCCTTATTTATGAAATGGGGACTTGGGTGCTGCGTGAGGCTTGTCAGCAAATGAGAAGATGGCATGATGAAGGCGGTCCGCTCATTCCGATATCTGTAAACCTGTCTTCGCAGCAGTTTCATCAGCCGAAGCTTGCGGAGTATATTATGGCAATACTAGAACAAACCGGCTTGAAGCCTGAGTTTCTTGAGCTGGAAATAACGGAGAGCATGATGATGGACGCATCCCTTTCCAGCAGCATTCTAAATCAGCTTAATGAATATGGCATTCGGATAAGCCTTGATGATTTCGGGACGGGCTACAGTTCGCTTAGCTATCTCAAAATGTTCCCTATCCACAAGGTGAAGATTGATCGTTCCTTCATTCGGGATATTACAGAAAACAACAATGATCGGGCAATCGTATCGACGATCATTGCCATGGCGCAGCATCTGAACATGGAGGTCATTGCGGAGGGGATTGAAACGAAGGACCAGCTTGATATTTTGACGGATAACTCCTGCCAGAAGATCCAAGGCTACTACTTCAGCAAGCCGCTGCCCGCATTAGACGTAGAGCAGGCATTTTTTGTACCGGAGCGCAAGGAAGCAACGAACTCTACGAAATGAGCGGGTTTTACCTGGAAGTAAGCTTGGATGTTTAGTGAGGCTGTTCCTCCTCACGCGCGGGCAGACGCAAATGGTTATGTAAGCATGATTTGCATATACAAGCTTTGCCGCGCATATCCACTGGCAGCTGCTGGAGCAAAGCTTCTGGGAATTGTTCGTGAAAGCACCAGCAATCGGATTGAGTTTCATGGACAGCTTTGATTCCGCAGGCATTCGGTTGGCCGCATAGGGGACAATTCAATCACAGCACCTCCTTATCTAGAAGAGCCAGCTCATTCGCTTTCAGCGAAGGGCTGGCTTTTATTTAAATATAAGACTTTATATGTTCACGCGATAAAGTATTCTTCTATTTCTACGAGAAACGGATACCCACTCTTGCAGAGGACGGAGAAACCGTTTCTTCTTGTGCAAGGCATGATTCGCTTATTCGGCCGATGCATCAAGCACAAATTTCTCAATGACGTGGCGAACGCCTTCTTCATTGTTGGTTAGCGTTACATAATCAGCGATATCCTTGAGCGATTGGATCGCATTCCCCATAGCCACGCCAAGTCCGGCAGCAAGGATCATTTCATTGTCATTCCATGCATCGCCGAGCGCGATGGTCTGCTCCATCGAACAGCCCAAATGCTCAGCCATAAAGGCAAGAGCATGGCCCTTCGTGCCTTCCTTGTGCATGAACTCCAGGTAATGTGCTTTGGACTTCGTAATGTGGACACGGTCACCAATCAGCAGCTTCAGCTCCTCGGCAATAATATCGAGGCGGGCAGGATCGTCAATGATAAGCATTTTGTTCATCGGGAAGTCAAGCAGCTTGTTGAAATCAGGCTCAATTTTGTAAGGAATATTCGAAAGCTTGGAATAGGCTTTTATTTTATCGTTATCCTCTGTCCCGTAAAGCTCGTCGCTAACATAAAGCTGCAAATGCAGGCCGTTTTTCTCTGCATAGGCGTGAAGCTGTTTAGCCGCGTCAATCGGGACATTGCGTTCATACAGCACCTGGCCGTCGAGCAGCGTTTTGACGAGGGCTCCCTGATAAGTAATAATAGGAACATTGAGATCAATTTGTTTTGCGATCTTTTGAGCGGAAGCGAACATGCGGCCAGTTGCCAGCGTAACCGTAACGCCCTTCGCAATGGCAGCCTCCATGGCGCGCTTCGTTCCTTCTGTTACAATTAGGTCATCCGTTAATAACGTGTCGTCAACATCAATTGCGATAAGTTTATACATACTAGCGGTAAAGCTCCTCTCCAAGCTCTTTATAGTTAAGAATAGGTTGATTGTAGCGAAAATGGCGCGTACATACAAGACAGTGCGCACGCTTTAGACGCAAGTTTTGCTTCACAAAACGGAGCGTATGCTTGCGATGTAAGTTTTGCTTCACAAAACGGAGCGTATGCTTACGAAGCAAGTTTTGCTTCACAAAATGGAGCGTATGCTTACGATGTAAGTTTTGCTTCACAAAACGGAGCGTATGCTTACGAAGCAAGTTTTGCTTCACAAAACTTTTAGGAGATGAACAAATGAACTATTTTACATCAGCGGCTGCAAAACAACGGTTTCTTTCCTTTTGCGTACTTGGGGCTTTTTTATTCGCGGCGATTGGCTTCACGGTAGGCCTGCTATGGATGGGAAACCGCTATCCAATGCTCAAGGAGCCTGCGTTCAAGCAATTTACCGTGTCCTATAACAAAATTATAAAAGATTATTTGAACGGCGCCGAGCCGAAAAAGCTGATCAACGGGGCGGCAGTTGGCATGGTCAGCTCGCTTGAGGATCCTTATTCCCGCTATTTGGTGGAAGAAAAGGGAGATGCCTACACGCAGTCCTACGAAGGTGAAATATTCGGAATCGGAGCCGAGCTTCGAGAAGAAGAGGGCGAGTTCGTTATTACGGCGCTTACGAAAGGAGCTCCTGCCGAGCGCGGGGGCTTGCTGCCTGAGGACATCATCATGTCCGTGGATAATCAGAAGCTGAGCGGCAAGACTTTCGATGATCTGTTAGGACTTGTCAGAGGAGAGGAAGGAACAAACGTCTCGCTTGAGGTTCAAAGAGCGAATCAAGCTGAGCTGATCTCCATTACGCTGAAGCGCGAAGCGATACCTGTACATACTGTCACATCCGAGCTGCTGGATGGTGGCATTGGGCATGTAACGATTAGCCGCTTTGCAGAGAAGACGGCTGATGAATTCGAGGCGGCGATCAAAGAGCTTCAAGAGAAGCAGCCGCTCAAAGGCTTGCTGCTCGATATGCGCTCTAATCCAGGAGGCCTGCTTCAGCCGACGATTAAAATTGCAAGCACGCTGATCCCGAAGGATAAGGTTATTCTGAATGTCGTCTACAAAAACGAGCGCCAGACGATTTCTTACAAATCGAAGCAAGAGAAGGAATGGAAAGTACCCATTGCGGTACTCGTGAATGGGCAGTCCGCTAGCGCGAGCGAGGTGCTCACCGCAGCCCTGAAGGAGTCCGCAGGCGCTACGGTTATTGGGGAGAAAACCTACGGCAAAGGTGTCGTTCAAGCTTTTAATCAATTTAAAGATGGTTCAGTCTTAAGCTTAACTGAGGCTCAGTGGAAGACACCAGGAGGAACTTGGATCAATAAAACAGGGGTATCGCCTGATTTTGCAGTGGAGCTTCCAGCCTATACGCAGCTGCGACCGCTCGCGATCGGTACGGAGATGAAGGTTGGCAGCTATGGGGAGGATGTCAAAACATTGCAGCTGATGCTGAAGGAGCTCGGTTATACACCAACTGGACAAGAAGGCATGTTCGATAAGGATACTGCTGAAGCGCTGCGGAAATTCCAAACGGCAGAGAAGCTGGAGGCTACGGGCAGCTTTAATGACAAAACCGGCTATCAGCTGCTGAGTAAGCTTAGGGAGAAGCTCGCCAAAGAAGACAGCCAGCTGATTAAAGGATTGGATGTCCTTAAAAATCGCGGTTGACAACGGGGATGATAATCATTATCATCAAGTAGGAAGCAAATCCTTCGTTGCGCTGCGGGGTGAATCGGTTGAAGAAGATAAAATATTGCAGACGGAATTTAAAGAACGGTTCAGAGCCGATTTATAAGGCGATGAAGAATCGATATCCGGATATTAAACAAAAGAAGAGCGATTGCCTGGGCGATTGCAAAACTTGTAAGCTGGAATGCTTTGTCGTCATAAAGTCGAAGACGGTAAGCGCGCCGTCGGCAGAGAAGCTTTACAAACGATTGAAGAAAATGATCGGGTAATCCTTATATTTGGATACATTTACAAGGACGGCATTTGCCGTTCTTTATTTTTATGTTAGAATAAGTACAATCTAGGAAAGCTGAGGTGCATGAGCATGAATGATGGACTAGCAGAAGCATTAAACGAACAGATGAATTTTGAGTTTTATTCAGCGCATGTGTATCTGGCAATGGCAGCGTATTGTTCGGGCGAGAGTCTGGACGGGTTTGCAAACTTCTTCATCGTGCAAGCTGAGGAAGAACGTTTTCACGCTATGAAAATATACAAGTTTCTGAACGACCGCGGCCGTCGTGCCACGCTATCGGCGCTTGGCGAGCCTAATAACGAATATTCGTCCATTCTGGACACATTCGAGCAAGGCTACGGTCATGAGCAGCAAAATACGAAACGTTTTTACAATTTGTCTGACCTTGCAATCAGCGATCGCGAGCACGCGACAATCAACTTCCTCAAATGGTTTATTGACGAGCAAGTGGAAGAAGAAGCACTGTTCGATAATATTATCCATAAGCTGAAGCGTATCGATAAGGACAGCAATGCATTCTACATGTTGGATGCCGAGTTTGCCGGACGATCCTTTACTGCGCCGGCTTTGTAATAGAATCAGCGCAACCATAAATATTCGAAAGCCGTTTGCACAATAGAATGTGCGAACGGCTTTTTTGCTCAGGATAGACAAGGACGTAGCTTTTCATAATCTGCAAGCGACATTTTCGGCAAAGCACAGCATAGGGTTCACATGGGTGGAATCTGCTAAAAAGCAGAAGGCCAAAGGTAAAACTAGCATGCTGCTAGGATAATTATTTTCGGCGTGGAACCTCTAATCCGGCGTAGTAAGCTGATGCTGCAGATATCGAAGGATTGAAACTGAATGGGGGAATGATTTTTTGCAAACGATGTTTCGTTACAATTGGCTGGTGCGCGAAGATTGGTACAGATGGTGTGAGGACGTGTCTGAGACTGAACTGCTGCGTGCCCGGACAGGCGGGATTGGTGGAATTTTACATACGCTCTTCCATATGGTCGACGTAGAATGGAGCTGGATTCGTGCGCTTCAAGGAAAGCCTGATTTTCAAGAAAGCTTCAATGCTTATGACAGCTTGGCGAAGGTGCGCGAGCTTGATCGCGCCTTTAGAATGGATGTGGAGAGCTTCGTACTCGCCTGGGACAACAGTATGGAGCACCGCCCACACTTGGATCCCCAGCCAAATGGGAAAGTAGCCGTTGACACCTGGGGCGAGATTATGCGTCATGTTATTGCCCATCATATCCATCACGCTGGACAATTATCGGTATGGGCAAGGGAAGTTGGCAAGAAGCCAGTCTCCGCTAACGTTATTGGAAGAGGACTCATGGAAATAGCGGCGGAATGAAGGCGGAGATGATAGATCTGAAGCGGTTCTTTGGTCCGAAATAGGCATATTTTAAAGAAGTGTAACGAAGCAGCAGCCCCCTGCATGTCCACATGCAGGGGGCTGCTGCTTCGTTATTCTAGTTGGAATGACTCTGAATGAGTGCGAGAAAAGAATCGACCAGCTCCGGGTCGAAGTGGAGACCGCGCTGCTCGGTAATAAAGGCAAGCGCACGCTCCTCGGACCACTTATCTTTGTACGGCCGGATGCTGGTAAGCGCATCAAATACGTCAACGACACTGACAATTCGTGCTTCAATCGGTATATCCTCGCCTGCAAGCTGGTGGGGATAGCCGCTTCCGTCCCATTTCTCGTGGTGGTAGAGAATGATGTTTTTACCCATTTCAAGCTCTTGGTGAAAGAGGTCGTCATTCAGCCCCGCATAAATTTTATCGATGATGTCAACGCCGATCTGAGTGTGCATCTCGACAATCTGCCGCTCATAATAAGCTAAGGGGCCCGGCTTGTAGAGAATGCCCTCGGGTATGCCCGATTTGCCGATATCGTGCAAAATGCTGGCATGCGTGATGCGATTGACAAGCTCCTCCGGCCAGTTCAACTGCAGCCGTTCGTTGTGGAAATGGGTCAGCCGCTCTGTTAGTTCGCGAACGCGTACGAGATGCTGCTCAATGCCGGGATCTCTTATCTCGCATGAAATCGCGAGTACCTTCAGCATCGAGCTTTGAATAGAGCCGATGCGCTCCTCTGGCAAATAAAAACCGCTTTTCAGCTTCTCCAGCTCGCGGAAGATCCCAATGTAGTAGAACGCTTCGTCAATCTCTATTACCGTAATCGTGATGGACGAATGCCAGATGCTGCTGTCTCTCCTGCGATTCGTAAATACGCCAGACCATGATAATCCAAGGCTGAGCGCGCGTTTCATCTGGTCATGCGTCTCTTTTGGCGTATAGGACGTTCGCAGAACGCTTGCTTTTTTGCCGGTAATTTCGGATTCTCCATATCCTGTTATTTTCTCATAGGGAGCATTCACGGCAAGGATGACATGGTTGATGTCTGTAATGATAACGGCATCGGCTAGCTTGAGGTATGGCATCAGAAGTTCGTGTAGGGTGCTCATGCTGCGATCGCTTCTCCTTATTTCTTCTTCTTGGGCAGAATCTTCGTCCCTTGCTCCATCGGTGCCTCGCACAGCGGGCAAGACCTTGTCTCGGTTTGAGAATCCTCATAAGTAATGATACGTTGCCATACTTGGCAAGTGGAGCTTGTACACAGCCACGCGAGCACAGATTCGGAATCAGCATCCTCCTCCTCGCCATTCGAGAAAGCGGAGCGGATAAAGCGGGATAATTCCGCCGGTTTCCCCCGATAAAGAGCGGGAGAGCTTATATACAGTTCCTCTTGTGCCCGCGTGACCGCAACATAAGCTAGGCGCCTTTCTTCCTCGAGCGCTTCGGCAAGCGAGTCTTCACCTGTTTGAATGTAGGTCCGATCGCTATGCTTGTCTGCGGCTAGCGCGGAGCTGTGCGGAAGGATGCCTTCCGAGGCACCGATGACGAACACGACGGGAAATTCGAGTCCTTTGGATTTGTGTATGGACATCAGTGATATTGCACTGCGGTTATGCTCGTGCTTTTGGAGCTTTTGCAGCGCCGCATGCTTGTCTGTAATATCATCAATGTATGCAAGAAACGCCTCGATGGTGTCATATATACCAGCTGCTGATTCGAATTCATCCAGCACTTCCTTCAAGCCTTCTTTGTGCTCAGTCATTTCATGTTTTTTGCTCGTTTCAAGAAATTGGTCATAAAACGCTTGGCGAAGCTGCATAATAGCGGCAGCAGGCTTAAGATCGGTCAACGATTTGATCAGCTTGATCCGCTCTTTGATCTTATCCTTCTGGAATTCCTTAAGCTGAGGGAATTCAAGCAAATGGATAAGCGGCCATTTCTTTGCCCTTTGCTTGTCTTGGTTCCAAATAAATGCCATGGCCTGCTCGCGATTGACATACAAGGAGGGCAGCAGCGTTTCCATCGCATCGAAGTTGCGGCGGTCCTGCACGAGCCGCAGATGCGCGAGCAGCGGTTTGATCGCCCATTGGTCATAAAAGAGCTGGCCGTCCCCGAAGTCGATGAACGGGAGCTCCTTTGTCAGAAGCAGCTCTGTCAGTGCCCGGCTGCTGCTTGCCGTTCGGAATAGGACCGCAAAGTCGCCATAAGCGCGCTTGCCTGCATTCACCTGATTTGCAACCGTGTCGACGATCAGCAGAGCTTCTTCCTGCGTGGATTTGAGCCGGGCATAAGCCGGGTTAACGCCTTTTGGCTTCACCGCCAGCAGCGTCTTCTCCTTGCGCAGCTTGTTGTATTGAATAATGGCATTGCCAAGTCCTACGATTGTGCTCGTTGAACGGTAGTTGATGTCAAGCACATAGGTAACCGCTCCAGGATATTGATGCTCAAAGTTCAAGATATAGTCGTTTTTGGCGCCGTTAAAAGAATAGATCGTCTGATCGTCGTCGCCAACCACCATCAGGTTGCGATGCTTGTCCGCCAGCATTTGCACCAGCACATACTGTACCTGGTTCGTATCCTGAAACTCGTCGATCATAACATAGTGGAATCGGTTCTGGAGTGCGGCAAGCAGTGCCTCGTCATCCTTTAGCAGCTTATAGGCCTCCAGAAGCAGATCATCATAATCCAGCTTGTCCATATCCTTCTTCCACTGCTCATAACGTGTGAAAAGCAGCTTCAGCTCACGTTCCTCCGTTGTCGCGGATGGAAGGTCGCTGACGTTGATCATTTGCAGCTTAATTGCCGAGAGCTGGGCAAGCAGCGTCTCGGGTTCGTAATCATTTTTCAGCATCAGCTCACGCATCAGCCTTTTGAAAAAGATATGCTTTTGACCGGTTTCGCCTAGTATGCCTTGACGATAGCCTCGTCCTCTTAGAAGCTGGAGGCAGAAGGAATGAAAGGTGCGTGCTTCAACCCCATTTGCTGCCTGCGGGTTGAGCGCAGGCAGAGAACGGATGCGTCCGCGCATCTCGTCGGCCGCTTTTTTGGAGAAGGTCATTAACAGAATATGCTGAGGCTGCACGCGCCTGACAGCGAGCAGGTAAGCAGTTCGGCATACGAGCACGGAGGTTTTACCCGATCCAGCCCCGGCCAGCGTAAGCGCCGGTCCATGATTATGTCGAACGGCAGCCAGCTGCGGTCTGTTGAGGGATATGCCGTATTGCTCCAATGAGCGGAAGAAACCGGAATCTTGCTCATCAGCCCCAACCAGCTGCTGGCTCGTCTTGGCCTCTGCGGTTGGTGCGAAGGGAACCTCTCTGTCCTTGACCCCTATAGGAAATGTATAATAGTTGTTGCCCATTGCTTCATCACCTTTAGTAATTATAATTGTTTATTATAACAGAACAATATTCAGAATGAGGGATGTCATCATGATAGAATCAGCCCGAATAGAAGACGCGGAAGAGGTAATGCCTCTGATTCTGGCCGCTATTGGCCATATTGCCTATACACTGGCAGGTACGGAGGATTTAGAGGAGGCTAGGCGCATACTCATTGGCTTTTATAAGAGGGAAGACAATCGAATCAGCTATAAGCATGTACTCGTAGACAGACGCGAGCATAAAATTGCCGGCATGCTGCTCAGCTATGCGGGAGATGGTGCTGCTGCGCTGGATTTGCCTTTTGCAGCGCGTGGCGGCGATGCGATTGCGGTGGAGGCGAGGGAGGGAGAGTATTATTTGGATTCGATCGCCGTCGATGAGCATTATCAAGGGCAAGGCATCGCCAAAGCGTTGATCAGCGCCTTCGAGAGCAAGGGTCAGGAACAAGGCTATAGCAAGCTTTCACTCATTGTCGAGCCGAATAATGCAAGAGCTTACGCGCTGTACAACAAGCTGAATTACGAGGAAGACGGCTCGATTCAGGTAAGCGGCAGCCGTTATATCCGCATGGTTAAACAGCTGTAATTGATCCAAAAGTTAATTATGGAATAATAAGGGTTTTTACGGTAAGATGAGAGAGTTATTAACCTTATTAATAATAGACTTTCATCGTAACCGGGGGCGTGTTGTGCATGGCAAGTACAAGCTTTAAATCGAAATTGGCTTACAGCTCGGGCAATTTATCGGTAAACCTGATCGCGCAAGCCTTTGCATCCTACATCGTCTTCTATTATGTGGACGTTCTTGGGGTGAAGCCGACGCTTATCAGCGCGGCAATGGTCATCCATGGCATCGTGAATGCAGTATTAAATCCGTTGTTTGGGTATATCTCGGACCGGACCAGGAGCCGCTTCGGAAGGCGCGTACCGTATATGCTGTTCGGCATGGTTCCGCTCGCGGCCTTATTTACGGCCATATGGTTTCCAGTGGGAACCGGATTGACATTGTTTTGGTATTTTTTAACGATCGTGCTGCTATATGATATTTTGTTCGTTATGGTCGTACTGAATTATTCTGCACTATTCCCGGAAATGTTCACGACGATGAAGGAGCGTGCTTCCGTATCCTCGTGGCGGCAAATGTTCGGGATTGTCGGGATGATTATCGGCGTGGCTCTGCCGCCGCTCGTTTACGGCAAGCTGGGCTGGGGGCCAATGGGAGCCATCTTTGCAGGCATTGCGTTAGTATTCTTGATCATTATGGTTTCTGCAAGCAAAGAGACGCGAGTCGTTAAACGCGAAGAGATCGGTTTTGTGCAATCTTTGAAATTTACGTTTTCCAATAAGGCGTTCTTATGGTTTGTCATCGGCAGCTTCTTCGTGCAATTCACGTTTGCGATGCTGCCGGCAGCGATTCCGTTCTTCACCAAATACGTGCTTGCCGCAGGGGATGAGAGCAATACGGTATTGCTTGGCGCGATTTTTATAGCTGCTATACCCTGCGTCTACTTATGGGGCAGATTGGTACAGAAATGGGGACCGCGCCAAACGGTCATCGTTGCGGTCAGCATTTATGCGCTTGCTATGATTCCTTTTCTATTCGTGCAAAGCGTTGCAGCAGCTGCTGTCGCTGCGGCAGCAATCGGGATTGGTCTTGCCGGGCTTCTCGTGCTGCTGGATGTCCTTTTATCTGAAATTATTGACGAGGATGAACGGCGGACGGGAGTGCGCAGGGAAGGCATGTATTTCGGAATGAACGGATTTATCGTCAAATGGGGCGTGTCGCTCCAGGCTGTCGTACTAGGCGTAATTTTAGAGGCCAGCGGTTACGTGAAGGATGCAGTGCAAGCCGAGGCCGCCGTATGGGGCATCCGCTCCATGCTGAGTATTATTCCGTTTTTCGCATTGCTAATCGCTCTTATTTTCTTCTTCTTGTATCCGATTAGACAGACTAACTCCATAGCTGGAAATGGTGATCGCAACTAATGCTTATTCGACTTAAGAGATGGATCCAGCGAAATAGACTGCTTCTTCTATTATTTATGGTTGGTGCAGCCGTGCGGGTGCTTTACGCGGGAGCGATACCGGGCGGCTTAAACCAGGATGAGGCATCAATAGGCTACGAGGCCTTCTCGATTCTTCATTATGGAATGGATCGCAACGGCATAACGCTGCCGATTCATTTGATCGCATGGGGAAGCGGGCAAAACGCGCTATATGCCTATTTATCCATTCCGTTTGTTTATTTGTTTGGTTTGAATCTGGTAAGCGTCCGAATGGTCAGCATGCTGTTTGGCTTGGTCGGAATGGTATTGTTTTACCTCATTGCAAAGCGCGTTTTCAAGAAGGAAGCAGCTGCCTTATCGTCAGCGTTCCTCATTGTCATTTGTCCTTGGCATATTATGATGTCCAGATGGGCGCTGGAGTCTAATATTTTTCCTACCCTTGTGCTGCTGGCTGTCTATTTTTTGTTCAAGGCGTTTGAGCAGCCAAGATGGCTGGTCGGCTTCACGATTACGATTGGCCTTTCGCTTTATGCATACGGGACCGCTTATTTTTTTGTACCCGTGTTTGGATTGAGCGTGCTTGCGCTGCTTGCCGTGAAACAGACGATCAAGCGGAGTGTGCTGGTTTGGAACAGTGTACTGCTGTTTGTTCTAGCGGCGCCGATCGGTTTGTTTCTGCTGGTGAATCGATTGGATAGGCCGATGATGTCATTTTTATTCTCGATACCGAAGCTGACGGTTCCTCGCGTTGAGCAGGTTTCATCGGCGTTCGAAGGACAGCCGCTGGCGATGCTTTCGCATCATTTTAAATCGTTCTTACAGCTGTATTTGACGCAAAATGATGGACTCTTGTGGAATGCGATTCCGACTTTCGGTTATATGTATCCTTTGGCTTTGCCGATTATCGGCATTGGGATCATTTATGGGGCATATCGGCTCGTCGTCCAATTCCGTGTGGAAACGGCGGTCATAGGATTATGGCTCGGAACGGCGCTGCTCATGACGCTGATAACAGACGTTAATATCAACCGCATCAATATCATCTTCTACCCGACGGTATTTGCGGCTGCAGCGGGCTTGGTTTGGCTGCATAAGCATATCAAGTATGCACTCGCTATTGCGATTGCCGCATTCTCCGTGTATTTCGGCTTGTTTTGCGGGCAATATTTCACTTCTTACTCGAAGCAGATCAGTCCGATGTTCTACGAGTCCTTTGGCGAGGCAATCGCGTATGCGTCCGATGCGACCGAGGGTACCGTCTACGTGACGGATGACGTCATGATGCCATATATTTATGTGTTGTTTTATGAACGAATCTCCCCGCAGCTGTATTTGGATACGGTGGACTATATAAACCCGGGTGGAGCCTTTCAGTTTGTCCGCTCTTTTGGCCGGTATCAATTCGGCAAGCCGACGATACAATCGGAGTTGGAGGCCGCCTATGTTGTTTCGAACAGCGCTCCTCTTCCTGCCGAAGAATTGGGCTACCAAATCAAAAAGTTCAAAAACTATACGGTTGTGAGCGGAAAAGGCAACCAGGAGAAAACGGATGCCCACGTTTCGTTCCGGAATGGCGGGTTTGAGGAAGGACAGCAACATTGGAGGCTCACATTGGGCGCGGGCGTTGCTGGGAATCGGCCATTCGGCGGCACGAAGCTGATGTACTTGGATCCGGGCAAGGATCAACGTGCATCACAGACCTTCGTTAACCCCGCGTCAGGTGAACACTCATTGTCGGCTATGGTAAGCGCTAATGCGGAAGGCGGAGCAATAGGCGTGTTGGTTAATGGAAGAAAGGTACAGGAACAGTTTATTGCCGCTCGAGAAGAATATACGAAAATTCAGCTGCCCGCCGTTTCGATTGCGGAACAGGATTTGGTTACGGTGTATGTTCAGGGCGGCTCTGGCTGGGTGAACATCGATGACGTGGAATGGACGCTTCAGAAATAACGGAATGAACATAAGCGGCACAGCCGTAAGTAAGCGGATGGTTTGTGATATGCATACGCTTGTTCCGTATCTTTGATCTTTTCAGGCTAATTTCTTGGCTCTAACCTTTTACTGGCTTACCGTTAATATAATAGCTATCCTCGCGGTAGGCATGGAATACAATCTCGATTTCCTGGATTCCGAGCTGTGCGACGTGGCGGTTGACTGTTTCCGCGAAGCGGCTCTGCACGAGCTGACCGCGCTCGAACCAGCCTACTTCGATAAAGGCGAAGGAAGGCTCGCCCGGCATTCCGCCATAAACATTCGTCGCGTGCAGACATGCCATCGTGAAATTATCGGTTCCGCATTCGCATATATCCGCAAGCTCTGCGGCAAGGGTAGAAGTAACGGTTATCAATTGATCAGCGGCAACACCGCGGAATACTAAATGAGGCATAGGTTATTCCTCCAATACGAGCTAGAATAAATGCTGTTTGTAGTATATCAGAAAAAAGCATCGGCCGCTTTGTAACCAGCAGCCGATGCTTTTTAGTTTTCTACTCCCTCAGCGGCATGGAACGGCCGGAGGAACAGCTTCGGAATGTCGGTTTCGAACCGGACTAGCTTGCCTGTAACGGGATGCGTGAAGGCGAGTACGCGGGCATGCAAGCCGAGACGGCCGATAGTCCGTGATTTGGCGCCATATTTTTTGTCACCAACAACAGGATGGCCGATATCCTCCATATGCACGCGAATTTGGTTTTTTCGGCCAGTTTCGAGCTGGACCTCCAGTAAGGAGAAGCTTTTATTCGAGCGAAGCACCTTATAGTGGGTAACGGCGTGCAGTCCGTCATTCGGGTATGAGCTGGAATACATTTTGAGCGTCTTGCTTTCCTTAAGCCAGGAGGAGATCGTACCTTTCTCCTTCTTGACTGCCCCTTCGACGAGCGCCACATAAATACGCTCTTGAACGGTGTCCTGCCAGCTGTTTTGCAGCTGCTGCTGAACGGCTTCGCTTTTGGCGAACATCATAACCCCTGAAGTATCGCGGTCGAGCCTGTGCACGACGAAAATGCGGTTCTTCGAATTCTCAAGCCTGACATGAGCGGTAAGCTGGCGATAAGCCGTCACTTCATTCTCCGGCGCAGAGTCGGATGAAATAGACAACAGTCCGGACTCTTTCTTGATGACGATAATATGTTCATCTTCGAACAGAATCGCGAGGCCTTCAAGGGGAAGCTTCTCCTGAGGCCGATCCTTGCCTACCGTGACGGTCTGACCGGGCTGGAGCTGATAATTGTATGCAGTCGTTGATTTGCCGCTGACTGATACTTGTCCGTGCGCAAGTATGGATTTGACGACGTTTCGGCCTGCACCGGATATATTTTGTAAGAGAAAAGGCAGCAGCTCCATCGGTTCCGTGACCGGATAGGACTTGCTCTTGTCTGCTTGTGTTTGAGGAGCTCTTCGCTTTTTCCCTCTTTGCATGTAAAACCCTCCTAGATTCAATGCTCCTACTATACCACGAGTGAGCGGCTCTGTTCTAATCTTCTATTTACGTTAAACTCATATTCTATCAATTCCGGTTTAATAGACAAAGCATCATGAGGAATGGTAGGATAATGGCTAGATATACCAAATGGTGAAAATGGAAAAGGTTGGAGGAAATCAACGCGTGAAAACAAAACTGATTCATTCTTTGCTCAGTCCTTTGCTGGTAGCAGGCTTATTGCTGGCTCCGCTTCCGGGATTAAGCGGCCATGCCGCAGCAGCAAGCGTTACGACAAAAGCGACTGCCGCAGCACAGCAATTGCAAGTCATTGTAGACGGGAAGAAAATCTCTTTATCGGCGGCTGCCTATGCAGAGAATGGCGTTACATACGTACCTATGCGTGATATTTTCAAGGCATTAGGCGCATCGGTTACCTGGGAAAGCAAGACGCAGACGATTATCGCACGAAAAGGGTATTTATCTATTTCTCTTCAAGTTGGCAAGAAGACGGCTGTCATTAACGGCAAAACGGTTAAGCTGGATGCACCTGCCCTCATTCGGAAGGGCGTTACCTTCGTGCCGGCCCGCTTTATAGCAGAATCGCTTAACGCTACGGTGAAATGGGATAAAGCGGCCAGCGCGGTGCGCATTACTTCCCAAGAGGCTGCGGAGAATGCAGAATATGAGGAATGGCTGGAATCGCAAAATAATCTGCCTACGCTGACGAGCAAAGAAATCGTAGATAAATTCGATGAAAGCGTCGTTCTAATCATGACGAACAAGGCGCAGGGAAGCGGCGTTGTGATCGGCGAAAACTTAATTCTCACTAATTACCACGTCATCGCGGACGCTGCATCCGCTACAGCATTAACGATCAATGGCAAGCAGCTTACGATTGCTGGCGTTGTGAAATATGACGAGGATGCCGATCTCGCAATCGTTAGAACGGGAGGAGCGATCGGAATCGCGCCTGTCACGCTAGGTTACGGACTCAATTCGTACAAAGGCGGAAAGGTCGTAGCAATCGGCAGCCCGCTTGGACTGCAGAATACGGTTTCTGACGGTTTAATAAGTAATATTACGTATGAGGATGGCATTAGATATATACAAACGAGTGCTCCAATTGATCACGGAAGCTCTGGCGGCGCGTTGTTTAATGAGTTCGGAGATCTAGTGGGGATCACTACGCTAGGCTATTCCGGCACAAGCGCTGACCTTAATTTTGCCGTTTCCGTCATTCATGCGGCAAGCTTGAACAGCGAAATTACAGACAAGGATGTCGAAGACGCGAGGTTTTTGCCTTCGAGCTTGCCGGCAACCCTAGTGGGAGCGCCATTGACCGACATCGAGAAGCTGCTAAAGGATCACTATGGCCTGCTCTCAACGACAGAGGGCGAAGCAGCATTCACGAAGTGGACGGCAAAACGCGATTCCTCGGGCTGGCTGGTGCTCACGGCTGAGATTGATCCTTTATTCTACATGTATTACGGTGCTGCCTCCGCTCAGGAGCTTCGCTTATGGGCCATTAACTTAGGTCATGAGTTCCATGAAATGCTGCCCGACGAAAAAATTCAGGTATTGATTAACTATGAGCGTGAATACGGCTTCGAGCCGCGAGGCTTTGCCCCTGGCGAGGTGACTTCGCTTGGCGGGGACAAGTGGCAGGTGCGTTTCCCTGTCATTGATATGCAGCTCAAAAACGAGCTATTTATTAAAGTGCGCGTGTAAAAGGATGGAGGCAAGAGCTGGCGGGATAAGCGCCCGTTCGATGCCTCTTCTTTTTTTTGCTTTTTTTCGGTACAATAGAAGGCATCTTGCTCGATGCGGGAGTGCTTTGCGTGATTCCGCTCAGAAAGCAAATGCTTAAGTTAGAGAGGTTATGCTATGAAAGTGGTACTGTCCACCTTAAACGCTAAATTTATACACACATCGCTTGCCCTGCGATGTCTGAAGGCATTCAGCGGCGACCGATTCGATATTGAAATCGCGGAATATACCATCAAAGACCCGGTGATGAACATTGTCTCGGATATCTATTCGCGCAAGCCGGATGTCGTCGGCTTCTCCTGTTACATTTGGAACATTGAGGAAACGATAACGGTCATTAACATGCTGCGCAAAATCATGCCGGAAATCAAAATTATTCTCGGCGGCCCGGAAGTCAGCTACGATATGGACTATTGGATGGAACGCGTGCAGGAGGTCGACTTTATCGTGGTTGGGGAAGGCGAAGAGACCTTCCATCATCTGCTGACGGAGATTGAGGGAGACGGGAAGTACCATATGGTATTCGGCGTTACCTACAGAAAGCAGCGCGAGGATCGCGTCGAGGTGCTTATTAACCCTCCGCGTCCGAAGCTGAACCTGAACGAGCTGCCTTCCCCGCATCGCTTCAAGGAGGATATTCCCCATCTTGGCAGCCGTGTCGTGTATTTCGAGACAAGCCGAGGCTGTCCATTCAGCTGCCAATTCTGCTTATCGAGCATCGAGGTCGGCGTTCGGTACTACGACATGGAGCGTACGAAGGCAGATATTTTGTACTTGATTGAGAAAGGCGCCAAGCTCATTAAGTTTGTAGACAGAACTTTTAACATCAAACGAGACTACGCGCTCGAAATTTTTGAGTTTCTGATCAAAAACCATCAAGGCTGCGTTTTTCAATTCGAAATAACAGCTGATATTATGCGCCCTGAGGTGCTGGACTATCTGGCAGAGCATGCGCCTCCCGGTATCTTCCGCTTCGAAATCGGCGTGCAGTCGACCAATGATTCAACAAACGAAGCGGTACAGCGCCGCCAAAACTGGATGAAGCTTGTTCGTACGGTCATGAAGGTGAAAAACTCGCAAAAAATCGATCAGCATCTCGATTTGATTGCTGGCTTGCCGCTTGAGAACTACGATACGTTCAGAGGCACGTTCAACGATGTGTTCGAGCTAAGGCCGGAAGAGCTCCAGCTTGGCTTTCTCAAAATGCTTCGAGGCACCGGTTTGCGGCGGGAAGCAGACAAATGGGGCTATATTTATATGGACCGCTCGCCCTACGAAATGCTTGGGAATGATCTCATGCCATTCGGCGATATCGTTCGCATTAAGCGGGTAGAGGATGTGCTTGAGAAATACTGGAATGCTCATCGGATGGATCATACCCTGCTTTACTTGGTCGATCGCGTATTTCCGTCGCCGTTTGACTTCTTCCAAGCCTTTGGCGACTTCTGGGAGCGCAGCGGCTGGCAAAAGATCGGCCACCAGCTTGAGGACCTGTATTCTCGGCTGTGGGCATTCCTTGAATCCTTGCCGCGTTCAGGGAAATTAGCGGTCGGTTCCTTGCCGGTTCTGGAGGAGGATGCTCAGAAGCAGTCGTTTACATTTGATGAGGTGCTGGCGATTGCCGGTTCGCGTCTTGATTCGGATGTGGTGCTGGGACTAATGAAATATGATTATTTCCTTAACCATAACTATAAACCGCGTAAAACCTGGTGGGAATTTACGATGGACAAGTCTGTATGGAGCGGATGGATGCGCCGCTTGGCAGAGCGTCCTGCGGATGTATCGCCGGAATTCGCCGCGTTAAAGTTCGGGGAGAAGGAGCTTCACAAGCATGCGGTAATCGAGAAGCTGCCGTTTGATCTTGCGACCTTCCTGTCAACGGGCGAGGTAGTTCGGGAACGCCACACGCTGCTTGCCGTGCTCTATGCGCTTGAGGCCGGAAGCAGCAAGCCGAAGCCGCGGCCATTTACGTTATCGATTGAAGTCGAACAAGAGGCACTGCAAAGCTAATTCGATATAGAATGAAAAAGAACCGCCGCCCTAGGCAATGCCTAGGGTTGGCGGTTCTTTTCAAAATATAAGACTTTATATGTTTCACGCGATAACGTATTTTTCTATTTCTACGAGAAACGGATACCTGCCTCTTGCAGAGGACGGCGAAGCCGTTTCTTCTTGACGTATAGGAAAGTATATGGGTTTGCTCCTACTTTCTCTATACGTTTCGCTGAAACGATGGCGTCTATTGAAAGGACGCCGTCAGGCGTTTCTTCTTATATCGTAAGGGTTAGAGAACAGCAGCGGGTACGATGCTTCTAAGCACGGTCATGCTTCCAGAAAGCTCATAGTTACCGAGGTTGGCAGGAAGAAGGAAGCATTCGCCTGCTTTCACTGCTTGCTCGCCGTCATCCCATTTCAATGCGCCATCGCCTTCTGCGATGACTAGAATAACGAAGCTCTCCAAGGAAGTGGATAGTTGCCAAGGTGCGGCGACAATGCCTTTCTCAACGACAAAGTATGGAGAGGAAGCAATCGTCAGCCATTCGCCTGCTACGGCATGGTCGGTCTTCATGCGTGCAGCGCCTGCG
The DNA here is from genome assembly GCF_014192395.1 of Paenibacillus endophyticus. Taxonomy (GTDB): domain Bacteria; phylum Bacillota; class Bacilli; order Paenibacillales; family Paenibacillaceae; genus Pristimantibacillus; species Pristimantibacillus endophyticus. The sequence goes on along the minus strand of NZ_JACHXW010000015.1, from coordinate 146,952 downwards.
CCCTCATAGGCGATAACGTTGAGGGAATCCTCGATATGCAGCTCACGCAGCTGTCCGTCAAGGCCTGGACGGTCGTAATCAAACAATCGGTAGGTGGTATCGGAGTTTTGCTGGATTTCGGCTACGACAACGCCGGAGCATAGCGCGTGCACCGTACCAGCAGGAATGTAGAATGCATCCCCAGCTTGAACAGGTACCTCCTGCAGCGTGTCCATGATGCGTCCTTCTGTTATAGCGGCTTCCATTGCGGAGCGGTCCACGCCATCCTTCAAGCCATAAATGATTTTTGCGCCTGGCTTGGCATCAAGGATATACCACATCTCTGTTTTGCCCAGCTCACCGGCAGGAAGGCCTTCATATTCATCGGTAGGATGAACCTGAATTGAGAGGTCGTCGTTGCAATCGAGCAGCTTGATGAGAAGCGGGAAACGACCGTTTTTCTCAGAAAAGCCTTGCGTTCCGAACCAGACCGGACCATATGTTTCGCGAATTTGATCAAGGCCTGTGCCTGAAAGCACGCCATTCATCACTTTCGTTGTGCCATTCGGGTGATCCCCGATCATCCAACCTTCACCTATGGAGCCTTCAGGAAGCTCAAGACCAAAGCCCTCTAAAGCGCGTCCGCCCCAAATTCTTTCTTTCATTTCTGCTTTAAACTGTAATGGATATGGTTTTACTGTCATCTCTCATCTCTCCCATTTCTGTTGTATGTAGGGCTGCTACAGCTGCATCCTATTCGATAATAGCGCCCTTTCGTATCGTAATCTAGTAACCAATTACCTAGCCGCGTCTGGACGTTTTTCTATTGCAATGAGGTAGGGCGCCGAAGCACGCTGCAATTGCCGATAAATAACGGTCTGTGCGGAATGCTGGGGAAGCTGCGCTGCCCATTGCTCTACGCTGTTTGCTTCGTCTGCCCCGCCTGGATGGCCGGGATATAAGACGCAGGTAATGATGCCGCCAGGACGCAGTAAACGGATTGCGCCTTCAAGCGCAAGCAACGTTGACGCGGGTTCGGTAATAACCGTAAGGTCGCTGCTCCCCGGCAAGTAGCCGAGGTTGAACATAACAGTTGCGACTTGTCCGATTGCTTTGCCGTCAACTGCGTATGCCATTCCTGCATGGCTCTCAAGCAAAAGCTTCACATTCGGCAGCTTATCGGCGCTTGCTGACGATGAGAGTCGTTCCTGCGTGCGATCAAGCGCTTCCTGTTGAATATCGAAGGCATACACGGTGCCCTTCGGTCCGACAAGCTCTGCGAGCATTAGCGTATCGACACCGCCGCCGGCGGTAGCATCAATTACGATGTCCCCTGGCAAAGTGCGCTCAGCAATCCATTTGTGAGCCATACTTAGGACGGATAGAAAACCCATGGGCCACCTCCTATACCTTTGGTTTGAATCGCAGGCTAATGTTTAGCATACATTGCGGCCTATGACTCCGAGTTCCAATGCTTGCCCTGCCAAGTATTGCGGCGCTTCAGCTCATCGTCGAATCCATTTAGCACTGCCCATTTGTTGAGACTCCACATCGGTCCCAACAGAAGATCACGCGGTGCGTCTCCGGTGAGGCGATGAACAATCATCTCGGGAGGAAGAAATTCAAGGGTGTCGACAATCAGATTTACGTACTCGTCCTGCTCCAAAAACTGCAAAAGACCGGCTTCATACTGGCGAACCATAGGTGTCTTGCGCATCAGATGCAGCAAATGGATCTTAATGCCCTGTACATCCATTTGGGCAACCGCACGCCCCGTATCGAGCATCATTTCATGCGTTTCCTGCGGCAGTCCATAAATGATATGCGCACAGACACGAATGCCGCGAGCGCGAAGCCGCTTCACTGCGTCAACGTAGCATGCGGTGTCATGTGCCCGATTAATGAGCTCGGAGGTCGATTCGTGCACGGTTTGAAGACCCATCTCCACCCAAAGGTAGGTACGCTCATTCAACTCGGCCAAATAATCAACGACATCGTCCGGCAAACAATCGGGACGAGTTGCTATAGAAAGGCCAACGACTCCCGGTTGCTGCAAAATGATCTCGTAATACTCACGCAGCTCCCGGACAGGCGCATACGTATTCGTATACGCCTGGAAGTAACCGATATATTGCGCTTCCTGCCATTTCTGATGCTGGCGGTCGCGAATATTATTGAACTGCGTGACCAGATCGTCCCGGCGGCTGCCGGCGAAATCTCCTGATCCTCGTGCGCTGCAAAACGTACAGCCGCCTTTCGCAATTGAACCATCGCGGTTCGGACAGGTGAAGCCGGCATCGAGCATTACCTTGAATACTTTCCCGCCGAATTGTTCCCGCATTTCGTAATTCCATGTATGAAATCGTTTATCGCCCCAGAGTGAAGGCTGCGATGTGTCTGATCCAATCATCGATTTCCCCTTCTTTCAACACATACATCCTATATTTTAGCGAAAAACGAGCGGAAAAGCCACGTCTGATATCAAGTAGGAGCTTGAATGTTCGGAAACCGCTTTAATTGGAAATTATTTTTGAAAAGGAGTAATTTGGGCTTGCTTAACCTTACATGAAGTGTTATATTAAAAGTGCGACATAACAACAAATAAACCTGACATAGCCCAATTGCACCTGCATTCATGAAACGTCGATTAAATGGAAATACTCTTACAATAAATCGATGAGGTGATTAGAGATGAATAATGTATCCAAAATTTTGCGCGGCGACGATATAGTAACGGTCGAGCTAACTGTAAAAGAACTGATGGCACTTACGGGTGTCCGTTTTCACAATAACCATGGCGTAGAGATTTCTGCCCGGAAGAAACTTAACGAAGTGCTGGTCGATACTTACGAGCGCGAGCAGCAAGAGAATGGCCCCATTCCTTACCAGCTTCTATCTTAAGCATGGTTAAGCGAGCGAAACCCAATAAAGCCGAGCATCCAAGTAATGGGTGCCGGCTTTTTTCAATGAACCGCTCGTTTGATTAGACCTCTTTACATTGTGTAGATTGTTCGGCACAATAAGGAATAGTCTATTCGTTGCATCGTCTACGATAATTGGAGGAATCACAGCATATGCGTTTAAGAGGAAGAAAAGGAATTCGTGAAAGTCTAGAGGGCCAGCCGGAGCTTGTTGTGCTTGATGCCGCTCCTCACAAAGGAAAATGGCGTGAGTTTTTTGGAAACGATCAGCCGATATACGTTGAGCTGGGAATGGGGAAAGGCCGTTTTATTAGCCAAATGAGCGTTCGCTATCCGCATATCAACTTCATCGGCGTTGATATGTATGACGAGTTGCTGCGCCGGGCGAGCGATAAGGCTCGGATTGTCTGGGAACAAAAAGGGGAGTCTCACCCGCCGAATCTTGCCTTGCTTCGCGCAAATATCGAAGGCATCGAAACGATGTTCGCGCCTGGAGAAATCGAACGCGTTCATCTTAATTTCAGTGATCCATGGCCGAAAGCAAAGCATGCCCGCCGGAGACTTACGCACCCGAGACTTGTCGCCAAGTATATCGAGCTGCTCAATGAGCGCGGTGAAATCCATTTCAAGACGGACTCGCAGTCATTGTTTGAGTTTTCCTTGAATAGCTTTGCTGAGATGGAGCTCATTATGCGCAATATATCGCTTCATCTACATAAAGAAGGTCCCCGAGAGGACCTTGTGTTTACCGAGTATGAAATGAAATTTATGGAAAAAGGGCAAAACATTTATCGCGTTGAGGCTGTTATCGGCTCCGAGGCACTCCAAAAGCATCGCGAAGCGAAGCAGGAGAAGTCACTAAAGGAAGAGGCAGAAGCCAGCAAGGCGGAAGCAGAAGATTCCGAGGATGAAACTAATTAATTGATCCCCACTGCGGAGCCTACCCATGAATAATTGACGGCTATTGCCGTCACACTTCCGATTAACGCGCCTGCCGCAACATCGGAAGGATAATGCAGGCCTAAGTACATTCTTGACCATCCCACCGAAACACCTATTATAAGCGCTATGGGTATTAGCAAGGTTAACCAGACTCCGCTGGTCAGCAGGATTGGGACGAGCCATGCAAAAATAGCGGTGGTATGGCCGGATGGAAAGGAAGAATCCACTAATGGATTATGTCCCGTATTGACGTCAGGCATCGCTTGGTAAGGCCGAAGCCGTTTGAATTTCCGTTTTACGACAGCCACAGGCAGGTGGCTGATAATAACCGCAGTCAAGCATTGCCAGCCCGTAAGGCTCCATGGTGCAGGTGCGAGTATTGCATATAGCAGGGCGGTTGCGAGCGTGAAGGTAGCGCCGCCCATATGTGTGACTATGCTTAGCCATTTACCCAAAAATCGCTGTCGTTTCCCCCCAGAAGGTCTCCGATTTGCCCAAATCAGCACTTTTTGCTCACTTGTTTTCAGCCAGCCTATCATTCTTTCCATCGCTGTCATCCTCCTAACGGTGGCTTACTTTAAATGGTGACTTTCTTAGATAAATTTAATTTTATCATGTTTTTGTAAGCCGAGCGTAAACTATTTCTTGTCCCATTATTAAAGATAAGTAAGTATTATAGCATTTAATTGGACGACTGTGTGTCCAGCTCGACGCCCGCAATTCGCATATCAGAATGCCTAGGAAAAACGTACCAGATAAAAGATACAAATATTGATGCTGTTTGCTGTTTAATAATGTGCAGTTGATGGTAAAACTGTAATGGACATATATTCGGTCGTTGCGGCAGAACTTGTCGAAACTGCAAATCATGTCAACGGGGAAGGTCTAGTTCACCTGTTCGTCACACAAGGTTAGCGAAACTTAAGAAACATTTTCTTGTCTTCCATCGTAAATAAGGACGTTAGAGCTAAAAAGTCAGTAAATGGTTGAAAATAAGGCTGAGTCGTCGTAAAAGGAGGTAATGCGTTCATTGGCATGCCATGCAAGCGTTTTTCTGCCAAGATTAAGCCTAATGGAGACAAATTCAACTTTTGACAAAGAAGATGTTTCTGTGGAGAATCAATAAAGGTCCGAGAGTGTTTGCAGAGAAACACTCATTCAAAGAGAAAATATATAATAAAAAGCTTGCGGCAGTTATGAGTGATTGCTGAAAAAAAGCAAAAAAATGGGGTCTCAAGGGGGCAGTATCGCATGGTTCTAAGTGTTATTTTTATCGCGTTTCAAATCGTAATGGCTTCACTTGCGGTTTACCAGTTCGGTATTTCTATTTTTGGAATGATCAAAAACAAAAGCCGCAAGCATCACGCTGCACAAAAATCGTTCGCTGTGCTTGTCGCAGCGCATAACGAAGAGCAAGTGGTCGGGGCGCTAATCGAAAACTTGAAGAAAATGGACTATCCAGAAGAGCTATACGATATATTTGTAATCTGTGACAATTGTACGGACGGCACGGCAGATATTAGCCGCAGCATGGGGGTCCATGCATGCGAGAGAACGAACCAGTTGCTTCGCGGCAAAGGCTATGCGATTGAATGGATGCTCAAGGAGCTATGGGCTATGCCCCGTCAATATGACGCGGTTGTCATGTTCGATGCGGATAATTTGGTGAATCCGGACTTCCTGCAATTGATGAATGATGATTTGTGCGAAGGCCACCAAGTAATCCAAGGTTATTTGGATACGAAGAACCCTGACGATTCATGGGTTACTGCAGCTTATGGCATTACCTATTGGTATTGCAATCGCTTGTGGCAGCTGTCGAGGACAAACCTCAAGATGAGCAACTTCCTTGGCGGAACCGGCATGTGCTTCGAATCTGCGCTGCTGAAGGATATGGGCTGGGGCGCAACGAGCTTGGTTGAGGATTTGGAGTTCTCGATGCGCTGCGTGCAGCGCGGCATTTATCCAATCTTGAACTATGATGCAAAAGTATACGACGAGAAGCCGGTCACGTTCAAGGCTTCGGCAAGGCAGCGCCTTCGCTGGATGCAGGGCCATTTCAACGTTGCCCGCAATTACTTTTTCCCCCTTCTATGGGCAAGCATCAAGGAGCGCAACTTCGTGAAATTCGATTCGGCGATCTACACGATCTCCGTATATAATACGCTGCTTGGTTTTATTCTGACGCTGGTGATGTGGATCGACATCGCGATCCCATCCACGAACTACCTAGACTCGCTGTACAACTATCTGCCTTGGTGGACGGTAGGAATCGCTGCTTTTGCTGGAATTATTCAGTTCCCGATAGCGCTCATGCTAGAAGGAGTGAAATCGTGGAAGATGTATGCGCATCTGCTGACATTGCCGTTCTTCCTCATATCGTGGTGGCCGATTACGTTCTACGCATTCTTTACTCAGAACAACAAAACGTGGAGTCATACGCAACATACACGCGTTGTTCGTATTGAGGAAGTACAGAGCAAATAGCGTTGACGTTCGGCAACGCAGTTCAAAAACATATTCTCAGCTGTTGACATGGATTCGTAGGCCATGGTATAGTAACACGGTAACATTTTCAACTAACTTAATGACGCACAAGCAGAAGCACCCGCTTCTCACCTTTCGGCTAAGGCTGGCTGGTTCGCGATAATCGATTAGTCATTCCATTATTTCTAACGAAATGATGCTCTGACATACATGTACGGTTATGAGATGCGGGTTCGAGCGAACCCGCATTTTTTTATTGCGTAGAGACATGAAACAACCAATTTTGGAGGTGGCACGTTATTAGCAGAGAACATCAAATCAATGATGAGATCCGGGCCAGAGAAGTACGTTTAGTAGGTGCTGAAGGCGAGCAAATCGGTATCAAATCGATTCGCGATGCTATGCAGCTAGCTGTTGAGCTTAATTTGGACCTGGTGAACGTCGCACCGACGGCTAAGCCGCCGGTATGCCGGATCATGGACTACGGAAAGTTCCGTTATGAGCAGCAGAAGAAAGAAAAAGAAGCTCGTAAAAACCAAAAGATCGTTGATCTTAAGGAAGTTTGGTTCCGTGCTAACATTGACGAGAACGACTACCAAACGAAATTCCGGAACGTCGTTAAATTCCTCAATGAAGGCGATAAAGTGAAAGCATCCGTAAGATTCCGTGGCCGTGAGATTGCACATGCTTCTCTTGGACAGAAGATTTTGGATCGTCTTTCGAAAGAGGTTGCCGAATTATGCAGCGTTGAGCGCGCTCCTAAGCTGGAAGGCCGGAGCATGATTATGATTTTGGCACCCAAAACCAACAGCTAACAACTGATGAAGAACCTTAAGGAGGATAACTGATATGCCTAAGATGAAAACACACAGCAGTCTGAAAGACCGCTTTAAAATTACTGGAACTGGTAAAGTAAAACGTTACAAAGCTTACCGTAACCACTTGCTTTCACACAAATCCGGTCGTCAAAAACGCGTACTTGCTGGCCAACCGCTTATGGCTGCTGGCGACGTTCGTCGTTTGAAGCAAGGCCTTTCCAACTTGTAATCATAAGCAACAACAAATAAGCTAATTCAACCTACAGGAGGTTTCCATTCATGGCAAGAGTCAAAGGCGGTTTTGTCCGCACTCGTCGTCGCAAAAGAATTCTAAAGCTAGCAAAAGGTTATTTCGGTTCGAAGCATCGCCTGTTTAAAACAGCGAAGGAGCAAGTAGGTAAGTCCCTTATGTACGCTTACCGTGACCGTCGCAACAAAAAACGTGACATCCGCAGACTGTGGATCGTTCGTATCAATGCGGCAGCACGCATTAACGGTCTTTCATACAACAAATTCATGCATGGCTTGAAGCTTGCGGGCGTAGAAGTGAACCGCAAAATCCTTGCTGACCTGGCTGTTAACGATATGACATCGTTTAACTCACTTGCAGGTATTGCGAAAGAAAAAATTAACGCATAGGCGTTAATCACATATAAAGGCTGTCCGACTCATTCATTGAGGTTGGACAGCCTTTTTTGTTTTGATCATGTGGATCGCCTGTTCGGGCTTGGATATTCGCGACGTGAAGAAATGTACATTTATTGATGCAGAGGACAAACAAACAGACGGATGCTGCTTCCCTTGAATATGGTATAGGACAAAGGGAAAGGAGGGATTATGCATGAATAGTGTTTCCAAACAACAAGTACGGAAACTGGTCGGCAAATCCATCTATGCAGTACGTCCAGATGGCTCTGTCGTCACAGGCAAGCTCGTTCGAGTTCACCAAAATAAACTAATCGTTGCTCCGCTCAAGCAGGACAAGGGGAAAGTTGTGCAGACAAATGCAATTCTGCCGCTTGTATTGTTTGATCTTCTGGCAATCGGTACGCTTCCATTCCTTGGCGGCGGCTTTGGTGGCGGGTTTGGCGGTGGCTTCGGCGGTGGTTATGGCGGCGGAGGATGCTGCAACAATAATTTCAACCAATGCGGTGGAGGTTATGGTTACGGAAATCAAGGCTATAACGGGTACTAAGAATCATTAGTCGATCATAGCGGGGTGAGCGGCTTGAGCATCTCAAAGCAGCGAAGTTCAGGATAATAACGGACGGTTTGGTAACCCAATTTACTGTAAAGTTGATGGGCTTTGCCATTTACTTGGTCCACAAACAGTCTTGCAATGATGCAGTTCTGGGATCTGCCGTAAGCCTCGCTCTGCGCGATTAATTTCCTACCCCATTGTCGGTTGCGGTGATCGGGATGGGTGACCATCATATCTAAATAAAGCACCTCTCCCATTACCTCGAAGTGGAGGAAGGAGATTGGCGGGCTTTTTTTGGATAAAGAAGCTACATAAGTAACACCACGGCGAAACCGCTTCGGCAGCTCGCGAATGGTTTGAGCATCGTGCTGATGAACCGTATGTGACAAAGGGATAAGCTCGTTTTTTATAAGCCGAACGACTTCGGCCTCATCGAGCCTTGGCTCATAAAGTCTGATCATTATCATCATTCCATTTCTGCAGCGGGGGAGCGGCGGTGAACGCTGCATGAGTTTGCCGTTTGGAGGCTACACTACTATATGTGAAACGGGCTTGGAATGCGCCGATTACATTTTGCGGGAAGAGTTGTTTATGGTTCTTGACGAACGGTGATTCACGGCATATAATAAAGAAAGTCTTATCTACCACGTACCGGTGTAACGCCATGTGGTACATACACAATCAGCAATGATGAGGACGAAGTGCTTAGGGCCCTTTTGAACAGAGAGCGGATGGATCAGCTGCAACCATCGCCAAAATCCCTTTTCTACGAGCTCACCTCGGAGCTGTTTCCTTGAAAAGCAACAACTGTTGCCTAATAGGGGAAATCGCAGGGCAAGCGTTAAAGTGCCAATAGTATGAACGTATGTGCACGACGTTCTTACTTGTGGAGGTTATACGTCGAGAGAGGTATAACAAATTTGGGTGGTACCACGGAAGATATACCTTTCGTCCCTCGTTGCTTCTTTTTGAAGCATGAGGAGCGAGAGGTTTTTTTGTTTTTTTTGAGAGGAGGATGACTGATGGTAACGCAAGGTGCAACACTGAAGTCAAAAGAGGAAATGAAGGAAAGGATTTCGAAGCCCGAAGTCATATCTGGTTCGGAAATTTTGCTTAGAAGTCTATTGCTTGAGGATGTAGATTGTGTATTCGGATATCCAGGCGGAGCAGTATTGTACATTTATGACGCGATGCACGGCAATCCCGACTTCAATCATTTGCTTACACGCCATGAACAAGGCGCAATACATGCTGCAGACGGCTATGCTCGTGCAAGCGGCAAAGTAGGCGTATGTATCGCAACCTCTGGACCGGGGGCAACAAACCTCGTAACGGGAATTGCTACAGCCTATATGGATTCAGTGCCACTTGTTGTCATTACGGGTAATGTCATATCCAGCTTGATCGGAAGCGATGCTTTCCAAGAAGCGGATATCACGGGAATCACGATGCCAATTACGAAGCACAGCTACTTGGTGCGCGATGTTGAGGACCTGCCGCGCATTATTCATGAAGCATTCCATATTGCCAATACGGGCCGTAAAGGTCCGGTATTGATTGACATACCGAAAGATATCTCTGCTGCTAAAACGCTGTTCAAGCCGTCAACGGAAGTTAACATTCGCGGGTATAACCCGACCGTATCGCCGAACAAGAATCAAGTCGACAAGCTGATTAAAGCCATTGAACAGGCAGAGCGTCCGCTTATCCTTGCTGGCGGCGGAGTAGTATACTCTGGCGGTCACGAACAATTATTCGAGTTCGTAACGAAAACACAAATTCCGATTACGACGACGTTGCTTGGACTTGGCGCATTCCCAAGCGGCAACGACTTGTTCCTGGGCATGCCTGGAATGCATGGAACCTATACGGCAAACAAATCGATTCAAAGCGCGGATCTGCTTATTAACATCGGCGCACGCTTCGATGACCGGGTGACCGGCAAGCTTTCGGGTTTCGCACCGCTGGCGAAGATTGTTCATATCGATATCGATCCTGCGGAAATCGGCAAAAACGTACCGACGGACATTCCAATCGTTGGCGATGTAAAAACCGTGCTGGAAGTCGTCAACAAGCTGGCTAAGCGCGCGGACAAAGCAGATGACTGGCGCGCCAAGCTTAAAGCGTCCTGTGAGCAATATCCGTTCAGCTACAAGGATTCGGATGTTGAGCTTAAGCCGCAATGGGTAGTTGAGCTCATTCATGAAACGACGAACGGCGATGCAATTGTAACGACTGACGTTGGCCAGCACCAAATGTGGGCAGCGCAGTATTACAAGTTCAATAAGCCGCGTTCATGGGTAACGTCTGGCGGGCTCGGAACGATGGGCTTCGGCTTCCCTTCAGCAATCGGCGCTCAAATGGCTAATCCTGATCGCGTAGTCGTTTCCATCAACGGTGACGGCGGCATGCAGATGTGTGCGCAAGAGCTTGCGATTTGCGCAATTAACAACATTCCGGTAAAAGTGGCTATTATCAATAACCAAGTGCTCGGGATGGTTCGTCAATGGCAGGAGCTTATCTACGATAACCGCTATAGCCATATCGATCTTTCCGGCAGCCCGGATTTTGTCAAGCTCTCCGAAGCTTACGGCGTCAAAGGCTTTCGGGCAACGAACAAGGAAGAAGCACGGGCAGCTTGGGAAGAAGCACTCCGTCATCCTGGTCCGGCCGTTGTGGAGTTCGTCGTTCGCAAGGAAGAAAACGTGTACCCAATGGTTGCACAAGGAAGCACCATCGACGAAATGATCATGGGGGATGCGGAATGAAAAAACACACGATCGCAGTAATCGTAAACGATCAGCCCGGTGTTCTGCAGCGCGTTTCCGGCTTGTTCGGACGCCGCGGCTTCAATATTGAGAGCATTACGGTAGGATCCAGCGAAGAAGCAGGCTTGTCGCGTATGGTCATCGTCACTTCAGGTGATGACCATACCCTCGAGCAAGTCACGAAGCAATTGTACAAGCTTATTGATGTTATTAAGGTTATTGATCTTAGTTCCAATCCGATGGTCGCGCGTGAGCTTGCACTGATTAAAGTCAATGCAGAGCCGTCTACTAGACCGGAAATTTTAGGAGTCGTTGAAACGTTCCGTGCAGCGGTTGTCGATATTGGCACGCATTCTCTTATGGTACAGGTAGTCGGCGACACCGAGAAAATCGACGCTATGGTTGAGCTGCTGAAGCCTTACGGCATCCGCGAGCTTTCGCGCACTGGCGTAACGGCGCTTAACAGAGGCAACGCGAAATAGTAATCACTTCTATTCCCATTTCAACATCCCGTTTTGAGCGGGAGTTTAAGGGGAGAACCGCTGCTTATGGGTCATTCTCTGCTTAAACACCCGCTCAAAAGGGTTAAATTAAAGGAGGCAATTATTAAAATGGCAGTTACAATGTACTATGAAAAAGACGCTGATCAAGGCGTACTACAAGGCAAAACAATCGCAGTTATCGGTTACGGCAGCCAAGGTCATGCACAAGCACAAAACCTTCGCGACAGCGGCTTGAAAGTAGTTATCGGGCTTCGTCCTGGTAAATCAGCTGATGTAGCTAAAAAAGACGGTTTTGAAGTACTTACAGTTGCAGAAGCGACTAAAGTAGCTGACGTTGTTCAAATCTTGCTTCCTGACGAAACACAAGCGAAAGTATACAGCGAAGAAATCGCTCCTAACCTCAAAAAAGGCGCGGCTCTTATGTTCTCACACGGCTTCAACATTCATTACGGCCAAATCGTGCCGAACGCTGATACAGACGTATTCCTAGTTGCTCCTAAATCTCCTGGTCACATGGTTCGCCGTACGTACCAAGAAGGTTTTGGCGTTCCTGGTCTTATCGCGATCGAGCAAGATGCAACAGGCAATGCTAAAGCAATTGGCCTTGCATATGCTAAAGGTATCGGCTGTACTCGTGCAGGCGTTATCGAAACATCTTTCAAAGAAGAAACAGAAACAGATTTGTTCGGTGAGCAAGCGGTTCTATGCGGCGGCGCTTCAGCGCTTGTTAAAGCGGGCTTCGAGACGCTTGTTGAAGCTGGCTACGCTCCAGAAATGGCTTACTTCGAGTGCTTGCACGAGCTTAAACTGATCGTTGACATGATGTATGAAGGCGGAATCTCGTCGATGCGCGACTCCATCTCCAACACTGCTGAATACGGCGATTATGTAACAGGTCCTCGCATCGTTACAGAAGAAACGAAAAAAGAAATGAAACGCGTATTGGAAGATATCCAATCCGGTCGTTTCGCTCGCGACTTCATCTTGGAGAACCAATCCAACCGTGCGATGCTTACGGCTACTCGCCGTAACGAAGCTGCTCACCCTATCGAGCAAACAGGCGCACAGCTTCGCGAATTGATGCACTGGATCAAGAAGTAATAACAGATAGAAGAAACGACCATATCCCGGCTCGCCGGATCGCTTTGCGCTGCGGGATCCGCAGCGCAGGGCGAATCCATTCGCGTGCCGGGATCATTCTGTTCACGGAGGTGCAATGCACAAATGCGGAAAATTTATGTTTTCGATACAACGCTTCGTGACGGAGAGCAATCTCCTGGTGTGAACCTGAACACGAAGGAAAAGGTAGAGATCGCCCTTCAACTTGAACGCCTTGGCGTAGATCGTATGGAAGCCGGCTTCCCAGCTGCTTCGCCTGGTGATCTTGCAGCCGTTAACGCGGTGGCTCGCGCGGTCAAAAACGCAACGGTTATCGGTCTTTCCCGTTCACGCGAGCAAGACATTGACGCCGTTCGTGAAGCGCTTATTGGTGCACAGGATCCTTGTATTCACGTATTTCTTGCTACAAGTCCCATCCACCGCAAGCACAAGCTGCGCATGGAGAAGGATCAAGTGCTGGAAACGGCGGAGCGTGCGATTCGCTATGCGAAGAAATATTTCGACAAGGTTGAATTCTCGGCAGAGGATGCCGGACGTACGGAGCTGGATTTCCTATGCCAGGTAGTAGAAATGGCCATTAATGCAGGAGCTACGGTTGTCAATATTCCGGATACGGTCGGTTATTTGAATCCGCTTGAGTTCGGCAATATCTTCAAGACGTTGAAGGAAAATGTTCCGAATATCGAGAAGATCCAGCTAAGCGCCCACTGTCATGATGATCTTGGCATGGCGACTGCCAACTCTCTTGCAGCGATACTAAACGGCGCGGATCAAATCGAAGGTACAATCAATGGGATTGGCGAGCGTGCAGGCAACACCGCGATTGAAGAAATCGCGATGACACTTGCGACGCGTCCGGATTATTTCGGCGCGCAAACGACATTGAACCTAAAGGAAATTGCAAAAACAAGCCGACTAGTCAGCAAGCTGACAGGCATGGTCGTGCCTGGAAACAAAGCAATCGTCGGCGCCAATGCTTTCGCGCATGAGTCAGGCATTCATCAGGATGGCATGCTGAAAGAGAAAACGACTTATGAGATTATTTCTCCTGAAACAATCGGGCTGAAGGAATCAAAGCTTGTACTGGGCAAGCACTCTGGGCGCCATGCATTCCGCGAGAAGCTAATCGATCTCGGTTACGAGCTTGAGGACGATGCGGTTAATGCAGCATTTGCTAAGTTTAAGGATCTTGCGGATCGCAAGAAAACGGTCAGCGACGAGGATATTCTTGCGATGCTTGAGGAGAAGCTGATTGATACGCCGGAGGTATTCAGCTTGGAGACGATTCAAGTGAGCTATGGCAATCAGTCAACGCCAAGCGCTTCTGTTCGAATTCGCAAAGCAGAAGGCGAAGTTGTTGAGGAGATTGCAATAGGCAATGGGTCTGTGGACGCGATCTACAATGCGATTGACAAAGTTACGCAAGAGATTGTGGAACTGGAAGACTATTCGATCAAATCCGTGTCGCAAGGCAAGGACGCACAAGGTGAGGTTCATGTGGTACTGAAGCAGAATGATGTTTCTGCCCAAGGTCGGGGATTGAGCACGGACATTCTTGAAGCGAGCGCGCGTGCCTATATTGACGCGCTTAACCGCCTTATCGAGAAACGCAAAACGCCAGGCCGCCGCGATAAAATGAGCTTAATTTAGTGTAAAACGAATAGCATGAGGAAATAGGATAGTCCCGCCAGGTCCTAGCTGACCTATGGGGCCGTCCTATTTTCATTTCTAATAGATGATGACTCCCATATGAAGCTGAGCATCCCGAAACGGTTGAAAGTAGGACGTTTTTAGGTTCTTTATAGCCGTAGTCTATAGAGTAAATAGATTTTATATCTTTGTAATCAGAGCGTTTTTGTGGTACAAATGATAATAGAATGAGAATGAGTGAAACATGTTGTTCACCGAGTCCGCAGGGAGCGATGAAGGACAAGTTAAATGAAAAAGAGGAGTGTTACATTTATTATGTCAGAAGTTAAAAAAATCGCGGTTATTGCCGGCGACGGTATTGGTCCAGAGGTTGTTGGCGAAGCGCTTAAAGTACTTAAAAAAACCGAAGAGCTTTTCGGTTACCAATTCGAAACGGAGCATGGCTTATTCGGCGGAATCGCTATCGACGAGAAAGGAACGCCGCTACCGCAAGAAACGCTTGATCTTTGCAAAGGAGCAGACGCCGTATTGCTTGGAGCTGTAGGCGGCCCGAAATGGGACAACAATTCCAAAGAGCTTCGTCCTGAAACAGGCTTGCTCGGCATTCGCAAAGCGCTTGGACTATTCTCCAACATCCGCCCTGCAACAGTGTTCGATTGCTTGAAAGAAGCATCGACGTTGAAGCCTGAAGTGCTTGAGGGCACGGATCTTATCGTTGTTCGTGAATTGACAGGCGGAATCTACTTCGGAGAGAAATTCCGTCGTGAAGGTGCATTCGGCGAAGAAGCTGTTGATACTTGCGTATACAATGTACAAGAAATTGAGCGTATCGTTCGTCAAGCATTCGATATCGCGATGACTCGCGGCAAGCGCCTTGCTTCCGTTGATAAAGCAAACGTTCTGGAAACTTCCCGTCTATGGCGTGAAGTAGTTAACCGGATTGCTCCTGAATATCCAGAGGTTGAGCTGGAACACGTGCTTGTAGACAACTGCGCGATGCAATTGCTTCGCCGTCCGTCAAGCTTCGATGTAATCGTGACTGAAAATATGTTCGGTGATATTCTAAGTGACGAAGCAGCAATGCTTACAGGCTCGATTGGCATGCTTTCATCCGCTTCGCTTGGCGAAGGAAGCTTCGGCTTGTACGAGCCGGTACACGGCTCCGCTCCTGACATTGCTGGACAAGGCATCTCTAATCCAATCGCAACGATTCTATCCGTAGCATTAATGTTCCGCCTTACATTTGGCTATCATGAGGCTGCAGCGGCTATTGAAGCGGCTGTTAAAGAAGTTCTTGATGCAGGCCACCGTACTGGTGATATTGCAGTTGATAAGAGCACTGCAATCGGTACGACAGAAATGGGCGATTTGATCGTAGCTGCTCTTAGAAAATAGTTTCTAGATTATAATTATTATAAATAAGTATTAATTATAATATTGACTTCATTCTAGACTAGTGATACTATTTACTAGGTAAGTCACACAGATGAAGTGACAAAAATAATAAAAATTTATGGATAGGTCCAAGGAGGTTTTCTATAATGGCAGAGCGTTTGGTAGGCCGCCAGGCCCCAGATTTTTCGATGGAAACAGCAACAGGCGACGGTAAAGATTTTGGTACAGCATCACTTGCAGATTACAAAGGCAAATGGTTGGTATTGTTTTTCTACCCGCTAGATTTCACTTTCGTATGCCCAACTGAAATCACAGCACTTAGCCTTGCAGCTGCTGAATTCAAAAAATTGGACACTGAAGTTCTAGGTGTCAGCGTTGATAGCAAACACAGCCACCGCGCATGGATCAACACGCCGGTTAATGATAATGGACTAGGCCAGCTTGAATTCCCGCTTGCAGCTGACATCACGAAGAGCGTTGCTCGTGACTACGGCGTCCTCATTGAAGAAGAAGGTATCGCGCTTCGCGGTCTATTCATCATCAATCCAGAAGGCGAAGTACAATACCAAGTTGTTAACCATAACAACGTAGGCCGCAGCGTTGATGAGACGCTTCGCGTATTGCAAGCTTTGCAATCCGGCGGACTTTGCCCAATCAACTGGAAACCAGGTCAACAAACATTGGTATCGAAATAATACGTTTCGTACCGGTCACAACAAAACCCGCGCCATGCGATGGCGCGGGTTTTGTTTATTTATAGGCATGGCCGGGTACATATTATCAATGAAAAGCAGGAATTTACGTAGTGCAGGGCGAATAAGGTAATAGCCACAGGATCGAATGAATAAGACATTAGCGTACGTAATCGATTATCATGATATTGCTGAAGGTTTGCTTCGCAAACCTTAGTTGATGCTTACGAAGTAGGTTTGCTTCGCAAACCTTTAAGGAGGGGTCGTCAATGAGCTTTTGCTGTGGAGCTAGCATGATTGGGACTAAGGGAACGCTTAAGCATTTTCGGACGCATATTCACAATGTACCGATTGTGTTTTGTCCGGTATGTCACCGTGTAGATATTCATTACTTAATCGAAAACGAATATGAAATATTAGCTGAATATGCGCATGGCGACGGTGCTGCTGAAGTTGATTTCCAGGAGTACGTTGAGCAAGAAGGCATGGCGCTGCTTGAAAATTGCGTGAATCACGAGAATGAGGATCCGATGGATGTCGTTCACAGTCAAATTGATATGGCACTTGATTTGCTAAGCTTTGCGAAGCAGATTGAGGATACGGAATGGCAGCTTGTCCTTAAGAAGCGTCTTGGGATGCTGAATAACCGAAGGAATAAGCTGCGACAACGCCGTACTTCCGTTTAGTTTTTTTAAACATGAATGGTGAGCCTCCTTTTGGGAGGCTTTTATTAAAATATAAGACTTTATTTGTTTCACGCGATAATTATTCTTCTATTTCTACGAGAAACGGATACCCTCCTCTTGCAGAGGATGGAGAAGCCGTTTCTTCTTGTTTTAAAATAAATGAAGATGTTCTCATAATGTACCCCCCGAAACCGGAATGACAGAAACGAATCATACTAATAGTGAGGTGGAGCGGTTGTTACTCGTATTGTTCAAACGCTTCTTGCGGAATACTGTTTCTGCAGAAGCTGCGGAGGAGGATAAGCTGACTCCCGAACAAAAGATTGCTCGTATTCGAGATGGCGACGAGCTGCTGCGTGAGCAATTCATAGCAGATTACAAACCTTATATAATGAAAGTGACAAGCCGATTTTGCAAACGGTATATTGATCCGAGCCGAGACGATGAGTTCAGCATAGCGCTGTTAGCTTTTAATGAAGCCATCAATCAGTTCTCCAGTCATGCAGGGAAATCGTTTATCGGATTTTCTGAAACCGTCATTCGCCGCCGGCTTATTGACCATGTCCGAAAAGAACAGAGGCATTCCAAGGTTGTTCCCTATAGCATGTTTGACTCAGAGGAAGAAGAACAGCCTCAATATAATTCAGTAGAAACGAAGCAAGCGATGTTCGCTTTCGAGATGAAACGAACCGAGGATGAACGCAGAGTCGAAATCGGCGAGTTGAACAATGAACTTGATCGTTTTGGAATTTCATTCGCTGAGCTGGTGGAAGTATCTCCGAAGCATGCAGATTCCAGAAGGCTGCTGATTGGCATCGCTCAAACGCTGTTAGGCGAAGAGCCATTGTTCGATTCGCTTAGGCAATCAGGGAAGCTGCCAGTTAAAGAGCTGACTGAACTGTGCGGCGTTTCACGCAAAACAGTGGAGCGCAACCGAAAGTATATTATTGCGATCTCACTCGTCATATCAGGACCATATCCATACATGCATGATTATCTACATATATCCGAAGACCATATGGGTTCGAATAAGGAGGCAAGCAAATGAAACGCGGAATTGTTGTGAGTATCCATAAGCAGCATGCGGTCGTCATGACGGCAGACGGACAATTTTTGCAAGCCCCTATTCAAGGTACGCCGCAGCTGGGAGAAGAAATTATTTTCGAAGCGGTGTACAAGAAAACCCGAAATGTAAAGCCTGCATACTGGTATGGGAGTGCAGCTGCTATTCTGCTAGTGTTCATCCTGCCTCTCTTATTCTTTATTCAAAGAGATAAGAATCCTGTCGTGGCATATGTAAGTATGGACATTAATCCAAGCGTAGAGCTAGGCGTGGACGAGAATGGGAAGGTACGTGAGCTGCGGGCGTTAAATGCTGACGGCGAGAATATTATTAAAGGCCTTCCATTCGACGGAATCAATGTAGAGAACGTTGCCTCGTCCCTGCTAGAAAAAGCGAAGACATCGCATTATTTGGATACGCCAAACAAGGATATTTTTATTACAAGTGTTCTGCTTAGTGATGCTTCTGCACTAAAACTCGATTATGAGAGTATTTTGACAGGAAAAGTCGACGAAGCGCTGAGGCTGCTGCTAAACAATCTGACAGATGAGGCCGCAACTGCAAATATTACGACCATGTCTATCCCAAATGAGGTGCGTGAGGAAGCGGCGATCAACGGTATATCCTCAGGTAAAATGGCCGTTTATTTAATGGCGAAGGAAGAGGGATATTCGCTTGAAATAGAGCAATTGAAGCAGCAGTCCATCGATAAAGCAACGGAGCCGGTTGGTGGAGTAAAAACGATTGTAGACAATGCGCAGGACAAGAGCAAAGAAAAGCTGAAAGAGCTGGTTGCGAAGGAAAAAAAGGAAAAAGCCAAGCAGCAAAACAATATAAACAAAGGTGGAGCAGCTAAGCCGACTGCAACCGCTAAACCGAATAAACCGGTCAAGGCAGCGAAGCCTGAGAAGCCGAGCAGTGTTGTAACCTTGAAACCATCGGAGACGAAAAAGCCTATAAGAAACGGTGCTTTGGATGATAAACCGGTGACAACACCAGGAAAACCGGGCAAACCGAGCAAACCGAGCAAACCAAATCGTCCGAATTCGGATAAACAGGATGACGATAAAGAGGACGATGACCGAGATTGGAATCAAGGCTGGAATCAATCGCGTAACAATAACGACGATGATGACAAAGATAACAGAGGCGACATTCGCAATGAGGACCGCGATAACAACGGCTGGGGAACCAATTGGCGTGACGACAATAAGGATAACCGTGATAATATCGGTTGGGGAATCAATTGGCGTGATGACGATAAGGATAACCGTGACGATCGCGATGGCTGGAATTCAGATAAAAAAAACGATAAGGGAAAAGATGATAAGTCAAACGATAATAGAAACACGAATGAAAAGGACAATAATAGGGATTGAATACAAACTAGCGAATTAGCTTAGCCAACCATGCCGACAAGGAAAAAGGGCTGGTTTTTTAATCGTAAAAAGGGTGTAGAAAGTCATTTGTCTCACAAACAGTCTAAAGACCTAATCGTGTCCGTACGATACTTTTTACCCAGTTGACGAACAAATTTCGACAGTATTTCCGATTGACAGCGATTGTAAACTCGCCCTATGATTAGTAGTAACTGTAACTGTTATCTCTATAGACGTTGCCGGGGAGGAGTACATGATGTTGGCCATTCGAAAGCGCTATTTCCCGGCGCTTGCCGAGTATATTAGAAGTGGTAAGGAAGTATCATTATTCCATGCCAACGAGCTGGGCAAGGAGCTTTACGGAATAAATCCGGAAGAAATCATTGCTGTACATGAAGAATGCATACAGTCATTAGCCGCGAATGTCGACTCGGAGGAAGCTGTGCGGTTATATAATCGTTCATTTGTGTTCTTAATGGAAATCATGGTCGCTTGCCGCTTCCGGCTGCAGCCGGAACGGTCTACTGAACAGAAATTTAGTGAAATGCGTGAAATGCTGTTCAGATCCAATCGCTCCTTCGAAAAGGTGAAAAATAAATATGAAAATGTGCTTCAGCACATGGACAGCGGTATCGCCTTATTTGACAGCGACGGCATATTGTCTTTTATTAATGTGCAGATGGCCAAGCTGCTCGATATTCCTAGGAAAACGTTGATTGGCTGCACGATCAAGGAAATATTGCGGCATAGACAGCTTGCGAGCAGTACAAAACGGACAGTTCTAAGGCTTTACAAGGAAATGTTTCTGATGCACAGTCGGTACTATGAATTCCAGCATAAAGACGGCAAACATCTATTAGTAACGGTTACTTACGGTGATCAATTAGACGGTGATTTTTTATTCAGTGTTAAGGATGTTTCGGAATACAAGCAGATTGAGCAAACCGCTTTGCAGAATGACAAGCTTGCAATGCTCGGAAAGATCGCAGCCGCCATTGCACATGAAATTCGAAATCCGTTGACGAGCATCCGGGGCTTTATACAGCTGCTCCGGCCTTATTTGCTTGAGGTTGGCAAAGAGGAGTACGCACGTATTATTTTGACGGAGATTGATCGAGCTAATGATATTATTTATGAATTTCTAAACTCGTCCAAGCCGTCGGCGCCGATGAAGCAATTGGTGTCCATCGATCATTTGATAAAGGAAGTCGTTTTGCTGACTGAAAGCGAAGCACTGATGCGGAACTGCGAGATTAAGGCTGAATGCTATTGCGCGGAGCATTTGGTTTCCATCGACGTCAAGCAGGTCAAGCAGGTCATATTGAATATTATCAAAAATGCGCTTGATGCCATTGAAGAGGTACAAAGTGAACGACGAGGCCTGATTGATATTGTTACGCGCAGCAACGGGCAATCTGCTGAGATTATCATCAAGGACAACGGTAAAGGCATGGAAAAGGCGACGATGAATCGGTTGTTTGACCCCTTCTTTACGACAAAGCAAGCCGGAACGGGACTGGGGCTGTCCGTCAGTTATCGGATTGTTCGCAATCATAATGGGACTATTCGGGTTGACAGCCAACGGGGCGTAGGGACGGAATTCATCATAACTTTGCCGCTTGCCTAATTAGGTGGCGTATATGAACCGCGAGCAAAAGAACATATAAGGGCTCTTCTCCCGACTTGGGAGGGGAGCTTTTCGATTGTTAAGGTCGTACATGCTTCAATGATAAACATGGAAAAGTCGAAGATCCTTAGGTATAATGAGTTTGGCAAACGGTATGAATAAGTCTGCATTTCGGTGGACGTCTATGCAAATATACCGATGAAGAAAGTGAGGAAACAACTAATGAACGTATCATTTACATACGGATTGAGAAATACGGAGCAAGCGGCTGCAGAGGCGGTCATACGTTTTATAGGCAAAAAAGAATTCGTTCAAGGTGAAGGAGCGCTTCCGATTTTGCAGCCGCAAATCGATGAAGCGCTTAGGGCCCAGCATGCTAAAGGATTGTTTAAGGCAGATGCTGAGCAAGTTGCAGTTATGCCGACACTCGGTCTATATCCCGCTGCACATATCGTGTTCGTAGGGCTTGATTCAGAGGGAGGCGCGACAGGCCTTCGCCTTGCTGCCGCTGCTGCTGCGAAAGCGCTGAAAAAGCTGCGTGCGGAGAAGGTTCAGGTTCTGCTGTCAGACGTCTTGCTTGATGGGTCGCTAGCGAAGCTGGGGATAGAACGTTCAGCGCAGGCGTTGACTGAGGGACTGCTGTTATCGCTTCACGTACGCCAGCCGCTGAAACGCGAGCCGTCTGAACGGTTTTCACTGAAAGAGGTGGGCTTTTTACCGCAAGGGGCGGCAGCTTCGGCTGAAGATGCCGCATTGTGGGAGCAGGGTATTGCTAAAGGCAAGCTGTATGCCGAAGGAGTTGTTTTGGCCCGTGATTTGACTAATCTGCCAGGAAATGATCTAACGCCGGAGCGGCTTGCCTATCATGCAGAGGAGCTGGCGCGGGAGCTTGATTTGGAGATCGAGGTAATCGATGAATGGAGCGCCGCGGAGCAGCGCATGGGCGGCTTGCTGGGCGTTGGTCAAGGAAGCATTAACCCGCCACGCATGATCGTCATTCATTATAAAGGCAACCCAAGCTCGGATGAGGCATGGGGATTGGTAGGAAAGGGCATTACGTTTGATACGGGAGGCATCTCTTTGAAGAGGGCTGACGGCATGCAGGAAATGATTTCGGATATGGGCGGTGCGGCAGCAGTCCTTGGTGCCATGCGTGTAATCGGAGAGCTGAAACCTGCAAGGAATGTAATTGCCGTTATTCCGACAGCGGAGAACATGCCTTCAGACCGTGCAATGAAACCGGGAGATGTTCTGCGGATGATGAGCGGCCATACGGTGGAGATTGTGAATACGGACGCAGAGGGAAGGCTCGTGCTTGCAGACGGTCTCACGACGGCGATTACGAGAGGCGCGACAAAGCTTGTGGATGTGGCAACATTGACGGGAGCTGTATCCGTTGCTCTTGGCACGCAAGCGACAGGAGCGGTAACGAACAACGAAGCTCTCTTCAACCAAGTGCAAGCGGCATCGGATCGATCGGGCGAGCGGATCTGGCAGCTGCCTGCTTATCCAGAATATAAGAAACAGATCATGAGTGATGCGGCAGATTTGAAAAATAGCGGCGGCAGGTATGCCGGAACGATAACCGGCGGGCTCTTTATCGGGCATTTTGCGGAGGATCTGCCTTGGGTGCATTTGGATATCGCAGGAACGGCTTGGCTGGATTCGAGTCGGGGTTGGGAAACGAAAGGCGCAACTGGCGTAATGGTTAGAACATTGATTGAATTGATTGTACACCACGAGTAAGCAGAGCGGAGAGGGTATGTATGTTAAAGGACATCCTGTTGCCAAGACGGAGAATGTCCGAGCAGAGAAGGGGCTTGCACACAGCTATAGTGGAAGGCATTCCTGCAACAATTATCGGAAATTTGCTAGGAGGTCCGCTGCTTACAGCGTACCTCCTTTATTTGGGAGCGAAGTCGGACGCAATTGGTGCAGCGCTAGCGATTCCTGCGTTTGCCAACCTCGTACAGCTCA
This sequence comes from Paenibacillus endophyticus, assembly GCF_014192395.1. Taxonomy (GTDB): domain Bacteria; phylum Bacillota; class Bacilli; order Paenibacillales; family Paenibacillaceae; genus Pristimantibacillus; species Pristimantibacillus endophyticus. Next base: position 123,745 of record NZ_JACHXW010000015.1, on the reverse strand, counting down.
TTATCGCCTTTTACATGCATCGGTTCGAAAACAGAAGGCGTTACGTTATGATATTCAGCCTTGTTCACCGTTCGTTATGGACAGCAACCGGGCTTATCCCATTCTGGGTGCCGGAGGGCTACTGGGTGGCTGCGTATATCGTGATGTTTACGGTCTCTTATATTTGCGCGCAGTCTGCTGGGGTCCTGTGGACCTCGCTTGTGGCGGATATGGTGCCCGCTCAGGTTCGTGGACGGTATTTCGGCATTCGGAATACGATTCATTGGGCGGTCGCAAGCCTCTGCCTGCTCATCGGCGGGCAAATTTTGAATCGATTGCCTGAAGGCAGCGGTTTTGTTGTCCTGTATGTGATTTGTGCGGCAGCCACAGTCTGGAACGGCATTGAGCTGTACCGTTATCCGAATCTTCCGCTCGAACGCTCAATCGAAGCTTCGAAATGGAAAAGATTAAAGAAGCCGCTTGGCGACCTTACGTTTTTACTGGCTACCTTATTTCTGGCTACTTTTATATTGATCCAAAATATAGCTGTGCCATTTTTCTCTTATGTCATGCTGGATATCGTCAACCTCAATTACACCTGGGTGACGGTCATCACTACGATTCAAATGATTGTGATGATGTTCAGCTATTACTATTGGGGAAATATGAACAGCAAATATTCAACACGCGCTTTGCTGCGGTGGGCGCTTCCCATTATAGGAATTGCCTGTTTATTATGGGGTGGGATGGCGTTTCTGCCTGCCATTCTGATCCTTATTGCCGTCCATATTGTGCTTGGCGTCGGCGTTGGAGGCTACAATCTGCTTGCCTTTAACTTTATTATCGGGGATACGCCTAAATCGGAGCGTCCCATGTATATTGCCGTATTCTCTGCGCTGACTGGCATTACTGGATTTGCGGGTCCGCTTCTGGGAGGCTGGATTTACAAGCGAGTTGCGGACAGTCCTTACTGGGTGCAAAGCTACGGAATCGCGATGATGACTGGCGCAACGCTGCTTGTCATGGCATTTGTGATTGGACCGCTAGTGTTAAAGGATAAGAATCAAAAATCCGATAGATAGGATAGGCGCATTTATTATAAAATACAAAGTTAAGCAGAGCCTCCTTGTACTTAGGGAGCTTGCTTTTCGAACGGTTTTGATAACGCTTACTTAAACTCTTTCATGCAAGACTGGAGTGCGACGAAAATACATATTGGAATAGGGGTATACTAATATGCATGCGATAGAAAGAAGAAAAAGTGATTTATTGGCCTATTATCCGCCTGTTACGATGGATTTGGCAGAACTGAACCGTTACTGGGACGCTGTGCTTGCGAGCTATTCGGACAAGCCGCTTGAAATTGTGAAGGAGCTGCTGGATACACCGCTAAGTACGGTTAGAACGGAACGCTTGACCTACAAGGGGAGTGACGAAACCCCCATTCATGCGCTTTATATCGTTCCGGAGCAGGGATTGCTTGGGAAGAAGCTTCCTTGCGTCGTCATCTATCAAGGGTATACGGGCGACAAAGGCCTGCCCGAGCGCTATGCGGCATGGCTGCTTCTCGGCTATGCAGTATTTGCGGTCGATGCTAGAGGACAAGGCGGTGAGACCGGCAACCTGCTGACTTCGGAGGAAGGGACGATAAAAGGCTGGGTCACGCAAGGCATTGAAAACATTGAGCAAAGCTATTACAGGGCAATCACAATGGATACGGTAAGAGCGGTCGATGCTGCTGCGCTGCAGCCGGAGGTGGATGCCGCCCGTATAGCGGTAGTCGGAGGCAGCCAAGGTGGCGGGCTTGCGCTTTTAGCTGCTGCTCTTAATTCGAAGGTAAGCGCTGTCGTAGCCGATATTCCGAATATGTGCCATATGGATTATGGCATTATGCATTCGACAGGTTCGTTGACCGAGGTTGCTCAGCACGTAAAGCGTTATCCAGACAGGCTTGAGCATATACTGCATACACTGGCACATTTCGACATGCTCAACCTAGCGGAACGAATTCAAGCGCCGGTCTTAATGTCGGTTGGCTGGAAAGACACGGTATGCATGCCGGAAACGATTTACGCGGTTTTCAATCGGATCAATGCCAAAAAAGAGCTGAATGACTATCCTTTTTCAGGACATGAGGTAGGAGGGTACCAGAATCGGGCAGCAATTTTATTTCTGAAAAACGTTTTTCAAGATGATTAATGCTTCGATGGATGTCCGAGAACGACAATCAATGCTTGAAATGGATGATATCAATGCCAATATGATTATGGAAGGCAAGCGTACTATGTACTAAAATATAAGGGAGCTTTCAATCAACATCCTATAAATTGCCGTAATTTGAAACCATGTACTGAAGATTACGGTATAACTTAATAACCAATCATATTATAGAGCAAGTTGAAACGGATTAAGGCTTTGCAAGCTGGCGGGCATGTATGACGAGCTCCGCCTTAGAAAATAATAGGATGGCAATGAATAGAGAGGGTGGAATTTTCTGCAATGAGCAACCATGATGAGCGTAATTATTCGCCTTGGCAAAGCTACTATGGACCCAACCTTGGGTATGTGCAGGAGCAATACGAACGTTTTTTAACAGAGCCTGATGCCGTTGAAGCAACGGTTCGTGAGCTTTTTGAACGTTTTGGAGCACCTCCGGCAGTATCGATAGGAGCCGCTGCTAATACAGCAAAGCCAAGCGAGCAACAGGCTGCATCAAGTGCAGCACCTGGACCGATTGATTCAAATATGTTGAAGAAGGTTGTCGCTGCGCATCAGCTTATGCTGAACATTCGCAGATACGGCCATTTAGCTGCGGATATCGACCCCCTTGGTTTTAGTCCGGCAGCGGATACGAAGCTGCTTGAACCAGAAACCTTTGGCCTTACGCAAGCAGATTTGGCTTCTATACCTGCTTCGCTTATTTGGGACAATGCACCTGCATCGATCTCGAACGGGTGGGAGGCAATCAGCCGTCTAAGAGAAATTTATACACGCTCGGCTGCTTATGAATTTACACATATCCATGACGAGAATGAGCGGAACTGGCTGAATAAGCAAGCGGAATCGGGTAGCTTCCCGGCGCCGTTGTCGGCAAGAGAACGTTCGGCGTTGCTTGAGCGTCTATTGGAAGTCGAATATTTCGAGAATTTCTTGCACCGGACATTCGTCGGTCAGAAGCGTTTCTCGATAGAGGGCGTGGATATGCTCGTGCCCGTGTTGGATGAGATCGTCCGTGCCGTCGCGCATGACGGTGCGAACAATATTCTAATGGGAATGGCTCACCGCGGCCGTCTAAACGTACTTACGCATGTACTCGGCAAGCCGTATGAGAAAATCTTCTCCGAGTTTCATCATGCCCCTAACAAAGAGCTTATTCCATCCGAAGGCTCGATGGGTCTCAACTATGGCTGGACGGGCGATGTGAAATACCATCTGGGTGCAGATCGCGCGATTAAGGAAGGCGAAACGATTCGTGCCAACCTTACGCTTGCGAACAACCCGAGCCATCTGGAGTTTGTTAATCCTGTAGTTGAAGGCTTCACACGAGCAGCTCAAGAGGATAGAAGCAAGCCGGGGATGCCGAAGCAGGATTCATCCAAAGCCGTTACCATTTGCGTACATGGCGACGCTGCTTTCATCGGAGAAGGTATCGTAGCGGAGACGCTTAACTTCAATAAGCTGCAAGGCTACCATAACGGCGGCACACTGCACATCATTGCCAACAACCGACTAGGCTTCACAACGAACAGCATTGATTCGCGTTCCACGCATTATGCAAGTGATCTTGCGAAGGGCTTTGACATTCCGATCGTTCACGTCAACGCGGATGAGCCGGAAGCATGCTTGGCTGCAGTTCGTCTCGCATGCGAATATCGTCTGCGTTATAATAAAGGTTTTGTTATTGATTTGATCGGCTACCGCCGCTTCGGTCATAATGAAATGGATGATCCAGAAGTAACACAACCGCTTATGTACACGAAGGTTCGCAATCACCCGACCGTAAGCACGCTTTATTCCGAGCAGCTTAAATCGGCGAAAGCAATCTCTGAGGAGCAAGTTGAGGAGCTGCGCCAGCGTACGAACGGCAAGCTTCAAGCAGCCTACGATGCGATGAAAGCAAAGGAAGGCGAGCCGAAATTGCGCGGAGAGCAGCGGAAATCGGAGCTTCCATCCGGAGAAGAAGCACGCACGGCTGTTCCGCTTGAGACGCTGCGCGAGATTAATCTGGAGCTTCTCAACCGCCCAGAGGGCTTCACTGAATATACGAAGCTGCAGCGTATTTTGCAGCGCAGAGCGTCAGCCCTGAATGATGGTGAAAAGGTTGACTGGGCACATGCAGAGTCGCTTGCTTTCGCCACGATTCTTGCTGACGGAACGCCGATTCGCCTAAGCGGACAGGATTCAGAGCGCGGAACATTCGCACACCGTCATATCATGCTCAATGATAATGCTACGGCTGCTAAGTTCTCGCCGCTTCATATGCTGCCGCAAGCTAAAGCATCCTTTGCGGTTCACAACAGCCCATTGTCTGAAACGGCAGTGCTTGGCTTTGAATATGGCTATAACGTATTCGCTCCAGAAACCTTCGTGATTTGGGAAGCGCAATACGGAGATTTTGCGAATGTCGCACAGGTTATCTTTGACCAGTTTATCTCAGCTGGCCGAGCGAAATGGTCGCAGAAATCAGGAATTACGATTTTGCTGCCGCATGGCTACGAAGGTCAAGGACCGGAGCATTCAAGCGCAAGGCTAGAGCGATTCCTACAGCTCTCAGCCGATAACAACTGGACGGTTGCGAACTTGACATCATCCGCCCAATATTTTCACTTGCTGCGCAAGCAAGCGGCATCGCTTGGCACCGAACAGGTTCGCCCGCTCGTGCTTATGGCGCCAAAAAGCTTGATCCGTAATCCGCGCGTTGCGTCGCATGGCGCTGAATTCAGCGAAGGCTCATTCAAACCGGTGCTTCCGCAGTTTAGCCTGACGGAATCGAAGGATCAGAAGGATAAGGTAAAACGTCTTCTGCTTTGCACGGGTAAGGTTGCTATTGATGTGGAAGAAGCACTTGCTTCATCCAACGCAGAGGATTTCGAATGGCTGCGCGTTGCAAGGGTAGAGCAGCTGTATCCGTTCGCACATGCCGAAATCGAGCGTATCGTGAAGCAATTCGATAAGCTGGAAGAAATCGTGTGGGTACAGGAAGAGCCGCAGAACATGGGTTCATGGAGCTTCATGGAGCCAAGGCTGCGCGCATTGGCGCCTAAGAAGGCGGCTGTCCGTTACGTCGGCAGACCGGACCGCTCAAGTACGGCAAGCGGACACCAAGAGGTGCATGCCGCAGAGCAAAAGTGGATTATTTCGACAGCCTTGAACGGCAAACCAGTTGAAACAAGTTTGATAAGGGGGTAGCGACTAATGGCTGAAATTATAGTACCAGAATTAGGCGAGTCCATTTCAGAGGGCACGATTACCAAGTGGTTCGTGAAGGAAGGCGACTCCGTCAATCAAGGAGATGTCCTGCTGGAGCTTGAAACCGATAAAGTAAACATCGAGATTAGCGCTGATAACAGCGGCGTTGTATCCCGTATCGCGAAGCAAGACGGAGATGTTGTATTAGTAGGCGAAGCAATTGGATCGATCGGCGAAGGAGCTGGCGCCTCCGCGCCAGCAGCTCCTGCGGTAGAGAAAGCTGCGGTTGCAGCTCCAACACCTCCAGCGGCACAAGCAGCAGCGCCAGTTGCAGCACCAGCTGCGCAAGCGGCTGCTCCTGCCAGCGACAGCGCGGCAGCGATCAACGCATCGCCGGCAGCACGCAAACGTGCCCGTGAGCAAGGCATTGATCTTTCGCAGCCGCAAGGACAAGCTCCTGCAGTAGCGACACCTGTCAAATCAGCTCCGCTTACGCAAGCTGCCGAGCCAGCAAGCGCAGGCAAAGAAGGCAAGCCGACTGAACGCAAACGGATGTCGCGCCGCCGGGTTACGATTGCAAACCGTCTGGTTGAAGCACAGCGTACGGCAGCCATGCTGACGACATTCAACGAAGTGGATATGACTGCGATTCTTGATCTTCGGAAACGCCGCAAGCAAGCATTTTTTGAGAGAAATGATGTGAACCTTGGTTTTATGTCATTCTTTACGAAAGCGGTGGTTGGAGCGCTTAAAGCTTTCCCGCTGCTTAACGCAGAGATTGACGGCGAAGAGATCGTTACCAAAAAATTCTATGATATCGGCATAGCAGTTTCGGCTAAGGAAGGTCTTGTTGTTCCAGTCGTTCGCGACGCAGACCGTCTAAGCTTCGCTGAAATCGAGAAAAACATCGTTGAGCTTGCTGGAAAGGCAAGATCCAACACGCTTGCGATCTCTGATCTGCAAGGCGGAAGCTTCACCATCACGAACGGCGGCGTCTTCGGCTCCTTGCTGTCGACTCCGATTCTAAATGCGCCGCAGGTTGGTATCCTCGGTATGCATAAGATTCAAATCCGGCCGGTAGCGATTGACGATGTACGCATGGAAAACCGTCCGATGATGTACATCGCATTGTCATACGATCACCGTATCGTAGACGGCAGCGAAGCCGTTCGCTTCCTTGTAACCGTTAAGGCTCTGCTTGAAGATCCAGAAGCGCTCCTTCTTGAAGGCTAATCACCGATAAACCAATAGAGGCTGACCGTAAAGTAGAGAATTCTACTTTACAGTCAGCTTCTTTTTTGTATACAGGGCTCCTGCGCTATAAAAACATGTCGAGAAGAACAGAATATCGTTGACAATAATCGATCTCCTGATGAGTGACGCAGGAGAGCTCGGAGGAATCGGCGAAGATGGGCTTGGATCTATCGCTAGTTATGCGAATCTGAAGCTAACAGCTTCAAGACCAAGGTGGTGTTCACGATCAAAGACATTCTTGAAGGAAAGCACCGAGCTACAGGCGATGTTAATCGGAATGTGAACAAGAATGGCAAGCAAATGAGATACGACATTGACAGACGGCAATGTTTTTTTATTTTAAATCTTAATGTGGAGCAGGAAGAGGGCAGGAAATGTTGAAAATAACAATCAAGCAAAGTTATTAGTTGGATGAGGTGGCTTAGGGCAGATGGAGATCATTCAAGTGAACAAGCAGTTGAGAGAAAGCGAAGACAGATACGAGAATTTGGTCCATATGATGTCTGACGGTCTCATTATTTATTGTGAAGGTTGTATTGTTCTGGCTAATCGTTCGTTATTAAGTATGATTGGTGTTGATTGCGTAGATGAAATTGTGGGGCTTCCGATTAAAAGCTTCGTTCATTCCGAATATTTGGAGCAGTTCACGCCTAATGTACACTACCTAATCAGGGAAGCCAACCCAACTGTCTTCATGAATTACAAGCTTCTTCGACGAAACGGTGAAACGTTTGAAACGGAGCTCAGTGCGGCTAATGTTACCTATGACGGCAAGCCCTCGGTCCAGCTTATCATTCGTGACATCTCCAACCGAATTCGAATGGAAGAGTCCTTGTTCGAGAAGGATTATTTATACAAAAGCTTGATGGAAAACGTCGTAGCGGGCGTTTTCGTAGGGCAACAATATAATCTCATATATGCCAATCCGTATTTGGCAGAACTATTCGGATATACAGTCGATGAGCTGCTCGCTTTATCACCAGACTGCTTTATTCCAAAGGAAGAGCTTTCCCGCATTCAGAACGAAGTGCTCGTGGGAATGGTTAGCGGAGTGACCCAGTTTGTCTTGCGATTAAGCGGGAAGAAAAAAGACGGAAGCATCATCTTTCTGGAAGGGAACAGCTCCGTCATTATGCTGGACGGACAGCCTTCATTGCTTGGTACTGTGCAGGACGTAACCTTTAAGCTTGAAAAGGAAAAGCTGCTGAAGGACAGCGCAAAGCTTTATCAGAAGATGATTAAATTCGTTCCTGAGCCGATTGTTCTGAGCGACCAGGGCATCATTGTGTACGCCAACAAGCTTGCTCTGAAGCTTATCGGGCTGGATGAGAATTGCGAGCTTTCCGGTAAAAGCATTTTCGATTTTATTCATCCGACACAGCACGACATGGTCGTAGAAACGGTGCAAAAAATTATGGCATCGGATGATCCTTCTCCATTCCAAGAGCGAATTATCATTTGTCCGGATGGACGGCAAATGGATGTGGAGCTCTCGAGCATTCGGATCAACAACTATATGGGCAAGGACGTGATGCTGAGCGTAATCCGAGACCTGACCGATCGAAAACGGTCGGAGGAGGTGCTGATTCGATCCGAAAAGCTCTCTGCGATCGGACAGCTTGCTGCAGGCGTTGCGCACGAAATCCGTAATCCGTTGACTGCGCTAAAAGGTTTTACACAGCTTCTGAGTGCTAGATACCCGGAGCACCCGCATTATTTTACGATTATGTCGAATGAAATTGATCGAATCACGTTAATTGTGAATGAATTCATGACGCTAGCTAAGCCCCACTTCACCCAGTTCCATGATGTACCGCTTGTGCCTATCCTCAGCAGCGTTCTTTCTATCCTGGAAACGCAGGCCATTCTGTTGAATGTGGAGCTTAAGGTTTGTTTAGATCACACTGCACCTACCGTATTTGGCAATGCCGATCAGCTGAAGCAAGTGTTCCTCAACATTATAAAAAATGCTATTGAGGCGATGCCTCATGGCGGAGAGGTACAGCTATCCGTTGCTACTAATGATGAAGGAAATGTGTTGATCCGAATTAAAGACGGAGGGTCCGGTATTCCCGAGGAGCTCATTAAAAAGATAGGTGAGCCCTTTGTGACTACCAAGGAAAAAGGGACCGGCCTTGGTATCATGATCAGCACGCGAATTATCGAGGCGCATAAAGGCACTCTGAAGCTAAGCAGTGTCGTAAATGTAGGAACGGTCGTCGAAATTATGTTGCCTATTCAGGAAGCGAGCTGAATCAGTAGCCGGATGTGCCCAGCGCTTGCTCGGCATCGGCCTTCGTCGTCATCCGTTTGCGTTTATGGTGAAGCATGAAATAAATAACAGAAGAAGCGGCGATAATAACAGCACACAGCATATACATGGAACGGTAGCCGTAGTCGGATGCGAGTGCTCCAAGCGAATAGGAGCCAATTCCATAGCCTAGGTCAAACAGTAAGTAAAAGGTCGCGGTAGCGAGGCCTCTTCTGTGTACAGGTGCTGCAAGTACGGCAATCGTCTGAAAGCAGGGGAGCAGTGCACCGTAGCCAAGGCCAATGACGCCGCCAGACACGAGCAGCGATGCAGGAGAGCTGGCTTGGCTGAGCATCAGCATGCCAATCGTAAAGATGACAATGCTCGGATACACAATTACATGCTCGCCTACACGATCGAGCAATTTCCCGATGATCGGACGCGGAAGCACAATCATAATGCCAAAACAGACGAAAAAATAGCTCGCATACTGATCAAGTGCCTGTTCTTGCGTATAAACGGACATAAACGTCACTAACCCGCTATACGCAAAGGCGACGACAAAGCCGCTAAGTGCGATCGGGATAGCTTTCCGTTCTACAAGGTCACGCCAGTGCAGCTTTGCTTTCGGGATTGTCTCCGTGGAATCGTTTTTAGCGGAGTCTGAGTGTAGGGCTTCCTTTTGCCGCTTCGTTGAAGCTCCGAGCACAAAGGCGATCAATGAGCATAATGCGCATAATATGAACATCGCGGTAAAACCGCCATGCGTCGTAATCGTAAGCCCAGCAAACGGTCCAATGACCATCGCGAGGCTCATGAACAAGCTGAAATAGCTGATGCCCTCGCCTTTGCGATGCTCTGGAATAATGCCAATTGCCGTCGTATTTGTAGAAGTCGTTGCGATAGCAAACGTGCCGCCGTGAAAAAAACGAACGAGCAGCAGCATGGCATAGCCAAAAACGCCTAAATAAGCGACTGAGAAAAGTAAAAAAAGCAATAAAGACAAGATCACGATTTTACGTTCGCCATATTTGGCCATCAACTGCCCTGCGAATGGCCGAAGCAGCACGGAAGCTATTACAAAAACGGTCATCGACAAGCCGGCCTGCGTGCCTGTTCCCCCAAGTCCATCGGTTACGTAAACCGAAAGAGCCGTCGCCAGCGTATAGAATGAAAAAAACAAGAAAAAGCTGCTTAAGCATATTTTGATGAAGTCGGCGCTCCATAATTTATTCGTATTCAATGCGAGTTCCCCTCTCAGCTGTTGGTCAACCATGTTTTACAGATTGAGCGTATTATTGTATGCCAGAATTATGATTGATTTTGTCCATAAAGCGCATAAAGGCCTTAATTTCATCCGGAGTGATGCCAGTTAACATTTGTTGAACGTACTCTCTTTCTATAGGCGCAAGCTCTATTGCGCAGCTTGTACCGCTGTCAGTAATATAGATCAGCTGCGAGCGGCGGTCGTTCGGATTTGCTATTCGCTTAACGAGAGCTTTGCGCTCAAGCTGATCAACCAAGCGGGTGATGTTAGCAGGGTCCTTATCGGTACGCTGAGCCAAATCCTTGTGGGAAATTCCATCATGCTCACTCAGACACATTAAGAGTGTAAATTGCTCGGGCGTTACGTCGTGATGTTGAAAAAGCTGCTGCAGCCGTTGATTCAGCCGGCGTCCTGTATTGCTGATTACGTAACCTACGGATTGTTTTAATTCCAATGTCTTCACCTGCTCTATTTATATAGTTGATATATCAATAATACGCTTATCAACTAAATGGGTCAATAGCGCTAATCCTCGGTTTCGAATTAACGCTTAATCGGCAGGCACAGTATGGAGTTGATTCTGCTTGCGATACTGCTCAGGCGTGAGGTCGGTATGAAGCTTGAAAGCGCGGCTGAAATGCGAAGGATGCTTAAAGCCGACCTCGTAACCGACATCGGTAATGGACTGGTCGCCGTCAATCAGCTCGATTTTGGCTTGATAGATTCTTCGCTGCATCAGAAATTGAAAGATCGTACTGCCTGTAACCTCTTTGAATGTTTTTGCCAAATAAAACTTGCTGAGATGAAGCTCCGTTTGAATGCTCTCCAGCGTAATTTCTTCCTGATAATGGCTGTCTAGATAAGATATAATCGTTTGGACATGCAGCTGCTTGGATGACGGGAAAGTAGACTTTTCCTTCATCGGCTTCTGACACAGCTGATTGATTAGAATCATGAAATCGAGCAGCTGCGCTTGAAAGCGTTGGGTTGAGAAGGAATCCTTCCGCGCATAATGCAGCTCTAACCGATTCATAACCGCTTCGACCTCCGTTTTCTCTGACCCGCGCAGCTGAAGCCTAACATTTTGCAGCTTGCGGAACGGCTCGAGCAGATCGGCAGCAAAGGGCGGCTGAATGAATTGTTTGAAATAAAAAGGATCAAAGTGCAGCGTGGAGCGATGGTACTTCACCTCGGGGTCAACATGGGCACGATGAAGCGTCATGCCGTGCATAAGCAGCAGGTCACCAGGCTCAAGCACATAGATACGGTCATTTATAAGATAGTTCACTTTTCCGCTATGGAAATAATAGACTTCATAATGAAAATGGGTGTGATACGCAACATGGGCATTATAATCCGAGCTGGTGCCCATCGTGAACGGTACGCTAATCTGGTGCTGGATGCTCATCCTGTCACTCCCCTCGTAAATAACATCATTATACACCAACCACAGTCAAATAAAATAACAAACAGGATAATGCGAATGAAGTCGAGCGGATCGCAAAGTGATACTATAAAGGCAAGTAACAGTAAGCAGTAAGCGCAACCATTCATTTTATAATAAAGGGGCGGCATCCGGATGCAGATCGTTCGTTTGGGAATTATTGGGCTTGGCAATATGGGGAAAGGGCATATCCATTATTTAGTCAATGGTGAAGTGAGCGGCGTAGAAGTAACGGCTGTCAGTGACGCGATCGAAGCAAATCTTGCGTGGGCCAAAGAAAAGCTTGGCGATCAAGTTGGTTTGTATCTAGATCCTCTCAAAATGATGGATTCTGGCCTGGTGGACGGCGTTCTCATCGCTACTCCGCATTTCTCGCATCCAGAGCTTGCAATCGCCTGCTTCGAGCGCGGGCTTCATGTCCTTTGCGAGAAGCCGGCTGGCGTATACACGAAGCAGGTTCGCGAAATGAATGAGGCGGGCAGTAAAGCGAACGTGAAGTTCAGCATGATGTATAATCAACGGACGAATCCGCTATATGTGAAACTCAAAGATATGATTGATGCAGGCGAGTTAGGGGAAATTAGAAGAACGAATTGGATTATTACGAATTGGTATCGCTCTCAAAGCTACTATGACTCAGGGACTTGGCGGGCTACCTGGGCCGGTGAAGGCGGAGGCGTACTGCTTAACCAAGATCCGCATCAGCTTGACTTGTGGCAATGGACGATTAGCATGATGCCGAAGCGCGTTCGTGCCTTTTGTTATTTCGGTAAGCATCGCAATATCGAGGTTGAGGATGATGTGACGGCTTTCGTCGAATATGAGAATGGTGCTACCGGCGTGTTCGTAACAACGACGGGCGAAGCTCCAGGTACGAACCGGCTTGAAATCAGCGGTGACCGCGGCAAGGTCGTCATTGAAAACAACGAATTAACGTTCTGGCGTCTTCGCGTGCCGGAGCCGGAATTCAATAAAGAGTATAAAGGTGGCTTCGGACAGCCGGAATGCTGGAAATGCGAAATTCCGGTGCAAGGCAGCTACCCGGATCATAAAGGCATTACGCAAAACTTCGTGAATGCGATTCTGTTCGATGAGCCGCTGATCGCGCCTGGCGAAGAGGGCATCAAAGGACTTATGCTCTCTAATGCGATGCTTCTCTCCACGTGGACGGATAACTGGGTCGACCTGCCGATTGACGAGGAGCTGTTCTATCAGCATCTGCAGGATCGAATCGCGAATTCTTCCTTTCAGAAGGAGGCAGTAAGCAAATGAGCAAAGCAGACGGCATGAAATATGCGCCTAAAGGAAAACCGAACAAAGTAGTGGAGAATGGACAATTCATTATTTCTGCGGTGAGTCTTGATCACGGGCATATTTATGGCATGTGCAATGGACTTATCGAAGCAGGTGCAGCATTGAAATGGGTGTACGATCCCGATCCTGCAAGAGTGGAGGCATTTATCCGTCAATACCCTCAAGCGAGAGCTGCGGCATCGGAGGAGCAGGTCCTCTCCGATCCGGAGGTGCAATTGGTGGCTGCAGCCGCTATCACTTCGGAACGCGGGCCGCTTGGCATACGCGTAATGCGCAGCGGGAAACATTATTTCACGGATAAAGCACCGTTTACGACACTTGAGCAGCTGGGGGATGCGCGTACAGCTTATTCAGAGACAGGCAAGAAATATGCCGTCTACTACAGTGAAAGGCTGCATGTGGAGAGCGCTGTATTTGCTGGCCAACTAATTGAGCAGGGAGCGATCGGGCGTGTTGTTCAAGTGCTTGGGCTTGGGCCGCATCGCTTGAATGCGGGAGCCCGTCCGGCTTGGTTTTTCGAGAAGGAAAAGTATGGCGGCATTATTTGCGATATCGGCTCTCATCAAATCGAGCAGTTCTTGTATTACACGGGCAACCAGAATGCTTCGGTCGTGAACAGCAAGGTTGCCAATTATGCCAACAAGGAATATCCGGAGCTCGAGGATTTCGGAGACATGAACGTAGTTGGAGATAACGGGGCAACCGGATACTTCCGCGTCGATTGGCTCACGCCGAACGGGCTTGGCACTTGGGGAGACGGGCGTACGCTTATCCTCGGAACCGAAGGTTATATTGAGATGCGCAAGTATATCGATATCGCACGGGAAGCGGAGGGTGACCAGCTGTATTTGGTGAATGGAGACGGCGAGCAGCATATGAAGCTAGGCGGCAAGGTCGGCTTTCCCTATTTTGGCCAGCTCATTCTGGATTGCTTGAACGGCACGGAAAATGCGATGACTCAGGAGCATACGTTTAAAGCGGCGGAGCTTTCGCTGCTGGCGCAGAAGAATGCGGTACGAGTAGAATAAGGAGCTGTCCATTTGAATATAGAGAGCTGCCTGCGGTCATTGCCTGCATGCAGCTCTTTTTCTATTAGCAGGATGTTACTTTTGCTTCGTTTTCTTCATTTCATAAACGTGAAAGAAATCTTCTTTGACGATGACAGACATTACAGTTGTTTCCTTCTTAAAGAAATGGGCATGCCCCATCCGTTCTTCCTTCTGCTCCATCCAACCGAGCCTCTCTAGCTCCTCGAAATAGTGCATCGGCGGATATAACCCCTGCAATCCTCCAACGTCTTTGAGATTATATTTCAATCCCTTTAGAATGTTGGGGTTACTGAACTTTGTTTCCTCAGACTCAGCTTGCAAGGGGACAATAAAATCATTGTTTACAGTGGATGGTTTATATCCTGCATTCTCATCATAAAAAGGATCAGATCTGCCAGAACACGCCGTAAGCATCCCAAGCAGCAGAATGGATTGCCAAAGCTTCATATTCAGCAGCACCTCCTAACAAAAAATTGAATTGTCATTACTTTATAAGACGAGTTTTTATCCAAAAAGTTACAGAGGAGTGAAGGCGTGTTATATTGATTTGGAAGAGCATGATTGAACATCACACGAGCAAGCGGCTCGATGGTTGAGGTGAAAAGAACAATGATGGATTCTTTTATCGATCATATTTTAAAGGATGAGTACGTTGCATCGGAATTAACAGAAAATAGGCTGTTCGAGGTTTACAACGCAGTTAAGCATACGGATGTCGAGGATGAGATTTGGAGTAAACTGTCTTTAAGCTATGGCGGGTCACTTCCCAAACCTATTGTCATGGACCTTATTGATCGGAAGATAGCCATCATGGCATTAGGCCACACCAGACAAGAGCATCAAGTGATGTGGAGATTGGCAGAGCTGGTAGATGAAGCTTTGCTGACGTTAGCGATTGATATGTACACGATAGAATGTTTTGGAATAGATCCAATGGCTTCACTGCTAAATAAGTTTTGCGGTAACAGGTGGATGCTGGAAACCCTGATTTATAAAAATCCTTCATCGCTGGAGAAAAGATCATTGCTGGAATCAGCGATCCAACAAAATAGCCATTCCGTTGAATTGCAACGGCTTATGATCGTTCTGGATCATGCTAAACTAGCTAGCCGTGCTGATTTGACGAACGAACAATTTTATTTTCTTTTGGAGACGAATGAGCCGAAAGTATGGCTTTCATTATCCCAAAACGAGAATACACCGGAAGCTATATTGCACATTTTATTAGGTGCAGCGAATATAAAAAATGCAAAACAAATAAGGCATGCGGCAAGAGCAAGCCTCGCCAAGCCAAAAGAATAACGCAGAATCGCAGAGACGTATAACGGTTATGAATCTAATTAATATTAAGGTGGCATGAACACGTGGTTACGGAATTTTCAAAGACGATTTTACTTTGGATATTAAAGATCTGTATGGCTCTTACATAGGAAAAGTGAATTCAGATCAAGCCGTTTCTCGTTTGCTCAGTGTTATGAAAAAAAATGAAGGCTGTCGGCAATCGACAGCCTTCAGTATTCACAGCAGCCCGCTTGAGTCTTGCAACAGTTCAGTCTAAAGGATGGCATGCCGAGCTGTATCATCTTCATATGTCTGGTTATCTGCGATGGTTGAGACCTGAATCATATGCTCTCGATCATACGTTCTGGATTAAGGCTGCAAAGTCGGCCTTATGATAATTTCATTGATTCCGGTATCTTCGGGCTCATTGATGGCATAGGCGATGGCACCAGCGATACGATAGGGAGAAATGCTGAGTGCGGTGAAATGGCTCGCCATAGCTTGTACCTCAGGGCTTTTTATGGTTTGAAGCAGTTCTGATTCCGTTATGCCTGGCGAGATGATGGTCGAACGAATACGGGAGGAAGGCGATTCTTCAACGCGCAGCCCTTCCGAAATCGCTCTAACCGCAAATTTGGTCGCGCTGTATACGGCAGAGGTTGGATGAACCTCATGGCCCGCAACGGATGAGACGTTAATAATGTGGCCTGATTGCTGTTCGCGCATCGTCGGCAGAACCGCCGCAATGCCATGCAGCACGCCTTTAATGTTCACATCGATCATCTGGGTCCATTCCACTACTCTTAGCTCATTGAGCCGTGAAACAGGCATAACTCCGGCATTATTTACGAGCACGTCGATACGTCCGTACTGATCCAATGCGAATTGTGCCAGCTTCTGCATATCCTCGGAGGAAACAACGTCTGCTTGTATACAAACGGCCTCACCGCCGTCTTGTTTAATTTCGTTCACAATCGTTTTCAGACGTTCCTCTCTTCTTGCGGCCAATACCACCTTTGCTCCTTGTTGGGCTAATAGCTTGGCTGTTGCTTCCCCTATCCCGCTGGATGCACCTGTAATGATAACGACCTTAGGCTGTACATGTTCCATTCTTATCTCTCCTTAAATAGATGTTGTAGATATCTTTTTCAACGAACGTTGATTAATTGACGCTCGTTGATTATTATTATAAAGAGATACAAGGAGAGTTCAATCGCTATTGTGATCGCTTTTGTTTCATAATCAACATAAGGAATGAAAGTGTTTATTAAAACGGGAGGTCAGTATCCATGGTAATCGCACCTAAGTTGGACAGGCGGGTTGTAAAAACGAAGGAGGCTATAAACAAGGCGTTTTTGGAGCTTTTTTCGGAAAAAGAGCTGGAGCAAATTACGATCAATGATATTTCGGAACGGGCGAATGTAAATAGAGGAACCGTTTATCTGCACTATAGCGACAAATACGATTTGCTTGATAAAAGCATTGAGGAGCACTTAAACAAATTAATTACTTTTTGCAGTGCCAATGAGACAAAAGCGGGGGATGGAACGCTGATCAGTGATCTGCTGCCCGTATTCGTTTATTTCGAGAATCATTACATGTTCTTCTCCGCCATGCTTTCCAATCAGAGAACAACCGTATTCCGAGCGCGGCTGCTTGCGTTCATATCAGCGAACGTGAAAGAGAAGCTCCGCAAGCAAGAGCCGCAATCCGATATCGACAATGAGCTGAAAGCACAGTTTATGGCATCGGCTTTCGTCGGTATTGTGGAATGGTGGATTCAGCATCAAATGCCGCATGCGACATCCTATATGGCCGAGCAGCTGTGGAAGCTTTTTGCTAAGAACGACATCTTTCCGGATCAATAATGATGCGACACACGGGGAAAATGGCATTGACCGTGTTTCTGGCGCTGTTGCATATCCAAGTTTTCTTTCAATAGCAGCAGGAGCATAATTGATCGTTCATGAGCCATCATGCGCAGTTTTTGTTAATAGTAATCATTTCGATCTTGACCGATGCAACAGTGGCTGTTATACTAATTAAAAACGTAATGATTACTATTAGCTGACTTGATCAGCTTTTTTATTGGTGTTTAATCGTAATTATAACGTTTAAATGCATGCAGAATGGAATAGAAAAAGAGGTGCTTCATGACTACAAACAAAATTCCAGTAACGGTATTAAGCGGTTATTTGGGTGCTGGAAAAACGACAATAATGAATCATGTGCTTCATAACCGCGATGGCCTTCGGGTTGCTGTTATCGTAAACGATCTAAGCGAGTTAAACGTAGACGCCGCTCTCATAAAAGATGGCGGTGGATTATCCAGAACGGAAGAGAAGCTGGTGGAGATGTCCAATGGCTGTATATGCTGCACACTCCGAGAGGATTTGCTGATGGAGGTTGAAAAGCTTGCCAAGGAAAATCGATTCGATTATATCCTCATTGAATCGACTGGCGTAGGCGAGCCGGTACCCGTGGCGCAAACCTTCTCGTATATTGACGAGGAGCAGGGTATCGATTTGACGCAATTCTGCAAACTGGATTGTATGGTTACGGTCGTAGACGCCTACAGGTTCTGGCATGATTATTCATCCGGGGAGACGCTGCTGGAGCGAAGCCAAGCTGTAGGTGAGGATGATACGCGCGAGGTCGTTGATCTGCTTATTGATCAAATCGAGTTTTGTGATGTCCTCGTTCTGAACAAATGCGATTTGGTTGACGAGGAGGAGCTGACCGAGCTGGAGGGCGTCCTTCGGACACTGCAGCCCCGGGCGAAGCTCATTCGCACCTCAAGAGGCGAGATTGACCCAAAAGCGATTTTAAATACCGGCTTGTTCGACTTTGAGGAAGCGAGTCAATCCGCTGGGTGGATGAAGGAGATGGCAGCTCCTGCACATACGCCAGAGACGGAGGAATACGGAATAGCATCATTCGTGTACGAGCGTACAAAGCCCTTTCATCCGCAGCGGCTTATGGAATGGATGGAGGAATGGCCGGAGGAGGTTATCCGGGCCAAGGGCATGGTATGGCTGGCTACGCGAAATGATTACGCCCAGAGCCTAAGCCAAGCGGGACCGTCCATTCAATTCGGTCCTGCAGGGCAGTGGGCAGCAGCACTTTCTGACGAGGAGAGGGCAGCAGTGCTGCAGGAGGACCCTGAACTTGCAGAGCTTTGGCATGAGGAATATGGGGACCGGATCAATAAAGTGGTCTTTATCGGAATCGAAATGGATCGTACGAAGCTGGTTGACTCCCTGGACAGCTGCTTGCTCAGCGACGGAGAGCTTGAACTGGACTGGGATTCGTTTCAGGATGACTTTCCAAATGCTGCGACTGAGCAACTCGAGTCCTTGCTTAACTAGATCAGGCGCGCAGTATGGACGCGAAAAAATGGATAATATTTGGCAGGAGGTGAATGCATTGAGAGTAATTATTACGCTTGCTTGTACGGAATCGGGTGACCGTAACTATACGACGACCAAAAACAAAAGAACGACACCGGAGCGGCTGGAGGTTAAAAAATACAGCCCGCGACTCAAACGCGTGACGGTGCACAGAGAAACAAGATAACGGGACAAGAGCAGAATAAGAGCGGGACAAGAGCGAGACAAGAGCAGGACAAGAGCGGGACAAGAGCAAGACAAGAGCAGGACAAGAGCAGGACAAGAGCAAGAGACTGGACGTACGCGTTCAGTCTTTTTTGTGTTCATCCAGCAGCATTGGTCAAGAAGCATCATTCAAATTATTAATTGACAGACGTGGCTATCATTGGTACCATATGCGCATAAACGCGTGTTCACAGTCGGGGGTATGGGATTGACTAAAGAAATAAACAGTACGGAAATTGCGAAGCTGGCTGGCGTATCAAGAAGCACGGTAAGCAGGGTTATTAACAATTATGCCAACGTACCTGAACATACCAAGCAAAAGGTCATGCAGGTTATTCAGCAGTACAATTATTATCCGAATTTATCGGCACAGGTGCTGGCAGGCAAGCGGACTCGAACGATTGGATTGTTCATGATCGATTCGGGGCGTGTGTCAGGCGACAGCATTTCGAGCTTGTTGCTTGCGCGAATCATTGAAAGCGCTTCTTCTCAAGGCTATTACGTACTGACGCATATCGTGAGGGATGTAAGCGAAAAAGAGGAGATTCGTACAATTAAGGAAAGCTTCTACCAGCGAAGGATCGATGGAGGTATTTTCATTGGTGCCGCCAACCAGGAGCCATTGATTGAGGAGCTGATCGAGGAAGGCTTTATCGTTGCGATTGTTGATCAGCATCTGCCTGGCCGGGAAATGCCGAATCGGCTAGTGTTTAATTTTGACAATGAAACGGGCGTTGGCCAAGCGGTTGATTATTTGGTTTCTTTGGGGCATCGCCAAATCGGCATCATTAACGGTGATATGAACAGATATTCAGGACCGTCCAAGCTGCACGGCTTTCAGCGCGCGATGGCGAGGCACAAGCTTGAGATGAATCCGGAATGGATGCTGCCCGGCGACTTCAATGAGTCAAGCGGTTATAAGGCGATCAAAGATTTTTTGAAGGTAGATCGAGAACTGCCTTCCGCGCTATTTGCAGCGAATGACAGTGTCGCATTCGGAGCAATTCGGGCGTTGAAGGAAGCAGGATTTCGGGTTCCGCAGCACATATCCGTGATCGGCTTCGATGATCATTTTCGAAGTGAGCACCATCGTCCTGCCTTAACGACGATTCGAATTGATTTTGCAGGCATGATGGATCAATTGACGAAAACGTTAATCGCAGCCATCGAGCATGGTTCGACCTCCACCAAACAAGCGACAGCTGGTACGGCCTTGGTTGTAAGGGAGTCCTGCCAAAGCATCGCGATTGATTAGCTGGCAGCATAAGGACGCAGCACGGATAAGTAGATTACAAGCGATATGAAATGACGTGAGAGGGGGGATCGTCATGTAGCGTAAGCAAGCTGTAGTGTAGATCACGCATGTGCAACGTTCAAGAACGATTACGATAACCGATAAGGGGAAGATAAACGTGGACAAAAATGTACTTGGAACTCGAACGGTTACACAGATTGGCTTGCTGGTGAATGACATTGACGAAACCTCTCAGGCGTATGCCGATTTTTTTGGCGTGGAGAAGCCGGATTGGTTCTGGACGGATACGGTAGACAAAGCGCAAACCGAATACAAAGGGGATTCGTCGGTTGCCCGCGCGAAGCTTGCTTTTTTCGATATGGGAGCGCTGCAGCTTGAGCTTATCGAGCCGGATAAGCATCCAAGCACGTGGAGAGAGCATCTAGATACGCATGGTGAAGGCCCGCATCACATTGCCTTCGTGATTGACGGCATGAAGGATAAGGTAGCTCTCATGGAGAAAAACGGCATGGCCCTTGTGCAAAAAGGGGAGTATACCGGCGGGCGCTACGCCTATATGGATTCGTTCAAGCAGCTGAAGGTGATGCTTGAATTGTTGGAGAACGATAAGAACGAATGATGCTGATCAACAGGGCATCGCATATGGCTTGTGAATGGATAGGAGGAGAATAACCGAATGAATCTATTAATTACAGGGGCGAACCGAGGATTAGGACTTGCGCTGGCAAACGAAGCTTGCGAACGCGGACATCATGTACTGGCAGGCGTGCGCAGCCCTGGCTCATCTGCGGAAGGTCTGCTCGCGCTAGCCTCAGCTTTTCCAGAGAAAGTAACCATTGTACCGCTTGACGTTACGGATGAACAGTCAGTTCGCTATGCATACGAGCAGGTTGCGAGCCGATACGATGGTATTGACGGGATTATTAACAGCGCGGCTATTCTGCTTGGCAGGGAACAAAAGCTCGGTGAGCTTAATCTGGAGCAGCTGGAGCAATCGTTCCAGACCAACTTATTCGGTCCGATAGCGGTGCTTAAGCACTTTCTCCCACTGCTCGTTAATGGAGAAAAACCGACTGTAATCAACATCAGCTCGGAGGCTGGAAGCTTTGCAGGCGCATATGGCGGGGATTACTCCTACGCCATGTCCAAGTCGGCATTGAATATGTTCTCTGCCCAGATTCGAAACGAGCTGGCGCCGCAGGGCGTCCTTGTCCATGCGCTGCATCCCGGCTGGATTAGAACGGATATGGGCGGTGATCAGGCTCCAGGCGATGCGGCTATTTCCGCGAAGGGCATTCTAGATATAGTCGAACGCAAGAAAACGGCGGATGCCTTGTTTATCGATCATACAGCAGCTCCAATGCCGTTGTAATTGTGGGCAAACACGTAACAGACTCCGAATTCATGGATAGCGTCAAGCGAAATAGACTCCGAATTATGGATAGCATCAAGCGAAACAGACTCGGAATTTATGGATAACATCAAGCAAAACAGACTCCGAATTCATAAATAGCGTCATTAAAAAAGCTGCGAGGCAGGTCATTCGACCAAGCCTCGCAGCTTTTGATTTACAGCTTATAGATAAACGGCTTTGCCTGTTTTGGAGGATTCATAAATCGCTTCAAGAATTTGAGAAACGACGAATGCTTGCTCCGGCGTTACGACAGGATCGGTATCCTCGTCGATTGCTTTCAGCCACATTCTCATTTCAAGATCGGCATCGCTTTCGGTTTTGCCATCGAAGAAAGCAACTCCGCCTGCTTTCAAATCAATTTGCGTTGTGAACAAGCGACTGTGTTTTTCACCATTGACGCGAAGTCCGTCTTTCATATCCGCTCCGCCTTCAGTACCCGATAGTGTACATTTCGCCTCATCAACCTCAAGCGTGTTGAGTGCCCAGCTGGATTCCAATACGATTGTCGCGCCGTTCTCCATGACGATCATCCCGAATGCGGAATCTTCAACCGTGAATTTGGCAGGATCCCAAGGTCCCCAAGCGTTAGCGGCATTCTCCTTCTGAGAAAGCTTATGGTAGGACGTACCGAGTACAACCTTCGGCTTGTAGTTGTCGAGCATCCAAAGCGTCAAATCCAAAGCATGGGTTCCGATATCGATTAGCGGGCCGCCGCCTTGTTTCTCTTCATCGAGGAATACGCCCCAAGTCGGTACGGCACGGCGACGAATCGCATGTGCTTTGGCGTAATAAATATCGCCGAGTTCGCCGGCAGCGCAAAGCTGCTTCAAATGCTGGCTGTCCGGACGGAAGCGGTTGTTGTAGCCAACCGTAAGCTTCTTGCCTGTACGGCGAGCCGCATCAACCATGCGCTGTGCGTCATGAGCGGTTTTGGCCATCGGCTTTTCGCTCATAACATGCTTGCCGGCTTCGAGTGCTGCGATGGAAATATCCGCATGCGAATCGTTAGGCGTACATACATGGACGATTTCGATGGACTCATCTTTCAGCAGTTCGGTGTAATCCGTATATACACGAGCGCCTTCGGCACCATACAAGCCTGCTGCTTCAAAAGCACGATGCTCGACGATATCACAGAAAGCGACGATTTCAACGTTGTCTAGCTTCTTCAGGCTCGGCAAATGCTTGCCATTGGCAATTCCGCCGCAGCCGATAATAGCGAGTTTGTAAATTTTGGACATGTTAAGCAGCCTCCTAATAATTCCAAATAGTTGTCATTGCGGTTGTGGGGGTCGTGCGCTCCTCCGGTACTCGGAAGGGGTTTGGCCAAATTTCTTGCGAAATACGGCATGTAAGTAATTGCCGCCTGCAAAACCGGCAAGCTTCGCGATCTGCTCAACGGATTGTTCGCTTTCCTGAAGCTCACGGCACACGACCGCCAATCGAATATCCTCGAGTATGCGGCTAAAGGTATGTCCGTGATGAAGCTCCTTGAATAGCCTTTGAATATGCCTTGAACTTAAGTTGAGCTTGTCCGCGACATCCTCAAGCGTAATGCTGCCGTCATAGTTCGCATACATGTATTCCAAGGCGAGCCGATACCGGTAAGCCTTCATGTCGCGTGTTGGAAACTGCTTCTGCTCGCTCGCCTTATCGTAAGCGCGTACGGCTCTCAGAAGAATTTGTATGACGGTTTGCTTAATGGTTGTATAGCTTCCGACGAAATTGTCGTTGCATGCCTGATAGGCTTCCAGAAAGCGGGGCATGGCTTGGTGCAGGTCCGCAGTCGGATAGAGCGGAAGCATCCTAAGCTTCTCGATGCAGTCGCGGGCTTCAGCAGCTTCCCACTCATCATACGAATGGGAATCCGTGTCCGGATGATCCAGATTCCTGTCGATAATATCGACATGCAAGCATAGCTCATCCATTGCCTCGAAGGCATCTGCTTCCTGGTAATGCATTATGTCTGGTCCGGTCAAATAAAGCATGCCGGGCTTCAAAGCGAATTCCTGGTCAATCAGTATGACCTTTCCTTTGCCCTGCGGGATGAAATGAAATTCATACTCGGCATGCTTGTGGAACCCGATAACTCGTCCGGGAGGAAACTGCGTTAAATGGAAGCGGAGCACATGAATGTCGTATTGTCCCCATCGAATGCACAGCTCCAGACGCTCAAGCGCGTCTTGGCGATCATGCATAATTTCGTATGGAAAATTGGGCATGCTGCTTCCTCCTCGGAGCCCCCTTGCCGCTACTTGCTCAGCTCATCGATTCGAACGGCGCGATGCTCACGGGCCGATAGATTGGAAGCTTCCATCAGCTTCGTCAAATCGATGGCAAGGCTTACATTTTCGTCTGCTGTCGTGTCGTTCTCGATATGCTGTACCCACTGGTCAAAAGCGCTCTCGCGAGCCGGCGGAATAGACTGCGCTGTCCATTTCTCCGAAGAGTCCGCACCTGGTGCCGACGTGCGAAGCAGCAGCTGGTTCTCAGGCGTTCCGTAAAGCAGCGAGCCTTCCGTACCGTGCACCTCAAGCGTAAATGGCGAATGGTTGTTCACGAAGCCGGCCTCTACAATCCCGATTGAACCGGAAGCGGATGTCAAGATTGACACGGCGTTGTCTTCTACCTGTTTGCCGGTAACATAGCCGAAATGAGCGGACACCTCTTGAGGCATCTCGTTCATAAACAGTCTAGTCAAATACATCGGATGGCAACCAAGATCGATCAAAGCGCCTCCGCCGCATTCCTCAAGGCTGTAGAAATGCTCAGGCAGCCAGTTGGCTGTTGCTCCGTTATGGGACAAGCGGGCACGTACGAGCGTGATTCTGCCAAGCACGCCTTGCGATAAAATATCACGAATCGCAAGTGTGTAGCCATCATTCAAGCGCGGCAGCGACACTGTTAATTTTACATTACTTTTGGCTACTTCATCTAGTATAATGTTCAATTCCTTCAATGTTGCAGCAATGACCTTCTCCGTGAAAATATGCTTGCCTGCTTTGGCAGCAGCAACGATTACTTCTTGGTGCCTGTTTGTGGGTGCGTCTACGATAACGGCGTCGATATCGTCGCGCTGAAGCATTTCATCCAAATTAGCGTGGAAGTCAACACCTAGCTTGTCAGCGGCAGCTTGGCCGCGTTCCGCGATTTCATCCCATACTGCGACGATCTCCGTACCGGGGTGCTCCTGCGCTTGCTTTGTATAATCCCATGCGTGTACATGCCAATAACTGATTTTACCAATTCGGATCATCGGTTCATCTCTCCCTGGGCATCTATTTGCGTTTCTGTGGTTCATCTATAAATTTATGACAACAAATATAATTTAACATAGATTCACACTCATTTTTAGTGCGAATTAATGACCATTATTATACGATATTACGACATAGTTTAATATCATCACAGATATTGCTTTCGATAATCGCGCGGGGAGTGACGGGTTATTTTTTTAAACGTTTTACCGAAATGGGAGAAATTGTCGAAACCAACCGCGGCTGCGATATCGGTGACGCTGCTGTCCGTCTCACGAAGCAGGCGCTGCGCCTCTTTGATGCGCGTTATGATGATGTAGTCGGAGAAAGCGAACCCCGTTATTTCTTTAAACATGCGGCTCAAATAGTAAGGGCTGATGAAATAATGATCGGCCACTGTGCTCAGCCGAAGAGACTCTGCAAAATGCCCGTTAATGTAGCGGGTGATCTCCGTAATCTTGGCATGCATAGGCGTTGCATGATGCATCGGAACAGGTTCGTGCTGCTGAATATGTCTGGCAGCAGTCAATAGCAGCATCGTTAGAACATTTGGAGGAATAAGCTCATAACCAGGCGTTTCTTCTTTTATCTCTGTCAGCAGCTTTCTCATTAGCTGATCCATAGCCAGCAGCTCTTGCCGGGGCAGACGGATAACAGGAGCTGTCTCATTGAACGCGGACAAGAGAAGCCCCACATGCGCTCCCGCCAACCGCTTCAGCATGGTATCGTCGAAATGAAGGATGAGCCGCTCGTGGGAGTCGTGGCCGACCTGCATCGTTTTGTGCAGCTCATGCTTCCGAATAAAAACGAGATCGCCTTGCTCAATGGAATAGGAGCGGTCCTTTATGAAATAAATGCGTTGTCCGGAGAGCATATAATAGATTTCGTAATATTCGTGGTAATGGTCGTCTGCCATCGTATAAGGCGTCGACCGCTTTGTGTATTCTACATAGAGCTCGGGAGTGCTGCCGAAGCTGCATGTTTCAAATGGATTATCCATGAATGAGTCTCCTCTACATTGCGCAAGAAAAGCGGTGTATCAACAAAAAAGGGCAGGATATGCAGAGAATTATATCATTATTATGCGTTAATATGAAAGTAAGCAAATCCAAGGAGGAATCATGATTATGACAAAAAAACGTTATGTGCTTGTGGGAAGCGGCGGCAGGGCTGAATTTTTTTACGGTGCGCTTGCATCTGATTTCAGAGAAACCTCTGAGCTGCTTGCCTTTTGCGATATTAACCAAACCCGGATGGACTATGCGAACCGCATTCTAGTGGATAAATATAAATATAACGAAGTAAGAACGTATAAGTCGAATGAATTCGAGCGCATGATCGAGCAGGAGAAGCCGGATGCAGTCATCGTGACGAGCATGGACCGCACGCATCATACGTACATCATTCGAGCGCTTGAGCTGGGCTGCGATGTCGTGACCGAGAAGCCAATGACGGTGGATGAGAAGAAATGCCAGGAAATATTGGATGCAGTCGAACGGACGGGCCGCCATGTACGCGTGACGTTCAACTATCGCTATGCGCCTCATCATACGAAGGCGAGAGAGATTATCGCAAGCGGCACGATCGGCAAAGTAACTTCCGTCCACTTTGAGTGGCTGTTGAATACGCAGCATGGAGCGGACTATTTCCGCAGATGGCATCGCAACAAGCAGAACAGCGGCGGTTTGCTGGTTCACAAATCGACTCACCATTTCGATCTCGTTAATTTCTGGATCGGTTCGCAGCCGGAGTCGGTATTCGCATATGGGGATCTTTTGTTCTACGGGCGCGAGAACGCAGAGGAGCGCGGCGAAACACAATTTTATGAGCGTGCGACGGGAAATCCGATTGCCGAGAACGATCCGTTTGCGTTACACTTGGATAAAAATGACCATTTGAAAGCGATGTATCTGGACGCAGAGCATGAGGACGGCTATCGCCGCGACCAAAGCGTATTCGGCGACGGAATCAATATCGAAGACACGATGGGCGTGCTTGTCCGCTACAAAAACAACGCCATCCTTACGTATTCGTTAAACGCTTACTTGCCATGGGAAGGCTATCGAATTGCGTTTAATGGAACGAAAGGACGGCTTGAGATGAATATCGTCGAGCAATCCTACGTAAATTCCGGCGGCGAGAAGGCGGATGAAGGCGCTCTCAAGGAGAAAACCATTAAAGTGTTCCCGATGTTCGCGGCTCCTTACGAGGTAGAGGTGGAAGAAGGCGTGGGCGGCCACGGCGGCGGAGATCCCGTATTGCTGAACGACTTGTTCGGGACGCCGGTAGAGGATCCTTGGAATCGCGCGGCTAACCATATCGATGGAGCCAGATCAATTCTAACGGGCATTGCCGCTAACCGTTCGATTCAAACGGGGCTGGCTGTTCAGATTGATGACCTTGTGAAATTTCATAAATAGTGTTCAGGAGGAAAGCGGAAATGAAACCATTTATGGACGACGATTTTTTGCTATCGAACGAAACGGCTGTAAGGCTGTATCATGATTTTGCCAAGGACATGCCGATCATTGACTATCACTGCCATTTGAGCCCGCAGCAGATTTTTGAGAATACGAGTTTTACGAATTTGACGGAGGCTTGGCTGTATGGTGATCATTACAAATGGCGGGCGCTGCGTGCGAACGGCGTAGAAGAGCGTTACGTAACGGGCGGCGAAGGCGTGAGCGACTATGACAGGTTTGCCGCTTGGGCTGGAACCGTGCCGCAAACGATTGGCAATCCGTTATATCAATGGTCGCATTTGGAGCTTCGCCGTTACTTCGGCGTGGAGGAGCTCATTAACGAGAACAACGCTCAGGCGATTTGGGATCAGGTGGGTGCCAAGCTGGCAACTGGCGGGTACAAGGCGCGCGATCTTATCCAAATGTCGAATGTCGAGGTCATCTGTACGACGGATGATCCGGTCGATTCGCTGGAGTATCATATTGCGATCAAGGGATTGGACGATTTCAATGTGCAGGTGCTGCCGTCCTTCCGTCCGGATAAAGCGCTCGAAATTAATCGGCCGACATTCCTTGAATGGGTAGGCAAGCTCGGCGCTTCGGCTTCCGCTTCCATTAACAGTTATGATGAGCTACTTGAGGCGCTTAAAGCACGAGTAGCGTTTTTCAATGAGGTTGGCTGCAAGGTGTCAGACCATGCGCTTGATTATGTGGCTTATGCAGAAACGACAAAGGCTGCGGCTTCCGCCATATTCGCCAAAGCTCTGAACGGGGAAACGGTCAGCTTAGACGAGGAAAAGCAATACAAAACGTATACGCTGCTGTTTCTTGGACGTTTATATGCGAAGCACGGCTGGGCCATGCAGTTCCATATTAATGCGGCTAGAAACAATAGCACGCGGATGTTCGGCAAGCTGGGACCGGATACCGGCTTCGACTCTATCAATGACAGCGCAGTCGCATACCCGCTTGCAAAGCTGCTTGATGCGCTTGATTCCGACGATGCATTGCCGAAAACAATCGTCTATTCACTGAATGCGAAGGACAATGATGTGCTTGGGTCGATCATCGGCAGCTTCCAAGGCGGAGGCGTGCCTGGCAAAATCCAGCTTGGCTCAGCTTGGTGGTTCAATGATACGAAAAACGGCATGCTGGACCAAATGAATGCGCTCGCCAATCTTGGTCTGCTTAGCCGCTTTGTCGGGATGCTCACCGACTCACGCAGCTTTCTTTCCTACACCCGGCATGAATATTTCAGGCGCTTGCTTTGCAACCTGCTTGGCGAATGGGTGGAGAACGGCGAGGCTCCGCATGATATGGAGCTGCTTGGCAATATGGTTCAAAACATATCGTACCGCAATGCGAAGGCATATTTCGGTTTCTAATCCGAATGAAACGTTCTGCAGACCCGTCAGTTTGGCGGCGGCTGTGGAACGTTTTTTGCATCGAGACGATAAGCAGCCATGAGGTATTTGAGCATCTGAGGCCCGGCGATATTCGCAGCTAAGCCGAAAAGCTCCGAATGGGCCGTTTTTCTGCAGAGCAAATAAAACGCCGTTCCGGCAATCAGCTCGAAGGCGATGAATTCCTTCCATTTCCATGCGGGTATGACGTAGATTTTGAATTCTTTGTTTTTGCCAGCCCATGTACGCAAATTGGCAGCCCTCCTGCTGATTAGGCGCATTACAACCGTATCTAGAATATGCGGAGCGGCTTATCCAACATACACGATGATTGAATAATAATAGGAAAGAGGAGGAACGAATTTGGCTGGAAAAACAGCATTCGTAACAGGAGCGGACCGAGGCGTTGGGCTCGCCTTAGTAAAGGGGCTGCTTGCTCATGATTATAAGGTATTTGCTGGTCAATATGCGGCTGAGACCGCCGAGCTTCACTCGCTAAGGGAACAGCTTCCGAAGCAGCTGACGGTTATTCCGCTGGATATAGCGAGCGACCAAAGCGTAGCAGCTGCGCTTGAAGCGGTATCCCGGGAAACGGAGCGGATTGATCTGCTTATCAATAACGGAGCCATATTAGGCGACATCGGCGCCACGGTGCTGGATCCGTTAAACTTTGCGGAAATGCTGGACGTCTTCAATGTGAATACGCTGGGCAGCCTTCGCATGAGCCAGGCGTTCATGCCCTTGCTGCTGAAAAGCGAGTCGCGTTTTCTGGTGAACGTGTCGTCTGAGGCAGGCAGCATCGGCGATTGCCACCGAGAAAGCTGGTATGCTTATTGCATGTCCAAAGCAGCGCTCAATATGCAGTCCAAGCTGATTCATAACGGCATCAAGAGGCATGGCGGACGTGTATTGGTCGTTCATCCAGGCTGGGTGCAAACCTATATGCAGGGCAAGCTTGACGCTGGCGCAGCGCTGACGCCGGAGCAGTCGGCGAGCTCCATCCAGCAGCTGATTGCAGAACGTTTACGGCTTCCGGCAGCCGAGGCGGAGTGCGAGTATGTCGACTATGCAGGCGAGGCGCTTCATTGGTAAGCACTGCGAAATGCAGAACAAAGAAACGAAGGCGGGTGGCTGGTTATGACGGATTTGCGCCCTTTTATCGCTCGCGTAATGACAACGCTTGCGGCTCATCGGTACGATGCAGCGGGCAGAAGCTATGGCAGGTTTTTATCCCAGCTTGAGCAGGATAATAGGAATGATGATGTTTACGGAACGGCGGATGCCGCTATTCTATTTTATATATTGAATGAATTTCCGCATAACCAAGATGATCTAAACCTGTGGATTGCGGCTATCCAGCAGCATCAATCGGAGCATACGGGTATGTTCGCCGGCTTAGGCCATAATGAACTGCACAGCACAGCGTTCGCGCTTTCTGCATTGGAGCTGTTTGACGGGAAAGCGAAATATCCGCTCGTTATGCTTAAGCCATTGATAGATAAGGAGCAGATCGCGCCATTTCTTGAAAGCTTGGATTGGCGGGATGAGCCGTGGGGAGAGTCGTTAAAAGGAGCGGGCCTTTATGCCAGCCTGGTACTGTCCGACTCCGTGACAGAGGACTGGGAGCGGACGTATTTCGACTGGCTCCGGCATAATGCGGACCCTTTAACCGGTCTTTGGCGACGTGATTGCGTGAAGCAAATGGATGGCAGCTTAGTGAGCGCGCCGCTGTTCCATCATATAGCAGGCAGTTTTCATTACTTATTTAACCTTGCTCATCGAAAAGAGCCTATTCCATATCCGGGACGAATGGTAGACACCTGCCTGGAACTCTACCAAAGCGGGGGGCTTGAAGTGCCGACCGAGCTGTTCTCCTATTTCCATATTGATTGGGCGTATACGATTCTAACCTGTCTGAGACAAAATCCGATCTACCGAAGAGAAGAATGCAAAGCGGCGATCAGAGGCAGCTCGGAAGCATTTATTGCCGGACTCGCGAAGCTGGGAGAGGAGTCGGACGAGCCCTTCGATGATCTGCATACCTTATGCGGGGCGGTCTGCGGCTTGGCAGCAATTCAGCAGATCACTCCCGAGCTCATCCGAACCGATAAGCCGCTTCGGCTCGTGTTGGACCGCAGACCGTTTATTTGATATTCACGAGGAGGACAGCTGCCCCCATGCTTTGCGCAAAATGCCAAGCATGGCGTCGCTGTCCTGCTGCGATACGATTAATGGCGGGACGAGCCGCACGGTGGAGGGGTTGAGCGCATTGATCAGCAGACCCTCGCGCAAGCAGATT
This sequence comes from Paenibacillus endophyticus, assembly GCF_014192395.1. GTDB lineage: Bacteria > Bacillota > Bacilli > Paenibacillales > Paenibacillaceae > Pristimantibacillus > Pristimantibacillus endophyticus. The sequence goes on along the minus strand of NZ_JACHXW010000015.1, from coordinate 92,793 downwards.
GCAGCAAGTTCGGCAGCGGCTCCAGCAGGCGTATCAAAGGCGAGAAGAAGGCCCTTGCCGCGAATATTCGTAATGGGAAATTCACCGGACAATTGCTCCAGCTTGCTCATTATATAGTTGCCTTGCGTTTTGGCGTTATCCGTCACATTCCGCTCAAGCAGCTCCGTAAGTACGGCGTAGCCTGCGGCCATGGCAAGCGGCGCTCCCGTATAAGTCCCTCCTTGGTCACCCGGCTCGAACAAATCGTACTTGCTCTTGGCTAGCATGGCGGAGAGCGGGAAGCCAGCTCCAATGCCTTTGCCCAGCGTCATTACATCGGGCTTGATGCCATAATGCTCGTAAGCAAAAAGTTTCCCCGTTCTTCCAAGCCCCGTCTGGACTTCATCGAAAATAAGCATGATCCCGTACATATCGCAAATTTTGCGAATGCCGTATAAATAAGCTTCATCAACGGAATGGACGCCGCCTTCCCCCTGCACGAGCTCGATCATAATGGCACAGGTTTGATTCGTAACGGCTGCGAAGATTGCATCCAAATCATTAATGGGAACATGCTTGAAGCCATCGACCTTAGGCGAGAAAAGCTCCTTCCAATGCGGCTTTCCGGTCGCTGACATCGTGGCTAGCGAACGTCCATGAAAGCTGTTCGCAAGCGTAATGATTTCGAAAGCGCCATTCAAGTTCACGGCGCCATGCTTTCTTGCGAGCTTTATGGCGCTTTCGTTCGCCTCCGCGCCGCTGCTGCCGAAGAAAACCTTATCCATTCCGCTCAGGCTGGTCAGCAGCTCGGCAAATTCAAGCATAGGGCGGTTGTAGTAGCCAGGGCTTGCATGTACGAGTGTCGCAGCTTGGCGGGACAAAGCTTCCTGCAGGGCTTCAGGAGAATGGCCCAGGCTTGCAACGGCCCATCCGCCGACGAAATCCAGATAACGATTATCGTCCGTATCCCACAAATACATGCCCTTGCCGCGCTCCATCACGATATTCGGACGATTTGCCGTAAATAGAACGGATTTTTCTGCTGTTTCCAATAAAGCCGATGTCATTGCGTTTTCTGTCTGAATCATAATAAACCTCCCGAAAATTCATCTCATTGCATAAATATACATTAAACCGTTTAAATATTCAACGTTTTAAAAAAACGATGTATTTTCGAATGGCATGCGAGGCTTGCATCATTCGGGCTGGAAAGCGTCAAGGAGAAAAAAGTAGAATGCGGACAACCTGAGGCAAAGCTGCATCATATTCTCGTACTAGAGGAACATTCTAGATCGTCTGAGCCGGTTTCATTTTATGCGCATAGTAAGGAAAGTGCTGAGAGGGCGTGTATGAATACCTAACGGAGCTGCGGATCTCGGCATTCCCCTATCATTTATTGACGCAATTGGTATCGACATGATTGGGATACTCGCAGGAGACAAGGAAGGGACTTCTGAAGTGAAGCTTGTGGGCGAGCTTGCGGCCTTCAAGCATCGAATAGAGACATGGTTTCCAGGTATCCCTAATTGGAGTTCCCGGCAAGCGAATACTCCGCGTTTATGCTGGACGAGCATTCGTCTACGCCGCTATGCGTTCTAAGCAATAGACTATATCGGACGAAGGCAGGAATGGAGCCTTCGTAAGTGAGAATCATGATCAGATTCATATTGCCAATTGGATAGGCTTAGGCTATAGTTGTTTTAACTTCATATGGAGTACGGGTGCTGGATGTAGTCCGGCTGAGATAGGGGCCCTTTGTCCCTGACCGTTAATCTGAACCAGGTAATGCTGGCGTAGAGAACGTATCGAATCGTAACCATTCGTGTATTCTCGAATGGTTTTTTTCTATTGCCCGCACCTGCGTTTCCGTAAATAGGAGGAAACCGAAATGATTGAGGGAAGCGTAATTACGAAGCTGCAGCAGGCGACTGAAGAGCGGCAGGATGAGCTGCTTGCGCTGCTGTCGCAGCTGATCGCTTATCCGACCGTAAGCCCCCCGGCGCGAAATACGCTGGAAGCGCAGCGGTTCGTCGAAGAGCAGCTGCGGTCGGCGGGCTTTGAGACGGAGCTGTGGGAGGTTTATCCCGGCGATCCTAACGTTACAGCCATTAAGCCGGGCACGCAGCGAGCGGATTATCGAAGCCTTCTGCTGAATGGGCATATGGATGTTGCCGAGGTGGGCGACGCTGCGCAGTGGCAGCATGATCCCTTTAAGCTGACCGTTGAGTCTGGCAGCGTGTATGGCCGGGGAACCGCGGATATGAAAGGCGGTATGGCAGCGCTGCTGTTTGCGATCAGGCTGTTGGCTGAAGCGGGAGTTGAGCTGAAGGGTGATCTGCTGTTTCAATCGGTGATCGGAGAGGAAGCCGGAGAGGCAGGAACGAGAGCCTGCATGGAAAGAGGCTGTACCGCCGACTTTGCGATTGTCGCGGATACCAGCCATATGGAGATTCAAGGTCAAGGCGGCGTCATCACAGCTTGGGTCACGGTGCAAAGCCCCGTGACCTACCATGACGGCATGCGCTCGCGAATGATACATGCAGGCGGAGGCGTAAGAGGTGCCAGCGCAATTGAGAAAATGGTCAAGCTGATCGAGGGGCTTCAGGAGCTTGAACGCCATTGGGCGGTAACGAAGTCATATCCAGGTTTTCCGGCAGGCTCGAATACGATTAATCCCGCCGTTATCGAAGGCGGCCGCCATGCGGCATTTATTGCTGATCAATGCGCATTGTGGATCACAGTCCATTTCTACCCTGACGAGGATTACGAATCGGTAGCTTCCGAAATCGAGAGCCACCTGCTCAAGGTTGCCGAGGCCGATCCTTGGCTCCGCGAGCATCCGCCGACCTTCCGCTGGGGCGGACGATCGATGCTGGAGGAGCGCGGCGAAATATTCCCGTCTCTGACGCTTGAAGCGGAAGGAGACGGTCTGAAGTCGCTCGCCGCAGCACATGCCAATCAGCTTGGCTCTAAGCCGACGATCGGTATGAGCGGCAGCGTAACCGATGCGGGGTGGATCGGCAGAGCGGGAATCGAGACCGTTATATACGGTCCAGGAGAGCTGCGCCATGCGCATGCAGTAGATGAAAGCGTCGAGCTGCGCGAGCTCGTCGATTATGTAAAGGTCATGATTGCTTTCATTGCGGACTGGTGCAACCAGCCGAAAACGGAAAGCGAGAGGGGGTAGCAGATGCGAAACGAAGCGGAAGCGGAAGCAGAGCGTTTTAGCGAAAGGCTGTACCAAGCGGTACAGCCTGTGTGGGAGAAATGCCATGCGCATCCGTTCCTGGCAGGACTGAGGGAAGGCACATTGGAGCTGGAACGATTCATTTATTATATGAAACAGGATTATGTGTATTTGATCGACTATGCCAAGATGTTCGCGCTTGGCAGCTTGAAGGCTAGAGATTTGGAGACTATGGGGAAATTCGCCGAGCTCCTACACGCTACACTGAATGTGGAGATGGAGCTGCACCGCCAGTATGCGGAGCAATTCGGCATTACGCGCAATGAACTCGAAGCAACAAAGCCCGCACCGACTACAATTGCATATACCAAATATATGCTTGATGCAGGTCAAGGCTCGCTGGCAGAGGCGGTTGCCGCCTTGCTGCCGTGCATGTGGAGCTACTGGGAAATTGGGAAGGCATTCGCCGCTCATCCGGGGGCGCTTGCGCATCCGCTGTATAAGGAATGGATCCTTATGTACAGTTCGAAGGAGTTCGGCGAGCTTGCGGAATGGACGATCGGGCTGATGGACAGGCTGGCTGAAGGGCTGCCGGAGCGAGAGCTTGCAAGGCTGGAGGAGCTTTTCGTTATGACGTCCAAATTCGAATTCAGGTTCTGGGATATGGCATTCCGGCAAGAGGAGTGGGACGTGTGAGCATGGCGATAACGCCAAGTGGAGATAAGCGTCCGCTAGCTTTGTCCGTAGAGGGACTTACGTATGCCTTCAACGAAAGCATGCCGTTATTCGCCAACCTTAGCTTTACGATTCGGGAGGGCGAATTCGTATCGCTCCTTGCGCCAAGCGGCATCGGCAAGACGACATTGTTTCGTTTGCTTGCAGGGCTTCTCACTCCGCAAGGCGGATCCATCAGGCTCGGCGCGGAGAAAGTAGAACCTTCCGGAGCGGCTCACCGCCGACAATCCGGACGCATCGGCTACATGCCGCAGCGGGACAGCCTGATGCCGTGGCGAAGCGTGCTCGACAACGCGGCGCTCGGCCTTGAGCTGTCCGGCATACCAAGGCGGGAGGCGAGGCGGCGCGTGCGGGAGCTGCTGCCGACGTTCGGACTTGAAGGAACGGAAGAAAAGCGTCCCCATGAGCTGTCCGGCGGTATGCGCCAGCGTGTATCCTTTCTTCGCTCGGTGCTTGGCGGTGGAGAACTGCTGCTGCTGGATGAACCGTTCAGCGCTCTGGATGCGATGACCCGCATCAGCATGCAGGAATGGCTGCTGCAAATATGGGAGCAGCATCGCAAAACGATCTTGTTCATTACGCATGACATCGATGAGGCGCTTCTTCTGTCGGACAGGGTGCTCGTTGCGGAAGCGTCGCCGGTGTCCATCATGAAGGAGCTTGCCGTTGCACTGCCCAGACCGAGAACGTACCAAACCGTGCTGGACGATTCTTTTGTTTTGCTTAAACGGCAGGCTCTGGGGCTGCTTGGCAAAGAGGCTGCGAGACAGGAAGGAGCAAGCCGGTGAAACAGCGATTGCGCTCGGGCGTGCCTGTTCTTGTTTTTGTCCTGCTGCTGGCCCTTCTCTGGGAGGCGGCAACAGCATGGCTTTCTATTCCTCATTACATTATTCCGCAGCTGTCGGACGTGTTGATGTCCATGTGGGACAATCGTCAGCTGCTCGGCAAGCATTTCATGATTACTTTGGGAGAGTCGCTGCTTGGCCTAAGCATATCCGTTGTATTCGGAACGCTCGCAGCGGTCTGCATCGAAGGGTCGAGCTTGGCCAGAAAGACCATATACCCGCTTATTATTGCGTCCCAAACGATTCCGATTATCGCGCTATCGCCAATTATGGTCATGTGGTTCGGCTACGAGATTTGGAGCAAGGTGGCGGTCGTCATTTTATTTACCTTTTTCCCGATTGCGGTTAACACGTCGGACGGGTTCCGCACGGCAGATTCCGGTATAGGCGAGGTCATGCGCTCGATGGGCGCGAGAAGGCGTGATTTGTTTCTGAAATGGAAAATACCGTCTGCGCTTCCTGGTTTTTTCACGGGGCTTAAGATGGCGGCAACCATTAGCGTGGGCGGTGCGACTCTCGGAGAATGGCTGGGCGGAGAGGCCGGACTTGGCATGTACACGAAGCGGGCATCAAGCATGCTGAGGGGAGATGCCGTATTCTCGGGTGTTCTGCTGCTGTCGCTCATGGGAATCTTATTGTTTTTAGCTGCGTTGTGGCTGGAGAAGGCTGCTCTGTCGCGGCGTTCATCTTAAATGTAAAGTAGAGAGGAATAACAAATAATGGGCATGCATCATTGGAAAAAATATATGAGGGCAACAGCTGCTTCCGTGCTGATCTTATCCGCGCTGGCTGCCTGCGGATCACCGAACCATAAAGACGCAGAGGCTGCTCCGGAAACCGAGCTTACCGTACTGCTGGATTGGTATCCGAATGCGGTACATTCTTTCCTGTACGCAGCCGAGGAGCAAGGGTATTTCGCGGAGGAAGGTCTTAAGGTCAAGCTCCAGACTCCGGCCGATACGAATGATGCGCTCAAATTAGTGGCTACGGGCAAAGCTGATCTAGCGCTAAGCTACCAGATGCAGGTGGCGATTTCCCGTGCAGAAGACATTCCAATCGTGTCGGTGGCGGCCATCGTGCGGCATCCGCTTAACCGTTTGTTTGCGCTCGATACAGCAGGGGTGCAAAGCCCGAAGGATTTGGTTGGCAAAAAGATCGGATATCCTTCCATTCCGCTTGACCAGCTAATCGTGAATACGATGGTCGAATCGGACGGCGGCGACGTCTCCAAGCTGAATTATATTGATATCGGATGGGATCTCATCCCTGCGATTACCACGAACAAGGTAGATGCCATAATCGGCGGCTACGTCAACCATGAGAAGCCGCTGCTGGAGAAGGAAGGCATGAAGCTGACCGCATTTGATCCATCGGAATTCGGCGTGCCCGACTATTATGAGCTAGTGCTTACTGCCAGCGAGGAAGGGCTTGCGAGCAAAAGCGAGGCATTTAAGAAATTTATCGCTGCAGCGGCCAAAGGCCAGCAATATACGGCTGAGCATCCAGAGGAATCGCTCCAGAATCTGCTGGATTCGCAGAATGAGAATTTCCCTCTGGATGCGGAAATTGAGAAGCAGAGTTTGGATATTTTGCTGCCGCTCATGGATGCCGGGTCGGAGCCGTTTGGTTCTCAAACCGCTGATTCTTGGAATGCCGTTATTGACTGGCTAAGCGAACATGGCCAATTAAAGAAAGAGATTAAGGCAGAGGATGCCTTCCGTCCATTATAATGGGATTACAATAGAAGCAAGATGCAGCAGCAATGTGCGGAAAGGAGCAGCAGGTGGAGGAACGGTATTCAAGACAAATGTTATTTGCGCCAATTGGTGAAGCGGGGCAGCAGAAGCTGATGGATAGTGCGGTTTGTATCGTAGGAATGGGAGCACTTGGAACGGTGCTGGCGAACCATATGGTTCGCGCTGGTGTCGGCCGTGTGCGCCTTGTCGATAGGGATTATGTGGAGAGAAGCAATCTCCAAAGGCAAATGCTGTTCGACGAAGATGATGTGGAGCAGGTGTATCCGAAGGTAGTTGCCGCGGAGAAGAAGCTTCGCAGAATTAATTCTTCTGTTCGGTTGGAAGCGATTGTTGCTGATGTAACGGCGCTTAATATCGAAGAGCTGATTGACGGTATGGATTTGGTACTCGATGGGACGGACAATTTCCAAACTCGTTTCCTGCTTAATGACGCCTGCTTTAAGCGAGGTATCCCGTTTACGTACGGAGGAGCAGTCAGCTCGCGGGGGATGAGCGCGATCTTCGTTCCAGGGCAGACGCCATGCCTGCGATGTTTTATCAAGACAGGTGATTCCGGCGGCCAGACATGCGATATGATCGGGGTCATTGCGCCGGTTGTAGATATGGTCGCTTCCTATCAGGCGGTTGAGGCGATGAAGTATTTGGTCGGAGATGAGAAGCAGCGAAGAAATAGCCTGGTTACCTTTGATCTGTGGCAGAATCAATACTTCGAGATGAAGCTGGGCGAGCCGGATAACAATTGCCCCTGCTGCCAGTTGAAGGAATACCCTGCGCTGGAGCTAAATGGGGATCAAGCGGTTCTGTCTTTATGCGGACGGGAGACTATTCAGATCGCGGGCAGCGGTGCGCTTGATCTTGTGCTATGGAGGGACCGGCTGGAGCAGGCGGCGGTGAAAGTAAGCCTCAATCCATTCCTGTTGAAAGCGGAGCTGCCGGAGGGCGAACGGCTTGTACTGTTCGCGGACGGGCGCGTGCTGGTCCAGGGTACGGATGATTTCGTGAGAGCGAGAAGCTTATACGCCCGTTATATCGGGCTTTAATACAGAGGAGTGACGAATCGATGAAGGATTTCAGATTGTATGCCATTACCGGCGAGCAGTTCCACCCCGGCCGCAGCATGATCGAGGTCATGGAGGAAGCGATAAAGGGCGGCGTTGACATCATTCAGCTGCGCGACAAATCGGGTGACAAGGCCGTGATAACGGAGAAGGCCAAAGCGCTTAGAGAGCTGACGCGGAAATACGGCGTAACCTTTATCGTCAACGACTACATCGATATTGCAATGGAAGTGGATGCGGACGGCATTCATCTGGGACAAGGCGACGTACCGCTGCTGGAAGCGAGAAAAATGGTTGGCAACAAAATAATCGGCATCTCTACCCATGCAATTGCGGAAGCGCTTCTTGCCGAGCAGCAGGGAGCAGACTACATCGGCGTAGGTCCGATCTACCCAACGGCTACTAAGGTGGATGTCGTAGATCCAGTCACGATTGCCTATGTCCGTGAGGTCGTGAAGGAAGTTAGCATCCCGTTTGTGGCGATAGGCGGCATTAAGCTGCACAACGTGGATGACGTTATTCAAGCTGGAGCCACGCGGATATGCGCAGTGAGCGAAATCGTTGGAAGCGATGATGTAAAAGGCGTCTGCGAGGCGTTTATTCGGAAGCTGGAGAGAGGGTAGTGAGGGCATGGAGCTTGTCATAAATGGGGAGAAGCAGCATTTGGAGCTAGTGGGTACGATTCAAGATGTCATCGAGAAGCTGGGATTGACCGGCAAGCCGGTTGTCGCGGAGGCGGACGGCAAGGTGCTAACCGCGGAGCTATGGACCGAAACATCGGTATATCCAGGCATGAAGATAGAATTGGTTCATTTCGTAGGAGGAGGCTAGACGCATGCATACAGATTCGCTTACCATTGGCGGTCGTACGCTGACCTCCCGGTTTTTCATAGGAACAGGACTTTTTCCTAACCCTTACGTGCAGAAGGAAGCTATCAAGGCTTCCGGCGCAGAGGTGTTGACCTTTGCGATTAGAAGAATCAATCTCGCTTCAACGGAGGATGATTCAATCCTTCAACATCTGGAAGGAGAGAACTATGTGTATTTGCCGAATACCTCCGGTGCGCGGAACGCGGACGAGGCGGTACGTATTGCCCGCCTTGCACGCGCATCCGGTCTCAGCGACTGGATCAAGGTGGAGATTAGCGTCAATGAACGGACGCTTCTGCCAGACCCGATCGAGACGCTCAAAGCAACCGAGCAATTAGTGAAAGAAGGCTTTACGGTACTGCCGTATACTTCCGATGATCCGGTCATTTGCAAGCGGCTGGAGGAAGCAGGAGCGGCGGCTGTCATGCCTGGCGCGGCTCCGATCGGAACCGGGCTAGGGATTCTGAACCCGTATAACCTCGGCTTGATCGTCGAGGAGGCGGGCGTACCGATTATTGTGGATGCCGGACTTGGCTCGGCAAGCGACGTCACGCAGGCGATGGAGCTCGGCGTGAGCGGCGTGCTGATGAACACGCCGGTCGCCAAGGCAAAGGATCCGGTAAGGATGGCGAGAGCGATGAGCCTGGCGATCGAAGCGGGACGCCTATCTTATCTGGCTGGCCGGATTGGGAAAAAGAGGTACGCCTCAGCTAGCAGCGGGCTTGATGCATTCAAATTGAAATAGCCGGATTTACGGGAGCGATGGTGAATTGAAGAAACAACAAGTAATCGTCATGGGCGGAGGCATCATCGGCTTGTCTTGCGCCCTTGAGCTGCAAAGACGCGGACATCAAGCGATGGTGTTAGAAACGAAGCGCTGCGGCGGACAAGCTTCCGGCGCGGCAGCAGGTATGCTTGCCCCTTACTCGGAAAACGTGGAGGGACCAGATTCGTTTTTTCGGCTGTGCCTAGAAAGCCTTCAGCTGTATCCGGAGTGGCAGCGGGCTGTAAGGGAGATTTCCGGTGAGTCCTTTGAATATACGGAGTCGGGCAGTCTGTACGTCGCTTATCACGACGCTGATCTGTTGGCGCTTGAAGGCAGACTGCTCTGGCAGCGGCAATACGGCTCCACCGGCATGATTGTGGAAGGCGATGCGCTGTATCGCATGGAGCCGCTGCTTACGGGTGAGGCGAGAGCTGCGTTATACACACCGGAGGAGAGCCATATATATGCGCCTCATTATGTGCGTGCACTTGAGACGGCATGCCGGCGGCTAGGCGTGCAAATCTACGAGGAGCTGGAGCAGCTTGAAATCGTAGAATGGCAGAACGAGGTAGTCGTACACGCATCTAACGGACGTTTTTTTGAAGGCGACCAGCTGCTCATATGCTCCGGTGCCTGGGCGCAGCATCTGACGGACACCTTGCATCTGAATATCCCGGTATATCCGATTCGCGGGCAAATTTGCGCGTACGAGGCAGAGTCGAGACCGGTTTCGCACATGGTTTTTTGCAATCAAGGCTACTTGGTGGGCAAAGCAAACGGGACGCTTGTCTGCGGTGCATCGGAGGACGTTGCGGGCTACGACACGACCGTCACGGAGAAAGGAATAAGCCGGCTCTTGAATTGGAATAAGCAGCTGTTTCCTTTCCTAGAGAAGCAAACGCCGTTTCACAGCTGGGCGGGCTTGCGTCCCGCAACGCAGGACGGCTTTCCGTTAATTGGCCCGGTACCGGGAACGGAGCGTGTCGTGCTCGCTGTGGGACATTATCGGAACGGCATCTTGCTTAGTCCGGCTACCGCGCTTCTGGCGGCGGATTATATCGTGGACAAGCAGTTTTCGGTATTCGATGATGCTTTTCTGCCGAATAGGTTCATCTGATCATCTAGTCGAGGCGGTGATTTGACCAATGTGGTCTGGCGATTCTTTGTTAGAGAAGCTGTATAATGAAGCGGTAAAAGAGCATCACATACAATCAAAGCGGGAGCTTCGCAACGAACGTAGACTTAAGCTGAAGGCGGCGCTTCGTGATAGCATGGGTCATTTCGAGCCTAACCACGGATTTGTGCCTAGGCTGCTGGAGCGTGTGCAGTGCGAGGGTTATGTTCGTGAGAGAGTGGAGCTGTCCGCCACACCAGAGCTGACCTTTGCCGCTTATATCCTCGTTCCGGATGGCATGATGGGGCCTTTGCCCGGCGTGCTTGCTATTCACGGGCATGGCTATGGCAGCCGCGAAATCGTCGGACTCCTTAAGGATGGCACGCTAGACAAAGAAAAACCGGGCATTCATCAGCATTTTGCCCTACAGCTTGTTAAGAGGGGCATGGTTGTAATCGCTCCAGATGTGATCGGTTTCGGCGAACGGCGGCTGCGAGCCGACTTGGCGCTGAACCCCGATACGCCAAGCTCTTGCTACAATTTGTCTACACAGCTGATGATGCTTGGAAAGACTCTTACAGGTCTTCGTGTCGCCGAAGCGCTGCAGGCGTTCCATTATTTAGCTGCAAGACCCGAAGTTGACGCGGAGCGTATTGGCGTAATGGGGTTCTCTGGTGGCGGGCTGATCGGCTTTGCGGCTTCCGTTCTGGAATCAAGGCTGCAGGCGACGGTATTAACGGGCTTTGCGAATACGGTCAAAGACAGCATATTTGCCGTTCGCCATTGTATTGACAACTATACGCCGGGCTTACTCGTACATGCCGAGCTGCCAGAGCTAATCGGACTTGTCGCGCCGCGTCCGTTGTTTCTAGAATCGGGCGAGCATGATCCCATTTTCCCAGTGGCAGGCTTCCGTAAGGCGGCAGCCGAGATTAAGGGGATTTATGAGGCTGAGGGCGCTGGAGACAAGCTTGAAATAGACGTATTCCCCGGTGTGCATGAGATAAGCGGCCGTCTGTCGTACGATTGGTTAAAGCGAACATTGTCAAACGGAATTTAAATCAAATGAGATGCTTTTTTTCTAGTAAGCTGCTGCGTTGTTCACGGCATGCATTAGAGAAAAGCATTTTTTTTAAAATATAGGAAAGTATATCATTTCGCCAACTTTCTCTATATTTCTACGCGAAACGTAAGCTTAGCCGCCAGAGGACGGCATCAGCCGTTTACGCTTGTGCAAAGAAAGTTCATCGTTGTTCATAGAATCTAGGAGCGGATGAGCAGAGAATCTATTTGAAATTGGGCCAAAAACTTAAAAAAAGTTATTCTCATCCACTAGAATACTCGTTTTATACCTTTGTTTAATAAGGGGGCGTCGCTACAATAAGTATAGAGATGACGACGAAGGAGCGATGTTGACTATGGATAAGCATGCCTATTTAATAGCTATCGAAGCTGTAATTGCGAAAGGCAAGTTTAAGGATAATTGGCAGTCGTTAAGCGAGTATGAGGTGCCGGCATGGTATAAAAGAGCGAAGTTCGGCATTTTTATCCACTGGGGCGTGTACTCGGTTCCAGCATTCAAGAATGAGTGGTATCCAAGAAATATGTATATCCAAGGCTCAGATGAATACAAGCATCATATCGAAACCTACGGACAGCACAAGGATTTTGGCTATAAAGATTTTATTCCAATGTTTAAAGCGGAGCGGTTCGATGCTGCCGAGTGGGCGGAGCTGTTCCTGCAGTCTGGCGCCAAATACGTCATGCCCGTTGCGGAGCATCATGATGGGTTCCAGATGTACAAGAGCGAGGTTTCTTCTTTCAATGCATATGAAATGGGACCGCAGCGAGATGTTCTCGGAGAGCTAAAAGAAGCGTTCGAGAAGCGCCGGATGACGTTCTGTGTATCCTCACATCGGGCAGAGCATTGGTTTTTTCTTTCACATGGCAAAGAGTTTGAATCGGACGTAAAAGAGCCGCTCGTATGTGGTGATTTCTATTGGCCGTCGATGCCGGAACCGGACCACCAGGATCTTTACGGCTCCCCACCTACACGCGAATATTTAGAGGACTGGTTAATAAGATGCTGCGAGCTCGTAGATGCGTATAGGCCAAGCATTTTTTATTTTGATTGGTGGATTCAAACGGAAGCTTTTAAGCCTTATCTTAAGAAGTTCGCAGCTTATTATTACAACAAAGCAATGGAATGGGGATTGGAGGTAGCGATTAATTATAAGCATGAGGCTTTTCATTTCGGAACAGCCGTGCCTGATGTAGAAAGAGGACAATTCGCTGAGCTGAAGCCATATTTCTGGCAGACGGATACCGCTGTAGCCAAAAATTCTTGGAGCTATACATCAGGTAATGATTATAAAACGTCGGTCGAAATTATTCGCGATTTGGTTGATATCGTGAGTAAAAACGGTAGTCTGCTGCTTAATATCGGGCCTAAAGCGGATGGTTCGATACCAGAAGAAGACAAACAGATTCTCCTTGAAATCGGCGATTGGCTGAAGGTTAACGGCGAGGCGATTTACGGCACTTCCTATTGGCGTACTTTCGGAGAAGGGCCGACCTTAGTAGAGGAAGGACAATTCACGGACGGGAAGACAAAGGCTTTCACTAAAGAGGATATTCGGTTTACAGTGAAAGGCAGCTGTCTTTATGCAATTGTGCTTGCCTATCCGAAGGATGGGATCGTTAAGATCAAGTCGCTGCGGAAGAAATCCCATGATTTCCAAGGGATTATCGAGGAAATTAGCCTTTTAGGCTTTGATGAGCAGCCGATCTGGGAGAGGACGGAGGAAGCGCTGATCGTGAAGACAAGCACGGTTCAGAGCGCTGCTCCGGTTGTCATACGTTTGACGCTTGATTAAGGGATATGGTTCCAAATTTTCAAGGGTGGGCAGCTTTTCAGAGAATAAGGAATGAGAATAGTTAATCGAATTCATTGATAAGATATTCAGCCGCTATGTCGGCAAACAGCTAATGAGACAAACCGCCTGCGCACTCAAACAAATCGGAGTGCATAAGACAGCGAAGATGCCACATGCAGCCCGGCAAGAGTTTGCAATACGATAACATCTTGCATTGCATTCGGGATCAGCGGCCGCGCCTTTGCCTCTCTGCGGAGTCAGCCTTTTTAATACACGCTCAAGCTTAGCAAATAGTCGTTTAAGGGCAAGTTGGAGCGATTTATCGATGATCACCTTTAATGTTGTGCCGTCTTTGAATCTTATTTTTTTTGTACGCGTGCAAGAGCAACCACATTGACAGCCGCTTTCAAGTCTAACTGGAACGATTGCTTTCTTATTAATGAATCCTCTTGCAGTGATATTGCTGTTCTTATCTTGGAGAATGATGCTGGCACTGGAGACGCCGTTCACTTGTTTACCAAAGGATGCAATGAGTCTGCTGCTTGTGCGATTCAGAGATTGTATTTTGAATGTTGCTAAGTTACATGCATTCTACGTGATGTTTAGGAAGATGTCGGAGACACCTCGACGGGCGTTTAAAACCAATTCGATGTTCGCGCTTAAGATGCCTTCTTGCTTGGATTTTATGCTTGCTGTTGCAAAAAGGGCGGTCGTTCCGTTGACTGTGCGTAGCAGTCCGGGCAAAGCTATCACTCCCTCAATTCGATCTCTCACAACATATGTGAAACCAAAAGACTCGGTGTGGGTGAATAACAGGAAAGCCCTCGCACAAGTAGTAATAGGAGAAGACGTAGATTTTGGAGAAAAACAATGCAGTAGGAGGAATAAATAGTCTTATTTTTGTACGAGCGCCTCGGTGTGATGGGTTTGTCTACGATACATCAAGGAGGCGCTCTCACTTTGAAGGTTAAGCATATAGACGCCAATTGAAAAACAGCAAGCTGCCTATCCTAATCAGGATAAACAGCTTGCTGTTCGTGTCTCGTTTCGCGAATGCGAGTTAAAAATCTATTTCGCCTGAATATAACCTTCTGCTTTAAGCAGCTCAGCAATCAGAACGGCGCCGCCTGCCGCACCGCGTAGAGTATTATGCGATAATCCGACAAATTTGTAATCGAATAGGCTGTCCTCACGCAATCTGCCCGCCGAAACGCCCATGCCTCGCTCAATATCACGATCGAGTCTCGTCTGAGGTCTGTTCTCTTCTTCGAAGTAGGTGATGAATTGCTTCGGAGCACTAGGCAGGCCAAGCTCCTGCGGACGTCCTTTGAATTGCAGCCAGCGTTCCAGAATTTCATCCTTCGAAGGTTTGTTCTCGAACGAAACAAATACGGTTGCCAAATGCCCATCCAATACCGGAACGCGAATGCATTGCGTCGTAATCAAAGGCGCGCTTGCTTTTACGATTTCGTTATTGACTAAGCTGCCCCAAATACGCAAAGGCTCCTGCTCGCTTTTTTCTTCCTCGCCGCCAATATAAGGAATAACGTTGTCCAGCATTTCAGGCCAATCGGTAAAGTTTTTGCCTGCTCCGGATATCGCTTGATAGGTGGAAGCGACTACGTTTGTTGGCTTGAAGTCCAGCAAGGCATGAAGCGCAGGCACATAGCTCTGAATGGAGCAGTTAGGCTTAACGGCAATAAACCCAGTTGACGTTCCAAGGCGTTTTCTCTGTGCGGCAATGACTTCCAGGTGACCGGCATTAATCTCAGGGATGACCATCGGGATATCAGGCGTCCAGCGATGAGCCGAATTGTTGGAAACGACCGGCGTACCTGTTTTGGCATAAGCCTCTTCCAGCGCTTGAATTTCATTCTTTTTCATATCGACCGCGCAAAAGATAAAATCGACCTGGGTGGCAACTTCCTCCACTTTTGAAGCGTCCAGAATGACCATATTTTTTACCGCTTCAGGCATAGGCGTAGACAGCTTCCATCTGCTTTGAACGGATTCCTCATATGTTTTGCCTGCTGACCCGGCGCTTGCGGCAATCGCCGTTACTTGAAACCAAGGATGCTGGTCCAGCAATTCAATGAAACGCTGGCCAACCATGCCAGTGCCTCCTACAATACCAACCTTTAATTTTTGCGTCATGATATTCCATTCCTTTCAGCTTTATATAATCTTCCCTAAATAACTATTCAAAAAGTTTAGTTTGGTGTACCTGTTGCCGACTTTAAGCGATATTTTCTTTGTCCCAATAAAAAAAATCCCACCCCCAAGACTACATGCAGTCTCAGGGACGAGATTTGTATACTCGTGGTACCACCCTAAATTCGCTAATAGGTCGCCATATTAGCCTCTTCAAGTACGACATTGCTAGGAATGCTTATACTTTAGCTCTGTAACAGGAGCTCCTGTCGCACCATCCCCCATTATACAAGGTTCCGATGCGATGCTCTGAGTCTTTATTCAATAAGGAATTCATGCTCCTTTTCAGCTGACGGAGCTCTCTGTGGAAGAATTCGGTTATTTACTCATCTCTTCATCGCATTTGAATATTGCGATTATATTATCAGATAACATCCAAGAGGTAAATACTATTTTTAAAAATTAGAAAACTTTCCACATTTGAGTCCTTTTTTTTCATCATTATGCCCATTATGAGGCTTCTGCTGCTGCCGATCTTACACCAAGCGCCTCAACTCGTATATTGCTTGCGAAACTTCGTCGGGGGCATGCCAATTTGGCGGGTGAAGCAATTCGAGAAGTAGGGGGCGTTCTCGAACCCGACGTACGATGCGATTTCTGCCACTGGCCATTCCGTCTTCAATAGAAGAAGCTTGGCTTGCTCTAATCGGTATTTGGATAAGTAGTCGATCGGCGTCATGCCGTATACCTGCTTCATGCAGCGCATGATGTAGTTGTAATGGAAATTCAGGGCGTGACTCATCATTTTGCTCGTTATCTCTGTACGATAATTGTTTTTGATATAAACCTCTGTTTTCTCGGCAAGGGTAACGGACGGGCTTGTATAGCTGTCATTTTGACGCAAATCCATCATCCGCAGGAGCTCCTCGAACGATTGCTGCTGCGTCCAGAAAGCCCGTGATTGACGCTCTTCACTGGCATTGTTCAGCGCGCGCATAATTCGGTAGGTTTGCTCGGGATACGGAAGCGTCCAAGCCTTCTGAATATGAAGCGAGTAAGGCGAGGTTAGAAATCGGTTGTAATGGTTGTCATGGTTAAGGCTGGCATGGTCCAGCTCCGTTTGCTGCCATTCGCCAACAGGCAGAAAGTGAACCCAATAAAAGACCGTCTCCTCCTCGGAGGGCTTTACGGAATAATGATGCCGATTCGGCAATAGCAGCAGCGTCTGGCCAGCTGTTAATTGCCAATGCCGATCTTCCTCGCCTATGAACAGACAGCCACTCTCCACGACGAGCAAATCGAATACGCCAAGCTGTCTGCGATTGGGATGCTGATCTCCGCGTTTATGGACGGTAACGCCGCTCTCTAAATAGTAGGGAAGCGGCGGCGCTGCGAAATAAATATGATCATTGGCGTCTAGCATTCGAAGCCAAGCCCCCCTTGCTTGTGTGATATTTTATAAGGAATAGGTTAGTTGTGTTTGTATTTATGTTCTATTCTAACGCATAAAATAGAAATCAGCAGTATGAAATATATGAAGTCATGGAGAGGTGCGATACGGATGGGACAAGCGTTGGGCAAGGTTCAAGCGAAGCCGGTTTCACTGAAGCAAGTTCATATTACAGATCACTTCTGGAATTATTATATTGATTTGGTGAGAGATGTCGTCGTGCCTTATCAGTGGGATGCGATAAATGACCGGATTGAAGGCGCGGAACGAAGCGGTGCGGTAAGCAATTTCAAAATTGCCGCCGGTTTGGAAAAAGGGGATTTTTACGGCTTTGTATTCCAAGATACGGACGTAGCCAAATGGCTTGAGGCCGTTGCCTATTTGCTCGTAACGAAGCGGGATGACGCACTTGAGCAGCTCGCGGACGAGATGATCGATATCATCGGCAAAGCCCAGCAGCCAAGCGGATACCTCAATACCTACTTTACGATCAAAGAGCCAGGCAAAAAGTGGACGAATCTAACAGAATGCCATGAGCTTTATTCGGCTGGCCATATGATCGAGGCGGGCGTAGCTTATTACAATGCCACTGGGAAGCGAAATCTGCTTGATATCGTATGTCGAATCGCGGACGACATTGCTGTTGTATTCGGCGATGGCCCAGGGCAAATTGCGGGCTATGATGGTCACCAAGAGGTTGAGCTTGCACTAGTGAAACTGTATGAAGCGATGGGCAATCGCAAATATTTGGATATCAGCAGCTACTTCATCGATAAGCGCGGGCAGCAGCCGAGCTTTTTCGAGGCAGAGGCTGACGCGCGAGGCAGATCGACGCATTGGAACAACAATAAGATTCATATCGATCCGGAATATTTCCAAACCCATCGTCCGGTACGTGAGCAGGAGGCGGCGGTCGGGCATGCCGTACGCGTCGTGTACATGCTGGCTGGAATGGCGGATGTAGCCAAGGAAACAGGAGATGAATCGCTAATTGAAGCATGCCGCCGATTATGGGATAACATTGCTTCCAAGCAGATGTATATTACAGGCGGCATCGGCTCGATGGCACACGGCGAGGCGTTCTCATTCGATTATGACTTGCCCAATGATACGGTATATTCAGAAACCTGCGCATCGATTGGCCTTATTTTTTTCGCCCACAGGATGCTGCAGTTGGAACCAAACAGCCGCTATGCCGATGTCATGGAGCGGGCGCTGTATAATACCGTGCTGGCAGGCATGTCCCGCGATGGCAGGCATTTCTTCTATGTAAACCCCCTGGAGGTTACGCCGGACGTATGCGAGGGCAGAAACAAAAATTTTAACCATGTGAAGCCTGTACGCCAGGAGTGGTTCGGCTGTGCATGCTGCCCGCCGAATATCGCCCGCTTGCTGGCATCGCTAGGTGGATATATGTATTCAACGAACGGCAATACGATTTATTCCCATCTTTATATCGGTGGCGAGGTAGAGCTTTCGCTGGACGGGACAAAGGTTAAGCTGAAGCAGCATTCTTCGCTTCCGTGGGAAGGAACAGCACGGTTTGAGATTTCACTTGCGAAGCCTGCTGCCTTTACGCTGGCGCTGCGGATTCCGGGTTGGGCTTCGGAAGCATCGGTTGTCGTCAATGGCGAAGCCTATGCGCTTACAGACAAAGTGGTAGATGGCTATGCACGGATTGAGCGTGTATGGACTTCCGGCGACCAGCTTGAGCTTGTACTCGCTATGCCAATACTTCGCGTTAGAAGCCATCCGCTCGTCAAGCAAAACGCCGGCAAGGTTGCGCTGCAGCGCGGTCCGCTCGTCTATTGCTTGGAGGAAGCTGACAACGGAGCGCAATTGCAGCAGCTGCTTCTGCCGCAGGACGCGAAGCTTGAAGACGCTTATGAAGAAAGCTTAATCGGCGGTATTCATGTCATCAAAGCGGAAGGCTCAAGGCTTCAATTCGAGCAATGGGGCACGCAGCTATACCGTACGGATACAGAAGCAGCCATGGAGCCAGCCAGTCTTGCTTTTATTCCTTATTATGCGTGGGCAAATCGCGGCAAGGGCGAAATGACCGTTTGGGTTAAGGAACGTTTCTAAAATCAGCTTCATGTTGCTTCATATGAAAGAGTTAAATAGGCGGTCGTTCCCGTGGTAGCGGGGAGCGGCCGCTTTTTCACGTCCCTGTACAGCAAACGAATAGGATTCACTAGCAAATGTTCTTTAGTTTATAGGGTTGACACTATAGTTTTTACATTGTGTGCTTGATTCAAGAAATTTACTATTTAAGTATCGAGCCTTCCATATATTGAAAAGATAAGAGACGAGCAGAATCGTCCGCATTCAGGATATAATCAATAGGTTAAAACCATACGCTAGCAGATACGTTGGCCGATTATCAGAAGAACAAGGAGGAAGGATAACATGCATTTGCATCGTGCTATTTTGGTTGATGATGAATCCTTTACCCGAAAAGGTTTAATGAAGCTTATCGATTGGGAAGCATGCGGATTTCAAATCGTCGGTGAGGCAGACAACGGTGAGGATGCGCTAGAGTTGATTAAGCGGATTAAGCCTGAGCTTGTCATAACCGATATCCGGATGCCGGTCATTGACGGCTTGGAGCTGATAAGGCTTGTCTCGTTAGAAACGATGCCAAAGCCTTCTTTCATTATTATAAGCGGCTATAATGATTTCAAATATGCCCAGCAAGCGATGCGCTACGGCGTACATGATTTCGTAGTCAAACCCATAGACGATATCGAGTTTTCTGCTATTTTGCAAACGTTAAACGGGAAGCTGAAGCAAGAAAAAGAAGAGCAGCTGAAAAAGGAAAGGCTGCAGGGGAGCGAGCTCATAAAAGCACTCATTCTGGAGGAAGCGGATGCCGCTTCCACAGATGAGTGGGAGGCCCGCCTGAATCTCGGCAAGAAGGATCGCCTTACCTATGTATTCGCAGAGCTTAATGACAACCATAGCTGGAAGCAGGCGGTTCAGACGATTTCCAGTGCCCGTTTCCATGAACTTTTGCGAGAAGAGCTTACCCGGCTAACTGGCGCAGTTCAACCTATCTGCATGCATGAGCACCGCAACCGAATTGGTTTCCTGCTGACGAGTCAATTGCTGGATCCGTTCCAAGGAGACTTGGAGCGTTTCTTGATTAAGCTTAGAACTATGTTGGACGCTCAATACGGGAAAACGGTATTTCTGTATGCGGGTACGTTTGTTTCGCGGTTATCTGATCTTCGAGAGTCGTATAAATCAGCCAAAGAGGCGCTGCTTTATAAATATATAAACGAGGATATGCGCATCGTTGTTTATGATCAAATCCGCTCGGAGCAGCTTCAGTACATCGGATTTGAGCCGTCGCTGCTTCAGTTGTTCATGGAACAATTCGAGGAGCAGAAGCAGGATTCCGTTCAAGCGACTGTCGAGCAGTGGTTCCGTGATTTTCGCGAGAAGCGTTATGCGCCGGAGGCTATCAAGATGAACCTTCAGCAATGCGTATTAGCCATTCTGAAAACAATCCGCAGCATGGAGGGAGATGAGCTCACCTTGCCTACGCTGCAGCCGGTTCTGAATTGGCATGACAGCAATCTATCTCTCGGCGAGCTCCGCCGTCTGTTTGCTGCGTTTATTGAGGAGAGCCAGCAATATGTTGCGGTGCTGCGAGGGGAGCAGCAAAAGGGAGGCATTCAGAAAATCAAAAGCTATATTGAGCTTCATTACTCGGAAAATATAAGCTTGAAGAGCATCGCTGCGAAGTTTTATATCAATCCCGTATATTTGGGCCAGCTGTTCAAGAAGACATACAGCGTTTATTTCAATGAATTCCTGCTTCAATTGCGCGTCAACGAAGCGAAGAAGCTGCTGCGCCAATCATGCTCCATGCGAATTTACGAAATTGCCGAAAAAGTTGGATTCAGCAATGCGGATTATTTTGTGACCCAATTCGAGAAGATTGAGCAGATGACGCCTACGGAGTACCGCAATCAGCTAAAATGAGCCTGTCCGCTATGCATAAGGTTGTCCAGAAAAAGGGGAGTATCCATGTGAAGCTGCACTTCAATCTCAATCATGTCCGGTTGCGCAATAAGATGCTGATCGTTTACGTATTTTCCGTCTTTCTTCCGATCGTACTGACGAACGTTATTTTCTACAATGTGACGACGAATAACGTGAAAAACCAGCGAATGAAAGATATCTCGCGGGCAGTTGACCAAATCAACAACGAGTTCCGATCAGAGGTGGAGGATGCGGTTACGATCTCATCCGTGTTCTATACCGACTACAATTTAAACGAGATTTTGGAAACGGATTATAAGGAGCCGGCGGCCTATGTGGAGGCTTACGATACGTATTTCCGCAGAATACTGAACAGCTATACTCCCGTCTACACGTCCATTCAGAATATTAAAATATTTGTGGAAAACCCAACTATGCTGCACTCAGGCGGTATTGGGTTTCTTTCCGATGAAATGAAGCAAACGGATTGGTACAAGCTGCTGCAGAAAAAAAACAGCGCATACCCGATCTTTATACGCACGCAGCAGGAGGACTTTTTGAAAAGCGACGGCAATCCCGTGCGCAATACGTTCAGCATCATTCGTGAAATGAATTATTTTGAATCCAAAAACAACTGGAAAAAGTATTTGAAAATCGATTTGAAAACGAGCACGATCGAGCAGATTTTTCAAAACCAGAACCTGCAGGGCAATATCTATCTCGTGAATGACAACGGACAAATTGAATTTACGACAGATCCTGCCGTGGACTGGCGCATGGAATCGATTGATTATGATGCCATGGAATTCCCGACAGATGCGATCGCCTTCCAGGCGAACTATTCCTATGTAAGCTATTTAGAAAACTGGCGCATTATCGGCACCATTTCCGAGGAGGAGGTGCTGAAGAGCGTCCGGCAATCTAGAGAGTTCGTTATTGTGCTGGCATTTTTGAACATCTTCATCCCAACCGCCATCATTTTATGGATTACGCGTTCCTTGAATATGCGGCTGATTCAAATATTGCGCCATATGAAAAAAGTGAAAAACCAGCATTTCGATACGATTAAAGCGGGGGAATACCGGGATGAAATCGGCCAATTAACGAGCGAATTCAACCGGATGACGATACAAGTGAAGAGCTTGATTGATGACGTATACATTGCGGATATCCAGACCAAGACGCTAGAGCTCGAGCGAAGGAAGGCGCAGCTGAATGCGCTGCAAAGCCAAATTAATCCGCATTTTTTATTCAACGCGCTGGAGACGATTCGTATGCGAAGCTTGATAAAGGACGAAGCGGAAACCGCCAAGATCATTCATAACATGGCCAAAATATTCCGAACTTCCCTTACCTGGGGTAAGGATCGCGTTATGGTAAGCGAGGAAGTCGAATTCATCATCTGTTTCCTCGAAATTCAAAAATACCGGTTCGAGGATAGAATGGTATACGAAATCAATATCGACCCTTCCGCGAAAGGCTGCATGGTACCCAAAATGATGTTTCTACCGTTTGTAGAAAATGCGAGTATCCACGGCATTGAGCCGCTGAAGCATGGCGGGCTGATTCAAGTGAAAGTTGAACGAGCGGAAGAGGAGCTGATCTTCTCGATCACGGATAACGGCATCGGCATGGATGAGGAGAAAGTGCAGACGCTGTATAGGTACTTGGACAGCGAGGAGGAGCTTGGGGAGCGCATAGGCGTTCAGAATGTCATTTATCGCTTAAAGCTTATTTACGGCGACCGGTTTCAGATTCTCATTCAAAGCAGCCCGGGACAGGGGACGTTCATACAGGTTAAAGTTCCCGTTGAATGAACATGCTGCACCTGAAGGCGCCAAAGGATATATGTTTTTTTAAGTATGAACTATAGTTTAGCGGGTGAACAAAGGTTTTTAATTTTTTTATAATGAAAGTGCTTACAAAAAACAAAAGATTGGAAAGGGGCTAGAAAAAAGTGACAAAGAAATTATTATTTGTTTGTTTGGCTGCCTTCATGATTTTTACTGTAGCATGCTCGAATAACGGAAATGGCGGGGAAGCAAAGCCATCAAACAGCACGAATGACACAAATACGGCCGTGAACAGCGAGACAGAGAAACCTGTTGAGAAAGTGACCTTTACTTATTTCAACGGAGTAGCGGCGGCAAAGGATACGAATACGAACGAGACAAAGATCGGCAAGCTGCTCGAGGATCAAACTGGCGTTAACTTCAAAATTGAGCATTTGGTCGGAGATCTGAATACGAAGATCGGTACGATGATCGCATCGAATGCTTATCCCGATGTGATGATCCCTGATGCGGCGATTGATAAGATTCTCGATGCGGGAGCATTCATTGCACTCGATGAGCTTATCGAGAAATATGGTCCGAATATCAAACGCGTATACGGCCCTTACTTCAACCAAATGAAAGCAGCAGACGGTAAAATCTACTTCCTGCCTTTCTCCAATACAGTTGGGGAATACATTCCTGATCCGAATATCAACCAAGGCGCTTTCTGGGTACAGCGCCGCGTGCTGAAGGAAGCGGGCTATCCGAAAATCACGACGCTGGATGCCTATGTGGATTTGATTAAAAACTTCGTGGAGAAGCACAAAGACGAGGAACTGACAGGTATGGTTTCCTTAACGCATGACTGGCGCTTTTTCGCTACCTCCAATCCTCCGAACCATCTAGCTGGTTATCCGAATGATGGGAATGTCATTGTAGACATGACGACATTCGATGCCAAAACCTACGCGGCGGATGACAATACGAAGCGTTGGCTGTCCAAGCTGAATGAGCTTAACGCGCAAGGGCTGTTCGACAAAGCATCCTTTGTAGACAATTTTGATCAATATTTGGCGAAATTGACTTCGCATAAAGTTGTGGGCTTCTTCGATTACGGCTGGCAATTCGCGAATGCCCAGAATGCGCTTAAGGATGCAGCGAAAGCCGATCCGACGCAGGACGATTTCGTTTACTTCCCATTGCCGGTAACGTTCGACGGACAGAAGGACCAATATTTGGACCCTCCAGGCTTCGTCAAAAACCGCGGCATGGGCATTACCGTTAGCGCGAAGGATCCGGTTCGCATTATTCAATATCTCGATAATTTGCTAACGGATGAGAACCAAATTTTGCAAAAATGGGGCATCAAAGGTGAAACCTACGAGGTTGACGACAAAGGCCGCATGTTCCGTACCGCAGAGCAAATCGCTAAGATCGACGAGCCGTTCAATGAATCCTTCGGCTTTAAATACTATTCATGGAACTGGCCGCTGTATGGAGGCGGTTCATCGCTGCCTGACGGCAACTCCGCTGCACCTGGCTTGCAGCCGGAAGTATTCCAAATGAGCCTCACGGACGCAGATAAAATGATTCTTGACAAATATGGCGTGAAAACCTATTCCGAAATGTTTGCCGCGCCGGATAACCGTCCTTGGTATCCATCATGGGGCATTCCGAAGGAGCAGGGCTCCGCGCAGCAAATATGGGAAACGAAAAAAGACGAAATTACGAAGAAGTACTTCCCTAAGCTTGTGCTTGCGAAAACAGCCGACTTTGATAAAGTCTGGGCGGAATATTTGGAGGCATTCGGCAAGCTTGATACCGCAGCCTACGAGAAATGGACGACAGACGAAGTGAAGAAGCTCATCGAGGCTTCCAAACAATAGCAAACTAGAAGAGAGCGAAAGGCCGGTTTTCAGCTTAAGGAGCTGGCCTTTCTGCTGCTCTAGCCTCATTCAGTCCGGAAGGAGAGAGAATAGATGGAACATAAACCTACGATGCCAGCGTCACCTCTGATGTTGCCTAAGAAGCCGTCAGGACTGAAGCGTTTTGCGATAAAGCTTGTCGAGCAGCGTGTGCTCGTACTTATGTCTGTACCGTTTTTGGTTTGGCTGTTCATTTTTAAATACATGCCTCTTTGGGGGTGGACCATCGCCTTCCAGGATTATAAGCCAGCGAGAAGCTTCGGCGAACAGACGTGGGCGGGATTCGAGCATTTTAAGTTTCTATTCCAGGATGAGCGTTTCATTCGCGTTCTTCGCAATACGCTTGCAATGAGCGGAATCAATCTAGTTCTTGGCTTCGTAACAGCCATAACGCTTGCCTTGCTGCTTAACGAGGTACGTAAGGTAGCTTTCAAGCGAATTGTACAAACGGTCAGTTATTTGCCGCATTTCATTTCATGGGTTGTTGCGGCCAGCATTATTCAGACCACGTTATCGCCAGATGGCATTATCAATCAATTGCTGCTGTGGATGGGCTTCGTAGAGAAGGGTGAGGAAATCCTGTTTCTCGGCATTCCGGAGCAATTCTGGAATATATTCGGCGCAAGCTCCGTGTGGAAAGACGTGGGTTGGAATACGATTGTCTATTTGGCAGCCATGACGATGATCGACCCTGCGCAATACGAAGCGGCGGAGATGGACGGGGCAGGTCGGATCAAACGGATGTGGTATGTGACGCTGCCAGGTATTAAACCGGTTATTATCGTATTGCTAATTATGAATATCGGGTATTTGCTGGAGTCGGGCTTCGAGCCGCAGTATTTGCTGGGTAATGGCATGAATGTCGACTTTTCAGAGAACCTTGACATATTTGTACTGAAATACGGAATTGCACAAGGCAATTATTCGTTATCTATTGCGGCAGGCATGTTCAAAACAATCATCAGCTTCATTCTCTTATTCGCGGCCAACAATCTTGCGAAGCGAATGGGCGAGTCCAGACTATTCTAGAGGAAGGGGTGCGTCATGAATCATTCTAAAGCGGTGCCCACAAAGCCAAGCCAGATTCGTTCGTCGCACGGCGATCGTATCTTCGATATTTGCAATTATATTTTTCTCACCTTGCTGATGGTTGTAACCCTGTACCCATTCTTGAATACGGCTGCCGTATCGCTGAATAACGCGACCGATTCGATCAAAGGGGGCATCTATTTGCTTCCTCGGATGTGGACACTCGACAACTATGCCTACGTCATGAAGGAATCGACGATTTTCCATGCGACGCTTATTTCCATTCTGCGCACAGTAATTGGGACGATTGCCACCGTATTTTGCTCGGCAATGGTCGCGTATACGATTACCAGGCAAGAATTCGTGCTTCGTAAGTTCGTGACGATAGCCTTTATACTGACCATGTATTTCAACGGCGGCCTTATTCCGAACTTTCTATTAATCCGTGATTTAGGCTTGCTCGACAATTTCTGGGTCTACATCTTTCCAGGCTTGATCGGCGTGTTCAATTTAATTATCATCCGCTCCTTTATCGAAGGGCTGCCGGAGAGCATATTGGAGTCGGCAAGAATTGACGGGGCAGGCGATTTCAAAATGTTCTACAGCATCGTGCTGCCGCTGTGCGTTCCTGTGCTTGCCACCGTAGCTTTGTTCTCGGCCGTCTATCAATGGAATCAATGGTTTGACGTATTCCTCTACAACTCGTCGAACATTGATTTGAGCACATTGCAGTATGAGCTTCAGAAAATCCTGCAAAATTCCAATGCGTCCTTAACGACCAAATCTGCTGGCGATGCATTCGCCAATGCGGGCAATTCGGGGGCCAATACGGTAACGCCGTTCGCCATCCGCGCAACGATGACCATCGTAGCGTCGCTGCCGATCATTATGGTATATCCGTTCCTGCAGAAATATTTCGTAAAAGGGATGACGGTTGGCGGCGTGAAAGGATAACGCACGAGGAGGCATAAACAAACGTGAGTCTTTCCATGTATAAAGCGTGGCTGAATGTTCAGCTGATTGAAGATAAAGAAAGGAGAGAAGCATATGCTTCTCTCCTCGGGCAGGTATCGGTTGAATGCAAGCCGACCTTGGTCTTGCAAACCGCTTTAAAGGAGCTGCAGCAGGGTATTCAGGCTTTGCTAGGCATTGCAGCAAGCGTGAAGGAAGGCTCAGCGAGCAGGGCGGAAGAAGAAAACGCAGGCGGTCTCCGTATCCGCCTATGTCCCGAAGCTAACACTCAGGGAGAGCGGAGCCAGCGCGAGGATGGATTCGAGCTACAGTATATGCAAGCAGCGAACGGCAATGAGGCTATATATCTTATCGGAGGCTCCGACAAAGGCATTATGTATGGGGTATTCCATTTGCTGCGAATGGTCGCTTCCGGTAAGCGGGCAGCTGAGCTGAATACCAAGGAGTCACCCGCCAATGAGCTGCGCATGATCAATCAATGGGATAATGCTGACGGCACCATTGAGAGAGGGTATGCGGGCAGGTCTATTTTTTATGGAAACGGCCGCATTGCAAGCGACTTGGGGCGAATTCGGGATTACGCGCGGCTGCTCGCTTCCATCGGGCTGAATGCCATTTCCATCAATAATGTGAATGTGCACGAGCTGGAAACCCGGTTTATTACGGAGGAGCAGCTTCCGGAGGTAGCGCGCCTTGCCGATCTTTTCCGGGCGTACGGGATTGCGTTGTTCCTAAGCGTTAACTTTGCCGCTCCTCTGCAATTAGGCGAACGGAATACAGCTGACCCGCTTGATGCAGGGGTGCAAAGCTGGTGGAAGGATACGGCTGCCCGCATTTATTCCCATATACCCGATTTTGGAGGATTCGTAGTGAAGGCGGACTCTGAGCACCGTCCCGGTCCCTTCACATACGGGCGTGACCATGCGGATGGAGCGAACATGCTTGCTGAAGCGCTTGCCGATTATAGCGGACTCGTCATATGGAGATGCTTCGTCTATGACTGCATGCAGGATTGGCGGGATAGGAAGACGGATCGCGCACGCGCGGCGTATGATCACTTCAAACCGCTGGACGGCAGGTTTAGAAGCAATGTGCTGCTGCAAATCAAGAACGGCCCAATGGATTTCCAAGTACGGGAGCCCGTGTCTCCGTTAATTGGCGCGCTCAAGGAAACCAACCAAATGGTTGAGTTTCAAATTACGCAGGAATATACCGGCCAGCAGCGCCATCTTTGCTACCTCGTGCCGCAATGGAAGCAGGTACTGGATTTCGATTCGTATGCGCAAGGGGAAGGCTCGCAGGTCAAACGGATAGCGGACGGTTCATTATACGGCACGGCACATAGCGGAATAGCTGCCGTATCGAATATCGGGGATGAGGAGAGCTGGACCGGTCATATTCTCGCGCAGGCGAATTTTTACGGGTATGGCAGGCTAGTGTGGAATCCGGAGCTGACCGCCGAACAGATTGCGTTGGAGTGGGCAGCTGCCACATTCGGGTACAATCCAACGGTGACTACAGTAATCATCGGCATGCTGATGAAGTCGTGGGCTATATATGAAGCCTACACGGCGCCGCTTGGCGTTGGCTGGATGGTTGCGCCTAATCATCATTACGGACCAGATGTAGACGGTTATGAGTATTCTAGATGGGGAACCTATCATTTTGCGGATCGGGACGGCATCGGCGTAGATCGAACGCAAGCAAGCGGAACAGGCTATACTTCGCAGTATAGCGAGCCGAATGCGTCTCTCTATGAGAATGCGGCGACTTGCCCGGATGAGCTTCTGCTTTTTTTCCATCATGTGCCGTATACGCATATTCTCCAATCTGGAAAAACCGTCATTCAACATATTTATGATACGCATTTCGGTGGCGCGGACGAAGCCGAGCGTTTGCGTGAGCAGTGGGCTGAGTTGGAAGGCCAAATCGATGAAGCAAGCTTTGTCCACGTTGCGGAGCGGCTGGCCGAGCAAGCGGAGCATGCCAAGCATTGGCGCGACGTGATCAATACGTATTTCTTCCGCAAATCGGGTATTCCGGACGCGGACGGGCGAGTAATTTATTAGCTGTTAGATGCATCGAATACAACATGGTGAACAATCTCTATAATAAAACCGCTATGCTGTGAACTGCACCTCCAAAAGTTAGATGATGTCTAACTTTAAGGGGTCACTTCACAGGTAGCGGTTATTTTTTTGCATATCTTTCTTTGCTCTAATCTCGTTTGCGCAGATTGGGTATTCTCATAAGGTCCGATTTAGCTTAATCTCAAAATCAGGCTTGGTGATATAGTCCATATAGCAGATGCTTCCATTGAAATCCAGATAGGCCTGGTAACGGGTACGGATCGCCGGAGAAGTTATGAATGCCAGCACATCTGCCTTGTCGAACCATCCGCTTTCAGACGTTTCCTCCGAAACAGCTAGCTGTCCGCCTTCTGCCTTGCATGAAAAATCCATCATGACCTTCGTTGGAATGTCAGTCACGCCGTCATGCCACTTATAGGTTCCTGTATTCGAATAAATGCCAATTAAAAATGAAACATTAGCGTCGATTCCGCTTTCCTCTTTTATTTCCCGGATTAATGCGTCGATTACATTCTCGCCTGCTTCTACCTGTCCGCCTGGGAACACCCATCCGTCATGCTCTGTTTTCACCAGAAGAATCTGTCCGTGTTCGTTTTCTACGAAACCGCCTGCTGCTACAATATGCGTGGGCATGGGCATGCATATAACCTCCAATAACGAATAATGGGGTAGAGAAATAGAAAATCATACCAATCATATCATTTTGAATGGCATGAATGAAGCGGCAGATTGCTACACGCTCAAACGCAACCTTTACAAATTTGTAAACGTTTGTAATTATGGGGATGAAGACCTGCTCATACCGTAATCAGATTAAAAATCATATATCAGAGGAGTGGTGTTTTGAGCAGTAAAAGGAAAATAATCAGTTGCACAATTTCTATAAAATGGATTCTTCTATGCGTGATTGTCGTTACATTAAATGGCTGCGGTAAATCGGAGAAGATCGAACATATTGAGGCTTTTGCCACAGAAATGAGCGAGCAGAATGCTGAAGGCATTTTCGAGAGAACGGGCTATAAAAAGGTAAATGCCATTACCAGTGTCGTTGAAGGAGAGAAATACGTGAAGTCCGAAATCAAAAAGATTGAGGATCATTACGACATTGACGGAAACTTCATAAAATCAGAAATCACACTCAACAATTCAAGCAGGTCGGAAATGTTTATGTCCAATGATGGCGACGAGCACGTAACGAAGCTCGATAACCCTTCAACGATACTCGTTCCGGAGCTTGTCTCTGAAGAGCATCATTCGGTAGAGCTGACCGAGGAACAAAAGACCGAAGTAAAGGCGCATGTGCTATCGTTCCTAAAGTAACCATTCGAGCGGGAAGCGCAAAAAGAGGAGGAATGCGATGAAACGCCTATTTTTAATCGCTATTATGATCATGTTAACTTCCTGCGGAGCACATCATGGAGAAGGCGGGCAAGTGAATAAGATTGACGCTGAGCTAGCCCATAAGCTGGCTGAGCCGAAGCTCCATCACAAAGACGAGCTATTCGAAATGACTTTGAACATCGAGAAGACTGCCTTCGCTAAGGGCGAGCCTATCGATTATTCGGTTAGCCTGACCTACATTGGTGATCAAGACTCGATTACGATTTGGGGGCCAAGCACTTATCTTGTATTTTATTTGACAGATGGCAAGCGCATTGAAATGGAAGGCGCTAATACGACTGAGCTTCAACCGACCGTGCTGAAAAGAGGCGAAAAGCATCATTTTCCCTTCCACAAAAGCGGTGGCTATTCGCAGGACGATCCCGACGCGAGCTTTTGGAAAACCTTTTACGGGGAGAAGGAATTGCTGCTGCCAAGCGGCACCTATCTCATCGCAGCGAATACCGATTTCTCCTTGGACGAAAAGGTCGTAGACAGCTATTATCGCGGTTTTGTACATGCAACGATTACAGTGGAATAACAAGTGGAGGAGCCCGTAAAGCCTATGACGAATCTTTATTTTGTAAGACATGCGCATTCAGTCTATACGCCGGACGAATTAACTAGGCCCTTGTCGGAGCAAGGTTTGAATGATGCAAAAAAGGTAACGGAATTCCTTAAGGATCTCTCTGTCGAATATGTCATCTCCAGTCCGTACAAACGGGCAGTTCAGACCGTTGAAGGGATTGCTGCATACATAGGCGGACAGCTATTCATATTAGAGGACTTTAGGGAAAGGTTGTTATCGGGCATGCCGGTAGATGATTTTCAAGCAGCAATCGAGAGGGTATGGGATGATACGAGCTTTGCATGGGATGGCGGGGAGTCGAATGCGGCGGCTCAGAAACGTGGAGTGGAAGCGATGCTTCAGGTGCTGAGCAGCTATCCCGGCAAAAATGTCGTCATTGGAACGCACGGAAATTTGCTTGTGTTAATAATGAATGCTTTCGATCAAAGCTATGGCTTTGAGTTCTGGAAACAGCTGGCTATGCCGGATATTTACAAGCTTTCCTTCGAGGGCACTAAGCTCATGGAGGTAAAAAGAATATGGAGTTAGCTGGTGGAATAAATAAAGCAGAGAGGTGAGTGACATGCATGTTCAATCCAAAGGTCTTCTTCTATTAGTTGTATCGGAATAATGGCTGGTTGCCATAATCTAACCCGGTACGGCGGGGATGAAGATGTTCGCAAGAGAAGACATATGGGTATGGGAAGCTGAGCAAAGCGCGCAGCAGGTACGTGAGAAGAAGCACAAGAATCCAAGAGTCAGCAAAACGAAGGAATACCGGAAGGGCATAAGAAGTGTTCATTTTGGCAAAGAATGCGCAGAAGCAAGGAGAGATTATTCTCGCCTATATAGAACGAAGATGAAGCATCTCATGCGCATAGAAAAGTATGAACTTCTGCATGGATATAAGCATACTGGTGGATGGCTTACCTGGTAATCTGTATCATTCGCTTCAAATATCCAAAATCGGATGAAAAGGCGGCCTGCAGCATGGGTCGCCTTTTCATATGAAAACATCCAATCGATTCTGTTTGAAATGCTGCAAATTCCATTTCAGTACTGTTTATGTTCGTAATTGTGTGATATTATAAAAACGAACATTAACAAACGTTAGTGCGACTGGCTGCAAGCGGCTGCACAATAAAACTATAGGAGGCTTTTATCCAATGGAAGTACGCCACACAACAAACCCTACCGATGTGAAGCAATATGATACGGAACGTCTGCGCAGCGAGTTTTTGATCGAGAGCCTATTCGTACAGGATCAAATCAAGATGACATATACGCATTATGATCGCATGATCGTTGGCGGAGCAACACCTGTGAATGAGACGCTGGAGCTTGAGGATGCGGCGACGCTGAAAACGGAATATTTCTTGGAGCGCCGTGAAATCGGATTTCTGAACATTGGCGGCCCGGCTTCGATTTCCGTGGACGGCGAGGTTTACGAGCTGAGCAAGCTGGAAGTGCTTTACGTCGGGAAAGGCAAGCGACAAGTGCTGCTTTCAAGCGTAGACAAAGCGAACCCGGCCAAGTTGTACTTCTGTTCAGCGCTCGCTCACGCGGAGATCGCAACACGCAAAATGACGATGGAGGAAGCGAATCCGACTCATCTTGGCTCACAAGAAACGTCGAATGAGCGCGTGCTGTACAAATACATCCATGCAGATGGCATTCAAAGCTGTCAGTTGATGCTGGGCGTAACAAGCCTCAAAACGGGAAGCGTGTGGAATACGATGCCTTCTCATGTGCATGATCGCCGCATGGAAGCTTACCTATACTTCGATATGAACGACGACGCACGCGTATTCCATATGATGGGCGAGCCTTCGCAGACGAGACATCTGGTCGTAGCGAACGAGCAAGCGATCATTTCTCCTCCATGGTCCATCCATTCAGGCGTAGGAACGAGCAACTACACGTTCTGCTGGTCGATGGCAGGCGAGAATTATACATTTACAGACATGGACGCAGTGCCTGCAAGCGAGCTAAAATAGAAGCATTCGCTACAGGAGGTGCACCATGCTCGCTGCTGAACGGCATCGGAAAATTATAGAGAAACTAGAGCAGCTCGGCGCAGTGAAAGTATCTGAGCTGAGCGAGCAATTCGGCGTGACGGAAAAAACGGTTCGGGAAGATCTGGAGAAGCTGGAGGAGAAGGGGCTGCTCAAACGTACGCATGGCGGGGCCGTGGTAGAGCAAGAGGGCGAGGACAGCCTCTATCCGCTCCAATTTCCTAACAGCAAGCACCAGCAGGAGAAGTCTGCGATTGCGGCGCTAGCCCTCTCTTGCATCGAGGAGAATGATATCATAGCGCTTGATGCGGGAAGCACGACGCTGGAGATGGCCAAGAAGCTCCCGAATATGCCCGTAACCGTGCTGACGAATGACCTGCTTATTATCCGCGAACTGACCTTGAAGGAACAGGTGAGATTGGTCATTCCCGGCGGCTACCGTCACAACAATCTGCTGATCGGAGCGGAGTCACAGGAATGGATTAAAAGGCTGAATGTTCATAAGCTGTTTCTTTCGACGACAGGCATTCATCTGGAATATGGCTTGACGATATTTACAGAGGAATTGTCCAAGCTGAAGAAGCTGTACATGGACAATGCTAAGACCGTTTATTGCCTGGCTGACCATAGCAAATTCGATAAAGGCGCCTTGATTACATTTGCTGGCCTAGGCGAGATTGATTGCATCATCACAGATGAGGGGATCTCGCCCGAAGTTGCAGCCAAATATGAGGCTCTTCCGATACAAATGATGAAGGCGCAGCTTCCAGAGAGCGGAAAGCGTGCAAAAGGGAGGACATGAACCGATGGGTTTGTTTGATTTGAGCGGAAAAACGGCAGTCGTTACGGGAGCGGGACGCGGCCTCGGAGCAGCTATCGCACTTGGATTAGCGGAGGCAGGCGCTGACGTAGCGCTTGTTACTAACAGCACGCCTGCCGACAAAGCGGCGGATGCGATTAGAGCTTTGGGACGGAAAGCGATTACGATCCAAGCGGATATTTCTGACCGTACCAAACTGGCCGGCATTATTGAGCGGACAGTGGACGAGCTGGGTAGAATCGATATTCTAGTGAATAATGCTGGCATTATTCGCCGGACGCCAGCCGCCGAGCACAGCTATGAGGATTGGCAGGCGGTACTTGACGTCAATTTAAATTCGGTATTTGTATTATCACAGCTTGCAGGGAAAAAAATGATCGAGCAAGGCTCCGGCAAAATCATTAATATCGCTTCGATGCTGACCTATCAAGGCGGCATTAACGTGCCTGGCTATACGTCAAGCAAGCATGCGGTAGCAGGGCTGACCAAGGCGCTTGCGAGCGAGTGGGCGAGCAAAGGCTTGCAGGTTAACGCAATTGCCCCAGGCTACATGAGCACGGATAACACCGAAGCGCTTCGCGAAGACCCGGTTCGCAGCGTTCAAATCCTGCAGCGTATTCCGGCTGGACGCTGGGGCACTTCTGAGGATTTAATCGGTCCAGCAGTATTTCTAGCGTCAGCGGCATCCGATTATATGAACGGACATATTCTCGCGGTGGATGGCGGTTGGCTGGTAAGATAAACTAAGCGTGTTAATAATAAGGCTCTCCCTGTACGGCTATAGCTGTATGGGTGAGGGCCTTGTTTTATCGAGCAATATCGCAGCCTGTATTGAAAACGAACGGAAATGGCAATTCGAACGGCTTCTCGCATTCAGCAACAATGATTTCCTTTGAAAAGACTCATACATGCTGTTTATCATACAATTACGTACTAGTCCGCTATATTGACGACGTTGTCTTTAACGTGATAAATGACATAGTTATGATTCCATTGCTGCACGGTAACGATGGTTGATTCGTTTCCCTTTTCAAAAAAAAAATTAGCGCCTTCTTGCCTGACATAGGTCCAGCCCTTGCTACTCATTCGTTCTTGAAGAAGAAGCCCAATGGAACGATCCTCCGCTAAATAATTCCCTTTCTCGTCCATCAAGACTATTTGTTTATCCGTTGTGCCTAACGTATACATGAGCTTAATGTTATGGAATCCAATATTATTGATAAAGGCAGCAGCGAATATAACAATAAGTACAACGACTCCAATAATTCCGAATACCGCGACTTTCCAAGGTCTCCTCAAAATCATATAAAATCAACTCCCATACAATATAATGAAGGATTAGCGATTATTGCAAAAGACACTATAGAATCAAATTCAAAGCAATGTTAGGTTCTTTAGGGGAAGGGCCAAGACCTATAACTACGTTCCTCTTTACACGTTAGGGTAGCGCCAACGGTACTGTTTTGATAGCGAGTGCGGCGCGATAAATTTCAGAACATACGCTTGCCTCTTCGGATCTCACTCCCATGCCGTTTCGGATTCCATTTTTATTCCCGGGCTTATCTTTGAGCTTAACTTAATGACATTGGATATAACTCTTCTTTTTTATACGCTTTTTTATTTGTATACATATGTTTTTTTTGAAAATAAATAGACTGATAGAACTAAAAACACTCCAAAAAGCCGTATATTATCATATCAATTGTGACGAAAAGATAAAATCTTAGCGAAATGACTATTACTTTAGACTTATATATTTAAAAACATATTGATCTTAGAAATATGAAATAGTAGAATGTTCCTAGTAGCTGTAAATGATTACTAATTAAAGTACAAATTCCTCCAAATTTCATACGGGCAAATCCATCGAAAGATGGTGGCGCAAAGCTATAGGGACTACTTCTTAAAAAGAAATGTCAGCCAGTTGCGAAGTATTAAGCAAAGGCATACCTATGAAAAAATATAGGTATGTCTTTTTTTATTCAGAGAGATAAATTCAAATGGTGGAGAGAGGTCATAACGTTATGCATAATCAGTCAGATATTCGTCGTTTATTTCCAAGTGATGATGGAAACGCAGCGCAACGCAATCAAATGTTGGAATTAATCGAACAGATCGTCAGCGGCGTCGATGAGCTAAAAGATCCGGATTCCGTATTTCTGAAGGGGGATAAAGAAAGAGGTCCGCTATTTTATAAGGAGCTGGCGGATGTTAGCAGAATTCCGCATAACGGAAGCCCTCTGGGTGAGGTTAACAAAGAGCTTCTATCCTTGCTTCACGCCCATCCTTATCACACCAAATATTTTCTAACCAACATTTTGCCTATGGCCAGCACCCCAGGCATACTCGGCATGCTTGCGGCGTTCATGGTGAATGGCAATAACTTATGGGATGTGTATGGGCCGGCAGGCGCAGAAGCCGAAGTTAAGGTTGTTGCCATGATGTCGGATCTTGTCGGATATAAAACGGCAGAAAGTGGTGGATATACAACTTGGGGCGGCCAGGGCGCGATATTTACGGGCCTCAGGCTGGCGATTAATAAAGCAAGCTCAACCGCCGCGACGTCCGGAGTGCCTCAGAATTTATATGCTTTCTGCTCGGAGGCAGCGCATTACAGCCTTTATAAGTCGATGGAAGCAACGGGACTCGGAA
The DNA here is from genome assembly GCF_014192395.1 of Paenibacillus endophyticus. Taxonomy (GTDB): domain Bacteria; phylum Bacillota; class Bacilli; order Paenibacillales; family Paenibacillaceae; genus Pristimantibacillus; species Pristimantibacillus endophyticus. Next base: position 56,789 of record NZ_JACHXW010000015.1, on the reverse strand, counting down.
GCGATAACTTAGTCAAAATCCGTACGAACGAAGACAGCTCTATGGATATGAATGATTTGAAAGCGAAAATGGAACAGGTAATAGCAAAGGGCGGCATTCCGATTTATGTCGTTGCTACTACGGGCACGACAGATGCAATGGGGATTGATAGTCTTGATGAAGTATATAGATTGACAGAACGTCTAGCACTGGAGCACGGCATAAATCGGCCTCACATTCATGCCGACTCGGCTCTAGGCGGATTCTTCGCTTTCTTCAACAACTATGATTTTGCTAATAATCCTTTGGGCATTGAGGGAGAAGCGCTTGCAGCTCTCAAAACCATTCAAGCCAAAATGATACATTTGAATAAAGCAGATTCGCTATGTTTCGATTTTCAGAAGCTCGGACAAACGCCTTATTCAACGAGCTTGTTTTTAGTGAAAAATGCTTCTGATTTAAAGCTTCTGGATTTGGATCCAGACGAGACGCCTTATGTTGGACACCGAGGATATGGGCAATATCATACGAGTTATACGTTGGAATGCTCCAGAATGGGAAGCTCCATTAGCATATACAGCGCTTTGCTCGCGTTTGGCATTGAAGGTTATCAAAAGCTGCTGGCTCAATTCGTTGAAGTAAATGTCTCTTTCCGAAAAGCGCTGGAGCTGGAAATACCGGAAGCCGTTATTGTAAACCCGCTTAATCCGGGCATCATCACCTTGTTCCGGTTATACTCGGATGGGAAGAACGGTTATCCAAAAGAATATGCCGGTGCTTGCAGTTATGAGGAAGTAGATAGGGAAAATAAGTTAAATGAAATATTGTTTGAGATTCTGGGAAGAGACCGGAGCGAAATGTTCTTTGGCGATACCAAAAAGCATCTTTACGTACCAACGACAGATGCTAAGCGAATTGCGCTGTATGCCAGCAAGCTGTTCGTTATTTCACCGTATACGCAAGTATCCGATGTTCATTCCATCGTCCATTATTTAAAAGGAAAAATCGAAGAAACCTATTCGGAATATAATCGAATGAATAAAAGGGAGTTCTCTTATGAAGAAATCTATACTTAGTTTCAATTGGTATAAGGAGCATCTGGCTGTAAAAATTGCATTAAGCATACTGCTGCTGCAAGTAATCACTTGTGTAGCCTTTGCTGTATCCAGCTACATGACCCAGCAGAATCTTTCGGAGAAATTGCTGGAACAATTCGATAAGCGCTTGATTACCGATATTCAAATAGCAAGCAATACCTTAGCTTCAATTCCCGGCTCAGGTAAGCAGCTGGCTGGCACGGAAGATCCGAATTATGCGGTAATCAAAACCGAGCTTGAGAAGCTGCAAGAGATTCATAGCCTTGAAAATATTTATATTTTATCGAATACTGGGGACAATGAACGGATTCTAATTCTATCAGGCGTGCCGGATGATTTCGGAACGCCGTATCCGTTCACTGATGAAATGAAAGAAGCGATTTCAGAAAAGAAATCAATGATAAGTCCCATTTATGTAGATGAGTACGGTACTCATAAATCCATATTCGTTCCGGTGTCTGATAATTCTGGCGTAACCTATGGCATACTCGGAATTGATCTGGATGCTTCCGTTGTACCGAAAACAACAGCTAGCTCTAACCTGACTACGATTATTATCTCACTGATCGTGCTTGTTGTCGGCAGTATCATTGCCTCCGTGATCGGTAAAGTCATTACGAATCCGCTAAGAAAACTAATGCTAGCAGCCGATAAGATCGCGGCAGGCGATATGAAAACTGCGATTTCGATCCATAGCAAGGATGAAATCGGGAAATTGTCGGTATCGTTTGGATTAATGATCGCAAGCCTTAAGACACTCATACAGCAAGTCATAGCTTCTTCGAATTTGATTTCGGAAACAAGCCAACACTTGAAGCAATCGGTCAATGAATCAACAAATAACGCACAGCAAGTTGCGGATTCAACAAATCGGATGTCTGATGGCATTAATGAGATTGTTCAAAGCGTAACAGATAGCCATACGAATATTAATCATATCGATAATGAAATTAAAGATGTATCGAACGGAATGAAGGATATTCAGAACATCGCAACAGAGGTACACGTACAATCCGAGCAAGGGCAGGATCTAGTAGAAAGAACGCTGCAGCAGATGATGGTCATCAAGCAAGCGATGCAGGAGTCTCAAGAAGCAGCCACGACATTAGGCAAACGCTCCAACGAGATAAGCGAGATCATCAATATTATTTCAGAAATATCCAATCAAACGAATCTTCTCGCCTTGAATGCTTCGATCGAAGCTGCGCGTGCAGGAGACGTTGGTAGAGGTTTTGCTGTGGTTGCTGGCGAGGTTAAGAAGCTGGCCTCACAATCGGCCCAAGCGGCATTATCGGTTACCGATCTTGTTTCGAGCACCCAATCCAACAGTCTGCTCGTTATGAAGAGCATTGAGGAAGGAAGCAAGGCTGTTGAGCAGGGGCATTCATGGATACAAGGCACGTATGAAAACTTCAAAGGCATCTATGGAGGCGTATCCTCGTTCACGGAGCATACGAATCATATGTTCAGCGCATTAGGCAAGGTAGATGAGTCTTTTGTCAAAATAACCGACTCAATGCAGCAAATATCCGGCATTACGCAGGAACAAGCTGCAGGAACAGAAGAGGTCGCAGCATCCGCGCAGCAGCAGAGCGCTTCCATGCAAGAAATTGCAGCAGTCATTGTACAGCTATCTACGCTGTCCGTTGATTTGAATGATTCAGTCAAACAATATAAGCTGGACAATTAACCAATCAATTAAACAATTGGCGTCTTTTGAAATGGTTGTTCTAAAAACACATAGCAACGCAAGAAAGTCCAGAACATGATTGAATGTTCTGGACTTTCTATTGCTAATTGATCCTTTCATTAATCCAAAGACATGTAGGAGACTGAACGTTGACGCAAAACAGATTCTTCATGGTTGCTGCCGTACGAGGCCGATTCGGCGGACTGGGCAAGGGTATGGTTGACTGCACTGACGAACAAATCGAAAGCACGCCCATCTTGGTCCGTTTTGTCATAGTGGTACTGGTTGAGAGGTGGAAGCGGGATGCTGCCGATAAAGCTCTGAAGCAGGTCGCTCCATCGTTCCAAATCAATGTCAGCTTCCGTGTCGCTGGCGAATAGCTCGCTCCAGCCGAAGCCTTGATTGCTTGTTAAACGAAGACAGATACGATGACCTGCAGAATCGACGGCAATGGCAGGAATGACAAAAATCTCGATGCGGGAAATGGAAAGATGAGGAGTCTGTTTCGTAAAGTGCTGCAGATAACTTTCACAATTCGTCAACATAAATAAATCTCTCCTTTGTTCGCTTACGAGGTTAGCTGTCGGATTCGGGCTAGAGAGAATGCCCTACCAGGGTTACAAATCCCTGGATTCACCCCTTGCGAAACGATTGGTAATCGCTCGCGATGGTTCCCCCGCTTTTTCATTCGAAAAATTCAGCGTGAATAATGTACCCTTCATTATACCCCTTAATTGCAGCTCTGTAAATCTTATGCAATCAGAATAAAGAAATATAGGATATAGCTTGGTTGAAAAACACGCCCTCCTCAACGTGGTCATGATGGTCCATTTCCAAACGTGAAGGGCAATTGCAATGCTCAGCTGCTGCTAATAACAACGTATAAATGCGGCTATCTTTTACGGTTGTATCCGGGTGAGATGAGCATATATCTTCAATCTGAAAAGGACCGATGAACCGAAGCAGCACGCTGCCCCAACTAACCCAGTCCTTTGGCTTTTCACATTTCTTGATGAAGAGCTCGCCCCAGTCATGTCCGAGGTCTGTTGTAAGGCGCAGGCATATACGAAAGCCAGGCTCGGGTGCATGTACGGGAAAGACAAAAAGCTCGATTCTTTTAATGGTTATGGGCACGATAGCTGTTTTTCCTGCTCTTCCTAAAGGGGTTGCGGTTTGCATGGTCACAATGGATCTCTCCTCAGATTCGCTTACGAGGTTAGCTGTCGGATTCGGGCTAGAGAGCTGCCATACTGGAGCTTGAGTGCTACAGATTCACCCCGTTCGAACGTCATATCTAGATGCCATCCGCTAGTGGTTCCCCCGCTTTTCATTTAAAAAATTCAACGATAGTCGTAAGCCTTGTTCGGCTTGCCGTCTATACTAATCTCGAATCAAGCGATTGTAAAATGCGAGTTGCCAAGGATTGGGCAGCCTGAAGCCGATTATTGAGAAAAGTCATCGAAAAGGCGTGGAAATCGATCTTTTTCTTAGAAATGCTCGATGATGCTTGACCGGCCTCCAGGTTACAAAAGTCTGTTTATTCAGCCGGATAAGCGGTATTCGAGCATGAAGAGTTATTTTCAAAAACACGAGAAAAACGTTGATTTAGTGAGGTATTCAAAGTTTGTGAACAATGTAAGCGTTGCGAACGCTTGTAGAAGTCGGATATTGACTAAATTAGCCAGCAGGCATGCTTTACAGCAATTAGAGCGAGGAGTAAGATTCGATACAGGATTTACTCATTAGCTTTGATTGACTGATCGCTGAGTTTCCGTGAAGACGGAAAACGGGGGAACCAATGATGACGCTGTGCGCGTGTCCGATGTGAGAGTCGGATGAGCGCACAGCCGGGGTGAATCTTTGACTGGTGCCATGGACACCGGTTAAGGTAGGGCGACTCTCACCGCCCGAATCCGGCAGCTAACCTCGTAAGCGTCGCTCGAGAGAGGAATGATTGAAGTCTGAAGCAATACGTCTGAAGCAAAAACCAGTACCAGAATGAACAACGCTGAGTCCTGCAGAAGCAGGAACGGGGGAACCAACGAACGGCTTGCTTGCATGTATTGCCGTTCATGGGGTGAATCGCTTGTCTATACAAGCGTAGGGCAACTCTCAAGGCCCGAATCCGACAGCTAACCTCGTAAGCGAACTCGAGAGAGGCAACAGAAAGCGTGCTGCCTGCAGCTTATTCAGCTGTGGGCATCAAGAAGCCGCGGGATGTGTACCTCTTATCCCTAGGCTTCTTTTTTGTTGCCTTTTTTACCAAATGGAGGATAGAGCGCGTGGAGGAAGAGCAAATTATTGTAGCAGGCTTGAATGAAGCCAGCCAATCATTTATAAGAGCCTTGCAGTTCCGCCAGCTGAAGTTCGTCGTGCTGACGAATAGTAAGCAGGAGGCAAAGCAGCTTCGTAAGCATGGTATCACAGATGTGGTATTCATTAATTCCAATGACCGCAATAGCTGGGTTCCGCCTGTATTTCGGGTTAGGGAAGTATTCATCTTCGAGAGCAGTCTCGCGCTTAGCTGCCGCTTTGTTCAATGCTGCCGCAGCTGGACGTCGGAGCCCATCTATGTCATCACACAGCAATGGAATCCTAGAGCCATCTACAAGGGACTTGGCGCCAGTCATATCGTTTTCACCCAAACGGGAGAAGTAAGCTTCTTATTAAACAACAAATAGCGCAGGAGGAGTTTCCATGCAGGATATATTTATGGTTGTTACCTTGCTCGTTGCCTTTGGTTTATTTTACGGCTTTGCAGCGTGGTGCGATGGCGTTACCCGGCAAGCAGGAGGCGAGCGCGAATGATAATCGTGGCGATAATGGCTTTATTTATTTTCGTGTACCTGATCTATGCCTTAATACATCCGGAGAAGTTTTAATAGAGGAGGATTTAATCTGATGGATATTGTACAAATGCTTGTCGTGCTTGCGGTGCTCGTGCTTCTGGTTAAGCCGCTTGGCACTTATGTCTATCATGTGTTCTCCAATGAGCAGAATCGCCTGGACCGAGTATTCGGCGGCACCGAGCGGCTTATTTTTACCCTAATCGGCGTTCATAAGCGAGAGGGCATGGGCTGGAAAAAATATGCGCTTAGCTTTATGGCCACTAATCTGATCTTGGTCGCGTTCAGTTATGTAATATTGCGGCTGCAGCATGCGCTGCCCTTCAATCCGAACGGCATGGGGAGCTTGGAGCCGACGCTTACGTTCAATACGGTTATCAGCTTTATTACAAATACGAATCTGCAGCATTACAGCGGTGAAAGTGCCTTGTCCTACTTCTCTCAAATGGCTGTCATCATGATGATGATGTTCACGTCAGCTGCGACGGGCTTCTCGGTTGCGATTGCATTCGTCCGCGGAATAACGAGCAAAGGGAAAACGCTCGGAAACTTTTTCGAGGATTTCGTCAAAGCGCATACGAGAATTTTTCTCCCTCTTTCTTTCATTATTACGCTGGTTCTCGTTGCGCTGCAGGTGCCGCAGACGCTTGATCCGACGTTGACCGTCAAAACGCTTGAGGGCGCCATGCAGCAAATTGCGATTGGTCCCGTTGCGTCGCTCGAATCCATAAAGCATCTTGGGACGAACGGCGGCGGTTTTTTCGGCGTCAATTCCGCTCATCCATTCGAGAACCCAAACCCGCTTACGAATGTGATTCAAATATTGTCAATGTGGGCGCTGCCTGCAGCATTGCCTTACACGTTCGGTCTTTTTGCCAAAAACAAAAAGCAGGGCTGGGTCGTATTCAGCGCAATGATGTGTCTGTTCCTCGTCTTCCTGAGCGTTGCTTATACGTCTGAGAAAACAGGGAATCCCGCGATGAGCGCGCTTGGCATCGATGCTTCTCAAGGAAGCATGGAAGGCAAGGAAGTCAGATTCGGCATTGCCCAATCGGCGCTCTTCACGGCCGTTACGACCGCAGCTACGACCGGCACGGTCAATAATATGCATGACACGCTGACGCCGCTCGGTGGCTTGGTGCCGCTTGGTGAAATGATGCTGAACGTCGTATTCGGAGGCAAAGGCGTCGGGTTAATCAACATGCTCATGTATGCCATTCTTGCCGTATTCATATGCGGCTTGATGGTAGGACGAACGCCGGAGTTTTTGGGCCGCAAAATAGAGCCGCGGGAAATGAAGCTCATAGCCGTAGCCATTCTCGCGCATCCGTTCATTATATTAGTGCCAACCGCAATTGCGTTCATGACGGAGCTCGGACATGGCGCGATTACAAACCCGGGCTTCCATGGGATAAGCCAGGTGCTGTATGAATTCACCTCCTCCGCAGCTAACAACGGTTCCGGGTTCGAGGGATTAGGCGACAATACGCCGTTCTGGAACATAAGCACCGGCCTCGTGATGCTGTTCGGCCGCTATATTTCGATGATTGCGATGCTCGCTGTAGCAGGCTCGCTCATGCGCAAGCAGACCGTCCCGGAGACGATCGGAACCTTCCGAACGGACAATAAGCTGTTTGCGGCTTTGCTAATCGGAACCGTGCTTTTAATAGGTGCTCTGACTTTTCTGCCGGTCATTGTGCTTGGTCCAATCGCAGAATTTCTAACACTCCGCTAACGGATGAGGTGAACGATAATGAATCGAAACAAGACGAATAACGCGTTGTCTGCCGGAGCGCTCAAGCAGGCAGTCCGCGAGAGCTTTATTAAGCTGAATCCAGCTGTCATGATCAAAAATCCGGTTATGTTTGTCGTTGAAGCAGGAACGCTTATCGTACTGCTAATGATCGTATTCCCTCGGTTATTTCAATCGCAGGCTACGATGGGCTTCAATATTGCCGTGTTTTTCATTCTGCTCTTTACGCTGCTGTTCGCTAACTTTGCGGAGGCAATCGCGGAGGGCAGAGGCAAGGCGCAAGCGAGCTCGCTCAAAAAATCGAAGCAGGATATGAGCGCGAATAAGCTGGTTGGCGAAGCCGTAACGGTCGTATCGTCAACGGAGCTTCGCAAGGGAGATGTCGTCATCGTGTCGCAAGGTGAAATGATACCCGGCGACGGTGAGGTCATTGCCGGACTTGCTTCTGTAGACGAGTCCGCGATCACTGGCGAATCTGCTCCTGTCATTAAAGAGGCAGGCGGAGATTTCAGCTCGGTAACCGGCGGGACACGGGTAGTCAGCGACCAAATCAAGGTGCGCATGACAAGCGAGCCGGGACAGTCTTTCATTGACCGGATGATTGCGTTGGTTGAAGGCGCCAAACGTCAAAAAACGCCGAACGAAATCGCGCTAAGCACCTTATTGATCAGCTTGACGATCATTTTCCTAATCGTTGTCGTCACGCTTGCGCCAATCGCGAGCTACCTCGGCATCGAGCTGGAGATTCCTATTCTCATTGCGCTGCTTGTTTGTTTGATTCCGACGACGATCGGCGGTTTATTGTCCGCGATTGGCATCGCCGGCATGGATAGAGTCACGCAGTTCAACGTACTTGCGATGTCAGGCAAGGCGGTTGAAGCGGCTGGCGATATCAATACGATGATTCTTGATAAAACAGGAACGATTACATTCGGAAACCGGATGGCGAGCGATCTTGTGCCGGTAGCCGGAAGCAGCATCGAGTCCTTGTCGGAGTGGGCAGCCATCAGCTCGCTCATGGACGAAACGCCTGAAGGTCGCTCCGTGCTGGAATGGGCGAAGAAGCAGGGAATGAGCTATGATGCAGCGCTTGCGGCAGGCGGGGAATTCGTCGAGTTCAAAGCGGAGACGCGAATGAGCGGCATGGATCTCGCAGACGGCAGACGCGTCAGGAAAGGCGCCGTTGATGCGGTTAGGAAATGGGTTGCCGCGCAGGGCGGCGACATTCCTCCCGATTTGGAGCAAATCTCGAATACGATCGCCACATTAGGCGGTACGCCGCTCGCCGTAGCAGTCGATAACCGGATGTTCGGGGTTATCTATTTGAAGGATACGGTAAAGCCAGGTATGAAGGAGCGCTTCGACCAGCTTCGCGAGATGGGGATCAAGACGATCATGTGTACGGGGGATAATCCGTTAACGGCTGCAACAATCGCCCGCGAAGCAGGCGTAGACGATTTCATCGCGGAAGCGAAGCCCGAGGATAAGATTGCGGTCATCCGCCGCGAGCAGGCCGAAGGGAAAATGGTTGCGATGACAGGGGACGGCACGAACGACGCGCCTGCACTCGCCCAAGCCGATGTAGGCCTCGCCATGAATAGCGGAACAATCGCTGCGAAGGAAGCGGCCAATATGGTCGATCTCGATTCCGACCCTTCCAAAATTATTGAGGTGGTCGCGATTGGCAAGCAGCTGCTGATGACAAGAGGAGCGCTTACGACGTTTAGTATCGCGAACGACATCGCCAAATATTTTGCCATCATACCGGCGATGTTCATGCTAGCCATTCCCGAGATGGGCGTGCTTAATATTATGAATCTGGGCTCGCCGCTTTCCGCGATTTTGTCGGCGCTTATTTTCAATGCGATTATTATTCCGCTTCTCATACCGCTTGCCATTAAAGGCGTAGCGTACAAACCGATGAGCGGCTCGAAGCTGCTAAGCCGAAATGTATTCATTTATGGCCTTGGCGGCGTGATTGTTCCGTTTGTCGGCATTAAGCTCATTGATTTTGCCGTCCATTTGTGGATTTAATCCTATCTTATTAGAGAGAAGGCATGACGATATGAATGAATATAAGAATGAAGATCCGCGTTCCTCCAGGCTATCGGCCATCACGGTTCCTTTACGCATCAGCTTGTTGTTTATGGTAATATGCGGCATTATTTATCCGCTGGTTAGCACAGGGGCAGCGCAGCTGCTCTTTCCGGGCCAAGCAGCGGGAAGCTTAATAAAAGACCAAACGGGGCAGGTGGTTGGCTCAGAGCTGATCGGGCAAAGCTTTACGGACCCAAAATGGTTTCAAGGACGCGTATCGAGCATCGATTATAACGCTGCCGGCTCAGGCTCGAACAATTTCGGGCCCTCGAATCCAGCTTTGATCGAGCGCACTGCCGCATCCATCGAAGCATGGAAGCTGCAAAACCCGGACGTTCCGGTTTCGGAGCTTCCGATTGCACTCATAACGAACTCGGGTTCTGGGCTCGATCCGCATATTACGCCGCAGTCGGCCATGGTGCAAATCGCCAGAATCAGCAAGCTGACAGGCGAGCCGGCAGACGTGCTGAAGCAGCTTGTTGAGAAGCATACGGAGGGCCGGGACCTAGGCGTATTCGGTGATAAGCGGGTCAATGTGCTGAAGCTGAATCTCGCTTTATCCGCTATTCTGGGAGAATAGAAGATGGCTTCCTTTAGGAAGAAAACACCGGAGGAGCTGCTGCTGTCCATTGCCAAGCTGCATCAGGGCCGGCTCAAAATACTCGTCGGCTCCGTAAGCGGATCAGGGAAAACCTACCATATGCTTCGAGAAGGATTGCAGCTGAAGCAGGAGGGAATTGACGTCGTGCTGTGCGCGCTGCCAATGCCTCAGAGCGAAGAAACGATCGCGCTGGCAGCGCCTTTTGAGCAGGCAGCCCTGAATGTGGAGACACTTGCTGCGCGCAATCCGGAAGCGGTGCTCATTGATGGATTGGCTTATCTGAACGAGCATGGGGCTGGGTTCCGAACGAGGCTGGAGGAAGTGCTGTTTCTGATCGGACGCGGCATAAGCGTGGTGACGACGATTAATGTCTATGAGCTGGAAGGCATCGATGAGGAAGCGTTCAGATGGACTGGCGTACGTCCGCTCGCTACCGTTCCTGCGAACACCCTTGAGCTGGCTGATGAGGTTCGCCTCATCGATGTATCGCCGGAAACGATGCTGCAGCGGTTCGAGGAAGGCAGGCTGAAAGGCAGGCCGGAACCTGCAATCGCGCAGCGCGGGAATTTGGCGGTGCTCCGCGAGCTGGCGCTTCGCCTCGTTGCGGAAGGCGTGAACGAATCACTGGAGAAGCATCGCGAGGAGCTTGGGCTCTCCGGTCCTTCCGGAGCATCGGAGCGAATATTGGTGACCGCGCAATACCATTGGAACGGTTCTTTATATGTAAGGAGAGGAGAGCAGATTGCCAGAAGGCTGGGCGGCGATGTCGTTGTTGTGTCATTCATGTCTCCGCACCGAAAGCTGACCAAGGACGAACAGGCATTTAAAGCTTCTATTAAAAAGCTGGCGATTAAAGTAGGAGGCTCATTCGAGGAGCTTCCGCTGCCCAATCGGCGCGGGTTGTCCGCCGAGCTTGCTTCCTATGCGGAGGAGCAGCATGTAACCCGCATCGTCATGGGTCATTCGAAGCAGAGCAGATGGCAGCAGTTCAAACAAGGCTCCGTTGCGCTTGGCTTGCTGCGAAGGCTCAAGCAGGTCGATCTGTTTCTGATGGCCGACCGTGCGGAGCATGAAGGGGAGCGAATATTGCCGGTTAAGCATAGACGCGATGCTGCCAAAGGGTTGTTTCGCAGAGTTAGTCCGGATCAGAGGGAACAGCAAGCAAAGTCTATTCGCAGGGGGCATTTCCATCTGTTCATCGGTGCTGCTCCCGGTGTCGGAAAAACGTACCGGATGCTGGCCGAAGCGAATCTGCTGCTGCAGAAGGGCGTTGACGTAGTGATCGGTTTAGTCGAAACGCATGGCCGCGAGGAGACGAAGAGGCAAATTGGCGAGCTTCCCGTTGTCCCTCGCCAAGTGATCTCGTATCTCGGTACGAAGCTGGAAGAGATGGATGTAGAGGCGATTATTCGCCGAAACCCGGACGTTGTGCTGGTGGATGAGCTGGCTCATACGAATATGCCCGGAAGCGTAAGGAAAAAAAGATACGAGGATGTTATTCATTTGATGGATAGCGGCATATCCGTTATTTCAACTATGAATGTGCAGCATATTGAAAGCCTAAATGACGCGATTGAACAAATTACGGGAATCCGCGTTAGGGAAACCGTGCCGGATGCGATCATCCGCTCCGCTAATCAGGTGGAACTGATTGATGTGACACCGCAAATGCTGCAGCAGCGCATGAGGGAAGGGAAAATATATGACCCGAATAAAGTAGAGCAGGCGCTCTCCGCTTTTTTTACGACAGGCAATTTAATTGCATTGCGGGAGCTCGCCCTGCGCGAGCTTGCCGATGATGTAGATGAACGGCTGGAATCATGGGATCGGAATCAGAGCCTTAGGGGTCCGCTGCGCAGGAAGGAAGTTATTTTCGTTGGCATTGAATTGCAGGAGGATGCGGAGCGTTTGATCAGGCGCGGATTTCGAATTGCGAATCGCCTTAAGGCGCAGTGGCATGTACATCACGTACAGAGCGGCCACTCAGCGGATGCCGATTCCATTAACAAGCTCAAGCATTTGACGGAGCGGCTAGGCGGTTTATTCGAGCTCTCACATGCCGAGAGTCGCGGCGATATTGCAGGAACGCTGCTTACGGCAGCGAAGAGGGCAAAGGCTACGCAGCTTATTGTCGGGCAGCCCAGGGGCTCTGGCTGGCAGGCAAGACGCACAGGCTTTATCGTTCCTAAGCTGTTGCAGGGCGCCCGTCACATGGATCTGCTCATCGTGGCTAGACGAATGGCTGCCTGCTACCATTAAAAAAGGAATATCGCGAAGCGGAGTAAACGGATCCGCTTTCGTGATATTCCTTTTGCATGCAGAGCTCTTTCAAGATTCGGTTATTTCGATCCAATCCTGGGACCATATTTGAATTTCACGGATGATCGGCTCAAGGGCACGGCCCTTCTCCGTTAGTGAATATTCTATGCGAACGGGTATATCGGGATAAACATGCCTAGCGACAATACCTTCGTTTTCGAGATCCTTGAACCGCTCTGACAACAGCCTGCCGCTGATCGGAAGCGCAGATTGAACGGCGCAGAAGCGCTGAGGGCCGGACAGCAGCTGGAATATAATTAGGCCGGTCCAACGTTTGCTGACAATGTCCATTCCCCTCTGAAACCGAGGGCAAAGGGTAGATTGTTCCATGAGAATCACCTCTTTTATCTTCTCTTCAGTATAACCTCGATATCTTATTTATACAAGCACACCTGAATAATGTTAATTACTTGACTATCATTAGTTATGAAATTATAATTAGTTACAAATAGTAAGTGGTTTGCGAGGAGGCCATACCGTGAAACCATTGTTTTTAGCCCATGGATCACCAATGCTCGCAGTGGAGCAGAATGCATATAGCCAATTTCTTCAGCAGATTGGAGCCAGCCTGAAACCGGACGCGATCGTTATTTTTACGGCTCATTGGGAGACCGAGGCTGTAACAGTTTCTTCCAAGAATGACGAATACGAGACGATTTATGATTTCTATGGTTTTCCCGATGAGCTGTATCAGGTCAAATACCCGGCGAAGGGCTCTACGAAAGTGGCAGAGCTTGTTGGTCGTTTGCTGAGCGAACAACATATTCCGGTTGCATATGATACGTCAAGAGGACTTGACCACGGATCTTGGACGATGCTGAAGCATATGTTTCCGAAGGCGGATGTTCCGGTCGTGCAAGTATCGGTAAACCCTGATCGTCCGGCGGCTGATCAGTACCGAATCGGAGAAGCGCTGCGGAGCTTGAGCTCTCTTAACATACTGGTTATTGGCAGCGGCGTAACCGTTCATAATTTACGGGCAGTGAAGTGGGGCCAGCAGGAGCCGGAGAGCTGGGCCGTCGAATTCGACGATTGGTTAATAGAAAATATGAATAATCATGATACAAATTGTCTATTTCAGTATGAAGAGAAGGCTCCTCATGCTAAAATGGCTGTACCTCGCGCTGAGCACTTCGTTCCTTTATATATTGCACTTGGTAGCGGCAGCCCCGGCGAAACGCCGCAAGTCATATATAGAAGCTATGAATTCGGAACGCTCAGCTACTTGTCCATGCAATTTTAATTCCATATCTATATCAGAAAAGGTGAACGAACATGATAAAGCCCAATATTGCAGCAATCATTAAAGATAAACTAAAGCGCACGCAGTCCGGCAACGACGATATCTACGTCATCGGGCCGGTTAAGCTTCCCGTCGAGCTCGACGGTGAAACCAAGATGTTTCATTGGTACAGCTGGCTTCGCAAGGAAGCAGGCGAGGAAATGTCTCCCGAGCAGCTTGTAGAGGATTTGAATCGCTTCTCCTACGCGGATCTGCAGCAATCAAGCGTTCTCGTATACGGAGATTTTGATCATAGCGAGGATGCATTGATTCGGATGCACAGCATTTGCCACACCGGCGATATATTCGGAAGCGCGAGATGCGACTGCGGCTTTCAATTGAAGCAATCCATGCGGATGATTACCGAGCATGGCACTGGGGCGCTGTTTTATCTAGCCAACCATGAGGGCCGCGGAATCGGCTTGTTCAGCAAAGCAATTGCCTACCTGCTGCAGGAGGACGGGCTCGATACGGTTGACGCGAATACAGAGCTTGGCTTCGCAGACGATGCTCGCGATTACAGCGACGCCCTTGCCGTATTGAAGCTGCTTCGCGACTTGCCGGTATCGATCATTACGAACAACCCTCGAAAGGTGGAAGCACTGCGCAAATCAGGCTTGAACGTTGCGGGGAGGGTTCCGTTATGGGGCAACTCTTCGGTCTATAATGAGAAATACCTGCATACCAAAATGAGCAGATCCGGCCACTTCGGCCAAGAGCCTCAGACTTTGGTGAAATAATCATAAAAACCGTACTGTGGCAGCCGCTGGCTCCATTGTATGGTTTTTTTGTGAAAACATTTGGAGGCGCAGCAACGTCTATTACATAGTGGTCGATGAATCGCAAGCAAGGAGAGGATGGATGAATGTTGCGAAGATATGGTCATAATAAACACAGGAAAAGCTATACTTGGTTTGCTGGAGCCGTAATTGTTACTTTATTGTCGTTAACAGGATGCAGCTTGTCTCCATCATCGAGTAACGTCAAGCCTGATATTCAGGAAACGGATGAAGTCCGCAATGAGCAGCAAGAACAGCAAGAACAGCAAGAGCAGGTTGATCAGCAAGAGCAGGTTGATCAGCATGCGCTGCTGACGGCGTTTAAGCTTCAGCTCAAGGAGGCTGCGGATGCCTCCGAGCTTGTTGCCTATTTGGACGATAATATGACGAAAGCGGAACAGACAACAGCGGATGCGATGCTTCGCGGCCTTTTTGATTATTATGATGCACATCTAACTGAAGCACAGGATGCTTTTTTTGAGCCGGATGTGCAAGAGGTACTGACAGCGGAGACATGGCCGATAACCAAAGCGGGAGCCGAAGCTATCCCAGACGAAAAGGTAAAAACGCTGGTCCAGAAAGCATATGCCGGCGGATATAAGCTGGAATCGGTAGAAGGCTCCATTTATCCAGTCGTTGATTATAGGTATTGGAGCGGGATTGGACAGCTGTTGTCGACTCCGCTTCGAGACTACGTCGAGCTGATGGCCTTGGAATCGGATGAAGCGACAGCCAAGGATGGCGGGCTCCATATTACGTGGGATGAGCTTGCGTCCCGGGCTCTGCTTGCCGAAGCATTTATCTTGGAGCATAAGGACTCTCCCGAACGCGAAGAGGTGCAGAACAAATATGTGAATGGGTACTTGATGATGTATGTGAACGGATTGCCTAATTCAGCTGTTCATGATGCACAGACGTATCGGCTGCTGGAGGAAGTAAAGAACAGCTACCAGGCGACAATAGCAACAGCGCCCGAGTCGGTTACAGCCCGATTGACGAAATCATTCGTAGAAATTCTAGCGAAGCATGGCAATCTAGTCATGGAGGAAAAAAACGGGGAAGCAGCCGAAATAGCGGATGTGAAAAACTTCCGTAAAGACTTGCCGCAACATGCGGAAATGCTTCTAAAATAGCCAGAAAACGACAAAATTATTTTGCGTTCCGGTTCCTTTTCAAGTATGATGAGAAAAAATGAACTCATGTTCAAATTAAAGGAGTAACAACGCATGCAATCAAAAACAAGCCATTGTAAAATTGTTGACTGCACGATCCGCGATGGCGGTCTCGTGAATAACTGGGATTTCAGTGTCGAGTTCGTTCAGCATTTGTACCAAAGCTTGAACGAAGCCGGCGTCGATTATATGGAAATCGGCTATAAAAACTCGCCAAAGCTATTGAAAGGCGCTGAAAGTGCCGGCCCTTGGCGGTTCCTGAACGACGATTTTTTGAAAAAAGTGATTCCGAACAAAGGGAATACTAAGCTTTCCGCGCTTGTTGATATCGGCCGTGTCGACGAGAACGACATTTTGCCGCGCAGCGAGAGCTTGCTTGACTTGATCCGCGTCGCTTGCTACATCCAAGACGTTGACAAGGCGCTTGAGCTTGTTAAAGTGTTCCATGACCGCGGTTATGAAACGACGATCAACATTATGGCACTCTCTAACGTCATGGAGAACCAACTGATCGAAGCTTTCGAGCTTATTAACGATAGCGTGGTTGATGTAGTTTACGTGGTAGATTCTTACGGCAGCCTGAAGCCGAACGATATGAGCTACCTGGTTGAGAAGTTCCGCCAGTACCTGCCGAGCAAACGCTTGGGCGTTCATGCGCATAACAATCTACAGCTTGCATTCGCGAATACGCTGCTTGCTGCGGAGAAGGGCGTTGAGCTTCTTGACGCTTCCGTCTACGGCATGGGCCGCGCTGCGGGCAACTGCAACACGGAGCTGCTGGTAGCCGAGCTTCAAAATACGAAATACAATATCCGTCCTGTTCTGGACATGATCGAGAAGTACATGGTGCCGCTTCGCGAGAAAGAAGAGTGGGGCTACATCATTCCTTACATGATCACAGGTATTCTGGATGAGCACCCTCGCTCCGCTATGGCGCTGCGTGATTCGGCTGACAAAGACAAAGGCGTGGAGTTCTACGACCGCCTTACTACGCCTGAGATCGCTCACGGCAAATAATAAATGTTGAAAAGCTCCGGGAATTCTCTTATGAGATTCCCGGAGCTTTTTTTTGTCGCGCGATTACTGCTCAAGCAGCTCCCCGTCTCCGCGAATGGCGGCCGCTTGATGCGGCTCATTGGGATGGAAATAGCCATGTCCGCGGAAGGTTTGGCCGGTGCTTGCGACAGCGGTAAGCGCGATGCCGATATCCTCGCTTCGCCCGAACAGGGCGAGCAGCTCGCGGTCTCCGACGCCGTTGATATCTACATACCACAAACGGTCTCCGTATTCCGTTACGCGAACGAGCTCGGCCGAGGTGAAGGAGAGCTGGATGGTTTGCTGCTGATAAGTCATTTCCAATGCCAGTAATTCAAAGGTTTCCAAAGTCCTATTCCTCCTGCTATGCAAGCTTGATGCCGCAGCCTCTCGGGCTTGCGCATGTCTGTTAACGATTGTAAGGTTATGGGCTTCATTATGCAACTTTCCTTATCCATTATTCGTCAGATTAGGAAATACAAAGATAAGGGGCTGAAAGAATGAAAGAGGGTCATTCGTTCAACAGGGCATCAACCCGCCATAAAAGAGGAAACCACTGGATCGCGGCACTTATGCTTGCTATGTTTCTCGTGCTTAGTGCATGCTCATCCGCGGGGAACAATGATTCCGCCGGAAAAAGTGATTCCACCGGAAAAAGTAATTCCGCAGGAGACGCGAGCAGCGAAGAGGCGCCAACGAAGGACATGAGTTTCAAGAATGAGGACCGTTCGTTAAGCGAGGAGCCTGCAAGAGAGAAAGAAGGCGGCAAGCGAAGCTACAACGATCCGGATAAATCGGTGCAAGCAGGACAATTAACGGCAGGAGAATGGGACGATCTGGCGGCATGGGAGCGCTTCGGCAACCTGCTTAACAGCCAGGAGGGCGACTCCAGCATGAGGCTTTGGCAATTTTGGAATTTCCACAGGCTTGAAGTCATCGTTACCGCAAGCGGAAAGGCAGTTGCAGATGCAAGCGTGGACCTTCTCGCCGGCGGGCAATCGGTATGGAAGGCGCGAACGAATACGGAAGGCAGAGCGTTCGTCTATGCCTCATTGTTCGACAGGGATACGGCGAATAGCGGCTCGTATACGGTGAAGGTACAGTCTGGGCAAGAGTCGAAAACGACGCAGAAGCTGGATATCCCGCAGCAAGGAAGCATTAAAGTCGATGTAGGAAAAGGGACTGCGTTATCCAAGCAGGTGGATGTCATGTTTGTCGTGGATACAACAGGCTCGATGGAGGATGAACTGAATTATTTGGAAGCGGAGCTAAAGGATGTCGTGAACCGCGTATCGCGTGAGCATGCCAATCAGCTTGATATAAGAATCAGCGCTAACTTTTACCGGGATCGTTATGATGATTACGTCGTTAAGCCGTATCCGTTCACAATGGATGTCAACGAAGTGACGAGCCAGTTCAGCAAGCAGAAAGCAGAGGGAGGCGGCGATTTCCCTGAGGCGGTTGATCAGGCGCTGCGCGATGCGGTGCATGAGCACAAGTGGAGCGAGGAAGCGAGGACAAGGCTGTTATTTTTGGTGCTTGATGCCCCGCCGCATGACGAAGAGCAGGTTATTGATGAAATAAAGAAGCTGACGAAGGATGCCGCGGCGCAGGGCATACGGATTATTCCTGTAGCATCAAGCGGCGTGAGCATCGATACGGAGTATTTGATGCGCTTTATGGCGGCGGCGACGGGCGGGACATATTTATTCCTAACCGACGACAGCGGCATTGGAGGCGACCATCTTGAGCCTGCCGTAGGGGAATATGAGGTTAAGCTGTTGAACGATTTGCTCGTTGAGGTTATTAATCGGTACGTACAGCAATAAAAAAAGGCCATTCACAAGCAGCAGCGCTGCATGCGGATGGCCTTTTCTATCGGTTAGTATAGTTTGCCTTGGCGATAAAGAACGGTGGATAGCTTCATAACGGCGTGGTTGTAGCAGTTTTGGCGAAGCGGGAACGGATCGCCGAAAAATGCCGGCAAAATGCCGTTCAATGTTTTTTTCATTTTCTCATAGAGCATCTGATAAACCTGTTCTTCACTGAAAAACTGCGTTTCCCGTCCCTGCAGCCATTCGAAATAGGAGACGATGACACCGCCGGCATTTGCCAATATATCTGGGATAATGATCGTGCCTCTCGCGGTCAAAGCCACATCGGCTTCGCCCGTAACGGGAGCATTCGCCCCTTCGACGATGATGCGGGCTTTTACCTGGTCCACATTTCCTTGATGCACCTGTTCTTCAAGAGCAGCAAGAATGAGTACGTCCACATTCAAATAAAGAACATCCTCGCGGCCGAGAATTTGCGCTTTCAGATCAAGCTCGCTTAGGGCGGCTTCCGTTGCAGGAAGATCGCCTTGGTGCTGTACGGCGTAATCAAGCAAGGCCGGTATGGATAAGCCATCCGGATTGTAAAGCGTTACGTTCCGGTCGCTGACTGCGACAACCTTGTTCTGCAGATTAGCGCATTTGTAGGCTTCCATCGCTGCAACCGAGCCTACGTTGCCAAAGCCTTGCACGGCAATGGACAGCGGTTTGTCGGCAAGGGCCAGCGCGGTCTGGACGAATGGATTCGTACTGCCTGCAAGCCAGCTGCTCTGGGCTTTGAGGAAGTCGTACAGCATATAGCGGAACGTGAAATAAACGCCTTTCCCCGTAGCTTCCCTGCGACCAAGCGAGCCGCCGTTGATGACGCTTTTTCCCGTAAAGCTGCCGAGATAAGGCTGGCCGGGATGAATGCTCTTGTATTCGGCCATCATCCAGTCCATCTCACGCTCGCCCGTGCCCATATCGGGAGCGGGAATATCCTTGTCGGGTCCGAGGACATCGCTGAAATATTGGACATACTTTTTGCAGATGAGATAGAGCTCCTTGGCAGAGTAGATACGCGGATTGATGACAACCCCGCCTTTCCCTCCTCCGAAAGGAACCTCATGCAGCGCGTTTTTAAGCGTCATGAGCGCAGCAAGATTGGTAACCTCGTCTTCGCTGACGGATTCATGGAACCGGATGCCGCCTTTGTAGGGACCTAGCGTATCATTATGCTGAATGCGGTAAGCTGGAATGCGAACGACATTCCCATTATCAACGGTGATGCGCAAAAAAGCTTTATGTACTTTATTGGGCGTCGACAAAATAGCTGCGAGCGATAAAAAAGCTTGTTCCCGGGCTTGCTCCTGCAAATTCGGTAAAAAAGCGGGATCTCCCATTAGTGCGTTTAAGGATTGCTGTACGATGGCTCCTGTTTGGCTTGCCATAATTAAACGACCTCCTCTATGTCAGGAATGAGATGCTGTCCATGCGTGATTAGCCGCATAGGAACTCTAACTGTAACATAATGGAACGATTAAGCCAAAACAGCAGCGGACTGCGGATGCTAAAAACCAGCTAACCGCGCAATTAAACGGTTAGCTGGTTTCTGCTCATGCTTTTCTAAAATATCAGACTTTATTTGTTTCATGCGATAAAGTACTCTTCTATTTCTACGAGAAACGGATACCTTCCCCTTGCAGAGGACGGCGAAGCCGTTTCTTCTTGTACGATTTGCTAAGTTAATTTGAGCAGCAGCGAGCCATGGGGCGGGAGTTGGAATGAGAGTTCTTCCCATATGCCCAAATCCTCTCGTGACCAAAGGCTGCGCACTTTCGGAGCAGCAGTGAGCCCGAGCTGCTTGAGCGTAACGGCAACAGCGGCAGGCTGTTCGCCGACATTAAACAGAGCAACGTATTTCGAGCCTTCTGCATCCTCGGCTGTCCAAGCAATTCGTTCATTCTCACGGTATAGCTGTCGTGCTCCTCTCCCGCCACGATGCAGCGCGAGCACCTCTTCGTTCGTTAGAAGCGACAAGGTCCATTCATCGTTGTCGCGCATTTCACCGCCGAACATAAGCGGAGAGCGGAAGATCGCCCAAAGCGACATCATCGTTACCTGCTCATCCCGTGTGAACCGAGTCCAACGGTCACTGCCGCCGCCGTCGACCGAACGGATTCCAAGATGACCGAGCGGGAGCATGTCGCAATCCGGCCAAGCCCCGTCGCCGACATGCGGCGCCCATTTCTCGCAGCGCTCGAACATCTCGTGCAGCAGATGCCAGAGATCCCAATAATCATCGGTCATACGCCACATATTCGCATGCTCCGCGAGCGCCTCGGCATGCGCCAAAGGAGCGGGTCCAGGCGAGAGGCTGAGGACCATCGGTCTTCCGGATTGTTCGATCGCTCGATGGATGAGTTTGATTTCTTCCAAATGAATGCCGTATAACCGAGAAGCGGCAATGTCGTCGACTTTGACGAAATCAACACCCCATGAAGCATATAAGTCGAACAGGGAATTGTAATATTGCTGCGCGCCATCCTTGGATGCATCAACGCCGTACATGTCCGTATTCCAAGGACAGATTGAATTCTGGTGCGCTATTTGGCGTGCTGTAACATCTGTGCCAAGCAGCTTCGTGTCCGCGTGGACCGCTTGGCGCGGTATGCCCCTCATGATGTGGATGCCGAATTTCAAGCCTAATGAATGGACGTAGTCGGCAAGAGGCTTGAAGCCGCGGCCTTCAGCAGCAGACGGGAAGCGATTAACGGCAGGCAGCAAGCGTGAATACTCGTCCATTTCAAGCGGTACAAAGGCACGGTATTGGGAGGAATTCGCTCCCGGCTCATACCACTGGATATCGACTACGACATAATCCCAGCCAAAAGCTTTCAGATGCTCCGCCATGTAGGCGGCATTCCCGCGAACCTCTTCCTCCCGTACGCTTGCGCCGTAGCAATCCCAGCTATTCCAGCCCATTGGCGGCGTTTCTGCATATAGATGGTGCTTAAACGAAGTTGTCATGCAATCTCGTCCTCTCTAATCGTAATATTGCTCTATATGTTCATGGTAAAACGAAACAATAGCGGGTGACTAGCACAATTTGTTGCGATAAGATGTAAAATATTGCTCTTCAATTGAATTGCAAGCGATCGATCGAAGGAAGCTCTTTGGCCAGTCGGAAATTAGCAGGCGGGAACCCCGTTCGGCTGCGAAACACTTTGCTAAAGTAGCTGCTGCTCGAATAGCCTACCGAGAACGCGATTTCTTCGACGGATAATGGACTGTTTCGCAGCAGGCTGACTGCTTTCTCCATTCTTACTTTCGTCACATAATCCATTGGTGAGATGCCTGTTGTCTTCGTAAACATTCGCGTAAAATAATACTTGGACAGTCCGGCAGCATCAGCGACATCGTCAAGGTTTTGCAGTCGATGATATTCCTCCTCCATATAGGCAGCGGCGAGTTTGATAGGCTCAGGCCAATTCGCTTTTTCATGCTGCTGCAAGGTATGCGATTGAAGAAGCTCCATAATCAGCCTGTAAATCAGCATGGAAGCTTGATAGCTGTTTTGAATGCGATTCATTCTAGCTTCCGTATAAAGCGATTTGAGCGTTTGGATGACCTTGCTGGATGGATCGAACGACGGAGTTATGCCTACGGTGTCGATCAGCTCAGACCAAAGTGATTTCAAGTGCTGCTGGCGAAACAGGACGAAATAAAAGGTCCATTGGTCGCTTCCGCTCGGCAAGCCGTAATGATGGTCACCTGGAATTTCGGCTAGAAAAGCCATTCCGGGATGAATATCATGCGTTTGGTTGCCTAACCTGAACTGACCAAAGCCGGAAACGGTATACTGAAGCAAATAAAGCGGTCCATCAATTCTTTTCATGCCGTCCCAATAATAATCGGATTCCCGAATCTCCTGGTGTCCTGTAGCAAACAGCTGATAGATCGGCAGATGGGGCGGATCCTGAAAGCGGTAGCCGTATACGCCATAAGGCTGCTGTAATTCCATATAAGATATACCTCCGTGAGAGCAATATAGATTAAAACCTACGATAGGTAGAAAAGGAGCAGCGAAATGAGTTCATTATTTGTTTTTGTATATGGGTCATTATTGCCAGGACAAAGCAATCATCATATTATCTTTCCGCATTTGCTGGCATGCAAAGAGGGCTGGATAGCCGCAAGGCTTGTTGATTGCGGCGCATATCCGGCAGCCGTTCGCGACGAAATTGCGATCAGGCGCAATAGTATTATACGCGGGCAATGGATTGCCGTCGATAGAGCAGGCGTTGCCGCGATGGACAGGCTGGAGGAGTTTTACGGGATCGAGGAGCAGAACGACTATGAGCGTGTATGGCTGCCTGATGCCAAGGATGCAACCATTGCCGGCTGGTCTTATGTATGGGAATCAACGAGAGGATATCCAGTCGTCGGGCTCGATTATTGGCCGGATTATCAAGCCGGTAAACAGCGGCATCGCGAATAAAAAAGGCATGTTCCAGGCAGTGCCATGCGGCGCCGTGAACATGCCTTGATGCTGTTTTGCTTGTGCGTTCTACTTCGTCTCTTCCTCATGGTCGGCGGCATAGGCAATTAAGGCTACATCGGTGCCGTATGCGTCTGTCAATTGCTGCTCCAGCTTGCGAATGGCATCCAGTGCATCGCTGTGGCTGCCAAGCTCGGCTAGACGGTAGTCTCTGTCCATCATTGCGTTCACATCCTCGTAAAGATTTGTTTAATTGTAGAATGAGCCTAATTCCCATTCGCTATGCAAACGGGCTTAGGACGGAGGTATGCAGCGAATGTTTTTCGGACTATAATTGTTCTGTTGACAGCGGTCTAGTACACTGAAGCAGAATGACTTAAAGGGAAGTGACATCAATTGGGTACTAACGAGGTTTATATGCATCGGGCAGCGATCGGAAGAAAGACGAAATATAGGTCAATCAGCATGCTTATACTGGTGCTTTGCATAGTCGGTACGTTATGGCTGCTTCCTTCAACGGCGATGGCAGAAGCTCCACTGACGATAGAAGACACATCATTCGATCCGCATAAACAGGTTGGCCACAACCATTCAACCGACGAGCATGCCGGCAAAGGCGTCACTGTTCAGGAGGCCTTCTTTTATACGGTAAGATTATTTTATTACTTCGCTTTCATGCTGGCAGCAGGCTTGATGCTGTGGTCCATCGCCATTCCTGCAGATCAGAATGACACGCAGCGAAAGCTGCTGAACAAATGGAGCATTCCTGTCATGAGAGCGCTGCTGGTTGCGGTCCTGTTATTTGTATTCGTTCATGTCAGCCAGCTTATGAGCGGATATGACGGCACTGATCCAAAAGAGTGGCTGCGGATTCTAACCGATACGACCACAGGGCGATCATGGTTAGCGTTGACGGTGTTGTCTCTCCTCGGTTTTGTAATGCTGCGCCTGCCAGATTCGCTGCGGGCAATATGGGCTTTGCTGCTTGCAGCGGCTGAAAGCTTCAATGGGCATGTGCTGGCATTGCCTAGCAATTCGATTGCTATCGTACTCGACTTCATACACGTAGCTTGTTCTGCACTGTGGGCAGGGGGCTTAATCCTGCTGTTGCTGTTCTGGCGGGCAGACCGGAAGGAAGCTGGGAGATTCGCTGAGCGATTCATGCGCGCGGCATGGTTGTCCATCCTGCTGCTAAGCGTTAGCGGAATCGGCATGACGATTCAGTTGCTGCCTTCGTGGCGTTATTTGATCTATACGAGCTGGGGGATCATGCTCCTTGCGAAAGCAGGCTTCGTGCTCGTTATCGCATGCTGTGGCTTCCTGCTGCGCAGGAGGATCAAAAGCCAGAAGCTGCCGAGCGGCAAGCTGCTCAAGCTGGACGGGCTGATGATGGCTTTGGTGCTGATCGTGGCGAGCATTTTCACCTACGTAAGCCCAATGCCGGAGACGGAGCCCTTCTCCCATCACGAAATGGGGGAAAACTTCCACTATACATTAGCCATAACGCCGAATGGTCCAGGCCCGAACCGTATTTCGCTTAAAGTGTGGCTGCCAGAGCAGTTAGGGGCTCCCGTCTCAGTCAGGCTATTGCTCCGTTCTGTTGACCACCCTAAGGAGAAAGCAGTAGAGGCTATACTCCAGAGCGACAGCGGCGAGGACTTTTTTGCTTTCCCAGGGTTTACCGAAACCGATTATGTTGCACACAAGGTAGATCTTCCGTTTCGCGGCGCTTGGGAAGCCGAGTTGCTCGTATTGGATCAATCGGATGCCGTAACGAAGAAGATCATTGCATGGCGGAATGACTAACGAGAGGAGCAGGGGAATGTCGTATAAATGGCTGAAGTGGTTGATTCTGTGGATACCGACCGTAGCGATCGGTTTATGGGAGTATTTGCGGCATGCTCTGCTCCTGCCGTTTATATCGATGGATTTGGGGAACGTTCTTGCTCCCGTATTTGTATTCGTCATTACGCTGACCTTGCTGCGCGCTTTGTTTGCGAAGCTTGAGAGCATGCAAGAATCGCTGCAGCGAGAGAGGGTCGTCAAGGCTGCCTTCGAAGAACGCGAGCAGCTGGCAAGAGAACTGCATGACGGCATATCGCAATCGCTATTCATGCTTTCTGTTAAGCTGGATAAGCTGGAGCGCGCCAAAACGGTGGACGACATGCAGCAGACAACGGAACAAATGAGGAAAACGGTCAGACATGTTTATGATGACGTGCGGCAGTCGATTGCCAATCTGCAGGAATTGCCGATTCCTGCGGATTTGTCGTGGATGCAAAGCATCCATCACTTCACAGCGGAAATGGAGCAGTCCTGCGGCATTCGCACCAAAGTAGAGTGGCATCTGCAGGAGGGGGTGCTTTCGCATAAGCAGAAGGTCGAATTGCTTGCCATTATGCGAGAAGCACTTATGAACGTACAGAAGCATGCAAAGGCGGAGCAAATCGTCATTCGCTGCGAGAGCGGTCAGGAATGGGATGCTCAGCCGGCTGTTTTTTGCTGCAGCATAGCGGATGATGGCGTCGGGGCGCCGGCGGAGAAGCTTTACGAGAAAGGAAAGTACGGCGTCAAAATGATGCAGGAGCGAGCGGATGCCATGGGCTGGAGCCTGTCCGTCCAGAAGACGGATCCGCACGGGACGACCATACTGATCAGCGGAGGGAGCAATAAAAAATGAGCGTGACGGGACGCGTGCGTGTTTTTCTGGTAGATGACCATCCCCATGGGCGAGAAGGGATGCGGGATATCGTTACGAGTGATGACTCCTTCACTGTTATTGGAGAAGCGTCGAGCGGGGAGGAAGCCATTGCCGCGCTTGCGAATCTGCAGCCGGATTTGGTCTTGATGGACATTAATATGCCGGGAATGGGCGGTTTGGAAGCTACGCAAAGGTTAAAACAAGCAAAACCAGCCTTAAAGATAGTAATGGTTACGGTATCCGATGATATTACGCATTTGTTCGAGGCGATCAAGCGCGGCGCGCAGGGCTATTTGCTTAAAAATCTGGCACCATCCGCTTGGCTTGAGTATTTACGGGCGATTTCCCTTGATGAGGCGCCTATGTCGAAGGAGCTTGCATTCCGCTTACTTCAGGAATTTTCCTCTGGTAAGCCGAAGGAAGCTAGAAAGGCTGCAGGCAGGGCACAGACTCTCGATAAGGATGCTGACGTGATGACAACACCGCTGACGGACCGGGAAAAGGAAGTGCTCGAGCGTGTTGCAACGGGCGCGTCCAATCGTGAAATTGCCGGCGAGCTGGGCTTGTCGGAGCATACCGTCAAAAACCATCTCAAAAATATTTTGCAGAAGCTTCATTTGGACAACCGGGTACAGCTGACCAGATACGCCTTCGAGCAGGGAATCGTCGAATGAGGCGAAGTGCAAACAATTCGACAGAGATTGCAGGATTCAGACAAGTTTCGTAGAAGTACTAAAGTCGTATGCGAGTAGGCTAATGAGCGGATAGGTCAGATTCAATTGGGAGGTAGTGCATGTCGAACGATTGGCAATTTCCCATCGATCGCGAGATTAAGCTATGTAATCGAATGGATGAGCTTCAACGCTTGAATGAAGGTTTGGAAGAGATCGGTGCTGAGGTTGGCTGGACGGCACGCGCAGTGCTCGATCTGTCGCTGGCATGCGAGGAGCTTGTTGTCAATATTGTCAATTATGGCTTTCCGTCAGGGGGAGAGCACCATATCGATGTTCTGATTCAAGCGTCTCCGAGCAGCGTTGAAGTTAAAATAGAAGACAGCGGAGTGCCTTTTAATCCTTTGCAAACGGCGGATGCTTCGACATTGCTGGAGCTGGAAGATAGGCCTATCGGAGGACTCGGCATTTTTTTCGTGAAACGGTTAATGGATGATATCCATTATGAGTATGCGGGAGGCTTAAACCGCTTCCGTATGCGCAAGCAATTTGGCTATACCCATCAAAATGACGATCAAGCGTAAGCGGGAGGATATAAAAACATGAATATAGAAGCAACTGAGCTGAACGGGGTCACGATTATTCCACTTGAGGGCAGACTGGACGGCAACAATGCTACTGTTGCGGAGCAGGCGTTCCTTAAGCTGTTTGCCGACGGAAAGCAGCTATTCATATTTGATTTTACCAATCTGCAATACATAAGCAGCGCAGGGCTGCGTGTTATTCTCGTAGCGGCGAAGAAACTCAGAGCGTCCAAGGGACGAATGGTATGCGCTTGTCTTGGCGAGCAGGTATACGATGTTTTCGAAATGTCAGGCTTTACGACGATATTGGAAATGGCAGCAACGCGTGAAGAGGCCCTGGAGAAAATAGGAGCGGGCGTATAATGGTTTCTGAGCTGTATGGGGAAAGGCGGTACACATATTGTCTCTACTCTATTTAGTTATCGGTGCAGCTGGCCTCGGCGCCGCGTCATATTTATTCATTCGCAACCGTCAGCTTGCTTCGAAGCTGAGACGTGCGGAAATGCTGTTTGATTTGAGCACGAAGGTTCATTCTTCCTTGCATAAGCCAGAGCTGCTGGGGTCCGTCAACGAGGCAGCCAAGCAGCTCATTTTCGCTGACGAGGCGGCTGTCGCTCTCGCATGCGATGAGGATATCCAAGGTTCGGAGACATCGGGGACGGCTCTGATCGATAGCAGCGGGAGCTTCAAAGACAATAAAGTAATTGTGCCTATGATCGCCAGAGGGAGGAAGGTTGGCGTGCTGGAGGCGTCGGCGAAGAGTGGCGGAACACCGTTTCGGGAGGCTGATCTGGAAACGCTGACGAAGTTTGCCGGCCCGTTGGCGCTTGCGCTCGATAACGCCAGACTTTACGAAGCGCTTGAGGTATCGGTTAGCGAGCTGCAATATGCGACAGCGCTTAAGGATCGTTTGGAAAACGAGCTGCAGATTGCGGGAAGCATCCAACTGAGCTTTCTGCCGACGACGATGCCTTCGGCGAATGAGCCGTTTGATGTATGCGCGCTCTTGAAATCGGCGAAGGAAGTTGGGGGCGATTTCTACAATTTTTTCAAAATCGACGAGAACCATCTGTTCTTCACGCTTGGCGACGTATCCGACAAAGGCATACCGGCGGCGCTATTCATGGCTATGACACTGTCTCTTATCAAGGGGAAAATGAATTCTAATCTTACACCGGGCGAGCTGCTCGAGAAGGTTAATGATGAGCTATGCACGGACAACGCCCAGCTGTTCGCGACCATCGTGTGCGGCGTGCTCAACATAACGACCGGCGAGGTCGTACTTAGCGACGGGGGACATTGTACGCCTTATATCGTGAAAGAGGACGGGACTGTCATTCCGATCAAGCTGCCCAAAGGAATCCCGCTGGGCTCGTTCCCTGAATTTACTTACCGTGACCAGACGATAGCGCTGGACCGCGGAGATCGTTTCGTGCTTTATACAGATGGGATTACCGAAGCCGAGAATGCGCATCAGGAGCAGTATTCAACGAATCGGCTGCAGCAGTTTTTGTCACAAACATCCGGCTATTCCAGCGCAGAGATTATTGATGCGCTGCTGATGGACGTATTCATGTTCGCGGACGGCGCGCCTCAATCAGACGACATTGCGGTATTATGCCTCATGCGCCGATAAGCGAGGATGCCTTCCGATAAGGGAGTAGGATTATGCGATTATATGAGACGGGGTTAGCATATTTGCGCGATGAGCTTGCCGTGCTGGAGCGGGGAATGCGTATTCTTCTTGCTGATTTCGAAAGCAAGGAAATCGATGGACAAACACCGATGTCAATGCGTGGGCTTATGGTCAGCCCTGCGGATATTGAGCGATCGCTGCAAGATAGCGAATGGCTTGACGATGAGGACACGCTTGCTTCATTCAGAAGCTATAGAATCGAAGAGGAGCAGGCAATGCTGCAGCATGTAAATGACAGCATAGGCGAAGGGAAAATTCTCCCGTTCGCTTATTTGTCATGGCGGCTGCGCCTCGGCAGCTGGGAGAAGCGCTGCGTGCTGCTATGCCTTGCAACTGAGCTCGACACGCGTTACGAGAGCTGGTTCGGCTACTTGAACGACGACGTCACGCTGCGTGTTCCAACCGCAGAGCTGGCGCTCAGGCTGCTTGGGGACGGGGAGCAGGACAGCTATTTCCTGCGCTCGCTGCTTGCAGGATACTCGACGCTAAGCAGATTTGTGCTGCGTACGGATAAGGCGGCTGCCGAGCGCAGCACGCTCAAGCAGCCGCTTCGGATGGATGCGCGAATCATTTCGTTTCTACTGGAGACAGAGCGTCTCGATGCGCGAATCGCCGACGTCTGCGCCAGATTTGACTTTCAGGAGCAGGCGCCCGAGCTTGCATTCGACGAAGAGGTGCAGGCAAGCCTCAGACTTGCTGTGGAGTTGGAGCGCAAGCGTGATGATAAGGAAACGCCCTATGAGCGAGGCGGAATCAGGAGCTTGCCGTTTATTCAGCTCAGCGGCCCTTCGGGTGTAGGGAAAAAGCTGCATGCTAGGCATCTTGCCCATGCAATGGAGCAGCCGCTGCTGGTCGTACAGCTGGATAAGCTTGCGCGAGACGGCGATGCCTTAGGAGAGCAACTGCGAAATATCGTAAGAGAAGCGCTGCTGTCGGATGCGATGCTCTGCTTCGATGAAGGGGAGAGCGAGCTTGCAGCTTCCGAGGGCTGGCCACCTTTGCAGGAGCGGATCAGATCAGCGCTGTTTGCGTATGGTGAGGTTTCAAGTCGCCCGGTGCTCTTATGGCTGACGCGACTGGAAAGGCGTCCATCGCAGCTTCCAATACCGCGCGGCGGCGCAGTAATCAATCAGGAGCTGGCGGTTCCTAGCGCTGAAGTGCGTCTGCAATTATGGCAGCGCTGCAGCCCGGAAGGCGTTGATCAGGAGCTGTTAAAGCGCATCGCGGATAAATACGCATTCACAGCGGGACAGATTGGGGGCATGAGCATGCAAGCAGAGCGCCTTGCTGCGCGAAGCAAGCATGAATATCCGACGCTTGACGATTACGCATCTGCGTCTAGAAGCCAAGTACAGCATAAGCTGTCAGAGCTTGCAGTAAAGCAGAAGGTCGTTCGTCTTTGGGATAATCTTATTCTTCCCGAAGAGCCGTTAGAATTGCTCCGGGATGCTTGCAGCAGGCATAAATATAACGAAACGGTTTTTAATCGGTGGGGCTTCGGGCAGAAGCTTCCCTATGGACGCGGGCTGAGCATGCTCTTTGCGGGTCCTCCCGGAACAGGCAAAACGATGGCAGCGGAAGTGGTTGCGGGTGAATTGGGGCTTGAACTCTATCGTATCGATCTCTCTCGCGTAGTGAGCAAATATATTGGAGAAACAGAGAAGAATTTAAGGGAGCTGTTTGCCGAAGCGGAGAACAGCGGCGCTATTTTATTTTTTGATGAAGGGGATTCACTGTTCGGCAAACGGACGGAAGTGAAGGATTCGAACGACCGCTTTGCGAATATGGAGGCTGCATATTTGCTTCAGCGAATCGAAACCTTTGACGGCGTTTCTATTCTAGCGACAAATTTGCTGCAGAATATGGATGAGGCCTTCCTGCGGCGAATGCAGGTGATCGTAAAATTTCCTTTCCCGGACGCTGCGCAGCGTGAGCAGATTTTCCGTTCCTTGCTGCCTCTAGACGCTCCGCTTGACTCGGATTTGGACTTGCCGTTCCTTGCTGCACGCGTAGACGCCTCCGGCGGGCATATTAAAAATATCGTCTTGTCGGCCGCCTTTATGGCAGCGGCGGAGCAAGCTTCTATCGGCATGCGCCATATGGTTCGGGCCACCCGCCAAGAGCTTCATAAGATGGGCAAAATTGTCGTTAAGGAGTCATTTGAGCCTTACAATTGACAGGATGAATTTCCCAATTGCCATTGCGTGTGAGTTTTTTTGATAGATTGTTGTGTATTCCGTGTAAAATTGACAAAAAATGAGTAATTTTGCGTAGTCAATTGGTAGTAGAGAAGCTATAATAGAATTCGTATACAAATAGATTTATCATTACGTAATTGTGGGAGTGATAGGCAAATGGGAGGATATACGGTCATTGCGGATTTGGGAGCCAGTCTGCTGCGCTTGCTACGCGATCATCTAACGCCCGACCCTGTGCCTCGCCCCGACCTGATCGGCATGGCTTCGCCCCGTGATGCAGGAGACCTAGCGCTGTCCCTCTTCCTTTACAATGTTAAAGAGAACGGAGAATCGCGACGTACCGGCATGATAGACCGCGGAGGGGTGCTGCAATACCCGCCTCAGGCGCTGGATTTTTATTTCATCATGACAGCGCATTCCAATGCAGATCGGTTGACTAGATCTTTGGACGAGCATCGGATATTGGGACGAGCGATGCAGGTGCTGTACGATAATGGCGTGCTCAGCGGGCCCTACCTAGAAGGGACGCTTGCCGAAGTCGGTAGCCCGATAAGGCTTGCTCTTATGAGCTTAGAGGGTGACGAATTAATGAAATTGTGGCAGTTCGGCGATATGCCGTACAAGCTTTCTGTCGTCTACCGCGTAGGTCCAGTCATGCTCGACTCGAACCGAGTCAAGTCTGTTTCCCGTGTCGTCGAGCGCCATATTGTGCTTGAAGAAAAGGGCGGTGGCTAATTTGTCACAGCTGCGTTCCATCAGCATTACACATTGTTCGCTCGTTGTGGCGCCTATCGACATCTGGACAAGACGCCAGCCGGCACCTTCGGCGCTGAGCGTGTCCCTCGAAGGCGTCCAGAAGAAACCGGTCCGAAAGCCTGACGGGACCTACTTGTTTCTTGATCTTCCGCCGGGCAGCTACTTGCTTACGGTTACCTCACCTAGCTTTATACCCTACAAACGATTAATTGAAACAGCAGATTTGAATAAATTAAATCCGGTAGTTACCGTTCCTTTGCTCCCAAGCCCGGGCTACGCTTATCCGTCAGCCTCGACTGCGCTCGCTTTTCCGCTTTGCGATGATTCTGGCGCTCCTTGCGCCGGTGCAGACGTATGGGCATACGCGAGCGAAGATCAAGCTGCCAGAGGCAGAATCGCTCAAGATACGTTGGCTGCAGGAGTAGATGCTGCGATCATTGGATTGCTGCAGGGACAGACAGTTGCCGGAGAATGCTTGCTGCTAAGAGGGCAGGGCAACGAGGAACTTGTACAAGTAGCCGAGGTATTGCCGGGCGGCTGGCTGCGCTTCGAAAATCCGCTGCAGCAAAGCTATCGCAGAGGCGCGTCGCTGCTGCCGGCCGTGCAGACGCAAAGCGCTCATAACGGAATTGTCATTCTTCCGTTTCGGGGTACGCTGCCGCGTTCTTTCGTCGTCAAAGCAGTTGCTTCGTACGGAGAAAGCAGCACTACGGCCGAGCTGACAGCACGAGCCGGGGAAGTTACAACTGCGCAGACCTTGATTCTTAAATAGAATAAAAAGTAATCTGCCGCATTTCAATTGGTCTTGGGGTTGACGAAGGAGAATATGGCCTGCCGTTACCTAATACATAAATAGATTCAGAGAGGAGATCACACATGGCTGAGTATTTATCGCCAGGCGTCTATGTGGAGGAATTCGAAAGCGGCGCCAAACCGCTGGAGGGTGTCAGCACAAGCACAGCCGGCTTTATCGGTCTTGCTGCTCGCGGACCAGTCGAAGGATTGCCGCAGCTTATTACAAGTCCAGCTGATTTCGGGCGTGTATACGGTTCTTATTTATCTGAGAATGCGTTCGGCTCGTATCGTTTCCTTGCTTACGCCGTTAATCAGTTTTTCACAAACGGAGGTTCCCGCTGCTTCATAACACGGGTAGCGCCTTCGGATGCCAAAACGGCTTCGAATGAAACGCAAAAGGATTCTGTTCTCTCTATTGCCGCTAAAAATCCAGGCGCATGGGGAAATCAGATCCGCGTTGTTATCGTACCTGCAAGCAAAGCAAAAACACCGATCTTCGAAGCAAGCGAAGGCAATCGCTATCGCGTGAAGAACGCAGCGGGCTTCTATGCAGGCGACGTTGTTGTATTTGCAAACGGTACGGAAAAGCAATACAACCGCATCGTATCCGTGCATGATCAAGTGATCGAGCTTGCGGAAGAGCTGAAAGGCGACGTAGTGGATACGGCACTCGTGCCGACAAAGGTATTGAGCACCTCTGAATTCACGGTGAACGTGCTCTACGGCACGGAATCGGAAACTTACGAGAAGGCATCTCTTAATCCAGAAGCGCCGAACTACGTAGAGAAGCTGATTTCCCGTTCGAATATCGCTACGGTGCAAGTGCTTAAGGCTTCGGATGCGAATGTAGCTCCGCTTGAGCAAATTGCGGGCGCAGACGCTGCTGTATTCGAAATTCTATTGTCAGGCGGTAGCGACGGCACTGCGGCAAGCCTATCGGCTGCTGACTTTATCGGCGAAGATTTCGGTCCTGGCAAAAGAACGGGCATTCAATCGTTTATTGATAATGATGTAGTAAGCATTATGGCAATTCCAGGCGTTACGGATCCGAACGTACAGCTGTCCCTTGTTGCACATTGCGAAATTTTGGGAAGCCGCTTTGCGATTCTCGATCTTCCTCGCGAAGCAACGAAAGTACAGGACGTGCTCGCTCATCGCGATTTGTTCGATTCCAGCTATTGCGCGCTGTACAACCCATGGCTGCAAGTGTTTGATCCGCTCGACAAACGCAACATTTTTGTTCCGCCGTCCGGTACTATTGCAGGGGTTTACTCCCGTTCGGACACGACGCGCGGCGTACAGAAGGCACCAGCTAACGAAACGCTTCGCGGCGTAGTTGGTCTAGACGTGCAATACAACAATGGCGAGCAAGACATTTTGAACCCTGCAGGCGTTAACTTAATTCGTGCGTTCACGGGTCAAGGCATTCGCGTATGGGGAGCACGCACATGCTCATCGAACACGCTTTGGAAATATATCAACGTACGTCGTTTATTCATTTTCATTGAAGGCTCCATCAAAAATGGTTCAAGCTGGGTCGTATTCGAGCCGAATACCGAGCAGCTATGGGCGCGCGTACAGCGTACAATCGAAGCCTTCTTGACTAGAGTATGGCGTGACGGCGCTTTGTCGGGTACGAACCCTTCAGAAGCGTTTTACGTTGAAATCGGCCGTTCCACGATGACACAGGATGACATCGATAACGGTCGCCTAATATGCGTTATCGGCGTAGCGCCGGTGAAACCAGCTGAATTTGTCGTGTTCCGCATCACTCAGAAGACAGGCTCTGAATAATCATTTGCTTCCATATCGAATAACGGAAGGGGATCCACATGCCAGGAGATCGTATTGATCCATATCGGAATTTTAGATTCCGCGTCGAAGTAGAAGGTTTAGAGCAAGCAGGTTTTAGCGAGGTTTCTGGATTCGAGGCAACTTTTGATGTTGTCGAATACCGCGAGGGTAATGAAGTAATTACACCCCGCAAGCTTCCAGGCTTGATTAAATACGGCAATATTACATTGAAATGGGGCACGACAGAATCCATGGAGCTGTACGAATGGATTCAGGAATGTGCGCAAGGCACGATCGAGCGTAAGACGATTACGATCATCGCGCTTGACGAAGAAGGCGAAGACGTAGCAACATGGCAGGTTATTGAAGCATGGCCGGTTAAATACACTGCGCCTACCTTCAACGGTACCGGCAATGAAGTTGCGCTGGAGCTTATTGAATTCGCGCATGAGGGCTTGGAGCGCTCAGCGTAAGTACAACGTAATTAGAGCATGCATGATGGTGAACAAGGGATGGCAGCGGGTGAGTAATCGCTTGCTCCTCTCTTGTTTTCCGCTTTTTTAAAAGCAGCAGCCATAGGAAATGATTGGAGTGAAACAGCAATGGCATTTCAAACGGAATATGAATTTGAATTACCGCGCGGCTATGTCGATGATCAAGGGAATTTGCATCGCAGAGGCATCATGCGGCTTGCTACCGCTGCCGATGAGATTTTGCCGATGAAGGACCCGCGTGTACAGTCCAACCCCAGCTATTTGACAGTCATTCTGATGGCAAGGGTAGTAACAAAGCTCGGTGATGTCAGACATATTGATACGAAGCTGATTGAGAAGCTATTTACAGCAGACCTAGCCTATTTGCAAAACTTATATCGCCAAATTAACGACTTGGAAGCCCCTAAAGTGCTTACCGTTTGTCCGAAATGCGATCATGAGTTCGAGGTGGCTGTCGATTTTTTGTCCTTAACGGAAGCTCTCTCCTAGGGTACCCGGTTGACCGGCTGTACGAGGAGGTCGGCTTCGTCGCTTATTATTTCCATTGGTCGCATGATGACATTATGAATATGGAGCATGCGGAGCGCCGTCGCTGGTGCGACGAAATTTCGAGAATCAACCGCAAGATGAATGATGACACAGACAGCAGCAAGAAAAACATTTTCGACGTATTCGGAAAGAGGTGACGCTGCGCTATGGCAGTCATGAAGGGGCAAGAGAAGGGTCGCTTTCACGATGTAGCGACAACGTTTATGTTTTGGATAGAGCTGGACGATATTTTTGTGGCGGGTTTCTCTCAAGTATCCGGTCTGGAAGCAGAAACGGAAATTGAAGAGTACCGCGAAGGCGGAGTTAATGGTTATGTCCATAAGCTGCCAAAGGGCGTCCGCTTTCCTAATCTTGTATTGAGCAAGGGCATGACCAAGTCCCCGGCGCTTTGGAGCTGGTATGAAAGCACGATTGAGGGAACGATTGAGCGCAAGACCGGCGCGATTGTGCTTCAGTCTG
Source organism: Paenibacillus endophyticus (assembly GCF_014192395.1). Taxonomy (GTDB): domain Bacteria; phylum Bacillota; class Bacilli; order Paenibacillales; family Paenibacillaceae; genus Pristimantibacillus; species Pristimantibacillus endophyticus. Next base: position 21,130 of record NZ_JACHXW010000015.1, on the reverse strand, counting down.
CAGATGGTACGGAATTTGGACGGTGGAGTTTTTTTGACGCGTATCCGGTGAAGTGGACGGGGCCGCAGCTCAATGCGAGCACGAGCGACGTAGCCGTTGAAACGATTGAAATCATTCATAGCGGTTTGTATGGAGATTTTCAGGCATAAGCGTGAAGCTCTAAAAGTGTTGAAAGTGTTGAAAGTGTTGAAAGAGTTGAAGATATGAAAGAGCTGAAAGAGTTGAAAGAGTTGAAAGAGCTGAAAGAGCTGAAAGAGCTGAAAGAGCTGAAAGAGCTGAAAGAGCTGAAAGAGTTGAAAGAGCTGAAAGAGTTGAAGAGCTGATAAAGCTGAAAGAGTTGAAAGCACTGAAAGAGCTGATAAAGCTGAAGAACTAATAGATCTATAGCTAAATAGAGGTCATTTGAATGCAAATAGGAGGATGCTGCGGATGAAACATATAGCGGACCGAACGAGCAAAGCTGCGACAACGCAATCAACGTCGGTTCAGCCGTTTGCCGGAGGCATCTTGAATAAATATAAAACTACCGCTGGACGCAATCGTTTTGAGCGCGCAGCCATGTCGCATGTACTTAAAAGCCAGCCGAGCATTACTCAGCAAACCTTGCATATCCAAGTCGTTGCTCCTAAGCCGGAAGCACCAAAGCAACAGAACAAGAAAACAATGCTGCCAGGTGCAGAACGCAGGGTTGAACGAATCATCGAGCGTGAACGCGTGACGGTCGAACGCGAGAAAATAGTGTTTCGTGACGTGACGCATGTCATAAGAGAGCAAAGAACGGTAAGGGAAATGGCTATGAAGCAGCCTGCTGAAGCAGATACCGCAATTGAGGTGAAGCGAAGCAAGCAGATCGTCAAGCAATTGGAAACAAAAGCTCAAAGCAGCACGAAAGAACTTGAAAAAACAGTGCGCAGCATGAAGCAGCAATCAGACTTGGCACTAGAGCAGAATCGAAAGCAAACCGAAAAGAGCGTTAGCAGCTTTAAGCAGCAAGTTGAAAAGTCTGAATCAGACAAGAGCAAAAATATCGGACATATAGCGAAAAACACTAGGAAACAGCTGGAACAGCGGCTAGAACATAGTGAAAAGCATCAGAAAGAGAATGCTCATACCGACAAAGTTCATTCGGAAGAGCATAAGCAACATTTAAATCATACCGTAAAGCTTAATCCTGAATTGTCAATTGGACCAGTACCGCAAGTGAACGGCAGACCTGTTAAGGCGCTGAAAGCTGCGCAGCTTGCGGATTATTATAAATGGCTTGAAGCAAGACTTCAGCCGGGTATTCGAATTCAATCAATTCGCGGGCTAAGGGAGCTTCGAAAGCCCTTGGCTGAAGAAAAAGTACAGCTTCTATCGTCTGCGCCTCGTTCTGGCGCAGCATCAAGTTTCAAGCCGATGCAGCTAACGAATGCAAGGCGGGCATGGTCTCGGCAGGAGCAGTCAGCCGAGGGGCTTAGGCAGGAGACGGAGCGAGGTGCGTCGACTGCGGGTTTGGAGCAGCGCGAGGCAGCGAAGCGGTCCGAGGGGCTGAGGCAGGAGACGGAGCGAGGTGCGTCGACTGCGGGTTTGGAGCAGCGCGAGGCAGCGAAGCGGTCCGAGAGGCTGAGGCATGAGACGGAGCGAGGCGCGTCGACTGCGGGTTTGGAGCAGCGCGAGGCAGCGAAGCGGTCCGAGAGGCTGAGGCAGGAGGCGGAGCGAGGCGCGTCGACTGCGGGTTTGGAGCAGGGCGAGGCAGCGAAGCGGTCCGAGGGGCTGAGGCAGGAGACGGAGCGAGGCGCGTCGACTGCGGGTTTGGAGCAGCGCGAGGCAGCGAAGCGGTCCGAGGGGCTGAGGCAGGAGGATGGCAGCAAGAGCAAGCTTGTGAGCGGGAATAGGCGGCAAGCGCTGGAGCATCGCACCACTCCTAAGCAAACGAAAGAGCAGCAGTCAGATGCTGCTGTCAACAAGTACGACGAGCATGAGGCGGATTCTGACGAGGTCAAAGCTTCTCGAACGAATGATACTTTTGGACGTACAGCCAGCAAGCCATTTGAAACACAGCTAACGCGCCATTCCAACAAATGGGTGATATCAGGCTCGATAGCTGATTATGACCGTGTAAGGCTTCAATTGATGACGCTGCAGCGTAAGCCGCAGTCATTGACTTTACAATCCAAGCAGCAAAATGACAAAAACAGCTTTGCGATATCTGCAAAGCGCTTCATCCATCGAACACAGCGCACGCAATCGGAGCATTCCGATGCTGGCGATCATTCACATAGAGCTGGGCGTATTGGACAGAACAAAGCAAGCATGGACCCACCGGCCCAATCACAAGCAAATAAAGAAAAGGCACCTGAGAAAAGCAGCGTTCCAGACGGGTCCGTGAAAGGCTCATTACAGAACAATGAAATGACGGAATCATCTTTAATTTTGCCAGTAATATCGGATAGACAGAGCCAGCATTTCAGTCATGGGTTGCCGCAAGCTTCTGTAACCGCTTTGTATAAAACAGCAGGACGCGGTGAAAAAAACATATCGACGAAACCGATGTCATTGATTTTGCGGCGATTTGAAGAGCGGCAATCCAAGCCAATGGTTGAACGGTTCTTATTACAGACGCAACGACAGCCTGCAACGAATGATGCGAGTCAAATCAGGGAGAGAGACGGTCAGCAAACCGTTTCGGATACAAGGAAGCAGCAGAATGAGCCAATCGCGTCACGAAGCCGCAAAGCAATGATTCATCGAAAACCAACAATTGCTGACGCTCCAATGAATCCGGATGGACATAGCGTCGATCGTACATATGCCGCTGGAGCTTCACTGAAGGATATACAGGCACTACAAACAAAGCAACAAGCACAACATGCGTCAAATGCACAACAAGCATCACAAGCGTCACAAGCATCTCAAGCATCACAAGCAACAAAGACGCAACAAGCATCAAAAGCATCACAAGCATCAAAGACGCTGCAAGCGTCCCAAACGCAACAAGCATCACAACTAACATATGCAGCTGCGCAGTTGCAAAGTGATTCCGAGAAGTCTGCGGGCATGAACATGCAAAATACAGTGCGCGGACAATGGCTTGCCCGGTCAATGAATGCGAAAGCGAAGCTTTTACGCAGCCCGCTAAGATTTTTGCATAAGCAGCATGAGAATACGAGAAGTACGAAATCCAGCGATAGCGGATTGACAAAGAAGGGCATACGTCCTAGTCGCCCGGCAGTTGAAGCTACCCATAGGGCGAACGATAACGCTTCGGCAAATGCATATGCACTCACGAGTTTTAAAGCAACGAGAAAGCCGCAGCGTCAGGAAGCCGAACTTATACAAGCTGAAAGCAAGCTTGTTGCTCGAAGCTTGCAGGCGAATCCTATCCAGGCGAAGCCAAGCGATCAGGTATCAGCGCTGCAAAGTGATACTTCTATCGAGCCGCCGCAGCGTTCACAGGCTATGTACGCTCAGCAGGAGGCAAGACATAAAGAACCGCTCATTGTTAAAGCAGCTCGAGGAATAGAGCATTCCCAGCAATCCGATGATTCACAAGCTAACCTGCCGTCTACATCGCCAGATACTTTGACAAGAGCGGCAGTTGTGCCGCGCAGGGCTACAGCTGATTTAAGCAGACTGTCAGCGAATAGGCTGATACAGCGGTTCGATCGCGGACAAGCCGGCCAGCCAAGCCGGTCGCAGCAGCTGCGTCACACTGCGGTCGTCTCAAAGCTTTCTACGAATGCTGTGAGTAGATCACCGCAGGCTGACATTCAGCACAATGCGGCAAAAGCTTCATCAGTGGCTGCAGTGAAGGCTTCCGATGTCATGCGCGTTTACCCAGCGCTGAGCGTACAGAGAAAGCTGTCTATCGAAGCTGATGATGCGGAACGCAAGGGTGAAGAAACGCGGCCAATCAGCGCACAGCTATCGAGTGCAGTGAAACCTGCAACGGACCGCACGCACCGGCAAGTGCAGCCTGCTGTATTTGCAAGCAAAGGCATGAGAACGGGAAGACAGCTGCTGCACACTCTTCAAAAGCGCTCCCAAAGCGCAGCCGCCGCACAAGCAAGCAGCCAATCAGCGCTGCGTGGATTGACGACGCTTGTACAGGCTGGCGACGACTTGCAAAAGAACGAAGTGCAGCCAAGTGCTGCAGCTAGCGAGCAAGCATCGCTTAGCTATGCTGCAAAGGGCAGCAATCGCAATGGATTCGGAAGGCTGGAAGCCAGCGCGGCACTGCCGGCTTCCAGGGATAGAGGCGCGATGCCAGCGCTTGCTCACCATAAGCCCGTGCAGGCAGCTCCGCAGGAGCCTCCGCGCCAGGTTAAGGTAGAGGCACCGCGCGAGATGGATCCTGATAAGCTGCAAAAAATGATTATGAAAATTCCGCATCTTCGCCCGGAAGCGATAGCGGATCAAGTATATCAAGCATTAGAGCGCAGGATGAAGCTGGAGCAGCGAAGACGAGGCTACTAGAGGAGCCGGATAAGGAGGGAATGGCCAATGACTTTAAGCAAAGCGCAGTTTTGGATTTTTCGTTCAAAAGAAACCGAGAAGGTAGACGTCCTATTTAACCCGACCGAGTACGAAATGGAGTCGGGTAATCAATATTCAGAGCAGGAAATAGCCGGCCTGCAAACCCCGCTCTCCCAATTCACGAGCGGTGAGCGGACGACGCTAACGCTGAATTTGTTTTTCGATACCTATGAAGCTGGAATTGATGTACGAACCCATACCTCCAAAATCGTAGGCATTCTCGATGTCGATTCGGATCTGCATACGCCGCCGACCTGCAAGTTCATTTGGGGTTCTCTGGATTTCAAAGGGGTAATTACGAGCATTTCGCAAAAGTATACGATGTTTCTGGAAACAGGTGTACCCGTTCGCGCATCATTGACGGTATCCATGCTCAGCTCGCAGACGATGAAAGAGCAATATCAGGAGATTCCCCGTCAGTCCGCCGATCGAACGAAACAAAAAACGGTCAAGCAGGGTGATCAGCTGTGGTCGATTGCCGCAGAGGAATATGAAGATCCTGGGGCATGGCGACATATCGCTGAAGCGAACGGCATTGATAATCCACGCATGCTGCTATCCGGAAGAAGCTTGACGATTCCGAGATTGGAGTGATGGAGTGTGGCCGTTACCTTTGAAAGCCTGGAATCCAAATACGGTGATTTCAACGCGCCGGAAGTAGATATTTTAATAGAAGGACAATTAACGAAGCTCTCAAATATGGCTGTTGAATGGGTCGATGTTGAGCAGACAACGGATGCACAAGCGGACATTGCACGATTTGCGATATCAAACGGCTACATCTGGAGCGAGTCCCGCATGCAGTGGGTCGGATCAACGATAACGGTTGGCAAGAAGCTGCAGATCAAGCTGGGCTATGCGGATAAGAAATCACTCGTTTTCGATGGAATTATTACGGGTTATTCGGTAGATTTCCCATCCAACGGAAGTCCAACGGTAATCGTAACGGCAATGGACAGATCTTTCCTTATGATGAAATCTGCGCATTCCAAGGTGTGGAACCAAATGAAGGATACAGACGTCGTCAGACAAATTGCTGGCAATTACGGCCTTTCCGTGGATTTGGACGATACGACGGTTACCAAAAAGACGATCGAGCAGATAGGGGTCAGCGACTACCATTTCATTCGTTCTCTAGCGATGGACAATGATCGGCATTTTTACGTGGAGGCATCCAAGCTTTATTTCAAAAAGCCTAAAACGTCCGGTGCACCGCTCATTACGCTTAAGTATGGGAAAAATCTCGTTCAATTCACGCTTACCGTCGATGCTTCCAGCCAAACCTCGCAGGTCAAAGTGCGCGGCTATGACGTGGACAAGATGCAGGCCATCGAGTCGGTTGCAAGCTCGGTAACGGTTATCGGGTCGAACACAAAGAGCGGACCTAGCGTTGCGAGCATGCTTACCTCTCAAAAAATGGAAGTTGTCTATACGCAAGCTGCATCAATGGAAGAAGCGCAGTCGCTTGCGAAAGCGATGTTGGATCGGATATCGAGAGAGCTTGTCATCGGACACGGCACATCAATCGGGTTTCCTGAGATGAAGCCAGGCGAGCTGATCAAGATCGAAGGGCTTGGCAGCGAGAAGCTGGATCAGCAGCTGCGATTAACGAAGGTAACGCATCGGCTTGACGCGACGAGCGGCTACATGATTTATTTTGAGACGGAGGGGAATGCGATATGAGCACGATGTATCCTGGTTTTTTTGACCAGCATCAGCGTTCCATGCAATCCGAGCAGCTGTCCGGCGTCTGGAATGCGATCGTTACCGACAACAAGGACCCGGATAAGCTCGGCCGAGTAAAAGTGAAATTTCCGCTGCGAGAGGGTGAATTGCAAACGGAATGGATCCGCATTGCAACCTTAATGGGCGGCAACGATATGGGATCGCTTTTCTTGCCGGAAGTGAACGACGAGGTGCTAGTAGCATTCTTAATGGGACGCCTGGATCAGCCTGTCGTCATTGGTTCATTGTGGAGCAAGAAGCAGAAGCCGCCAGAGCCGAACGAAAAAAATGATATACGTAAAATTAAGACGAAGACCGGCCATGAAATTACGTTTGACGATACGAGCAGTGCCGGCACGGTAACGATAAAGACTTCAAAGGGGCATAATATTACCTTCGCCGATAAAGAAAAGACGGTAACGGTGGAAACGCAGGATAAGCAGCAGTCGATAAAGCTGGATGAGACCGGCAAGAAGATTACGATCAAGTGCGGGACCACATCAACGATCGAGATGAATGCTCAGGGCGACATTAAGGTTACGGGGACGAAATCCGTCACCGTGAAGGGCACGCAGGTAAAAGTGGAGGCCGATGCGTCGCTGACGCTTCAATCAAACGGCATGCTCGAGGTCAAGGCCACTGGTATGCTAACCCTTAAGGGCGCTATGGTCAAAATCAATTAACAGCGAAGGGGGCTGCAGCTTGTGTCGGCATCATTTTTGGGAAAAGGATGGAAATTCCCGGTTCAGGTTGACGCAACGACCGGCCGCATTCGGATGGCGGAAGGCGAAGAGGATATTGAAGAGTCGATTCGCATTATTATACGAACGTCTAAGGGAGAGCGCTTGATGCGACCAGACTTTGGCTGCGGGCTAAGGGATTTCGTTTTTGGTACAACGGACGAAACCTCCCTGCGACTAATTGCGAGCGATGTGCAGGAAGCGATACGAATTTGGGAGCCGCGTGTCAAGGACGTCGAGGTGGAAGTAAAGCCGGACCGTGAAAACAACGGACGTGTGCTGATGAATGTTTCCTATGCCGTACGTTCAACAAACAATCTATTTAATCAGGTCTTTCCTTTCTATTTGGAGGAAGGGACGAAATAACGGGAGCGAACAACGTGATGAAGCACGGGGGAAGTAAGGGCGGTGACAACCGTCCGCCAAAAATAAACCATAATACGCTGTCCTCCTTTATGTCTCAGCTGAAGGAGATGGCACCGCATTACACGCCGGAATGGCGCTTCTCGCAAGAAGAGCCGGATGCGGGGACGGGACTCGCCTATTTGACCGCCGAGATGCTGGAGGGAACGGTCAAGCGACTTAATCAAGCACCGCTCAACCATTTTCTCGCTTTTCTTGATCTCATTGAGGTCAAGCTGCAGCCGCCTAGACCAGCCCGCGCTTCGGTTGTTTTTCAGCTTAGCGAGGGTGCGGTAGATCCGGTATATTTGCCTGCTGGAATTGCTTTGACTGCTCCTCATCCAGAAGGCGGAGAGCCGCTTGTCTTTGAAACGGAGAAGGTATTGCTTGCAACGCCTGCCAAGCTGATGGAATGGATCAACGTCCATCCGGAGCGGGATCATATTGCAACTGCCGCGATTGCGTACGGCGATCGCCTGAAAGGCGGTATTGCAGAGCCGGTCAGTCTGTTCGATACGAGCTCGAAGCAGAATGAGCAGGAGCATACACTTTATATTCGCCATGACGACTTATTTCTAGTTGATCGTCCAAACCGCTTCTATCTGAATGTTCACCATACCGAAAAACGGTATTCAGAGCCGGAGCTTGCTGCTTCGCTTGCGTCGGAGTGGGTGGAGTGGACCTATTTCTCGAACGGAAATTGGGTGGCTTTCGATTCGGCTACAGCGGCAGGAAATATGGTCGTCTTACATAAGAAAAAAGCAGGAAAGCTTGAAACGACGGAGCATGAAGGCATAAGCGGCCGCTGGATCCGCTGTACGCTGAAGCAGCTTCAAGGAACGGCTTCTCCTTTGCTGAGGAAACATTTGGAAATGGACAAGATTAGGCTGCGCGCTGCCCATGATGCTGCAAACGATGACGTTGGCATCCAGCCAGGCGCCTTGTACTTTAATGACACGGAGCTTTTGAGCGACGGATTCTATCCTTTCGGTGAGCATTTTGTTCCATATTCCGTATTTTATTTGTCCTGTGAAGAAGCTTTCACCAAGCGCGAGAGCAAAATTAAATTGTCGTTCAAGGCGAAAGCGATTCCGAGCAGGCTTCGTATGGCGCAGGATCCGGAAGTCAAATGGAAGATGGTCATGCGCACCTCGGACTTTGATGAGAAGGACCCTCCGCGTATCTGTATCCGGAGCGTGCAATGGGAGTACTGGGATGGCGGAAACTGGGCAAGACTGCCGGGCAGCGAGCGTTATGGCGGCATGTTCGCAGAACTGCCCGAGCAGAGTGAGAGAAGCTTCACGCTGGACTTCGTCTGTCCCGAGGACATGACGCAAACCTTTGTCAACGGCGCATCCGATTATTGGATTCGGGCACGGGTACTGCAGACCGATCCGATTATCGCTCCCGTTGTCGAATATATGTCGCCATGGCTAGGAGAGCCGTCGCTTTCTTATGCGCATGGATCGCAAACTTTGTTCATGCCGGAGCATGCCTTTACGAGAAGCAATATCGACAATCGGGACCGAACGATCTCTGCTCAGCAGGGCGGACAATCATTCAAGCTGTTTGAACCAATTGAAGCGAGTCATCCCGCGATGTATGCTTCCTTTGACATGGCTCCGCTAAAAGGACCGATTCGTTTGCATATCGAGCTGGAGCGAAGATTCTCGGTGCGCAACCAGCCGCCATGGGTGGAATGGGAGGCGCTATGCCTCGAAGCCGGCCGTTACGTGTGGCAGCCGCTCAAGGTCATTGACAGTACGGAAGCCTTTACAGTAAGCGGAGAATTACAATTTGTTGGTCCGCCGGCAATGGTTTCGGCAAGATTGTTCGGTCGCGAGCGATTTTGGATACGGGTCATCAATCGGGATAGTACGCTTGGAGATTCTTATCCAAGCAATCCGATTGCAAAGAGCATGCATTTGAATGCCGTATCCGTCAGGCAGCAGATCAGTCAGGAAAAGGAGCTCACGATTCCGTCTGACGGATTCGTACATTTAGCTCCAACCGCTTATATCGAAGAAGAAGTATGGGTGGATGAACTCGAGCATGTTACGCCAATGGACCGAATCTCGCTAAGCGATGCAGAACCGGACCGCTACATGCTGCAAAGAGATGGAGACGGCAACGACCAGCGCTTCTGGGTGAGATGGAGGCCGGTTGCATCGCTCGCTGAATCTGGACCGATTGACCAACATTATATGCCGGACCATGCCGGGGGAACGCTGCAGTTTGGCGATGGAATCCGAGGAAAGATGCCTTCCTCCGATACAGCCGAAACGGTCCGCGTTCGGTTCAAAACGACCAGCGGAGCCAGCGGCCATGTGGATGCCGGTCAAATAACAGGCATGGTGCTCCCGTTTGCTTTCATCAGCAGCGTGAGCAATCCAGCGCCTTCCATCGGTGGAGGCGACGCGGAGCGAGTCGAGCAGGTGCTCGAACGAGGACCGCAGCGGCTTAAGCACCGCGGACGGGCCGTCACAACAAAGGATGTGGAGTGGATTGCCCGAGAAGCCTATCCGCAAATTGCCAAGGTCAAATGCCTGAGCAATCGCAATGGTCTGCTGGAGCGTTCTCCTGGCTGCATGACGGTCGTTGCTTTCCCGTCAGGCGGCTTGGCGAATGCGGCGCAGTTTCCTGAGCTTCGCAAGGCAGTCGAACGCGAGCTGACGCGGACAGCCTCGAATATGGTCTCACTCAGCGGATCTATCCGTGTCATCGAACCGGCATACTTGGAAGTATCCGTCCACGCGACGGTAGCGACGGAGTCGGTAGACGAGCTGCTGCCGTTAGAGCTAGCCTGTGCGGCAAAGCTGAATGCGTTCCTCGATTCCGTAACGGGAAACGTGGATGGAAACGGCTGGAATATAGGCGAAGCTCTGCATGTGTCTGTCCTGCATTCTCTGCTGCATGCGGTCCGATCGCTTTTATACATTGAGCGGCTGTATCTGCATGTGGTTAAGATTGAAAATGGCGTAAGGACGGAATGTGATCCAACGCGAATGGATGAAGTTATACACGGCATTGTTGTCAACGGAGTACATACCATTACAGCAATACCTGCCCCTAAATAAAAGCTGTAATCCTTGCAAGGATCTTGATATAAATACTTAATAGAAAGGAGAGATCATATGCTGCCAAGGCTGCCCTTGGACGACCGCACCTATGCGGAAATTGTTCAACAAGCTAGAAGGCTTATTCCGAAACGCGTGCCTGAATGGACGGACGAGAACGCCCATGACCCGGGGATTACATTTATCGAGCTGTTTGCTTGGCTGACAGAGATGCAGCGATATTTCATTGGACGTGTTCCGGATCGAAACAAACGCAGGTTTCTGGATCTGCTGGGCATTGCGCCAGCGGATGCCAGTTCGGCGAAAGCGATCGTGCGCTTTTCGAATGTGAATAAAGCGGTAACGCTGCCTCGCGGATCGAAGCTCATGGCTGAGGATCAAATGTTCGAGACCGAAGCATCCATTTCGCTCGTACCGCTCGTGCTGGAACGGATTGTTACCCGGACTGAACGGGAAGCGAATGATGTTACGGCTACCAATGATCATGCGAACGTCGCCTTTTATGCATTCGGCAAGGATGCGAAGGCAGCCTCGAAGCTGTATCTTTCCTTTGACCGTGAGCTTGAGCCGCAAGAGCAAATAACGATTAACGTTAAGCTGCTGGAAGCGGGGGTCGACATGTTAAAGGATGCGGAACAGGAGTTTGTCGTGAACCGCTCCGCTATTTCGCCGTCGGCTCGCCTTTCCTGGAAGGCTTATTGCTGGGATGAGTCTTCGGGCTCTGCGGGCTGGATGCCCGTTGAGATGATCGAGGACGAGACACTGCATTTGACGCTTAGCGGAAGGATTACGTTTGCGATTAAATCGCAAATGCGCAGCGTCACGGTACATCCTGCCAGTGAGCAGGCCCGTTATTGGATATGCGCTACGGTTGAGGAAGCAGGCTATGAAATGCCGCCCCGCATACGCCAGCTTATGCTGCATACGGTAGCTGCCCAGCAGAAAGACACCTTAAGCGAAATCGTCGATTTTGTCGTTGACGGAGAGCCGAACGAAGAAATACATATGGATAGCTATTTGGCCGTTTTCGGACAAATACGCGTTCAAGTAAAGGATGCAGATGGATCTTGGCGCTACTGGCAGGAAACACCGTCTTTTGAAAATCTGCCTCCAATGGATCGCCCGCCATCATTATTTGCCCTTGTCAGGCATGAAGCACTGGACAGCGTGACTGTCAAGTTCAGCGACGGCTTATCAGGTGCAATTCCTCCGCCTGGGCAAACGGTAAGAGTCATTGCAAGCGAAGCTAAATTCGATCTGTACAGACAGGTTGGACGAAGCAATGGTCTCCCGGAGCAGACCTTTGAGCTGTACAGCCTGTCTTGCAAGAAGCGTGATGCTTTGCGCTTGCAGGTGGGAGTGCTCGAGCCGCAAGGCACTTACCGATGGCTGGACTGGACGCGGGTAGATGAATTTGACCGCTCCAAACCGGAGGACCGCCATTTCATATACGATCCGGTTAAACGGTTGATTCACTTTGGCAATGGAGAACGTGGCGCCATTCCGGAAGCGAGCAATGAAACGAATATCGTACTCATAGCCTGTGAGCTCGGAGGGGGAGATCGGGGCAACGTGAAGCCGCATCTCATTACCGAATGGGTGAACGAGGCTCAGAAAGCTTTACATATAAAAGCGGACAACCCTGGCTTTGCAGCAGGCGGTGCAGAGGCTGAAACGCTGCAGATCACCTTGCAGCGGGCACAGGCGGAGCTTAAGCATACATTCCGAGCCGTTACGAACGAGGATTACGAGACGCTTGCTAGAGCGACACCCGGCGCAGCTGTAGCTAGAGTACATGCGATTCCATTATTCAAGCCGGGATTGGCTGATTATCCGAGAGAAACCGCTCCGGGACAAATATCTGTCGTCGTTGTTCCGTATGGCCTGACGGATACGCCAACCCCTAGCGCTGGTTTTCTGCAAACCGTAAAGCGCCATCTGGATACGAGAAGGCTTGTCACGACCGAGGTGCATGTTATTCCTCCCGTCTATATTAAAGTGACGGTGAATGCTGTCGTTGTCGTTGAACCGCAGTTCGTAGACGAAGGACAACGCTTGGTTGAGCTTTTGAAAAAACTGCTGCGTCCGCTTGATGGCGAACATGGGATAAAAGGCTGGACTTTTGGCCGCTCCGTGTATAAAGGCGACATTTATAGCGCATTGAGCCTTGGGAACGGTGTCGTCTACGTTCAGGACCTATGGATCGATGCGGAGGGCCCGCATGTAAAGAAGAGCGCTGGCGGCGATATTATACTGCCGCCGCATGGTCTCGTTTTCTCGGGACAGCATGATATTGAACTTATAAGTCGTACGCATCTTTAGCATTGTGGTAATCGGCTGCAAAGGAGGCACAGCATGAACGGACAAAACCACTTTTTCTCGATCAGCCGCGAGCAGGATTGGCAGCGCGGCACGGGATACAATCTTGAATATCATATTGCGGGATATGGTGTTCAGCGCGATAGCCGCTATGGCATTGCGGGAACCATACAACTGAATGAGCTTACGGGCACTGCACCGGTTAAGGAAATCGCAGTCTCGCAGCATGAGCATATGTATTTGCTGGATGAGCGTGCAGATCTGTGGATATACGACCGTCGCAACGCCGACCATAAGCGCTTGTTTACGCAGGGCCATCGTTTGTTTAGCTCACATGCCAGGCTGGCTGCCTCTGGTGACCTTCTCATTGCAGCCGATCGCTCGAGTGAAAGAACGGTAGCAGCCTACCATACCGGGAACGGACAGACGCTTTGGTCCCGTATGGGCGATGAGGCGGACGGGATTCCCCTGCACCCCCTCGCCATTGCAGCTGACGATCGCTATATTTATATTCTTACACCGCTAGCTCTCGATCCGGGAGCGGATGAGCCGACGGTTGCGGAAGGGGCGAAGCTTGGCATTATCCAATTTACGCTGGGCGGGGCAGTCGCAGCCGTATGGAGCGATCCAGCTTTTACACAGCATGTACGAGCCAAGCTTAGGCATTTGAACCGAACGTATTATATGACCATTGCATCGTCCGGTGAGCTTTATATATTCGATACGCTGTACGCCAAGCTGTTCAGCTTCCAGGCGAATGGCCGACTAAACATAAAGCGGGAGCTTCCTTCGCTGCCTTACGCAGGGCTTTGCGCAGATGGAAGCGGGAAACTGTACGTAGGCGATACGCGTCAAATGGATCAAGTCAGCGAGGATGACCGCTTCATTACACAGTTGAACGCTGCCGGGGAGACCATCGGTCGCATTACGGGCTTCCGCGGCAAGGCGGATCAGCTGCTGATCGACGAGAAGGACCGCATGTACATATTGAACGGCGAGGATGGCACCGTTACGATATTAAATCTGCAGCCGCAAACATTGCTTATGGAAGAGACTGGCGTTCCGGAGGGGATTTGGCTCTCAACGGCATTCGACAGCGCCGAAGCGGAGACAGTCTGGCACAAAATGGCGCTGGAAACGTTCATTCCAGACGGCACGCAGCTGCATGTATCCTATTTCAGCCAAAATGAGGATAGCTGCATCATTGCCGGCAGTTACCTCAAGGTTGACGATTGGCTGGCAGATCGGACAATCCCTTACCGCGAGAAGCTGAAGGGGCTTGATGGTTTTTGGTCGAAGCCCGTTATTAATCCAAATGATGCTTTGTTTTTTGGGGCAAAGGGCCGATATTTATGGTTAAAGATGGAGTTTATTGCCTCGGAGCGATATACGCCTCTCATAGAATCGATGCGTATTTATTTCCCTCGGGACACGTATCTGTCTTATTTGCCGGCGGTTTATCAAGAGGACCCGGCCAGTCGCGATTTTCTTGAGCGTTATTTATCATTATTCGGCACGCTGTTCTCCGGCATCGAGGAGGATATCGAGGATTTATCTCGCTACATTGATCCGGAAAGGGCGACCGGCGAGCATCTTCGGTGGCTTGCGACCTGGGTTGGCCTGGAAACCGATGATTACTGGACGGATGACCAGGTGCAAGCTTTTATCCAGGCTGCACCAGAGCTGTACCGTTACCGCGGCACGCGTCAGGGCTTAATGAAAACCATTGAGATTTATACGGGAGTAAAGCCGCTGATTGTGGAGTACTTCCAAACGAAAGCGATGCGCGACCATGCGGAGCTGCGTCAATTGACGGATCAGCTGTACGGAGGAGATCCTTATACCTTCACCGTGCTCCTAAAGCCGGAGCAAGCTCCGTCCGAGAAGCAGCGCGTCGTTATCGAGCAATTGCTCGAAGAGCAGAAGCCAGCCTTCACGGAGGCCAAGCTTGTGCTGCTGCAGCCATGGATGTACTTGGATCTGCATACATACCTAGGTATTAATACGGTGCTCACGGAGCCATCGCTGCTTAAGTTGAACCCTGATCGGACAATGCCCAACGATACGCTAATCGTAGATATTGGCATGGAGAAGCGCCTAGATGTCCATACACGTTTAGAAATGGATTCAGAGCTGGAATAATATAAAAACGCGAAGGAGCGGTACAGGTGAAAAAATCGAGGCTGTATCCATTTGAGAGAAATCGTTATTTTTACGGGAAGCTGCTTACAGTGCGCGATTTCGAGTCCGAGCAGAAATATTTCAATGACAAAAGAAGATTGCTAAACCGCCTGCTTTACGGCAGCGGCGTATTGTCGGGCATGCAGGTTGTGGCTGTTGACGATAAAACGATCTCCGTTGAAATGGGCGTAGCCATCGATTATATCGGACGCGAGCTCGTCATACCGTCTCCCGTCACGCTCAAGCTGTCCATGATTGAGGGCTTTACGAACAATGAGTACAAGAAAAACGTCTACTTATGCGTCGCTTATGATGAGAAGGGCAAAGAACCCGTACATTCCGTAGGCAATTCGGCCATCCGCAACGATGAAGTAAGCGAATATAATCGGGTGCTGGAATCCTATCGTCTATTCATTAATGAAGAAGCACCTGCTCCCTCCTCCTTCGAATTCGTCCGTTTGCTGGAGAATGTCGTGACCATCTATGAGGATGCGAATGTGCGGATTACGCAGCGCATGCCTAAGTATGTCAATGTGGGCGAGGTTGTCGAGGTCAAGCTAGTTGTTGAGAAAACGCTGCAAACGCCTCGAATCGCGTTCCAATATGAGTACGAGGCTTCAGGCTTCACCTCTGTCGGACATGATGGCACCAAGGTGGTATTCGTGGAGCCGGGCGACGCGCAGGAAACAGAATATGCGGTGAGCTTCCATGTGAAAGCTCCGCAAACAGCTGGCGTTAAAGCGGAGCTATCCGTTCCGAATCAAGCTGCTAAGCTGACCATTGGCGATTCAGCAATTCCGCTGGACACGAATGCCAAGCACAGCATTGATGTGCTGGACGAGCCGGTAGCGAATCGTATTCTGAAGGATTGGCATGAGCGGACGCTTGAGCAGGCCGTGGAAGGCGCTGCGGATCAAAGCATTTGCTTAGCCAAGATCAGTTTGCTGCAAATGGGCCCAACCTATATGATCGAGAAAGTGGATCGGGTGCCTTTTGATGAATATATCGAAAGCACGTCGCTGCTGCAGCGCTTAGCCCAAACCTCACGAGGTTCGTCACTTAATAAATTTTATGCCAGTGCCGAGACGCATGATCTGGAATATGACGCGAAGCCGTCGCTGGATGTGCAATATCACCCGGATCGCAATGAGTTTGACTTCAAGCTCGGCATTCCGCGGCCTCAGCATTTGTACGATGAAATCGCAACCGGTACGATGGAGGTGGCGCTTGAATCAATCGGCAAGACCGGCGGATTCTTTTTCTCACGAGGCAAGAAAAACTACGTATCCGAAGAAATTTCACATGGCTTGGGCGAAGGTCAGGTTTCGGTAGTGGTTGGTCTTGAAGAAGTCGATCGGACGGTGCTCGCAGATCGGACAAGCACGATGAAAAAGATATATTACGGTCAAAGCGATGTATTCAAGGGGACCGAATTCGAGCCTGATATTCCGAATGTGTCGCTTGGAACGATTGTTTATCCTGAGAAAGGCAGTTTCCGAATCGGAATGAAGCTGCAGGGAGAGACGGAATCGGCGGCCTCTGTCATTGCGGTGCGTTGGTGGGCATTCAAAAGCCTTGGCGCTGGGCAAGCTGCTCCATTAGCCGATGATCCCGCGGACGAGGGTCTCTCCGAGGCGGCTGCTTCGGAGCAGGAGTAATAGAAATGAGCTGTAGGGAAGATCAACGCGCATACGTTGATCTTTCAGACAGCTTTTTGTTTATCCACGCGGAGGCTAGGGTTGGTAAGCTATAATGCTAGATAGATTGTACACGTGCATAACCAGCTGAGGATGCTGGAAATAGCAGGTATGCTGCGGCTATTCGAGAACAGAAAGACGTTGTTAAATGAAAGCGCTACAAATTAGAGAGGGATGAAGGTGGTTGAGCGTGGAATCCATAGGCGAACGGCTAAAGGAGCTTAACGATTATGAGGCAAGAAAACTATTGAATGAGCTTCTTGAGCTGTCGCTTTCCCGGTTAGATCATGAAGATAAGGGACAGAAGACTTTAGCGAAGTATGTATCTGATTTGTTCAGCAGTCACATTGCGGAGGCGATGTCGCGCCGCTTAGCGGAAGAACAGCGAAAAACAACCGTACATCTTATTTTCGGCTTATCGGCAGCGGGCTCTTTGAAAGTTTCGCTGAGCAAGCTGGGTAGAAGAATGGAAAATGAAGTCATCGCTTTTAATGAAGTATTTTCTACAGGTCCGATTCATGGGCTTGAGCACGCTGAGGGACAACGATACCGAGACATGTGGCTTGCCGAACGTTTACGGAATCATGCATTTTACCAGCTTGCTAATCGTGATCATCAAATCGAACGAATAATCGAGCGGCTTTCCGCCATTCCGGAGGGTAAATCCATCGACATCTGGTGTGCAGATAACGCTCACGATCAGATTGGATTGCGCTTTGCGCTGCATATTCTGAGAGGCAAACGGAACGCGATACGGGTCATTAATGTTTCAGAGCAAAGCGGGCTAGCGGCAGCGAAGGAAAAGCGAATATATGCGCTAGGCTTGCTTAATTTGGATGCTTATATGCAAATCATAGAGCAAAGTAAATCCGCTGCAGCGCTATCGGATGACAATCGGAAGCAATATGAAATGGCTTGGCAGAAGCTGTCTGATCAGAAGGACACCTTGCGGTTTTGGGAGAATGGAGAGGTGAGGGCTGCAACTGAAGAGGAGCTTGATTCTATGCTTTTGGAGGCTGTAAAAAGACTAGAAAGCCAGGCAATCAATGATGGCTATGTAAGAGCGGGGGCTGTCATTGGCGATCTTCAGGAGCATGTCGATCAGCTAATCGACTTTGGCTTTATGGAATATCGGCTTTGGCATTTAATTAGCGAAGGAACCCTGTCCTTCCGCGGTCTTCCCATCGCGATGCATCAATATGAGGTTCGAATCAAAAGGAGGAATAAAGAATGAAACCACTGTATGGAAAAGACTCGGTCATTCCGAATAAGAAAAAAATCGTATTTTTTGGCGATAGCATCACAGATGAGGGAACATATATCGCCTTCATGGACGCATATTTGCTTCAACATTGGCCTAGGCATGAGATTACACTCATTAACCTTGGCGTAAGCAGTGAAACAGCATCGGGACTAAGCGAGCCGGAGCATCCGTTTCCGCGTCCCTGCGTTCATGATCGTTTGGTGCTGGCTTTAGAGGAGAGCAAGCCTGACTGGGTCGTGCTTTGCTATGGGATGAATGACGGTATTTATTATCCCTTCTCTGACGAGAGATTTGAAGCTTACCAGCGCGGCATCCTCCGCGCAGTCGAGCTTGTCAAAGCCGCTGATGCCAAAGCTATTCTGATGACGCCGCCTCCATTCGATGCAGTATCCTACGACGCGCCGATGCAGCCTGAAGGCCAGATAGACTACAGCTATGCTGCACCTTTTGCCCGTTACGAGGATGTGTTGAAGCGGTACGCGGATTGGGTGCTTACTTTGCATGGAAGAGTAGATGCCGTCGTTTCCATTCATGATCCATTGCTTGAGCTATGGAGTGAAAAGCGCTCGAAAGATCCCGATTATGTAACAGGTGACGGCATACATCCAGGTGCTGAGGGACACTGGATCATTGCCCGTGAGCTGCTTCGTGTATTATTTAATATATCGCTCCAGCAGGTCCCGCAGCATGTGCTGCAGCCGGAAGAGATTCCTATATTCGCGGCGGTCATGGAGCGGCATCGCTTGCTTAGCTCCGCGTGGAAGGAGCATGTCGGCCACACAAACCCGAGCAAGGCAGATGCGCTGCCGCTGAATATAGCCATTGAGCGGGGAGAAGGCTTGGCGGCACAGATTCGGGACATCGCTTCCAAGCTGGATGTTGCCGCATCGCATTGCAGGTCGCTATGGAAAGGCTATGAACGGATCGATTTTATGCTGGAGGGCAGGGAGGGACTGCTTGTATTTCCTAAAACATTCGCAGAAGGCAAGCCGTGGATATGGCGGGCTTCCTTTTTTGATGCCTTTTCCTACGCGGATATGGCTCTGTTAGAACAGGGATGGGCAATCGCATACGATAACGTAAGCGATATGTACGGAGCTCCGGGTGCCGTCGCTCATATGCGAGTCTTTCAGGACTATGTCACAGAAGCCTTCGAGCTATCTCCGAAGACCGTGCTATTTGGCTTTAGCCGAGGAGGGCTATATTCCTGCAACTATGCGGTGGCCTACCCCGACCAGGTTAAGATGCTGTATCTGGATGCGCCTGTATTGGACATATTGAGCTGGCCGGCTGGGAGAGGTGCTGGAAAGAGATCAGAATTCGAGTGGCAGGAGTGTTTGGCTGTCTACGGCGTTGATGAAGAAACCGTTTCAGAGGCGAAGCTCTCTCCGATCGATAACGTGCAGGCGCTTGCCGCCACGAATATACCGATATTAATTGTAGCAGGCGATGCGGATATTCCGGTACCGCTGTCCGAGAATGCCGCACCGTTCGCAGAGAGGATCCGTGAGTTAGGCGGAATAGTTTCGTTAATCGTGAAGCCGGGGGTCGGCCATCATCCGCATAGCCTGGATAACCCCAGCCCCATACTTGTGTTCATTCTGCTTCATTCTAAAGCTTAATACAAGGTAAAGAGATAGTTGAAATCAAACTAAAAAGAGCGATGGCAGCCGCAGACAAGAAGAAAGTCTTAGGCTGTCACCGCTTGATTGAACGGACGTTCCTAGTTTATGTAACATCGAGATGCCTTATTTCGCGTATCTGACCTACTTGTCCCACAAAGCTGCGGAACTGTGTTTAAGGTTCTCGAACTACTTGTACCTGAACGGACTGATTGCTGTCTATCGTTGCTAAAATTATATCCTTTAGTACGCGGGGGCGTATTTCTGCTTCCAGCCATTCGCGGTCTTTTCCAATCTCGCGCAGCAGAGCATGTTCTATGTGACCATCCGCTATGATCGGTTTAGTCAAGTTGAAGGGTTCCGTCGATAGCTTCAGATCAGTTGGCGTTATAGGCTGGAAAGCCGTATTCATGAAAACGGATAACGTTCCACCGGGCTCCCATGCAGCAAAAGCAACCTTTGAGATATCATCTACATTTGCTTTTCTCAGCTCTGCGAACAAGAACTCAATAGGCAGCTTAGCTTTCGTTAGGTTTCTGTAATCAAGCTTTCCCTCCTGGATAAGGGTAATCGCGGGAGGATCAAAAAATTGTTTGATCAGCGGGATCTTTAGGCTGATCCAGATCGCGAGAATATATAGGATAACGAGAGAAACAGTCGTAATCATGGAACCTTTAAGCCCAAGATGCTCGTCCGATAACGGATGGGCAATAATGTTGCCAAGCGTCAGCGCAATAATGAAATCAAGAAACCGAAGCTGTGATATGGAACGCTGGCCCATAAATTTGGCAGCAACGATCAGAAATACGAATCCGACAATGCTGCGCAATATCCATCCCGTTGCCGTCAACGACTCTTGGCTTTTGAAAAAATCCATGTGTACAGTTCCTCCGTTACCCTCATTGGTCTAAAGTGTATCTTCCCCTTTTTTACCAAAGTCATACAACTAGCTATGCTGATAGCCTCACTTGAAGAAGCTGCCTTTTCATTTCTCTTCCTATTCCTCCAAGGAAAAAGCAGCCGATTGGAACCGTCAGTTGTCTTTTGTTTGAAACACGTAGTTCGAGAGTATCAGAGAATGCTTCTTTACTGCCTTTGTGATGTGTTAATATGAATGCAAAATCTGATTCTCGGAGGCATGTCATGGAAAACGAGAAATGCGACTTGACACCAAAAAGCGCTGTTAAACAAAAAAACGTTGATGTAATTAACGGCTACACGATCAAGTACCATGCTAATGGAAAAACGATGTGGTCTAAAGGGAAAGTGATCGATGACCAACCGGAAGGTTATTGGGAATGGTATCGGCTCGATGGAACGATAAAGCGTTCAGGTTATTTCGACAAAGGCGAGCCCGTTGGTGAATGGATCACTTATGATAGCCAAGGTATGAAGTATAAAGTTACCTCTCGCGATAAGTAATCTAATAAGGAATTAGGCTAGCAGCATTCTAATAAGGATCAATGAATAGAAAAAGGCAGGCTGAGTAATGAACTGCACCCCAATTGTTAGACACCATCTAACAATCTGGAGGTGCAGTTTTTTTGTCTAAGTTTAATATGAATTTGAAAATAGAGGCTATTCA
>NZ_JACHXW010000014.1:31148-179859 GCF_014192395.1 Paenibacillus endophyticus | reverse complement strand
ATATGGCGGTCGTGGCGAAGTGGTTAACGCATCGGTTTGTGGATCCGACACTCGGGGGTTCAATTCCCCTCGATCGCCCCATTAATTTTAAAACAAATGCTTGATGTTGGGGATTAGCCAAGCGGTAAGGCAACGGACTTTGACTCCGTCATTCTCAGGTTCGATCCCTGAATCCCCAGCCATTGTTATGCGGAAGTGGCTCAGCGGTAGAGCATCGCCTTGCCAAGGCGAGGGTCGCGGGTTCGATTCCCGTCTTCCGCTCCATAATTATGGCGCCATAGCCAAGTGGTAAGGCAGAGCTCTGCAAAAGCTCTACCCCTAGTTCGAGTCTAGGTGGCGCCTCCAGAATATTTTACAGCAGTATCGTACGTGCCCTTAGCTCAGCTGGATAGAGCGTTTGACTACGAATCAAAAGGCCAGGAGTTCGAATCTCTTAGGGCACGCCATTTTCACTGAATTGCGGAATGGCAGACGCTCGACTCAAAATCGTGAGCGGAAGTCAAAGATATAACCGCTAGAGCCTCAGTATTACTGGGTTCTTTAAAAACAGTTTCAGAAGTTCTCTCCTATATCTAGAGGAGCGATGGAGATCATCCAAATGTGCCGGCGTGGCGGAATGGCAGACGCGAACGACTCAAAATCGTTTGGGAAACCGTGGAGGTTCGAGTCCTCTCGCCGGTACCATCTTATAAATGACAGTTCATTAGAGTTATTTTCTCTGATGAGCTTTTTTTATATTGTAATGACTATATTCATGTGTTGGCTGATGCCGATTTGGAACTGAATTACAAGTGGTAGTTAATGTGAAAAGAATCAACTGGAAAGAAATGCTTCGTCTTATATTACAAACAGTAGTTTTAGAATACTCCATGCATTGGTCTACATTAATGGAATTCGTATCTCGACTAAATGTTCGCTTTCATTATTCACAATAAACGTACTAATAATTGAGGTCATGACAATATCGCCTCTTATAGACAATTTATGAGCTGCAATGTACTCCCTAATATTCGTGAAGACGTGTATGAGTTTGTCGTTTTCACCTTTATGATAGGCGACGATGCAGACGCCAAGGGGATATTCTTCAACGTTGGCATCGCCTCGGAACTCTTTTTCAAGAGGCAGGATGACCTTATCAATGTATTGATCATTCGTTGTATGCAAATATTTTTCGTTATAAATAAAGGTAAGTCCGTGATTATGACCGACCTCCGAGTAATTCGGGAAGCGGACTATTAATTCTTGTAATTTGGACTCGAAATCAAACCAGTCTCTGACGGTTTGGCAGTCTCCGATAACCCCTCGAATCGAACCGCATTCTTTAATCTCAATTTCATTCTTAAACTTTTCAGAATAACAACTCTTTTCCTCAATCGTATCTAAAATGATAGAAAACCTCTTCGCAACGGTTTTCATTTTAGCGATTTTTTCCTCGAATTGATTTTGTTGAATTTTAAGCTTGCGCATGGCTTCATTCAAACTTGTTATTTCCCTGAATTGCTTTGCCTCTTCCAGCGATAATCCAATCAATTTGAGAAATTTAATATGGTCAACTTCAAGAAATTGCTCTTCAGAATAATAACGGTAGCCATTTTGTTCATTTATGAGAGCAGGAGATAAAACGCCGATATGGTCATAATACCTTAAGGTTTGGGCATCGATCCTCTTTATTTTAGCAAGTTCTCCGATTTTGAACTTTTTCTTCACGCATTACGCCCCCTACACTGGACGATCCGAATTTTATCGACAGACGATTAAAGACCTATTGACCTTATGGTTACTATAAGGGTTATTCTACAAATGATCAAGGCAAGATCTAACTTACGAATGAAAGGAAGTGCGAGCATGCAACCCGTCCAAACATCATATACGTATCGCGACTTGGTCGAACGCTTGTTCAACCTTGAGGTGCTGGCCGATCCGCCTGTACCGGGCGAAAGAAGCGGAAGCTTCTCAAGCTTTGATCGAAGCTCTGTCTACAATGAGGATACTCGTCGCTATGAGAACTGGGGGGCGAATGACGATGGTGGCGGCTATATTCGTGGGGAAGATAGCGGTATTGTAGCCTGTGAATTAGAGGGGCCGGGAGTCATCTGGCGTGTCTGGTCGGCATTGCCGGGTGAGGGGCATATTCGGATTTATCTCGACAATAATAAGGAACCGGCCATCGACAAGCCTTTTCGCGATTATTTTGAAAAGTTCAGTGATGAGGGAAGTCCGGCGAATTTTCCGAATATAGCACCTACATTGTCTCGTGGGAGAAACAGTTATATCCCTATCCCCTTCCAAAAGCATTGCAAAGTGGTGCTCGACAAGGATTGGGGAAGCTATTATCACTTTACGTATACGCAGTTCCCAAAGGAGGTTCAGCTGCCGAATTTTACTGGAAAGTTCGACAAGGACTCCTCTATTGCTCTTGCAGAGGCGGATAGATTGTTGCAGGATCGGGGAAGGCACAGACCGCATCAGCATCAGCCGCATAATGATCGGACTATAAGCTTGCCCGTACCAGCTGGCGGTAAATCGGTTGCCCTGGACCATGCAGGTGCAGGAGCTATCTCCATGATCCGGATACGAACAGAGCTAGCTCACCAAACGGAGGAGCAGCAGCGAATTGCACTAAGGCAAATGGTAATCTCCATGAAGTGGGATCGTGAAGATAAACCGTCTGTCTGGGCGCCGCTAGGTGATTTCTTTGGCAGCGCTCCCGGAATTAAGCCATATCGCGCCTTGCCGCTGGGTATGGACGCAAATGAATTCTATTGCAACTGGTACATGCCCTTTTCGGAAGGCGCTATCATTGAAATTGCAAATGACGGCCTCGAACTGCAGACGCTTTTGATCGATATCCGGCTCGTTGACGTGACGAAGGAGCAGGCGGACAAGCTGCTGCGATTCCATGCCAAATGGCACCGGGACGCTTTTCTCGATTTGGAGAAGGAGCGGTTTGCGGAGGGCGGAGACCGATGGCCGGATTGGCCTCTGCTGCTGGCTGAAGGCCCGGGTCGGTTCTGCGGCGTTCATCTTCATGTCTATAATGCATGGAAAAA
This sequence comes from Paenibacillus endophyticus, assembly GCF_014192395.1. GTDB lineage: Bacteria > Bacillota > Bacilli > Paenibacillales > Paenibacillaceae > Pristimantibacillus > Pristimantibacillus endophyticus. The sequence continues at coordinate 176,809 of NZ_JACHXW010000014.1, read as the reverse complement.
ACCAGAACAAGATCCTGATACTTGGTGGTACGGAAGAGAGGACCGCAAAACAATCGATTGGTGGTGGGGAGAAGGAGACGAGAAGTTCTTCGTAGACGGTGAGACCTTTCCTTCAACTTTCGGAACAGGCAGCGAAGACTACATCGGGTACGCTTGGGCTGCTGAGCCGCCATTCCCCATGTTCGACAGTGCGTTTGCTTGTCAGCCCTATGTCGAAATCGACGGCAATGGCCATACATCAGTGAATCGGTTTCATATCTGCGATAATATTCCATTCATGCATTCATTCGAAGGCTTCATCGAGAAATATAAAGCGAATGATTGGGAGGATGGCAATCGATGCTTGTATGCCGCCACCGTGTACTGGTACCAGATTCGCGGAACGATAGACCGGTATGTGCCCATCGAACTACAAGAACGCATCGGTTATGACACGCTAAATGATGAAGAACCAAAATATATGAATGCCAAAGTGGAGGATTCGTTATGAAACAAAATCTATTCGCGCACTGGAGCTTTGACGAAGGCAAAGGCAATCGGGTTCGTGAGCAATGCACAGGACGTGAGGACAATATTCATTATGTATTTAATGGGGCGAAATATAAACCGACCAGTGACCCGCTTTGGGTGAAGGGGGTAACAGGCAATGCACTTCTGTTCGACGGTTACTCGACCTGGATTTCCGCACCATCCGATACGCGTACATTCAAGTCGTTCACGATAGAATGCTGGGTTGCGCCTCGTTCGTATGAGCACGGAGACGGGGGGAGACTTTCCACAATTGTCAATCAACATGACAGGGAGACGAAGTCGGGATTTGTGCTGGGAATGTTTCGACATGGCGCGTGGTCTTTCCAGATCGGGAACGGCGATGCGTGGTACGAGGTCTGGTCAGAGGCAGTTACGATCCCAAGAGATACGTGGTCGCATGTCGCCGCCGTATTTGATGGGTTGAATGGTCAATTAGTTCTCTATTTGAACGGAATACAAGTGGCATTGCGAAGTATTCCGAAACATTTTGAAATAAAGCTGCCGCCTATCGATCTGCTCGTCGGCAAGAACAATAATCCGAGTGTGCTGCAGGGCGTTTTTACAACCAATATGTTCAGCGGTATCATCGATGAGCTTCGATTGTACGATGCGGCCTTATCGGCTGAGGAGATCAATGCCGACTTTGGGCGACTACCAGACGCCAAGCCGGAAACGGTCCAGTGCAGAAACCGGTATGACGGCGACAGACATCGGCCGCAATTTCATTTTATTCCGCCGGAGCATTGGATGAATGAGCCGCATGGGCCGATGTACTTTAACGGTCAATACCATATCTTCTACCAGCATAATCCTCAGGGACCCTACTGGAATCAAATCCATTGGGGACATGCAGTTAGCCCAGACATGCTCCGCTGGCGCGATGTGCCGTTTGCCTTGTCTCCGGAAAAAGGCGAAATCGACCCTGATGGCTGTTGGTCCGGCGGGACGGCGGTCGATGACGATGGTGTTCCGGTTATCTTCTATGCCGCAGGAGACAAAAGAAAGGATCCAGACCAATCAGTAGCCATGGCGAGAAGTACATTCGGGCAGGATGGGAATAATGATCTGGTCGAATGGATCAAGCACCCGGAATATGTCGCAGTGTTGCCGGAAGGAGTAGGCCTTCGTGGAAATTTCCGGGACCCTTTTGTATGGAAGGAAGACGGAACATGGTATATGATCGTAACTTCCGGTATACCAGGAAAAGGCGGCACGGCATTGTTGTACACATCGGTAGACATGATCGATTGGACCTACCGCAATCCGATTTATGTCGGTGATTCGCAAAAGTACCCGAAGACAGGTGATGCATGGGAACTGCCGCTCCTGTTCCCTTTCTATAAGACCGATAAAGGTGAAGAGAAGCATATTTTCATCGTTAATCCCTGGTTCTTGCACGCAAGCCCGCACTACTGCAAATATATTTTCTACTGGATTGGCACTTGGGATCGGGACAGTCTGATCTTTATTCCTGACGATGAGGAACCGCAGGTGTTCGATGTGGGAGAGCATTGGATTGGACCAAGCGGGTTCGTGGATCCAAGCGGAAGAATCATTCTGTTCACCGTTATTTTCGCCATGAGCCCGAGAATCAGCCGGGATCTTGGTTGGTTTGGCAATGCTGGCCTTCCTGTGGAAATTGGCTTGCGTTCGGACGGTCGGCCAGGCATTAAGCCTGTCACGGAGCTTGAGACCTTACGAGGCCGTAAACTACTCGAATTGTCAGACCTCTCGCTTGATATGGCAGATGAACGGCTGAGAGCAATAAAAGGCGATATGCTGGAGATCAAGCTTGAGCTTAAACCTGGCGAGGCTGAACGGTGTGGGATCAAAGTTCGTGTGTCACCTGACGAGATGGAAGAGACTTTGCTGTACTATGACAGTTCGAATGGAAGATTCATGGCAGATCGAAACAAGTCGAGTTTGGAACCAGATGTGGAGAAAGGCATTGAAGGCGGCCCGGTAGATTTGGAAGGCGATAATCTTCAATTGCACATCTATCTGGATAAATCCATGATCGAGTCTTACATTAACGGAACAAAAAGTCTGACAACACGTATATTCCCGTTCCGGCATGATGCACAAGGGCTGAAACTTCTAGGTGATGCGTCCACTGCGGTCAAGTCGCTTGAGATATGGGAAATGAAGTCTGCCTACGACGATTGACTGGAAGAAAAGGGGACTTGATTTTGCGCACCCTATGTCAACTGACATAGGGTTTGCTTTTTTTTAAAACAATTGTAAATATCAATTATAATATAAAATGAAAGCGTTTGCGTATGTAGTGATGCAATTGTGCGGTTAAAAGCGCTTGTTGATAAGGTGGTGATAATATAACGAGGTCTAGCCTGAAACAATTCAGGAGATAAGGCAGGCGGCTCAAAAATAGGCTTTAGGGACGAAAAATACTTTATCGCTTATATTCGGAGCTACACCAGATCAATACCGTAAAAATCATGCATAGGAAAAACGATTCTACTAACCTCACGTGACGTATAAAGCTAGCACTAGAATATCGTTGACATGAAGGAACAGAATCGCTATGATAGACAAAAGTCTCTTATTTAAACGTTTACGTAAACGCTTACTTATTTAGTGTCTGTGTAGGTAATGCATTGGAATTAGAATCTTATCATGTACAAACGGATAGCAAACTATGATACATGCTAGCTGCGATTATACATAAGAACTAGAGTTATAGTATTTCATTAATTTAGTTGTTAATTTGACATATATGTAATATAATTCAAAGGTAAACGTTTACGTAGATGCGGAATAGAGGAGGTTGGCGATCGAATGTTCGATAAAATCAAGGAGATTCTTGCCAAAGTGAAGGAGGATGAGAATCTAACGGATTCCTTGCAACCAAATTCGGATCTGATCAACGAAGTCGGATTGGATTCCCTGCAAATGATCGGTTTCATTCTGGAGGTCGAAGAAACGTTCCTGGTTGAAATTGATTACGAGAATTTCGATTTGAAACATCTAAATTCGATTGAGACTTTTATGTCGTTCCTAAATCGACTGGAACCGCAACATGGATAGTGTTGTACATGCCGGAAGCTTTGACTCGGAAGCTTACTGGAAGGATGCATCCTCCAGCAAGCTGCCGGCTATCCTTGACGAACAAAGAGCGTATATCGTAATGGCGATGGATGAGTTGTTGTTTCCGTTTTGTACGCCTAATGACGGTTTAATCACACGGTTTTCGATAGATCATGCGCAAAGGGATTATCTCAATCGCATCGGATTTTCGTTCTCTCATTTAGAATGTGTAGATGTTCAACAGGGGGAGAACATTTTCCATCCTTTGCTTAGAAACATACACTACCAGCGGTGGCTGACACGTTTTCAGCGAATCGCTCCTTACGCGGTATTGGAGCAAACTACTGAGCTATTGCAGCTGAATTTCTTCGAACAAATACTCCCTTCATACGATGTTGTCAAGCATGTAAATTCGAAAATGTACTCAACGGAATTGTCCGATCAATTGACCGGTGTCAGACGGGGAATTCCGGTAACCAACGCAACCGAGCTGGCTGCTGTATGCGGCGAAATGCTGGCTGCGCACGGGGCGGCGCTGGTTAAAGATCCGTTCGGTGTATCTGGCAATGGGAACATCAAGCTCAAGTCTCACCATGCCATCGAAAGATTGACTGCCTATATACGTTCCCAAGAGCATCGAGGGAAGGTGACGACACTAGTCGTGGAACCACTGCTAAAGGTAGCACGTGATTTCTCCTGTCACTTTGAAATCGCTCCCGACGGCAGCACTTCCTTCATTGGCATGCAAGAAATTTTGAATCATCAATTTGTTTATCAGGGCTCTGCCGCAATGCGTGAAGATGAAAAGCATGAATTGGAACGCAAGGATTATTTTCAAGTGATGGAACAGGTAGGGCAAGCATTGAACCGGCAAGGATACTTCGGGCCGGTATGCGTAGACTCGATGCAGCTTATGGACGGGACCTTAATCCCAATCGTGGAAATTAACGCACGCAAGTCAATGGGACTGATCAATTTATATCTAAACCGAGCATTGTCGAACCGGCGGTGTCAGGGCGTCTTATCGTATCTGTCGGTAGGCTATTATAAGGAGTTGGATTATGGGCGATTCCTGCGCGAAATGCAGGACGCCAGCCTGTTGTATCCTCAATCGGGTGGAAGCGGAATTGTTCCACTCTCTTCTGCCGCGCTGCTGGTCAATCAGGAAGAAAGGAGAAAGGGAGGTTTCCGAGCCGAAGAGGGAGATCATCTGATTAAAGGACGGCTGTACATCTCGGTATTCGCTGAGAATTCGGAAGAGAGACAGAGGCTTGTGGCGGTGTTGCGCACTATACTAATGAAGCTGGACGTGTCGATTTATGATTGACTCTCCTAATCGTATGATCACGCTGCTCTGCTCCGGCAACTCCATGGGCGTCTATATTCCAGCCATTCAAATCCAATATCAGTGCCGCCGGCAGGGAGTCCCTGTCGAAGTCTGTGTGTTGGAAAATGTCTACCTCGATCAGGTTAGATCGAAGATACCCGCAACGCGGTCGGCCTTTCATAATCATTTCCAATTGGCCAAGAAATCTGCGCAATTCGCGCGCGATATCAGTAGTGCTTTGGACTCTATGAAAACAGAACGCTTGCTTAACGCATGGAAGCAAGAACGCCGGATAAGATTCGTCGCGTTCACTGGTTTTTGGATCCCATTGCTGGAAGCATACCGGGAGATGATGGACCCTACGCCGCTTGATGTTGAACTGCTCCGGATGGACGCCGGCGACTCCGTATCTTACGATTTATACGGAGAACGATGCAACGCTTTCAAGAATGTACGATTTTTCAGTGCGGAACATAATTGTATCCTGCGAGAGTTTCCGATTACAGACCTGCCTCCGGTACCCTTCAAGCAGCGAGAAACGGGAATCGTAGTACATGGTGGCGGCTGGGGGATCGGGAACTACCGCGAAGCAATGACACAACTTGCTGCAAGTCGCGATCGCGTCGCTGTGCTTGCATTTTCTCCCGAAGAAATCAATCCTCATAAGAAAATCACGCATTATATGCATGATCCGCAATGGCAGCCTTGGTTAACCAATGAAGATGGACAACACAGCTTTCCGCCGTTGGCGGTCGTTGAGCCTGGCGAAGACCTGTCTTACTACAACCGGAACCATTACCCACCACTATTCGATGTCATTCGGAATGCCAAAGCGATCGTGAGCAAACCGGGCGGCTATTCGCTTTTTGAGTCGTTTGCAGCAGCCACGCCGATCGTTTTTCTAGAGCCGTTCGCCAAGCATGAAGCTGTCAATGCGTCATTCTGGATCGGTCAAGGCTTTGGAATCTGGTTCGAACGATGGGCTGAAGATAATTTCTCTGATCGAAGCCTAGAGCCCCTCTATCGAAATCTGCTATTTGCTAAAGAAATAGAGTTCCCAGGAGGCCGATACTATGCAACCGAAAACTATGGCAAAGTTTGATCAAGACGTGTTTCACAACCTGAAACGAACCATTATGAACATGTCCCGTGCAAGCCGTGCCAGGGAAGCAAATCCCCGTTACGCAATGGAAATCCCGGAGGACGTTGGTATCAAACTGAATAATGGATGCAACCTTCGATGCAAGCATTGCTACGAATGGAATGAGGACGGTTTCCATTGGGATATGGCGAAGTCTGAGCAGAAAAGGGAAATCGACATCGACACGATTGACCGTATTTTAGCATTTACGTTCCCGAAGAAATCAAAGCTCTATTTATGGGGCGGAGAACCGCTTTACTATTCCAAGTTTGATTTGCTAGCCGAACGACTCGAGAAAGATATTCGGACAACGACGATTTGCACGAATGCGATTCTGATCGAGGAGAAAATGGACGCCATTCTGAAGTTTTCGGATGATCTGGTCCTACTAGTCAGTCTGGAAGGCTTCGAAGCGGAAAATGATGCGATCCGCGGCAAGGGAACATTCAAAAAGGTTATCCGGGCAATCGACACGCTGCTGGAATTGCAGAGGAAAAATATGTACCATGGCAAAATCTCGGTAAGCCTGACGATGAACGACGCGATGATACCCAGAATGTTTGAGTTCATGACCTATTTCGAAGAGAAGGGGATCGATTCCGTCTACTTTGTCTATCCCTGGTATATCTCGCCAGAATCCGCTCATGTGATGGATGTACACCTCAGCGAGCATCTGCAGTGGTTGAAACCCTACCAAAGCCATTCTTGCAGTTGGCATTCGTTCACGTATCGCATATCTCCCGATGCTGTTCCGCAGCTGCAGGAGGAGGTGAGACGGATAGCCGAGCATGTCTGGAATATTCGAGTCCGTTTCATGCCGGCGCTTAAGCAGGACGAAATCGGTCCGTTCGTTAAAGGGGAGCAGATTGTGGGCATGAACCGTACGAAATGCTTATCGATCTCTACCAGGATGGACTTCTTACCGAACGGGGACGTCACGCCATGCAAGTTCTTCCCGGAGCTCGCCGTAGGGAATATTCATGATCAAAGCATAGAAGAGGTTTGGCATGGGGAGAATTTCGGCAAGCACCGTGAACATTTATCCTGCGGACTGATGCCGATCTGCTCGCGATGCGGACTGCTGTACCACTACGGGCGATAATCGCGAGAAATAGGAGCCGAACATGGAAATCATTGCAGTGAAGGAACTGAGTAAGTCTTTCGAATATTACACCAAAGAACTCGGCGTAAGGAATTCCATCAAAAATCTCCTGTTTCGCAAAACGCTGATCAAAGAAGCGGTTCGGGACATTTCATTCCGTATCGACCAGGGTGAGTTTGTCGCCTTCCTAGGACCTAACGGCGCGGGGAAAACGACGACGCTAAAAATGCTATCCGGCATCTTGCACCCTACGAGCGGAAGCGTATCGGTAATGGGGTACAACCCGAGCGAACGCAAGAATGAATTCAAGAGAAAATTCGCCATCGTAATGGGGCAAAAAAGCCAATTGTGGTGGGATCTCCCGGCCATTGAATCCATCTTGTTGAACAAATACATCTACCAAGTCGAAGACGTTGCTTATCGCAAGTCGTTAGACGAATTGACGGAGCTGCTCCAAGTCCATCATGTGATGAACGTTCAGGTCAGGAGGCTGTCGCTTGGCGAACGAATGAAGTTGGAGCTTATTGCTTCGCTCATTCACAAGCCGCAATTGTTGTTTCTGGATGAGCCTACGATCGGGCTGGATATCGAGACACAGAAAAAAGTGAGGGATTTCCTGAAATACTACAATGAACAGCACAAGACCACGATCGTGCTTACCAGCCACTACATGAAAGATATCGAAGATCTATGCAGCAGATTGATCTTGATCTCGGATGGCCAACTGATCTATGACGGGAATCTTAAGGAAATGAATGGCGCGATGAATCAGACCAAGGTAATCAAGCTTAAGTTCACGGAACGCGTGAAGCTGGAACAGCTACAAACATACGCCGGAATTCGACATGCGGAAGATTACCAAGCGACGCTGGAAATCCCGAAGGAGCAGGTGAATGCTGTCTCCAGAGAACTTCTCGCCCGGTTGCCCATAGAGGATATCTTGATCGAGGACATACCCGTGGAAGAGATGATCGTGTCGATGTATCAAAGGAAGCGTGCGCAATGAGTTCATACGAAACGTATAACCGTATATTCAAACTCGGCATGCAATCGGCGTTGGAATACCGGATGGATTTAATCTTTTCTTTACTAAGCGCCTTTTTCCCGATCATGATCCAATATTTCATTTGGTCCGCCGTGTACGCGGATAATCCGGATCAGGCTTATTTCGGCTATTCCTACCATGAGATGATTATGTATACGATTTTTGCCGCATTCACGACTCGGATCGTCATGACTCATGTGGAACATGAAATGGCGCTGGACATTAAGGACGGACATCTTAACAGATATCTGGTGAGACCGATTAATTATTTCAGCTATCGTTTTTTTAATCTCATCGGACAGAAGATGTTTTTTAACTGCCTTATGGTTTGCGCGATTTTTGCCGTGTTGATATGTTATTCGATATATAACGGCACTCCCATGAAGCTCGAACGCTTCTTGCTTTTTTTGGCGGCTGTCATATTGGCGTTCATCCTGAACATGTTGATATCTTATGCCATAGCCGCTATAGCTTTCTGGCTGTCGGAAATTTCGTATTTTTTTGAGATGACCGGCTTGTTCGTCATTATTATTAGCGGCGGGATGTTCCCGGTCGATATCTTCGGTCCATGGGTGAATGCCATGTTAGACTATTCGCCTTTCAAGCTGACAATCTATTTCGCGGCGAATGTCGTCAGCGGACGACTTGCGAGAGAAGAGATCATCGCAGGCATTGGCATGCAAGGCTTATGGATCATTTCCATGTACATCCTTTCTCGCATCCTCTGGCGAATCGGAATGAAGCGATATCTCGGATTGGGAGGTTAAACGTTGTACGCGTGGTGGCATACTCTTAAGAACTACCTGGTTATCTACTGGCTGTTTGCGAAAAATTGCTTTATGGCTCAAATGGAGTACCGGTTTAATTTTTATCTAGGCATTGGCGTCGAAATATCCTATCTAATTGCGAAGCTATTGTATGTGGTTGTCGTCTACAAAACCGATTTGCATATTGGTTCGATTACTCCGGACGGCATCCTGTTGTTCGTCGGCACCTTTACTCTGATGACCGGGATCTATTCGGGATTGTTTTTCTATAACTCTTTGAAGATATCGGAATATGTGAGGGAAGGTACGCTGGATTTGCTCCTTGTAAAGCCGATTTCTCTGCAATTTCTCGTCACGCTTCGCTATATCCACTTCGGGACACCGATTCCGAACGTGATTGCGGGGGGCGTCATGATCGTGATCGGGTGGAATGCCTTGGAGATCCCGGTTACTTTCTTTCATCTTTTTGCATATGGGTTGTTTCTTGGGGTAGCTACCATTTTGGCCTATTGCTTAATGTTCTTGCCTGCCTTGCTCTCCTTTTGGTTCGTGAATACGGGAGGGCTAGGCATGATCTTCTATTCCATATGGGATGCGAATAATATGCCAATGGCAATCTATTCCAAATGGGCGCGCCGCATTGGCATTTATGTACTGCCATTTATGGTCATTACGAACTTCGGCCCTCTATTGATTATGCAGGAACTAAGGGTCGATCAGCTCATATGGGGCTTATGCGTTCCGATTATCATGCTCGTAGGCTTTCGGATGCTCTGGAAAAGGGCGATCAGCAACTACAGCAGTGCTAGCGGATAAACGTCGAGGAAGGAAAGTATGATAGCGGTTTTTTTTGTTTGTCCCTTTTGCAAATCCGCAGTAGAAATGAAGACTTAGTCCGAATTGCGGGAGGCTATTTCCTCATTCCGTAGAATACCCGGTCTTGCTGCCGTATCCGAAGAACTGGCGAAAGCAAACAGTAACCAGAATGCTTGAGACCATTAACCAATCGCTCGAAGAGAAAGGCCGCGGCTGCCTCAATGTGTCTCATGGAAGAAATGAAGAATGGAACGCGCTTATACAGAATCGTACAGTTAGTAAAACCGGTCTAAAGGATGGTAGCTATGCAGAAAATTCTACCCATCAATTTAAATACGGGTCTTACAACGGATTGCTGGCATTTTATGAAGCTCGCGCCGCTCCTAGCCGATGATCGTTACGTCCCATGGTTCGTTGAACGGTTCATCGAACTCGAAATGGGCATTTGGGAAGGGGATCCGATACAGGATTTTTGGATTCAATATTATCGATTGGAGCATTACGATTTAGAACTTCTATATCAAGGCGTGTTGGAATTCGAACATTTCGAACAACGCGACTTCTCTGCTATCGTAAAAAGTACCGTGGATCGTATAAGCCAAGGAGGTTATGTACTCTTAGGGTGCGATAACTATTACATCCGCAAGTCGGAATATTACCAGAAGCAACATTGCATGCACGAGTATTTGTTGTTCGGATTCAATCAACAGGAGAGATTCTTCCATACCCTTGCGATGAAGGGGAATCGATGGACGACAGAAACGGTTTCCTTCGATGAAATCGAACAAGGGTTTCAATCAGGACTGAACCATATGCGCGGTGATTTTGTAGGGCACTACCGCCTGTTTCGCTTCGGTATGCCGGCGACCTCTTTTAAGGGCGTGCCTCAGCCGAAAAGCAGACCGAATATGTATAAAATACTAGAGTCTGTCGAGAACTGTTTATCGGGTGGGACCAGACATGTTGTTATGGGGGAAAAAGACGGAACAGGGACGGGACCTCCCAAAAAATTCGTAGAATGGTCCGGGATGTCGATATACGATGGGTTGCAGAATCGGATAAGCGCCTGCATTGAAGTGTATCCTTCTTTGTTGATGGACAGAAGCATTATTCTCGGCATCAAAAAACTGTGCGAAAATAAGCGGGGAATCTTCAGCCGTTTACAGTACTTGGATCAGCATCATTATATTCGACTGCAAAATCGCCATATAGAGATGTTAAACGAATTATGTGGCAGCCTGGATAAGTTGCTCTTGCTATTGATTGTCTATCACCATCGGCCTGGAAGCGAGAACTTGCGTCTTATCAAGAAACGTATTCAATTGTCGGAGCAATTGGAACAACAGGCTTTGAAGGGAGCCTTTCAAGTCCTGTATGAAGGTCTTAATAGGACGATTGGTTCGTGTTAAAAGGGGAATACCCACTAGAGCTCGATAGAATTTTGGTAGTGAAGACTGATTCTCACTTAACCAAATGAATCGGCTCTTTTTTTTTTGCAATAAGGCAGAAATAATTTATTAATTCTATACACTCATCAAAACAGAAAGAGTATTAGGAGGATAACGAGAATGGGCAGATTTATCGACAGTAAGCGAAAGTGGTGGAAGCAATATTACAAGAGCAGACGGGTGTTGCTGCTCGTGTTGTGCCTCTCTCTGTCCGGCTATGCTTATACGTCAGGAGAAGCGGGAGCGAACCCACCGGCAGCAAATCATGCATTATCAGACATGGCCGCTGTAGACAAGACCTCGGAGCAACCAGCGGAACAGTCTATGAATCAGGACAAAGTAGAGTTGATTGATCAACGTACGGCTTCCAGTAAAACGTTTACTTTAAAGAATGGACTATTTGAAACAGTGCTTGCCAATGAGGAGATCCATTATAAGGATGAAGAAGGAAAGTATCAGGACAATAACTTGCAGCTTCTCTCAGAATTAAATTTAACCGATTCGGACGTCAATAGTAAACGAATGTCTATGGAATCGTCGCACACGGAGGTTCCTGCGATACAGTATCATCCAGGAATTTAGGAGGAGACTGGATAACCCATTTGCACCTATTATAGAGAAAGGGAAGTTTGTAGTATTCTTGGTGCTATGGGTGAAGCTTCTTACTTTGACAAACCACTTGGCGACATGAATTATTGGAAAGCAGTAGCAGAAGTTGCACAACGGCAAGCAATAGCTTAAGTGAGTCAGCAACAGGCACATCAAAATATGATGAACACGACTACTTTTATGAATGATGTCACAGGTGTAACAGCGATGAGGACTATTTTCTCATCAGAAAATCCAATAGAATCGTGGATTGAAATGGCCACATTGATTGGACCAATGGGAGCACCAAAAGGTGGTAATAATACTCTCAAATCTTTTAATGACATTGCATCCAATCCGAAAAATTTATGGGCAAAGTCAGTTGATGATGTTGCAGGAATACTAGAAAGTGGATGGACAAAAGGAGTTTACGGATCAAATGGTTTAGGATAGAAGTTTACTAAAGGTGACCAATCAGTTTTTTATCATGCTGGTGGGGGAGTTCACGTAGGATCATATTATGGCTTTTCGAGTGGTTCGTTTGGAAAGAATAAAGTAGTAGATTCGTCATATGTACCAATTAGTGGAGACAAGGCAACCATTTATTATTTAGAGAAATGAGGTAGGTGTTGAAGTGGTTCATAAGATAACAGTATCAGAAAGAATGGATTTGTATATAGATACACTTCAGAGATGTGGTATATATTTATTAAGTGCAGATACAATTACCATCAGTTACAGCATCTTTGAAGAGTTTGATGTTGGAGCTACCTCATTTCTCCATATTAACAATTTGACTGTTCTAAAAGATACCGGTCTAATTAATGACCTTGTTATGAATAAGAGTATTGAGCTCCGAAATAAATTCATGGAGCTACAAGGTAGTAATAAATGGAGTGTAGAGTCCGTCAAAAATTCATCTGAATGGTTAGAAATTCTAGAGCTATCTGATGAAATCAAAAAATGCTGCAAAAATAATTTGTGGAGAATTACACAGGTTCAGCCACATACGAGTGTAACAACTCCATGTGGCTTTCTTTTATCGCTGCGCCTAGCGTCCGATATTAGTGTATACGCGGCGGCGACTTCACGAGGAGCGGGCTTATTATTGCTTGACTACATCCTATAGCATCTCTCTTGATTTAATAATACATAGCGAGTTCTCTCGGAAATCGGATTGCTGTCGTGCCTCTTCCCATAAGGCGTTATGCGGTATCGCATGCACCAAGATTAAGCAGAGCGCGGTAATGTACTGAGGGAATCTGACTTCCTCCACATAGCGACGAATGGGGCGTAGGACGCCCGAAAATCGTAGTAGGTGGATCTACTGCTTGCCTGTTCCGAGGATAGAATTGGGTATTTGCCCGATTTCTATCGCCTGTAACCACGCGTATTAACCAAAATTGACAAGCGATAGGGGCGGGGGAATCTGATTGAAAAATAATTGATAGAACTTCCCTGATCTCCCGCTAGTGCCGGAATCGAGCTATTCACATTAAATGGAGCAAAGAGGGTGATATCACTTGATTTAATCGAATTATAGCCGGTAACGAAATTTACGATCATGAAATGTTAAAAACATGATAAGTATCCCTCGTTTTTTAGTGTAGAGCGATGATTACCTTTTGTATTGCCGCCTATCAAAATGTCACTTGTTATATGATTCTCGCGCTATCTCTAACGAGAAGTCTTTTAAGGTCATCCTTTGTCGGATAGCCACTTTATTTTAGACTTGATCAGAGGGTATCCTGGATGATTTCGAGATTCAAGGATTGGATGGATCGCTGGCTGGTCGAACTGTTGGAAGGCGAGAAACCCTGTTTCGCTTTGCATAATATGACACTTGGAATATGATTATAATAATTAATTGACATAGCGCCTCTATATTAAGTAAAGTAGAAGTGAGAAGTATTTAAACGTTTACGTAAACGTTTAAATACTTTGAGAGATGCGATTCTGAATCTTTACGGGAGGGTGCAGCTATGAAAGAATTTTTCTATCGTCCTGAGAATGCTTGGGTCGGAGACGTGATCCCCTATTATGAAGATCAAGAGTTTAAGCTGTTTTATCTTCATGGCTGGAGAGAGAATTACCGGGAAGGTCTGGATAAGGGTTGGCATTTGATCAGTACGGACGACTTCTGCGATTACAAAGAGCATGGGGCTATTAACATACTCGGAGGAACGGGGCATGTTCTGAAGGTTGGGCCTACCTATCACTTGTTCTACTGCATTTTTCCGGAAGGAAAGCAACTGGTCTGCCATGCGACCGGAACGGATCTCATGAACTGGACGCCGATTCCAGAGAATACTTTCTCCGCCGACAACGAGGTTTACGAGCTCTCTGATTGGAGGGATCCCTTTGTATTTTGGAACGATGAAGAGGGTGAATATTGGATGCTTCTTGCCGCGATGAGCAAGGGACCTTCGAATCGCAAGGGATGCGTAGCCTTGCTCACTTCGCCGGACTTGAGTAAGTGGTCGTATCGTGAACCGCTTTATGCGCCGAATATCCATGTGGGTGCCCACGAATGCCCGGAAATGTTTCGGATGGGAGAATGGTGGTATCTCGTGTATTCTAACTACACGGACCGATTTGCCACTTTCTACCGCATGAGTCGCTCGGCGAATGGTCCATGGATTACGCCAAAGGTTGACACATTCGATGGTCGCGCTTACTATGCGGCGAAGTCGGTTTCCGACGGGCAGAAGCGGTATTTGTTCGGCTGGAATCCGACGAAAAATGATGATTTGTTCGGGTGGAATCCTCCGAAGTACATCGGTAAAGATTATGATACTTGGGATTGGGGCGGAAATCTGGTAGTCCATGAGATCATCCAACGTTCGGACGGTACTCTCGCGGTCAAGGTTCCGGATTCTGTGAATGAGGCATTCGCAGTCGAGCGACCGCTGCAACTGGAATGGATCACGGGAACCTGGCAGTCGTCGTCATTAGAGTACACATGCGAATCTCCATATGCGTTTGCCGGCAGCTTATCGCAAGAGAATTTGCCTGATCGATGTAAAGTGTCGATGGCAATTCGGTTTTCGGCTCTTACGCAGGGGACCGGGATCATGCTGCGTGCTGAGAGGGGACTGGATTTTGCTTACTATATCATGCTTGAGCCGCAGCGTAATAGAGTTACGTTTCGTGGACCAATCATGCAAAGCGAGGATGGAGGTAAAACTTTCCCTTATGAGGTTGAATTAGAGCGTCCGATCGAACTATTGCCTGACCAGGATCACAAGCTTGAGATCTTTATAGATGGCTCGATCTGCGAGATCTATATCAATGAGGAAGTTGCAATGAGCGCTAGAATGTACGATATCGAACGAGGCAAGCTCGGTTTGTTCGTTAGTCAAGGGAATGCTCAATTCAAGCAGGTGAAGGTTGAGACAATCAAGGGTTGATATTCAAAGTGAGTCCGGAAAAGTTTCTCGGATTCTTCGGCCAACTAGTGATTTCTGGTTGGCTTTTTGTGTGCTTGGCTTTGCATCAGATTTTATGTTCAATGGCAAAGCAAGCCATGTATACGTAATATCCAATTTAGGGGGAAGGGGAACAGATGTTTAAAGTCGGTATGACTCGACGTCTTGACCCACTGGCTCGGATTGATGAACTAGGTGATGCATGGAAGTGGAGAAGCTTTTGGCTTAACACAATTAAGTAGATGATGGATTCAACAAAGCTTCCGAAAATGGTTTATTAAAGAAAATGCCGATAGACTCGTTCCATAGTTTTTGGAATGAGTCTATCGGCTAGGCCAGTTAAATATATACATTATCTCTAAAGTGGTATTTTAGTTGTATCTCTTCATATTTGTACAAAGAACAGTTGATATTCCTGTAATAGGAATTAATTTTGCCAGTACAGAGCTTACGCTCCTAGCGTTTCATGTGCGGCAGTAGTAGACTTTCTAGGGAGAATTCTATACATGGACTTGGTGATCAAGGTGCTGATTATAAAGAAGACAGCAGCCAGCTCATACATTACTGTTACCGAGAACAAATCCTTCAGCAAGCCGGAGAAACTCATCGTCAAAACCATGGCTCCAATGAATAGCGGAGTCAGCATGCCATTTACTCTGCCTACAAATGCTTCATCCGTATTTCTGAGAATGAGGGTTTGAATGGCTACCTGAAAGGCTGGAGTAACAAATCCAATGAAAAATTCCGCTGAAAATGTCAACCAGAAGTACGATGATAATCCGGCGGTCATGAGGCAAACGGCATTCACCAAAAAGCCAGTCGTTAATAAATACAGTGGAGCTACGCGTTTGCTTGCTATGACAGACAGCACGCCTCCTAAAATCATGCCGATTCCTTTAGAAGTAGCGATCCATTGATAGTAGGATTCTGGAAGGCTTAATTGCTCTGTGACGATAAAGATCCCCATTGGTACAACCAGTCCAACACCAAGTCCGGCGATAAGAAAAGAAATTCCGAGCAGTGTTAATAAACGATTGGAAAGCACATATTTGAGCCCAGCTTTCATTTCCTCCATCACATGATTATCGATTGTTTTCTTGGGTGTGTTATCTGAAGGAATGAAGGTTAGTGCGATCGCTGAGAGCAAGAAAGAAATGCTCATGATGCCAATTGAGATATGAATCCCGAACTGCTGATAAACAAACGTTCCGAGTACAGGCCCCATCATCATAAAGATGGCCAACAAGGTCTGGAATAGAGACATGCTGCTCTGCATCATCTCTTCTTTTACATTCTGTTTAAATAGCTTCATGGCAGAAGGCTGTGAAAACTGAGACATAATAGAGGAAACAATGGTGGCGAAAAAAATTGCCTTCCAGGTTCCGTATGTCAGCGCAAGAAGAATAAACAATATGGAAATGGCACTGAGAATATCGCACCATACCATTGTTTTTTTAGGATTCCATCGATCAGCAAACGTTCCTCCAATAAAAGAAAAGATGAAAATAGGCAAAAATTCAGCAACCGAAATCATAGAAACGGCAAAGCCATCACCACCTGTATGCTCTACAACGTAAAGCAAAATAGCAATGTTTCTTACCCAAATCCCAAGCTGCAGAAAAAAGGTAGAGACGAGTATTGAACTTAAAAACCGAGGGGATACCATAATGTACACGATCCTTTACACGCCACTCCGAGGGCATTGATTTAGTGATAGAAGATGATGAAACTATCTTTATCCAATACATCAACATTAATAAAGAGAGGATTTATTCTCAAGCGTGTTGTTCTGCTATATGCAACAGTCACTCTTTTATTTTCTATTCCGGCAAGTCTTCAGGGTCCACTTATTAAAGTTTTATTTGTTTGTAGAGACCGCTAAGAAATTGTAAAGAAGGGTTCTATTATGGTAGAGAAACCAGATCAACAACCGTATTTGCTTTCCTCTGTGTCTAATGCACTACGTATCATGAACAGCTTTACGGTAGAGAAGCCGATGAAAGGCGTTAGCGAACTGGCAGATGAGCTGGGGATCAGCAAAAGCGCTGTAAGTCGATTGTTAAGCACGCTCGCAAGCGAGGGGTATGTGATAAAGGAACCAACCACTCAAAAATACAGCTTGGGACTGCAGATACTGAAATTGAACACCGTGGTGACGAGTCAATTGGAGATTAATCACGCTGCTCAACCCATCATAAGGGAATTGGCGAAGTCAACGGGTGAAGCTGTTTTAATCTCTGTTCTGGAGAATGAGATCGTTTATATTGAACAAATTGAATGCCGGCATCAGGAGTGTATATTGCCTCTTGTGGGACATCGCAGCCCTGTGCATTGCACGAGCGCTGGTAAGCTATTGCTGGCGTATTATGAAACAGAAAGACTTCATAAGCTGGTGAAAAAAGGATTGACTTCTTATACTGCAAAAACGATTACGGATAAGGAAGTGCTGCAGAAGCAGTTAATTGAAATTCGGAAATTACATTTTAGCTGCTGTGAGTCCGAGTATTTGGAAGGATTTATCTGCTTTTCAGCACCCATTAGAAATTACTTGAACAATGTCGTCGCAGCCATTACTATTATGGGGCCTGTTCAGCGATTAAATGAGCATACGCACCAGAAAATAATCAACAAACTTATAAGAGCTGCCAGAGAGATATCTAGAGAGCTAGGCCAGAATGGATGACAAGCGGTTCATTTCTAGAAAATCTACGGACGTGTACCTTTTGACGTATTGACAAAAAATAGAGAATTATTAATAATGTAGTGGAAGCGCTTACTCAAACGAGTTTACAAAAACGTTTACGTAAACGTTTACGTAATTCAAGTGAGGTGATTTTCTCTCTGCAATGCAGCCGAGCTGACAGGGAACGGTATTGTTAAGTAGTTGATACAAGTAGTCACTTTCCCGGAATGAAATATTGAGGAGTGAATGAAAAAAACTCCTACAGTGTAGGAGGAAGCAAATGTTAGAAGGTACGTGGGAAAGATTTGTCCCAACTGCATCGGCGAATGCCGAGAGGATGGGCTAATATGAGGAGGAACATAAGTGAAATTGAGAAAGAGATTATTAATTGTACTAATTTGTTCTATGCTGACTCTCATGATTCAACCGATATTACTCGAGCAACAGGTTAATGCTGCCGTATCTACTATTTCGGAATGGAAATTTGATGAAGGTGCAGGTAAAGTCACAAAGGAAGCTATAAGCGGTTCGAATAACTCCATAAACTACATTCACAACAATGCAAAGTATAAACCCTCTACAGATCCAATTTGGAGAAGCGATGGCATTTCGAACAGTGCTTTGTTATTTGATGGCTACTCCAATTGGGTAACTCACAACCCGATTTCAACACCTTCGCAAGCGATGTCCATCGAAGCCTGGATTGCACCCAGAGCCTATGAATGGGGAGACAATGGAGTAGTTTCTGCAATTGTTAATCAGCATGATAAATCTGCTAAGCAAGGCTTTCTGTTTGGGGTCTTTCGCCATGGTAGTTGGACATTTCAAGTAGGTGCGAATGGTAACTGGTATGAATTATGGTCCTACGAGCCTCTTCCAAAATTCGAATGGTCGCATATTTCTGCGACAGTAGATGGATTAAATGGAAACATGAAACTTTTTCTTAATGGTAAGGAAGTTGCATCAAGAACGATTCCAACAAACTCTTCGATTTCACACTCTAATAATCCGCTCTTGATAGGCAAGAACAATCAAAGTACACAACTCGCAGTATTTCCGCTAAATATGTTCAATGGATTAATCGATGAAGTTAAGATCACAAACGGCTCTTATAGCGAGTCTGACGCACAAAGTTCTTATCTGAACCGGATCAGTCAACTAGGCGGGAATATACCCACACCAAATCTTACCTTCGATCGTAGCGTCTATGATGGCGATAAGCATCGGCCAACTTATCATGCGATAGCTCCTGGCCACTGGATGAATGAACCGCATGCACCTTTGTATTATAATGGGCAGTATCATTTATTCTACCAAAACAATCAGCATGGTCCTTACTGGCATAATATGCATTGGGGGCACTGGGTAAGCGACGATATGGTACATTGGCGCGATCTTCCCCCAGCCATTGCACCTGAGCTTTTCCAAGTTGATCCGGATGGTGATTGGACAGGAACTGCCGTTATTGACGATCAAGGCAATCCTACAATGTTTTTCACTGCGGGGAATGACGCTAGACCATATATTCAAAGTAATCAAAATGTTGGCGTCGCCCGCAGCACAGTCATGACAGATGGAGATAATGATCTAACGAAATGGGTTAAGGAGAGCAAACTAGCAGTTGCTCAGAAATCAGGGGAAGGCAAAGCAGGCGAGTTTCGTGATCCATATGTGTTCAAAGACGGAGACACTTGGTTTATGTTAGTAGGGACTGGGATTGAGGGGCAAGGAGGAACTGCAGCAGTATACTCCACTACTGATTCGAATTTAATGAACTGGAACTACAGAGGACCTCTCTACCAAAACACAAATTATTCTTACTTAGGGGGAGTATGGGAACTTCCAGTGCTATTGCCTCTTGGAAATGGTAAACATGTGCTCGCTATTAGCCCGGTGGGTTCTGGAGCGAATGTCGAAGTATACTATTGGATTGGAGTTTGGAACAAAACTACAGCCAAATTCACACCTGATCATCAAGAACCCCAATTAATGGATTTCGGAGATTTTAAATTCACTGGTCCTAGCGGGTTTGCAGATCCTGTAACAGGCAGAAATATTATGTTCACGATTGCACAAGGAGAAAGAGGCTCGCAGGAGGAATTTGACTCAGGTTGGGCGCATAATGCTGGATTACCTGTAGAATTGA
Source organism: Paenibacillus endophyticus (assembly GCF_014192395.1). Classification (GTDB taxonomy): domain Bacteria; phylum Bacillota; class Bacilli; order Paenibacillales; family Paenibacillaceae; genus Pristimantibacillus; species Pristimantibacillus endophyticus. Next base: position 156,742 of record NZ_JACHXW010000014.1, on the reverse strand, counting down.
GTCTCAGATCAGACGGGAGACTAGGAATTAAGCCCATTTCTGAGCTTCAATCATTAAGGGGACAACAACTTATTAATTTAACATCTGATACATCATTATCAAGCGCGAATGCATTGTTGAGTTCTATATCAAGCGATACATTAGAAATCGAGATAGAGTTGGATCGTGGATCCGCCGATAGTGTCGGAATGAAAGTAAGAAAATCTCCCAATAGCGAAGAAGAAACATTGATTTATTACAATCACAGTACGGATGAATATGGTGTGGACCGAACAAAGACGGTAGCGGGCACAAACAAGGGTATTCAAAAAGGTAATGTAGACATTGGGAGTGAGAATGTCAAACTTCATATCTATTTGGATAAGTCAATGGCTGAGTCTTATCTAAATGATCTTAAGTCGATAACTACACGTACTTATAGCACAAGAAATGATGCGAAGGGATTGCAAGTTTGGGCTAATGGGAACGCCGGTTCAGTCGTTGTTAAGTCCCTCAAGGTATGGGCAATGAATTCTGCATATACCCCGATTCCTGTAAGCGGTATCAACATGGAACCCGCAAATCTTCAAGTGAGTGTCGGTGGTAAAAATTCTATAACTCCAATCATAATGCCTCAAAATGCTACCAATAAAAATGTAATCTGGAGTTCAAGTCAACCAAATGTTGCAACCGTGGTGAACGGTGTCGTCACTGGTATTGCACCAGGTAGCGCAACTATAACAGCTACGACAAGAAATGGGTCAAAGACAGCTTCCAGCGCAGTTACAGTATCTCAACCTACTGTTTCAGTTAACCTGTTAAATGGAGGTTTTGAGACAGGCAATCTGGCAGGCTGGAACGTGGAGAGCGGAGGGGCCTTCTCAAATTTATCTATTACTAATCAATCCACATTCCAAGATAACCAACCGTTCAATCATGAAGGAACCTATCATTTATTCGGGCTTAAGAATGGAGATGCAGCAACAGGCGTTCTTAAATCCAACCTCTTTACTTTGGGGGGTAATGGGCAAATCAGCTTCTTAGCGGGTGGCGGTTCAGATATCGACAAGCTATATGTTTCGTTTGTAAGGGCCTCTGATCATAAAGAGTTATTCCGATCAAGCGGACCAGGGACGTACTGGAACTGGCAAAGTGTAAAAGGAGTGACAGAGAGCTATACGAAAAGATATTGGGACGCAACCAGTTATATTGGGACTGAAATGTATATTAAAATTGTAGATGAGCGTACGGATAGTTGGGGGCATATTAACGTAGATGAATTTATTGTACCAATCGAACCGGGCAGTATCGATATCGAGGCTCCTACAGCACCAACGAATCTTGCATTGACCGGTAAAACAGCTTATGAAGTATCGCTTTCTTGGACGGCTTCCACGGATAACAAAGAAGTATTGGGCTACGACATTCTAAGAGACGGGAATAAGATAGCTACTACGACTGCAGCTAGCTTTACCGATGAGGGTTTAAATGAAGCGACCTCATATACCTACTCTATAAAGGCAATTGATACTTCTGGGAACTTCTCTTTGGAGAGTGATGAACTCGCGATTACTACAGACGTAGCGCCACCAACAAGCAGCTTGCTAAACCATGACTTTGAGAGTGGCGATCTGACAGGATGGACGATAGTGAGCGGCAATGCATTCAGTGCCGCGGATATAAGTTCCGCACCAGATTGGGGCTGGGGAGGACCATTCGGACAGAGCGGGGAGTACCACCTCTGGGGATTCAATGATGGAGAAGATAGCCAAGTTGGGGTCCTTCAATCGGAAACGTTTACTTTAGGTGGATATGGCAAGATTGATTTCCTTATTGGCGGCGGGAATAATATTAACAATCTGCATGTAGCGCTAGTACGTGCATCCGACGGTGCAGAATTGTTCAAAGCTACCGGTGCGGACGACGAGGGATATAGCCGAGTACGATGGGATGCTTCTGCCTATATCGGGGTAGATTGTTATATTAAGATTGTTGACAGTGCAACAGGCGGCTGGGGACATCTTAATGTGGATGATGTCAACGTGCCTGTTGCTGCAGGAGAAGGAGATGCCCAAGCTCCGACAACGCCAACCCAGCTAACTTCACCATCGAAGACGAGTTCTACAGCATCGCTATCCTGGTCAGCTTCGACGGATAATGTGGGTGTGCAAAGCTATGTGGTGTATCGTAATGGAACAGAGGTTGGGACTACTGTAACCGCAAGTTATACGGATACAGGGTTGACAGCAAGTACCGCTTACATTTATACAGTGAAAGCCAAAGATGCTGCTGGCAATCTGTCCGCGCCGAGCAATAGTTTAACTGTAACCACAGAAGCAGCCGTGCAAGTCGGCAGTTTGACCAATCATGATTTCGAAAGTGGAGACCTGACAGGTTGGACAATAGCGAGCGGCAACGCGTTTAGTGCTGCGGATATAAGTTCAGCACCGGATTGGGGTTGGGGAGGACCATTCGGACTGAGTGGGACGTACCACCTCTGGGGCTTCAAGGACGGAGGAGATAGTCAGATAGGAGTGCTTAAGTCAGAAACATTTACTTTAGGCGGAAACGGCAAGATTGATTTCCTTATTGGCGGGGGGAATAATATTAACAATCTGTATGTAGCGCTAGTACGTGCATCTGACGGTGTAGAATTGTTCAAAGCCACCGGTTCGGACAACGAGGCATATAGCCGAGTTCAATGGGATGCTTCTGCAAGGATCGGAATCGATTGTTATATTAAGATTGTTGACAATGCAACTGGCGGTTGGGGACATCTAAATGTGGATGATGTCAACGTACCTGTTGCTGCAGGAGCGGCGGACACCCAAGCCCCAACTGCACCTTCTCAGCTAACTTCATCAACGAAGACCCACTCTACTGTAGCATTAACCTGGTCTGCATCAACTGACAATGCAGGTGTGCAAAGCTATGTGGTATATCGCAATGGAGCAGAGGTGGGAACAGCTTCAACAACAAGTTATACGGACACGGTGTTGACGGCAAGCACTGCTTACACCTATACAGTGAAAGCCAAAGATGCTGCAGGCAATCTGTCCGTGTCGAGCAACAGTTTAAATGTGACTACTGAAGCGGTATCGCAAGTCGGCAGTTTGACCAATCACGATTTCGAAAGTGGGAATCTGACAGGATGGACAATAGTGAGCGGCAATGCGTTCAGTGCTGCGGATATAAGCTCTGCATTAGATTGGGGCTGGGGAGGACCATTCGGACAAAGCGGCACTTATCACCTCTGGAGCTTTAAGGAAGGAGGAGATAGTCAAGTCGGCGTGCTTAAGTCAGAAACGTTTACTCTGGGCGGAGCTGGACAAATCGATTTCTTGATTGGCGGAGGAAATAATATAAGCAATCTGTATGTAGCACTTGTGCGTGCGTCCGATGGTGCAGAATTGTTCAAAGCAACCGGCGCTGACAACGAGGCTTATAACCGAGTTCAGTGGGATGCTTCCGCAAGGATCGGAACGGACTGTTACATCAAGATTGTTGATAACGCAACGGGGGGGTGGGGACATCTGAACGTGGATGATGTGAATGTACCTGCTTTATAAATATCGAAGATAGCAGGCGATTAATTTAATGGAAGGAGCCAAGTTCATGCTTGGCTCCTTCATTTAATCTTAATAAATGTAGATGTAATAGGAAGGCACTTTATAAACAATTTGGCGAATGATCAGGGGGGATAACTGCAATAAGAAGCAACATAAATGAATCAATGAGTCTATTGTCTGTGAAAATGTCACTGTTAGAGTATGGGCATCCTCACCAGAAGGCCTCTGAAGAAAAGGTTGCGTTGTGCATACATAGCAATCTTGAAAGGATTTGTGCTTTGTATTACGGTTAGTGATGTTGTTTTCATTTGTGGTTTCCAAAGATTATTTTCGGCGGGTTTGCGTTGGGGCGCATAACTCGCCTTTTCTTTTGTGGTTGTATTCAGCGTCAAAACGTAGAGATTAGGACCGGAATAATGGCCGGTTGGAAATCTCCAGCGCAATAGCTCCTTCGTTGTTTGTCATATGTCCATCGATGATTTCCCCAATACTTTTAGCTTCTTTAATTCATTATTGATCAATGTAATTGTCTCCTGTCCCATAGCGGCTTATCTCAGTAAAGTTAGGGGATGATATGATCTCAGAAGAACAACAATATGAACGAATCAATGTTGACAGAATAAATGAAAGCGCATATAATAAGTAAATAAAAACGATTACGTAAACGATTTTATGGGTGGGGAAACGAGTGAAAGTTGGGATTAAAGAAGTAGCCGAGGCAGCTGGAGTATCCATTGCAACCGTCTCTCACGTGGTTAACAATACCAGGTACGTTTCCGAAAAAACAAAGGCGAAAGTGTACGAAGCTATGAAACTGCTGGATTTCCGCATTAATGCAGTCGCTCAAAGCTTAAGGAGCCAGAAGTCTAATACGATTGGCCTAATTGTTCCTGTTCTTCCTTCGGATACCTCGAATTTTTTCTTTATGACTGTCGCGCAAGGAATTCAGAAGACACTAAGACGGTACGGTTACCAGGTGTTGCTCAGTAACAACTCGACGGAAGAGCTGGAAGAAGAGATAGAGCAGATCAAGTTATTTAATTCAAAACTCATCGATGGGCTAATCATTGCTTCCATCGCGGATGATGTGGGTTATTTGGACGATACGGTAAACTCCCGGTATCCGGTCGTCTTTATCGACCGCAGGCCTGTGGGCTACCACGGTGATTTCGTACTGGCTGACGGTTTCGGGGGATCGCTGAATGCGGTTCAAACGCTGCTCGATAAAGGGCACAGGAAAATAGGTCTTATAACCGGTTCATTAGGGATTTCCACGAGCAATGAACGAATGGAAGGTTATAAGAAAGCGTTATCTAATTGCGGTATCGAATTCGATCAGTCGATTGTAAGAGAAGTGCCGGCAAACTTTGAGAGCGGTTATAATTGCGCGAAGGAACTTCTTGCTTCCGCCGACATCACGGCTCTGTTCGTCGCTAATAATGTATTGACCATGGGAGTCGTTGCTTGCTTGCAAGAGCTTAAGATTAGAATTCCGGATGAGCTCGCTGTAATCGGGTTTGACGACTATGATTGGACGAAGATTACGATGCCGCCGCTATCGGTTATCCGTCAGCCGTCTTTTGAAATAGGCGTGAAAGCGGCAGAAGTGATGATACAAAGAATAGAAAATCCAGATGTGCAACAAAGTAATGAGTACCGATTACCGACAACTTTGATTATGAGAGAGTCGTGCTAGCTTGATTAGCAAGATAAGCTAGCATTTTTTTTACCGCGAAATAAAAACGTTTACGTAAACGTTTTTGTTATAAGTAATAGGAGGAATTTGCAATGCGTATGAAACGAATTCTGGTTAACTGGGAATTATATTTGTTAATGTTGCTTCCCGTGGCTTATTTTATCATTTTTCGCTATTTGCCCATGTACGGGGTCCAAATTGCATTCAAAGATTTCTCCGCCGCCAAAGGGATATGGGACAGTCCTTGGGTGGGATTCGATCATTTTGTCAGGTTCTTCAATTCTTACAATTTCGAGCAGGTTCTCACTAATACCGTTTACTTAAGCGTACTCCTGCTTGTTATTGCATTCCCGATTCCGATAATCATTGCTCTGATGCTGAATCAAGTTAAGCATCAAAGATTTAAAAAATTCATGCAAACGTCCATCTATGCCCCTTATTTTATCTCTACTGTCGTTTTAGTAGGCATGGTGTTCGTGTTCCTCTCCCCAAACAGTGGTCTCGTTAACCATATTATAAAGGGGTTCGGCGGAGAGCCGGTTATGTTCATGGCAGATTCAGAATGGTTCAGGCCAATCTACGTTTTTACCGAAGTATGGCAGACGACCGGTTTTTCATCCATTATCTATTTGGCCGCGTTGGCTGCAATTGATCCCCATTTACACGAAGCGGCAGTCGTCGACGGAGCTAGTAAATGGAAAAGAGTTCTGCATATTGATCTTCCGGGCCTTATGCCAACCATCGCAGTATTGTTTATACTTGCTGTCGGAAATTTGATGAACATAGGTTTCGAAAAAGCGTTCCTAATGCAAACGGATATTAACGTAGATGCTTCGGAGATCATTCCTACTTATGTGTACAAAATAGGAATTCAGAGGGCACAATATAGTTTCTCAGCGGCGATTGGTTTGTTTAATGCTGTCATTAACTTGGTTCTGCTATTTATTGTTAACAGGACAGTTAAAAAAATGAGTGGAAACGGCTTGTTCTAGAAGAGGAGAGAGTAGAAAAATGATTAGCATAAAAAGAAAAACGACCGGAGACGTACTTTTCGATGTCGTCAACTATACACTACTCATCGGATTTATGCTTATGATCCTGTATCCGCTTTATTTTATTCTGATCGCATCTTTCAGTGATCCGAATCGTGTCGGTACAGGTGATGTGTGGTTGATACCGCAGGGTATCACATTCGAGGGCTATCAGCGGATATTCAATGATGGAGCGATCTGGCTTGGGTATCGAAATTCTCTTCTTTACGCAGTTCTCTCAGCGTTCATCGGTACATCGCTTGCCATCATGGCGGCCTACCCTTTGTCACGAAAAGATTTTTATGGCCGAAACGCATTCATGCTCTTTTTTGCGGTCACATTGTTTTTTAACGGTGGACTGATTCCAACCTATTTGCTTATGCGGAACATGCATTTAATGGATACCATATGGCCGGTAGTTTTACTTCCTGCACTCGATGCCTTCGTCATCATTATTGCGAGAACTTTCTTCCAAGGTCTTCCTGAGGAAATAAGAGAATCGGCGAGTATGGACGGATGTACGAATATGCGATATATCTGGAGCTTTGTGCTTCCGTTATCAAAACCGATCATTGCCGTTCTTGCCCTATTTGCGATCGTAAAGCAGTGGAATGGATTTTTCGACGCTTTGATTTATCTGAAAGACGAAGCGACATATCCGCTGCAATTGATTTTGAGAAATATACTGATTCAAAACCAGCCTACGGGTAACCTGTTGTCGGACATTCAGTCGGCAGTCGAGCAGCAGCGGATTGTTGGTTTAATCAAATACGGCGTTATTATTGTCGCAGCGCTTCCGCTTTTAATCCTTTACCCGTTCTTGCAACGTTATTTTGTACAAGGGGTGTTCATCGGGTCTGTTAAAGGCTAAGAGCGAATCTACACCAAATTTAAATAAGGAGGTGATTCGTGCCTCGGAGGAAACCGTGGACCAATGGCAGGGCCAGTTCTTACTGATATGCAAGCAATTAAAGGGAGGTTTCTGTACAAATGAAAAGAAAGTCATCCATTACATTGGCAGTCATCGTAAGCTTAACAACGGTTCTATCAGCATGCAGCGGCAACGGTGGTAACAATGAATCACCTTCGGCAAGTACCAATACCGAACCGTCTGCAAGCGCACCGGCATCCGAAACGACAAACGGTAGCCAATTCCCGCTAAAAGAAAAAATCACTTTGAAGGCGTCCGCGCACCGCCCTGTTCTTGCTCCAAGCGACTTCAACGAGCAGCCGCTTCTCCAAGAGCTTGAAAAAAATACGAACGTTCACATCGAATGGGAGACGACAGTAGACAACGACTTTATCGAGAAACGCAATTTGCTGCTGGCGAGCGGAAGTCTCCCTGACTTCTTCTTTAGCGGCCGTTTCTCGGATACTGAGTTGGTTAGATATGGCCAAGAAGGCACCCTCATTCCTCTGAACGACCTGATCGAAAATCATATGCCGAATCTGAAATCGATTTTAGATAACAGGCCGGATATCAAAGCGTCGATCATGGCCCCTGACGGCAATATCTACGCCCTGCCACACGGTGAGGAAATCGGGTCAGGACAGGAAGAGATCGGTGCGAATCCGGACTTCCTGTACATCAATAAAGATTGGCTAGACAAGTTGAAACTTCAGATCCCGACGACGATTGACGAGTTTACGACAGTATTGCAAGCATTCAAAAAGCAAGATCCAAACGGTAACGGAAAGGCGGACGAAATTCCGCTGACGTATATCGATAATTTCTGGACAGGCGATATCGGCGTTCTGTTCGGAGCATTCGGCGTGCCGGACAAGACACATCGTCCGAACAACCCGACATATATCGATCACCTTAACGTGGATAACGGTAAAGTCACCATCTCCGCTCAGCAAGAAGGCTTCAAACAAGCGGTATCTTATCTGAGCAATTGGTTCAAAGAAGGTTTGGTTGACCTGGATGCCTTTACGCATGACTATGATACGTACTTTGCGAGAGGAAAAACAGAGGACGAGACGATCGGCGCTATGATCTGGTGGGACAAAAACGATGTTGTCGGTCCTGAAAGAAGCGAACATTGGGTCATTGTGCCTCCGTTCAAAGACATGGTCGTCAAATGGAACAGCGGCGGCGGTCTAGGCCGCGATGGCGCAGCTATCACAAAAGACAACAAATCCCCGGAAATTACGGCGGCATGGCTGGATTCCTTCTTTGAGCCTACAATGTCTGCCCAAACTCGCTTCGGTCCTCTCGGCGTTTGGTTTGATAAAGACGCCAGCGGGAAGCTAATCCAGAAGGTGGTAGAGAATCCGGGTGAGCTCAAGCAAAAAACGGCAATCACCAACGGTATCGGTCTTCTCCTATCCGAAATGGAGGATACAGTTGCTTATGTTGAACCGCGCGCTCAAGACCGAATTAATGACAGCGTTAAGTATTACGTACCGCAAATGCAAGCCGAAAAATTCCCTAATCTCTTCTTCAATCCAGAAGAATTGGAAGTCATTGATCGTCTGAAGCCGGATATTTCCGCCTACATCAACAAAATGCGCGCTAAATGGCTGCTCAGCGGCGGTGTAGAAAAAGAATGGGAAGAATTCCAAGCAACTTTGAAGAAGATGGGCGTTGAAGAATTGCTTAAAGCCCACCAATCCGGTTACGACCGTTATGTTGCTGCACAGAAATAATCTGATATAAGCACGAAAGCAGGCCGGAACGCACAACAGTTCCGGCTTGTTTCCTCAAAGAGAATGGAAAAAGGATGGGAGTGGAGAGATGCAATACTCGAATCAACGAAATCGATCTTTCATCGCTAGCTGGTCGTTTGATGAAGGCTCTGGAAACTTGACAAGAGACGCGGCTTCGAATAAAGAAGACAAGATTGAATATGCTCTTGGAAAGGGAAGGTTTGGGCCGCCGCAGCAACCTGGGTGGCATCAGGGGATATCTGGAACCGCCTTGTCGTTCGATGGTTATTCCACATATATCCGCCGTTCGTCTGTCGATGTAGAGAAACCGACTGACGGTCTGACGATCACCGCGTGGATTGCGCCTAGAACTTATGATCTCGATAATGAGCAAAGGCTGTGCGCTATTGTGAATCAGCACAACAGAGAACAAGCGCAGGGTTACCTATTCGGGCTGTACCAACACGGTTCCTGGTCTTTGCAGCTGGGTATTGACAAGGAATGGATCGAAGTCTGGTGCCACGACAAGCCAATTCCGAAAAATCGGTGGTCTTTCGTGGTTGCCGTATACGATAAAGGAAACGGCATGTTAAAGCTATATCTAAATGGGGAAGAAGCGGCTAGTCGTAAGGTTTCCGTAACAGCGAACATTTCACCTAGCGAGACGGATTTGCTCATTGGGCGCCATAACGAGGAAGTTGTTTTGGCAGAGCCTTTCATCAAGAATCATTTCGACGGACTTATGGATGAAGTCCAAATCCATTCCAAAAGTTTGAGCGGGGAAGAAATAAGCTGTCTTTATCGGGATGCTCTGGAACCTTACGATGGAAAACTGCCTGAAATTTCGATCCAAGATCTGATGATCCCGCGCGAGCGCTTCAAGCAGGACCGACATCGGCCCCAGTTTCATCTGAATCCTCCTGGGCATTGGATGAACGAGCCTCATGCTCCAATTTATTTTAATGGTCGTTATCATTTGTTTTATCAAGCAAATCCGAGAGGTCCATTCTGGGGATCGATCCATTGGGGTCATTGGGTAAGCGAGGATTTGGTTCGATGGCGGGACTTGCCATTAGCACTTGCCCCCGAACCTGGTATTGATTCGGACGGTATATGGTCGGGCAGCGCTGCACTGGACGAAAATGGAATACCTGCTTTATTTTATACGGCAGGGGATTTAACCAGATATCCCGATCAATGTGTGGCGTTAGCAAGGAGCACATTTTCGGAAGACGGCGATCCGGAATTGATTCGGTGGAAGAAAAGACAGATGCCGCTTGTTACGCAACCGACAGACGACGGAGTGCTGCCCGGGATGTTTCGAGATCCGTTCGTATGGAAGGAAGAGGGTCGCTGGATTATGCTGGTCGGAGGCGGTATTGTCGAACGGGGCGGAACGGCATTTGTCTATGTTTCAGAAAACTTGGAGACATGGGAATACAAAGGCCAATTCTTCTTAAGCGATTATACGAAGTACCCTCATTTGGGAACGGGGTGGGAACTGCCGGTACTGCTGCCGTTGAAACGTGACGGACAAGAAACGGGCAAACACATCTTTGTATTTAGTCCGTGGGGAGTCGGCGCGAAGATGGTCGTACACTATTGGATAGGAACGTATGATAGCGAAAACATACGATTCATTCCGGACAATGAAGAGCCGCAGCAACTTGATGTTGATGACTATCACTTCTCAGGACCGAGCGGCATGGTCGATCCGGTCACGGGAAGATCGTTACTGTTCACGATAGCCCAGGGAGAACGGACGCATGAGCTAGAATACGACAGCGGATGGGCACATGACGCGGGGATGCCGGTTTCTTTAAGCTTACGGGCAGATGGTCGACTTGGAGTGGAGCCAATCGGCGAAATGAAGCAATTACGCGATTCTCTTCTGCTTCAACTGTCAGATGTGTCGTTGGAAGAAGCAAATCGTCGCTTGCAAGATATACATGGCACTATGCTGGAAATAGACATTTCTTTCAATGCTGGGCTCGCAAACTGTTATGGTGTGTCCGTGCGTAGATCACCAGAGGGTGAAGAGGAAACGAAACTATATTACGATAAATTTAATAAGAAACTCGGTGTAGACCGTGGCCGCGCTACACTAGACTCTAATGAGCGGACGACCGGCATTCAGGAAGGCGAACTAGATTTGCGGGGAGAGCTATTGGTCCTGCGAATTTTTGTCGACCGTTCACTGATCGAAACATATGCGAATGGATTGAAAAGCCTAACGACCAGGACTTATCCGTCTCGCATAGATGCCGATGGAGTCCAGCTTTTTTCAGATGAGGATATTCAAATCAAATCGCTCCAAATATGGAATATGAAACCGGTTTTCCATGATCAATGAAAGATTAAGTCATCCAAGAGAGAACAAGAGGAGTAGGTGGGAGAGAAATGTTTGATGTTACGTCACTTGGGGAAGTATTAATAGATTTTACTCCAGTAGATTCAACCGGAGATAACATCGCAAGGTTCGAGCAGAATCCAGGCGGAGCGCCAGCCAACGTGCTTGCAGCATTGTCGAAATGGGACAAAAAAACGGCATTCATCGGAAAAGTAGGCAATGATCAGTTTGGCAGCTTTTTGAAAGAGACACTGGAGTCTTGCAGCATTAATATTAAAGGCGTTGTCAGTACGGATGATGCGAGCACGACTTTGGCCTTTGTTCACTTGGACGAAAGAGGAGACCGTACGTTCAGCTTCGTTCGAAATCCGGGAGCGGATATGCTTCTTAGCGCCTCGGAAGTCAATTATACGATTGTAGAGAAGTCAAAAATTTTTCATTTTGGCTCCATATCCATGACGGACGAACTTGCGTCCGTAGCGACAATTAAGGCGGCAATGATTGCTAAGGCGAATGGAAAGATAGTCTCTTTCGATCCGAATTTGCGTATCCCGTTATGGAACAACCTTGAGCACGCCAAGGAGAAAATTCTGATCGGGTTGACTTTCGCGGACGTTCTAAAGATTTCGGAAGAAGAGCTTGAATTTATAACTGGAACAAACGATCTGGAAAGTGGTTCTCAGCAAATATTCCTCCAATACGGAGTCAGTATTATACTCGTCACGCGAGCGGAAAAAGGCTGTTTTGTAAGAAAAGGAGATATTGCGGTGTCCGTTCCCGGTTTTCCAGCGAATGTCGTAGATACGACAGGTGCCGGAGACGCATTTTTGGGAGGTTTCCTGTATCAGTTGTTGGAAAGAAACTGTCAGATAAATAATTTAAATGAAGACAATATTAAGTCTATGGCTCTATTTGCAAACGCAGTTGGAGCCCTGGTCACGACAAGAAAAGGCGCAATTCTAGCGATGCCATCATTATCGGATGTAGAAGAGTTCATCATGAAGGCAAATTCAGAATCTAACCATGAAAAGTACCGTCCACTATTTCACTATAGTCCTCCGTCTGGATGGCTGAATGATCCGAATGGACTTGTTTATTATGAAGGTGAGTATCATCTGTTCTATCAATATTATCCTCACAAAAATGAGTGGGGACCGATGCACTGGGGACATGCTGTTAGTAAGGATTTGGTGAACTGGGATCATTTGCCGATTGCGATCGCTCCGGATCACAACGGAATGATATTTTCAGGCAGTGCTGTCGTCGATTGGAACGATACAAGTGGTTTCTTTGGAGGCAATGCTGGTCTTGTCGCCGTATTTACGCATTCAGATACGTACCCGAATACCATCTACGAGAAGGGCGCTTACGTTATCGACGGAAAAACAATCACCGAGAGGCCGAGACAGCGTCAAAGTCTTGCATACAGCACGGACAAAGGCCGGACGTGGACGATGTACGAGGGGAACCCGGTTTTGGTCGATGTCGAATTAATCGATTTCCGAGATCCTAAGGTTTTCTGGAATGCGGATACAAATCGCTGGGTGTTGGTGCTGGCAGTTGACGATCATGTCCGTATATACACATCCCCGAACTTAAAGGAGTGGACGTTTGCCAGCGAGTTCGGAGCCAAAATGGGTTCACATGCGGGAGTATGGGAATGCCCGGATCTGTTTGAACTGCCGGTCGACGGTGAATGCGAGAATAAAAAGTGGGTGTTGATAGTAAGTATTGGCGATAATTCGGAATTCCCGGAAGGATCACGCACTCAATATTTTATTGGTCAATTCGATGGGGTTACGTTCACAAGCGATCTGGAGCAGGAAGAGATATTATGGATGGACTATGGACGCGACAATTATGCTGGAGTCTCTTGGTCCGATGTGCGTGAAGAAGATGGACGTCGTATTCTCATTGGCTGGATGAGCAACTGGAAATATGCGAACCAAACACCAACCACGGGATGGCGCAGCGCGATGACAATTCCGCGTTCCCTATCTTTGACACAAACTTCGGAAGGCATTCGTTTGATCTCAGAGCCGGTTGAGGAACTAACCGGTTTACGCGGCGAGCCGGCAACTAATCTTTCCGGTACCGTGCTGTCTGGTGATCGCTTGCTGGCCGGTTTAAGCGGAAACGCCTACGAAATCGAAGTAGAAGTTGAGTGGAAAGATGTGAAGGAGTTCGGACTGAAAGTCTGCCAATCCGATCGCGAGGAGACAGTAATCGGATTTGAGGCGGAGTCAAGCTTTCTGTACATCGACCGCACCCGTTCAGGGGAGTCAAGCTTCCATGAAATGTTTCCATGCAAACACGGAGCTGAAGTACAGACTGATGGAAAACAGTTGAAATTGCGTATATTCGTCGACCAATGCTCTGTCGAAGTGTTTGCGAATGACGGTCGGGTTGTGATTACCGATCTTATCTTCCCAGATTCGTCAAGCAATGGAGTATCTCTTTACAGCAGAGGCGGAGATGTGTTGTTGAACTCATTTGTCTATTATCCGCTGAAATCTATTTAGACAGATTCAAGATTGGAAGTATGATCTAATAAATAAATGAAGCCCAGGGGGGAAGGTATAGTCGATAGGAGCTTTATTGGCTGCCGTACCCCCTTCTTCCTTAATGATCAATGGCAAAATCTGAGCTTCAGGAGATAGGGAGTGCTAATTCCTCTTTGCGCACAAGAGCCAACATCAGTCAAGTCTGAGTGGGGAGTTAATACTTCAAGAATAACCTAATTCGAACTTCACTTCCTTCAGACGTCTATTCCATTACGAAAGGATATGACGAATGATACTTAATCAAGAGCCATTATTGAGTGAGCTTCCCGAATTGCATTATGCTACTTGGGCTGGCGAGAATTGCGCCACCGCGCTGGCATGCACGATTCTTCAAGCGTACAATAAACCGTTTCAATGGATATTTTCCGATAACTGGAATTTTTATTATCATTCCGTAGAGCAAATATCAGCATATGAATCCAAGCATATGAATAATCCCATCCTTTGGAATGCTCACGAGTTATTTGGAATGAACCTCACCGTACTCCAAGAAAAAGACTTTAATTGCCTCTTAGAAAAGCTGCCTCAGCATAAACACTTACTTATTTCCGGTGAATCTTTCTACCTTCCATGGTGCTATGGCTACCAAACGAGCCGAAATGATTATCACATGTTCGCTGTTCAAAACTATGATGAATGGAATCAACAAATGCTCGTTTGGAGCATTCATCACCAAGGATATGTTCCCGTACAGATCATTAAGCAATCGTTTGAAAGACCCGGTGCATCCGCATTTGCAATTACACCTCCAGTGAAAGCCATCCAAGACAGTGTGTTACTTCGCCAGTTACAAATCACCCTAGACAAAATCATCGGAGCAACGACTCTGAACTACACTAGCGGTTTAAAAGGACTCATCACACTCAAAGAACATCTGGCACAAGCTCCGACGCCTTCATCGGCTTATGCAATGCTTTGGTTCGTTCAATTCAAAGATATTATTCGGTTAAAAGTATCCTACATCGAGTTCTTGCATTATTTGCAGCAGCATGAAACCTCACCGCTGTATCAGTCGATTCCGCCTGAATTGGTCCGACAATTCATGAAAGCCGTCTCTCATTTTACCGCTTTTCGAAACATTCTAACGAAAACCGTTTTCAACAATTCGTATAGCCGCGTGACGGTAATCCGGCAACTGGAGAGAGCCATCGAAGCAGAATATGAATGTGCAAATATGCTTGAAAAATATCTGCTTGCGTAGGAGGCATTAATTTGACAACCCAAATTGATAACAAGCGGAATTCAATCGTTGCTATTGATTCGTTCTACAACGTGAAAGGAATCTCGTGGTCGGAACATCAAATCCACGGTTCATTGGATCATTCCGGAGACAGTATTCCTGGTGAGCTGCTCCCTTCAGGGGTGGTTCAAACGTATCGTGGAATTCAGTTTCAATTGCCCCGCCATACGACCAATCACTTCGACATGGTCTCCTGTGAAGGACAAACGGTTCCCATTAACGCTCGTTGCGATGAAATTGCTTTTTTGGGAATGAGTACATTCGGCGATCACACCGATTTTGTTGTGATTTCTTATAGCGACGGGGAAACGGATGAGCAGCTTTTTCGAATCTCCGATTGGGGGCGTTTATTTTTTACTAATGATTTATTTCCAGACGAGGAAATCGGTATCATTTTTCCTTATCGAAGGAATATTCAAGGTAATAAAGTTCCATATCTCGCCGGACTTTCCATTCAAAAAATTGTCATTGACAAACATAAAGAAATATCGTCGATTACGTTGCCACCCAACCCTTATATCTTTCTAGCATCCATAACACTGATACATGAACACGAATAACTAATATTTACAGAAATGAGGATGAATGACGTGAATCCAGTGGCTTTGCTTTTTCCCGGACAGGGAGCTCAGTATACCGGAATGGGAAAACAGTGGACGGAGCAGTTTCCTTACCTGAACGAGGTGTATGAGGAGGCAAGCGATATTCTGGGAATCGATATGAAAAAGCTATGTGAAAAGGGGACGAATGAGGAGCTTGCATTAACTGAGAATACGCAACCGTCTGTTCTCACCATCAGTTACGCGGCATATGTCATGTATGTGCGAGAAGTCGGAATGAAACCAGCGGTTGCAGCCGGTCATAGTCTGGGCGAGATTACGGCTTTGGCTTGTGCAGCATCGATTACGTTTGCCGATGCTCTTAAAATGGTGCAAATGCGAGGAAAGTTCATGCAGCAGGTGGCGAACAAAATTGAAGGGAAAATGGCTGCAGTGATTGGATTAGCGGTCGACATGGTGGAAAAGGTTTGTCAAAAATGGTCGAACGAGTCTTTGGGGGCTGGAATGGTTGTTGTATCCAACGTGAATTCAGGACGACAGGCCGTCATCTCCGGTCATGGCCTCGGAGTAGAAGCGGTATCGGAGATTCTTTCAGATTTAGGAGCGAAAATTGTTCCATTAAAAGTTAGCGCTCCTTTCCATAGCCCGTATATGCAGGATGCAGCAGAAAAATTTCGTGAATTTTTGACTCTTTTTACATTTCGAAATCCGCAATTCCCGGTATTGTCCAATTTGGACGGCGAACAGCATAGGCAAGCCGGTGAAATTGCGGAAAAGCTAGTAAAACAAATGTCAAGTCCTGTTCAATGGGCAGCATGCTTGAATACTATCGTTCATTTACCTGTAAGCACGATGGTCGAACTTGGTCCCAGCAGCGTGCTAACTTCGCTTTTTCGGCAAGAACATCCTTTCGTCTTAGCTTACAGTGCCGATCATGAAGTAGATTTGCAGAAGTTGATTCGAAGAAGCCGCTTGTCCTATTTTGAGAAATGCTTGGCCTATGCAGTCAGCACGAAAAACCGAAATTCAAAGATAACCATCGATGCATACCGGCAAAACGTAGTTACGCCTTATCGCGAGATTGAAACGATCCTTGCACGATTGGAGCGGAGCGGGGAAAAACCATCGGAAGATGAATACGAGACAGCACTAGCATATTTGTTGCACATCTTTGACGCAAAAGAAGTAGAAACAGTAGAAATAAATGATCGATTAGCGGATTTGAAGAGAGTAGGAGGGCGTTCATGAATTGCAGCAATACATTGATAAATGTCATGATGCAGACGAGTTCCACCGAAGGCATCACTTTTATTTCGCGCAATGAAGAGCATCGTGTAGATTATAGCCTGCTGCGCCAACGTTCGTTGTCTATATTGTACATGCTCCAGAGAAAAGGCTTTAAGCCGGGTCAAATAGTGATTATTCAAACGGAAGATAATCAACGATTTATTGAATGTTTCTGGGCATGTTTGTTAGGCGGATTTATTGCTGTTCCGATTTCTGCGGGTCAGGGCGAGGATCAACGGCTGAAAACAGCTAAAATTTGGAGCATTTTGGAATCGCCTATTATCATTACGTCGAATCAAAATTTGCTCAGTCTTCTGGATTATGCCAAGTCGAATGAGTTCAGCAGCTTATACGAAACCTGGAAAAGTTACAGTGTAACGACGGAAGAGCTGGATTGGGCTTCTGGAGACGAGGGGATCCCATGGAACGCTCGTGAGACGGATAGGGCTTTCATTCAATTCTCATCCGGATCTACCGGCAATCCGAAAGGCGTTGTCTTAACCCATCGCAATATATTGACGAATATGAGAGCCATTGTACACAATAGCGGCGCCTCTTCAAACGACAGTTCGATAAGCTGGATGCCTCTTACACATGATATGGGATTAATCGGTTTCCATCTCACACCGCTCCTCGCAGGCATGAAGCAATACATCATGAGTACCTCCTTATTCATAATGAATCCGATGCTTTGGCTGGCCAAGACGCATGAGCATCGGATTACGACGCTGGCTTCCCCCAATTTCGGCTACCATCATCTGTTACGCCATTTCGACGAAGCTTTGGCCGAAACGCTCGATCTGTCGTGTGTAAGACTCATCTTTAACGGGGCCGAACCGATTTCGGTGCAACTTTGCCGGGAATTTAGCAAGAAAATGCAAGAATACGGTCTGAATCAGAACGCGATGTTTCCGGTCTATGGAATGGCAGAAGCGACTTTGGCCGTCACGTTTCCTCCGGTGCACGAACCGCTGCAATCGATTGCACTAGAGCGGAATTCGCTCCATTCGAGCGGGGAGATGCGTGAAGCGGTTGTGAATGACGCGGCGGACGCGATCGAATTTGTTGATGTTGGTTTTCCAGTTGCCGATTGCGAAGTGAGAATTATTGGCGAGGACGGACGGAAGCTGACCGAACGCGTGATCGGAAGCATTCAAATCCGCGGACCTCATGTAACCTCGGGATATTACAATAACATCCAAGCGACACAATCGACGATAGATTCTGAAGGATGGCTCGATACTGGCGATCTGGGATTTCTTCGCAACGAGCGTCTCATTATAACCGGACGAAAAAAAGATCTCATCATTATAAATGGGCAAAATATTTATCCGCATGATTTAGAACGAATTGCTGCGGAGGAGTGCGCCGTCGAACTTGGGAAGGTTGCCGCTTGCGGAGTATTTAACTTAGAAAAGCAAACGGATGAGATCGCTTTTTTTGTTACCTATCGGGGTAAATGGCAGAATGTCGTGCCGCTTATACGAGAGTTGAAGAAAAAAATGAATGTAAGGATGGGGACGGAAATAGCTTACGTTATTCCGGTCAGGACCATACCTAAAACGACCAGTGGAAAAGTTCAAAGGTATTTGCTGGCACAACAATTTACAGCAGGAGAGTTTGACAAAAGTATTGCACAAATTGAAGAAGCGTTGGAAAAGCAGCAAATAGCGGAAGCGGGCGTAGCGGATTTCGTCTCCATGTCACCTTACAGCGAAATCGAAAAACGAATGATTCCGATATGGGAAGACGCGCTTAAAGTTCGGATGAACGGCAGGGAAAGCCACTTTTTCGAGTCCGGTGGCCATTCCATGAAAGCGGCGACGCTGCTCGCGAATATTTATAACGAGTTCCAGGCAGAGGTCTCGCTTTCTGACTTCTTTCTTAACCCAACCTTTGCTGGATTGGCATTTTTGATTGAACAGTCGGCAGGTGGGCCATCCGGCGGCGTACCACAGTTTCTGCCGATCGGCGAAGGCAAACATTTTCCATTGACTGGCGGCCAACGAAACGTCTTTTTAGAAGAGCAGCAAGAGGGTGTTGGAATCAGCTACAACGTCCCGGTCGTTTTTCTCATCGAAGGGGACGTTGATGTTAAGAAGCTGGAGCAAGCTTTGCAGAAGCTTGTCTTGCGCCATGAAGCGCTGCGGACGTCAATCGATTGGAAGGCCGGAGACATGGTTCAGACCGTCCAAGCGAATATCCCGGTTCGGATGGAAATTGAGGAGTCGGCAGAAACCATCGAATCCATTGTACGTCGATTCGTGCGGCCGTTTCAGTTGGATTCTGCTCCGTTATTTCGCGCCGGTTTGGTTCGATGTCGCGACAACAGACTGTACTTGTTATTTGACGCGCATCATGCAATCGTAGACGGTATTTCAATTCGCATTCTACTGGAAGAGTGGCTTGCCCTCTACGGCGGACAATCGCTGCATCCGCAGCCTCTGCAGCTCAAAGATGCGGCGGTATGGATGGCCGGCACTGGGGTTGCGCTAGCGGAGGAGCATTCCAAAATGTTCTGGCGGAACCAACTGGCCGCCGACTTGCCGGGCCTACGTATGCCGACGGACCGCAGAAGAGCGGAGAAACGGTCGTTCTGCGGCGACACGGTTCAATTTCAACTGCCGGCGGATCTCGCGGCGGGAATCGACCAATTCGCCCGATCCAATCAAATGACGGTCAATGCTGTATTGTTCGCCGTATACTTTCTGCTTCTCCATCGATATACCGGACAAATCGATTTGGTGTCCGGAACGTTGACATCGGGCCGTACCCGATCAGAAATGGCGACGATAGTAGGGATGTTCAATCATTTTCTCCCCGTACGAACGGCAGTGTGCACAGATGAATCTTTCCGTAAGTTTGCAGGCCGAGTTCATCGGCATTTGACGGATCTTTATGCACATCAAGACTATCCGTTAGAGCGGATTGTTGCGGATATCGCGATGCACAGAACTTCGGCGCACAGCCGCTTATACGATACGATGCTCATTGTGCATAACGAGTTCGATGCGGATATTGCCATTGAAATCTCGGGATTGCGGCTTATTCAGACCGAGGTCCATACCGGAACGGCGAAGCTTGATTTTAAACTGGATGTTTATATGAACAGCCATGGCTTGCTTCGGGGCGTCTGGGAATTCAATACGGATCTGTTCGCAAAGAGCTCAATGGAGCGGATGTCAAATCACTATACGGAACTGCTCCGTTCAGCTATTGCCGCTCCGGACCAAACGCTGTCCACAATCGAGATGGTGAGCGAACGGGAGCGGCAGCTGCTCGTCGATTGGAATAGTACGGAAGCCGAGTATCCGGCGGGCGATACGTTGCATGAGTTGTTTGAACGGCAAACGGAGCGTGATCCGAGTCGTCCAGCGGTATATTGCGGCGGTCAGCAAATGACTTACGGGGAACTGAACGCCAGAGCCAACCGACTAGCCTTTTGGCTTCGGGAAATTGGAGGCATCCAAGCCGATACGATTGTGGCTTTGATGGCGGAACGTTCGATCGATTTGGTCGTTGCTATCATGGCCGTACTCAAGGCGGGCGGCGCATATTTGCCGATTGATCCGCACTTTCCGCAAGAACGTATTCGCTATATGCTGGAAGACAGCGGGGCGGGTATTGTGCTTACTCAGCATCGATTTGCCGATATCGCTAACCAGTTAGTATTTGCCGGTAAAACAGTTTGTCTGGAAGATGAACTTTTATATGTTGGAGATGGCGGCAATCTGAAGCCGATCGCGAGTTCACATCATCTGGCGTATGTCATTTATACGTCCGGATCGACCGGTCGGCCGAAAGGCGTCATGATTGAGCATGAAGCGGCAGTGAATCGTCTCCATTGGATGCAGCGCCGCTACCCGTTAACGGGGAAGGACCGCATATTGCAAAAAACGCCGTATACGTTCGACGTGTCGGTGTGGGAACTGCTGTGGTGGTCAATCGCAGGAGCCGCAGTTGTTATGCTCGGACCGAGGGAGGAGAAAGACCCGGCTGCAATTGCGGAAGCGGTGGAACGTTACGGCGTAACGACGATGCATTTTGTGCCGTCGATGCTGCGGGCGTTTCTAGACGAAGCGGAGAACCGGCCCCGTCATGTAGACAAGCTAGCCTCGCTGAAGCGAGTGTTCGCCAGCGGAGAGGCGTTGCCGTCAAGGGAAGTGGGCCGTTTTAACCAGGTAATTGCGGATCACATTTGTGTTCGGCTGATTAATTTGTACGGACCGACAGAAGCGGCTATCGATGTGACTTCCTTCGATTGTCCATGGTCCGGCGAATCAGATCCCGTACCGATTGGCAAACCGATTGACAATATCCGTATGTATGTTGTAGGCCCGGGCGACCTGTTGCAGCCGATCGGTTTGCCGGGCGAGCTGTGCATCGCCGGAATCGGGCTGGCGCGCGGTTATTTGAACCAATTGGATTTAACGGCGGAGAAGTTCGTGCCGTGTCCGTTCGAACCGGAAGGGAATCGCATGTACCGGACGGGCGATTTAGCGAGGTGGCGGGAAGACGGGCAGTTGGAATATTTCGGTCGGCTCGATCATCAAGTGAAAATCCGCGGCTACCGGATTGAACTCGGCGAGATCGAGGCCGCCCTGATGAGCCGCGATGACATTCGGGAAGCGGTCGTATTGGGGAAAGGATCGTCTGGGGACGATCATTTACTGTATGCTTATTTCGCCGCGACACGCGACATTTCGAATGCGGAAATTCGTGCTTATTTGGCCGAATCGTTGCCGGAATACATGATCCCTTCGTTTTATGTGAAAGTCGATAACATCCCGATAAATTCTAGCGGGAAAGCGGATCGCAAAGCATTGGCGCAACTGGAAGTCAGATTGGACGACATCACGAAATACGTCGCTCCCCAAAACGAATGGGAGGCGGGGCTCGCGGAAATTTGGCAGGATGTGCTTGGTCTTGAACAAGTTGGAAGACATGATCATTTCTTTGAAATAGGCGGACACTCGCTAAAAGCCACGCAGTTGCTCCATAAGCTGCACAAAGAGATGCAAGTCGATTTGTCTTTGCGTCATATTTTCAGCAACCCGACGATTGAAAAACTCGCAGCAGTCTTAAACGTTGCACAGAAGAGTGTCCATGTACCGATTCCTGCCGCGGAAGTCCGCAAATCGTACCCGTTGTCCGCAGCGCAAAACAGGCTTTATGTTCTGCATCGCTTCGAAGGCATCGGAACGGCCTATCATTTGCCGGCCGCTTTCGTTTGCGAGGGGGTGCTTGACGAGATACGGCTGGAACGGGCGATTCAGGCACTTATAGGGCGACATGAAAGTTTGCGTACTTCTTTCGAGCTTGTCGACGGAATGCCCATGCAAATCATTCATCCGCAAGTTCCTTTTCAGCTGGAGCGGTTGAATGGCAACGAAGCCTCTCTTTCAGCTGTAATAAAAACGTTTACGCGAACGTTTAATTTAGAGCAGGCCCCCCTGTTGCGCGCGGGAATCATGAGGCTGTCCGACGAACAGTTTCTGATCATGTTCAATATACATCATATGATTTCCGACGGGGTCTCGATGGCCGTTCTTGTGCAGGAATTCGCCGAGCTCTACGAGGGAAAAGAACTTCCAGCCTTAAAGGTGCAATATAAAGACTTTACGATGTGGCAGCATTCCTTTTTGGCTTCCGAGCTTCTGCTTGAGCAGCAAAAATATTGGCTTGAAACGTTTGCGGACGAAGTTCCTTTGTTGAATATGCCAACGGATTTCAAGCGGCCTGCGTTGAAACGGTACGAAGGAGCAAGGGTTGCGTTTACCTTCAGCGCGGAGGAGACGGATCGGCTTAAATCCTTGGCGGCCGAGTCCGACGCAACGTTATTTATGGTTTTGTTGGCCGTATTTACAATTTTCTTGTCTCGATATTCCGGTCAAGACGATATCGTCGTCGGTTCGCCGGTTTCCGGAAGACCGCACGCCGATTTGCACAATCTTATCGGAATGTTCGTCAACACGCTGCCGCTCAGAAATTATCCGTCCGCCGGGAAAACGTTCAGCTTTTTTTTGCAGGAATTGAGTGGAAATACCGTCAAGGCTTTGGAAAATCAGGATTATCCGTTCGAGGAACTGGTGAACAAGTTGCAGCTGCCTCGGGACATCAGCCGCAATCCACTCTTTGAAGCGCTGCTGGTGCTGCAAAATATGGAGATCCCGGAACTCAACCTCGACCAATGCGCGATGAAGCCGCTGGCAATCGAGCATTCGACGGCAAAATTTGATCTTGTTCTCGAGGTGACCGAAACCGGAGACGAATTGAACGGCCACCTCGAATACAGCACGCAGTTGTTCAGGGAAGAAACCGTTCACCGGTTTGTCGGTCATATTCGATCGATTGCGTTGGCGGTGGCCGAAAACCCGCAAATTCAAATTGGCGCCATTGAAATGCTGACGAATGAAGAAAGGGGAGCGCTTCATCAGTTCAACGATACGGCATGCGCTTATCCGCAACACCTGACGATACAGCAAATTTTCGAAGAGCAAGCAGCAAAATCGCCTGGTCGGGCGGCGGTCGTATGCGAAGCGGAACGGCTCACCTATGCCGAGCTAAACAACAAGGCAAATCGGGTCGCGGAACGGCTCCGCGGCAAAGGAGTCGTTCCGAACGAAAGGGTGGCCATTCTTACCGAACGTTCCGTCGATATGATCGTGGGTATGCTGGCGATTCTCAAAGCGGGAGGTTGTTACGTTCCGATCGATCCGGCTTACCCGGCCGACCGAATTCAATATATGCTTTCCGACTGTGAAGCCCGCTTTGTACTGACACATTCGCCTGATACGAACATCCATGGGAATTCGTTCGATGTCGAATGGATCGACATTTCGGAATCTTCCGCGCAGCAATGCGAGAACTTGTCCTGCGTGAACAATCCAGGCGACTTGGCCTATATCATCTATACATCCGGAACGACAGGCAAACCGAAAGGCGTAATGATTGAACATCGCAACGTCGTACGGCTGCTCGTTCACGATAAGCCGCTCATTGATTTTACCAAAGACGACGTATGGACGATGTTCCATTCCTACTGCTTCGACTTCTCGGTATGGGAAATGTATGGAGCCTTGTTATTCGGGGGGAAGCTGGTTGTGGTGCCCAAGCAAACGGCGCAAAACCCGCAGCGGTTTTTGGAACTGCTCGTTGAAGAAAACGTCACCGTATTAAACCAGACGCCGTCGGCCTTTTACAATTTGCTTCATTTCGACACGGAGAAGGGCGCGGCGGACCTGCGGTTGAAGGTCGTGATCTTCGGTGGCGAAGCGTTGAAGCCGGCGATGTTAAAGACGTTTCACGACAAATATCCAGAAACGAAGTTAGTCAACATGTACGGCATCACGGAGACGACGGTGCATGTAACGTACAAGGAAATAACGGATCGAGAGATTCAGGAGAATGTCAGCAACATTGGCCGGCCGATCCCAACCTTAAGCTGTTACATCATGGATGCCAACTTTATGTTGGTTCCTGTCGGCGTCCCCGGCGAGTTGTATGTGGGCGGAGAAGGCGTAGCTCGCGGGTACTTGAACCGGGCGGAATTGACGGCAGACAAGTTTGTATCGAATCCGTTCGTGCCGAGAACCCGGTTGTATCGTTCAGGCGATCTTGCTCGTTGGCTGCCGGATGGATCACTTGAATATATGGGACGGCTGGATCATCAAGTCAAGCTGCGCGGCTTTCGCATCGAACTGGGTGAAATTGAAGCAGTATTGCTGCGGCACGAGCGAATTGCCGATGCGGTTGTGCTGGTCAATCCGACGCAAGCGGGAGATGAACGGCTTTGCGCTTATTTCGTCGCAAGCGGCGAACTGTCCGTTGCCGAGCTTCGCGCGTTTTTGTCCCGGACGTTGCCGGATTATATGATTCCGTCGTCTTTTACAACGGTAGAGCGCTTCCCGTTAACGACCAACGGCAAGGTTGACCGCAAAGCGTTAGCCGGATTGACAGCGAACTTGGAAGCCATTACAGCCTATTCGGCTCCGAAAAATGAAATGGAAGCGGGAATCGTGACGATTTGGAGGGAACTGCTGCAGCTTGAACGCATCGGCAGGCAGGATCATTTCTTTGAAATCGGCGGCAATTCGCTGTTGCTGATCCGCATGCATGCCAAGCTGGAGGAACAATTCCCCGGGGTTTTCAAGGTTACAGATTTGTTCTCCAGACCGACCGTCGCCGGATTGGCGGAGCTTCTGGCGGAGAGGGAGGGCAAGGATGATGCTGTCGCGTTAAAAGGGATACTTATGCCAGCAGATTACTTCAAAAGCCGAGACGAGTTGCAACCGCCGTTTTCCTATCGCATCGTGTTGGACCGCCGAGTCGGCCAAGCCATTGACCAGTGGATGGCGATCCGGGGAATATCCCCGGAAACCTTCTTCGCAACCGCATGGTTCCTGTTATTCCAGCATGTAACTGGGGGAGCCTCTAATCTTGTTTTGCACGTTCGGGACGTTTCGCCGCACAGCGGCAAGCAGATTGTAGCGGAACCAAGCCGGCTCTCCGGATTTGATGCCCTGTTTCATGAGACAAATCATAATTTAGGTCGGGACCGGGAAGACGTATACCCCTTGGCTCAAGCGAAAAGGCTTGGTGATTCGGATAAAGGAAATCAGCTTTTCGTTTTGCTCGATTTCTATAAAGGGGGAGGCGTCGGTTTGGAAATTGCATCAGCTTATGACGCCGTTGTTCACGGGTTCAAAGAAAACGGTCAATACGGGATCGTATGGGAAAGCAGCGGAAACAGATTGAAGAGGGATAAGGCCAAAATGCTTGCAGGACGCTATGCGGCTATCTGCAAATGGATGACTGATGAATACGGAGAGTTGCAAGCTTCTGCTACAAAAGAGGATTAAGCACATCGAAATGCTAACTACATATCGGAAAGGATGTTCACCTTGAAATGGATTCGTTTAGTTTTGAATATTGTCGTATATTTAGCGACATTTTATGCCGCAATGATCATTCATGACCGGGTTTATATCAAATTCGACGCGTACAAAGACATGTTGGATCGTAACGGACCAATGTGGATGATTACCGTTTTGACCACGTCTTATGTGCTGCTGCTCGGCGTATTTTGGTTCAAACGATTCTTTTTTAAGTCCGAGGGGCTTTTCCGCATGTGCCGATTCCAGCCGATATCGCGTTCGGCTGTCGGTTGGCTCACCGTGACCGGAATATTATGCGCGGTGTTCTTCGTCAGTCTGATCCAAATTTCGTTTTTGAAATCGAACTTCCCTGCTTTAAATGAATATGTGGAAATATTTATGGGCGACTCTTTTGTCATCACGCTGCTCGGCGCTGTCGTCTTTGGCGTTCTTTATGAAGAAACTTTATTCCGCGGGTTAATCTTGAACGAATTGCGGCGTACCGGAATGCCTTTGGTTGCAGCGATGATCATCCACGCGCTTGTATACGCGTATTTCCAACCCAGCCTGCCGATTTCGTGCATCGCTTTCTTCCTGGCCATCATGTATACGTTGATTTATAATCGGCTGCAGTCTATATGGGCTACGATCTACACGGCGGCGATCGTGAATTCGCTCATTTTTACCCTTCGAAAACTTGGCGCGTACGACATGATTGCCAAATGGAACGATATCGCGCTGATCGCAATTGCCTTGCTTAGCATTGCGGGCATTATTTCCATACTTGCCATCCTGTATCGTTCTGACAAGCAGGTACAAATCACAAGAACAGAGGTGCCGGTATGAAAAAGCTTGCGGTCATGCTTGGAAATTTGGCATGGATCATCGGTCTTTATTTGATCTCCATTCAAACGATGTTTAAATTATGGGACCTTTGGGTTGTCGGTCGCGAATCGATGCAGGCGATTGAGCAAATCAACTTTCGCGTCGCAATTATCGCACACGATTTGATTGGACTCTTTCTTTATCTAGTGATTTTCAAACTGTTTTATAAAAAAAGCATTTTCAAGATGAGCCGATTGGTTCCCATGAATGCCAAAACGACCGGCATAATCATCGTTTTGTCCATTCTCATGGGCATTTGGATGATGTGTCTTGTACGCATACCTTATATACAGGAACATTTTCCGCAATTCAACGAGGCTTTTGAATTTTTGCTCGGACGAAACGTCGCTTTTTTTATTGTTTTCTGGATTGTCCACTCGTTCTACAAGGAAATCTTTTTCCGAGGTTTGATTTTTAATCAGATGCAGAAGGTGTTTCCGACTTATCTATCGATTTTTGTTCTCGGCATCATTTACGGCTGGCTATTCTTCGACTGGAATCCGGCTTTGTCCGCCTATGGCATGCTCGGAGCGGTCATTCTTTGCCTTATTTATATTTGGACGGGGTCGGTTTGGTCGACGATCCTTTCCGAATTTGTGTTGTTCTCAACGTATTTCGCTATCTATCGGATCGATCCGTCGTTTGGCGCAACACTCGTGTTCGTCATTTTGCTTTGTTCCGTTTTGATTATTTATCTCATGTACCTATTATGGAAAGATCGGGTGCCTTCTCAAAAGCAGTTTGAATCCGGGAGCGTGGAAATCAGTGATGGATTTTAAGAACCTGCGTCTGGACGATGAGGAAATTAGCCAAAGCTGCGCGATCGAGGATGTTTCGATTAACGAAATCGCCATTATCGGTATGGCGATTCAAGCTCCTGGCGCTGAAAATATGGATCGATTCTGGGAAAACCTGCAACGCGGCTTCGATCAGGTAGGACCTTTTCCGGAAGGCCGCTTGGAGGATGTAAAGCCGTATTTGAAAATTTCTGGACTGGAAGATGATTTGACGCGTTATCACGAAGGCTCGTTTTTTCAGGAGATCGACAAATTCGATTATTCGTTCTTTCGCATTTCACCGAAAGAAGCAAGCTTGATGAATCCGAATCAGCGCCTGTTTCTGGAGAACAGCTGGAAGGCCATCGAGGATGCCGGATACGGCGGCGAAAAAATCAGAGGCACGCGCACGGGCGTATTTGTCGGCTATAACGGTGATGCTTTTCACGATTACAAACGGTTGATCGATCGATTCGAGCCGGATGTCATGTCGCTGGCGATTACGGGAAATCTTTCATCCATGATGGCGGGACGGCTTTCCTATTTACTCGACCTCAAAGGCCAGGCTATGACTGTGGATACGGCTTGCTCGTCTTCGCTCGTCGCTGTTCATATGGCCGTTCGGGCCTTAAGAAACCGGGAATGCGAAATGGCGATTGCAGGCAGCGCGAAAGTGAATATACTGCCGTTTCATAAGGATATCCGTATCGGGATCGAATCGTCTGACGCAAGGGCAAGAACGTTTGATGATCGTTCGGACGGGACCGGTGCCGGGGAAGGGGGGGGCACAGTGCTATTAAAACCACTTTATGCCGCCAAAAGAGACGGGGACCATATTTATGCGGTTATTAAAGGTAGCGCGGTCAATCAGGACGGACGCTCCAGCGGCTTGACGGCGCCGGACGCCGGTGCGCAAACCGATGTCATCTGCAAGGCCTGGGAGGATGCCGGAATCAACCCTGAAACTGTCGGATATGTCGAAGCGCACGGCACTGGAACCAAACTCGGCGATCCGATCGAAATTGAAGCGTTGCAGAGCGCGTTTCGCAGGTACACGGACCGCCGGCAATTTTGCTCTGTCGGTACGTTAAAAACGAATATCGGACATCTGGACCATGCGGCAGGAATCGCTGGACTTATTAAAACGGCTCTCATAATGAAGCATCAAGCGATTCCTCCGATCGTTCATTTCGAACGGCCGAATCGTAAAATCGACTTTATTGACTCTCCGGTATATGTCAACGACCGGAATAAGCCTTTAGAACCCGCAGGAAACGCGCCAAGAAGATGTGGAATCAGCTCTTTCGGCATGAGCGGGACGAATTGTCATGTTGTCCTGGAAGAAGCGCCGCTCCGCGAAGCTTCGCCGCATCGCGTCGAGAACGAAGCAGCGCTGTTTGTCCTGTCGGCCCAGAGTCATGAGACATTGCTGGGCTGGATCGATTCCTATATGGAACAAGCGGACCGCTTAAAATCGTTGTCCATTAAGGATATATGTTATACGGTGGCAACGGGACGGGCCCATCTATCCTATAGGCTTGCCATGCTCGTTCGCGATACGGACGATTTATGGATGAAATTGAAGCGAATTTCCGAGATCGGCTTGGAAGCGGAAAGCGAACACGTCTATTTCGGCAACGCCGGCAACGCCGGTGAACTTCGGGCTGCTGATCTGGAACAGATGCGAGACGACAAGGCCGGCATATGCCGGCTTTACGTTGAAGGCGCGGACATCGAGTGGGAGTCGTTTTACAGCGACGAAAATCGCTACAAAGCAAGCTTGCCCACATATCCGTTTAAGCGAACGCGATGTTGGGTCGATATGGATCACGGCGCCATTTATTCGTCTGCTGCACCAGCGACGCCTGGTGCAAAAGCGTCGCAGGCGGTCGTTCTAACAGGCAAAGAAAGCGAGGTCGATTATTCCGCTGCCGATCGTACGATTGCGGCGATTTGGAGCGATGTGCTTGGCGTTCGCCAAATCGGCGTCGACGACCATTTTTTTGAATTAGGCGGAGATTCGATTCTTGCTTTATGGGTGACGAACCGTCTCAATGAATCTTTTCAAACTCGCTGGGATCCCACGGCTATATTCCAGTTTCCGACCATCCGCGAGATCGCTGCAGCGATCGCGACCGAAGACAAAGCCGATGATTCCTTGCACTTTCCGGAGCCGCAAGCAGCCAAAAAGCGGGAACGATACCCTTTATCGTCCGCGCAAAAACGGTTGTATATTCTTCAGCAATTTGAACCGGCATCGACGGCGTATCATTTGCCTCAAGCGTTGCTGCTTGAAGGCCCGCTTGACCCGGAGCGATTGAAAAACACTTTTCAAGCTTTATTGGACAGGCATGAAATATTCCGCGCCTCATTCTATCTGGATGGCGACGAACCGGTTCAAAGCTTTGCTGACCGCCTGGAGCTTTCCATAGAATCTGTCGAAGCTGCCGAATCGGATGTGCCGGACTATATTCATCGTTTTATACGTCCGTTCGATTTGGCTAAGGATCCCCTCATTCGGCTGCTGCTGCTGCGCATTTCCGAACAAAAACATGTCCTGCTTGTGGATAAACATCATCTCATTTCCGACGGTACGTCGATGGGGATTCTCATACGGGAATTAATGCAATTGTATCATGGACAAGCGTTGCCTGCTCCGGCGCTACAGTATAAAGATTACGCGGTATGGCAACACGAGATGGCCCGTTCGCCGTTCATGGAAGTGCAAAGAGACTACTGGTTGAATGCGTTTCGCGGCGAAGTACCCGTCCTGCAATTGCCGACTGATTTTTCCAGACCGCCCGTTAAGAGCGCAGAAGGAAAAACGTTTGAAGTCGCATTGGATGGAGAGACCGTTTCCCGGATCAAGCAGCTTGCCAAGGAAAGGGAAACGACGCTGTTCATGGTTCTTCTTGCGGCGTACAATGTATTGCTTCATCGTTATACGGGACAAGATGATATCGTCGTAGGCTCGCCTATTTCCGGAAGACCGCACCATAACCTGGAATCGTTGGTCGGGATGTTCGTCAATACGCTGGCGCTTCGTAATTTTCCTGCGAAGGAGAAATCTTTCCTGCATTTCATGAACGAGGTGAAAGAAAATGCCATCCTTGCTTATCGCCATCAGGACTATCCGTTCGAAGATTTAGTCCATTCTTTATGCTTACAAGACAAGAGCAGAAATCCGCTGTTTGATACGATGTTAATTTTGCAAAATATCGACATCCCGGAAATTTCTCTGGATGAGCTATCCGTCGCGCCGTACCCCATTGAAAACAATACGGCAAAATTCGATCTGATGATTCAAACGTACGAGACGGAAAACGGTTTGCGGTTTGTCGTCGAATATTGCGCCAAACTATTCAAAGAAGAAACGGTTCAACGAATGATGCGGCATTATTTAAAAATTTTACAAGAGGTCGCGCTCCAGCCGGAAACGCCTATCGGCCATATTCAAATGCTTGCCGATGACGATGTACGGCTGATCGTCAACGAATTTAACAATAGCGAAAGCTGGACATTCCCGCCTCGCCCCATTCATTGCCTGTTCGAAGAACAGGCGGATCATGCGCCGGATCGGACGGCGCTCGTGTGGAAAGACCAACTATTCACATACCGTGAACTGAACGAAAGATCGAATCAGTTTGCGCATTTGCTTCGTTCCAAAGGGGTTGGTCCGGATTCGGTGGTTGGCATTGTCGCGGAACGTTCTCCCGAGCTGGTCATCGGCATGATGGCGATACTAAAGGCCGGCGGAGCTTATTTGCCGATTGATCCTCAGCTTCCCTTGGAACGCATCCAATATATGTTGAAGGATAGCGGCACGAAGGTCGTGTGCATGCAAGAGGAATGGAGAGAGACGGTTTCTTTTGAGGGAGAAACAATCTTGTTAACGGGTTCGGTTGCGGCGAATGAGCGGATATCGAATCCAGGCAACATCAATGAAGCGGGCGATTTGATGTACGTTATTTATACTTCCGGATCCACCGGACAGCCGAAGGGAGTCATGGTCGAACATCAGTCATTACACCATTTCGCATATTCGATTCGAGAACACTTCGGAGGCCAATTTGGCTATGAAGACCGCTGTCTCAGTTTGACGAGCATTTCATTCGATGTGAGCGTTTGCGAGCTGTTTTTACCGCTAATATTCGGTTCTGTGCTTGTTCTTTATCCGATGCCGAAGCTGACGGATATGAATGCGCTGGCAAATCTTCTGGTCGAAGAATCCATCAGTTTCGCTTATTTGCCGCCGACGTTGTTGAATGACATTTGCGATTTGCTTGAACCCGAGCGCCATAAGGTGAAATTAGATAAACTGCTGGTCGGCGTCGAACCGATCAAAGATTGGACGTTGGAACGTTACTTGCAGTTGAATCCCGAGATGAGAATCATCAACGGATATGGACCTACGGAAACGACCATTTGTTCGAATATGCATATATACGGATCGCAAAAGCCTGCCGGAAAAAATGTGCCGATCGGCAAACCGATGCATAAGAACCAAAACTACATTTTAAACGAAGCGCTCATGCCTGTTCCAATCGGAGTCGCAGGGGAATTGTACATTTCCGGGGCAGGTCTCGCAAGAGGCTACTTGCATCGTCCGGATTTAACGCTCGAGCGGTTCATCGAAAATCCGTTCATTCCGGGAACGATCATGTACCGTACCGGAGATTTGACGAGGTGGAAGGAAAACGGCGAAGCGGAATATATCGGCAGAACAGATTTTCAGGTAAAAATCAGAGGCTATCGCGTAGAACCGGGAGAAATTGAAGCGCTCATGTTGAGCCTGCCGAATATTCAATCCGCAGTCGTCATTCCTATCGAAGAACAGTCGGGGTATAAAGCATTGTGCGCCTATGTTGTGAGTCGGGCTCATGTACCTGTCGCGCAGATGAGAAGCGAACTGCTTCGCTATTTGCCGGATTATATGGTGCCGTCCTACTTCGTGGAGATGGAAGACATTCCGGTTACGGCAAACGGGAAAATCGACCGCAAAGCGCTTCCGCATCCGGAATCCATGCAAAGAAGCTCCGATAACGAATATGTGGCCCCTCGCAATGAACGGGAAGCGCAGTTGGAAGAGGTATGGAAGGAGATACTGGAGCTTCCGCGTGTAAGTGTGTACGATGATTTCTTTGAACTTGGCGGCAATTCTTTGAAGCTGATCTATATGAAGGTGGCTTTGGAGAAGCGAAATCTGATGCCCGAGGATGAAAACATGCTTTCGGTTACGACGATCGCCGGATTGGCAGCAGCCATCCAATCCAATCCAATCAAAGTATGGTCAGATGAAAATGGAGGTCAGAATGAATCGGGTTAAATTGTTTTGCTTGCCTTATGCCGGCGGTTCTGCCATGAACTACTCCTCCTGGAGAATACGGATGCCGCCATGGATCGAAGTGGTCCCTATCGAAATGGCCGGCCGCGGAATTCGGTTGGCTGATCCATTTTATAAAAGCTTGAGGGGTGATGGGACGGATGATTTGATTCGGCAGATTGCCGAACATCTGGACGAAACGCCATTTGCCATATTCGGACATAGCATGGGAGCCTTGTTTGCCTACGAGGCTTCCCTCCGGATCTTCTCATTAACGAATCGATCTCCCGCTCATGTTTTTTTATCCGGATGCAAAGCGCCGCATCTCAGGGAGAACAAAAACGTTCATTTGATGCCGGAAAAGGAGTTTCAAGAGCACATCTTGCAATTAGGCGGGACATCCCCCGACATATTTGAAAATAAAGAATTGTCGATGCTGTTCCTGCCCATTCTTCGAGCGGATTACCGGCTGGTGGAAACTTATGAATCCGCCTTGCGAGAAAAGCTGGATTGCGATATTACCGCGTTATACGGCGCCCAAGATCGATATTCGCGCAATGAAGCGGAAGAATGGAAACAGTATACGAAAAGGAAATGTCATGTAAACGAATTTCAGGGAAACCACTTTTTCATACATACAGATGTGGGGCAAGTGGTTGATTTGATTTGTCAACAATTGACTATCATCGATGGGCAAGATAGGTAATTCACGGGTATAAGCGAGGAGGCGATTACTTGGAAATCTATGCGATAAATGTTGAAAATGCCGATTTTCTTCTTTGCCAATATTTAAGTCGGCACGTAAGTGAAGAATTGCGAAATAAACTGCAAAGGTACCGATTCAAAGATGATTTCATACGATCATTTTTTGGCGAAGTGCTTGTACGAATAGTTGCCTTTGACCATTGGAATATTTCTCATCATCAAGTGAAGATCGTTCGGAACGAGTATTCCAAACCTGTTTTGTTAGGTTATCCAAATTATCATTTCAATATCTCTCATTCCAGTGATTGGGTCGTTGCTTGCTTCGACATTTCTCCGGTAGGTATTGACATCGAAAGAATAAGACCATTCGATCTCGCAATCGCAAACCGATTTTTCTCCCAGTTGGAAATCGTGCATATGTATAATCAGCCTGTGAATCAGAGATTGTCATGTTTTTACGAATTTTGGACGCTAAAAGAAAGCTATATCAAGGCTGAAGGAAAAGGACTTTCTATAGCTCTCCATACGTTTTCTTTTCTTTTAGAGGGCAAGGATATAAAACTTAATGCTGGAACGGAAATGGATACTTGGCGTTTTCGAATGTATGAATTGGATCCCGGCTACAAAATGGCTGTATGCGGGAATCCGCTTCTGTTCCCCGAGAAGATTCATATTCTTCCGTGGACGAGAGCATCCGACCATTTTGAACGAATTGTCAATGCGTAAGAACAACGAAAAAATAGTTGAAACGTTTCCAAAACATTGCTATGATGAGACTGTAGGATGAAAACGTTTTAACTGGGGGTATTTAGTTGCATAGCATTAAGGATGTTGCAAACTTGGCAGGGGTGGGGGTTGGAACAGTATCCAGAGTTATCAATAACATAGGCTCAGTCAAACCCGTAACAAGAAACAAAGTAATCGAAGCCATTCGAGAACTCAATTATGTGCCGAATCAAGTTGCAAGAAATTTCAAAATGCAGCGTTCCTATCTCGTTTCATTGTTGCTGCCCAGCATCTTCAACCAATTCTTTTCGGAACTTGCGTATCATATTGAAGATGAGCTTGACCGAAATGGGTATCAACTGCTGCTATGCAATAGTGGAGGCAAGCCGGAAAAAGAACTGTATTATTTGGATATGCTTAAACAAAATAAAGTTGCGGGAATAATTGGCATCACATACAACGACATTGAGGAATATATCCATACAGATATTCCAATCGTCAGCATCGATCGTCACTTTTCCAAACAAATTACTTGCGTAACTTCCGACAATTTTGAGGGCGGTAGAATCGCATTAAAAGAGCTTGTCAAAGCAGGCGCCAATAACGTTGCGTTTATTGGGGGCGCGACTTCCATCAATTCGGAAACAAGGAATCGGAAAAAAGGATTTATACATGAAGCAGAAGCAATGGGAATTCCGTACGTCGTATACGAAGAACCCGATCCGATCGCAGATGATATCGCTTTTATAAAGCGGTTCCTGAAGAAGTATCCGGAAGTGAATGGCGTTTTTGCCATTACGGATATGCTTGCAGCCAAATATATAGAGATTGCGAAAAGAAGCGGACTTCGCGTCCCGGAAGACGTAAAGGTCATCGGTTACGATGGTATTCAGGATCATGAGTACTTCCATCCCGTATTATCAACCATTCGTCAGCCGGTTGAACAAATGGCCAGAAAGGCTGTCCAGCTTCTTCTCAAAAAAATTGAAGGCGAGTCGGTCGAACACGAAGATTTTATAATTGCTGTCGAATACTGGCAAGGCGAAACAACATGAGTTGTCAGCTTTTCCATAATGGTATTGGAAACGCTTCACAAACAGAAATCATCGCAGCAGGATAGTTATTTGCTTCAATATCAAAGCGTTTCATTGATCTACGCGTTAGCGCGGACTGAGTTGGAAACGTTTCAGTTATGAGAATGTTCTGCGGTGAGTTGGAAACGTTTCATTTACGAGAATGTAATGCGGTAAGTTGGAAACGTTTCATTTGTGAGAATGTAGTGTGATAAATTGGAAACGTTTCAATTAATGAACAATACTTTTTATGGGAGGGATTATAGTGAACAAAGGGTGGATAGGGTTAGTGCTTGTCTCTATGGTATTGATGCTTGTTGCATGCAGCGGAGAGGCTTCCGAAAATAGCGAGGGTTCCCAAGAGAGCGATGGACCCGTCAAATTGTCTATGTGGGTTCACGTCTCCGAAGACACGCTAGAAGGAAAAGCTTACAAAACGAGAGCGAAGGCGTTCAACGACGCCAATGTCGGAAAAATTGAAATTGAAGTTCAATACATTGCGCGTGGAGGCGGCGGTACGGGGTATGAGGACAAAGTCAACGCAGCGTTAACGACGAGTTCATTGCCCGATGTGCTAACCCTGGACGGTCCCAATACGGGAGCATACGCCAAATCCGGCATCTTGCTCGATCTGTCAGATCGTCTGCCTGAGGAATCCAAGAATGACTTCCTTAATACAGCCTTGCAGCAAGGAACGTACGAAGGGAAATTGTACAGTTTGGCTATCCAGGAATCGACGGTTGCCGTGTTCTATAACAAAGACATGTTTGTCCAAGCAGGTCTCTGCAAAAGCGTCGAGTCATGCGATCAGGACCTCGGAATCACCGTTGAGGACCCTTGGACGCAGGATGAGTTCAAACAAATCGCAACCACTTTGAAAAATAAATTCAATAAACCGGCCATCGATCTGCACCTCGGTTCGCAAGACGAATGGGTGACATTCGGACTTGCGCCTTTCATCTGGACCAACGGAGGAGAATTGATTTCCGAAGACGGCATAGAAGTCCAAGGGTATTTCAATAGTGAAAACACGGCCAAAGGCTTCGCCTTCATCCAATCAATGATCAATGAAGGACTTTCCGCAGCCGTTCCTGAAGACAATGCGTTCGAAGTGGGCATATATCCGATGTCCTTAAGCTCAGCTTGGACGATCCCGCTGATGAAATACAGCTATGTCGATACCGTTCCTCATTGGGGCGTGCTTCCATATCCAGTCGGCGAATCCGGTAAGCTGCATGTACCGACAGGCAGTTGGGCGTTCGGAGTAAGCGAATCGACCAAGCATCCGGAAGAAGCGGCGAAGATTGCGGAATGGATGACGAACAAAGAGTCGACGATCATGGTGACAAATGCCACGGGACTGCTTCCGGCAAAGGCTTCGGCCTATGCTGAGGTTTCGAAGTACAAAGAGGGACCAGACAAATTGTTTATGGACCAGTTGATTGCGGGCGGGCATCCGAGACCGAATGTGTTCGCGTACCCCGAGCTGACATTCTCCTTTCAGCAGGCCATCGATCGGATCGTCAACGGCAAAGATGTCGGCGAAACGCTGGACCAGCTTACGAAACAACTGGAAGTCAAGTTGGAGAGACACAAGAGGTAGCTTGAAAGGAGCTCGATATGAATACATTCACGCTCGGTTTAATTGCGGTTTTTATACTGATCCTGGCTGTATGCGTCCTATGGGATATTCGAAAGTCGGGCGAATTCAAATTTAAGTGGAGCCACTCCTTGGCAGGCTATCTCTTTATGGCTCCGGCGCTGGTTCTAATTGTCCTGTTTGTCATTCAACCGATCGTGTTGTCGCTTTGGTACGGCTTTACCGATTATTATTTGCTCGAACCGAACAATATCCATTATATCGGTCTTAACAATTTCTCGTCGTTGACTAAGGATTTGAGCGGTCAAGGCGATTTCTACCATGCGCTGAAGAATACTTTATACTTCATGCTGTTTTGCGTGCCTTTGCAAATTGCTGTTGCACTCGGTTTGGCTTTGCTGGTCAACAAGCCGCGTAAAGGTGGGGGTTTTTTCAAGGTTGCTTTTTTCAGTCCTGTCGTTATGTCCTTGGCGGTTACGTCATTCCTGTGGTTATACATGTTGAGGCCGGACGAGAAGGGCTTAATAAACGGCTTGCTGGTGAAAATGGGAATTCCGGTACAAGGCTTTTTTACCGATCCGGATCAAGCGATGAACCTGATTATCCTCCTCTCGGCATGGCAGGGCGCGGGTATGCAAATGATCATCTTTCTTGCGGGCCTCAAAAATATTTCCAGAGATTTGTACGAAGCCGCTCAATTGGACGGCGCCAACCGGTGGAAAAGCTTCCTGAATATCACCATGCCGGGTTTGAAGCCGATTACGCTGTTTATCCTGATTACAACCTTCATCGCGGCGTCCAGGCTGATGATACAACCGATGATTCTGACCGGCTACAAAGAATTCACCGTGACGCTGTCTTACCTTATTTATAACGAAGGCTACGTATTTAAAATGGTCGGGTACGCCAGTGCCATTGCTCTGCTCGTGACCGTACTGATCGGTTCCATGACACTGGTGCAGCGGTATGTACTGAGAGAGGTGGATTAGACGGATGAAAGGAATGACCGTGAACAACAAAGGCTTCAGGCTGTTATTTATCTATCTGTTTATGTCCGTTCTCGCCGTTCTGTTCCTGTTTCCGACGGTGTGGATGCTGGCGGCTTCGACCAAACCGGATGTACTGATCTACAGCGAGACGGGAAAATTATCGAGCTTCATTCCCAATATAACCGATGGCTCGGTTTTTCTTCGAAACTATGCGATTTTATTAACTGATTACAAGATTTGGCGTTTTATGTTGAACAGCTCTTTCTATTCTGCGTTCATCGTGGTCGGCAACATTATCGTTTCTTCCATGGCGGGGTACGCGCTTGCGAAATTCCATTTTCCAGGGAAAACCTTTCTGCTCGGGTTGATTGTCTTTCTCATTGTTGTACCTATTGAAACGACGATTATTCCACTCTATACGATTGTGCACCGCTTGGGCTTGACGGGCACGATCTTTGCGGTACTGATCCCGCCTCTGGTCAGCGTATTCAATATATTCCTCTTCCGGCAATCGTTCGTCAGCGTTCCGAGAGAGCTGGAGGAGGCGGCGATTATGGATGGCGCCAGCAAGTTGCAGGTCTATTACCATATTATCCTGGCCACTTCCAAGCCGATTATTGCCACCATTGCAACCTTAAACTTTATCGGCGTCTGGAATGATTATATATGGCCGATTATGGTACTCCCTGCTCCGAGCGGAAACGGCGACTGGCCGCTTTATCCGATACAAGCCGCATTAAATACGTTAGCGCAGCAGCCGATGATCGAAACTGGACAGATTATGGCCGCTCTCACCTTAGCAACAATTCCTCTAATCGTTGTTTATGCCCTGGCACAGAAATATATCGTGGAAGGGTTTAGTACAGCGGGGATTAAGTAATCCATACAGAAAGGGGCAGCACATGGCGAAGGGAGGCAGGTTTCTACCCAATCCTTGACCGTGTTTCGATCTCGTGAACTTGTTTGAAAAAAATCGACCGAAGGAAGTGTGTATCCTTGAAGAAAATTGTATCTGTTCTGTGCGTGCTTGTATTGGCCGTTTCGTTGGCCGCTTGTCAAAGTAATGAGGAGAACGCTGAAAGTGGCGGTACCGCATCCAACAATCCCGAAGCGACTGCGCCTGTAGACACGTCGGCTTGCACGCCAGAGAATGCGCGGCCCGTTAATGGAGGTTTTGAGACGGGAGACTTGACCGGTTGGACAGTTGTGGAAGGAGATGCCTTTATCGATGATACCGTAATGACGACCCCGACCTTCTGGAAAGAGAAGATACCTTTTAAGCATGAAGGAAATTGGCACTTGTACGGTTTAGGATTCGACGAGACGATTAAAGAAACGAAAACGGGTAAATTAAAGTCCTCAACCTTCACATTATGCGGCGATGGGAAGATTTCCATGAAGATCGGCGCCGCTCGGGACATCGACACCACGTTCGTTGCCGTCCATTTGGCTGAGAACGACGAAATAATTGCCAAGCAGTCCAACACTGAGTTTGTCGATCCTGGTATTGCGGATGTATCGAAATATGAAGCCGGCCTAGGCTTTACGAACAACTATGCGGAGTACACGTTGGACCTGTCCAAGTACTTGGGCAAAGAGATGTACTTGATGGTGGTCGATGGGGACGACGACGGCGACTTCGGATTTATCAACCTGGACGATATCCGTACGTATTACGTGGACGGCGTAGCGGAACCACAGGCGGCCGGCGAGAAGAAAGACAAGGCAAGATCGTACGACTGCGCTCTTATAGCAGCTCCTTCCCCTAATGAAATCGCCAACGGCGGATTTGAAGAAGGCAACCTTTGCGGCTGGACTTTTGAAGGAGACGCTTTCGAACATGCGGGCGTAACGTTGGACGAAACCTGGTGGGCCGAAAAAATTCCGTACAACAAAGATGGAAAATACCTTTTCGGTTTGTTCAATGAAGGCGGCAAAGGCAAGCTGACGTCGGCAACCTTTGAACTTGGCGGCACCGGCATCATCAGCTTCAAGCTAGGCGGAGGCAAAGACCCTTCCACGATGTATATCTCGATCGTCGATGCGGACAGCAAAAATGAGGTCGCCCGGTACGGCAACTCCGAGTTTGCGGACGTTAACTTCCCGAATGTTGACCAAGGCATGAGACTAGCCAACATGGTTCAGTACCATGCGGATCTTTCTAAGCATCTCGGCAAGAAATTGTATATTGAAATCGTCGATCAGGCGTCGTCCGATTGGGGTTTTATGACATTCGACTCCTTCAATACAAAGCTTGATGCGGCTCCTGCGGATTCAATCGAAGCCACAAACCAATTGAAGTAAATCTGGCTTATCTAAATGGAGAGCCAGCGACAAGCGGCTCTCCATTTAAACCAAGTAGAGAGGATAGACAGTAGGTGAAAAAAATACGATTTGGGCAATACGGTGTTTTTTTGGCATTAAGCATCTTAGTCCTTGGAATGGCAGCGTGCACGTCCGAATCAGATGATAAGGGATTGGCCGGATACTGGAGTTTTAACGAACAGTCCGGTGAGGATATTGTTGACCATGTCAGTGAAGAAAAGCAGCATGTCAACTACGTGTTTAATGAGAGAAATCAACCACTGCTTTACAAAAAACATTCCGATCCGTTATGGAAGAAGGTCGGGATCAACGGCGGTTCGTTGCTTTTCGACGGATATTCCACTTTTATTGAAAAGGAAAAGTTCGATACGCCCGAGGATCAGCTGTCTATTGGCGTATGGGTAGCGCCGCGGGCTTTTGAATGGGGAGATCAACAACTTCTTTCCGCATTCGTCAGTCAAGGGAGTAAGGAGAAAAAGGAAGGCTTCGTTTTTGGAATGTACCGGCATGGGACGTGGTCGCTTCAATTGGGGCTGGGAGATTCGCTGTTGGCTGGCAATGTGGAGATCTGGGACAATGGACATCCGCTGCCGAAGTTCAAATGGTCATATGTCGTCGCGACATTTGATTCCACGGAAGGCAAAGCGACGCTTTACTTGAACGGCGAGAAAGTCAACGAAGAAGTGTTTGAAGAATACAAAGGCAAGCCTATTAATAAAAGCGACGATAAGTTGTCCATCGGCAAGCACAGTAACAATTTCAAAGTGGCCGGCGTATTCGACGCCAACATGTTTAACGGCATGATGGACGAACTGAAAATATATGACAAAGCCTTGACCAAGGCAGAAGTGAAACAGTCTTATGAACAGTATATCCAAATTAGCGGAAACGCGCTTCCGCAAATCGCTTATGATGAGATCCGAATCGATCCCGCCATTTATGACGGAGACCGTTACCGCCCGCAGTTTCATGCCATTCCGCCGGGATTTTGGATGAACGAGCCTCATGCCCCGGTTTATTACAACGGCAAATATCATTTGTTCTATCAGCACAATCCGTTCGGCCCCTTCTGGCATCAAATCCATTGGGGACATTGGGTCAGTGATGACATGATCCGATGGGAAAACGTGAAAGAAGCGGTTTCCCCGGAGGCCGGTGAGCTCGCGCCAGACGGGATCTGGACGGGAAGCGCAACGCTCGACCGCGATGGGAAGCCGGTCTTGTTCATTACCGCAGGCAATGACAGCGAAAAACCGAATCAAAGAGTAGGATTGGTTCGACCGGTCGATCTTCATGATCCATATTTAGTGGAGTGGAAATCCCATCCGCAGCCAATCGTCGTTCAGAAAGAAGGCCAAGGCGATTTCGGCGAATTCAGGGATCCGTTCGTGTGGAAAGATAATGACAAGGATGTTTGGTACATGCTCGTCGGTACTGGCACGAACAACAACAATGGGGGAACGGCCTCTATTTATTCCTCATCCGATCTGGAAAACTGGGAATATCACGGCAATGTATTTGAAAGCAGCCGCGATAAATTCAAGTTTCTTGGCGAGCATTGGGAGCTGCCCATCCTGCTCCCTGTGCAATCGGCCGATGGGACAATCAAGAAGGATATTTTCATCGTCAGTCCCCATGGATCCGGGGCTGATGTAGAAGTCTATTATTGGCTGGGCCAATTTGACGAAGCATCGAAACGATTTGTTCCCGAGCATGAAGAGCCTCGTCTGATCGATTACGGAGACGGCTTCTTCACCGGTCCGAGCGGGTTTGTCGATCCCAAGACGGGACGATCCATTCTCTTTACGATTGCTCAAGGATCCCGGGGCTCATGGGAAGAATATTATTCCGGCTGGGCACATACGACAGGGCTGCCCGTATCGCTGTATTTGAATGATTTGGGACAATTGCAGGTGTCTCCAATCGAAGAAGTGAAGAATGCCAGAAGGAACACCTTGCTGGAACTGTCCAACGCCACAGTGGATGAAACCAATGCCAAACTGAAAGACATCAAAGGCGATTTGCTGGAGATTTATCTGGAATTCCACAACCACGGCGAAAAGCCTGCCGGCATCAAGGTAAGACAAGCGCCTGACGATGTGGAATACACTTCAGTCTATTATGATACCGCTGATAATCGGCTCAAGGTTGACCGCTTGAACTCGAGCTTGGACAAAACCGGTTTGGGCGTGCAGCAAGCGCCGCTTTCGGTGGAGAATGACACCGTCAAACTGAAGATCTTTTTGGATCGTTCCTTGCTGGAGGTGTATGGCAATGATGCCGTAAGCATTACCAGCAGAATATTCCCAACTTTGGAGATGGCAATGGGACTGGAAATTTTCGGAGACAGCAGCCTGGTTGTCGACCGTTTGACGGTATTTGAAATGGGATCTGTGTATACGAATGAGAATGTAAAACCGTATTATGACGAGCAATAGCTGGAAGGGGACGAAACATGGGGAATTTCACGGTTCAACAAGCAAACGATTATATCAAAAAGAATGAACACCTTGTCCTGCAAGATTATCGGCCAGGGTTTCACTATGCCGCAGATATCGGCTGGCTTAACGATCCGAACGGCTTTTCGTTTTTTGCCGGGGACTATCACCTCTTTTATCAATATCATCCTTATCAAGCGGCTCCTGGCCCAATGCATTGGGGACATGCGAAGAGCAAAGATTTGATCCAGTGGGAGTCGCTTCCCGTCGCGATGGCGCCGGATGCCCCTTATGATCGGGACGGTTGTTTTTCGGGTACGGCGATTGAGGTGGACGGACAGCATGTGCTTATGTACACAGGCCATCACAATCCCGATCCCGAAGATCCAGGGAAAATCCGTCAGACGCAGTGCCTTGCGATCGGCGACGGCATTACCTACACGAAGTTGGATGAGAATCCGGTCATTGGATCGGATGCATTGCCTGCGGGTGCTCTTCTGCAAGACTTCAGGGATCCGAAGGTGTGGCGCAAGAATGGCAGTTACTACTCCGTTATCGGGAGCCGCTACGAGGATGACAGCGGTCAAATACTGCTGTATCGATCTTCCGATTTGCGGTCTTGGCAGTATGTTGGCGTTATGTCCAGAAGTGGCAATAAATTCGGGAAAATGTGGGAATGTCCCGATTTGTTCGAGATGGGAGACCGGGATGTTTTGATTCTGTCGCCGCAATTTTTGGAAAGAGACGGAGAGCGATTTTGCAATGTTCATTCCGTAACCTATATGATCGGCAAGCTTGATTACGAGACGGGGGCGTATGAATACGAATATGCCGACGAATTGGATTATGGATTTGATTATTATGCACCGCAAACGTTGATCGATGACAAAGGAAGAAGAATCATCATGGGTTGGATGCAGATGTGGGACCGTAATATACCGGCTGCGCAGCTTGGACATCAATGGGCAGGCATGATGACGCTGCCTAGAGTATTGAGCCTCAGAGGGAATCTGCTCTATCAGGAACCGGTGAAGGAAATCGAAAACTACCGCAGCCATCATGTCACTTTCAAATCCAAGCTAAACGGAAAGCGGCTGCTTCCTGAAATGGAAGGGTCGCAGCTCGAATTAAAAGTTGCGTTCAAACCGCTTGGCGCATCCAAATTTGGATTGAAGGTCAGGATGGGGAAGG
Source organism: Paenibacillus endophyticus (assembly GCF_014192395.1). Taxonomy (GTDB): domain Bacteria; phylum Bacillota; class Bacilli; order Paenibacillales; family Paenibacillaceae; genus Pristimantibacillus; species Pristimantibacillus endophyticus. Next base: position 112,907 of record NZ_JACHXW010000014.1, on the reverse strand, counting down.
AAGAGGAAACCGTACTTTTGTACGATGCCGATAATGGTACATTTTCCTTCGACCGTTCCCGAAGTGGTCATGTGATCCAAGAGGCTCCTACGGAGGGCGGTATCAACGGTGTGAGAACGGTATCGGTTGGCTTAGAAGACGGCATATTGAATCTGAGCATTTTCCTTGACCTGTCCAGTGTCGAGATCTTTATCAACGACGGGGTGAAGACTATGACTTCGACCATCTATCCGTCGGCTGACAGCAATGGAATCGAATTGTTTTCGGACGGCGAGGTGGAAGTAACCATGGACAGATGGAATTTGTGCCATAAGGAAAACTCTAAACGCATGGAAGAAAACATCATTAGCCATAGTGTATCTTTCTGAACGCTATAACCAGGCACTAGAGTTGGGCATTAAACAGAAAGCTAGCAGTAGAATCAATCGAAAGATTGGCTCTACTGCTAGCATATATTCCTGCGCGTTATTGTGACGAACTAATATTATGTCGATTGTAGCAAGAGCTATCATTTTTATTTGCGTAAGAGGCCGAAATCAATCAAGCGGCGTTTTAGGGAGGTGAGCGACGGTACACAAGTATAAACCTACCGGAACTGCGATTTCATTATTTGTAAAATTGGAAACGTTTCATCATGGGGTTGCAAAGTTTTTTTCGTATGTTTTATAACTAGTTTAAGTTCTAGCTGAATCAAAAAGGAGAAGGTTCTTCAATGCTAATAGGTCATTTTAAAAGGCAACAAATTGCTATTGTTACTACATTGCTGTTGGTTTTTCAATTGATCGTTCCCGCTTATTTCGTAACAAGCGTTTCTGCTGAAGATCCGCCAGTAACGGATGATGTCTTTGAGATACAGAATCCAGGCTTTGAAACCGGCGATTTAACAGGGTGGACTGTGGTTGAAGGAAGCGTATTCGGTTCAAACAGCGTATCGAATGAAACTACTTGGTGGGCGGAAGAAATTCCGTATAACCAAGAAGGTGCCTATCATTTGAACGGTTGGAAAACCACCGAGGCAGCTACAGGCAAGCTTCGCTCCAGTATCTTTACGTTAGGCGGCAGCGGCTGGATTAGTTTCAAGCTGGGCGGCGGCAAGAATACGGACAAGGTGCATGTTAACGTAGTGGATGCGGAATCGGGAAAGCTAGTTGCCAGATACGGAAACACGGAGTTTGCTGATGTTAATTTTCCAAATGAGGATCAAGGCATGCGTCTAGCAAATATGGTGCAGTATAAGGCTGACTTGTCCGCTCAGCTAGGGAAGAAACTATTTCTAGAGATCGTAGATCAAGCAAGCAACGATTGGGGGGCGCTCTTTGCAGATGCCTTCTTTACTTATCACCTTGCCGATCCGGCTGAAGGCGTGATTGCAACAGATCTTACGCCGAATCTTACCGATGCCCAGATTGAAAATGCAGGGTTTGAGACGGGAGACTTAACTGGTTGGACGGTCATCGAAGGAGATGCGTTCGGACCTACTAGCGTAACGGATTCAACTTACTGGTGGGCGGAAAACATTCCTTACAATCAGGAGGGCTCCTATCACCTGAATGGCTGGCAAACATCCGAAGCCAATACTGGAAAGCTCCGCTCCAGCACCTTCACGTTAGGCGGCAGCGGCTGGACCAGCTTCAAGCTGGGGGGCGGCAAAAATACCGAGATGATGCATGTGAACGTTGTGGAAGCGGATACGGGCAACATTGTGGCCAAATTCGGAAACACCGAGTTTGCCGACGTGAACATCCCGCATGTGGATCAGGGCATGCGTCTGGCCAATATGGTGCAGTACAAGGCCGATTTGTCGCTTCATTTGGGCAAGGAGCTGTATTTGGAAATCATTGATGCCGCAAGTTCCGATTGGGGTGTCTTGTTCGCAGATGCGTTCTTTATGTATCTGGCAGCCGAGCCGATGGATGGGATTCTAGCAACCAATTTGCAACAGACGGAGATTACGAACGAGCTTGTGAACCCAAGCTTCGAGACTGGTAATATGGCAGGCTGGACAATTGTTTCAGGCGGGGCATTTGGTCCTGATAGTGTATCAGGAGATGCGACATGGTGGGCAGAAAATATTCCTTACAATCAGGAAGGCACATATCACTTAAATGGTTGGAAGCATCTGGAGGCTGAAACGGGAGTCGTACGTTCTTCAAACTTCCTACTAGGAGGGAGCGGCTGGATAAGCTTCAAGCTGGGTGGAGCCAAAAATTCGAGCAAAGCATTCATCAATATCGTCGAGGCGGACACGAAGAAAGTGATTGCCAGATACGGCAATAGCGAATTTACGGATATTAACTTCCCGGATCCGGGGCTGGGCATGCGTTTGGCGAACATGGAGCAGTACAAAGCCGATCTGTCCGACCATTTAGGCAAGGAGTTATATGTAGAGATTGTCGATTACGCAACGAATGACTGGGGCATTATTATTGCGGACGCGTTCTTCATGCATCATGAAGTAGAACCAGCCGAAGGTGTTGTTGCGGCTGATATCAAACCTGATTTCGAACGGTATCAAGTCGACAATCCCAGCTTCGAAACTGGGGATTTAACAGGCTGGACGATCGTAGAGGGCCAAGCATTTGACGGCGACAGCGTTTCTGATGAAACGACTTACTGGAACGAGAATATTCCGTATCATCAAGAAGGCAGTTATCACTTGAACGGTTTGAGAGCCTTGGAAGCCGAAACAGGCAAGCTTCGTTCTTCGGCGTTCGAGTTAGGCGGCACAGGCTGGATTAGTTTTAGACTAGGCGGCGGCAAGCACACGGAACTGGTTTATGTTAATGTCGTCGACGCGGATACAGGCAAGTTGATTGCCAGATACGGCAATACCGAATTCGCCGACATAAATTTCCCGAATCCGGATCAGGGATTGCGTCTGGCGAATATGGAGCAGTATAGAGCCGATTTGTCTAAACATATAGGCAAAAATCTGTACTTTGAAATTGTCGATAACGGGACATCGGATTGGGGAATGATTTTTGCGGACGCTTTCCACACCTTCAATGAAATTGTACCGGCAGAAGGGATCTACGCGGTAAATATCATGCCGAAGGAGATTGCCAATCGCGGCTTTGAAACCGGGGATTTCACCGACTGGACAAGGGATGGAAGCGCATTTCAAGTAATGAATGAGGCTCTTGAGGCGAAGGAAGGAACGTTCTACGCGGCATCCAGCGATGAAGGAGAAGGCTCCATTACATCCAATGTCTTTACGCTTCAAGGCGCTGGAGTAATCAACTTCCGTATATTGGAGATTCAAAACTCCGAAGATGCTTTTGTTGCGCTATTCGATGCAGATAGCCATGCAATGCTCCAGAAGACAGGGGATATAAGCGGCAATGAACAAATTTCCTGGAGCGTTCAGGAGCATTTCGGCAAACAGGTGTACGTAAAGGTAATCGACAATTCCAATGAAGCCAGCATTGCCGTCGATGGCTTCCAAGCGCACACGACAGGAACCATTGCTCACTTGAGCCTTGATGAAGGTAGCGGAAAGACGGCGCTCGAAGAAGTTCGCAATCTTGAGCATAATGTGAATTACGTGTTTAATGACGCCAGATACATGAATTCGAAGGATCCAAGGTGGAGCTCGAACGGGGTAAAAGGCGGCGCCTTGCTGTTTGACGGATACTCCAATTATATCGAGATCGATGCCGAGGAGATCGTGCCCGTCAATGATGCGTTAACCATCGAAGCGTGGGTGTCCCCGCGCAGTTATGAGTGGGGAGACGGTAACAAGCTTTCCGCAATTGTGAATCAATCCGATCAGGATAAAGCCGAAGGCTTTGCCCTTGGCATGTATCGGCATGGCTCATGGTCGATGCAGGTTGGCATCGGCGGCCAATGGATAGAAGTTTGGGTGCACGATCGCCCGTTGGAAAAATACAAGTGGAATCATGTGGTCGCTACGTTCGATAAAGAGGTAGGAATGATTAAGGTATATTTAAATGGTGAGGAAGCCGCTTCTAAAGTGACGCCAATAAATATACCGATCACGCCGTCCACGGAAAATCTGATCATCGGGAAAAACAGTAAACCAGTTGAGTTAGCTGGATTGTTCTCCTTCAATATGTTTAGCGGTCTTATGGATGAAGTGAGCCTGCGCAATAAAGCGCTGACGGCGCAAGAGGTACTCGCGCAATATGAGAGCGTGAAGGTGTTGCACGGCGGCGAGGTTCCGAATATTCCGGACGCCGACATCGATGAAGATCCAAGCGTGTTCGATGGTGATCAGCATCGCCCTCAATACCATGCCATGCCGCCGCAAAACTGGATGAACGAGGCCCATGCGCCATTTTATTACAACGGCAAATATCATCTGTTCTATCAGCATAATCCGCAAGGACCTTTCTGGCATCAAATTCACTGGGGCCACTGGGTCAGCGACGATATGGTGCATTGGGAGAATGTAAAGCCAGCACTCGCGCCGGAAGCCGGCACCCTTGATCCGGACGGAGCTTGGTCGGGCGGCGCGACATATGATGCAGACGGTAATCCTGTTCTTTTCTATACGGCAGGCAATGACTCCTTGTCTCCCAACCAACGAACAGCGATTGCAACACCGGCCGATTTAACGGATCCTTATCTGGAAGATTGGGTAAAACATCCTGTGCCTGTAACGGAACAAAACGGAAACGGCATTAAAAATGAATTCCGGGATCCGTTCGTATGGTACGACGAAGAGGTCGATAAGTGGTATCAATTGGTTACCTCCGGGATGGATGACTTTAGCAGCGGTACGGCTCTCATTTATGTATCCGATGATATGTACAATTGGGAGTACAAAGGACCTTTATACACTAGCAACAGAAACGTTTACCCGGAACTTGGAACGGTGTGGGAATTGCCGGTGCTGCTGCCGCTAGGTACGGATAGCCAAGGGGACAAAAAGCACATTTTTATCATTAACCCTCACGAAAAGCCTGAACATGTTCTACCGACCAACGATGTGCAAAGAGACGTTGAGGTCTTCTATTGGATCGGCACTTGGGATCGGGATAGCTTCCGATTTATTCCTGACCAAGAGGCGCCTTCAAAGATGGATGTGGGCGATGGTTACTTAACGGCAGAAAGCGGTCTGGTTACGCCTGACGGCAGATCGGTCATTTTCTCGATGGTGCAGAACGTTAGAACGCCGCAAGCCGAATATTCATCGGGTTGGGCACACAATTTGGCGCTGCCGGTTGCTTTGAGCTTGGACTCCAATGACAATTTGAAAATCGAACCGATAGAGGAATTGCATGAACTACGAGGAACGAAATTGGTCGATATCACGAATAAAAACCTGAACAGCGCGAATGCGCATCTCAAACATGTTAAGGGAGACATGCTGGAGATCGTGATGGAAATTGATCCGGGCGAGGCCCAAAAATTCGGGCTCAAAGTGCGACGCTCAGATAATGGCGAAGAAGAAACGCTTATTTATTACGACAAGTCAACGAGCACCTTTAATGTAGACCGCACCAAGAGCAGCATTGACCCGGACGTACGAGTGGACGGTATCCAGGGAGGCTACGTCGAACTGGACGGAGAGAACTTGAAGCTCCATATCTATCTGGACCGATCCGTTGTCGAAGCGTTCGCCAACTACAAGAAGAAATTAACGACGCGCGTCTATGCGGGCAGATATGACTCGTTAGGTTTGCAAGTCTGGGCCAATGACGACATTACCGTAAAGTCTATGGAAGTTTGGGACATGAATGCGTTGACGGGTGAGCCGGCGGCCCCGGTCTACGTGCCGGATAATTGGGATAACTCCGTGTACAATAATATTACCGAATTGCCTAACCATGATTTTGCTACCGGCGATCTAACAGATTGGATAACGGAAGGAAATGCATTCCAGGACCTTCATGTTTCCAATGTCGAAAAATTCTGGGATGAAATTTATTTCAATCCTTCGCGAAAAATTCCAGGCGGCTTTCATTTATGGGGACACAATGAAGCGGCCGGCGGTGACAGCTTAACGGGCACGCTTAAGTCGCAAAACTTCATTCTTGGCGGCAACGGCAGGATTGATTTCCTCGTCAGCGGGGGGCGTGATATCGATCGTTTATACGTTGCTCTCGTTAGAGCCTCGGATGGAGCAGAGCTGTTCAAAGCGACGGCAACGAACTACGAGGAGTATCAACGAAAGATTTGGGACGCATCGGATTATATCGGCGAAGAGCTTTATATGAAGGTCGTCGACCAATCAACCGGAGGTTTCGGGCATATTAACGTCGATGATTTCAACGTGCCGGTTCGAATCAATCAATATAGCGCGCCGGATGGAAACATAAGTGCCGGCCCGAAATCGAACGGACAAGGAAAGATTATAGTCAAAATCGCAAAAGGAGAAAAGAGAGTGTTGCTGCCCGCCGATGCGGCGGCGATCGATGGTAAAAACGATTTAGTCATAATGCACGAGGACGAGGATGTTGAACTTGAAATCCCAGCCGACGTGTTAACGGAATTGCAGAGACTCGTAGCGGATACTGAACTAAAGAATGCTCAGATCTTGTTTGAAATGGATGTCGTAAATGCTGACACCGTAAAAGAACTGTTGGAAAAAGCGGAATCCAAAAACAAAGTGAACGTAAAAACAGCCGGTGAGGTCTATGAGTTCAACTTAGCCATCGTTACGAAAGATGGAATAACCAAAAAGCTAACGAAGTTCTCGAAGCCTATCAGAATCAAGCTGAGTGCGAGCGATGAAGCGAATCTAGATTTAGCCGGGGTCTATAACATCGCGGATGACGGCAGCCTCGAATATGTTGGCGGTAGATATGAGAATGGGCAGTTGGCCGCAGCCGTGCAGCATTTTAGTAAATATGCTGCATTAGAATATGACAAATCGTTCGAGGATGTAAGCGAACAATATTGGGCCCATGATGTAATTAAGAAGTTGACTGCAAAACATATTGTTCAGGGTATAAGCGAAGCCGAGTTTGGGCCAAAACGAGAAGTAACCCGTGCTGAATTTACAGCATTCATCGCACGCGCTCTCGAACTGGAGGCAAGCTCACAAACCAGCTTTAAAGATGTAGACAGTACCATGTGGTATGCAAAAGTCATAGCAGCAGCCTACGAAGCGGGCATCGTAACCGGACATAGCGCGGATGAATTTGCGCCGAACAATACCATCACTCGTCAAGAAATGGCGATGATTATTGTAAGAGCGTACGAGTACAAATCAGGGAAGCAAGTCGCTTCTTCGGCTGATGCTACATTTATGGATGGCGCAAATATTAGCCCATGGGCTAAAGATGCAGTAAATGCAGCGGCTGAACTCGGTCTGATCCAAGGTAGAGGCAACAAGCAGTTTGTACCGAATGGGCATGCAAACCGTGCCGAAAGCGTACAGGTTGTGTCAAAGCTGCTTGCTGTATTTTAGAGCATCTATAAAATAGGCGCAGCGAAGAACGATCTTTTTCTAAGCACTAGGTAGTTTCTCCAAAAACGTGGTTGGACAGAAGTATTTTAATTATTAAGTCCCAGGGTATGCCTGCTTTCAGGCATACCCTGGGGTTTATAACAGATGGCCTTATATTTTTGATTTAGTGAAAGTGGGGTAAACGTGGAGGTTCAAGTCCTCTTATCGGCACCAAAAATGTAATATTAAAGCTCATTGGGACTTCTCCAGTGGGCTTTTTTATTTTATCCAGCACATTTCTAAGCATAGAAATTAGTTTTAGCGCGCCGGTGCTCCGAGTGCCTAGACCATAGCCGTAACTTTGTCTATCCGTTCCGCAGCATATATAATCAAGATGAATGTTGACAATACGAGTCCTCAGGAGAATGAACAGATGACCAAACGGATACTAATCGTTGAAGATGAAATCCACATTTCCAATATCATTAAAATGAATCTTAACCTGGTTCACTATGAAACGGTCGAGGTTTATGATGGTTTGGCAGCGCTAGACGTACTCAAACAGGAAAAGTTTAATCTCATTTTATTAGACGTCATGATTCCCTCCCTTGACGGGTTCGAGCTGATGGAGAGGATTAAGGCATACGGCACGCCTGTTATTTTTTTAACGGCAAAAAACTCGGTGTACGATAAAGTGAAAGGACTGAAGCTGGGCGCTGAGGATTACATGGTTAAACCTTTCGAAGCCATTGAGCTATTGGCTCGTATCGAAACTGTGCTGCGCAGATACGGAACGGAAGATAAGGTCATAACTTTTCAGCATGTCCAAGTGGATCTAGATAAAAGGGAAGTCGTGATCCAAGGCGAACCTGTGGATATGACTCCCAAGGAGTATAATCTGTTAGTCGTTTTGCTCAAAAACAAAAACATTGCATTGACACGGGAACAGTTTCTAGAAAAAGTATGGGGCGTTGATTACTACGGGGAAACTAGAACAGTAGATATGCATATTAAATCACTCCGCAAGAAATTGAACCTGCATGAGCAGATCAAAACCATCTACAAAATCGGGTACCGGCTGGAGGAGTGATCGATGAAATTATGGCTGAAAATTTATCTATTCTCGATCCTAGTGTTTGTCGTTATCTTCAACGCGGCTTCTATAATGGTTATAGAACGCAGTCATAATAAAATGCTAGGGCAGGCTATTGACGTGGCTCTAAGCCAGAATATGAGCATTCATTCGAGTGTGGATGCAATCGTACCCATATTGCGAATCTATGACTCGATCGATTACGAGAAAACGGTTTTAACGAGGATTGCCAACGAATTCGTGGATAAGAACAGCGATCAGAAGATATATCTAGACATTACCGACGATTCGAATCGTACGGTTTTCAATAATTCGGGTTTCCCAATGCCTGCAGAACGAAGTGAGCTGGGCAATCTGATTAATAATCGCATTCATTATATTCTTAGAGATATGGGCTCCAAGACGATCCTTTTTACTGCGAACATTACCGATATTAATCATAAAGCTTATGTATTTACGTATATGAAGGATGTTACGTCTGTCTATCAGGAACGCGTTGACCAGTACAAGTTTTTTGCACAAGTGGATTTGGCTGCCTGTCTCGTATTCATGATGATCATGCTGATTGTAAGCAAGAGCTTAACGAGATCCATTGACAGGCTGAACCGTACAGCTAAAGTGATAGCGCAAGGTAACTTTTCAGAGCGCGTCCAATTGAAATCACGTGATGAGATCGGCGTGCTAGGCGCCAGCTTCAATGAGATGGCTGGGGTTGTCGAAGATAAAATTATCGAGCTGGAGCGGATTAATGAGGAGAAGCAGCGGTTCATTAATAATTTTACACATGAGCTTAAAACACCGCTGACTTCGATTATCGGATATGCCAATTTTTTGCGTACGACTAAATATAAGGAAGAACTATTCGTCGATGGACTGAATGTTATTTACTCGGAAGGGAAACGTTTGGAATCGCTCTCCTTAAAGCTGATGGATTTGATTCTGCTGAAGAAGGGACATTTTCAGCTGGAGCAGCAAAGCTTGCATAAGATTATTGCCGAGATGAAGCCGGCGCTGGACATTATGGTTAAGGATAAAGGTGTACAGGTGGTACTGGATTGCCAGGATGCGAATCTGCTTTTGGAGACTGATTTGATCAAAGTATTGATTTTTAATCTGGTGGATAACGCGCTGAAGGCTTCGTCTGCGGGGCAGACGGTAGCGCTTCGCAATTTCTGGCGCGAGGATGGCTGCGTTCTCGCTGTTATGGATCAAGGCATTGGGATTGCAAAGGAGCATCAGGACAAAATATTCGAGCCATTCTACATGGCAGATAAATCGAGAACGGGAAGCGGCAGCGGGGCAGGCCTCGGGCTTGCGATCTGCCAAAATGTTGCAGACATACACAATGCGTCTATTCATATAAGCAGCCGTATGCCGCACGGAACAATCGTAGAAGTTATCTTTGCGCCTACCGATACGGAAAGCGGGTCACGATGATGAAAAAATTTGGAATAACCGTGCTGTTTACAGTGTTCATAACGATGCTGACAGGATGCCAAGGCTGGTTCAACAGTATTCCTAAGGACACTGTAATGGTCAAAAATATACCTCAAGAGCATCAGAACAATGAATTGGAGTATGAAGGCGTATTGTCTCAGGATGCTGTAAAGACACTGAGCATACAGGCAGTCAATACTTATTTCAAAAAAAAGCTGGTCATCGATCTCGTACAGTTTGAAATCATGGCGATTGATCAGAACAAACTGAAGGAGCTGTTGAATGAGGCAGCGATTGCTCCCCAGCCCATGCAGAGGCGTACTCAGCAGAAGCAGATGCCGTTCACCAGCGAACTCTCGGGTATTTCCGGCGGTCTATTCAATGTGACCTTAACTTCTTCGGATGCTCCAGCCGTAGTCTATGATATCGTATTAAATGCCAAAGACGGGGATATCCTGAAAATCCTTCGCTCCTATAGAGAAAGCATGGCCATGCCTGGAGAATCGGATGGAAAAGTATTTGATTATGCGGATCGTTTCATCGAAGAATACGGAAGTTACCCATTGTCTGAATTAACCGGTCAGGTTGATTTGACCAGATGGGGGCAAGCTGTAGAGGTATATTATACTAGCAAAGAAGGCAAGGATTTGAAGTATTGTGTCATGATTGATTTCGGCAGCCATGAGGTAGTGGGGTTCAGTAAAGATGTAATGGCCTTGCTCAGCTATTATTCGAAGCTGTAGGCACAGAGCCTATTCCATATTGCCTGCTATAAGGTTGATTCCAAGCCGCTTGACAGGGCTCAGAGTCAGCCTTTTTTGCGTGGCATGGTTTGCTATCCAAACTTTACAACTTCAATATAAGTCTATCTCACTTATGATATATCCGCTTTGTATACTGTGAGAGTGCCAGCAAGAGATTCGGCATACGGGTGGAGACTGCAGGGTACCATGAATCGTAAATCAAATCAAAATCCGAGAGGAAGAATGTATCGTGAAAAAAATGCTGCTAATCGTGCTTGCAACGGTATTTGCATGGGCTATCGCTGCATGTAGTACTGGCACCGGGAATCATGGCGAGAACGGTGTCGCAGGCGGAAACGGAAATATGAGCAATATCGGAAAAGGCGAGGAGCAATCGAATAGCAACGATAAGCCCGGCTCCCCGTCAGGCCAGCAAGCAGGCCTCGGAAGGCCATCCACGACAGAGAAGAAAACCGTCGTTTTCTCTACCTTTTTCCCAAGCAATTACTTCAAAGAGGCCAAGAAGCTTTACGAAGCCAAGCATCCGAATATTACGATCGACTTGCAATATATCGATTCGGATAATGCGCAGTTGGAAGAAAACCTTGAGAAATTCGTGAAGACAACGGGAACAGAAATGCTCTCGGGAAAAGGCCCCGACCTGATCGAGATGGACCAGCTGCCGTCAGACAGTTACGTGAAGAAAAAAATGCTGGCGAACCTTGGGGAGATCATCGATCGTGATCCTGATTTCAAAAAAGATAACTACTTCACAAATATATTAAATGGGATGCAGGTGAATGGAGGCATGTATGGCTTGCCAGTCGGATTTTTTATTTATGGGATGATTGGCAATGAGGATGCAATTACAAAGAGTGGCGTTCCGTTCGACGACAGCAACTGGAACTGGGCTCAATTCATAGCGACAGCCAAAGAGATGACGAAAAGCATGGATAAGGACCATCAGTATGCGCTTGGCGGGAGCTTGCCTGAATACATGACCACACAATTTGTAAATGAGCGTTTTGCGACATTTATCAATCAGGAACAAGGTAAAGCAAGCTTTGAATCAAGCAGCTTTACCGATCTGCTCAAACAGGTCAAAGTGTTGTTCGATGAAAAAGTAGTTGGCCCAGAGGCACGGTTCCCGTTGTTCCGTACCGTGCAGATCAATTCTCCGGGCGATTACATTCGGGAATTGCGTCAAAGCGAGTTTCTTTCGGGAGGCAATGCTTACGGTTCTAAGCTTTATTCGAGTCCTAGTACAGATCAGCAGCATCCGGGAGGCTCCTTCAGAACCTATCAGACGATTGGGTTGAATGAACGCTCTGCGGTTAAACCTGAGGCGTGGGACTTTCTGAAGTTTCTGCTCTCAGAAGAAATGCAGGCAAAGCAGAGTGGTGCAGGGTTCCCGCTGAACAAAGCCGCTTATGCGAAGCAAGCGAAAGGAATTGTAGAGAAAGGGAGCGTTGAGTCCGATCAGCCGATTGGCCCGATGAAAGGCAAGAGCTTTGAGATTACGCAGCAGGATATTGATGATTTGGATCATTTTCTAATCGGAGCAGCCTATCCGCTGCAGTTCAAGCCCTCCCAAATCGATGAAATTATAGCGGTAGAGACGAAGGCCTTTTTCACAGGACAGAAATCGGCGAAAGATGTAGCGAAGCTCATTCAGAATAGAGTCACAACCTATTTAAATGAATAGTTTTGCGAGGCATCTGCGCAAGGAATGGCTCGCCGCAGTCCTCTTTCTCGCGCCCAGCATGATCGGATTTTCTATCTTTTATCTCTTTCCGTTTGCGACTGGTTTATTGTATTCCGTTCAGGATACGACAATAGATGGTTCTTTTGTAGGCTTGGACAATTATCAGGCAGTCCTATCCAGCGGCTCGTTCCGCAAAGCAGCCTCCAATACTTTGCTTTTTACAGGTGTGAGCGTGCCGCTTATCATTATGCTGTCGCTGCTCTTTGCACATTTGCTGAATAAGAAATTGTTTATTCGGGGTTGGCTGCAGACGGCATTTGTTATGCCGCTTGTCGTGCCTGCAGCTTCGATAGTGATGATGTGGCAAATACTGTTCGATTGGAACGGGACCTTGAATGCATGGATGCAGCATTTGCAGGCGGGGCGAATCGACTGGATGAAATCGGATGGCTCCATCCTTGTGTTGATCATGATCTATATATGGAAGAACGTCGGCTACAACATTATTTTGTTTCTTGCAGGTTTACAAAGCATTCCGAAGGATTATTATGAAACGGCGGATATTGAAGGCGCGGGTGAGCTTCATAAGTGGCGGCATATTACATGGGTGTATTTGACGCCGACGACGGTTTTCGTTGTACTCATGTCGATTATCCAATCCTTCAAGGTGTTCCGCGAAACCTATCTCATTGCAGGCGATTACCCGCATGACCGCATCTATATGCTTCAGCATTATATGAACAATATGTTCTTATCGCTGGATGTGCAGAAGCTGACGGCTGCCGCTGCTCTTATGGTGTGCGCGATTCTTCTGCTTGTGAGCGCGATGCTGATGCTGGAACGCCGCTTCCGCAGCTATATGGAATAGGGAGGAGCATGGATGTAATGGCTTTGTTACGCAAGACGATGCTAACGGTTATAATGGGAGCTTTTGCTTTGATTATGTTGTTTCCGATGATAATCACCTTCTCGAACTCTTTCATGGCAGAAAGCGAGATCGACTATAATTATCATTTGATTGGCAAGATGGTTGACGTTGCAGCGGGTGAGAAAAACGAATTTATCAACTTGAAGCTGATTCCTGACTGGGTATCATTGGATCAATATGCCGAAGTGCTGATTCATAAGCCGATGTTTCTGCATATGTTTTGGAATTCTGTATGTATCGTGCTGCCGATTATTATAGGACAAGTTGCCGTAGCTGCGTTGGCGGCCTTTGCGTTTGCGAAGCTCAAGTTCTGGGGGCGGGAAAAGCTGTTTATCGTGTATGTCATGACGATGCTGATGCCGTTTCAAGTGACGCTCGTGCCTAATTATATTATTGCGGGCAGGCTGGGGCTCATGAACAGCTCTTCTGCCATTATTTTGCCCGGCATATTTGGCGCGTTTGGCGTGTTTATGCTCCGGCAGTTCATGCTTCATATTCCTTACGCTTATTTGGAGGCTGCCAAGATTGACGGCGCTGGTCCATTGCGGATTTTTTATTCCATTATGCTTCCCCTGATTAAGCCAGGAATGGCAGCATTGACCGTACTGTTGTTCGTTGACCATTGGAATATGGTGGAGCAGCCGCTCATTTTTCTAGAGGATGCCTTCAAGCAGCCTTTGTCCTTGTATTTGTCTAGAATTAACGAGGGAGCACGCGGCGTCGCGTTTGCTGCTTCGGTATTGTACATGACGCCTATGATCTTGCTGTTTCTATACGCAGAGTCCTACTTTATTGAAGGGATTCAAATGTCGGGCATCAAAGGGTAGTCCAATCACGGGGTGATGATCGTGGAAATACAGCTTAACAAACGCAAGAAAACAATCGCTGTCGTCTCAGGCGTGTTTACCTTGATATTGATCGGTTTCACCTTATTCAGTCAAACATTAATGTCATTAACATTGCCTAAGGTCACTTTGGCCTCTGTGATTCGGGGAAATCTCAACCATGAATATGAAAGCACCGGTGTATTGAAATGGAAGGTAGAAAAGGCATTGAGCAGCCAATCCGGCTGGAAAGTGGAGAAGGTTGCCGTCAAGCAAGGTGATGTTGTCCAAAAGGGACAGGAGCTTATCGCCTATGATGGGAAGGAAATGGAACAGCAGCTCCTAGATGAACAAGCCATTCTGTCCAAGCTGAAGCTGACCAAAGATAGCTTGCAGTATGCCGTCATAGAGGCTAAGCAAGGCGAGGATACAAAAGCGATTAATGACGCAACAAATGCTTATAAGAGCTATGAGATTGATATCGATATCCAGCAGCGCAGAATCCAGAAATTGCAGGATAGCTTGCTGGAGAACGCTAAGCTGATCGCTCCTTTTGACGGTGTCGTCACAAAGGTAAACGCCATGGAAGGCTTCCCATCAACAGGAGAGCCGGATGTGCTCGTAGCGAGTCAAAGCCTTGGTTTGGAGCTAGAGCTGTATCTTCCTGATCCCGCCGTTGCTTCATTGAAGGCAGGAGATGAGATGGACCTGCTAGTGGACGAGGAGAAAGCTAGGCAAATCATAGGTCGGGTAGCAACGATTCAGGATGATGAGGCAGGCGTGCCGAGCAATGGGGATGGCGATGGCGTGACTGCAAGAATACCAATGAAAAGGCTTCAGATTTCGATTGAGGATCATAGCGTAAAGGAAGGCATGAAAGCAAAGGTTATTTTGACGCAAAGTGTGGAGGATATGCTTCTCATCTCCCCTTCCGCAATCCACGACGAAAACGGCAAAAAGTATGTGTTTGGCTTGGAGCAGAAGGCAGGGCCTTTAGGCAATGCCTTTTATGTCCGGAAAATGTACATCACAGTCGTGGATAGCAATGAATCGCAATCTGCCATTACAGGAGAGATGTTCGAGGAGGAGCAAATCATTATGGAGAGCAGCGAGCCTTTGCAGGAAGGGGATAAGATTCGCATGCAGCCTTCTTAAAGATTGCACTCGGCGGCAATAATGGATAAACACCAGCCCTTAGGATCTATGTGATCTTAAGGGCATTTTTGATAAGCGTTTATGGTCTACCCATTCGTGTGGTATTATATGGTTTATATTAATAAAACAGGCGTTTCATATATCAATTATCCTATATTTTCCGGGAGGGAATGGGCCATTGACTGAGCATACCGTAAGTGAACTATCTGAAATGACAGAGAGTGGACTGAAGAAGCTGGCAGAAATGTTGATAGCAGTTGTGAATGAAGGTGCGTCCATCGGTTTTTTACCGCCGTTAAGCCATAAAGATGCGCTGTCCTATTGGTCGGATGTGATGAATGACGATGTCGTGCTGTGGATTGTGGAGCGGAACGGCGAGACTGTCGGGTCCATACAGCTGCATCTATGTTCAAAGCCGAATGGCATGCATCGTGCTGAGATTGCCAAGCTTATGGTTCACCCGAGCGCCCGCCGGAGAGGGATTGGACAATTGCTGATGGCGGAAGCGGAAGCGCGCGCGATAGCCGAAAGCCGCATTCTGATAGTGCTGGATACTCGTGCTGAGGATCCCTCTAATCTGCTTTATCGCTCCATTGGCTACATGGAAGCAGGAAGAATTCCTCAATATGCGATGTCGGCGAATGGAGAGCTTCATGACACGGTTTATTATTATAAGCTGTTAAATCAACAGCCTAAAAAGGAGGAGTAGAATGAGCGGAATTAACATGAACCCTTTGCTTCTGCCGGTTCCTGAGAGCTTTGAAAGCAGCCGTCTGCTCATTCGTGCACCTTTATGGGGAGACGGCGCTCCATTAAACAATGCCGTAATTGAAAGCCGGACTGCCTTACTGCCTTGGATGCCATGGGCAGAGCATATCCCGACTATGGAGGATTCCGAGCTCGTCATTAGAAAGGCCAGATTAAGATACTTGGAGCGAACGGATCTCATGCTGCTGCTGTTTCTCAAGGATACGGGCGAATTGGTTGGGAGCAGCGGTCTTCATCGAATAGATTGGGAGGCGCGAAAGTTTGAAATCGGCTACTGGGTTCGAACCTCATGCAGCGGGATGGGGTATATATCGGAAGCGGTTGAAGCGATAACCGGCTTTGCCATTCAAGAGCTTGCAGCAAACCGAATCGAAATTAGATGCGATGCGCGAAATATTCGAAGCGCGAAGGTTGCGGAGCGTAGCGGATATACACGCGAAGGTATTCTTCGCAAGGAGAAAGCGGCTGTCGACGGCTCTCTCCGGGACACGATGGTTTTTGCAAAGGTTAGGGGATTCGAATTTTAGTTCAATCCGACTACTATGTTCTAAGCGTTCTTTCATAATCTTCGAATCTAATTTTGCGAATATGCTTCCGATCGGAGGAGCGGGCGATGATGCCTTCTGACCGGCCAGCGGCATCCATGCCGACCCGCGTATGCTCGAATTCCTTCAAATAGGCATAAGTGTCCGCGATCGTCCGCGGAAAGTCTAGGCCAGGCTTCTCTGACAACAACGGTGCGGCGTCTAATTCCAGGCGCTGCACAAACGCTGTTTTCTCTTCTTCCTTGTAGAAGGGCTGGTGGCCGTGATCGCGCCATTCGGCGATTTTTTCCTGAGGCAAGGCTAGGAGATGATCCAGCTCAGCTTTGTTTATGGAGAAAACATCAAAAAATCGATAATGCTGCGTTTTGCTAGCCGTATAATTTTTGGCAGCCTTTGTTTTCCCGCCGTACGATTCTTGATAAATGACGGTCAGCGCCCAATCATTGCCCGAGAAGATGCTGTTCAGCAGCTTCTCGGCTATCGGTTTGAGAAAGTCTGCGATATTGCCGTACGGGTTGCCGATGCGATCACCTTTTGCATACAAGAGCTCTTCCCTTGATCCAATTAAATAATCGCTATCCCCTTTGTCCGTTTTGAAAAAAATGATTCTAGCGTTCTCTCCGTCAACTTTCTCATACAAGTAAACTAGTTCCGATTCATGCAGATGCCCGTTTTCTTCCGTTAATGTCTCAGTTAGTCGCCCTTTCTCGCCAAGGCGATGGTAGGTTAGAATACTGGGATACTTGGTTAATGAGTTTAGTTTTTTTATATCCATAGCGTTCAGCTCCTAAGTGATTTATCCATTCCACCCACACTTTATTTGAAAAGACAGTTATTGTACAGTTCGTTATAAACGGAACAAGTCCTCTTTAACCTATATAAGTTGAACTAATGAATGAGCTGCGCAGGCGGAGAGAACAAAATAGAAGGCCATCCAAAGGAGATATTGTATGAAAAAGGAAGATTCGCCTAACCTTCACCGCATTATGCGCGAACTGGGCCATGATAAAGTGATTGAGATGTTGGCGGAACGCATACCGGCATCGGATCTGAATGGTCTGCTGATGGAGGTTTTCAGGGAGAAAACGAAGCAGACAACGCCAAAGGAATTGTTGAAGAAATACGAATCCAATCGATTCGTTCACCCAGCAGAGGCCGACCCCTTGACGCTGAAACAGCTGGAGCTCGATACGCTGCGAATTGCGAGTGAGCAATCCTTTTCCGCCGTACAGCTATCGCCTGCCGCTCCTCTCGGTTCCTGCTCGGTAATCGCTACGGTTGACCAGAATAAAGTGATATCGGCATTAAGGGGCACGGAGATCGTTGCCGATGCAACCAATCTGCTGGCGCTGCATGTTGCCCATTTGCTGAAATCGGGAAAAGCGGACAACGAGAGCAGCTTTTTAAGATTCAGCACGACCCACAGGCATATTAGAGCCCAAAGCCTCGGCAATGCTCCTGGCATGCTGCCGCATTTCCATGTCTTTTGTCTAGTCACCTCAGGCAAGGATAACGGATCGTATTCCTTTGAGAAACAAGCGTTCTTGGAGCAGGCAATCGTGTATCAAGCCCTTTTCCGCAAGCTGTTCCGGTCCGATATTGAGATTGTGCTCTGCGCTAGGCAGGGATATAAGGACTCCGATGGGCTCATTGAGCGGATTGTGGAATACGGCAGAGAGCATGGGATACAGGCAACGTTATCCGTGTCCCCCTCTGAGGAAAACAATGAATATTACAAGGGGCTTCAATTCACGATAAAAACAGTCATTAACGGCAATAACTATACGATCGGTGACGGCGGCTTTGTCGATTGGCCTAATCGGCTGCTCAGTCGGCGCAGGGAACGGCTGCTGATTAGCGCGATCGGTTTAGACCGTCTGGTGCCTGAGCTTGCACGCACAAGCCTATAATGGTTACACTTAATCAATAAGCTGGAACAAGTATCATACTTAAGATGGATAAGATACTGAGCGGTTAGCGGATGAGGAGTGAGTGATGGATGGGGAACAGAACCTTTACACTAAGCGAGGCTAACGAGCTGTTGCCAGAACTTCTAGCGGCCTTGCGGCAACTTCAGCAGCTGACGGCGCAATTCGAGGACAAATATGTGGACTATCAGAAGGAAAGAGCCGCTTTGGAGCATGCCTCAGCTTCCGGCCATGGCAGCAGGGATCCATTTTTTGAGCAGGAAAGCCAGCTTGAATTTATGAAAATGGAGGCAGACCTGCTCATTGATAATTTTGCCCGCAAAGGGGTACAGCTGAAAATGATCAATCCCGGCTTGATGGATTTCCCATCGGTACTGGACGGGGAGGACATCCTCATCTGCTGGAAAGAGGGCGAAGAGCGGGTCAGCCATTACCATGGCCTGCATGACGGCTTCGCCGGCAGGAAGCCATACCCGGCGGAATAAAGGCCGATTAACTACATCGAGCAAGAAGAGCCAGAGTCCCGAACATATAGCGAGCGGGACTTTTTGCTGTAGGGGCAAACCGTTCGAAGAAGAGAGAGGAAGCTTACGATGTCAGGCGTTATTTCAAAGGCGATACAGCTGCTTGACCTTCTGCTGCCGCAAGGGAAGGAGAAGGAATTAAGCGTTACCGAAATGAGCAGGGAGCTGGGAATGCCTGTGCAAAGCGTACACCGCATATTGGGTTCCTTAATGGAGCATGGATTTGTCGCCCAGAATGCGAGAACGAAGAAGTACAAGCTAGGCCTGTCTATCATGAAATACGGCTTCCTCATGTGGGACAGCCTCATGCTGCGCACGGTAGCGAGGCCGTTCATGGAGGAGCTTTCCCAGAAGACGAAGGAAACGGTTTATTTGGCCACGAGGGAAAACGCGGAAGGGGTCTATATCGATTCGGTAGATTCTCCGCAAATACTCAAAATATCCGAGCCGATTGGGCTAAAGCTCCCTCTTTTTATTGGAGCCTCAAATCGGGTCATTCTTGCCTATCTGCCAAGGAAAGCGCAGGAATCCATTCTGAATGAGGTGGACTGGGGGAGCGTTCAGTCCCTTAAGCCGTTGACAAAAGCTTATATCGAGGAAGATATTTCAACGATTTATAGACAAGGCTATGCCGTTACCGAAGGCGAAGCGACGGAAGGGACGACCGGCATAGCAGCTCCCATATTTTCATATGAGAATCGAGTGATTGGCTCCTTGAACGCAGCCGGACCAACGCTTCGTTTCACAGAGGAAACCATACGGAAATACAGTCTGCTCGTGAAAAAATACGCTGATGCCATATCGGATGAGCTGGGCTATCGTCATAGGCCTAATAAATAGTTTTTATGTTAAGTATCCCACTATTCGGGAAACGAATCTTAACTATATCGGATATTGGAATTATAATTGACCTCAATAAGCGTTGCAGACGCACATTGAAGGAGCATGATCCGATGAATATCGTGGCATTCAAACATTTCGACTTTGATGATGAGGAAGCGTTTCGTACATGGGCTAATCGGAAGGGACATCATCTAATGATGCGCGAGCCTTCCCTTGGCGTCGACGCGGACTGGATGGAGGAGCTTGACCTGCTGATTATATGCGGAGGCCCAATGAGCGTATACGAAGAGGAACGTTACCCATGGCTCGTTCAAGAAAAACAGTTCGTAAAGCAAGCGATTCAATTAGGCAAAAAGGTGCTTGGCATCTGTTTTGGAGCCCAGATGATAGCTGAGCTTCTTGGAAGCCCCGTGTTTAGGAACGAACATAAGGAAATAGGCTGGCATCCTGTCAATCGGACAAGCGGGCAGCACCCGTGGCTGTCTGGATTGGAAGAGTCCTTCCTTTCCTTCCAGTGGCATGGCGATACGTTCGAGCTTCCGAAGGATACACGGCTGCTTGCCTACTCGGCTGCTTGCAAGGTACAGGCATTCGCATACCTGGACCATGTGCTCGCACTGCAATTTCATTTGGAAACGACGTCGGCGTGTATGGAAGCCATGTTCGCGAATTGGTCTGCCGAGCTTGTCCCGGCGCCTTATATTCAATCCGCTGAGCAGATTCGCCTGCGTTACGAGCAGAGCAAGCACTCTCATGAAGCGCTGCACCGCATATTGGATCAGATAAGCCTGAACAGCAAATGAGTAAGAAAAAATGAAGGGGATGATAGGATATGAAACGCAATCGCCTTGGTACATCAGAGCTTTATGTGAGCGAGATTGGCCTGGGCTGTATGTCCCTTGGCCAGGAGAAGAATAAAGCCATTTCGCTTATTCATAAAGCGATGGATAACGGAGTTAACTTCCTCGACACGGCAGATCTCTATGATGAAGGGCTGAACGAAGAGATCGTGGGCCAAGCTGTTCGGGGCAGGCGCTCAGACGTCATTATTGCGACAAAGGTAGGGAACAGATGGGAGCCGGGAAAGGAAGGCTGGTCATGGGACCCTTCTAAGTCGTATATCAAGTCGGCTGTAAAAGCAAGTCTGCGGAGACTCCAAACGGAATATATTGACCTCTATCAGCTTCACGGCGGCACGCTGGACGATCCGATATCTGAGACCATCGAGGCTTTCGAGGAGCTGAAGCAGGAAGGGCTTATTCGTTATTATGGCATTTCTTCCATACGTCCCAATGTCATTAGAGAATATGCGGATCGCGCGAATATCGTCAGTGTCATGAGCCAATATAGCATGCTGGATCGAAGACCAGAGGAGCAAGTGCTTCCGCTTCTTGCAGAGAAGGAGATCAGCTTAATAGCGCGGGGGCCAGTTGCAAAGGGGATACTGACCGGTGCTGGTGCAGAGAAGGCAAAGAAGGGTTATTTGAGCTATGGAAAGGATGAGCTGATAGCCTTGCATGCTTCCTTGCTTAAAGCTATCGATCCTTCTCGCGATATCGCGCATGCGGCGATTAGATATGCGTTAGCCGATCCGGCGGTTGCGACAGTGATACCCGGCGCAAGCTCGGCCGAGCAGCTGCTTCATAACATCGCTGCAGGTGCTGCGGCAGAGCTGACGCAGGAGGAATGGACGGCAATTCGCAGCTTAAGCGAGGCAAACCGCTATGAGCAGCACCGCTAAAGCAGCTCCATCTTGCAGACAAAGCCTATACCGATTCAGCTCTCTATGCTATTCTAAGGGAGGAAGGTTTGACTTTAACAACTGTATGCAATAAAATTACAGTATCCTTCTTGAGAGGGAGTTGCAACGATGAATAGTGAATTTACGGTAGCGGTTCACAGCTTGGTGCTGTTAGCCTATTTGCCTGATCATATGGCTAGCAGCGAGACGATAGCAAGAAACGTGTCGACGAATCCAACGCGGATTCGGAAAATTATGAGTACGCTGCGCAAGCATGGGTTCGTCACAACGAAGGAAGGCATCGGCGGGGGCTATATTCTGAATTGCGAGCCGAGCGGAGTGACGCTTGCCCAGATCTACAGAGCGATTTCCGGAGGAACGCTGAAGCCGCATTGGTGCTCAGGCAATCCAGATGAGGATTGTTTGGTTTCCGCGAATATTCAAGGTGTGATGGATCATTTCTTTTATGAAGCCGAACAGCATTATGTGGCTTATCTGGAGCAAAATACGCTGCAGACCGCGCTCGACAAAATCCGAAAATGCCAGCTTCAGCAAAAGAATCAGCAAATGTAATCACTCATGAAGAGGCTGGTTACAACAGCGCCGGTAACGTTGCGGCATGCCGCGCGTTACCGCTTGTTGGGCGGGCCTTTTTCATATGATATATGTATGAAATATTTATACAGTTGATTGGATATACGTCAGTCTGCATGGAAGCAGCAACTACAATGAAAAGGGTGAATGTCATGTCAGATCATATCATAACCAATTCTTCTTTTAATATCCCGCTATCGGTTCTAGATGTATCGCCAATCGTTGAAGGAGGCTCTGTATCGGAATCTCTCAGCAACACGTTAGACTTGGCGCAGCATGCGGAGAAGTGGGGCTACAACCGCTACTGGCTTGCCGAGCATCATAATGCGCCAAGCATCGCAAGCTCCGCCACGTCTATCGTTATCGGGCATGTCGCGTCAGGGACCTCCAAGATCCGCGTAGGGTCAGGGGGCATCATGCTGCCTAACCATGCTCCGCTCGTTATTGCCGAACAATTCGGTACGCTCGAATCTTTGTTTCCAGGCCGGATTGACCTGGGGCTTGGCCGCGCACCAGGCACCGACGGATTGACTGCAACCGCGCTTCGCGGCAACAGAGGCGGCAATGGGCATGATTTTCCCGAGAAGCTTGCTGAGCTTCGCGCTTTCCTGGATCCAACCCGCACTGAGCTCGGCATGCCGGTTCGCGCCATTCCGGGCGAAGGGCTGGATATTCCAATTTGGCTGCTCGGGTCCAGCGATTTCAGTGCGATGCTTGCCGCTGAGCTTGGCCTTCCATTTGCCTTTGCCGGCCATTTCTCCCCAACCTTTACCGTACCTGCAATGAATCTCTACCGAAGCAGCTTCAAGCCGTCCGAGGTGCTTGATAAGCCTAAGGGCATGGTTGCTGTCAATGTCGTTGCGGCGGATACGGACGAGGAGGCTGCGTATTTGGCTACATCCATGCAGCAGCTGTTCCTGTCCTTTATCCGCAATACGCGCGGGGCTCTGCCTGCTCCTGTTCGGGACATGGATACGGTGTGGACGCCGCAGGAGAAAATAGCTTTGCAGCAGCAGCTCGGTTCCTCGATTGTCGGCGGTCCGGACACGGTACGAAGCAAGCTGAAACAATATATTGAAGCGACGAAAGCCGACGAGATTATGGTTGCAGCCCATATTTTCGACCATAAGGCGCGCTTGCGTTCCTATGAGATTATAGCTGGGCTTTAATAAGCAAAAGCAGGATGAATGCAGCTTAATGAATGAGAGAGGGCAGCCTCCCAAAGTCAATTGACCTTGGGAGGCTGCCCTTTGTTTGTAAATGACGACGCTAGCAGCAGCTATTCCAACGGTGGCCGAAGGCCTTTTCGCAGCTCGCGTATCGAGAAGCCGAAGTCCATCTGGAGATGCGGATAGTCCGGGAAATTGTCCCAATCCCCGCCCCAAGTAAAGCCTAGACGCTTGGCGATTGCAACGACCTCCATCCAGTCGGCTTTCCCGTTTTTGTTGCCGTCATATTTCATATCCCACACGACCTCGCCTTGTTTGGTACGCAGGGCGAAATCAATGGCGAGGCCATAATTATGGTAAGAGTGCCCGCCTTGGACCTGCGTGACGACCTTGCCTTCCGTAGTGCGCCCTTTTGCATATATGGCATCCTGCTCTTCGCTGGAGCGGAATCCATCCGTAATGAGGATGGTGATGCCGGCTTTGCTCGTTTCGGCTATGAGCTCGGTCTGCTTGGCGAATACGATGGGATGCAGCTCCGTTACAGGAGGGACGGGTGTGTTGTCGATATAAGGGGCAGCCGGTTCGAACGTGAGTATCGCTTTCCACAATAATGCGGCTGTAATGGCCAAAATGATGAACAGAAGCAATCGATTTCGCTTGCGTCTATTTTTGGCTGCGAGGTCCAGCTGAGCACGCCCGACAGGCAGCGGTTGATGAGAGAACTGATTGCGTTCGAGCATGTACGATCTCCTTATGCTTTATATTCGTTCATCTTATCATATTGAAGATGGCGATGCCCTAGTCCGAGGTAGGGGATTCATGCGGTGTATTGACAAATTATCAGTTTAGAACTAAACTGATAACAAGAAGCAGCGCAGGAGGCGGTTATATGAATCAAGAGGATTCGGAAGCATTCTTATTGAAGCGCGATGAGCGCTTGGGCTTATTGATATGGTTTCGCTTATCGCGGGTTTATAACCATAGCTTGCGGGAAACGCATCATCACTTGAAGAAATGGGGCCTTACTGCCGCGCAGTTCGATATGCTGGCCCAGGTTGGCGCACATGACCGCCTTACCCAGCAGCAGCTGGCGGATAAGCTGTTCGTCACCAAAGGGAATATTACGCAGCTGCTCGGCAAGCTGGAGGAGCTGGGCTTCATCGAACGCGAGCAGGAATGGAAGACCAAATATGTGTCGCTCACCGACAAGGGCAAAGCGCTGTTTGACGATGTCGTTCCGGTGCAGGAGCAGTTCCAAGCCTCGCAGTACAATGCGCTGAGCCGCGATGAGAAGAAGCAGCTGCTTGAGCTGCTTAAGAAAATACAGCATGAATAATAAACGTCATAAACGAAACGCATGATCCATTAAACCATTAGGAGGTTGTTCATATGCAACTCAAAGGCATTCACCACGTATCCGCCATTACAGGCACGGCTTCTGGAAATTTCGAATTTTATACGCAGCTGTTAGGCCTTCGTTTGGTCAAAAAAACCGTTAACCAAGACGAAACGTCGGTATACCATTTGTTCTACGGAGACGAGAAAGGAAACCCAGGCACGGAGCTGACCTTTTTCGAGTTCCCGATGACGGCGCAAAACCGGGCAGGTACAAGCAGCATTTCGTCGCTGTCTCTGCGTGTAGCTAACGATGCGGCGATCGCATATTGGAAAGCACGCTTCGAACAGCATAGCGTTGATCACGATGACATCGTGGACAGAGCCGGCCGCCAGACGATCGCGTTCCGTGACTTTGAAGGACAGCGGCTCGTACTCGTTTCCGATGAGCATAATGAAGGCGTGAAAGGCGGAGTGCCTTGGGAGAAAAGCCCAGTGCCAGTTGAATTCGGCATTCTAGGGCTTGGTCCCGTACAGCTCACGGTCAAAAACCCGGAGCCGACCGTTCTCGTCCTCACTCAGCTTATGGGCTTCAAGGAAAAAGGCAGCTACCCGTCGACAATCGCGGGCCAGCCGGATATCGTTGTATTCGAGACGGGCGAGGGCGGCAGCGGCGCTGAGGTGCATATCGAGGAAAGACATGATCTGCCGCGCGAGCAGCAGGGATATGGCGGCGTGCATCACGTAGCCTTCCGTGTAGACAATGATGAGGAGCTGCGTGAATGGATCGAGCATATTCGCGGCGTGCGAATCCCGAACTCCGGCTTCGTCGACCGCTTCTACTTCCGCTCGCTCTACTTCCGCGAGCCAAACGGCATATTGTTCGAGCTGGCTACCGACGGTCCCGGCTTCGATACCGATGAGGATATCAACCATTTGGGCGAATCGCTGGCGCTTCCGCCATTCCTTGAGCCGCAGCGTGCGCAAATCGAATCCAGACTGAAACCGCTCCAAACCAAAGCAGACGCGTAATGCCCTCAGATCGATTTCTTATAAAGGCGGCCATTCCTAATAAACAAGGGATGGCCGTCTTTTCTAGATATATAAGAATGTATATGTTTTCACATCTAAATGTACGTATCTATTTCCGCGAAACGACTGCTTTTGCCACAGAGGACGGTGCCAGCCGTTTACGCTTGAAATATTGGAAAGTATATTCTAAGGCGATACATTCTCTATATTTCTCGGAATGAAACTCCCGCGCCGCGCCGCCAAAGGACGGAGAAGCCGTTTCACCTTGCATTCTACCAATAATTGAGCAATGAGTAATGATAGAAAGTTTGATATGCTTCGGGGATTAATCTCTTTAGGAGGGAACCTATGAAGCATCTTTTTAATAGATGGTATGTAACTGCTAGTGTTGTACTGGGACTGCTTGCCCCTTCCATACATACGGTTCATGCTGAAACCAAGCTGCCTTTCAACGACATATCCGGGAGCTACGCAAAGCAGGAAATCATTGATTTGTATCAGAAAAAAATAATAACGGGCACGTCCGAAACGAGCTTCTCGCCGTCTGCATCCATTACGAGAGCGGAGTTCGTTACCGTGCTTGACCGACTGCTAGGGCTTGAGCCGGCAGCAAGCAAGGTCACGCCATTCTCGGATGTCGCAGCGAAAGCTTGGCATTACGGGTGGATTCAAGCCGCGGTTCAGCTGGGCTTGGCAGATGGCGTGAGCGCCAGCCGTTTTGCGCCGGACAAGCCGGTAACGCGTCAAGAAGCGGCCGTGTTGCTCGCTCGGGCACTGAAGAAGCAAACGGGCGGCACGGGAGCAAGGACAAGCTTCGCAGACGACGGACGCATTGCGTCATGGGCCAATTCCTCTGCGGCTGAGGTGCAGAAGCTGGGTCTCATGCAAGGCGATATCAACGGTTATTTCCGTCCAACCGATCCGATTACAAGGCAGGAAACGGTTGTTATGGTGCACCGCGTGCTCCAGAATGAGAAGTGGGCAGCCATGCTGGCAGCCAAGACTGCAGATACGATCAAGCTCGGCTGGCAATACGGCCAAACGACGAAGCAATACCAGAGCAATGTACTCGCTTCAAACGTGAATACACTGTCGCCGCGATGGTTTTTCGCAGAAGCATCCGGAGAGATAACGGATGTATCGGATCCGTCACTGGCTGTTTGGGCTAAAAAATACAATAAAAAAATATGGCCGATGGTAGGCAATCGATCCGATCAAGCCGCAACGCATAAGCTGCTGTCGAGCACGAGCTTACGCAGCGGTCTAGTGACAAAGCTTGCCGCCTATGCTGCGAAATATGAAATAGATGGACTCAACCTCGATTTTGAAAATGTGGCTCCGCAGGATCGTGCCGCGTTAACCGCGTTCGTCACGGAGCTGGCGAAAAAGCTGAAGTCGATGAACGTCACGCTTTCCATGGATGTATCCCCTGACCGCGGGACGGACTGGACGGAAGCCTTTGATTTCGCGGCGCTTGGCAAACAGGCGGATTATATGGTACTCATGGGTTATGACGAGCACTGGGGAGCGGGCTCTGGCGCGGGTTCTAATGCTTCGCTCGGATTTGACAAGGAAGGAATAGCCAAGCTGATTAAAGCGGTTCCCAGCTCTAAGGTGATCTTAGCGCTTCCGTTCTACAACCGTGATTGGGATTTGAGAAAGGACGGCTCGGTGGAATCGTCCGCGTTTATTACACTGAATGAACAGAATGCCATTTTGAGCAAATATGCGATTAAACCAAAATGGGACGAGCAATCGGGCCAGTATACCGCGACTTATTTGAAAGATGGAGTAAAACATGAAATATGGGTAGAAGAGGGCCGTTCCCTTACGGCAAAATACAAGCTAGCGGCAGAAGCGGGTTTGGCGGGGCTGGCTTATTGGTACATCGGAGGGGAGAGTCCGGACATTTGGGCCAGCATGCGCAACGCCGACCGTTTTCTGGGCTATCGATTCGAATAACGGGCAGGGCTGTGCGAGCGTCGGTATTATAGGTGATCTACCAGCTGAATGACAACGAAAACGAGATTCGTATTTTCCGAACTGGCAATTGCGCGGCATGAATAGGTAAAATAAATAGGGAGAGAGCGTGATAGATTAATTCGGTTCAAGAAGGGGAGAGGATCCGTTTATGAGAAAGCTTTCGGCATTATTACTAGCATTGGCATTATTATTTTCATTCGTGTCGCCTACTCAAGCTGAAGGCAAAGCCCTTTCCGTTTGGATAGGGGACGAACAGGTGCAGCTCGGCAGCCTACAGCCGATTATGGAGAAAGGGACTACGCTCGTACCGGCGAAGCTTGTGCTGCAGAAGCTGAATTTTCAAGTCGCGTGGGACCAGAAGAGCAAGACCATTACGGGCAAAAAGGACGGCCTCGTCCTTTTATTCCAAATCGATCAGCTAGGGGCGACGGTTAACGATACGGAGCAAGAGCTGCTCGCGGCGCCTAAGCTTGTGAAGGGTACTGCCTATATTCCGCTTCGTACCGTGAGCGAAGCCGCAGGCTACGAGATCATATGGAATAAGGAGCAGCGGACCATAATCCTCCAGGTCAGGGAGCCGAGTCAAGGCTTCCTATGGAAGGTAGAGAAAGCAGGCAATACCGTTTATTTGCTAGGCTCGATACATATTGCGAATAAAGCGATGTATCCGTTGCGTCCAGAAATTCAGAAGGCGTATGACTTATCCGATTATTTGGTGGTAGAGGCTGATATTACCCAAATGAATAATCAGGATGTGCAGAAGCTAGTCCTCGATCTAAGCGTCTATAAGGATCAAACGACGCTCAAGGATCATATTTCTGCAGATGCGTACAAGAAGCTTGGCGAGATTCTGAAGGAGAACGGTCTTGAGGCGAATGCGCTCGATACCTATAAGCCTTGGAGCGTATCCTCGTCGATTGATTATCTGTCATCCTCCCATTCCGGCTATGATGCAGAGATCGGCATTGACGCTCATTTCCTTGAACAATCGATCACAAGCAAAAAGCCGATATTGGAGCTCGAATCGATCGAATATCAGCTGCAAATGTTCGATAGGTTCTCCGACAAGCTGCAGGAGGAGATGCTCGTTGCCTCCATTGCGAATTACTACACGGAGGATTCCGGCATAGACGACCTCACAGAGATGTGGGCAACGGGCAATGAGGAGGAGCTGCTGAAGCTGACGGAATCAACATCCTCGAACGAGGAGCTGAACAAAGCGCTCCTCACGGACCGCAATGCGCCGATGGTTGATAAAATAACCGGTTATTTGAATGAGAGTGCAACTAAAAGCTACTTCGTCGTTGTAGGCGCTGCCCATATGCTGGGCGAGAACGGCATCGTTCCGCTGCTGGAGAAGAAGGGGTTTACGGTTACGCGGCAATAGAAAAAAAGATGAGAACAAGAGGAAGGCAGTCTCCGAATGAGGAGGCTGCCTTCTTTCGTTCATTCATTCATTCATTCTTTCTTTCTTTCTTTCTTTCATTTATTTATTCATTCATTCATTCATTCATTCGTTCGTTCATTCAGGCGAAACTAACTGCTGATCGCAGCCTCCTTCTGTTGTTTGAGCTTAAGCTCCACAAGCAGCGCGTGGAGCTGCTCGGTTGCAAGACCGTGCAGGACAAGCCGGAAACCTGCCTTGAGCGTCGTGAGCGGCACCATGGGATGCTTATTGTTAATGAGGGCCAGCCGATCGTTGCTTCCGATGATTTTGGAGGCGAGTATGCCGATGGTCTCGTCAAGCTGGAGCGAGTTGGTCGCACGCCAGAAATCATTGTCCGTTAGGAATAGCTGATAGACAGGCGTAAAGCATTCGATTGCGGTCGTTAAGTCCATGAAATTCGTCCAACGCCTCGGCATTTGCTCAATGGGGATGCGCGAGGAGGTAATCGAACTGAAATTGAGCTGCTTCTGCGCCGTCACTTCCGTTCCTTTCTCGCGCAGCTCTCGGTTAAGGTTAATGACGAAATTGTATAGATTCAGGTCATGAATGAGAAAGAGATCATCCTTCACGGGCTCCAGCTTGGTTGGCTTGAGCGGATTCATCTCAATGTGGACGCCAGGCACGTTGTCGCGGATGAAGCCGAGCACCTCGGAGCCGAGATAGAAATGGCGCAGGATCATAAAATTGGCGCTCGGGCTGACGAACGTTTTCATGCCGAAATGCAGCACGCGGTGCAGCAGTCGGGATGAGGTGAGCGCTTTGGGCACGATGATTTTGTAGAGCTGCAGCACGATAATCATCAGTCTAGCGAAGGGCCGCAGAACAGGCAGCAGAAACTGTCTGGACCTGCTGGAGCAGTCCTTCAGGTAAGCGGCTTTTGCCTCCTCGTTGAACGGAATGCTCTGATCCATGTATATAGCGAGAAATGGATTGGGATCATTTTTGTCATGCGGCATGTTTTTGAAATAATCGGCGTCACTCATACATTGCCCAGCTCCTCTAATTGCAGCAGGTACAGCCGGGCCGTTGTTTTGGCTGTTTTCACGATATGCGCCGCAATATCTGCTGTCAGCATTGGATGCTGAACAACCGTTTCCAGCCGCTCGAAATGCTTCTCGTCGGAATCGCTATGATAGAGCAAGAAGGAGACCTCATCATCGCCGAGACCGAGCTGATCGCGAATCATCTCGCCCCAGTAGCGGGCCATCCGGCAGCCAAGACCCTCGATAATCCACATCGCCCCAATGAGATCAATGGGATTCTCGCGGCTTGCGCGTTGGAATAGATAGGCAGACAGCGCTTCACTTCCAATATTTTTCTCGCCGGCTTGAATGGTGCTTAAATCGCCTCCGACCGCTACATAGTTGCGCTCAAGAATTTGAAAGTCGCGATGCTCGTCGCGCGCATGGGCAATGAACGTAGAGCGAAGATCAATATGCTCGATTGCGATATAGGAGGCAGCGCGGGCTATCCACTGGGAGCCGTCGATGACCTGCTGGCGAATGTTCTCCATAAGCGCCTTATAATCGTCTATCGTAAATTTTTGATTATACAGCTTCTGGATAACTGGTACATGGGCGAGCTTCTGCTCGAAATCGATCCATATCTGCACAAGCTGCCTTACGAGATGGGCTTGCACATCGTCCGCTTCATTGTATTCGAGATGCGGAGCCTCGGGCTCGCGTTCTTCAAACGCTGCAGCGCTTTCGCTTGAAGAGCCAACCACGGTCAGCAGCATGTAGGAGGTTTGGAACCTGCCGCTCTCTGGAACCATGCAGAGCACCTGCTCGCCTGGCTTCAGATGTCCCTCGTTCAGCAGCTCCTCCAGCATAATGTAGATGGATGCCGCGCCAGTGTTGCCTTTCGTGTACAGATTCGTGAACCACTTCTCCTCGGGAATTGTAAGCCCGCCCAGTTGGAGCAGCCTGAATATCTCTTCACGGAAGAAATGCGAGGAGTAATGGCAGACCATCCAATCGATGGCTGCAGGATCAATCTTTCCTTCATCCACGAGCTCGAAGAAGCGGTTCACGCCGACCTTAGGCATTTCGTTCACGAGACGGATGTCCTGCTTGAGATTGACGGCACCGTCGCTTGCAGCATCATGAACGGAAGGGTAGTCGAGCCAGCTTGCATGTTCGGCATGTTCTTTGTTTGCGCCGGCATACATGCAGACATCATATAGATTCGCATAGGATTTGTTATCGATCCATTCAATTCGCAGCGATAAGCCGCTCGCGGCAGGCTGATGCTGGAGAATAGCGGCTCCAGCCCCGTCGGACAGCATGAAGCGGAGGAAGTCGGTGTCGAACGGCACTGGACGGTCAATAAGCCCGTCCTGGGCCTCGAACCGCGTATGCTTGAACACGCGACTTGGGAATTCGCTGGCGCAGGAGATCGCGGTTTGCTGTTCGCCAGATTGCACATGCAGATAGGCGTTTTTCATCGCCTGCATGCCGCTTGCGCATACGCCGTGATGCGTGGCTACCTCCATAACGGGCAGTCCAAGCTCAGCATGCACCATGCTGGCAAAGCCGGGAACCAGCAGGTCGCCTTGCGTCGTCCCGACTGCAAGGAAATCTACTTTGCCGCCAAGCTCAGCCTTGTTTCGCGCGAGGGCGTCGTTAATGGCAAGGCTCGCCATTTCCGCATTGGAATAGAGGCTTTTTTGCTCCTTGTTTAATGCATAGTGGCGATACTGAATTTTGTTCTGCTCGAGAATACGGCGCATGGACTTGGAGCTTTTGCCGTTTATTTGACCGAGATAGTCTTCGATTTCATCATTGGCGACCGGATCGCCGGGGAGGAACTTCCCGATGCTGGTCATGTAAACAGGGTTCATAAGGCACCTCCGAAAAAAAGATGTATTTGTAACTCTTATGATCGTTGATCCATCAATATAGGCCTAGTACTAACTTTATTTGGTACCGCTTAAAAAGTTGGACTTGAATAGATATTCGGCCATCCGATATAATAGACGCATATCAAAACTGATGACTGACGGAGGTAACCCAGCCGATGAAGTAAGTACACGATTCCTGTAAACAACTTGTCTAAAGTACAAGCGGCGTTCTCGATTAGCGAGAACCGGTCAGGGATACGTGCGTCGATTTGGGGACTTGCGATATAGCAATCAGCAGCGATACATAAGAGATGTTTACCCGTGATAAAGCGGCGTGACACATCCTTATTTCCGTTTACCTGATATTCCCCTGCGTATTCGACCGTGTGCCGCTGGCCACGGTTTTTTAATATGTCTTTCGAAACGGGGAATGTAAATTGATGCTATTAAAAGTTAAACAGATAAATAAAGAATGGAACGGCCATTTGTTGTTCGAGAATATAAGCTTTGAAGTGAAGGAGAATGAGCGGCTTGCGCTGTTCGGACGAAACGGCGCTGGAAAGACGACGCTGCTGAAGGGGTTGACGGGCAGGCTTAAGTTCGATGGGGGCGAAGTGCAGCGGCTTCTTCCGCTAGAGGAATGGGGTTGGTTGGATCAGCAGGCACAGCACGATTCGGCGCTCACACTGCAGGAATTCGTGCAAGCGGGATCGGATGAGCTGTTCGGATTAAAGCAAGCGATGGAGGAGCTTACGATCCAGATGCAAGGCGGTGATAACAGCGAGCTGCAGCTTGGCCGCTATAGTGAGTTGTTCGAGAGGTATGTACAGCTTGACGGTTACAGCTGGGAGATAAAGGTCGAGAGATGTTTAACCCGCTTAAGCTTCGAGCGTGCGTTATGGGGCCAAACGTTCCAGCAGTTAAGCGGAGGCCAGAAAACGAAAGCCCAGCTGGCAGCGCTCATGGTCAGGGAGCCAAAGCTTGTCCTGCTGGATGAACCGACGAATCATTTGGATGCAGAAGCACTGGATGCACTCGAACAATGGGTGATGAGCTACGGGGGAACGATCGTCTATGTTTCGCATGATCGGACGTTTATCGACCGAACGGCTACGTCTGTCTTAGAGCTTGGGCAGCATGCCTGCAGACGTTATCCAGGAGGATACGCCGATTACAAGAAACAGAAGGAATTGGAGCTGAAGACGCAGGAAGCGCTGCAAAAGAAACAGGAGCAGGAGCGGGAGAAGCTTGTCGAGAGCATTCGGATGTATGCGGAATGGTTTCAGCAGGCTCATAAGGCAGCCGGGCAAAATGATTTTCTTCGGTCGAAATCAAAGAAAAACGTATCTCGATTGCATGCGAAGGAATCCGCGCTCGAACGCCTGGGCAGCAACAAAGTGCAGGTAAGCCGTGGGGAGACTCAGCTTCGCATGCAGCTTGATTCGGATGAATTCTCAGCTGCGACGCTTCTTCGAATGGATGCTGTAGGCTTTGCTTACGAAGGGCAGAATCCTTTGTTCAGGCAGCTAAGCCTTTCTGTCAATAAGGGCGACCGTCTAGCCGTGCTAGGGTCGAACGGAGCAGGCAAATCAACGCTGCTGAAGCTCGCGACAGGCAAGCTGAAGCCGGACACGGGCGAGGTCATTCTTAACCCGCAGGCCAAGATCGGTTATTTCGAGCAGGAGCTTGAGCAGCTTGACCACAAGATGACGATTTTGGAGAGCTTGCTGCAGCTGCCGGATATGACGCAAACCTATGCAAGAACGATCTTAGGCTGTTTTTTGTTCTCGAAGGATGATGTATTTAAATGCATTGGAGATTTGAGCATGGGCGAGAAGTGCAGAGTAGCGTTCCTTAAGCTGTACTTCAGCAAAGCTAACTTGCTTGTACTCGATGAGCCCACGAACTATTTGGATATCGAAACGCGAGAGCAGGTAGAGGAGGCGCTTTTGCAATATCACGGGGCCGTGCTGCTCGTGACGCATGACCGCTACTTGATTCGGCAAGCGGCAAATCGCCTGCTGATCCTGAGCGGCGATCAAGCGCCTAGATGCTTCCCGGGAACTTATGAGGAATATTTGTCTAAGGATCGCAGCCGCATCATGTCTCCGGAGGAGCAGACGATCCAAAATGAGAAGGAGATACTAATGTTGAGATTATCGCAGCTAATGGGCAGCGCGCAGCCGGAAGGGCAGGAGGAGCAAGAGACGCTTTTGCGAGAATTACGCGGAATTCGCCTGCAAATAGCCAATCTTTCGAATGAGGCCTAACTGCATACGAAAAAATAACACAGTGAAAATTGAAACTAATGCAGACAAATGAACGTTTTAACATTTATGGGAATCTTTGAAGGACGTGGTAATCTGCAACACACAACTGGAAAAACGGCATTGGTCGTATTTATATTGCTGCTTACGTTGGTTGGCTGCGGGGGACAAGAGCGGGGTAAAAACCAGCAAGCTGCAGTCAATGAAACGGAGGATGTAATAGACAAGCACGGGGATGTGAGGAATGGCGAGTTGCTGGACGATTTTGTAGATGGGGATAGGGTTCAGGTTCGTGTAGTCCGTTACACGACGGAGGGCGACCCGCTCTTCTATGCACTCTCGAAGCTGGAGGCAGGGATTGAAGTCCGTTATGACACTTCGCAGGATAAATTTGGATCGTCGACGGTAAAGACTTATACCTGTGATTCTCTGCAGAAAAAACAAGCGAACAATGGTTATGCTTTTGAGATGATTGGATGCGGGGGAGTAGGCAAAAGAATTACGCTCCTTGAAATCCGTAATTAATTGAGGGTTTATGCGGAAGTAAAGGGAAAGAAGGTTCAAGGCCCCTTTACTTCAGCATGAAATAAAGATGGTCGACAGCATGCATGGCATATTCCAAGCGAATGGGTTCGCCTTCCTCAAGCAATGCCAAGCAGGGTACGCTGGTTATTTTCCATTTGTCCCTTAGATGCGGGGCGTAATTGATATTAAGCTTATATAGCGGCACCGATATGCCAGTCAATTCAGCAATTTCAAGCATGCGCTCTCCAATCGCACAGGTTCCGCACAGCGGTGTGAAGAAATAAATGGCCGTTCTACGGCTATCGGATTGCAGGAGGTCCAACAAGGATGCTTCATTGATTTCACGGATTGCCATCGTAATGCTCCTTCATAACGGTATAAAAGTAATTTACTCGATTCGCGTCTCCTGCACAAGGAAAATAGATACTCGGAATGGAAGGTGAATGCAGTGAAAATTGCGAGAAGATTGATTGTCTGGGGTATCGCAGCGCTGATCGTTTGCCTGTGGTGCCTCACTTTTACTTCAGCTGAATGGACGATTCGCCGCACGATACTGGAGAGTCTCCAGCCGATTAACAGCTTGAAAGCGAACATAGTGAAAACGGAAGTCGTTGATGCGAAATATGGAAATCTCTATGCTGTAGAGGGATATATGAATAGGGCGACTGGAGACGAGCTAGGTGTCGTTTATGTTAAGAAGCGAGGAGCAATCTGGGTTGTGTCGAGCAAAGGGACGGGTCCGTGACGACTGCATGCATGAAGGGGGAATCAAAACGCTGGAGAAGGCTGTTTCTGTGAAACGGCGCAGCGGAAAAATTTCGGAATGAGCTGGCGGTTATGTATCGTTGAGTCTAGTTTTTCGATAGGACGATCGATAATAAAAATAAGCCATTGATGAGCAGCAAGGCAGCAAAAATGAGACTGGTTTTATTCTTTTTTATGAATTCCATTCGAACACCCCGCGTCTTCGTATTTACTTCTTTAATTATCTCGTTAATGGGCTCATTTTTCCACCTTTTTTTTGTAAAAAAAGTGTTCTGCAACCGTATCATTCATTATGCTTACTTGATTTAGACACAAACAACGCGGCATTCACATCATTTTGTTTCTTTATTTGTAGGAATTTGTAATTGGGCAGGCAATTGTTATAAAATTAAATTAGCATGTACCTGCAGGCAACCAGCAAGGCTGCTCCGTTTATTTCAAGCATCGTTGCCACAAAGAAAAGGGATTATTCAGCTTTTGTAGAATAATGTAACGTTCACACTTTTTTTTTTGGAACTTGCTTGTCGAATGGGCGTATAGCAACTGTAGAGTACTTGAGTTTAGATATGCTATCGAATCATGATTAAGTAGTGAACCATTTGGAAAGGGGGTGCAAAGACAATGGCAATCTCTCTCGTAAAAGGCCAGAAGATAGATTTAACCAAAGGAAATGCTGGACTTAGCAAGGTGATCGTAGGTTTAGGCTGGGACCCTGCCGAGGTAAAGGGCGGATTTTTCGGAATGAAGAAAGCTGCGAACGTTGACTGTGACGCTTCAGCGCTTTTGTTGGACGAAAAAGGAAAGCTTAGCGGCGAGCGTAATCTCGTATGCTTCTACAACAAGCAGAGCGGTGATGGCTCGGTCGTTCACACGGGCGACAACATCACAGGCGAAGGCGATGGCGATGATGAGCAAATTATCGTACAGCTGGACAAGGTACCTGCGCATATCCACAAGATTCTTTGCGTGGTAAACATCTACGAATGCGAATCCAGACGTCAGGATTTTGGAATGATTAAATCAGCGTTCATTCGTATCGTTAACCCTGTTAACAACCAAGAGCTTATTCGCTTTAACTTGACGGATAATTACTCGGGCAAAACAGCTTTGGTTGTGGGTGAGCTTTACCGGAACAGCGGTGAATGGAAGTTTAGCGCAATTGGGGAAGGCACTCATGCTCCTCATGTTGATATTCTTGCTCGTCAATACCAATAATTATATTGAGAAAAGAGGGCATTTAAAATGGCAATCAGCTTATCCAAAGGTCAAAAAATCGATCTTACGAAAACAAACCCGGGTCTATCGAAAATTACGGTTGGTCTAGGCTGGGATACTAATAAATATGACGGCGGGAAAGACTTCGACCTTGATGCATCGGTATTTTGCTTGAATGCAGAAGGCAAAGTAGGATCCGATTCGGATTTCATTTTCTACAACAACCCTAAAAACAGCAACGGTTCAGTCGTTCACACTGGCGATAACCGTACTGGAGCGGGCGATGGCGACGATGAGCAAGTAAGCGTTGAACTTGGCGCAGTTCCAGCTGAGACAGATAAAATTGCTTTTGGTATCACCATTCATGATGCACAAGCGCGCAGCCAAAATTTCGGACAGGTTTCCAATGCATTCGTTCGTATCGTGGACGAGCAAAGTGGAACAGAGCTTATCCGTTATGATTTGGGCGAAGATTTTTCCGTTGAAACAGCGGTTATCGTAGGCGAGCTTTACCGTCATTCCGGCGAGTGGAAGTTCAGCGCGGTAGGAAGCGGCTTCCAAGATGGACTAGCTGGCCTTGCACGCAACTACGGTCTTTCGACTAACTAATGTGCTTTTAGCAACAACCCGTAAAGGGTCGCCTGTGGCGGCCCTTTTTTGAAATGACAATTGTCCGTATCAGCCATTCGAACCTAGCTATATTCAAGGAGGAGTAAACGATGTCCATTAATCTTTCCAAGGGACAACGGATTGACCTTACCAAAACCAATCCAGGGCTTACAAAGGTTATTCTCGGTCTCGGCTGGGATACGAATAAGTATACTGGCGGCGGTGAAATTGATCTGGATGCAAGTGCATTTCTACTGCACCAGGATGGCAAGGCCAGGGATGAAAAGGATTTTGTTTTCTACAATGCCTTGATTGCCTATAATGGTGCCGTTGAGCATACAGGCGACAACCGGACCGGCGAAGGCGACGGGGATGACGAGCAAATTAAAATTGATTTCGCCAAAGTTCCTTCTCAGATTGATCGGATCGGAATTACGGTTACGATTCATGATGCTGAAACCAAGCACCAAAATTTTGGTCAGATCTCGAATGCTTTTGTTCGCTTAGTAGACGAGGCTACGGGAAGAGAAGTGCTGCGTTATGATTTGGGAGAAGATTTCTCCGTGGAGACGGCAATCGTCTTCTGCGAATTGTATCGCCATGGATTGGATTGGAAATTCCAAGCGATTGGATCGGGATTCTCGGGTGGACTCGCTGCGCTTTGCCGCAATTACGGACTATCGGTCTAATAAGAATGAAGCTTAGGGTGGCAGGGTGAGCAGTGGTCACCCTATTCTATTATTACTGGAAGGCGGTCAGCGCATGGAGCTGTCACTAATGAAAGGCCAGAAAGCAGATATTACCAAAAACAACCCATCTTTTAAAAACCTTATCGTTGGAATGGGATGGAATAGCGCGGCAGGCGTGGATGTTGACTTCTCTGCTTTTTTGCTGCGTGCAGACGGAAAAGCAGCTGGAGACCAGGATTTGATATTTTACGGAAACCCAAAGGAAACAACCGGTTCAATCGTACTCGCAGGCGATAACAAACGCAGCTTGGCAGGGAAGATTGATCAGGAACAAGTGATGATACGCATTAATGATGTACCTCAAGCGATTGAACGTATTTCCTTTACGCTAACCCTCTACGATGGGGAAGCAAAAAAACAAAGTTTTTCTAGCATAAATGATGCGTATATTCGCATAATTGACGAAGGAACAGGACGCGAAATATTGCGGTATGAACTTGGAAAAAACTTCTCTATCGAAACTGCGATTGTCGTAGGAGATTTATATAGATATAATGGCGAATGGAAGTTTAATGCGATTGGATCCGGATATTCCGGCGGACTGGCTGCACTTTGCAGCAGCTTCGGGATTGAAGTGAAGGCTGAGACGCCTTCGCCTGCGCAGGTGAAATCGCCAGAGCCAGTCAAGCCGCCGATTATTCCGCCTAAACCGCCGGAGCCAATCGTGTCCGAGCCGAAGGCGGCTCCAATTAGCCTTAGCAAGATTTCATTAACGAAGCGCGGCGACGTCATTAATTTACAGAAAGGCGCCGGCTCCCTTGGTGAGATCGTTGTTAATTTGAATTGGAATCAAAAGAAAGCCTCTACCGGATTTTTCGGAAGATCAAGCGGCGTCGATCTGGATGTGGGCTGCTTGTACGAGCTGAAAAATGGCATGAAGGGCTCCGTACAGGCGTTAGGCAATAGTTTTGGAGACCTTTCTAGGGCGCCATACGTTTCACTTGATGGGGATGATCGGACAGGCTCAATCCAAACAGGTGAAAATCTTAGAATAAATGGCAATAAAATATCAGAAATTAAAAGGATTGTCATCTACGCATATATTTACGAAGGTGCTACCAACTGGGCGGAAGCAGCAGGCGTTGTTACCATCAGCCAAGCAGGCGGTCCTGAAATCGAGGTGAGAATGGACGAGCATAACAATCGCAAGGGTATGTGTGCGATTGCGATGGTCGAGAATGTAAATGACCAAACCTTTAGTATTCAGCGGCTCGTACAGTATTTCTCGGGACATAAGGATCTCGATGAGGCGTTTAACTGGGGTCTAAGATGGGTACAAGGAAGCAAATAATGCTAATGCCGGAGGTTTTTTAGAATGGTTGATTTTTTTCAGAGCATCATACAAAATTTTGGTGAATTTTTTCACTGGGACAATTTATCGGTCGTATTCACCAACCCGACGAACTGGGGAATCATTGCGACGCTGGTCCTTCTAGAAGGATTGCTCTCGGCGGATAATGCATTGGTGCTGGCAGTTATGGTTAAGCATTTGCCTAAGGAGCAGCAGAAGCGTGCGTTGTTCTACGGGATTATCGGAGCGTACATCTTCCGGTTCATCGCGATTGGCGTCGGTGTTTATCTCGTGCAAATTACGTGGATTAAAGTCGCGGGCGGATTGTATTTATTGTGGATTGCGCTTAGCAACCTATTCCATCTTGAATTCAAGCTTGCTCGCGTTGGCGGAATTAAACTTATTCCCTACATCGGCAAAAAAGGAAATGAAGAAGAAGAAACGGTTCAGAACAAAGGGTACGGCTTCTGGCGTACCGTACTTGCCGTTGAAATCATGGACATCGCGTTCAGTATCGATAGCGTGCTTGCTGCATTTGGCGTAAGCGAAGAGGTTTGGGTATTGTTCCTCGGAGGTATTCTAGGCGTACTTATGATGCGCGGCGTGGCTCAAGTATTTCTCAAGCTTATCGATAAGTTTCCCGAGCTGGAGAAAGCAGCCTTCATCCTGATTATTTTGATCGCTGCTAAGATGATCGCAGGAGCATACGATTTCCATGTGCCGCATGCGCTGTTCTTCGGTGTCATTATTGCAGTATTTGGCGGTACGCTTATTTTCAGCGCAGTACGTAACAAAAGAGGCTCGAAAGCCGTCTAGTAAAGCAAATATACAGATTATCGAAATATCCCTCAATGGAACGCGAGGGATATTTTTTCACTCTCAGCTTATTTTACCAAAATTTTAGGAGGGATCACTTTGAGGTATTTCAACTATCTTACCAATGAAGAAGAGCAGAGTTTCTTTTATTCCCTCCCTACTCATTTCAATAATGATGCTGACAAAGAAATTATTGCTCACGCGATTGGCGCGGCTCTTTATATGCCAGCGACCAAGGTTAATATAGCAGATGATTTGGTAGCCGATAAACACGAGGGACTCGTGTCTATGGTGATAGACCTTGAAGATGCAGTAGGCGATAATCAACTCGAATATGCTGAAGAGAATCTGAAAGCAACGCTATTGACGATCGGAAGATATCTATCGATAGGGCTGCTGCGCGTAAATGAAATTCCGCTTATTTTTATCAGAGTTCGCTCCGTAGACCAGCTAAAGCACCTGTTGCCTTGTTTTGGCGAGGAAATTCAACATGTTACAGGCATCGTATTTCCGAAATTTAATATCGAATCAGGCAGAGGTTATTTAAGCTTGCTCGCAGAGTACAATAGACGCAATCTAATGACTAGCTCCACGCTGTACGGCATGCCTATTCTAGAGAGTTCCGATGTGATCTACCGCGAGAAGCGGATCGAGACGCTGATGGAGATATCGGCGCTGCTGAATGAATATAAGGAATATGTGCTCAACGTTAGGATTGGAGCTACTGATTTCTCCAGCCTTTTTGGGCTTCGCAGAAGTCCCGACCATACCATCTACGACATCGCAGTTATTCGTGATTGCATCGCGGATATTGTCAACGTGTTCGGTCGGATGGATAACCACTATGTTATATCCGGTCCAGTATGGGAATATTTCAAGAGCGACCGCGTGTTTAAACCGCAGCTAAGGCAAACGCCGTTCGAAGAAAGCATGGGCAAGCATGGCCGCATTTTACGCATGGATTATATTAATAAATATGTAGACGGACTTATACGTGAAGTTGCAATGGATAAGGAAAATGGCATTATTGGGAAAACGATCATCCATCCTACGCATATTAAGCCTGTACAATCGATGTTGGTCGTTACACATGAGGAATACATGGACGCCCTGCATATTATGGAGAACGGCCAAGGCGACTTAGGTGTTATGAAAAGCCGCTATTCGAATAAAATGAATGAGTTTAAGCCGCATATGACATGGGCCAAGCGCATATTGATCAGATCGAACATATATGGGGTGCTAAATGAAAACCAGAATTTCACCTGCCTACTCGCAGAAGAACGGGAAACCGCAATCGTTTAATATTATTGGAGATTTAGAGGTTACGATCCAGGTGACGGGCAACGCCTTTGATATTCCGCTGGAGCAGCTCTTCCAGATGGCAGCCCGTATTAACAAAAAACGAAGCTTTCTGTTCGTAAGCAAGGTGCTTGGCAAGCATATTCCGGTAAGGCCTCATGTCTCCCTGCTGTCGGGAGCAGCGCTCGGACTGTTGTATCAGCAGTTTAAGGGAAGAGATCTGCCTGTACGAATTGAAGAGCTTCTGGAAGCGTTCGAGGCACCTGAGACCGCGGGAGATATTTATGGGCGCATGAAGAAGCGCAAAATGGCGGTAAACGAGAAAACGTTGTTTATCGGCTTTGCAGAAACGGCAACGGCGCTTGGCCACAGTATGTTCGATATGTTTGAAGGAGAAGCCTCATTCTTGCATACTACTCGTGAGAGCATCGCTTATATGAACTCCTGCATCGATTTCGAGGAAGAACACTCACATGCGACAACCCATCGTTGTTATGCGCTTGATCCTGCCATCTTTCAAGAAGCCGAAACGATTGTATTAGTAGATGATGAGATGACAACGGGCAAAACGGCGGTCAATATTATTCATGATCTGCATGCAAGATACGGGAAAAAAGATTATATCGTTGCAAGCCTGCTGGACTGGCGTTCAGATGAAGACATTCAGCGCTTCAGTGAGCTGGAGGACGAGCTTGGCGTGGAGGTTCATTGCCTTTCTTTGATAACGGGACAAATCGTTGTATCCGGAACGCCTATCGAGAGCGCGGGAGAGGCTGAAGGACTGCTTAAATCCATTCAGGCTCCGGATATTAACGTGCTGTACGCAAATCACCGTTTCGCAGCCCTGGCTTCGAGAAATGGCGAGGTTTCCTATGTGCAGCACACGGGAAGATTCGGTTTAACATCAGAGGAGAGCTGCCTGCTTGACCGTGAGGTGGAGGAAGCAGCCGCTTTCCTGCGCGAGTATCACACTGGCGGCAAGACGCTCTGCATGGGAACCGGTGAGTTCATGTACATTCCGATGCGGATAGCTGCCGAGCTTGGCGGGAACACATGGTACCAATCCAGTACGCGCAGCCCAATTCACCCGAGTTCCAATAGCAGCTATGCGGTTCGATCCGCATACCGTTTTGCCTCGCCTGAGCATGCTGATGTCATGAATTTCATGTACAATATTCCGCATGGTTCGTATGATGAGATGTTTCTATTCATGGAACGAGAGATTGCGTCTGAGCAAATGGCAGAGCTTCAGCAGGTACTGATCTCCCTTGGGATACCTCGCGTTCATATCGTTTATTTTAGCCGGAAATGCCTAGAATCTCCTGCCCCAATTGGCAGCTATAACAAAGAGGACGTTACCTTTCTGTTAAAGGATCTGAGTGATATAGCTTTGGAGCAGCGGACGGAGGACCGGGAAGCCGCTATGCAGTCCGGCGGTCATTATTCAGAGAGCCTGCCGATCGAATATCAGCCAAGTGCCGCATATATTCAGCTGTTTCACGATGCGCTGAGCGGTTCTGCGAGCCGGATCGCCGAAGCGATAGGAATCGTATCCGAGCGGATTATACAAAGGCGCGGCTTCGACGTCGTCCTTGCGTCCTTGGCTAGAGGCGGAACCCCGATAGGCGTATTAATAAAACGCTATATCAAGCAGGTGTATGGCAGAGATATTCCGCATTACAGCCTATCGATTATAAGAGGCAAAGGTATCGACGAGAATGCGCTGCTATACATGAATCAGAATCATCCTAGTCAGCGTGTGCAATTCGTAGACGGCTGGACAGGGAAGGGCGCTATTACGAAGGTACTCATTGCAGCTTGCAGCCAAATGAAACGCAAATATGGCATTGATCTTAGCGCTGATCTTGCCGTGCTTGCGGATCCAGGGCATTGCGCAGCACTGTTCGGTACGAGGGATGATTTCCTTATCCCAAGTGCATGCCTGAACGCAACCGTATCCGGCTTAATCAGTCGAACCGTCCTGCGGAGCGATCTGATCGGAGCTAATGATTTCCATGGAGCGAAGTACTACAAGGAATGGGACAAAGCTGATTTATCCCATGCGTTCGTAGATACAGTATCCGCGTATTTCGATCAAACGGTTGATATATCCAAAGCCGAAGCGCTGAGAATGGAAGCAAGTCCGGCGCTTCATGAAGTCAATTGGCAGGGAGTGCAGGATATTACTCGTATCCAGAGCGAGTTTGCGGTCAGCGATATTAATTTCATCAAGCCTGGCGTAGGCGAGACGACACGCGTTCTTCTGCGCAGAGTGCCTTGGAAAATTCTTGTTGACCGACTGGACAACCCTAATGTAGAGCATATCTTATTGCTTGCTAAGGATCGCGGTGTGCCGGTTGAAGAATACCCGCATATGACCTACTCGTGCTGCGGCATTATTAAAGCGCTCAAGGGGGATGCGGAATGATCTTTGCAAGCGACTTGGATCAAACGTTAATCTATTCGGTAAGATCCAAAGGTGAAATCGAGCTTGAGGACATGCTTCCCGTAGAGCTGTATGAAGGCAGATACATTTCATATATGACAAAGCCCGCATTGCAAAAGCTCACGGAGCTCGCGGGGATGATGGCTTTCGTTCCCGTGACAACGCGCATACCGGAACAATACAACCGTATATTCGGCATCAGGGAGACATTTAATCCTCCCTTTGTGATTGTGAGCAATGGCGGTACGGTGCTCAAAGACGGTGAAGTTGACCAGGAATGGCAGAGCGTCGTACGCGGCGCCGTGAAGCAGCATTGTGCAGGTCATACGGAGATAGCTGAACTTTTTGCCAAAATCTCCTCATCTCATTG
Source organism: Paenibacillus endophyticus (assembly GCF_014192395.1). Taxonomy (GTDB): domain Bacteria; phylum Bacillota; class Bacilli; order Paenibacillales; family Paenibacillaceae; genus Pristimantibacillus; species Pristimantibacillus endophyticus. The sequence goes on along the minus strand of NZ_JACHXW010000014.1, from coordinate 68,559 downwards.
GGTGAAATCAAATGATCTATGCGATGAGCTGTTTTATTCTATCGTGGTGGAAAGGGACCGCTTGCCGCATGAAGAGCTGGAATCTCTGAGACGGCAGCTGGCACCGCTCGGCTGGAGTTATTCGCTCCAGGGACGGAAAATTTATTTGGTGCCCGAGAAAGTGAGCAAGGGAGCAGCCATTCAGTACGTAAAGGAAAAGCTGGGGGCTACCTACGTATATGCGGCCGGAGACAGCCTGTTGGATGAAAGCTTGCTGCTTGCGGCGGACTACGCTCTATCTCCTGTGCATGGGGAGCTCGGCCGCTTCTATTCGGAGCATCCACATATCCGGTTTACAGAAGCGAGAGGCGCGCTTGCCTCCGAGGAGCTGCTTGCAGCGATCCTTGAGCATGCGAGACGGTCATAAACATAGAAGCGGCAAGTACTTAATGAATCGGAAGAAGGAATGATGAGATGACACGCGTGTATATGAATCGTTGGTTTTCGGTCGCATACCACTATATTAATATGATTCGGGACAATCCGGACGGGGAGGCTTTTGAGTTTTACGGCACCCATCCTGATATTAATCATATGTCTTTGCTAGCTTCGGACCACATGGGAACAGAGCCGGAAGTTTTCGGGCGAGAGTATGTCGACTTTTGCGTAAATTTTTGCAGAAGCAATGAAATCGATATATTTATCCCGCGCTTGCACATGGAAGAAATATCGCGATATGCGCATCTATTTGATGAGATTGGCACGAAGGTAATGGTATGCCGCGATATTGAACTGCTGGATGCAATGATCGAGAAGGATAAGTTTTTTGAGGCGCTGCACGGCAAGGATTTGGTGACGATTCCCGACTACCGTGTAGCTACAACTGCGGAAGAGTTTAAGCTGGCCTATGAGGAGCTTACCGCTGCAGGCCACAAGGTATGCTTCAAGCCGACGAAATCAGAGGGGGGAATGGGCTTTCGGATTATTGACAATGAGCGCGACCCCCTTCAGGATATTTACGGCTACGTGACCTTGTCGACGACTTTCGAACAAGCGTATGACACTTTCTCGTTGACGGACCGTTTCGAGCCGATCATGGTGATGGAGCTGCTGGAAGGAACGGAATACAGCATTGATTGCGTGGCAACTGCGGAGGGAGAGCTGCTGGCAGCGATTCCGCGCCGCAAATCGACCGGACGTACCTATCTGCTTGAGGAATCGCCTGAGCTGCTGGATATCGCGAATCGGATTGCGGCAAGCCTGCGCATTCCTTATGCGTTCAATATTCAAGTGAAATACAACAACGACGTTCCAAAGCTGCTGGAGATTAACCCGCGCATGTCAGGCGGGCTGTACATCACCTGCTTGTCAGGCGTAAACATGCCATACTTGGCGGTTCAAACGCTGCAAGGCAAAACAATCGTTCCACCGACGCCTCAATTCGGCATACAGGCCGGTTATGTCGAGCAGCCTTTGTTGATGCCAAATAAATAACGTATAAGAAGAAGGGGCAGCCGTCCCTTCTTTTTTTATGACAGGTATGCGTTGAGTATATAGGATGGACTATTCGACTATAGGAAATACAGGCGGACTCATATGGTTATATACTTGCGAACTGTTTTAAAGCGTCACCGTAACGTGTACTATATAGAATATAAATTGATATAGCTTAGGAAACTTACCTAGCTGCGAGGAGCTGCAAAAGCATGGCGGATGACCCCCGCGATTCCTTCATTACCCAACAGGCCTATGAAATCGCCGCTTTGCGTTCCCAGATAGAAGAACTTAAGCGAAGCGAGCGACGGCACCGTATGTTGACAGAGGTATCTCCGAATTGGATTGCCCTCATCAAGCCTGGTGAGAACACCACTATAAACTATTCATCTCCAAGCTGTCGGAGCCTGCTGGGTTATGAACCCGAAGAGATGATCGGAATGAACTGCATGTCTCTTATGCATCCAGAAGACCGAGACAACGTCCGGGAATTCTTGTTCGATAAGGATACTGAAGGGCGTATCTTGAAATCTCGCTGCCTCCATAAGGACGGACAATATAAGTGGGTGGAATTTTCTATCCGGTATTTGTTTGATGATCAAGGCAATCCGGGAGAAATAATCGCTATTTCGCGGGACATTACGGATACGATCCACGCAGATAAGCTTGTTCAGGAGAGCGAGCAGCGGTACAAATCTTTGTTCGACCACAACCCGGCTGCCGTATATTCGATGAATTTGGACGGCGATTACCTTACGGCTAATGCGAATCTAGAGAAGATTACCGGATACAAGCTGGAGGAATTGATAGGCATGTACTGGGGTCCAATCGTGCATCCGAAAGATTTGCATAAGACCCTTTACCATTTTAATTTGGCCAAACAGGGCGAGCCGCAAAGCTACGATCTCACCATCATCCACAAAAGCGGTCACCTTGTAGAAATCAATTCTACGAATGTGCCTATTATTGTGAACGGTGAGATCGTCGGCGTGTATGGCATTACGGTTGACATTACGGAACGTCAGCGTTATCTGGAACATATCGAGAATCTCAGCGGTCAAAACAAGCTGATATTAGACTCCGTTTCCGAAGGCATTCTCGGCACGGACTCTTTTGGAAAAGCGATGTTTCTGAATCCCGCCGGTGAAGAGATGCTGGGATTCAAGGAGGAAGAGAACGAACATGCAGGCCGCTCTCTGCCGACCGATGATCATCCGTTGGTTCAGGCCATTCGGGAAGGGAGGCCGCATTACAATTCGGAAGCGATATTCTGGCGCAATGATGGCTCAACATTTTTGGCGGAATATCATGCGGCACCGCTGTGGGACAAAGGCGAGCTGAAAGGATCGGTCGTTGTTTTCCGCGACATTACGGGGGAGAAGGAAATCCTGCGTGCCAAGGAGTCTGCGGAAAAAGCGGATCGGGCGAAATCAGAATTTCTAGCCATGATGAGCCATGAGATACGTACTCCGATGAACGGAATTATCGGAATGACGGAGCTTCTAATCGAAACAGAGCTATTGGAAGAGCAGCGCGTATATGCAGCAACGATTAAAGAGAGCGGCTACGCCCTGCTCCGGATACTGAACGAAATGCTTGACTTCAGCCAGATTGAAGCGGGCAAGCTGGATCTACATCAGGAGGACATCCAATTGGCGCCGCTGCTTCAAAGTGCCATAGAGCTTTTCTCGCCCCGTGCATCGAGTCAAGGCATTAAGCTGTCATTCCGGCTGGAGGAGCATATCCCGTCCACCCTGATCGGCGATGGGAGCAGGCTGCGTCAGATTCTGGTGAACCTCATCGGTAACGCGGTTAAATTCACAAATCAAGGAAAGGTATCACTCTCCGTAGAGATGCTATCGACCCGAAATCCGAACGAGTGCTTATTGCAGTTCCTTGTAACGGATACGGGCATTGGAATTCCAGATGACAAGCTCGACCTTCTCTTCCAGTCCTTTTCTCAGCTGCATCCCGCGATGAACCGAAAATACGGGGGAACCGGGCTAGGCCTTGCGATATCGAAGAAGCTGGTGGAGCTGATGGGCGGTGCAATCGGAGTGAAAAGCCGCGAAAATGAGGGTTCTACCTTCTGCTTCACGCTGCCATTCCGGACAATTCAAAAAGAAACGGTTCAGGAGCCATTGTCACCTCTGAACGGAATCGAGACCAGCAATAAGCCGGCCATTCTTTCTAAGGTGAATGAGGGGCCGTTGAACATCCTGATCGCAGATGATGATGCAGTCAACCGTTTCTTGCTGACCACTCTGCTGCGCAAATTAGGGTATGAGCCGAAGTGGGCTCAGGATGGTGACGAAACTGTAAAGGCCGTCACACTGGAGGATTTCGATATCGTGTTTATGGACTTGCAAATGCCTGGAAAGAACGGATTGGAAGCTGCGGCTACCATTCGGCAGCTGCAAGGGAAAACGAAGCGTCCAGTTATAGTGGCAGTAACGGCATTGGCTCGGAAGGAAGACCGAGACCTTTGCCTGGCTTCCGGCATGGACGATTACATCTGCAAACCATTGGGAGCGAATGAAGTAAAACGTGTGTTAAAGCATTGGGCGTGATGGAAGAAAGCTTGGTAGTGTATGGGGGGAAATGTGCTGCATACGATCTAGTGTTTAACCACGATAACAATCTGCCCTTTCATAAGAGAGGTTCAGCCTGAGCTACTTGGCTGAACCTCTTTTCATTTGAATGGAGAGGATACGGTTAGGCTAATGGTTTCAATATACCTTGTATTACGATGTACATTGCTTTACAATTTAAATGAATGATTTTGGAGGTGTCTTAGTTGGATAAAGAAATGATGAAGGGCAGCATTGATCTATTATTGTTATCCGAATTGAAACGGTGCGATTCGTACGGCTATGAGATTGTGAAGAGCTTAAAGCTAAGAAGCAATGACTTGTATGATATGAGTGAGGGAACCCTGTATCCTGCGCTAAAACGTTTGGAAAATAAGGCATTTGTAGAATCGTATTGGGGAGAAACGAGCGATGGCGGAAGGCGCAAATATTATCGCATAACCGAAAGCGGCAAGACGGAATTATCGCGCAAGCTAAAGGATTGGAAGGATATCAATAGGATGATTATCAACGTTACGGAGGGTGCCACATGAGTCCTATCCAACGATATTTAATTCAGATTTCTTTGAAGCTCGAATGTGAACCTATAACAAAGAAGGAACTGCTCGAGGAATTTCAAGACCATTTAATCTCGTTGAAAATGGAATACATAGATAAGGGCCTCCAGGAAAACGACGCAGAAAAGTGTGCCGTATATGATTTTGGGGATGCTGTTGTCATACATAAAGGCATGGAGAAAAGCTTGCATCCTTTCAAAAAGGTGTACCAATTATTTTTATGGTTTTCATTCATCGGCTATATAGGGATCGGAGTTTTGGTTTTATTTATCGGAAAATATAGTCGTATCATGCATGAAGGTTTCGATGAAGGCGTGACGTTAAGCTTCGATTGGGGAAATCATTTTTATCATCATTTAATTCCGTTTAAACAAATGGACCGTGAAATTTACCAATCGGTATTTTGGGTTGCGACAAGGAATGCTTTTGACATTACATTTTTCAGTACGGCGATAGGTGTCGGCTTATTATTTATTCCGTTGGGTTTTTTCTTCCCCTTGCTATTTAAGGTTTCGGCGCCGCATCGAATCGTTATTTATTCTTGTATAATCGGCGCGACCGTAGAATGGTTTCAATACTTAACGCATACAGGCATGTTAAATGTTAATGATATGATCTATTACGCCAGCGGTGCCTTTTTTGGATGGTTCATGTACTTTTGCATTGGAAAGTTGCAGAGCAAGCGGAGTAGACAGGTTATAGCATAGGAGAGGCGGATAAACCAAAAAAGAAGATTTTTATTTTCGGAGGAAATGTTGTTCGAATGCAAAGCAAAGGCTGGTTTGGGAGTGATGATCTTGTACGATAAATCCAAAAGGAAAATTAGAGGCTGGAAACGGCCTGTTATTCATGGCCATTCGGACCGCTATGATTACAGCGCAAGTATAGCAGGAAGGAGTAAGAATAGCATCTGTCTGCTTATGTTATAATGAAAGAAATCTTTTGCGAAAAGGAGATACATTGATGATCATCCTAAATCACGAACCGATTGTGAAAGCGGACATGCTTATCCGCAAGCCAGTTGAGGAAGTATTCGAGGCGTTTGTTAATCCGGCCATCACGACAAAGTTTTGGTTTACGAAGAGCAGTGGAAGACTGGAAAAGGGCGTACATATTCGCTGGGATTGGGAAATGTACGGGGTCTCGGATAATGTTTTTGTAAAAGAATTCGAACAAAACAAACGTATTTTGCTCGAATGGTCGGATCATACGTTGACTGAGTGGCAGTTTACTCGAAGGACAGATAGCGAAGCCTTTGTCACGATTACGAATTCGGGTTTCACGGGAGATGGGGATGATGTCGTTAATCAAGCCATTGACGGCATGGGCGGATATATGATCGTGCTTTGCGGGCTAAAAGCGCTGCTTGAGCATGGCATTATATTGAATCTCGTATCGGACAAAGCTCCTGATGCCAACGTTCAACGTTAAATATAGGAATTATGCGGCAGTTCACCGATGGATCGGGGCTGCCGTTTATTTTTAGCCGGTTCTTCCTCCAGATCTCTTTAGTCGAATATTCATTAACAGAGCTTGTTTCTTGAAAATTGACTTCTAGGATAGAAAAACGAGATAATTAAGCATAACGAACGTATAGAGTTAAATGGAAGCAAGTTTGAATGGAGGTGCAGCAATGAGCGGTTTGAAAAAAACCTTAGGCATCGCAGCCGGCAGCTATGCCGTGGGACTTGTTGTTTATTGGGTTACTTCTCCTTATATAGCGATTGCCGTACCCGCGGTCGGATTGCTTGTCGCCTTGTCGTTGAGACAGCGCAGCAGGAAAGAAATCGATCAGCGGACACAAGGGCCGGAGCTCCAGCAGGGACAGCAGAACCCGCCGCTGCAGCAGACGATTGCAGGAACGGGAGCTCCGGCTCCGCAAGCGGCACCGGCTGCTCCAGCAGTAGACGCTGCGCCGGTTATTACTGATCCCGAGCTAGCTTCAGCCTTGGAGTACATTGGCATTATCGAAGATATGATTCTACTCGAAGGCAAGCAGAACAATTTGGACGATGAAATCGTACAGAAGACGCTCGCTCTGCTGGCGCGCTTAAACCGCCTGATTCCGGATCTGGTCGCGCTTGGGGACGCCAGCATCAATCATAATATCGTTCGTCTGGTTCGAAGGGATCTGAACTCGACGATCAATCCGTTCCTTAGGCTGAGCGGCGAAGCGAAGCGCCAGAATAGGCGGCTTCTGCTCGATGGGATTAAGGATGTAGATTCGAAGCTGACCTTTTACACGAAAACGATAGAGCAGAAGGATCTTATGGAGCTGCGCACGAAGGCTGAATTGATTCAACAACGTTATCGACTTTCCGATTAATGAAGGGGGAAACAAGCCATGTCACAACAACTCGTCCAATTAAGAAATGAAGATCTCCAGAAGCTGGAACAGGAAGTTCAGGTCACGATGCAAAAGGTCGCAACTACGGATGCGATGCATCTGGACTCGCTCATGGATGAAATCACGAAAAAAGGCCAGAAGACGCTGGAGCGTTCTGGACAGACCTTAACGATGCTGGAGCGTCCGTTGTCCGACCTCATGTCGGGCAAGCGCTCCGAGGTTGCAAGCAATATGCTTAAGCTGCGCAGCGAAGTAGAGGATTTAAGCCGCAGCAAACAGCTAACGCTTGTACAGAAGCTCATGCGCAAGGCACCTATGAAAAACTATATATATAAATATCAATCGGCGAAGTCCAATGTGCAGGTCATCGTCAAATCATTGCGGGACGGACGCGATAATCTGGAGGAAAACGTTGTGCATATGCGCAACTTGAAGCGCAGCAGCTTGGACAATGTGTATGACCTGCAGCTGCTGGTCGAATACGGCAACCGTCTTAAGAAAATGTTCGAGGATGAAATTGCAAAGCCGGAGAATGACCATCGGAAATCGCATCTGGAGCGCGGACTTCGCAAGGTTGTAACGAAGCTTCAGACATATACGGAAATGATCATGCTTTATCAGCAGGCTATTGCCGCTACGGATATTATTAATGATACGAATGACAAGCTGATGGATGCGCTCGACAGCTCGATTGATAAAACACAGCATTTGATGTCGGTATCCGTGCTTATAGCCAGCGCGATTGACGATCAAATGAAAGCGATTGAAGCGGTTAATTCAACGAACGAGATGCTGGGCAATCAATTTGCCGAGAATGCGCGCTTGCTGAACGAAACGAGTGAGCGAGCGAATCAAGCGTTGACCAAGCCGGCTATGAGCATGGAGCTCGTGGAACGGGCGATGACGGATTTATTCTCCGCAATGGACAAATACGAAAATTCCAACCGACAAATTATTCAAACCGTTTCGCAGCAAACGGAAAAGATGACCCAAATCAATCAGAAGGTTGGCCAGCGCCTAGGCATTCAAGCGGGTGCAGGAGCGGGTCAGCGCGAGCTTCCGACTAATGCGGCCAAAGGTTTTTTGGAATAAGCATCGCCTATGATAGTAAATTGGACGGGCCCTCACGGGGCTCGTTTATTTTGTTTTTGGAGGGCTTTTCCCGCGCGGTACGTGCATATATTGGAAATCGGCTGCATAGCTTTAAAGAAAAAATGAGGTGATCCTGTTATGATTAGCGGTATTGCTTTGGCAACGCTTCTTATCGTCTTGATTGTCGTCGCAAGCTCGGAGAGAACGGAAGCGATTTTGCAGGATATGCGGTAACGACTGGTTACGCCTATCTCTGATTTGGTATAATGGAAAAAATTATACTGATGGATCGGAGGTATGCCACATGGAGTTTACCTATGAAATTATATCGGAATCGAATATCAATTTAAGATTTATATACGGGGGAGAATGGTTTACCTTCAATCTGTTCAATCGCGACGAGCAGTGGGTGCTGCATCCATTCGATTCATCGCTGATCCGCAACAAGGATATGAGCAGGCTCGTGATTGCCGATCTCATTCAGCATCGTCCGTTCCAAGTGATGCTTGCCAAAGAGGGCATTATGATCTCCGAATTGAATACGTCCATTCCGCTTGGCCAGCAGCCGGAGCCGGAAGCGGAATACGAGCAGCTTCCCCGGATCAGCAGGGGCTCCGATCGGATTTTTGACGAGCAGCCTTCTTCCTCCGGCAATGAAACTATCGATATTGATCGATTAATTGAGGACAATGATCTGGAAGACTTGATCAGCATGGAGGTCAAGCTGATAGAGTCGCGTCAAAATATGTATAATCAAATTTTGCATCGGATGTTCATGGCAGATTTAGGGCCAACCGATCCCGAGTTCCAGAAAATTCAGCAAATCGTCAAAACCTACGGTGAAGCGAAGTCAAGACTTCTCGCGATACAATAACGGTGCCGCTTCCTGTATAATAGGAGCATTGACTGTTTGTGGAGGAGATTGGATTGGCACAGCTTTATTACAAATACGGTACGATGAACAGCGGCAAATCATTTGAAATCATTAAGGTAGCCCATAATTATGAGGAACAGGGCAAGCAAGTGCTTATTTATTCGCCCTCCGTCAGTGCAAGAGGAGGCGTTGACCGCGTCGGCTCCCGCGTCGGCTTTGAACGGGATGCGATCCCGGTTCAGGAGGACACTAATCTTTATGAGAGCGTGAAGGCGTTTGTCGCAGCCGCAGCGCCTTCCAAGATTTATTGCGTGCTGATTGACGAGGCGCAATTTCTGAAGAAGCATCACATTCTGGAGCTGACAGCAGTCGTGGATGAGCTGAACATACCGGTTATGGCGTTCGGACTCAAAAATGATTTCCAAAACCAGCTGTTCGAGGGCAGCTATAACCTGCTCGTACAGGCAGACAAGATCGAGGAGATTAAGACGATCTGCTGGTTCTGCGACCGCAAGGCTACCATGGTTATTCGTTTTCATGACGGGCAGCCGATGAATGCGGGCGAGCAGATTCTAATCGGCGGAAATGAGGACTACAAGCCTGTGTGCAGGCGCTGCTACAATGAGGCATTCCGTAAGGCTTAGCAGGAGCAGCAGCGAGGCGCAAATCTGGAAAAGAAACAGAAACAGTACACAAAGAAACAGTAAACGATAAGGTCTGTTTTAATATCATTTCCGGAAAATGCAGTTCCCGCTTGTTACGCAGCATAGCGTGAAAAAATAACCTTCAGCTCCACTTTTAAAGTGCTGCTGAAGGTTATTTTTATTTTATGGGATTGTTCTGCCCTTATGGGACAATCCACTGGCGCTGTTACAGGCTGAATTCGCTAGGATTAAGTCCCAGCGTATTACAGATATCACGGACAGCTGCCTGCTCGCTAGGATCGAAATCGCCGTCAGCAGCCCCAATGGCACTGCATACACCGACGATTACACGGCCGACTTCAGGCTTGCTGCGGAATTTCTCAATCGCTTTAAGCGCTTCCTGCTTGCCGATCATGCCGTCAAACTCAATATTGCCTACGTAATGGTTGAAGCGGTTGATGACATCGGTCATGTTAAACACTTTAAGCTCTTCGCTGCGGCTGATGTAGCCGGTCATTTTTTGCTTCTCGTTCGAATCAATGGAGCCGTCTGCACCAGCTACGATAGCACAGCCTGCAACGACTGCATCCAGAAATTCTTTGTTTTTAAACTTTTTGACTTGGTCATTCAAGCCCTGTTTCGTATTTGACAGCCAAGATGTAAATGAACTCATTTTGTTCAGCCTCCCTGAGCGGATTTTTTAGGTTGTATCTCTATTGTAGTTTTATTTGGGGGTAATTAGCAAATTTTGAGGAAAAAAGTCTGTTTTTGCGCAGGTTATTGAGCTGCCGATCCGCTGTGACGGACGTTCGCTGCATAGTGGCTGAAGGGAATGGCGTTCATTTTGAAATCGATTGCAAAATGCAGAAAAACAACGCACATAATCGCAAGAATGCGCCATATTTTCAAACCCTTTTCAATTTTATACTTGTAGGTAATCTCGTCTGTTGCGGTTCTGTGAAAATGGAATAGCACTTGCGGGAGACGGCTATTAAAGTTTCGAGGAGGGTTTGGCTTGAACAGAAAGATGTCGATGATGACGGCAATGCTATTGGTCGTATCGCTAATGACTAGCCTTTTTTCGGTTGGCGCGGCGCCATTGGCGCAGACCGCGGGAGGACTTCCAGCTTACTTGGATCCGTCCAAAAGCGTAGAGGCCCGGGCGGCGGATTTGCTTGCAAGAATGACAATTGAGGAACGCGCGGGTCAAATGATACAGCCTGAGAAGGGAAATATTACACCGGAGGAGGTTAAGCAATATTTTATCGGCTCGGTACTGAGCGGCGGAGGCTCCTTCCCGAATGGCAAGCAGCAGGACAGCACGCGTGAGAATTGGCAGACGCTGATTGACGGCTACCAAGACGGAGCGCTCTCTACGAGGCTGGGTATACCGCTGCTGTACGGCGTAGACGGCGTGCATGGCCATAACAATGTGAAGGGGGCGACTTTGTTCCCCCATAATATCGGCCTAGGTGCTGCGAATAATGCCGAGCTCGTGAAGAGAATCGGCGCGGCAACGGCGAAGGAAATTCGCTCGACCGGCGCGAACTGGGATTTCGCGCCAACGATTGCGGCGCCGCAGGATATTCGCTGGGGCCGCACGTATGAAGGCTACAGCGGCAGCCAAGCGATCTCAAAGGCACTGGGTGCGGCCTATATCAAAGGCTTGCAGGGCGAGACTGCGGCTGAGCGCAGCCAGACGAGCCGGGTGGTAGGCGCTGCTAAGCATTTCATTGGCGAAGGCTATACGGACAATGGAGCGAACCAAGGAAACGTGACGAAGTATACGGAGGATGAGCTGCTTGCTTCGGATTTGGACATGTACCGCGCGGCGGTAGAGGCTGGCGTACAGACGGTAATGGCTTCCTACCACAGCATACAGGGTCTCAAAATGCATGCGAACAAACGGCTTCTAACCGACGTGCTGAAGGGTGAGCTTGGATTTAAAGGCTTTGTCATTTCGGATTATAACGCCATTCAGCAAATTACGCGTGATCAAGACGGGGCGCCCGTGAGCGGTTTGAAAAATCAGCTGCTTGCATCCGTGAACGCTGGCGTGGATATGTTCATGCTGACGGGAGATTGGAAAGCGAGTCTGAACCACTTGATCAGTCTCGTGAAGGATGGCAGCCTCACAGAGGAGCGATTGAATGATGCCGTGCTGCGAATTTTGAAAGTGAAGCTGTCGTCCGGTTTATTCGAATTTCCGAAAACAGACGAAGCGATGACGACATACATGGGAGCGGGCGAGCACCGGCAGCTTGCTCGACAAGCGGCAGCGGAGTCGCTTGTGCTGCTCAAAAACGATGTCGTAAACGGTTCGCCGATCATGTCTCAGCTGAAGGATATGGACAAAATCTTTGTGGCCGGCAAAAACGCCAATGACATCGGCAATCAGTCGGGCGGCTGGTCAATAACATGGCAAGGCGCTTCCGGAGCAATCACGGCTGGAACGACGATCTATGAAGGGCTGAAGGAGGCTGCTGGAGCGAGCAAGACGGTAACCTACAACAAGCACGGACGGGGTGCGGCTGGTTATGACGCGGCTATCGCGGTAGTAGGAGAAACGCCGTATGCAGAAACGACGGGAGATCGCACGAGCCTTAATCTGGACGAGGAGGATTTGGCGACAATAGCGAACATTCGCGCGGCTGATCCGAATATTCCGATCATCGTCGTGCTTGTATCCGGGCGTCCGATGACCATTGCGGATCAAATGGACGATTGGGATGCCTTGATAGCGGCATGGCTGCCCGGTACAGAAGGGCAAGGGGTCGCGGACGTGCTCCTTGGCGCTAAGGAATTCAAAGGGAAAAACCCGATAAAGTGGCCTTTTTACTTGACGAATTATCCCATTATGACGGATTCGAGCCCGAACCTGCTGTTTGCAATCGGCTACGGGCTGACAAGCGGGCAAGCAACGCCTGCATTGCCGGATAAGCCTGTACAGCCGGAGCTGCCTTCTTTGCCGGTACCGGGCAAGATTGAAGCAGAGGCTTTCACGGCGAAGAGCAGCGGCCTGAATACGGAGGATACGCAAGATTCGGGAGGCGGAAAAAATATCGGCTGGACCGCTGCTGGCGCGTGGCTGGACTATCATGTCAAGATTGCCGAGCCGGGGACTTACAAAGCGGAATTCCGCTATGCGGGCAACGGCGGCGCGACAGGCATTAAGGTGAAGACGGAGGACGGAGCGACGGCAGGCACGCTGAACGCAGGCTCAACCGGCGGATGGCAAAACTGGCAGACGGCTGCGGCCGAGAACATCGTATTGACCAAAGCCGGACTGCAAACGCTCAGACTGGAATTTATCGCAGGGGATATGAATTTCAATTGGGTCGAATTTACGCGGACGGGAGATGTGCCAGCTGGCAACGGCGGTGGCGGCACAACAGATCCAGGCAATGGCGGCAGCGAGTCCGCATTTATTGATGGAGCTGTCGAAGCATGGATCTCTAGCGAGCGTGACGCGGGAGACCGCAAATGGTATTACGCGGATCGGTACTTGGCGGGGGATAAGAAGCTGGAGCAGCAGGACAATCTCGATCTGGCGCTGCCGAGCGGCAACACCGCGACTGCTATTACGATTGATCCGGACAAAAAATATCAAACGATGCTCGGCATCGGCTCGTCAATGGAAGAAGCAACGATTCATAATCTGATTAAGATGTCACCGGAGAAGCAGAATGAATTGCTACGCAAGCTTATCGACAAGGATAACGGCATCGGGATGAGCCTGGTTCGGCTCACGATCGGTACTTCCGATTTCACCGCGCAAAAATTTTATTCTTACGACGACTTGCCGGCAGGCGAAACCGATGTCGAGCTCAAGAAATTCTCGATTCAGAAGGATATCGATTTCGGCATTATCGGCACGGTCAAAAAAATGCAAGCGATTAACCCGGAGCTTCAGTTTTTCGCATCGCCATGGAGCCCTCCGGGCTGGATGAAAACGACCGACAGCATGGTCAGGGGCCAAGTGAAGGAAGAGTACCTTCCGGTGCTTGCTTCCTATTACGTGAAGTTTCTCGAAGCGTATGCGGAGCAAGGGATCTTCTTCGAAGGCATGACCTTGCAGAATGAACCGCTGCTCGAGATTGATTATCCGAGTACGGCAATGTCCTGGCAGCAGGCAGCAAGGCTTGCCAAGCTGCTGCGCGCGAAGCTGGATCAACACAGCGATGCCAAGATCAAACGCGTGAAGCTGTGGATGTTTGACCATAATCCAGGTGACACGATGGCATACCCCGCTCAAATTCTCGGCAATCCGATTGATGGCGCGTATGACGCAATCGAAGGAACGGCGTTCCATGATTACGGCGGCGAGCTGTCGATGATGACGGAGCTGCATAAGTTGTTCCCGGAGAAAAGCGTTTACTTGACGGAACGTGCCGTATGGGGTACTGCAGGCGCTGACCGTATCGCGCAATACTTCCGCAATTATGCCAAAAGCTATAACAGCTGGGTCACGATGCTGGACAGCGATATTTCCTCGCATCAATGGGTAGGCGTTCCTGATCCAACGCCGGTTGTGCAGGATTCCTCGAATCCGGACCATTATTGGCTGCTGCCTGAATATTACCTGATGGGGCAGTACACGAAATTCGTAAAGTCGGGTTACGTAAGGATTGACAGTAATTACGGTTCGGCTTCGACCGTGACGAACGTTGCGTTCGCAAGCCCAGACGGCAAGGAGATCGTAGCGGTTGTGACGAACCAAACAAATGACGCCCAGCCGTTCAAGTTCCTAGTCGACGGCTTGCAGATAAACGCGGTTATTCCGGCCAAATCTACCGCGACCTATCGCTGGAACCGTACACAAATTGCGGACGTTCCGGCAGTGATTGACGCGACTCGCTATACAACGGCTGAAGGCAGCTTTGCCGTTGATCCGAGCGGGTACTTAGGTTCCTTTGCGGCAGACGGAACCGCTTCGTTTGATTACGCTATTGGCGTCGCGGAGGCAGGCGAGTACGATTTGGATTTGGCGCTGGCGGGTTACCAGACGGATGGCTCGGTAAGCTTTGAGCTGAATGGAGTGCCGTTTGTGACGCTTCCGGTTAAACAGACGACGAACCAGTGGGGGGATTTTGCAAGCCAGCGGGTGAGAGTCGAGTTGCCGGCGGGCACGCATAAATTAACGATGTCCGCCAGCAAGAACGACTACAACATCAAGAGCATCGCATTCTCGAAGGCTGCGGGGGAGGCTGTTCAGCTTCCAGCCCTTATCGAGGCGAGCCGGTTCGAAACGGCTCATCAAGTATTGATTGACGGTGCAGCAGTAAGTTACGCCGATCCAGGCGACTGGATGGATTACAAGGTGCAAGTGCCTGCGGATGGCAGATACGGCATCACGTATCAGTACGCGACGATGAATGTAGGAGCGCGAGCAGAGCTGGCGATTGGTGCGGAAGTGCTTGCGACGACGGAGCTTCCGCAAACCGCAGCATGGGATGCTTGGGAGACGGCAGCTGATTCGGTCATACTGACTGCGGGTATCCATACGCTGCGTGTACGTATACAAGGCCAGAGCTTTAATCTCAATGCGCTCGCAATAGGTCCAGCTATAATAGCCGATGCATCGGCTGTTACGGAAGGAGCGGAGGATGGCCAAGCGATTACCGTACATTTGCTTAATGACATTTACAAGCAAGAGCTGACCTCGGGAAATTGGTCGATTGAAGGTTATGAGGGGACTGTGGCTGACAGTGTTTACCGAACAGCCGATAACATCGTCAACCTGAAAGTAAGCGGGTCAGCTGTTCGTGACTATGATACGGATCGAATCGTTACCGTTACGGCGAGTGCTTACGAGGCGGAAACCGGCAGCATGGGCGGTATGATGAGTACGCAGGCAGTATTTAAGGCCATTAATGACGACGAATCGTTATCCTTGTCTGACAATGAGGTTGCTTACGGCGTAAATGGCAAGGAACTCATTCTGACGCTTGCCGGCGGCAATTTCATAGCATCGGAGCTTGATGCGATTACGTTGTCCGGCACAGCGCTGACAGAAGGAGGCGTGTCGCTTGGCGCTGCTGAGCTGATAAACAAGTCTCAAGCGAAGCTTATACTGAACTGGAACGAAAAGGTTTATTACAATGAATTGGAGCTTCAGGTTAATGTTCCTGTCCAAGCATATAACGATTCCAGCAGCGGTAAGGCGCTCACGGCGAACGCAGCCCTGCTCGGAACAGAAAACGTGACAGCTCCGATTGGTTTGTTAAGCTTTCATGCGCTTGATCAATTCAATCGTCTGAAAGGATTCGCAGTTACCGGAACGGGCAGCGAAGCGAAGCTGTCGCAAATCGATGCAGGCGATTATGCCGATTATTTGGTCAACGTACCGGCAGCTGGTCCGTATGCGGTTACCTTTAAGGTGACGTCGAACAGCCAAGTCGTAAACGGCATCGTGCTTGAGGCGCAGAACGGCGCAGTCCGCAAGGTACTGACCGTACCGAATCTCTACAACCAAGTCGTGGAAATGCGGGTTGTTATGGACTTGGCTGAAGGGGATCAGAAGCTGCGGATCGCGGCTGGAGCGTCAGGCTACGAGCTGCGAGGCATCGCTATCGAGCCGCATGGGGCGCAGACGATGGACGAGAGCGGCTCCATGAAGATCGAAGCGGAAAGCTACAGCCGCGCGGATGCGGCAGCCGTTCAAAGCAATCTGGACGGGGAGACGCTGCTGTTCAAAAACGTAGGCTTTATCGCCGCGTCAGGCTCGCTTTATTTTGACGTGAATGTGGCTAGAACGGGCTTCTATAAAGTTACCTACCGCTATGCGACGCCGCAGGCTGGTGTAAGCGGAACGCTGTCTGTGAGCGGCAGCAAGCTGTCGACCACGCCGCTGGGCGCAAGCGGGGGCTGGAATGCCTATGTGGAAACATCCGGCATTGTTAAGCTGGATGAAGGCGTGCAAAGCCTGCAGTTCACGAGCAACAACGATGGCGCGAACTTGGATTGGATCGTGCTGGAAGAGACGGAGGAGGCTGCTCCTATTACGGGTACTGTTTCGCTTCCCACAGCATCGCTCAAGCCGGGCGCTTATCAGGGACCGAAGGAGCTGTCGCTGACATCGGCTACCGAAGGAGCGGCGATATACTACACCACGGACGGTTCGGTTCCAAGCAGCGTGAATGGAAAGCTTTTTACAGGAAAGCTGAAATGGAACCAGCTAGCAGTCATTCGTGCTATTGCAGTAAAAGAAGGTATGAAGGATAGCTATATCGCGCCATTCACGTATATCATTACGCCTGGCGAGGATCAGCCTAGTCCAACACCAACACCAACACCGACACAAGGACCTGATGTGACACCGGGACCTATTGGAACGACAAATCCGGGCAGCGGAACGGGAGGGAAGCACCTTACAGCTCCGATTCCGGTTGTGGATGCCGGCAGTCGGGTAGGGAAAACCGAAATCAGCCAAGCGATGCTCGATAGCGTATGGAAGCCTGGCCAGAGCGCCAGCGATGCCGTAGAAACGATCATCATAACGGTTCCAAGCGCGAGCGGCGCAAACGGCTACGAGATTGGGCTGCCGAAGGCTTCGATCAGCACGGCCAAGCTGTCGGTTCAATACGAAGTGAGAACAGCCTCCGGCACGCTCATTGTCCCAAGCCATATGTTGAATTCGCTGCCTGAGGACGCCAAAAGCGTAACCATCGTAATCGCAAGCGTCGATAAGTCCAAGCTTAGCGAGGAAGCGCGCAGTGCGATTGTCGACCGGCCAGCCGTTGAGCTGAACCTTTATGTAGATGGTATCAAAACGGAGTGGAATAATCCGGAGGCGCCTGTAAACGTGGCGGTAAGCTATACGCCAACGGCTGAGGAGCTGCAAAGCAGCGAGCATATGACCGTGCGTTATTTTGCCCCGGACGGCCGGGTTATCGCAGTGCCAAGCGGCAAATATGACAGGGCGAAGGAGGCTGTAACGTTTGCGACGAACCATTTCAGCACGTATGGTGTCGTATTTGTACAACAATCCTTCGATGATTTAGGCAAGCATGCATGGGCGAAGCAAGCAATCGAGGTTATGGCCTCGAAGGGCGTCATAAACGGCGTTTCGTCCAAAGCATACGCGCCTTCCGAGAAGGTGAAACGCGCGGACTTCATTACGCTGCTTGTCAGAACGCTGAATTTGCAAGCGGCCGCTCAAGGCAGCTTTACCGATGTCGCGGAAGGCGCCTATTACTATGAGGCGGTTGCCGCCGCGAAGAAGCTCGGCATCGCAGCAGGCCGCTCGGATGGCTCGTTTGATCCGAATGCGGCGATTACAAGGCAGGAAATGATGGCGATGACAGCGAGAGCGCTGCAGGTTTCCGGCAAAAAGCTGAAAGCTGGCAGCTCGCAGGAGCTGAGCGGCTTCACCGATTTGCAGCAGCTCGCACCATATGCCAAAGAAAGCGCCGCGCTGCTTGCGGCGAACGGCATCGTGAAAGGCGCCGGCTCGAAGCTTAACCCGCGGGGCTTGACGACACGTGCGGAAGCAGCCGTCATGATGTACGCGATTTACAACAAATAACGCAAGCGACTTACGGAAATAAGCTGTCCCGCAGGCATGATGCCAGGCGGTGACAGCTTATTTTTTCGTATGATCAGGCGTTGCAGCAGCAGAGGATGCATGGCCTGTCACGCGCTTATTCTATGAAAAGTTTTTCAAAATAGTCGTCAGCCGTTCACTCTATCAATCTCTCGAATACGATGAGGTATCAAATGATAGGAGTTGATCATGTGTCCTTTTATTTTAAGTTGCTCTCGTACCAAGGCAGAGACGTAGAGGTTGTCCTCGCAAATGGCGAAGTCATTGCAGGAGTTCTCCTTTCAGTGGGCTTCTCCTATGTTGTCGTTCAAGCGTTAAGCGTACCGGGATACGGCGGAACCGAAGACGTATTAATCCGTTCCAGAGTTATTGTTTATGTGCGTGTTTTATAGGCAGGGGTGCACGGATGATGGCCGCAGACGCGATCTAGTCGAGCTGCTGATAAAGACGCCGGCCGCATTGCCGGCAATCGGGCAGGGTATGGATTTCTCTCAAAGCGGCAAAAGAATCGGCAGCCGGCAGCGCTTGTCCGTTATTATTCCGGCTCGGAACGAGGAGAGGACTATCGGGCGCGTTATTCTGGAAGCCAAGCAGCTGTCTCCGATTGAAATTATCGTAATTGTGAACGGCAGCACGGACCAGACGGAAGTAATAGCCAAGCAGCTCGGCGCAGCGACAATCGTCTACCAAGAGGCGCTCGGTACGGATGTCGGCCGTGCGATCGGGGCTAATGCGGCTGCCGGCGATACGCTGCTGTTTCTGGACAGCGACTTCTGTATCCCTTGGAGAGAGCTCGTCCCTTTTTGCGACGCGGTGCTGGAGGCTTGTGATTTGGCCGTGAACCGGCTTGATCACCACCTCGGCATGCGGATGCCCTGGCATGCGGTGACGGCGTTGAAGGCGGCGCTCAATACAGCGCTTGGCCGAAGCGATTTGATGAATGCATCGCTGGTGCCGGTTCCGTTCGCCATGAACAGGAAGGCGCTTGAAGCGATTCATTGGTCGACGCTGTTATGCCCGCCGAAGGCTTATGCGCTCGGTATGCTTGCGGGGCTAAGCATTAAGCCGGTGCATACGGTTGAGGTGGATCGGCTAAATCGCTACCGTCCCCATAAGCACAGCAAGGCAGGAGAGGAGCAGTCGCATGCGGCGATGCAAATTATCGGCGATCATCTGGAGGCACTGCATGCTATTCATAGCAGGAGGCAAGTGGAAGGAGAGATAGGATGCAGCGCGAACCAGGCAAAGTGAGCATTGTAATAACCAACTATAATCGAGCAGCCTATTTAATTGAATGTTTAAACAGTCTGAAGCAGCAGTCCTATGTAAATACGGAAATTGTATTCGTCGACGATGCTTCGACGGATCGGTCAGTAGATATCGTACAGGCTTGGTGCGAGGAAAATGGACTAGCGGGTACCGAAGCATTCGTCCTCGTTCGGATGCCGAGAAACGTGGGCTTCTCCGGAGCGGTAACGACGGGTCTATTCGTCGCACGAGGCGAGTTTATTGCGGTGCAGGATGCTGACGACTTCTCTCATCCGCAGCGTCTGGAGAAGCAGGTCTCTTATTTGAGGAATCACCCTGAGATTGCGTTGGTTGGAGCGAGCTATGCGACGTTTGAGGATGCGGAAGATGAGAATAAACGCGTATTCGAGCAGGCGAAATGGCTTCGCTATGGGGAGGATATTCGCAAAGTATACCAAAATGGCGGACACTGCGTGTGCCACGGCACGATTATGTTCAAAGGCGCTGCCTTTGACCTGATAGGGGGGTTAAGCCGCCGGATTGTCGGCGCTGAGGATTACGAATTCATCGTCAAATTTCTGCATAACAAGGATCAGATTGCGAACATTCCTGAAATTCTCTACTACTACAGGCAGCATGCGAGCCAGCGCTCGCTGGCCTATTATCCCCATAAGGAGTGAAGCGAAATGGAGAGCTCGCGGTTATCCGTGTTGATGGCTCTAGACAGTATGGATGCCGGCGGCACAGAAACGCATGTATTAAGTTTGGCCAAAGCTTTGATTCGAATGGGTCAGCGCGTAACGCTGATCTCGGCAGACGGGCTTATGCGTCCTCAGTTCGAGGAGGCAGGCTGTCCCGTCTTTCTTTTTGACTTCGAGCCGCTTGGCATATCCGGGCAGGCACAGCGGATAGCCGGGCTGCAGGAGGTGCTGCGAGTGCGCGAGGTGAATTGCGTGCATGTCCATCAGACACCTTCCGGCTTGCTCGCAGCCCAAGCAGCCAGCGAGCTGGGAATCGCTACCGTGTTCACAGCGCACGGAACGTATTACCCGCAGAGCAGCGCAAGATTGCTGATGAAGCTCTCGCAAGCGGTTATTAGCGTCAGCGCGCCTGTTCAAAGCTATACGCAGCGGCTCGGCTTCCCCTCGACAGTTGTGCCGAACGGCATCGATTTGTCAGAGTTTTATCCCGTCCAAAACTCGAACCTGCGCTTAGAGCTGGGCATATCAGAGGAGGCGGTCGTCCTTGTCTACGCAAGCAGGCTGGCATGGGGAAAAGGAACCGCATGCGAAACGCTTCTGCGGGCGATGAAGGATCTTCATCGTTACGGCTGGCAACAGCTGGAGCTTGTTGTCGTCGGTGACGGACCCAAGCTTAAAGCGATAAAAGCGCTAGCCTCGTTCATCGAGGAGGAGAGCGGCCGTAAGTTTATCCATGTCCTTGGCAAGCAAGCACACATGGGCAAGTATTATCACGCAGCGGATATTGTAGTCGGAACGGGGCGTGTCGCGCTGGAGGCGATGGCATGCGGCAAGCCGGTGCTCGCTATCGGCAACCACGGTTATTTCGGATGGGTCGAGCCAGGCAGCTACGAACAGGCATGGGCGCATTATTTTGGAGACCACGGTTCAAATGCAGCCTATTCCCGCTATTTGTTTGCCAGCGAGATTGGGCGGGGCTGCCGGGACCTTGCTTGGCTGCATTCCCTAGGCTCGGAAGGGCGGCGCTGGGTTGAGAGGGAATTCCATATCGATTCCAATATTCAACAAGTGGCAGACGTATATCGTGCGGCGATCGGCAAAACACAGTGAAGGGCGGTACGCTATGAAAAGGATATTGTATGTAGGATGGATTGGATTCAACAACGTGGGTGATGAGCTGATGTGGCTCTTGTTCCGCGATTTGTGCAGAGCGTATTTGCCGGATAAGAAATACGATGTGATACCTTCGATCCCAGGCGTAGACATACGCAATCCCGGGCCCTACGATACGGTCGTGCTGGGCGGAGGATCGCTGCTTATTCCAGGCTATATCGATGTAGCCTACCAGGCGGCGCTGAAAAAAAAGAAAGTAATCGTCTGGGGCAGCGGGCACGACCGCCAAGAATTTCCCGTGCTGGACACCAGCGGCAAGGTAGAGGCTAACCTAGCCTACACCGCTGAGCATGCCGAAACGAATGAAAAGCTGAAGGAGCTGGCAAAATTATCCGATTTCTTTGGAGTTCGCGGCCCGCTTTCCTATCAGTTTCTTGAAGATTCCGGCGTCTCGCCTAAACATGCTGTCATAAGCGGAGATCCGGCGTTTCTGCTTCCGGCTCCTTCCCCGCTCAGCGCATCGAAGAGAAGCCGAACGATCGGCGTAAACTGGGGAACGGCCTATAACCGGATTTTTGGCGGAAGCGAGGTGAAGGTCGAGCAGCATATGATTGAATCTTTGCGGCTGTTGATAGCACAGGGCTACCGAGTTAACATTTTCTCGGTGTGGGGACCGGATCGAGAGGCATGCAAGCGGCTGTATGCGAAGCTTGGAGATCCCCAGAACGTCGAGCTTGACCTTGAGCTGCATCATCACGAGGACCTGCTTGAGAAATTGAAGGGGTACGCGTTCACTATCAACTTCAAGCTGCACGCGAGTTATATATCGGCAGCTGCGGGCGTTCCGTTTATCTGTCTCGGTTATCGCTTCAAGTGCGTGGATTTTGGTTTATCCGTTGATCTTTCCGATTACGTACTCTCAACAGGAGATGCGCAGCTGTGTGCGAGCATCATGAGCCTTGCAGGTCGAATCGAGAAAGAAAGGAATACGATCCGCGAGCGGTTCTATGCCTATCAAAGCCGGTATCGCGAGCAGCTGAAAAGGCCTTTCGAGGAAGGGCTGCTCTAAGCATGAAATAGGAGCTGCCTGCGGCTAAACTGAACTGTGACCCCTAAGAGGGTCACTTTTTTAAAAGTGTCCTTCTTAGGGGTTACAATTCAAACGGCCTGCAGGCGGCCTTTTTTTATCGTGATTTTTGCCCAAGCAGGTTGACATGGAAAAATAGTTTGTGATATATACAAAGAGGGATTAGCACTCAGAGAGTTTGAGTGCTAATATAGAGGGTGACGGTTAACAGCAGAAGGCCAATGAGGCCTGCCTGTCACGTATCCTTATTGATTACATAACCAACGAATGGGAAGGGGATCTATCCATGTCCAAAAAACAGTTCAAAGCAGAATCGAAACGATTGCTGGAAATGATGATTAACTCCATTTATACGCAGCGCGAAATCTTCCTGAGAGAGCTGATCTCGAATGCAAGCGACGCGATCGACAAGCTGTATTACAAAGCACTTACAGATGAGCAACTAGTATTCAACAAAGAGGACTATTACGTCAAAGTGGTGGCTGACAAAGAAAGCCGGACGTTGACGATTACAGATACAGGCATCGGGATGTCAAAGGAGGAGCTCGAGAATAACCTCGGCGTTATCGCGAAGAGCGGCTCGTTTGCATTCAAGAAGGAAAATGAACTGAAGGACGGCCACAACATTATCGGCCAGTTCGGCGTAGGCTTCTACTCCGCGTTCATGGTAGCAGATGTTGTTACCGTTACGACAAAGGCTTTCGGAAGCGACGAGGCGTTCAAATGGGAATCGACAGGTGCAGACGGCTATACGATTGAGCCGGCTGAGAAAGCAACAGCAGGTACCGAAATCGTATTGAACATCAAGGAAAACACCGAAGACGACCAATATGACGAATACTTGGAAGAATACCGCCTGAGATCGATTATTAAGAAATATTCCGATTTCATCCGTTATCCGATTAAAATGGATGTGAAAGGCCAACGTCCAAAAGAGGGCGCTGACAATGAGTTCGAGGAGTACCAGGAAGAGCAAACCGTCAACAGCATGGTACCGATCTGGCGCAAAAACAAAAACGAGCTGACGCAGGAGGACTACGATCAGTTCTACTTCGAGAAGCGCTATGGCTTCGATAAACCGGTCAAGCATCTGCATATTAGCGCGGATGGAGCGGTTGTATACAACGCGATCCTCTATATCCCTGAGAATACACCGTTCGATTATTATACGAAGGAATATGAGAAAGGGCTGGAGCTTTATTCGAATGGCGTGCTCATTATGGATAAATGCTCGGACCTGCTCCCGGATTATTTCAGCTTCGTCAAAGGGATGGTAGATTCCGAGGATCTATCGCTCAACATCTCGCGCGAGATGCTGCAGCATGACCGCCAGCTGAAGCTTATCGCCAAAAACATCAACAGCAAAATCAAAAGCGCGCTGCTCGGCATTCTCAAGGATGAGCGCGAGAAATACGAGACGTTCTACAAAGGCTTCGGCAGACAGCTGAAGTTCGGCGTGTACAATGATTACGGCGCTAACAAAGACGTGCTGCAGGATCTGCTGCTGTTCCATTCCTCCAAAGAGAAGAAGCTTGTTACGCTTGATGAATACGTGTCGAGAATGAGCGAGGATCAAAAGTATATCTATTATGCGTCAGGCGAGTCGATCGAGCGTATTGAGCGTTTGCCGCAGACGGAGATGGTCTCCGACAAAGGCTTCGAGATTCTTTATTTCACGGACGATATCGATGAGTTCGCGATCAAGGTCGTCGCCAAATACAAGGATAAAGAATTCAAGTCCGTTTCAAGCGGCGATCTAGGCATTGAAGCTGACGAGAAGGACAAGGAAACAGCCGAAGAGCAGGAGCTGCACAAGGAGCTCTTCGAGCAAATGAAGGACATTCTACAGGATAAAGTAAAAGCGGTAAAAGCGTCAAAACGCCTGAAATCGCATCCGGTTTGCCTCTCCACCGAGGGCGAGGTTACGATCGAGATGGAAAAAATCTTGAAGGCGATGCCGAACAGCCAGGATGTAAAAGCGGATAAGGTGCTCGAAATTAACGTGAACCATGAAATTTTCGCAGCGCTTAAGGATGCCCAAGGAAAAGATCAGGCGAAGCTTAGCCTTTATACGAGCTTGCTTTACAATCAAGCGTTGCTCATTGAAGGCTTACCGATCCAAGACCCGGTATCCTTCACGAATGATATCTGTAAAGTAATGGTTTAGTTGCAAGCTGGCCCGGAGGATCATCCTCCGGGTTTTTCTGTATTTATAGGGGTTAGAAAAAAAGCGCTTGCAAGAAATAGGCATCATGTGATATAACCAAATTATAAGAAATCTAAACGTTTAAATAAAAGGGGTGCTCGCTTGTCCAACATAAGCATTAAAGACATCGCCGCCAAGGCTCAGGTATCCACAGCGACAGTATCCTACGTATTAAACGGTACACGAAATGTGAAGCAAGTCACACGTGAACGAGTGCTTCAGGTCATTGAAGAAATGAATTACAAGCCGAATAATGCGGCTCAAAGCTTGAAACGCAGACGAACGAATACGATTGGCGTTATCGCGGAAGACGTAACCGTGTTCAATGTGCCGGAAATTATTGACGGCATTAACGATTGTGCCGACAGGCTTGATATGCATATTTTGCTTACGAATCTGAGGCTGGACAAGCGAATTGGGCGAAGCTTCGACGACATGGACACCTATCGGCAGTATGCGGAGAACGCGGTTTCCGAGCTGCTGAGCAAGCAAGTGGAGGGCATTATCTACATCGGCGTTCATCCCCGTGATCTAACGGGACTGTGTGATACGGATGGAAAGCCGATTGTGTACACGTACAGCTACACGGAGAATGATCCATCCATCCAATATGATGATGAGCAAGCGTCTTATGAGGCTATGAGGTATTTGATCGATCATGGGCATTCCCGTATCGCAATCATTAGCGGAGTTATGGATTCCATTCCGTCACGGCTGCGGTTTAACGGATTCTATAAAGCAGTCACGGAGTTTCAACTGCCTTTCGATCCATTGTTAATTAAGATGGGCGATTGGGAGGCGGAATCCGGTTATCGTCTAACGAAGGAATTACTGTCGTTGCCCGAACCGCCAACAGCGATCCTATCCATGAATGACGTAATGGCGGTAGGCGTTCTGCGGGCGGCATCGGAAATGAGTGTATCGATTCCGGAGCAGCTGTCCTTGATCGGCTTTGACAATCGAGAATTCAGTGAGTATTTAATGCCGAGAATTACGACGATGGATTTGCCGCTTCACGAGATTGGCTATCAAGCAATGGAAGCCTTATCTCGCATTCTGCAAGGCGAAGAAGCCGGCATTAGCCCAAAACCGATGTGCAGGTTAATTGAGAGAGATTCAGTGGCTCCGCCCAAAAGGTGAAAACCTTTTTTTTAAGAGTGAATCTAAACGTTTAGATTTATGTTGGAATCGCTTGCATTACTCAAGGCTATAATCCAATAGGATTGAGCATATAAAACCGATTCGGGGGATGATGGAATGCGCAAGACAGGAATCGCATTAACGGCACTGACTTTATTTCTAACTACGGCATTGACAGCATGCGGGGGCAACAACAATAACGGGACGAACGCAAGCTCAACAGCAGCGCCTGCCGATACGGAGGCCGCAACGTCAGAGGCGCCGGCAGCGGAGCCGACGAAGCTCACGTTATGGACCTTCGTTCAGCAGCATGCCGACTTCTACAACTTTATGGCTGCCGAATGGAACAAGGGAAACCCTGACCAGCAGATCGTGCTGGATGCGCAGAATATTCCATACGATGATATGCACACGCGCTTGCTGCTTGCTCTCCAATCAGGTGAAGGCGCACCGGATTTGGTAGATATCGAGCAAAGCAAGTTCCCGAACTATATGAAGGGCAATGTACAGCTCGTTGAGCTGAATGACATCGTAGAGCCGGAAATTCCGAACATCGTGAAATCGCGCGTTGACATTTATAGCAAAGACGGCAAATATTACGGCGTTGACCTTCATGTAGGGGCAACGGTCATGTATTACAACAAAGAGCTGATGGACAAAGCAGGCGTTAACCCGGATGATATCAAGCTGTGGAGCGATGTCGAGACTTTAGGCAAAACCGTTGCAGAAAAAACAGGCGTACCGTTCATTACGTTCGAAGGCGCGGGCAACTGGTCATGGTGGCCGGCCATCAATCAAATGAAATCCGATCAAGTAGGTCCAAACGGAGAAATCACCGTGGACGATCCACGCAACATTCAAGCGATGAGCTTCTTCAAGAAGCTGGTTGACGAGAAGATCGCTGCTGTATCGCCAGGCGTAGGCCATGACACACCGGAATAC
Source organism: Paenibacillus endophyticus (assembly GCF_014192395.1). GTDB lineage: Bacteria > Bacillota > Bacilli > Paenibacillales > Paenibacillaceae > Pristimantibacillus > Pristimantibacillus endophyticus. The sequence goes on along the minus strand of NZ_JACHXW010000014.1, from coordinate 41,999 downwards.
AAAGCATTTATGAACGCAGGTGGCGCCGCAGCGGTATTCATGCCGTTCTGGTTCATGAACCGCTTCACGGACGAAATGCCTGACCTGAAGGGCAAGATGATTATTCGTCCAATGCCGGCATGGGAAACAGGCGGCAACCGTTCCGCAGGCATGGGCGGCACAGGGCTTTCGATTACGAACCAAACCAAATCGTTGGAAATCTCGAAGAAATTCCTAGCCTACGCGAAGCTCTCCAAAGAAGGCAATATTCAAGTATGGAAGCAGCTTGGCATGGATCCGATCCGCACAGAGGTATGGAGCGATCCGGCAATGGCAGAGTCTAATAAATTCACGGATTATTTCGGTACGGATATCTTTGCAACGCTGACCGAAATCAAGGATGAGATTTATCCGGTTAACATTCGCGAAACATCGCCAAAAGTATTCGACGCGGTTCGCAACGAAATCGTACCTAAAATCTTTCAATTCGGCGAAGACCCAGAGACGGTTATCAAGAAAGCGGCGGAAGCGCTCCGCAAGGATACAGGTCAATAAACTTATTCAGCTAAACAGATCGCGCAGCGATAGCCAGTATGGCTTGCCTTTGAGAAGAAGCCGCCATGCTGGCTGCCCGTTGCAAGAGATCGCGTAGGAGTGAGGTCATTATGAATGCCGGTAAACAGGTCCCGAACGGGCAGCGAGGCGGAGGCACCGTCAAGACTAGAACATTAAACGGGCAAAAGCTGGCGCCATATCTCTTTATTTTGCCTTTCATTTTATCGTTTCTCATATTCTTCTCTTATCCATTGGTGAATGCGGTCCTGATGAGCTTCCAACGGGTATTGCCCGGTGATGTTGCCTTTATCGGACTCGATAATTACAAAAGACTGCTTAACCCCGATTTCTACAAGGCTTTGCTTAATAGCACAAGATATACCTTTTGGACACTGCTCGTGCTTATTCCGCTGCCACTGCTGCTTGCCGTATTTCTGAATGCGAAGCTTATGCGCGCACGGAATTTCTTCAGGGCAAGTCTCTTTATCCCGGCGCTCACCTCTATTGTCGTCGCGGGCATTATATTCCGTTTAATCTTCAGTGAGCTGGATGGCGCCATCATGAATTCCTTCATTAGCTGGTTTGGCTTCGACAGCCAGAAATGGCTGCTGAGCCCCTCTCTAAGCATGCTTGCGCTAGTCGTACTCGCTACTTGGCGATGGGCTGGCATTAACATTCTGTATTTCCTTTCAGCGCTGCAGAGCATTCCGCGCGAGCTTTATGAATCAGCAGACATAGATGGGGCAGGCACAATCGGGAAGTTTTGGAAAATTACGATCCCGTTATTGCGTCCGATCACAATATACGTATTCACGATTACGATCTATGGCGGCTATGCGATGTTTACCGAGAGCTTTATGCTGTGGGGGAGCAGGGGGTCACCGCAAAATATCGGTTTGACGATGGTCGGTTACATTTATCAGCAAGGGTTCCAATATTTCGATTTGGGCTTCGGCTCAACGATTGGAATTACGCTGCTCGGCATTACGCTGCTTGTCAGCATGCTGCAGCTGAACGTGCTCGGATTTTTTAAGAAGGAGGACTAGCGAGATGGTAGAGAAGCGGCCCGGGAAATTACCCTCCTTATTGCTAATCATTTTATTTGCGGCTTTGTCCGTAATTGCACTGTTCCCGTTATTTGCTTTATTCCTGGCTTCGGTCAAGCCAGCGTCGGAGCTGTTCCGTTTTGGTCTGAATGTTCGCCTCGACTTTGATGTGATGACTTGGGCGAATTACAAGGCGATTTTCTCCGGCAAAGGAGGCTCGCAAAACTTTTTTGACTGGTATCGCAATAGTTTGGTCATTACGGCCGTATTCACATTTTTATGCCTGTTCTTGTCCTCGATGGTTGGATATGGATTAGCTATGTATCGCTTCAAGGGAAGAACGCTTGTATTTACGCTCGTGCTGGCCGTTATGATGATTCCGGTTGAAATTATTATTTTGCCGTTATACAAGCTATCCATCGATTTATTCATTATTGATTCGATTTGGGGCGTTATTCTGCCCTTTGTCGTGGCGCCGCTGCCGATCTTTTTCTTCCGCCAGTTCGCCATGGGCCTGCCCAAAGACTTTATGGATGCAGGCAGAATCGACGGCTGTACGGAAATGGGCATTTTCCTGCGGATCATGGTTCCGCTCATGCTTCCCGCTTACGGAGCGATGACGATCCTGCAAGCGTTGTTCAGCTGGAATAATTTTTTATGGCCTGTCATCGTATTGCGATCGACGGAGAAGTTTACGCTGCCGATCGGCCTTGCAGGCTTGCTCTCGCCAACCAGCAACAATTACGAGGTGCTGCTAGCAGGCTCCATACTGACCATTTTGCCCATACTGCTGCTGTTCCTGTTCTTCCAGCGTTTCTTTATCGAAGGGCTGACAGTAGGCGGCGTAAAGGGATAACGATAGAAAGAAGAGGGAGAGAGAGGCATGATCAAACAAAACCATTCACGAACAGGGCCATCAGCCGTTGGGAAGGTGAGCATAAGCGACGATTTCTGGTCCGAATATATCCGATTGGTTCGCGAAGTTGTTGTGCCATACCAATGGGAGGTGCTGAATGACCGCGTCGAGGAGGCTGAGCCAAGTCACGCCATCCAGAACTTCAAGATTGCCGCGGGCGTGGAGCAGGGTTCATTCTACGGCATGGTATTCCAAGACAGCGACGTGGCAAAGTGGCTGGAGGCGGTAGGGTATTTGCTGGAGACGGAGCCCGATCCGGAACTTGAGAAAGTGGCGGATGAGGTTGTAGCCCTAATCGCTAAAGCTCAGCAGCCTGATGGCTACGTCAACACCTATTTCACCATTAAAGAAAAGGATCAGCGCTGGACGAACCTGGCCGAGTGCCATGAGCTATACTGCGCCGGCCATCTAATAGAAGCGGCAGTAGCCTATTCCAAAGCAACGGGCAAAAACGCGATTCTCGACGTCGCCTGCCGGTTCGCGGACTATATCGACCGTGTCTTCGGAACGGAGCCGGGCAAGCTTCAGGGCTATGACGGCCATCAGGAAATCGAGCTTGCGCTCGTGAAGCTCTATCAGGCCACCGGTGAGCGGAGGTATGTGGAGCTCAGCCATTATTTCTTGAACCAAAGGGGAGCGAAACCTAATTTCTACGAGCAGGAATGGGAAAAACGAGGAGAAACCATTCATTTCCCGCAATTGTCCATCGCCACGGATTTGGAATACAGCCAAGCACATCTTCCCGTACGGGAGCAAGACCAGGCAGTCGGACATGCCGTGAGGGTCGTATATATGTGCACCGCGATGGCGGACATTGCGGCCGAGACAGGCGACGAAGCGCTGCTGGCTGCTTGCAGGAGGCTTTGGGGCAGCATCGTATCCAAGCGAATGTATCTGACGGGTGCAATCGGCTCGATGGCGCATGGAGAATCCTTCACACAGGATTACGATCTGCCAAATGACACGGTGTATGCCGAAACCTGCGCCTCCATCGGCCTTATCTTTTTTGCGCAGCGCATGCTGCAGATCGAGCCCGACAGCGAATATGCCAATGTGCTGGAGCGGGCGCTGTACAATACGGTAGTGAGCGGAATGTCGCGTGATGGCAAGCAGTTCTTCTATGTCAATCCGCTCGAGGTGTACCCGCCGGTACTTGGAAAGAACAAAAATTACGACCATGTTAAGCCGCAGCGGCAGGGCTGGTTCGGATGTGCCTGCTGTCCGCCGAATATTGCAAGGCTGCTCGCCTCGCTTGGTCAATATATCTATACCGTCAAGGGCGAAGAAATCTATGCCCATCTGTATATCGGAGGTACAGCCGAGCTCGATCTGAACGGAACGGCAGTTAAGCTGGAACAGCAATCGAAATATGCGTGGGATGGAGAGGCAAGCTTTCGCATTTCGGTTCCGCAGGAAACGGTGTTCACGCTCGCGCTGCGGCTTCCGGATTGGAGCGGCGCAGCTGCGATACAAGTAAACGGAGCTGAATACAAGGTAAGCGAGGCGGATATCCATAACGGTTATATTCGGCTCAAGAGAGCATGGCAAACGGGCGATACGGTGTCCATTGCATTCGAGATGCCTATCCTTCGCATGCAGGGCCATCCCCTTATCCGCCAGACCGCGGGCAAAGTCGCGCTGCAGCGCGGACCTTTCGTCTACTGCCTGGAAGAAGCAGACAATGGAGGACAGCTGTTCCATCTCAGCCTGCCTGCGACCAGCGAGTTATCGAGCGCTTTTGATACCGGACTGCTTGGCGGCATGCAGGTCATTACGGGTAACGGCGTACGCTTTGATTCAAAGCATTGGCAGGATGAGCTGTACCGGCGGGATGCCGATTGGACGACGGAACAAACGGAGCTAAGGTTCATTCCTTACTTTGCTTGGGCTAATCGGGAGCCAGGCGAAATGTCTGTGTGGATTAACAGCATGAATTAGACGTGAAGAACACCATGTTCAGGCCCCTATTTTAGCAGCAGCTTTTAGAAAAGCATCGCTCTGCAGGATAGGGGTTTTTGTTGATTGATCATAATGAGGGGAGGTGAGGCTGCATGCCATATTCTCGCTAAGGAGGGTGATAGGGGCGGCAATGCGCGGAGCATCGCCGAGTTGAAACAAAGGGCTGGTCATCATGTTGTAGACAAAAAGGCTGCTTACAATCCATTATAGGAGGCATCATTAATGAGGATTCAAGCTATACCTTTTAATAAAAAAATGTTTATGCTTGTCGCATCTTTTTTTGTAACCGCTTTATTTATGGTTTTTTACCCGCAATTGGCTTTCGCATATACGTTATCTAACAGCAATTTCAATATTACTACTGGTACGAATGGCGAGATCAACTCGCTCAGGCTGGTCGGAGACACGTTCAATACGCAGTATGTCATGAATCCGACGGTAACGCCTAACCAAAATACGGCCGATCACCAGTGGCTCGGGGAGCTTATGTTCAAATACCGCTTTGGCACTGGCGCATGGCAAACCGCGATGACGCAGAGCTCAACGGATGGCAGGACGCAATCGCAAAGCGGCAATACCGTGACGGTTACGTATCAGAACTCAACGAACGCGAACGGCGTGAAAAACTTCAAGCTAGTGAATACGTATTCCCTCGTAAGCGATTATTTCCTCTGGCAGATCGAACTGACCAACACAAGTGCCCAAACGATTGAATTCGGGGATGTCGGCTTGCCGCTTCCTTTCAATGAATTCTGGTCAGGCGGGAGCAACGAGCAAATCTACGAGACACGGGTGCTTACCCACTCCTTCGTCGGCAATAACAGTTCTTATATTACGGCTGGCCGCCCAAGCGGAATCGGCCCTTCCCTATTGATGGTGCCGGACGCGAGCACGGGCGCAGGCTTCGAATACCAGGATCGCTGGAGAGTCGAAGAGCATCCGGGCAGCAAATGGGCAATGGATCAAGGCGGATGGATCGAAGGCTTGAACGTATTCTACATCCACTCCAATGTCATCAAAAGCACGAATCGCGGGTACCTGCCGAATACGAGCTTGACGCTTGCTCCAGGCGCAAGCAAAACGTACGCCTTTAAGTTTTTTAAGGTGACGGGCGAGAACGAAGTTAAGGATCGCCTTTACAACGAAGGCCATATCGACGTAACGGTCGTTCCCGGCATGATCGTGCCGACGGACCAGACGGCGAAGTTCGATCTTCACACGACCAAAACAATCAATTCCGTACTTGCGCAATTCCCGTCCGATACGACGATCGTGTCGCTTGGCACAACGGGAACGAACCATAAAATTTACTCGATTAAAATGAACAAGCTCGGACCGAATAACGTGACGGTGAGCTATGGCAACGGCGAGAAAACGGTTCTGCAATTTTATGCGATAGAACCAGTCGGCGCTGCGCTGCAGCGGCATTCCACGTTCATGGTGAACAGCACGCAGTGGAACGTGCCGGGAGATCTCCGCGACAAAGTGTTCGACGATTGGATGATGGATTCCAACTCGAAGCGGAACGTATTCAACGGCTACTGGGGCTGGGGAGATGATTGGGGCTTAACGCATGGCCAGTTCCTGGCGGAGAAAAACGTACAGACTCCCGTAGCTTCCGAGGTGCAGGCAGTCGACGATTATTTAACCGTTGCGATATGGACGAATCTGATGGGCGAGCATCAGACCGATTACTTGATCCATGACTTCTTGATGCCTGCTCCAAATGATACGCCGACATACCGTGGCTACGCGTACCCCCACATTTACAATACTTACTTCAGCATGTATAAGATTGCTAAGCTTTACCCGAATCTGATTACGTATGACAATCCGAAAAATACGTACTTGCTCCGGGCCTACAATATTTTCAATGCGCTATACGGATCCGGCGTGGCTTACAACTGGAACACAGGGCTAATGGGCGAGCTTACGACTCCTGAGATTATTAAAGCGCTGCAGGACGAAGGCTATACAACCCAAGCCAATAATCTCATTGCCAAAATGGCGACCAAATACAACAACTTTGCGAATACAACCTATCCTTACGGTTCTGAATATAACTATGACAATACGGGCGAGGAAGCAGTTTACACGCTCGCTAAGATGAACAACAACAATACAATGAAAAGCAAGATCAATACGAAAACCCGCGCCGCGCGCGGCCATATGCCCATCTGGTATTACTATACCGATCCGGTAACAATTACCGGCGAGAACTGGTGGAACTTCCAGTACACCGTTTCCTTGGCCGGTTATGCGATGGATGACTGGATTCGCAACAATTCCACGAATCCGGAAGTCGAGCAGCGGTTGTCCTATGCAGCCAAGATCGCAAACGTAGGCGCAATCAACTCCGGCCAAATCAGCTCCGATCCTGCTGACATTGGCGCGGTTGCGTGGACGTATCAAGCAGAGAAAGGCAATTATCCAGCACTTGGCCATGGCGGAGGTCCGCTTCAGAATGGTTGGAGAGGCATGTCAGGCGAAGCTGATCTCGGTTTGTTCGGAGCGATCAAAATATTGAGCGCCGACGTATCCGTTGACCCCATATTCGGCGTATACTGCTACGGCTGCGAAGTTACGGACAGCAGCACAAGCTACACAGTCGTACCGAAAGATGGCGTGTTCCAGCGCTTGAACCTGATTACGGAGAAATTCGGCATGGAGCTGGAGCGGGATAAATATACGACTGCTTCGGTTAACAAAGCGAAAAATGCACTGAATTTCACATTGAAAAGCTCGACGCCAGGAACGGCGCACACGACAAAAGCGACGTTCAGAGGACTTGCTGCCGGCTCGTATAATATTCTAGTCAATAACGTTGCCGCAGGTTCTGTCAATGTTGCGGCTAACGGAGCTGCGACAATCAGCTTGAGCATTGGCACGGCTGCTACTTATGAAATCAGCCTGCAGCAAGGCACTCCGCTTCCGAATACGGCGCCAGTCGTTGATGCGGGTGCAAATGCTACATTTACGCTTCCTGCAGCAGTAGCGCTGACAGGTACGGTAACGGATGACGGATTGCCGAGCGGCACGCTTACCCAAACATGGACGCTCGTAAGCGGTCCGGGAACCGCTTCATTTGCTAACGCGGGGGCTATCAATACGACGGCTACCGTATCTGCTTCGGGTACTTACGTATTCCGTCTGACGGCGAGCGACGGAGTCTTGACCGCTAATGACACGGTTACCCACACGGTCAATCCGGCTGCTCCGGTACCGGAGGTCATTGCCAATTATTTGTTTAATGAAACGAGTGGAACGTCCGCTAGCGATGCTTCAGGCAACGGCAAGCACGCTACGCTTACCGGGGGAACGACATGGGCGGCTGGAAAAGCAGGAAACGCGCTGAACTTGAATGGCACGAACGCGTATGCAAGCCTGCCGACGGGCATCGTTAGCGGGGTTAATGATTTCACGATCGCTACGTGGGTGAAGATCGACACGTTAAGCGATTGGGGACGCATCTTCGACTTTGGTACAGGTACGAGCAGCTATATGTTCCTGGCGCCTCAGGTCGGCGGATCCGGTATGCGATTCAGCATTACGACAGGTGGGAACGCATCGGAGCAGCAGTTGAATGCGCCTGTTCTGCCGACTGGCGTATGGAAGCATGTTGCCGTTACGCTCTCCGGCACGACGGGAAGGCTATATGTTGACGGCGTTCAGGTAGCAAGCAATACGGCTATGACGCTGAAGCCGTCCAGCCTAGGAAGTACAACACAGAACTATATCGGCAAATCACAATTCTCCGATCCTTACTTGGATGGAGCGGTAGATGATTTCCGGATTTACAGCAGAGCACTGAGTGTAACGGAATTGGCAGCGCTGTTCAATGGATCGACTAGCTCTGGCAATATAGCGCCGCTCGGCACGGCTTCCACTTCCTTTGTGTCTGCTTGGGAAAGCTTGACTGGCCTCAATGACGGCTACACGCCAACTAGCTCAACGGACCGCGGCCATCCCATCTACGGGAATTGGAATAATCCAAACACAACACAATGGGTGCAATACGACTTTGCGCAAAACTATACGATTTCCAGCATAGATGTATATTGGTTCACGGATGGCGGAGGCCTGGATTTGCCTGCGTCCTACACGGTTCAATATTGGAACGGCACCGCTTGGGTGAATGTCGCAAGTCCGTCCGGTCTTGGCGTGCTCGCCAATCAATACAACACGACTACGTTCACGCCAGTCTCAACCAACAAGCTGCGGCTTAACGTCACGGCGAAGGCGACGGCCTCAACGGGCATCTCTTCCTGGAAAGTGACCGGCAGCTAAAAAGAAATAAGCGCGGCCCTCGGTGTATGATCGAGGGCCGCGCTTTCTTATGTACGAAGATTTACTGCGCTATAGCTTCCAGCATCGTTGTCTCATCGTAAACGCTGAAGGTGTTTTTGCCGCTGCGTTTGGCATGGTAAAGCGCCCTGTCGGCGCAGGCATAGAGCTCTTCGGAGTCCTGAGCGTGCTCAGGCGCAATGGCAATGCCGATAGAAACAGTTGTGCTTAAATCATTAATGACATTAATCCCTTTAATTTCAATCGGGCGCTTGAGCTCCTGAATGATATGGCTCGCAACATCCAAAGCGCTCTGCCTATCATCAACCTGATTGAGAATAACGACAAACTCATCACCGCCAAGTCGGGCGGTAACATGATTGGAGTCGATGACGGCCGAGCGAATCCGCCTGCCGACCTCGATGAGGAAGGAGTCGCCCGCGTCATGCCCAAGCGTATCATTAACCCGTTTGAAGTTATCGAGATCGATATGGAGGAGGGCAGCTTTATGCTGCTTTCTCTTGCTTCTGGCGATGGTTGAATCAAGCGCATTCTCGAAAGCTGCTCGGTTGGAGAGGCCCGTTAATAAGTCATGCGAAGCGAGGTACATCGGTTTGGCTACTAACTTGGTAATAAAGTAAGAAATCATAAGCGCAATGACGATGGTAGCTATCAGCTGCAGCAGAAAAATTTGATTATTTTGCTGCAGTTTGTTTTGGAGCTCGAAATCGTTATAAACAATTTCAATCATCCGTTGATCGGTGAAGCGGCTGACCCCGGTGTCGAATTGAACGGTATAAGGAACATAGCGGTAGGTAACGGGATTGCCGTCTCGATCCCCTTTAATGTCCCGTACAGCGCTTTCTTTTAGCGCCAAATTAAAGGCAGGTATATTTTGGTTGGATACTAGGAGGGATTTGCCGTTCTCGCCTCTTTTGCCCACTGATTTTCCGGTTGTCGTATACACGGTAATATCGTTGATATAGCTGTATTTTTTGATAAGGGCATTGCTGATTTCAAGGAAATTAAAGCTTTGGAAAACAGGATTGTCATCCAGATAAAGGCCCAGCTCGATTAAATATTTATGATCGGGGGTAGGCATATAGCTGTACTTGCGGAGCATGCCCGTATTGGATTCCTGGTCGATTCCGTCTGCCGAGAAGTGGTTGCCGTTCAGCCTATCCATCAGCAGCTGCGCGAAGGAGGATTGTGTGCCCCCCGTATCCCTGAAATTCATCCCCACATCCAGCGGGAAGCTGCTGTAGCGAACGGTCAAGGTGCGGTCAATCATATAAATATCCATGCCAGCTGCGTCTTCTTTGAGCGCTTGGTAATTCCAGGCGGAGACGTCGGGCTGCTCGCGGTATTTGCGCAGCAGTTTATCGGAATGGGCTCTCATTTCAGCTTCTATGTCTTTGTCAGAGAGCTGGAACGCTTTATCGGCTGCCGATACGGCGGTGACGACGGTATCTTCGACTAGGGCTGATTCTGTGGCATAGCTTGCTATCAAATTGTTTTTTAACCGATGTTGGTTCACTAGAGACACGCTGAGAGTCAGCAAAATACTGAAAATGCCCATAATGGTCATCAATTTAGCTTTGAAGCTAAGGTGCACGAGTCTTCCTCCTCTAGAATGTACATGGATGGTCTCCATGAGAAGCAGCCGTTTCAGCCTTGTTGAAGGGCTTCGCTGTGCTACGGTGCTAGGTCTATTTACCTAAGTTATATATCGGTTAACCTAACCGTTAAGTGAATTAAATGTTGGAAAATAGTAGCTGGCATAGGGGCATTTGCAGGGAGGTTTGGTACAAAATCCGGCTCTCTACCAGGATAAGCATCCCTAAAAATCTGGTCGTTCAAATAACCGCCTCGTTGACAACACGAACGAGGTGGCGGAGGGATACGGTTTATTTTCGTTTTACAAAAAGAAGAAGGGGCATCTCTCAGTCATCTACGACTTTTGAGACAGCCCCTATTTTTGATTTCGGTTTCTTGCTGCTTCATCAGCAAATGAAAGTATACGGAGCATGTAAATGATTCTGGAGAAGCGTTAGCGTTCGTTTTTGTGAAGGGATTCCAACCTTTCCAAGTTGATTCAAAGGAATCCCTGAG
>NZ_JACHXW010000014.1:0-31051 GCF_014192395.1 Paenibacillus endophyticus | reverse complement strand
GTGAAGGGATTCCAACCTTTCCAAGTTGATTCAAAGGAATCCCTGAGCAATGACGATCGGAAGAACATTTAATGTGCAGTTTATGTGTGCAGTTTATGTGTGCAGTTTGCTTTTTAACCCCATGTACCGCGTCATCGCATGTTTTATTCTGCATTGTAGTTTTTCTGGTATTGCCGGGGCGTTAGACCGGTCCATTTCTTGAAGGTTGAACTGAAATGGCGTTCCTCCTGATAGCCGACAAGCTTGGAGACCGCGTATATTTTATAGCTTTGACGAAGCCATTCCTTGGACTGCTCTACCCGGTATTGATGAAGGTAGTCGAGGAAATTGACGCCAAGCTCCTGCTTGAAGAGCGAGCTGAGATAGGAATTGCTGACGAACGTCTCCTTAGCCGCAAGCTCAAGCGTGAGGTTGGTGTTGTATCTTTGCTTAATAAGCTCGATAGTGGCGTGAACCGTACGGTGGAGCGACTTTTGGTTCGATACGGCCTCGACGATGCTTTGCACGATTTTCTGAAGCACGACAGTGCATTCATCAAGCGTCTCCATATTCGGAATTTGCTCCATCCAGTTGACGAAGCTGTCCTGCCATTCAATGGATGCGACCTTGCGTTCCTTGGCAAATTTCTGCAGCTCGAGAATGAGGCTGGTCGACCGTAAATGCACTTCAGCCTTGGAATAGCTGGAGCTGGCACGGATATGGCACATACTCGCCTCGATGGCGTCGACGGCCTGCTCGTATTGTTCATTCTGAAGCGAGAAAAGAAGCTCCTTCTCCAGCCGGTTGAGAAACGCGTCTTCCAAAATCGACGTTTTCGCTGCCTGCTGTTTGTCTGCTCCGGCGTAGAAGAAGATGCCGCCGCGGCCCTGGTAGAACCGCCCCTCCATCGCATGAAGCGCCTCTTGAAAGCCGATATGGGCGAAATCGACGGATGCTTGTGCCGAGCTGATCGAAATGCTGATCGAAAGCTTCAGGTAAGCCTCCAGGTTATGCTGCAGCATTCGCATGGCGCTCTCGACTGCGTCATGCGAGGCGCACTCCGGATAATTACCTACCCATAGCATTTCATCCCCGTGCCGAAATACTTCAAGCCTGCCCTCATATAGCGGCCGAAGCGTCTCGCCTGTGATATTAAGCAGCGCGTAGCGGATGAGCTCCAGATCCCGCTTGGAGGCTGCGGCGTTTGGCCGTACGCTAGCGTCAATTCGAATAATTCCCACTTGTATGGGCCGGGGAAGGAGAGCCATGTCGATCTCTCTCAGCACGCTGCCCCGATTCTCCAGCGGCATTAGAGGCTGTTGGATCCATTGCGATAATATTTGATTTTTAAGCAGATGAATATTACGGTTCCAGCTTTGATTAAGCGCGTTGACCGCCTTGTCCTCGTTTTCCGAGGCTTCGATTTTCTGCTTCAAGTCAAAAATGACCCGAACGATATCATGCGGCGTGCAGGGCTTCAGGAGATAGTCGGACACGCCTAGCTTAATCGCTTCCTTGGCATATTCGAATTCGTTGTAGCCGGTAAGCAGCACGGAGCGGAATTCATGTCCGGCGGCCTTGGCTTCGCGAATCAGATCCAGTCCGTTCAGATGGGGCATGCGAATGTCGGTCAGCAGCAGGTCGGGCGGATCATTATGGATCATCTCGAGCGCTTGCCTGCCATTCTCGGCTTCACCGGCAATTTCGATGCCGTACAGCTTCCAGTCGACAAGGGTGAGAATGCCTTCCCGGAACGATTGCTCATCCTCAGCAACGATCATTTTAAGCGTCATGCGCGGTACCCCCTTGGTTAATTCGGATTTGAACCCTCGTACCGAGTCCTTCCCGGCTTACAATCTCGAATTCAGCCTGCTCATAGAACAAGGCAAGTCGTTCTTTAATATTGGACAGCGCCATGCCCGAGTGGGGAACATTGGTCTGCAGCACTCGCATCGGCTCATCGACGCGGGATTGGTTCAGGCGCCTTACTTGTTCCTCCGGCATGCCTGGTCCATTGTCTGCAACCTCCAGAATAATGATAGTGGCCTCCGTATACGCCCTGATGTGGATATGCCCATTACCTCCGGAGGGCTCGATGGCATGAATAATCGCATTCTCGACAAGCGGCTGCAGAAGCAGCTTCGGCATGCGGAAATGTGAAATGGCCGGGTCGAGCTCAATTTCAAAATTAAACCGCGTCGTAAATCTTTTTTTCTGCAAAAATAGATAGTTACGGACAAGCTCCAGTTCCTGCTCCAGCGCGACTAGATCATTGCCGCTGTTCAGGCTGAGACGGAACACCTGCGAGAGCGAAACGACCATTTCCGATATTTCCTTGTCACCCTTCTGTACTGCGCTCCAGTTAATCATATTTAAGGTGTTGTAGAGGAAATGCGGATTAATCTGCGACTGCAGCGCTTTCAGCTCCGCTTCCTTCTGCTTCAGCCGGGAAGCGTAGACATCGTCGATCAGCGTCTTGATCCGTCCGACCATCGTATTGTACAAATGCCCAAGCCTGCCAATCTCGTCATTGCCGTTGAAATGGACTCGCTGCGTGAAGTCTCCGGTTTGCAGCGCCCGCATGGAGAGCATCAGCTTCTTCATCGGATTCGTAATGATCCGGGCGATGACCCAGGAGACGATAATCGTAATAAGTGTCACGACCGCCATGATAGAGAACGTGACGGAGCCGATATGCTTCAGCTCAAGCACCAGCTTGCTGCGATCCTGAATGACGACGGTATGCCAGTCCGTAATGTCCGAGACCGAGTCGGAGACAATATATTTGTTATCCTTCTTCAATAAAGCGAGCCCTCGCTCCGGATGGATCGTGCTCGTATCCTGCTGATCAAAAAAAGGCAGCAGCGTAATCGGCTTGCCGATCCACTGAATATCGGTTGCCGCGAGTATGGTGCCTTGCTCGTTCATGATGAACTGCGCAGCATCCTCATTGTCATGGTATAAGGTTTTGCTCAGCTTATCCGCATCCATCCCGATGATCAGCAGGCCGATGCGCGCGTAATTGTAATAGTTTTTGTAAGGCTTGATTAAGACGATCTTATGGTGATAATCGCCTGGCAATATATAATCCGAAGGATAGAACATATCCCAGATATGGCCGGAATCGGTTTTCGTAAGCCTTTCATAATAGCGGGTTTTAGTAAAACCGTCGAAACTGATAGCGCTTGCAATACCGGTTTGCGTAATGGCAAAGGGCTGGCCGGATACATCCTCCTTGAAAGAGGGGTAAACAATAAGCGACTGGATCGTTTCGCCGGTTACCATGAGCGGGAGCAGGCTTTTGAACACTTGGTCGCGCCGCTGCGGCGTATCGCCGTTCAGGACCATGCCTTGAACGGCCGGATTCAGAAACAAATAGTTGGAGAAGCTGAGCGTGCTTTTGGCAAAATAGTCTAGCTGATCCTTCGTCTTGATCGCCATGTTCAATTGCGATTGGCGCAGCTTGTCGATGACCTCGCCCGAGGCGATGTAATAGGAATACAGCCCCGTGATGCCTACGGTAACAATGAGAAGCGGAATGACTAACGTAAGCAATTTGCGCTGTAGAGTAATATGCCTGAAAGGAGGAAACAAAGCCCTCATACCCATCACCTTAGCCAATCGAATTTTGTGTTTTCAGTATACCAAGAAATAATTCAGGGTAGTGGGTTTTTGGCCATGATCCAAAAAATGAGGCATCTATTCTAAATTTTGGGCCATATTTTGCCATGCGGGATACACGTTATAATGGGGGCAGAACAGGGAACGCCTGGTCAACTAAATAAAGGTGGGGTAGCGATGAAAAAGATATGGATCACGCTGACAGCAATACTTTTGGTGTTCACGGCTGCAGCATGCAGCTCCGGCAGCAACGGCGCAAATGAGAATAAGGGCAATGCGGCGAGCCCGAGCAATGAAGCGAAAGAAACCACTGCGCCGGTAGAAGAGAAGGAAGCAGAGCCGGTTACGCTGAAATTTTTCACGGCGCTCGCTGACCGCTCCAATGGCGCGGGCAAAATAGAGCAGGCCATCATCGATAGCTATATGGCAGAGAACAAGAACGTGAAGATTGAGGTCGAAGCGCTTCAGGATGAGCCTTACAAAGCGAAAATCAAAGTATACGCCTCGACTGACGCGGTGCCGGACATCATTCAGGCTTGGGGCCAAACCTCCTTCATTAAACCGCTGATTGATAACAATATGCTGCTTGAATTGAATGAGTCGGAATTCGAGAGCAGCAATTTCGTGCCGGGCGCGAAGGACGGCTTCTCGCAGGACGGCAAGCTTTACGGCCTGCCGCGCGGCACCGATTTCCTCGTGATCTACTATAACAAGAAGCTGTTTGACGATAACAGCCTGGCCGTGCCGACAACGACGGCCGAATTGCTGGAAGTATCGAAGCAGCTAAGAGCGAAGGGCATTAATCCGATCGCTACGAATGCGATGGAAGGCTGGTCGCTGCCAATCTGGTTCGAATATGCGGCGCAGCGCCATACCGGCGATTTCAACAAAATGGATGCTGTGCTGAAAGGCGAGGGCAAGTTCACGGGCGACGCTGATTTCTTGGCAGCGGCACAGGATATTGCGGCGTTAGCTGACAGCAAAGGCTTGGCAGACGGCTTCTTGACAGCGGACTACGGCACCTCCCGTAACCTGTTTGGCCAAGGCCAGGCAGCGATGTATGTCATGGGCAACTGGGAAGCGGGCCTCGCCACGGACGAGAATTTTCCGGAGGAATTCCGCAATAACGTAGGTGCGATCTCGTACCCCGCATCGGATAAAGGCAAAACAACGGATGTGGCGGCATGGTATGGCGGCGGTTACGCCGTGTCCAAAAACTCCAAGCATCCGGAAGCTGCGGTTGCGTTCCTGAAATACTTCTTCGCACCGGAGAACTGGGCTAAGCAGGTATGGGAAACGGGCTCCGGCACGCCGGCACAGAAGTTCGATCAATTTCTGACAGGCAACGAGACGGCGCTCCAGAAGCAGCTTGTCGATATATTCAGCGCGATGACCTCCTCCAGCGGTACGCCTGTGCATGACAACGGCACGGATGAGTTCAAGACGAAAGTCATGGAAGCGCACCAGAAGCTGTTCGGCAAGCAAATTACGCCGGAGCAGTTCCTTGCGGAGATGGATGCCGCAGTCGCGGTATTGAAGTAAGCGATTAACCTGTTAGCAGCGGGGCAGCCGGACTCGTATGGACTGCCCCGCCTTCTACAGATAGAGAGCGGGGAGAACATGCACAAACTGATGAGCAATCGCATCACTATTTTTTGGCTAGTCGCACCGGGTTTTATGCTGTTTCTCTTCATGGTTTGCCTTCCGATCGTGATGAGCGCCTATTACGGGACGACGAATTGGACAGGGATCGGCGCTTACGATTTCGTTGGGCTTGATAACTACACGAACATTCTGTTTCACGACGGCGTATTTTGGCGCTCGTTGCTTAATGCTCTGCTGCTGCTGGCGGCAACGCTTCTGATCCAGCATCCGATCGCGCTGTTATTCGCAATATTCGTTACGCATGCAGGGAAGCTTGAGAAATGGTTCCGGGCCATCTTTTTCATACCGGCCGTTATTTCCATCGTCGTCACTTCGAAAATGTGGGTAAGCGTATTTCATCCGAATTTCGGGATGTTTAATAAATTACTGGAGGGCATGGGCCTCAGCGCGTGGAAGCAGGATTGGCTCGGCGATCCGAAGCTTGCCATCTGGTGCATTATCGTCGTTGTGATGTGGCAGGGCTTTGGTTATGCATTGCTGCTCTATTACGCGGGACTGCAGGGCATACCTAAGGATTTGTACGAGGCGGCGGAGCTTGACGGGGCAGGAAGAGTGAAGCTTTATACGCGGGTCGTTATTCCCCTTCTCTCGCCGATGGTTCGCGTGGCCGTCGTGATCGCGGTTACGGCTTGCCTGAAGCAGATGGAAACCGTGTTCCTCATGACGAACGGGGGACCGGCCAATACAACGCAATTTATCGGCAACTACTTGTACAAAACAGCATTTTCTTCATCGCTCTATGGCTATGGCAACGCGATATCCGTCGTATTCGTCATCATCTGCCTGATCCTTACGCTGGCGATGAACAAAGCGTTCAAAAAGGATGTTGGTGAGTTCTAATCGGGTGACTAACCGCCAAGCATACAATATAGACATGAATTTTTGAGGAGGCATGCCCGTGGAAGCCCTATCAGCCAAGACCCATCGCGAGGTGAATAAAGCCAGGAAGAAGGACGCGGCCTCGCCCGCATTAAAGGCCATTCTTCATATCGTCTTGTGGGGCGTGGCGCTGCTCCAGATTTTCCCGCTTATTTGGCTCATTAATTATTCCTTCCTGAAGAGCGGGGACTTCTTCGGCAGCGGTATTTTGAAATGGCCTAAATCGTTTGAATGGAATAACTATGTGAATGCATTCACATACGGGAGCGTCCCGCGCTTCTTATTGAACAGTTTATTTATTACAACCATTACGATATTGGTAGCTGCTTTTCTCGCGCTGATGCTGAGCTACGCCTTCACGCGGATGCAGTGGAAGCTGCGCGGCCCTGCAATGGCCTTTATCATGCTTGGCATGATCGTGCCGATACACGCGACGCTGCTGCCGAACTTTATTCTGTTCGACAAGCTGAGCCTCATCGATAATCCATTGTCACTGATCCTCCCATATATTGCGTTCTCGCTGCCAATCAGCCTGCTCATCCTATCGGGCTTTCTAGAGACGATACCCAGAAGCATAGAGGAATCAGCGGTCATGGATGGCTGCTCGGTCTTCGGCGTCATATTCCGCATCATAATGCCGATCACGAAACCTGCGATTGCTACGGTGTGCATTATGAATTTCATCAGCTGGTGGAATGAATTTATTATGGCGAATACATTCCTGACCTCGGAGACCTTCAAGACGCTTCCTTTCTCCATTATGAAGTTTACCGGGCAGTATTCGTCCAATTATGGCGCGCAGTTTGCCGTAATGGCGATAATCGCGCTTCCGACCGTCATCATCTATTTGATGTTCACGGAGCAGATGTCGCGCGGAATTACCGCGGGGGCAGTGAAGGGCTAGTCTACATGAAGGAGGCGGTCAGTATGCAAGCACCGGTTACGGCGAAAACGCCAAACCTGAGTACACAGAGGCAAAAGCCGCTATGGCGGCGGTTTTTATCGCAATGGCAAGTGCAGCTGATGATCTTTCCGGCTTTGGTTTTTATACTTATCTTCCATTATGTTCCGATGTACGGCGTGTTGATGGCATTCCAGGATTACAGCCTATTTAAAGGGTTTTTCGGCAGCCCGTGGGCGGGCTTCAAGCATTTTGAGATGTTTTTCCATTCGCCTGATTTTTTCCGCGTCATCCGCAACACGATCATTATCAGCTTGCTGAAGCTGGTCATTAATTTTCCGGCTCCGATACTGCTCGCGCTTATGCTGAACGAAGTGCGAAATATGGCGTTCAAAAGGATTATCCAAACGATCAGCTATTTGCCTCATTTCTTGTCTTGGGTTATTGTATCGGGCTTTACGATTTCGATCCTTTCCGTGGATAACGGCAGCTTGAACATCGGGCTGCAGGAGCTGGGGCTGATCGACAAGCCGATTAATTTCCTGTCGCTGCCCGAATATTTCTGGGGCATTATCGTGACGACGAACTTGTGGAAGGAAATCGGCTTTGCGACGATCGTATATTTGGCGGCCATCGCAGGCGTTAATCCGAGCTTATACGAAGCTGCATCCATAGATGGAGCGAGCAAGCTTAAGCAAATATTTTTGATAACGCTTCCTTCGATTATGCCGGTCATTATTATCTTCCTCATTCTCAATATCGGCAGCCTCTTGAACGCGGGCTTCGACGACCTGCTGCTGCTCGGGCGGAGCGCCATGCTGCGTGACGTGGCGGAGGTTATCGATACTTACGCTTACCGAATCGGCATTATTAATAACCGCTTCTCTTATGCGGCTGCGGTCGGCTTATTCAAAGCGATAATAAGCGTCGGCTTGCTGACCATGGCTAATTATCTCGCCAGACGTGCGGGTACAAGCCTATGGTAGGGCAGCGCAGGAAGGCCAATTTGCGGAAAAGTGGTGAAGCCTAGTGAAGCTGAGCAGCGGCGATAAAGCGTTGCAAACGTTGATTTATATGTTCCTTGTGCTGCTAGGGCTGGCGACGCTGTATCCCTTTTGGAACTCGGCGGTTATTTCATTCAACGAGGGGTTGGATACGGCAAAAGGCGGCATAACGGTTTGGCCGAGATCGTTTACGCTCGATAATTACAATATCGTCTTCCGAAACGAGCGGATCCTGGATGCATTTCTCATTTCGGTATCCCGGACGGTTGCCGGAACGGCCATCTCCATTTTTTTTACAGCGATCTTCGCTTACGGCTTGTCCGTCAAAGGAGTGATCGGGAAAAAATATTATATGATCTTTGCCATCATCACGATGTATTTCAGCGGCGGCTTGATTCCGTTTTACTTGCTGAACCGAGAGCTTGGCATGATGGACACGTTCTGGGTGATGGTCATTCCGACAGCGGTAAGCGTGTGGAACATGATCATATTCCGCACCTTCTTCATGGGGCTGCCCGACGGGCTGGAGGAATCCGCGAAGATTGACGGAGCCAGCACGTTCGGAATCTTTTTCAAAATCGTGCTTCCTTTATCCGGTCCGGTCCTTGCCACGCTCTCCTTGTTCACGGCAGTCTACCACTGGAATGACTGGTTCACCGCGACGATCTTCATTAACGATGCCAAGCTGTATCCGATTCAGACTTTTCTCCAGCAGATTATGAATGCCAATACGATGAGCGAGCAGCTATCGATCGCATCGCAGGCGAGCGGCGCGGCCTCGGATGCGCTAAGCCGCATGCAGAGCGTTACGAGCAAATCGCTGACCATGGCTACGATGATGGTGGCGACGATACCAATCGTTCTCGTGTACCCGTTCGTCCAGCGTTTCTTCGTGAAAGGCGTAATGATCGGCTCCTTGAAGGAGTAATCTCGGTATTCGGCCCTGCTGCCAAGGCGCGGGGCTTGAGTATATATGAAAAATTGGGAGGCGTACGATTATGCAAGGAAAAAAGCTGCTCACCGCGCTGATGGCCGTCGGCCTTGCCGGCACTGTGCTGCTTGCGGGCTGCTCCGGCAATAACGGCGGGAATACCGGCAACGCAGGCAATATAGCAGGCAAAGACGCCAATAAAGCGGATACGGGTGATGGGTTTGTTCTAGGAGAAACACCGGTATCCTTCTCTTATTATGTACATTACGACTGGTGGACGACTGAGCCGTGGGGAGCTAACCCGAACAGCAAGTGGGTGCAGGACAATCTAAAGGTGACGGTAGAGCCGATTCAATCAGGAGGCGCAGCGGCGCAGAAGCTTAGTACGATGATTGCATCCAAAGAGCTTCCAGGCGCGATTATGATGGACCGCGGTCCCGAGGTTGAGCGTTTGCGGGCAGCGGGTGCGCTTGTTCCGCTTGATGACTATATCGATAAATACCCGAATTTGAAAAAATGGGCAGGCGAAGAAACGTTAAACATGCTGCGCTCGAGCGACGGTAAAATCTATCAGTTCCCGAACTGGTATACGGCAGAGCCTACGGGCAACGGCGGCTGGTTCGTCAATAAGAAGATTTATGCGGAGCTTGGCTCTCCAAAGCTTGAAACAACCGATGACTTGTACGCGTACTTGCAGCAGGTGAAATCGAAATATCCTGACGTCGTGCCTTTAGAAGTTGGCGGCAACGCTTCGGGCGTCGAAGTGATGTTCCCAAGCTTCCAAGAGGGGGCAGCCGGCGCATTCCATGCGATGAAGGCTTATCCGAACGGCGATAAATTCGATACGATCTACAATAACGAAGCATGGAAAGAAACGATGCTGTACGCGAGCAAGCTGTTTAGGGAAGGCTTGATGACGCAGGATGCGATGACGCAGAAGGACGATCAAGTGAAAGAGAAGCTGGCTGCGGGCAGAGTCGCCGTGTTTGTCGGCGGCAACGCGACGAATATGGGGCGCGAAGGGCATAATGCGCTGAAAGCGCAGGATCCGGCGGCCGGCTACGCGTTCATTTGGCCGATTGCGAAGTCCGGCTTGGACAAATATAAAGTGTATCCAAACGGCTATAACGCGCTTGGCTGGAACGTCAACGTCATTACGACCAGCGCCAAAAATCCGGAAGCGATCTTCGCTTATCTGGATTGGATGACGGGCGAGGAAGGCACGCGCGTCATGTTTTTCGGACCGCAGGGCCTGTACTGGGACGATTACGATGCGGATGGCGCGCCGATTCCGAACGACAAGTGGTTCAGCACGCCGCAGGAGGAGAAAGACAAGGATAAGCTGGAAGCTTACGTATGGGCGGGCAACGCGACCTTTGTCGATACGAGCAAGCAGAAGATCGAACAGACGCTGCCGGAAGAGCAGCGCAACTGGGGCTCATTGGCACAGCTGAACATCGCCTGGAAAACATCGCAAAACATGACGCAGTACAACAATATTGATCCGGCTCCAGAGACGGATGAGGGGATTATCAACCAACAGGTCGGCGAAATGACCAATGAGTATTTCGGTAAAATCCTCTTCGCGAAGGATGATGCGGAGGTGCTCAAGCTCATCGAGGAAGCGAAGAAGACAACGACCGATCTCGGCTTCGACAAGGTTAACGAGTTCCGCACGGCGAGATGGCAGGAAAACCTGGCATTGATTAACGGAAAATAAGCAGGGCCGGTTCGGCTGGCTCATTCAAGAAAAGGCTGCTTTGTTGCGGATTTATCCGCAGCGGAGCAGTTTTTTTATTTTCATACGCGGGGTCGGCGAAAATGGGGCTTAGTTGAACGGGACTGCATATGCCACCTCGCAATTTAAACATATTTCAACTTAATCGAATGAAGAAGGGAGATGGATTCAGAATAATGCTCGAGTTGATAAATGGAGGACCTCCATTTATTCGACAAAAACCGCGTTTTCCACAATGGATTTCTCACTTTTATATGGACTAGTCGCAAAATGCGAATTTAAACTAATTTATATACAAGTAATTAAGTTTAAATTTGTTGTTTACAAAAGATCAGGTCGATTATATAATCTATTTGAAAATGTAAGCGTGTTCAAAAAGTTGAAAAGGTTGAAAGGGGATGAATCGAGGGATGGGAGATGGGGAATGAGAAATGAGAAAAAAGGCACAGAACCAAACGCAAGTGGCGGGAATGTAGATGGGAAGGCAAAGTTGGACGGTGCGATCGAAGGCAACTCAGCGCAATATTTGAAAAGACAATGTGGAGAGTGGGCAACTAGGTTCACTCTCCGCTTGGTGTAAGCCGTGCCTTGCGAGGCCGGCAATGAATGACAGACAATCATGCGATTCTAGAGATTTGAACAAAGGAGTGTTACAGGTATGCGAAGAAAACGAAAGCTTTCGATGGCATTATCGCTTTTACTATCGCTAGTTATGGTGTTCGGGATGCTCGGAGATGCGGTTGCCGTGCTTGCCAGCGAGGAGCCCTCTGTACAGATTGAAGGGCTGACAGACGATGAACCTGTGTCCGAGCTGGAACAAACAGCCCAAACAGCCGGATCAACAAGCGTATTCGGGCTTAATGCGGTACACCCAAGCAGCTTGGGAGACTTGAACGAAGATTTTAAAGTCGTGTTGGATGACTATAATGATGCCTCTGCAAGCAATTACAATCTTAATCCGAGCGTTGGCTCAATTTCCTTTGTCGAATCCCCGTTTGGCCAAGGGCTGGGCAAAGCGATGCAATTTTCATATAGCCTAAGCCAAGGATATAACGGCGTTATCCATCGAAGAGATGTTGGCGGCCTGCCGCTGAACGGCGTGTGGAAAGGACTGTCCGCAATCGAGCTTTGGGTGCAGCTCCCTGCTCCGGCTCAGAGTCCTATTCTACAACTGAACATTGGCGATGCGTGGCCGGGTACCTCCTACGAGGTTGACCTGAAGAAGCATGCGGGTTTCGACAGCGGCAGCGCAAGCCCGCAGCATTTGGTCATTCCCATTGATCAATTTTTGCTAAAAGGAGGTGCCGCCAAGCTCCCGAGTACGGAAAATGTCATTTCGTTTTCGATGTATTTGGGCGGTTCTGGAACGGGCAACGCCTTCATTGACGAGGTGAAGCTGATTTTTGCGGAAGAGGTCGCAATAGATGAGTTTGATGTCTATGCCGATGATGAGGCTTTGTCCGCAGTTTGGGCATCCAATTCGTCCGGCGGAATGAATGCGAAGACGCTCGTCGCATCCGCTTCCGCTGACGGAGGCAAAGCAATGAGTTTCGCGTATGACGCGGCCGCGTTCAACAGCGCAGGTTATACCGGCGCGGTTAAGTCGGTTGCCGGACAAGACTGGACGGGCACCGGCGCCATTGGATTGTGGTTTACCGGCGACGGGCTGGGCCAGGATGTTTTGCTGCAGATTACGAGCGGAGCTAATGCATCCATGGAAGCGCATTTGAATGACCTCGGCAGCTTCAATCCTGAGTCAACGGAGCCGCAATATTTGATCATTCCGCTAACAGCGTTCAAACCGAAAGCTGAAGGCATGGTCTTGGAACTGAAGACAGTGACAGGGTTTGGCTTATACGTGAACAAAACGTCTGAGCTGTCGGCGTCCTCCAGCCTGCTGCTGGACCATCTCGTGCGCTATGTACCTGCTGGATCTAAACCGGTAGGGAGCGATGAGGTTGTTTTTACCAGCACGAGCCTGACGGCGCAAGGAAGCGATAGCCTGCTGAAGGTATTGAATGCGCACGCTGACGTCAGTGATGGCGGGCAGTTGGTTGGCGTCTCATTCGAGAGCAGCAACCCAGCTATTCTAGCGAATGCAGAAGGCTACGCGTATAAAGGTGTTTTTCACTCTTCCGGAAACGTGCGCATAAAGCTGAAATCGGTGCTTGCGCAAATAAACGGTGCGGTGAAAGAGATAGCTATCGATGGCGAAATAACAATAGAAGTATCTAATCTGGAAGCTTCCGTCGATGTTCTGGCTTATTTGAATCAGCTATCGGGCAATGGGCTGTTAACGGCCATGCACAACAAAGAGCCGAATACGAATCCGCGCGAATCTACCGACAGGATTCTCAGCTCGACGGGGGTAACACCGGCCATTTGGAGCGGAGATTTTCTGTACCAGGCCCGTGACGTGGCAGCTAGGCAGACGATGATCGATGAAGCGATACGCCAGTGGAACGACGGCTCGCTCGTCAATATGATGCTGCATGTAGCTCCGCCAAATCGGACAGTTGAGCAGGAGAAGGCCGGCAGCAAATGGGATGATCGTGCAGCAGTCGCCAATCAGGATGGCGTGCAGTCCTATCTGAGCGAAGCGCAGTGGCAAAGCCTCCTAACAGACGGCGGAGAGCTGAATGTAAACTGGAAGAAAAGGCTGGATGAATATTACCGGTACTTGGTACAGCTGAAGAATGCCGGCGTTACCGTCATGTTCCGTCCTTTCCATGAAATGAATCAGCATGTGTTCTGGTGGGCGGGCAATCCTTCTTATACGAAAGCGCTCTACCGATTGACGCATGATTACCTGGTCGACGGGAAGGGTTTGGACAACCTGATCTGGGTGTGGGACGTACAGGATCTACCGGCTGGCTACGGAGATGCTTACGGCTATGACGCAACAGACTGGTCCGCCTTCGACCCAGGCGCGGACTATTGGGATGTTTTTGCGCTTGATGTGTACGATGCGGCAGGTTATACCCAGTCTAATTACGACAAGGCGGTTGCTGCAGCCGGCGGCAAGCCGATGGCGATCGGCGAGTGCTGGGTTCTTCCGACGCAGGCAGAGCTTGCGCAGCAGCCCAAATGGGTATTCGCCATGCCTTGGGCAGGCGATACATTCAATGAAAATTCGGCGGATGCTATCAAAGCCTTTTATCAAAGCAATCTAGCAATTGGGGATACACCGAGATTTCAGACGCGCAGGGTCGGAACATCGGACATCGAGAATTTCGAAGGATACGCAAGCCAGGCTGCTTTGACAGCTGAATACGAGCGTGATTCAGGCGGAGGCAGCAACACGGTGGCTTTGCAGACATCGCCTTTTAGCGGAGGGGGCGCGAATGGGCTGAGCATGGCGTATAACACAAGCAGCGCTTCGGGCTACTCCGGAACGCTCCGCAGCTTGAATATGGACATCACTGGAGCGAAAACAATCAAGATGTGGTTCAAGGGCAATGGAAACAGCGGTCAGACGGTGCTCGTGCGGCTTAAGTCCGGAGCAGCCGGCAGCTGGTTCGAATTCGATCTGCTTGATCTGCGAAGCTATGACGCCACTTCGAAGCAAGCGCAGTATTTGGAAATACCGATTGAGGCGTTTAAACCGCTTGAAAAAGGGACTGAGCTAGACTTGGCAAGCATCAGCGGACTAGGCTTCTATGTCAAAAAGCTGGGCGGCGAGCATCGCAGCGGAACGCTGCTGTTCGACAGCGTTTCTTATTCAACGCTTGCGCCCGCAAAAGAAGCTCCGCGCTTTAAGGTAGCTTTCCAAGATACAGATTGGACAGCTTCAGGCAATGATACGCTTATTTCATTGTTGAAGAAAAATACGACGGTCACTTCGCTTGTTCCGGGCAATGCCGGCGATTCGCACTCGATTTTCCAAGTGCTGTATACGAGCAGCAGCGACGATATTCTAAGGAATGACGGGTTATTCTCCTCGAAGGGCGTATTCCGGTCAGAGGGGGAAGTCGATGTAGTGATCAAGCAGGTGACCATCTACTCCGGCAATAAGCAATATGTAATGGACGTGAATCAGGCAGTCAGCATAGACGTCGGCAAGATTGCGGAGCCTGTCAATATATTGGCCTATTTGAAGGCTTTGACTGGAAAGGGGACGCTGTCGGCCATGCACAACAAAGAGCCGAACGAGAGGCCGCGTATAACGACCGACCGCATCATGGAAACGACGGGAGTTACGCCAGCGATCTGGAGCGGCGACTTTCTTTTCCTCAGGGATGATGTAGCGAACCGGCAAAAAATGATCGATGAGGCAATCCGGCAATGGAATGACGGAGCGCTCATCAACCTGATGTTCCATGTAACTTCTCCGGTGCGGACGGTTGCCGAGGAGAAAGAGGGCGCGGATTGGTCGGGGAGCAGCAATGCGGTTCAAACGAATCTGACAGCTGCCGAGTGGGAAAGCCTGCTTACGGATGGCGGAGAGCTGAACAGCAATTGGAAGCTTCGGCTGAACGAATACGCAGCGTACTTGCAGCAGCTTGAGGATGCGGGTGTCGTACCGATGATACGCCCTTTCCATGAAATGAATCAGCACGCTTTCTGGTGGGCGGGAATACCGGAGAATACCGCTGCGCTCTATCGCTTAACCAAGGATTATTTGGTCAACGAGAAAGGGCTCGACAATTTGATCTGGATGTGGAACGTTCAGGATTTCGACAACCGCCTGAACTGGAACGACTATAATCCGGGCAACGAGTATTGGGATGTTTTGACGCTGGATGCCTACACCAACGGGCTGGGAAGCAAAGGCGACCAATATTACGCCCAGATGAGGCAATATGCTGCAGATGCAGGCGGGAGTAACGGTCCGAAGCCAATCGGCATTGGCGAGAGCTTCAAGCTGCTGAATGCGGCTGGTATCGCAAAGTATAGCGACTACGTGATGATGATGCCTTGGGCGGACGATGCCTGGGTATATAACACCGATGAGGAGCTCCGCGGCTTTTACAAAAACACGCTGTCTATTCTGGATACGCCCGTTTTTGCTTCCACGGTTGATGGCGGAAGCGGCGCCTTTACAGAAACGTTTACTTTCGATTTGGTTACCGAGGTACAGAACTGGGGGCAGAATGTGAAAGGCGTCGTCATCGATATGGGGACGGAGATGAACGCGTCGGATCTTGATACAAATACGTTTGAGGTGAGTGCGAAGCATACGACAAGCTCAGGCACGACGGCGTTTGACGGCTTGCGCACGATTGCGAAGGCTTATGTCAACAACAGCGGCCAGATGACAGGAACAGGTACTGAAACCGGTCGGTATGCCATACTGGAATTCAAAATGGGCCGTGACCTCGCGGAAGCCTCCACTACCGCATGGGATAGCGTCAATCGGCTGACGACGCTGCTGACGCTGGATTATACGGTCAAGCAGAAGTCCGCATTCGGCACTAAGCTGGCCTACAACAGCAGCTACATGTTTAAGGATCAGATTAATTTGATCGTAGATGAATTTGCGCAAGGCACTTATAGCGATGACAACGGCGAGCATGCCTATAATCTGTTCACCCCGAAGGCCAAGCAGGCTGGCGAAAAATATCCTTTGGTCGTATGGCTGCACGGCAATGGCGAGAGAGGCTCCGTCGGCGAGATGCCGCTCCTATCCAGCAAAGGGGCGATTGCGTTCGCCGAGCCTGCTGCCCAAGCAGCCTATGGCGGCATGTACGTATTGGCGCCGCAGTTCAGCGCTGCCCACGGCGCCAGCGACGATATTGTCGATGGAGCGAATGCGCTTGTGAAAAAGCTGATTGCAAGCGACAGCCAAATTGACCCGTCACGGATCTATTTGCTTGGCGGATCTGCAGGCGGTACAAGGGTTTGGAAAATGCTGCTGCAAGAGCCAGGCTTATATGCTGCCGCGGTTCCGATCTGCAGCACAACTACAGTACCGGGCAATTTGGATTTATCTGCAGGAGACTATGACAAGCTGACGAAGATTCCATTGTGGCTGTTCCATGCCGCTAATGACGGCACGATCGGCGCGGCCAACAGCCGAAAGGCTTATGAAGAGCTGTCCAACCGCCAAGCGAATGTGAAGTATACCGAGTTCGCGAACATGGTGTACAATGGCGTCACTTATGACGGCCATCATTCATGGGTGCCGGTACTGGACAATTATTATGACGAAACATACGGCATCAAGACGTTCGATTGGCTGTTCGCGCAGTCGCTGGAAGGCGAGGCAGGCGATTACCGCATGGTTCTGGATGATTTCTCCTCCTACGCCAGCAGTGCAGAGCTTGCAAATGCGTATGCCCGCAACACGAATGGCGGTGCCAATACGGTTGAACTGGTGAAGTCGCCGTTTGGGGAAAGCATGAACAATGCGATGGCATTCACTTATTCGTTAACGAATGGCTATTCCGGCCGCTCGCATCCGGTGAATGGGTACTGGCCGGGCCTGAAGGCTATTGAGCTGTGGATTCAGAACGACGCTTTGGGGCAGGATATTTTGCTTCAATTGTCGGATGGCGCGTCCTACGAGCTTCATCTGAATCAGTTCGCAGGCTTTGACGCAGCATCTACAGCACCGCAGCATCTCACCATTCCGATTGAGGCATTCAAGCGGAAAGAGGGCAGCGGCTCGCTGAACACGAAAGGCATCGTTAGCTTTGCCCTCTATGTGAATCAGGTAGCAGGAGGGGCAGGCGGCAAGCTGACGCTTGACGAGATCAGTCTCGTATTTGATCAAAAGCCGGATCTCCCTGAAATTGCTTTTGAATCGAATAATGTGCAGGCGGATGGAGTCGGAAATCTGATTTCCCTGTTGAACAACAATGCTTCCGTGCCAGACGGGGGCAAAATCGTACAGGTTAGTTACGCTTCGACGAACGAAGCCGTACTGCCTAACCGATCCGGATTTGTTCCGAAAGGTGACTTTCTCAGCGAGGGCAGCACAAGCGTTATGCTCAAGCAGGCTAAGCTTTATTTGGATGGAACAACGTACACGATCGATGTTAACGCCGAGCTGCAAATAAACGTAAGCAAGCTGCCGCAAGCGGTGGATGTCGTTCAATATTTGAAGGATTTGACCGGCAAAGGTATGCTGTCTGCCATGCATCATGACCAGTCCTATGCGAATCCGGGCAGCAACGACGTGCTGCATCAGAGAGTAGCGAATGAATTCGGTGTTTATCCAGCGCTGTACAGCGCGGACTTCCTGACAGGCGGGACGGTGCAGTACCGCCAGAATATGATTAATGAGGTTATTCGCCAGTGGAACAACGGGAATCTGGTTCAGATTATGTTCCATGTATCTCCTCCGCAATATACGGTGCAGCAGGAGTCCGAGGGCAACTGGGGCGGAGACCAGGCACATGAAACGATGCCAAGTCCTAACCGCATTTTCAGCTACTTGTATAATGACCAGTGGAAAGAGCTGATGACGGAGGGGACTCCGCTCAATACGAACTGGAAACTTCGGATGGATGAATACGCGAAGTATTTGCAGCAGTTGGAGGACGCAGGCGTCACGATTATGCTGCGGCCATTCCATGAGATGAACCAGCATGTGTTCTGGTGGGGCGGACGCCCGGGCGAAGAGGGCAGTGCGCAGCTATATCGCATGTTCCACGATTACATGGAAAAGGAAAAGGGCCTCTCCAACATTGTTTGGGTATGGAACATTCAGGATTTGCCGGATAATTACGGCTTTGCCGACGGAGATGCCAAGTTCGACCGCTATGAGGGAATTGACGGCGGGCTTGCGGAGTATGATGCGAATGATTGGAGCAGCTTTAGTCCAGGCAAACAGTATTACGATGTTCTCTCCGTTGATTTCTATGATGTTGGCGGGTATGCCACGCGTTATTATGAGCAGGCGAAGCGGATCGCCGATGCCGACGGCAAGCCGCTGATCATAGGAGAAACTTTTGTCTTCCCGACGCAGGCGGAGCAATCTGCACAGCCTGACTGGACGATTGCGATGCCATGGGGAGTACGGACGTGGAACTACAATTCGATGGAGGCAATGGCGGAGTTCTATCAGAACAGCATAGGCACCGAAGGCATGCCTCGATTTACGACGCGTGACAATTCGGTAACGCCGGTGGATAGGAGCGAGCTTGAAGAGCAGCTTGCAGAAGCTGCCCTGCTGATTGCGAACGATTATACGTCGAGCACTTGGGAAGCTTTGTCCCATGCTGTTGCTGCGGCGAAGGAAGTGCTAGGAAACACTGGCGCGACGCAGGATGAGGTGAACCATGCGCTTCAAGCGGTGAAGGCCGCCTATGATGGCTTGGTCCGGGCTGGCGGGAGCAGCAGTGGCGGAGGTGCGGCAGTTGATTCGGCTATAAAAGTCGGTATAGGCAGCGAGGCGGTGTCTATTCCTTACAGCCTAATCGAAACACGCGTCGTGCTGACGGTTACCGACAGCAAGCTAAGCTTGCTTCTCGCCAAAGCTTCGGCAGAAGCAAGCTTTGACTTAAGCGCCGTAACGGGTGCAGCCTCTGTGGAGGTAGCGGTCTCTGTATTGCAAAAACTGGCCGAGTCTAAGAAAGGCGCAGCATTTAAGCTGCCGAGCGGGACGGTCAGTCTGGATTTCGCGGCATTGTTAGGTGCTGCGAAGCAAGCGGCAGGTCAGAGTGTGACGATTACACTTGAAGCGGTTAACACAACCAAACTTACGGCTGAACAGCTCAAAGCGGCGGGCAGCAACAAGATATACGATATTTCGATGAGCAGCGGAGGACGCAAAATCACATCTTTCGAGGGTCAGTTGACCATTGCGCTGCCATACGTCCTGAAAAAAGGCGAGTCGGGGGATGGTGTTGCGATTTGGTATTTGGATGAACTGGGGAAACTGTCGAGCGTTCCGGGCCTCTACGATGCAGATTCGCAGACGATTCGCTTCTCAGTAGATCATCTTTCTTATTATGTGGTTGGTTATGATGAGACTGCTGCATGGAGCAATCCTTTCTTAGATGTGAAGAAGGGACAATGGTTCTACGACAGTGTGTCTTATGTCGTGCAAGACGGGTTATTCTCTGGCGTGAACGCCAAAACGTTTGATCCAAAAGGTCAAATGACCCGCGCCATGCTCGTGACGGTGCTTTACCGACTGGCGGGAGAACCGGCTGCTGTCGCTAATCGCTTCACAGACGTTGCTTCCGGCAGCTGGTACGAAACCGCTGCGGCATGGGCCGATGAGCAAGGCATCGTGACCGGATACGGCAACGGCCGGTTCGGACCGCAGGATGCGGTTACGCGCGAGCAGATGGTCGCTATTCTTTATCGCTACGCGACGCTTCGCGGCTACGCGGTTGCGAATATCGCTGAGCATACGGCAGTTGTAGGCGCAGAGCCGCAAACCGCAGAGCATTCCGCATTTGCGGATCTGGCGCAGGTATCCGATTGGGCGCAGGAAGCAATGCGCTGGGCGGTTGAGGCACAGCTGATTACCGGAAAGACCGGCGGCCTGCTGGATCCACAGGGCAAATCGACTCGTGCTGAGGTTGCAGCGCTTCTACATCGGTTTGCTGATCGAATCGTTCAGTAAACGATCCAAACTCGAATAAAGTACTCTGAACAAGCCGTGGGCATTAGCCCGCGGCTTGTTCGCGTCTATTACAGGCTGAATCTTCGTATGATTCTAGCTTCGCCATTATACAATGTGATGTTCAGAGCGAAAGCGTCTTCGAAATGTGTTGAATTTCGTACGGAACCGAAATGGTTTGGGCTTAAATAATGTGTCATCCTGTCCTCAAGTGGTTGCGAGATTAGAAAAAGAGTCATGCTTTGCAAAGTGGATGAGCGATTATATCAAGTGACTAGCTGGGCCTAAATGGCTGCGGCGTTAAACCATAGGAAGGGTTTATAAGGTGTTTTTAGTCTGTTGAGTAGTGATTCGTTAAATTAAATGAAATATTGTAGTTTTTTTATTGAAAAATGTTGAAAAAAGTTCTATTGTTTAAAATAGAGTATGGCAGTTGAAAGGACGGAATCGCAGGACATGAAAAAAATTACGCTGCAATTAATAGCTGATGAGCTGGGCGTGTCCAAAGCGCTCGTATCCAAGGCATTGTCTAATGATCCCGCTGTTAATGAAGTAACCAAGGAAACGATATGGGCAAAAGCGGAGGAAATGGGCTATCGTATGAAATCCTCGCGCAAGACGATTCCTGCTTCACGTACGGGCAATCTTGCGGTGCTGATGCCGCGTGCATATTTGGATGATATGGAGTATTGGGGCAAGGTCATACATGGTATCGAGAAAGAACTGGCTAATCATAGCTTCAGTATGATTCTCTCCAGCATTGATATCTCTTTGTCGCCGAAAGAAGGCCTGCCTTCGAGTATCTATGAGAAAAAGGTGGACGGAGCTATCGTCATGGGCCATCTGCCGGACAGCTATATCGAAGCATTGGCGGCAACTGATTTTCCTTACGTTATGGTTGATGCAAATCTACTGGAGTCATCGATTGACCATGTGCTTGCTAATAACTTTCTTGGCTCTTATCAGGCTACGAACCATTTGCTTGAATCCGGCCATGTAAAGCTGGGCTTCGTTGGCGATGCCGATACATCATGGAGCTTTCGGGAGAGAAGCCGAGGCTTTGAGGAAGCGATTCGGGATTTCAATCGGAAAAACTCAAGCAACGCCACGGCGGTTACGGTCGAAGGCATCGGGGTTAGCGGCACGGGGATGTATGTTGCGGCAGAATTTGCGAAGGTACTTAGCCGATTTGTAAAAGCGGATCAGCCGGTGACCGCACTATTCTGTGCGAATGACCTTACGGCATTCGAATCGCTTAAGCTGCTCAGTGATTGGGGCATTAGCTGCCCAGGGAATATCTCGGTCATCGGCTTTGACGATTTAACGCTGACGGAAATCATGTCTCCGAAACTCACCACAGTACGCGTTCCTAAAGCAGATATCGGCAGCCGTGCTGCCCAAATGATTTTGCGCCGCATCGAGAACCCCGACGTGACGCCTGAGCATGTTCTGCTGTCTACTCAGCTTATCAAACGCGCATCAGTAGGTACGCTGGACAAGGCGCAGCCATAAGCACAAATAGGTGCATACAACCTCTAATGTAACCAGCCTGAACGCCTGTAAGAACCAATGGGTTCTTACAGAGCCGCCGAGAGTCGCCTCGCCAACCAGTATCCCCATGTAGCCTTGCCAACCAGTCTCGCCACCATTATCCCCATGCCGCCGCACCTACCCGAGTCCCCACGAAAAACAGCTGCAAGCGCAAATAGGTGCTTTTACAGCCTCCAAACCAACCAGCCTGAGCGCCTGTAAGAATCTATAAGTTCTTAAAGAGCCGCCGAGAGTCGCTTCGTCACCCAATCTCGCCACCAGTATCCCCACGCCGCCGCACCTACCGTGTTCCCACGAAAAGCAGCTGCAAGCGCAAATAGGTGCTTACAGCTTCCAAACTAACCAGCCTGAGCGCCTGTAAGAACCTATAGGTTCTTAGGGAGCTGCCTAGAGCCGCCGAGCCCTCCTATGCCCCCGCCAAAAGCAACATTTCCATTACCAAATGTTTAAAAATATAATATTTGTTTATTTAAATTTAAATATGTTGAATTATAAGTTTCAGTATGTTAAAATTTCAAATGTAAACGATACCATATTTATTAGGGGGAAGCACAATGAAGAAGCCATTATTGTCTGTTCTAACGCTTATGATGCTCGTTGCTCTATTGGCAGCATGCGGAGGAAACAACAACAAGCCAGCAGAGGCAACGAATGCTCCAGCAAACAACGCAACCAACGAAACGAGCGCAAATAACGAAGGCGGCGCGGAAAGCGACATCAGCGGTACAGTTACGTTCCTGACCAACCGTACGGACATGATCGACAAGGAATATGTAGACTACGCGAAACGTTTCAAAGAAAAATACCCGAACGCGGAAGTGAAATTCGAAGCGGTAACCGACCTCGACAAAACGACGAAAATCCGTATCGCGTCAGGCGAATTCCCGGACGTTGTTCTTATTCCAACGATTCCGAACTCCGAGCTTCCGCAATATTTTGCGCCGCTCGATGATATCGGTCTGAACGACCGAATCTACTTCAAGGATTTCAAAGGACATGACGGCAAAGTATACGGCATCTCCGCAGGCGCTAGCACAACGGGCATCGTGTACAACAAAAAAGCGTTCGCGGACGCAGGCATTACTGAAATTCCAACGACGCTCGATGCTTTCTATGCTGCGGCAGAGAAGCTGAAAGCGAAGGGCATCGTACCGCTTGCATCCAACTTTAAGGATCAATGGACGCTTTATCCATGGGCATCTGAGGTTGCGACATCAATCGCCGGCAATGCCAACCTCAACAACGAGCGCAAAGACACGGACGCGCCTTTTGCAATGGACAATGCTTACGGTCAAGCGATGACCATCATCCGTACCATGTATGAAAAAGGCTACCTGGAGCCGGACGTTAACTCAACGAATTGGGAGCAATCGAAAAAAGATATTGCCAGCGGCAAATTCGCGATGTACATGCTTGGCAACTGGGTTATCCCGCAGGTAGCGGACAGCGGAACGACTTCAGACAACGTCGGATTCTTCCCGCTTCCATATGACAATTCCGGAAAAACCAATGTAGCGCTTGCACCTGACTGGGCGTATGGCGTGAACAAAAACAGCAAAAACCTCGCGACTGCCAAAGCATTCGTGAAATGGATGGTCGAGGATTCCGGCTTTGACGACTTCGCAGGCTTTATCCCGGTATTGAAGGATAAAGAGCCGAAAGTTCCGCAGCTGTCGGAGTTCAACTCCTTCAACCCGACATACATCGAAGCGGTTGCCGACGATGCGGCTGCAACGGACATTGTCAACAAAGCGCAAATTACGAAAGAAGCGATGGTACAGGAGTTCGTATTGTCGAAGGACCCGCAGTCGATTCTAGACAAATACAACGAAAGCTGGGCAAAAGCACGCAAAGCGGTAGCGAAATAATCATATTTCTACTATAGACAGATAAGCAAAGCGGATGATCGGCGATAGCGTCTGGTCATCCCTTTGCACCTATAAGCCCTTTTTGGATGAGAAATGGAGTGGAACGATGAACGCCCTGTCATACAAAGCGCAACGAAAGCTAATTCTGATCAGTTTCCTATCGATCCCGCTTGCCTTGCTTTGTTTATTCACGTATTACCCAGCCGTCAAATTAATTTACTTAAGTTTCACGGACTGGAACGGCATCAGCAAAAGCAGTGAGTGGCTGGGCCTAAGCAATTATAAAGAAATTTTCACGAATTCCGATCTATTCGGCGTATTTATCCATCAAATCCCGTACGTCATCATTGGTGTCATCCAAAATATAATCGCCATCGTGTTCGCGGTTATTCTCAACTCGAAACTTCGTGGAAGAAACGTATTTCGCGTCATGCTGTTTCTTCCCTTTATTATGAACGCCGTAGCAGTCGCTTTCATGTTCCAGTATGTTTTCGATACGACAAACGGTTCGCTTAACAGCTTGCTGGGCATGATCGGGCTATCTTCGCTTCAGCAAAGCTGGCTCGGCGATATGTCGCTTGTTAACTTCTCGCTTGCATCGATCGGCTTCTGGCGGTTTATGGGCTACAACATGGTTATTTATCTGGGCGCGATGCAGTCGATTCCAGGCGATATGTATGAAGCGGCCAAAATTGACGGCTCCAACCGCTTCCAGACGTTATGGTACTTAACCATCCCGAATTTGACCAAAATCATTCAACTTAATATGTTCCTAACGTTAAGCGGAGCGCTTGCCGTATTCGATCTGCCGTTCGTGCTGACAAAGGGCGGACCTGCGGGCGCAAGCGAAACGTTCCTGCTCAAGACGATCGAAACCGCGTTCCAGTTCAACAATTACGGCTTGGCCTCCGCGATGAGCGTCGTGCTGCTGCTATTTACCGTTCTTATTCTTGGCATTCAGAATGCAGTCATCAACCGGAAAGGGGAATAACGAATGCAAGCGAAACGGTTCGATCCCATCCATGTACTGAAATATTTGCTGCTCGTGCTCGCGACCTTCGTCGTATTGTTCCCGCCTTATGTGGTGCTTGTGAATGCTTTCAAGACGGAGAACGAGGGCTCCAGTCCGTTTGCGCTTCCGGAGAGCTTCTTCAACTTCAGCAACTTTGCAACGGTGATCGAGCGCGCCGACATCCTTCAGGCGTTCTCGAATACGTTCGTTATCGTCATCGCATCGCTAGCTGGCAACGTGCTGCTGGGCACCATGGTGGCATATGCGATCGGGCGGATTGAGTTCAAGGGGAAAACGCAAATCCTTGGCGCCTTTCTCGTCGCTACGATTATTCCGACAATTACGACGCAGGTCGTTGTTTTCTCGCTCATTCAATCCATGGGCCTATACAACTCGCTGTACGCCCCTATTCTGCTGTTCATCGGGGCGGATGTGATCCAGATCTACATCTACCTGCAATTTATTAAAAATATTCCATACGAGCTCGATGAGAGCGCGATGATGGATGGGGCCAGCTTATTCCGCATTTATGCGGGCATCATTTTCCCGCTGCTCGGTCCGGCAACGGCCACGCTTATTATTTTGAAAACAATCAACATCTACAACGAGCTCTACATTCCGTTTCTGTATATGCCGAAGCAGGAGCTGGTCGTCGTTTCTACGTCGATCATGCGCTTTGCGGGCAACAACCAAGCGCAGTGGGGCAACATATGCGCGGCAATTCTGATCATCATGATCCCGACGGTGCTGCTTTATTTGTTCCTGCAGAAATATATATTCTCCGGCGTGACAAACGGCGCGGTGAAAGGGTAAGGAGGAAGCGTGATGCAGCGAGACGAGTTATTCGAACCACAGGAGCATTCGCTTCGCCACTGCCAATGGGAGCTGAAGGGCTTCTGGCCGTGGGTGCCGCTAAAAGGAACAAGCATGGAGATCGGCGATGAGCTGCTTGGCGTGACCGATTGGATGCCGGCGACGGTGCCGGGCGGCGTGCATCAGGATTTATTTCGAGCAGGCCTGATCGATAATCCGTACATCGACTTAAACAGCCTCAGCTGCGAGTGGGTCGAGAATCGGTGGTGGGTATACAAAGCAGAGGTCCCGGTTCCGGAGGTGAAAGGCAAACGGCTGGAGCTGCTGTGCAAAGGGCTGGACTACGAGGCGCTTATTTATTGGAACGGAGAGCTGCTTGGCGAGCACAAAGGCATGTACGAGCCGGCGCGTTTTGTTATGACTTCTGAACAAACGCGCGGTCGTCAGTCGGGTGAGCTTATGATCGTGCTAAAGCATGCGCCGGATGAAATGGGGCAAATCGGCAAAACCTCGGACACGTTCACGCAGAAAAGCCGCTTCAACTACAAATGGGATTTCTCGACGCGGCTGGTCAACGTCGGAATCTGGGATGATATTTGCTTCATTGTCAAACAAGCGTATGCAATCGGCGAAACAGCGCTCCATACCGATGTGAAGGATGGCGACGGCCACATCAAGCTTGCCGTCGCGATCGAGGAGATTGTTGAGCAGGTCGATGATTTATGGCTGACTGTCCAGATAACCGACCCGAGCGGTGCCGAAGCGGCGAGCTGCACGCAACAGGTAAGAGATGCCCATAACTTGCAAAAAATAGACATCAGCATCGAACGTCCGCAACTATGGTACCCGAATGGTTACGGTGAGCAGCCTCTATATGAGGTCATGGTTACAGTGCATGGCGAATCGATTATCTATGATCGGCAGCGGCTTCGAGCAGGCATTCGCAGCCTTGCCTATGCACGGAATGAAGAAAGTCCGCAGGACGCTTTGCCTTATACGGTTATTGTCAATGGCATTAAGATCTACTTGAGAGGCGCTAATATTACGCCGCTCGATCACCTGTATGGAAACGTTGGCCGGGAACGTTACGAGTGGCTCGTGCACGCGGTGAAGCATGCGAATATGAATATGCTGCGCATCTGGGGCGGCGGGATTATTGAGAAAAGCATGCTCTACGAGCTTTGCGATCAGCACGGCATTATGATCTGGCAGGAATTCATTCAATCGAGCTCCGGCATAGACAACATACCGTCCAAGCGGCCGGAATTTCTGAGGCTGCTGGAGCGAACAGCCCTGCAAGCGCTGAAGACAAGGCGGAGCCACGTCAGCCTGACCATATGGAGCGGCGGCAATGAGCTGATGAGCGAGCCGAACGTGCCGTCCACGTATGAGGACGAGAATCTCGCCATGCTGAAGCAGCTGGTCCAGCAGCATGACAGCCAGCGGCTGTTTCTGCCGACCTCGGCTTCGGGGCCGGTCCAGTACATTACAGCCGAGAAAGGCATCAGTCATGATGTGCACGGACATTGGAAGTATCAAGGGAATCCGGTGCATTATGAGTTGTACAGCGAGGCAGACCATCTGTTTCACAGCGAGTTTGGCGTCGATGGCCTGAGCGCGGTGAAGAGCATCCGCAAGTTCATCGGCGAGCAGCATCGCAAGCCCGTTTCGATGAAGGAGAGCCTGGTTTGGCGTCATCACGGCGAATGGTGGGATACGTATGACCGCGATACAGAGCTGTTCGGCAAGCTGGCACATTTATCCGCATTCTCGGCTGCCAGCCAGTGGATGCAGGCCGAAGGTCTTCGTTTTATTTTGCAATCGAATCGCCGTAGGGCCTTTCGAAACAGCGGCAGCCTCATCTGGCAGATGAATGAGCCTTGGCCGAATGTCAGCTGCACCAATTTAATCGATTATTACAATGAAGCAAAGATGGCCTACTATTGGGTGCGCGAGGCGTTTGCTCCCAAGCATGCCTGGATTGATTACCGAAAGCTGGATTATTTGCCGGATGAGCAGCTCATTCTGCCCGTGTATGTCATGACAGACGCTAGCGGAGAGACTTGTACCGTTCTTGCACAGGTGCTGGACAGCCGGGGGAATCTCATTCATGAGCAATCGTTCAGCGGGAAGACGCAGCGGAATGCAGCGCTCCAAATCGGTTTTCTTATCGTTCAAGCGCCGCATGTGGAGGATGGATTATTCTATGTGCAGCTGCGCTTCGAGCAAGCAGGAGAGCAGGATCGCGGAGTATATATTTTCTCCACCCGCTCAGGAGCCCTCTATGCAGGTGCGTGGACGGACACCGCTGCGAACCTATCCGCGAAGCTGATCCAGCCATGGCAAACAGCCGACTCTGGTGAAGGACTGCCGGAGGGAGCGCTTCAAAGCAGTTTTATCGTTCGCAACGAAGGACATCAAGCAGCGCTGCATGTCCATGCGGAGGAGAAGAGCGACTGTTATTGGCTGACGGCAAGCGCCAGTCATTTCACGTTGTTTCCCGGCGAGCAGCGCCTCGTCACGGTAACCTGCCGCAGGCGAGCAGAGGAGTTGTTTGCAGAAAGGGCACAGGAGCCGATGGGGACGGAGCTGCAGCTGTTGTTGCCGGATGTGCGATTCTATTCATTTACCGACATGAAAGATTAATCATATAAAGCAGGGATTGATAACTGATGACACAGCAGCCATTTATAAAGCGGGAAGGGTCCAGGCTGATGGAAGGCGCCAAGCCATTCCGCTTCGGCGGCCCTAATATTTATTGGCTTGGCCTTGACGAGAATGTGGGCGGGATCGATTGGCCGACTCCGTTCCGCGTCATTGACGCGCTCGATACAGCGAAGGAGATGGGCGCAACGGTCGTACGCTCGCATACGATGGCGGCCTCTCAAGGCTGCCCAAAGGCCTTGTCGCCTAAGCTTGGCGAATACAATGAGGAAGCCTTCCGCAGAGTTGACTTTGCGATTAAGGAAGCGGGGAGGCGCGGACTGCGGCTCATTATTCCGTTCGTATGCAATTGGAGCTACTATCATGGCGGCCGATCGACGTTTACGGGCTGGAGAGGGCTTGAGGATCCGAATGCCTTCTATACGGACGAAGAAGTCGTACGGGATTTCAAAGCGTATATCTATACGATTGTTAACCGGGTTAATTCGTATACGGGCATTGCCTACAAGGATGACCCGATGATTCTGGCATGGGAGCTTGGCAATGAGCTTAACGATGCCCCGGCTGCTTGGGTAGAGGAGATATGCACGTTCCTGAAACAAATAGCGCCGCGCCACTTAACCGCCCATGGCAAGCAATTCCAGCTCGATGCCGATAAAATAGCGATTCCGAGCTTGGATATTCTTGACGTTCATTATTATCCGGCGAATGCCGAAGAGCTGCTGAGGGATGCGAGAGCGGTGCAGGCTGCCGGCAAGGTTTATATAGCGGGCGAGTACGGCTGGCCGGATTGCGATCTGCAAGCTTTCCTTACTGCTGCAGAAATAGAAGAGGCTGTCTCCGGCACATGCTTCTGGTCTTTGTTCGGCCATCACGACGAAGGCGGGTACGTACAGCATTATGACGGCTTTGCCGTTCATTATCCCGGCTGCGGCATCAACGAGGAGCTGCAGCAGCGTATTCAACAGCTGAGAGAGCATGCATTTCGGATGAGCGGACGATCGCTTCCTGAGACTTCGCTGCCGGATGCTCCGGTCATAACGGCCGCTGCCGCTGCCGTAAAAATTCGCGGAACGGTAGGGGCAGCCTATTATACGATCGAGAAATCTACGGAGGGCGAAGGCGGTCCGTGGCGTATCGTATACGATAAGCAGCCGGTGCAGCATGCCGGGACGTGGATCGATCCGACCCGTATTCATACGAAGGAAGCCTATTACCGGGTCAAGGCGCACAGCTTATCAGGCGAGGCAGGCGTATATTCGAGCGTATATAAGTCCAATCCTTTTTAACAAAGAAGAGGTATTTTGCGATAGATACGAATAGCAGGGCTGTTCCAAAAGGCGAGTGCCTTCTGGAGCAGCCTTATTTAATATATAAGATTTTATATGTTTTCACCTATAAATGTGCTTATGGATCTCCGCGAAACGACTGCTTTTGCCACAGAGGACGGCAACAGCCGTTTACGCTTGTTTGCTTGCTTCTGTTGATTTAATGAAGGAGCCTGTAATGGCTGTTGAGCTTGATGCGCCTGCAGGACATGGGTTCATATTCGATTAAGTTGCGTTCGGGTATAACGTATAACGCGTAGTTGTCTTCCCCATGAAACTGCTGCGGGTATATCCCGCAAGCAAGGATATGAATATTTGATTAAGCTGTCCCGAGTAGCCCTTTCGAGTCATGCCGAACCGCCTTCCAATGAGCGAAAATAAACATAAGATTGCGCATGAGGAGCTAAAGGGAAGGCGAGGAAAACATTGTGGAAGATTCGTTAGAAAAGAAAAAGTCGTTTTGGCTGTTCGCAGCTTGGGCAACAGCCGTGCTTGCGACGGCTGGAAGCTTGTATTTGAGTGAGGTTATGCATTTTGCACCTTGCAGCCTCTGTTGGTTCCAGCGCATCTTTATGTATCCGCTGGCTCTGTTGCTCGGTATCGCTTATTCCAAGGGGGACACGGGCATCGTCTCCTATGCATTGCCGTTAGTTGTAATCGGGGGAGGATTCTCGCTCTACCACACGGTACTGCAGAAGCTACCGCATGATTCGCCGCTAGCTTCGTGCGGACCCGTTTCTTGTCAGGGCGATTATTTGAATTGGTTCGGCTTTATTACGATTCCAATGCTGGCACTTGTCGCTTTTCTTATAATTCTAACGGCGCTGCTGCGCCTGCGCAGCTTGAACCGCGTTTAGCGGCGGCTTAGCCTTGAGCGGATGCCAGCTCAGGCTAGTGGACATGTGCGGCTCCCCATGATATATAAATGGAAGCGAAACAACAGGGAGGAGCAACGATGATGCCATTGCCGCAGTCAGGTGCAGGGGCAACCGAGGCGCATGCAAGGCTGCTAGTAGAAAGCTATAGGAAATGGACGGGGAAAGCGCTTCTGCCGCTTGTCCAGAGCGAGAGCGTGAAGGAGCAGCTATTCGAAGCGTCTATCGTTATCTTGTCTCATGGGACCGAAGCAGATCCGATTCTGAATTACGGGAACCGCCGAGGGCTTGAGCTTTGGGATATGGAATGGGAACGATTCACAAGCACGCCCTCCCGTCTGACGGCAGAGCCGATGGAGCGAGAGGAGCGGGACCGTTTTTTTGAAGCGGTAACGGCAAACGGCTATGTCGACAATTACACCGGCATACGGATATCAAGCTCAGGCCGGCGCTTCTATATCGTGAACGCAACGGTGTGGAATTTGGTTGACGATGCCGGCGCCTATCATGGACAAGCTGCCACGTTCTCGGAATATCAATATTTGTAAGCTTGAATTTGAAGCAGCAAGCGAGCAGTTCTCTAGTAGGTTAACTACGGGGGAGCTGTTTTTGACGAATTGTCAAGCTAAGTGCGACACCTCGTCCATGAAAGCTTCGTGAGCCGACCTCCACCCTAGACATTTACGGGGCCGGTTGTTAATCAAA
>NZ_JACHXW010000013.1 GCF_014192395.1 Paenibacillus endophyticus | reverse complement strand
ACATCTCGCCATTACAGCGTTTTGAGGCGGTTTAATGATTAGACTAACGTTTGTAATGAGGCTTTCTTGCTGTCTACTTTATTAAGGCAAGGTCAGCTGTGATGACTTAAACGACGAATAGAGTGTACAAAGTGCAACTTGGCTTAGGTAGTCGACAGGGGGAAAGTAGAAGTAGCAAACGAGTCTATAAGAAACATAATGGCTGAAGAACTCAGATAAAACCCACCACGCGCTTCAGTTACATTGCAGTTTGTACAATAGAAACCACATAAAAAGGTGACCGCGAGAGGCTACATTGCAGAAAGTGCATTAGAATCAGCCTTACGAGCGAATTATGGCTGCAATAGCGCCATTCAGTTGCAGAAACTACAATGTAGCAAGGCTATGATTACTTAAACGACGAATAGAGTGTACAAAGTGCAACGTAGCTTGGGTAGTCGAAAAGAGGAAGCCGAGCTAAGCAACCGAGCTTAAAAGAAGCATACCGACTCGGGAAGGCTAAACGCAGCTAACCAAGCACTACCAAAGAGGAGAGGCGCCATTTGAGCGCCTCTCCTCTTTTTAGCCCAGCTTCATCTTACGATAATCTGACGGCGTTACGCCGAAGCTTTTTTTGAACATGCGATGGAAATAGGAGCTGCTGGTATAGCCGCTTTTTACCGCAATGTCTACAATGGAGCAGTCGGTGTTCTCCAAGTATTCCTTGGCCCGCTCTAATCTAACGCTATTGATGACGTCGACGATGGCCGCAAGAGTTTGATGTTTATAAACACGGCTAAGGTAAATGGAAGACATATCCATCTCGTCGGCAATCCAGTTCAAGCTGAGATTCGGATTCGCATACTCCTGATGAATGAGGTCATTAATTCTGCGAATGAGATCCCCTTGCTTTGTAGAGCGTTTCGTTGACAGCTTCGCTTGGATATCATCGAACAAAGAAAAGAAAACCTCGTTCAGCTCCTCTATCGTTTCAAAATGATCCGGTGAAGGAATATGAATGCTAAGACTCGCCTCAACATCCAAGCTGTTATTCTTCTGAATCGTGAACAGGATGTTGTTAACCGTCATCGTTAAATGCGAGATCGCAAGCTGTACGACATGAATCGGGAATTCAGCGGTTTCCTGTACGATCTCCGCGAACACCTTCTTCGCCTCTGTCGTTTTGGAGGTCATTAAAGCGTCGGTCAGCTTTCGCTCTTTGTCTACCGGGAAATTATATTCCTTCGCTTTCAACGCAATGATATCCTGCGCATCGATAAGAGAGCCTAGTCCATGGAATAGTCGGTGCTGCGAAGCCTCTTTGACAAGTTTGTATAGGTTGGAGAGCTGCTGAGCCTGATAGCCTTCCGGACTGTAGGTAACGGAAAGGCCGATCTTCAGAAAATCCAAGGAGGATTGCTGAATTTGTGTCAACACTTCACGCAGCATAGCATCGTCGGACTCTTCGCCGTCATCAAGCCGATTCAACAGCATGATCACATAGTCGGCATCCATATCGACGGATTCCACCCGGTAATGCTTAAGGCCAATCTCCCAGCCGATATTCATCACGGCGAATTTGTACACATGCAGATCATCGCCGCGCGTTTCTTTCAAAGCGGCAAGCTGATCGATACGCAGCATGACGACTCGGAAGCGCGAATTGAAATCAAACGTAATGCCGCTTTGCAGCAACTTTTGCTGCTGGGCGCTCGTCTGAATGGACTGTGAGCCTTGAATCAGGCTGCGCAGCATATTTTGCCTAATGGTATAGGAGCTGTTGCGCTTTTCAGTCTCAAGAATGTTCATTTTATTCATAATCTGATGAATAGGACGATACAGCATACGCGATAGCAGCCACGAGATGAGCAGGCCAATCACGAGAATGATTACTGCGATCAGGATCGTCGTATTGCGGATGGAATAGATCGCTTTGGTAACCTGTTTATATGGCGTCACGCGAACGTACTGCCATTCCAGCGTATCCGGCGAGGTAAAGGAGATGAGGGACTTCTTGCCTTCGAATTCCGTAACCGCGTAGCCGGATTGCTTTTTTTTAATATGCTCCTGAATAAAGGCGGCATCCTTTTCATTCAAAGGCTTGGAAAGAAGCGTATCGCCGGAGAGCATGCGATCCTGATTATCCAATATATAAGATTTCCCTTCGGTATCGCTTTTGTTGGCGCCAATATCTTTGTTGATCCAAGCGGAAGAAATATTGATAATAACGGCAGAATTGATTTTGGGCGTTCGGCCAATGGCATCGTAGCCCAAATAGGTATAAGCCTTTGTAACCTGCTCCCCCGCTAAGCTGACGGTCGTGTAGGTCCGAGGAATAGGCGTGAACGGCCGATATTGCTGGAATTGGTCCAAAATATCGAGAATGCCTTGATCGGCGAGCTCTTCCTTATTAAAGGTACCGCTTTCACCTTGTCGGCTCGCCGTATAAAATTGGCCGTTGGCTGAGTTATATACGTAGATCGATTCGATAAACGGCATGGAGCTGAGATAGTTGTTCAGCTCGTTCATCGCTGCTGTTACGTCGTAAATGTTCGGGTCATTATAGAACATAAGCTTGGAGACGCTGAACGTTCGATAAATTTGGAATGATAGCGATTGGGCGCTCTCTGTCATGCTGATCACTTCTTTGCTCGTTTGGGTGAGGTTGCTGACATCGGATTGATAAGCCTTCTTCAGATCGATCTGCATATAGGTGAAGAAGTAAAACAAGGAGGACACTAATAAGGTAAGTACAATGCACAAGGTGATTGTGAACAGCAGCTTACTGTATAAATTCCCTTTGTTTTTCATTTGTACGGCTGGCATGCTGGTTCCCCCTCTATATGTAAGAAGCTTACAGGATACATTTGTTCACTGATATTAGGTAAGCGCTTCCTTTTACGGAACCTTAACAAAAAGAAGCTTGCTAATCAATAGTATGAATATTTCACTCTGCACGCCGTTAATACATTCATCATTATAATCTTCATCTGTCTGCGGGGGCAATGAAGCATGTTAATCAAGGTGAATGAACCTGATTTTTGGGAAGTGAACAATC
Source organism: Paenibacillus endophyticus (assembly GCF_014192395.1). Lineage (GTDB taxonomy): Bacteria > Bacillota > Bacilli > Paenibacillales > Paenibacillaceae > Pristimantibacillus > Pristimantibacillus endophyticus. The sequence goes on along the minus strand of NZ_JACHXW010000013.1, from coordinate 184,899 downwards.
CGTACCGTAGTGAACATATTGGCGAAAGGCCGCTATTTTAGTGACAAATCGCCGCTTTTTCCGTTAGAATGTCACGGAATTCCAGGCTTATCGCAGAGGGGACCGTGAAGAAATGATTAATACAAAGCTGAAGCAAATCTGGTACGGGGGAGACTACAATCCCGATCAATGGCCGGAGGAGATTTGGCATGAAGATATGCGTTTATTTAAGGAAGCGGGAATTAATGTGGTCACGCTGCCTGTCTTTAGCTGGGCCAAGCTGCAGCCGTCAGAGGAGCAATTTCAATTCGATTGGCTCGATAAGCTTCTGAATTTGATTGCCGAGAATGGCATCTAAGTATGAGGACGTGCTGCCGGTAGATGTAAATGGAAGAAAACGAACGCATGGCGCACGGACGAACTTTTGTCCGAACAGCAAGACCTACCGCCGTTTATCAAGCCGGCTTGCCCGCGTCCTAGCCGCACGCTACAAGGACCATCCGGCTCTGCTTATCTGGCATATCAACAATGAATACGGCACGCACTGTTATTGCGGCAATTGCGCAGCAGAGTTCCGCGAATGGCTGAAGGTGAAATACGAGACGCTGGACAAGCTGAACATTGCTGATGGAGCAGACGCCAAGCCAGCAGAACTGGCAGCCTTACAATAGCTTAAAGCGCCCAGGTGTGATGCGGCTTTGGAGCTACCAAGCGGTTGCGCATGGAGCCGATACGGTCATGTTCTTTCAGCTTCGCCGCTCCTTCGGTGCATGCGAGAAATATCATGGAGCGGTTATCGAGCATGTTGGGCATGAGGATACTCGGGTATTCAGAGAATGCGCCGCTTTGGGCAGAGAGCTGGGCGAATTAGGCGACCGTTTGCTCGATTCTGAGGTTCATGCCGAAGCAGCGCTGCTATTCGATATCGATACGTGGAACGCGGTTGAGATTACGAGCGGTCCGAGCGTGGATTTGAACTATTTGGATCAGGCGCAAAAGTATTATAAAGCCTTCTACGACCAAAATATCGCCGTAGACGTACTCAGTCCGTTAAGTGATTTCTCCAGCTATAAAATACTCGTTGCTCCAGTGCTTTATATGCTCAAGCCGGGGGTAGCCGAGCGGATCGAGGCATTCGTGCAAAGTGGAGGTACCTTTATTACTACCTTTTTCAGCGGAATCGTCAACGAGAACGATTTGGTTACATTAGGCGGATATCCAGGCAAGCTTCGCAGCTTGCTCGGTCTGTGGGTCGAGGAGATCGATAGTCTGCTACCGGAAATGCGCAATAGCGTCAACATTAGCGAGACTTTTGGTCATGTAGCGGGCACTTACGAATGCGGCTTGCTATGCGATCTGCTTCATTTGGAAGGAGCGAGGGCAATCGGCACGTACGGCACTGATTTCTATGCGGGAATGCCAGCGCTCACGGTTCATTCCTTCGGAGAAGGCGAAGCGTATTATGTGGCGACGGCTCCTGAGCAGAAGCTGCTGCTGGGCGATCTCGTCCAAACTTTGTGTGAAAAGCATCATATTGCCGCTCCATTTCAAGCGGATGCAGGCGTTGAGCTCGCTCAGCGCGTCAAGGAAGACCAGGTGTATACGTTTGTTTTGAACCATAACAGCCATGCAGCGGCCATTTCACTCGGAAATACGGAGTATATAGACCTATTAACGAGTCGCAGGTGAGCGAAAAGGTGAAAGTCGAAGCGCATGGCGTCATGATTCTACAAATTGCATAGCAAATGAAGTTAAAAACCACGCTTCCGCTAGTCTCGAATACCTATTCGAGCAGGCGGTCTCGTGGTTTTTTTGTATGGGAAACCCCATGAAATGGCCTGTTTATCCATAAAAGTTTAAATCGTTCACTGTGCATTTCGCTATTTCGTTCACTGACTTTGCATTCTTTCTCTTTCGCTCGAAACGGCGGGATCGTACAGTGAGAGCAGACCAAACAACACTAAATAGAAACGAACGCTGTGAGAGGAGACATCATCTGCATGTTGAAAAAAAATGGACTGCTTAAGGAACTTGTGACGAACCGCCTGCTCTTCCTTATGTTGCTGCCGGCGCTTATCTTCTTCCTAATTAACTCGTATGTACCCATGGTAGGCGTCTACTACGCCTTCACCCGATTCGACTTCAACACGAGCTTGTTCAACAGCCAATTCGTTGGACTCGACAATTTTAAGTTTTTATGGAAATCGGGGGTACTTGCAAGACTTACATTAAATACGGTCGGGTATAACGTCGTGTTTATTCTACTCGGTAACGTACTGGCCATTGCGCTGGCGATCCTTCTAAGCGAGCTGCGCTTGCAGTGGTTTAAGAAGCTGACGCAATCGATCATGTTTCTTCCTTACTTTGTATCCTTCGTTATTTTGAGCGTTATCGTATATAACGTCTTTAACTATGAGAGCGGATTCCTGAACTCAACATTGAAGTCATTCGGCTATGAGAGCGTTGACGTATACAATACGCCTTGGGTGTGGGTCTTCTTGATTATCATCTTCTACCTGTGGAAAAATATCGGCTACAGCATGGTTATCTACCTCGCTTCCATTACAGGCATCAGCGAAGAGTATTATGAGGCTGCCAAAATCGACGGCGCGAACATTTTCCAACGCATTTGGTTCATTACCGTTCCAATGCTGAAGACGACCTTCGTTATGCTCCTGCTGTTCGCGCTCGGCAGCATTATGAAAGGGCAGTTCGACCTCTTCTATCAATTGATCGGGAACAATGGCGTGCTCTACAATACGACGGATATTCTGGATACGTACGTATATCGTTCACTCAAAGTGACGTTCGATATCGGCATGTCGACAGCAGCGGGGCTTTACCAGTCGCTATTCGGCTTCGTGCTTATCATGACCGTCAATTACATCATCAAAAAAATCAACGACGAGTACGCCCTGTTCTAAACGAACGGAGCAGCTCACCAATAGCCAGCTTACAGTAGGAGGTTCCCATGAAAATCAAAGACGACAATTATATGAAGTGGTTTAGACTCATTGCATTCGTAGTCATACTTATATCGACGGCAGCCTGCTTGTTCCCGTTCCTGCTTATCATCTCCGCTTCCTTTACGCAGAATGAGGCAATCATAAGGGATGGCTACCATTTAATACCGACCGTATTCTCATTCGAGGGATACGAGACGGTATTCCGCTTTCCGAAGCAGGTATTGACCGCCTATGGCGTTACGACGCTGACGACGGTAGTTGGGACGACGCTTGGCCTGTTCCTCATGACGATGGCGGGTTACGTCCTGCAGCGCAGAGATTTCAAATACCGGAATTTCTTCTCCTTTATGATTTATTTCACGACGCTGTTCGGCGGCGGGCTCGTGCCTTGGTACATTCTGATGACCAAGTACTTGAAGCTGACGGACAAACTCGAGGTATTGATTCTACCGGGCCTAATGACGCCTTTCCTTATTATATTGATGAAAAACTTTATTCGCTCCGCCGTACCGGATGAGGTCATCGAATCCGCCAAAATCGACGGTGCCAACGATTTCACGATCTACAGCCGGATTGTCCTGCAGCTCTCCATGCCGGGCATTGCAACGGTAGGCTTGTTCCTAGCGCTGCATTATTGGAATGATTGGTTCACGTCCTCGCTGTTCATCAACGATACGACGAAGTACCAGCTGCAGTATTACTTGTACAACGTCATTAACGCGATGAGCTTTGTGGCGCAAATGGGTTCGGGTACCGGGGTTTCATTAGGCGCCGATATGCCGACCGAATCGACGAAGATGGCGATGTCCATTATCGTGACGGGACCTATTCTGTTCCTGTATCCTTTCGTTCAGCGTTATTTCGTAAAAGGATTGACGATTGGCGCGGTAAAAGGTTAGAACTGAACAAGGGAGCAGTCATTCCGCGTTTAGCTAACATAGATAAGTTCTTAATGAAAAGGGAGGATTCACATGACTAACAAAGCATTAAAAGCGGTCACTATGTTTCTATCGCTCATCGTGTTTATCACCGTACTAGCAGCTTGCGGATCAAACAACAATGGCAATAGCGCTGCCACAAACGCTCCAAAAGATGCAGAGGGCGCGACGAACGAAGGCACGACAAATGAAGGTGCCGAAAAACCGGGCATCGATACTTCTAAAAAAGTGGAATTGCAATTTTATATGCTTGGTGACGCTCCAAAGGACATCGCTTCTATTCAAGAGCAAGTAAACAAAATGGCATTGGAAGATTTGAATGCAACGGTTAAGTTCAACTATACTTCTTGGACAGATTGGGATCAAAAATACAAGCTGCTTCTAGGTTCGGGTCAACAAGTTGACTTGATCTTCACAGCAGAATGGACACAATACCAATCCTATGCGAAAAAGGGCGCTTTCCAGCCGCTTGACAAGCTTCTTCCTGTAGCTGCGCCAGCCCTTAACTCTTATGTGCCTGCCGAAATGTGGGAAGCTGTCAAAATCGACGGCCAAATCTATACGGTTCCGGCAACATACAAAGAGTATGTAACAGACGGCTTCGTATGGCGCGAGGATCTTCGCGAGAAATACAACCTGCCGACTCCGGTCGATATCGCGACTTTCGAGCAATACTTGGATGGCATCAAGAAAAACGAGCCAACGGTAACACCGCTTTCGATGAACTCTGATGTGAAAACAAACCTGATGGACCGCTTCAAAGGCATCGCAGGCACTCCAATCGGCGCACTTCCTTACGGCGTTGGCGTGAACTACGCAACACCAAGCGAAGTAACTTCCTACTGGGGTTCAGACGAGCAAAAAGAGCATTTGACTGTATTGAAGCGCTGGCAAGACAACGGCTACATGGTGAAAAACGTACTAGCCGTTAAGGATACCTTGCAGGATCAAGTTACTTCCGGCAAAGCAGCAGCAATCCTGGGCGACAACCCGACTCGTTTCAATGACATGGTTATCAAAATCCAATCGACTCACCCGGAATGGAAGCTTGGCTACCACCCATTCCCGAAAACAAACGGAATCGCAACACCGGTTCACCCGATCCACAACGGCTTCGCTATCCCAGCAAGCAGCAAAAACGCGGAGCGCGCACTCGCGTTCTACGAGAAAATGGTAACAGACAAACGTTATAACATGCTTACGCAATACGGCGTTGAAGGCAAAAACTATGAAGTAAAAGACGGCTACTACTCCATGATCGGCGATTCCAATTCCAACGGCTTCCCTCGCGAGGGCATGAACGGTTGGGCTTGGAGAAATCCAGAGTTCATGTTGTTCGACAAAAACTATGACGGCGTAAAAGCTATTTTTGAAGATCTTGATAAAATCCAAGTACCGGATAAATTCACTGGTTTCGCTGAAGACTACACGGCATACCAAGCAGAGAGAGCAGCTCTTGAGCAAGTAGAGAAGCAGTACCTGTTCCCGCTTAACGCCGGTCTTGTGAAAAACGTTGAAGATGGCTTGGCCACTTTCATGGAAAAAGCAAACCAAGCTGGTCTTGAAAAAATTCAAGCCGAGTACAAAAAACAATGGCTTGCTTATGTAGAAGCGCAAGGCATTAAGTAAGGAATGAAATAAAAAAGGTCAATAGCTCGGAGCTCACGGCAAATGGTTACACAGATACAAACGTAAAAGCGAATACGACTTATTATTACAAGGTAACGGCGATGTATGATGCCAAAGAATCCGCTTTTTCTGAGGCGCTCCTAGCATCAACGCTGGCACTTTACGGGACTTACCGCAGACACGACGTATTATTACAAAGTATCGGCTGTGGGCAGTGTAGGTGAAACGGCTTATTCACCGGTGCTTCAGGTGAAGACGAAAGCTGAAGATCCAATAGTGACGCCGACACCAACTCCTGTAAGTGAAGGTGGTAGCACGAATAATGATTACGTTGCAGCCACTGGCGGCAACATTACGGTGAAGACATACATCGATGGGAGCGGCACTTTGAATGCACGCATTACGGAAGCTGATTTGAAAAAGGCGCTAGAAGCAGGCACAGCCTCCACGCTGCAAATCACGGTGGATGCAAGCAATAACACCACAGCAAGCGGTCTTAAAGTAACCATTCCTGTTCAAGAACAGGCGCAGCCTTTAGTGATCTATCGAAAACGACTTGGGCACAATCGATGATTGAAGCGCTGGCTGCAAGAGATATCGTACGCGGCACAGGCAATGGCAGATTTGAACCAACTAGAGCTGTGACTAGAGCAGAATTCGTACAGCAATTGTTGGGCTCGCTCGGTCTTATCGACGTGAAAGCGGTCAGCAGTCTCAATGATTTGACAGAAGGCGCTTGGTATTATTCAGCTGTCGCTTCTGCCGAGAAGCTTGGAATCGTAAAAGGCAAAGCGAATGGCTCCTTTGGCGGAGGCGAGACCATCACAAGAGAAGACATGGCGGTCATGCTCTCCCGCGCAGCAGTAATTGCGGGCATTAGCACTGACGGACAAGGCGCGGCTTTGCAAGCCTTTAAGGATCAAGTGGCTATCGCTGCTTATGCAGAAGAAGCAGTGATCGCAATGCAGGAAGCCGGATTTATTAACGGCTTCACGGATGGAAGCTATCAGCCTAAGCAGCATACCACTCGTGCGCAGGCTGCATCCGTTATTTTCAAATTGCTCAAGTTTTAATATCAAGGCTTAAGAAGACAAATGGCAGATCATCCTCGATGGAGGGTGATCTGTTTTTTTTCGACGCGTGAGTTAATAGATTCGTAATATTTTTATAATGCTTTTGCAAGAGCTTCGTTCTTGGAAGGTTAGCTATATTGGTTATGATGTATGGGAAGCAGAAAGCCAATCCAAAATATTCGAGGAGGAATCGGTTATGAAGAAAGTTATTTGGGCCGCACTATTGCTAGGAGGGATGCTGTCGTTAAGCGCGTGTAACGCAAATGAGGACAACATGAACAAGGATAACTCGCAATCGGAAATGAACGAGCCCATGAGCGACGATGCGATGAATAAAGAGAATAGGTCTGACGAGAATATGCAGAACGACAGCAAGAAGGAAGATACGATGGAAAATAATAGTATGATGGAAGAGGACATGAAGACAGATGATATGGCTGACAACGATATGAAGGAAGATAAAATGTAGCAGGTTTGAAATTGGCGGGGGATTTACCGCTTTAGCAGACAGCTGGAGTCGTATCTGAGTCCTAACAGCGTTATAATGTAGGAAGAGGATATTAGGGGGATGAACCGAGGAGGGACCAGCGTTGAGCGCCAAAATAATTGTAGCTGATGACGAGCGGAATATAACAGATGTATGCCGTCGTTATTTGGAGCGTGAGGGCTGGACAGTATGGGTTGCGGCTAACGGAGAGGAAGTACTGCAGCTATGGAGAGAGCATCGGCCGGATTTGATGGTGCTCGACTTAATGATGCCGAAGCTTGGCGGGATTGAGGTATGCGATCAAGTGCGGCAAGAGGAGGAAACTCCGATTATCATGCTTACGGCGCGAGGAGAAGAAGCTGATCGGCTGCTTGGCTTAACGATGGGTGCCGACGATTATATGACGAAGCCGTTTAGTCCGCGAGAGCTTGTATTGCGGATCAAAAATATTTTGAGAAGAACAGGAACGCAAGCAGGCAGCATGGTGAAGGAGCCTGGGAAGGCTGCAGCGGGCAGCAGCGGCGGAGAGACGGGTCAGCCGCTTTATTTTGACGGACTATCCATCTTTCCTTTGGAGAGAAGAGTGATGGTCAAGGACGTGGAAACCGAGCTAACGGCAAAGGAATTTGACTTGCTGCATTTATTGGCCTCCTATCCGGGGAAGGTTTACTCGCGCAGTCAGTTGCTCAATCGGATTTGGGATGTTGCGTATGATGGGGACATGACTACGGTAACGGTACATATACGCCGATTACGGGAGAAGATAGAGGATAATGCATCCGATCCCGGATGGATTAAGACGGTATGGGGGATTGGCTATAAGTTTGACAGCAAAGGAGCAAACGCATGAAGCTGCGCTCTTATCTATTGCTGGCGAATACGATCAGTATTATGTTTATCATTATTTTGCTGTTAGTTTTCTTTCGGTATATGCTGTTGTCGAAGGAGCAGTTCATTTGGTTGACCTTGGCAACGGTTAGTGCAGGGCTGGTGTCAGGTCTGCTTCACTTTCTACTGGTACGGCCGTTAGAGGCAGCTGTACGTCGTGTTGGAGAAGGAGCGGGCCGGATTGCTTCGGGTGATCTAGAAGCTCGAGTTGAGCATACGGGGCTGAAAGAGTTTAAGCTGCTTGCTGAGCAATTCAATCATATGGGAAGCAGTTTGCAGAAAAGCTTTGCGCAGGTTAAAGCCGCTGAATATGCGCAGCGTGAGCTCATTGCCAATATGGCGCATGATTTGCGTACACCGCTTGCTTCGGTGCAGTCGTACGTGGAAGCTATTGAGGACGATGTTATTCAAGATGAGGAAACATTTAAGCGCTACTTGGGGACAATCCGCAGCGAAACTATACGGCTTGGCGAGCTGATTCAGGATTTATTTGAATTATCGACGCTGAATGCGGAGAAGCGGGAGCCGGGGGAGCTTAGGCTAGCGACTGTGACTGTGGAGGATATACTTGTTGAACTTTTACCGAGGTTTACGAAGCCTTTTGAAGCGAAGTTGTTGCAGCTTAGAGTGAAACTGCCTCACCGTCCACTGCTCTTGACGATACAGCCGCGTCATTTGCAAAGGGTATTGCAAAACTTACTCGAAAATGCGGTACGTCATTCGCCGCGAGGCGGATGGATTATAATAGAAGCAGAGGAAATGAACGGGCATACTGAGAAGTTTATAAGATTCACCGTCTCCGATGAAGGTGAAGGAGTACTTGAGGAGGAAAGAGAGCGGATATTTGAGCGGTTTTACCGTTCGGACCGTTCTCGGAGCCGTGAGAGCGGAGGCGCTGGCTTGGGACTTTCCATTGCCAAGCTTCTGGTGGAGCAGTACGGAGGAAAAATTGGCGTTCAACAGTCAAGTCCTCAGGGGAGCACATTTTGGTTTACGGTACATGAGGCGGCTGAAGGCGGAGAAGACACCGTAAATCGAAAAAAAAGTAGGAGGGGGGTTACCTAATGAGCGGACTAATTGAGCGATTGCGCAAGGGCTACGGGAAGAAGCTCGTTTCGCTGCATGCTTGGAATGGCTGGATTGTAGTGATTTTAGCGCTGACCGGACTTATTCTCATCGGCGGCTTTTGGCGCGGTTTTCTAGGCGAAGGCCGAGTTTGGATCAAGTGGGCGCATATCGTCGTCGGTATCGCGTCGATACTGCCTGTCGTCTATTATCTGCTGCTCGCGGGCAAGCATTGGAAGCAGCTGAAGCAAAAACCGTGGCAGCGGTTTAACGTACTGGTCGTGCTCGGACTGCTGCTTGGCTGGTTCGGTTCCGGCGTGCTGTTGTGGCAGTTCAAGGCGGTTGGTCCGGCTGTATCCAACGTTGCGCTGACGGTACACGATTTGTTGACGTGGATCGGGCTGCCTTATATCATCTACCACTCCATTACGCGGGTCAAATGGCTGAAGGAGCCGAACCGGCGCACGATCAAGGATGAGCGGAAGGATGCGGAGTCTGCATCTTTGCACCCAGCAGCAGGCTCGCCGCAGGCCGTCTATACGCGAAAAGCGTTCATACGCGGCGCGATCGGGCTCGGTCTTGCTGTGACGGTTGGCCCCTCGTTCTTAAAATGGCTCGGCACCTCGCTTGGCAGCGTTGGCGGGAGCCAGACGATCGACAAGCTGATCGAGAACGATGCCAATGCGCTCATTCCGGCACCTCAGCCGCTCCCGGCATCGGCTCCTCCGATTGGTGGCGGTGCGATTGGGCAGTTCCGGGTGTACACGGTCACACCGATTCCTTCTTTTACGAATGCGGATTGGTCGTTCAAGATTGATGGGCTCGTCAATCAATCGTTTCAATGGGACTGGGAGAAGTTCGTGGCACTGAAGCGGACGGTTCAAGTGAGCGATTTTCACTGTGTGACGGGCTGGTCGGTGTACAAAAACACATGGGAGGGCATTCCGCTCAAAGAGCTGCTGAAATTAGCCGGCGTGAAGCCGGGAGCTGAGACGGTGAAGTTTTATTCCGGAGATGGCGTGTACACGGACACACTTACGCTTGAGCAAGCCGATATGGATGATGTTATCGTTGCGGTTATGCATGATGGCAAGCCGATTCCAAGCGATCTGGGCGGTCCTGTTCGTTTGATTGTGCCGAAAATGTATGCGTACAAGTCGGTGAAATGGCTGAATCGGATCGAGCTTATCAAGGGCGAGCATGTGGGCTATTGGGAAGCTCGCGGATATTCGAACGATGCATGGGTTTAGTTGTCTTTTAGTTAGAGATATTGTATTCCTACCTAAAATACGACCTAGCCGCAGGGGGATGACTCGCCTTAGTTTGAACAGAATGCTATTCCTAGGGTTTGGCACAATGCATTAAATGCCATACTAAATGAAAATACCCTTTGGAAAGGTGAACTGCCGATGCATTCAAGTTCAGAAAATCGGGAAGCGATTGAAACGGTCCATGAATTGATTAAAGAAATTGAAATTGCAATGCTGACGACTGTGTCGGAGGAGGGGCTTGTGTCGCGTCCTATGAAAACGCAGGACGTCGAGTTTGATGGCGATCTATGGTTTTTGACGAAAAAAGATACGGGTAAATTCCATGAGCTGCTGCGGAATTCACATGTCAATATCGCCTATGCAGGCAAATCGTTCGTCTCCATTCGAGGCAAGGCTGAGTTGGTGGAGAGCACCGAGAAATTGAAGCAATTTTGGAGTCCGGCATACGAGAAGTTTTTGGAAACCCATGTGGATGATCCGAACCTCGTCCTTATCAAGGTAGAGGCTGAAACTGCCGAATACTGGGATACAGGCAACAAATTCAAGATGGTGAAGTTTTTGTTCCACAGGCTGCTCGGCAAAAATACGGAAGGCACCGAGATCAATCGAATTGTGGAATTGAAGTAGAGTGATACTGGAGGATCATTAAATGACAACATATGAGAAAATGCATACGGGTGAGCTGTACAACTGTACCGATGAAGAGTTATTGAATGAACAGGGCAAATGTCTGGAGATACTATATGATTTTAACGCAACGCGTCCGTCCGAGGCGGAGAAGCGTAAACAGCTTATGAAGGAAATGTTTGCCGAATTAGGTGACGACTGTTATATTGAACCACCGTTTCATGCAAACTGGGGTGGAAAGCATGTACATTTTGGAAAAGGTATTTATGCTAACTTTAATCTGACTATGGTAGATGACACCCATATTTTATGTGGGAGACCATACGATGTTTGGTCCTAATGTAACGGTAGCTACAGCAGGGCATCCCATTGTTCCTCATCTTCGCGAAAATGTTACACAATTTAATCTGCCGGTGCATATTGGCCGGAATGTTTGGATTGGTGCGGGCGCTATCATTGTTCCAGGAGTCAAAATTGGTGATAATACCGTTATTGGCGCAGGAAGCGTTGTAACGAAAGATATTCCTTCCAACGTGGTTGCAGTCGGCAATCCCTGCCGTGTACTGCGTGAAATTAATGACCATGACAAGGAATATTATTATAAAGACAAAAAATTGAGTTTAAGTAAGGACGATGGCAGAGTGCCGTATTTGCCGAGCTTTGGGTTTCGTTGCGACTGTGAAGGCCTATTGGTCGGCATCTTCAACGGTATTATGAAGCCAAACGATCCTATTGCTCTGTACATGCTCAGAGCTTCCGAATTGAAACAATTCCAGAACATAACAGAGAACTGGCGCGACTGAAGCCCGGATAGCGGGAATCCGGTAGAGGCGGGGAACGAGCATCAGGGTTAAGTCATGACGGTAACCGAGTCGGAGATCTATTTAAAGAAAATCCTTGAATCTTGCAGATTCAAGGATTTTTTGTCTTCATCCAGTCGGCGAAAGCTTGCCATTTAGCTTAGTAATCATTCTATCGGTTAGCAAAACTCGTATATAAAATATAGCTAGAATAATGGTAATATAGTTGTGAGAGATTACCATTTTATTATATGGAGGCGCTTACTTTATGGACCAACAGTTGCAGCAAGAGGGATACTTCGGGGAATTCGGAGGCAGCTTCGTTCCGCCGGAATTGCAAGAAGTGCTAAATTATTTGAGCGAGCAATTTTACAGGTTCAAAGAAGATCCGGAATTCCAGGAAGAGCTTAGCTATTACCTGCGTGAATATGTTGGCCGCAAGAGCCCGCTGACGTATGCGGAGCGGCTGTCCAAAGCATGGGGAGGGCCCAAAATTTATTTGAAGCGCGAAGATCTGAATCATACTGGGGCGCATAAGATCAACAACGCCATAGGTCAGATTCTGCTTGCCAAGCGGATGGGCGCGAAGCGGATCATTGCTGAAACGGGTGCTGGCCAGCACGGTGTCGCAACCGCAACGGCCTGCGCCATGTTTAATATGGAATGCGTCATCTATATGGGAGCCGAAGATATGCGCCGCCAGGCGCTTAATGTGTTCCGGATGGAGCTGCTCGGTGCTACCGTCGTAGCGGTTGATAAGGGTCAAGGTCGTCTGAAGGACGCCGTTGATGAAGCACTAGGTGATCTGGTTCGCAATTATAAAAACACATTTTATTTGCTCGGTTCCGCGGTTGGTCCGCATCCTTTTCCGACGATGGTCAAGCATTTTCAAGCGGTCATCAGCGAAGAGTCGAAGCAGCAGATTTTGGAGAAGGAAGGCCGTTTGCCTGATGCAGTGGTAGCTTGTGCGGGCGGAGGCAGCAATGCGATTGGTGCATTCGCTCATTACATCGACGAGCCAAGCGTTCGCCTGATTGGCGTTGAACCCGATCAAGCCCCGACCTTAACGGAAGGCGTTCCGGGCATGATTCACGGTTTCAAGTGCTTGGTACTGCTGGACGAGGAAGGCCAGCCGCGGAAGACGTATTCGATCGCGGCAGGGCTTGATTATCCGGGCATCGGGCCGGAGCATAGCCACTTGAAGGTGACGGGACGCGCCGAATACGCGACGGTTACCAATGATGAAGTGCTGGAAGCGTTCCAGGAGCTGTCACGTACGGAAGGAATTATCCCTGCGTTGGAGAGCGCGCACGCAATTGCCTACGCTAAGAAGCTGGCGCCGACGATGAATCAGGATCAAATCCTGATCGTTAACCTGTCCGGCCGCGGTGACAAAGACGTTGAGCAAGTATTTCAGATGATTAAATAAAAACAGTCGCAGGCTGCATCTATGCGAGATAAGGTGCAGGACGACGAGGACGGTCGCAATTCGCAATTGAAACGAATGGTTTAGAATTAGGAATAGCAGGCCGGGAGTCTTCCTAGTGGAGAGATTCCCGGCTTTTATTTTATAATTGGTTAGCTGAAACGCTCCATTGAAGTGGTTGAGCGCTTTGCGTACAAGCTGAAGCGGGAATCGGTTCCGCCTTGTTTTCTTATTATGAAACAACCTCAAATTTCAAGGAGCTTCGATTAACTATGATATATTGACCTGTTGATTTATTCATTACTTGAGACACTTCCTTAGTATGCATGATTTCGAACCAATCATTTTGTATATCAACCAATAATTTTATTTCCACATCATTTTCTCCATATTTTAAACCACTGTAAAATAATTTCGTCATTGTCACCATTCCTTTTGATTAACAGGGTTAAATATGACTTTTCAAAAAAAAGAAATTAATTACATCTCTTTCTGGTACTTGAATCGGTAATAAGAGTTATATCCAACGATAATCAGATAGGCAAAAACCAATAGCAATACCATGGTTAAATCTATATTCATCAAGGCAATTGCCGTAATTAAGGCTCCAAACATAAAAACCATCATGTCATATGCTTTCGCTTTTGCCCGATTTGCGATTGCCAAATTACGCTCATCTTTCTTGTCAATCTCTAGCTGCTTTGCGGCGGCGGGATTATTCTTCATAGCGCGTTGGACGATTACTTCTCCCATACCGTGACCGAAAATACCACAGCCAAGCCCAAAACAGATATAAGGCAACGCTCGCAGCACACCTTGTGTATCTTCAATTGTTTTGATGAAGTACACACCACCTACTAGTAGTCCTAAGCCTACAACGGTCAGAAAATAAGGTGAGATCGTTTTTTTCATACGTGTTCATCCTCCTCATAAATAAAGATTTCTTCGATACTCATACCGAAAAACCGAGCAATCTTGAACGCTAAAAGAATCGATGGGTTATATCGTCCGTTTTCCAGCGAACCAATCGTTTGCCTTGACACTTCAAGAGCCATCGCTAATTCTTCTTGCTTAATTCCGCGTTGCTTGCGGATTTCTTCTAAACGGTTGTTCAATGCGTTCACCCTCCATATGGAAAGCTAGCTTCCCATAAGGGGAGTATATCGCGCAACGCAAGAAATGTAAAGCGAACTTTCCATTTTGATAATAGCACCATTTCGCTAAGGAAAGCCCTAGAACTTGCCGTAACAAACAGCGCGGTGAACCGTGTCCTCATATTTAGAACCTTTGGGAATTAGTATTCGCTCCCAGACACAATAGCTTGCGGTCAAAATCAGTGGGGCAAAAAAAATTGGTAGAGCGGCACTTTTTTTGGTTGCACCTTACGTAACGTAATGTTTTACAATGGAGCTACCGGTATTTAGCTAGCGTCAAAGAGTGGGGATGGTTCATGAAGAGACATTGGAAGATCGGGGATATTGCCAAGCTAACGGGACTTACGGTTCGAACTTTGCGGTTTTATGATCAGATCGGATTGTTCTCACCGTCGGGACAAACGGAATCCGGCCACAGGCTGTACAATGAATTGGACTTGTCGCGTTTGCACCAGATATTATCGCTTAAGGAGCTGGGCTTATCTCTTGAAGAGATTAAGTCAGTGTTAAACGGCGGGCAGATCAGTCTGCTTGAGATCGTGGGCTTGCAAATAAACCAGATTCAAGAACAGATTAAGCTGCAGCAGAAACTGTTGGAGCAGCTCAGACATGTATCTAAGCTTATACAGGGCAAGGCTGAATTAACGGTTGAAGATTTCACGAGCCTTTTGCAAGCGATGAAGATGGAATTTGAGAAACCGGTCATTGATCGGCAAGCGAGTTGGGGGCGGCATTTGGACCTGCTGGGAGACTTTCTTGCCGAAGAGGACGGAGTTCCGAAACATAAGGAGGAAGATTAATGAACGAACGATTCGTTAAGCATGGAACCTTCGCCGTAGAACGGTTGTATGCCGCTTCGCCGGAGCGGGTATATCACGCATGGGCCGATCCGATTGCCAAAGCCAAGTGGTTTTCGAAGCCAGACATTTTTGATTTCCAGGTCGGAGGGCGCGAGTTCAGCAGCGGCGGGCCGCCGGAAGGACCGGTCTTTACGTTCGACGCCATTTACCAGGAGCTTGTTCCAGAGCAGCGCATTGTCTATACCTACTCTCTGGATGCAGACGGCATACGCATTTCCGTCTCGATCACAACGGTCGAGCTGATCAAGGTAGAGGGCGGCACAAAGCTGATTTTCACGGAGCAAGGTGCGTTCTTTGACGGACACGATACGCTGGAAGTACGGGAACACGGAACAAACGTCATGTTGGATTCGCTGGGTAAGGTAGTAGAAGGGAGTTAGGCTCATGACTATAGGCGAGAATGAGCTTATGGCTGCGCGCGAGTACGATGTCCCTCGGGAGCTTGTGTTTCGGGCCTGGACAACCCCTGATTTGTTAGCTAAGTGGTGGGGGCCGCAAGGCTTCACGAATACGTTTCATGAGTGCGATATGAGGCCGGGAGGCTCGTGGCGATACACCATGCACGGGCCGGATGGCGTAGATTATGCTAACCACAATGTCTTTGTTGAGATCGTGCCGCCGGAGCTGGTCGTGTTTGATCATCTATCCGGCCACGAATTTAAGGTAACGGCTACCTTTGAGGAGTTCGAAGGCCGTACCAAAGTCACCTTCCGTCAGCTTTTTAAGAAAAAAGAGGAGTTTGAACAAGCTAAGCCTTACTGCATGGAGGGCAATGAACAGAACCTTGACCGACTTGGCAAGGTACTGGCGGAATTGGCCTACTAGCATTGCAAAGCAATGCCTGCATTTACCCGAGAAAGGCTGTTATGTCTTGGCTCTAAAATGTCCGTCGTTCAAGATGCCTGGATGGGAGTTCAGGCTCTATAAACGAAGTAGCGGCAGGAAACGAGTAAGTGCTGAAAGGCGTTCAACCGTATATTAGATTTGAATACATCGCCACAGGGGCTATATGCCTTAGGCGATGTATTTTTTAAAATATAGGAAAGTATATCATTTCGCCAACTTTCACTATATTTCTACGCGAAACGTAAGCTTAGCCGCCAGAGGACGGCTTCAGCCGTTTACGCTTGTGCCCCGAGTCAACGCTCCGGTCTTGAATGTTGCTACTTAAAGCTCCAAACCAAGCATGTATTCATAAAAGCGGCGCCATAGGCTTAGATACCGCGAATGATTGAAGTTGATCGTTAGAATGGACAGCTAATGAGGGAGCATTAAAAAACGTATAAATTTTTACAGATAATAGTTGCAATAGCATTCTATATCTCATATGATGATATTAGTTGCAATAACATTCTATTTGGGGGCGAGTAAACTGAGTGAACAATGGAAACCTGCTGACAAGCATGAAACCGGATCTCACGGACAGTACATTTCTGCCATCTACCGTCATATGCAAGTCTTAATCTCTGCTGAGCTGGCTCCCTATCGAATCGGGAGCGGGCAGTATATTTTCCTAATGGCGATAGCCTTTCATCAGCCAATTACGCAAAAAGCATTAAGCGAAAAGCTGCTCATTGACAAGACGACTACCGCCAAGGCAATCGCTAAGCTAGAGGCGGAAGGATATGTGAGAAGGGAAGTGGATACTACCGACAAGCGCTATCAGCAGCTTTATTTGACAGAATCGGGACAGGATGTTGTGCCAAAAGTGCAGGAGGCGCTCGATCGGGTCAAGATTAGAACCAGGAAGGGTATTGCTGACGAGGAATATGATCGGTTAATAAATCTGTTGAACATCGTGCTTCACAATCTAAGCACACAAGATGAATCCGAATAGGATCGCAGAGTTGAAAAAGAGGAGACAAGGCGCAGTGTGTGTATTCTGATGCGGGCAAGGCGTCCGTATAAATGAATATCTAGCCAAATGTCACGCAAGTAATAGAAATTTTACCATTAATGGATGACCAAATGAACGTTAGGGGATGTAAAAAGATGATAGCGTGCCCGTTTATCGTAGTCGATAACTGTAAAGATGAAATGAAATATTATCAAAGCGTTTTTGGCGGCGAGATTGTGATTCTACGCAAGCAAGGGGAAGAGGTGCTGAATGCGGACCTGAATGTGGGGAATGCAGTCCTGAAGTTTGCTGATACCCAAGCAGCGAAACCTGCACTGAAAGGCGACTATGTGAGGATTTTTCTGAAAATAGAGTCGGAGGCAGAATTCCGGAATATTTACGGGGAATTTTCAGCCAGCGGAACAATAAATACGGAAATATACGAAGCTCCGTTTAACGGTCTGCTAGCAATCGTTACCGACAGGAATGGCGTGTGCTGGGTGTTGTCCTTTTACAGGTAATAGTGGCAGAGAAGCAAAGCGTGGAACTGCCTGAACATGACAGATGTGGTGGATCTATTCATTCTCGCATCCCGGAATTATCAACGCAAGTAGGCCGGCTCCTAATGAATATGGTGCTGGCCTGCTTTCTTGCAAGCCAAGGTCTTTGTATCTTATGGAGGGCGAGAAGTTATGGCTTGATTCAGGTATAATAGGAAGCATGAATAGATGCAGGAAGGCGGAATATTAAATGAATAATATGGTTTCTCCAAAATGGTTGCTAGCGCGCATGTACGAGTCGGACATCGTCATTGTCGATTGTCGGTTTTTAATGGGCAAGCCGGATGCCGGCCGTGAATTATATGAGGTATCGCATATACCCGGAGCAGTGTATCTGGATCTGGAGAAGGATCTGTCGGCACCAGTCGGCGAGCATGGCGGACGCCATCCGCTGCCGGATATCTTTGAATGTACTGTCGCGCTGAGCCGCGTAGGCATCCGCAACGAGACACGCGTCGTCGCTTACGACGATCAAGGCGGCGCGATGGCTTCACGTCTGTGGTGGCTGTTGAAGTATCTGGGCCATGAGCAGGTGTTCATGATGGATGAAGGCTTTACGGCTTGGGTAAATGCGGGATTCCCCGTTTCATCGGAGCAGAAGGTGCTTATCCCTGGCAAGTTCTTGGCGACGGTCCAGCATACGATGCTGGTAGAGATGGACGAAGTGAAAGTACTGCTAGGAGACGAAAAAGTAACGCTAATCGATTCACGCGAAGCGCCTCGTTATCGCGGTGAGGTCGAGCCGCTGGACAAGGTAGCTGGCCACATCCCCGGCGCAATCAACCGTTTTTGGAAAGATGGTCTCGCGGAATCTGGCGTTTGGAAGGATGCTGCAGCACAAGCAGAGCGCTTTGCTGACCTGAACCGCGACCATGAGTTCATCGTCTATTGCGGCTCTGGCGTGACCGCGACGCCGAATGTGATTGCTCTGCAGGAAGCAGGCTTTAATAAGGTAAGGCTTTATGCAGGGAGCTGGAGTGACTGGATCTCGTATAGCGAGAATCCGATAGCTACGGGGGATGAGTAAGAGCTGAGAGGTATAGCATACGTTAAAATTCGTATATATTACCACAAGGTTACACACATTGGGCGATCTAAAGTGCTGACATAGAGACCGAGTGCTGAGGGCACTCGGTCTTTGTCCAATTCCTACGGAATCAATGCTTGGTCAGGTCCCCCAACATGAATTAATTCGCTGTATAGGCTGAATTAACCCAGTGATCGGAGGATACATGATGACGCGATTTCTTAACAGCGGACTGTCCTAGGTGATTTAAATCCAGCCCATATTGTAATTGACCCGGAAACCAATTTGGCCGTAATCGAAGGTAAGCGTGAAACGGATTACGTATATAGATCAACAGAACGAACAGGAAGATTTAATCGTTGGCTTGATGAGCGCAGTGAAGGTGAAACTCCGATGTCTTTCCAGCATATCGCGTTATCACCGCTATCCTATATTTATGTGCGTCTATTATTTTGATAAGGAAGCATCCAGTTAAAAGGTCTGTTCCTGAATTTCAAAAAAATGTAATTTATGTTGGACTCTTGCTTTTGACGATGGTATAATTTTCGAAAGTATAAAAACGTTTACGTAAACGTTTTACTGGGAGGCGTAATGCTAATATGTCTACATTTTATGAGAAAATGGAGGAGAAACTAAAAGAACACCGTTTGTCGCTGCGTGAACAGCAAATATTACTGCTATGGATTCAGGACTATAATTATAAACAAATTGCATCTTGTTTAGAAGTCAGTCCGCATACGGTTCGAACGGTGATCAAACGAATTTATGTCAAAATGAAAGCGGATTCAAAAGTGACGCTAATCGCAATGATAATGGATAAGTAAACAACGAAACCAGTTCATGAATACCTGTAGGAGGTATTGCAATGAAAAAACCGGCAACATATCTCGTGGCGGTAATTTCCTTATTTTTATTTTTGCAGGCCTGTTCGAAACAACCTGTTCCTCCCGAACAGGTTACGCTGAAAGTGTGGGCCTGGGAAGGGGATTTTAATGGGTTCGCCAATGATTTCATGGCGAAGCATCCTAATATCCGCCTTGTCAGGGTTCAGCCCTATGAAGAAACGAACCCATATACATACTCAGAGGATTTTGATTTCGATACCTATAATAAACAGGAGATGAAGTCTTTTGATCCAGAAATTGTTTGCCGAGCTTATGAGTGACACTCTGACAGTAGAAGAAGCATTGCAGAAACTAGAGAATGAAGCTCAGGAAAAATTGAATTAATTGCTAAACGAGAATGGGTAAATGGAACGAAAGCGTGCATTGTGCGTTTTTGTACCTCACGTGAGGGATATTGCGAGTTGCGGAGAACCCGTACAATTAAAGACGAAACATACAATTGTTTCCAAAAATGAAGGAGGTGAATGAAATGGCGTGTTCTTGTGGAGGTTCTGTTATTAGTTCCGGTACTAGTTGGTATTGTTCCACTTGTCAAGGATCAAAACCAATCAAGATGTATTACGATTGGGCTTATTGTTCTGACTCTGGTTACACTACCTGTAATTACAGAGGTGATACTTGCGGCGTATGTTAATGATGGTTCTTGCTTAATGAGTTAGAAGGCCGCCTAATTAGGCGGCTTATTCAATCGGGAAAGGAATTGAAAAGATGAACATAGAGACGGTTGATAACGGACATCGTAAATTTTTGAAAGGAAGGGCATTTCTTCATAATGATTTGCTTGGGCAATTTTTCCCGTCTTCCTTGCAACTGAGGTCGGAAACCGATGCAACCGATTTTACTTTTCTAACAAAGAGAACCCAAGGAACTTTTTGCTTCATTATGAGTTCAACTTGCTCTTACTGCAATTATCACCCAATCGAATCGTTTGTTCGCCATTTTCCCGATTTCGATTATATGTTGCTGCTTGAAGGTCATCAGTCGTTCCTTGAAGAGGTAATAGATAAAAACAATTTTAGATTCCCGATTTATTCTTGCAACATTGTAACGATTAATCATTCATTAAGGGGTATTGGTGTCCCATGGGTGCTCGTGCTTAATGGCTGCGGGCAGATCATTGGAACCGGCGCGTTTAACACGACCATGCAAATCCAAATGATAGCTCAACCGCTGATAAGAACATTTTACGCCAGTCGGGAGATTCTCGATGATATCTGAAAAACAGCGGCTACCCCATATCGTCGTTGCCGTTTGGCAGAGGATATGGAAAAATCACCGTATGTATTTGGTATTTTCGATTGTTTTGAGTCTATTGCTGGGATATTTGAGCAGCACGACCGTATGGGTATCCAAGTCGGTCGTTGATTATTTGTCGAGTTCAGCGAGTTCTTATGTATGGGGTTCTTTGTTGATGCTTCTCGTGATTCAAATTTCGATTTACTCGTTACAATTCCTGCGCAGCTTCCAAGATCATAAATTTAATGATCTTTTTTTAATGCATACGGAATTAGATCTAATCGATTCTATCAAGAATAGAGAACTCATAGAGAAAGAGCATCCTGAATTTCAAGGTAAACTAAACGTCTGGCGGGAAGCGGCCAGTAACTATTTGAATCTATTTTCGACATCTTTATCATTATTGCAAAATTTGAGTACGATCGGTTTTAATTTGATATTTCTCATTTCAACAAACTGGATTGCAGCTGCGGTGGTTATCGTTTTTTCAGGCGCCAAAGCTGTTCTTGGTTTTCGAAACATTGAATCAAGATTTGAAACGATTCGAAAGATTCAGGAAAACAACAGGTTGATGGATTATTACTATTATTTATTGACTCATCCAGATCCGCAAAAAGAAGTGATATTATTCGGGGCATCGGGCCGTATCAGGCAATGGTGGATGGATCGAAGAAAAACGGATTATGAGTTTAAGACTAAACTGCAATTAATGACTATGAAACCTTTTTTTAGTGGACAAATTATATCCACGTTCAGTGTTGCTATTGCAACATGTATAATCTGTTACTATATATTGGAAAACAGGCTAACGATAGGCGATTATGTCGCCATTACGATTGCTGTAACACTTGCGGAAGTTACCATTACCTCAATGATTCAACAGATCGCCAAATTAATGGAGTACTCGAAAGTGATCGGATATTTCGAAGCAGATCAACAGAGATTTGAAAAGGAGAAGAGCAAGCAGTCGGCCAAACAGGATTATATATTCAATAGAGATTTAATGATCTCTTCCCTGAGCTTCTCTTATCCGAACCGTGAGGAGCCTGCTCTTAATGGAATCAACCTGACCATTCGAAAAGGAGAAAAGGTCGTTATTTTAGGTCACAACGCGGCTGGAAAGTCGACTCTGGTCAAACTAATTCTTGGACTGTACGAGGCTCCGAAGAATTCGATTTTTTATGACGGTGTTCCGCAAGAGAATATTGACCGGGCTTCCATTTGGCGTAATTCCACCGTACTATTTCAAAACTTTGTGCATTACATGCTTACTATAAAGGACAATGTATCGCTCGGGGTTTCAGATGGCGATGTGAGTGAGGAATCAATCGCAGAAAAGCTTCAATTTACGGGCCTCCCGCTTCATTTGTTTCCAAATGGAGCCGCAACATGGCTTGGTTATCAACAGGATACCTCCGTTAATCTGTCTGGCGGTCAATGGCAAAGGCTTGGTTTGGCGAGGGCCATGATTCGGGATTGTGAAATCGTTGTATTGGACGAGCCCACCTCAGCTTTGGATCCAAACAGTGAATTGGAATTGTTTGAAAGGATTATGGACTATTATCAAGCACAGACTGTGTTAATTATTTCCCATCGAGTCGGCATTGCTGCCAAAGCTGACAAAATTGTTGTCATGGATCAAGGCAAAGTGGTCGAATCCGGTACTCATGACGAATTAATCTTGCAAAAAGGGATTTATGAAGATATGTGGAACAAGCAACGATTATGGTATCAATTAGCTTAAAAAAATGAGGTGCTCTATGGTTAAAATAGGTGAGAAAACAACAAAAAATACAAGGGATACGGGTATTACAGTCGGTACACAGCTGCCTCAGCACGAATTAACCATACCTGTCTTCCAAACAGAAGGTAAAACGGCATTGTTGTTCATTTCTCTGCACTGTATGCATTGTGTCGATTTGCTGCCGTATATTAAAAAGATCCAAAACAACTATCCTTTCACATTTTTTCTTTACAGTAACGGTGATAAGGATGATCATGCTGAAATGGTAGAGTACTTTGGGTGGGATTTTTCGGTAATTACTGCCAGTGTAGAAAAAATGGAAACCATCTTTCATGTTGCGGCACTACCGTTCGGGATACTATGCGATGAAAATAAACGAGTAATAGAAAAATCAGTTGTATACAATGACGCCGGATTCGACTTCTTATTTCAATCAACGAGCCTACAGGACGGAGGATGAGGATGGGAATAAGAAAATTTGGTTGGTTCCTTATTATTTTTGTTTTACTTTTCACACAAGCCTGCACTCAGAAGGCCCCCCCCTCAAATGAGAAAATTACTCTGAATGTATGGGCATGGGATGGCAATTACAATAGATTTGCTGCCGACTTTATGGCGAAGAATCCTAACATTAGGCTTCAATGGATCGAACCGTTTGAGCAGTCCCATAAAGACATTCTACTCAATGAAAACATAGACTTCGAGAGCTACAGGAAGCAATACTTCGAGGCATTGGATAAGGCTCAGCCCGATGTCATTTTATTAACGGAGAGTAGCACTTATCATACACTAGCTTCCACTGGTAAACTTCTGTCACTTGAATCGTATATTGAGAAGGAGGAGTTTCAAAAGGAAACGTATTCTCAACACCTGATTGAAATGCTGCGTTCAACAGGCAATGGGACCTTATTCGCAGTGGCCGTTGGCTTTTACAATGAAGCTTTGTTTTATAACAAAACGTTGTTACAACAATACGGTGTCGAAGTTCCGGAAGCTGGACTTTCGTGGGAGGCTATGCTGGATATTACCAAGTTATTGCCGACCGGTCCGGAAAAAGACGATATTCACGGTTATTTTGTCGGAACGAGAGAGAAACCGAGCACCTCATGGTCTGTAATTAAGAATATTGGCCTGTCGCGCGGCCTTAAATATGCAGATCTGGAACAAAAGAAAGTGACCTTAAATACAGAAAGCTGGCAGAAAATATGGGAGATGGTGCTTGAGGGTTATAAGTCGGGAGCAATGTATGAGCATATTGAAAAAATGCCTATTAATCCGTTATCCGGCTATCCTGATATAATTCCTGAAATCGCCTATGGACCGTTCTTTTCCGGGAAATCGGCTTTTTCTATACGCAGTCCGTACTTTATAGAAGTATTAAAAAAGGGGAATGTTCCCTTCGAGTGGGGAATCGTTCCTGAGCCTATTGATTCCAAAATGGCTGAAGGCGTATCCATGAGCCCCTCTGAACTCTATGCGATTAATGTTGCCTCCGGTCACAAAGAAGAAGCATGGGAATTGCTCAATTATTTGGTTAGCGAGGAGAGAGCGAAACAGTTGGCATCCAGTGAAAATATTATGGATACACTGCCAGCACGCACGAACACTGTTAAATCAAATGATCCGCAATTTGCCCCGTTTTATGCTTTGCCGCCTTCTCAGAATGCATTCTATTTTGAGGGAACGATCCCCCCAAAATTCTCGGAAAAGGTTTCTAGTATCGCCCTAAAGCTGTTTGCTGAACTGATGGAAGATAAGTTGACCGTAGCGGAGGCGCTTGAAAAGCTCCAGAATGAAGCGCAGGTTGAGATGAATGCCTTAAGCGGGTCCTAACGATTAAAATCTCATGATACGTAGGAGGTTAACATGAGCAAGAATAACAATTCGCTTGATTCGGGTGATTCTCACCTGTTGAAAGCAAGCTTGCTGGCATGCGATAGTGTAGAGATTGTACATGAGAAGAAGTGTTATAAATTGGGACATGTCGTTAATGAAATAGAGGTTCCACTATTCCCATATGCTTGTAAAACAAGTTTTTTTATTAAATTTTCTTATTTGCCCAACGATCATACGATTGATTTTTCACTCGAAATCGTGGACCCCGCAGGTGTAATTATTGCCGCTATTCCACCTAACGCGATTCATAATGTAAGAAAGAAGGACCAGGTCGCAGGATGCGACACGGACCGGACCATCATTTATGTTGTTTCTATGCCGGGGATTTTTCAGGCTAGCTTGAAAGTCGACGGAACCTTGATGGACACCTATCCGATTACCATTCGTCAGTTCGACATTATTGCTGATATATGATCGTGATTTGAAGAGGGCGGTTAACAAGATGGGAGTCAAATTGCCCTCTGGGTATCGCATGTGATGAAAATAAACAGGTAATTGAAAAAACTATTGTATACAATGATGCCGGATTCGATTTCTTATTTTAATCAACAAGCGTACATACAGGAGGATGACGATGGGAAGAAAAAAATCAGGTTGGATCTTTATCATTTTTGTTTTACTTTTCACACAAGCCTGTACGCAAATGGAACCCCATTCAATTGAAAAGGTTTCGCTGAAAGTATGGGCATGGGATGGCGTTTACAATAGCTTTGCGGCCGATTTTATGGCGAAGAATCCTAACATTACGCTTCAATGGATCGAACCGTTTGAACAGACCAATCTATTCAATGAAATCGTAGACTTCGAGAGCTACAGGAAGCAGTACTTTGAGGCACTTGAAAAGGCTCAGCCTGATGTCATTTTATTATCGGATAGTAGCACTTATCATACACTAGCATCCTCTGGTAAACTTCTTTCACTTGAATCGTATATTGAGAATGAAGAATTTCATAAGGAAACGTATTCTTCCGACCTACTTGAAATGCTGCGTTTATCAGGCAATGGGACCTTATTCGCATTGGCCGTTGGTTTTTACAATGAAGCTTTGTTTTATAACAAAACGTTGTTACAACAATACGGTGTCGACGTCCCGAACGCTGGATTGTCATGGGAGGCCATGCTGGATATTACTAAGTTATTGCCGACCGGCTCGAAAAAAGACGATATTCACGGTTATTTTGTCAGAACGAGCCAGGAACCGTCTTACCTATGGGGTCTGATTCAGGAAATCGGCCTGTCGTACGGTCTTAAATACGCAGATTTGGAAAAAAAGAAAGCGACCCTGAATACGGAAAGCTGGCAGAAAATATGGAAGATGGTGCTGGAGGGTTATAAATCGGGAGCAATATATGAGCATATTGAAAAAATGCCTATTAATCCATTATCCGGCTATCCCGATATAATTCCCGAAATCTTCTATGGACCATTCTTTTCCGGAAAATCGGCTTTTTTTAAACGCGGTCCGGACTTTATAGAGGAATTAAAGAAGGGGAATGTTCCCTTCGAGTGGGGAATCATTCCTGAGCCTATTGATTCCAAAATTGGTGAAGGCGTTTCGATGCATCCCGCTGAATTCTATGCCATCAATGCTGCCTCCGGTCACAAAGAAGAAGCTTGGGAGTTGCTAAACTATTTGGTTAGCGAGGAGAGAGCAAATCAGCTGGCATCTATTGAAGATACTAGTAGTAAACTGCCGGCCCGCACGAACACCGCTAAATCAAGCGATCCGGAACTGGCCCCGTTTTATGCCTTGTCGCCTTCTCGGAATGGACGTTTTTTTGAGGGACCAATCCCTCCCAAACTTTCGGGAAAGGTTGCGACTACTGCTCAAAAACTGTTTGCCGAGCTGCTGGAAGATAAATTGACTGTAGAGGAGGCGCTTGAAAAACTCCAGAATGAAGCGCAGGTTGAGATGAATGCCTTAAGCGGGTCATAACGATTTTGCACTCAACGCGATGACGAAAGGCGGAGAACAAGATGGAAAACATATTGGCTCTAATAACGGTATTGCTTTCGTTCGTATTTTTGATTTCTTTTTGCGCGAAAGCATTCGCGTTTTTCTCATTTATCGATTCCATCACTCAGTTTGGCATCGTGCCCAAAAGATATGTCCGAGCAGTCGCTTGGTGCGTACTTATCGCTGAGGCTGTCCTTGCGGTCGGCCTGCTGTTTTCTTCTTCCCCACGTTACTTTTTTATGATGGCGGGTTTGATGCTATTCGCTTTAACCGGAGCTCTTGGGCATGCTTACGTAAACAAGAATTCGGTTCATTGCTCCTGTTTTGGTGAAAGCAATGAAAAAACGCATTTACCGTTTGCTATCCTACGGAATATGATTCTGATTACTCTGTGCCTATACGTGTTGCTTATGGATCAGGTGCAGATTCATTTCGAATTCGAAAGGATGCATCTATTTTTGGTGCTTGTCGAGTGTTCCTTAATCATACACTTTTTTTTGTTGTTTCGCCGGATGAGAAAGGGAAGCTATGAAAGGTTCGATATTGAATGAATCATTTGGTTTATGAATATTTTATATGGTCTGTAGGGATAGGGATGACGGTTGTTTCCCTTTTATTATTACGCGAAATCAGGGCGTTGAAGCTGGGAAGAACCGTTCAGCATATGATTTGGGAGCAGACCGGAGCTTGGGAGGGAGAAGGAGCGTCGGCGGCCTTCATTTGTCTTTTTCTGAATATGGGTCCGAACAATTCGGAAATCGTTCTGGCGTTAAAGAAAAAGTATGCGGATCGTCCGCTGACTGTCATCTTGAATGCCCCTGCATGGCAAGCGAATGTATTGAGAAAAAAAATAAATGGCCAAGCGATTATTCTATCGGATGAAACTGGAAAAATGGGCCGCCATTGGGGTCACCTTAGGAACCCGATTTATATCATTATTGACCAATACGGTAAAATAGTGAAGAAAGATCTTGTTATACACTAAAATAACATAATTAATGAGACGAAGCATAAACGGAGGCTAATGAAATGAAGATTCCCCGATATATCACAGTTTTATTCGTCTTCATGTCGGTTGTGATCGCACTTTCCGGGTGCCAAATCGGCGGCAAGACCCGAAATAACGAGACTGGAACGCTAGTTGTGCTCGATCAGAACGAGTCATTATTTAAATCGCACTATTTGCCGCATATCACGAATGCCTACCCGGAGCTGGAAGTCAAACTTGTGCCGTATGAAGCTTATATGAGCGAACAAATGAGCAAAGTTGGCATGGGCGCTCGGGAAGAAGCGCTGCACGAGCTGTTAGAACAATATAATCCGGACATCATCATTGCAAGGGATGATGAAACCTATCGGCAGTTAATTGAGGGTAACCGATTGAAGGTGCTGGATGGTCTCATTCAAGAAGGAAAGTTAGAGTTGGATCTCGCGGCGACGGAGTTGCTGGATCCGATCAAAGACAACGACGGGCTAAAGTACGCGCTGGCCTCTCATTTTTCAGGCTCAGTGCTCTATTACAACAAAAACGTATTCGAAAAGGTTGGTGTTCCGCTGCCTACGGAAGGAATGACGTGGGAACAGGTGTATCAGCTTGCGGCACAAATTCCAGCGAAAGACGAAGGGGAAGATTCGGTCTACGGTTTTGCAAACGCAATTGCCAGCAGTCCTTATTTCTCGATTCTGGGAATCGGAGCGAGCGAAGGGCTTTCCTATTTAGATGAGGCAAGCGAGAAAGTGACGGTCAATACGCCTGAATGGAGACGGATATGGGAGATGGTTCTGGTACCATTGCGCGAAGGTCATATATTCTCAACCCGACAAGGCGAATCGAACGGAAATCCTATGGCGTTGTTCAAGGAAGGGAAAATCGCCATGATGTACGCGAACGAAACGATTCTGTCACAGTTAATCAATGACAATCTTCCTTGGGACACTGTTGCGGCGCCGATAAACCCGAGGTATTCGGATCAAGGCAACGGTCTTCATTATCTCGCATATTTTGGCATTCATACGAAAGGAGGAAGGACCGAGCTCGCTTGGGAAATAATCAAACAACTGAACGGTGAAGAGATAGCCGGAGCGAACTGGGGCCAAGGAATCCCGCTCAGAAAGAAACTAGCGGACCAACAATTCAAAGGAACAGACTTGACGCCTTTTTACCGGCTTGCGGCTTACCCTGCTTCAAGCGGGGCTAAATTGCCGAAAAAAATAACTTCCGATTTCTTGATGAACTTCTTGATGGAAGGGGAAAGGAAGGCGATTGCCGTTATTTCTAGCGAACTGACCATCGATCAAGCTCTGAAGCAATTAGAGGAAATGGGACAGTTGTTGTTAGAACAAGATCGTGCGAAGGTGAAGTAACCGATTAGCTTATATGTCAATATAGCGCCGCTCACATTAAAAATCTCTCTTGGCGTTCTTCCTCTTCTTTGCTTGGCATGAGCCGGGGCCAGTGAGTATGATCACTTCTCTGATTCCGGCTTTTCCTTCGCATGTTTTCTCCGTGATTATTCCACTTCGATTGCTTTTACGGTTTCACCCTCAATTAAGACGGGCTGGTAGTAGGTGCTCACGGGCAGATCTTTTTTGCCTTGTAAATTTTTGATGACCCAGTCAGCTGCGTCTCGCCCCATTTGTTCTTGGGGGTGCGTCAGCGTCGTTAGCTTTATATTTGCGTTTTTGGCGATATAAGAATTGTCCTGTCCAATGATGGATAGGTCGTCCGGAATAGAGATTCCGAGTTCCCGGCATACATTCACAACCTCCAAGCCTACCTCGTCGTTGTAGCACACAAGCGCAGTCAATTCATCTCGATTGTCGTTCAGATACACTTCCAAGTTAGCGGACAGGTCCGACTTGGTCGATGTATCGAATGAAAGCACATGCTCTTGCTGGAACCGCAATTTGGCTTCGCCTAGCGCTTTAATAAATCCTTTCATTCTGAACTTCCCTTGCAGATCATCCATCTTGGCGATGATGCCGATCTGGGTATGCCCTTTGGCAATCAGCTCCCGGGTTGCAAGATAGCTGGACTGCACGTCATCCAGACAGAAGAAAGGAACCTCCAACTCTTCATAATAGGCATTGATCATCGTGAACGGAACATCCTGCTCCTTAAAAGACAGGTAGTAAGCGATATTGGGGTTATACACGTTGCTTCTAGTAGGTTCTATAATCAGGCCATCCACGCCGTAGGACAGCATCATTTCCAAAGCTTTTTTTTCCTGGGAGATATCATTATTGGTGCTGGCTAGCAGCAATGAATAGTTATCTTCATTTAATCGGCTTTCAATGCCGCGGATAATGGAGGGAAAGATGTAATCCGAGATATAGGTTGTGATGACGCCAATCGTTTTATTCATCGTTTTTGTACCCGTTCTTGACCGGTATTGGCTGCTGACGTACGTGCCGGATCCCCTCTCGCTTCGCAGGAACCCCTCGTTCGACAACTCCAGAATGGCCTTTCGAACTGTCTGACGGCTTACGTTGTAGCTCTCCTGCAAAGCAAGCTCCGAAGGGATTTTCTCACCTGTTTTGTACGTTCCCGAGAGGATATAGCTTTTGATATCATCAATAATGAGCTGGTACTTTGGCTTCACGCAATCCACTTCTTTCATCGTTGTTCGAAAAGTTGTACGTACACATTTTAGCATGAATTGCTTGAAATGCAAACGTAACGACATCATTTGTGGTTTTAACCGTACAAGTTCTTTGCTCATTTATATGTAAAGATACTATTGATACTATTGATGAGGAAAGTATGGTGGGGTAGTAACTTATGTTAGTATAACTATTGAAATATATTGACAAATGTACGTACAGAAAATATACTAAGGCTGTCAGAAAGAGAAAGCGCCTTCTTTCTATTGGCATTTTCGGTCGTTTCATGAAGTGACCGATCCGATGGGAAGCAGCTAGTATAGAAATCGATGGGGTTAAATCACGAAATTGGACGCGATATAAGCGATTTGATTTTCGTGCAAACTACGAGCAGAGAGGGGCTATATGTGATCATGAATCAAGTCGATTTGAAAGAAGCGATAACCAAGGGAGAAACCTCGCTGGGTATCGAATTTGGATCCACACGGATCAAAGCGGTGTTGATCGATCGTCGTTTCGAGACCATCGCATCGGGAAGCTTTGAGTGGGAAAATCAGTTGAAAGACGGATATTGGACTTACAATCAGGAAGATATTATAACAGGCCTCCAAACCGCTTATCGTGAAATGAAGCAGGAGGTAGAACGTAATTACGGAGTCGCCCTCCGGACCGTCGGTTCAATCGGATTCTCCGCTATGATGCACGGCTACATGGCATTCGATAGCACGGGCGACCTGCTAGTGCCGTTTCGGACTTGGCGCAATGCAACAACAGGCGCGGCAGCGAGGGAGCTAACGGACTTGTTCCAGTTTAATATTCCAGAACGCTGGAGTATTGCCCATCTGTACCAAGCCATATTAAACCAAGAGGACCATGTGCCTCGCATTGATTTCGTAACGACGTTGGCCGGATATATCCACTGGCTGATGACCGGCAATAAAGTGATCGGCATCGGAGATGCTTCAGGCATCTTCCCTATAGATGAGTCAATCCATAATTACCATCCAACGATGGTCAAGCAATTCAATGAATTAACCGCAGCCAAAGGCTATTCGTGGAAGCTAGGGGAGCTTCTACCTAAAGTGTATGTCGCAGGCGAGCAAGCAGGCGAGCTGACGGTGGCGGGAGCCGCGATTCTAGACCCTGCCGGCGATCTGCAGTCCGGCGTTCCGCTATGTCCTCCGGAAGGCGATGCCGGCACAGGCATGGTTGCGACGAATAGCGTAAAGAAGCGTACGGGCAACATCTCCGTAGGGACATCCGTTTTTGCAATGATTGTATTGGAGAAAGAGTTATCCAAGGTTTATCCGGAGATCGACATGGTCACGACGCCAGACGGCAGTCCGGTCGGCATGGTGCATGCGAACAACTGCTCCAGCGATCTTAACGCTTGGATGGGATTGTTCCGCGAGTTCTCCGAGGCTATGGGGTACGATGCGGATTCCGGCAAATTGTTCAGCGTGCTGTTGAATAAGGCATTGGAAGCCGACCCGGATGGCGGCGGTTTGCTTAGCTACGGTTATCTCTCTGGCGAGAATATTACAGGAATCGACAAGGGCAGGCCGTTGTTCGTCCGCTCGCCTGAAAGCAACTTTACGCTGGCTAATTTCATGAGAACGCACTTGTTCACAGCTTTCGGAGCGTTGAGGCTCGGAATGGACATTTTGACCGAAAACGAACAGGTGGCCATTGACAGCATCTTGGCTCATGGCGGCCTCTTCAAAACCCCTGTCGTTGGACAAAAAGCTTTGGCCGCTGCGCTGAACGTACCGATCTCGGTCATGTCGACAGCCGGCGAAGGCGGGGCATGGGGCATGGCGCTTCTGGCTTCTTACATGACGAACAAGGATCAAGAACTGAGCTTGGACGAGTTCCTCGAGCAGAAAGTGTTCAAGGATGCCGAAGGACAGGAGATTGCTCCGGATAGCTCGGATGTCGAAGGGTTCCAAGTATTCATCAAACGATACTATGCAGGGCTTGCCATCGAACAAGCTGCTGTAGACCATCTGCTAGAGAACGGGAGGAACTAACGTTGTTAGAACAACTGAAAGAAGAGGTATATCAAGCAAATCTGGATTTGCCGAAGCACGGACTTGTGAAATTCACTTGGGGCAATGCGAGCGCCATCGATCGGGAAAGCGGCCTGTTCGTGATCAAACCGAGCGGAGTCAGCTATGAGAAAATGAAACCGAGCGACATGGTTGTTGTGGATCTCGACGGCAATGTGGTCGAGGGAGAGATGAGACCTTCCTCTGATACGGCGACGCACGCCGTGTTGTACAAACACTATTCGCAAATTGGCGGCATCGTGCATACTCACTCGACCTGGGCAACCATCTGGGCGCAAGCGGGACTCGATGTACCTGTAATGGGAACGACGCATGCGGACACCTTTTATGGCGCCGTGCCTTGCGCACGGTTCTTGAACCAAGAGGAGGTTGACCGGGGATACGAAGCGGAGACAGGTCACGTTATTATCGAAACGTTCGAGAAACGTGGATTGGATGTTTTGGCGATCCCAGCTGTCCTGCTCCAGGGACATGCGCCTTTCACTTGGGGGAAAGACGTGAAGTCGGCGGTCGTGAACAGTGTCGTACTGGAGGAAGTGTGCAAAATGAATTTGTACGCGCGTCAATTAAACAACTTTGCCAAAGAGTTGCCTCAAGGCATTCTGGATAAGCACTATCTTCGGAAACACGGGAAAGATGCCTACTACGGGCAGAAATAATCGCTATACCTAATTTTAAATACAGAAAAGAGGATGATTAAAATGTCAGTAACAGCAGCTAAACAATTTTGGTTCGTCGTAGGTTCGCAGCATTTGTACGGGGAAGAAGCGCTCGCTGAAGTGAAGGCACATGCGCAGACGATGACCGATGCCTTGAATAATAGCGGTGTACTCCCTTACCCGCTTGTCTTGCAGGATCTGGCTGTCAGCGCCGATAAAATTACAAGCATCATGAAAGAGGTCAACTATCGCGATGATGTGGCAGGCGTCATCACATGGATGCATACGTTCTCGCCTGCGAAAATGTGGATTCGCGGCACGAAATTGCTGCAGAAGCCTCTGCTTCATTTGGCAACCCAGTTCAATGAAAGCATTCCTTGGGCAACGATCGATATGGACTTCATGAACTTGAACCAAGCCGCTCACGGCGACCGCGAATACGGCTTCATCAATGCCCGTCTGAAGAAACAAAATAAAATCGTCGTAGGCTACTGGGAACGTGCGGAAGTGCAGCAGCAAATTGCGGATTGGATGGACGTAGCGGTTGCTTATAACGAAAGCTTCAGCATCAAAGTAGCCCGTTTCGGTGACAACATGCGTAATGTTGGCGTAACGGAAGGGGACAAGGTCGAGGCGCAGATCCAATTCGGATGGACCGTGGACTATTACGGCATCGGCGACCTAGTGCAATACGTGAATGCCGTTACAGAGCAGGAAATCGATGATCTGATGGCCCAATATGCGGAGCTCTACACCTTCGATTACGGCACGAACAGCAAAGAAGCTTGGGAAGCGAGCGTGAGAATCCAAGCGAGTTATGAAATCGCCATTAAGCGTTTCTTGGACGAGAGAGGTTATAATGCTTTCACGACGAACTTCGAGGATTTGCATGGAATGAAGCAGCTTCCTGGCCTAGCGGTCCAACGTCTGATGGCGCAAGGCTACGGCTTTGCCGGCGAGGGCGACTGGAAGACTGCCGCGCTTGATCGCTTGCTGAAAGTGATGAGCCGCAATCAAAACACGGGCTTTATGGAGGATTACACGTACGAGATGGCAGCCGGCCAAGAAGCCATCCTGCAATCCCATATGCTTGAGGTAGATCCATCCTTGGCAAGCAACAAGCCTACAATTCTTGTTTCACCGCTCGGAATCGGCGATCGTGAGGATCCGGCGCGCCTTGTATTCGATGGGAAAGCGGGCGAAGGCGTCGTTGTATCGATGGCTGACTTCGGCACTCATTATAAATTGCTGATCAATGAGGTTTCCGCATTCGAACCGACGGTTCCGGCTCCTAACCTTCCTGTTGCTCGCGTCCTGTGGACGGTTAAGCCAAACTTCCAGGATGGCGTAAGAGCTTGGATCGAGAATGGCGGCGGCCACCATACCGTCGTTTCCTTGAACCTGACGACAGACCAAATCGTGACCTATGCGAAGCTGGTTAACTTGGAATACGTCGTTATTAAGTAATTCCTTATTAAGGTGAAGGAAAGCGGACTCGCAACCATTGCACGGCCGCTTTCATGAGCCAAATGTACAAAACCGTTTCTTTCGTGAATGGGTAATTCCATTTGCCAAGAAACGGTTTTTTATGTTTTCAGCGCAACCTCATAAGTGAGGCCGGATAAGTCTTGCACATGAGAATAGAGTTAAAAGGAAGCTGCATGAAATGTATCCCCCATTTGGGGGATATATCTTTTGCTAGAACTGTTTTATAGTAAAAAGAAGCGACAAAATTTGATAAAAATGATTATATTTTTACTGTATTTGTCAAATTGTGATATCGGATCATGTAGTTAAAAGTGTTCCAATCTATCATTTGCAATGAAAAGAGGAGGAATTCGATCAATGAATTATACGAAAAAGCTTGTATCCACCTTACTGATTACAGCTATGCTGCTTCCATCGGTTCCAGCAGCTTTTGGCGCCGCAGAAGCTTCGAAAACGGATATTCATGGGATATGGGCGGAAAGTCAGGTATCTGAATGGATCGACAAAGGATATGTTAAAGGTTATGAAGACGGCAGCTTCAAACCGAGTAACACGATTACAAGAGCGGAATTCATTACTTTGATTAACCGTTCCTATGGATTTACTGAAACAGCAACGGTATCCTTCAGCGATGTTTCTTCATCCAATTGGATATACGCCGAGGTTTCCAAAGCGATCAAAGCGGGCTACATTAAAGGCTATGCAAACGGGACGTTCGGTGCAAACAACCCAATCAGCAGGCAGGAAGCTGCCGTTATCGTCGATCGCCTTTTGAATCTTTCGGAAACGGGCAATGCTGGAACAACTTTTACAGACTCAAGCTCCATCGCCTGGTGGGCTAAGGCAGCGGTTGAAGCGGGAGCAGCGAACGGCATTTTAAAGGGTTATGCCAATGATACGAATTTCAAACCTAATCAACCTCTTACGCGAGCTGAAGCAGTGGTCGTGTTATACCGTTCAGTTACGGTAAAAGAAACCTTGGAAAACACACCGGATAACGGAGCGACGACTCCGACGCCAGCGCCAACGACTATTCCTTCAACGCCTGCGCCGACAATGCCTTCGACCGGTGGAAGTGATACAACGGCTCCGACTTTATCCGGGGTAACAATTGGGCAAATCTTATATGGCGATGACATCAATGGCAAAAGCAATGAGAAGGGGCATTTATTTCTTGTCCCTGCAACAACGGCTGCAACGCTGACAGCATTAAACCAAGCCGTTGATGCATTTGTAGGCAGAAAACAATCCGTGGAAGCAGCTGCTAGTGCCACGATTACGACAGCAGGCTTACAAGCAGGCAGTTATGTGGTGTACGCAGTGGATTCCTCCAACAATATATCGATAGCCTCAAATGAAATCGTAATGAATAAGAAGCAGCTGACTACTGCGGATCCAGCGACGCTGGCTTCGGTGAAAATGTACGATGGGACGACATCGGCGTCTGTAACGGCAAACTTATTAATCGGTGTCGTTGGTGATGATGCAGTAACCGTTAACGCAGTAGCTACCTACAATGACGCAGCAATCGGAACAGGCAAAACCATTACGGTAGTTTATACGTTAAGCGGGG
The DNA here is from genome assembly GCF_014192395.1 of Paenibacillus endophyticus. Taxonomy (GTDB): domain Bacteria; phylum Bacillota; class Bacilli; order Paenibacillales; family Paenibacillaceae; genus Pristimantibacillus; species Pristimantibacillus endophyticus. The sequence continues at coordinate 149,182 of NZ_JACHXW010000013.1, read as the reverse complement.
CAGATGCAGGCAATTATATTGAGCCAGTAAGCTACTCGGTAAATACAGGTGTCATTTCTAAGGCTCCATTATCGATCGAAGAACCGGTATTGTCGCTTGTCGAATCGCTAGAGAGGAATTCAGTAATAGAAGTATCAGCAGGCGAATTGCTTGGAGTAGTTGCAGGCGAAGACGTGACAGTGAGCGTGGAAGCACTTTACCTTACAGATGATGACCTCGTTAATGCAAGGCCGCTAACGATTGTTTACACGCTGTCGGGAGCGGATAGCGGCAATTATATTGCGCCTACAGACAACACGAACTACTTGGCATATGTACAATTTCACCAAGATATGGGTATTATCATTGACCTGATAACCAATTTCAAAGTGTATGACGGTACCAAGGAATCAGTTGTGCTGGCGGGCTCTAGAGTTGGCTCTTGTGAAGGAGAGGGGATTTGTCCTGGAGACGATGCAACGGTATTTGGAGCAGGCACTTATAATGATAAGAACGTAGGAGTAAACAAGGAGATAACTGTATCGTACGTAATCCGGGGAGCTGATTTTAATAATTACTTGGCTCCAGAACCTATTACAGTAAATACAGGAGCAATCATTGCAAAACAACTCACAATTGCACCGCCGGTACTGCCAACCAAGGTTTATGACGGAACGGCAACAGCAGTCCTAACACCAGGCACATTAATTGGCGTTGTTGAAGGCGATGATGTCACTGTGCATGCGGCAGCCACTTACAATAATGCAGAAATAGGAACCAATAAACAGGTGAAAATCGTTTATACCCTTTCCGGGGATGATGCAGGCAATTATATTGTACCAGCAAGCATCACTGTAAATACGGGGAGAATCGTAGATGGTCCTCAATAGGTAGATAAACCAAATAGCGAGCCCAACAAGAGACTGTTCAAAAGCTAATCGCTTTTGAACAGTCTTTTTGCGCTTGGCAGGTTATTCAATTAAGCCTTTCGTGGCCGTATACATTTTTTCTACGTATTCGTCGACTTTATCTCGGGACATACGTAATCGATCCACTGAAGTGCCATATCCAATCTCCTGTTTTCCCTCTTCCAATCCTTTGAAAATGCCATCTGTGAAGGCATCTAACGGTTCACCTTGTGCATGCAACCCGGCTCCGCCTAAGCTCGTATTGACTGCCGGAGGCGCAACTTCAATGACTTCTACAGATGTTTCAGCAAGTTGATGTCTTAGGCTCATTGTAAATGAATGAAGCGCTGCTTTGGATGCGGAGTAAATCGGAGCAATCGCAAACGGCGTAAAAGCCAATCCTGATGTCACGTTTATCATAGCTGCCTTTTCTTTGGTGGCCAAAAAAGGAGCAAACAGCATCGAGAGATGAATGGGAGCTTCGATGTTGGTTGTGATTTCATGATTGAAATAACTCCAATCGTTCTTCGCATCTGATTTTAGGATATTAAAGCGTTGTTGGATTCCTGCATTGTTAATTAACACATTTACTTCCGGATAGTTTGATGTTACCCAATCAAATAGACGTATACGCTCAGATGTAATGTTCAAATCATTCACATAAGTTATAAGGCCCGGGAGTTTTTCCTTCGCCTCTTGAAGTACAGCTTCACGCCGCCCAGTAACAATGACGGTATTTCCAGCTTTTATAAAGCGTTCCGCGAAAGCTAATCCTATTCCTGAACTGCCGCCGGTTATGAGGATTGTATTTCCTAAAAGCTCCATTAGACTTCCTCTTCTCCATTTTTTATTAATTGATCTTTCATCTCATTATTCATGCTTATCATACGATTCTTATATCGCGTAATTTTCACGTCAATTGCCTTTAAGGCAACTTTCATTAGGGAAATTTCAGCTAGAACGGCTTGCTTGTGATTTTTCATCATTTCCAGTCGTCGTTCAGTAGTGCTGTCTCCCTCTACAACCCAATTAACATATTGTTGGATACCTTTTACTGGCATATGCGTGTTTTTTAAATAAATAATGATTTCAAGGAGTGTCATTTGATTTTCTGAAAATAATCGCCTTCCAGCCTCATCACGCTCTATTAGTGGCAGTAATCCTTTTTTTTCATAATAACGCAACGTTGATTCTGGAATATTGAATTTGGCTGATACTTCGCTAATGGAACAATACTTCATCTGGAGGCCTCCAAATTTTATATGTCATACCGACAGGAATAGCATACGACTTAAACCATGGTTTAAGTCAACCGCAAATTAAATGAGGTTATATTTTGAACATTTAGTATGATCGTTCTAAAAATGCTCGTTAATTTAGCTCGATCGTACTAAAATGAATGCGGGTGGATAACGATCATCCGCAGATCGAAAGAGAAGGTGAAAGCGCATGAAGGATACGCGAGAGAAAATACTGCTGGCCTCAGAGGAACTAATGGCTAAATACGGCTATGCTACATTTTCACTAGGCGCGATTGCAGAGCATCTGAAAATAAGCAAAGGGGTAGTAACGTATCATTTTTCCAAAAAAGATCTTATTCTATTTGAACTTGTAGAGTCCTATTTTCGCCATGCGGCGGAATATATGGCTATTCATATGACCATCGATAAAACGGCACCTGAAGCATTGGAGTCCTACATTAGCGCGAATATACGTTATGTGGCAGAAAATCGAATACGGACCTTGGCCATAATGAATATTATCGCTAACCATAGAGACAAGAACGGCCGTTTGACTTTCTCCGATAAGGATAACCTCATTTGCCAACCGCTCATCGAAATTTTTCAATATGGGCAAATGGAAGAAAAAAGCTTCAGGCCATTTTCTCCCGAAATGATGGCCATGTTCGTCAGAAGCGTTATCGATACATTAAGCGGACGGATCGCAATAAATGAAATCGAAGATTATGAAGGCGCCATTCAAGAGACGATCAGCGTATTTGCGATTGCGACAAGGAGAGATGAATAATGAAGAAGGTTCAAAATGATTGGCTGCACGTATTAGGAATTATCCTGAGTCTCGTCGGTCTTGCTGCGGTGCTGCAGCCGTTGATTCGAGCGATTTTCGGTAAACCGCTATCGTATCTATTCCTTGGCTTGCTGCCGGAAGGTTGGCCTTCCTTTGCTGCATGGGCCGTTATTTTGGCAATTGGACTTGTGCTCGTGTCCATAACGGAGCGGATTACGACTCATAAACCGGAATACATGTTATTCAAATAGATAGCTCATTCAAACGAGGATGTTCCACTATTTAGGGTTATAATAGTAGGGAGAAAGCTAAAGTCATAGAGTAGAGCAGTCAAGGAGGAAGAACGATGAATGAATCGGCGCACTTGAACTTTGCTGGCAGCAGCGACATGACTTACACCATTACGACTCAAGGGGTTACTTATCAGAATGATGCATTAGAGGCGTCGCTTATTATAGATATTATTCAAGGATTCGATACCGACCCCGATGATTTTATCGTCATGGATCCAAGCCTATCGATAGAGGGGAGCAGCTATATGCAGGCATTCCCGTTAAGGGATGCCGTGAACGGCATTAACGTCGAGCTGCGACTGGACAATCCGGACGGATCGTTCAAGCATTACAGCTATTCAACAACGGATATAGGCGCAGTCATTACGATGTTTCTCGAGTACTGGGGCTTGCAGAAACTGCCCGACTGGACAGGCTGGACAGACATAACGGATCAGTTCTGACTTTAGCCCCACCGTACGAACAATAAGGGAATGCGTTTCTACCCTTACAATTGTTGCTTTGTCGCTAGAATGAAGGAGAGGAATGAATGCATGGGTACGATTGAAAACATGAAGGTAGCAGCTGTGTTCGAACAATATCCCGCAAACATGCAGAAGAAATTGTTGTTTCTGCGCCAAATAATTTTGGAAACGGCATTAGAGATAAATGGTATTGGTCGTGTGGAAGAAACACTAAAGTGGGGCGAGCCTAGTTACGTCTCTAAAGGCGGAAGCACAATTAGAATAGATTGGAAAAGACGGAGACCGCAGCAGTATGCCATGTATTTTAACTGCAACACAAAGCTGGTTGACACATTCAAAGAGCTATTTAGAGAGAAATTCAACTATGAAGGCAATCGGGCGATTGTGTTCAATGATAACGATGAAATACCAGTAGATGAATTAAAACAATGCATCTTATTTTCTCTCACTTACCATTCCCGAAAACATCTGCCCATGCTGGGCTTATGATAGAGGCGTTCAGGAGGTATCCATTATTCCTGATCCATTATTCCTGATAAGTGGCAGGTGAAAAGAGAAGATTCTAGGCCAGGGAATACAAGTAGCAAGCAACTCATAATGGATGGGCGGGAAACCATGATGCTGGACACGAGTACTCATAGATTAGGAAATAGTCATTATATTCAGACCGCAGACGGGCGCAAGCTGCATTATATGGAGAAAGGCGCAGGCAAGCTGACCGTCGTATTCGAATCGGGCATGGGCTCGTCCCGCTGTGCTTGGGGACTTGTGCAGCCGCTTGTTGCCAAGCATGCGCGCGCCGACGTCTACGACCGGGCGGGTATCGGAAGGAGTGACCCGGACCGGGAGCCAAGGAGGCTAGCCAGAATGGCTGATGACTTGATTTTCTTATTGAACCAGCTTGGCAAAGGTCCGTTTGTCCTCGTCGGGCATAGCTGGGGCGGACCAATCATTCGCACGGCAGCAGCGATGGAGCCCGCGCGTATACGCGGGCTTGTTCTGGTTGATCAGACGGACGAGCATTGCGGACTGTATTTCGAGGAATCATCCGTTAGGCATTACGCAAGAATGAATAAGCTCATTCCGATACTCGCCAGAGTCGGCCTCTATCGGCTGATGGGAAGCAAGCCCGGCAAGGCGCTGCCTGCCGATGTCTATAAGGAGCATCACCGAGAGGATTTCACGCTGCAGGCGGCTAGAACGATGGTAGCGGAAGGAACACCTTTCCTTAAGGACTTAAGGGCGCTTCGCGAACATCCGTTGAAGCTTGCAGTCACTCAGGTGTCTGTCATCTCTGGTACCCATGTATCGCGAATGGAACAGAAATTTCGCCCGGCGCTTCACGAAGCCCATCGGCAGACGGCGACCGCACTAGCGGGCCGATTGGTAGAAGCTCCGAATTCCGGGCATATGGTCATGTACACCGAGCCAGGCTTGATCGTGGACGAGATTAAACGGATGATTGATTAGGCTGGGCTCAGCAGGCTCAGGCCAAGCGTACATCGCTCGTGAAGCGTTGTGCTCTTGGCCTGAATGGAAGTGTATTTTTTATTCAACGCTCATCATGTCGTTATATTGTTGCAAGACTCTGCTCCAATCGGGAGTTTCAGTGTCGTGAGAGCTTAATAGCTCTTTAAGTTTATCGTTGATGCTGTGGCTCCCTGTTTTATCTCGTTGGATATGGATATCCAAAGCAACCAGCAATATCTTCGCTAGATCCAAATCTCCAGCATGCATCGCATTTATATCGTCTGCAGGAAAGAATTTCCGCCACATAGTAAACGCTGCATGGATATCCTCTTTTGAATACATTAAATCGTATAGGGTTTCGAAATGATTGGCATACGCCACGCTCTCAATGGATCTATAAAAAGTAGGATCGGAGTAAGCGGTATTCGGTGTTCCGATATAAAACGTATTCCCGCCTAAATCTGTCATCATAAATCTTCGGTCCTCTGCCAGATGCTTTATCTTTGAAATTCGCGGTATGCCTGTACGAGGAATTTTCCCGGTATCCCGTTTCAGTCCGGTAGTAAAGGCCTCATGGATCTGGTTAACATCGTCAACCTCGATATAGCACATCTGGGGGTTTTCATGAGGCAATAAACGTTTGTTTACATAAAAATGCAGCTCTAGCGAGTCATAGCGAACAACTGCATATGGATGTGGTCGAGTATAAATCTGAATCGTTTTGAAACCCAAGCTCTCATAAAAGGAAACCTGTTCCTTTATGGATGGACATGGTAAAATCGGTTTGATTCTAAGCATAAGTAGCCACCTCGTCTTTCTTGAATATTAACTATGCATCAAGCGTAACACATTCATGCAAATGATAAGGTTTATTGACGCATATTCATATGTTAGAATGATGAAAAGGAACAAACCCGTCGTGTGTTTTAATGTTAAATGACAGGGTTAGACTAGGGGATCAGATGAAAGGCATTGAAATAGCAAAAAAATTAAATATAAGCACAAGCGCATTGAGGCATTATGAAGCTTGGGGGCTTGTTCCTCATGTCGAGAGAGCAGCAAATGGGTACCGCCTTTATACAAGAGAGCATGAGGCTTATTTCCAATGTATACGAGCGATGTATACCGGTTTTGGAATGGAATTGATTCGAGAGGTGATGCCGCGCATCATTCGTGGGGAAAAGCTGGATGCTTTATGGTTAATTAACAAGGCACAAGTCAGATTGAATGCGGAAAAAGAAATCGTGCAAAAAACAGTGGATATGCTCGATTTGAAAGAACTGAATGATCTTCCAAAGTACCGCAAAAACCACTCGTTTACGATTGGTGAGGTAGCTGAAGAAGCGAATGTATCTGCATCCACGATTCGGCATTGGGAGAAGGAAGGGTTAATTAAGCCCCAACGTCAGCATGAGAGCGGATTCCGGATCTATGGCCCTTCAGATATCCGCAAAGTGCTTATTATCCGGACGGTTCAAAGAGTCGTGTATTCCTTGGATACGGTTCGTGAAGTTGTAGCGGAGCTTGATAACCATAATGTTGCTCAGGCTAAGGAAATTGCTCTTAAATCTCTTCAATACATTGATTATGCATTGGTTGAGCAAGTGCGGGGGATCGCCAGTTTACAGCATTTATTGGACATCGTCTCAAATAAAGAAGAGCAGTAAGCATGCCATTTATCGGGGTGACGAAGAGAAGGCAATGGTTATGATCACACGGAACTAGAAAATAGTGCTGCAATTAGGATTAGACAAGTCGAGATTGGCAATTACTTAATAGAAGGATTCTAGCAATGCTAGATATGTATGGAGATGAAGGGAGTAAGATGAAGAAAATGACATCATCCGAAGAGCATAAAAACAAGCATTGGAAACGAGACATTATTATCTTTCTGAGCAGTCAAACCTTTTCGTTATTTGGCTCTGCATTAGTGCAATACGCGATTATGTGGTACGTAACGCTCACTACAAAATCGGGCATGATGATGACGTTATTCATTATTTGCGGATTTATTCCGACCTTTCTGCTATCGCCATTTGCAGGGGTGTGGGCGGATCGTTTCAACCGAAAAAATCTGATTATAATAGCAGATGCGATGATCGCCGTTGTTACACTGATTCTCGCGATTACATTTTTGCTGGGATATAAAGAGATTTGGCTGTTGTTTGCCATTGCCGCTGTTCGCGCACTCGGCGCCGGCATTCAAACGCCTGCGGTTGGGGCCATATTGCCCCAGATCGTACCAGAGGATAAGCTGACGAAGGTGAACGGCATAAACGGAAGCCTTCAGGCGCTCATGATGTTTGTTGCGCCTATCGTAAGCGCGACGCTGCTCACAATGGCAACAATCGAAGTCATCTTCTTTATCGATGTGGTTACAGCGGCGATAGCCATTTTTACGATCGCTTTCTTTTTGAAGATTCCTTTGCATAAAAAAGCGGCCGACGAGCAAACGACCAGCTATTTGGATGATTTTAAACAAGGCTTGAGCTACATTAAAAATCACAGCTTTCTCAAAACCTTTTTCATATTTTTTGCCTTTTTCTTTGTATTGATGGCACCGGCTGCCTTTTTAACACCGTTGCAAGTGACTCGCAGTTTCGGGGATGATTATTGGCGGCTGACAGCTATCGAAATCGCTTTCTCTATCGGCATGATGGCTGGCGGAGCGATTATCGCCTCATGGGGCGGCTTCCGAAATAAAGTGTATACGATGACCGTTGCCAACCTGATAATGGGCGTTTGCACGCTAGTTTTGGGTATCGTTCCTGTATTCTGGATTTACCTGGCTGTAATGGCCGTGTTCGGTGTTGCCATTCCCGTGTTTAACACACCGACCACCGTCATGCTGCAAGAGAAGGTTGACCCGAATTATTTGGGACGCATCTTTGGTGTATTCGGAATGATCTCGACTTCGATGATGCCAATCGGGATGCTCATATTTGGCCCGCTATCGGATATCGTTGAGATCGAATGGCTGCTGGTCGGAACGGGAGTGCTAATGCTCGTACTGTCCATTTTCTTCATTCGCAATAAAAGATTGGTTGAAGCGGGATTGCCGGTCATCAAGGAAGCGCCAGTGGAGCAGGATTAAGTGATATCCATTACGATTGCAAAGCGGGGAAACGGATGATTATAAAAGAATGCGCGTTAGCTGACATTCAGCATCTCGTGCAAGAGTATTTGGCAGGCTTGTCATCGCCCTTCGACTCCTTTCTGGAGGAGTATATTCTTTCATCGACCTTTTATTCGATACAAGACGACTTGGATGATGTCGGCTATTTGGCCGTACATAATAAAGAGCGGCTCACCCAGTTTTATATCCGCCGCGCTTATCAGATGCACGCGCAAACCTTATTCGTTGAAGCGCTGGAACGTCACGCGATCCGATGGATGTTCGTTCCGACCAGCGACGAATTATTGCTTAGCTTGGCTGTAGATCGAGATATGGTCATAACCAAACAAGCGTACTTTTTTCAGGATAGTTTAGTTGGCATGGCAGCAGAATTGGGAGATGGCGATGTATTTCGTCTTGCTGCGCAAGGCGATCTTGAGCAGATACAAGTGGTTTGCGGGGATTTTCTCGACGAGTATGACCAGTGGATTGCAAGAGGAGAGCTGTTTGTCTATTACAGAAATGCTGACTTGCTTGGCATCGGACTGATTGGAAAGTCCAAAATGTTCGATGGACTAGCGAGTATCGGCATGTTTACCCATGAAAGCTGCAGGAAGCAAGGGATAGGAAGAGCCATTATCATACAATTACGAAGCTGGTGCAGCCATAACGGTATCACGCCTATAAGCGGCTGCTGGTATTATAACGAAGCTTCAAAGCGAACGTTGGAAAGCGGAGGAATGGTTACGAGAACGAGGTTATTGAATATGGAGATTACAAAGCAGGGATAGGGCAGCATAATCAATCGACTTGTAGGCAGCTTGGATGGATTCCAGGCTGTTTTTTTATGCAATGACGATCCATGTGAGCCGCAAACAAAGAAGAAACGAGTGAAACGGAATGAAGCCTATCTAGCAACGGATGAGAACGGTAATGTCCAAATGGAAAAAGGAAATAGAGGGCAAAAGGAATTAGTAAAGCTAAAAGACTTTAATATAGAGAATATTTAATAGGGTTACCTAATGATATTAGAAATACACCTGATCAGAGCCAAGCGGCTCTCTTTGGGAGAGTGCCCGACTCATAAACCAATTGAAAGCAGCACTTATTACGACTTCCAGATTGTAAAAGAGAGCGGCGGGATAAAATCCTATTCGCTCTTTTTTTACAGGGAAAATGATTTTCCACATCATTAGCTTCTCACGATTCTATTCGACTGTAACGATGCAAGCGGCTTGGCGCGCATGGCAACCAGGATAGCCTAATTTCGGCGTACCATCCTCATTCCAATCCATACGCTGGATTCGTGCATGCCGGTTTGGATCATAGAGCGGCTCGCCCTCGATATTCTTATAAGAGCGCGCATGGTAGACGAGAATATCTGACTCGTCTGCTTCATCGCGCGTAAAGCTATTATGGCCCGGGCCGTACTCACAGGCTTCCGGATGGCTGCGGAATATGGGCTCCGGAGATTTGGTCCAGGATGCAGGGTCCAGCAAATTGCTGGATACGGGTGCTGTTAGAAAGCCCATACAGTACCGGTCATCGGTCGCGCTTGCCGAATAGGTCATGAATACGCGGCCGTTCCGTACAAGAACAGCAGGCCCTTCATTTACTTTATGGCCATGCCGTTCCCACTCCAGCACGGGGGAAGCGATACGGACTTGTTTTCCTTCAATTGTCCATGGATTGCTCATGCGCGCGATATAAAGATTGGACGCCTCATCGACCTGTGCCCATGCCAAGTAGCGAACGCCATTCGCTTCAAAGGTAGTGGCATCGAGCGTAAAGCTCTCGAAATTCATCGTGATTTTCCCTTTTTCGAGCCAGTCGCCTGTGCAGGGGTTGTCCGCTCCGCATTCCAGTACATACTGGCGTATGGCCCATTTGTCTTCCGCTGCTCCAGCTGCAAAGTAGATATACCATTTGTTATCTATAAAATGCAGCTCCGGAGCCCAAATGTGATTGCCCATTTCGCCGGCAGCATGCTTCGTCCAAATGACGGTTTCCGCCGCTGCAGCTAGCCCTGTAAGCGTTCTCGATCTGCGCAGCACGATACGGTCATATTCTGGCACGGAGCCTGTGAAATAGTAATAACCGTCTGTATGCTTGATTATATAAGGATCGGCCCGGTTCAAGATGAGCGGGTTCGGAAATTCGCCTCCGGCCATTGCTCCACGTACGATGAATGTCCCAGGCTTCCCATACTGCTCGGTCTGGAGGGGTTCCCAGTTAACGGCTGCATGAACGCCGTCTCCCACATCAATAGTTGCAGGAAGATCGGGATGATTGCCTTTGGCAGTGGACAGGTTTATTTCTACAGTTGAGGTGGTGGATAAGCTGCTTCATCTCCTTCGTGTATACAAGTTATGCCGTGTGAAACGGCTTTGCTCTATTATAAAATAAGCGAGTAAATCCTCCAACAGAATTGAAATTTGGGCAGCTACAACCGACAGCTTTATCTATTGCAAATTATACGAACAAGCTTCAAACAATCGTAAACAAGCTTTATGAAGCTTCGTGCTGCGTTTGCCACTTTGTTTCTGAAAACATCGCATACCTCTATTTTCCCATTAGGCTAAGAATGACAGGGAAAGTTTAATAATGCCTTACTACATACCGTGTTACAAATATTGTAAGCTATTAGTGATTCTTCTATTTAAAGCGTTTCCAATTTGAATATGAAGGGGTGATGGTAGGATTATTTTTGCTGTCTGGTTGCTAAGCAGATTAATGGAATGAAGCTGAAAGATTATGCCGGGATGCAACCCGAATTTACGGAATGAGGAGGTAACAATAATGAGAAAAAAGCTGTTAAGTCTGTTCTTATCAGGAACCATGCTGCTGTCCGTCTTTGTCGGATTCACGTCCTCGTCTGTAGCTGCCGATACCGTCACCCAGTCTGGAAATCCTATATTCACTAGCATTTTCACAGCCGATCCTTCTGCGCATGTCTGGAATGACGGACGTATTTATGTATACGCCTCACATGATATATTTCCTTCCAGGGGCAGCGATTTGATGGATAAATATCATGTCTTCTCGTCGGATAATATGGTGGACTGGGTGGACGAAGGAGAGATTCTGCGTGCCGATGATGTCCCGTGGGGTCGGCCGGAGGGCGGATTTATGTGGGCTCCTGACGCCGCGTACAAGGATGGAACCTATTACTTCTATTTCCCTCATCCCAGCGATTCGAATTGGAACAATTCCTGGAAAATCGGGGTTGCAACCAGCGATAAGCCTGCCGCGGACTTTTCTGTCCAAGGCTATATTGGCGGGCTTCCCGGCAGCAATTTAATTGATCCAAACGTGTTCCGCGATGACAATGGAGACTATTACCTTTATGCGGGCGGCGGAGGAAGCAGCTATGGGATGAAGCTCGCAGACGATATGGTATCGATAGATGGACCCGTCGAGCAGTTCACCGAGCTGGAGGATTTCCACGAAGCCACATGGGTCTTTAAGCGAGGAAGTGTCTATTACTTAACGTATTCCGATAATAATTCAGGCGGAAACCGGATGCGTTACGCCACCAGCAGCAGCCCGCTCGGACCTTGGGTAAACCGCGGCATTATTCTAGATCCGGTATTGAATAGTGAAACGTCGCATGGGTCCGTTGTGGAGTATAAGGGCAACTGGTATATGTTCTACCATAATGGCAAAATCTCTTCCAACGGTACGCTGCGTTCCGTGGCTGTAGACCGGTTGTATTTCAATACGGACGGGACTATTCAAAAGGTCATACAGACGACCGGAGGAGTTCCGGCAGTTGGGCCTCGTTCCCATGCTACGGAGATCAAATATGATGAGCTGATCAATGAAAGCTTTGATGAGTATACTCAAAAAACGGAATATGCCATGAACAGCAGCAATGTATCTATTGGCGGAGGGGCAACCCGGCCGGGTGCAAATGTTGAAAATATGCATACGGAAGGTTCCTACATCCAGCTGAATGGCATCAACGGCGGCACAGGCGGAAAGGCTCTGCTTACCGTGCTTTACGCATCAGGCGACAGCGGATCTGCCTTTAAGGTGGACGCTAGCGGTGACCCCGCAGGGGACGGTTATTTTCTATCCCTACCCGGCACGGGAGGCTGGGGCAGCTACACCGGCCGGACCAACCGCCTGATCGATTTGAATGCGGGCACGAATAACATAATCAGGCTCAGCGGAGGCATGGGAGGAGCCAATATATCTCGAGTCATCGTATCCATGGTCCCGGAATCTACTCAGGAAACGGAATATGCGGTGAACGGAAATAATGTGTCTTTTGGGGGAGGAGCGACCCGATCGGGCGAAAGTATAGAAAATCTGCATATCCCAGGCTCCTACTTTGAAGTTTCAGGAGTCAACGGAGGCACAGGCGGCCAGGCGCTTCTTACTGTTCTCTACGCTTCAGCGGAAGCCGCGGCAACCTTTACAGTTAACGCGAGCGGTGATCTTAGTGGAAGCGGATATTCTCTTTCGATGCCGGGTACAGGCGGTTGGAGCACTTACACGGGTCGAGTCAGCCGCCTAATCGATTTGAACCCAGGTACGAACAACGTGATTCGGATGAACGGCGGTATGGGAGGAGCCAACATAACCCGTCTCATCGTCTCGTCAGTCCAGTAAAGCTGGGCAGTGAACAGAGGACAACGTGATTGTACGGGCAGATACAGAAAGCCTATGACGTGTTGAAAGAAAACAAAGGATTAGACTGATCACAACTATAAAAACAGCGGCAGCCGTGGACGGGAAATCAAGTCCTAGACTGTCGCTGTTTTATTATCATCTAAATCAAAATACAAATACCGAGCTTCTACATGCAATATTCTAAAGTACAGAATTCAAACTTCTTTGCAGTTTTCACTAGTAATTGTATTTATTTTGCACACCAAAAAGGACGTATATTAAACATCCTTTTTGATTATTGTTTCTCTTCTTTTTTTTTCCTGAATAAATCCGCTAAGATAACCACGGCCGTTATTAGAACTGACTGTATTAACGATTTAACATAACCTGCTTCATCGTAGAGAAAGTAAGCGAGTATAAAGTTAGCTATGAAAGTTATAAGGTATCCCAAAATTTAATCATCTCATCTCGTCTAGGAACCAAGGTTTAATTATAAAAGACGTTCTAAAAAGGTGTACTATACTGCCTCTAGTATCATTCGAGATTTTTGTAACTCTAATTTCTTTTAGGTTAGCATAACTTCCTATGAAAGTCCCGTTCCCATCAAAAAAACCTGGTCACAGTTCAAAGGAGGAATTCCAGTCCTTTTTCAATCATGCTTGGGACGGGGGATTAGCTTAAAGCATGAAGATGTCTGGATCTGGCGACATTACAGCAATGTGCAGCCTCCTTTGGGGAATAGCCGCAAGGTAACGCGCGCATTCACAAAGTGTTCACCTTCTCAGACATACATTGTGATTTAAATCACAATGTATGCTTGATTATCATTTTATAATGAAGACATCAAATACAACAAGTATTGGCAGCAAGAAACTAAACGAGGATGGTGAACCCGATGAACAGAATACGATCTCAAATGTCGGTGAACTTGCAGTTAATCCAACAACGATGAGTCAATTTTAAAAGCTATAGCAGTCAAATCTAAAAATGAAAAATGGGAGTGAGCATCATGCTGAAATTTTGGAGAGAGCATAAAATCGCTGGTATACTAGTCACTATTATCCGTTTTGTAGCGGGGTATGCGTGGCTAACCGCTGGATGGCATAAGCTTACAGGAGCAAAGCCTTTCGACGCAACAGGTTTCCTCCAAGCAGCCGTTAACAACCCGGTGCTCGATAAAGCCACAGGCGAGGCGGTTTACCCAACGTATACGGCTTTTCTAGAACACTTTGCACTGCCGAATATTAAGATCATTAACCATGCCATTCCTTTGGGGGAATTTCTTGTAGGACTTGGACTTATCCTTGGTACGCTAACCGTCACTGCCGCTTTCTTTGGAGCCTTAATGAACTTCATGTTTATGTTCGCCGGTACTGTAAGCACGAATCCTTGGCTTCTGCTGCTTGGAATGGTTGTCATCTTTGCAGGTGCTAACGCAGGGCGCTTCGGACTAGACCGCTTTGTCCTTCCGCTAATACACAAAGGACTGGATCGTCTCCTGCACCGCAAGCCGAAAGATAGGACAACAGATGCGGGACTGTTAGTGAAATAACCTAGCGGGTTTGTCGAGATACGGTTAGGCGGCACCATAGCTCGCTGCATGCAGGATTTTCGGGAATGCAAGGGGATACGCAGTTATATGCAACAGGAATTGCTCATCCGTGCTCAAGGCAACGCTTCAAAGGTCGGAACCCCTTTATAAGGAGTTCCGGCTTTTTGATCATATAATAGCTGCTAACCATTAAACGTCGATGCTTTAACTAGCTATAGATAGGAGGTTTAAAATCAACATGCCCAAGGCTAAAAGAAGCCTGCCAGATGAAGCTATGGGTAAAATAAACGTTATAGGCCAAGGTGAAGCAAGGGAAAGGGCTTTCCTGAACTGTCCAGCTCCGATCTTCCAAGCTGTACAAATCCAAACCGTTTGTAGAACGCGCATGCGCCATCGTTTTGCTCATTAACATCAACAAGGAGAGAGTTTCCTTTTATCTTCTGAGCGTGTTCGATTAAACGACTGCCTATCCCCATGCCGTGGTATTCCGGATCAACGAACAACATTTCGATCTTGGTTCCGTCAAGCCCTATAAATCCTGTCGGTTTTTGATCTTCGTTTCTCTTCACCCAGATTTCAACCCCGCTTAAAGCTCCATTCTGAACCATTTGGCGGTAAAATTGGATATCTGAATCCGTTAAAAAGGTGTGTGTTAGGCATACGGCACGGTACCAAATATCGACTAATATATCATGTTCACTTTCCTGATAAGGAGTTATTTCATCCAACATCATTATCCCTCCAATTAACGATTACAAACCCTGTAAGCTAGGTCATCATCAGCTTGAGTTGGCGCAAATAGGAGCGCAGCTCCGGGACAGCCTCCAGATGAGACTTCAACACTCGGAGCAGAGTAAGGTTAGGCTGCTCTGCCTGCACTTCCTTGCGCAGCAGGGCAACAACCTCTATTAATTCCAAGCGAGAGGCAGAAGGCAAGGGGAGTGACTGTATCCTCTCCTCCATCGCTGCAAGAAATTCGCCAACCGTTACCTTCCGTGCTTCCTTATCTTTGTGGTTGGGCGGATCAAAGTGGGCAATCCATTCACCAATAATCGGCTTAGGTGCCGTCCGCATCAAATCTTGAACGATGGCTTCCATGCGATCGACGATGTAGTTCGCGAGCTCAGGGATCGGCAGCGAGATGACCTTCTGCAAAACGCCATTCGTATATTCGTGAAGAATGCCACGGAAGATCATGACTGCGTCCCATACATGCGGTTCGAGCTGCTCGCTGAATGCTTCGATCAGCATTTCCTTCTGCCAGTTAAGCAAAGCTATGTTTATTTTTTTCTGCGCTTCCACGAACGTCTCGTTTTCCTTAATAGGAGACACACCGAACTCGATCATAAACATATAATTCTCAATAACATAATATAAATAAAAATCGATTTTGCGGCTCAACTTCTCCTTGGCTGACAGGCCAGAAGCCATTCCGGTGCGTTCAAGCCCATTCGCCTGATCAAGCAGCAGCTGATGGCAAGTGACGAACGTCGCTGTGAACAAGTCCTCTTTGGATGCGAAAAATTTATATATGCTGGCTTTGGCCATCCCGCACGCTTCAGCGATGTCTTGCATGGACGCTGCACCATAGCCCTTTTTGCGAAATAAATCCATGGCCGTTTCGAGTATTGCGGCCTTCTTTAAATCCTTCATGTAGACTACCACCCCACCTTATATTGACATGTGTCGCAAGCGAGGTCAACGTTCTATCGTTGACAATAAAACTCATAAGTTCTATATTGAACTTATAAGTTTTATTATTTGCAAATAAAGGAGGTGTGCCGATGCTGGCCCCATGTGCGAGCTCGGCAACAAGGATGCGCATTGCGGAAGGTTTAGAGATGTTGGACTTAGAGATGAAGCTTGGCGACCGCACGATGACGATTCATCCAATCATTGTGTACGATCATGAATCTTGGACGTTAGTTGATACGGGGATGCCTGGCTCAGCAAGCAATATTCTTGCTCATGCCAAACAAATCGGAATTTCCTCCAATTCATTGCAAGCCATTATTTTGACGCATCAGGACATCGACCACATCGGCAGCTTGCCGGAGTTCATCGCGGATAGGGGCGCGGCAGCGTTCGAAGTATACGCTCGCGAAGAAGATAGGGATACGATCGATGGGAAAGCGCCGCTTCTGAAATTCCCCCAAGAGAGGTTGAACGCAGAGCTCGACTCTTTGCCTGCAGAGCTTCGGGCGCAGTTCGAGAGTATCTTCCTTCATCCGTCCAAGCCGAATGTAACCCGGCTTGTAGAAGACGGAGAGACGCTTCCTATAGGAGGCGGACTAACCGTCATTCATACGCCAGGCCATACGCCGGGCCACTTCAGCCTTTACCATCAAGCAAGCAAGACACTGATAGCCGGAGATGCTTTAGTTGTCCATAATGGCGAACTGCTGGGTTCCTCTCCGTACTCTACGGTTAACATGGAGCAAGCTATCCGCTCGGTGGAGAAATTCAAAGCGTTCGATATTGAAACGGTCGTTTGTTATCACGGCGGGCTGTTGAGTGGGGATATGAACAAGCGTATCGCAGATTTAATCGCACAGCTTGCGACCTTGGAATAAGCAGCAGCGAGTGGTGAAGGTTCGTCTGGAAGATTGAAATACATCGCCAAATGGGCTTTTGCCTGAGGCGATGTATTTCACATGCTCCTAGCCCAGCATACGTATGACGACATTGCCTTTTTTGTGGCCTAGATCGACATATTTATGCGCCTCAATCATCTGCTCCAGCGGAAAGCAGCGATCAATTACAGATTTAAGCTGGCCGGACTCAACGAGCTCTTTGATAAAAAGGAGCTCTTCTGTTCGTGGGACTGCCGTTCCGCCAATCACTTTCTTGTCTGTTGTCATTGAATGCCATAGTACTTTCATTTCTGAGCCAGCCATGCCCGTATGAAGATAAAATCCGTGTTTGTTGAGCGAGTGTCTGCATTGTGGGAATGTCGTCTTGCCTATCGTGTCAAAAATAATATCGTACGTCTGTCCATTAAGGGTGAAATCGACTTGGGTATAATCGATTGCCGTATCAGCCCCTAGAGATTTCACCATATCTATATTGGCAGTGCTGCATACCCCGCTTACTTCCGCCCCAAAGTATTTGGCAAGCTGAACGGCAAACGTGCCAACCGATCCAGAGGCGCCAATAATGAGCACTTTTTGTCCGGGCCTAATGTTTCCTCTTTTGAGAAAGAACAATGCGGTTGTTGCTCCAATAGATAGCGTGGCAGCCTCCTCATAGGTCATATTGTCCGGCTTACTTACGATTACTCCGTCTTCAGGAATACATTTATACTCGGCGTGTGCGCCAAAATGAACCCCAAAGGTCGATGCGAGGACTTGATCCCCCGCCTTGTACCTTTTCACATGCTTGCCGACTGCTTCCACTTCACCAGCGAGCTCCATGCCGAATATCGGATTTCGGGGTTTTCTGAAACCTAAAGCGATTCGGCCAGGGAGCCAGAATAGGGGAGGAACGGTAAAACTGCGCATTCTGCAATCTCCAACATTTACGGTCGTCGCATGTACTTTGACCAATATTTCATTGTGTTTGGGAATCGGTTTTTCGAGCTCTTTAAGCTGAAGAACCTCTGGTGATCCGTATTTGGCCGCTGAAACTACCCTCATTATTAGAATCCTCCTTATGAAAGAATGATGACCCTATGCCCGCCAGGAAACGAACGGCACAGCATCGTATTTACAGCACTTGCTTTCTTGGATCATCCTGATAAGAGAATACCGATTCCAAAGGCATGTTGAAGACGATCGCGATACGAAAGGCTAGCTCCAGAGAAGGGGAGTAATTATCTTTCTCCATCGCTACGATGGTTTGTCGTGTCACTCCCACTTTTTCAGCCAATTGCTGTTGAGTCATTTCATTATGATTGAATCGTAAGCTGCGAATGTTGTTGCTAATAAGAGATTTGCCCATCTTAGACTCCTTTCCGATATAGATAAAGCTGTGTGACGATTCCAGCTAGCTCTGCCACAAAGCCGGAGAAGAAAAGAATAATGAACATGGCGGAGGGCTGCATATTCATTACCAAAGACGCCATCGCGAGAACAAAACCTAGAAGAAAAACATAATGTGAAGTTTTTGTGGCTTTCAATTCAATTAATTTGTCTAGCTCATCAGAAAATGCTGGATCCTTTTCCTTCGTTGCAATGGTGTTGATGATGCTGAACATAATATGAATGATGATTTTGGCTACGATCGACACGGGAATTAAGATTAAGATAGCGCTCCCCCAGAATCGAAAGGTTTCTGTTTGGTTTAAGGCCACCTCTTGGTACCTTTGCAGCACATACACAAAATAGATGGTTGAAATCAGTACGGTGCTCATTAAGGATACGATATTCTTTTTTTCTTGATAAGACATCTTCATTCCTCCTGTATGATAATCTTTACCTAAAGTAAAGTATTTCAAACTTAATGTAATATATAGTATACATTGTGTCAATATTAATTTACATTTTTAGGCGCAATCCTCCCAGCTTTAATTGGTGGTCGGGTAAAGAATAGACCATCGTATACACCTTATGAAGGCTTATTTAATCAGCTTAACTAGCGAGGATATGACAAATCAGGAACGGATACCCCAATTCGCAACCCACGGATACAAACAGGCTAAAGCCAATGGTTTTTCATTTTCTTAAAGCTTTTTGGGCGATTTCTAATTGCTTGCATCGAGCTGCATATCCTCACTGAAATTTACCAGCTTTTAAATAGCATATAACTATCATATAATAGTAGGTAGTTATGTTTATTAATCATGGTGTTGCACGATGATCAGGATACGATTGATACAGAAAAGGTTTGTGACTAGGACGGAATGAGGCTTGTAGTGCAGCCTGAGCAGGAGCGCCTATATCTTTTCTTCAAATATTAGAGTGTTAGGAAGGTAAAAATGAGCGACAGACAAACCAAAACAGACGTTATCTTAATTGGTGCCGGAATCATGAGTGCGACTTTGGGGTCCATGCTGAAAGAGTTAGTACCTGACTGGAAAATTACAGTGTTTGAGAAGCTTGCAAGCGCAGGAGAAGAGAGCTCTAACGAATGGAACAATGCGGGAACGGGACATGCGGCACTATGCGAGCTGAACTACACGTCAGAAAAGCCGGACGGATCTGTAGATATTAGCAAAGCGATCAATGTGAATGAACAGTTCCAGGTTTCTATGCAGTTCTGGTCTTATCTAGTAAACAGCAACCTGATCCGCAATCCTCAGGACTTTATTATGCCATTGCCGCATATGAGCTTAGTGCAAGGGGCACAGAACGTAGCGTTTTTAAAAAGACGCTTTGATGCGATGACAAGCAATCCATTGTTTCAAGGGATGGAATTTTCCGATGACCCGAAGAAGCTGAAGGAATGGATTCCGCTAATTATGAATGAGCGTACTTCGAAAGAACCGATAGCGGCAACCAAAATCGACACGGGGACAGATGTCAATTTTGGTGCTTTGACGCGCATGCTGTTCGATCACCTAAAGACTAAAAACGTCGATATCCAATACAAAAAAAGCGTTAATGACATTAAGCGTGCAAGCGACGGCACATGGGAATTGAAAGTGAAGAATGTCGATACAGGAACCGTAGAACGCCATAATGCCAAGTTTGTTTTTATCGGCGGCGGTGGAGGAAGTTTGCATTTACTGCAGAAATTCGATATTCCTGAAGGAAAGCATATTGGAGGATTTCCAATAAGCGGGCTCTTTATGGTATGTAACAATCCGGATGTCGTTGCCCAGCATCATGCGAAGGTGTACGGTAAAGCTGCGGTAGGCGCTCCGCCGATGTCTGTTCCACATCTGGACACTAGATTTATCGACAACAAAAAATCTTTGCTATTCGGACCATTCGCCGGTTTCTCGCCCAAGTTTTTAAAAACGGGTTCTATGTTCGATTTGATTACTTCTGTAAAGCCTGATAATCTTTTAACGCTGCTTGCGTCTGGTGCCAAAAACGTCCCATTGACAACCTACCTGATCCAACAAGTCATGTTATCGAAAGAAAAGCGTATGGAAGAGCTCAGAGCGTTCGTGCCGAATGCCAAAAGCGAGGATTGGGACCTATTGGTAGCCGGGCAGCGTGTACAGGTGATTAAAGATACGCCTGCGGGCAAAGGCACCCTTCAATTTGGAACCGAGGTGGTCAGCGCTGCTGATGGCTCCGTAGCTGCTTTGCTTGGCGCTTCGCCAGGCGCTTCTACTGCCGTTCACGTAATGCTTGAGGTCATTAACAAATGCTTCCCGCAGCATGTTAAAGCGTGGGAACCGAAATTAAAAGAAATGATTCCTTCTTACGGCCTATCACTCATGAATAATCCTGAGCTGTTACATGAGGTTCATTCCTCAACAGCCCAATCACTTGGTCTGAGCAGCGTACCGCAACCCGTTACACAGGCTTAGTTCTACGTTTTTATAGCTAGCGTGCCCAGCCGTATTGGTTCCTATTCGCCATGGAGTGGATAGGAAGGCCACTGCGCTCAGCGGCACAATAACGAGTAGCGTCCATAAATACGGACGCTATTTTTTTGCGTGCAACGGCACACAGGTCTATTTCTATTTGAAGGCACTAGACAGGAGCACGATCAAACCTTCTCACCCCCCCATATGCTGAAGAAAAGGGGGGATATGATGAGTTATCACAGCACAACAATTAAGAGCAAATGGGTAAAAACGAAGTGGCTGCTTAAGAACGCAAGTATAAGAAAATATGTTCCTCGAACCTTGCTCTTTAACCGAAGCAATCTAAGCACTCTTCTTTCTCAGCATTCAACGGTATTTTTCAAGCCTACCGGCGGAACAGGCGGATTCAATATTGTACGCATTAAAAAACGGGACCATGGCTATCAGGTGCAGCATAATTCACAAAAAAACCATTGCGCCACGAAGGATTCCCTCTATCATCAATTGCAGAAACGAGCGAAAAACCGTTCTTATCTCCTGCAGAAAGGCATCAAGCTGGCTACTGTTAAGGGCAGACCATTTGATATCCGCGTCATGGTTCAGAAATCGAATGACGGCGTATGGAAGAGCACGGCGCTTTTCACGAAAGTAGGCATGCCGGGCAAAGTTGCGACAAACTACCATCAAGGCGGCGAGCTGGGTTATTTCCGGACAACGCTGTCTAGGGCAGGATTCAGCCAGTCAAGCATCGAACGCAAGGAAAAGGAACTTAAGAAGCTTGGCAAATCGGTCGGGAAATTATTTGACAAGCATAGCAGAGGGTTCCGGGAGCTGGGACTCGACATTGCCCTAGACAGTAAAGGAAACGTTTGGATTCTAGAGGTGAACACGAGACCTCAGTTCTATCCTTTGAAGCATCTGAATGATAAAACACTGTATCGTAACATTATGGCTTATGCCAAGCAGTATGGAAGAAAAAAATAAATGGATTACTTAGCTTCAGCCTAGAATGTCATGATAACTAAAATTTTATAAGTGTAACCCAAAAAGACTCCGCTCGCATATTGGGCAATTGTCTTTAATGACCATGCTGCAGGAGAAGGATTCGTCCATCTGAAGGACAAGGCGGGCGCCAACGCGAGAAAATAAAGTTGAACATTGGAAGCATCTGAATTCTTACTTGTAGAAATATTCGTATATAGAAAAAGAGCCAAGGGATGTATGTCTCCTTGGCTCTTTTTTGCGAGCAGCCATATGACTATACAAAGGCTGAGAGTGCTTTTTAAATCAATTTTGTTAGTTGGACGAGTATTTAATTTAATACCGATTGTTCCGCTGCTTTCATAAGCTCGTGAATTTTGCGCGCCGTATTGACGTTTCGCACAGTCACCCGCTGGTAGAGCTTTGTTCCGATAATTTTGTTCATACCGCTTTTACCCGCGTTTTCTCTATCATACGACCAAAGAATAGCGCCATTTACATAAATAACGCGGTCGACTTCGGGCTTGATAATTAACTTCTCGAGAACAGACTCTTCATTGACATCATCCCATAAATAAAGCACGTCGCTTTTCATGCTTGGGTTATTCGCCCATTCGATAGGCAATGCATCCATGATCGTTTTAATGTCCTCTAATGATCGAATCATCACTTTGATGGACAGGCTGAAGTCGCGAAGGATAGCCTCCTCAAGCAAGGCGGAGAGCTGCTCAGCGGTTCGAGTATTATCTGTGAAAATAATATTACCCGTATTGATGTAGGTGACGACCTTTTGCAAGCCGACTTCTTCAAATGTTCCCTTGAGGAGCTTCATGTCTATTTTATTGTTGCCGCCAACGTTGATGCCTCTCAATAATGCTACATAAACCATCTTCATTCCCCCATAACGATATTGAATCGCTGAAATATATGGAATAATTATACGGGGGAGAGGGGGGAGTAAACAACCAATCCTTGAAGATTGCCGAAGGAAGGAATGAACGTTGATACTTTTTTGATTCCTATGGGACAACAACAGTCTTGAGATTCTAATTTGAATTTTAAGCTTATTGTTTGTGTCTGCTGCTCAGTACCTGTCAATAGTCGCGCTAGTACTGCTGCTCTCACATATGGCTGTCCCTGCAAGCTCTTCAGCTTGTCAGCTGTTCCGGTTACAACGACGCCCAATAGACGGACGTCGCTTGTGTCCGGTTGCTCTTTGTTATTACGCATATAATCGTATATACGCTTGTATTCCTGCTTATATTTTCCGTTTGTGCGCAGACCAGATTCCACAGCTTCAAGAAAGTCTTTTTCCGAGATATCATTATAATCGTGCTGTACTCCGAAGCCGTATACTCTGCTCGCCGGATCGGGGAAAGGGTTCACAATGGACTCGTCCGGCATTTTGTGGGCAATGTATGGTTTCATATCCGAATAGGTATCAACCCAATACCACACGGGATGAACATCTGATGGAAGCATCGCCTTGATTTGCTCTAAAGTATAATTCCTATCGAAGGAGAGGGCCAATTCTACTAACTTCCGTTCATCCATGTCATTAAGTTGTGGAATCTCATTGAGATAGTTTTCGTATTTTACAGCGGGAAGGTAGAACATCATCTCACGCTCGCCGTTGTAGGGATTGAAGGGCCGATAATAATGAAATCCTTCCTCCTGCATGACCGGGTCCAATAGGGACAGGTCTGAGTAATGAGGGCGTGAAAAACTCCCCCAGGAGCTGAACTCGTAGGTTTCCTGATCCCAGATGACCGGAATCCCCGCTACAAGCTTGTAAGTTTGGTATTCAAGCGTTCCACGTAGAAAACCGTACTTAATCTTTGATCCTGATCTATAGAGATTGGGACCGCTTATTTTCTTAAACATTTCGATGTCGCGCAACGTATTATCGGAGCTTCTGTACTGTAATTGCAAATTGGTGAACCATCCTCCCCCAAGAATAAGCAAAGTAACCGCTAAAGAGATACCGGTGTTTCTCCAAATCGTTCTACGTCGGGCCTTCTTAATAAGGCCCGATAGGGTAGCTTCCTCGTCAAAGCTTGAAATTTTATCATTCATCGTATAGTCCTCCATATCTTTTCTGAAATTGCTTGCGTGCCCGGTATAAATATGTCTTCACCATCTCCTCGCGCATACCTACTAAGTTGGAGAATTCGCGATAGCTGAAATCAAGTGTTATATAACGTCCTAATGGACAATATGTATACTAGCCTTGCAACAAAAGATGTTAACCCGGTAGGAAATGAGGAAGATCGCTAGTGAGCGGGTTTTGCGAACTTAGCTTCTATAAAAAATAAGGAGCAGCTGCCGTGGCACGCTGCTCCTGTACATGGCCTTAAAGTTGTCCATTCGTTCAATAAACGCTGAAAAATCTACCTTTGCAGTTCGCAATCGAGCTTTAGAACTGAACTTGCACGTTCTTTCTACGTATCTTCACTCGAAAGCTCCTATATCAATCGTTGTGCCGTTTACTCGCGGTTTTTCGTCAAAGTCATACGTATGCTTCAACTCGCGATCATTATAGCCTCTATCTATGGCTGGAGAGCCAGGCTGGAGATGGAGATCAAAGCTTTCCGGATTTGAAAATTTCGGATCAGCAAACAGCGAGTGAGCATCCTGACCGGTACCAGATTGATAATCAGCCAACCCGCTATAGGTTTTATTTTTCCATACCCACGCAGCCTTTGTTCCCGCGTCGGGCGTGAAATACAAATTATAATCAACGACATTGCCAGTATTCTTCCTGTATTCATTGTAAATCATCATGTTCCCGGAGGCTGCTGCTATGATGTTGTTTTGTATGAGGTTGTTGCTTGTATCGTATTGGATGAACAGCTGCCCGCTGCCAGTGCCGGAGGTATCATTGTCGTAAATGGTGTTGTTGACAATACGGCTGTCAGTCGTAGAGCCGCGCTGCTTATCATAGCCGCCGATTGCGACTCCTGTCAGCCGGTTGCTATGAATGATATTGCTGCGAACGGTAATACCGCTCGTCGCTTTGCCTTTATGCTCGGAGGCGAGCTCAATTCCAATATCGTTGCGATAGCTGAGATTACGCTCTACGACAATATTTTTCCCGCCATCGATATATATGCCGCCTGCCGCATTGCTGTCATTTGGCAGCTTTGTTCCATAGGACGGATTGTGGTTCGATGAAATGTTATACACCGTATTCCCTTGTATCAGTCCATCTCGCGCTTGATCGAATGCGGGGCTCGGTGCGACGCCTTCAAAGCCGATGATATCGATTCCGATATTGTCATTATCATAAATACGGTTATTCAATAGGATGAATTGCTCGACGTTGCCGTTCAGCACAAGCGACTCACTGGACCCGAGCACCAGATTATGCAGCTCATTGTCTGCAATAGTCATGTGATGAAGAGACTTAGGAGCCTTTGTTCCGTAGAGGGCAATGCCATGGGCATCACGGCCAATCAATCCCTTGCCTGTAGGAGCAGCCGTATTCTGAATGCTGTGAATGTTATTGCTTATGAGCTGTATATAGCCCCCTGCGCCTTGAACGAGAATGCCAACGGGAGCAGCATCGCTCGAACGCGACTTGTAATTCCGAATTTCCAAGCCTTTCACTTGAATATAGCTAGCATCGTTGACGGTGATGATTCCTTCCAAGCCCTCTACTGTGAGGCCTGTTCCGTCGAGTACCGCCTTCTCGGATTCGTAATTGGAATACGTGATCGCCCCTTTGGCAGCAGAGCCGGATCGGGTAATGACGAGCTTCTGCTTATAGACACCGCTGCGCAGATATACCGTGCTGCCGGGTTCCGCAAGATCCGCAGCATGCTGTACCGTTTTCCATGGTGAGTCAATCGTCCCCGCATTAGAATCACTGCCATTGGGCGCAATGAAATAGGAAGCCTGCTCGGCGGGAATGAGTGGCGCTTGATTCTCCCTTATGAACAGTTCAGATAACGTTAAGCTAAGCAAAAAAAGCCGGATGAGTATCGTGATTAGCATCATTGTTCTCCTTAATGAATGGATAGATAGAGTTAGCTCTCCCTATATACTAACAAATTTCCGAGCACGGTAGTAATCAGCTGCGAACCTTACAAAGTTAATGCAACAAATTTTGAATAACGATTTCATTGCGAGCATGATCATTTAAGGTCTCTTAGCAGCAACGATTGTCCAAAAGAATACAGACGACAAAAAAACAGCTTACAAGGTTTCCCGAGTAAGCTGTTCTTCGTTATTTTGATTTAATTACCAGTTGTTTCCGGACACTCTTACGACAGTGAAATTCGGACTTTTGTCTTCGCCATAGATAGCCGCAACACCTGCGTTATTCACTTTCACATTGGTGAAGCTTGCTTGCCCGATAACAGGTCCTTGGCCTTGCTCTCCTCTGGCTACAAGCTTGATCCCGTAGCGGGTCGGGTTGTTGATATTGACGTTCTCTACGCGAACGTTCTGCATAGCGAGGTTTTCCGGCGACTTGGTCTGGAACATAAGGCCAAAGTAAACCGGGTTATTGATATCTACATTTTTTACCAAAATATTTTTGAACGTTCTGTCTCCGCCGAAGAACCAAATGGCGCCAAAGTTTTGATAATCATTGATCTTGTCATCCGCGCCGACACTGGTCCAGAAGTCTCCGCCCGTACGATCCAAAGTTACTCCGTCGATTACGGTATCCACATCGCCAAAGCCTAATGTGTTATAGCCGAAGCTTAAGCTGCTGATCGTGATGCCCGGATAAGTCAGCGTATCTGCTCCGTAAAGGTTCTGGTAGAGGTTATCCGAACCGCCGTATACGGCAAAAGCGGCTGCGCGCCTTACGCACGTAGCGGTGAGATTGATGTATCTGTTGCCAACGTTGTAGGAGCCGCCGGCATCTACCGCGCTGAATAAGGCGAAGGCATCGTCTCCGGCACCTCTGGAATAGTTGTTGTCGATGACGTTATAGGACGAGCCGTTTGTCATGTTGATGCCATCTGCAAATGTGTTTTTGATCCGATTGTCCTTGAACGTATTGTAGGAGGAGTTGACGCCCCAGTACAAGCAGATGAAATGCTCGACCCAAATGTTCTGAACGGTCACATTCTGCATGCCATTGCCATCGATGAACTTGCCAGGGCCGTCAGTCCGGTAAATATAATTGCCCCATGCCGACAAGTCTTTAATGGTTGAGCCATTAGCGGTAGCGCCGATATTGAAGCCGACATCCGTGTTGGATTGATCCTGCGGCGCAACTAATTTGGTATGCCATGGACCGGCGCCTACGATTTCAGTCGCGCGTCCGTAGAGGAAGATTTTACTGTTAATCGTCCATTGGCCGGCAGGAATAAAGACTCCTTTTTTCGTAGCATCCTGTCTGAATTCATTGAGCGCTTGCTCAATGGACTTGGAGCTGGAAACCTCGACGTACTTACTCGGATCAGGATTCGAAGCTGGAGGCGCTACGTTCTCTGTCTCGATCATGTCGACATAGATCCATGGCACATCCCCGGCATCCTTTTGAATTTTGATTTTTGTGCCTGCTGGATATACTTGGTCAAGCATAAGCTGAGCGTCTTCATAGAGCCAATAGGCGGTTAAGCCTGCTCCAGGCGCATTGTCATAGCCTAGTCGGCCAAGCGTGCTAGGTGTCGCATACAAGTAGGAGAACTTGGATGTAACGGTGAATTTGCCTTTACTCACGCCGTCAGCATAAATGCTGATAGTACCCGTCGTATTCTCGGCTACCGCATTGCGGAGAACAAACGCGTTAGCCGCAGAACCGAGCGTAAACTCTACATATTCGCCTGCGGCATCAAGGTGTACGGCGGAACGGCCTGAGGCTTCACCTGCAAAGTCGCCTGGCGTGAAGTTTGGAGCCAGCTTCGTGCCGTTTGTCGTGTTGGAGGATGACTCGGCTTCAACGATAGCAAAAGGCATATTCGCTCCGCGGCCCACATACAGGTTCGCAGTGCCCGTATTGTTGGCTTGCTTGATGTTGATTTCGTTTGCATCGACTGCAACCGTTGTCGTTAGCGTGTAGCTGCCATTCGCCGCTGTCCAGCTTCCCACATTCACGTTGGCTGATTGGCCGGCAGCCAGCGTCCCGCTGTAGGAGCCGGTTAAGGTTTGAACAGTCGTGCCGGCTGCATTTTTAAGAACGGCTGTAATCGCATGAGCGCCGCCGGCAGAGGCGATGTTTCCTTGGTTTTTAACATTGACCGTAAAAGCAACGGCATTGCCTGCGCTAGGATTGCTTGGGTTCCATGCAGCAGTTGCAACGAGGTCCGAGCTGGAAACTGGAGCAACGATCAGCGAAGCCGTGCTGCTGTAAGAATTATTGGCCTCGTTCTGCTCGACAACGGCGTTGCCCTCGTCAACCTTTGCGCTAACTGCATACGTGCCGGCGTTTTTCGTCCCCGCATTCAACGATACGGTAGCCGAAGCGCCAGCTGCCAGCGCACTGACAGGAGCAGATCCGGCAAGCACATTGCCCAAATAAAAGTTAACGGTTGACGCAGGCGAGCCTAGGCTTCCGTTATTTTTGACCGTTGCGTTCAACGTAATCGCACTCGTCTCAACAGGAGCCGATGGCGTCCATGACATACCTGTAATCGTCAAGTCTGGATTCGGTGCAGGCGTGCCATATATCTCAAACTCAGCCACTTGACCTGCAGACGAGCCGGTGTTGGCCGTAATGTTCAGCCTAACTTGCTTGGCGGTAGCCGAAACAGGAATGGTTACGGTGTTGCCGCTGGCAGGGTTGAACGTATAGGCTGCTGAGGAAACCAGGTTGGTGAATGCAGCGTTATCCTGATTGTTGGCCAGCACTTGAATGGTTTGGGTGCGAGCACCCCATTCACTGGATGGATTCAGCTTCACGACGATTGAAGTAATCGTATGATTGGAGCCAAGATCAACGGTCAGCTGACTCGGATTGCTTCCGCCTTCCCAGTATGTAGCCGTATTGCCGTCGTTTCCATTTGCAGCTACAAATGTGTGAACGGTAGAGGAGGAAGTGATCGATTTACCCAAAGCTAGGTTGCCGCCAGTAGGAGGCGTCGGTGTTATTGTCGGTGTAGGTGTAACAGTCGGAGTTGCTGTAGGTGTTGGCGTAGCTGTTGGTGTTGAAGTAGGGCTAGCAGTCGGAGCGACCGTAGGAGTAGGCGTAGGCACCGCAGTTGAAGGCGCTACTGCGATTTGGTCTAAGTTGACGTTGCCCGAATCGCTGGAGTCGTACTTGTATGCAATGGTATTGTTGCCGGCGTTAAGCGATAAAGTCTCGCTTTTTGTCCCCCAAGTATCCCAGTTCGCTAGGTTGCCAAGCGCAGTCTGGCGAATTTTTGAGCCATTGACATAAATGCTCAGCGTACGAGAGCTGCCTTGAGCGTTGCCGTATTTCAATGTCACATCGTAGTTGCCTGAGGCAGCTGCGTTGACGGTGAAGGTAGTCGTTGCGCCTTGGGTCCAGTAGCCGTCTACAAAGCCGGTGCCCGAGAAGCCGGTGTGATCGGTGTTCACTTTCGCGCCGGATACAAGTGCAGCATTCTCAGCTTGATAGGTGCCGGAGGGTGCTGGCGTAGGAGAAGTGGTAGGAGTAGGCGTAGGTGTTGTTGTGGTGCCATAGATTTCGAATTCGGAAATTTGTCCACCTTGCCAGCCTGTATTAGCCGTTATGTTCAATCGAACGTAGCGGGTGCTCGTTGCGGCAAAGCTGATTGTCACAGCGTTGTTGTTGATAGACGGATTGAAGGCATAGCTCGTCGAGCCAACAATATTGGTGAACGTTGAACCATTTGTACTGCCTTGAACAGCAAGCGTTTGTGTGCGCGTCTCCCAGCCAGCCGGAAGCTTCAGTATAATCTGATCGATGCTGGTGCTTGCGCCAAGATCGACTTGAATCCATTGCGGATACGCATTGTTCGTACTTTCCCAGTACGTGCCCTGGTTGTTGTCATTGACATGGCCTGCGACATACACATCGGCATGTCCGCTGGCTGTTACCGTCTTGCTCAGAGCAAGATTAGGCCCCCCGGCGGCAGAAGCGGCGGGAGGGTACAGCGTGAATTGCGACAGAAGTATGACAAAGGCGAGAAACAAGATAGCGATTGGGTTTTTACTTAGCATTTTGCTCATTGGATACATAAAGTGCCTCCTATTAAAATGATGTCCAACCCATAATTAATGCGCTTACATTTCTATGCAGCTTCGTCCCCCTTATGCAACCACCTCCCTTATAATCACGATTAAGAACGCAAAGAAAACCGATATTTATTAAATATTGGTTTTCTAAATCGTTAAATAACATGGAATTTCATGCAATTTTTGTATGATCTTATATCCTTAGCATAAATGAGTTGCACGGCTTGCTGAAGATGTATTCCTACGTATATCATGTGTAATCTTATGGTCTGGGCTGGACGGGCTAATGATGAAATGAGGTTCGATAGGTGAAGCTAGTTAAGGTGCTTGGAATGTCTTGGATTCCTTGTTTGATGCGGCTTCTATCGATCTTCACTCTTTACGCTGAGAATGAATATCAATATAATGGGAGTAAAGGAAGCAATGGATGGGGGCCAGTAAACGGCGATGAAGCTGAATGATCATATTGCATTTTGGAACCAGGCTTCCATTAAAGTATTGGATATTCGCTATGAGGTGCTGGAATCGGGGGAGGAGCTGCAAAGCTACCGTCTGCCGGCCAGTGCGTTTCTTTATGCACGAAGCGGACATGCCCAGGTAAGAATGGATGACGCGCTGCAAACAGCGGGACGAGACCATATCCTGCATGGCGGCCGCGGTGCAATCCTATCGTTGTTAGCGGAGGAAACCTTTGAATATTATTTGATTCTATATAAAGCCGTTTTGATGCTGCCAGCCTCTAGCAAACGAAGCCGTCAGATCGAGAGAGACAGCTTAATTCAATATCCCTATCGTTTCGTTCCTCTTTATCCATTGCCTTTGCTGGAGAAAATAGAGCGCATGCACGAAGATTGGATGATGAACAGTCCGCTCGATGCTTTTCACGCGAGGACGTTATTCTATCAATTTGTTCATGAGCTGTTCGGACAAATGCAAAGCCAAGGGATCAATCAGGTCCAGCCCGATTTGATGGCTCAAGTACTGCGTTACATACAGGATCACTATATGAAGCCGGTCACATTAGAGACGATAGCCGGGCAGTTTGGCTGCAGCGTCAGCTATTTGACGAAGCTGTTCAAGAATCGAATAAATGAGAGTCCAATTCGGTTGCTCAATCGTATTCGAATGGAGAAAGCCGCAGGTTATTTGATACGCTCCAGCCATTCGCTTCAGGCCATTGCCGAGCTGGTTGGCTACCCTGATGCGCATACATTCAGCCGTAGTTTTAAGAAAAGCTACGGCCTGCCTCCCGTACAATTCAGAGCGAGCTATCAGGATGTGGATTCGGTATCAGAATTGCCCATGCTTCATATGAAATCTGCCCTTGTTACTTTGGATTCTCGGTGCTATAGTGTCAAGGACTACGAGAATCATTATCATTTAGAGCTACGAGGGGGAATACATGTGAAGAAAGTAAACAAGTCGGCTTCAATAGCAACAGCAACCTTGCTGTTATGCCTTACCTTGCTGATTAGTGCTTGCTCCAATGCCACGAATGCCGTTAATACGAATGCAGGGACGAACGGGAATGCTGCTTCAAACGCCAGCCAGGAAGGTTCGGCCGAGACTGCGAATCCAAGCAGCGCTGCGGCGACCAAGATCTATGCGGACAGCAAAGGAGAGGTTACCATACCAGCGGAACCGAAACGTATTGTTGATCTGACGGGAAGCGCGATCGGCAATTTGCTTGCACTGGGCGTTACGCCTATTGCGGCAACGCAGGATGCGCTGCAAAGCCCCTATCACAAAGACAAGCTGACTGATGTCATTGATATTGGCGCAGAACCAAATATCGAGGCTATATTAGACTTGGATCCGGATCTAATCATTACCTTTGATTATATCGAAGATGCCCAATATGAGAATTTGGCGCAAATCGCGCCGGTGGTCAGACTCAAGTATGGAGCGGGAACGCCGCAGGAGCTGTTGGTGGAATTCGGTAAGATCACGGGCAAGAAAGAGCAAGCGCAGCAATGGATCGAACAGTGGAATGCCAAGATTGCCGAGGTTAAGCCGAAGATCGCGGAAGTTGTGGGAAACAAGACGGTGTCTATTCTGCAGCCGTTTGCCAAAGGCATTTATGCTTGGGGAAATAAAGGCGGTCGCGGCGGCGAAATCATTCATGGAGACCTAGGGCTTAAAGCTCCTGCCATTATTCAGGAAAAGCTGATTGACGGAGCGGAGTTCGGCGCGAGCTTAACGCTTGAGCTGCTGCCTGAATACGCAGGGGACTACATCTTTACAAGCAATTGGGGATGGGATGACGGCGATTCCAATGTCGTTTACGGAAGCGAATTATGGAAGACGCTGCCCGCTGTGAAGAACAATCAGGTTTATTTTATTGATGAAAAAGGCTCGTATTATAACGATCCGCTTTCATTAGACGCGCAATTGAAGTTTATAGTCGACAGCTTTCTAGGGAAGTAAGGCAAATGACCGTTTAATGCGGAGGAAAGCTGATTTTTTCAATGCAACCCTATTTCCGAAAATAGTTTTAATGCCTGAAGAAAACCGTGCAGCCTTGATGCTGCGCGGTTTTTTATGTTTTCCGGCAGCTGCTCTTTCACTATTCTTTTATTCACTGCTGTTAATATAAACACGGTGGGAGTCTAGCGGGCAAGACGGGGGAGAAGAGGACCTTCGTCGTGAAATGCGAGTCATGCTTCTAGAAAACGTCCTATTCAAGTAAGAGAGGAGACAAACATGAGAAAAATAGCTTTATGCCTATTAACGGCTATGGTGGCTTGCTGGGCTGCCTTATCACATGTTCCGCTCGTGTATGCAGACACGGAGGGGGATTTCACCTATTCGGTTGCCGATAATCTTGCGACCATCACAGATTACCCAAGAGGAGCTTCAACGGATGTCGCGATTCCGGACACATTGGGGGGATATCCAGTCGTAGCTATTGATGAAACGGCATTTTATATTACTGATCTTAACAGTGTCTCTTTCCCAAGCAGCTTGACGAGCATTGGCAACAACGCGTTCGGCTATAACTTCCTTACTAGCGTCGATCTCCCAGACAGCTTAACCTATATTGGAGAAAGGGCTTTTAAAAATAACTTGCTTACGAGCTTGGTTATGCCAGACAGCATAACAAGTATGGAGCAGGAGGCATTTTCCGGTAATGCTCTGACTCATGTAGACATTTCGCGAAATTTGACGAGCATTAGCGATTTTGCTTTTAGAGGCAATCAACTGACGAGTGTAGTCATTCCGGAAAGCGTAACAAGCATAGGCGGCTATTCTTTCCGTTACAACCAGCTCTCAAGCGTAACGGTGCTGAACGGCATGACCGTCATTGACCCTCTTTCCTTTAATAACAATCAAGCTATTCCGGCCGATTTGAAAATGTTCAGCTATGCAGGCTCAAGGGTACAATCGTATGCGGCAAGCAAGGGCTTCACCTTTGTAGATGGCACCATGTTGTTCGAAGCGATAAAAGCGGCAAGGCAACTCTTGCATGACCGTATGCCTGGTACGGCAGTTGGGCAGGTGCCGACCGCTGATTACAATGATTTGAAGCAGGCATTGTCAGATGCTGAAAGCTTTGTGAATGCCATTACCCAGTCTAATGTGGCTGCTGATTTGCAGAGTGAGGCTGCGGAATTAGTTGAAGCCATTCAAGCATTTAATGATGCGATCGTCACGCCGGACATGACGGAACTTCACAGTGTGCTGGATGAGGCGAATCAGGCGCTGATTGACCATGCTGAAGGCACGGAAGTAGGAGAGGCGTCAGTAGCCGATCGAACTGCGATGCAAGCCGCCATCGCGGAGGCACTGCTTGTATCTGATGATGCGGCGAACCGAACCCAGGCGCAGGTGGATGCTGCCGCTGACGATTTGATCGCAGCGTTGGATGTTTTCATGGATGCCGTTATACAAGCAGGAGATGCAGCAGCTTTAGAAGCGGCACTGGATGAGGCGAACCAAGCGCTGACGGATCATCCTGAAGGCTCAAATGTAGGACAAGCATCCGCAGCGGCTCGTTCCGTGCTGCAAGCCGCAATCGAGTTGGCGCAGGCTGTATCCGATGATGCCGCAAATCAAACCCAAGCGCAGATCGATGCTGCCATCACTGATATTAAAGATGCCATCGAACAATTCGATGCAGCTTGGATAGCCTTAGAAGTAGAGGCTCCAGCAGATCGCCTGTATGGCAAAGCGGCAATCCTGCCGTTTACAGTGAAATATGGGTACCAGGTCATTGTGACAGGTACGCCTAGAATACCTCTTATTATAGGAACGGGCAGCACGTCAGAGGTCGTGTACGCTTCATATACAGGCGCGCAAGGCGTGCCGGTTACAGAGCTATCCTTCGCCTATGCCGTTACGGAAGGGATAGAGGATGAGGATGGGATTTCCATTGCTCCGCAGCTTGACCTGCCAAGTGGAGCGGGTATTGTGCGGGTGAGCAGCGGTACCGCCGCTTCTATTGAATATGCAGTGCCGGATACTAGCTTGATTCGTGTCGCAGCGATTCCGCCGAATCTGGTTCTAAGCGCCGTGGGAAGCGGTGGTGCCACGATGGATGTAGATGTAGTAGCGGATATCTATGGTGCAGCAGCAGGAAATACGCTGGCCAAGCTAAGGTGGCTGCCTGGGAGCCATAGCGTTGTTGATTTCGCTGAGGACATAGGCGCGGACATTTTGGCAGCCAAACAATTCACCGTCCGTACGAACGGTGCATACACAGTCTACGCCAGTGATGGTGCAGGCAATGAAACAATCAAGGAGATTTCGGTCACAGGCATCGTCGCGATAGTGCCTGGTTCAGGCAGCACTGGCAGCATTTCTCCGAGCACGGCTACCATTAAGCTGGGCGGTGTCCGAACGGAAGTGCGGGCTGCAGCAGGAACGTCCGCTAACGGGCAATCCGTCAAAGAGCTCTTTTTGACATCGGAGCAATTAGAGAAGGCGTTTGCTGCTGGCAACGGGGATATCGTCATTGCAATAGACGGGCTCGGCTCGGAAATAAAAGTGAATTTGCCTGCGGCTGCGCTTTTGAACGGGCGAAATGGAGCTCCTGACGCAATCGTGCAGGTGATCGTGAACGAGATTACCTTGGAAATTCCGCTTCGATCCATCGGAGACATAACCGGTAAAAGCATGTTCTCGGCAACGATAGCGCAAGCGCCGGATACGGCAAAGGAGGCAATTAGTCTAGCTGCCAAACAAATGGGAGCAGAGCTTATGCTTGATCGAGCGGTTGTCTTTCTTTTGGATGTTGACGGAAAGGCTTTAAACGGAGGAAATCAAGCAGCTGCTAAGCAAATAATCAAGCTTTCGGCAGCAGTCGATGCGAACAAAGCAACGGCGGTGTGGATGGATGCGAGCAACAAGCTCCACTTCGCGCCCTCGCAATTTGGTAATGATGGTACGGTGACGATTCATTCGCTTCATAATGGAGTGTATGCGATGATCCAATCCAACCGCATCTTTAAAGATTTACAAGGACACTGGGCACGAGTCGAGATTGAATTGCTGGCGAATAAGCTGATCGTCGATGGCCGGCCGGATGGAGGCTTCGCTCCGGATCATACCATTACCCGAGCTGAGTTCTCCGCACTGCTTGTACGAGCACTAGGGCTGCCCGAGCTAATCAATGAAGAGCTGTTTACTGACGTGAAAACGTCGAGCTGGTACGCGGGTGCGATAGGAGCGGCTCAGCAAGCAGGCTTAATCGATGGTTTCGAGGGCGGCGCATTCCGGCCTAATGCCAGTATAACGAGAGAGCAAATGGCTGTCATGATTGCGAGAGCAATCACGTATGCAGGGCAGACGAAGCAAGCGGGAAACACAGGTGTGCAGCAGTCATTTACCGATGGTGCAGACATCTCGGAATGGGCTATTCATGCGATCGACCAGTTAGTTGGATTATCGATTATCCAAGGCGTGAGCGATAAAACATTCGCACCGCAGGCTAACGCGACAAGGGCGCAAAGCGCGGTCATGCTGAAGAGGCTTCTTCAATATTTGCAATATATGAACTCATAAATCTAACCAGCCTCCGCCGTCCGATTGGACGGCGGAGGCACCTTGTTGTTGGTCAATGGATTCTGAAGCTGCTGATCGACAAGCATTCGATTTCAATCCGATGTTTCAGAATTGCCCATTGGAGGTAAGATAAGAGCATACTCGAATAGAGGAGCTGATTCATATGAATACAGATGGATTGAAGGATAAAGTTAAAGGCCTTGCGAACCAGGCAAAAGGCGAAGTGAAGGATGATTACGGCAAAGCGACGGATAACAAGAGTCTCCAAGCCGAAGGCAAGCTGGATAAGCTCAAAGGTGTAGCGCAGGAGAAGCTGGGCGAACTGAAGGATAAAATCAACCGTTAATGAGGGTTTCTTGCATTCAAGGGAGCCTGATGCTTCAACGGAACAGACTTGCGTAACGGATAAGCTGTATCCTGCTTGCGAAAAGCCGGTAGCCCGCTGTATAGAGGGTTGCCGGCTTTTTGGTGCGGTCGAGCGTTTGAATGCAAGTGATATGCGGCGGGAAGTGTGGTACCATATAATGGGATAAAAGGTTTTGTGCCGCTCATATTCTCCCCGCAGACTTGTAAAACGAGAGGATTTCATATGAAGACAAGAGACGTTATTTATATGATTTATAACGAAAAAGAACAATCAGTAACATCAACGGGTATAGCGTTTGCTGATTTCGCTACGTCTCTTTCTCAACAATTAAATCATGTATTGCTGCTTGTGTCGGGGTATGCAGGAGAAGATTATCATAAGGGACTTCAATTAGAATTCGTAAGAAAAGAACATTTGAATGATCTTTACCAACAGAATGTTTATCAATACGGAAATTTCTGTTGGATAGATTTTGATCAGGTTGAAGCTCTTGATCGTCTAGATGCTCAAGAAAAAGCAGAGCTATTATATTTGGGCCATTATAAAAAGGCGTTAAACGGTCCGTTTTTCAGTAAACTTAATAACAGATTTGTATATTTAGCCCACGATGATGGATGGTACAACAAGGTTTTCCATAAAGATAAAACCGACTATTTGGATGCGATGTGCCATATCATACCTAATAAGTTGAAAAAGTATAAAAGAGGCTTGCTTCCCATGGGGCTGGATCTTGCGAACCAATTATTATCATTAGCGCAAGAGGGCATACTTGTTGATTCATATCGGAGCATTAAATCGAGAAGCAGCTTGGAAGTACCCCTTTACATCATTGGTGAAGTCATGGACTTTGATGATGTTCATAACGACATGGAGAGATATAAAGCGAAGGCCGGTTCTGTATATTGGCTTGTTTTTCATAACAAACAATGGACGATAAGGTCGTACCAAGAGTAGTTCGGCCAAAAAAATTCAGAGGAGACGGGCATGATTGCTAAATTCGTATCTAGGGTACGAATAGGCTAAAAACCAGATCAATGATTGAAGCCGCTCCTGGCAAAGGAGTGGCTTTATTTTATAAAATGTCAGATAATCCTCGATCTAAAAACGACAGATCGCAATAAACAGAGCTAACGCGAAAAAGACTATGTTAACGCCGATTTCCCGGTATTCCTTGCGAGCAACGTGGAAGATGGCCCCTAAAAGTACGACTGCGGCGAGCCCAGCTGCGGCAATCGGTGTCCATACAGGCGCGATATTCGTCGCTTGCGGCAGAATGAGTCCGATTGCCCCGAGCAGTTCTGCCAACCCGATGAAGACGACGAACGCTTTTGGAACGTCTGACACCCATCCCCAAGACTTTTTGGCTGATTCATACTGAAACGCCTTCAACCAGCCTGAATAGACAAATCCTAATGCTGCGAGCCCTTGAATAATCCATACCGCGATATTCATTTTTGCTACCAACTCCTGACTATGTATTTGAAATCTACTAATGGTATAGTAGACCCTAATGATCAAACCCAGCAAGTAGGCACTTTATCTTAACGTAGTCACTAAAAGGTTACCTTAACGAGCAAGGGGAATTGGAGGAGTGCAATGAAAGAATATTGTAAGTTTGAATCGGCGCTAGATATTTTAGTGGGAAAATGGAAGCCGGCCATTTTGCTTCAGCTTATTTCAAATGGCATAATGAGATTCGGCGAGCTTCAAAAAGCGATTCCGGATATAAATAAGAAGATGCTTACCCAACAATTAAGAGAGCTTGAGCATAACAATATCGTACACCGCGAGGTGTACAACCAAATTCCGCCTAAAGTAGAATACTCAATCTCGGAATACGGCAAAGGGTTAAGCACTGTGTTAAAGGCATTAAATGATTGGGGAACTGCTCATATGAAGCATATGGATGCGCTATACGGCGTAGATCGCTCAGAGAGTGAGCCCAAGGGATAAGATGCAAGGACCAATGGCGGATGACTGCTTGTCGTCTGCGGATAGAAGTGCCCGACATCAAACACAATAAAACAGCGGCAAGCAAGGACGCATTTTTCGTCCATCGCTGCCGCTGTTTCTTTTTAAAAAAGCTACATGCCTATTTGATGCTAACGAGCCAATCCGCCAATTCTTCTGTTTGGCTCATAAGTGTTCGGTATTATTGCTTATTCTCAAAGACGTTAAGGACTTCGTCAATCGCATAGCTGTCTGCGAGCGGGGACATGCCCAGATTGAACCATTCCTTGCCAGCCATCGTATAAACGTGATTGTTTTTGACCGCAGTCATATTTTTCCAAAGCGAGCTGTCCAGCAGCTCTTTATAGCGGTTCTGGATGGCTTCATTGAATTCATTATTAAGCTGCAGGATGATATGGTCTGGATTGTATTCAGGTATTTTTTCCAAAGATATAGAGATGGAACGCTCGGCTTGCGGGAATTCTTTAATCGGGTTTAGGCCAAGCCGCTCATGAATAAAGCTGCCTCGATCAATCGTCTCTCCATAAATGATGATTTCCTTTTCCATGACCATCATGTACATTACCGTCTCATCACCAACGAGGGTATCCAGCTTCTGCTTAGCCGCTGTTTCTTTCGCCTGCAAATCGGCTATGACCGATTCTGCCAATGGTTCCTTTCCAAACACGCCGGCAATATCACGCAGCTCGTCCTTCCAATTATCGCGCTCCGGCAGGAGGATGGTGGGAGCGATTTTGGATAGCTGATCATAATCCTTATCGGACCACCATATTGGAGCAATGATCAAATCAGGCGCAGCGGCAAGAATAGCTTCAAAATTAGGCGTTTGGGCGATGCCCATTTTCACCGTATCTTTAAATCCCTCTTCTAAATAAGAAGGGTACTCCTCATGGTAGTTTTGTACGGCAACCGGCGTGACGCCAAGCGCATACAAAAATTCGGGATAGACGACGGAAAGTCCAATGACCCGCTTGGGATCGGTTGGAATCGTAATATCTCCTTTTAGGCTATTGATGACCCGCTCTGCAGAAGGCGCTTCTGCGCTCGGCTGGCTAGTAGGTTCAGTGGTTGCGCCCGTAGTGTTCGTTTCCGTTTTCGCTGCTGCACAGGCTGTGCTGATCAGCGCCAACAGGATCATCATCAATCCTGCCAATAAGCGTACATTTCTTTTCATTCCGTGGTGCCCCTCCTGTAAATCTGATTGATTAATGACTGCCGCTAATTAAAATTGATAATCATTATCATATAAAAGGAGTATAGTTGAAATTGTTCATTCATCCTATTGACGATAGCGACAAAATTTCATGTACGATCATGCCATAGCTTCAATGCCTCATCTAATAAAAGGTCATGAGTAAAAGCGTTATATTCAATCCAAGGGTAAGCAGGAAGAAAGTCAATCCTGCCATTCTGATAAGCTTTCAGGGAACGCCATCGTTCAGAGCGCATTAAAGTGTGCCAGCTGGACTGGGATTGGGGGTCATCGCCAACGATGACCAGCATGCGATCCGGGTCGATAGCGGTGAGTTGTTCAGGCGTCATTTCCTGATCGGTTGTCTCTTCATATATACGCTGCGCACGCCTAATATGCAAATCATCGTAAAATACCGTTGCAATGCTTTTGCCGCCTAGCAGCGTGAAGCTATTCCCGGTGATCCTCAGAATGAGGAGGGTGTCGTCTTTGAAAGCCCGTTTCAGCTGATCGCTGACGAATGCCGCCTTTCGCTCATAGTGATCCAACCAGACCTCGGCGATGGTTGATCTGTCCAAAAACCGTGCAGTTAGGCGGAGATGCGCGCGCCAATCGTTCTCTAACCATGGAACAAAAAAGGCGGGAGCAATTTCATTTAATTTTTTCTGCTCTCCACTTGAAACCAGATGGTTGGAACCGATAATATAATCCGGCGCAGCAAGCTTTAGTTGTTCCAATCTATTGGCATGCAGGGAGCTTAAACCGAGCACGGAGCTTGTTTCATATTTTCTTTGGTAATAATCGGTCCATGGATGCTCGGCTGGCGCTGCAGATGGCGTCACTTGCAGAGCAAGAAGCTGTCCGATGTTAAAGGAATCGTAGGCAACGATTTTTTGTTTGTTGTTCTTTATAAATGCAGCTGGCGGTATGCCGGATACCTGTTTGAATTTGCGCCGAAAATAAATATCGTCATGGTAGCCCACATGGCGCGCAATGTCCCGTATGCGATAGTGCCCGCCCGTTCTCATCAGCTGCTGCGCTTGCTCAATTCGGTAGATCGCCAAATAATCGATAGCGCTGCAGCCATATCTTTTTTTGAATTGGCGCATGAAATGGCGAGGGCTAATGCCGGCTACCTTAGCCAAATGCTCGATGGTCAGTTCTTGCTGGTAATGCTGCTTCATATAGCTTTTTACGTATTCAAGCACGGCTTCCGAATCGGTTTCCTGCTCGAGAACAGCGTCTTGCAGAATTGTAAGCAGCAACTCTTGGAAGTGGATTTGACCACGAAATCGGTTGAGCGGGCTCACGTCCTTCATATGCCGACAGATGGTTTCGCATAAAGTGCCTACTGTTACGGGAGACGACATGATAACCTCTCCTTTTACCGGGAAGCGGCGGAGTGGATCTTCAACGCTGCCGCTAGGGATCGGCTGTCCATTATCCGCAAAGACATCGAATCGGATATGGTAAAACCCCCGCTCATCCAACGAGTCTACCGCCGCTTCGACGAGCTGGCCCGGCACACATAGATATACGCTGCCTTGCCGCAGTTCAATAAATCTCCCGTCGACGGTCAGTTGACCTTGGCCGCTTGCAGCTACCAGAAGCAGGTGCGACTCTATAAATTGAAGCTTAAGTTTCCAGTCATGTCTATGTATGCTGACGGACTCTATTTCGCGAAGCTTGAAACTCATGTCTTCGAGCGAGCCGTATTCGGTTGTTTTCATGCTTTTATCGGTCTTCATTAAACAAGCTCACCGCCTTGTGGCTAACTAAAGAACATTTTAGCTTACTAAACCCTTCATCGCAATTTTGCAGGCGGGAGCATGGAGGGTTTATAACGCTTGAGTAAACGATTGGTCTTCTTCGAAAGTGGAAATAGCCGCTTATATCCGTCATGATTTATAATGAGATATATTTGCTGTGAGGTGTAGCTATGGAGTGGTCAGAAACGATCCGATTATGGAGCCAGACGCCGGTTAAAATAGTAGACATTCGCCATATCGTCTTAAAGCCATGGGAGGAGCCGCGCGCTTATCGGCTTCCCGCCAACGCCTTCCTATTTGCCAATCAGGGAGAGGCATGGCTGAAGCTGGATGGCATCGAGGTTTCTTCAATGGGCTATCACGTGCTTCACGGTGGAAAAGACGCCGTTTTGTATATGAAAGGTTCGAATCGTTCCATTGATTATTACCTGATTTTATATAAACCGATAATGGAGTTAACAGGTGACAATGCAGCTAAGCGGATAGAGCAGCTTGCGCGTTTCAAGAGGCCCTATACATTCCGCGCGAGCGATCCTATTCTGCTGCTTTCCTTGCTCGAGCGCATGTTTGTGCATTGGACCAAGGGGGAGGAGCTGGAACGCCTGCAAGCAGCAGGCTTGTTCTATCAATTCGTGTATGAGCAGTTTCGGCAGCTGCAGCTGGATGGCGCTGAGCTTGCCGAGCCTGATTTGGCCGCGCAGATCGCACTGTATATTCATGAGCATTACCGGGAATCCATTCCCATGGAGACGATTGCTAATGTGTTTCATTACAGCACGCATTATCTTGCAAGGGTGTTCAAGCGCAAGTATGGAAGCAGTCCGATGGAATATCTCGTACAAATACGTATGAACAAGGCGAAGGCTTTGATTATGGAAACGGATATCCCCATCCGCACGATAGCGGAGAGTGTAGGCTATACTGATATTTACTATTTCAATCGGCTATTCAAAAAGCAGGCTGGCGCTACGCCAGCGCAATTCAAAATGCACCGTCTCGGATTAAAAGGTTCAATTCGTACGAATATTATGCCCGAATCGTTCATTGCGTCCCAAGCAGAGGAAAGCTATATTGTTAATAGTGATAATCATTATCAACAAAATGCTTGGAGAGTGAATGAAATGAACGTTAGATTTAAGCCTTCTTTTGCGGTGAGCTTGTTATTCAGTCTTTCTTTGCTGTTAGCCGCATGCGGCGGCACGGGGGCTGAGGTGCAGCCGACTGCTCAGACAAATAACGAGCAAAAGAATGAATCGGCGAACGCATTGCCGGCAGAGAAAAGAATGTTTAAGGATGCTTTGGGCCGTGAGGTAGAAATTCCAGCGAATCCTGGCAAAGTTGTCGTTGTTACATATGGCGGTTATTTGCTTCCGCTCGGCTTAAAGCCGGTAGGTGCTGATCAAGGCACATTGGACCAATATCCGGAGGATATGGCCGAAGTGGAGAGCATTGGCGAGGGGCTAGGCAACGCAGAGGCTGTTTCGGCGCTGGAGCCCGACTTGATTATACTTCCCGATTATCACAAAGCAGAAGCGTTCGCATCGTACGAGAAAATTGCGCCGACGATTGCTGTAGCATGGGGCGGCGATCCGGATGTAATTAATACGCTTCGTACGATGGTGACATTATGAACCGCAAGGACGAAGCTGAGGCATGGATTAGCAAGTTCGAGGGGAAGCTGCAGCGGATTCGCGATCAAATCGACATCAATATTGCAGAGGGGACGACCTCCATTACGTTCATCCTCTACGAGGGAGAGATCCTTTTAGGGGGCAAAGGCGGTACACTGGGCAAGCTGATCTATGAAGATTACGGATTCAAGATGCCGGAGCAGTTCGAAAAGTATGCCGATGGAGGAAGCGTCATTTCCTTGGAAGAGTTCGTGAATAAGCCAGCCGACTATTTCTTCACCCAAATGACGGATGAAGAGATGGCCCAAATGATGGAGCTGTTCCAAGAGCCGGTCTACCAAGCGATACCGGCGATCAAAGAGAATAGAATCATTAACGTGACGCGTGATAAATGGAATTATGGTCCTTATTTGGTCGACGAAGCGGTTGACGCATTGATAGAACAGGTTGCCAAAGCGCATAAATAAGGAAGCTCACATGTTAGGGATTGAAAAGGAAGAGCCGTGCGGATGACCGCTTGGCTCTTTTTTATATGCCTCATGCGGCAGGGCAGGGAAGCAGGCTGTTCCTTCATGGGTGAGAGGATCATTGAAGAGGAGTATGGATACGGCATGACGAATACCTATTTTGGAAGCAGGAGCAGGAAAATGATTGTCATTGAAATATTTGCAGGGTGAGCTGTCGATTCTATCTGCTCTTATTCGTCGGATATATAGGAGCGATGATTGGCCGCTGGAATGAGGGCCAATCATCGCGTATCCATCATACATTCAGGAGGGAATAACGATGAGATTCATGATGATTGTTAAAGGTACGACGGATTCCGAGGCAGGGGTAATGCCAAGTCAGGAACTGCTGGAAGCGATGCTGCGCTACAATGAGGAATTGGCCAAGGCAGGCGTGCTGCTCGCTGCAGATGGGCTGCAAGCAAGCTCTAACGGGATTCGCATCTCTTACCCGAATCCGGGAGAGAAGCCGAAAGTGATCGATGGCCCGTTTACGGAGGCGAAAGAGATTATCGCAGGTTATACGCTTATTGAGGTCAAATCGCGGGAAGAAGCGATTGAATGGGCGATGAGGATGCCGGATCCGCATGGCAACGGCCAAGGGGAAATAGAGCTGCGGCAGATTATGGGGGCGGAGGATTTGACGCAGAATCCGGAAACGCTGGCGATGGAAGCCGCGCTTCGCGAGAAGCTGGAAGGACCTAAGAAGCAATGACGAAGGAAGCCGTCCAGCGTACGATTGATGCGATCTGGCGAATGGAGTCGGCTAAGCTGATTGCTGGGCTGGCACGCATCGTGCGGGACGTGGGACTCGCGGAGGATCTGGCTCAGGATGCGCTCGTTATCGCATTGGAGAAATGGCCGGAAGCTGGAATACCCGATAATCCAGGCGCATGGCTGATGACGACGGCGAAGCGGCGCGCGATTGACTTGATCCGCAGGAGCAGGCTGCGCGAACAGAAATATGAAGAGGTAGGGCGCGGCAGCGAGCTGTATACGGAGCAGGAGGTGGACATGTCGCTGGATGGCGAGGTTGGAGATGATTTGCTGCGGCTCATCTTCGCGACATGCCATCCGGCTTTATCGCCGGAGGCTCGTGTAGCGCTAACGCTCCGTTTGTTGTGCGGGCTCACGACGGATGAAATCGCGCATGCTTTTCTCGTTGCGGAATCGACCATCGCGCAGCGTATCGTTCGTGCGAAGCGCACGCTCAGCGCCATGCGGGTTGATTTCGAGGTTCCCGCAGGCGAAGAGCTGAAGAATAGGCTGTCAACGGTGCTCGAGGTCATTTATCTCATGTTTAATGAAGG
Organism: Paenibacillus endophyticus; assembly: GCF_014192395.1. Taxonomy (GTDB): domain Bacteria; phylum Bacillota; class Bacilli; order Paenibacillales; family Paenibacillaceae; genus Pristimantibacillus; species Pristimantibacillus endophyticus. The sequence goes on along the minus strand of NZ_JACHXW010000013.1, from coordinate 104,487 downwards.
TTATGCCGCAACCTCAGGCGGCAGCTGGCTGCGGCCATTGCTTTGTCAGGAGGCGCTAAGGCTAGGACGCGTGCTAGCGGAGATTGCATCTGCGGAGTCAGAAGTGCACGGACTGGTTGCGCTAATGGAAATGCAATCCTCACGTTTCAAAACACGTGTAAATAGTGAGGGCGAACCGGTCCTGCTTATGGATCAGAACCGGGCGCTCTGGGATCAGCTTCTCATCAGGCGCGGCTTGGCTGCGCTTGACCGTGCGCAGAAGCTGGGTCGACCAATGGGAGCGTATGCGCTTCAAGCTGCCATTACCGCATGCCATGCAAAGGCCCGTAACGCCGGAGATACGGACTGGGTGCGAATTTCCGCTTTATATGAGGCTTTGTCGCGCGTCATGCCATCGCCGATCGTCGAATTGAATCGGGCAGTGGCGATTGCGATGGCTTTTGGTCCAGCGTTTGGGCTGCAGCTGGTTGATCAGCTGACAGCTATGCCCGCAATGAAGGATTACCATCTGCTGCCGAGCGTGCGCGCTGATCTCCTGGCTAAATTAGGCCGTATGGATGAGGCCCGCGTGGAGTTTGAACGAGCCGCATCCATGACACGCAATGCGCGTGAGCGCGAGCTCCTCCTCAGACGGGCGGCAGAATGCGAGTGAATAAGAAGCAAGTCTCCTGCCCCGGATCGACGGCGGCCATGGAGGCTTTTTTTTGTGAGATATAAGCATATATATGTTTTCACCTATAAATGTGCTTATAGATATCCGCGAAACGAATGCTTTTGCCACAGAGGACGGCGACAGCCGTTTACGCTTGAAATATAAGGCTGTATATGTTTCACACGATAAAGTATTCTTCTTTTTCTACGAGAAACGGATAGCCCCTCTTGCAGAAGATGGTGAAACCGTTTCTTCTTGAAATATAGGAAAGTATATCATTTCGCCAAATTTCTCTATATTTCTACGCGAAACGTAAGCTTAGTCGCCAGAGGACGGCTTCAGCCGTTTACGCTTGACGTATAGGAAAGTATATGGGTTTGCTCCTACTTCTCTATACGTTTCGCTGAAACGATGGCGTCAATTGAAAGGACGCCGTCAGGCGTTTCTTCTTACGGGAAAATATTTTGTGAAAGGATGTGCAGTCTGTCGAATACCGGGTCGCTCGTTCGTTGCTTATATAGAGGCAGGTTTGCAAGCGGCCTGCATTCCAAGACGGGAGGCAAATCATATGCGGTATATGTTGATTGTGAAGGCGACTAAATATTCCGAGGCAGGCGTGAGGCCGAGCGATGAGCTAATTGCAAGCATGTCAGCGTTCAATGAAGCTTTGGCAAGCGCGGGCAAGCTTCTCGCGGTAGAAGGCTTGCAGCCGAGCGCGAGCGGGCTGCGCATATCCTATGCGGAGCACGGGGAGCTGCCGCAAGTGTTGGCGGGACCATTCGAGGAGCTGCACGAGCTTATTGCCGGGTTCACGCTGATTGATGTGGAGTCCGAAGAGGAAGCGATACGCTGGGCGCTTCGCATGCCGAACCCAAGCGGCTGCGGCAAGGGAGAGATCGAGCTTCGGCTGCTTCGTGAGGAAGCAGGCCTGCTGAACAACTCGAAAGGGTTAGCCTTAGAGGCTGATCTGCGGGACCAGCTCGGTATGCTCAAAAGAAGCTGACAGTCAGAAATTAGGCATCCATTGCCGTTCGTTTTCATACAACCAGCCGCCGAGGATGAGCATCACAAATACGATCGGCGAAAAGGAGAGCAAGTGATGAATCAGGAAGTATCGGATTTTATTGAAACAGTAAAAGAGCCCTGGCAGGGGGAGCTTTGCAGCAAGCTGCGCAAGGCCGTGCTTGCCGCTGTTCCGGGTATTCAGGAGCGGATGCAATACAAGAAGCCTCATTTTTTGCACAATGGAAAATATGCAGCCGTTATTTCCACGTCAAAGGACGCGGTAAGCTTCACGATTTTTAATGCGAGCGGACTATCGCTCCCAGAAGGATTGTTCGATGGTCCCCCAGAGAGGAAAACGATCAAGCTGCGTCAGGGGCAGCCGTTCGATTCTGAGCAGCTAGCTTCCTTCGTGGTTGAAGCGGCTTCAACATTATAATTCGCCTGCCGTGCAGATGCGAATGGGGTTTTGCGGAGCGGGAGTCTATAGAAATGATATACTAGCAGAGGATGCGTCGATAATGTTTGGCGTATAAGGTATAGCTATTACCCGCCGCTGATGGAGCAATTGGGACTTGCGGAGGTCGAGCATAATCCAAGGAATAATCGTATGAGGGCGATCTAATTCGCTAGTAAGAATAGGATCTTTCTATGAGCAGAGCATGCTGATCGAAAGATCCTATTTGGTTTGGGATCGTTTGGGATCGTTTAAATTCGTTTGGAATCAACGCTGGATAGGCTCAATCCGGTATGAAGCCTTGCCGCCCGTGGCCTGCCCATCGTTTAGCAGAACCAGATGCCATCCAAAAGATAGGACGGAGGTCAGATGCCGAGCTTCACTCTCTGACAAAGAAGCAACTACCGCTTCATGGCCAGGCTCCAGCAGCAGCTCAGCCTCGTGCCGAAGCGCAACGAGAATCCAGCTGTGAATGCCGCGAATCGTATTGTATTTGATCTGGTAGCCTTGATTCACGGCCTGCTCAAAGCTGCTCGCGTTCTCGGCGGCAAACGCGGTTAACCCCGTATAATCAAATTGGAATTTGCTGTCATCCGCAGGAAGATCCCCCGCACGAACTCGGTTAATCAACTCTTCATTCGCCCAGCCATGCGCTTTAAGCGATTCCAGCATAAGGGCATCCCACTGGGAGAGACTTGCTTCCGGCTTATTGATATTGGACATGTGTAGTTGCTCCTTTTCGTATTTTGCATAAATCGGCCAAATGAGAAAAAGACTGCCCCGTCACCGTGGATGATCTGAGGCAGTCTATTTCCAAATATAAGACTCGCTTGACGTATAGGAAAGGATATGGAGTTTGCTCATCCTTTCTCTATACGTTTCGCCGAAACGATGGCGTCTATTGAAAGCACGCCGTCAGGCGTTTCTTCTTCGTTATAAAGGTTTATTTGCTTGCGTTGTACGCAGCCAGGAATTCCTTCACTTTCGCCGAATCGGCCTTCAGCTCTAGTCCTGTGTCAACAAGCGGGCTCAAAGTGGATACCGCTTTGAATTTATTGCCGCCGTAGTATGCAAGAAACTCATCTTGATTGATGGAGTAAAGCACGGCTTTTCTCAAATCAGCGCTAGTTGCTACCGGACGGTTTTTTGTGTTGAAAAGCAGATAAGAAACCGCGTTGCTCGGAATCGTTTGAAGCGTCAGCTTGCTGTCACTCTTAACTACATCGTATTTGGTTTCGGAAACGCCGTAGTAAAGGTGGATCTCGCCGCTGCGCAGCGCGGATAAGCTGCTGTCTGCGTCTTTGATGAAACGGATCTTGATATTGTTGATTTTTGGTTCATTGTCCGTGCCCTTAAAGTAAGCAGGGTTTTTGTAGAAAATGGCTTCGTAATCATTTTTGCTGGAAAGGATGTAAGGACCGCTTGTATAAAGCGTGTTGTTGTATGCATTGCCTTCCGTTACCGTGTTCTGATCGCCGTAAGGGATGTCTTTGTTCACGTCGAATTTGGCTACGTCATACGTATTGATGCTCTCCACTTGCTTCTTGGACACGATGCCTGCGGACTGGTGAGCCAAATAGTTCAGTACTTGCGGGAAAGGCTCGGTAGTCGTAAGCTTCACGACCTGGTATTTGCCGTCTTTGCTGCTTGCTTGCGTTTTGTCGGATACAAGTGCAGAAATCGGTGCGCTAAGCCCTTTCTCTAGCGCTGCTTTCACGCTGTCGCTGCCGCCTGTTACTTTTACGCTATCAAGCGAAGCTGTGTCGGTAACGAGCTCGATTTTTGAGATATGCTCATGAAGCGTGAACGTACGGTGGTCAGGCACTGAGTTTTTGTCCTTCGCCCGGTCAAGGGAGAAGATAACATCGTCTGCGCCAACGCGCTCGCCTGTATCTACGGCAAGCTTGTTTTTAATTTGAGCGAAATTAATATTGTCTCTTAGGATAAAGTAGTAATCGGAATTTCCTTCGGCAATTGCGTGATTGTAAGACAGGGAGCCGTCAGAAGTGATTTTATCGTCATCGGTCAGGTTCACCAAGCGAACGTACATATTGGTATTGATAATATTGATGGAGCCGTCGTTGCCCTTAATCGGGTCGAGCGATGTCAAGGTTGGAATCGTCGATTGCAGCACCAATGCATCCTTGGCGCGCTTAGCCGTATCTTTGAAATCAAGAGCTTCCCATGGAAGCGAACGGGACTTCGAGATGCGAACGGAATCTTTGTTCAGAACTTCTTGGTTGAACGCTTGCGCCTTCAAGGAATTGTACAGTGGAGCAATATAGGCTTTGTCGAATACGAGCTGCTGCTCGAATTGCTTGTAGGTTTCCGTATACTCTGCCGGTGTTTGAGCGCCAGCAGCATCGATCAGAGCATCGATATCCGCATCCGCTAGAATGCTGTAATCCCCGCCTGTTTTGAAAAGCGAGCGAACCGCATAATCCGGGTTTCCCGTTACCGTGGTCCAGCTGGACAATGCGATATCAAAGTTGCCTGCGTCCTGCTGGGACTTGAAGCTGCCGTAATCGGCTTGTACATTCAGCTTCACGTTGAAGCCGTTTTTAGTCAGCTGATCGCGGATAATGTTAATGTCTGCCTCATTGCTGCTCATGCCGAGCAATTCGATATCAGCCGGGCTGCTGTCAACGACTGGCTCTGTGCCTTCGGACGGCTTAGGGGATTCCGCGGCATCGTTCTTGGTGGTTACGCTGCAACCGCTGAGCATAATAGAAGCACTAAGCAGCAGCAAAGCGCCAAACTTGGTTTTGTTCTTCATGGTGTTCCCTCCTGATAGATATTCTATTTTTATTTTAACTCACATTCATTCATCGTCCGTTCATGCTTTCGTAACGTAGAAGTCGATGGAATATGAATGAGTTACGTGTTTATAAAGCTGGCCGTTAGTCCAGCTTAGGGTCGAGCGCATCGCGCAGGCCGTCGCCAAGGAAGTTGAACGAGAGCACGAGCGCAATAATGGCAAGCCCCGGGTAAATGGCCGTATAAGCATGCGTCTCCAGGTACGCGCTGCCAAGCTTAAGGATGTTGCCCCATTCCGGAATATGGGGCTCTACGCCGAGCCCTAGATAGCTCAAGCTGCTGGTCGAGATGACTGCCGTGCCTATCGTAAGCGTGGACTTCACGATCATGGGCGCGATGGAGTTCGGCACGATGTGCTTGAACAGAATGGCACTGTCGCTTGCACCGAATGCGCGCGCAGCTTGCACATACTCAAGCGTGGAGACCAGCATCACGTTCGCTCTCATCGTTCGCGCATAGGTCGGAATGGCTCCAATGCTCAGCGCTAATATAAGATTGACAGTGCTTGCGCCGAAAGCCGCAATGATGGCGATGGCGAGCAATATACCGGGAATGGCATACAGGATATCCAGCGCTCTCATGATTACGTTGTCCGTATGGCGTCCGTAATAACCGGAGATGGCGCCAAGCACGCCGCCAATCACAACCGGAATGAACGTGGACATGAGGCCAACGACCAATGAGATTCGTGCGCCGAATACGATACGTGAAAATAAATCTCTGCCGAAATTGTCCGTCCCTAGCGGATAGGCCAAATTCGGCGATTGCAAAATTAAGCTGTAATTGTTAGCGATGGCCATGCCGTAATCGAAGGTCAGATAGCTGGTAATGGACAACGTAAGCAAAAACAGAATAAAGAGCAGCCCGAGCATCGAAGTTGAGCTTCGGGAAAGGCGCTCTACGACTTCCCCCAGCTTGGAACCGGACGTATGGCCCTTGTCGCGAAGCTTGGAAATAAGCAGCAGCCCTAGGAATAAAGCGAACAAATTGCCGCTGACCGAGGTCAGGAGAAGCACGGCGGCAACCGCCCACATCCAGCGAGGTAAAACGGCCTTGTCGGCATGCCTAGCGATAAGGAGCAGTGCGGCAAGCTGCAGAACGGCTGCAACAATAAGCAGAAACATGCCTGTCAGAAATCCGTTTGCCACGTAAGGCTTGAATAAATTAAGCGCGGAAACGGCGAAAACGAGAACCGTTGTAAGCCATGCATAAGCGGCCAGCGTATAGGCAGCGCTTTTCTTCACCTTCACAAGCTGGAAAGCAGAGGTGGCGATGAATATGTTGGCACTCAGCAAGCTGAGCAGCAGCACGTATCCGAGTGACCTCGTCGAACGTTTTATGGCGCCACTCCGAATGAGATCCCTGCGAATAAGCGCCCATACGCCGAACTGAAGCAGCGTAAACACGAAATAGGCGAGACTAGCTATAAGGACGGCAGGCTTGAAAGCTCCCGTGCTGGGCACGTAGCTGTTCAGCAGCAGGACAATCGCCAAAGCCAAGGATACGATGCCTGAGAAGCTTGCTTGCCCGTATTCTTGGCTGGACTTCAGCCGGAACTGGACTTCTTGCTTGGTGATGGACGGATTCGTCAAAGGTAGCACCTGCTTTAGTATTGTTTCATTTTGGAACGAATTCTCGGGTCAAAAAACGCATACAGCAAATCGACAATCACATTCACGATGGAAATGGTAATGGCCGTATAGACTACCCCGCCCATAATGCTCGGAATATCGGGAATGAACTGCTTGTCTACGATATAGCTTCCGATACCGCTAATATTGAATACTTTCTCCGTGACGGCTGCCCCGCCGAGCATGCCGCCGAACTGGAGGCCGATAACCGTAATGATCGGGATAAGCGCGTTGCCGACGGCATGCTTCCACAGGACATGCCTGCGTGCAAGTCCTTTTGCCTTGGCGGTCGTAATATAATCCTCATGTATGACCTCCAGCGTCGAGGAGCGCGTCATTCTGGCTACCGCAGCCGTTAATCCCGTACCTAGCACGACGATCGGCATAATCGCGGACAGCCAATTGTCGGGATTATAAGTGGCGGGCAACCAGGGCAGTTTAATAGAGAAATTAAGGATGAAGATTAGCCCTTGCCAGAAGTTGGGAATGGACAGTCCAAGCAAAGCAATGAACATAAAGGTATAATCGAGAAAGGAATTCGGCCTTGTAGCCGACAGGATCCCGATAGGCAAGGCAATTAGAACAGCGATCAACGTGGAGATAAACGTTAAGGTTAGCGTAACCGGAAATTTATTCGCGATTGCCGTAGTTACGTTCTCGTTGCCGGCAAATGATTTGCCAAGATCAAAGGTTAATATGCCTTTAATCGTATTCCATAGCTGAACCAAATAAGGCTGATCCAATCCGTAAAGATGGTTGAACGTTGCGATTTGTTCGGCTGTAGCAGTCTCGCCCAGCAGATTCGCTGCCGGATTCATCGGCGAGATGTATAGAATCGTGAAGACTAGGAAGGCGACTCCGAAAATAACGAAAATGGCCATGAACAGCCGTTCTACGATATATTTCACATAAGGATTGGCATAGATCGCCATCAGTAGATACATGGGCAATCCGATGATTACCGATAGAACCATGAAGAAGGGGTTCATCGCTAGTGAATGGTAAGTTTCGCCGAACGTAACCTTCAGGCCGCTCTCACTGGACAAGCGTTCCTTTAACTGCGCTTGCACGGTTTCTTCGAATTTCCGTGCAGCGATCTGTTTGGCTTCGCGAGCAGTCTGCTCCGTACTGACCGTTTGCTCGAAGAAACGATGCTTCCGCTGCAGCTGGTCCTTTGCTTCCATAAACAGCTCGTCCATATAACCTGATTTCAGCAGCTTGTTTCTCGTTTCTTCCACGATGCGAGTGTAGCCGCTCTTGGATTTGAGCAGTTGATGCGCCACATAAACAATAACGGTAACAGGCGCTCCAGCTAACAGGAGAAGCAGCCTATAGGATGGATGTAATAACATTTTGCGGTATATGGCGGCCAAACGATCAGCGAAGCCATTACCCGTTGCAGTAGCGTGCCCTATCAAGCTAGTCCGCTCCTTTTCGTTCAAGCTTTTTTTAATTGCATTATTCCGATCGATATAGTAGATTTTATTTTAAGGATAGAAAAAAGTCAATAACCTCATGGTTGGATTGAAACTATAATCATTATACAATATATAATAGTGTTGAGATATAAATTAGTTACTTACTTTTTGAAATCTTTTTGGCTTTTATTGGAAAATAATAACAACGTAGGTGACGATATGCATACATTGCTTCAAGTAAACGATTTATCAGTATCATTCTTTTCACACGACAAGGAAATAGAAGCCGTTCGCCATGTCAGCTTTGAAGTTCATAAAGGCGAGACGCTTGGCATCGTCGGTGAATCCGGGAGCGGGAAGAGCGTTACTGCCCGCACGATTATGAGGCTGCTGCCATCGCCGCCTTCTATGGTAAAGAATGGCGAGGTGCTATTCCAAGGGCAGAATCTAGCCTTCAAGTCCGATAAGGAAATGGAAGGTATCAGAGGCCGCGATATCGGAATGATTTTCCAGGACCCAATGTCCTCCCTTAACCCAACGATGCGGATCGGCAAGCAGATTGAAGAGAGCTTGATTAAGCACCGGAAGCTGAACAAGCAGCAGGCCAAAGCCGAAGCGATTGAGATGCTTAAGCTTGTAGGCATTCCGAATAGCGAAGCTCGCTACTTACAGTATCCCCATGAGTTCTCCGGTGGTATGCGTCAGCGGGTTATGATTGCCATAGCGCTTGCATGTCGGCCTTCGCTGCTCATCGCTGACGAGCCGACTACGTCGCTCGATGTGACCATACAGGCGCAGATTCTTAATCAAATGAAGGATATACAGAAGCAGCTGGGAACTTCCATTATTCTCATTACGCATGACCTTGGCGTAGTCGCGGGCATGTGTGACCGTGTTGTCGTAATGAAAGACGGCGAGATCGTCGAGACGGGAACGACGGAGCAGATCTTTGCGAATCCGCAGCATCCCTATACAATCAAGCTGCTTAACGCGTTGCCTCGTCTGAATGAGAAGAAAAAGGCAAAGCCTGCTCCAACGCTCTCTAGGCAAGCGGATGATGTGCCGCTGCTTCAAGTGCGGGCACTTAAGCAATATTTTGATATGGGCAAAGGGCAGATTGTTAAGGCGGTTAATGATATCAGCTTTGATATCCGGGCAGGCGAGACGCTTGGCGTAGTTGGCGAATCCGGAAGCGGAAAGTCCACGGCTGGCCGCACGATTCTCCGTTTAAATGAAGCGACAGGAGGCGAAGTGCTCTATCGTGGCATTCCGCTGCAGCAATTGAACCGGACGGAAATGAAGACGATGAGGCGGCATATGGGGATGATTTTCCAGGATCCATATGCATCCCTCAATCCAAGGCTGCGCATTGTTGATATTATCGGCGAAGCGCTCGATGTGCATGGGATAGCGACAACGAAGCAGGAGCGTCAAAGGCGCGTGGAGGAGCTGCTGGAGATGGTGGGGCTGGATGCTTCGCACGCGCAGCGGTACCCCCATGAATTTTCCGGCGGGCAGCGCCAGCGGATCGGTATCGCACGGACGCTGGCCGTTGAGCCGGAGTTTATTGTATGCGATGAGCCGTTATCCGCGTTGGACGTATCCATACAAGCACAGATTGTGAAGCTGCTCGAGGAGCTCCAGCAGCGGCTGGGATTGACCTATCTGTTTATTGCTCATGATCTATCGATGGTCAAGCATATCAGCGATCGCGTCGCGGTGATGTATAAGGGGAAAATCGTCGAGCTTGCCGAAAGCGAGGAGCTGTACGCGAATCCGATTCACGCTTATACGAAGTCGCTGCTCGCGGCGATTCCCGTACCCGATCCCAAGGTTGAGTCGTTGAAAAAAGCGGTGCCGCATACGGAAGCCTCCAAAGCCGACCCTTACGGGCTGGAGCACTCGACTTTTGTGGAAGTGAAAAAGGGGCATTGGGTAGCAATAGCTGACTAATAAGAGCAGGCGCTGCATATAAGAAATAAGCGGTACGCTAATGAAACACATAGGCAGCAGGAAACGGGCCGCAGCAGGTTAAGAGTAATAACCTGCTGCGGCCATTTTGTTGTCTTATGTTGCTGGATCTGTTTAATCACTTCGCCGATAGGGGTAAATAATAGCAGCTTGTGCAGGAGCAGTATGAACTGCGGGTCTGCAAATCACGATTTGGAAGGAGGGATGGAAGATGCCTTGGACAAAAGAGGAATACCCCGATTCACTGAAAAATTTCATGGCACCTGTTCGGAATAAAGCGATCGAGATTGCCAACGCGTTATTAGAGGATGGCTATGAAGAAGGCAGGGCTATTGCAATCGCCACAGCTCAGGCCAAAGAATGGGGCGAGAACCGGGATAAGCAAATTCGGAAAAAGAATGCGTAGACGAGACCTTCTCCTCATTCCTTCCCTCACAGAGGAAATGGCGAGCAGCCCGCGAATTTTTACTAATGGGATTGATTCTATAAGCCATTAATCGTAAATGCGGTGAATAAATGGACAGGAACCGAGTAAAATATGAAGCGGTTAGCGCTCGCATATTTCCCTTGCTCCTAGCTTAGCATACCGTTTGATGAAAATCGGGCTGTGACGGAGTCATTAAGATCGTAAGTGAATGAACGAGCTCGCAAATAAATACTGAAAAAGCTGATCGCGGGAGGAAATCCGCGATCAGCTTTTTTTATTCCATAAGCTGCTGGTGCGCGGAAGCGGTACTGGGCTCTGATTTGGCAGGCTCGGTACGCTTTCGCTTTTTTTTATAGAAGGATAAGATGCCGGAGGTGACGGCGATTGAAAGTGCAGAGTACAGCCCGCTCGTAAGGGAGAATGCGGTTAAGCTGGTGAGTACGACTAGAAGGTCGAACGTAAAATTGATTTTGCCTGGATTGATCCCGTAGTTCTTATGCAAATAAATCGCAAGGATAGTCGCCCCGCCCAATGAAGCGCCATTCTTGAACAGAGCAGTAATGCCAGCTCCGATAATGGCTCCACCGGCTATAGCCCCAAGCAGCGGTGAAATTGTAAATACGGGCAGTAAGCTGTCCATGCTGCTGAACAAGGAAAGAAGAACGATTGCCAGCGTGGTTTTGAGCGTAAAGGACCTGCCCATGTAAAAGTAGGAGAATACAAAAAACGGAAGGTTGAGCAAAATGAACAAATAGTGGAATTGGACATGGAGCAGAGGGGATATGCTTAAAGAGAGCCCCGCCGTGCCTCCGGTAACGATATCTGAATGCTTCAAGATGACCAAACCACTGGCCGTAACGAGACAGCTTGCTGCAAAATGAAGCCATTTTCTTGTGTTCGCCTTCACTTTGTCGGTCGACTTCCTTGCCATATCGCATGCACCGCCTGCTTGAATTTGTTCAATATAAGCATACAAAACAAGACGGAATGGATATATGATAAACTGAATGGAATTTATGTGAGTTTATGTAACATTGAAGTAAATAGCAGCATTTGTTCTGCAATGTGAAGGAGGGGAAGTTATGATCGATCCAATTGACAGAGCGCTGCTCCAATTGCTTCAGGAGGATGGGCGAATGACGGTAAGCGAGCTGTCCAAGCGGCTCTCCCTTAGCCGCCCCAGTATTTCGGAACGACTGCTTCGCCTGCAGGAGAATGGCATCATAACGGGATTTGGCGCAAGGGTGTCGCCGGCCGCGATCGGGAGAAACATTCAGGTCATTATACAAATGAGCGAATTGAAGGTATTTCCGACGGAGTTTGAGAAGCGAATAATGAATGACGATGAAATTATGGAATGCCATCGCGTAACGGGTACGGTCAGCTATATTTTGAAAGCGTCGGTTACGGGGATGGATGCGCTAAGCGAGCTTGTAGAACGGCTTATGCCCTTCGGCAATGTCAATACTTCGGTTATTCTCTCCTCCCCAGTGATGAACCGGAGCATACTGCCGAAAGCGTAAGCGGCTCCTTACGCCAGATCGTTGTTGATGTCGATCCGGGCGTGATTAGTCATAGGCGATTAAAAAGAGTAGTTACGCTTGATATAGTATCTATACTCCACGCTAGATAGTGATGTTTTTTTCCCTTCTTCCCTATAGGTAACAACTTCTCTAGAATAAAGATGCAAGCTTGGACAGCGCTTTAATTGCTTGCGAGCATCGAATCATGAGGAGCTGAGTAAAAATGCAATTTCGTCATTTGGGAAAAAGCGGTTTGAAGGTTAGTGAAATTAGTCTAGGCAGCTGGTTGACATATGGCGGATACGTTGAGCGCGATCATGCTGTGAAGGCTATTCAATCGGCATATGGACTTGGCGTTAATTTTTTTGACACGGCGAATGTGTATGAACGGGGAGAAGCAGAGAAGCTTCTGGGCGAGACGCTGCGGGCATTCCCGCGTGAATCCTACGTGCTCGCGACGAAAGTATTCGGGGAAATGGGCGAGGGGCCTAATGACCGCGGCTTATCGCGCAAGCACATTATGGAGCAATGCCACGCCAGCTTGAACCGCTTGGGTGCAGATTATGTGGATTTGTACTATTGCCACAGGCATGACCCGAATACGCCAATGGACGAGACGCTTCGAGCACTCAGCGATTTGGTGCGGCAAGGAAAAGTATTATATGTAGGGGTAAGTGAATGGACGGCTGCTCAGATGGTAGAAGCGCATGCAATTGCCGATCGCTACTTATTGGATCGTATCGTTGCCAACCAGCCGATATATAATATGTTTAATCGTTATATTGAGAAAGAAGTCATTCCGTACGGCGAGCGCAGCGGGATTGGCCAAGTCGTATTCTCGCCGCTGGCTCAAGGCCTTCTTACCGGCAAATACAGCTCGGTAAGCGATATTCCTGAAGGCAGCCGGGCTGCCAAGTTGGAAGGTATGCGCAAGGGAGTAACGGAGGAGAAGATCGCGAAGGTCATTGAGCTCAGCCGAGTGGCGAAGGAGCTTGAGCTCACGGTAGGACAGCTTGCCTTGGCTTGGATTCTAAGACAGCCTAACGTAAGCAGTGCGTTGGTTGGCGCAAGCCGTCCGGAGCAGGTAGAGGAGAATGTGAAGGCTTCGGGAATTAAGCTAAGCGCGGATAGTCTAGCCCGCATTGAACAAATACTAGGCGCATAAGCAACCGGGAGAGTAACGATAGACACTTTGCAAGACTGAAGACTGAGCTGCCTTTAGATTCATAAAGGCGGCTTTTTTTTGCTCTGTGCAAGCTGGGCAAGCTTGACGATTGTCTAAGGCAGGGGTACGATTGAGTTTAATGTTTCCTTCTTTACTAGATTTTAGGTGTGCAATATGCGCCATGCATGGGAGAAGGAGAAGTTGACAGGGTAGGAGAGAGAGTGATGAGAAAGCTTTTTGCCATCGAAAATATTTATGTCTTGCTGGCGTCCTGCGTCGCGATATGGCTGCTATTCGCAGGGACGTTTATCGGCGTGGCCGACAACGGAGACTTTCTACGAATGATGGGTTCGGCGGGATTGAACTATTATGATGCGTTGGAGTCATATGAGGATCGTTTTTTTGGTTATGCGCATGCATACTTCGCGTATGATCATTTTTTTCGAGGCTTTTATCCGTCTACGCAGTTTATTGTTGTAGCGATAGCTAGGTTTATTGGAAAGCTGTTTAACGGGTCGGCGTTTGACGTGCGGGTTCTTGGCGGTATGTATGCTGCTTTGCTGATTGCGGCAGGCTATCTTATTATTAAATACAACAAGACAAAGTCGGTTGTCACGGCAGTTGTGCTGGCGCTGCTCATGCTGCTTGTCTTCTCTGATATCGGGTATTTAGCTTACTTCAACTCTTTGTTCGGGGAGCCAGTATCGTTTGTATTCCTTCTGCTTACAGTCGGTCTCGGACTGCTGCTTACGAAGCAAGAGGAGCCCTCCCGCAGGACGCTGGTGCTTTTCTTTGCAGCCATTCTGTTTCTTGTTTGCTCCAAAACGCAGAACGCGCCGATTGGCGTGGGCTTTGCCCTTCTTGGCCTACGGTATGCTTGGCTCAGAGAAGATAAAAGCTGGCGCAAGCTCGCGATCATCCTATCTGCATTGACTTTCCTTGCTTCTATTGTCATGTACGCAGCGGCGCCTAAGGATTTCAGGCATATTAATATGTATCAAACCGTGTTTTTTGGCATATTGAATCAGTCACCGGACGTAGAAGGTGATTTGAAGGAGCTCGGGCTGCCTAGTCGTTTGGCGGTGCTTGCAGGAACGAATTATTTCCAAGGAGACACGGCAATCAAGCCGAATGATCCATCCCTAAAGGCGGAATTCTATGACCGAATCTCGCATATGGACGTATTGCTGTTTTATCTCAAGCATCCTGCCAGGCTGATTAGCAAAATGGAGTATGCGGCGGAGAACGGGATGAGCATACGGCCCTACTACTTGGGCAGCTTTGAGAAATCGGAAGGCAAGCCGTCAGGCGCCATTGCATACAGCTACAGCACATGGAGTGAGTTCAAACGCCATCATATGCCAAACGCATTGTGGTTTATCGCGGTTGTTTACGTGCTGTATTTCGCGGCGGCTGTCTTCGAATGGCTGCGGCGCTATGACAAGCGTTCCCGTATTGCGGTCGAGCTGTTGATATTGCTTGGCTTGACCGGAATATTCAGTTTCCTTATCCCGATTCTAGGCGACGGCCAAGCGGATATGGGTAAGCATTTGTTCCTGTTCAACGTCGTATTCGATATGATGCTGGTTGCAGGCGTCGTGTGGCTGGTGTACCAGCTGGTCTGCTTGGCTTCGTTGCGAAGCAGTCGCAGGATGTAGCGTGATATGAAAGAGTACGGAAGCGCTGAGGGCTCCCGTGCTTTTTTTATTACGGTGCAGGACTCAACCGTCGCGGATTGCAAGGGGAGAAAGCGGACAAACAACGAGCTGTTCACGTTTCTCAGTCGAAGAGGAGGTACGGTATGTATATATCCAAGCATGTGACAAATGGTGAGATAGCTATACATTACTTGGACTCAGTCAATAACTGCGATTATGCCAAGTCGACATTAGTCGTTTGCCCCGGGTTATCGGAAACGGCGGATGAGTATATTGATTTGCTTGAAGCCGTGCAGCCAAGAAGGAGCGTGATCCTATCGTTCCGAGGACGAGGTGAAAGTGAAACACCCAGCTTTGGATACAACCTGGGCGAGCATGTATCTGATATTGAAGCCGTTGTGCAGGATGCCGGTCTGAGCCACTTTCATTTGTTCAGTTACTCACGCGGTGTTTCTTATGCATTAGGATATGCATTAAAGCACAAGTCGAAAGTTAAATCGATTATGGTTGGAGACTATCCACCAGAGCACAGGGCAATGGATGAAGAGTGGCCGGAAGATTACATCCATAACTATCTCATTCCATTTAACCGAACGAAACAAATTAGACCGGAGGCTGTGAGAGGGATACAAATGGAATCGCGGCAAATTGAGCTGAAAGGAAATTTTGATATGCCTGTTTTAGTGGCGCGAGGTCTGCTGGAGGGTTCATTAGTGGCTGACTCTGATCTCGAACGGTATAAGAGCATGTGCCTGAAGCTAACGGTCAAGGAATATGCAGCTTCGGGCCATGCTCTTAAGGGGCAGGACAAAGTAACGTTTTATAACGACATTATTGCGTTTATAGACAGCATAGATTGACAGATAAACTTGTCTTGCTATTCATTTTTGTATGGGGTATCTGCGCAAAGGAGAGATGATATGATTGGTTTTGATGAGAGCCCCGGGTTTTTCGGATTCCTAAAGGAAGTGCCGTTATTTTTCAAACTTTTTGGAGGATTCGTCATTACTGTCGTAGCCAGTACATTCCTCTATGTAATCGTAAGGGGAATTAGGACCTGGATAGGCAATAATGCTTCGGAAGCCGTAACAAGATCCGTGACGATCGTGGACAAGCGGACAGAGGTATGGGGAGGTTCCGGCGATTCCAGCGCAAGTACGGATTACTACATTACTTTCGAAATGGATGATCGATCCCGTATCGAATTAGCGGTGAGAGCGGATAGATATGGACTAATTGTCGTAGGTGACCAAGGGGAGCTTACGCATCAAGGGACCCGTTTCAAACAATTTCACAGACATGGGATTGCATAGAATTAAACCATCGAGAGCGGAGATAGATCATGAGTCATGACTTGAAAAAACTTTGACTTTCCTGCATCTTTCGAAAATGATGTCCGGGTAAACCTGTATGTCGAATGGTTGTTTGATGCAGGCATCGATTGCAAATACTCGAAAATAGGATGAGGCTGTCGGTATTAACGGCAGCTTCGTTGGCGATTAGGCAATGGAGATGGACAGCTTAATATCACATATCCTTCATATCGTTACAAATTAATAAGCTCAACATCTAACTTAGATAAATACTTAAGGATGTGACACGTATGGTTAATAAAAGGCTTCCGAACTTCTGGAGATCATCCAATCTCGTATTCAATAGACTGTTAGAGAATGAGATTGCCGAGGCACAACAATTATATTCAAGCAGTCGATATATGAACCAATGGGATGGCCTTGAATATGACCCAAAGCATATTGAACACTGTTTTTTTTATGGGGATATCCCACCTGAAGGAGAAAAGGAGAATTATCGTATTTTTACAATAAGGCAAGAAGATAGGGAAGAAATAATAGGGATTTTAAGCGTATATCATGGATATCCCACTTTTGATTCTGTTTATATTACCTTTTTATACATAGGTACAGAACTACAAGGAAAAGGTTTTGGGAAAGAAACGGAAGCTCAGTTGTGCAAAGAAATCATAAAGCTGGGATTTGAGCATATTAGAGTCAATATTGCCATTAAAAACTGGCAAGCTATACGGTTTTGGACAGTAGCAGGTTTCAATGGAATCAGTGGTATATATGGTGACAAAGTACATTCGGAAGACACATTTGCAAATATAGAATTAATGAAGAGCCTTAATATGCGAAATATATATCAGGAATTTTCCGAAAGCAGGTGATCGTATGAATCACCCAGCGTTATATGAGTTGGAATACTTATTTGAGTGTGAGGCAGGCATCATTGAAGAAGGAATTCCATGGGTGTATGGCGATGCAAAGTTTAGGCTGGCTAGGGAGAATAGAGAGATTGATTTTATAATTGGCATAGCAAATAGATGCGGGGAAATCATCATGAGAGTAGATCACCGTTCTCTGTTGCAATTAGAGATAAGAATCACATGGGGAACATCATTAGAGCTTCAGAGATAACGAACTGTGGTGGCGAATCAATCCAAATGGTAAAGCCTTTTGAAAGGATGACATACATGCAAATCATTGAAATGGAAAGCGCCACTTGCAGCGCGCCCACGCTATTTATAACTATTATGTTACCCATACAACAGTTTCTTTTCATACCATTGAGCTTTCTATCGAAGAAATGCAACAAACCGTTTTAAATGGAAATACAAGATATAAAGCTTATGCTCTTGAAGCTGGGGGACTAATCATCGGTTACGCACTATTAACCCCGCATAAAAACAAACAAGCATAGGATACGACGGCGGAGGTAACCATTTATTTGGATCCCGATCATGTCGGCAAGAAGGTAAGCACAGCGGCTATACGCTTCTTAGAAACCCAAGCTCGAGAGCTTGGCTTCCATGTGCTTGTTGCTACGATTTGTACGAAAAATGAGCGGAGTATTAGAATGTTTGAGCGCCTCGGTTATGAGAAATCAGCTCATTTCAAAGAAATTGGCAATAAGTTCGGCAGATGGCTGGATATTGCGAGCTATCAGAAGATCCTTTGACGCAGCAGCTAAATGGACATATAAAAATATTTTTTTTCCATTGTCGATTTCACGATTGTTCATTCGTCGTCCTCATAGAAAGACAAATTCAAGCAGGAAGGTTGTTGAACGGTTATGGGAGCAAAAATCAATTCTTATTTGATGTCGGAGGATGCAAGAGTTCAGGCGGATTTTTACATAGGGTCACTTGGCGGCGAAATTCAATTCCTCAGCACCTTCGCTGAAACACCGGGAATCCCCGAGGAGATGAAAGATAAAGTGATGCATTTGGCTTTGACAGTGGCGGGTGCCAATACGTTAATGATCTCCGATTCCTTCGAGCCGGTTGCATATAACCGCAGCATCTGCCTTTCTTTGAACTATGATGACGAATCAGAAGCCAGAACAGCTTATTTCAAGCTAAGCGAGGGCGGCGAAAGCAAGTATCCTCTCGCGCTTCAGCCATGGGGAGCCTATTATGGAGAAGTGGTCGATAAATTCGGTGTCACATGGATGATTACCAAACAGTAAGCTTTTGAAAGGCATGTATATGGATTTCAGTTGCAGCAAAAAGGTGAGAAAACACATATCATTAAGCATTCAACTTTCGGAACAGTATTAGAATAAACTAGGGGCATATCATACGGATATGCTCCTAACTCTGTTACAAGCAGCGAGCAGCAAGCTATATGCAGATTCATAATAGAAAACCTGAAACGGTTGGAGAGGTCATTTATCATTTATGGGATTAAGCACGGTCTCCAAGGATCTGCCGAGTTTGTATAAATATTTTTGTTCAGAATGTGCATTGAGCACCGCAAGCGTTATGAGGTACAATCGAGCCTATGTGAGTGATAATGATAATCATTATTCAGATTGCAAAAATGAAGGGCATAGGAGAGGGTACGGTCATGGCTTTGCGAGGATTAGTAAAAGCAGGATACATATCGTTGTTTTCGGCAGCTATCATGCTGTCTGGATGCGGCGTTGAGGGGAATAAATCGGAGAATGCTGCAGTGCAGCAGCCTTCAGCAACGACGGAAACGAACACGAATAGCCAAGCAGGAAATGCGGCAGCGGAAACAAGAGTCGTAACGGACCAATTCGGAGAAGTAGAAATACCTGTTCAACCAAAACGTGTAACGGCATTGTATCGCGAGGATTATTTGGTTGCTCTTGGCGTGACGCCGATCGTGCAATATTATAATCCGATGTGGGGCAAGCAAGACTACCTTGAGCTAGAGGTTCCATTGTTAGATGTGACCGGCAGCATTGAGGCGCTTCTTGCATCAGAGCCTGACTTGATTATAACTGCTGGAGAGGGAGATGCAGCCCAGTATGAGAATTACTCGAAGATAGCACCGACCTATCACATTGCGAACGAGGTTTTGTCCGACACCCGTGAAACGTTGAAGATGATCGCGGATCTAGTGGGGTTGCCAGAGAAGGCCGAGCAGGTGTTGCAAGATTACGAGAGCAGGATCGGTCAAGTGAAAGAGGAGCTGAAAACGGCGCTTGGAGAGGAGAGCATCGTCGTGCTGCGGATGAATGTAGTTGACCATTCCATCAATATTTTTGGCACGAAGAACATATTTATTGGAGAGCTCCTTTATAAGGACTTGGAGCTCAAAGCGCCTGCTTATGCACAAGCGATGACCGAGGGGAATATGGTATTGGCTGAGGAATCTTTACCAGAGCTTGGGGCGGATCATATCATACTCCTGCCTTCCAACGGAACATGGGAGGATGAGGAAAACGCCAAAGCTTTGAAGGAAATGCTGGACAGCCCAATATGGAAATCCATTGCTGCCGTGAAGGAAGGCCATGTATATCCGGTTGAGAGATCATACTGGCAAACGGGCGCAATCACCGCGAATTTCAAAAAAATGGACGAATTGCTGAAGCTGATGACTCCTTAGTCGTTCGATTATAAAAGCCAACGTTTTGCTGGCCGTTTCCATTCTAAAAAGAGCAGCTTTTCAACGATGGTTGAAGAGCCGCTCTTTTTGCGTTACAATAAATAATGATAATCATTCTCATTATTGAAACGGGGTTTCAACGATGGAAGAACATAACAGCGAACTTATGATTACGGCTCCTGCCGCTCAATATAATCTGCAAACGATTCGGTTCATAAGAAATGCGAAGCGTAATCACCAACCGGTGATACCTGCAAGCTTCCATACACTTCTCCTTGTGACTAGAGGGCGGGGCAGCATTCATATGAAAGGCGAGGCGCCACATTCGATGGGTACGGGAAAATGCTTCTTGCTTCGGCCTGAGGCAGCTGCCGCATTGGAGCCGGAAGGAGAAGGCGTTTCCTACTACTTGCTCATATTCGGAGTGCAGACGGTTAAAGAGGGGAAAGAAGCAAAGAACTTACTGCCAGCGAAGGCGGAGCTGGCTTGCACGCCATTTGCCAGAGTGCTGGAGCTGATCGAGGATATGTATGGCTGCACGCATGTGCAGGAAGAGCTGAGACGTTTTCATTGCTCTGTCCGCTTTCAGGAGCTTCTGCTGCTGCTCATAAGCCAGAATCAAGACCATGCAGCTGTAAACGACAAGATCGGCTCCGTTGAATGGGAAGGCATTGACCAATCGATTCGCCACATCCAGCAGCATTATCGGAATGTGCTGACGGTCGAGGAGCTGGCTGACCTGGCGGGAATTGACCGATGGAAATATACCCGTCTATTTAAGGAAAAGACAGGGCTGGTGCCGCTCCAGTATTTGAATGGCGTACGAATCGAGCAAGCCAAGCGCCGGTTGATGCGCGGAGAGGAACGTTTATCTGACATTGCGGAGCATGCCGGTTTCACGAATGAATATTATTTCAATAGGCGCTTTAAGCAAATGGTCGGCGTATCGCCGGGACAATTCCGTCGCAGCCACCGCGACCAGCCTAGAGTGGCGGCTCCGTTTCTGGAGGATTTTCTTGTAGCGCTTGATATATTGCCGATTGTGCAGTATTCCCACGCGAAATGGGGGAAGCAGGATTACTTAGCGCTTCACCACGTCCCGACATTCGATGAGCTAAGCGAAGAGTTCACAGCGCTGTCTGCGCATAATCCCGATTTTATTATTTTGCGGGATCGTTATCAAAACAGTGAATATGTACAATGCCGCAGCGTATCTCCACTTTGTGTTTTGGATGAGCAAAGCGATAATTGGCGGGCGCTGCTTCGAATGGTCGGCAGCTATGTCGGGCGCTCGGAGCGGGCCGAGGAAGTCATTGCGGGCTACGAGGCAAAAGCAAGCGAGGCTCGAACGAAGCTGAGCAGCATGAGCGGTGAGACCGTCGCATTTCTACGAATATCAGCCGATTTCGTTCATCAATACACGGATACGGGGAGAGGTTTTGCCACAGCCGTACTTTATGGAGACCTGGGCTTGTGTCCACACCGGATACAGAAGGCTGAGGCTGTGGGAAACAATGCAAGAATGACAAGGCTCTCGCTGGATGAGCTGTCCATGCTAACGGCTGATCATTTGTTTGTTACATTCGATAAATGGCATAGCCAGGCTGACGGTGAAGAGAGGGCG
The DNA here is from genome assembly GCF_014192395.1 of Paenibacillus endophyticus. Classification (GTDB taxonomy): domain Bacteria; phylum Bacillota; class Bacilli; order Paenibacillales; family Paenibacillaceae; genus Pristimantibacillus; species Pristimantibacillus endophyticus. The sequence continues at coordinate 83,268 of NZ_JACHXW010000013.1, read as the reverse complement.
CTGCTTCAGCATCCGCTATGGTCGGCTCTTCCGGCTGTAAGAAACAACCGCGTATATGAGGTGGATTTTATGACATGGATGAATTATGGCGTTATCTCCAATAGCAAAAAAATAGACGATATCCTCCATGCTCTTGCTTAGCCAATGTGTCTAGGAGGGGCGCGAATTGCAAAGTTTGTACAAAATCTCCTTACAGTTTGTCCATTGATCTAAAGAGAGATCGAAGTCTACAATTATAGTGAGAATCAATCTCAAATAAAAGTTCAGGAGGAAATGCGTTGACGGAGCAATTGGAATTATACGATGTCACGATTATTGGCGGCGGCCCTGCTGGGATGTACGCTGCTTTCTATAGCGGAATGAGAGATTTGAAAACCAAAGTGATTGATGCGAATGAGCAGCTTGGAGGCCGCATGCTGATTTATCCCGAGAAGATGGTTTGGGACGTTGGCGGCGTGACGCCTACACTTTGCGAGAAGCTAATCGTTCAGTTGGAGCAGCAGGCGAAAACCTTCGATCCTACGATTATACTTGGCACGCAGGTTTATGGGATGGAGCAGCAGGAGGACGGCACGTACATCCTCGTTACATCAGAAGGGGAAAAGCACTGGACGCGCACCATTATTCTGGCAATCGGGCGCGGCATTCTGAGAATGGCGAAGCTTGAGCTTGAAGGGGCTGAGCGTTACGAGGTTTCTAACCTGCATTATACGGTTCAGGAGCTTGAGCCTTTCCGCGGCAAACGCGTGCTCATATCCGGAGGCGGCAATTCGGCAGTGGATTGGGCAAACGAGCTGGAGCCTATCGCTGAGCAGGTTACGGTCGTGCACCGGCGCGAGCAATTCGGCGGACATGAGAAGAATATTATCAAAATGAAGGAATCCTCCGTTGACGTACGGACGCCGTACGAGGTGACCCAGCTGTCCAGCAGCAATGGGGAGATGATTGACCGCGTGACGGTTGCCCATCTGGAATCAGGAGAGACCGAACAATTCACCGTAGACGCGGTGATCGTCAATCATGGGCTGAAGGCTGATTTCAGCGGTATCAAGGACTGGGGCCTTCAGATGGATGACTGGAATGTATTTGTCAACGGGAAGCTGGAGTCGAACCTCCCAGGCATCTTCGCAGCGGGCGACTTCGCCAACTTCGATAGCAAGCTCAATCTCATCGCCGGGGCGTTCACGGATGCGGCGCTTGCTGTGAACAGCGCGAAGCTGTATATGGATCCCGAGGCGCCGAAAGTGGCTTACGTCTCCTCTCATAATGAGCGATTTAAGGAAAAGAACAAGGCGCTAGGCGTTGTGGAGGAATAGAACATAAAGGATGGAGTCTCATTGCGGAGGCTCCATTCTCTTTCCAATAGAGGGATAAAAAATTATACACGATATAATCTATCTCTTTATTTCAAAACACTCGTTAGTTTAGCGCCGGTTTGGGGTATACATACTTATAAACGAAGGGAGATGCAGCGCTATGTCAGATTATTTGAATGTGACCTCAGAGATTCCGAACATTAATCCGGATAATAAACCGGAAATAACGCCGCCGGCTTCTCCAGAGATCTTGCCAAATCAGCCGGCACCGGAAATTATTCCGCAAACACCGCCCGAGATCAAGCCGGATGTCATCCCTGAGATTAAACCGGATGTTCCAACGGAGATTCCGCCGGGCACGTAACACAATGGCCAAGAAAGCTCTGTGATGATCGGAACTGGCTCCTGTATAAGACAGGGCAGTTCCGATCGGTAATCACAGGGCTTTTTTTATTGCTAGGAGAGCCAGTTAAAGAGGACAGTAAAACGGTTGACAAATTTTTGAGGTAAGAAATATAATACAAATGTAATATATTTTTGACACGAAGGAGATCGGAGTATTGGATATCAGCAAAGGTACATTGCAAAACAATTTGTTCTTGCTGAGAGCAGAGCGGAAATGGACCCAGAAGTATGTTGCTGAGCAGCTTGACGTCACAAGGCAGACAATAAACTCGCTGGAATCGAACAAATATAATCCTTCGCTCATGCTGGCTTTCGAGATTGCACAGTTGTTCGAGAAGAGAATTGACGAGATTTTCATTTATGGGAAGAAAGGCAAAGGTGAGGCATAATGATGACGGCCATTTATATTGTCATGATGATGATTGTAGTAATGAGCTTAGGCGCTTATATTGGGTTTGCCCGCAATGACGGTAGAGACGAGAGAGGCAGGACGATACTCGCCAAGTCAAGCCAGATCGCTTTTATTTTTATATTGGCAGGTTTCGTATTTCAAATCTTGTATTTTCAATTCGCGGAGCCTAATCCAGATCATATCAAGGCAGCCATTTCCGTGTGGATGGCGCTCATTTTCGGCAGCAACGCAGTCAGCATTGTTATTCTTCAAAGGAAGATGTAAGACAATTTAAAGGGATTGTTCTTGCCTGCTGGAAGCTTTTCTAAGGCGGGCTTCATTTGCTGACAGGAATCATTCCTTTTTTGTCGAAAAATACAGCTATGAAAAAGAATAGAAAAATACTCGTTTACTTGACTTTATTTATAATAGCGCTAACAGGCTTACGGCTTTATTGGCTCTTTGTTGTAACGCCGCCAGAGCCTGCGCAAGCCATTCACGGCGAATTGGATCTGCGTGAGTGGGACTTCGAATCGGGGAGAGCCATTTCGCTTAACGGGGAATGGGCGTTTTATCCGAATCAATTGCTGACGAATGCAGCGTCCATCGATACGGAAGAACAGCTTCCCATGCAGATGCTTAACGTTCCGGGCAACTGGAACCATGTTTTTGGAAACGACAAGAATCCGACCTTCGGTTACGGTTCATACCGCCTGCTCATACAGGTCAAAGCGGATGGAGACCGTGTGTACGGCATCCATTTGCCAACGACTCCAGCTTCGTCGAAGATCATTGTGAATGGCCGGGTAGTTGCTCAAGCCGGGGAGCCGGGCGCTTCGGCTGACAGCTATAAGCCGCGAATCGTTCCCTACTCGGGAACCTTCTCCTCGGGCGAGGAAGAAATAGAGATTATTGTTCAGGTTGCAAATTTCAATGATCGGATCGCAGGAGGGATCTATTGGCCGATCAAATTCGGTAGCGACCAGGCCGTACACAGAACGACATGGTTTTCTGCAGGTCTGCAGCTGTCGGTATGTCTGGTTTTGTTGGGCCATGCTATTTATTCCGCTATTCTTTATGGAATGGGGGTCCGGCAAAAAGCGCTGGTTTACTTTTTTCTATTGCTGCTGTTTGGCATTGTCTCCATTCTCATCGATAACAGCTACCTGCTTATTGCATGGCTTCCAATTAGCTACGAATGGAATCTCAAGCTGTATTATTTGTCTTATCTGGGGATGGCCGTGCTCATTCTCCTATACACGAGAAGCCTGCTGCCGGAGATACGCCAAATTCGGGGACTGCGCGCTTACACGGTAATTAGTGCCGTATACGCGGCAACCATTCCATTCTTGCCCGTCGAATGGCTGACGTATACGGATTATATCCACGTTCCGCTCGTTATGATTTCTTTCTTGGCTGTTCCGGTTATCGCATTTATGGCTGCGCGCAAAGGCAATAAAGATGTTATTTTTATTTTGCTTGGGATCAGCGCGATTACGGTTAACTCGATTTGGGGCATTGTCAAAAACACGGGCTGGATGGAGATGGGCTTTTACCCGTTCGATATGATCGCAACATTTATTGCCTTCGGTTCTTATTGGTTCAAGCGTTATTTGCGGAGCTCGGCTCAAACGGCTAAGCTTGCCGAGAAACTTCTCGAAGAAGATAAGCGCAAGGATCAGTTTTTGGTGCAAACCTCGCATGAGCTGCGAAATCCGCTGCATGGCATGCTTGCCATCGCCCAGACGATTCTTAGCGGAGATGAGAGAGTGGATGATGCCAAAAATCGTGACAATATGGGCCTACTCCTATCGGTAGGCAAGCGCATGTCTTACTTGCTCAATGATTTGCTTGATATATCGCGTCTCAAAGAGAAGCAAGTTCGCCTCCAACTAAAGGTTGTTTCTGTTCAAGCAGTTGCAGCCGGTGTGTGCGATATGATCCGCTTGATGACAGCGGGCAAGCCAGTCCAGCTCGTCAACCGCATTCCGGATGAGCTGCCGGTTGTGCTAGCCGATGAGAATCGGCTTGTGCAGATTTTATTTAATTTGCTTCACAACGCCGCGAAATTTACGGATGAAGGTATCATTGCCGTAGACGCGTGGATTAAAGACGGGCAAGCAGTTATTACCGTAACGGATACGGGTATCGGAATGGACGAAGAGCAGCTTCGTAAAGCATTCGAGCCTTATGAGCAGGGAGCCGACGGTGATACTGCTTATGCGAGCGGTCTAGGGCTGGGCCTCGGTATTTGCAGGCAGCTTATAGAGCTTCATGAAGGCAAGATTACAGTAAGCTCAAAATTAGGTTTTGGATCGGTATTTACCTTTACTTTGCCGTTAGCTGATGCTGCATCAGATGAAGAAAAGCCATCAGCAATTCCTCTTCCGGTTCAGGCGATGCTGCGAGAAACAGCGTCCGCCTTTGCGAAACCGGTGAACGCGCCTCATGCTGGAGGTTCGGCAAGCCGCTTGCATTTGTTGGTCGTGGATGATGATCCGATTAATTTAAGTGTAATGAGAAACGTATTGTCGCATGAGGGCTTCGAGGTCGCAACGGCGACTAGCGGCAAAGAAGCATTAAATCAATTGACAGCCGTAGAGTGGGATTTGATCATTACGGATGTAATGATGCCAAATATGTCGGGCTACCAGCTCACGCAAGCGGTTAGGCAGCGTTTTGAAGTAACGGAGCTTCCGATTCTGCTTCTTACCGCACGAAGCCGGCCTGAGGATATTGAGATGGGCTTCCAATCCGGGGCAAACGATTATTTGACGAAGCCTATGGATGTGCTGGAGCTGAAATCGCGGGTGCGCGCTCTGACGGGCATTCGCAAGTCGTTCAAGGAGCGGCTGCGTGTGGAGGCGGCTTGGCTGCAAGCACAGATCCAACCTCACTTTCTATTTAATACATTAAACGCGATCGGGGCGTTGAGTGAAATTGATACGAATCGAATGATGAGCCTCTTGAACGAATTTGGCGATTATTTGCGCGCAAGCTTCGATCCAAGAAATTTGGAGCGGGTTGTCGTTTTGGAGCATGAGCTGAAGCTGGTACGCTCCTACCTCCATATCGAAAAGGAGCGTTTTGAGGAGAGGCTTCAGGTGTACTGGGAGATCGATGAGCATTTGACATTCGAGCTTCCGCCACTGTCGATTCAACCGCTTGTTGAAAATGCGGTAAAGCACGGTATTCTGAAGCGCGCGCGCGGAGGAAGCTTGTACATTCGGATTAAAGGTTATGCCGATTATACGGAGGTTGTTATTGAGGATGATGGCATTGGCATAGAGGACAGCAGATTGAAAAGTCTGCTTAATGGGGAAGCGGCGGAAGGACAGGGAATCGGGCTTCGCAATACGGATCGGCGGCTTAACCAGCTATATGGTAGCGGCCTGCAACTGGAGAGCATTGTCGGTCAAGGGACGAAGATTTCTTTTGTTATTCCGAGGAGTGGCTGAGCCTCTCTTATCCTAAGACCGTTCACAACATGTAATAGGCATGTAATTGAATTGGAACGATAAAGGAGAAATACAACATGAGCGTACTGCGAACCAGTAACTATACGACTACCCAGGTACTCGATCAGGAGTCTGTTCTAACAGCTGTCGAGCAATCGCTAGCGATGATCGAATTTGATGCTCAGGGGAAAGTGCTATGGGTAAATGCCAACTTTGCGCAAGCGATGGGTTACCAATCTGAAGAGATGCTGGGAATGATGCATCAACAGTTCTGTTCTACAGATTTTGTTAACAGTGCTGAGTATGCTTTGCTTTGGGATAACTTGCGCAGCGGGCGGCCTTTTCAGGATAAAATATTGCGAATGACCAAAAACGGAAGCATGATCTGGCTGGAGGCGACCTACATGCCGATCCGTAATGCGCAGGGCCATGTCGGAGCCGTATTAAAAATAGCCACCGATATAAATGATCGCGAGCAAGCAACGGCCAAAATTACTGGCGAATTGTTGGATATGTCGGAGGAGCTGCTCGGCCGGGCGAAGGCTGGAATCGCCCAGAGCCAGGATGTGGAGCTAGCAATAGAGAAGGTAGCTTCAGAGACGGATGGCATTATGGTTCTGCTTCGCGAGCTTGAGAAGCAGACGGAGTTGATTAGCGGTATTGTGCGAACGATCCGTGACGTAGCGTCCCAGACGAATCTACTCGCTCTGAATGCGGCAATTGAGGCTGCACATGCAGGTGAGCACGGGCGCGGCTTCAACGTTGTTGCCACGGAGGTTCGCAATCTTGCTGGTCAGGTGCAAGAGGCAACAAAAGAAGTAGGAACCTATGTCAAAGGAATCGTGACCCGCGTCAATGAAATGACGCAAGGAACAACGCAAACAAAGTCCGCAGTGGCAGAGAGCCAACAGCGGATTCAGCAAGCCGTCAATGAATTTATGGGTATCGGAGAAGCGGCTGTCCAACTCGATACGCAGGCCAAAGAGCTCCGAATAACGATGCAGTGAACGGTCAGTCTATATAGAAGGCTGCCCGCGAGTTGTTCAGAATATAGAGGGACAGCCTTCCATGCAGTAGGCGAAGTCTAGTTAAGTCTCGATTAATCAGGCTTGTTGCCCATTCGTCTCTATGTAGAAGAAAGAGCGCTTCGATACATACAATTGCTCGTTAACTTGTTCATCGGCGCAACCTATGACTAGCCGGAAGCGTCTAATTCCTGGAAGGGTACATAATGGGTAACCGGATAGGAGAATGAAGGTAATGAAGGCAAGGAAATGGGCGTTTTGGCTGCTTTGTGCAGCTATTTGCATGTGTATAGCAGCTCCCGCTGCTGCTGCGGCCGAGGCTGCAGTTATTCGTATTGTTTTGGATGGCAAAACCATAAAAAGCGATGTAGCTCCTTATATTATACCTAGGGTTAATGTAACGATGGTTCCGCTGCGCGTCATCAGTGAGGAATTGAAAGCGAGCGTGGATTGGAGCCAGGCAGATCAGCGAGCAACAATTACAAGCCATGATGGCAAAATCATTCGAATGGTCAAAGGCGATACAGTCGCAACCGTGAATGGCGACATCGTAAGACTTGATAATACTGTTCTCCTTAACAACGGCCGCGTGATGGTACCGCTTCGCTTCGTTAGCGAGGAGCTTGGCCTCCAAGTCAATTGGAACCAAAGCAATCGTACGATTACAATGCTCTCAGCCGCGATTGATCATCCATCAGACGGCACTGTAACTCCACCCACTGAACCTGAACCGAGTCCAGGACCAGATGCGAGCACAGGTATGCGCGGGGCTTGGGTGTCGACGGTGTACAATCTGGACTGGCCCTCAGCGGCTTCTTATTTGAATCCTGTGAAGCAGATGGGGGAGTTCGTTAATTTGCTGGATGATTTGCAAAATATGGGGATGAATGCCGTGTTCGTACAGGTTCGTCCTGCGGGAGATGCGCTGTACCCGTCCAAATTGGTCCCTTGGTCCAAATACGTAACAGGTGTTCAAGGCTTGGCGCCGACTTATGACCCGCTTGCCTTTATGATAGAGGAAGCCCATAAGAGGGATATGGAGTTTCATGCATGGTTCAACCCGTTTCGTGCTCATGTAGACGCGAAGACGGAATCGCTTGCTCCTACCCATGTATCTAAGGAGCATCCGGATTGGATTGTGAATGCAGCCGGGAAGCTCTATATTAACCCCGGCATTCCTGATGCGCGCCAGCATATTATTAACGCGATCATGGAGGTTGTGAACGGGTATGATGTGGACGGCGTACATCTTGACGATTATTTCTATCCGTCGAATGTCGCGTTTGCCGACGATGTGACTTTTAAAACGTTCAATTCCGCTAAGATTCAATCGAAAGCAGACTGGCGAAGAAATAATATTAATGAATTCGTGCGGCAGCTGGGCAATTCGATTCATATGGCTAACCCGCAGGTAGAATACGGAATAAGCCCATTCGGAGTGTGGCGAAACAAGGCCGTAGATAAAACAGGCTCGGATACGAAAGCAAGTATTACCGCGTATGACGATATGTATGCAGATGTTCGAACATGGATAAAGCAGGGCTGGATCGACTATGTCACGCCACAGATATATTGGAGCTTGTCGTTCAACGTCGCGAGATACGACAAGTTGGTTGACTGGTGGGCAGAGGAAGTGAAAGGTACTGGCGTTGATCTGTATATCGGTCATTCGCCTTATAAGCTCGGAACGAAGGAGGCAGGCTGGCAAAGCGCGCAGGAAATTGTTAACCAACTGGAATATAATCGAAAATACCTGGAAGTGAAAGGTGATGTGTTTTTTAGCGCCAAAGATCTTCGAAAAAACACATTAGATATTATTAACGTGCTCCAGACCTATTATTCGGAGCAAACGAAGTAAGCCTTTAACACGCTGCACCGCCGAAGAGACGCGCACCGCCTGGAGTTATGCCAGTGAGGGCCGTCTCTTTTTTGCTGCGTGACCTGCGTGCGAGTATGGTGTTTTATGGTACTCGTATTCGGTATGCGGAAATGAACAGGCAGCTTAGGCTTGCAAAAAGAGCAATTATCGTTTATTCTATGTTTAGTGATTGATCAATTACTAAACATGACGAACATATGAAGGTGGGATACAGGATGACGAAAGCATCTTCAACCTCTGCCAATCGCCGAACGGATATTGTATCTGCTGCGATTGAGGTTTTCGCGGAGATTGGCTATTACCGTGCGACAACTGCGAAGGTGGCAGAACGCGCACAAATCTCACAGCCTTATGTTTTTCGGTTCTTTTCCACGAAGGAAGCGCTTTTGCAGGAAGCATTGGAAGTATCTTGGACTCGTATTTTTGACGCTTTTCGCTCCGTTATTGCGACGACAGGTCCTGAACGGCTTGAGAATGAGCTGGTGCAAGCGTATGTGAAAATTATGGACGATTACCAGAATGAAACATTGCTCCAAATGCAAGCACAGACCATCAAAGAAGAAACGATCACCCAGACCATGCAGAATGGCTTCCGTGAAATCCAGCAAATCGTTTACACAGCTTTCAAAGACGCCGGCCTCGAACGGCCGCAGGAGAAGACGCTTATTTTTCTGGCAAAAGGGATGCTGTGCAACATTTCGCTGGCGTTGTCATTGCCCGAATTAATGGTTGTCGATGAGTAAGCCAAGGATACCTTGGCTCACTGCCATAATCTGATACATGCTTCTAAGGGCATGAGTATGATGATGAATTACGAAGGAGTGACCACGCCTTTCCGAGTAGGCACACAATCGGGCAACTTGCCGGATTTATGAGGGTTACTAGGCAGAGGCATGAATTGCGTTTAATTCTGCTTTTTCATCACGGGAATGACCTTAAACATTCCTAATGACTGATTACAAAGTATCAACATTGTCATCTGAATAGGCGAATGATAGTATAGAACCAAAGTGCTGAAAGGGGGAAACGCAGCATAATGGCCATGCTCTCTTGAGGGAGTTGGCGGTTATGATCTGCGGCCCATAATGACAAATGATTTACCGCTTAGCAAGGAACAAATATTAGACGCGGCAGAGCAGGTTCTTCGGCGGTTCGGCCCGGATAAAACCTCGGTGGTCGACGTGGCGAAGGTGCTCGGAGTCAGCCACGGTACGCTATACCGCCATTTCGCAAGCAAAGCGGCTCTTCGTGAAGCGGTCACAGAGCGATGGCTGCATCGATCCGTTGCCATACCGCTTGAAGATATTGCAGCGCGCAAAGATGGGAGTGCGGCAGACAGGCTTCGACTATGGCTGGACACTTTAATAGCAGGCAAACGCAAATTTGCGGCTGAGGATGCAGAGATGTTCGCGATGTATGCCGAGGTTACATTGCATGCGGTTGAGATCATTGCGTCGCATGTCGACAGATTAATGGGGCAAATGGCCGTCATTATTGAAGAGGGCATAATAAAAGGGGAATTCAAGCCAGCTTCCTCCATAAAGACCGCTAATGCCATCTTTATGGCAACGTCCCGTTTTCATCATCCTGCGCATGTTGCGGAATGGTCCTCCGAGCATCCGAATGAGCCATTCGAGCTCGTGTGGGAGCTGCTGCTTTCGGGCATCGTATCATCGCATGAAAGTTAAAATAGAGTCCTTTTGATGGCAAACATCGAAGGGGCTTTTTGTTTTACCCAATAGGAAAGAAATGAAATTAACTAATGACAAATATACGATAATGTCACTTGATATTAGTTTGAATGATGTATATAATCGACTTATGAACAGGACACCTGAGGGGGAATAAATGAAATGGAACATAAATTGGCTGGCAAAGTAGCTTTGGTAACAGGCGCGTCGAGAGGGATCGGTCGAGAAATAGCCGAGGAGCTAGCGCGCAGCGGCGCGAAGGTTGTCGTTAATTATGCGAGCAGTCCGGCTAAAGCGGAGGAAGTCGTTGCGGTAATTAAGGAGCAGGGAGGCGAAGCAGCAGCCATTCAAGCCGATATTAGCCGCGTAGCTGATATCGAGATGCTGTTTCAGAAGACGCTCGAGACGTTCGGACAAATCGATATTCTCGTCAACAATGCAGGGGTCATGATTACAAAGCCGCTTGTCAGCATGACGGAGGCTGATTTCGACAAGCAGTTCGCCATTAACGTAAAAGGAACCTATTTTGCGTGCCAGCAGGCGGCGGTGCATATGAATGCGAATGGACGGATTATTAACTTCTCAACCTCGGTAAACGGCATGATGTTTCCGGCATACAGCGCATATGCGGCAACTAAAGGTGCGGTGGAGCAGATTACGAGACAGCTTACGAAGGAGCTTGGACATAAGGGCATTACGATTAATGCGGTTGCGCCTGGTCCAATAAATACAGAGCTGTTTAAAGACGGGAAATCCGAGCAGCAAATTCAGAATATCGTCAACATGAATTCCCTAGGGCGTTTGGGCGAGCCCGATGACATCTCCAGTGTGGTGTTGTTTCTTGCAAGCGAGGAATCACGCTGGATGACAGGGCAGACCGTGCGGGTAAATGGCGGGTTTGCTTAAGATTATTATAGTCAGGCATACGAATTGAAAAAAACGAGGCTGTTCCGTATGTTTCCGGAACTAGCCTCGTTTTTTGGTTATTCCTTGCCTTCGTTGAACCAGAGGGGGTCGTCGTTTTCAACTTCGCCATTATAATTGATTAGAATTTCTTCTCCCGCAGCAATGTCCGTATGGGCATAAAAGTCGACGGTATGGTTGTCGAAATTCAAATCATAGTGGGCGTTAGGGGTGTAAGAATGGTTGAACAGCATGCCGTACCCGAGCAGAATGGCCGTATGGTGCTCTCCATACTCAAATACGTAATCAGCGAGCAGTGTTTTCTCTATGTGTTCATGCTCTTCATTCGGGAATGGAATAACAGGCGCCTCGTGAAATATAGTTCCTTGCGGTATGTCTTGTGTTGCAAATACGCCCCTATTGAATTCTCCATCGCTTAGCTTAGAAGTTTTTACCTCAATCATGTTCGTCACCTGCGCGTTCTATAGTCTAAGGAGCTCTCATCAAAAAGAAGATTCGGACTCACCTAAGGTAATATAACAAGATAACGAAGAAATAGCCAGCAACAAGGGAGATTCATAAGGGGAAAACTAGACCTTTATTGCTTGCAGACGGTGAAAAGAGTGCGATCAACATCGTTGAAATACGATATAATATCTTCTATAAGCGATTGGTGCGGGCTCGATTACGCATACGCGGGATAACCCAGCTGTATACGGCCATCTATCAGATCAGAAAGCTATTGCAGGCAGAGGGAATCCCTATTTAAATACTATTTGCAGTTCATGAAATACAGCATTGCCATCCCAGCTGAGATTGGCTTTTTGCCGTAGGACAAGCAGTTTCAGAATTGTTTCAGCAAATGGTTGTACAATCAGAAAGCGAAGATAGATATTGAATCCATTTAGGAGGGTGCCTGGTTCATGTTAGATAGGAAGAACAGCTTCATGCTATGGTTTTCGGCTGCAGCCGTTTTGTTGAGCGTGATCATATTCCCGACAACACGAATGATGTATCCCTGGCAGGATATGCACGGAATACTCACGCAACACTCTATGGGCGAGGCTATTCTGATAATCTTGCCTTTTATAAGCTTCATGCTGGCGTACTCCGTGTTCTTAATAAAAAAGGATCATGTGCTGTTGCGATGGCTGCATACGTTAACGTTATCGTTTTCGAGCATTTCAATGATTAGCGGGAGCGGCGGGCACTCTGCCTACTACTTTTCTGTTTTTATCGTGATTGCCATGATTGCTTCTTATGATGATATCCGGCTAGTTCTTCTGACGAATTTTATTTTTACGATGCAGCATGCTGCAGGCTATTTCTTTTTTTCTGAGATTTTGCTCGGATCCGCGGAATATGAGGCCTCCAAAGCGTTCATACATATAGCCTTTTTAACCGCTATTTCGGGCGCGAAGATTTGGCAAATTCGATCCAAGCAGGCTATTACCGAGCGGCTTGAGAATGAGAAAAGAGAAAAGGAAGAAAGGTTGAATCAATTGCTCGTGGAGCTTCAGGGGCTTACCAAGCAAATCGGCAATACTTCGGACACGGTTCTGCGCGCCTCCTACCAAGCTGCTCATACGAACAAGCAGATGCGTTTTGTCTGTGAGGAAATGACGGGCGGTCTTGGCGATCAAGCTTATTCCATTGAATTAATCGAATCGAATCTCAGCAAAATTAATCATGCGGTTCAAGCATCGAGCGACAGCATGGAAATGAAGATCCGCGTAAGGGATGGAGCATCGGGAGTGACCGCCGAAATGGTAGATATTGCTGCCGTGATCGAGGAAGGGATGGCTTCGCTTGAACAGCTCACGGAAGCTTGCGAGCGCCAGATTGAAGAGTCTGAGCAGGTTGATCAAGCCATTAGGCAGTTGAATCAATTATCAATAGCGCTGCAGCAGCGTTTGCACGCTTAATCATAAAATGAAGAATTACACGAAAGGGGGGTACGCCATGCATCATCTTCATGGATCGCATGATACAACATTGGTAGCCGTTTCTTATCTCGTTGCTGTAGTTGCCTCTTATACCGTACTAGTGATGGTTGAGAGATTAAGCATAGCCAAAGGAGCACAACGATGGGGGTGGCTTCTGTTCGGCTCAATCGCTATGGGCATGGGAATATGGTCGATGCATTTCGTAGGGATGCTCGCATTCTCATTGCCTGAGCCGGTCAGCTATGATTTGAGCATCGTATTCGTTTCGGTATTGGCGGCTATTGCCGGCTCCTTTATCGCTTTGATCATCATCGGACGGCCAGAGCCTCGGTTTAAGCATGTGTTTTTTGGCGGCCTGCTGCTGGCGTCGGGCATATCGGCCATGCATTACATCGGAATGGCTGCCATGCGGATCAACATCGAATATGACCCATTGTACTTTACGCTGTCTATTGTGATAGCCATTGCTGCGTCGATAGCAGCGCTTTGGCTGGCTATTTATTTCCGAAAGGCTGCCGGGAGCGCCGGCGAATGGATGAAGCTGGGAGCGGCGCTGTTAATGGGTGCTGCGATTGCCGGCATGCATTATACAGGAATGGCAGGGGCTCAATTCCATGTCATGGACGAATCGGCTCAGTCCACGGGCATAATGCTGAATCAGAAGTGGCTTGCGTATTACATATCAACAGGAACGCTCGTAACGCTCGCCCTATCCATTATCGGCATTTATATCTCCCGAAAATTCGCGTATAAGGATTCGGAGCTTCAGCAGAAGTCGGACGAGATTTATATGATGAATCAGGAGCTGGTTGCGTTAAATGAGCATCTGGAGGATCTGGTAGCGGTTCGGACAGAGCAGCTTGCGAAGGCACATGATGAGGCCATTCAAGCGAATCTGATCAAAAGCCAATTTCTAGCGAACATGAGCCACGAATTGCGCACGCCGCTAAATGCTATTATCGGATATAGCGAAATGCTTCAAGAGGAGGCAGAAGAGCTTGGCGAGGCCACATTCGTAGACGATTTATCCAAAATCAGCAAAGCAGGAAACCATCTTTTGGCTCTTATTAACGATATTCTCGACATTTCCAAGATCGAGGCCGGCAAGATGGAGCTGCATCTGGAGAGCAGCAGCCTACCGGAATTAATTCAGGATGTTATGACGACGATCCGTCCCTTAGTCGAAGGGAAAGGCAATCAGCTTCAAACGATATGCGAGGAAGACGGAGAGATTCAGGCTGATGTTACTAAGCTGCGTCAGATTCTGATCAACTTGCTTAGCAACGCCAACAAGTTTACAGAGGCTGGTTCAATTACATTCGACGTATATAAGGAAGCAAGGGACGGACAGTCTGGATATGTTTTCCGTGTCCGGGATACGGGAATCGGGATGACGTCCGTTCAGCTTGCCAAGCTATTCCAGCCCTTTACGCAGGCGGATGCTTCTACGACACGAAAGTATGGAGGAACAGGGCTGGGGCTTGCGATCAGTCAGCGCTTCAGTCAGATTATGGGCGGGGATATTCAAGTAGAGAGCGAATTCGGCGTTGGAACGACCTTTACCTGCTGGCTGCCAAGCTCTCCCTCTGATGCGCTTGTAACGATTCCAGCCCTGATTAAGGATGCCGCCTCGTTTTCACAGGAAGAGGCTGGGCATGTTAGTATCCTGCTCATTGACGATGAAGCATTTAACCGTGAGTTAATGCAGCGCTATCTCGCCAAAACCGGCTGGAAGCTAGCTTTTGCCGAGAACGGTCCGGAAGGGCTGCGGCTCGCCAAAAAGCTTAAGCCCAAAGTAATTTGCTTGGATATACTCATGCCGAGCATGGATGGCTGGAGCGTGCTTGGCGCGCTAAAGAGCGACCCGGAGCTGGCCGAAATTCCGGTCGTCGTCTGGTCCATGACGAGCGACAGGCAGCTGGGATACACGCTTGGTGCCGCTGAGTTTCTGATGAAGCCGGTCCAGAGAGAGCAGCTGCTTACCGTTATGGACAAGTACGTTGCAATTCGTGAGCAGCACTCGATTCTAGTCATAGAGGATGATATGTCGGCAAGCGAGCTGGTGGCAAGACTGCTGCGAAAAGAAGGATATGCCGTTAGGGAAGCCAGCAACGGCATCCTTGCATTGGCAAGCGTAGAGAAGGAAACCCCCGCGTTAATATTGCTGGATTTGATGATGCCGGAGATGGATGGCTTTGAATTTATAGAAGAGCTCAGGAAGCAGGAGGCATGGAGGCGCATACCGATTGTTGTCTTGACGGCGAAGAGCATTACGCCGGAAGATGAACGGAAACTAAGC
This sequence comes from Paenibacillus endophyticus, assembly GCF_014192395.1. Taxonomy (GTDB): domain Bacteria; phylum Bacillota; class Bacilli; order Paenibacillales; family Paenibacillaceae; genus Pristimantibacillus; species Pristimantibacillus endophyticus. The sequence goes on along the minus strand of NZ_JACHXW010000013.1, from coordinate 67,955 downwards.
GGATATGTGAAAAATATCGTCCAGAAAGGAGCCTTTAATCCGCAGTCCTTGCTGGCAGAGATCAGGCCTTATCTTTCTTAGGCATGCATGTTGGACTTTAATAGTTGACTACATACTGGACAGCATGAGCTGGATAGGAGAAGCAGATGTTAACGGAACTTAAAGATGTGAAGCATGCATTATCGGCAATGGAGCTATCCTCCATTATCTCGATTACGAATGACAATGGGATGATTACCTATGTGAATGATTATTTTTGCGAGATTTCCAAGTTTGATCGCAATGAGATTATCGGACAAAGTCATCATACGGTAAATTCGGGCTATCATCCCGCTGCCTATTTCCAAGACTTATGGGAAACGATCAGCCAAAAGCTCGTATGGAAAGGAGAAATGAAAAACAGAGCCAAGGATGGCACCGAGTATTGGATAAGCATGACGGTCATGCCGATTGTAAATGATCAAGGTTTTGTCTACCAATATGTTTCTATAGGCACAGATATAACGTCTCGCAAGGAAAATGAGAATATACTGCTTCAGACCATGGAAAATTTGCATGATATTGAAAACGCGCTGGACGCTTCATCTATCGTGGCTATCACTGATGATAAAGGCGTCATCACATACATCAATGAAAAGTTTTGCGAAATTTCAATGTATGATCGCGCAGAGCTAATCGGCAAGACACATCGGATCATTAATTCAGGGTATCATCCCAAATCCTTTTTCAAAGAGATGTGGGAGACGATTAAGCAAGGGCTGGTGTGGAAAGGCGAGGTCAAGAACCGGGCCAAGGACGGCAGCGAATACTGGATGCATACAACCATTGTGCCTTTTCTTAATGATGACCGCCGCCCGCGGCAATTTATTTCGATCCGAACGGATATTACGGATCGGGTCAAAGCGGAGACCGCACTTGCCGAACGGACTAAGCAGCTTGCCAAAGCGCATGATGAAGCTATCAAAGCGAATATGATCAAAAGCCAGTTTCTAGCGAATATGAGTCATGAGCTGCGTACGCCGCTTAATGCGATTATCGGCTATAGCGAAATGCTTCAAGAGGAAGCAGAGGAGCTTGGGGAATCTTTTTTTGCAGAGGACTTGGCCAAGATCAACAAAGCAGGCAATCACCTGCTCGCCTTAATCAATGATATTCTGGATATATCCAAGATTGAGGCAGGCAAGATGGAGCTGCATCTAGAGATATACAGCTTGCCCGATTTGATTCAAGACGTGATGACGACGATTCGGCCGTTGGTCGAAAGTAAGGGGAATAAGCTTCAAACTGATTGCAGAGATGGCGGAGAATTCACCTCCGATGTGACTAAGCTTCGGCAAATTCTCATTAATTTGCTAAGTAACGCCAATAAATTTACCGAAGCAGGCTCCATTGCTTTCGATATATATAAGGAGGCTAGAGGAAACCGTTTCGGTTTCGCCTTCCGTATAAGAGATACGGGAATCGGGATGACGCCGGATCAGCTGGAGAAGCTGTTTCAACCCTTTACGCAGGCGGATGCTTCAACGACGAGGAAATATGGAGGTACCGGCCTGGGGCTTGCGATCAGCCAGCGCTTTAGTCAAATCATGGGCGGAGATATAAGCGTAGAGAGCGAATTTGGCTTAGGTACGACCTTCACTTGCTGGCTTCCCAGTTCACCTCCCGACGCGGGCGCTGTGGAGGTGTTCGATGAGGAGACCGAAGCTTTACAGGCGCTGGCGCTGAAGCGAAATTCCGAGCTGGCGGCCATTCCCGATGTCAACCGCTCCTTGGGTGAGGACATACAGTCTAGCCGTACGCTTGGTGCGGCTGAGTTCCTGGTAGAACCGATTCTGAGAGAGTCGTTAATCGCCGTTATGGACCAATTTGCTGTGAACCGCGCGGAGCATACCGTGCTGGTTATTGAGGATGATAAGTCGGCAAACGAGCAAGCTGCGAGGCTGCTTCGCATGGAAGGCTATAACGTATGCGAAGCGCGGAACGGTGTCATTGCGCTGGCTTGTATGGGGAGGGTAAAGCCTTCGCTAATTGTGCTTGATTTAATGATGCCGGGAATGGATGGGCTTGCTTTCATAGAAGAATGGAGAAAGCATGACAAGTGGAGCCGGGTTCCAGTCATACTCTTGACGGAGGAGAACAAAGCGCCGGATGATAGGCAAAGCAATAAGCACAAGCCAGCGAAAGGAGGACCGCTTTATGTACAAGATATTACTGGTAGAGGATAACGAAATGAACCGGGATATGCTGAGTCGGAGATTGACTCGCAAAGGATTTGTGGTTATTACGGCTAACGATGGTCAGCAGGGCGTTGAGCTAGCCGAGTCTGAACGTCCCGACCTTGTGCTGATGGATATGAGCTTGCCAGTCATGGATGGTTGGGAAGCTACGCGGTTTCTCAAAAGCTCGGAGGAGTTGAAGGCCATACCCGTTATTGCACTGACAGCGCATGCGATGGCCGGAGATGACGAGAAAGCCTATCAAGCAGGCTGCGATGACTTCGATACGAAGCCGGTCGTGCTGGATCGATTGCTTAATAAAATGAATCATCTATTGACTACTGAGAGCATCAACTGAACGGAGGACGAACGTGGCTCAAGCTGCTCCGAACCAAGCCAAAATTTTAATTGTAGACGATCAGGAATATAATATCAGCTTGCTCGAACGAATTCTCAGCAGGGCTGGTTTCGTACATGTATTCAGTACCGTTGATCCGCATCAAGTTCTGCAGCTGCTGAAGGACAAGGATCCGGATATCATTCTGCTGGATCTGCATATGCCGGGAATGGATGGCATCGAGGCGCTCAAGCTGATTCGGGAGCAGACGGGGCAGGACAACTATTTGCCAGTACTGATGCTGACTGCGGACGTCACGCCGAAGGCAAGACAAGAAGGCTTGCAGGCAGGCGTGAATGATTTTCTGACAAAGCCATATGACCGTACAGAGGTTATTCTGCGCATTAATAATTTACTTAAAACGCGTGAGCTTCATAAACAGCTCCAATCCCACAACGCTTTGCTGGAGGAGCGGGTTAGGCAGCGTACGGAACAGCTGCAGCAGGCCCAGCTGGAAATTCTGGAGCTGTTCGGGCGTGCCGCAGAGTACCGCGATGATATGACAGGCATGCATACGCAGCGGGTAGGGCAATTGTCCAGCCGCATCGCGAGCCGCTTAGGCCTGCCCGAATGGCAGGTTGAGCTTATTGCAAGAGCCGCGCCACTACATGATATTGGGAAAATAGGCATACCCGACCATATCCTGTTGAAGCCTGGCCGCTTCGAGCATGACGAATTCGAACAAATGAAGCTGCATACCTTGATCGGCGCAAGCATATTGGAAGGCAGCTCCTTCGATGTGCTGAGGATGGCGGAGGTCATTACGAGATCGCATCATGAGAAATGGGATGGAACGGGTTATCCGCAAGGTTTAAAGGGAGAAGAAATCCCCATTGAAGCGCGTATCGTAGCACTTGCCGATTTTTATGACGCGCTCACTCATGAAAGGCCTTATAAAAAAGCATGGACCTCACTTGAGGCGATTACAGAGGTTGAGGCCCAAAGCGGTCATCATTTCGACCCTCAAATTGTAGAGGCATTTCTTCACGAGATTCTTCAGCCGCAGCAGCAGTAGTAGCAGTAGAGTAGCAGTAGTAGTAGAGTAGCAGTAGTAGTAGCACAGTAGCTGTAGCAGTAATAGTAGCAGCAGCAGCAGCAGCAGCAGCAGCAGTAGACTAAACTTCAATGGCATTAAGGAAGCGAGAAAACGCTCGCTCGCGATAGCAAGTGCTCCAAGGCTCGCGATTATACTCTCTCTGATAAAAACAGTCCGTGGATATTCCGCGGGCTGTTCTTATCGTTTCTGCCTAAGAATCGGAGTCCTTGCATACCCATGGGTGTCGTCGTTAGATCTGACTACTGATTTGGCAGCAGCAGGAATGGATTGGAGGTGCGTTTCATACGCTCATTGAGGGGTAATAGATAGGAGGGTCGTACATATGATCAGACATCTGGGAGCCTAACTGTGAAGAGGGAGTTGAAGTCTTGAAAAAGAAAATGTGGAGTCATACGGTAATGTCATTCGCACTGGTCATGGCGTTAGGGGCGTGCGGCAATGCCGCAGCAGAAAATAATCCAAACGAACCAAATGGCGAAAACGTGCAAGATACATCAACCAATAATGCTGTCGGCCAAACCGCTGATCCCGCAGTGAACGGAAACGAGACGAGTGTAAACGATACGACTGGTGCGGAGAAGGTACCCGCGTATTTGCCTAAGGATTTTCCGCTGCCGCAGGATGCGGAGATTACGACGGCGCATTCCTCGGAGACCGATGGCAAAAAGTCGGTATTGCTCATCTTTTCAACCAAAGAGAGCATGGAATCCGTTGCCAAAACGTACAAAGATTATTTTGATGCGCAGAACCTGGATGAGGCAGGCCAGACCATTGATGATAACAATCTCATTATTCAAGGCATGAATACCGAGAAAAAGCATAGCTGGTCTATGATCGGCGGCCCGCTGGCTTCCCCTCAAGAAGACATTGTTCAGTTGACGGTGACTTGGACAGAAATCTAATGTGACTCGTTGACGTGCCTATACAAGAAGACCGATGATCCTGTGTGAAGGAGTATCGGTCTTTTCTTCGTGCAACGATACTCGTATGTTTAGTTGATTGTATTTGCATAATAAGGAAATAGAAAGCAAAGGATTCCTTGATCAAAGGTTTCTGTATGTACAATAATGAAATCTGTGGCAAAATGGGAATTGGCGGGATGCAGGCAGCAGGCCTGCGCCATGGTCATAGCAAGCTTTTTAGGGGGAGCCAAATGTATAAGCTGCTGCTCGTTGACGACGAGCCGGAAGTGACGGAAGGGTTAATGGTAGAGATTGATTGGGAAGGCTGCGGCTTCACGGAGGTCAGAACGGCCGGGAACGGCAAGGAAGCGATGGAGTTATTCGAAAAAATGGAGCCGGATGTGCTCATTACCGATATCAGTATGCCTTATATGAACGGACTCGAGCTGTCGGAATGGGCTAGAAAGACGTATCCGATTACGCGAATCGTTATTTTATCCGGTCATGATGAGTTTGAATATGCCAAGCAAGCGATTCATCTGCAGGTGGACGCTTACGTTTTGAAACCGTTCTCAGCGGGGCAGCTAACCGAAACCGTTGTGGATGTAGCGAGGCGGATGGACGAGGAGCGCGAACAGCGGAGCAATGTCGAGCTGCTGGAGGAGCACTACCGCACCAGCCTGCCCATCGTTCGGGAGAAGTTTCTATCCTCATTGATTACGCGAAAGCAGCCGTATCTTGATATTGCGGCGAAAGCAAGGAAGTATGGCATGCAGCTGGATGGAGAGGGCTATGTGGTTTCCATCATCTCGGTGCAGCATTCTGACGAGACGACGGAACAAAATGGCGCCAAGCCTTCGGTATCCTTGGCGTCATCAACGGATTTGGATCTGAAGCTGTTCTCAGTCAGCAACATTGCGAGCGAAATATGGGCAAGGCATGAGCTCGGCAAAGTATTTATCCATCAGGATCAAGTCGTCTTGTTCACGGTAAGTCCGCATGGCGATCAAGCGAAGATGATGGAGGACACGCAGACCGCTTTGAAGGAAATCTTGCAAAGCATCGAACGGTTTTTACGGTTCCCGGTCATGATCGGAGTTGGCACGTTCACCAGAGAGCTCGGAAACTTGAAATATGCCTATGAGGCAGCGATGGTGGCGCTGGACTATCGGCGGATACTTGGCAGCAATATGATTATTTGCATTGACGATATGGAGAAACGCGTCCAGGAGAAGCTGCTTTTCGATGAATCGAAGGAGCGGAGCTTGATCAGTGCGGTGAAGCTTGGAACGGAGAAGGAGCTTGAGGAGGTCATAGATGGGCTTTTTGACGAAATCGCGCGCGTGCAGGCTTCTGTACCCGACTATCAGCATTATTTGCTGGAGATGGTGACCGCGATCATTAAGCTGACTAAGGTGCTCGAAACCGATGAAGAGGATATCCTCGGCGGAGGGTGGGGGATTCTAAACCAATACCAGAAGCTGAACAGCCCGCAGGAAACGAAAGTTTGGTTCGGGGAGATGTGCGCCAAAGTAAGAAGAAGCATTGCGAGCCGCAGACAGCATACCTACAAACAGATTGTGGAGGACGCGATCAGCTATACAAAAAGTCATTTCCATGAGAGCGAGCTGTCGATTGCGAAAGTATGCGGACAGCTGCATGTCAGTGCGGGCTATTTCAGCGGTTTGTTCAAAAAGGAGCTGAAGCTTACGTTCGGTGCTTACTTGCTGCAGCTGCGAATGGAAGAAGCGAAGGAGCTGCTGCGCACGACGGAGCTGAAAGCTTTCGAGATTGCCGAGAAGGTCGGGTTCGCTGATCCTAATTATTTCAGTCTCAGCTTTAAGAAATATGCAGGCGTATCCGCTAAGGAATATCGAAGCAGTCCGGCGGAGAAGGAAGAGTGATGCAGCGCCGAAGCATTCAATTCATTCTAACGGTGTCGTTCACGCTGTTCTCCATCTTTATTATTTTGATTGTCAGCGTTCTTCTATTTGGACGTTTCTCGGCAACCGCACAGGACAACGCTTTTCGCAATTCGCAGCAAATCGTCGATCAAGTCAGCTATAACCTCGAAAACTACGTGGAGGTTACATCCGATTTGTTCAATATGATGCATCATGCGCTCGGTCAAAGCGAGAATGTGGAATCGGATATGATGCGTCAACAGCTGGAGTCGATGATGTCGACGCGAACCGATACGGTATCGCTGGTTCTCTTTGACGATAAGGGACAGCTGCTGCTGGATTTGCCGAACGTTGAGCTGAAGGAAACGCTCCGTATCTCGGAGGAAGGCTGGTTCCGCAGCGCGATGGATACAGCCGGCCATCTATCGATATCGCTGCCCCATGTTCAGAATCTGTACAAGCAGCAGTATAGATGGGTCGTATCCATGAGCAAAAGCATTACCGTCCAGCATAACGGCAAGCAGGTGAATGGCGTGCTGCTGATGGACGTCAATTTCAGCACGATCGATGAGCTGTCCGAGCGCATCAGCTTGGGGAAGAAGGGCTATGTGTACATGCTGGATGAATCGGCCGGCAATATCGTGTATCATCCGCAGCTTGAGCTCATTTATGCAAACCTGAAACAAGAAAATGTCGAGCTTGCGCTCAAGCATACGTATGGCAGCTTTATTGATGAAACGTCAGAGGAAGCCAAGATGATCAGCGTTCAGACCATTGGCAACGTCGGTTGGAAGGTCGTCGGCGTATCCTATATGGATGAAGTCATGACGACAAGCTGGGAGCTGAACCGTTCGATGTCGAAGCTCCTCATCGCGTTAGTGCTTATTGTATTCCTGCTGTCGAGTTTGGTGGCACGCCGTATTTCGAGACCGATCAAGCGGCTTGAGCTCTCTATGAAAAGCGTGGAACGCGGTGACTTCGATAAAGCGGTCAGCGATGAGGGGCCGCTTGAAATCAAGCATCTTGCCGATCGATTCAATACGATGATAGGTACGATCAAGCAGCTTATGGTCCGAATCGTGTCGGAGCAGGAAAGCAAGCGGAAGTATGAACTGGAGGCGCTGCAGGCTCAGATTAATCCCCATTTCCTGTACAACACGCTTAATACGGTCGTACGTATGGTCGGCATGAACAAGAATGAAGAGGTCATTACGACGATTACGGCGTTGTCCAAGCTGTTCCGGATCAGCATAGGCAAGGGAAAGAGCCTTATTGCGATTGCCGATGAGATGGAGCACGCACGCAACTACCTCATTATCCAGCAGATGCGGTTCAAAAATAAATTCGATTACTCCTTTGATTTGCAGGACGAGGCGCTGGTTCATCCAACCTTGAAGCTTATCGTTCAGCCGCTGATCGAAAACGCGTTGGTGCATGGGATCGAACCTTCCGTGGACAAAGGGCATATTGCCGTTTCAGTACGGCTGGAAGGCAGTGAAATCGTCATACGAATCAAGGATGACGGGCTCGGCATGTCCGAGAAGCAGCTCTCGCAGATCCAAGCGGGAACGGTTGTGAGCTCGAAGGGCTCGGGCGTCGGCATTACCAACGTGCAGGAAAGAATCAAGCTTTACTTTGGGGACGCATACGGGCTGCAGTTCGAGAGTGAGCTTGAATTGGGAACAACGATTACGATTCGCTTCCCAGCGCTTATGCCTAATCAAATCGACGGAGGGGAGCAGTCCTAATGGCGAAGCACAAAAGCATGATTATAAGCTGGCTGCTCTTCCTCGTGGCCATAAGTTTGCTGTATTCCGCGCTTTATCCAGGCTCCGAGGAGCCGCAGCAGGAAGAGGCAGGCAAAACGATTCAGCTCATTCTCCGCACAAGCAAAGGTGACTATTGGAAAAATGTCACGATGGGCGCGCAAGCAGCGGTAAAAGAATTCGGCATTACGCTGCACGTATCCGCACCTGCCGACGAAGGGGATATTGACGGGCAGCTGCAGACAGCGATGCAGTCGCTGGAGACAAAGCCAGATGCCATTGTGCTTGGAGCGAATGCAGACTCTGCGTTCGAGCCGTTTCTACTCGAAGCTGCCAAACGCCATATACCGGTTATTGCGATAGACAGTCTGCTCACATCAGGCGAAATCGCTTCCTACATCGGTGCGGACAATTACCTTGCCGGGAAAGAAGCGATGCGCGAGATGGCTGATCGCCTCGGCGGAAAGGGAGATGTAGCCATTATTGCCTTCAGCAAAGGCGGCATTAACGGGAAGCTGCGGGAGAAAGGAATCCGTGATGCGGTCAAGGATTATCCAGGCGTTCGGCTAGTAGACGGCCAGTTCTGCTCCGATGAATACGGCGCATGCCAAGCAGCTGTCAGAGGCATGCTGGATAAGCAGAAGCTGGACGGGGTATTATCACTGAATACGGAGACATCCATCGGTGCCGCGCTCGAATTGAAGCACAGACTGGCTGGCGAGAAGATTAAGTTGGTTGGTTTCGACAGCTCCTCCGAGCTGCTGGAGCTGCTGCAGGAAAACCAGCTTCAAGCGTTAATCGTCCAGAATCCGTTCAGCATGGGCTACCTCAGCGTCAAGCATGCCCTGGAAGCCGCCTCAGGGAGTAGCGTTCCTGATCAGGTCGAGATAGGGATGGAGCTCATCACCGAAGAGAACATGTTTTGGCTCAAAAACCAAAAGCTGCTGTTCCCTGTTGTGCAATAAGGGGGATCAAATGCGAAATAGATGAGAATATTAATAAAAATGATGAGGATATTACATGTGAATCTCCTATGAAGTGAGACATAATGAAGCAGTAGTTAATTCATCCACCAGGGGGTCAATAAAAATGAAAAAGTGGACAGCAGCGCTCGTTATTGGAGCATTGGCAGTGACGGCAGCAGGTTGCGGAAGCGACAACGGAGAGGGAAGCACAAGCGGCTTGCCCAAAGCAGGTGTCGCCATTTATAAATTCGACGATACATTCATGAGCGGCGTGCGTAATGCCATCGAGACGGCGGCAGAAGGTAAAATGGCAGTAGACATCGTAGATAGCCAAAACTCGCAGCCGACGCAGAATGATAAAGTTGATTTATTCATTACGAAAAAAGTAAAAGCGATGTCGGTTAACCCGGTTGACCGTACGGCAGCTGGCATTATTATCGATAAAGCGCAAAAAGCAAACATTCCGGTTGTATTTATCAACCGCGAGCCGCTTGCCGACGATTTGTCGAAATGGGATAAAGCGTTTTTCGTAGGAGCGAAAGCGGAAGAGTCTGGCACGATGGAAGGCGAGATCGTAGCCGAATACTGGAAAGCTCATCCTGAAGCCGATAAAAACGGCGATGGCATCCTGCAATACGTGATGCTGAAAGGCGAGCCAGGCCACCAAGACGCCGAGCTTCGCACGAAGTTCTCCGTACAGGCGATTCAGGACGCAGGCATTCAAGTCGAGAAGCTTGCTGAAGATACGGCGATGTGGGACCGCGTGAAGGGCCAAGAGAAAATGGCTGCATTCCTGTCTTCCAAAGGCGACAAAATCGAAGCTGTTATCGCGAACAATGATGATATGGCGCTTGGCGCAATCGAGGCGCTTAAGGCTGCGGGTTACTTCAAAGACAATAAATTTATGCCGGTTGTCGGCGTAGATGCTACGGATCCAGCACAGCAAGCGTTGAAAGAAGGCACGCTGCTTGGAACGGTATTGAACGATGCGGCTAACCAAGGTAAAGCAACGGTTGAGCTGATGAGCGTACTGGCTGCAGGCGAGACGCCGACGAAAGAAAACACGGGCTTTGAAATCACGGACGGCAAATATGTATGGATACCATACAAAAAAGTAACAGAAGCTAGCAAATAATATGCTGGATCAGCATGGATGAACGAGAGCAGGGGAATAACGTCACTTGCGTTGCCCCTGTTTTTTTTCGCCCATTTACGCAAAGCGGGCTCGACAAAAGGAGGCTATACAATGGCAAAGCAGCATCCTTATTTGCTAGAAATGAACGGGATTACGAAGACGTTTCCGGGTGTCAAGGCACTGGACAATGTAACGCTGAAGGTACGTCCCGGTACGGTTCATGCGCTTATGGGAGAGAATGGCGCAGGCAAATCTACATTGATGAAATGCTTGTTTGGAATCTATAAGCCGGATGCCGGCGAAATTTATTTGGATGAACAAAAGGTTGATATTAAAAACTCGAAGGACGCGTTGAATTTTGGCGTTTCGATGATCCATCAGGAGCTTCATCCCGTACCGCAGCGCAGTGTGATGGAGAACATTTGGCTTGGCAGATTCCCGGTAAAGGGCATTCCGCCTTTCCGGTTCATAGATCATAAAAAGATGTACCGCGATACGGTGGCGCTGTTTGAAGATCTAAATATGGGGATCGACCCTAACCAGCTGGTAGGCGAATTGTCGGTTTCCAAAATACAATCGCTTGAAATTGCTAAAGCGGTATCCTTCAATTCGAAAATCATAGTCATGGATGAGCCGACCTCCTCGCTTACGGGCAATGAGGTAGAGCAGCTGTTTGCAATTATTAATAAGCTGCGTGCACGCGGCGTTTCGATTATTTATATTTCGCACAAGATGGAAGAGATATTGCGCATTTCAGATGACGTAACCATTATGCGCGACGGCAAATATATCGGAACCTGGCCAGCCCCGGAGCTGACCATCGATACGATTATTACGCGCATGGTTGGACGCGATCTATCGGAGCGTTATCCGGAGCGCACGAACGTTCCGGGCGATGTCATGCTTCGGGTAGAAGGACTGACTTCACCGCATGCGCATTCGTTCAAGGACGTATCGTTTGAGCTTCGCAAAGGAGAAATTCTCGGGATCGGCGGTCTAGTCGGCGCGCAGCGCACGGAACTCATTGAAGCGCTGTTCGGGCTTCGGTCCGTGAAATCGGGCTCCATCTATAAGGATGGCAAGCCGATTGTAATCAAATCGCCGATTGATGCGAAGAAGCACAAAATTGCCTTGTTGACAGAAGAACGCCGCGTTACGGGGATATTCCCGGTCTTGTCCGTGAAGGAGAATACGGCGATCGCCAACCTTGGCATGTATCAGAATCGTTTTGGCTTCCTGAATGAGGCGAAGATGAGGGAAGAAGCCGTTAAAGGCGTCGAGAAGTTCAAGACAAAAACGCCGTCAGTCGATCAATTGATCCGCAATCTGTCGGGCGGCAATCAGCAGAAGGTGCTGCTGGCACGCTGGCTGCTGACGAATCCTGATATCTTGCTGCTTGATGAACCTACGCGCGGCATCGACATCGGGGCTAAATATGAAATATACAGCATTATTATCGAGCTTGCTAAGCAAGGAAAAAGCATTATCATGATTTCGTCTGAGATGCCGGAGCTGATCGGTATGTCTGACCGCATTATGGTGATGTCGGAAGGACGCTCCACCGGCATTCTCGAAAGCGACACTGCAACGGAGCAAAGCATTATGCGGTTAGCTGCGCAGACCGGCTAACATAACGGATTTGAAGGAGGTTGAGACAAATGGAAGCTGCTAAAAGCATGAAAATTAAACACGCATTCTCACAAAACGCTATCTGGATCGTGCTTGTGGCACTGATTCTGGGCATCGCCATCATAGATGCTAACTTTTTGTCCATTACGACACTGAGAGATATGCTGATTCAATCCTCTACCCGGACGATTATCGCGCTCGGGGCCGCGTTTGTACTCATTACGGCAGGCACGGATTTGTCTGCTGGACGGGTCGTTGGCCTCAGTGCTGTCGTTTCGGCATCTATGCTGCAAATGCCTGACTATGCCAGCAAATTTTTCCCGAACCTGCCTCAGCTTTCGCTGATCATTCCGATCGCGATCGCGATCATCGTCGGTTTGCTCGTCGGTTTGCTCAACGGCGTAATCGTGGCAAAATTTAACGTGCCGCCGTTCATTGCGACGCTCGGTACGATGGTTGCGGTCTATGGCGCGAATTCGCTTTATTTCGATATGCCACCGAACAACTCGCAGCCGATCGGCGGCTTGCGCAAAGACTTTACGGAAATCGGCACGGGTGCTATAGGCGGCGGTCAGTTCTCGATACCGTACATCGTGCTTATCGCGATATTCGTCGCTTTTATCGTATGGGTCGTGTTCAACAAAACGCGCCTAGGGAAAAACATGTATGCCATCGGCGGCAACATCCAGGCAGCGCATGTATCTGGAATTAACGTGGCGCGCAACCTGATGTGGATCTATGCGATTGCCGGCGCTCTGTACGGCTTGGCCGGAGTGCTCGAAGCAGCACGTACGGGCGGCGCATCGAACAACTATGGCAATATGTACGAACTTGACGCGATTGCGGCTTGCGTAGTCGGAGGCGTATCCACTACAGGCGGAGTAGGGCGCGTGAAAGGCATCATCGCAGGCGTGCTCATTTTCACCGTTATTAACTATGGCTTAACGTATATCGGTATCAATCCGAACTGGCAGCTGATTATCAAAGGCTTGATCATCGTCGTTGCCGTTGCATTCGATATCCGCAAATATGTAGCGAAAAAGTAAGAAGAAGAAGAAGCGGTAGCCGGGAGCTGTCCTCAAGGTCGATGACCTTAGGGCAGCTCTTTGCGCTCACTATGCTTAATCGCATTAATATATACAGCAACACCGTCCTCGTCATTGCTCAGAGTCACATGGGTAGCCAGCTCAAGGAGAACAGGGTGGGCATTAGATACAGCAATCCTTGTGCCTGCGGTCTCAAACATACCGAGATCGTTCAAGTTGTCTCCGAATACGGTAACGTCTTCCGGCTTGCAGCCGACGAGCTCCGCCCATTGCCGTAGTCCTTCCTTCTTGTTCGCATGACGGTGGCTGAATTCTAGAAAGTAATGATTCTCGATGTATGCATCCTTCATGAGATGGACATGGACATGGCTGCCAAAGCGGCGGCTAACCTCATCTTTTAACGGTTCCAGCTCATGAAGCAAGCCTATGAAGGTCATCATTAATGCTCTAAAGGACGCTGGACAGGCAAGAATCGGCAGCTCTCCGAAGCGCGGATCATTAGGGCGGCTCGCGAAGAAGGCTAGGTCACCGCTGCGGACGAGCTTCTCATGCAGCACGCGCTCTTGGTCATCCTCATCCAATGCGAATAAATAAGGCAGCATGGCAAACGATCTGCCGATTTCGATGATTTCATTCGCGGTTCCGTTATCCAGCCAGTGCCCGCCGATAACTTTCATCGAGAGAGGCTCGTAAATGACAGCACCGTTGTACAAGACGATCGGATGCTTCCATGGAATGACGGATACGATTTTGTAAGAGCTGATGTGGCTCCTCGCCGTCGCGTAGCTGATAACCGCTCCTTCCTCCATAGCACGAACGATGCTTTCAACTGTATATGCGGACAGTGACGCATCGGAATGCAGCAGCGTCCCGTCAAGGTCAGTGAGGAAATGATTGTTCTTCAGGGTCATGATAATGCCTCCTTTTAATCATGCATGCGAGAAGCGAAAACATTGCTCCAAGCACGAGCCAGCAGTTGAACGCCTTGCTCCATCTCATGGTCGGTTAAACCGCCGAAGCCAAGGTAAATCGTTGCTCCTTCGCTGTTATCGGGACGAGAGAGATTCTGTGGCCCATATACGATAACATCCTCGTTTGCCGCCAGTCCAACTAAATCGTCTTCACTGACAGCGGCGTTGACTGTTATCTCTACGAAAAGTCCCGCAGCCTCCTCGCTAACTTTGAGCGAATGTGGCAGGTAACAGCGCAAATAAGTTAAAAGCTTAGCATGCTTTCCCCGGTACAAATTGCGCAATTTGCGAACATGACGGTACCAATGCCCGCGTTCCATGAACAGCTGCATGGCCCATTGATCGATCCGCGATGGGCTTGCGAGGGCATATTCAATGGCTGGCAGCTTAGCGTGCAGCTGCGGCGGCATAACCATATAGTTCATGCGCAAGGCAGGCGTGAAGGCTTTGGAGTATGTTCCAATATAGACGACGGAGCCGTGCTCATCCAAGCTTTGAAGCGAAGGAAGGGTTTTCCCGGTATAACGGAAATCTCCGTCGTAGTCATCCTCGATGAGGTACGTGTTGTTGTCCGCTGCCCAGCGAAGCAGCTGCTTTCTTGCAGCATAGGGCAGTGGTTTAGCTGATGGACGATGAGAGGGGGTCACGTACAGCGCTTGAATAGCGTTGGCAGCGAGCTCGGTTACGAGATGATCCATACAGTCGAAAGAAAGCGGGATAACACGGAAACCGTGCTGCTCAAAAATAAGGCCTACCTGTGCAAAACCTCCTGCTTCTATCCCAATCGTAAGCTTTCCTTCCAGCAGCTTGGAGAGAACATGAATGCTGTATGGCAGGCCTGATCCGATTTTTGAATAAGCGCGCGAATGTGAAGATAAAGAGATAAATACAATGGGGTTCCCTCTAGCCTTGCAAATATTAATTCCATAGGTGATTGCCACTCGATCTGACCCGTAAATTTCATGGATAACTGTCACTATAACAGGGGTCAAAATTAGTATATGCTTTGTTCATAGAGACAGCAATCTACGCTAAGCTTGCAGAAAGCAGGGACACAATGACAACTATTCATGACGATGTAGAAGAAAGATTAACGGCGTTAGGAATCATATTGCCAGAGGCTAGCGGGCCGGCAGCTAGCTACGCGAACTATGTTTTCGCAGGGGGTCTTCTATTTGTTTCCGGGAAAGGGCCGTCATCGAAGTTGCGTGGCAAGCTTAGCAGTGATTTCACGACGGAGGAGGGCTATCTGTTCGCGAGAGAGGCGGCCATCGAGGTTCTTGCTGTGGTGAAAAGCGCTGTGGATAGCCTGAGCCTTGTGAAGCAGGTTGTAAAGGCACAAGGCTTCGTAAATGCCGATCCGCAGTTTGATGAGCATCATAAAGTGCTGAATGGCTTCTCCGACGTTATGCTTGAGGTATTCGGGGAAAAGGGTGTCCATGCGCGTTCCGTTTTTGGCGCATGCTCTTTAAGAGAACAATTGCCAATCATTATTGATTCCATATTTGAGGTTTCTGCTTTCGGATCTGAACATAAATGCGCCGAGAAAGCTTCCTCGATTACATTTTTTTGACCGTTGCATTTGCCTTCATATTCCCTTAACATTAATGTTTAGAGTAGCCGTCATGTCATGACGGTTTTTTCTATTTACGTTAGGCATGTACAATTAAGGAGTGAAAGGGCTTGTTACTATTCTCGAAACGTTACGGCCGATCACCGTTTGTCGTTATTTTCATAATGATCATGCTCAAAATGCTGCTGTTCAGGCATTTTATATTTCATGGCATCCAGGCTGACCGTCTCTTAGCGGATGCATCAGCTGTATTGGCGCTGCTGTTCATCGTTGAACTCATGACTTCTGCCAGATGGAAGGCGGCAGTCTTTGGTATCGTGAATGGCATTATCTCGCTTCTCTTATTCGCATCAACGATTTATTTCAGCTACTACGGAACGGTTCCGACTTACACGGCGCTGCATGGGCTGGATCAAGTGCTGCAGGTCCGGACAAGCGTCGGATCGATCATGCAGCCTTCATTTTATCTCTTTTTTGTTGATGTGATCGTTCTCGCTGTCATCTCAGTCTGGAATCGCTTGAACGGTCCTCTCTTGGAAGGGCGCAAACGGATGGTGAAACCCGTTTACGCCGGAATTGCGGCGCTGCTATGTCTTACCGTATCAGGCGGATACATTTGGTCAGGCAGTTCCATTCCGAATGAGATCGTGCAAGCAGAGAGCCTCGGCTTTCTGGATTATCAGGTTGCTGCTGCGATCAAGGAGAACAAGGAGCAGGCGGCGCTGCGGAGCGGCAGCGTAGAAGAGACGTCGGCTAGCGCCGAGTCGCTTCAGGCTGATTACTTTGACCAAATCGGCCAAGCCGTTGAGGCTGGTACGCCTAGCTTCTTCGGATTTGCCAAAGGCAAAAACGTCATCGTCATTCAGATGGAGGCTTTCCAAAACTTCGCGGTCAATCTCGCGGTTGATGGAAAGCCGATTACTCCGGTTCTGAATGAGCTGGCGAAAGAAAGCTTCTATTTCCCGCATTTTTTCCAGCAAATCGGACAAGGGAACACCTCGGACGCCGAGTTTTTGTCGAACACTTCGATTTACCCAACCGGCGTCATTGCGATGTCGACGGGCTACGGAGACCGTGTGCTTCCGAGCCTGCCAAGGCTGCTGGGCGAGAAGGGGTACGAGACGAATACGTTCCATATTAACGACGTGACATTTTGGGACCGCAACCGCATGTATCCTGCGCTGGGATTTGCGAAATACTATGACAAGCCATCTTTTGAGAATGATCACTTTAATTCCTTCGGCGCTTCCGATGAAGAGCTGTATAAGGTAGGTTTGAGCAAGCTGCAAGAACTGAAGGGACAAAACAAGTCCTTTTACGCGCAATTTGTAACGACATCCAGCCATCATCCGTTTAAGGTACCAGGCGATAAGCAGAAAATCAGCATGCCGGACAATTTGAAAGACACCCAGCTCGGTGACTATTTAACGGCGCTAAACTATACCGATTATGCACTGGGCCAGTTTATAGATGGTCTGAAGGCAAGCGGCATGTGGGAAAATACAGTGTTGGTAGCCTACGGCGATCATTATGGTCTTCAAAAAAAGGACAATGATCCTGCCTGGGTCAGCGAGCAGCTTGGCATTACCTATGACGGAGATTTGGATCGGTTTAACATTCCGTTATTCGTCCATGTGCCAGGCGCTGATGGGAAGGTGATGGATCAAGTAGGCGGTCAAGTGGATATTATGCCTACCGTAGCCAACCTGTTGGGCGTTTCGCTCAAAGATGAGGCATATACGGCATTTGGGCATGATTTGCTCAATATGACGAGCAATGTGATTGGGATGCGATATTATCTCCCTACAGGTTCGTTTTTCAATAATGACATCCTGTTCGTGCCAGGCAAGGGCTTCGAGGATGGGAAAGCAATCGATATAAGAACGAAACAGCCCGTGTCCGACTTCGGCCAGTATCGCGCGGATTACGATTATATCCTAGAGCTCATGAAGTTATCTGACGATTATGTCCGTTTGCTGCCGAAGCGGGCGCCTTAGAAGTGGATCAGACGTCTCTTGTCGATACAGACAGGGGACGTTTTTCGTTTATGAGAAAGGTTAAGCTTTAATGGCGGGTAGCAATGAGTTAATATGGATATAGCGACAATTAATTATTCTATTCCAATATAACGTAAGGAATCGATGAGACATGCGAATTGGTTTTTTTGACTCGGGAATTGGCGGGCTTACCGTGCTGGCGGAAGCGCTCCATAGGCTTCCTGACAAGGATTTTCTTTATATGGCGGACACGCTGCACGTTCCCTACGGTACAAAGGCCGAAGAGGATGTCAGGGCGTATATTCTCAATTCGGTCGGTTTGATGATGAACGAAGGCATAGATGCTTTAGTAGTTGCCTGCAACACGGCTACCAGTATAGCTATTAATGATTTGAGAGAGCGGTATTCGCTTCCCATTGTAGGTATGGAGCCGGCGGTAAAGCCAGCGGTAGAGATGAACCTTGCAACTGGCAAAAGAGTACTCGTATTCGCCACGCCTCTAACTCTGCAACTGCCTAAATATTACGCACTCGTATCCCGTGTGGATGAACACGGCATCGTCGATTCTTTGCCGCTGCCGGAGCTCGTGCATTACTGCGAGGCGCTGCAGTTCGATCAATCGATTATGAATGACTATTTCCTTGCCAAGCTTGCAGACTACGATTTGGATCAATACGGCATCATTGTACTTGGCTGTACGCATTATCCTTTCTACAAAGATATTCTCAGGAAATTGCTGCCTGCGCATATTTCAATTGTTGATGGCAACGTGGGAACGGTAAAGCGGCTTTCTGCCTTGCTGAGCCGTTACGGCATCGCGAGCGGCGGGGGCAAAGGAGATGTACAATTGATGTGCTCGGGCCGAGAGCCTGCTTACATCAATAAAATGCAAAAAGCGCTGTCTATTCTACGTGAGCGGGAATCGTTAACGGAAACGCAGCCAACTTGATGGATCGAACGAGCCTTATTTGCAGAGCGTGCTAAGCTTTGCTTGGGAAGGCTGACGACTCTCTGGGTGATTGAGAACATTTCGAGTAGGTGATGAAGTTCTTGATGCGCGAAAGACTGTTGATGTGCCGGATGATTGTTGGCGGTCCGATCTGATGCGGCAGCGGAAGCTCTGACGGGGCCTTAGCTATATTTAGGAATGGATGAATTTCCTCATTAGCGGGAAAAGAATAAGCGTTTATCCTGTACTTCTGCAGGATAAACGCTTATTTGCCATGTGAAATGGAAGCTCCGTTGTAATGTGTACAAGATGATGAATTCTTAAGCCATTCAGGCTCTTAAGTCCCTTAAGTCCCTTAAGTCCCTTAATTCCCTTAAGATCTTAAATGTTCTATAAGTCCAATAGGTCTTATATGTCCTCGAGGGTGAGAAGCACCGGACAATGGTCGCTGCCCATGATATGGCAGTCGATCTGCGCATCGACGAGTAACGGCTGAAGTCTTTCGGAGGCGAGGAAGTAATCAATTCGCCATCCCACGTTCCGCTCTCGCACCTTAGGCATGTATGACCACCAGCTGTACACATCTGCTCGGTCCGGATAGAGATGCCGGAACGTATCCAGAAATCCGGATTGGAGCAGGTCGGTCATTTTGCCGCGCTCCTCAAGGGTGAAGCCAGAGTTTCCGAGATTGGGCTTCGGATGCTTGAGGTCGATTTCTTGATGCGCAACATTAAGGTCTCCGCACACGATTACGGGCTTCACCGCATCCAGCTGCAGCAAATAGCTGCGGAAACGGTCTTCCCATTCCATCCGGTAGTCCAGTCTCGTTAGGTCGCGTTTTGCATTAGGCGTATAAACCGTAACCACATAAAAACCTTCAAATTCAAGCGTAATGACGCGGCCCTCGGGTTCAGCATTTTCCTCCATGCCGTAATGAACGGAGAGAGGCTTGATTCTGGTAAACACAGCCGTGCCGGAGTAGCCCTTCTTCTCTGCATAATTCCAATACTGGACATACTCTTCGCCTAGCTCCATGGCAATCTGGCCCTCTTGAAGCTTCGTTTCCTGGAGGCAGAAAATATCTGCATCCGTTTCTTTAAAATAATCATAAAAGCCTTTGGTTACGCATGCTCTCAACCCATTTACGTTCCAAGATACGAGCTTGATCATCATTAATCTCCTCGCGAATCATTTCGTTTTTCTATTAGTTTATCATAGATTCGGCTTGGATTGACTGTCGTGGAGGGGATGTGGCGCTTTGGGAATCTTTCTGCGGATGATCGCTTCCATAATAATCAAATTAGGCACCCAGCAAAGCCAGGCGACAGCGTGGTAGCCGGCTTCGAATTCACCAAAAAGCATAACGAGAGGCGCGAGCCATATTCGCAGAGTAACCCCGGCAAATGTAAGCGCATAGCTGCGAAGCATCCATTCTTTATGCGACTTTATGTCTCCAGCCATTATTTTGCGCAAACCCATCCATGTCGTTGCCAGCCAAAGGATATCCAGCGTAAAGAAGCCTAGACCCGAAATAATGCCGCCTGTTGCGTAAAAAGACAAATAAATGCCGACAATGCCGCTTACTGCGATCGAGAGCACATAAACATAGCCGAGCTGTTTGTGCAGGGTTCCCCTAGGCTTTGATTTCTTCTGGAAAATTTGAAAAGGGCCAATAACAAGCGCCAATATGGCGGTTACGATGTGGACGTACAATACGTAGACCCAAGGCTTAAGCTGAAAATCAGGCTCTTGCAGCTTTGCGGCGACGAGGCCGGCATCGCTGGCTTTGAATAAGCCATACTGGACGGCAGCATATCCGGCTATGGCAAAAGCAAGAAAAAATACGAGCGCTCGATTCCATTTTTTCATCAACATCATCACTCTTCCCCTAATTGATTGGTGTTCAATTAAAAGCTAAAAAAATTAGTGCAGTCCACGCAGCAGCAATTGCACATGAAGGCTGGCAAGCTCATTCAATTCCTCGAAGGTTTGCGAGCTGGAGATATAGAAACTGATAAAGCCGTGCAGGGAGAGAAACAGTACCCATACCATATCATCATTGTGAACATGTTCTGGGTTGATGTGATGCAAGCATCCTTTTACCGCGTTAGAAAATTCCTCATAGCTGGCCATCTTCGGCTTCGACGTGTAGCAATCAAGCTCAGGCTGTTGAATGAGGAACATCAGCTCGAATGAGCGTTTGTTGTCCAGGCCAAACCGAATAAACTGCATAAATATCATGCGCAGTTGATCAACGCCGGGAGTGGGAGTTTGGTTCATCGTGTCGTGGAGCAGTTCATTGAGCCGGTCGAAATCTGCTGTTGTCATCGCACTGAATAAATCCGCTTTCTCGCGAAAATGGTAATAAAGCGATCCTGGTGAGTAGCCTAGCGCCTTTGCAATGGCTCGCATGGATACATCGCGATAGCCTAGCCGGGAGAACTGCTCTCTAGCCGTTTCCAATATCCGCTCTTTACTTAGCTCTTGATCGACTGCTTTTCGTGGTGACATGGGTAGACAACTCCTTATTTGAACGATGTTCAATAAAAGAATACCATATGCTGTATAATTTGGTCAACGACCCATTTAGGATGCAGTACTCCATCCCACACACTAAGATATATGGTAAAATCGGTTTAACGACGCCTTATCCGTGTCCTAAAAGGATGTTCAGAGGGAGAGTAGTTAATCCATGAATGAATAAATGCCAGTCGCTATTCTACTAGGGGATAGTCGCCTGAATGAACACAATCATCTTACATAAGCTAATTCATTTTGGACATCGCTAGATCGCATGAAAGGGGAGCAATATGAGCAAGAAGAACAAAATGAAATTCAGCCAATACCGGATGATGCTGAGCCGCTATTTGCTTCCGCAGAAGAAGGCGCTCGCGGGCCTTGCGCTGCTGCTTTTCTCCTCTATTGGGCTGCAGCTCGTTAACCCGCAGATTATCCGCTACTTTATTGATACAGCGCAATCCGACAAAACCTTGCAGCCGCTTTATTATGCAGCAGCGCTCTTCATCGGCTTCTCGCTCATCCAACAGCTCGTTTCTGTCATCGCAACCTATGTGAGTGAGAATCTGGCTTGGCGTGCGACGAATCAGCTTCGCGGCGATCTGGCCGAGCATTGCCTCCGGCTTGACATGTCGTTTCACAAATCGAACACGTCAGGCTCAATCATTGAACGGGTTGATGGCGATGTCAATGCGCTTGCGAATTTTTTCTCCAGCTTTATTATTCACCTGGCAGGCAACTTGCTGTTAATGATCGGCATTATCTTATTGTTATTTCGGGAAAACATATGGATCGGCCTAGGCATGCTGCTTTTTGTCGTGTTTGCAATGATTGTCATCCAATGGATCCGCAAGTTTGCGGTGCCCGTATGGGCCAAGTGGCGACAAATCAATGCTGAATTTTACGGTTATATCGGCGAGCATTTGGAAGGGACAGAGGATACGCGTGCGAACGGAGCAACCGGGTTCGTTATGAATCGCTTCTATTCGCTGCTGCGGCGGATGCTGCCTTTGCGCAGAAAGGCTTTTCTCGGATTCTCAGCGATGTGGATTACAACGATTATCGTGTTCGCGTTGGGCAACGCCATGGCTTTCGCGATTAGTGCCTCTTTATGGAAAGCAGGTGCTATATCCATAGGGACCGTTTATTTGATTTTCTATTATACGGAGCTGCTGGCAAAGCCGATCGAAAAGATACGTACCCAAATCGAGGATTTGCAGAAAGCGGATGCCAGCCTGCTTCGTATCTTCGAGCTGTTCGATACTGCTCCGAAGATTGCGGATGGACCTGGAGCGAAGCTGCCGGAAGGTCCGCTTTCGGTAGAGCTTAACGAGGTGACGTTCGGCTATGATGAATTTCCCACTTTGCAGGAGCTGAATTTGCAGGTAAAGCCAGGCGAGGTGCTTGGCTTGCTAGGGCGTACGGGAAGCGGGAAGACGACGCTGGCCCGGCTTATGCTTCGCTTCTATGACCCGCAGCAAGGCAGCATCAGGCTGAACGGAACGGACATTAGGGAGTGCAAACTTGCCGAGCTGCGATCTAGGGTTGCTCTCGTGACGCAAAACATTGAGATTTTGCAAGGTACCATCAGGGATAACTTAACTTTATATGATGAGAGCATCTCCGATTCAGACATCGTCGCTGTACTTCGCGAACTAGGCTTGAGGAACTGGTATGACACGCTGCCGGATGGGCTTGACACGCCGCTCGCTTCAGGCGGTGCAAGCCTGTCTGCCGGAGAGGCTCAATTGCTCGCTTTTGCAAGGGTTTTTCTGACAAATCCCGGTCTTGTCATTCTCGATGAGGCTTCGTCTAGACTTGATCCGCTTACGGAATTCCGTATGGAACAGGCGATTACGAAGCTGCTCAGCAGTCGCTCGTGCATCATTATTGCGCATCGCCTAGCCACCGTACAGCGTGCCGACCAAATCGTCATTCTGGAGCAAGGACGCATTATAGAGAGCGGAGCCCGCGTTAAGCTGGCTGCTGATCCCTCGTCTACGTTCAGCAGAATGCTGGCGGCCGGGCTTGAGGAGGTGCTGGCATGAGCACGTTTACGTACATGTGGCGTTTAATTTGCTACCGCCCAGGCTGGTATATCACCAACGCCTTCATCTGGACGATTATTTATTTGATGCCGATTTTTCCAGGTCTAATTACGAAGGCCTTTTTCGATTCGCTAACGATTGATTCGGCGGCTGCCTATAGCACTTGGGGGCTGATTGCTCTATTAATAGGGGCGGCATTTGCCCGCAGCGCGATGGTGTTGATCGGGTTTATAACCGATGTTAATTTTCGTTTCCGCATGGGAATGCTGCTAAGACGGAATTTGCTGGAGCATATACTGAAAGAGCCCGGTGCACGGGCCATACCGTGCTCGCCGGGCGAGGCGATTAGTTATTTCCGGGATGATGTAGATCAGTCGGAGGAAGCTGTCAGCTGGTCTGTCGATGTATTCGGCATGACCTGCTTCGCAGCCGTATCATGCTTCATTCTCATACGCATTGATGCGCAAATGACGCTGCTTGTGTTTTTGCCGCTCGTCATCGTGGTAGTCGTGGCGCAGCTTGCTACGACGAGGCTGCAGAAATACCGCTCCGACAGCCGTGAGTCGACGGCCAAAGTAACGGGTGCCATTAGTGAGATGTTCGGCAGCGTGCAGGCGATTCAGGTTGCGGGTGCGGAGAAGCGCGTCATGTCGAGATTCAGGCAGCTCAACGACAACCGCCGCAAAACGATGCTGAAGGATAAGCTGATGACCGAGGTGCTGGACTCGATCTTTTCCAATTCGGTTAATCTAGGAACAGGCCTGATTCTGCTGCTTGCCGGTCAAAAAATGCGCGGCGGTGAATTCACGGTAGGCGACTTCTCTCTGTTCGTCTATTATTTGACCTTCGTCACACAGTTTATTTCGAACTTTGGCAAGTTTCTCACCTATTTCAAGCAGATGACAGTTGCGCTGCTCCGCTTAACCGGCATATTGCAAGGAGCCCCCGCTCAAGTGCTGACGGCACATAATCGATTGTATTTAAAGGGAGATATAGAGGATGGAGCAGCCAAACAAGAGCCGCAGGCAATCGACAAGCTGGAACAGCTAGATGCTGTAGGGTTGACGTATACCTATCCTGAGACGGGCAGAGGCATTGCATCTATTAATATCAGCCTGAAACGAGGCTCCTTTACCGTCATTACAGGCCCAATTGGTTCAGGAAAAACAACACTCGTGCGAACGCTGCTTGGCCTCCTGCCGCAAACTTCTGGTATTGTGCGATGGAACGGACAGGAGGTGCCTGATCCCGGTTCTTTCTTTGCGCCGCCGCGCAGCGCGTACACCGCGCAAGTGCCAAGGCTGTACAGCGATACCCTGCGCGAGAATATATTATTGGGTGCAACAGATCAGAAAGGCCAGCTGGCACGTGCGCTTCATACGGCTGTGTTAGAGGATGATCTGGGCCATTTGCAGAACGGCTTGGATACGGTGATTGGACCTCGAGGCGTAAAGCTGTCTGGAGGACAAGCACAGCGAACCGCTGCGGCGCGCATGCTTGTGCGTGATAGTGAGCTATATGTGTTCGATGATCTTTCGAGCGCGCTCGATGTTGAGACGGAGCAGAAGCTATGGTCCCGGCTATTCCGTGAACGTGGAGATGCGACCTGCCTGGTTGTTTCGCATCGAAAAACGGCGCTTGCGCAGGCCGATCATATTATTGTGATGCGTGACGGCGAGGTTGAAGCTGAAGGGACGGCAGAAGAGCTGCTTGCTGCAAGCGATACATTCCGCCAATTGTGGCATGGAGAAGAGAATTAATTGAGAAGTATTCCGCTATTCGTATGGCTCCCGATTCATGAATCGGGGGCTCTTTTTTAAAATATAGGAAAGTATATCATTTCGCCAACTTTCTCTATATTTCTACGCGAAACGTAAGCTTAGCCGCCAGAGGACGGCTTCAGCCGTTTACGCTTGGGTGAACAGCGGAAGTACGGCTTAAATACCGAAGAAGTCCTTGCAGGCATGAAGATGTTTTCATGAAATAAAGAGTATAAAAAAACGTTAAATAATAATGATAATCGTTATCAATAACTTTAGGGAATAAATTTATTAGTGCTATATATGGAAATAATAAGTGTTAATATAATTTACATCGATTAATTTCATAGATTATTTAAATTAATATTTGGTTATTTTTTATAAAAGAAGATGTTGTAAGCCAAAGTCGAACTATTTAAAATATAAATAGTGACAATCAATGGATTGACATAATTTAGCTGGCGATTATAAAATCAAGCTATCGACGAGCGATGTACACGTTCACGATAGTTTCAAGAGGCATATGACTTGCACCAGTAAGCAAATGCTCCTGCCACGGAAATTTTTTTTGCACCTTAGATGATAATGATTATCATTGTCTTCGCTATAACTTCTTCTGTGGGCATATCTGCGCTTTAGAGAGGAGGAATGATGTCGGAATTAGCTTTAGCTGAACAGCGTATTACATGTCATTAAACCTTTTTCGGCAGTGAAAATATGAATTCAAAACTAAGGGAGTGTATTGAAAATGATGAAATCGATGAAGAAATTAGTTCCTATGATGCTTTTGACTTTGGTATTTGCACTAGTAATGGCTATTCCGGCTTTTGCCGCATCGCAAAGCTATCGCTTCCTAGATTCCGCTGGCAGCGCAACGTCCTTCACGGCGACTCACTCGAGCGCATTTATTAACGGTGCAGCTGACGTAACCGGTTCTACAGCAACCATTACACTTACAGGCGACTATTTCCCATCCCTTAAAGTGAACGGCGTGTTTGCAACAAGAGCAGTCGTTGGCGGCAACACAACATTCACATTCCCGGTAGCTGATGTAGTTACCAACATTCCGGTTGAGCTTCGTGTATACATCGAGGATATCCACGATGCAACTTTCAACCTGCAAATTGACTGGCTGTAATTCAAATTAAAACAGCGACCTGATCGTTTGAATGATAAGGATGAGAAGCGGCTTGATTTAATCAGCCGCTTCTCATCCCGTTTGTTTGAACAGAATCAGGTAGCGAAGAGGGAGTGTATCAAGTTGAAAAACAGATTTAAAAGGTCTATATCCATGCTGCTTGCGCTTGCATTGCTGCTGATGTCTTTTCAATTCAGCTATGCCGCGGAGCCGCAGGAAACCAAGGTTCCAGATGGCGAATATGCAATAAGCTACAACTATTGGAAAGATAATATGGAGACAGCTTCGGCTGCCGACGGCTTCATGCAAACAGGAAACGCCGGCAAGCTCATTATTCAAGATGGCAAATCCAAGTTCGAGCATGAAATTACGAGCAAGAATTACGCTTACTTTCATTACCTAGGTTCACGCAAGGCTGGAAGCAGCAAAGCAGTGATAACGCCTGTTGGTTCTGGTTATACAGTAGATGGCCAGGATGGCTATCAGCCTGTCGTTTATCGACCAGCGAATAATGGAACAGACAATTGGATTGTTCAAATCGATGTGGAAGACGTATTCAAGAAACAAGATATTCTCATGCATGTAGAGGTAAAAGATATTCCCGGATTTACTTATAATCACTGGTATAATGTGCAATTGCGTCTGAATACAAGCTCACTTCCTCTACAACCTGGGGACGGTGATAACGGTGAAAATAACGGAGGCGGCTCGGAACAGCCGATTACCCTTGAGAATGTAAATGAATTAATCTCGGTCTCACGTTCCGTCTATGAAAGTACATACGAAGGGACGTCCTTCGGTGATTATCCGGTTGGCTCCAAAACGCCGTTCTTCGACAGTATCGTACTTGCAGAAAGCGAAAGAGATGCTGCAGGATCGGATACGACGCTTTACCAAGCCATTCTCACGAAGCTTCAAGCAGCGTTAAGCCTTTATAAATCCTTATTATTGTCCGCAGATAAATCAGGTCTTAGCCTTCTGATTGCACTATCGGAAGAAATAGCATCATCCTCTGTGGAATTAGGTACAGCAGAAGGCAATCCAGGCGCCTTCTATTCTTCGATTACGCCAGGCGAATATGCAAAAAATTCGAAAAGTAATTTTATTGATCAGATCAATATCGCTAAAGTCGTCTTAAACGATGAAAAAGCGACGCAAGCAGTTGTCGATGCAGCGGTAAATAAAATAAATTATGCTTATATCGATTTTCCAACATGGCAGTATGTAGCGTCAGCACCTGCGAAAATCTACGTATTGGATTCACTGGCTCCAACAGAGGTTGAAACGATCCATGCAAATGAAATCGAAAAAACAGCGGTTCTGATTACGAATCAAGGCTTGCAGAACCGTACAAGTGTTAACCTCACATTCAACGGATCAGCCACTTCCATTACCGAGGTCGTTCAGTCCTTTGCGTTGGAAGAAGGCGGAATGACTACGGACGGGTTATTATTTACTAGAAATAGAGACAAAGCACTCAAAATAAGCAAAAGTTCTACAGAGGTTAAGCAAGTTTATCAAGTAATCTCACGAAATATGCTTGCAGGCGATGATAAATGGTTAGGACTGTCGTTTGTAAGATATAAATCGGGAGACACGACGAAGGAAGCGTATATCAGCTATAACGCGGGATTGCTCGATGAGCTTAAGCAGGCTGCCGTTGACGCTCAGAAGCTGCATGATACAGCTTCAGCCGTTGTAGGCGAAGAGCAGCAATTCGCGGATGCCAAGGAAGGCCTGCTGGCCGCGATTCAATCGGCTGAGCAAGCTTCGCGCAATCTTGCTGCAACAAGGCAGCAAATAGCTGATGCGAAATCCGTGCTGCAAGACGCACTTGCCGCATTCAAAGAAACGGCGTCTGCCATACTTTACTTCTCTGCTATTCATGCGGATAAAGAGCAATTCTCTACCATGGACAGCTACTTTGTGAAGCCGGCGCTCGTTACGACTGAATCAGGCTCTACGCTTGTAACGCTGACGGTGAAGGATAGCGCAACGGTTCAAGCATTCCGCGTCAAAACGGGCGGTGCTTTCGTAGAATCAACGGTTGTCAGCGAAGACGAGGATGCAAATACCCGTGTCGTGACGTTCAAGGTTGATAATTTGTCTGAGCTAGCAAACGCACAGGTGCGTGCGGTGGTTCCAGACAGAAACTATGACATGACGCATGATATTCGTTTGAATTTGAACAATGTGAACAATGCGGAATTAGCTTTGGCGATTACACAAGCCACCGCGGTTCACAAAGCCGCGGTAGTAGGCACAAAGAAAGGTGAATATCCAGAAGCTGCGAAGAACACGCTGCAAAGCGCGATTCAATCGGCTAGCGCTGAGTCGGTGCGAGTGGCTGGTACGCAGGAGCAATCGGACACGGCACGAACAGTGCTTCTTGCAGCGGTCGCTGCTTTTAAAGCGGCGGAGAATACCGTTACGATCACAGATCCGACACCTGGCGGCTTGACGAACGGGCAGTTCAGCATTAATGTTCGGATTTTGAAATTCGGTACGGATCAAGATTCCGTGATGCAAGGCTATATTAATCCTAACGCGAAGTTAAGCATATCGGGAGGCAGCAAAACAATTTCGCTAACCCTTATGCAGGACAAGGAAATAACGGGCTTAAAATTTAACGGTGCTAATGTTTCAACGGTTAGCAGAAATGTGGAGCAAAATACGAGAGTGGTGTCCTTCCCGATAGCGGACCTGTCGAAGGTAACGAACGGTTGGGTAAAAGTCGACTGGCCGGAAATAGATTACCATCATGAGTACGATATCCAGATCAAATTCGACGAGTCGAGCATCAGAGCTTACGACGGCTCCGACGTGCTGCCGGTGAAAACGGAAGAAGACTCGGATGAGGAATTGGTTGAGCCTGTCGTAACTAATCTGAAGGATATCCAGGGACACTGGGCCCAAGATGCGATTGAAAAGGCGATTGGGCTCGGAATCGCTAAAGGCTACGAGGATGGCAAGTTCCATCCGAATGCCGTCATTAATCGCGCGGAATTTGCGGTTATGCTCAGTCGCGCTCTGAAGCTGGAAGCCAGCAAGGAAGCAACGAGTTTCAATGACAAACAGGAATTGCCGAAATGGGCGCAGGAGCATATTGCTAGAGCGGTCAAAGCAGGATTGATTGGCGGGTATGATGACCAAACGTTCCGTGCGGGCAATGAGATCACGCGAGCGGAGCTTGCGGTTATTATTGCACGTGCAGCTAAGCTTGAAATCAAAGAAAACGCCGCATTATCCTTTGCGGACGCAGCCGAGTTCCCGGCATGGGCGAGGAATGAAGCGGCAGCAGCAATTGAAGGCGGTTATATACAAGGAAAAGGGAACAATATGTTTGATCCGAACGCAAGTGCTACGCGCGCAGAAGCGCTGACGCTGATTTTACGTTTGCTTGAGAAACTGTAGTCAAACTGCTGCACCAAAATGCCGAGGCCTTCCTTAGGGGAGGTGTCGGCTTTTTTAATAGATAAGCATTTATATGTTTTCACATTTAAATGTGCTTGTATATCTCCGCGAAACGACGGCTTTCGCCGCT
Source organism: Paenibacillus endophyticus (assembly GCF_014192395.1). Taxonomy (GTDB): domain Bacteria; phylum Bacillota; class Bacilli; order Paenibacillales; family Paenibacillaceae; genus Pristimantibacillus; species Pristimantibacillus endophyticus. Next base: position 38,441 of record NZ_JACHXW010000013.1, on the reverse strand, counting down.
GAGGACGGCGACAGCCGTTTACGCTTGGCATTTGAATAATCATATTGACTTTGTGGTATCCTAGTGTTAGGATAAATATATCCTAATAATAGAATTCATGATATTAAGATAAATGAGTAGGGAGGTACAGCAATGTATCAGCCTGATGAGCAAAACCAGCTTGACCTCAGACTTTTCCGGATCTGGCATAAGGCTACCAAGGCTTTGCATGACAATATACGCAAGGATATGGAGAGCTACGGCGTGAGCCAAGAGCATTTCATGATTTTGGAGCTGTTGTACAGCAAGGGACCGCAGCCTATTCAGAAGATAAGCGAGAAATTCTCGATTCCAAGCGGTAGCATTACCTATGTAATCGATAAGCTGGAGAAGAAGGGTTACGTGAGACGCGAACCAAGCGCAACGGACCGAAGAGGCTCGAACGTGAAATTAACGGAAGAGGGACAAGCTTTGTTTGACGAGATTTTTCCGAAGCATGCTGCCGTTATTAGCCGTCATTTGAATGTTATTGAGAAGGCGGATAAGGAGCAGCTTATTGTGCTCTTGAAGAAGGTTGGTCTGCATGCAGAGGCTATAAGCCTGAAGGGGGAGAAATGAGATGAAAGTGAATGTATATACACCGCTGCAGCAGGCAGTAGGCTCATTCGAGAACGGTAGAATCATTGAACAGAAGCCTATCGGGTTTCCTCAGGAGCAGGAAGCGGTGAAAGGGGTAGGGCCATTGTTTTATTGGGCCTGGGCACATGCCAAGGAAGGCGGCAGCATAGGCCTGCATCCGCATAAAGGCTTTGAGATCATGACCTATGTAGTGAACGGGCTGGTTGAGCACGGGGATACACTAGGCACGGAAAGCACGGTTGGCGCAGGCGGGGCGCAGATTATGCAGACCGGCTCCGGCGTATCGCATCGCGAGAGAATTACGGGACCCGATGCGGAGATTTTTCAAATTTGGTTCGAGCCGAACTTAAACGAAGCAGTGAAAAGAACGCCGACTTACCATGAATACAATGCGGAGGATTTTCCGGTTTCCATCAGCAGCGGCGTTCAAATCAAAACCATTATTGGTGAGGGAGCTCCCGTTCAGCTCGTTGCAGATGTTCGTGTGTGGGACTTAACTTTGGAGCCAGAGGCTGAATATGCGTTTACGATTCCCGAAGGCTATTCCGCAGCGGCGCTGGCTATTAGAGGCGACGGCTTATGGAGCTTCGGCCCGGAAGGCACAAGCAGGGCGTTGTTTAAGCAAAAGGATTTTACGGTATTGGAAGCGGAAGGACAAGCTGAAACGATTCGGTTGGTTAACGAGGAACAGCCGTTTCGAATGATTATGATTCAAGTGCCAACGGAAGTAGATTATCCTTTATACCAGCGTTAATTCCAATCATTCAGTATACAGAGGGAGATGTACAGCATGTCGAAGGTGAAGCTGGCTATTATTTATTACAGTGTTACAGGAACGAATTACCAAATGGCGGAGTGGGCGGCAGCGGGAGGCGAAGAGGCAGGAGCAGAGGTGCGCATTCTGAAGACACCAGAGCTGGCAACGGAGGACGCTATTCAAGCTAATCCGATTTGGCGGGCGCATATCGCAGAGACGAAGGAAATTCCAGAGGTTACTTACAAAGATCTTGAATGGGCCGATGCAATTATCTTCAGTATTCCTTCGCGCTTTGGCGGCATTCCAGGTCCTGTTAAGCAGTTTCTCGATTCAACAGGCGCGCTTTGGTTCAATGGCAAGCTGGTCAATAAGGTCGTAAGCGGCATGACCTCGGCGCAGAATGCCCACGGCGGTCAAGAGCAGACGATTCTCGGTCTGTATACCTCCATGTACCACTGGGGAGCGATTGTGGCTGCGCCAGGTTACACAAGCCCCGTAACCTTTGAAGCAGGCGGCAATCCTTACGGTACAAGCGTAACTGTTCAAGGCGGGAAAATGGTCGAAGACGTTAGAGCAGCGGTAGAGTATCAAGCCAAACGTACGGTTACGGTTGCGCAATGGGTGAAGAGCGGGCTTGCCGAGGCTTGAGCCTACTATAGAAAGACGAGAGAACAGCATGGTGCTGTCCTCGGATTGGAGGGAACCCCGCCTTTTTTCAAGGCGCGGAGGTTCTCTTTTTTTTAAAAAGCCTGTTTTGGGATAGGTCAGGGCAAAGATGCTTACGCCATTCGATCGAGGTGGAGGCGAACACTTCATGCCTGACTTCGTGCAGGCTGACGTCAAAAAAACTGCCGAGACTTTCTCGACAGCCTGAGGCTCCGCGATTGCGGAGCTTCTTTTTTAAAATATAGGAAAGTATATCTTTACGCCAACTTTCTCTATATTTCTACGCGAAACGTAAGCTTAGCCGCCAGAGGACGGCTTCAGCCGTTTACGCTTGTTCGTTTGCCGTTGTCAGCTTAACAAGTTTTTATGCGGCTTGGACAAAGGAGTAGAACGGAAAGTCCCTAGATTACGGCTTAGGGATTTTCAGTACCGTACCTGCTTTTAGCTCATTAATATCAACGATATGATTGTAGTCGGCAATAAACATGGCGTGCTTGGTTGTGCCATAGTAGATTTTGGAGATGCTGTAGAGCGTCTCGCCCTTTTTCACCGTATGTTCCGAAGCTTGGAAATCTTCCGAATTGTCACCAGAGCCGATGGATTCATCTGGTTGATTGTTCTTAAGGGAAGGGATGACTAAGTTGGTGCCTGCCTTTAGCCCTTTGTTTTTGTCCAGCTTGTTTTCATCGGCAATGTAATCTACATATTCTGCCGATTTGTAAAACATTCTGGAAATACCTGAGAGGGTATCGCCAGCTTGAATTAAATAGGTTGCCGGCAGATTAATCTTGGAGTAATCCTTGGTTTCCTGCGGCTTGCTGCCTGATGTGCTGTTCCCAGAGGCTAATGCTGGAATAGTTAGCGTGTCGCCGGCTTTCATATCATTAATAAACAGAATATGGTTATGCTCCGCAAGCAGCGCGTAATGGTCCTTGGACTGATAAAATTTCTCTGATATCGTGCTTAAGGTATCGCCTTTCTGGACCACATAGGTCGTAGGGAGCTTTACAGCGGGGCTCTCGCCTTCCGGCTTGCTGTCGTCATCCTTCTGATCCTGAATTGGTTTTTCCGTTTGCTTTGGAATGGTTGGCTCTACCTCGTCCTTGACCGGCGCATCGGTGACTGCTGGCTCGGTATTATTCCCATTCTTCCCGACATCCTCTGTTGGTTCTTGCGTTTCCTCTGCATCGATCGTGCCAGCCGGGATTGGCTCATCCGTGACGGGTACATGTCCATTAAGATCGTTGGTCCCCGAATCAGAGTTAGAGGCATTATGGTTCTCCGCTTGATTACTCGCGTCAGAATGCTCAGCTGTCGCTGATTGAAGATTGGTGTCGACCAAATTCGTATATTTGCTGTAGAGTACTCCGCAGACGGAAACGAGAATGATGACGACGGCCAGATAAAGGGTTACCGTTGCTTTCTTAAATGATGTCAGACTGCCCTTGGGTCGTTTGTTGCTGCGTGTAGTATGGTTACTCAAGCGTGATCTTCTCCCTTGTTCCTCAACTTATTTCTACTCTATCAGACTTGTCGAAATCTGTGGAATAGGCCTAATCAGCCATTTCAGCAGGGTTCAAAATGCTACTAATGTAACTCGCATGTTCAAGTATTTCCTTAGGTGCTCTTACTTTAGGCTTCAGCATGCCTTTTGGCGCAATCTACAGCGATAGAATTGGAAATATCCAGTAATAACGTTTATATTACACGATCTTTCTAAACAAAAACTGTACATGGGAAAACTCTCATAAATAAGCGTGCGCTATCCTGCTTCTCCGCCTCCTGCGTTGATTTTGGATAGGATCGTTGATTTTTGAAATGTCGAAAAAAATCTTTTTCGCCTATAATAAACATACGGATGCTAGAGATCCGAAAGAGAAAGGCAAAGGGGCATTCAATGATGGAAAAAAGAGTGATTCTTTTTCAAGGCGACTCTATTACGGATGGGGCAAGGGGAAGAACCGATGATCCCAATCATATACTGGGACACAGCTATGCCTACATTGTGGGAGCAAGACTCAGCTTTGTATGGGCAGAGCAGCAGCCGGTCATCGTCAACCGAGGAATAAGCGGCGATAGAGCCTCGGATCTCTATGCGAGATGGAATGAAGACGCGATCAGCTTGAATCCCGACATCATCAGCATCTTGGTCGGCGTGAATGATGCGTGGCGATCGATGAACGGAGAGGCTAGCGGAATTACGGATCGCTATGAGCGGGCATATCGCCATATTTTGGAGGAAACGAAGCAGGTGCTGCCCGCAGCGCAGCTTGTGCTTTGCGAGCCCTTTGTTCTGAACACGGGAGCGCCAAGCCAGAATTGGCAGGCGTGGTCGGAGCGGATAACGGCTTACCGTCACACGGTACGCGGGCTTGCAGACCAGTTCGGCGCTATTTTTGTTCCGCTGCAGGCAGCGTTTGATGAAGCGTGCACCCGGGCAGATGCCAGCTACTGGCTATGGGATGGGGTGCATCCTACTGCTGCCGGGCATGAGCTGATCGCAAGGAAATGGCTGGAAACCGTGCTGGACAAAGAAGCTGCGGGCGTATAGGACATATCCATTTTGGATAACGCTGTATAGGTAAGGAGACCAAGCCGGCATCGACAGGAAGCCGGTTTCTTGCGTTTACACCAAGAGGAGAAGGTTAGGCTTATGCATAAAATAACGAAGCTGTTCCGAAATTTAAGCGTAACCTGGAAATTTGTTGCGACGTTTCTTTGTATTCTGGCTGTTTCCTTGTCTGCCTGCGGCATTTATCTGTATTTGCAATTATCGGGCTCGGCCGTGTCGCAGGCACAGATGGTTATGGAGCAGAACCTGCTGCAAACGCGCAACAGCTTGATGAACAAGATGAATATGATCCAGAACATCTCGAAGCTGCTAACTTCGGATATTAGGCTTCAAACCTTTTTGGGAAGCGATTTCAATAAAAACTCATTCGCCTATGATGATTACACGTCGAACATTAGCCCTTACGTGGAAAATGTGCTGAGGCAAAATCCAAGCGTGCATTCGCTGCGCGTATATATGACGAACCCGTCAATTCCGGAAATTTATGACAGCTTCTATCAAATCTCCCGCATCGAGGATCAGCCATGGGTGAGAGAGGTTACGAGCGATGATACGAACATATTCGGCTGGCGCGGGCTTCACACCGAGAAGCTTCTCTTGAATATCCCGAAGCGCGGTCAGCCTGAGAATGTTTTTTCCTTTTATCAGAAAATTAATTCCATACGATATTTCGATACGGTCGGCTTGCTTGAAATTGAAATATTAGAGAGTGATTTATTCGATATATTGAATTCGGAGAGCACGGGCCAGATCGGCGAGCTTTTTATGATTGATCGGGATAACCATGTCGTATCCAGCAATAAGAGCGGATTGTTCAAGCAGCAAATTACGGACGAAGGTTTGGCACAGCTGCCGATTGATACGGGGTTTAATCAGGTGCTTAAGGTAAATGGCCGCAAGTCGGTCGTGATTTCAGTGCCGCTGCATGATCTTGAGCTGCGGTTAATCGGGATATTTCCAGTCAGCGGGCTGAACGAGAAGGTGAAGGAGTCTGCGTTCTCCATTACGGGCATTCTGCTCATTGCGCTCGTCGTGCTCGGCTTTGTCGTCTATTTCATTACGAATGCCCTGCTGTCGCGGCTGAAGCGGATTGTTCTGGCCATGAAACGGGTAAAAGAAGGCTCATTAACCGTCTCGGTGCCTGTCCAATCCAATGATGAGTTTTCTCAAATTGCGATTAGCTTCAACCATATGACCGAGAGAATTCACGAGCTGGTCGAGACGGTGTACAAAAGCCAGCTGATGGAGCGTGAAGCGGAGCTTAAGGCGCTGGAGTCGCAGGTTAATCCGCATTTTCTCTACAATACGCTGGCTACCATATCATGGGTGGCACGAAAGGCGAATTCAACGGAAATCGTCCATTTGTCAGGGGCTTTAGCGCAGTTTTACCGGCTGGTGCTAAACAAAGGAAGACGGGAGATTCTGATAAAGGACGAGCTGGAGATGGTGAAGGCGTATTTGGCGATCCAAAAGTTTCGGTTCGAGGAAATGTTTGATGTCGTATATGATATCGATGAGCGCGTCTATGAGTATTGCGTCGTCAAAAATATTCTTCAGCCCATTGTTGAAAATGCGCTGAATCATGGGATCGAGCCCAAGCGGGATCGGGGCACGCTGCAAATTAAAGCCTCGCTTGAGGCTGATGACATGCTTTGTTTCAAGGTAATTGACGACGGAGTCGGCATGTCCAAGGAGCGGCTTGCCGCGCTGCTTGTCGGCAATATTGAGCGTACGAGCGGCAGCGGCTATGCAGTGAAAAACATAACGGAGAGACTGAACTCTTATTATGGCGATAAGCATGCCTTCCGCATTCACAGCGCACCGGGCATTGGAACGTCGGTAATGATTACGTTTGCCAAGGAGAGAGCGTGACTATGTATAAATTGCTGATCGTAGAAGACGAGCGTTGGGAGCGGGAAGGTCTGGTCGATTTCCTTGATTGGACATCCCTCGGCATTGAGCTGTCCGGTACGGCACGCGACGGAATTGAAGGTCTGGAGCATACGCTGGAGCTGGACCCGGATATCATTATTACCGATATTCGGATGCCGGGCATGGATGGCCTGGAGATGTCCCGCAGAATCAAGGAGATTAAGCCGCATATCCGAATTATTATTTTGACAGGCTACGGCGATTTCGAATACGCGCGCAAAGCCATTGATATTCGAGCGAGCCATTATGTCCTGAAGCCTATCGGTGAACAGAAGCTGCTCGAAGCGGTTCAGAAAGTGATCCGCGAATGCGAGGAGGATGTTCAGTTCAAGCAAGAGAGAGAGAAGCTGCGGGCTGAGGTCGAGGAGCATCGCGAGCGGATGAAAGAAAAGTGGCTGCATGATTTGCTCTTCGGAACGTTAGAGCCGAAGCAGGTCAAGGAGGTGGCGCAAGCAGAGGGACTCGGTTCCGAGCATGGCAGATATGTGGCGTATGCAATCGCGGAGACGAAGCAGGACCGAACTGTGGAACGGCTGCGCAATCTATTCCCAATTCCGTGTGTAATCGCTTATTCGGATCATCGGGAGGGACAGTGGATCATCGTTATTCCAGAGCCCAAGGAGCAGCAGGAGGAGTTCGCTGCTATGCTTGCCCGGCGGATGGCGGGAGAGAGCGGATGGCTATGGCAGTCCAATATAAAGATTGGAACAGGTCCGGTTGTGGATGGTTTATCGCGTATTGCGGAATCTGTCAAGCAGGCGGAGCAAGTGCTGGCTTATGCATCGTTCTGGGACGCGAGAGGTATTGTCGGCTTGGAGCAGGTGGAGCGGGAGAGAGCGGCATTTCTAAGCGAGGTCGCCGATTTCCTGCAGCGGAGCAGTCAGCAGGTTAAGGCTATCGTCCATGCTGTTCAAGCGCTTGATGAAGCAAAAGCGTGTGCCAGCGCGGAGGAAATGTTCCAAGCGCTAGTGGAGCGGCGAGGCGCGGACGGCGACTACATTCGCCATTATATAAGCGGACTGCTCTTCGAACTGTCCGTGCTGGCAGGCACGAGCCAAACCGATGAGTGCCTTGGCACGGACCCTGGCGAACAGCTCTACGCGCTGCCGGCGCTAGCCGCTATCAAAGTGTACACGCTGCACTTTATTAAGGAAGCGCTTAAGGCGATACGAGAGAAACGAGACGGCAAAGAGGAGTACATCATCCGCCAAGTAAACAAATTGATCGAGCAGAAGTACATGTCATCGGATATCAGTCTGAAGTCCATAGCGGAAGAGGTATTCTTATCGCCTAATTATCTAGGGTCTTTATATAAGAAGACGACCGGGCAATCGTTTCACGACCGGCTCGCTGCGGTGAGAATGGAGAAGGCCAAGTCGCTTCTGGCTTTGTCTCATTATAAAGTTGCGGCAGTTGCCCAGGAAGTAGGCATCCCAAGCACCTCTTACTTCTGCACCGTGTTTAAAAATGCGTTCGGCATTTCGCCGGGGGAGTACCAGGACATGCTGCATCGCAAATGAGAACACTTAAAAAACGAAAGGCTGCCTGAGCGACAGGCAGCTTTTTTCAAAATATAGGAAAGTATATCTTTTCGCCAACTTTCACTATATTTCTACGCGAAACGTAAGCTTAGCCGCCAGAGGACGGCAACAGCCGTTTACGCTTGTGCTGGGCGGTAAATGTAAGCGTTTCTAAAAGTGCGTTGATTAACGAAACAAACCACACTTTTTGATATATCTCGCTGCTTTTCTATCTTCTACAATAAGAGCAGGGAAAACATCAAGAGAAGGGGTGGACAGATGGAGGACTTGACTATGGCCGCAAGGCCCAAAGCAAGCAGCGGGACTGCGCGAAGCCCTTTCGGCAAGCGATTATGGGCACAGCGCTACTTAATGATTCTAACGCTGCCGGCTGTCATTTGGCTAATTATATTCCATTACGTGCCGATGTACGGCATTATTATTGCATTCGAGGAGTACAACCCGGTGCAGGGCTTTACCTTCAGCCCTTGGGTCGGATTAGTCAATTTCAAAGAGCTGTTTATTGATCCAAGCTTTTTGGATTCGGTTGCCAATACGTTTAAAATCAGCTTCCTGAAGCTGCTGTTCGGATTCCCTGCACCGATATTGCTGGCGATTATGCTCAATGAGCTAAGGGCACAGCGACTGAAGAAGGTCGTGCAGTCGCTGTCCTATCTGCCTTACTTTATTTCATGGGTATTCGTTGTCGGCTTTATGTACACGCTGCTTGATCCGAGAACGGGAGCGCTCAGCGGACTGCTTCAATGGCTCGGCCTGATCACGCAGGATCAGCTGCTTATGGGCGATCCCAAAACCTTCACGACGCTCGTTGTCGTATCGGAAGTATGGAAAAACATCGGATGGAACTCGATTATATTCCTTGCTGCGATCGCGAGCATTGACCCGCAGCTTTATGAAGCGGCAACGGTGGACGGCGCGGGACGCTTTCGCAAAATATGGCATGTGACTTTGCCGGCGATTAAGCCGACGGTCGTTATCCTGCTCATTCTGAACGTCGGCGGGCTTGTAAATGCCAACTTTGATCAGCTGTTCCTTATGAAAAATTCGATGACGCAGGATCAAGCGAATGTGCTGTCGATCTACTCCTATGAGATGGGTCTTGTGCTTGGAAGGTTCTCATATGGTACCGCAGTAGGATTGTTCCAGTCCGTCGTCGCCTTCCTGCTCATGCTGGGAGCCAACTATTCATCACGCAAAATGACAAAAGAAAGCTTGTTCTAACCGCAGGCTGGCACCGAATATCCAGCTAGGCACAAGAAGAAACGGCTTCGCCGTCCTCAGCAGGAGGAGGGTATCCGTTTCTCGCAGAAATAGAAGCTCACTTTATCGCGTGAAACATATAAAGTCTTATATTTTAACAAAGGAGGGTCAGCTATGAATGCTGTACACCGGACAACGGGGGAGAAGCTGTTCGACGCGGCGAATGTCGTGCTGCTCGTGCTGCTTGCCTTCGTGACCTTGTATCCGTTCTATAATATATTGATTACTTCGCTTAACGATCCTGCCGATGCGGCGCGGGGCGGCATCACCTTTTGGCCGCGCGTACTATCCTTCGAGAATTACAAAATGGTGCTGCAGGACGAAAGCTTGATCAACGCTTTTGTAGTAACGGTGCTGCGTACGATTGTGGGAACGGCCACGGCTGTCCTTTTCACCGCAGCGTTCTCGTACGGCGTATCGAAGCCAGAGCTGCTTGGCCGCAAGCTGTTTCTTATACTTGCCATCATCACCATGTATTTCAGCGGCGGCCTTATTCCGCAGTATTTGCTCATTGCCCAATATCTCCATCTAAAGGGCAGCTTCTTGGCTTATATTTTGCCCAATTTGTTCAGCGTGTTCAATGCCTTGATTATGATTACCTTCTTCCGGGGCATACCGAAGGAAATGGAGGAGTCGGCCAAAGTGGACGGCGCTCACGAGCTGACGATATTCTGGCGCCTTGTGCTGCCGGTCTCTAAGCCCGTGCTTGCTACAATCGCGCTCTATAATGCGGTGTTCCATTGGAACTCTTGGTTTGACGCCATGCTGTACGGCGGCGAGAGCCTGCGGACGCTGCAGCAAATCCTTATGCAAATTATTAGCTCGAACAGCAATGTAAGCTTAATGGCGAGCAATCTGGGGATGAAAGCAGTGACTGCGGAATCAGTGAAGCTGGCAACGATGGTCATTACGACGCTGCCGATCGTATTCTCTTATCCCTTCCTGCAAAAATATTTTGTCAAAGGCATTATGATCGGCTCTGTCAAAGGCTAATCAACGGCTTCCGCGGGCAAACTGCCCGATATATAGAAGCAATTCGAAAAGGGAGGATTCATTCATCATGAACCAATCAAAAAGAAAGTCGCTTACAGCTGCTTTGGCATTCATTCTTGTGCTGGCTTTAGCGATTACAGGCTGCAGCAGCGGCAAAAATAACGAGCCGGCGGCAAGCAATGGCGGTGCCAACACAGAGACAGGCAATGCCGCGAATGCGCCGCAGACATCCAGCGATCCGAATGAGCTCGAATGGAAGCAGGATACTTCGCCCTTTACGTTCCGCCAATATTTCTATGGTACTTGGGCATCCAACTATTTGTGGAAAGACCAGCTCAATATGAAGCAAATTAAAGAGAAAACAGGCGTTACGATTGACCGTTTTCTTGCTACCGGCAACGATAACGATTTCTTGAATACATTGATTGCCTCGAATGATTTGCCTGATACCCTTATGCTGGATTGGAACCATCCGCAGGTGACGAAGCTGATTAACAACGGCATGCTGTATTCGTTGGATGAGCTTATCGACCAATATGCGCCAAAGCTATGGGATCTGATTGACCCTGAAATTATCAAATACCATTCCGTGGACGGCAAGCTATGGTATTTGCCTAATAACTACGAAACGGAAGAGCGCCTTACAAACGGCATTCCGATTACAGGCATTCGTCCATGGTTTGTGCGCAAAGACATTTACAAAGCGCTTGGCGAACCGAAGATTGAGACAGAGCAGCAGCTCCAGCAATTTTTGGAGCAAGCGAAAGCAAAGTATCCGGAGCTGAGCCCGGTCGGTATGGAATCATTTGACGTATCGATGTGGGGCTTCCAAGGCAGCCTATCGATGGATTACCTCATTGATTCGTTCTCCCCGATGAATATGGAGAATCGGATCAAGGACGACACGCAGCGCGTGCTGTATCCGATGCGGGATGCGAAATTCATCGACGCGTTCCGTTATGTGAACAGCCTGGCGAAAAACGGATTATTCGATTCACAGCAGCTGATTGCAAAGCAAGAGCAATATGACGAGAAAATTTATGGCGCTAATTTTATCGTAACCTCGGCTTTCATGAACGGCATGTATACACAATATAATCCGAAGATCAAAAGCACGCTGGGCGAGGATAAAACGTATGTCGTACTGGACGGCCTGAAGGTCGGCGGGCAAGAGCCTCGTTATCCGGCGAGCCGCCTAATGGGCTGGCAGGGCTTCTTCATTACGAAAAAGGCAAAAAATCCGGAACGCATCATTAAGTTCCTTGAGTATGCATGGTCGGACGAAGGACAGTTGGATTTCCGCTATGGCAAAGAAGGCGAAACGTATGACATGATCGACGGGCTGCCGAAAGCGAAGGATGAAGTAAAAGCGCTTGAGCTTAGCGATAATAACGCATGGTACAGCCAGTATGGCTTTACGGCATCCACGTTGATGTGGCGCTCAGGCAAGCTATGGGATGCCGCAGACAAACGTGATTTCGATGAGAAGCAGCCCGAGCAAGCGGCAGCCAAGGATTTGCTGAAGAAATACAATTTCGACAGCTTCTCGTTAGGACTTGAGAATATCGAGCCGGAGGGCTCAACGCCGGAGGGCGTAATCAACGCCAAGATTAAGAACCTGTGGAACAAAACGATTCCAATGCTCGTGCTGGCGGGGACCGACAAGGAATTCGATGACATCTACAATGATTTCGTGAAGGACATGGACAAAGTAGGCGCAGATAAGGTTGAGAAGGTTATGTATGAGCGCCATCTGGCCGACCTGGAGAAAAAAGGTATTAAATAAGTAGAGGGTGTCAAATAATAGCGGAGCGGACAGGGAAGCTTGTCCGCTCTTTTCTTTGCTACAATGTATGCTTTAGCCGCATGCGAAAGGGGAGATAACTATGAATAAGCTTGGCATTGAACAACAAGCCTGGAAGCTTTGGTACGAGCTTCCCGCAATGAAATGGGAAGAAGCGCTGCCGATCGGAAACGGGCGGCTTGGCGGAATGGTATTCGGAGGCATGGGCTGCGAACGGATACAATTAAACGAGGATACGCTGTGGGCGGGTTTCCCGCGTGATACGAACAATTATGAAGCATTAAGGTATTTGAAAAGGACGCGGTCCAGTGTAGACAGCGGTGAGTATGCCGAAGCGGAGCGGTTAATCAATGAGAAGATGCTCGGGGTAAATACGGAGCCGTATCAGCCGCTTGGAAACCTGTGGGTCGAGCATGCAGGTCTTCCGGCGAATGATAATGGCAGCTACAGGCGTGAACTGGATTTGGCAACGGGCATTGCATCTTCAGAATACGGATTGGGCAACGGGAAAGTGCTAAGAGAAGCTTACGTTAGCGCTGTGGATGACGTCATGGTCGTTACCTATGAAGCAAGCGCAGGGGAGCTGGAGCTGCTCGTATCGGTTGACTCCCTGCTTCCGCATAAGGTCGGAGCAGAGCGCGATAAGCTGGTGCTCACCGGGCATTGTCCGACTCACGTCGCTGACAATTATAAGGGAGATCATCCTCATCCGGTCTTGTTCGAGGATGGGGGCGGCTTATCCTTCGAGCTTCAGCTAAAGGTGCTGCTTGAGGATGGCGCGGTAAGCGAAACATCGGATGGAAGGCTGCATATTACAGGGGCGCGGAAAGTGACGCTGTTACTTGCTGCTGCTACCGACTTTGTTCGTTATGATAAAGCGCCTGCTGGATTACAAGCGGCAAGCGCACGCTGTACGGATCGAATGGCTGTCGCGGAGACTCGCGGGAGCAGCGGGCTGCTCAGCAATCATACAAAAGATCATACCCGAATGTTTGGCAGAGTTGAGCTGAATCTCGGCATGACGGCAGCTGCGGACCAGCCAACTGATAAGCGGCTGATTGCTTATCGGAATGGAGGCGAGGATCCACAGCTTGAAGCGTTGTATTTGCAGTATGGCCGATACTTGCTGATGGCGAGTTCAAGGCCCGGAACGCAGCCGGCTAATCTGCAAGGGATATGGAACCATCAGGTGCAGCCGCCATGGAACAGCAACTACACAATCAATATCAATACGCAGATGAATTATTGGCCCGCGGAGGTATGCGCGCTTAGCGAATGCCATAGTCCGCTTTTTGAAATGCTGCGCGAGCTAGAGGAATCCGGGCAGCGAACGGCGAAAATCCATTATGCTGCAAGGGGGTGGGTGGCTCACCACAATACGGATTTGTGGCGTTCTACCGTCCCTACCGGCGGGGATGCTAGCTGGGCGTTTTGGCCGCTTGGCGGAGCTTGGCTAACCCGGCACTTATGGGAGCACTATGCGTACAGCTTGGATCTCTCGTTTCTGGAGAAGACGGCATATCCGCTTCTAAAGGGGAGCGCCATGTTTTTACTCGATTTCTTGATCGAGGGACCCGGCGGTTATTTGGTAACGAATCCATCGACCTCACCCGAGAATAAGTTTGTTACACAAAGCGGCGAATTAAGCAGCGTATCGCTTGCAAGCACAATGGATATCAGCATGGTTCGCGAGCTGTTCACGCACTGCATCAAAGCATGCCGATTATTAGAAGCCGATTCGCCATTCGTAGTGGAGCTGGAGGCAGCTTTGTTGAAGCTACCGCCGCTTCAGATCGGCCGTCATGGCCAGCTTCAGGAATGGTTTTATGATTTCGAGGAAAGCGAACCAGGCCACAGGCATATTTCCCAATTATACGACCTTCATCCGGGAGAACGGATGACGGAGGAAACGCCGGAGCTTCTTGCGGCGGCGAGAATATCGCTGGAACGCAGGCTGAGTCACGGCGGCGGGCATACGGGCTGGAGCTGCGCCTGGCTGATCAATCAATTCGCCAGGCTGCGAGATGGGGAGGAGGCGCATCGATTTGTGCGTACGCTGCTTTCCCGCTCGACGCATGCTAATCTATTCAATGATGGCCCGCCGTTCCAAATAGACGGCAACTTCGGGGGAACCGCAGGCATAGCGGAGATGCTGCTGCAAAGCCATAAAGCTGCCATTGCGCTGCTGCCTGCTCTGCCAAGCGCTTGGCCGGAGGGAAGTGTATCCGGATTAAGAGCAAGAGGGGGCTTCACGGTTGGAATTACATGGGATGGAGGCGAGTGGAGACATGCTTCAATAACCGCAGCGGCAAACGGAATTTGCATGATTGCACACAGTGGTGAATTTGAAGTGCGCGATGAAGCGGGAGCATCAATTGCTTGTGAGGGAGGCGCATTCCAGGTTATAGCCGGGGAGAGCTATCTTCTCTCGCGCTTGGAAGAATGATGAGAGAGCTTGTTGGCAAGGTATGTCATTCGCGATATGATGGTTGCAAAGGGATGGCAAACACATCCTTGCGAGACAGAGCAAAGAGGAGCCAATGTGACCATGACACTAACGATTCAAGAAAGAATACAGCAGATGGAGCAGGAGGAGCAGGAGCTGCAGTTCTCCATGTTCACGAATGATACCGCGCTGGAGCTTGGGCTTGCCGTCGTAGAGGAAGCAAGGAAAAGGAACAAGCGGATAACGGTAGACATAACCCGCGGCGGCCATCGACTATTTCTCCATGCGATGGAAGGCATGTCACCGGAGAACGAGGATTGGATTCGGCGTAAAAATAATGTCGCGAACCATTTTGGGACCAGCTCATGGAGAATGGCTTGCCAGCTCCAAAGTGAAGGCACGACGATGGAAGCGAAGCATGGGCTTCCGTTTGTCGATTACGTAGGCGCAGGCGGCGCATTTCCGCTGCATGTGCGCGGAGAAGGGCAGATCGGAACAATCACCGTGTCCGGCTTGCCGGATCAAGAGGATCATGATTTGCTTATCGCTGCTCTTCGCCGCTTTTTAACTTAATAAACGAATGTAAGTAGAGAAGAAGATCGAGAATGCTCCATATGGAGTCTCGTTCTTCTTTTTTTTGTCGGAATGATACTCATCGTCCGTCGACTCCGATTCTAGGGATGAATTACATTAGTTTTAATGGAAATGGAGGGCTACTCCTCAATTAACGCGATGAAAAACATGATTGTAATCCAAGATCGAGTCACTACAGCAATGTTATAAACGCCAAAGAATGGAGAAAAAAATGGACAAACGCAGAATCTACAGATCGATGATTATGTTGGTGGCAGCCTTAGGGGTATTAACCGGCTGCGGTATTGGAAACAGGGAAGAGAATCGAATAACGGAACCCGCAACGATACGTGTCATGTACGACACCGAAGAAAGCTTCTATCAGCAGTATGGCATGCTGTTCTCTGCTCTGCATCCTGAAATCGAGATCGAGGTCGTGCCGACCCGAGCTGCAAATGTCGAGCAAGGAAATCAATACAGGGCAATGATTGAAACGATTATAGATAAGGAAAAGCCAGATGTCATCTTGCTCGACTCCGCTCAATATAAAGAGATGTCGGCTGAAGGAAGGCTCAGGGAGCTTGATGCGTTTGTTCGACGAGATCCATTGGTCGAGGAAGGAATGGTGCCGGGTGTGATGGATTATTTGCGGGAGATGGGCGGCGGTAAATTAAATGGTATGACTCCCGTTTTTTATAGCAAGGCTATCTATTATAACAAAGATTTATTCGATCACTATGATATTCCGTATCCGAGTGACAGGATGAGCTGGGATGAGCTACTTCAGTTGGCTGCCCGTTTTCCTGCGGTCAAAGAACAGGATAGTCGGGTTTACGGATTGAAGATAGGCAGCGGGCAAGAGAGCCTCTACAAGCTTGGGGACATGATTGGCCACACATTGGGTCTCAGTTTTGTCAAACCAGCACAGCAACAGGTCACGGTGAACACAGAATCTTGGAAAATGGTTTATGAGATGGCCCATAAGGCTCTTGCCTCCGGTGCTTTGTATCGAGAGACTGCTGCCAGCGCAGCAGGAGGTACAACGTTAGAGATATTTCTTCTTAGGGACCCCTTTGTTGCGGGGAAGGCTGCGATGGCAATAGACGGGTCGCCTCTCGCAGATCAGATTAAACAGGCTCAGGCCATGCTTCCGGATAAGGCTGTAAGCAATTGGGATGTAGTGACGGTGCCGATCAATCCGAGTGATCCCGAATACGGAGCATACGGTTTTCATCAAATATTCGCCATTAACAGCGAATCGACCAAAGCCGAGGATGCATGGGCCTTTATTGAATATGTAAACAGTGAGGAATACGCTAGGGTTAGGGCGAAGGGCAATATAAGGGACGGGCTTTCAGTCCGTAAAGCTTATATAAAAGATGATCAAGGGCATAACCTGGAAGCATTCTATGGACTGAAGCCTTCTAAGTCAGAGAACGACACATATGAGGACGCGGATTTGCTCTCGGACTTGTTCATCAGCAGATTCGACGAGCTGGCGGAGAGCGAATTGCAAGCTTATGCAGACGGGGAGACCCCGCTAGATAAAGCGCTTGAAAGCTTGCAGACCAAAGCGCAATCGATGCTGGAGGAATGATTGTTCAGGACAAATACACAGTATGGGGAGCTGCTTAGATGGAGAATAACATAATGAATCACCCTGTGCCCGTTCAATTCTTTCAGATGCTGAAGGAGAGATATGATTTGACAAAGCGCGAGCTGGAAGTGCTCCAGCTTCTTTCGGTAACAGGCTTCAGCAATCGTGAATTGGCGGAGCAGCTTCATATCTCAGAGAAAACGACCAAAAATCATGTCAGCAATCTCATAGAAAAGCTAAAAGCCAGCTCGAGCCGGGAGGTGCAAGCAATCGTATTCCGCAGCATGCTGTTGCCCCAGTTGTATCATAAACAGAGAAAGACGGTTTACTTGCACAAGCCGCTTTTCTACAGAAGCTCAGAGGACTATACAGCAAACTTTATAAGCTCATTTCCATTAACTCCTAGTAAACGGTAAGCATGCTCTGCCATATCTTGATCGGTTCCGAAGAGATGTGACGACCTGTTGGGTACGCTGCTTAATGAAGCAATATAATTCATTTGGTGAACCATATATTCTGAGTTGCACAGCACGACGATTTGACTGAAATTTTGATTCAGCTGTTCTTGGAATTCGACGGCTTTTTCTAGAACCTCAGGGGAGAAAACAGCAGGCTCGTTGTCAGAGGCTCTCATGTTCCGATAATCGAAAAAAACCTTAGCTTCCTTCCCGCCCATAAGGCTGCTTAGATTGAACCAAGTTTTAGTCATTTGGTCAGTATGCGTTTTATTGAGCAAGCCGTTAATTTGGAAGGATAGAATTCGGTTATCATAGTCTATGATGTACTTGAATTTTTCGGAGAGAGGCTCGTTGAAGTCATGAGGCTGGTAAGCCTGATTATCCGAGAAACGTTCTATCGAGAATATATAAGACAATGATACATGAAATGCGGCAGCGATTTTGACCATGCTCAACAAGCTGACGTTGCGTTCGCCTCGTTCAATGCTGCTTACGTAGGTTCGGTCCAGTCCTGACTTAAAGGCTAATGTCTCCTGTGACATGCCGGATCGAGCTCTTAATTGCTTGCAGCGGAATCCGAATTCGGATTGAATATTCATATAACCTGTTCTCCTATCTGTCATCCATATTAGATCAAGTGCGATGTTTATTTATTGTAGTGTACCAGCAACGCTCATAACGCGGGAGGGTGAAAATTTCTCACCCTTCTCGAAATTGCTCACGCAGCTTATGCTGGAATAAATACTCATAGTCCGTCGACTCTGCATCATCCGGTATTTATGATGGAGGTATAACTATAGAGATGAAGGGGGCAACCCATGACCATATTAAAAGATTTCGGATTGCGCTTGAGAGAATTGCGCACGCAGACAGGGATGTCTCAGGATACGCTTGCCTGTCGCTCCGGGCTGGATCGATCCTATATCGGATCCGTAGAACGGGGAGAGCGGAATGTTTCATTGAGGAACATTGAAATTTTATGCGATACCTTGGACGTGGATATCAGTTATTTTTTTGATTCCGAACGCTTTTCCTTGCAAAGATCGTTTTTGAAAAGAGAGCTGGACAGACCGCTTGCCGAACGCTTCAGCTATATCATGGATAAAGAGAACAACCTGATTGCCTGGCGGGTTACAGGCGCTTTGCACCCGGACGAAGTAAAGAGGTTCAGCTTGGATTTAAAGGCTGCTTGCAGGCAGCTCGAATCCAAGAAAGTAAAGCTGCTGATCGATAACAGCAAGATGATGACCAAGGGTCAGCCGATTGCTTTCCAGTATGAGGTGACAGAGAAATGGGAAGAGCTTCAACGCTGGTTTCTACCGCATTGTGAGCAGGTTACCGTGCTTTGCAATTCGAAATTCATGCAGAACCAAATGAATCGATTGGCAAAGCGGAGCGGCATTATCAAGGTTCAGAGGAGTATTTATTCAGAGGATAAGGAATGGCATGCGGATGGGGAGTCTGATCTGATTGATTTACTCCTGTGGTATTACAAAGTATAGAAATATAAGAATAATAGAATTGCAATCAAACCAGTATGGTCATTATTTTCTCTCTTCGTTGGAAGCAGCGCTAACGCGAAGGTGATGGTCTTTTTCGATGATGGGGAAATTATGATAACGGATGCGAAGCAGCAATAGGTTTCAGATACAGCTTCATAAAAAGACTCAAAGAGCTGCTCACTTGAGCAGCTTTTTGAGTCTTTCCAATTTCCCGTCATACGGCGGGAACACAAGCCCGAGCTCGAATTTTCCGCTCTTTTTCAGAATGCTCTTCCGATGCGAGAACACGTCGAAGCTATGTTTCCCATGGTATGCGCCCACACCTGACGTGCCGACACCGCCGAACGGAAGATGAGGGTTAGAAGCATGAAGAATCGTATCGTTGATGCATCCGCCGCCGAAGGATATGCGGTTCATGACCTCATGCTCAAGCGGTTTGCTTTCCGTGAACAGGTACAAGGAGAGCGGCTTGGGTCTGGCGTTGATCGCGCGGACAGCCTCGTCAATATGACGATACGTCATAATAGGAAGTATAGGACCGAATATTTCGTCAGACATCGCTTCGCTTTCCCATGTGATGCCGTCGAGTAAGGTAGGCTCGATAAACAGGTCAGCAGCGTCAGTACGCCCTCCAAAAGCAATGCTGGCTTGATCCTTCTCTAGAATGGCTGCAAGCCGGTCGAACTGCCTTCGATTAACGATTCGGCCGTAATCCTTGTTACGCTGGATGTCAGAGCCATAGAAGGAGGTGATAACCTTCTTCATCTTGGAAAGCAAAGGCGCCTTGACGGATTCATGGACGAGCAAATAGTCGGGCGATATACAGGTTTGTCCGGTATTTAGGCATTTCCCCCAGATTATTCGTTTGGCGGCAAGCTCTAGATTCGCTGAGGAATCGACGATGACAGGACTTTTACCGCCTAGTTCGAGCGTAACGGGAACAAGCCGTTTGGCTGCAGCCTCCATAACAATCTTGCCGACACCGATGCTTCCCGTGAAAAATATGTAATCAACGGGCGCGTGAATAAGCAATGAAGTGGTTTCTCGCTCTCCCTCAATCACTTTGATATAAGCAGGCTCAAACGTCTCGTTGAGTAGGTGTTGAATCAATGCGGATATACGCGGCGTATTCTCAGAAGGCTTCACAATTGCGCAATTGCCTGCGGCAATCGCACCGATAAGCGGCTCAATCACGAGCTGGAACGGATAATTGAAGGGCCCGATAATCAATATGGTGCCATAGGGCTCCTTCACGATCCGACTGCTTGACGGGAACAAATAAAGCGGCGTTTTTACCTTCTGCGGCTTTATCCATTTCTTCAGCTGCTTCATGGTGTGGGTGATGCTGTTCGTTGCGATTATGATTTCGGTCATGTACGTTTCCAATTCGCTTTTGCGCAAATCTTGATATAAAGCGTCCACAATCTCTTTCTCATAGCGCTTAATCGCTTGCTTAAGCAAGCCGAGCTGCTGGAGACGGAATTGCAGATCCTTGGTCGTTCCCTTTTCGAAAAAAGCTTTTTGTGCCTGTATGATAGATTCAATATCTTCTGAGCCAGCAGCATGCATAAACGTATCCTCCTTGCTATAACCCTATAGTAGCAGGTCGGGCCATGAACAGCTACAATAGGCTGGTATTTATTCGGCAATTAAGGCTTCTGTCCTCAAAGCGCTGTAAGGCTGGCTTCTGCATACAGGACCTTTTTCAGTGGCCAGGCAGAGGTAGCGCGCGTCAGGACATTCCTGCAGCAAAATGGGCTATAATGGTAGCAAAGAACCTATGAGGAGGAAAGCCGCATGGAATGGAATTATTACAATACGTTTATTACGGTTTCACCGGATTGCCCAGCTGAGTTCGGATTGATTCCGCCTGACAAGAAGGGTGGTCGAACGAAGCCGAGCTTGGAATATGAGCTTGCAGCTGAGCAGCCATACCAGTACACGCAGGAGGAGCTGCTTTACGAGGTGCATGTACGCCATAAGGGAATTGCGCCTGAGGAGCTTGCAGAGAGGGGAGCTGAAATAAGGGAGACGTTCTTCTCCAAGCCAACTGCTTGCATGCGTGCTTCGATGCTGCCTAAGAAGTATGGCTGGGGGCTTCACTTTAATCAAGAGGGTAAGCTTGCGCTTATTCCGAGAGAGTCGGAGCAGTACCATCAGTTTGCAGAGGGCAAGCAGGAGGGCGTAAAGGTACTGGCAGGCATGCGGAGCAGCAGAAAATCGACCAGCTAGGAGGGGATGAATGCAATGAAACAAAATAAGTACGACGAGCCTGGTTTTTTTGCCAATTACAGCACGATGTCCCGTTCGATCGGCGGGCTGGATGCGGCTGGGGAGTGGCATGTCCTGCGGGAAATGCTGCCTGAGCTAAGCGGCAAAAGAGTGCTAGACCTTGGCTGCGGCTTCGGCTGGCATTGCAGATATGTGCGCGAGCAGCAGGCAAGTTCGGTCGTTGGTATCGATCTCTCTGATAATATGCTTGACCGGGCAAGAGCGCTGACGAATGACGCAGGGATTGAATATCGCAACTGTGCGATTGAAGACTTAGCTTTTCAGCCGGGCGAATTCGATGTGGTGCTGAGCTCTCTTGCCCTGCATTACGTAGAGGACTTCTCAAGTGTGTGCCGAACCGTCTATGAAGCTCTCGCGGCAGGCGGCTCGTTTGTACTATCAGCGGAGCATCCTGTATTCACTGCGTTTGCGGCGCAGGATTGGCATTACGGCCCGAATGGCGAGAAGCTGCATTGGCCGGTTGACGGCTATTATTCGGAAGGCGCGAGGGAAACGAATTTCTTGGGACATGACGTGGTGAAATACCATCGAACGGTTGCCTCATATCTCAATTCGCTGATTGAAGCGGGTTTTCGTATCAAGGAGCTCTCTGAGCCTCAGCCATCGCAAGAGATGCTGGCCGAGTACCCTGATATGAAGGACGAGCTTCGCCGCCCCATGTTTTTAATGATCGCGGCTGTTAAAAGCGGGGATTAGCTGGCAGTAGGGAGTAACGCAAGTATCGCCAGCAATTGGTTTAGGAGGCTTTTTATATTCATTTTGGCTTTCAAGAAACGGTTGCTCTAATTTACCTAGGGAACCGTTCAAGCGAAGCATCATTTTGCATATTTGAGCCTCCGTACGGGGATATGTTGTACATATTCAGGTTAAACGGCCAGATTACTGGTTTAACGCCTATTTTTGAACATAGGAATGAAAATGTGCAGGATAGCTCATATTCGCCTTCTGATTTCGGCTTTATTGATTTTGCCGACGGCTGTTCGAGGAAGAACGTCTTCAATTACCAAGCGCGTTGGGATTTTGAACCCCGCTAATTGAGACAAGCAGAACAGTTTGATTTGATCGATTGTCAGCGATGCGTCCTTCTTCAGTACAACAACGGCTGTAACTTGTTCCCCCTCATGGGGCAAAGGCGTTCCGAGAACTGCAACCTCCAGCACGGAGGGATGCTGGCTGATGATTTGCTCTACTTCCCCGCAATAAACATTGGAGGCATCGACAATAACGATCTCTTTCTTCCGGTCAACGAGATACAAATAACCATCCTCGTCGAATCTGCCCATGTCTCCAGTGTGAAGCCAGCCGTTTCGCAAGGCTTGTTCGGTATCAACGGGATTGTTCCAATAGCCGAGCATGATCTGCTCACCTTGGCAAATCACCTCGCCGATGTCTCCTAATGCGACATCTGTTCCATAATCATCGATGAGGCGCAATTTAAACGGTTTCTGCCCCCAACGAGCCAGATGGGACGGATTGCCAACCGAGGCAAGCCGATGCAGTTTTCCTTCAAGAAAGCACTCGTTTATAGACAGGTAGCTAATAAATTGCCCGCTCTCAGTTTGCGCGTATACCTGGTTTAGTTGGGCATGTGGGAAAAGTTCGGCTGCACGATGAAAAGTATTTGCGCTGATGGGAGCACCCCCGCATGAAACGCCTTTAATGGATGAGAAGTTGCGGGTCTTCACTTCTTCTAAAGTAGCCATATCGCGGAAAAGAAGCCCGACCGTCCCGAGATATTGAATTTGTTCCCGTTCGATAATATCAACCAGTTCAGTTGCTTGCAATGGGTAGGCATTCGGGTAAATCAGACAACCGCCTTCGAATAATGTCGTCCACAAAATAAACTGGCCAGTCAAATGCGCTTGGTTCGGCACAATGGATTTTTTGGTAGAGTGATGCCCGCCGCCTCGCTCGGGATTTAAAAAAGACCAGCTGCGAATGCTGCGATGGGAGTGAATAACGCCCTTTGAGCGTCCGGTCGTACCTCCTGTATAAATGATAAGCGAAACATCGTCAGCTTTTGCTTCATACACAGGGGTGTAGGAAGATTCATTTTCCATGAAATCCGATATAGTCGTGGTCCTAAAAGGCGAGTGCAAAGGGATGGGAGCTTGTTTGCTGGATAAAGATTGCAGGAATGTATCAATAAAGGGAAGATCGGGATCATAAACGATTAACTTGGGATTCGCATTTTGAATAATCGCTTCGATCTCTGGGGATGTAAGCTCCGGGGCGATGGCAAAAGGAATGGCTTCTATCGCTACCGCTGCCAATTCGGAAATAGCAAGGGATTTGGAAGGGTATCCGAGCAAAGCAATTCGTTCGCCAGGTTGAATTCCGAGCCGAATATAGCCTTGTGCGACACGGTTTACGAACGTCAGCAGTTGCTGATAAGACAAGGTGCTTTTCGAGTCTTTCATGGCTGGGCTGTTAGGATGCACCCTTGCCGTTTGAGGCAGTATTTTAGAGAGAAGCATGTTAAACCTCCTTAATAAATAAGTAAACCCATGATTTTAGTTTGTTATAAATTTATCATGGATTCACTCTAATATTCCAATTGGTATTGCTTATGCGTTTGCAATGATTTTTTTATAAAAGGTGAATCGACCATGTATAATGATGAGGATGGGAGGAGGGTGACAGATGGGCAGACAGATAACAAACAAGCTTCCATTCCGTGATCTTTTTTTTGTGATGCAGGATATACAGTATTTGACCGCTGCGGCAGGCGAGCAGTTGAAGGTTGCGGCAGGTGCCGAGCCGCTTCTGCTTATTGTAGAAGCAGGGAATGGTTTGCTTCAGTCAGAGCAGGGGGAGAAGCTTTTGGCTCAGCATATGATCCAGATGATTCGTCCGAGGGAACAAGCTCGGATTATTAATGACGGGCAGCCTACACTAGGCTGCTTTATGATCACATATAAAGTTTATCAGGCGGAGAAGCAGAGTCATCTTAATAGCCAGCTAGATAATGAGCCATCGGATTTGGTCGAGAGAAACTCGGTGCTCGAGGCTACGGATTCGATTCAAGACATGGTTAGATCGCTTTTTCGCGCTGCTAATACAGTGGACGAGCAGGAAGCTATTGCGAATCGTTTTATTTTCCAGAAGCTGGTTTTTGCATTGACTGAACAGCAACGTTTCCAAAAAGAAAGCAAAAACCCGCGGCTTGCTGTCAAACGCACGCTGCAATATATGGAGCGCCATCTCGATGAAGCGATATCGGTCGAACAGTTGGCGAGGCTAGCTAATATTAGCAGGCGCTGGTACACGGTTCTTTTTAAGGAAATGACGGGCGAGAACCCGCTTGATTACTTAATTGGCCTGCGAATAAGGAAAGCCAAGGACTTGCTCAACCTATCTGGAGACAGCTTCCATATAATCGCACGCCGAGTCGGTTTTGAGGACGAGCATTATTTCAGCAGGCGATTTAAGCAAAAGGTAGGTTTATCCCCGCGTTATTATTTGCAGCAGAGGAGACATTTCGGAACAAGGGTCACATATCCGGAATTGATGCATGTGCTAGGCGTTACACCGATCGCAGCGCCAACTCCCCATCAGGAGTTTCCTTACTATTTGCAAGCTTCCTTCGGTGGAGTGGAGAAGCTTCACTATAATAAAATATTAAGCCTGGACAAGATTAGATCATCGAAGCCTGATTTGATCGTCGCTTCTGAGTGGCAGGATCAAGCAATCTACGAGGAGCTTAGCCGTATCGCAACAACGGTGCTGCTGCCAAGCCGTGAGGATTGGCGCGATGAGCTGCGGGATATGGCAGAAATATTAGGCAAGCGGTCTGAGGCGAATGCCGTGATTGAACGCTTTTCGGTTAAGCTGGATCAGGCTAGGGAAACGCTATATTTCGCTGTTAAAGGCGAAACGGTTGTCTACGTGCGGCTGACCTTTGAGGGAGCAGTCGTATTTGGCGAGAAATCATCAAGAGGGCGCATCCTGTATTCGGAGCTAGGCTTAAAGCCGCCAGATATATCCGCTTTGAGTCAAGCTGGCATCATATTGCCCCTCGATAGGCTGTCCGAGCTGAAGGCGGACCATATTATTTTACAAACAGATAATAAGAAGCTATGGGGACGGACGAATGGGGAACGGTTGACCATAGGCAGGGAAAGCCGGATACATCAGGTCGGGCATGCGGAATGGTATAACTTTTCATTCTCCCCGCTTGCAACGCATTTCGCGGTTGACGAAATGATTCAAATATTTGCTGCCAGAAAATAGCCATGGGACCGTGTTTATTCGCATTCCTCCATGTTTTGTTTCCAATGCTCCATGTACAATATAAGGCTACCCTCTATAATGAGAATGAGAATTATTATTAATATATGACGGCGAGAGGGATGGAATTATGAGTAAGCGGAGAATAGGAAGCGTATGGATGATAGCGCTTGTCCTGATAGTAATGACGGCTTGTGGAGCGAATGAAACAAATGAGGGGAAGAACACAGCTGCTCCAGCTGCCGAACCGGAAACAGAAAAACAAAGAGTGGTGGCCACTTCGATTACCTATCCGGATTTCTTATATGTGCTTGGCGTAACGCCGGTTGCGGCTGAAAATTATCATTCAGAGTTCCCAAGCTACTTCAATGATGCTTTCAAAGATGTAGTTAAACTAGGCGACGGCGAGAATTTGGAAGGTTTGCTTGCGGCGGAGCCGGATCTAATTATTGCGCCCAAATGGCGGGATGAAAAGGTGTACGATCAATATTCAAAAATTGCCAAAACCGTGCTGATGCCGGATCGTGACAACTGGCGGGATGAACTGCGGGATGTTGCAGCGGCGCTTGATAAAACGGAGATAGCAGAGAAAGTCATTAAGGATTACGAAGCACATATCCAGGAAGCCAAAGCCGCCTTACAACCGACCGTCGGAAGTGAAACGTTCGTATACATGCGAATTATGCAGACGGAAAGCTATATTATGGGCGAAATCTCCGATAGAGGGAAGGTCATTCACGGCGAGCTCGGCCTGCAGACCGTTGCTGCATACCCGAAAGAGGAGGGCAGCCTAGCGATCTCATTGGAAACGCTGACCGAATACGATCCGGACCATATTATTCTTCAAGTGGACGGCGGGGAGGATAAGGCAAGCGCACAAAAAATATATGACGATATGAAAATTAATCCTGTTTGGCAGAGTTTAAAAGCGGTTAAAGCGAATCAAGTCTATTTGGTTGGCGATAAAGAGTGGATGAATTTCGGCTTCTCGCCGGTAGCAACGATCAGGGCGGTTGATGAAATTGTTGCTGCTATTAAGCAGAATAAACAGTAAACCGCAGGAGGTTAATCAACTTGCATAATGGGATCGAACGGACGATACGGGACCGCAGAACGATCAGGTCCTTTTCGGATAAGGAAGTTACGGAGGAAAGGCTGCTTCGGCTGCTGAATGCGGCTGTCTGGGCACCCTTCCATTCTCGTGTCGAGCCTTGGCGTTTTATCGTGTTTATGAAGGATGGACGCAAGGCGTTCGCTGATGCCGTGTTGTCTACATACACGCAGGAGGAGCTGGAGCGATATGGAGCAGGCGCCCGCTATGAATATGAACAAGAAACGCCTGCCCATATCGTTGTTGTTATTACAGAAGATAAGCATCCAGGCAAGACGGAGGATGCATTGCTGGCAGCAGCCTCGTTGATCCAGAACATGCAGCTGCTAGCTTGGGAATGGGAAATGGGCTTTGTGTGGAAGACGCATGAGTACAACCGCGAGGAAACATTCAAAGAGAAAGCCGGCATTATGCCGAATGAGAAAATAGTAGGTACGCTCCATTTGGGATATTTCGAAGCGGATAAGATTCCTAAGGCGAAGCCTAGAAAGCCGGCGGAGCAGTTAGTGACGTGGCATAGGGGATAGAAGAAAAGGGAGGAAGGAGCGGCATGCGGCTCCTTCCTCCCTTTTGTATTATTCCTTCCCATGCCGAATGAACAGCCAAACCCCAAAAAGGATCAATGCTCCGGCTGCCAGCTGATACCCTGTCAATGCTTCCTTGAGGAGCACCCATGCGAGCAAGGAGGAAATGACAGGCTCGCCGAGTACGGACATGGACACCGCGGCTGCGCTCATATGCTTCAGCAGCCAGTTGAACAGGTAATGGCCGAACAAAGTCGGCACGATCGCCAGCAGCAGGAATAAGCCCCATTCCTTCGAGCTGTAGCCCGTGAAAGAGTTGCCGCGCACGATATTGTAGAAGGCAAGCGCCGTAGCGGCAAGCGCAAAAACCCAGAAGTTGTAGGCGAAGGCGCTCATGTCTTTGCGGAGCTGCTTGCCGATCAGCATATGGACGGCTACGGCTGCCGCTCCGAGCAAGGAGAGAATATCTCCGAGCAAAGCATCGCCAGAGAGGGCAAAGTCGCCTGATCCGATTATGACGGAGCCGACGAGCGCCAGCCCCATGCCCCATAGCATCATCCGATTTGCCTTGATGCGGAAGATGAAGTAAGAGCCGAGCATGACCATAACTGGCTCTAACGTCAGAATGACGGTGGAGCTCGCGACGGTTGTCAGCCGCAAGGAGGCCATCCATAGAAGGAAATGCAGGGCGAGCATGACGCCTGAGAAGGCAAGCAGCCGCCATTGCTTTGCGCTGAGATGGAACATTTCTGCGCGGTACTTCCAAACGAGCGGCAGCATGATGAGGTTGGTCAAATAGAGCCTGTACATCGCGATGACGGCGACATCGGCTTCTGACCAGCGTACGAAAATGGATGAAAAGGAAATGGCAATAATGCCAATGATATAAAGCAATTCATAGGTTGCGACTGACTTGGTGCTGCGTTCCATTGCTGTCTATTCTCCCATACTTGTAAAACCCCCGATTCTATTCCATGCGGTCTTCGCATGAAGAATCGGGGGTTTCTGTTATATTGTTGGTTATTCGAATTATACGACTTGTCCGGCGGTCGGCTTAGCGGCTTTCTCCAGCTCCGCATCAAAATACTGCTGAAGCTCAGCGACTTTCCGCACATCCTCGAAGCTGGCTTTCCCCGCAAGGTACTTTTCTGCGAATATCTCCCATTGCGGCACTACCTTCTGCGAGGTCATGGTCCGTATCGCATTCTTGACCATGCGCCTTTCCTTGGCATTCGTATACATATCCTTGAATTGCTGCTTGAGGCTGAAATCAAGCTCGCCATAGATTTTGCGGAATACTTCGGCCGTCATTCGGGCATCGTCAAGCGCGCGGTGGGCAGAGCCCTGAGCTTCAATCTCCAGATCAAGCAGGGCAGCCTCGACGCTGACGTCGTTCGTGACATTTTTATAACGAATATAGCCTTTCAGCAGGTCGAAATAATCGGCTGCCATCCAGAAGCTGTCATCGAGCTTATGCATCCGCGTATCATAGACGATTCGCTTCAAATCCTCGCCGCCCCATGTAAACAGTAGGAAAGACTCGCTTTTGTTCAGCCATGCGGTGAAATCGCGGATGACCTTGGGAAACCGGCTCGCGGTATCGATGTCTTCTTGAGGTATGCCGGTTTTTTTCTTGATAAAGTTGTTCAGCTTGGCGAAATAGATGGGCTTGATTAACGCGGAAAACTCATCGGTCTGCTGCAGCTCGCTATTCAAACGAACGGCTCCGATCTCGATAACCTCCATCGGCAGCTCACTTGCAAATTTGCGTCCATTAAATTCGATATCCAGAATAATATAGTCCAAAATCTTAACCTCCGATAGATAGCCTGTGTTATCCATTCTATCAGAAAATGATATCCAGATGGAAACTACAATATGGCAGAGCGCGGTTATCGCGCTATTTCCTTAATTTCATCACATAATAAAGAATCGTGCCAAGCAGAATGAGGAAAGCGGCTGGAAGCTGCCACAAGCCAATGCCGCTTGATTCTCCCAGAGCGTTTTGAATGACGGCCCACTGCAAATAGCTGAAGATGAGAACAATCTCAAGCTTAACCCAGCTAAGCAGAATAATGGCGTTGCTGTAGTGATGTAGAGCGTTTTGATCCGTAATAACGGCTGTATAGTTGAATTGATGGGGGATTTTTCGCAATAGCGAAAGCCCGATGAAAATGACAAGCAATAGAATGGGCAGCAGCAGCAGCACGGTTTTGCTTCCCCAGCCGTCCGCCTCGCCGCTTCCGTTGAAATGGATGGCAACCGTCTGCGGAAGATCAGCCCAATTTATGATGAAATATGAAAAGGAGAGCACGAGCAACAGGATGGCGATCGCGTCATGCGATCGTTCCAGAATGGTTTTGGGAACTGTCAGCTTAGGTGATCTAACCATGGAGCAGCACCGCCGTTCTTTAATCTTATGCGTACTCCTTTATTATATCGCGGCAGTTATGCGGAGGATATTCTTTTTTTACAATAAATCCCTATACGGGAATCAGCCGCACCCACGACGGATGCGGCTGATGGAAGTTCGGCATATTGTAGGAGCCGTTCGTTACGAACGTTTCGTGCGGCGCGCATTGAGCCACAGCGGTATGCGGAAGACCAAGTTGATAAGCAGCACAACGAATACGAGCACGGCCGCCGCTTTTTGCGCAATTTCCTGCGCATCGCCGACAATTGCCTCCGACTGCACGTACCATAGATGAACAGCGAGCGTGGCACCCGGTGAGAACAGGCTGAAATCCCACATTTCGCCGGAGGTGGTGACGCCAGCGGTCAAGATAATAACGGCGCTTTCTCCGAATGCGCGGCCAGCGACAAGGCAGATGCCCGTTATGATGCCGCTGAGCGCTGCCGGAATCAAGGCGCGCATAATTGTCTGCAAATGCGTGCCGCCAAGCGCGAAGGAGGCGCTTTTCAGTTCCTTGGGCACGGATCGGATCGATTCCTCGGTGACGCGCGTAAGCACGGGCAGGTTTAGGAAAGCGAGGCTGACCGCGCCGCCTAGAATGGTCAGTCCGATCTCAAAGTACTCCACGAACAAGGCGATGCCGAACAAGCCGAAAATAATGGAAGGCACGGAGGCTAGACCCTCCACGCAAATGCGGACGAAGCCGATCAGCTTGTTGTCCGGAGCGAACTCCGCCAAGTAAATGCCTGCTGCCATTCCGAGCGGAATGGAAATGAGCAGTGAAATGAACAAAATATAAAAGGAGTTGATCAGCGTCGGACCAATTCCGCCGCCTTCGTCAATTTCGCTCGGCAGGCCGAATATGAAATCCCATGTTATTTTGGGAAGGCCATCCTGCAGAATGAGATAGAGAAGCCCGAAGATAAAGGCGATAATCAAGACGCCAAGCGTCCAAACGATTCCGGTAAACATGCGGTCTTTCAGACGGTTAAGCCCTTTTTTGCCGCTGAACGGGTTGGCAGACGGATTCATTTCTAAAGTATGCTTCATGCTTGTGCCCCTTTCCGTTGAAGCCAGCGGATGGCCACGATCATCAATAGGGAGATGACGAGGAGCAGGAAGCCCATCAAATAAAGCGCGTAGTTCCATGTAGAGTCGAACGGAACGTTGGAAATTTGCATGACGATATTGCTTGTTAGGACAGACGTAGGCTTCAGCAGGCTATCTGCTAGCTGCGGCGTATTGCCAATGACCATCACGACAGCCATCGTCTCGCCGACCGCACGGGCCATGCCAAGAATGACTGCGTACATAATGCCGCTCTTGGCTGAAGGGAGGAGAACTTTCCATACTGTTTGGAAGCGGGTAGCGCCGAGGGCATAAGAAGCGTCGCTGAACTTGGCAGGCACTGCGCTGATCGCGTCGTCGCTAATTCGGCTGACGGTTGGCAGCACCATAATGGTAAGCACGAGAGCTGCTGCGAGCAGACCGTCGCCCATGCCGCTTCCCGTTACGTTGCGGATGAGTGGAATAAGGACGGTTAAGCCCAAATACCCATAAACGACGGAAGGGATGCCGACAAGCAGGTCCAGTACGGGACGAAGCATGTTTTTGAGCCAGGGCGGTACGAATACCGAAAGGAATACGGCGATAATCAAAGAGATCGGAACGCATATGAGCAGCGTTAGCGCGGTAAGCGCAAAGGTTCCGAAGATGAAGATCAGTGCTCCGTACTGCTCATTCTCCGGATTCCATTCGGTGCTGAAGAAGAAGTCGGCGAATGAAATGTGGCTGAAGGTAAGCACGCCCGTACGGAACATGAGCAGCAGGATGAGAAAAAGAATAAGACATACAAAGCTGGCTGCTGCGATGCAAAGGTAACGGAAGAGGCGGTTCGAGAAAAATAAGCGGGATCGCCGGTCAAACGGCTTGCTGCTGCCCGCCAATATCGCTTTGCCAAGCTCTGAAGAGAGACGCGGCTGCCGCCCGGCATGAGTGGATTCCAACATATACGGTAAGCTCCTCTAAGCAAACGGGGCTGAAGTCGGCGAGTAGGCCGCTTTGCTCGTTACGCTATGAAATATAAATGGGGATCATGTTTAATGCCATTGAAGGAAAGAACGGCCGGCTCAGGCGCTTATTCGCGCAAGCCGACCGCTCCTTAGACAGAAAATTATTTGATAGCCGAGATCGGAATGAACTTAAGCTTTTTCAATGAACCGTTTTGGAACTTCGTGCTTTGCACGTATTTAATGAATTCTTTGGTAGCGCCTGTAGGCTCGCCTTTGGTCATGTAATAGCCGTAGCCCCATACCTTGTATTTGCCGTTGATTACGTTCGCTTCAGTTGGAGCGATATCGTTGATTTTTACAGCTGTCATTTTGTCCGTTACATAAGCAAGATCCATATAACCGATTGCATTTGGCGTTGTTTCAATAGCGGACTTCATGTCGCCGCTCGTTTTTACTTCTTTGTAATTGTCGCCTTTGGTCATGAAATCTGTACCGTCAAGCGCTTTGTCTTGGAAGTTTACGCGCGTACCCGAACCGAAAGTACGGTTTACGACGATGATTTCAGCATCCTTGCCGCCAACCTCTTTCCAGTTTTTGATTTTGCCGGAGAAGATGCCTTGCAGCTCTTTTGTCGTTAGGTTGGTTGCCGTAACGTTTTTGTTCACGACAGCAGCGAAAGGAATGACAGCTACCTTGTGCGCGACTTGGCCGTCAAATTTCTTAAAGCCCGGTACATCCTTGGAAGCATCCCAGTCTACTGCGCCGATGTTGGCGATGCCTTTGCGAACTGCCTGAGGACCTGTGATCGAACCAGCAGCGGAAGCAGAGATTTTAACTTTCGGATTAAGCTTTTTGAATTCGTTCGCCGCTTGCAGAGTCAAAGGCAGCAGGGCAGAAGAACCGTTGATTACGATTTTGCCGCTCAGCTTGCTTGCAGCAGTTGCGGTAGGCGTAGAA
This sequence comes from Paenibacillus endophyticus, assembly GCF_014192395.1. GTDB lineage: Bacteria > Bacillota > Bacilli > Paenibacillales > Paenibacillaceae > Pristimantibacillus > Pristimantibacillus endophyticus. Next base: position 6,183 of record NZ_JACHXW010000013.1, on the reverse strand, counting down.
GCAGGAACAGAGCTGAAGCCGATTACGGCGATAAGCGCTGCGATTGTAAGTTGTTTAAACCATTTCATTAGGAAATACCTCCATTTAATTAGTTAGTTATATTTTTCCAGTTGCCATTGGTCCAGACAGCCAGCTGTCCGTCAATAAGTGCCGCGAAGTTAGCGCTGCCTGATACAATCAGCTCCGAAGTACTGTCGGAAACCGTTTGTACGAGCTTGCTTGCGCCGGTCTCGCTGTCGATCTCATAGATTGCATTCGTGCTGCTGCCGTCTGCCGTCAGCAGGTAAAGCTTGCTTCCGCCTTGAACGAGCTGATAAACATCCTTATCGGCAAATGCAGGCGTGCTTGCTTTGCCTGTGTTATCGATTGTTACCAGTTGACCTAGGCTTGCTTCATCATTGCTTACGCTCACGTAGCTGACTTTCGAGCCGTCTGCGGAAAGCTGCAGGAACACTTTATCCGTCGTATCCTTTGTAAGCTGAGCAGGCTTGTTGTCTGCTGCCTTCGCATTGTAGAAATAAATTTGCGGCTCAGTTCCCGTTGCGTCGATTGCAACATCATCAAGCTCAACGTCCTGGTTGCTGTCGGCCGTTACTTTCGGCTGCTTGAACACGTAGAAGGCAAATTGCGTGCCGTCAGCGGATACTTCAAGGTTTGCTTTGTAATCGACTTTATCCTCAAGCACTTTGGATACTTTGCCGTCTGCCAGCGTTACTTTTGCGATGACCGAGCTTTTGTCGCCTTGCAGGAAGAACAGCGAAGCGCCGTCGTTAGACCATTGCAGCTCGTTTTTGATCGAATTATCCGTGCTAACCTGCTTCGATTGCTTAGTAGCTAGGTCAATGGTGAATACGGCACCGTTCGCATCGGAGTAAGCAACGCTTGTGCCGTCAGGAGAAAGAACAAGCTCAGAAGCGCCTTCGGATGTGAGCAGCAGCTCGTATTTGCCGGTAGCCGCGTTAACCAAGTAGTCCTCGCGTCCTTCGCCTGCCGAGTTCGAAACAATCAGCTGGGAAGCATTAACCCATACAGCATGCTCTGCTCCGTCTAGCAGTTCTACCGTGCTGATCGCGTTATTCTCGTAGCTGCCGCCAAGCGCTTCTATGAAAGCAGCGGGCTCGATGAACGTGGAGTATGCGACTTCCTTCACGGGGTGTGAGATTGGAGTAGCTGTGCCGTTAACCGTGATGGATTTGGATGCATGCTTGAATTTCAACGTATGGTCGCCGAATTTCACAACTACTGTGCGGTCGCTGTTGATATGCAGCGTAGCGCCAATTGCGTTAATCATGTCACGAACGGAAGCAAGCGTTACGCCGCCGTCTACGACTGTACGGATGGATACCGGATTTGCATTGACGAGAAAGCTGGAAGTGTTGATTTGCACCGATTGTTTGGCAGCTGCCGTTTGAGCGAACACTGGAGTAACTGCCGAGGCGCTGATTGCTGCTGCGATCATGGAAATGGCCATTGCTTTTTTCATTTGCATGGAATGAGATCACCTTTCTCTAATGGGGGTTGTAGTATGATTCAAATCTCCGACGCTGTGGCCGGTATGTAAGCAGCTTGATCCCTCCCAGACAGCGTTAATTCGGAGCGGCTTGTCGTATGTCGTTCATTTCTACTAGATCATATCAGCTATTTATTATCCCATTATTTAGAAATTGTATTGAATTTGTAAATAAGAGGGGGTATATCGAACTAGGAAATCATCCTCGGATGCGAGAGTAGAAATTTACCCCTTAATAAGAAGAAAGTGCACCGCAGCCGATCGGAGGCGAGGCTTATAATGAGGGTATGTCCGCGAATCTATTTATTAGGGGAGGAACAATGAATGAAGATATCTATCGGGGGTTATTCTTTCAATAATTTGTATTTGGAAGGCAAGATGGATGTGTTCGGGTATTTGGAAACCGTGAAATACCGTTACCGGATGGATGCGGTTGATTTGTGGAACGGTTTTTTCATAGACCGCAGCAGCAAGCCGATCATGAAGCTGGCTGATGAAAGCTATATTCGTAAAATACGCGAGGCACTGGATGAAAAAGAGCTGCGCCTCATTAACTTTGCTATTGATGGGGCACATTTATGGGACCCTGATGAGGATATGCGCAGGCTTCTGTATGACAATGCTTTGCTTCATCTTAAGGCTTCTGTCTTACTGGGCGCAGAGACTGTTCGAATCGATACCGGAGGCAGCTATAAGAACGATGAGAAAATGACCGAGGAGCAGTTTGAGTACACGGTTAAGCGCTATCAGCAATTCTCGTCCTTTGCGGCGGATCACGGCTTTCTTATCGGACCGGAGAACCATATGGGCGCTTCGCTCAATCCTAACGAAATGAAGCGTCTTGCGGAGGCAGTCGCTCACCCGTCCTTTGGTTTTCTTGTGCATCTCGGACGTTGGAAGACAGACCAAGCAGAAGGGGACAGGCTGGTTGCTCCGTGGGCTTACCATACGCACTTTGACGAGGAAACGGTCGATGGGGAAGGGGCTTTGTCGACGATTCACCTGTTGAAGGATGCTGGTTATAAGGGCTATTTCGGCGTGGAATATAATGCTCCCGGCAATCAGTATGTCGAGACAGAGCTGCTTATTGCCAAGGTGAAAAGGCTGCTTGCGGATGCTGGAACCCCATCAACCGAAGAGGAGCAATAAGATGAATCCCATACGAATAGCGATTATCGGCGTTGGCCAAATCGGCAAAATGCATATTGAAAAATATAAAGACATACCTGGAGCGGAGCTGGTGGCGGTATGCGATGTCAATGAGCCCGAAGCGAGCCGGGTAGCGGAGCAGTATGGCATTCCTCATGCTTATGCGGATTTCCGCGAACTGCTTAAACGGGATGACCTGGACGCAGTGGATGTCTGCTTGCACAACAACTTTCATGCCCCTGTGACGATCGCTGCGCTGGAAGCCGGTCTTCATGTTTACTGCGAGAAACCGATAGCGGGGACCTATTCGGACGGCAGGGCGATGGTTGAGGCTGCTCGGAAGCACGGAAAACAATTGCATATCCAGCTGTTTACGTTATATGGTAAAGATACAAAGGCAGCCAAAACGCTCATTGATGGCGGTATGCTCGGCAGGCTGTATCATGCACGCTCGACGGGCTTCCGCAGAAGAAACCGGCCTTTTGTCGATGGCTACGGCACGCCTTATTTCACGCGCAAGGACACGGCGGCAGGTGGTGCCTTGCTGGATATGGGCGTGTATCATATCGCACAGCTTCTTTATCTTCTTGGCAATCCCCAGGTGGACCGCATTTCTGGGAAGCTGTATCAGGAAACGGATATGCGCGCGGATCGCAAAGAGCAGAGCGGCTTTGACGTGGAGGAGCTGGCAACCGGATTCATTCGGTTTGCAGGCGGCATGACGCTTGATATTGTGGAGGCATGGGCTGTGCATCTGGGCGGCTTCGAGGGCAGCAGCATTGCCGGATCGAAGGGTGGCATAAGACTGCCAAATGACCAAACAGGCGCGGGAGCGCAGCCATTCAGCTATCACAGTACGGTATGCGATATGGATATGGACAGCACGCTTGACCTCGATATGATGGATTTGCGCAGGCATCGGCTGAACGATAACGAGGATGCTTACAGCACCTCCCAGCATCACTGGGTGGCGGCGCTGCAAGGCAGGGTGCCGCTGCTCCCGACAGCGGAGATTGCGCTGAATACGATGCTGATCAGCGAGGGGATTTATATGTCGGAGGAGCTGGGGCGGGAGGTAGGGGTGGACGAAGTCATCGCGCGTTCCCGCACGTCTGCCGTGAAGCTCTAAGGCAAGCCCGCGCTGACGGCTGGATGAAGGATAGGGATATGAATCGAAACGAGAATCAGTCATTACATTTGATTAAGGCGTTTAATTTTTTTGTTTATGGTGCAATTGCCGTATACAGCACTTTTTTTGCCTTGTATTTGCAGTCGGTTGGGATGTCCACCATTGAGATTGGCGCCTTGATGGCGGGTGGACCTGTCGTCTCGATTATAGCCAATCCGCTTTGGGGTTATTTGAGCGATCGGATTCGCAATATTAGGCTTATTCTGATTATCATGCTTATTGGAAGTATGATAATCATGCAGTTTGTTTTTCTATTTCAATCGTACACGCATATTTATGTGTGCATGCTGTTCTTTTTCTTTTTCCAAATGCCGCTATTCTCGCAGACCAACAGCTTGATACTCAACAGCATAGAAGGGACTGCACACAAATTTGGCGCTTTTCGATTGTTCGGCTCCTTAGGCTGGGCGCTGATGGCGGTCGCTGCAGGCCCTGTCATCGGGCAGATTGGCATTGAGCGCCTATGGGTGATCTATACGGCAATGATGCTTCTGTCGCTCGGCTTTGCTTTTACGCTCCCTAAAGGCGAAGTTAAAGGGGCGGCTCATGCGGGTAAAGTGAATTACCGTTCCATGTTCGTCAAACGATCCTTTCTGCTGTTTCTAATAATCGGATTGGTAATCTCTATTCCGAACTCTATGAATACAACCTTTATTGCGCTCTATATCAAAGAGCTTGGCGGAGAAGCATCGCTCATTGGGTGGTCAGCTTTCTGGTCATCTATCTTTGAGATACCGGTTTTTCTACTGCTGGACCGTTACTTGAAAAAGAATGCAAGGACGATGGTGCTGTGCCTGGTTGTGATCAGCCTGCTCTTCGCGCTGCGCTGGCTCCTTATGTCGGGAGCGGACACCGCGCAGCAAATTATATTCATCCAAGTGCTCCATTGCTTAACCTTTGGCGGCTATTATTATATCGGAACGCAGCTGACCGTGCTTCTTGTTCCGGCCGAATTCAGGGCATCGGGACAGGCCGTCTATGCGCTTACATGGGGCGGTTTATCGGGTATCGCAGCTGGTATAATCGGAGGCGTAATGTTCGAGGAAGCAGGTCCTCGGGCTATGTATCAATTATGCGGCATCTTGGCGGCTGTAGGCATTGCCGGCTTCGGCTTGCTTTATGCACAGCTTCGAAGAGAGGTATATGCGCATGCAGAAAAGAGCATAGATATAAGGTGACTGCAACCTTTTTGAGCCTGGGCCCGTTCAAATAGGAGAACGGACAAAACCAATCAGAAGAGGTGGACGACCATGAAGAAAAGAATGGGCACAGCTATTGCAGCGGTCGCGGTCATGCTTTCTGCATCTTTTACAACACAAGCCTTCGCCGCTACTCCATTTAACGATATTGCTAATGCAGGCAGCAAAGTGAAGATTGAAGCCTTGCAGCAGCAGGGTATTATAAAAGGGGTGAGCGATGCGGCCTTTCATCCGGAGGACAGCCTTACTGCAGCGCAGGGGATTTCATTAATCGTGAGAACGACTCAAATCAGCCTAGCTGCTATTGATTTCAATAAAGCGCCTACCGCTGACGGATATTATACGCATGTGAAAAATGACGCATGGTTTGCGGAGGATTTCGTGATTGCGCACTACAATGGTCTTGACATTCCAGCCGATATTGACCCGTCTGCACCGCTGACCAAAGAGCAGTTTACCCATTATTTGGTCCAAGCGCTTGAGCTGACAGGCCAATACCCAACGATCAAGATGTTCATTCCGATTCAAGACGAGAAGAATATTACGATTGATTATCAAGGTACGATCCAACGGGCGCTACTGTACAAAATCGCATCCTTGGACGAAGCTGGAAACTTCGATCCTGCGCATGTGTTGACCCGCGGCGAGGCAGCGGCTATGCTCTATGATACGCATGCCTTCATCGAGGCGCATAAGGATGATGTTGCGCCTGACCCGAATCCAGAGCTGCCAGCGGTTAATGAATAACCCGTTATGACGAAAAGCGAGGCCGTGCCTGCAAGGTGAAAACCTGCGGTCACGGCCTCTTCTAGTTGTTGAGCGGAATAATATCCGGATATAGCCAGCGGGCTTAGCATTCCTAGATGTCCTTTGCCCAGCGGTTAGTGCCTAATAGCCGGCTATAATACGGGAAGCTCACCGAGTAAACGTATGTCCGCATCCTGGGATTCTTGGATTGTAATAATTGTCCGAGCATCACTATAAATCCAACCGGATAAATATGAATTAAAAGGGTAATCTTTATTTGTATCATATTTATTATTGACGGATTGTAAAATGAAGTGCGACACCTAAAAAAACAAAAGGCCCATGAAGGCTTCGTGTAAAATGGAAGTTACCACACCACCATTTTGTAC
>NZ_JACHXW010000012.1 GCF_014192395.1 Paenibacillus endophyticus | reverse complement strand
TTGATTAACAACCGGCCCCGTAAATGTCTAGGGTGGAGGTCGGCTCACGAAGCTTTCATGGACGAGGTGTCGCACTTAGCTTGACAATTCGTCATATGGAAAAGATACCGCATGCGATACGGTTTGGGCTTATAAAAGGAGGAACGTTCATGAGGAAGAGTCAATGTGCTGCTGCTGAATGTCATCGGATGGAGGTAGCGATATGAATAAGGGCGATCAAGCAAATTTTCCATTCGAGATATCTGAGATATTGAAAGCGGTTGCGGATCGGATGATTCCGGAGGATGCATGGCCGTCGGCGGCGGGCAGCGGAGTTCTGACCTACCTAAAACGCAGGGCTGCTGAGGATGTTACAACCTGGGAGGGTATGATAGAACCTGGACTTCGCGCATTGGAAGCCGAAGCCTTAGCTGTTCATGGTCAATCATTCGCACAACTGGCTGCTCACATGAAAGATAGCATGCTGCAGGATGCGGCGAAGGATTGTTTAGGAGACTGGCCTGTTTCGTCGAAAAGCTTTTTTGACACTTTATTGGCTTTAGTCATCGAAGGCTACTATGGAAGTCCTGAGGCGGGCGGGAATAGAGAAGCCAAGTCTTGGGACATGATCGGCTTCCATCCAGGTCCGATCACTCCTAGCGATATGTCGGTTCCCGAAACGGATTTGCCTCAAAAAACGTTCGATCAACTTCGAGAACATTATGATGTTGTCATCATTGGAGCTGGGGCCGGCGGTTCGGTAGCGGCAGCTGTCCTCGCTGAAGCGGGTCTTCACGTTCTCATCGTTGAACGCGGAAGCTGGCTTCCATACAGCCAGGTAGGCAGTGACCATTTGCGTAACCACCGTTTCACCAAATATGGACATAATACAGGACCAGAATTAGAAGGCAACCCTCGTACTATTCTTTTGGCAAGCGGAGCCGAACGGATCACCGCGCCATTGGAAGGGGACTATCATAACAATGCAATGACTGTGGGTGGAGGAACAAGGATTTATGGGGCGCAGGCATGGCGTTTTCATCCCGATGACTTCCGAATGGCGAGCCGCTATGGGGTACCGGACGGGAGTTCGCTTAGTGATTGGCCGATTCGCTATGAGGATCTTGAACCGTATTACGTTCGAGCCGAGTGGGAAGTCGGGGTCTCAGGTGATGGACTTGCCCATTCAGGGAGAGGGAAGCGGCAGCAAGACTATCCGATGCCCGCGCTTCCCCTTACGCTGGAAGCACAACATCTCGCTCGTGGAGCAGAGAAGCTGGGATGGGAAACAGGAGCGGTGCCTCTTCTCATCAACTCCGTTGACCGTGACGGTCGGCCGGCATGTGGACGCTGCGGCCAATGTGTCGGATTTGCTTGCCCGACCAACAGTAAGAATGGCGGCCACAATACGATGCTGGTGAGGGCTATCGCTACGGGTAACTGCGACCTCATCTGTGATACCATGGCGGAACGCATCGAAACCGAGGGAGGACGGCACGCTGCCGGAGTTCGTCTTGCGAGGCAAATAGAGGGGAGTATTCAGCGACTTCTAGTGAAGGCAAGTCATGTTGTGCTTGCCGCAGGAGCCATTGAAAGCGCTCGCCTCCTTCTCGGTTCTGCAACGGAATCGGAACCGAATGGAATAGGCAATCAGAGCGGACAAGTTGGAAGAAATCTGCAAGGCCATGTTTATTCCGGCGCGTACGGCCTCTTTGACGAACAGGTTCAAGATGGTCTTGGTCCAGGGGTGAGCATTGCCACCTTCCGGTTTGATCATAGTCGTGAAGGCGGAATTATCGGAGGCGGCCTGCTTGCTAACGAGTTCACCCGTCTGCCGCTCATCCACTGGTATCGAGCGCTTGCGCCGAACGCGGCGCGGTGGGGAATCGCAGGCAAGGAAACGATGCGCGAGAGTTATTTGCGCACCAGCCAAATTCAAGGACCGATTCAAGAAATACCGAGCGCCGAATCCAGGGTACGGCTTTCAAAGACGGTCAAAGACCGTTTCGGCATGCCTGTCGCTCAGCTCTCCGGAAGCGTCCATCCTGAGTCACTTCGGTCCTCTGCTATGCTGGGAGAGCAAGCGGAGAAATGGCTCTGGGCATCTGGGGCAAAGGAGGTATGGCGTACACAGCCAGGCGGTGGATTAAGCGCAGGTCAGCATCAAGCTGGCACGCTTCGCATGGGAAATGACCCTCTGACTTCCGTCACGGACCCTTTAGGTCGCATTCATGGATACGACAACCTCTGGGTGAGCGACGGCTCTGTACATGTGACCAATGGAGGCGTCAATCCGGTGTTAACGATTCTTGCCTTGGCTTTCCGCACGGCAGAGAATGTTGTGAAGCAAGGGTAGTTTAGTTGATTGGCTAGGCCATATAAAGACGTGTAGTGCTAGGCAGGTGGCTTCCGGATCATCAGGAGTCACCTTTTTTAATGAAATCTGTCATAGGACCGCACGCAATGACAGGCAGGTAGCAACTTAGGCGTGATATCCTGTTATTAGAAAGGAGTTTTTGAGGATGGAATGGCTGAATCGCATGATGTCGGCGCTCGATTTGATGGAAGCGAAGATAGAAGAGCCTTTGGATATCGCGGAGCTCGCGAAGGCGGCGTACTCTTCTCCCTATCACTTTCAGCGAATGTTTTTTATGCTGACAGGCATGACTGTGGCGGAGTACGTACGGAAACGACGTTTGACCCTGGCGGCGCAGGAGCTGGCGCTGTCCGCTCCGAAGGTGATTGACGTCGCCATGAAGTATGGTTACGAATCGCCCGAGTCGTTCTCTAAGGCATTCCGCAAACTACACGGCATTTCGCCCTCCGAAGCCCGGAATTCCGGCGTTCAGCTGAAGGCCTTTCCTCGCATCTCTTTCCACCTATCATTGAAGGGAGACAAAGAAATGGACTACAGAATCGTGCAAAGAGAGGCATTCAACGTCATAGGGAAATCGATCCGAACCTCTACGTTAGAGGGAGAGAATTCAACAGAGATTCCGAAATTTTGGCAAAACAGCCACGCGGATGGAACGGTCGGGAAAATCGCTGCGCTAGGAAAAACCGAAGAAATGCTCGGACTCTGCTATGATATGCAGCAGGGTGGCGAAGTTTTTAACTATGCGATTGCGGTAGAGACTGATAAGGCCGCATCTGACATGGCGTTTGCAGTCATACGGATTCCTTCAGCCACGTGGGCTGTATTTACCTCCATTGGCCCGATGCCCGGTGCGATCCAAGAGATTTGGGGCCGTATCTACCAGGAATGGTTCCCGACGACGGGATACGAGCAGGCCGAGGGGCCTGATTTTGAGCTGTATCCGCCGGGAGATACGATGTCAGAAGATTATCGCTGCGAGGTATGGATTCCGATTGTAAAGAAATAAAATCAATGCCGGAAACGGGTCATTTTAAGATTGAGCAGATAGCTAAAGGATTAAGTTCGTGTGTTAACGGGCGTGATTTGACCATTAGGGTCTGGATATAAAGCTAAGCAGTCCGCAACGAGCTATATCGTCCTGGACTGCTTTTTCATTTCTATGATTAAACCCGATTCATTTTACGAAATTCAGAGGGGCTCACCTTCATGTTTTTGGAAAATATACGGCTTAAATAAAATCCGTTGCTGTAACCGGATGCTTGAGCTATTTGTTCTAATGACAGCTGAGTTTCGGTCAGTAATAATTTGACTTGATCAATACGAAGAGCAGTAAGGTATCGGGAGGGCGTTATTCCTAAGCTGCGCTGGAACCTTCGACTAAGCTGAACAGGGCTAATGCCAAGCTCAACTGCAAGATGATGCATGCTGAAATCCTGAAAGCAATGCTGATGAATAATAGCCTTAGCTTGTTCAATAAGCGAATCAGTAAGCGCGGTATCCTGGTTGTTGTCGCTGTAGATCTCAACTTGACGGCAAAATTGCCAAATATCATTCAGCAGATGATTCTTCCAATGATGATTCTGATCATCGGTATAGCTGGATTGCTGCTTTAGGCTATCCATGTTGTCAGCGAGTCGACTTCGGTGCTTTATGCTTAATTTGTATGATGAGTGCGACAGTTGAAGCTGAAGCTCTTGCTCTTGTTCTTTCACGGATTGTGCCTCGCGTGCTAGGGAGCTGAATGAAAACCCGATGAAATGAAAGGTTAATACTTGAGTGACATCGCGCTGAAAGCTTAAACCAGGCGGACAGACAATCACGTCTCCGACTCGACCCGTTCCCTCAACTTCCCCAATTCGGTACGAGAAACTCCCGCTCTCGACCGCAAACATCACCCACAGTTCATACGTATCTACGTTTAATTGAAAATCGGCTTTGCTATTCCAATATTTATGATGTGAAAGAATGGGATATAGGCTGAGGTTATTCCTAGTCACTTTCTACACCTCCATGATGAAATAAAGTATATGGCTATATGATAGCGTAGTGCATGTTAAATCACTAGCCTCCATATTATGATGAGATTAAATCGATCATTTGGAGGTAAAGCCTGGTGAAAAGTGAACATATTAAATCAGATATTACGGTTATTGGAGGCGGTCTGGCAGGGGTTTGCGCAGCAGTTGCTGCTGCCCGTCTTGGGCAGACCGTAAGCTTAGTCAATAACAGACCGGTTCTTGGAGGGAATTCAAGCAGCGAGGTTCGCGTTTGGGTATGCGGAGCAACAGCGCATGGCACGCAGCGGTATGCAAGAGAAACCGGCATCATGGGTGAAATGTTCGTCGAAAACCAATACCGCAACCCTGAAGGGAATCCATATTTGTGGGATCTCGTTGTTCTGGAAACCGTTCTCGCAGAGAAAAATATTCAATTGTTCCTTAATACAGATGTACATGAGCTGGAAGCGGAAGGACCAGAAGAGAACCGGGTCATTCACTCCGCAACAGGCTGGATGATGGGATCCGAACGTAAAATACGTTTTGACAGCAAGATGTTTATCGATTGTACCGGTGATGGACTTGTCGGTTTCCTTGCCGGGGCGAAATACAGAATAGGCCGCGAAGCAAGGGAAGAGTACAACGAAGATTGGGCGCCTGAGGTGGCAGATGACATTACGCTTGGCAGCACGCTGCTCTTTTATACGAAGGAAGCAAGCATGCCAGTTAAATATATTCCGCCTAGCTTCGCCAAGGACATTACTCAAACGTCGATTCCGATCAAGCGAGTCATCCGGAGCGGAGACTCAGGATGCCACTATTGGTGGATCGAATGGGGCGGAGAGCTGGATACCGTTCATGACAATGAACGGATACGTGACGAGCTGTGGTCTGTTATTTATGGAATTTGGCACTATATTAAAAATTCTGGCCAATTCAAAGCGGATAATATGACGTTGGAATGGGTGGGATCTATTCCAGGCAAGCGGGAATATCGGCGTTTCCTTGGCGATTATATGCTGAACCAGAACGACATTATTGCACAAGAGCCGTTCGAAGATCGGATAGCTTTCGGAGGATGGTCCATCGATCTTCACCCGCCGCAAGGCATGTACTCGGAAGAGAGCGGTTCGAAGCACCTATTCCCGGACGGCATCTATCATATCCCGTTCAGAAGCTTGTATTCAAGCAATGTTCGCAATTTGATGTTTGCGGGCCGGGACATTAGCGCTACGCATGTGGCATTCGGTACGACAAGGGTCATGGCAACCTGCGCCGTAATTGGCGAAGCGGCTGGAAGCGGCGCCGCGCTTGCCGTTCAGAAAGGGATTACGCCGCGAAGGCTTCATGACGAATATATGAATGAATTGCAGCAGACCATGCTGCGTCAGGACGCTTCAATCATTGGCCTAGCAGGCGAGGATCCGAATGATTTGGCGAAATCCGCCTTTATTACTGCATCCAGCACACAAGAATGCATCGAAATTGAAAACGCTTCACTAACACATTCTCTTGATAGCGATATCGGTATTCTGTTCCCGGTTCATCCGAAGCTGGCTTCGGTCGAGCTGCTCGTCAATGCTAAGCAGAGTACGACGCTTGAGGCTGAGCTTTGGCTTACGGGCAAAGGAGAGAATTACGTACCGAAGCAATGGATAAAGTCTGCTTCAAAAGCTGTCGAAGCGGGCAATAAGCAGTGGGTTAAGCTGGACTTGGATTGGGTGCCGGAATCAGCCTGCAATGCTTTTGTCATCGTCAAAGCAAATGAGGACATAACGCTTCACGTTTCTGTTGAACCATTAACCGGCGTGCTTTGCTTCGAGAAGGGACCTCGGCCGATCGTGTCCTCTTTGCTAGAGGATCATCAGCAAGACCAGCCGGTCGCACAGTGGAGCATGCGCAAATGGAATCGTCGACCTGTTTGTTTGCGGGTATCGCCCAATTCGAAATGCTACAGTGCAGCTCAAGTTACTGATGGGTATGTCAGACCTTACGCGGGCCCACATCTATGGGTATCCCAACCAATAACTGCGAATTCACAGGAATGGATACAATTAGTTTGGGAAAGGGAGCAGGAGATTGTTGAAATTCATCTAACCTTTAATGATGATGTCAATGAAGATTTAATTAACTTACATCATCATCGAACGCCATTCGCTGTCATTCCTGAAGTCGTTCAATGCTATCAAGTAAAGGCCTTCATTGCTGGCGAGTGGGTTATGATCATCTCAGAGCAGAATAATCACAAACGAAAAAGAGTCCATCAGCTTGAAGAAAAGGTTAGGACGAAAAAACTCAGGCTATGCATAGAGGAAACAAATGGAAGTCCACGTGCGGAGGTTTACGAAATCAGAGTCTATGGCTTATCTTAATCTGTTAATGTTGGCATCATTTTCATCATAGAATTGTACAGGTGGAGTGAAATGAAAGAAAGGAGAGGATATCATGGCTGTGAAACCGTTGAAGGTCCTGATTGTTGATGATGAATTACCACTTAGGCAGGAGCTTCGCCTTTTCCCTTGGGAGGATTGCGGAGCTGTCTTAATCGGCGAGGCCGGGAACGGAGAGGAAGCACTTCACATGTGCGGAATAAGCGTGCCGGATGTCGTGGTGACGGATATCACGATGCCTATTATGGACGGTTTGACGCTAATACGGGAGCTGCGGAGAAGATATCCTGCCATTCAAATTATTTTACTGACCTGTCACAGTGATTTTCACTATGTCCAGGAGGCGCTTCGGCTTGGAGCGCTTGAATATTTATTAAAGGTATCCATGGAAGAAGAGGAAATGAAGCAAGCGCTGAACAAAGTAAGCGAAGCAATCGCAAAGGAACGCAGATCCATTAATAATGAAAAATCTGAACGTAGGCTGCTGCAGGCGGCAGCATTCGGAAAGCTGTTGCGCGGTCATGACCTTGATGCCGACGATTGGCTGCCTACCAAGCTGGATGGAACGGGTACCTATATATTGGCACGATTGATACTGGTTGCGCCTAATGATTCATACATTCCCGCAAGGCAGCAGATTCAACAAACGTTGTTGGATAAAGAACAATCCGATCCCCATTGGCTGACTTGGGTAACTACGGGCGATAAGGAATATTTCGTGCTTATGAAGGCGCTTCATGCCGAGGAAGAAGCGATTGCATCACTAAGCGGAGTCGTACAAGCGTTGGAATGCTGCTTGAAGGCCAAAAAAGAGCAGCCAAACCAAATCATGTTGGTGCACGCGATTGTCAGCGAACCTTTCATGAAAGGGGAAGAGTTGGCGAATGCGCTAACTTCTACGACCGAATGGAAGGAATCCCTCTTTTACGACAGCTCGTTCGGGAGCAGCATATGGAAGGGAAGACCGCTCCCAATGCGAGAGATGACAGATCAGCTTGCGAAGGAACTGAATGAAAAGCTGCGAATGGCTAGCAGCTCTACTGAGTTCCTTAAAAATTGCATACAAGGGGAATTGCAAAAGTGGTGCTCTGCGATGCGGGTTCGGCCTCAACAACTCAAGCAGCGCCTACTGCATTGGCAGATGGATTGGTTGAAGGTTCATGACGGCTCTGAGCTTGATTGCATGGTTATCACGCAATTAATGGGAGCGCAAACCTTGCAGGAAATGATTGCATGTCTCATTCAGAATATGAATGAAATCGATAATGGAAGCTCACGCATCGAAATTCGCTCAGCGATACAATGGATTCAAGCGAATATGAAGCAGCCTATCTCCCTTCCGATTCTGGCTGAGCAGGTTGGTTTAAGTGCGCATTATGTCAGTCGGCTATTTCGCGAAGAGACAGGCGACACAGTCAATCAATATATTACAAGGCTTCGGATGGAGAAGGCGGTCGAGCTGCTGAAGCAAACGAATAAAAAAGTATACGAGATTGCGGAAGAGGTCGGAATCCCGAGCTATCGTTATTTTACCGTCACGTTTCGCAATTGGACTGGGGTGTCTCCGACGGATTATAAGCGGAAAAAGTAAAAGACCAGCCAGATCGAATACGGGGGTAGGAGCATTTGTCTAAGTTGTTCAATTGGTATAGTGGCCTAGGACTTGCTACGAAGCAGTTTATTTATTTATTCATCGTGACGTTATTTTTAGTGATGGTGCTTGCCTATCGAAATCTCAGTGAAGCTGAGGCTCTACTGAAAAATCAAGTGATTCGCGATGCCGAGCTGCTTGTAGGCCGTACAAATCAATATATCGATGCAAGCCTTGACAACGTTGAGAACATGCTCCTGCTTCTCTCGACCCGTTACGACCTGTTCGAGGATGGCAACGAGGCGATTGCCGCCGATACGCTGCGCAAATTCGCTGATTATAACAATTCGATTGCCAAAACATTGTATTTGGTTCGTACCGATGGGAAGGTATACGCGAATGAGCAAGTCAATTATGATATCATCGGCAATCCTATGCTTCCGGAATTATATAAGCTGGCGCTTGAAAATTATGGAGCTATCAATGTAAGCGAGCCCTACTATTCAACCATGTCGGGTCACACGCTTGCTTATGTATTGCCGGTTACGGATGCGCGCAGACAATTGCAAGGCGTAGTCGTTGCAGAGGTAAACCTGGATTCATTAACGGAGCGGATTGCTCCGATGATCTACCAATCGTATGCATTAATGACAAGGGACGGCAATATTATCAACAGGCTTGATTCACGCGATAAAATGCTGCCTTACCAGGCGGGGGCTTATCCCCCAGTGCTGCAAGAGAGCTTCCGTGAGCAGCTGGAAGCCGTTAAAATCGGGGTTAGCAGAATAGAAGGCAATCATCACGAAATGCTTGCTGTCGTGAAATCAACGACGAATCGTCTGGGCTGGTCCTTAGCGGCTTTTATTGAGGAGGACTATTTCTACCAAGGCTTGCAGCAGTTAAATAATAACTATCGTACGGCCAGCGTCGTATGGATGATTATTTTATTATTAAGCGCCTACCTGCTAAGCCGATCCTTTACGAAGCCAATTCGCCGCTTTGTGGAGAAAATGGATCGGTTACATGATGTGCAAATTGTCGCAAAGCTGCCGGTTACACGAAAGGATGAGATCGGCCGCCTGACGCAAAGCTATAATGATATGCTTGAGCGAATCCAAACCTTGCTGCATAAAACAAAATCGGCTGAGGAGCAGAAAAAGGAATATGAGCTGAAAATGCTGCGGAGCCAGATTGCTCCTCATTTTTTATACAACACACTCGCCTGCATTAGCAGCCTTGCCAAGCAGCAAAGGATCGACGAGGTGCGGGATACCATCCGATCCTTGGTTAAGCTGTTAGCCTTCAGCTTTGATAAACAATCGGAATATGTCTCAATCGAAGAAGAGCTGGAAGGGCTTCGCATGTATATGCATATTCAACAGGTGCGTTATGGCGAGCAGTACACATATGAGCTCGATGTCGACCCAAGCCTGCTGCAATACCGGATTCTCAAGCTAACCCTGCAGCCTCTTGTAGAGAATGCTTTGTTTCATGGTATTTCTCCGCGGAATGGAGGGCTTATTACCATTAAAGGAAAACTGGAGCATGGAGTGATCAGACTTTATGTTCGAGACAACGGCATCGGTATTTCTCGAACCGAAGCGCGCAAAGCGCTTCATGACCAATTCGAGCAGGAACGCTCCAAATACAGATTTACCGGAATCGGCTTACGCAATGTGCATGATCGAATTCGTATACATCATGGCGTTCCATACGGCTTGCGAATCGGAAGCACGCCAGGCGTTGGAACGGTCATTCGAGTAGGAATACCCGTCCTCACTGAAAACGATGAACGATTAGGCATTATGGGCTAAACGGCCTTGTCCGTAGTTCAAGGCTGTCCCTCGGGACAGCCTTTTTGTATGGCGCGAAATGCGAGCCAAATGGAAACACGCTTGGAAACATGATCTCTTAAATCCATACACTTTTTACGTTTTTATGTATATCGGCAATGGAAGGGACTGCTTATACTTAAAATATGAAAGCGCAACCACAAAAGGAGGGCTTACATGGAAGCCGATCAAAGCTTATTGCCTGCATCTCGGATACAGCCCACTCCGCAAAAGAGGCTGCAAGCGGTTCTAAGAACCGCCTGGCGTTTCCGGGCATTCTACCTCATGCTGCTCCCAGGTGTTATCTACTTTATTATTTTCAGGTACTTCCCCATGTATGGAGTCATTATCGCCTTCAAAAACTTTGCGATCATGGACGGTATAACGGGCAGCGCCTGGGCTGATCCATGGTATAAGCATTTTAAAGAGTTTTATCAATCTCCGTATTTCAGCCAGCTGCTGTCGAATACGTTGTTGATTAGCTGCTACAAGTTAATTTGGGGGACATTTCCCCCGATCATTCTCGCGCTGCTGCTCAACGAATGCCGTGTTCGTTGGTTGAAGTCCATTGTCCAAACGCTTACTTATTTGCCGCATTTCTTATCGTGGGTCATTATTTTCGGCATATTGCTGACGTTGTTTTCTCAGAATGGCGGACTTGTAAATCGATGGATCGTGGAAGCGGGCGGCGAGTCCATCCCTTTTTTGACCTCAACGGACTATTTCCGCAGCATATTGGTCGGCTCCGAGGTTTGGCAAAATCTTGGCTGGGGCGCTATTATTTACTTGGCAGCAATGGCAAGCATCGATCCTACGCTTTATGAGGCGGCAAAAGTGGATGGCGCGAGCAGGTTGCGGATGATTTGGCATATTTCACTGCCGGGCATTCAAAGCATCATTGTTCTGCTCTTCATTCTGAAGCTAGGCCATTTGCTCGATGCAGGGTTCGATCAAATCTATATCCTGTACAATATACAGGTATATCCGGTTGCTGACATTTTGGATACTTGGGTGTACCGAACCGGCTTGCAGCAATTGAATTTCAGCTTAGCTTCGGCAGTTGGCTTGTTCAAATCGCTAATTGGATTGATACTGGTGCTCGGCGCTAACCGGCTAGCGAAAAAGTGGGGTGAGGGAATATGGTAAAAAGCTTGGACGATAAAATATTCAATGGCGTCGTTTACGTTATTCTCGGGCTATGCGGCCTTGCTGCCATATTACCGATGCTTTATGTGGTATCCGTGTCCATCACTCCCTTCGGTGAAGTATTACGCAACGGCGGTTTTATTTTGTTTCCGAGCGAAATCACCTTCTCTGCTTACAAGACGCTGCTAACCGAGTCTAATATCCCAAAAGCTTTTCAAATTACAGTCCTTATTACGGTTATCGGAACAGCAGTCAACCTCATCTTGACTGGGTTGATGGCTTATCCGCTCAGCCGTAAAAACCTGCCGGCAAGAAAGTTTTTTCTTCTAATGATTGTGTTTACTTTATTGTTCAGCGGTGGCCTAATCCCAACCTACTTGGTCGTTAAATCGATGGGTTTGCTTGACTCGATCTGGGCGATGATACTGCCAAACGCGGTATGGAGCTTTAATGTGCTTATTATGAAGAGCTTCTTCGAAGGGCTTCCTGAGGAACTATTCGAATCGGCCAGGATGGACGGCGCCAAGGAATTCCGGATTTTGCTCCAAATTGTCACACCGCTTTCGATTCCGGTTTTGCTTACCGTTGGTTTGTTCTATTTTGTTGGTCATTGGAATGAGTTTTTCCAAGCCATCTTCTATGTAACGGACCGAACGCTTTTCCCGCTCCAGGTCATCGTCAGAGAGATATTAATGCAAAGCCAGCAGCCGCTAGAGAATGCAGAGAACATAATGCCTACCCAGACGATGCAAATGGCTTCCGTTATGATTGCGAGTCTCCCGGTCATCGTAATCTATCCCTTCCTTCAAAAGCACTTTACAAAGGGTATGCTTCTCGGATCGATTAAAGGTTGATCTAGTCGCCGTATGGATAACTGGCCAGCTATACGGACCTATTCAATAGATCGTTTACTGAAAGGGGTTATGAAGATGAGAAAAGTAGGTTCATTATTGCTCACCATTTCATTACTAGGAGCTTTACTTGCCGGTTGTTCAGGCGGAGGCGGCAGCGAAACAAATGAAGGCAATACGCCAAGCAATACTGCGAAGCCGAGCAACGAGGTAAGCAGCAAACCGATCAAGCTTGAAATTATTGAAACCGGCAATAACCTGCCAACGCCTGATAAGGATATTATTAAGAAAGAGCTGGATACGGCGCTAAATATTGATTTGAATCTGACCGTTTATCCTTCGGGCGATGATTATGCAAATCAATTGAATGTTCGCATGTCCTCCGGCAATTTCCCAGACTTGTTCATGGTAAGCCGTCAGCAGCTGATTCAATTCTCAGAGCAAGGACTGCTGTTGGATATAACGCCATACATGGATAAATTACAGCAAACCGTCGATTATATTGGAGAAGACAGCGTAAAGAAGGGCATGGTAGACGGAAAGGTCTACGGCGTTTCCAAATCACCGCAAATTCCTTACAACACACTATGGATTCGTAAGGATTGGCTCGATAAACTGAAGCTGACCGTTCCGACAACGGTTGAACAATTGAAGGAAGTAGCTGAGGCGTTCACCACTCAGGATCCAGATGGCAACGGAAAACCGGATACGTATGGTTTAACAGGAGGAAAGATGGGGGCATTTTCGACCGTTTTAGGAGCGTTCGGCGTCGGTATGCCAGGGAATTTCTACGAGAAAGACGGAGCAGTCGTGAACGCTTTGTACGATCCGGCAATGAAAGATGCACTGGCGCTTATTCAGCAGATGATTGGTTCAGGCTCGGTTGATCCTGAGCTTCTGGCCAATAGCGGACTTCAACATCAAGAGAAAGCCATTAAAGGGCAAGCTGGCATCGTCTATATTGATTGGCCGAATATGACGAAGGAACAATTCGTCGAGCAAATTAAAACCGTAAATCCGAATGCGGAGTGGCTGCAAATTGCAGCGCCGAGCGGTCCTGGTGGACAATTTGACGGCTCATGGGATATTGGTGCAACACCAGGAAGATTTGCGATTCCGAAAGCACTGGAGAAGGAGCCTGAAAAGCTGCAGCGCGTCTTCGACCTGCTGAACTATGTCTCAAATCCGGACGGCGGCTCCTTGCTTGTACAATTCGGAGTGAAGGATACTCATTTCACCTTGGACAATGGAAAACCTAAGATGACTGATAAGGCAGGCGATGTAGGTTATTCCTGGTTATACCAATTCACTGGCAGACCGGAAATGGAATATTTGCAAGCCAAGTTTGCCATGCAGTCCGATGCGATCAAATTCGCCAATGATCAGCCTCGCATCCAAGTGCTTAATGGATTCATCGATAATCCTGAAGGCTTTAACCCAGCTGATGCCGATCGATATATTGAAGAAGAGATTGCAAAATTCATATATAACAAAAGACCAATTAGCGAATACGATGCTTTTATTAAAACACTGGAGACATCCATGAATTATAAAGCATTCCTTGATAGCGCAAACGAGCAGTTGAAGGCGTTAGGCTACGGGGGGTAAGGAATTGAAATCAAATCTAATGAGGAGAATGGCTATTTAAGCAATGGAGCAACTAGGAGCATCCAAAAACGAGAGTTACTCGTTTTTGGATGCTCCTTTATTTAACATCTAGATCTATTCGGATTTAAATTCGTTGAATCTGATTTTTGAAGCAGAACGAAACGGTCTTGGTAGAGGCAGCGATTACAGGTCAAAGGCGGGTG
Source organism: Paenibacillus endophyticus (assembly GCF_014192395.1). Taxonomy (GTDB): domain Bacteria; phylum Bacillota; class Bacilli; order Paenibacillales; family Paenibacillaceae; genus Pristimantibacillus; species Pristimantibacillus endophyticus. The sequence continues at coordinate 185,589 of NZ_JACHXW010000012.1, read as the reverse complement.
AACGAAGTCAAGCGAGATGGGACTGTCGAGATTGAAAAATTTATCGGAATTGGAAATTTCTTATGTTGGAAAGCAATAGAAAACGCTATCATTTTGGCTTGCCGAGCAAAGTCGAAAATCGTGTTGACAATGAAAATGATAATTGTTATCATTAGATGACTTTTGAGACGATACTGCTTCTTAAGCCACTACTATAATCGTACTACAGGGGGAAATACAGTGATTAAAAGCAACAAGAAGTTTGTATGGGTATTATTGAGTTTAATGGTCCTGTCGCTAGGGTTAGCGGCTTGCGGCAGCAATACATCGAATAATGCAATAAACAACGCGGCAACTAATGCACCTGCTGCAACAGCAGCGCCTACGGAAGCGCCAACTGAAAGAACATTAACGGATTCATTAGGCCATGAAGTTACCGTTCCTGCTAATCCACAGCGTATCATTGCATCCTACTTGGAAGATCATCTGGTTGCTTTGGGCATCAAGCCCGTTGCGCAATGGTCCGTTCCAAACGGCATTCAAGACTACTTGAAAGATTCACTTGCAGACGTTCCTCATATTGGCTTCGATCTTCCATTCGAAGCAGTAACGAGCTTTGAGCCTGATCTTATCCTTATGGCCTATGACGAAAATGTGGAAGGTGAAAAATTCGATCAATATTCGAAAATTGCCCCTACCTATACAATTGGAGATAAATTGACAGCAGACTGGCGCGGAGCATTGCTGAAAATCGGCGAAGTTGTCGGTAAAAGCGAAGAAGCGCAAAAAGCGCTTGAAGCGTATGACACGAAAGCTAAAGAAGCAAAAGAAAAGCTGCAAGGCGTTGCGGCTGGCGAATCCGCAGCGGCACTTTGGGTTATACAAGACAAGTTCTACATCGTGAGCGACAAACTCTCGAGCGGAGATTTGCTATACAACCAACTAGGACTAGCGGTACCAGCTGTCGTTAAAGAAATTTCTGAAGCGGGAACAGGCAATTGGAATGCGATTTCGCTTGAAAAGCTTGCTGAGCTTGATGCCGATCACTTATTCCTAGTTAACAGTGGTACAGACACGGATTCAAAAGCGCTAAGCGATCCAATCTGGCAGAACATCCCTGCCGTCAAAAGCGGCAAGCTTTATCAGTATCCAAGTACGTCAAGCTGGTTGTACGCAGGTACGATTGCATACTCGCAAGTGATTGACGATGTACTAGAGAGCATTGTTAAATAATTCGTTATAATAAAAATAGGACTGTAACCAAATGCGATAATCGCTGACGGCTGCAGTCCTTTTCTTATTGCGCAGCCTTCTCTAGCATTCAAATTCCATGTATAATCGTGGAAGGTCAATTTCGCGAAAAAGGATGTGTTGGGAAATGGTGAATGCTATGAAGAAAACGGTTCCGATTTTACGGATATTTGATGAAGACAAGGCGCGTGAGTTTTATATTGATTTTTTAGAATTCGTCTGCGATTGGGAGCACCGGTTTGAACCTGATATGCCGATTTATATGCAAATATCAAGCGGTGATTGCGTTATTCATTTGTCTGAGCATTACGGGGATTGTACGCCAGGCTCGGCTGTCCGTATCGAAGTTGAAGACGCCAAGGCGCTGCAGGAGCATCTGTTAAGCAAATCCTATAAATATGCTAGACCGGGGTTCGATGAGGAATGGCATGCGGTTAAGCTTACAGATCCGTTCGGGAACCGACTGCATTTCTATTCCCACAAATAACAAAGAAGCGGGGGTGCGGGCCAAATGGAGCCATTGACTCTGAATATAGCTAGAGAAGTAGCAATTGCCGCAGCCTATGAAGCGGGTCGAATTGTAAAAGAACGCTTCGGAACGCTGGATAGCTATGATGAGAAGGACGACCATGGAGACATCGTAACAGAGGCTGACCATCTCGCTGAACATCTTATTCTGGGCAAACTCCGAAACGTGTTTCCGGAGCACAGCATACGTTCCGAGGAGTTCGGTGAGAACGATGTTCAAAGTGAATGGCTTTGGTTAGTTGATCCGCTTGACGGGACGAATAATTACGCAGTAGGCTTGCCGTTATTCGCCATTTCAATCACGCTTGTTTATGGGGAAATGCCTGTTTTGGCCGTTATTTATGAACCAATAACCGAGCGGCTGTATGTTTCCGTTAAGGGAGAGGGAACGACCTGCAACGGAAATCCAGTGAGCATGAATCGGGCTAAGCCATTCAACAAAGCGCGCGTGGGTTGGATTCAAGGCCATGCCGTCCAGAATGAAGCAAAGGCGGTTAAGCTCCGACATTATATCGATGTCCATACGAAACGAATGATGCGGCTGTGGGCGCCAACTCTTCAGTGGACGATGCTGGCACGCGGCGATTTGGATGCGATTATCGTATACAATTCAGAAGGCGAGGACTTGTATTCAGGCATTCTGATGGTGCTGGAGGCAGGGGGGACGGTAATCGATTATTCCGGCAGGCCATTTACGGGAGTGAGTGATTCGCCTTATCTTATAGCATGCCAACCGAAGCATCAATCGTATTTTTTAAGTTTGGTTCAACAAGGCTTGGCTTAAATCTGGAAGCATACACGCGAAAAAGCAGTGGTAGGCGTTACGAGAGGTCGCATACAAAAAGGTGAGCTTGTTACGTTTGAAGCAACACATTTCGGAGTGAGGCAACGATTGACATCGAAGATAAGCGAGATGGTCGTTCCGACATTTTTTGTAGATGAAACGCAAAAGGGCGCTTTTAAATCGCTTAGGCATGAGCATCTTTTCGAGATGCGGGGGAAAGGGACGCTGATGACGGATGTCCTTCGTTTTGAAGCGCCGCTTGGCGTTCTAGGGTGGTTTGCTGAGCGTGTCATCTTAAAGTGTTATATGAGAAAATTTCTGGAGCATCGCAATAAACAGTTAAAAATATTGGCGGAGCAGCCAGAACATAGGTTGCATGGATGATCTGTCATGTTCGCGTGCAAAATAAGGAAAAACCTATAGGGTAAAGCTCTGCCCAGTCAGGAGAAGCATCATGGTAGAAGCGCTCGTCGGCAGTTTTATATCCGCAATGGCAACGGTACTTGGTGCTGTACCGCTGCTTTTCGTCAAAAGCCTTTCTGATAAATGGAAGGATGTCCTAATCGCTTTTACGGCAGGAATTATGGTGTCAGCTTCTACATTTGGTTTGCTGCCGCAAGCTTTGAAAGAATCGGGCATTATTCCTTTAACGCTCGGGCTGCTTATTGGCGTGATTGCACTGGATTTACTGGAGAAAAATTTGCCTCACATCGATATTGAGCAAAGAAGAGGCATCTCGTCATTTGACAGTAAATCCTTGCTCGTTATTTTCGCGTTATTCATACATAATATCCCAGAAGGATTAAGCACGGGGTTCAGCTATGCGAGTACGAATAATGGCCTCGGTCCGATGGTCGCTATTGCGATCGGCGCTCAAAATATGCCGGAAGGGCTTGTGCTGGCGATATTTCTTATCCATTCCAAGGTTAGCAAGCTGAAGCTCATGCTGATCGTGACCTTGACTGGATTAATGGAGGTTGTTTCGGCAATCGTCGGTTATTTTGCTGCAAGCTATATCGCAGGGCTCATCGGATATGGATTGGCGTTCGCATCAGGCGCGATGCTGTTCATCGTATATAAGGAGCTGATACCGGAAACCCATGGCCACGGTTATGAGCGTGCAGCAACGTATTCTTTTATTATCGGATTGCTGATTATGATTTATATCAGCTTTTACTTTGGTTAAAGGTTACAATAATAGGTTGCAATATCGTTAAACCGATCCTTTTTTGAGCGGACTGGTCGATTTTGTCGGATTGATCGATTACAATATACGAATGATCCATTACAATTATCGATCAAAGAGGGAGGTCTCATGACATGTCGTACATAAACAGAATGCTTCTTGACGTAGATACCGGCATAGATGACGCCTTAGCCATTTTATATGCTTTATTGTCGCCAGCTATAAAGGTTGAAGGCATAACGACTGGGTTTGGGAATACGGACGTTGACCAAGCGACCGAAAATACGTTGCGGGTCATACAAGCAGCGAATTGCGGTTATGAGGTTCCAGTGGCAAAAGGTGCGGCAGGACCGCTTAAACGTACCTTTCCGGGGGCAGTCCCTCATATCCATGGGCATAACGGAATTGGCGATGCTGTTCTGCCGCCATCTCGTGTGCAAGCGCTGGAAGAATCGGCCGCTGCGTTTATCGTGCGAAAAGTAAATGAATCGCCGGGTGAGCTTATATTGGTAACCGTCGGCAGATTAACGAATCTGGCACTCGCTTTGGAGCTTGATCCAAGCATAGCGTCCAAATTCAAAAAAGTGGTCATCATGGGCGGTACCGTATATGCTCCAGGCAATATTACGCCGGTCAGTGAAGCGAACCTGTATGGCGATCCCGAGGCTGCCGCGCAAGTGTTTGAATCAATGGTCCCGATTACGATCGTTGGACTGGATGTTACGCAGCAGACGCGCTTGACGAAGCAGCATTTATCCGATTTATCGCGAGATGTTGCACCAAATAAACGTGAAGTATTTGATTTCATGAATGCAGCTCTGCAAATCTATTTTGACTTCTACGCCTTCTCCAACGATTTTGACGGAGAGTGTCCCATGCATGACCCATTAGCGGTCATTGTAGCCATAAATCCTTCGCTGGTGCGAACGGAGACGATTCCAGCAGCAATCGATTGCGGCGATGGCTACACGGCTGGCATGATCATCACGGATCGCAGGGTTCGTGCAGTCGTAGGTCGTCCGGTTGCGTTCTGTCTTGAGGTGGATCAAGAGAAGGCGATTGCCGAGTTATTATCCATATTTACTAAAGGGGAAAGATAATTGATGGAACAGCGTTTTTCACGCGAATCAAAGTGCTATAAAACAGCCCGTGTGTTCCCGCCTGATGTAAACAATCATAATACGTTGTTTGGCGGCAAATTAATGGCTTACATCGATGATATTGCTTCAATCGCTGCAACAAAGCATTGCAGGCGGTCCGTTGTAACGGCATCTACGGACTCTGTCGATTTCTTGCATCCGATCAGGCCTTCGGATTCGGTATGCTTGGAGTCCTTTGTAACATGGACGGGGCGTACATCGGTAGAAGTGTTCGTAAAGGTAATCAAAGAAGATTTGCTTAGCGGTGAGCGGAAGGTCGCTGCAACTTCTTTCTTAACCTTCGTTGCGCTTGACGAGAACCGTAAGCCGGTACCCGTTCCTCTCGTCATTCCAGAGACAGAAGAGGAGCTGAAATTGTTTGAAACGGCTTCGCATCGGGCGGATATGCGCAAAATCAGACGAGATGAGAGCAAAAAATTCGCTGGATTTCTAACCGTGAAACATCCATGGGACTAATGATTCGTAATCTATGATCGCCTGCAACAGCTTAAGATGCTGCTGCAGGCTTTTTTTATTCGTAAAACAGCTATTTAAAACTTAAAAACGACTAATTAGGTGGTGAAAACACGACAAGGGAACATGTGTTCTGTATCCAAATCAACTCAAAATCACTAATCATACCCATTTCTGATCCTGATTTGATCCAACCGCGGCGAAATGCAAACCAAACGGCCACAATGAGCAAACAAACTGAAAAAAAGGAAGAAAATGATGGAAAATGGCGTTTTCGGCTATATAGAACATATGTTCTATTCTTGTGATTCAATAACGGTAAATGCTGTAGCTTGAAATGAATTGATAGCTGCACTATAATATGTAGTGGAAGGAGCGGGCCATGGATATTAAAAATTTCAAGTACGGTGAAGTTGGCTTGAATCGATTTTTCGGTTCGCTGGAAGCCAAGATTATGGAAATTCTGTGGGATGCGGAAGAGCTGAGCATTAAAGAGGTTCAGATCCGCCTTGAGAAAGAGAAGCAAATCAATTTCAATACGGTAATGACGGTCATGAATCGGCTAGTGGAAAAAGGAATATTGCAAAAGAGATCAAAAGGCAGGTTATCGTTATTTTGCCCAACTGCATCAAAGGAGTCGTTCATTGAGGAACAATCCAAACGGTTGACTGAAAATTTGCTTGATGAATTTGGCGGAGTCATCATTAACCATATGATTGATGCAATCAAAGAGGTTGACCAGACCTTGCTTGATAAGTTAGAGAGCAAGCTGCAGCAGCTAAAAAAGGATAAACCGTCATGAGGTGGCAGCGCAAGTCCGCGCTCATCATGGCCGTTAGCCTATGTATCGCCATTGCGGTATGGAGCCAGATGGGCATGTATCTGGCTCACCTCTTCTTTGGGGTCGATGTCAAAGTGAATTTTTTTAAGTTCTGTATGAGCTTGTTTAAAGAAAATTCGTTGTATTATTTTTTAGTCATCACGTTTCTCAACGCTTTGATTGCGTACGCCATTCTCATTGTTTGTTTAAGAGTAACCCAGCAATATGTACGGTCCAATCGATTCAAATTAAGGTTGATGTCGCTCAGGGACATTGACTGGACCGCTCATGTCATTCAGAAGTACCAACCGCTGAATCAGCATATTATTGTCATTGGACATGAGCAGCCAATGGCCTTCACGGTTGGCTTCAGGCGTCCACTTGTCGTTTTGTCCAGCGGCTTGATTGAACTGCTTGATGACCAAGAGCTGGAAGCGGTTATTGCCCATGAAGCATTCCATCAATCCCATTTCGATCCACTGAAAATATTCATGCTTCAGCTTATTTCAGAATCGCTTTGGTTTCTTCCGATTACCAAATGGTCTTATCGCAATTATAAATTGATCAGCGAGCTGCTGGCAGATGAATCTGCCATTCGTCATACGGGCTCGGAGCTTGGTTTAGGCGGCGCCTTATTGAAGCTTATCAAAAAAGGCTTTAGAGATCATCCTACGCCTGTACTCGTTTATTTCTCTGATGGCGTGGTGAATTACAGACTGCAGCAGCTCATCGATCCGAATGAAGAGATACCGGTGCGTTTGAACCTTATGACTATCGTGATTTCTATACCTGTGATGCTCTTGTTTATGGGCATGATTGTGTTGGCAGTCACCTAGTTTTTTTAACTATAAGAACTACAAAGTGTAGTGTGAAAAGGAGCGTTTCAATCATCCATGGAATCCCATCTATTGCTTCATGAGCAATCAGGCTCTACTTATTTTTTGCTGTATACAGCGGCAGTTATCATGCTGCTTGCTTTGATAGGCTATTGGTATGCTTCGAAATGGAATAAAGAAAACACGAGCAGCCTGAAAAAAGAACAAAAGGCGGCACTCAGACAAAAAACGAAAAAAATGCGAGTGGCTGCGCACATGCTTTTGAGCACTTCGCTTATCGTTGTCGTCATTCATTTTGCCAAAGATTTGACCAAATCTTATGATGTGGACGACCTGAACCTAAAGGCCGACATTGAAGTGAATGAAGATACGTATTATGGAGCGGAGCATTCCGACGAGCCTGTTGCTTATGAAATGAAAATTCCTACATCGGGTACACATAGCCCGCATGACCTGAAGTTTGGTTTCTACACGGAAAAGCCGGCAAACGAAATGCTCGTTCACAATTTAGAGCATGGGGATATCATTATTAACTACCGTGCGGGAGCTGATCCTCAAACCATTGAGCTCCTGAACTATCTCGTTAACTTTAGGGAAGCGGGTGCAGGCATTCTGGCAGTACCCAACGAGGAAATCCCCGAAGGCAAAGAGCTTGTCGTTAATGCATGGACAAAGACGATGGAGCTTACAGCATTTGATGAAGCTAAAGTAGCGACTTTTATTTATACGTACATCAACGAAGGACCAGAGAAGATCCCCGCACAAATTCGCCGCGGCGGGGGTACCATGTAAAAGGAAACACAAAAGCTTAACCGAACCAGCATATGCGGGGTCGGTTAAGCTTTTTTTTATGATCAATCGATAAAAGAAAGGTATGCATGGTATCGAGCAGCTTGAAGAGACAATGGTAGCGATCGGACAGGAGTAGTATCTCGTCCTAATGAACTTCTAAAGGGTGCGCCATTGTGGCGTACTATTGCTCCGTAAGGTTGTTCACCGAGAGCCGGTAATCGGAGGGAGAGATGCCGTGTACCCGCTTGAATTTGCGAAAGAAATAATTGGGGTCGAGGAAACCGGCGGCTGTAGCGATTTCCGTTGCTTTTAATGCCGTAACGGCTAGCATTTTCTTAGCATGGTTAAGCCGAATACGGTTGAGATAATCATTGAAGGATTGCTCCGTTTCCTTCCGGAATAATCGGCCTAGATAGACGGCGTTGACATTGAAATGAAGCGAAAGCAGCTGCAAGGATAGCTCTTCGCTGTAATGCTCCTGTACGTAACGCTCGACCTGTCTGATGATTGGATTCTGTGAGATCAGATCCAGCTCATGATCTGTCTTTTGCAAGCCTTTATTTATGCCGCATTGCGCCAATGCTTCGCTATATGATTCATGCAGCAGCCGGGGCAGGCAGGTGACCTTGCCGAAATAATTGACCCAAGGTGTTTTTAGTATTTCGCCATACTGCTTGGCAAGCTCAAGCATCCAGCTCTGATTGCTTGCACGGAAGCTCTCGGAATCATTGCCCTCATCGGTAAACAAAACGATAATTTGCCGATACTCATTGAGAAAGGCAATGCCCCGGCCGCTTTCGAGCAATACCTCTTCCACACTATTCAGAATGGCAAATGACCGATACTGCTCTTCATTGCGGGCAAGCTCGCCTTCCTGCCGATCATGCCAATCAATAATGCATATTTGATATTGTTCATTCATTAGCAGAGGCAATTGCAGAAATTTCAGCTTCTCGCGCAGCTGATCATACTGAATCCGGTTCTGCACCCAGCGGAGCAGGATGTTGTTTTTCAACAATTGAAACGATTCTCTCTGCATTTGCTCGGCTATATATTGCCCCTGAAAACGTTCCGTGCAAGAAGCTATAATTTCAGCAAGCTCTGTGGCGTCAATCGGCTTGAGCAAATAATCCTCGACATGGTGTTTCATGGCTTGACGCACATATGCGTACTCATTGTAGCCGCTTAGCACAACGATGGAAGTATTCCAGTTTCTCAGCCTAATCTGTTCAATCAGATGCAGCCCATCCCCTTTAGGCATACGAATGTCGGTCAGCACGATATGCGATCGATTCGCCTCCATAAGCTCCAGCGCTTCATAAGCGCCTTCTGCCTCGGATAAACGAGTAATATTAAGCGCTTTCCAATTAATTAACCGTTTCAAGCCTTCTCTAATATATTGATCGTCATCGACTATTAATAGACTTGTCATCTCAATCCTCCTCAAGTAAGCTGGCTTATCGTTTATAGGGGAATATCATGGTAAGCTGAAAGGATTTTGTTTCGGACGGGTGCTCGGGCAGAGACAAGCCGTACTCATTGCCATAATAATGCTTGATGCGTTCGTGAATGTTCTTAAGTCCAAGATGCTGCTCAGGGAATGTATTCTCGGTTTGCAGCAGCTGCTGCAAGCGCAGATGCTCCTCTGCGGTAATATTCTTGCCATTGTTATAAATCTCGATAAAGAGCAGATGGTCTTCTCGCTTGACTGTTACGGTAATGATAGGATCATCATACTGCTCTAGCTGGCCATGCTGAATCGCGTTCTCAATCACAGGCTGCAAAGTAAACTTGAGCATGAAGCAGTTCTCCAGATTAATCTCGGAGATGACTCGAATGGCGATTCGGTTGGACTTGCCAAGCATAAGCAGCTCTAGGTAGTAAGTGGTATGTGCAAGCTCTTCCTGTACCGAGATCAGGTCGTCTGTAGGCTGAAGCATCCATCGGTACAGCCGGCCAAGGTGATAAAGCTTCTCCGCTAGAAAGGGCTGTTCGCTGATGACGGCCTGCATGCGCAGCGACTCCAGCGTATTGTACAGAAAATGAGGATGTATCTGGGTTTTTAACGCGATGAATTCCGCATTTTGCTTGCGAATTTCTGCGATATAAACCTGGCTGATGTGATTCTGCAGCTCCTGTGCCATTCGATTGAAGCGAAGCATCAGATCGCTGATTTCATCCTCTCCGCTAATGGGCATCAGCGGCGTGAACGGGTTGCGCTGCACCTTTTTGAAATGCTTGCTCATTTGGTTAAATCGTCCAACGATAAACCGCTGAATCAGATGAATGATAATAATGCAGACAAGCCAGCTTAGGCCAAGAATGCTGAGGATGCGAACCGCGATATCCGATAGCTTGCTTTGCAAATTAGATTTGTAGCTGATGCCGATCATCTCGATTTCGTAAGGATCAATCGTGACCCGCGAGAGTAAATCATCGGATGCGGCCCAGTCTGATTGTCCATTCGGCCTACTATCGAGCAGTACAGCGCCGTTCTGTTTAATAATGAGCCTGTAGTCCGCGCTTTGGTTATCGAACTCATTCGTTATCATGCGAGTATTCAAGGTAATGAGATGATATCCGTATACCTGATCGGGATGAATACTCGTCGGGTTATAGATCGGATTCACGATATATAACATTCGGTCAGCGGGGGCAAGCAGCTGCTCGGAGCTTCCGAAATAAGGATGCTGATAAGCTTTTGGAAAGGATTCGAAAAATGACTTATAGGAAAAGGAGGGATTGGCGCCATACTTTTGCTGCTGAGATTCAACGAATAGACGCTTATCCTGCAGACGGTACATGATTACTGCTGAGGTATAAGGGTTACGGGAAAGCATATGTGTCATCACGTTTTTAATAAAGTTCTGCTCTATGATCGCTTTCCGGTCTTCTTTATCCGAAGGAATATTGTCAGGGAGGAACATCTCGTATACGCTGGACTGCATATTGCTATTCTGGTAGAGGCTCATCGAATCATATTTGAACCGCTCCATAATGTCGAGCATTTGCATTTTTAGTTTTTCCGTGCGAAAACTCAGCAGCTCATGCTCCTTTTTCTCCAGAATCGAGTAGAAGTTATTGTAGACGACTAGACCAAGCAGCAGAAATATGAGTAGAAGGGCTGCGCCAATCCCCATATTCAGCTTCCGAAATATAAATCTGCCAATCCATTCACGATATAAGGCCTTCATCCACATGGAGCCGTCTCCTTCGATGTTGATCATTACACAATTAACAGGATTGTTCATTCATCTAACGTCATTTTATGAGCAAAATTAAAGCGCTGTCAACTGTTAAGCATCAAGTACATGATCCATGGGAAATCAAATAACAGAAGCAAAATCCTACAGCAAATGGAAGAGATATAGTCGAGGAGATACGGTTTTTCCAGTAAAAGCTATGTTTTTTGCTTTAGCGGAAGCTGTTCCAAGGTCGGATCGGCCAACGGCTTATTGAAGTTGTGCGTATCTTGCAGATATGCTTGGGTAAAAGGGAATGCTCGAAAAAGTAGTTTAATTGGTCTAGTGAAAGTAGCTTTTGTGCTGTGGCAGTGAGGAACCATATCTTCCTATAATAGATTTGTGGTTATTAAACGAGACGAAGAGGTGGTCGCAATGAGAAAGTGGTTTGCACTAGGTATGGGCATGATGATGGTGACTGGATTAGCGGCTTGCGGCGGCAATAGCAACGGTAATGGAGGTTCCAGCGGGAATGAGTCAACGCCAGCCCAGACGGCTAACAGCAGCGAGTCGAAGGGGACAGATAAAGAAACGGTCAAGGATATTGAAATTGTTTTTCAATCCTGGGTTACCCCGAACCTGACGGTAGAGTATTACGACCAATTGATTCAAAAGTTTGAAAGCGCTAACCCTGGCATCACAATAAAGCGCATTCAACCGCCAGCGAATGAAGGGTCGCCGGACAGCTATCTCAAAACCTTGCTTGCGTCGGGTGATTTCCCTGATGTAGTCCAGAACGCTACGATTCAAATGTTCGTAGATGCGGATGCCTTGCTTGAAATTCCAATCGATGAGGACATTAAGAACATTAATAATTACGAGGCAGAAATGATTGATGGCAAGTTGTACAACATCTCAGCCATCAGACAGCCGCAATCGCTTGTTTTCTATAATAAAAAGCTGTTTGCTGAAGCCGGCATTGCCTCCACGCCCAAGTCATGGGCGGAACTGGAAGCTGCGGCTGAGAAGCTGAAAGCGAAAAATATTACGCCGCTGCTGACGGCAGGCGACTGGACGGCTGGATTCACGTTCTCTGTCATGACATCGCCGAGCGTGTATAAGGACAATAAGAGCTGGTACGCGGATCGATTCGACAATAAAGTGAAATTTACAGATGAGAACTGGAAGGAAGCGGCAGGCTACTATGCCAATCTGGTGGAGAAGGGGTATTTCAACAAAGGTGCTCTGAGCATTGACTACACAGCGGTTGAGCAGGAGTTTTTGAAGGGCAAGGGAGCGATGTACCCCATGGGTTCATGGTTCAGCGCGGCAGAAGCCGTTGCGGAAAAGGATTTCGAGGTAGGCGTATTTGCAACACCTACTAAGGACGGCACGCAGTATCTGCTAGGTGGAGAGAATGCAGGGGGTTATGCGGTTGCCAAAAACACGAAGCATGCAGAAGAAGCGCTGAAATTCGCTAAATTCATGATGCTAGATCCGGAAGCGCACAAAGGCTTCTTGCAAGCAGATGCGTTGTTCTCGAACTTGAAGGAGCCGCTCAAATGGGAAATGTCCCCGCTGCAAACGGAGATTTATGAGCTGCTGCTGAACAATCCTCCAATGGTTGGCCATATGAACAATAAAGTAGGCAGAGTGCCTGTTGCTGGTATTCAGGATCAATACAATAAAGTGGCACAAAACATTTTGCTCGGTGATGTAGATGTGGAGAAAGGCATGCAATCGCTGGACGAATATTGGGACAAGAACAACAAATAGAGCTGCGGCAGAAGGGGCGAGCCACAGGTTTCGCTCCTTTTCAAATGGCATCATAATGAGATTTGGCGGTGATTCAATTTGGTTAAAAACGACCGATGGTCTTATGCGTTAATGTTTTCACCCGGCATTGTCATTTACTTCTGTTTTCTGCTGATTCCCATTTTCCTGCTGGTTTATTACTCCTTTTACGATTGGGATGGTCTCAGCCCGTCCTATTCATTTGCAGGACTAAGCAATTACGTGGAAGCGTTTCATGACAAAGCTTTTGCACGTGCGTTGCAAGTCACCTTGTTTATTACGGTAGTCGCAACTCTGGCCGTGAACATACTTGGTATCGCCTTTGCCGTTTTCTTGAACCAAAAAGGGCGGATGACAAATTTTTATAGATCCGTATTCTTTTTCCCGTTGCTGCTTAGCACAGTTTCGGTCGGTTTTATTTGGAAGAGCATTCTAAGTTACAACGGATTGTTCAACAATTTGCTGGAGCAGCTTGGAGTGGAACGGATCGAGTTTTTCGGCAATCCGGATTTGGCCGTATGGACCATTACCTTTCTTGCCATCTGGCAATCTACCGGCTTCATCATCGTGATCTATTTGGCGGGACTTCAATCGATTCCGGGCAGCTTGTATGAAGCGGTCAAAATGGATGGTGCCAACAGATGGCAGCAGTTCAGGCATATTACGTTTCCTATGCTGGCACCAGCATTCACGATGAGTATTATCTTTATGTTTACGGGCTCAATGCGGGAGTACGACCGAGTGGCTATCTTGACTTCTGGCGGACCGGCTGGCGCAACGGAAACCATCGCTTATCAGGTAGTCAAAGTAGGCTTTAGCGCGAATCGGCTCAGCTACTCTGCAAGTCTAGCCGTCTATATGCTCATTATCGTAAGTCTGTTATCAGTATCCTTGACTGTCTATTTGCGAAGAAGAGAGGAGAGGCTGCTGTGAGGAGAAATTTCGCTCCATATGCAAGGCATCTGTTCCTCATGCCTTTATCTCTTCTATTGCTTGTTCCGTTCTATATCGCTGTTGTTAATGCATTCAAGACGAGGGCAGACATCTTGGATAATCCCTTTTCGCTGCCTGTCCTTAACCTGACACTGGATAATTTCATAAGATCGGCTGTGACGCCGTCCTTTAATATTTTCAAAGCGTATGGGACGTCTATTCTAATAACCTCGGTATCGGTAGTGCTGCTGGTTGTGCTGTGTTCCATGATGTCCTTTGTTTTTGCCCGCGTGAGCAACCGTTTCCTGTCTGTGTGTTATTTATTGCTGCTGTCAGGGCTTATGATACCGCCTCAAGTCATTCTCATTCCGCTGGTTAAGGTACTCGCGAAACTTGGGCTGATGTTCACGCCGCAGGGGCTTATTCTTTACAATATCGGGTTTTACGTACCGTTCACGGTGTTTATATTTGTCGGCTTCATTCGCACGCTGTCGAGAGAGCTGGATGAGTCCGCGAAGATAGATGGAGCCAGCCAATTGACGATTTTTTGGAAAATATTATTTCCGCTGCTGCGCCCTGCAACGGCTTCCGCCGTCATATTCCTTTGTCTATGGATTTGGAATGATTTCATTAATCCGGTTATTATTTTGGGTTCAACCAAGAGCTATACCGTAACGACGGGAATCTATCAAGCCGTAGGGCAGTACAGCACGAACTGGGAGGATGTTTTTGCGCTGGTCGTTCTTGCCTCGGCCCCGATCTTTCTGCTCTATCTGTTCATGCAGCGGCAATTTATTGCCGGATTGACGGAAGGCTCGTTGAAGGGCTAGCCTCGCCGCTGTGTATGAAATCGCTTAGAAGATTTATTCTTCTATAGCGGTTGGCATCACGATCGGACGGTATATTCTCTGGGGAGGAGGCGGAGCACGGAGTTAAGTTGAACTTGTGAACCAGTGCGTACGTATATACGCCGCGCTGGTTCTATTCCAAAACGAATGCGAAAAGAAACATAGGAGGCGTCTATCGATGAAAAGAAAGCTTGCTTTATTAATCGCCCTATACATGGTGTTAACAAGCTTATCCCTCACAGGTGCGATTCAGCCTGTACAGGCTGCCGCTGGTCAGCAGAGCTTTTATGTATCGCCGCTCGGGGATGACAACAACAGCGGAACTTCTGAATTGCCTTTCAAAACATTAGAAAAAGCTAAACTGGCCGTACGCGAAATAAACAGCACGATGACAAGCGATATCTATGTCTATTTGCAGGATGGCGAATATCCGTTAGCGGAGACGCTGACCTTTGGCAGCCTGGACTCCGGAAATAACGGATTCAAGGTTATCTATACCGCTGATTCGGGAGCGAATCCTGTAATTAGCGGCGGCGTAGACATTAGTGCAGGCTGGGAACTCTATGACGCTGACAAAAACATTTATAAGAAAACCGGCGTTGATTGGAATTTCAGACAGCTGTATGTTGACGAGGATCGGGGAATCCGCGCCCGTCAGCCCAATATGACGAATGATGTAGTTAAAGGTCCCTATTACCGGGCGAAAAACGGCGAATATCCTTATGTTGTCGAAGAGGAAGAACGCACCTTGGCCAGCCAATTAAGCGGCACCTCAGCTGAAATGGTCATTGTGCAAAGCTGGAGCCAAGTGCGCGGCCGAATTGACACCATTAATGGAACAACAGGACAAGTCGATTTTAAATTCCCTGAAAGCGGTTTTTCCTATAATCACCATAGCCAAGGAAATTCGCCATACTTCTTTGAAAACGCTTTATCCTTGCTTGACGCAGAAGGCGAATGGTATTTGGATACTGCTGATCAAACGGTATATTACAAGCCGAGAAGCAGCGAAACGATGAATGCCACCCGCATTATCGCGCCGAAGCTGGAGACGGTAGTGAAAATGGAAGGAAGCCCAGGCAGCAAGGTACAGAACATTGAATTATCAGGCATTCAAATGATGCACAGCAATTGGCTCGCGCCATCGAGCTATGGCTACGTGGATGTGCAGGCTGGCTTCAGGTATCAGTCCGTGACTGGCGGCAACAATACGGAAATTAGAAATACGGCCCGTTATACCGCATCCAGAGCGATGCTTGAATTAAAATACACAAGCCATATTACGATTGCTGAAAATACTTTTCAACATGCGGGCAGCTGGGGCATTATGGGGTATGAAGGCACGGACCACACCACCATAACCTGGAATAAGTTTGCCGATAACGCCGGTGGCGGCGTAGCTATGGGCATCGTTGGCGATTTGTGGGATGACAATGAAGGAAAAGATCCAACTTATACGCTGCCCGATGGTCAAAGCCAATATGACACGATCTCCCATAATACCATTGACCATGTCGGCCTTGATTATGGTGATATGGTCGGTATCGGTGCTATGCTGCCTCAAAACATGACGATTGCGAATAATGAAATTAGCAACTTGCCGTATTCCGGCATCAGTATCGGTTGGAACTGGGCGGATACGGATCACGGCATGACGAATAATCAGGTGCATAACAATTACATTCATGATTCGGTTAGGCTTGTTCAGGATGGCGGCGGCATTTATACGCTCGGCCGCATGGATGGGAAATCGAACATCTACCACAACTATATTAAAAACATGCGAAAAGGCGAGTACGCGGCCTGGAACCATATCATGGGCGTATATTTGGATGGGCAGACGAGCTATCGTATGGTTGAGCGAAATGTAATTGATAATACGGAGCATGGCTTCTCTGGCTCAGCGCATGACAATATTATTAGGTATAACTACTATAATGTTGATTTTGGCGGCGTGAATTCTTCAAACACGGCTTATGGGAATTGGAGCGTAGCAGGCAGTAACTGGCCGCAGGAGGCGCTGGATATTATCGCGGCCGCAGGTCCGGGGAAAGCGCCGCTTCCGGAACCGAAAGAGCCTATCAATCTCGCTTTGAAAAAACCGATAACGGCATTCTCGCAAAGCAAGGACCCGGCCTTCGCGGTCGATGGCGATACGACTACGAGATGGGCGCAGGAGGAAGGAAGAAGCGACGCGCAATGGCTTACAGTTGATCTAGGCGGCGTATATGCCATCGCTTCTACGAGTACGATGTTCGAGCTGAACACCGGCTACAAATATAAAATCGAATACTCGGAGGACGGGGATAACTGGGAGCTGTTCGCCGACAAGACAGCAGCGGCTACCACGCAGCAAACCAATCAGGATAGCAATGAGGTTATGGCACGATACATGCGGATCACCATGACTCATGATTGGGGCGGAAGCATCTATGAGTTCAGCGTACACCCTGGAGAAGGCGGGACGCCTGCCGAAGCCAACTCCATGATACAACGGAGCGAGGTCACCTTCGACAAAAACCCGATCAGGCAAACAGACATACAGGTCAAAATGGTATTAAACGGCGGAAAGCTGGACGGAATTAAAAACGGAGCTGCCGAGCTGATAGCGGATCAAGATTATACGTTATTCTGGGATCAGGTTCTAATTCATAAATCTTATCTCCAAACACTGCCAAACGGAGAAAATCATCTGACATTTGATTTTGCGACAGGAGTAGATCCTGTTCTGAAGGTAAATGCCATTGAAGATGACGGTTCCGTTAATGTGGCGCTTAACAAGCCGGCCACGTCTTCATCTCAAAGCCTGGAGCCTGCCAATGCCGTGGACGGGAATCCAAATACAAGATGGGCGCAGCAGGAAGGCATTTGGAATACGGAAGGCTGGCTGATGGTTGATTTGCAGGGCTTATATGCAGTGAAATCCGTTACGACAATGTTCGAATTGCCTAGCGGATATAAATATAAAATCGAAAATTCGATGGATGGGCAGAATTGGAGCACCTATGCGGATCGAATGGGAAGCGAAACGACGCAGCAATCGTATCAGGATAACAACGAAAACGCTGTTTCCGCAAGATATATGAGAATAAAGGCGTTTTACAGCTTAGGTCCGAGCATTTATGAGTTTAGCGTATTTGGCACAAAGATAGGCGCTGATTCCGCGTTGAATCAGACTACGGCTGCTTTTAACAAAAGTCCAAATAGCCAAACCGATCTCACCGTGGGGATGTACCTTCAAGGCAACACACTTACCGGAATAAAAAATAGATCGCTCTATCTGATCCCCGACGCGGACTATAGCGTTTTAGGAAACGAGGTAGTCATTCATCGGTCCTATCTTGCATCGCTCGGCGAAGGGAAAAACAGCCTGACCTTTGAATTCAGCTCAGGTGACAATAAGCAGGTAGAGATCGACGTGACAGAAATCAGCGGCGCTGATATCGATATCGCATTGAGTAAAGCGGTTGTGGCATCGTCCCAAAGCAAAAACCCGTTATATGCTGTAGACGGCAACCCGGAAACAAGGTGGGCGCAGCAGGAAGGGTTAACCTTGCCTCAGTGGCTGAAGGTCGATCTTGGTAAGAATTACGACATCACAGGCGTGAAAACAATATTTGAGCTGGCTGCGGGCTACAAATACAAAATTGAAACCTCGACAGACGGAACTAGCTGGACGACATACGCGGACAAGAGCAGCTCGGCCACGACACAGCAGATCAATGAGGATCGCAAGGAAACGGCTGTTTCAGCGAGATATATTCGTTTGAACGTTACGGATTCGAGTGGAAACGGAGCCAGCGTTTACGATTTGAATGTATTTGCTTTCAAAGAAGCGGTGGCAGCTGATTCCACTGTAAGCCCGACATCGGTCGTGTTTGACAAAAATCCTTCGCTGCAGCTGGACGCAGTGATCGATGTAGCCTTGAATGGTAATACGCTAATTGGCGTAAAAAATGGTGAGTCGCTGCTGACGCCTGATGTGGATTTTACGTGGATGAACGGAAAAGTGACGCTGCTGAAATCGTATTTGGCTGCCCTTGATCCAGGTAATTCGAATCTTACGTTTACATTTAGTGCAGGACTGGATGCCAATCTTCAGGTGCAAGTGGTGAACACGAGCAGCAATGGCAACGGGAATAATGGAGGGAACAATGGAGGATACAACGGCGGCAGCAATGGCGGGAATAATAACGGAAATAACGCCAATGGCCCGGGTGGAGGAGGCAATAGCAATCCTTCGGATGGTGGCACGGAGGTAGGCCAAGGCACGGAAACTCCTAAGTTTACGGATGTTAAGGGTCACTGGGCACAAGCCAAGATCGAGGAAGCAGTGAAGCAAGGCATCGTCAAAGGCTATCAGGATGGCACGTTTAAACCGAATGCAACGGTGTCACGGGCAGAGTTTATTGTCATGCTCATGAATGGTCTGAAGCTAGCTGACAGCAAGTCCGAGCTGAGCTTTGTTGATGGCGATAAGATTGGCGCTTGGTCAGAGGAAGCGATTGCCAGAGCATTGCAAGCGGGAATCGTAACTGGCTATGAGGACGGAAGCTTCCGTCCTTCGGCAAGCGTTAACCGTGCAGAGCTTGCGGTAATAATTGCGAGAGCTGGTGGATTTATACTTACAAATATGGAAGAAACTGGGTTTACAGACGACAGCGAAATTCCAGTCTGGGCCAAAAGCGCTGTATATGCAATGAAGCAAGCGGGAATGTTGAATGGCAGAGCAAATAACTCGTTTGTACCTTTAGCGCATGCTACACGAGCTGAGGCAGTCACAATTATAATAAACTTGTTGAACAGCGAGATAGAATTAATTACGAATTAAATAGTGAAATCTTCATTCATATTCATATTCACATAGGATGAAAAATAAAGCAGATCAAGTTGTCTGCTTTATTTTTTGTGTTAAAAGAAGGCTGCACTTCTTCGGTTTATGTTCAGTCGGCTTCGATGAGTTATTTCTTGTATCCGTTTTACATGGAAATAATCTGCACATTAAAGCGGATAAACTAGCTTCGTCTAAATTTGGAGCTTTTTCTCTCAATCAATGTTGGCTCCATCAACATATTTACCAAGCTTGAGGATATCTTTTGATTGATGCGGCTCATCAGAATCTCAAAAGTGGTCTTTACCATTTCCTCTATAGGTTGATGAATGCTCGAAATCTCCATAATTTTAGCCACGTACGTATCATCAAATCCAATAATACTAACTTCCTCTGGAATCGAAATTTGTCTTTCCTGCGCAGTTCTCATAAATTCAAGGGCCATAATATCGTTTTCTGCAAACACACAAGTGAAATCAAGTTTCTGCACTTGATCAAGATATTTCTCGATATCCCTACGAACCATAAAGGTGCTATTTGAAGTTTCATGTACCTGTATGAAGTGCTCGGGGTTAAACGAAAATCCGTTTTCTTGCAATACATTTACGAAACCGTAAAACTTTTCTCCGTCCTGCTCCGCGCCAATGTACCCATATCTCTTATGTCCAGAATGAATGAATTTCTCGCCAGCCAGTTTGCCTGCTTGAAGATGATTAAGTCCGACGCTATCGATATATTTATAATTTTGGGTAATAACAACGGCAGGAGTATCTAGTTTTGATATTCTATCCAGGTTAAAATCACTTGTTGGTACGATGATAATTCCATCCACCTGACGGGAAAGGAAATTTTGAATGTTTTCCCATTCGGTAACCGGATTGAAATTAGAATTGTGTAAGAGAATATTGTAGCCGTTTTTCCTCGATTCAAGCTCCAAAGAATTTATGATTTCAACATAATATGGATTGTTAATCTCTTTGACGCATATGCCAATGATGTTTGTACTGCTTCTTTTCAGTGCTTGAGCAGCTTTATTGGGTACATATCCGGCTTCTTCAATTACTTTCATGACGGCACTAACTATTTTTTCGTTTACGCCTTTATGACCGTTAATTACCCGAGAAACGGTTGGTTGAGAAACCCTCGCTCGTTTTGCAATTTCTTTCATCGTCATTTTTTCCATTAAAGCTAACCCCTTTCAGACATACTATATCATAAAAAACTTTAGATAAGAATAATTCCTGAATATAATCAGAATATTATTCTTATTTACTGTACAAAATGAGAAATCGTATTCTTGTAATGTGAATAATGATATTGAATTATACCAATGAGTTAACGTATCTGTTGGAGAAAGTGAACGTTGTCCAATAAATATAGGCTGAAAAACCTTTAATATCTCGAAAAAAGTTAAGTGAAAAAACATGTTTAACCTCATTTTAGAATGTTGACAAGGAAAATGATGGATGATAACCTGTAAATGAAAGTGTTTGCATAATGAGAATACGTATTCTTAATTATTCTCAAATTCATGGATTCTATACATTGTAGATTCTCGGGGAGGAGGGGCTGAGCGAAGAAGTAGTGATCTCGACATACAACTGAAATTATAAAGCGATTCATACGGACGATTAACGTCAAATCCAACGAAATGCGGTGAAAATCATGTTTTTCTCAACGAAGCACGCTAATGAATATATTCAAGCAAATAAACATGGGGTTAATGAGAATTATAAGCCATCCTACCATTTTACAGCAGAGATCGGTTGGATCAATGATCCAAATGGATGTTCGTTTTATGGCGGTCAATATCATTTATTCTATCAATATCATCCCTATAGTTCGAAAAATGGTTCGATGCATTGGGGACATGCGGTAAGCAATGACCTTGTGGAATGGAGTCATCTACCCGTCGCACTTGCGCCGGATCAGGCTTATGACATCAACGGATGTTTTTCAGGCAGCGCAATTGAGGATAACGGAAAACACGTCATCATGTATACCGGTCATGTACAACCCAATTCGGGAGATCACTCATTGACAAGGCAAACCCAGTGCATAGCCATTGGCGACGGATTGGAATATATCAAGATTGCAGAAAATCCGGTGCTTACTTCTGAACATCTTCCGGATGGCTTCTCGATCCAGGATTTCAGAGATCCAAAGCTTTGGAAAGATGGCAATCATTATTATGCAGTGATTGGAAGCCGTGCCGAGGAAGGCGTTGGGCAAATTCTCCTTTATCGCTCCACTGATCTGAAGGAATGGGTGTATGTAGGCGTATTGTTGAAGGGAAATCCCATCTTGGGCCATATGTGGGAATGCCCCGATTTTTTTCAGCTGGACGACAAGCATGTTCTGATTATTTCTCCTCAAGGGGTTGAGCGAGACGGGTATAAGCATCACAATCGTGATTCGGTTGTTTATATGGTCGGCAACTTCGATAATGCCAACGGTAAGTTCGAGCCTACCTCGTATGACGAATTAGATTATGGATTCGACTTCTATGCCCCGCAATCGCTTATAGACGATAAAGGCCGAAGAATTCTAATCGGTTGGATGCAATCGTGGGGGCGTTCTATTCCAGTGGACGACTTGGATCACGGATGGTCTGGAATGATGACACTGCCTCGGGAGTTGAGAGTGGAAGGACAACAGATCACCCAGCACCCTATAAGCGAAATCGAATCTTATCGGAGAAACCATGTCCACATCCGAACTGCGCTGCGCGGACAAAGGCGGATTGAAGGTGTGGAAGGTGTACAACTGGAGCTAATGGTCACCTTCAAGCCTAAGGACGCATCTCGATTTGGATTAAAGGTCCGTCAAGGAGAGGGAGAGGAAACGCTGCTGTTCTACGATATAGACGAAGGCGTTTTTACATTAGATCGTTCGAGCAGTGGTCTGGGCATTTCCACGCCTCCTGAAGAAGAAGGTGTGAATGGAAGACGCTCCGTTCCTGTTGCATTGCGTGACGGCGTCTTATCTCTGAGGGTATTTCTCGACCGTTCGAGCGTGGAGGTGTTCATAGACGGAGGAGTAAGAACGATGAGTGCCACAATCTACCCCTCCAGCTCGAGCGCCGGGATCATGTTCGAATCGGTCGGAGAGAGCGAGCTGGTCGTGGACAAATGGGATTTGGAAAGAGAGTACATAAACGGTCTAGGACTTGGTGAACGAGATCTGATTAATGATTAACTGTAATGACGGCTCTCTGAGTACGGATATATAAAGGAAAACCATATTTACCTTCAATGTGTATATGGACATCCTTGAACGACCGGGCTTGGGCGGCAATTTGCCTCAACATGCGGAACCGGGAAGGCCATAACATACGGAGCTGCGAGCGGTATCGTTCAATGGCTGCCAACTTTTTTCTCAAAGAAAGGGAAGGAAGCATGATGCAGACTTCTTCCATGCCTTTGGCCAACTCGCTCCTCCAATTAGGGTCCGTGCCATAATCCAAATAGGGCAAGTCCCGGTAATACATCAGCTTTGATAATGGGAAAGAAGTGCTGGCTACCAATTCGACAGCTTCCCGGACAAGGAGATGGTCGATATGCCTGCCGACGCCGAGAGGGATATAAATAAGGTCGTATTGTGTAAAGTCGATATCGCCAAGCGAAGAGATGATTTCCTTACTGGCGGCCGGTTCTCTGGAAGGATCAGTTTCGAACAACTCGTTCAACTTCCTGTATGTCGGTCCACCTTTTTCATCGAACCTGTAAAGACATTCTGGCAAGCCCAAATGGATAGTGTCAGCACCCAGCAAGGTGCAAGCAGACCGATCCTCTTGGAGCCGTACGTCCATAACCTCTTCATCTCGCAGCCTGAATTTCTTGTGTATGATTCTAGCCAACATGGACAGCCGCTCGGCCGATCCCGTAAAAACCGTCATGACCGTCACGGCATGGCCTGTTCGGACCAGATTATCGATGTAATCCCCGCATGAGATAGCCGCATCATCCAGATGGGGAGATAAGAACAAATGCTTCATTTCGCAATCAGCTCCTATGAAATAATGAATTATTTTCTATTATACCTATATTTTCTCATAAACCAATCTTAAAGCAACGATTAAGTTTTCGAAGGAGTGTTTAAATTGACCATCAAATGGAATACATCAGACATTGCACTAGCCTGTCCTCGCTGCAAAGGCTTCGTTGCAGATTGCAATGACAAATTGGAATGCGCCTCTTGCAATCTGCATTTCGAAATAGTCGCAGGCCAACCCGTCATGATCGAGTCGGGAAACGTCGATTTCCTGAAAGAGGAAGTGAAACGAACGTTCAGCGCAATCAACCAATCACTGGAGGATAAAGGTTTGTCGCGATTCGCAACATTTAACAATTGGGGGTTTGCATCACTCGAACAAGAAGAGGACGAAGGAGATGCCCGAAGGACGAACTCGCTTTTTATCCGGCTGTTATTAGAAGTAATTAATGGGTGCGAACTTATGGGTAAAAAGATTCTGGAAGTAAGCTGCGGCAGGGGAGGCAATGTCAACGCATTGTGTAATTTTTATGGGCCAGATCAGGTAGTAGGTTTGGATTTGACCGAATCGAACATCGCGTTCTGTGCAGCAAACAATCGGTATGACCGAGCCTGGTATGTCGCAGGGGATGCAGAACGGCTTCCATTTTTCGACGATACATTTGACATTGTACTGAATATCGAATCATCGCATCTCTATCCCAATGTTGGCGATTTCTACCAAGAATCATTGCGTGTATTGAAGCCTGGCGGTATGTTTCTCTACGCCGACGTAATGGATGAAGCAGACTTAATTAGAAATACGGCGATCTTGCAGGAGCTAGGGTTTCATATGGTTCATTGTCGAGACATTACCGCAAACGTGCTGAAGGCCGGAGAAACGGCATTTACCAATCGGATGTCCGCATTGAAAGGTTCGTTTGAAAGTGAGCAAGACGTATTAGATTGGCTTGAGGCACCAGGCACGCAGAGGTACGAGGAGATGCAGCAAGGCAAACGGACGTTTCACATTTGGCACTTCGCAAAAGGAGAATCGAATTCATGAGCAGCCAAATCTGGCCTTTATCTGGACTTATAGCTGCTTGTCCGCGCTGTAAGGCCGCTTTGTACGACAAGGGCGGACTATGGGAATGTCCGGTTTGTCTGGGATCCTATTCGAATGTGGAAGGGAGCGCCTATCGATTGACTTTGGATGACGAGCGGGAATCAGAGCATAAGGATTCCGTCAGACACATGTTTACCACGATGCATCGCATGTTGGAAACGAACGGGTTGTCCCGTTTCTCCACATTTGTGAATTGGGGGTATGTGGCCTTAGAGGATCGTGACGAGCCACAGGCGCAGGCCGTTCATCGGAACTCGGTTCGTCTGTTGCGTGAAGCGATCGGTGACACATGCGTGAAAGACAAAGACGTGCTCGAAATCGCTTGCGGCAGAGGCGGGAACGTGTCGACGCTCTGTATGGAGTTCGAACCTAAAAGCGTAGTTGGATTGGATTTGACTGACGTGAACGTCTTGTTTTGCCAAAGCCGAAATCGACGCGAAAACGTTTACTTCTGCATCGGCGATGCTGAGATGCTTCCAATCGGGAATGCTTGCTGCGATATCGTGCTGGTCATTGAAGCCGCGGATTTGTTCCCTAACATCAACCGCTTTTACGACGAGGTATATCGCGTGTTGAAGCCTGGCGGCACGTTTGTTTTTGCTGACGACCTTCCTCTGTTTAAATTCGAAGAAGGAGAGCGGTACTTGCGCGGTCTTGGATTCGACTTTGCATTCCTAAAGGACATTACGGAGAATGTGCTGTTATCCAGCGACTTAGCGGGAAAGAGACGATATTCGACTTTACAAAGGGAGGATGGAATGAAGGACGCAGTACACGAGACAATTGGGTTGCCGGGGACGCGAATCTACGACGAAATGCGAGAAGGCACGCGCCAATACAAATTGGCAAGACTCGTCAAACCTTAGCTCAGGAGTTTCTACTTGTGAAGCTCATCCAATCCTTAGTTAGTATTGCTACTTCTACTTCAGATGGATGGGCTTACTATACAGGGGGGAATAGGTAACAATTACTACTGAAGAATGTGAACCACGGTACTCTTGAAGCAAGACTGGAAAATGGATCTTACATTGCAATGGTAATTGTAGGTTCTAAATTGAATTATCGATTCAGTAAAGATAATAAAAGTCCAAAAGTGACGATTCATCTTACCATAAAAGGTGAAATTCTTGATTCGATGGGCATCCACTTTCCAACACAAGAACAGCGGATGATAAAGGATCGTTTCGAAAAGGATCTTGAAAAAGAGGGAATGGATCTTTTTCAAATATTTATAAAAGAAGGAATCGACCCGCTCGGAATAGGAGATTTCGTAAGGAGTAAAACGCGAAAATGGGAAGGGAAGGTATGGAAACTTGAATATCAAACGCTGAACGTACGTTTGATTGTTAAGGTGAACCTTACCGAAACGGGAATCAGGAAATGAAGGAAATGTCCTGATAAACTGTAAATTCTTTAAGAGAAAATACTTGTCGTTTACTAATGAAAATCCATCTTTCTCACTCCAGAACCTTATCAAATGAATATGTGATTATATTTGATTGAGGTATAAATATAAAAGGAAGAAAGAAATGATGTCACAAATTGAATTCGCTAATTGTCTTATAAGCGCATTCAGATAAAGAACGGGGAGGTATAAAATAAAATTAAATCAATCAAAAATCAAACGAAATCGCACACTTTTTTTAAAACGTCCGTTCCGCAAATTTGAGTCACTGCTTCAATTAGTTCGAGGATTGCTTTACTTTAACAGTATCGAATGGTACCTCATTTCATTTTCTATACCATGCTTAGTAAGCTAGGTCTGACGGTCATGCCATGTCAAGCTGCCTCTTTGCGTGGAGAAATAATATAACACTTATCATGCGAGTTGCGATAGCCCACGAGGCTAAAGGAGGTAGCTATAATGATCAAACATTTAGTCACAGAAGAACAATGGAGGGAAGCATTTCCCGTAATGAATGAGCTCCGTACGAATATGACTTTGGAACTTTTCATTGAAACGGTAAAAACAATGACAAATGAAGGCTATCAACTGATAGCGATTTATGATAATAACGAAATTGCAGGTGTAACGGGAATTATTTGCAGAACCAATTTTTATTATGGGAAACACGTTTTTGTTTATGATTTGGTAACCAAATCATCAGTACGTTCAAAAGGATACGGAGCAAGGTTGCTTGACTACGTTTATCAAATAGGAAAAGAACAGGAATGCAAGGTCGTGGCCTTAGACTCTGCATTCAATAATAGCAAGGCGCATAAGTTTTATCACCAGATGGGTTTTGAACAATTTTGTTACTCATTTAGAAAACTGTTATAACGAATACGAGATGTCAAGCGAAAAAAAAGTTTCATTGATGGTCTATTTTGGAATCATTCATATTTATAATGATAATTTAGATTGTATGTTCTGGATTGATATATAAACATTAAAACCTCGTTCCTTCTTTAGGAACGGGTTTTTTGTATATCTATTAGATGTTGGTGCTGATTCAGCCAATAAAAATCGGAATATTGCTTCCATGAAATATTGATTTTGCTTTTCAAAATGCAAAGTAAAGATTCACTACGGACAGTTGAGCGTCAACCATCTGAAGCGAAAATAAAAAACGCAGGTTTATGTGTCTGCATCATCCGATCTGTAAGCATTGTATGCGAGCATCGATTGAATTTTGTGGATCGGCAGTAGATGGGGTTTTCTCCATTCAATTATTATGATCACCGCTTTCCTCATTAAGACAAATAGGAAACACCAGTCAGAGACTCCGATACTTTCCATAGTCGTCCCATCGTCTCCGACTCATACAGCTTTAGAACGGACGAATCTATTTCAGGAAAGCCCATATTACCACCTTTACCATCTGGTCCGATGTATTCACCGCCATTTAGCGATGGTTCTGTCGCAGCGAATAACGTTGGCAATGCTCCCATCTCCGCGGATTGGGTTCCAATAAGTTTGACCACTATTTTCATGAATAGGCTTGTTGGCTTACCAGATCCAAGTGAGTACAGATTCGTATTTGCTCTGCCAGGGTGACTCCCAAGACTGATGGTGTTGGAACCATTTTCCCGCAGTCGTTGATTCAATTCTTGAGCGAATAGGAGATTAGCCAGCTTGCTTTGACGATAAAATTCAACCTTTTTATAACCCTTGCTGCCGTCCAAATTATTGAAATCAATTTTCGCTCCTTTGATGGCGGTACTGCTTAACGTAACGACACGCGATGTTGTCTCATTATTCAGCGCTGGTAATAAAAGTCCTGTGAGAGCGAAATGACCAAGGTGATTACTTCCGAATTGGAGTTCGAACCCGTCCTTAGTTTTCAAATATGGCGGGGTCATGACACCAGCATTATTAATCAGCAAATGTAGTGAGTCGTACGATTGCTCAAACTCATGAGCGAATTTGCGGACGCTGGTAAGGTCGCTAAGGTCCAGCATCATCAATTTCAGATTCGCTCCTGGATTCTCCAACTTGATTTGTCTGACGGCCTCTTCGCCTTTTTCCACGTTTCGTATGGCCATGATTACTTCAGCTCCTTTAGAAGCAAAAGCTCGGGCGGTTTGATATCCTATACCACTGCTCGCACCTGTAATAACAACCCGATTTCCTTGCTGGGTCGGCATTTGATTGACTGTCCAATTTGTCCTCATTGTAATCCTCCTAATTTGGTATTTCTTTAGTAATGAATAAAAAACTATCGCTCTACCAATAATCTCTCTTAAACGGTAAGAGTTTGTTTTGTTGATTGCCTAGACAATGCTCGGCTATATGAAAAGCTTTTATCCGATACTTGTTCATTATTATATAGGCAAGATTCGTTATTACAATCGTTAAAAAACGCACTTTTGTTAAATAAACAACATAGTTGGTTCAAATGTTGTCAAACTATAAGGCTATACCTTGTTGATACGGCGCACAAAGCAAACCTAAAATGCACGATAAGTGAATCGAAGATCATCCACTCGAAATATACGCGAGAAGAATTCCTCAAATATTAAGGAAGTACACTTTTGGTAATCTCTTACGGTTTATTTTTATTTTCAGAGGACGGGGCAACCATGATCCTAATGGGGTCGGGCAACATACAAATGAAAATTAGTTTATGACTAATAAATATAAAGTGTTTAATAAAGAGGTAATTGTCACAAAATAGACTCGGATATCGTTTCATTAGAGTAAACAAAATTGAGGAGGAATTAATTATGACACAACGCTTAAATTATATGCAGCAATCTCCCGAGCTTTTCAAAGGAATGATGGGTTTCAGCATGTCTGAGAAGAAGAGCTCTATTGAAGAAGGAATCCTTCATCTCGTTCATATCAGGGCATCGCAAATGAATGGTTGTGGATTCTGTCTGGATATGCACATTAAGCAGGCTAAAATTCATGAAGAGAGTGAATTACGCCTATACCACATCTCGATATGGCGTGAATCAACACTGTTCTCACCTCGTGAACGAGCTGCTCTTGCATGGACGGAAATCTTGACTAGCCTCCCAGAACACGGTGTATCAGATGAAATTTATGATCGAGTACGTGGGCAATTCTCTGAAAAAGAAATATCCGATTTGACATTCTCAGTCATGGCAATAAATGCTTGGAATCGTGTAAACATAGCCTTCAAATATGTACCTGGTTCTGCTGATGTAGAGTACGGATTAACGAAAGCCGGTTTGAGCTAATCGCCTGGTTTGGTCCATCTAGCTACAAAGAATTAACAACTCAATAAAGATTTAACCATAAGAAAAGGTCTTAGTGTGTCTGGAATTGCCCCTAAAGCATACATCGGAATCCCGAAAGGGATTTGATGAATATTTAAGGTTTTTTTTTATTTCATAGAAGAGATTCGATTGATAATATAAGGAGTATTCAGGAGTCGCTTGGAGGTGAGTATAGATTTCAAATTGACCCTTATTATAGGGAATAATCGAAAAATGTAGTGACTTTTTAAGTCAGTATCGAGGCAGCACTATCCCAGAGGATTTCCCAAGAATCAGCATAATATCAAATAGTCCTATGTTTACACCATTAAATACAATGAGTATCCAAGCTCAATCATACTCCATCAAGTTCTTGTCATTGCCCAAAGTTAAGAACTTGATCCCATTTCCATTTTGAGACAAGAACATTGTCCCATTCCTGACAGGAATGGGGGATTCAATAAAGTATATTCTGATTAGTATTTACACAAAATTACTGCTGAAAACATGGTGAATTACGCCCACTTGACTTGAAGTAAGGTTTAAGACGTAAAATAGCGTAGCATGCCGTACGAGCACGCAGTGTTGCATCTCAAATTATAGCCGGACGAGTGCTTAGTAACAAAGTTGTACAAGAAGTTCCACATGCTCCGTTTGATTGATTCAAACAGTCAGGAATAGGACGTGACTCCGGTCGTTATGGTCTGGAGGATCATGTCGAACCAATGGCTATGCTCGGCTTCATCGAAGAGTGATGCTGCATGAGCAAAATTCAAAGTGAAGCGCTCAGCGGAATCGATAATAAGAACTTGTGACATGTTTGCTAGCATGGAATTATAAAACAACCAGCTCGAATGAGGAACTGGTTGTTTAGTCATCATTTATTAACTTGATAAAGCTTACTTTTGGATACACAGAATAGCTGAATCATGGAGGGAAAAACATTGGAATACACGATTAAGAATGTAGCAGAAAAATTTAATATAGCGGCTCATACTTTACGTTACTATGAAAGAGAAGGTTTGCTTCCCCCAGTTCACCGGCTAGAAAACGGTAGAAGAATTTACAGCGAGACAGATTTGATGAGAATTCAAATGATCTGTTGCATGAGGGAAACCGGTATGTCTATCGATGCGATTAAACATTACAATATGTTAAATCTTCTGGGTGAAGATACACTTCCGGAAAGACGTCAAATTATATTTCACCAAAAGGAGATTGTTGAGAAGCATATCAATGAGTACCAAAAGTACTTTGAATTACTGACACAAAAATTGCATTATTATGATTCGTTAGATGCTCAAATAAGAGAGAAGGGGCGGCCATAAGTTATTCATCCACATGAAATCTAATTCGCGGCTACAGTGTCGCTAAGTACTTTTCAGTTTGAGCCATGTGGTGGTGATCGTGTCCAATCATATCGTTAATAAAATCGTGAATGACAAAGGAAGTTCCTTCAAGATAATGATATTCTTTTGTGAAATAGGCTGCTGGGATGTGTTTTAATTTTTGCAAAAGTTGTTTTCGTGTCTCAATGGTTAGCTTAATTATGTTATCCCTTGAGGTTTGTTCAGCAAATGTAATTGCACTTTGATTAAACGCTTCGACATCAATTTCATAACTCGCAGATAACTCAGTAATTTCGGCGTTCGCATCAATCGAGTGAAAAGCATGTTCAATATAATACTTATCCCATAGCATCAGATGACTTGTGATACCCATAACTGACCATTTCTCTGCGGAAATGGGTCTTGTCAAAAGATAACACTGAAACTGTTGTAAAGATTCAACAAACGGGATCAATTTTTCGTATCCTTCAATCAGTGTTGTTTTTGTTAAATTAGTCATTATTTTCTCCATCTTTTGAAGGAATTCACCTCTTAACAATAGACTTTACTCGTACATAAAGTGACAATGAATTAACCATAAAACCGTTATGCCAATTCTTTATTGATTTAGCCTTACTCGCATCATATCCACAAATTCTTGATTGCCCATGGTTTGTCGAGCTTCAACCAGTGGTTCTACAACACCCGGTATAACATAGCGCAGTTGGGTTTTACCATCTGTTGCGGCTTCATAAATCTTTTTTGCCACATCTTCCATGCTTATACCTTTATCTGTTGAGAGCCATAAAAAGAATCGGTTTACGTCTTCCAAAAAATCATCGTAGGCGTGTGGCAGGGGCAATGCGGGCTTGTTATGTTCTGTCGTGGCGGCATAATTACTGTCGAACCCGCCCGGTTCAACTAGTTTCACTGTAATGTTCTGGGAAGCGAGCTCATAGGAAATGGATTCACTAAAACCCTCAATCGCAAATTTACTGCTACTATAAATTGAAATGTTTGGGATACCGATTAAACCGCCACAGGAACTAATATTGATTAATGTTCCTCCACCATTTGCTCTAAAGTGAGGAATAATCCCGCGGGTGACATCCATGACTCCGATAACGTTTGTTTCGAACTGCTTGATGATTTGTTCGCGAGAAATGGATTCAAACACGCCATTTTGGCCGTATCCTGCATTATTAACAAGAGCATCGATTTTCCCAAAACGTTCTATACCCGCTTGAATAGCCTCGGCGATACTGTCTTGGTCAAGTACATCTAAACGTGTGACGAATACACCTTCCAGTATGTTCAATTCAGTTTCTTTTTCAGGTGACCGCATCGTTGCAATAACATTCCAACCGCTTGCAGCAAAAAGTTCAACAGCCGCTCGTCCCAGGCCGGACGACGTACCCGTAATAAGTATTGTTTTCATTCGATTCGCTCCCTTTAGGTAAGTGTTTCCCAAGCTGACGTGGGATGATTGTATTATAAATCTTAAAGTTCACTTCAAGTCAATGTTGTGTTTTGACCTGATGAGTCCGCTCCTGAAAAATGTACATGCTTTTATAATAAGACACACAGTTGTCCAATTATACGGGGTATATTAACTGTGTGATTGCGGAGAACCGCAGTGCAAGGAGGAGATGGCATCGTGGAAAACATTCAAGATAAGGTCATTATCATCACTGGAGCATCAAGCGGTATCGGTCAAGCGACGGCGCTTTTGCTGGGTAAATACGGAGCAAAGGTAGTACTGGCTGCTCGAAGAGAAGAGCGTCTAAAAGCCATTGCAGAGCAAATACAACAAATTGGCGGTAGTGCGGTTTATGTTAAAACGGATGTAGTGTCGGTAACGGAAATGAGAAAGCTTGCTGATTATGCAATACAGCAATTTGGACAAATTGATGTTCTAATTAATAATGCGGGAATCATGCCGCTTTCGTATATTCACGAACTGAAAATTCACGAATGGGACAATATGGTGGACGTCAATATTAAAGGCGTTCTGTACGGTATTGCAGCAGTTCTACCTAAGATGAGAGAGCAAAAGTCAGGACATATCATTACGGTGTCATCAGTGTCCGGTTACAGGGTAGATCCTACGGCTGCAGTATACAGTGGAACTAAATTTGCCGTAAGAGCTATCTCCGAAGGCGTTCGTCAGGAAGAAGGACCAACCTCCAACATTCGTACGACCATCGTTTCTCCGGGAGTTACGTCTACGGAATTGACCGAATCCATAACCAATGATGAAATTAAGGGTTGGGTGGATCAAATGAGCCATTTCGCCATTTCTCCGGACAGCATCGCAAGAGCGATCGCTTTTGCGATTAACGAGCCTGCAAATACAAGCGTCAATGAAATGATCGTTCGACCAACTCTTCAGCCTTCCTAATGAAAAGCATTCTGAGACGCAGTGACCGTTTAGTTGAATATTTGCCTACACAATTGGGAGGTGAAATGCAGTGGCGGTTGGCAGGCTTTTTGAAATCCTGTATAAGCTCTTGAATAAAAGAACGATAACAGCTGGCGAATTGGCCGAGCATTTCGAGGTATCCACTCGAACAATCTACCGGGATATCGATACGCTGAGTGCCACAGGCATTCCCGTTTACGCAAGTAAGGGTAAAGGTGGAGGCATTTCACTGCTAGAAGGTTATTCCTTTAATGCTTCTATGTTAACCGAAAGGGAGCAAGAAGATGTGCTGGCTGCGCTGCATAGTCTGGCTGCTGCGGACTATCCGGATATTCATGCGGTGCTGCATAAAATGGGGATGTTGTTTAAAAAAGAGGGAAGACAGTGGCTTGAAGTCGATTTTTCGCCATGGGGAAGCGAAGATCAACGGCGTCAACTTTTTCCGCAGCTTCGCCAAGCGATTGCCGATAGCCGATTAATTCAATTCCGGTACTATAATGGTGCGGGCCATGAGAGCTCACGACAAGCAGAGCCGACTCAACTTTTGTTCAAGAGCAAATCATGGTACTTGGCAGCATTTTGTTTGGCCAGCAATGCCCAACGTGTTTTTAAAATCAGTCGGATGAAAGATGTCGTCGTTTTGGACAGTTCCTTTGAACCGAGACTTGTAGCAGCAGCAATCGATCTGGCTGAAGAACATGCCGTTCGCGAATCGGTGAAAATAACGATACGGTTATCGGCCAAAGGGGCTTATAGGGTGTTTGACGAATTCGACGACGCCGCAATTACGGTGAATGATGACGGGTCATACACTGTGTCAGCCGTTCTTCCGGAGGGGACTTGGCTTTACGGCTACTTGCTCTCCTTCGGCGATCTGCTGGAAGCGGTAGAACCTGAGCGTGTAAGAACCAGCATAATGACCCAATTGGATACGATGACAATTAGGTTAGATACAGCCGCGCTGGGCAGAGATCTTACCTGTGCTAATAATAAGGAGGAATAAAGATGACTCAGGTGGGTTTACCTTCGGTCGTAATCGATTACTTAGAAGCTTCGAACCGGCACGATGTTGAAGGTTATGCTCGGACGTTCTCCAACGATGGACGGATTGAGGAAGATTCTTTGGGGCGGGAACTTGTAGGTACGAAGGAGATTATAGACTACTTTAAGACTTATTTCATTGGAACGAACACTCATACGGATATCATTGAATATACCGTCATCGACGAAGTCGTCGATATGCGCGTATGGTTCAAAGGCGATTTTGTTGGCAAAAAAATTATCGGGCTTTATAAATTCTTCCTGAATAACGGACGGATTGAAAAATTGAAGTGTGATTTGGAATAAATAGCTACGGATTCTCAGATGTAATGATCTACGGTCGTGGTATAAATGATAGGGGAGAAAGAGTAACAATTGGCCAACCTGGTGATGATGAAGAATCTTTTGTAAATGCACAGAGTAGCAAGGCATACGATTTTAAAGGTTATATTCAGATTGCAGGTTCTGCCAAAAGGCTACGTTACCAAGGAGCTGCAGATGAATCCTGATGTGTATGGAGTTGAAATTACCAAAGAGTCCTTAGCCATGAGTATGTATTGGAAACTCGAGGACTTCAATAAATAAGTGAAAATCAACGAGTGGCAGACTTATTCATTATTTTGAGTAGGTCTGCCTAATTTAAGCGAGGTACTTATATGGGTGGATTAAAGAAAACATTAATTGGAGGCATAGTTTTATTTTTTTACTTGCAGCGGGGTTAAGTTATTGGGATGTAATTTACGGTAAATATGTTGCATTTTCTTTTTTTAATAATCTTACAATGGGTAAAATTGAGGATTCTGCAAGTCACATTTATTTTTATAGCGGTGAGAATACAGATGATATAATTGGAATACGGCTAAAAGTTCCTGGATTGAACGAGTTCATGTTTTAAAAAGTGATAACGCTAGAAACAATGATGAGACTTTAGCTACTGCACTTGATCGAGACTTTGTAAGAAAATTTGCAGAAGAGTTTATTCGGTTTTTCATCGAAAAAAATTAAAATAACTGGTGGAAACATCAGTTAACAGCACAGGAAGGTGTGTATGATTATGAACTGTTGTTATACAAAAAAGATGTAGATTTACATAAAGCTCCCCACTACGGAAACCTTATATTTATAGGGTTTTTCCCTACTTTATAGGAAATTGACACTAAATCGCCAACTTTGTTATATTCCTTCTTTCTTTCCTTTTTACATGGGATTCACGAATTGATAATGGATATACGATTGCCATTACGAATGCTTTTTTTTTGTTCAGATGACTCAACTGATTTAATGTGTTTAAATATCAATAATAGATACGAACTTGATAATCAGGTCCATTGTTAGATGGCACCCCCGATAGTAAGATACAAGTATAGCTGACGGGGGCCGCAGATAACAATCACTGATCATGGAGAGGGGATCTATACGATGCTAGCAAAGGAATCCGAACGATTAAAGCCGCTTACGGACGCTCAGCTCGAGCAGTATAAGCGAGATGGATTTATTATTATAAAACAAGGATGCAGCTCCGATTTGATTGATGCTTTTAACAGACATATCTTTGAGATTCGCTCAGCACCGCTAAGCGAGATGCCCGATTGGGCACGCACCTCGGAGAAGGCACGTTTCTCGACAAGACTGTTCAATCCGCACCAGCATGACAGCTTTTCGAGGCAAATGATGAAGCTTCCAATCGTACGAGGCACATTGGCCCAGCTGATGGAGCGGGAAGCGGTATGCGTGCAAAGCATGTTTTTCTATAAGGAGCCCGGCTCGCATGGCCAAGCTGCGCATCAGGATTATTATTATATTAAAAATGATCCGATGACGATGGTTGCGGCATGGATTGCCACGGAGGACAAGGTGGATGAGCAAAATGGCTGTTTATGGGTCATTCCGGGCACGCATAAGCTTGGGCTGTTGCCGCATGGCAAGGTTAAAAATCTCGAGGAGCATGAAGAGTGGACGGATGAGACCGAGGGCGTGGATTTGTCTCAGCAAATTCCGGTCATTATGGAGAAAGGCGATATTTTATTTTTTCATGAGCTGCTGATTCATTCCTCCAACCGCAACCGAAGCACAGATCGTTGGCGCCGCTCTTACGTATGCCATTATATCCGTGAGGATTCGGCCGTTACGCTTCGTGAAGATTTGCGCGAGAAATATTCGTTGGTTTAAACAGCGCAAGGCCCCGGTTAGCTCAAATTAGAACGCAGGAAAAAGCGGCAAGCTTCAGGCTATTGCAAGATGCCCAAGCTAGGTCGCAATTTCCATTGTCATCCACCGCTCTAAATTGTTAGAATAGGAACACGAAACTCGTCGATTTTCGTAAGCGCTTACAGAATTATGGAGCAGCATCTTGTGAAATGGGGATGAAAATAATGAGCAAAACGTGGTACTACCGCCTGCTCTTCTCTTATATGCCAGTATTTTTCCTAATGATTTCCTTTTTGTTTTTTATCTTTTTTCAAATGCTGACGGAGCGCGCCCAGCAGGATACCGCCCATATTTACGCCAGCGTGAACAATCAAATCGTCCAGAGCGTAGAACAGCCGCTGCAGTCGATTGACCATATGATGGTAACCATTCAGACGCGGAGCAGCAATTCCTCCGAATTCAATATGCTTGATTATTTTGACCAGGAGGGGCCGCCGTCCGTTTTTTTTACGTTTCAGATGACCAAGGAATTCAACAATATGAGACAGCTGTACCAAAGCATTCATTCGATTTATTTAGTTCGGGAGAGGGACGGCTATGTCCTGAGCTCAAACACGGTTTCTCCGATGGAGCAGTTCTCAGATCGGGCGTTCATCGAAGAACTGCAGCGGGATAACTACTCTTACCACTGGACGAATGAACGAAGGTTTAAGGAGTTTCAAGCCTCGCGAGAGGAGCCAGTCGTATCGCTTGCGCGCAAATATTTGACGAGCCGCGGCGAGAGCGGCTTGATAATCATCAATGTCAGGACAAGCTCGATTGAAGGGCTTGTTTCGCAAAAAATGGATCAAACAACCAGCTACGTTACGATAACAGGCAAGGATCATGAGCCAATCTTCGCTATGGAAAAAGGAGAGGCAGCAAGCCGCAGGGCGATTTCTACCGTCGTGTCCGACTACACGGGCTGGACTTACGAAAGCGGACTGGAGAAAGGCAGTGGCTTTACGATCCTGCAAACCTTCTCGAATGTATGGATCATGCTGGCTGTAATCGTTGCGATATTGGGGCTGCTCTCGATTGTTTATATGACACATAGAAATTATCGGCCGCTGCGCGCGCTGATTTCAAAGCTGGATAAAATCTCGCAAGCATCGGGTGAGCAAAGCGAGGCAGAACGAAATGAGTTTCATTATATCGAATCGACGGTAGACTCGCTTGTCCAGCGCTTTAATTTGTTCAAATCCCAATCCGACCTGAATAGCGGCTACCGCAAAAAATCAATTTTCCTCGAGGTGATGAGCGGCTCAAGATCGCTTGCCGCTGCGGAATGGGATATGGAGATGGAGCAGCACGGCTTTGCAGGCAGCTTCAGGAAGGCAGTCGTTATCGTCATTTCTGTCGATAAATATTCCGATGTCCTATCACGCTACAGGGAGCAGGATATGATTTTGTTTCGGTTCATCATCCAAAATATGTACATGGAGCTGATTCAAAAATACAGCTTGTCGAGCTGGAGCGAATGGATGAACGACAAGGAAATGTGCGGCTTCGTCTATGTGCAGGAGGAGCATGCGGAGCAGTTAATGGACAACATCCTTAAGCTGTCCGAGAGCGCGCATCAATGGATCAGATCCAATCTGCCCTTTACGGTTACGATAGGCATCGGGCAGATGACGGATTCCGTGGCGCTGCTCAAGACCTCTTACAAAAAAGCGATGGAGGCCGTCAATTTCAGGCTGGTATTTGGCAACAATCGGACGATTGGCTACTGGGAGACCGAAACGGGAGCAACTTTCGAGCTGTACAACCAGCTGGAGCAGATTCGCAGCCTAATTTACGCATTCCGACTAATGGAGCCGGAATGGCGCCTTAAATATGGTTCGCTGTTCGAGCAGTTCAGGCAAAATAAGCTCAAACGCGAGGATATGGTTAATTTGCTCAATTATTTTGTTTATTATTTATTTGAGCATGTGCAGGGGACCATTCTTAACGATGAGATGATCGAAACGAACAAAGCGATCATGAAAGACATAATCGATCAATTCGAGACGCTGGAGGATGTGCAGGAAGAAATTCTAGGCGTGATGGAGAAGCTGGAATATGCCCTTGAGCAAAAAACGGGCAAAGGCGGCGTCGCAGAAATTGCCGTTAAGATGAAGCAGTATATCGACGAGAATGTTTCCAATCCGGATTTATCGCTTATCCATCTCAGCCAGCAATTTGATATTCCTTCGAAAAATGTCAGCTCGTTATTTAAAGAACAATTCGATATCAAATTTATCGATTTTCTGATTCACCGAAGAGTAGAGCTCGCGAAGCAGCTGCTGCAAGAGAAGGATATGAGCGTTCAGGAAATTGGGCGAGCGGTCGGGTATTTGAATCCGGTATCCTTCAACCGCGTCTTTAAGCGCGTCGTAGGCATGCCTCCCGGCGATTACCGCAAGGAAAAGCTCGGTTAATCAAGGAAAAAGGTTAAGCGAGCAGTCGGATCGCGCCGTGATGGCGCGGTCCGATTTTTGTATACCGCCGGATTCTTGTCAATTGCCGGGTGATTTGGTTGTGGGGTATAGTTGCCCCAACAAAACAATCCATAGTCACAAGGAGGCGTTGCAAGGTGTCCAACATGACCCCTATATCTGCCGCAGCCGGCATGCCGGCGGAGCCGCTTCGGCGAACGGTCCGAAGCGAGGTAGCCAGAAAGATACGCCGTCATTGGCAGCTGTACCTGCTGATTCTGCTGCCGCTGCTCTATTTCATTTTATTTAAATACGTTCCAATCCTAGGCGTGCAGATCGCATTTAAGGATTTGAGCGCGAAGGCGGGCATCTGGGGCAGCCCTTGGGTGGGATTCAAGCATTTTGAAGCTTTTTTCAACCACCCAAATTTTTGGCTCCTCATTAAGAACACCTTGTTTCTAAGCTTGTATACGCTTGCAGTTGGGTTTCCCGCTCCAATTATACTCGCACTCATGATTAACGAGCTAAGGAACGGCATGTTCAAACGAACCGTACAAATGGTTACCTATGCGCCATACTTCATTTCTACCGTCGTCATGGTTTCGATGATCCTGCTATTTCTGGCGCCACGAATTGGCGTAATCGACCATATTCGGACTGCGCTTGGGTTTGATTCCGTTAATTTTATCGGCGAGCCCTCCATGTTCAAAACGATCTTCGTGTTATCGGATGTATGGCAATACATGGGGTACAGCGCCATCATTTATATCGCCGCCCTGGCCGGCGTCAATCCGCAGCTGTACGAGGCATCGAAGCTTGACGGCGCAAGCCGGTTGCAAAAGATCATCCATATCGACCTGCCAAGCATTATGCCAATTATGGTGCTGCTGCTGGTGCTGAATATGGGGCAGCTGCTCAATATCGGCTTCGAGAAGGTGTATCTGCTGCAAAATCCGCTGAACACCAGCGCTTCGGAAATTATTTCTACCTATGTCTATAAGGTTGGTCTGGTGCAGGCGAATTACAGCTTCTCCGCTGCCGTCGGTTTGTTTAATTCGTTGATTAACTTGCTTTTAATACTGCTTGCCAACTTCGGGGCAAGACGCGCTACTGGATCGGGGTTGTTCTAACATGGCAAAATCAAATGCGATTAAGGAGCCGTTGTCGGACAAGGTATTGCTCACCTTCATTTACATCGTGCTGATAATCATATTGGCGGCGGTGCTTTATCCGCTAATCTATATCGTGAGCTCTTCCTTCAGCTCGCCGCAGGCGGTTGTATCCGGACGAGTGTGGCTGTTCCCGGTCGAGCTCTCATTGAAAGGCTATACGGCCGTTCTCAGCAATCCGCGGATTTGGTCAGGCTATTCCAACTCCATCTTCTATATGTGCGTCGGAACGTTGATAAGTGTCTTCCTTACCTTTGCGTTAGCTTATCCGCTATCGAAGAAAACCTTCTATGGGCGTTCATCGATTATGTATCTGATTATCGTAACCATGATTTTTAGCGGCGGCTTGATTCCTTATTATTTGACGGTGAAGAGCCTTGGGATGATCGACACGCGCTGGGCGCTGCTGCTGCCTCAGGCCATAGCGGTCTGGCAGGTCTTCATTGCCAAAACCTTTTTTCAAGAGTCGATCCCGGATGAATTAAACGAAGCGGCTGAAATGGACGGCTGCAGCGATATTCGCTTCCTTTGGTCGATTGTCCTGCCGCTTTCCAAACCGGTCGTAGCCGTATTGGCGCTTATGTATGCGGTTACCGCATGGAATGCGTACTTCGATGCGCTAATTTTTCTGAAAAACGTCAATCTCTATCCGCTTCAACTCATTTTGCGAGAGATTTTGATTCAGAATTCCGTCGACAACTCGATGATGGTAGACGTACGAACAATGGAAGCCAGACAAGGAATGAAGGATTTGCTGAAGTTTTCGCTCATCGTCGTTTCGAGTTTGCCTGTCCTCATCATATATCCATTTGTTCAGAAGCATTTTGTAAAGGGGGTCATGATCGGTTCTCTGAAGGGTTAATCTAAACAGATCATTGGTGGAGAGTAGCAGTAGGGCATATTCCATAACGAATCTAAAGGGGTGTCTGACATGAAAAAGTCTTGGAAAATGGTAGCTGGAGTCGTGCTTGTCGCAACGCTGCTTGTGAGCGCTTGCTCGAATAACAATAATTCTGCAGGTTCAGGTACGAACGGGGCCGTTAACGGCGGCGAATCGCAAACGCCGGTCAAGCTGTCTGCATTCATTAATCAATCGCCTAACCTTGCAAGCCTGGACAATCCATTCACAAAGCTGGTTGAAGAGAAAACGAACGTCAAATTGTCGTTCACGGTCGGCCCTCCGAACGATAATAACGACAAGCGAAACGTGCTTATGGCGAGCGGCGATTACCCGGAAATTTTTCTAAGCGGCAACTTTACGCCAGCGGAGCAAATGAAGTTCGGCAAGCAGGGCGTATTCCTGCCGCTCAACGATCTTATTGAGCAATATGCGCCGAATATTAAAAAAATCTTCGAAGAGCGTCCGGATTTGAAAACCGCGATTACTTCCTCTGACGGCAATATTTACGGCATGCCTCAGGTAAATGAGTGCTATCACTGCTGGTATGCGCAGAAGCTGTGGATCAACCAAAAGTGGCTCGACAAGCTAGGCTTGGATATGCCGACAACGACGGAGGAATATGCCGAAGTGCTGCGCGCATTCAAAACGAAGGATCCGAATGGTAATGGCATTGCGGATGAGGTGCCGCTGAGCGGCGCATTGTACACTTGGCACGGTGACATTACAGGATTC
Organism: Paenibacillus endophyticus; assembly: GCF_014192395.1. GTDB lineage: Bacteria > Bacillota > Bacilli > Paenibacillales > Paenibacillaceae > Pristimantibacillus > Pristimantibacillus endophyticus. The sequence continues at coordinate 144,252 of NZ_JACHXW010000012.1, read as the reverse complement.
CTGATGAATCCGTTCATTTACAACAACGGGGATGGTCAATCCTTCTCCTATATCCGAGTGAAGGACGGGCAAGTGCAGCTTTCGGCTAATCAGCCGGAATGGAAGGATGGGCTAGCCTATCTGGCTTCGCTTTACAAAGAGGGCTTGATAGACCCGCAGGCATTTACGCAAAATCAAGAGGGCTTGCAGCAGCTTGGCAACAATGTAGGAGAAACGATACTCGGCTCCTTTGCGATTGGCCATGTGCAGATGGCGGTAGCGGCAACCGATGAGCGCAATCAGGATTATGTAGCCGTTCCGCCGCTTAAAGGCCCGAATGGCGTTCAATTATCCGGCTATTACAAATCGGTCGGCAACCAAGGTCGTTTTGTCATCACGGACAAAGCGAGCGAAGAACAGCAAATCGCAGCGATCAAGATGCTGGACTATCTGTGGACAGAAGAAGGAACAAGAGGACAAGTATTCTCGGTGGAAGGGCATTCCTGGAGCCAGGCAAGCGCTGATCAGCTTAACGTGAACGGCAAGCCTGCCAGCTATCAAGTGGACCCGTCCTACCGCAGCGAAACCATCCATACGGATGGCTGGGACCAAGCGGGTCCGGACTTCCGCCCTCGGGACCGCTTCGAGTCGGAAGCCGTATCACAAGACATGCTGTCGCCGGAAGGCTATGAGCTGCGTTTGGTCACGGAAACGAAGAAGTATGAAGGTTTCGAGCCGAAAGAGGATGAAATGTTCCCGACGGATATTTTCATCAGCGCGGAGGATGGGGAGAAAGCCGCCCAATACAAAGCGACAGTCGAGGATTACGTTCGTTCGAACATGCTGCAATTCATTACGGGGCATAAGGATATCCAGAAGGATTGGGACAGCTATGTGCAAGGCTTCGGCGGCTTGAAGCTGAACGATTACTTGAAAATTTTGCAAAGCGCATATGATGCGAACCTGAACAAAATGAAATAAGGTCCTATTCATAGCGTAAACGGCAGCCTGCGGCGCAAGCGCTGCAGGCTGCTCATCTTAGAACGAAGGAAGTGAGACGATGAAGCAGCAGCTCCCGTACATTCAAAATCCTATTTTGCGCGGCTTTAACCCGGATCCGTCGATCGTAAGGGTCGGCGACGACTTCTACGTGGCGACTTCTACCTTTCAATGGTTTCCAGGCGTGCAAATTCATCATTCCCGCGACTTGATTCATTGGCAGCTGCTCACGCGTCCGCTGGATCGATTAAGCCAGCTCAATATGCTGGGCAATCCAGATTCCGGGGGAGTATGGGCGCCTTGCCTGACTTACGACAATCATTTGTTTTATCTGATCTACACCGATGTAAAAAGCCATGCGGGCGCTTACAAGGATACGCACAACTATGTCGTTACCGCTCACGACATTAAGGGTCCATGGTCGGATCCGGTTTATCTGAACAGCAGTGGATTTGATCCGTCGCTATTTCATGACGAAGACGGAAAGAAATGGCTCGTGAACATGCAATGGGATTACCGGAAAGACCGTGACCCGTTTAATGGCATTTATCTGCAGGAATATTCCGAGGAGGAGCAGCGGCTGGTCGGGCCATCCTATTTGATTTATCAAGGGTCCGAGCTGGGGCTGACGGAAGGTCCTCATTTATATAAGAAGGATGGCTATTACTATCTGATGGTTGCCGAGGGCGGTACCAGCTACGAGCATGCGGTAACGCTAGCTCGGTCCAAGGCGCTTACCGGACCCTATGAAACGGATCCTTCGGGAGCGATGCTCACCGCATACCATAATCCGGAAGCCACGCTGCAGAAGGCCGGGCATGCCAGCTTGGTGCACACGCAGAGCAACGAGTGGTATATCGTTCATCTTTGCGGACGTCCGCTGAAGACAGAAGACAGGCGCTGCAATCTAGGCAGGGAAACGGCCATTCAGCGCTGCAAATGGTCGGAGGGAGGCTGGCTCAGGCTCGCGGGAGGCGGAAATACCCCGCTTAATGAGATCCAGCCACCTGCGCTTCCTTGGCATCCCTTCCCTGCACCATCTCATACGGATCATTTCGAAGGGGGAGCGCTTGACAATCAGTGGCAGTCGCTGCGCCAGCCGATGACGGAGCAGTGGCTGACGTTGACGGAGCGGCCGGGATATTTGCGCTTGAGAGGCATGGAGTCTCCTAATTCGCGCTTTAGGCACAGCTTGATCGGCCGCCGCCAGCAAGCGTTCCGCTGCGAGGCGGAGACCTCTCTCGAATTCGAGCCAGGCACCTATCAGCAGCTGGCAGGCTTAACCTATTATTATAATTCTCAAAACTATTATTACCTTCGATTGGGTTATGACGAAAAGGCGGGCACGAACCTTGCGATTCTTGCCAACGATCATGGCGTTTATCACGAGCATACTGCGGAGCCAGTCCCGGTCCGTTCGGGCGCACGCGTATATTTGCGGCTTGTCATTCAGGATCGTTGGCTGCAATTCTATTATTCCTTGAACGGCAGCGAATGGTTCGCGATAGGACCCGAGCTTGACGCTAGCAAAATATCGGATGAGTATGCGACTCATCTAGTAGATGGCTATTTTACGGATTGGGGCTTTACAGGCGCCTTTATCGGGTTATGCGCGCATGATTTATCGGGCGGGCGCAAGGCCGCCGACTTTGATTATTTCCGCTATGAAGAGAAGGAGTGAGGCAAGATGGCATTATCCAATGATTCATTAATAGGAAAGCATCTCGTATTCGTCTGCGGCGAGGATGAATATGAATCGGAGAAAACGATGCCGATTCTAGCAAGGGAAGCAGCGAGGAAGCATGGCGCTAAAGTAACGGTGCTTACCGCTGGCCCAGATCCTGCGAATCCGACAAGCATTGCAGGGCTTGAAGCGCTCGAAACGGCGGATTTGGCCGTGTTTTACATCCGCTTCCGCCAGCTGCCGGAGGAGCAGTTCCGTTATATTCGGGAGTATCTGGATGCAGGCAAGCCGGTGATTGGCTTGCGGACGAGTACGCATGCCTTTCAGTATCCGGAAGGACATCCGTTACAAGAATGGAATGACGGCTTTGGCATAGATGTGCTGGGCGCCCCGTGGATTCGCCATTTCGGCCATTCCTCAACGACTAGCGTTTCCGTGGCTTGGGCTGCGGTAGAGCATCCAATTCTGAGAGGCGTTCCTACACATTTCGAATGCCGATCCTGGCTCTATCAGGTTCTACCGTATCCGCCGGAAGAGACGATTCCGCTGCTGAACGGGGCGACGATTAATCCCGAGGATAATGGATGGTCCTATACGAGCGACACCCCTCGCGTGCATCCGGTAGCTTGGATCCGGACACATGGGGACGGCGGACGGGTGTTCACGACGACGATGGGACATCCTGAGGATTTTGAGCTGGAAGCGTTCAGGCGATTGCTGCTTAATGGCATGCATTGGGCAGTCGGAGCAGAGCATTTAATAGAAGGAGGATCGGAATGATGAAACTAGCAGCGATTACAGGCGAGAAGAAAGCAGAGCTGATCGAGCGGGATCGGCCCGCATTGCAGGAGGGCTGGGCGCTCGTTAAGGTCCATGCCGCGCCGATGTGCGCGGAGTATAAAAGCTTCGTCCATGGCGACCATTCGGATTGCTTGGGCCATGAGGCGGCAGGCGAAGTCGTTGAGGTAGCGCCGGGCAGCAAGGTGAAGGTTGGCGACCGGGTAGTGGTCATGCCCCAGTATCCATGCGGAGAGTGCGATCTGTGTATCGCAGGCGACTTCATCTATTGCGAGCACAACCAAAATCATTACGAGCCTACGATGACGCAATATTTGTCGAAGCCTTCTTGGCTGCTTGCTCCGATTCCGGATGGCGTCTCCTATGAGAAAGCTTCGTTAGCCTGCTGCGGCCTTGGGCCGTCGCACGGGGCCTTCTCTACGATGGGAGTTAATGCGTTCTCAACGGTATTGATTACAGGGCTTGGGCCAGTCGGGCTTGGCTCGATCGTCAATGCGAGGTTTCGCGGCGCCACTGTCATAGCGGTAGAAATGAACCCTTACCGCGTGGAGCTGGCGAAGCGGATGGGCGTCCAGCATATCATCGATCCGCGGGACCCGGAAGCCGTTAGCCGGATTAAAGCGTTGACCGGAGGAAGAGGGCCGGATTTTGGGCTTGATTGCTCAGGGGTGGTAGCTGCGCACCGCCTTCAGATTGACGCGGTCAAGCGCAAAGGCAAAATCGCTTTCGTTGGGGAATGCTTTTCGGAGACACCGATCAAGGTGAGCGACGATCTGCTGCGCAAAGGCATTCACCTGATCGGCTCTTGGCATTACAACTTAAATGAATTTCCGCATTTGATGAAGGTGATTGAGCAATCTCCGCTTGCCGAACTGCTCATTACGCATACCTTTCCGATGAGCCGAATCCAGGAAGCGTTCGAAGTGTCCGCTTCCCAGCAAAGCGGCAAAATCATATTGAAACCATGGGAGTGATCCGGTCATGAAGGTTGGCATGAATCTGCTGTTGTGGACGGATAAGCCAGATCCCTCCAAGCATCTGCATTTGCTGCAGGACATTAAGAAATGGGGCTTTGACGGCGTTGAGCTGGCCGTCGATAACATGGACGCTGCGGATGCGAAGGCATTTGGCCTGATTTTGAAGGAGCTGGGGCTTGGAAGCACGGGCATTGCAGCACTCGACGCAGCTGTGGCAGATCCTTCAAGCAGCGACGAGGCGTTAAGAGGACAGGCGCTTGAAATTCTGAGGCATGCGATAAGGAATACGCAATGGATTGGGGCTGAAGTGTTGTGCGGTCCATTGTTTCAAGGGCTTGGGCGTTTCAGCGGGCAAGGCCCGCAGCCCGAGGAATGGGGCTATGCGGTAGAGACGCTGCGCGCCGCGGGCGAGTATGCCGCGGAGCTCGGCATCAAGCTTGCGCTTGAGCCCATCAACCGATTCGAAATGTACCTTGCCAATACGCTGGAGGATGGCGCTCGGTTCGTGGAAGAGGTTGGGCTCTCGAACGTGGGACTGCTCGCCGATACCCATCATGGCAATATCGAAGAGCTGAACGTCCCCAAGGCGTGGCGGAGAGCGGCGAAGCATATTGTTCATGTTCACATTTCGGAGAATAACCGCGGGGTTCCGGGCAGCGGCCATGCGGTGCCTAAGGAAATATTTGACGTGCTGCATGACATTGGCTATGACGGCTGGCTAACGATTGAAGCTTTCGGCCAACTGGTTCCAGGCCTTATCTCACGGCTGCATCTGTGGCGCGATTACGCCGAGCATCCTGACGATGCTGCACGGCTGGGCGTTCAATATATTAGAAGTCATTTGGCTTAACGAGAGGAGGAATTCACCCATGCCTTTGATTCAGACCAATGGAATTGAGCTATTTTATACGGAGCGGGGGGAAGGAGAACCGCTTGTGTTGCTGATGGGGCTAGGAGCCGACGGCAGCCTATGGGAGGAACATGTGCGCGCCTATGAACGGCATTTCCGCTGCATTCTAGTCGATAACCGCGGCGCGGGCGGCTCCTCCCAGCCCATTGGGCCCTATTCGACAAAAATAATGGCAGCCGATACGCTCGGCCTGCTTGATGCGCTCGGGATCGAGCGCGCCCATTTCTCCGGCATCTCTATGGGAAGCGCGATTGCCCAGGAAGCGGCATTATCGGCTCCTGACCGAGTGATCAGCCTAACGCTGAATTGCTCCTGGTCGATGTGCGATGCGTATACGAAGTGCGTTTTCGAAACGCTCGGCAATGCCTATTCGCTTATGGAGGCGGACGATTTCCAGAAACTGCTGCAGCTTATCATTTATACGCCAGCCTACCATGAGCAGCATTTGTCGGTGCTGGAAACCGCGCAGCAGGCAGCGCTCGCACATCCCTCGCCGATGACGATTCATGCGTTTCTGTCACAGTGCGAGGCCTGCATTTCCCATCATACGGCGGGAAGGCTCGGAGCGATTACAGCGCCGACGCTCATTACGGTGGGAGATAAGGATATCTTCACGCCGCTGCCTTTGTCGATAGCTATCGCGGAGGAAATTACGCACGCTGAGAAGCAGGTCTTTGAAGGCAGCGGCCATACGCATCACTGGGATCGGCTTGAGGAGTTCAACCGAGTTACGCTGGACTTTATGCTGCGCCACAGGGAAGCCATCCAAGCGAGGAGAGATGAAGATGAAGCCTAAAATTTCAATCGGGTCTTGGGCGTTTGCTTTCGGTCCTTTTGCAGAAGCCCCATGGTCGTTCACGCGAATCTTGCAGTATGCCAAGCAGGCCGGTTATGACGGGGTAGAAATGAACGGCTTCACTCCTCATCCGACACCAGAGCTTTATCCAACGGCCGCGAGCCGTCAAGCGCTGCTGGAGGAAATCCGCTCTTACGGGCTTGGCATCTCCGGTTACGCGCCGGACTTTACATCAGCGCCGCCGGACCGCAGCGAGCCAGCGGCTTATTTGAAACTGTTGGAAGGCTATATCGATTTCTGTAGTGACCTCGGCATTGATACGATTCGCGTGGATACGGTCAGCCCTCCGCAACAATTGTCGGAGGCTGCGTACGAGAACCGTTTTGCAAAGCTAGCTATGACATGGCGCGCTTCCGCGGAAATGGCAGCGACCAAGAACATGCGCATCGTTTGGGAGTTTGAGCCGGGCTTCTGGCTGAATAAGCCTTCTGAAGTGAAGCGGCTTGTCGAAGCGGTAAATCATCCTGCCTTCCTAGTTCTGTTCGATACGAGCCACGCCTATATGAGCGGAGTTGTCGGCGCACGCCACACAGGCGAGAAGGAGCTGTTATCCGGCGGTGTAGTGGAATATGCGAGGCTGTTGGAAGGCCATATCGGCCATTTCCATCTGATTGATTCGGATGGGACGCTGCATGATGAAGAAACCAGCACGCATGCTGCTTTTGGAGCGGGAGATATTGACTTCCAAGCCGTACTGAAGGAGCTAAAGCCGGTGGTGTCAGGCATGGAATGGTGGTGCGTCGATTTCTGCTTCAACGCAGAGGTGGAAGAGTGGGGCCGCCAGGCGGTTCCATTTATACGCAAGGCCATGAAGGAGGCGGAATAAGGCATGGCTATCTCCATTGGTTTCCAAACCTATACGTGGCAAATGTCTTATGAGAATTACCGCGACCAGCTGGATCATATTCTCGCGGCGGTAAAGGAAACGGGCGGTACCGGGATCGAGCCGGAGGTGTGCATGCTAGGGCGTTATACGGATGCCCCGGTCGCCTTGCGGGAAGCGCTGGATGGTCAAGGACTGCGCCTTGGCGCGCTTTGCCTAGTTTTGGCGTGGCAGCATCAGGAAGAGACAGCCGAGGAGCGGGCGGAAGCGGATCGTGTGATCGCATATTTGAAGCATTTTCCGAATACGGTACTGACCTTGGTGCAGCTTCCGGGCAAGGACCGCAGCGATATCGCGCGCCGGCAGGCGAATGCGCTGGCTAACATTAATGCGGTTGCGCGCCGCGCTTCAGAACAAGGGATTGCTTGCGCTTATCACCCCAATTCGCCGAGCGGCTCGCTCTTTCGCGTGGAGGAAGATTACAAGGTGCTGCTGAATGGCTTGGATACGCGGTATTGCGGCTATGCACCGGATACCGGCCATATTGCCAAAGGCGGCATGGACGTCGAGGCGATCTTCCGGACGTACCGGACGATGATTAAGCATGTTCATTTTAAGGATATGAGTGTGTCTGACTGGTCTTGGACGGCACTTGGCCAAGGCTCCATTGACCATGTAGGCATCATGCGGTATCTGAATGAAACCGGTTATGACGGTTGGGTTATGGTGGAGGAGGAATCAAAGGGCGCCGAAGCGGACCCGGATGGAGTCACATTGCAAAACGGGATATATATACGCGAGGTGCTCGAACCGTTAGGGAAATAGCCGTTTCGCAGTGCAATTGCAGTGCAATCGACCGTTTTTTTTCAATCGAACAATTAAAGGAGTGCGGATCATGAAACAGCGTATTTATCTCGTTGGCGCAGGAGCTATTGCCGGCTACCACGTGGAGGCCATTGCCAGACTAACAGAATCTGGGCTCGAGCAGCCTACCGTATTCGTCACCGACGTCAATCCGAGCGCGTTGGCAGCGTTTGTGGAGAGGTATCCTTGGGTGACCCCTGCCGAACAGCTGACTTCGATGCTGGAAGAACCCGCAGGGGAAAATGATATTGTGATCGTTGCGACGCCCCCGCTTACGCATGCTGACATCACCTGCCGCGCCTTTCGAGCCGGACGGCATGTCTTATGCGAGAAACCTCTAGCCATGAACAGGGAAGAGGCGGAACTTATGCTTCGAACAGCCAAGGAGACGGGTAAAATGCTGGGCTGCTGCAGCTCGAGGTTCGCAGGCCTGCAAATAACCGATGAAGTCAAGGCAAAGCTTGGCCACGATGAGCTTGGCAAGCTATATCAGGCGCAGTGGATTCAGAGACGGAAAAGATCGCGTACAGGAATCGAGTACCAGCCGACAAGCCGGTGGTTTTTGAACCGTGCGGTAAGCGGCGGGGGGACTTTGATGGACTGGGGGCCGTATGACATGGCGGGCATGACGGAAGTTTTCGAGCCCGTGAAGGTGGAGGTGCTTCATGCCTGGATGTCGAATCCGGTGACGGGACATCTCCTTGAGGCTGAAATCACGAGCGACGTGGAGCAGCATGTTGGAGCATTGTTGAATTTCCATTTGGCGGATGGCAGCGCGGTTCCGGTTCATTACGAGCGGGCGGCATGCTGCCACGGCGAGGAACGGAGCCTAACCGAAATCGAAGGGACGGCGGGAGCCCTGCAATGGGATTGGCTATGCCTGGACGGAAGCGGCGAGCTGGCCGAGTATTATGATGAGGCTGGAGAACCCGCAGAAGGCCGCAGCAGCATTACGAATACCCCGCTTGGGATGATGGATAAGCCCATCGTTTATTTCTTGCAAGCGGTAGCTGGACAGGTAACGCACGCGATCGTGAATGAGCAGGCCGTATTCAATTTCAGCATTCTGGCTGCTATCTACGAGAGCATTCAGACCGGGGAGAAGCGAGTCGTTACGAAGGAGAGGGCTTAATGAAAAACGTCTATGTCATGGATACTTTTTTCTATAACAGCTTAGGCAATTATCCGTTTGCAGTGCGCTGCGAAATGCTCTCGGAGCTCGGTTATGATGCAGCCTATTTGACCCTTTGGGATGAGCAGGCATGGAAGGATCTGGCGCTGCTTCCGAGCGTGAAGGACACCTACGGGCTAGAGGTTGCGGCCGTATATGCCGTCCTTGACGTTACCTTGCCGAAGGAACATCCGGACGCGGTTAGAATCGTTGCCATGCTAGAGCAATTGGAGGGCTGCAGCCGGGTGGAGCTGGCGTTGACGATGAGTGACAATCTATACGCGCCGTCGGACCCGGCAGGGGACGCTTTGGCTCTGGAATGGCTGTCGTATTTGCTTCCTATTGCCGAACAAAGAAACATTAAAATTTCGCTCTACCATCATGTCTTCTTCTGGTTGGAGCGCTGGGAGGACGCGCATCGGCTCATCAACCAGCTGCGCCATCCTTTGCTGGGCATAACTTTTAGCTCCTTCCATTGGTATGCGATCGATGGAACGAGGCTGAATGAAGCGCTGTCCGCTTGTGTGCCTTATCTGCATGCGGTCAACGTCTGCGGAAGCCGAAAGCTGCCTCCCGGAGGATTGCCGGCCTCCATTGAAAGCATTGACCAAGGGGAGCTAGATGTGTTCAGCTTTATGGCTGCGCTGAAGAAACATGGTTATGACGGATGCATTGGCTTCCAAGGTTATGGAATGGGCGGAGATCCCTTCTATCATTTAGAGAAAAACATTCAGGCTCTCAGCAAGATCGAGCAGCGCCTCGTGAAGCACCCGAGCTGGACGTTGCTATAAGCAGGCTGTTATAAGCTTTTATATGTTTTACCTAATAAAACAGCCTTATATTTCTAATAGAAACGGATTCGCTTTTCTTATAAAGGAAGCCGAAGCCGTTTCTTCTTGTTTTAAGTATGGATAAGAAAAGAGGGGATGACATGAATATTAGAAACGCGGTTAATGATGGCACTTTTGGCGCGCCTAGGCTGGAGCTGCAGCAATCCTGGTGGGCTATGTGGCAGCTTGGTGAGCATGGCAAGGAATGGACGATGGAGCAAAAATTTGAGAAAATCGCAGAGGCGGGCTATGCGGCGATTAGCGCCGCCGTGCCGCCGCCGGAAGAAAGGCAGGAGTGGCACCGCCTGCTGGATCGTTATAAGCTTGGCTTTAACGCTATTGCTTTTCCATCGAGGGTGGAAGATATCGTACGGAGCATAGAGGAAGCTAGCCAATTTGGTTCTGTGCAATATATGAATTTGCAGGTCATGGACGGATTCGTCATTGATCAGCAGGCGACCGAGCTGCTGTCCGGTTTGCTTTCGAGAGCGAAGGAGGCCGGCATGCCAACCTTTATCGAGACGCACCGAGGGACTCTCACGCAGGACCTTATCCGAACGGCTGCCTATGTCCGCGAGCTCCCGGAGCTTCGCTTGATGATCGATTTGTCCCATTACGTCGTAGCGGGTGAGCTGAACGGCTCGCTTGCGCGCGCGGAGGAATATTTTGCCGTGCTGCTGGAGCGCACCTCGGGCATTCATGCCCGCGTATCGAACGGCGAGCAAGTCCAAATTGATGTCGGGCCTGAAGGCGATCATCCGATGCTGCCACATTTTGAACGCTGGTGGCGCACAGGAATGAGAAGCTGGCTTCGGCAAGCACAGCCTGGTGACGTATTGCCCTATGTAACGGAGCTAGGCCCTCCGGGCTATTATGCGATTACCCAAAGGACAGCCGCTAGGAAGGAAATGGAAATTTCGGATCGCTGGCAGCAGGCGTTATTGTTCAAGCGATTGGCTGAGGCGCTGTGGCAGCAGGTTCTTAGCGAGGAGGAATAAAGCGAGGGTAACAGCACACAAAAGGCTGAACAGATATTGCCTCTCTGTTCAGCCTTTTGCATAGGTGGATTTATGTTAGAAGAAATGGCAATCGGTAAGCCAGTCCGATTTAGGACCGAAGCAGCGCTTTTAATTTAAGCTCCGGTTGTGTCAGGACTTCCGCGTCGAGTACGGCCTGAGAGGCAATAATCATTTCGGCTAGCCGTATATCCTTGGCTATGCCGGGGCCGCCGATGCCGCTTGCCGCCGCGAGTCTATTCTCAGCCGTCAAATGGAAGAACAGGTCGCCTTTGGCGCCGAGGCTGCGATGAACGGTCGTTGTGCCGGCATCGGGCAAGCCAGCGACTTGCAGAGTCAGGTCGTATTGGTCCGACCAGAACCAAGGGACTGCCGCATAAGCAGCCGCAGCACCAAGCATGCTTCCTGCGGCATGCGTGCCTTGGTCCTGGGCGTTGCGCCAAGACTCTAGGCGAATTCGCCTGCCGCCATAAAGCGGATGAGGGAAGGAGCAGCAATCGCCGGCTGCAAAAATATCCGGATCGCTCGTTGCCAACCTCTCATCAACGAGAATGCCATTCTCCACAGCTAGTCCGCTCTCGGAAGCCAGGGCTGTTTCGGGAATGGCTCCTATCCCTGCAACGATCGTATCGCACGCTAATGAATCGCCGTTACCGAAGCGGATGAGGTACTCTTCCTTGCTGCTCGACATTCCGGCAATCGCGCTGCCAAGCTTGAACTGTACGCCAGCCGATTGATGGCGAGCAGCGACAATGCCAGCAATCGCTTCGGGAACGCCTCTCATTAGAATGCGCGGACCTGCTTCGATAACGGTGACTTCACAGCCGCGTGCTCTTGCACTGGCTGCTACTTCAAGGCCGATAAAGCCCCCGCCAATGACGGCAATTCTTTTTCGAGGCTGCAATCGTTCGCGAAGTGAGACGGCATCGCCATAGGTACGAAGATAAAACACGCCAGTCCATGCCAGCGGGCTGTCGGAGCCGGGCTGGGGGCTGGCAAGCTTTCTGGGCTGCGCGCCGGTTGCGAGCAGAAGCCGCTCATAAGTAAGGCTGCTGCCATCGTTTAACGTAATCCTATGGTTCCTCGTATCAATGGCAACGGCTTTGTATGCTTTCCGCAGCTCGATGCGCTGCTCCGCCGTGTGCTCTGCAAGGAGGATTGAGGCAGGAGAAGGTTGATCTTCCTCCTGCAGCATTTGCTTGGATAAGGGCGGGCGCTCGTAGGGCGCATGCGCTTCTTCGCCGATAAGCGTAATCCTGCCCGCCCAGCCCAAGCTGCGGAGCTCGGCGGCTGCGCGTGCGCCGGTTTCACCGGCTCCAATAATGATCATGCCATGGTCTGACAAATGGACGCCTCCTTAATTAATTCGGATCCAGATATGACCGGATTCCTGTTTGAGCGGATAGGTTTTGAGCGCTTGGCAGACGGGGGCTCGCTTGGCTTCACCTGTCGTGTAATCGAAGCGACCGTTATGCTTCGGGCATTCAATATAATTGCCCATAACGAGGCCGTCCGCCAAATGGAATTTCTCATGCGTGCAGTAGCCGTCCGTGGCAAAATATTCGTTTTTCGCGGAACGGTAAATGGCAAAGGTCCGATCTTCATAGTCGAATCGGATGACATCCTCTTCCTCAATATCTTCTTCTTCACAGGCGGCAATCCAGCCTTCGTATGCCATACGGGCACCTCTTTTCTTATGATGGTTTGTATTCGATACCGCTGCCGTCTTCAATGCTTGGGCCATAGGCGTAAGGATGGGCCGTTGCTGGAAGCGTTCTTAAAATGGTAAAGGAAGGGTCTTTACGCTGCCGAATGAGTGCCGAGAATACCTCTTTAAGCGCCGCTCCAAGGCTCGGCGATGGCTCGGGACAATCATGCTTCATTTCCTCATGCAGCTTAGGCAGGGCATGATAGGGCACCATCGGGAACATATGGTGTTCGATATGGTAATTCATGTTCCAATACAAGAAGCGAAGAACCGGATTCATATAGGTGGTGCGAGTATTGAGGCGATGGTCCAGCACATCCTCATAGAGCCCGAGATGCTGGGACAGGCCGGTCATAAGCACAAGGAAGCTTCCGAAGAAGGAAGGCAGAACAATAAACATCGCTGGAAGAATGCTGCCTTTATAGATGCACGCTGCAATGACAAGGATAAAAATCAGCATGTACACCCGAGACTCCATACAGGTTTTGCGTATTTCCGAAGCGGGAATATATTCCTTCTCCTCTGCGTCGAGCTTGCTAAAGCAATGCAGGAGCATTCGCTTTAAGTCCTTCGGACCGCCATACAGCTTAAAAAATTCCATTACGATGACATACCAAACTGGCGGACGCGGGGCTACGATTTCGGGATCCCTCCCTACGATAATCGTGTCGGTATGATGCCTGGAATGGCTCCATCTCCAGGGCGTAGCCGGCCTTAGAATCATAAACGAAGCGATTTGGTAGACGACTTCATTCATCCAGGATGTTTTGAAAGCGGTACCATGACCGCATTCATGCCAGCGCGAATCGGCGGGTGAAGCGTAAAGCACGCCATAAAGAGCGAATGTAGGGAGGGACCACCAGGTTCCCCAAGAGAAGTAAGCAAGAAATCCGGCAGCGGCAAGTGCGGCAAACCAAATAATCGTATCCCGGATGGCAGGGCCATCCTTGCGCTTCATAAGCTCCTTCAGCTTGGAGCGGGGTATGGGGGTGAGATACCATTCTGCTGCGACCAGCCCCTTTTGCTGTGCCAAATCGCTCTCGGGACCGGTCAAGCTATAGTCCCGTTTAGGTATTGTTGTGGTCGGCAAGAGCTCTTCCTCCTTCATCAGATGTTTATATGGATCGTACACAATTAAGAAGCGCTAAACAATGCGTGGAATTGATTTATTTTTGTCTGTAATTGATATTTAATAGAAATATAAAATTTAATGGATTTCAGGGTAAAATAAGCTGTGGGAAAGCAGGCTCTCCTGTAAATCGAGTTAGTTAAGCGGTTCACTTTGTCGTTTTTCTCACGGTTTCGTTTATTAAAGGAGAAATGGTCATAAGTAATCAGTGAGAAAAGAGAGGGGAAGAGCATGGAATTAAATCAAAACAATGTGTCTATTGGTGGCTTGTGATTTACGAATGCTTTGGTGCTTGCCGAATAGAAGAGCCATAAAAGAGTAGGGTGATTGCCTTATGTATAAAGTGCTGTTGGTGGATAACGAAGTATTTGTACGCAAAGGGCTGAGTGGTTTAATCAACAGGGAGGAGTGTCGCTTGGAAACTTATGGATAAAATGAAAACGAGAGGGAAGCACATGAATGGATTGAACGCTACCTACAGTCGCGATCTGGTCATTACGGATATGCGCATGCCCGTTCAATCAGCGGGGGCAAGCGGTGAATCAGGTGACGCCAACTTCCATCCGGGCGACCATGCCGATTATTGCCAGCCTGCCAATCATTATGGTTAATCCGTTCCTACAAAAATATCCTGTGAAAGGGATGACCCTCGATGTCGTCAAAGAATAGCATTGCCAGCATGTAAAAACAGCAGCCCAGGAATGGCTTATTCCCGCTGGCTGCTGTTTGCTTGCTTTACGATTTTCGCATGCCGCTCCAAGATAACCGTCTAATCTCCGAAGCGGTTCTTCCGGTTATTTGCTTGATCATTCTGGCAAAATGATGCGAGGTTTTGAAGCCGCAACGGTGTGCGATCTCAGTCACGTTTAGGCCTGTGCTGGTTAACAGCTCGACCGCCCGATCAATGCGGTAGCTCCATAAATAAGCTATGGGCGTCGTTTGCTCATACTGCTTAAACAGCCTGACCAGATGCTCGGGAGATAAGCCGACACGCTCCGCTAACTCGGCTAGCGTCAATTCGTCCATGTAATGCTCATAGATTTGGGATAATACCTGATAAATGGCAGGATGTTTTTCTTTCTTGAGCAGCGATCTTCTGGATTCAGTTGGATAGAGAAATAGTGCGGCTAATCCAAGGCTAATAATGGCAGGATCCTTTGCTGAGGCATAGCGCTGCATATTTAGCATTAGATCAAGCAGCCGGTTCATTTCTTCAGTTAGCGGCAGGTATTCTGGAAGTTGATCAAGGAGTTGTCTTGTCTCTTCGGACAGTATGTTTATATGAACAGCAATCCAGCGATGCCAAGTTTCCTCGGTTCTGGAGAAGGTAAAGTTTTCTTCGCAGCCGGGTTTGAGCAGTACTACATGGCCGGGGCCTATCCTGACCATTCTGCCGTTAATTTCAATGTTCATCTCTCCGGTGTATAGCATGACTAGCTGAACATCCTGCTGAATGCGAGGGCCGAGTCGGCCTCCTGGTGGATAGACTATTGAACCAGCGGTAACATTGCCAATATCTTGAATAGAGATGTTAAGTGGTAGGATAGACATCATAATCACCTCGAGGAAGCATAGTAAGGAACTAGCCGTATTATATCAATGATAGGTACAAAATCGCAACATTAAGCCATTGCCACCACAGGAGCCGCGCAGTATGCTGGTATAAAAGGCAAGGAGCCACATCTATGACTGATTACGATAGCTATCAAAATTATACTTCGCCGGCATACGGGACGATCTTTGCCGGACATTTTAATGAAACGGACCGTTATATGACCACCCGTCCTGAAGGTATGACGGATTGGCTCATAACCTATACACTAGAGGGCAAAGGATACTTTCGGACACCGGCGGGTGAAGAGAGCTGCTCAGCAGGTGATCTTGTACTGCTGCGCAGCGGCGTGCCTCATCAATATGGGACAGTAGCAGGCGGCATGTGGAATTTTATCTGGGCACATTTTCCGGGTATGATTGAAACCAATTATTTGCCTGAACAAGAGCTTATTATTCAGAGTGTCGGTAAAGCGCAAATGCAGAAGCGGGTTTATCAGGCGCTTAAAAATATTATCCAAGATTCGCGAGAACAGCGGTCCTTCTGGCTACCGATATGTGAGAATGAAATTCGAGGCATCTTATTGCTAATGGCAGAGCGGGGCAGGCGCCATGGCGATCCACGAGTAGAGGAAACCTTGCATTATTTGTCCAAGCATATGAGAGAGACAATTCGAATTGAGGACATTGCCGAATACGTCGGGTTATCGAGTTCCAGATTGTCGCATTTATTCAAGGAAGAAACGGGTTCGACGATTGTGGAGACGGTCAACGCGATGCGAATTCGGCAGGCTGCCTTGCTCATACGGAACTTTGGCCGTACAGCCTCCGAATCCGCCTATGACGTCGGGTTTCACAACTATAACCATTTCGCCTTGTTATTCCGCCAGCAGATTGGCAAGAGCCCTAGAGAATATGCAAAACTTCCTATTAGTTAGAAAAAAGCCGTGCCCAGCGCGGATTTTTTATCATTGCAAGTTCTTGTCCAAAGCACAGAACAAAAACTTGCATTTATTCCCGGTTGAGGACAAGAACTTGCAGTGAACCTAACGGGCTTGAGTTTGTGATAAGTTAAATCTAATAGGCGATAAAATGTGAAACGTGTAAATATTTAAAGGAAAATTGCCGATATGGAAAGATGCACTTGGTACTGAAGGATAAGGCTGATCAAGACCTTAAGATTAATTAAGTCCCCGGCGCATCGGATTCGGATTACAGTCGGCACGCCGAACGAATATTGGAATATTTGCAAATGAACTATATGAACGATCTGTCCCTCGACCAGCTTGCGGATCGCATGAGTCTGCATCCGAATTATATTACTTTGTTTCTTGCTTATGTGTGGCGGTTACGGATATAACGTCCTGGAGGCATTCCTTCCGATTTCGTAAATTGCTTGGTAAAGGAATAAATATCCCCATAACCAAGACTAACGGCTACGTGTTTAATGGGGAGTCCGGAGAGGAGCATCATTTTGGCCTGTTTCATTAAATGTTCAATGTGGTACCGCTGAGGGGAAACGCCGGTTGTGGCTTTAAATAGCTTCCTGAAATTCTCATAGCCCATATTTACGGCTGCTGCGGCTTCCTTAATATCGTAATGGATATCATTGGCGCCGCCGATTAGTTGGCAAGCTTTTGAGATTTTATGATCATTGTGCTCTCTCTGAGTATGATGTACGCTGCCGTGCAAATGGATAATGAGTTCTTGAGCTTTCATCAGCAAATAGGGGAGCCTTTCATCTACAGCGGCTTTAAGAGAGTTCAGCAGGGCGGCAAATTCATTCAAAATATCGCTTGTATGTCGTGTCGGCTGCACCTCTTGGTCGGAATTTATGATGCCTAGCGTTTTGAGGTAATGATAGACAGGATAACCTATGCTGATATAAAACTCGATCCATTCCCCATTCGGCTCGATTTCGGTGGAGTGCATACGATCGGGCAAACGTTGTACCAGATCCCCTGCTTGCATTGTAATAACAGTGCCTTCCTTTGAGATAAATCGTCCGTTGCCTTGCAGGACAAACAAACAGCTGTAATATCCGATCCTGAAGTCATACTGGGAGCGCTCTGCCGTTCTTTTTCTCATAAAGCCGCATGACAAAATGCCCTGGTCGAAATCGTCTCCGATACACCGGTATACGACATCGTTTTCTTTTATAACATCTAAATTCATATCGTCACCGCACCTACCAAAATGGATAAATGAATTACCAGACCTAACATTTTATATGAAAACTTGTCCTTATATTATAAGGGTATCGACTTTCATAGCACAACCAATTAAGACAATTTATGAGGGGGTTATTCGAAACGTATGAAGCTGAACAGAGACTGGGAGAATCCGCATGTCGCTCACAAGAACCGTCATCCCATGCATGAGCCATATGGAATATACGAAACCGTGGAACAGGCGCTAAGCGGCGACCGGAGAGCGTCAAAATACGTAAAATGCTTAAACGGCACTTGGAAATTTAAAACGTTTTCATCTCCGGATGTAGTAATTGATGAGTTTTATCATCCTGCATATGACGTGTCCAAATGGGATGATATCCCTGTTCCTTCCAACTGGGAGTTGTTCGGATACGGGAAACCCATTTACACTAATATTAAGTATCCCTTTGCGCGGAAGGGGGCGGACTCTCATCACGAAATTCAACTGAAGCAAGATGAATTTGTTTTGAATCCGCCTTATGTGCCGGAGGATAACCTCACCGGATGTTATGTTCTATCGTTCGAAATTCCTGAACATTTTAACGGCAGAGATTTGTTTATCGATTTTGCCGGTGTGGAATCCTGTTTTTATCTGTGGTTTAACGGGAAGTTCGTCGGTTATTCGCAGGACAGCAAGCTTAACGCTTCTTTTGATATTACCGATTACATCCAAACGGGGCAAAACCATTTGGCCGTTCAGGTGATGCGATTCGGAGCCGGTTCTTATCTGGAGGATCAGGACTACTGGCATCTATCGGGTATTTTCAGAGATGTTCTGATTTATGCAAAACCGCGAATGCGAATTCATGATTATAAAATCGAAACGCTTTTCCCGGGTGATTATGACAATGCCGAATTAGCTGTGACGGTTTATCCTAATAATCAAGCAAGCTGTTATGGGGATGCTCACGTGCGACTGTCTCTTTATGGTCACGATCGAAAATTGGTTACGCAATTTGAGACGCCGAAGTTTGCGGATTTCAGATCCTACCTGCAAGACAACTATGTGGCGAAAGTCAAACAAACCATTAAGAGTCCCCAATTGTGGAGCGATGAAATTCCTTACCTCTATAAATTGGTATTGGAAATGATCGACCCTGACGGAAATGTCGTTGACATCGAGAGTGCAAATGTCGGCTTCCGAGAAATCAGCATCGATAACACCGGGATATTGAAAATTAACGGCAAACGTCTCATAATTCGCGGAACCAACCTTCATGCATTTTGTCCCGAAACGGGGCGCGTGGTGTCGACGGAGTATATGAGTGAGCAGATCAAGATCATGAAATCGCTAAATATCAATGCGGTAAGAACGAGTCACTATCCGCATGCCGTCGAATGGTACGACCTTTGTGATGAACTGGGCATATATGTTGTGGATGAGGCCAATATTGAGACCCATGGCATCGGCGGCCAGCTCAGCGCATCTCCCGAATGGACGCATGCTTATATGGAACGCGCAGCACGGATGGTGTTGCGGGATAAGAATCATCCCTCGATCATTCTGTGGTCCTTGGGAAATGAGTCCGGTTACGGAGCGAACCATGCTGCCATGTACGGGTGGATGAAGGAATATGATAAAACAAGATATGTTCAGTATGAGTCCTTGAATCCTCCGGCCAATATTTCCGATATCATGGCGCCCATGTATCCTCAGAAGGATTGGATCGTGGATTGCATGACGAGCAGCGATGACTTGCGGCCGTTTATTATGTGTGAATATGCGTACGCGAAAAGCAACAGCAACGGGAATTTCAAGGAATTCTGGGACCTTATTTATAAATTCCCGCGGTTTCAGGGCGGCTTCATTTGGGATTTCCAGGATAAAGCGCTTGTCCGGCATGATGAATCTGGGAACAAAAAATATGTTTATGGCGGCGCCTTCCAGGAAGAGATTATAGATTCCGCGCCCGATATGTGCCTGAACGGCATTGTATTTCCGGATTTAACGCTGAAACCGGCTGCCTATGAAATTAAAAATATACAAGCTCCCGTCCAGATCGATAATTTTGAACGGCCTTATAATGTTCCCGGTAATAAAAGTTATCGAATTTATAATCATTATACGCATCGGGACTTAAGCCACCTGGACATCGGTTGGGAACTTGTTTGCGACGGGAAGGTTGTGGAAAACGGTACATTACCCCGATTACACACGCCGGCCGGAGCTATCGAAAGTCTTCAGGCACCATACGATCCAACCAAGGTCTCTGGGGAAGCGTTCCTGAATTTTTATGCTTATCTGAACGAGGACACCTATTATGCAAATAAGGGAACCAGTATCTATGCATGCCAGATCGAGTTGAAAGATTCCGTATATGAAATACATACCGGGGATATTCAAAGTGGGAGCCTGGTATATGAAGAAGCTGCGGATCGAATTCATATTTATAATGAAAATACGAACGTGGTTTTCTCGAAAGAAACGGCAGAGTTCATTTCTGTCAGATACAATAATCAAGACTACTTTACGGGCGGAGCGAACAATTTCTATCGGCCGCCAACGGGGATAGACGCAGGTGTGCCTGGTGAGACGCTAAACTATGCAGATGATTGGAGAAGCCTCGGGCTGGACTCCGATCAGAAAGAGATCAAGCGTATCCGGGTATATGCAGCGCCTGCATCAGTCATCATTCAGGTTCATGTTCTTTATCATGGATGCATTGAATCACTTACGGAGTATGCGATTGGCGGTAAAGGCATTGAAATTACTAACACTGTCGTGAATAATGCTAATGTCGATACCTTACCGAGAATCGGTCTGAGCTTTACCTTCCCTGCTGCCTGGAAGAGTATCAAATGGTATGGCCGCGGGCCATGGGAGAACTATGCGGACCGTAAAACGGCTGCCTTCGTCGGTATATATGAAAGCTCTGTTGAAGAACAGCATGTTCCCTACATCGTGCCGGTTGAGTGCGGGGGCAAGGAAGATGTCCGTTATTTGTATGTGTCGGCTGATGACCGCAAGGTAAAAGTTACCTCGGCGGGTCACTTCCATTTTGACATCCATCAGTACAGCATCGGACAGTATGACAATGCCGCCTATGAGGACGAGCTTGGCACATCCGATTCTGTTTTCCTTCATATCGATTACAAACATGCAGGTCTTGGTGGAGATACTGGATGGACCAAAAATATTCACGATGAATATAAAATCGAAAAGGGCATCTATGTATACAAGATCGCTTTAGAGATCGTGGATTGAATAGTAGATCCTCGAAAGCGAAGGATAGAAGTGAATTTTTGATAAAGGCACTGGCCAAAGTCAGAGGTCTTTATTGATTAACGACGATTCATTGGCATTGGCTTCTAGTACATCGGATCGGACTCCGCAATGTGCATCAGCGCCTTATTCTGACTTACGGATAAGGATATGGGCTGAAGCAATTCCTTGACTACCTGTCGTCCGAACAGGCTCAAGTCCTGATCAACTGGAACGGCAAACGCGTCGTTCCGGCAGACGTGCAGAAGCGTATCATCGAGGATAACGAGGCGTTAAAGAAGGAATCCGGCGTTCAATCCTATGTCACCATGGGACTCCACTATGGCGATGGCGTCAAGGATTCTACCGGCAATTTCTTCAAGAAGAAGAACTCTGAAGAAATTCAGAACAAGTATACGGCCGCGGACAAGGAAATTTTGAAGGCCTATGCCGCTACGGTTTGGGAGGATTTCTTCACGCCAGTGAACGACATGCCGGTGAAGCCTTTGGGAGTGGCCACGACGACGAGGTCTCGATCCTGCAAACCAAGGTGAAGGATATTTTACCTGGAGTCGGATCCCTCAGGCCATTATGGCTAAGCTGGAGAATTTCGACTGAATTTGGGATGAATATCAACAAGAACTGATCAGTACCGGTGTAGAGTGAATGGAAAAAGGATTTTCGAAATACATCCAGGATCGCGTCAAGCTTTGGAACGAATAGGAACTAGTTAAGATTATTCGCAGCCAAGATCTAGTCCATCGGGACCGGATCGGGTCAGTACGATTTGGAGAGAGTTAAATTCCGTGAGCCTAACTGGCTCGCGGAATTTTTTACTTCCTTGGCCTTGGCCAAAGTGTACCGAATGCCATTTTTCCGATCATGATGCTAAGTAAGCAATTGTATCAATGATCCGTTGTGCCGAATCATTGGAATCCTCCGCAAGCTTGCGTACCTCATTGATAGAGCTTTACGCAGTTTGAAGATGATGTAGTCCGTTTTAAGTATTGCTAAGTTGACTGTGAGAAAAATAACCAGGTTTGCATTCAGATAACTCCTCTTTTTATTAAATTAACGGGAGACTATAGCTTATCAATCACCACAGGCGAGGCTGCCGGCAGCCTCGCCTGTGGCAGTCGGTCAATGCAATCGAATGCACTATAGTCGAGCAAGCGGACAGAATAGTTCGAATGTGGCAATTTGAGAGAAGGTAGGTTTTTAGTTCATGGCGTTTACACATATAGGAAAAAAGTAAATGAAATTTAATATCCAAGAGAGAGCGGGGGAAAATGAGGAGCGATATTCATCTATTTATCGAGCAGAAAACAATAAACTTTAGTTTAGTGCATTATGGAACGGATTGCGACCCGCAGCTGCTCCATTTCATTAAATAATGAAGCAGTTTAGCGTGGAAAAAGTCAAAATTCTTAGTAGAAACATAGAGATAAGAAGTTGGGAATTACCGTGACTGTATCACAAATTGTAGTAAAGAACAGACAATGAGAGGGCTATCCAGAAATTATAGATTATGCAGATATCATTATCGATGGTATTTCATTGTGTGAAAGTATCGCACATGATCTCGATATAGTAAAAAACCGACAAGTCAAAACCGTTGTGCATAAGAAGATAAACCGATCACAGTACATATGTACAAAATACTTTGTAAACTCTAATTGTAAATAACTCAGGAGACACTATATATATCAGCTTTTTGATAAAATGTGTCACATTACAACAGTAATAGATAAATTACTTGGATATTTTTATTTAATATACTTTCTGAGTCAGTTCAAGTTCATTTTATTGTAGTGGGAAAAAAATATAGAATTCACTTCTGCATGTACAATGAACACAAATATTAATATTTAATAGCTAAATTTATTATGCGTCGAACCTGAAAACTATTGCGAACATGTTTAATAATTGATGACAGATATTCAAGAAAGATTAAAACAAGCAACATTACAAAATATTTTGCAGTAAGAGTATCGGCACTCATTTAGCTGAATATAAGTGGAAAACAACATCTAAACAAAAGTTTATCCAATACTATTGCACAAAACCTGTATTTTGTACATATGTCTGTAGATTGAAATAAACCCACTTGTAATCTGATATTCTGTATATGTTGTCAATGTATGATGATTTCTATATGAGTCATAAAAATAACTTCTCTCTTCCTATCATCTGATTAGTCTTAACCGTATTCTCAACATTTATTTCATTGATATTCTTTTTCTTGTTATTCACGGGCGGATTTACGTATTTCAAGCGCTTCCTAACGCATATCATGCTCAAGACGACGACTGGTTCGCCGTTTTCAACGGAGAGTAACGCAACTTGTAGCGGTGATCTGATGCCATATGTACAAAAAGGACCTGAGTCCGGTTTTATCTCGAGCTCAGGTCTTTTGCAAAATGAAACGTTCGTTAATAATAAAGTCATTGACTACCCTGTAGTTTCAGCATGCAATTCAACTAATAACTTTGTCAGTTAGCAGAAATAACTGTTCTTTATTAAGAGTTGCAATACTGTGCTGTCTATATACGCTAGTATCGGATGACAAGAACTTGATCCCATTTCCCACTCTATTTGCGTTTAGCTAAGGTTGAGATTGGAGCCTTCCTTCCAGTCACCAATAACAGTTTCTTTTGCGATGTTACCTACTCGTTCCCATGCAATTTTTCTTAATTCATTCCCTTCACTAGGTATTCGTTCTTCAGTGGAGATGGTGGAACTGGTAGGTAGCGAAACAGTTCCCTCTGATCCAACTGATTTTGATACCTGAAAATTACCACAGCCGGATAAGAATAAAATCACAAGTAAAGTCCCAACAAAAACTGGTTTCATTAAGTTCATATGTAAACCTCCTCTGCATTTACAGACGTTTAATGAAAAGTTATGTTGCATTAACCTATCTTGCCCGTTAGCGCAATGAAGCAGCCGATCATTGTGGTCGGCTGCTTCCTTTATTGAGCTATCGTTCTCCGTTAGCGTAGTCAAAGAGTCCCTCCATTACGCCCTCTTCGTGAAAATATGGAAGGTGACACCGAATTTGTCGGTCACCATCCCGTACGCGGGGCTGAAGTGGATCTCCTGCAGGGGGAGATCCACCTGCCCGCCCTCCTGCAGCGCCTCATAATACTTCCGGGCTTGCTCCTTATCGGCGACGGTTATGCAGATGTTCACTTGATTGCCCTGCGCGAACCGGGTCCCCGGATCCGTATCGGCGACGAACAGATCCGTTCCTCCGATCTTCAGGACTGAATGGGCCAAGCGGTCCCTCGCCTGCTCCGGCACCGCTTGTCCGGGCGCTTCGCCGAAGGTCTGCTTGAATACTACCTTCGCGTCAAGCGCTTGCTCGTAAAAGGCGATCGCCTCCCGGGCGCCGCCGTCCAACATAATAAACGGGGTCAATTGCACTTCCATGGTTATACAGCTCCTTTAACCTTTAGGATTGATCTCTCCCTGATAGTGTAAACTTTAATAGTGACAACTCCTGTCATAATCAATAGTTTTTTTACGAACAAATTGATCTGACTCGGCCGCTAAATTAAAACATAACCGGAAGCCCGTTGTAATATCCCACTATCCTGCCAGTTAGCTCAACGAGGCTGCCGATTTATGCCGGCAGCCTCGTCCTGGTGATTGTTAAGCTATAGTCTCCCGTTAATTTAATAAAAAAGAAGTTATCTGAATACATACCTGGTTATTTTTCTCGCAGTCATCTTAGCGATTCTACCTTAAACATTTCATCACGTTTTTCAATCATCACTTGAAAAAATTTCAGGGAGGCCTGGATTTCAGACTCCGATAATGCATTTAAAACCGATATAAATCTAACCTCCATCAATTCATGCATGGTCGCATGTAATTCATAAATCCTTTTGCCCTTGGGTGAAAGGGTAAGATAGACCTCTTTTTTATTATCAACCATCTGGTTTCGTTTGATAAAACCCTCTTGAAGTAACTTATTACTAATTTTTGAAATGCTGGCTTTGGACAAATTCATTTTTTCTGCAATCGATGTATTGTTAATAGGTTCATTGTTTCCAATGCAATCAATCACATGTACGCTTGTCAAGTTGCTCGGAATGGATGTAATGCCATGTGACTGTGCCAAGCCAGTAAACTCGCTAATCTCTGCTGTAAACATTTGCTCGGTTAGATGAACAAAGTGAAGAAAACGTTCGTATAATGTTCGCTTTAACCCCTCAGACATGATGCTAACATCCCCTTTACAAAAGCGAATTGCCCCTAGCAAGTTTAGTATGCGGGCTAACGCTATATGATTTTTTTAAGCCTTATTTCTTATTGTTCACTTATAAATAATTTTATCACGTCACCTCATAGGGATCAACCCTGAAATACCGAATATAAAGAGAAGTTGACAGCCATTACGCTTTTATATTATAGTTTCATCGTTAACAATAATAAAGAGAAGGTGTTGCATTTGACTCGTTCCGATTCATCCGATCAGTCAACTGAAGTCCATGCATTTACAATCGAGGGGGTATGACTGTGAATCTTGCCAAAACGATAATAGAACGCCGAACCATTCGCAAGTTTAAATCAGAGCCCGTCCCATTCGAAGTAATGAATTCATTGCTCAAACAAGCTTCAAGTTTGTGGAAATCCGAAGCGCCTCAACATTGGCGTTGCATTTATTATGACTCCATGGAATCGCGTTTGCGACTGGCAGAGAGTATGTTTGCCAAAGTAATAGACAGTCAGCTTGGTAAATTTATCCCTTCAAAATTAACGGGATTTCTCACCAAATCCGTTCTCAATACGCCGGTACATCTGGTTTTTATTGCGGCATCTGCAGAAAATCAACGACAGCGTGACAACAATTATGCCGCCGTCTGCAGCATCATGCAAAACCTTCAATTGGTAGGTTGGGAAAACGGTTTAGGGATGCTCTGGTACACGGACCCATTGCTGAACAATCCATCATTTTTTAATGAAATTGGTCTGAAAGCAGGGGAAAAGTTTGCCGGTATTTTAAATATTGGATACTTTGATAGGTCACCTAAAGCCCGAAAAAGGACACCCGCGGAAATAAACTGGACAGAATTCACAACAGATACCAAACCGCATCTAACTAATGAAGACCGTTATGTATCTTCTCAAGACATTTTGGAAACATTAAACATCGCTGTTTGGGCACCGAATGATGGACTTCGTGAACCATGGCGTTTTATTTATGTGACCGGCGAAGAAGCCGTTGCCAAACTCGTGCCTTCACATGGGAATACCTCGCAGTCATTACTTATCGTATTGGCAAAGAAAGAAGCTGACCCGCACAAGCAAGCGGAGGATTATGCTGCAGCATGTTGTTTGATTCAGAACTTTCAATTGTTGGCCAACTCTAAAGTCTGGTATGTTCGACGCACCATTCCAGAATGGATATATGAGCGACGGCTACCGATACCTCTTAAGATAGATCTGCAAGAGAGAATTGTAGCTGTGCTGGAAGTTGGGACAGTGGAGCAAATTTCATATACATCCTCCACTCCCTCGACTTTAAATGTAATACGTCTTTGAATAATTATGAACCTCATTTAAGGAAGCACCAAAGTACGATTGGGCGAATGAATCCCCCCCACCGCCGACACTTCGTGTTTACCAAGACAACGTTCGGCAATCAAGAGAGAAGGCATTTTCCCGATGCTTTCTCTGCAGCTTTTTGTTACTTCTTCACCAATATCAAAGCCAGCGGAGAAGAAAACTTAACTGTATTCAGCTGCGGAAAATGGGTATCATCAAGCATGGTCCCCCTCGTCTCCGACGCAAATCCATTATGAAATTATGCGGTATAAATTCTTGTCTTCAGGTTTGGGCAAGAACATATATCCTTACAACAAAAAAACCGCTGTTTAGGCGGTTTCCAATACATATATGTTGTTATCCTCTGACAAGTTGATAAGAACATAATGTCATAAATTACTATTTCGTAGGATTTCATCACCTTGGATCAGATCAATCATAGGAAATAGCACATGTATTACTGATCGAGTGGCTTCACGATACTCTGGACTGAATATTCTGTTAAAAAAGCGGTTCCAGGCGATCTCTTTTCTGATAGTCAACCATCCAACCTGGATATTCAGGAGGCAGTGTACTCACTTCGTCAAGTTGTCGAATTTCATCTTCCGTCAGTTCTATATTTGCGGCTTCCAGATTTTCTTCCAACTGTTCCAATCGTTTCGCGCCAACAAGAACAGAGGTTACAACTGGTCTTGTCATCAACCAAGCGAGCGCCACACTTGCAATGCTTGTCCCATGTGCTTCAGCGATTGGTTTTATCTTATCAATGATATTCCAAGCTCGCTCTTTATCTACAATCGGGAAATCAACCGCAGAGCGTCGCGAATCCTCTGCCTTTTGATTCTGTCGATCGTAACGCCCTGACAGCAGACCGCCAGCAAGCGGACCCCAAACCAGAAGTCCCATCTTCTTTGCTTCCATCAAAGGCGCCAGCTCTCGCTCAACATCGCGGCTAGCTAGAGAATAATATCCCTGAACCGTTTCAAAGCGAGCCAGATTCTTGCGTTCAGAAATACCAAGAGCATCAGCAATTTTCCAAGCATGCCAGTTCGATACGCCAATATATCGCACCTTACCCTGTGTTACCAGATCATTTAAAGCACTTAAAGTTTCTTCTACAGGTGTCAAGAAATCATCGGCGTGAATCTGATACAAATCGATATAATCCGTCTTCAATCTTTTTAAACTTGCTTCCACTGCATTCATAATATGTCCTCTTGAAGCGCCGACATCGTTACGTCCCATACCTGTTCGTCCGGCGGCTTTACTAGCAATTACAACTTCCTCACGCGCAATACCAAGATTGCGGAAGGATTGACCAAGAATAATTTCACTTTCACCTTCTGCATAAATATCAGCCGTATCAAAGAAATTAATTCCGATATCGACACTCTTTTTTATCATTTTGTCGGCTTCTTCCTGCCCAACTGAACCGAGAATTTTATAGTTATCCTTTCCACTCGTAAACGTCATCGTGCCTAACGCAAGTTGTGAAACTAAAAGTCCTGTATTTCCAAGCTGCTTATACTTCATTCTGTATATCCTCCTTAATATTGGGCATTTTATAGCATGATAATCATGCTCGCTTTGCAACCAGCTCGTAACTGTCCGCTACATCCGTTATTATGTGCCTCTTTCTTTTTTATAGAAAGTTCAATCGTATTGAATGTCTGCCTAATCCTCCAAATGGAGTTGTTTTCTTATGTACGACGTGTTCTAATGCATATTAAGAAAACCTTTTGTTATTAAGAGGGGATATAATACCATGGACAACAATCAGGATAATGTACATGAGGTCCTGTACCGCTTATTGAATGTAATTCTAAAATTACCTTTACGTACAAGTAGATTTCAGACAGAAATTCCCTTCTTTCAAATCTTAACCGAAAAAAGTCCTACAGTTGCAAAAAAAGGTCCATTAAAACCGTCTCTCTGCATTATTGTGCAAGGGAAAACGCACATGCAGATTGGAGAAGATACTATTGAATATAAACCGGGGAATTTTCTTGCAACAAGTGTAAGTTTTCCAGTTACAGGCCAGGTGGTAGAAGCCTCATCTGATGCTCCATATATGGCGCTTCGGATTGAATTGACACCTGGAGAAGTCGCCGCTGTAGCAACTGAAGCCGACCTGAAGCTCCAACCAAAATCTGAACCGCATCAAGGCATTTTTGTTGGCAAAACAACCCTTGAGGTTGTGGAAGGTTTTGAAAAATTGCTCAAACTCTTGCAAAACCCCAAAGCCGCAAAGTACCTCGCACCAGCAGTAAAAAGAGAAATTATCTACTGGCTGCTAGCCTGTGAAGAAGGTGCCGCTTTTTACTTCAGCATGTTATGGCATCAGGAAGCTTCCCAGATAAGTAAGGTAGTTGACTGGGTTACCCAAAACTTTAATTGTACCATTAACATTAAAGAACTGGCTAAACTTGGGAGTATGAGTGTTTCCAGTCTTCATTACAAATTTAAAGAAGTTACCGGTAAAAGCCCTTTACAATATCAAAAACAACTTCGTCTTCAAGAAGCGCGAAGGCTTCTACTTGACGGTGCAAATGTAACCGAAACGGCATTGCAAATGGGCTACCAAAGTTCGACTCAATTCAGTCGTGAGTATAAGAGATTGTTTGGACTCTCACCAGTTCATTATCTCAGATCCCGTAATGATGCCCTTTCAAATTAACGAACAATTCAAAGCCTTCTCGGTTATTCTCAAACGTAATTGGCCTTCCGAGCTCGACCCCGCGGTAGTTTTGCGCTCGGGCTACATGTTTGAATTTTGCAATGTCGACACCGACAATTAAGGTAGAAGTGATTTGATTAATTCGTTCATTTTGAGTAGAAAGCATCTTGTAGTCTCCTTGGTTTGTTTTTGGATCCGGTCGCTGGCCAGCATCGTGGACCCATCAACATCATACCAAGGAGTCTTTTTGTTTCTCAAATCTTGTAATTCTTCATAATAGGAATGCTGCCATTAACGTAATAAAGCTACCGATGGTGCGCCGGCAGCTTTATTACGTTTGGCTATTCAACTATTTAGCAGTACAAAAATGATGATATCTTTGAAGTGGATTATAACTGCAAGAAGTTAGATCGCAATAGCAAAAGGGTGAATTGAGGGTTATACTTGCCTTTCTATTCAACCTATTTGCATTACGGTGAAGAAATTTTATTTTGCTTCGCTGCCTGAAAGGATTACCGGAATCTCATCGAAACGCCGGTACACGATTTTCCCTTTTTCCTTAGCCACTCGTACCATTTCATCAGCTCCTGCCGATGGTCCTCCGACTCGCAAAACAGCATCGCAATGAGACAGAAGTCTCACCGCTGACGGGTGAAAGATTTTGTTAAACACTTCATCTCCGGTTGTGCGGGAGCCGGCAGTTTCCATCAATGGAAGTGCATACCACTCCCCAAGAACCGGCATATGCCCCATCTCATAAACCTGGAGTGCAGCTTCATTCATAAGCTGGACATTTTTTTCAATAAGCATCGGATCATCGCCCGTATTAGACCGATAGGGTCCGGCAATTAATATATGCTCGGCTTTTCGTTCCAGTTGAAGAAGCCTGTGTATTTGCGCGTATTGCAGTAGCATAATCGTTTTGGCGTCCCTAATTTCACCTTGTCTGATCATCTCCAGTGCGTCTGCAAAAGAAAGCTCCAGTACCTCGATATGTTCCTGTTCTTCCGTAACTCCTCCGCCTTCATTCACCTGCATGCGGGAATCATATTCCGCCGTAAAAAAGTGCAGCAGCTCCGTCACCGAACCAGGAGACATATAGGCTTCACTGATCTTTTTCATGTTTGTTATCCTGTAGCCTGTTTCCTCCTCTGTCTCTCTGCGAATACAATCTTCAGGACTCTCCGAATCGAGCAAGCCCGCGCACGCTTCGATAAGCATCCCCGTGTCGTTGCTGTTGACATATGTAGGCATTCGGAACTGACGGGTGAGAATTACGGATTGTTTTTCCTGATTGTAAAGAAGAATGACTGCCCCGTTGCCACGGTCATAAACCTCTCTTTCTTGGATTTCCCAAGTGCCGTTGTTAGTTTGATAGGCAAAGGTCATTTTCTTTAGCTGATACCAATTAGCAGATAATACCGTTTCAGCTTTTATTTCTACTCTTGGATTTATGGATATGTTCATGGAAAATCCTCCTCAACATGTGCGCTTAACTAGCAACCGTATCATTCAGACTAGCTCCTTTTTCTGGATAGAAAAAAGCCGGAATCCATTGTAATATAGATGCTTCCGTTACCTTCCTGAATTTTCTCATTCAAATATGATCTGAAGGCTTCTAATTTATCTCCTGTTAGATAAAACCTAGCGTTCATTGGCGTAGAAGTCATATATTGAATAAGCGGTTCCGCTTCGTCCACCTGCATACAATCTTCATACCGGATCAACTCCATGTCTGTGAATTGGGACGCCAGTATGTTTGCTCCATTATCAAAATGAAACCGCTCCATGACATTGTCCAGCACTCGCATATCGGGATCGAATGCTCTTGCGAGCTGCTCCATTTCCTGAAGATGGCTCTTGCTCATGGTAGACGTATAGAGTTGACCGTCATGTTTAAGCACCCTATGGCACTCTGAAAGAGCTTGCCCGATATCCAGCACGTGATATAGCATGTGATTCGCAATGATTACATCGAACTCGCTGTCTTGGAACGGAATCGCTTGCGCATCAGCCATCAGAAAAGCAAACTGGTTTCTTTGATCATTTACATTGGTTCGAGCGGCTTCCAGCATGCCCGGTGATATGTCGATAAGCGTGATGCTCCATGATGGCGGAACCCTGTCTATATTTCGGCTCCACAAGGCGGCATCTCCGCAGCCAAGTTCCAATATTTTAAGATCCGAAGCTGAACCCAATTGATCGAAGAACCACCGGTGCCATCCGATTTTATTGGCGCTGAATCGGTCGTAGAGCCGGATTCTTGCCTGCAGACGGAGCGCATTACGGTACTGCTCACCCCAATTTTTTTCGGTATGAATCGTCTGAATAATATCCGACAAACTATCCCAATCCGTTTCTGTTGGATGTTCCCGGAGCAGATCCAATGCTTCATCTATCGCTTTGGATACATATTGCATGTGGACAATTTTCTGTCGAATCACTTCCTTTTGCACCATTAGGGAGTTCTTTAAGTCTTGCTCAGGAAGTGAGCCTTCATAGATAATTTGCTTGATGTCGGCAAGAGTCAGACCGATATATTTTAGAGTATGAATTTTTTGTAGCCGAACTAAGTCTTCTTTACTGTACAAACGGACAGAAGCATGATTATATTGCGATGGCTTTAGTAATCCGATCTGGTCATAATACCTCAACGTTCTAATTGTCATTCCTGTCCGTTTTGCGATCTGTCCGGTTGTTAAATACTCCTTGTCTCTCCGCTTCAAGATTGCGACTCCTTCTGCCAAGTTTCTTCATTGCCTTTAGCGTATCCGTTTGGATGGGTACGATGCCACTCCCAGGCGCTTGCGACCATCTTTTCCAAGCTGCTTCTCTTTGGGGACCAGTTCAGCTCATCCTTGATGAGTTCAGGCGATGCGATCAATACAGCTGGATCGCCTTGGCGTCTGGAAGCAATCTGCACTGGAAATGCCAGCCCGGTCACCTTCTTGACGGTTTCAATCACTTCTTTTACTGTAAATCCCTCACTGTTGCCGAGATTATAGACACCGCTTCTCCCACCGTTCCTCAAGCTGTTCACGGCCAGAAGATGCGCTTCGGCAACATCCATGACATGAACATAGTCCCTTATACAGCTTCCGTCTTTCGTAGAGTAGTCATCTCCAAATATCATTATATTTTCTCTTTGTCCTAATGCAGCCTGGATAGCCAAAGGGATAAGATGAGTTTCCGGGTCGTGATCCTCGCCGATTAACCCGTTGTCATGAGCTCCGGCTACATTAAAATATCTCAAAATCACGTATTTGATCCCGTGTGCCTGTTCCACCCAATGCAGCATCCGTTCTATCGCTAGTTTGGTTTCTCCATATGTATTCCTCGGGATTTTCCGGTCATCCTCGCGAATCGGGATTCGTTCCGGATCTCCATAAACTGCGGCTGTAGAAGAGAACACGATGTTATCCACGCAGTGCTTGTGCATAGCCTCTAGCAAACGCAATGTTCCTTCCACATTATTTCGATAGTACTCTAACGGCTGCGTCATGCTCTCCCCAACAAGTGAGCTGGCCGACAAATGGATGACGGCTTCGATTTCATTTTCCTTAAAGATCTTGTCCAACATTACCCGATCATTCAAATCGCCATTATACAGTTTACCACCTAATACAGCATACTGCCTTCCCACGGCCATTCGGTCTATAACAACGATTTCCTCATGCTGTTCAATAAGAGCGGCAACTACATGGCTCCCAATATAGCCGGCTCCCCCACAAACCAATATTGCCATTTACTAAATCCTCCATTTCATCTCTTCGTTGTTTTGATTATACAAGGTTACGTTACGTCACGTTCAAGCTTTATTTTTATGGTCGAATGATCCCATAATTCTAGAGCCTTCATGCATTCTCTCAAGAATATCGATCATTGCTTTTTCAGGTTCGGTGATTTCTTAAGTATTAATCATGCTATTCAATAAAAAGCCTGGTTACGCAAGTTCTTATTCAATTAACAGGTGAAATTGTGCCTCTAGACATCATAGATGTAAGGACTACCTCGAAGAAGCAGATGCCATCATTGACGGCATCTGCTTCTTCGAGGTAAAAGCTCTTATCACTTAAAGCGTTGCCGACAACGCCATCTTCATCGCTACATCTCCTGAGATTGGCCCGGTTACGCCAAAATGGACATTTTCCATCGTCCAGAACAATTCAGTCATGCCCGGTTGTTCGAATACGAATCCGTCCACATCGCCCACTTTCGTCTTCGTAAATAACTCTGCCGGATAGACGGATGCCATGCGGCTGACCGAGAACGTCACCGTATGTTCGCCCGACGCATACGTAACGATGATATCTCTAACTGGTTGACCTGGCATCCCCACCGCTGCCATTTCGGTTAAAGTGTACCCGTTCGGTACAAAGGACGGCAGCAGCAGGCCTTCTCCGAAAGACGCCTTTGCTTCTTCGACCGAACCCAGCGACAATGTCGTCAATTTTGTCAGATCCGAACCGGTGATACCTCCATTAGTCTGTGTCTGTGACGGAGACACATTCTCCGTCGTACTATCCACAGGCGCCGGTGCACTCGGTGTACCTAACAGCGGGATGGCCACAACGATTGAAACCGCTGCTGCCAATCCCACCGCCGCCACCTTCCATGATTTCGCAAGTTTCCATTTACGCCCTGCCTTCTCAGCGGCCGCTTCTTGACGAATCTTCCGCTTTAGATGCTCACTCATCTCCATACTCGAAAATAACATTTCATCAGACTCCTTTCTAAACTGTAGATGCAGTTCATGATCTCTATCCGTCATGAATGATTCCCTCCTTGCCGATCTCTCGGGCGAGCATTTCACGCGCCCGATGAAGTTTGTTGCGTACTGTTCCTTCCGGCGTGCTAATGGCTTCTGATATCTCCCGGGTGCTCAGGTCCGCGTAGTAATACAAGTACAACACTTCCTGATACGGTAACGGTAGGCGCAGCACATGCTGCAGCACTTCGCTCTTCTTTAGCCGTTCAAGCGCCTCATCTTCCACGCTGATCGTTCGGCCAAGCTCCAACTTGCCTGGCTCGGTCGGCTGTTCCGTGAACATGCGAACGCTCATTTTGTCGCGGCATATGTTGACTGTGATCGTCGTCAGCCACGTCTTGACGGTACTGTCGCCGCGGAAGGTGTGCCACTTTCGGTACGCGCGTAAGAATACCTCCTGGCTAATATCCTCGGCAAGATGAGCATCCCCGGTATAGAAAAACGCGGTCCTAATGACGATCGTGCCGAATTCGTTCATGAGTTGCTCCAGTGCTTGCGTGGGGTCTTTCGAAAAATCATTTTTATGTCGACTGCCGGTCGGCTTCACGTGATCACCACCTTCACCTTATTAGACGGTCCGAGTAGGAAATCCGCTGCAAATAAAGTCACGATTACATAATTCGGAATATGTTCATGTCCTCATTCGGTAAATATATCTCACAACATTACCCTATTCGTTCATTTTTATCTGTTTTATATTCATCCGTTTTGTGAACTAGCCTTCGTTTCTACACATCCGATAGTGACGTCGCCATATCGCCGCATTCTGTAATCATCAACTGAAAGGTCAAGTATTGCAACCTGCCACCAGCTTGGATCGCGCTCGCGTCGATACTTGCGCTCTGACCAAGGGTAAACGACTTCCCCGATCTTCGGAATCCGAAATGGAACTCCCCTCTTCTCGGTCTCGGCGGATGTTAAAGAAATAAAACTTGTCCACCGGAAAATGACCTGAACGGCGAATCTCTATAGAGCTTATAGAAAGGAGATTGCCTGCGGTGGGCAACCTGCTTTTTGCTTAATACTTGGATGTACGCCATTAGATTTCGGTAGAAATAGACATACAATCATAAATTCTAGATATAGTTACTTCTGATAAATGATGTTATATTCATCGAGAGAGTTCTCGGCAAAGGTACATACCCATTTCGGCCGGAATGGGTACGAAAACCATTATGAGGAGGAGTTATTTATGAAGAAGATATTTTCGCTCGTGTTTGCTATAACCTTGCTGTTCGGTATTGCTTCCCAAGCGAGCGCTTATGGAGGGGTTTACGTGTTTAACCCGTATCCGAATAGCTACGGAGCGGTTCCGGATTATATCGGCATTACGAAGCCCAGCGGGGCTTACAAATACGAAATCCGTATTTTAGAGAAGAATAATGGAATATACGGATCACTAACCTACCATTCAGGTAAGCTCGACGTGCCGTCAAGCGGATACGACATTCATCATACGCTATCGAGCTATACGAAGCTCATGCTGTTACACGCTGGAACCTTCGTTATTATAGCAGAGGCTTATAATAGTTCTGGAGCTCTCATCGGCAGGGATGAGGTCAAGGTTACTTTTGTATAGGCTATTATAGGTTATCGAGCTTAAACATAAACATAGGCCGTCCCCTGTTCATTCAGGGACGGCCTTCTTCCGTACTGATAATGTTGCTAAGGACACATTGAATGTCAAGCGATAAATGGTCATAGTTTAGTTATAGGTATGATGTTAAAGGAGGAAAATGAGGCTATGGCTCAACTTAAAGAACATGCATGTGATTTTACATTAGAGGTATTGGGGGAAGGTGTAGTTACAGCAGTTCCAGACCGTACATTGATTACACTGGGAACCGTTAGTGAAGGGGTAGATCTGATATCGGTCCAATCCGACAATGCAATAAAAGTGGCCGCGGTTATTGAAGAGCTGGAGCAATCGGGCATTGCCCGTGAGAGCATCAAAACTACGCAATTTCTAATGGAGCCTCAATACGATTATATAGACGGAAAGCAAGAGTTCCGAGGATACAGAGTCACCCATCTGCTTCAAGTGACACTAGACAATGTTACGGAGGCTGGACGCCTGATCGATGCGGCCGTTGCGAATGGGGCGAACATTGTTACTTCGATAGAGTTTGATACTAGCGAGGGTGCTAAAGCGAAACGAGAAGCATTAATTGCTGCTGTGCGAGATGCAGAGGCGAAGGCTACCGTTATCGCCCAGGCACTCGGCGTTTCTTTGTCCGCCGTTCCATGCAAAGTCGAGGAAGTAGTGCTGTCTGGGGCGGAGCCTGTGTTCTTCAAGGCGTCAGCAATGTCGCTGGAAAGCGCCACAAGCCCCATCGAGCCGGGTCAATTGACCTTCAGAGCCGCCATTCGCATTTGGTATTTGTATGGCTGACAAAAGAATAATGGCAGTTAAGGGAGCATATCATATTGGCTCTAGACTGCTGCTGTTTTGTTAACTAACGTTCCTTTTTACGCAATGGTCTTTTGAAATAAATAAACACATTATAGCAAAAAGGATTTATAACTATATCCAGAACCGACATACAACGTTCCCGCATTCCTCTATATACTCCGATTCAAATTGACCACCATTATTTATTATGGTTTTTTTTGAAGCAATATTGCCATTATCACAAACAAGAAGAACTTTGTTTAAACCCATTTTTTTTGTAATTTCAAGTGTTAATGCTAATAGGATAGATGCGTAGCCTTTTCTTCTTTCTGATGGGCGTATGCCGTAACCAATATGTCCATCACAATTAAGGAGCTTTGCATTGAGTTTATGTCTAATATTTACTGCACCAATGACTTTCTTTGAATATTTGTCTATAAACCAGTATGTAGAATGGGGGACAAAGCTCAGATTTGTTATCTTATCCTCTGTATCTTCCGAGTACAAAAAAAACTGATGGTTTCACCAATTCAAACGAGTTTGACATCCCACTACCTCCTACTGTGAATTTTATCAACAATAGCATTCAGTCCAAATAATAACAACAGTATCTGTACCATTTACTGAATTAATCGATCTTTTTCGTTTTTTTGAAAAGTTCCCTTTCATACAATCTAATGACATTAAAAGGCATGAGTCCGGTACAATGCCGGGCCCATGCCTAATTTTATAAATATGGATTGTGTCACAGACACGGAAAATCTTTTCTCCATCAATCTTATAACTTATAAACAGCTGCTAAATCGAGAACTTAAAGCCGACGAGTTTCTCGCTCAGCTCCCAAAGCCGTTGCGCTATATCGGGATCGATCGCCCATGGTCTAACACCAGTACCCTTCTCGCTGTCAGCGGGAACCGCCTCAGATATATCGACATCTTCGCAGTAGACACCCCCCATTCCGTCTAGTTGAGTGGAAGTTGCGCACCAAACACTCGTAGCCGCTCCTTGCTCAACGGACTTGAATTGGTCTGCATCAGGATCTGGGGCTGGTTTTTCCTTTTCGTCGTTCATTTGTTTCGGACGACCTGTCTCCTCTTCCGTCAAGTGACGACTTAAATCCGTCAGAACAAGCCCGGGATGTACGGAGAAAGCGCGAACCCCTTCAGATCTGCCGCGTTTATCAAGCTCGACGGCAAACAACACGTTCGCAGATTTGGATTGTCCGTAGGCTTTCCACTTATCGTACATTCTTCGATCATAATTCGGATCATCCAAATCGACGCCACTGAGACGGTGTCCGCGCGAGGAAACCGCTACAACTCGTGCGTTCTTCGCTTGTTTTAAGGCCGGCCACAATCTAGCGGTCAACTGAAAGTGACCCAAATGATTCGTAGCAAATTGGGACTCATAACCACGATCGTCACGCGTAAGTGGGGCTGCCATAATGCCGGCACTGTTGATCAGGATATCCAAAGGTCTCCCTGTAGCTAGAAAACGCTCCGCGAAACCGTCTATCGAAACTGGATCCATAAGATCCAGAGTCTCCAATTCGAGACGCGGCATACCCGCCACCGCTACTTTGGCTTTGTCAGGCGTTCTCGCCGGCACGATGACCGTAGCGCCAGCTGCCGCTAATACACGAGAGGTCTCAAGACCGATTCCGGAATAACCACCTGTCACTAGAGCTACTTTACCATCCAAATTACGATTTCCCAAAGCTTCCTGCGCGGTCGTATGAGGACCAAACCCCGAATGAATCGATGCTTGATTCGTTGTTTGTCCGATGACGTAAGATTTCATTTGGAAGCTCTCCCTCCTTTTACAATCCTCATTTTAATGGGTTAGGATCTTAAGAACATTTATCCTTCTTAATTAGGAAATTTGTTGTTTTGTATGGAGATAATTATTTGTTGCTTTTCGAATCCGCTGTATTTCACATATAAGCCGTTAATGTGATTTTGATCGATTTTAATTGCTTTTAGAAATTAAGCCCCCCAAGTTTGTTTAGCTCTGTGTATTTTGATAAATTAAGCACTTTTTCATTCACTGTCAGGTTTTTAATTCCGTTGTCGTCAAACCGATTCAATATACTTACACTACCCCAATACCGATTATCCGATTCGGATCGGGCTATTCGTCGTTACTGAACGACGTCGTGACCTAGAATTGTTTTAGGTTCTACATACTCTTGCAGACCATATACGCCGAATTCTCTGCCGATTCCGGATTGTTTGAAACCTCCGAAAGGAGCAGTCGGCTCGTCGTGCAATCCATTGATCAACACACGACCCGAGACAATTCGCGAAGCAACCCGATTAGCGGCTTCTAAGTCCGAAGAACTGACATAAGCGGATAGGCCATAGATCGAATTGTTCGCGATTTCGATGGCTTCCTCTTCCGTTTTGAATGTAAGAATGGACAATACCGGTCCGAATATTTCTTCTTTGGCGATCGACATATCCATGGTTACATGAGCAAATACAGTAGGTTTAACAAAATAGCCTTGTTCCAACCCTTCTGGATGCCCTTCTCCCCCAACGACTAATTCAGCACCTTCATCAACGCCAAGTTTAATATAATGCTGAACCGTCTCATATTGCTTTTGGTTAACCATTGGTCCGATATAAACACCGGCTTCTCTCGGACTCCCCACTTTGATCCCATCAATCGTCGTTTTCACAAGACGTTTCACTTCTTCCAATCGATGTTCTGGAACGATCAACCGGGAACCGACATGGCAAGCTTGTCCGCTGTTGCTGAACGCAGTCATCACGGACATCGGAATAGCTTTGTTAAAATCAGCATCGTCGAGAATGACGTTTGGCGATTTACCGCCTAGCTCCAGCACCAATCTCTTCATTGTATTCGCGGCATCTCTTCCTATGATTTTTCCTACTTGTGATGAACCCGTGAAAGAAATCATTGCTACATCCGGGTGACGGGTTAATTCCGCTCCGACCACATCGCCTCTGCCATGGACGAAGTTGATAACACCGGCAGGAATACCGGCTTTATGGAAGCATTCCGTAATGACTTGCGTTTGAATTGCGCTAAGCTCGCTTGCCTTTATTACGACCGTACATCCAGCTGCAATGGCAGGTGCTAACTTCGTGGAGATATGCGTATAGTTCGCGTTCCAAGGAGTAATAAGTCCAATGACGCCTAGCGGTTCCAGGACGACCTTTGCTTTACCCATACGTTTTTCGAACTGAAATTCCGACAACGATGCTTTATTATGGAGAAAATTTTTAGCGGCGTACAGAGTACGTGCGGCAGTCGCGCCTTCTGGAGCGCCATATTCATCTACGGCTACTTGATTGAGGGCTTCGAAATGGTCCATCATTACGTCATGCAACCGTTGGAGCATCTCGCTACGTTCTTCGACGGTTGTTTTCGAAAATGTTTTGAAAGCTTCTTTTGCTGCCGCGATAGCATCGCGAGTATCCTGCTCATTCCCTAAAGTCACCCTTCCTATGATTTCTTTTGTCGAGGGATTAATCAAGTCTTGAACTTCGGTCCCGTTAGGTATAACAAACTGTCCATTGATATAAAGTTGATCGATTTTTATCATTTAATATTCTCTCCCTTGTGGTCCTGATCATGTGGTCGTTCTGCTACCTCTACACCTTAAGCCTTAAAGAGCACTTTAAGTCAAGCAGGTATAAAAATGCAAAATAGGGCGATCAGGCATATTTTAAACAATTCGGTCATAATACGACATGGCGTCTTTCAGAGGCTGGAATGTGAAACAAGGCTACCGAAGTCGGTAGCCTTGTTTCACATATTTTACCTCTAATTACTGGAGTTTGCCCTCGTCCATTCGTAAGTCTCGGTCTGGAGCTAATGTACCTTTTTGAATCTCGTCATATATAGACAATTTCTGATTGACCGCATAGAAGGCTTCATTTAATTCGTGTTGTTGCCTATGGAGCTCTTGTTGATGTTCCTCGAGAATGGCTTTTCTCTGCGGAATCGTCGATTCTCCTTGCAATGCGAGATTCACGATCTGTTTTAAAGCGGCCACTTTCATACCCGTTCGTCTAAAGCAAGTCATTAGCTTGATCCAGTTCAAATCCTTTTGTTCGAAAATACGGTTCCCATGCTCGTCTCGCGTGATATTCGGCAACAATCCTTCTTTCTCATAATAACGGATTGTATGCGCAGGACAACCGAGCATTTCCGACGCTTCCTTAATGGAGAATGGCATGCTTTCAACT
Organism: Paenibacillus endophyticus; assembly: GCF_014192395.1. GTDB lineage: Bacteria > Bacillota > Bacilli > Paenibacillales > Paenibacillaceae > Pristimantibacillus > Pristimantibacillus endophyticus. The sequence continues at coordinate 103,935 of NZ_JACHXW010000012.1, read as the reverse complement.
CCTTGTACACTTTTGTCTTATCATAATCATTAAAGCGTACTTTAAGTCAAATGTTATTGTAAGGAAATTTTATCTTACTCTTTGTTTTTGTACATAGGTACAGGAGTCTGAAAACACACAACTAACTAGATGAGCAGTCCATTGTTGCTTGATCTTGCGACGCGAATTAGCCAGCGTCCTTGCCTTGCATAATGCCAGCATGCTGTACGGCAGCAACGCTGCTTTTTGCCCATAATGGAATGTCTGATTCATCTGCAAAATGAGTTGCTGAATCCGCACCAATTGGCTTGCCTAGAGCTTCTGCGATCACTATAGCCACTTCTACACGGGTAATCTCAGCGCGCAGCAGAGGGCTTCGCGGTTTTCCCTGTTTTATTTTTAACGGTAATGCCTCGTAAATACGAATGATTTGAAATAACCATTAACGGAACGTAATCGTCACAATTGACGAGGAAATAGCTCGTTCGAGCCATTATTGTTCCACAACAATTCCTTTTATAATAAGTAGAACAAATCAACAGATTCAGAAAGGAGATATACAACATGCTGTATTGGATGATTTTGGGCGGATTATTTCTAGCAGGAGGTGCCTATGTGATGTTAAATGGAGCAAAGCTTGTTAAAGAGGATAACATCTTACAGGATAAGATGACACAGATTTATTCAACAGATTCTCAAAAGGATATTCCTTCATGATAGTAAAAAAAGCAAATCCATTTCTTATAACAGTCATCATTTTAGTGCTATCTTTCCTAACTTATCTATTCGTTACATCACAAAACAGCGCTGATCGGCTCCCCATCGTGAAAGCTGCTCCAGACTTCACCCTGGAACAGCTAGACGGGTCCGATTTTGAACTGAAGGATAATCAAGGCAAAGTCATGCTCATCGAGTTTATGTTCACGAGTTGTCCGGATATATGCCCAGCTACCACGTATAATATGGTGCTGCTTCAGGATGAATTAATAAAACAAGACAGCTTCGGAAGCAAAGTTCAGCTTGTTGCCATTACCTTTGATCCCAATACGGATACTCCTGAAGTTTTTCAATCTTATGCAAAGAGGATGGGAATTGATCAGTCAGGTTGGAGGCTGTTGCGCGGAGACGAGGCATATACGATTGAAAAGGCTAAAGAATACGGAATTGGCATTCAAAAACTCGATAATAATCAATACGTGCATACGGTCACCTCTCTCATGCTTGTAGATGCCAACCAGCAGATTCGAAAGATATATCGTATGGGCGAGGAAATGGATAACACCCTTATTTTGAAGGATATAAATAGGCTCTTAAAAGAAAAGATATGAGCAGAAATTTTAGTTCAGATTAGCACGCACTGCCGCTTTACAAATCAAACGGACTGAACGGGACGGCTCTTCTACTAAAAGCTACTTTAGCTTAATTCGGAAATAAGTAGATCCGGGCTAGATGGAATTATTACGTAAAAGGAGCGTTTTCATGCAAAAGTGGATCATGTCAATCGTATTAGGCATTGCTGGCTTATTATTTGTAATTCTGCTGCTTTTCAACCTTCCCGCAAAGGAGGAAGCTGCTCAGATTGATCCTCCAGTATCCATCCCGGAAACGCCAGTTGATACTTCAAACGCGGAATCTATTTACAAAAGCAATTGTATGCATTGTCATGGCGATGAGTACCAAGGAGCGATGGGACCAGCTCTCAATCAGGTTGGGAGTACACTTGGCAGAGAGAAAATTTATAAGCAAATTGTTCATGGCGGCGGAGGAATGCCAGGTTACGAAGGTCGACTGTCAGAAGAAGAAATTGTGAATTTAGCCAACTGGTTGGGAGCATTTAAGTAATAGTTATAGAAAGAAACAGCACAAGTCTCGCCTGATGATGAGGCTTGTGCTGCATATCGTTTATACTTGATAATATCCCTGTTCATAGGCATACCGAGCAAGCTGGACACGGTTTGCCAGATGAAGCTTTTGCAAAATATTTTTCAAATGATTCTTAACCGTATGCTCGGAAATAATTAATTGCGCAGCTATATCTTTATTCAGCATCCCTTTGGCAACCAGAGTTAATATTTCTTTTTCCCTTGAGGTTAAGGGGGACTCTTCCGTCTTTGGCTTTTCAATAGGAGTAAATTCACTTAATATACGCTGCGCGAGCTCTTGAGACATAGGTGTCTCGTCAATGGCAACTGCTCTTAAGTATTCAAGCCATGCACTAGGGTTTAAATTTTTGCGCAAATAGCCTTGAGCCCCTTTTTTCAATGCTTCAAATAAATGACTACTATCATCGGATACCGTGACCATCACAATTTTCACGTAAGGGAATTTCGACTTGATTGCCTTAGTTGCTTCAAGGCCTCCCATCTCCTTCATGTTAATATCCATTAAAATCATATCCGGCATCGCTTGTTCCGTCCAATAAATGGCTTCTTCACCGTTTGAAGCTTCCCCCACAATTTCAAACAAGGAATCCTCGCTGAGTATGGTCCTCATCCCTTCTCTAGCATGAGGATGATCATCTACAATTAGAATGCGTACGGGTTGCAGCGTCATGGGAATTCTACCTTCTTTCATAAAAGATTACCTGAGAAACTAATCCGTTGACTGACATGCAACATTGCCAACTCCTATCACTTGATTCTAGTCGAATGCGAATATGATTGGCTTCTTCGGCATGTTTTCGAATATGAAGCAATCCTTCTCTATACGCTTTTACTAGTATTGTCTCTCATTCCTACTCATGAACACATGACTCCTTAGAGCTAATGGATCAAAAATTGTTTTCTTCGTAAGAGTGGCAGATCCATTATGGCGTTGGTTTGAGAGGAATCCAGTCATCACTTAGAACCAACGTTATGATTAACAAACACAAAAAAATGAAGGAATTGTCCGGCTGTGATAGCCGGATAATCCCTTCAAACTAAAAACACTTATATTTGAAATCCGTATTGATCGTCGTCACTATCGAGTGGGAAACGGTGGCTGCTCGGATTGGCTCCTTTACTTGTATGAGGCTTTGGTTTCTGCAATAGCTTCCGAAGCCCATCCATTTCCAAAGTTACATCGGGAGTGAAATCATCCAGCCTTCGGAGGGCACCATCTATACAAAATCAGGATTAGCTAATGACCATGCACCGACAGGTTCAACGACGATGGCTTTTGTTACTTTAATTGTGAAGCGATTACGATGTTACTTTATAAGTTGTTTGTATTAGGATAGGTGTGAGTAAATCGCAGATACCCCACCGGCAAAAATACTTTGGATATGTCGGCTTGTATCATCGGCAACGATTTCAAAGCTATCTGATTCTATCCCATCGATAGCAATCTTCGCGATGTCCGAAGGGTTGGACTTAGGCACTTCTAAGCCCGACGTCATGTCTGTCTCCATATAGCCTACATGTAATCCAGCAACTCGTATTTTTTGAGAATGCAAATTTAATCGCAAATCGTTCGTCAATGCCCATTCTGCTGCTTTTGCGGCCGTATACGCACCAACAGTCCCGGTACTGACCCAAGATAATGCAGAAAGAATATTAAGAATCGAGCCGCCGCCGTTATTAGATAGAACCGGAGCAAAAGCGCGAACCATGGAAAGTGTTCCAAAGAAATGCGTATTAAACTCCAGTTGGATTTGGTCAAGTTCACCGCCAAGCAATGAAGCGCCTGTAGACGATCCTGCATTGTTAATCAAAAGCGTAATATCCTTAGCAAGATTAGCGGCTGCAGCTACCTCTTGAGGGTTCGTAATGTCGAGCTTCACAGGTATTACACCGGGAATATCGATGGACTCTGGATTTCTTGCTCCAGCATAAACCTTAGCTCCTCTGGAAAGAAGTTCAAGTGTAAGTTCTCGACCGAGGCCTCTGTTTGCACCGGTGACAAAAGCAATTTGTTCTGAAATTTTCATTTTAGACTGCTCCTTTTATTATGTGGTATGGGTTTAGCAAAGTCTCCTATACAAAATAAGCAATGAAGAAAGAGTGTATTGGGCGGAGGGAATGCAAGAATTCAAGAACGATCGTTCTATAATGAATGTAAGTATGTTTCATTTATTATGAGATCTTTGTTTATTCACTATACGAGAACGATCATTCTAAAAAATATAAAAAAAACACGTAACAATCAAAATTACTAGCTATTCCTTTAAAAGTTATATGGCCATCTTGGCTGTATGGTATAGTTTTTCTTTGGCACTGAAGATCGCCTTATCCAATTCTACGTTTTCCTCAATTCTAGTGCTTCTTGCCATTCCATTCCCTCCTCCCTTTCTCAATTTAACATATTGAGAACGATCAGTAAAGAATAAAAAAGTAAATTGCTTGAGAATCATTTGACTCAGGCTTATATTTCAAGAAAAGACCTACATCCTAATTGACCGCTCAATAGCAGTCAAATAGAATGTAGGTCTTCCATGTGGACAAAACCTAAAGATTAGTTATAATGGCGGCTGGACCACTAGCAGCTTCCCAAGCTGGATAACCGTTTTATCATACCAAGCCGGATGCTGCCGAACATGCTCCATGCTGCGTTCATTGCCGTTTGCTTCAAACACGGATGCTTTATCTGTCTTCTCGTGATCGATTTCGAAGCGAACCATATGTTTCCCATTCGGCAGCTCCGGCAAGAATACATACTGATTTCGATTATGATCGTTATAAGGCGTAAACCGATCGATTAGAAAGGCTTCTCCTCCATCTACCGACACCTTCAATCTGCCGGAATCAGGCCCCCCGATATCGAATAGCCCGATGTGGGTCCCCTCGAATTGCACCGTGATCGCTTCTCCAGGATCGACTGCTCGCCATAAGCCGGGAAACAACCAATTATACTCGCGCACTAAATCAAAATCATCTGTGGTCATGTAAGACCATCCTTCCGAAAAAAAAGCGAGGCGATCCAGCGGCAGTATGGATGCGTACTCCCAAGGATTAGCCGGGACCAACGGGTACCGAGGCAAGTGATGTTCCAATCTTCCCTGAGGGTCGCGAAGCTCGCTTATTTTCTCAAATGCCCGGGTAATCGTATCCGTGTAAATCTGATGCCCTTCGGGAATTGTCGGATGGACCGAATCATGCGTAAAAATAACGGCTTCTGGATTCGACTGATCAGCCCTTGCGGTGAAAATGAGCTTTCCCTCGGATACCAATTGACTGACCGCTACGCCGAGATGAATGGAAGGAATACCGTAATAATCGGCCACTTCCTCCTGCATGAGAGCCCCCTTCTGGTATTCGCCGGATTGAAATAAAGCTACATCCCGCTCCTTCAGCGTATAAACGAACAAAATATCGATATATAGGCTTCGCTTGCGGATCTGACGGACAATTCCTTCGATCCGCGCCTTGGATTCTGGGACTCCGCCATCGTTGCCAACAAATTCAACAAACACGAGATCAGGCTGATGTCGCAGCACATCCGTCTCCAAGCGAGCGCAGCCCAAATCCGATCCTGTCCCATCAATGCCTGCGTTTACAGAGCGGATATCCGCATGCGGATATCGCCCTCGAAGCCAATCTCCCGTCATGACCCTATATCCTTGAGAACGGGTATTACTGCCGCCAAAATAGGCGATTGTCACGGTTTCCCCGTTTTCCAGCTTCGGAATGACATTAGGCAGCCCTCTACGAGGGAATAATTCCTCCATCGCGGCTTCACCTGCCCTCGCTTATTATTTTTGGAGCAAAGCATTTTACAGCAAACACTTCATAGTAAGGAGATCCGTGGGTTGCATAGAATTGAATCCGGATTCGGGTTACACATTTCGCATCCACTTTATGTTTATTCAACGTGAGATAATTTCCGCGGATGATGGTTTCACTCTCGGTTCCGTCCTCTATGGTCAAGATCACATCATAATCTTGGATAAGGGGCTCGATCGGATCGTCGAAATGCTCCAAATCCAACCGTGAATTGAACACAAGATGAATGTCCTCCACATGTTTGGGGCTTGCAAAACATAATTCCAACCATTCCCTTCCTTCCGTACGTTCAGATATCCAACCGTTCGGCAGACCATAAGGTCTAGAGAAGCCATTGACGACATTCTCAGGGCTATACATATTTTGGGATGGAACCAGGTCTTTGAAGCAAATGCTTTGATTAAGCTTCTTAAGCTTAGACGGCACATCTGGCCGATAATGAAAGCTGACCGCTCCGGTCATCTTCTCTTCATTGCCATATACGGCAAGGCTTGCCGCACCTTCCAGTACGATGTAGATTTTGTCGTCAGCCGGCTTTTTGCAGCTGAGGTCCAGCGTAATCCAGTCATCGTAACCGGCTGCAATATCCAAGCGGTAGTCTTTCAGCTCGCTGGAGGGAATATAGTTTTCCTTACGCTCCCCGCCAAATAGCTTCACCTGCAACGTTTCCGAATGCCCGGACCTGTTTTTCATTTTGATCCGTACGCTTTCAGCTGCGGATGTCTCCATCGGCAAGACCAAACATAACGCTTTCTCCAAGGAAATCTCTACGGTTGGATGAACATTATGATAGCTGCGCTGGGACGAGGCACGAATCGTTAATCCGTCAACGAAATAAGGATCCAACTCCTCTTGAAGCCCTACAATCGTTTGCCCGTCTCGAAGCAGCTGCGCCTGAAGCTCACCCATATGAGTTTTGACTATGGCCGCGGGGTCTGCCTCGTATTTCAAGCATAACGCAGCAGCCGTTCCTACCGCTTGCCCCATGCAGCCGCAGGTTGCCATGACCCTTGTGGATCCGAAAGCCACATGGGTAGCGCTTATATTGCGGCCCGCGAACATCAGATTAGGAACATTGCGAGAAAATAAGCTGCGGAACGGGATATTATACAAGCCCGGCACGAAATTCCATGCTGTAGCCGGCCCCTCATCGTAGATGCCTTTATTCGCATGCAGATCCATATACCAGCCACCAACGGATACAGCATCCTCGAAATGAGGCTTTGATGTAAGATCATTCTGAGACAGCATGTGCTCCCCTATAAACCTCCGCGACTCCCGCTTTCCCGGTATCGGGCATACATAATCCAAAATAAGATTGTCCACATCATCAAACTCGCCGCTATTTTTGATATAATCCCAAATCCCGTACACCAATTTCCGCAATTCCAATGCGATGTCTTCATTATTTTTGATAATATCCATATGTCCGCCGTATTCGAGCCACCACAATCCGCCTAGCCCGTTGATTTTCCTTGGAAAAGACCGATGGTTCAAGCCTTTTCTGATACTATCGAAAAAAGGCAGCTTCGTAATATCATACGCAAAGCCAGGCCTTTTGTAAGGAACGGAATAGTCTACGTCACGGGCTTGAAACAGAATCGTATCACCCATAGTGTAATGGTCCGCTACTTCAGGAGCCAGCTCCTCCATGTATTCATGCTTCGCCTCTCTTCCCCATCGGAAGTGAGCGCCTGCTTGATATCCGACAATGCCGTCGCCGGAGCAATCGATGTAGGTTCGGCTTTCAAATCGGAATTTTCTTTCAGAAGCGAGTTGAAGGCCCTCCACCCATTTAATTCTGCCGTTTTCCATGCCCGTTTCATGCACGCATGTATTCAGGAATAGGGAAATGTTAGGCTCAGCATAAACCATGTCCAATAAGACCGTATCCGATAGCGAAAGCATGAGCTTCTTGTTGTATAACGGATTATAGTGAAAGATTTTCAGCTTGAGTTCTTCCACCAACCCGCCCTCGCGGGCATAATAGGATGGACTGTTTCCGAGATATGCCGATCCGTTGATATGGACCCTGACCTCACTGCTCGCATTACCCCCAAGCACCGGCCGATCATTAATAAGTGAAACCTTTAGCCCTTGGCGAGCGGCTGCAATGGCAGCGCATATCCCAGCAATACCTCCGCCTACGACGGTTACATCTGCTTTCATAAGCTCCATTTTCATAACCTCCATGATTAGATCCTTCTATCATGGTAAGTCTTTTGGTCCCCTTTTTTTTACATGATTTCGCGAAAAACTCATATATTTTTTGCAGCCTTATTTGGATTCGTACCTTGTCATTTTGATCCGATATTGCTTAGGAGTCTCACCCGTATATTCTTTAAATAGTTTGCAAAAGTAGCCTTCATTGACGATGCCTACTTCCTCGCACAATTCCAATAAAGAATAATCCTGCACATTTAACAGCTCGAGCGCTAATTGGATTTTTTTGCGGTTGATGTAGCTGATCACGCCTTCGTTCATTGTTTTTTTGAATAAGCTGCTAAAATACGACGGAGCCAAATTCACATCCTCGGCAATCGCCTCCAGCGTCAAGCGTTGTTTCAGGTTTTTCTCTATAAACTGCATGGCACTCATGATTTCTGCACGATGCAATATTTGCCCGGCCTGCACGTATTCGAATGTAAAGTTGCCAATATAGGCAAGCTGCTCCTGAAAGGCCATAAATGCCATTGGGAATTCTGCTGCTTTCGCGGCCAGCTTGTTTCCCGGTTTAAACTTCATCGTAATGTCTCTGTACAAGTCTCTAAGCATCGGCGCCATGATGGACTTATGGATTTTATGGTCCGAAACAAATTGGTGCAGACCGGCGACTGCAAGCTCCAGCTCTTCCTTGGAAACCTTCCTATTCACCCATACAAGAAAATCAGACAGTTTTTGCTGAAATTCTGCTTTTTTGTCATTTTGGTATTGGAACCGATGATTAGGCGTTTTTACTACTTTCTCCATATGATAATAGAAGTCCTCACTCACATTTTTAGCTTCCGTGTATGCTTGTTTGATAGACTCCCAGCCTCGGTGCGTCCCACCGAAAGCGACGGATACCCTTTGATTCAGATATTGTTGCAAATGTGAGACGATCTGCCCTCCCAAGGATTGGCAAGCATATTCCGTTTCCATATCACTGCGGTTATTTTCCCAAGAAAGAAAGCCAATAAAGCGATTATCGGACAGATCCGCTGCTACGCCGCTGCCACCATTCATCACCGTTTCTTCGATGATATTCGTAATCGCATATTTCAAAATGTTTTGATCAGCTGCTGAGTACTCGTTTCGGAAGCTTTCATACGTGTTCATTTCGACTATGAAGCAGCAATAGTTGGCTTGAAAGAAATGGAACTGCATGCGATTGGCAAAATCCGATGCCCGATGGGATGGGATTTCGCCTCGGATCAGTTCGTTAAAAAATTGCTTGCGGACTCTATATTTATTTTCAAGCACGGATACGTTTAACGATTGAAATTCCGCTTCTTTTTTCTTAACCTCATTGAGAATCCCAGCCGCCTTCGCTAGGGCTCGATCCAAATCCGCCTCCCTCAGCGGAACCTTAACAATGTACTCCAATACGTTGGCATGAATAGCTCGCTGTGCGTATTCAAAGGATGAATAGGCAGTCAATAATATGTATTGGGTTTGGGGGAGCTCAAGCTTTAACTGTTCAATCATGGAGATTCCATCCATTCGCGGCATAACGATATCAGATATGACGATATCCGGCTTAAGCTTTAAAATCTCTTCGATCCCATCCCGCCCATTATTTGCTTTCCCGACTAGAACAAATCGCTTATCCCTTTGGGAGAGCTCGTTAAAAAACAATTCCAATCTTTGAATGATAAGGTCTTCGTCGTCAACAATGAAGCAGGTATAGTTTCTCACCATGATGCATCTCCTTTTAGCATAGCTGACGGGAATAGCGCGCGTATACGGGTTGTTTCCTTAGGTATGCTAATGATTTGGAGCCCGAATTGTTCACCGTAGTGAAGTCTTATTCTGCCATGAATATTCGTTAACCCGATCCTTTTCCTTTTCACTTCCATATCACCCGGTTCTGAAATTAAAATACGGTTTATTTTATCGGCTGGAATGCCCTCGCCTTGATCAACGACTTCAATGATGACGATGCCGCCATCCTTGTATGCATGAATCGTAATAGGTCCCTCGATTCCCCCTCCGTTATAGCCATGGAAAATACTATTCTCCACAAGGGGCTGCAGCAGCATGCGAAAAACCGGAAAATCCATTAACCCTGCTTCGATATTTTCAATTAATTGAAAATTTCGGTTATACCGGATGTTCTGGATCTCGATATAGTCCGCTACATTTCGCAATTCCTGGCGCAAGGAAACCTTCTCTGAAGCGTCATCTATCCCGTATTCCAATAAAGAAATGAGCGACCCGATCACCACATCTACTTTCTCTATTTGACCGAGACGTATAACATTGCTGATCGAACCAAGCGTGTTATACAGAAAATGAGGGTTGATTTGAGACTGCAGCACTTGAATCTCCAGCTTCCGCTCAAGCTCATTATGAAGCTCGGCTCGCTGAATCAATTCCACAATTTGCTGCAGCATACGGTCAAAGGCTCGGGACAGATCTCCAAACTCATCGTCTCGGTTAATCGTTATTGTCGTCGTGAGGATGCCTTGTTCCACTCGTTTCATTTTTGTTTTGAGCGCATAAAGCGGATTCCTTATGTACTTGGCAATAAGAAAGGAAATGAATAAACTTAAGATAAGACCTGCCGCTAGAAGCGCGATATAATAGGTTTCCAATCTGGTCAGAGCGGCTTTCAAGCGTGATTCATCATTGACCGAGATGATGGTCCAATTGAATTTCTCTGTCGGTTTTTTCAGAAGGGAGACCGGCAGGCCGTCCTTGGTATGCAGTTGAAGGCTAGTTTCTGTTGTATCCAAAATTTGTTCCGCTGGCGTTTCACCGATTGAAAAGGTATGATCTTGAACAGTCAGCGGTCCTCTATTTTCCGAAAATCCGGCAATGATCTTACCCGATGCGGTGATCAGAGCCAAATTCATTTGTTCTTGTTTATTAATCTTGAACAACGTTTCTTCAATGGCATTTAGATCCAAATCAACGGCAATGGCCATTGGATACGGTGCTCCGTTCAAATATCGAACCATCGTAACGGTCCAACCAGAATATTTGGATTTGTATGGATCACTGACAAAGGTCGTCCTTCTGTTTTTGTCAGCCGCAACAAATAAAGGCTGTCTTTCCGCTAAAGGTTCATCGAATATGCGGGTAGGCGTACTTCCGCCTACAATGGATAGATCTCTATTGATCAAATAAATATTGCTGACGTAATTACTATTGAGTTCATATAGCTCTCTTAATTGCTCTTTGATGACTTCCGTCTTGTCAATGTTGGCGTTCACCGATGTTTCGACCGAAAACAGGATCGTCTGGAAGGAGGCAAAATTAACAGTGAAATACTGATCGACTTTGTCAAGTATTTGGTTGGTGTAGTAGATGTCGTTCGTTCTTATTTCCTTTTGGACATAGCGATAGGATAATTGGCTTATCAAAATGATACAGCCTAATACAAACGCAAACACGATAAAAAATAATTTTAAAGGCAAGCTGATTCTTCTTCGCATGCATCCTCTTCCTTTTACGTTCTTATTAAAATGACAATAAAGAGAGGGGCTGTTAAGAGCCACTCTCTTCGTTTCATTTACTTGATTAAACCAGCTTCTTTAAATTGCTTGACTGCTGTTTCCTTATATGTCTGCATATCAAACTTGGTGTCCAACGTTTGGAGGAAATGGTCCCAGTTGGTGAGAGGGTCTTTGCCCGTCATAAATTTCACTAAGCTTTCATTAATGAAACGCGTGCGGTCAGCTGCCAAGGTATCGCTAGGATCTGCGGTCAATAAGTTTCCAGGCAGCGTTGGCCCCACATATTTCTGATTGTTCACGAAAGCTTCCGCCGTCTTAGGATTCTGGAAGCTGAAGTATTCGGCATCATCTCCACGGCGCGGCATTCTGTAATGATCGACCCATAGGTACTTCTCTTTCATTTCCTTCGATAATTCGGATGTTTTATTTTTGATTTTGCCGTCCACTACATCCCAATGAATCCCTTTGATTCCGTATGCAAAATTCGGATAGGCTTCTTCGTCCGTAAAGAGATAATTCAGCAGGGACAAGATCCGAATGATTTTATCCTTATCCGCTGTTTTGGATATAGCCCATGAATTGCCTTGGAATGATTTTCTCTCTACGATTTGATCGCCATAAGGACCTACCATTGGAGGAATCACGATCCATTCCGGCACCTCTCCGCTAATTTCTTTCATTTTCTGCTGATAATCCGGCTCCAGCCTGCGCGCATCCCTTATCATGAAGCCGATTTTACCTTTAAATAACTTTTGGTCCAGCAAATCAGGCGAGTTCATCGTCACCCAATCCGGGTCTACCACATTGGCTGTCATCATTTTATTAATGTAAGCAAGTGCTTCTTTCATTTTGGGATCCATAAACAGGTATACCGGTTCATTATCTTTGACATCAATGGCCGAAGGAGGATTGACGCCGAACATCCACATCAAGCTATCGAAACCATAGGTTTGCAGACTGCCTTCTTTATTCATGCCGCCGATGAAACCGTACGTATCATTTTTCCCGTTTCCGTCCGGATCTTTCTCTGTAAAGGCTTTCATTACTTCGAACAGCTCATCGGGCGTCGTTGGCACTTCCATATTCAGTTTTTTCAACCAATCGTTGCGGATGAAGAAGCTGCGGCTGATACCGTTTACATTATCATAACCCGGGACTCCGATCGTTTTTCCTTGATAGGACATCGCCTCCCAGGAGTCGCTGCTAAAACGTTTCTGCAATTCGGGGAATTGATCCAAATACGGCGTCAAATCCGCAAGCACGCCTTGATCATAATATTGCGCAAGATCGGAACGACTTTTCAAGAATAGCAAATCCGGAATATCCCCGCCTGCAATAAGCGTATTTAGTTTGGTTGTTGCTTGCCCGGCTTGAGGAATCGTCATTTCCAAGTCGATGTTCATCGCCTTCTCCAGCATTTGCCGTTGAATGTCTTCTTCACGTGGAGGAATCGGAGCGGCAGCGTTGAATGTGCCTTGGTTAAACATCGAAATTTTCATTTTTTTCGCAAATGCGTCATCCGTGGTAGTTGAGCTGTTCGAAGCTGCCGGCTTAGCCTCCTCTTGATCCCCACATCCCGACAATAGCGTTCCCAGCCCGACAGTAGCAGCCAGAATAGCAAATGAAATTTTTGTTCTTTGCATATTGACCTCTCCTTTGCTTGTATATTATCACGGTTTCCCCGTAACAACCTAGATAAGAATTGCTTTTTAGCCTTTAATCGATCCCATGAGCATACCCTTGGTAAAATGCTTTTGCATAAACGGATAAACGATCAGAATCGGGACCGTAGTCACGACCACAGCAGCCATTTGCACGGCGAACTGGCTAACCGTTCCGGTATTGGCAATCGACTCCGCGCTTTGATTGGCGATGTTCAGCAGAATGTTGCGCAAGATAACTTGAAGCGGCATTAAGTTCGCATCATTGATATACACAATCGCATCGAAATAACTATTCCAATGCCCTACTGCGTAAAATAGGGAAATCGTGGCGAGAACAGGCATGGACAGCGGCAAAATGATTTTCCATAGCGACTGTAATTCGCTTGCACCGTCTACTCGCGCCGATTCCTCGATTTCTGCAGGCAATTGCTCGAAAAAGCCTTTAATGATCACTAGATTAAATGCACTAATGAGATGCGGAACAATCAAAACCCATGGACTATTAAGCAGCCCCAAAGAGCGGATTAACAAATATGTCGGAATTAGCCCACCGCTAAACATCATGGTAAACACAATGAATATTAAAAACGGACTGCGTCCCGGCAAATATTTTTTGGATAACGGGTACGCCGCGATTACCGTGAAGAACACATTTAACGCAGTGCCTACAATCGTTCGGAACAGCGTGATTTTATAGGCCTGCCCTATGCCATTCGAAATGAATACTTCTTTATAGGCTACAAAGGTAAAGGATTCCGGTATAATGACTATCCCTCTTCTTAACACTTCCGATTCCGGCGTTACCGAAACAGCGACCACATATAAAAATGGAAGCAAGCAAAGCAGTGATAGCATAATAAGAATAAAATAAACGGCTGATTGCCATGCCTTTTCCCCGATCGTCAGCTTAACCATAGCTCATACCACCTCACCAAATTTGCCCATCGAATTTTTTGGCGAGCTTGTTCGCAGCCAATACTAAAATAAATCCGATGACAGCTTTAAACAATCCCACAGCAGTAGCGAGGCCAATCTTAAGACGCTCCAGCCCCTCGCGGTATACCCATGTGTCGATAATATCAATCTTCTCCTGGTTGAAACTGTTGGCAAACATGAAGATTTGATCAAAACCAGCGTCCAGAATATGGCTAAGTTTAAGAATGAGCATCAGAATAACGACTCCTCGAATGCCGGGCAAGGTTACATGCCAGAGCTGTCTCCATTTGGAGGCGCCATCCATTCGAGCCGCTTCGTATAAGCTGGGATCAATCCCAGCTAATGCGGCAAGGTACAGAATCGCACCCCAACCGATGTCCTTCCATATTTCTGATGAGATGACCAGCAGCCTTCCCCATTCAGGCTCCGTTAGGAAGGATATGGGCTGCACGCCGTTTTCCTTCAAAATCATATTAAAAAGGCCATCCCCAGGTGCTAATAATGCGACCATCAATCCGTAAACGATGACCCAAGACAGAAAATGGGGTAAATACGTAATGGTTTGTACGATTTTCTTAAACCACTGGGTATGAACCTCATTAAGAAGCAAAGCAAGTGCGATGGGAGCGGAGAAACCGAACAATAGCTTATACAGCGATATAATAATCGTGTTTCTCATGATGTCCCAGAAATAAACACCGTTAATAAAATCTTTGAAATTTTTTAATCCCACCCACGGACTATCCCATAACCCCAAAGCCAGATTGTAGTTTTTAAAAGCAATAACGATTCCCGCCAAAGGAATGTATTTAAATACGGCAAAATAAACCAATGCCGGAAATAAAAGAATGTACATTACTTTATACTTTTGTATGGCTCTTATCCACGAACTCCGCTTTCTGGAGATGGGAATGACTTCCGCTGCCCATTTCGTTTGCATGTCATCACCTCGTTTTTATTTATATTTGTATATTAGCACCCCCCTATCCAATAAATTTCTGTCATTTCAACAATTTCTTATAAGATTTTAAGTAGGTGTGAACTTTGGATTGTTCCGATAAAAGGTTTTTTCTGAGAGCTGCGATGCTTTAAACCGAAGGTGATGGCTCGAATTGTTATCTATCGTTTCAAAATAAAAAGGCCGCCTTATAGGCGGCAAAACGTTAATTAGTCCTCCTTTATCACCTGTTCAATCCCGAGCACAATCAGCTTTAATCCGAACTCAAACGCCCCGTCGGTCCCCATCAGCTCGAATAGCCCATTCGTAAACATCCTCCGGAACAGTCCCGAATCCTTCTCGCTCATCGTGTCCAGAATGCGTATCAACTCTTCTCCCGGTAGCGCTTCATGGTCCTTAATCATAGCGGAAACATTGCGTTCATGCTGATAATGATCTAGAACGAAGTAGAAAACATAGTTCACAAGCGTAGTAACCACTTGAACTTTCTGCGCTTGCTCAAGCGGCGTCGCTTCTACGCAGAGCAGCATACGGTTGGTGAACCGGATGATATCCGGTTCGTGGGGCAGCGTCATCATCATAAGCTGCGTGGAGCAGGGATATCTGCCGAGCACGCTCCGTACCGTTAACGCAAGCTCCGTCAGCTGCTCCTTCCAGTCCCCTTCAGAGTGGAACTCCTCCAGAATCACTTTCGATACCTGGTTGGCGAGTCGCTGGTAGAGATTCTGTTTGCTCTTAAAGTACCAGTATAGAGAGGGAGCTTGAATCCCTAGCCTGTCTGCCAATCGTCTCATACTGAATTTCTCGATGCCATCCTCTCCCAGAAGCTCCCATGATGCTTCCAAAATTTTATCCTCTGAGATTTGAGGCTGCTGTTTTTTCATCGATATCCGCCCTTTTATCTAACAGTGTAAGTTTATGCTTTACAGGTTCATAGGTTCATGATATCATCTAACACTGTAAGGCACAACCTAACACTGTTAGATTGAAAACAAAAGAAAGTGGTGACCCGTATGGATACAGAAAACCTCCATTACTTTGAAAAAGCGCCGATCGCAAAAGCCGTAGCTCACTTCGCTGTACCGATGATGCTAGGCACGTCAATGAGTGTCATTTATTCCATCTTGAATGCCTATTTCCTTGGCACGCTCCACAATACTGCCATGTTAACCGCACTCGCACTCACCTTGCCATTGTTTGCGATTATTATGGCGCTAGGCAACTTGATTGGCATGGGCAGCGGTACATTCATTTCCCGATTGCTCGGAGAGAAACAATATGATGACGTCAAGCATGTGTCTTCATTCGCCTTCTATAGCAGTTTAGTTCTCGGCCTAATCGTGATGGCCGTAGGCCTCCCTTTGATCGATCCAATCGTCCATGGCCTGGGTGCAACAACTGGCTCCTTTGGATTCACGAAGGATTATGTCATGATTATGCTTATTGGTTCTCCATTTGTCGTATTGTTTTTCACGTTGGAGAATATCGTGCGATCGGAAGGATCAGCCATAACATCAATGATCGGTATGATTCTAAGCGTGGTTGTAAATATTATTCTAGATGCGTTAGCTATTTTCGTATTCCATTGGGACGTCATCGGCGTTGCATCTGCTACGGTCATTTCTAACTTGGTGGCGAGTGCCTACTACGCCTTCCATATCGGATACAAGAGCCAATTTCTAACGTTTTCCGTCAAATGGTTCAAGGCTACTAAGGACATTTTGAGCAATGTATTCAAAATCGGTGTTCCCATCTTTATCATGAGTATTTTTTTGGGTGCAATGTCGCTCATCTTTAACTATTTTCTTGTTGAATACGGAGATTCGGCCATAGCGGCTTACGGGATTTCATCACGTTTAATGCAATTTCCCGAGTTTATTCTGATGGGATTATGCGAGGGAGTCGTACCGTTGATTGCCTTCTCGTTTACTGCAAATAAATTACGCATGAAACACACCATTGGATTTACGATCAAAACAATCGTGGCGCTAGCAGTCGTATTCGGCATCATCGTCTATCTAATTTCCGACCATTTAATTGGTTTATTTACGAATGACCCGCAATTAATTGAAATGGGCAGCTACATTCTACATGTGACATTCTTATCCTTGTTCATTACGGGAATGACCACGTTGTTTACCGGGATTTTCCAAGCAACGGCGCAAGGAACGGCTGCGTTTATTATGTCTATTATTCAAGGAATGACTTTGATTCCTGTGATGTATTTCGCCAATCGAATGAATGGCTTCCATGGGGTGATCTGGTCGCTCGTCATTGCGGATGCCGTCGCGTTTCTTGTTGGTGCCATCATGCTATATGTGTTACGGAACAAATTGCAGCCCGATTTCATCGTTTAAGTACACTAATAAATTTACAACACGCAAAAAGGCAGAATCAGGGCATTCCGCGATTCTGCCTTTTTTAATATAGGGATGAGCATAAAGCTAATGGAATGAAAAGGGTTAATAGATTTACGGTTCAAATTCGCTCCAGAAAAGGGACAGCCATCTCTGCAATCCGCTGAAAGCCCGCCTCGTTGGGATGCAGCCGGTCATGGGTGAAATAATCCAAGATTAACCGGGTAATACCGCTTTCAGCATACAGGTCAAGTACGGGCAACGCATAATTGCGTGCTAACATGATTCTCTCAATTTAATACTCCTCGGCGGTGATGCCAAGCACTCTTGAAGCAACCCGTTTATGCTGAAACTACTGTTAGCTTAAACTTATTTCTCTCTCAAGACGTTCAACATATTCGTGCTTTGTTAGCCCGTACATGATGGAATCGTAATATCTCCCATTTGTGTAATACATCTGTCGACGTATCCGCTCTATTTCTTGATTTTAGCACTAATAAGCCTATTAATTGGCTTCGTCATTTTCCGCTTGCTGCCAGAGGTCGATGGGGACGCTCCGATGTCATTCCGACAACAATTCAAGCTGCTCGGAAGTGCCGTAATCGTAAGCGGTTTGTTTTTGACCTTCTTTAGGGAATCCGGAAATTCGGTGCTGTTTACGTATTTAACCCCTTTTATGCAAGACATCCTTCAACTTAAAGCATCCAACATCAGCATTGTCATGCTTGTTTTTGGAATTTTCGGCGCAGTCGGCACCCGCTTAAGCGGTTACGGTATCGATCGATGGGGAGCTGCACGCATCATAGCCTTCAGTACCATCGTGCTCGTAGTTGTCCTAGCGCTTCTGCCACTTTTTGCCGGGTCGACGCTCATCGGTTTACTATTGATTTCTCTTATGATGCTATCTCAGTTCATGGCCGGTCCCGCGACTCAAACGTATTTCATTCAACAAGCGCCTCAATCTTCCAGCCTCGTTCTTAGCTTGAATACATCGATCATTCATTTAGGATTGGCGACTGGCGCTGGAGCGGGCGGAGCGATGATAAGTGCCAATTCCACCGTTCTCTACAATCCATGGATGGCAAGTTTTATAGTGATATTAGCGCTAGTGTCTGCATTCATCAGTTTTTCGATGGGGAAAAAAAGGCTGAGCAATCTACAAAAACGTCAGGCTTCATAAAATAATGATTAGACTTTACCAAAACAGAGGCAGTTATGGACGAAATAGTGCCCATGACTGCCTCTGTTTTATTCAATCATCGTTCCCGTGAAAATATCTGTAATCTCTCATCCGCGGTATTCAATAAAAATAAATTCGGCTCGTTTATCGTTGATTAATTTCCTTCTGCAATAAACTGCATGATTCGTTTTTTAATCGAATCTCGAACCTCGCGAAATTTTTCGATGATTTCTTCTTCAGTGCCGATTGCTTTTGCCGGGTCGTCAAAACCCCAATGCCAACGTTCAGCCTTGTCGTTGATTGCTACCGGGCAATTATCGTTTGCGTGACCGCAAAGGGTAATAATATAATCTGCTTGCTTCAAGATTTCAGGATTAATAACATCTGAAGTGTGAGTCGAAATATCGATACCGGCCTCTTTCATGGATTGAACCGCGCGAGGATTCAGTCCGTGAGCTTCCAGGCCAGCGCTCTTCACTTCGTATTTATCGCTGCCAAGAGCTTTAAGGAACCCATCGGCAATCTGGCTTCTACATGAGTTCCCGGTACAAAGAAAGTAAACGAGAGGCTTCTTCTTATTCATTATTGCTGATCTCCCCTATCCCGAATGTGTTTGATACTTGCTAATTCATGGTGGCCTTTACGATACCTTGAACCTAACCCTGCTTTAACGAGCATCAAGATGGCGACAAATACAGCTGATATGCCAATGATGAACAACCAAACATTAATGTGCGTGGAATTGATCAGATGAAGCCATAGGTACAAACCCGTCAACGTGATAAAAAGTGTCGGAACTGTTAGGATTATGCCGGTTTTAAAATAACTGCCCCACGTAATCTTTACGGCTTTGCGAGATAATACATGCAGCCACAGCAATGTAGCCAGCGATCCGATTGGCGTGATTTTTGGCCCTAGATCACTGCCGATTATATTGGCATACACCAGAGAATCCCGAATGACTCCTTGCGTGGCTGTTCCCTTAATAGCAAGCGCGTCGATCATGACCGTCGGCATATTGTTCATAATGGATGATAAAATGGCAGCTAAAAAACCCATACCGATTGTTGAAACGAATAATCCATGATCAGCAATCGCTTGAATAACATTTCCAAGGATATCAGTCAGTCCTGCGTTTCGAAGGCCATATACGACAACATACATGCCTATGGAGAAAATCACGACAGCCCAAGGCGCGCCTTTAACGAGCTTCCAGGTGTGAATCACAGGGCT
Source organism: Paenibacillus endophyticus (assembly GCF_014192395.1). Taxonomy (GTDB): domain Bacteria; phylum Bacillota; class Bacilli; order Paenibacillales; family Paenibacillaceae; genus Pristimantibacillus; species Pristimantibacillus endophyticus. Next base: position 84,266 of record NZ_JACHXW010000012.1, on the reverse strand, counting down.
CCGCCGTGCGGCGAAAATGAACCATATCGCGCCTGCTCCTGCGATGACGGAAACAGGAACGTGAATAAACTGGCTTAGAAAGTACGCAACAAGCAGTACGGCTAAGATCACCCATGAAAGATTAAACAGCTTCTTGTCTTTAATGGCATCGACTGGCTTTTTGAGCTGACTCAGATCGTAGTTGCTTGGAATGCTGCTGCGGAAAAATAAAAACAAAACTAAAAGGCTGGCCAGAAGTGAGAACATGCTCGGAACAATCATGTGGCTAGCATATTCAACAAAGCCGATACCGAAGTAATCGGCAGACACAATGTTAACGAGATTGCTGACCACAAAAGGCAATGACGTCGTATCCGCGATAAACCCACTGGCCATGATGAACGGCAAAATCATTCTCTGATCGAATTTCAGCTCACGCACCATGGCGAGTACAATTGGCGTCAAAATGAGCGCAGCGCCGTCATTAGCAAAGAAAGCAGCTACAGCCGCGCCAAGGAGAATGACGTATACAAACATTAACTTTCCGTTGCCTTTTGCCAAGCTTGCCATATGCAGTGCTGCCCATTCGAAAAATCCAATCTCATCTAATAGGAGTGAGATTAGAATAATAGCGACAAATGCAAGCGTCGCATTCCATACTATGGCAGTAACCGCACCGACATCTGCTAGATCTACTACTCCAAAAATGAGAGCGAGAATTGCGCCACCGCTTGCTGACCAGCCGATATTAAGCCCTTTCGGCTGCCAAATAACAAGCGTTAAAGTGGCAATGAAAATTAGAAATGCTGCTAATGCCATTTAGACCCTCCAGGTTACGTGCAGCAATTATTATATGTTTCAACCGATGTCGATTCGCTGCAACAAGATTCTACTTTTTCAAGAGTGTTTACCGGCTGCTGTGCTGGCACCGTACAACAAGCGCTTGGCATGTTGACATGATCTTCTGCTGCTTCGAATTCGCTGTCTTCTTTGGTGTAGAACACCTCCCAAGGATTACCTTCCGGATCGGTTACCCATATTTTATCTTGAACGGCATAACAACAAGTGGTATTTATTTCATCAATAGTAGCTAGACCGGCTTCTTGAAGGCGAGTCTTTACCGCAAGCACCTCCTCTGTGTTTTGTACTTGAAAACCAAAATGGTTAATGACTCCCCTGCTTTCATAGGGACGTGCATTAAGCGAGAAGTGCATGGCAGGGCTAGCTAGTTCGAATTTTGCATAGTTTTCTTTCGTTTTTGAAGGTTCTGCATTAAATAGTTTTCTGTAGAAGCTTAAAGAGCGCTCGAGATTTCTTACATTAATGGCGACATGCATTTTCATAGCAATCTCTCCTCGATTAATCAATTTTTTTTGATTTATAATTCAAAAAAATTTAGCAGCAGTTCGAATTAGCATCCGCCGGTCTAAAAATACAGCAAAGCTGCTCGGAAAGAAGGTTATTTATTTCGCTGGGATTGAGCTCGTAATAGCTCCAAGTACCTCTTGTCTCTTTTGTAATCAGGCCGGCATCCAATAGTATTTTTAAGTGATACGATAATTTGGATTGCGGCATCTCCACCACTTCAGTTAAATCGCAGACGCAAGTATTGCCGCGCTGGCACAACTCATATAGAATTTGAAGCCTCTTTTCATCAGCTAATGCTTTAAATTTTTGTTCGTACTTTTCAAACGATAAAGGCATTGCTGTAAGTTCGTTAACTGGAATTGATTTTTTCATCACAATCACCTGCTCTTAATCTTTTATTTCAGACCAGCTACTTGCAGCGCAGCATGCCTACACGATGTAGGGGCACCTTAACATTTCCGATATATCAATTTTTTTTGATTTATAATCTTGAGTAAAACTTACCACATATTTATCTTCAGATCAACCATTACATCAATAAAAATTGATTTAAGAATATTTGCTCAATGATTAACCATGCAACAAAGACAGCCAGGCAATAAGACCGTCATCGTCAAGACGAATGATCGTCGGGTACCAAACAAACAGATTTATGAACATACGGGAATAAATGAGCAGCAGTGAGATTTTTGGTGATAAAACCATTTTTCATCCATCAAATGATCGTATTTTAAGCTGAGTTGACTTTTCTTCTAGAACGGGCTGTCTCATACGTATCCTAATACAATACTAATGATTCTGTTTTCTATGTATGACCGTGAACCATATAACAAGGAGGTTTTGCCATGAATGTGATAGAAATCACGAATTTGACCAAAACGCACGGGAAATCTAGAGGAATCACGAACGTCAGCTTTCATGTGGAAGAAGGTGAAATTTTCGGGTTTATCGGACCCAATGGAGCCGGGAAATCTACGACGATCAGAACTTTATTATCACTGATTTACCCGACTAGCGGCAAAGCCGAAATTTTTGGTAAGGATTGCATCGCGTTTGCTCCCGAAATTGCCAAGCAAATTGGCTATTTGCCTTCGGAGGTGTTTTATTATGACAATATGAAGGTGATCGATCTCTTAAAATACTCGGCAAGCTATTACAAAAAGGATTGCAACAAACGAATGAAAGAGGTAGCTGAAATCATGGATCTTGATTTAAAAAAGAAAAATGTGATGGAACATTCCGTTAGCTTTTTATTCAGAGGCGATATTAATAGCGTCATGAAAAAAATAGCCGAAATCGAAATCGCAAACCTATGGATTGAAGAACCGGACCTCGAGGAGATTTTCATGCACTACTACGAAAAGGAGGTCTGATCAACAATGAATATTTTTCTGCATGAATTAAAGTCTTATGGAAAATCAACGTTGATTTGGTCCGTTTCATTGGTTGCCCTGCTCGTCCTGTTCATGTCCATGTATCCGTCTATTGCAGCCGATATCGATTCGTTCAAAAAACTGTTGGATAGTTATCCGGAGGCTGTGCGGAAAGCGATCGGTCTTGAAGTGGAGAACCTGGGTTCGGTGCTGGGCTTCTACGCTTATATCTTTCTCTATTTATCGCTTTGCGGGGCCATTCAAGGCATGAATATCGGCACGTCCATCATTTCCAAGGAGATACGAGACAAAACGGCGGATTTTCTTATGACAAAACCTGTATCGCGAATCACCGTACTAACGTCCAAGATTTTGGCCGCATTGACCTCGTTAGTTGCTACAAACATGTTTTTTCTGACTGCAGCCAGCATGATGCTAGATCAGGTGAAGACAGAAGAATACAGTGCAGCAACTTTCTTTATGATAACCGCCACGCTTTTTTATGTTCAGCTTATTTTTATTGCATTAGGCGTAGTCATTTCGGTCATCGCTCGGAAAATAAAATCCGTTCTCACGCTATCTCTTGGTACCGTGTTCACCTTTTTCATCGTCGGCATGCTCGTATCAACAGGTAATAATGAAGCAAAAAGGTATCTATCTCCCTTTAAATATTTCGACACGGCCGCTATCTCTCGAAGTTCCAGCTATGAGCCCTCTTTCTTGCTAGCTGGAGCAGGAATTGTCTTAATTTCTCTGCTAGTAAGCTATTTCGTTTTCATCAGGAAGGATATCCATGCGGTTTAATTGTGGGGGGAGGCGTTGAAATGAATGTATTTTGGATCGAGATGAAAGCATACTCGAAATCTCTTATTTTTTGGAGCATCGGCATTCTATTCTTAATTGCCTCCAGTATGGGCAAATATGCTGGGTTATCCTCTTCCGGACAATCCATGAGTGATTTAATGGCGGGCATGCCAACATCCTTGCAAGCCCTTATGGGAATCGGAACGCTTGATCTATCGAAGGCAAGCGGATATTATGGCGTACTCTTTGTCTACCTTGTATTAATGGGAACGATTCATGCCACGATGATAGGCGCTAATATTATCGCGAAGGAAGAACGGGATAAAACGGCCGAGTTTTTGTTCGTCAGACCTGTTTCAAGAAATAAAGTGATTTTATCAAAATTGTTGGCTGCGCTTGCAAATCTCGCTATGTTGAACATCGTTTCTTTGGCTGCCTCTCTCACCCTGGTCGCGAAATACAGCAAAGGCGAATCCGTAAGCGGCGCAAACGCATCATGAATGGGGGTTCACTTCAAACATTCTGAGTCTGCCCCCGACTCCTACTAGATGCAAAAAAAATCGGTACATCATGTACCGATCGTTTAAGTTATATTCTTTTATCAAAATATCATCTTTACAAAATGGCGATACTTCGAATTACGGCAAATGAAGGCTCGTCTTATTTTGCATATAAATGCTTCAGCAGTTCCCGGTTTTTTTGAGCAAATAAATCGTTGTGGGATGACACGGATCCCCATGCCCAAGCTTCAGGCGTAATATACTGCTTGGCACGGTTTACCGCATTTGCGGCATCCTGGAAGGCACCGGCAATCAAGTGCAGCTTCCCTTCATGGTGCAAGATGTCGCCTGCAGCATATAAGCCTTCTACAGATGTTTCGCTCATTGGAGTTCCCTTGATTCCTCGATTTTCATCTATCTCAATACGCATCGCGCTATTGTCCAGCAAATTCCGATCCCGTTCGTAACCGTGGCTGATAATCACTTCATCAACTTCCAATTCAGTCTCGGCATCATTATCATGACTTCGCAGCACAACTTTGGAAATAAGCTCATGATCGGCGGAAGCAACCAATCGCTGTATCGTCACGTTTAACAAGCATTCAACTGAGCTTTCACGCAGCCACGTCACCTGAGACTCATGACCGTTTAACATATCCTTCCTGTACGTCAGATATACTTTTTTCGCGATGGATTCCAACTCAATTGCCCAATCGATGGCGGAATTTCCTCCGCCCGAGATGAGAACAACCTTGTCTTTAAAACGGGCCAGCGATTTCACCGTATAATGCAAGTTCGAAACTTCGAATCGCTCTGCTCCCTCAATTTGCAGCTTAGTCGGTTGAAATATGCCGTAGCCGACGGCTAAAATAACGGTTTTGGAGTAGTGGGTCTGACCGGACGAAGTGTGCAGCACAAATTGTCCGTCATCATTTTTGGAAATCGATGTCACCTTCTCGCCGAGCACGATATCAGGCTCGAACGTCAACGCTTGCTCTTTCATCTGATCAATAAGCAGCTCGCCAGAGACAGGACGCATCCCACCTACATCCCAAATCATCTTTTCCGGATACATATGGACTTTCCCGCCGAGATAAGGCTGAAATTCAATCAGTTTCGTCTTCATCTCGCGCAAGCCGCTATAAAATGCACCATACAAGCCTGCGGGGCCGCCACCAACGATCGTCACATCATATAATTGATCCTCAATCATATTCTCCCTCTACTTTCTCGCGGCTTCGATAATCCAATCAGCCAAACTGCTTATTTGTGCTTCAACGGCAATCGGGTCGCGATACCATGACTGGTTTTCATTCCAAAGATACGCTTTTCCATCCCGAATCGCAGGCAGCTTGCCCCAAATCGGATCGGCCTGCAGCTGCTCCAATGACGCTTCCGTCGTCAGAATCAAGTAATCCCCGGTATATTTAGGCAGCATCTCCAGCGAAAGCTCATAATAGGAGTCGGTCAGCATATAATCAGGAACTTCCGAAGGCGGCTTCGTGCCCAACATTTCATACATGATTCGGCCGCCGCGTCCCGACTTCGGTCCGAATATAAATGCCATGCCATCATACTCTTGCATGACGGACACGGTCTCGCCCTTGCCAAGCGCAGCCTGTACTTTCTCGCTCAATTTGCCTAGTTTGCTCTCAAAATCAGCAATCCACTGCTCAGCGACATCCTCTTTGTCTAGCAGATCGCCGAAATAGCGCATTTCCTCCTGTATGGACGTAAAGCTGTTGTACGGATTAGCCACCGTCGGCGCAATGAGCGAGTACTTGTCCACATTCTCTTTCTCGTTTATTTGCGTAATGATTAAATCCGGCTCCAATTCAAGCAAGGCTTCCAGCGATTCGCCCACATCCGTCACGCCGTCAAGCTTCCCTTTCAAATATGGACTATTCATCAAAAAAGTTTCAGCTGAGATTGGCTGTACGCCAAGCGCTAACACCGTTCCCAAAAATGCCTGCGCCGCTACACGTTGCGGGTGAGCAGGCACTTCCACCTCACCGACTGATGTAGTAATGGTTCTCTTTTCGACGTTGACAGGCGCCTCCGTCTCCGCGTTTGATGCGTTATTCGCTGTCCGGTTTTCTGTATTATGGCTTGCCCCGTTATTACCTCCTGTGACTTCCGTTGCTGTTCCACAGCCCGTCGCCGCCATAGACAGACACAACAGCGCCGTCGCCAACAGATTTCTTTTCCTACTTGCCATACCATTTCCCCCATCCGCATGTTGTAGATAATGATTATCATTACTAATTAGATGATACATTGCCGGATGAGGTGCTGCATCAGATAAATCTGACCAATTCGTTGTATATTTCGAAACATCAGATCGATATTTTTTGCGGTATTGACCCGGAGTGATGCCCGTTTGTTTCTTGAACATACGATTGAAATATATGTTGTCCTGATAACCAACATAATCAGCTACTTCCTGCAGCGTCGCTGCTGTATCCCGGAGCATTTTTCGCGCCAAGTCCATGCGAAGCTGAATCACATAATCAAGCGGACTGCATCCCGTTAGCTCTTTGAATTTCCTTGAAACATACTGAGGGGTATAATTCATTTGCTGGGCCAGCCGTTCCACCGATATCATTCCGCGATAATTCGATGCCATATAACGAATAACCTGCTCGGCCAACGAAGGCACGCACGCATTTTCCGTCCGCTCCAGCAGCGCCGCATGCGCGAAACGGATGAATTCCCCTTTGGCCTTCAACCGCTTCAACCCTTCTATCTTCCCCAAGTCGAGCTGTTCATTTCCTCCGCCGTTCGCCTTTTGCCAGCCGATAAGCATGGTTTCGAGCATCTCCAGCAATGCGAGCGGTTCGGACGGCGATAACCCCCAACTTTCCATAAACGGATTGTCGGTTTGCATCATCATATGAAACTCCCGCAGCGCAGAAGCTGGCAACGAAGCATTGTATAAAATCATATATACATCAAGCAAGCCGGCGGATCGTACATTTAACCGTTTCCCCTTGCCGACATGCATCAAATGAAACCGCTCAGACAACCACACATCGCCGTCCGCCCACAGTTCGGCATTCCCGTTTGCCGTAAATATAAATAGGCTTGATGGCGTTATGTAATCACGAATTTCGTCGCCACGTTCGATTCGAATTACCCGAACATCCAACACCCTAACGATGACTTGATTCCATAGTTGAATTTGCTCGTTCATGTTCATAATACTGCCACATAACGGACGTTATCCATCCTGTCCATCAGATTGCTCCTCCCAATGAAAATATAAAATAATATACAGCTAATGATTATGATTATCAATATCATCAAGATATCAACCATAACGAATACGACCGTATGAAGTCAAGTGGCACATTTGCAGTTGTAATCATTCCATGGCATCATCATAGTCGTATAAGCCCCAGATTTTTGAGCTTTTCCGACGAAATCAAAAAAGCTCATGGATAACCATGAGCTTAAAGCATGTACCAATATACGAAACCTTTATTTTCTTGGCTTTTATTGGCTGCTGTCAATGATCCAGCCTATGGCATTGTTCAAATCTAGCGGATGTCTGATAACGATGCTCGTCCATAGTATGAAGCCAATGCATGTGATAATGCAAAACGCCCATACTTCTCTCCTATGTATTCGCGCAAATCGGAGAAATAGGAATGCTGCGGCTGAAAAGATTATATATGTCCCCAAGAGAACAATCATGTTGTACGTTCCCCTCTTCTTTTGCGAAGCCAAGTAAATACGACGATAAGAACGGGGAAACCGATCCCGAACGGAACATAATAAATAAACAAATAATCATGGATCCACTTCGCATTCTCAGCAATGTTTGAGAACAATAGCGAATAAGCGGAGATGACCCCAATCAGCGGGACGGCGACAACGGCTCGGTTGCGTATGGCAAACACTTGGCAAATTGCGGATACGGCAAAGTAATAAATTGCACTCAACTTTACGAATACGACTAACAGCATGTTTACGGAAATGACGGATTCGAGATGCTCAAAAAAGCTGGAAAACTCCATTTCACGAAATATCGTATACTTCGGGTACAGGAGATGGGAAGATCGATATACGCCTAGAACGCCAATCGCGAAAAATACGGATAGCGCGATCTGAATGCCGCCAAAGACGGTTCCCCCCAATACGGCTGTTTTGAGCTTTGTTCGAACCATGGGAAATATCATCATACAAGCGACTGTCTCTAAGAAAGGAAAGCCTAGGGCATATTTGGTTTCAGATAAAATCGGCCAAAAATGAAAATCATTCGGAATGTGGAAATTTCGCCACTCCCATTCATTTAACATGACCGAATAAGGAATCCAAAAGGAAACGGAAATATAGGGAACGATAAATATGCTAACGAGTGATATAGCCCGTATCCCTTTCACTGCCGCATAGGCGCAAACCGCCAGAGTCATGATATGGAATATCGTCTGAGGTGTCCTTGGCATCATCGTCACATGCATATAGTCACTTACATTTCTTGTTACCCAAGCAGCAATTTGAAGGAAGAAAACAATGTAACAGACGGATATGATCGCCCCTGCGGACTTTCCGAATACACGGTTTAATATTTGTACAAGCGAAAGACCGGGATGTTTCTGAGAGACGTAAATCCAAACAAATCCAACAATAACACCAAAAAGGGTACCCCATAAATGTACAAGCCATCCAAATTGCTTTGCATCTGAGATCGTGGCGTTTGGCATCATAATAAAAGTAGTCCCCACAACAAAACAAGAGACAAGACAAAACATTTGGAAAGGACTTAATGAGGTTTGCTCCAACATCATTCTCCTATTCGTAAGGTGTGATTGTGTTTCCTAAAGTGGTTAACTTCGAATGGACTTCGAATTCGACTTGAATGTCCTTCCATCTTTTCCGGCCATGGTCCGTATCTCCGATGCCAAGCATGTCCCAGTTTTTTTGCTTAGCAAAGCTGACGAACTGTTCGCACTTTTTTTTGTATGTGCGATTGAATTCCAGCTCCATTTTCTCGATATTTTGAAGCGTTAGCTTTACTCCCTGCTCATTATTAATGATGCCTATATTTCCATCGACCCGAATTTGAAGCCTATCCTTCGTTATCCACTTTCGCTTGATTTGAATATCATTTAATGCGATATCAACCGTTTCGCCATTGACCTTAAACGTTTCTTGTTTACGGGTCGCATATCCGTTTAGGACATAATATGTGTTCTTGATCTCATCGCTTACCTTCCCGACCATTTTAGCCTTTATAAATACAGCTCCCCCATTGAAGGTTATGCTCTGTTTCGTAGCGTTGATATCTTCCAGACGATCCGCCAGTGATGCTGAACCATTTCCTTTATATTGAATAATGGGCATGATGGTCGGTCTGCTAAAAGGAATGCCTTCTACAAGATCATTCATTCTTGTCGGTAATTTGTTTATGCCGAGTCTTCTTGCATGCCAATCGAGCAATAAACGTATATTTCTTCCTGGAACCCGGTCCAATAGCGTAAACGTATTGATCACTTTGGAGACGGGATCTTCCGATACGATCGCATAAACATTCGTTCTGCGCTCTTTATAATTTTCCAAATAATTGGCCATTTTCAATAAGCCTGCCCTTGCCATCCGCTCCGATACGACATAACACTGCAGATGCGAGGTGTATAAATTTCTAGACATGACTGCCCCGGTTTTTTCCAGCATGTTTCCCATGGTTGGGGCCGAAACCTCATACGTGTAAACGGCTGCTCTAGACGGGCCTGACCTTCGTGCTTCTATGCTAGGGGGATTGAGAATTTGATAATAGGCAATAAACATGCCTTTCTCATCCCGGTCTATGGCGATCATGTCGACGATAGCCAATTGGTTAATTTCTTTCATGTCCCAACATCCGGAACAAAAAAGCAAAATGGAGAACATAATAATAAGCTTTTTCTTCATTATGAATCTCCCGTTACCCATTCCTTTTTCTCCGATGCCGGTTCATTAGGGGCCGGTTAATACGGATAAAGGTGTCTCTCCAATTCGAAAGCTTTAGCGGTGCCAGCGGCGCAAAATACGGAACGCCCATAGAACGCAAGGATACTAAATGGATGAGCAGTACAAAAACGCCGCACATCACGCCAAACAAACCTAATAAGCTGGCTAAAAACATGAATCCGAATTGGATCAGCCGCTGTGCGATGCCAAATCCATAACTCGGAGCCACAAAATTAGCGATTGCAGTTAACGATACGACAATGACCATTGCGGCCGATACGATACCAGCCTCTACCGCAGCTTGGCCGAGCACCAATGCTCCAACAATGGATATTGCTTGACCGGATATTCTTGGCATGCGCAGCCCGGCTTCCCGAAGAACTTCAAATATGATCATCATCGCGAAAGCTTCTATCACGCTAGGAAATGGGACGCCTTCCCTTTGAGAGGCTAGGTTAGCCAACATGGACGAGGGAAGCAGGTCTTGGTGATAGGTTGAAACGGAAATGTATAAGGATGGAGTAAATACCGCAATAACAAAAGCCAGCATGCGGAGCCATCGCAATACGGTAGCAATGTCAGCTCTTTGGTAATAGTCCTCAGACGTAGCAAATGACTGGAAAAACGTAATAGGACCTGCTAATACATTAGGCGTTCCGTCCGTAATGATGGCTGCCTGTCCCTCGAGCAGTTTTGCAGCAATAGCATCAGGCCTCTCTGATGAAGTGAATTGAGGAAATGGAGTCATTGTCTTGTCCTGGATATATTCTTCTATATAGGCGCTCTCGAGAATGCTCTCGGTTTGGATGGCCTTCAGCCTATTACGAAATTCATTAATTAAGTCAGGGTCGGCAATACCGCGCATATAGATCAAACAGACCGTTGTATTACTTTCACTGCCAATGATCATTTCTTCAATCACCAATTTTTCGCTCTTCAGCCGTTTACGGATGAGCGAAATATTGCGGGAGCAATCCTCCACAAAGCCTTCACGCGGTCCTCGGACTACGGATTCTGTTTCGGGCTCGGCTATGCTGCGTTGTTCTTGTTTGCAGACGTTTATAGATATGGCGCGTTGTCCGGAGAAGGCTACAATACATTGACCTTCCAATAATTCTTTAATGCACGAATCCGCCCCGCTCACTTCTTTTATTTCCGCTTGTATAAATGCAGACATTAGCCATTGAGAAGGGTTTTGGCCATTCTGAAGCGGGGAATGTGGCGTCAATATGCCTGAGATGACCAATTCATCGACTAGCTTTTGATCCGTTATGGTAGACAAATACATGCAGGTTATTTCGAATTGTTCTTGCACGCAATAGTTTTTTGTCACGAGGTCAGGTGAATCGTTCAGCCTTTTCTGTATGATTGTCGAGAAACTTCGTAAGAGCTGATCCATCCGCAATCCCCCCTGTTTTTCCTAAGGATTGCCATCTGGATTTCTTTTATTCAACCATTCCTATAAATGAGTTCTCGTCCTTGTCGTCTCATGACCAATAAATGAAAAACCGGTAATCCATCAGATGATTGATTACCGGTTTGCCTCCAAAAGAATGATTTGCATATGATTACCGCAATGATTCGTTATTGCTCTTGCGTGCCTGTACCAGCCGTACGTTGCGGTGCGGCCTCGGGGACCGTGCCGTCAGCCGGAGGCTGACCGCCTTGGCCTCTCATTGGACGCTCACCTCCGCCCATATCGCCTCTTCCACCGCCCATGCCCATGCCGCTCTGAGCTGTCGTGACGCCTGACTCGTTCACCCAAGTGACAGCGCTCGTAATCTCGAAGCTGACTACTTTCGTACCGCCCGTGTACTCGCCGCCTTCGTATAGGCCGTTCGTTTCGGTGCCGGTAGATGAGCCGCCCGAGTAGATTGTGTACGTACTGCCTTGCTTCAGGTCAGGCGAGCTGATCATGATCGATTGGAATGTTTTTAACGGAGCGAAGGTCGCGATAGCGTTTCCTTTGCTGTCCTCGAGGCGCACCATCGTTCGAGGATCCAGTGCCTGCGGGAAGGTCATGAGTACCGATTGCTGCGTCGACGTATCGGAAGTCGATTGCACCATGCCCGAGCTGCCAGCGGCGATCAGGTAGCCGCCCGTCATCTCGAAAGTGCCGTCGTAATCAATTGAGCCGTTGCCCGCCTTGGTAGGACCGCTAACGGTTACCGTGCCGCCGCTCATCACGATTGAACCGTTGGAGTCGAGTCCGTCGCCGGTCGCGTTCACGTTATATATGCCTCCGGTAATCGTCAGCATATGCGTGCCGTCGGTAATCGTGTTCTGGCCCGCACGTCCGTTCACTGACGAACCGTCGTTCCCGCCTCCTACGTTCACGCCGTCGTCTGATGCCGTTACTGTCGCTTCGCCGCCAGCCAGCGTAATGATGGAGCCTTCGATCCCTTCGTAGCTCTTCGTAATATTAATCTTCCCGCCTGTGATCGTAACTGCTGTATCCGCGTGGATGCCGTCATCACCGGTAGTGAGCATGAGCTCGCCGCCAGCTATCGTCAGATTGCCATTGCTGTGGATAGCGTCATCCGCTGAGTCGATCTTGAACGTACCGCCTCCCACTTGAATATCCGTACCTGCTTTCAATCCTTTCGCACTAGTCGATGTATCTTCCGTTGCAGTCGCATCCGTACCCGTTGCCGTGCTTGCCGCATCTGGTGCTACTTGTTGACCGCCGCCCCAGCCGCCGCTCTCTTCGGCATACGTCTCTCCATTCACGCTGCCGCCACCAGTTATGAGCGAGAACGTACCGCCATTAACTAGCATTGATGTTTCCGCTTGAAGCGCGTCGTTGCCGGATGCAATGTCGAACATGCCGCCGGCGATGGCAATAATTCCTTTGCCTTCTTCTTCTGCATTGGTCGCTTTCACGCCGTCACCGCCTGCTTCCACCGTCAGTTTCACGCCTTCGAGAGCAGCCACGCGGTCTTTGCCCATTACGCCGTCGTCAACAGCCTTAACCGCGATCGTGCCAGATACCAGCTTCAAGTCGTCCCTGCTGTTGATGCCGTTGTTAAAGTTGCCTACCACCGTCAGCTTGCCCGTTCCGTTAATCGTCAGGTCAGCCTTGCTGTACAAGGCTGCGTTCGGTTCTTCGGCGGTTGCATCGGCATAGACGTAGCTCGTGCCGTCCGACAGTTTGTTTTCCGTGCCGTCTTGCAGTGTTACAACAACCTTATCGGCTTCCACGATATACAGCGGAGCACTGTCGTTATTATGAAGCTCCAAGCCGTTCAAGATCAAGTGTACCTTGCCGTCCGGCACGTTCACCGTCAACTGGCCGTCGTTCAGTATGCCGCTTAATACATACGTGCCAGCTTCCGTTATGCTCACCGATCCGCCTTCACCTGTTGCGGCTCCAGCACCCGTTACGCTAGCCGATGTGCCACTAAAAACAATCTTCGTCGAACTGTCTTCGCTCCACTCCGTGTTGTAGTCTTCATCGTCGAACTCCACGAGTTCGTCCATCGACAGCTCGGTTGTCGCAACTGCAGCCGTTTCTGTCTGCTGAACCGTTGAAGAAGTCTCAACGACCGCCGCATTGCCGGATGCTCTCGTATTGCTGCTTCCATTACTGCAGGCCGAAGCTAGCAGTACCGTGCACAAGGCGATTACGCCTACATAATGTTTTAAATTCGTCTTTTTCATATCGATCTTCCTTCCGAATTGTAATGGGTGTTGCGTTATTCAGCCGTAGCCGTGGGGGACATCGTCAAGGATAAATCCAAGTTGCCATTGCGGCATCGGATCGAGTCAAGGAATTCCTTCTGGTTCGTGTTCTGATCCAACGTGACGGTGTAGACGAGCTCATACAAGCTGCCAAGCTCAGTCGTACGGATTTTTTTCAATTCATACGCAACACCAAACTTATCGAATACTTCGTCGAATGCTTCCTCGTAGACCAGGCTTTCTGGAATCGTTACTTTGAGCAGCTTCTGAGCCGATTTTCTCGCTCCGAAGTTGGTTTTACTCAAGATGAACATCAAGGCGCAAAGGATTAAAGTGAATAATACCGCGTAGCCGAAGGCGCCTACGCCGCAAGCGAGACCAGCCGCCATCGTAAACAGGACGTAAGCGATATCCTTTGGATCGCCGGGCGCGCTTCGGAACCGGATAATCGAGAAGGCACCCGCAAGGCTGAAAGCTCGGGCAATGTTGCTGCCGATCAGGAGAATAATAATGGCGACGATTGTGGGCAGAATGATCATGGTTAGCGTGAAGTTTTGTGAATAGCCCGCCATGCTTGTCTTCATGTAAGTGAAGCTGATAATGGCGCCGAGGGCAATGGCGATTAGAATCGTGATGATCGAGCTGCCAAGTGTCATTGTGGTAGTCGCAGTCGTAGGATTGAATAAAGTTTCGAAATCAAACATAGCGTACACGCTCTCTTTCTATAAATGGTGTTATTTGTGTCGTTTGCGCGGCCGGTGTTTTTTGCGCCCGCAACATCGGTCGTTCATGGCCGTGTCTAACCGTTTTTATGTATTCGTTGCCGTATTTAGAGAAACTAGTGCGGTACAATCCATGCTCCGATAGCAGCCGCGACAACCACAGCGGAATCGTGTTTTCGGCTTTTACTTCCATCAGCCACTTGTTGGCTGGATCAAGAAGCTCGCCATGATCGCCAAGATCCAGTCCCAGATCGTACCGGCGATGGCGGATGTTCGTGTCGAACGTAATGCGGAGGTCTCGGCTCTCCTTGCTAAACATCGCCATTCGTTCGTAAGCCAGATATACCTTCGGTTCGAGCTCGTAGCGGCATAGGAAATATTTGATTTCCTCGATCACCTGTTTGTTCATGTAAGGCTGGAGCGCTGGCTCGATCCCGGTTTGCACGAACTCGTAGGCTTCGTTCAGCTTCATCCCTGTTCTTCGTTTGTTGACGAGTCCGAACACCTTCTTCTTCATCTCCAGGTACACCTTCGCGTCGCCGCTCGGCACGCCGTACGCTCTCAGCCGAAGCTTTTCCTTGTATTTCGGCTTCGACAGGCTCGTCCGGATGAGCGAATCATGAGGAGTATCGAAGTAAAGGTTGCTGATCGAATAAAATTCATGCTGCTTGTTATAAGCATCAAGCTCCATATGTTCAAGCAGGTCGTTATAAAATCGCAAATACGCATCGTGATCCAACAAGTATTTGTTCTCGTATCGGTTGAACACCTCAATAGCCATCCCTGTATCATTCCTTTCTGACGTTCGATGTGGTCTCGTCTCTCATGTCTGTATCTTAGTCCTTCAACCTTTAATGAATCTTAAATCGATTTACATTTTCTTAATAAATCGCGCTTCCTATATATAGCGATTGAACACGAGCGAAAGAAAACAGTTAAGGTTGATTAAAGGTTCGCTTGCTATAATGGGGATAGCAAATCTAGTAAACAACAAAGGATGAACAGCCGATGCGAATTTTAATCGCGGAAGACGAAATACATTTGGCGGAAGCCCTATCCCAATTATTGAAGAAGCAGAACTATTCCGTGGATGTCGTCCACGACGGCCGATCCGCTTACGATTACGCGCTGAGCGGAATCTACGATCTGCTGCTGCTCGATGTCATGATGCCGGAGATGGACGGCTTTGCCGTGCTCCGCAAGCTGAGGGGCGATGGCGAGGCGACACCAATCATCCTGCTTACGGCCAAAGGCGAGATTACAGACAAAGTTACCGGACTCGATTACGGAGCGGATGACTATATCGCCAAACCGTTCTCGACCGAGGAGCTGATGGCACGCATACGTGCTGCGCTGAGGCGTAAGGGAGAGGTCGTTCCTGAGGACGCGTTGACGTTCGGAGATATTGAGCTGAACACAACGCTTTTGAAACTGACAGTCAAGGGCAAGGAATTGAAGCTGAATTTGAAGGAAAGCGAGCTGCTCGAGCTGCTTGTGACGCGAAAGCTTGCCGTCACGTCGAAGGAGCAAATTATTGAAAAGCTGTGGGGCTTCGATTCGAACGCGGAATACAACAATGTGGAGGTGTACATTTCGTTCCTTCGGAAGAAGCTGGCCTTCCTTCATGCGTCCGTGAAGATTGCAACAATCAGGAGCGTTGGGTACATTCTAGAGGTGACGGAGCAGCATGTTCAATAAACTCAAAAACCGTTTTCTCTTGTTGAACCTGATCACGATCACCGTCATGATGCTCGCTGCTTTCACGGCCATTTATGCGATCACCTATCAAGACGTGAGACGCGACATCAATATGGAGCTTCACCAAGTTTCGGAATTCTACCATAAACAGCAGGACGGGCCTAGACGGTTCGAACCGGTCGATGACGGCGCCCCACCTCCCGAAGAGTTACAAGGCGAGCTGCCTGCAGGCATGAAAGACGACGGCTGGAGACCTGAACGGTCCGTATCGTTCAAGCTAGAAGCGGACAGCTCCGGCACGTTAACGAGCACCGACTCGCGATTTGATATGGAGGAGTCCTTTTTCCAAGCGGCTCTCGAGAAGGCACTCGCTGCGGGTAAAACGACCGGCCAACTTAAGCTGGACGGCAATGAATGGGCGTTCATCGTTCAATCCACTTCTTCTGCAGGCAATATGTTCGTTTTTATGGATATCACCGCGCAGCAAGGCATTTTGACGAATTTGATTTACACATTCGGGGCTGTTGCTCTCGTTATGCTCGTCTTCATCTATTTCATCAGCCGTTATTTTGCCAGCCGATCCATTGCTCCAGTTAAAGAGGCGTTCGAGAAGCAGAAGCAGTTTATCGCCAATGCTTCCCATGAATTGAAGACGCCGCTTGCGGTCATTCAGACTAACGCGGATGTGCTGCTCGCTAACAGCGAGGATACGATCGTAAACCAAGCAAAGTGGCTGCATGTCATTAAGCAGGAGACGCTGCGCATGGCCAAGCTGACAAGCGATCTCCTCTACCTGACTGAGATGGAGGACGCGCGTTCCGCGATGATGCACGCCGAGTTTGACCTGAGCGAAGCGGTGGAGACAATTATACTGACAATGGAGGCCGTTATTTTCGAGAAGGAGCTCCAACTCGTATATGATATTGAGCCCGGACTGACAGTGAACGGCAGCAGTGAGCAGATTAAGCAAGTCATCATGATCTTGCTCGACAATGCGATCAAATACGCGGGTCAGCGAGGATTAATCGAGATTGCGCTGAAGAAACAGCATCAAGATGTCGTCCTATCGGTCGCCAACACAGGCGAAGGCATTGCTTCGGAGCACTTGCACCGGATCTTCGACCGATTCTATCGGACGGATTCTTCCCGCACTCGCACCCAAGGCGGCCACGGTCTGGGTCTTTCTATTGCAAAGTCCATCGTTGATCAGCATGCTGGCAAGCTATATGCGACAAGCGAGCTTGGGGAATCGACGACTTTTTATCTGCATCTGGATTAGGCCTCGCAACGAAAAAGCCCTTTCGACCGTTTGAGCGGTCGCAAGGGCTTTTTGATTGTTGCCGTTTCTAGGCATCCGATGTGCTGACTCGTCGATCTTTGGAATAACGATGCGAACTGTCGCTCAGCTTGTTCAACGGCACATCGCCTACGCTGCTTCCGATATAGATCAAATCAACCTCTATTTCATCGTAGCGAATAACTTGAATCTCGGCATCGCAATAATCCGTACCGGCAGGGCATGCTATGCAGCATCACGATGTTTATCGGGCTCACCTTCCATCCCTTTCCTCCATCATACTTTGGCCAAGGCATCAATGATCATTTTGAACAACACAAGATCGTCTTTGTATTCCTCCGGCGTCGTCTTCGGCTCTTGATTCTGTGTAATCGCCTCGTGCAGATGCTTCAGCTCCAGCGTATACGGATCGGTATAGGTCGGCAGTCGGACGGATTCCGTGTACGCTTCGCCAACGGTTTCGCAGACGGTAAGCGTGGTCGGCAGATGGCGAATATACGGGGTATCGTACTGAACCTTGACGGACTTGCCGATCCCGTACACTTTCAGATGTGCATCGAAGCGCCCCTGTCCGTCAACGCCAGTCTCGAACACGACGGAGAAGCTGCCGTAGTCGAAAATCGCAGTCAAAAACGGTAAGCCGTTTGTCTCCGTATACTTGGCTCCGACGATGCCTTGCGGCATGCCGAGCGCCTCCCTCATGACGGATAGGTCATGGCTGGACAGTCCGACTAGCAGGCCGTATACGTCGTGTAGCGGTGAACCGGCCGCGATTCCGGTGGCTTCCTCTACGAGCGCCGCTGTTCTGCGGTATCTGTCCTCCTTCAGTGATTCCGGAATGTCCCCGAACGAAATCGTATGACTCGTAGGCTTGATGAAGAAGGAATTAAGTCCAATGATATCCCGGACCCGCGCATAATGAATCCGGTCCATGCTGCGGATTAATTGGACCGCTTCCACGAAAGAAGCCGCAAAGCGCCTCATATAGCCGACCATGACCTTCACGCCGTTTCGGTTCTTCGCCTCGATGATGGCGTCGGCTTCCGTGAACGTTAAGCACATCGGCTTCTCGATTAGGACATGCTTCTTGTTGTTCGCGGCTGCGATCGCACAGTCCGCGTGGTATTCGTTACTGTTCAGCACAAATACGACGTCTACGTCCGGATCGCTCGTGAGCTTGCTAGCGTCGGAGTAGATTCGGCCGACGCCGTATTTTTTGCCCATAGCGGCAAGCAGCCCCGGAGATACGTCGCACAGAGCCGCGATGCGGAAGTGATCGGGCATCGCGGCGAGAACCGGCAGATGAATCACCTGTGCGACTTCGCCCAAGCCGATAATACCGACGTTCAGGATAGGGGACATTACGTTTTCATCCTTTCCGTTTGTTTATATGGTCCATAGCATGGGTGCAATATCCCCATTTAATGATAGTTAATGTCAATCTATTAATGCCTTGGACAACTACTGATGAATACAGGGCTTGCTTCCTTCACCTCGCGAAAACGTAACCTAGCTCGTTAGCTTTTCTTGTCTGGACTAAGATTCTGGCATGGCCAGACTGGAGAATTCGGAAAGGCCCTCATTTCCTTCACGTAAATGCTATACGCGGCGGGATTGTCCACGGTCAGCCGAACACCGCTGATCCTTTTGTTCGGATACGGGTTCTCAATCATCCACCGGTAATAGGTTCCTTCTGCAGTAGGCATCGGACGGGTTGTATAGGCCGTCTCGAACAAGGCGTCGTCGACCTTGTACGCCTCCTTCTTGAGCGGAGCCGAATCAAGGGAGAGAAACCGCTCCCATGAGCGATCTTTATTGGAGATGTTAAATCCATAGCAGATGGGGAGCTCCTCTTCGGTTCCGTCCTCGTAGACGAACGTGTACGCTCCGATCCGGTACTCCTTTTGATCCAAAAAGACACCATCAAAAAACAGTTTATACTCCCTGTATTCATCCGTCGTGTGCGTCACCTCGACGTATGTCGTACCCCGCGTCGATCCATTGGCTGCGTTTGTTCTTTGGGCTTCGGCGGTTCTAAGCAGTCTGCGATTCTTATCCCGATAAAGAGCCTCGAAGGCCTGCTCGATGACTTGCCCATATGCCGATTCCTCGTAGTCGTCTCTCCAGAACAGGAATGCCGAGTAGGCCATCGAGAACAGAATGCCGTTGCGCTGCAGATTCCCTTCCGCCGTCTCGCTCCAGTTCGAGATTATTCCGCCCCTGGCACCTGCCCGGAGCCGCTCCTTCCAGCCTACGAAAGCCGGTCCTTCAAGATTTCCGTAGATCAGCGGCATCTTGAGTTCTAGGAACAACCGGTCATATTGCTTCCCCATGCCCCAATACCAGTTGAGCATCTGAATGTCCGTCGGCAGAAGATTGATCGCCTGGAACGTCGCTGGGATCGTCTCTCCGAATAGCTCGCCGGTCACATGGCTCTTCATCGCTCTTTCGGCGCCGCCCCATTTCTCTCCGAACTTATCTTCAGCATCGATCAGCTTCTCGCACCAAATCATCGTTTGCACGCCGCGTTCGGCCAAATAAGAATGAATTCGCCGCAAATCATCCGCGTATAGGCTCTCAGCTGGCTTGCCTTTGCATCGTTCACACAGTCCGATGCTATAATATTCGTCATGTCCGACGTGCACGGTCCGAGGCTCGAATACCTGCAACACCTCGTCCAGTACGTCGAAGAGAAGCTCATAGGACCTCTCGTCCGACGGGCAATAGGTATCCGGATATGGATCGTTCTTGCGTTCGGCCAGCTCCGGGTGATTAATCAACAAATAATCGCAGTGGCTGAGCGAAGGCACCTCTGGAATAACCTCGAAGAACCGCTCCTTGCAGTAATGAATCAGTTCCCGTACCTCATCTTGAGTCAAATAGCTTCCGCCGCCATTCTCCACATGAATGGAATTTTTGTACCAAGGGTAGGTCTTGTCTTGAATTTCTATCGTCTTGCCGCTGTACTCACTCATCTCCTCACAGTAGCGGACCCAACCTTCGTTAATTTCGGGATGCTTCTCATACGCCATCGCTCCTCCGACTTCGAGCACGACAGTATTGTATTGGAAGCGGCACAGCAGATCGATGAATTGTTTGAAATAATCCATGCCTTCCCTTGTTGGCATGTACAGCTTCAGCCCTCGAACGGGGCAAATCGGCCGGTTGTATACGAAGCCATATCGAATGAGACCTTCTTCCGCCAGCCTGCTGAGAGTCGCCGCCCCGTAGAGGGAACCGCGCGCCGTTAACGCGTACACCTCGATGCCTGTTGCTTCAATCTCGATGGCATAGGCCTCATCTTCATTACCGCGAGATTCCTCAGGGCCGAACGTTTCGCGAATTCGGTCTTGCAGCCGTGTCGGCCATTGCCCTTCTCTGAACTGAATAGAGGGAAACGACGGCAGTTCAGAAACGCCGGAACGGACTCCCTCCAGAAGCGAAATTACGGCTGTATGCGCGGTCGCCAGCTTCGTGGCAGTCGTCACATACCCCCCCTTTTCCTCCAACAAGGCATACCTCGTCAAGTAATCGTTCGAAACATTTTTCATGGCGATACCCGTCCCTTTCTTTTCAGTCTAAACCGAATTGTTTTAAATAGCCGATTCTGTCCGCATTCATTGAGCCGCTAATTCGCCGAACGAC
Source organism: Paenibacillus endophyticus (assembly GCF_014192395.1). Classification (GTDB taxonomy): domain Bacteria; phylum Bacillota; class Bacilli; order Paenibacillales; family Paenibacillaceae; genus Pristimantibacillus; species Pristimantibacillus endophyticus. The sequence continues at coordinate 63,247 of NZ_JACHXW010000012.1, read as the reverse complement.
TACTTTAGATTCATTTTTACGCGAAGCGCTATGTCTGACAATCTGTATCCTATTTGTATGCTCATGCTTTTTTGTTCTTAACATCGGCTGGCGTCACGCCCCACGTTTTGCGAAATACTTTGGTGAAATAGCTGAAATCCCGGTAGCCCAGTAATTCCGCCGTCTCAGACACCTTCATCCCCTCTGTCAGCCATTGCATGGCAAGCTTCATTTTGCGCTCCACGATATATGAGGTGAACGATTGCCCCATCTGCTGCTTAAACAGCCTCGATAAGTATGAGGCATTAATGTACAGCTTGCTTGCCACCTCATGAAGTCCGATATCCTCGTTAATGCTCGAATCTACCCATTCGATCATTTGACGGATTAATTCGTGACGGCTGTTATGTTTGCTATCATTGACATATAGGCAGAATCGATCAATTACTTCATAAAGCCACTGCAACGTCTGGTCTTTGGTTGTCAAAGCGCGCAGATTATAAAAATACGTAATATGGCTGCCGACGATTTCTTTGAGTGACCAGCCTTTCAATTGAATGATCCGAACGAATAGCGAGCTCAGGTGCAAAATATTTTGATGAACCTCGTCGCTTGTCATAGCCTGGTCAACATAGACATGGACCCATTTATCAATCATCGCGATCGCTTTTTCTCTTTGCCCGGTCTCCAGCGCGTGCACAAGCACCTGTTCCCTCTGGATATCCGCGGCAACAATGCTGCGCGGCTCGCGCTTGTCTCGATATGGTACGACGATATCGTGACCGTGAACCACTCGTTCTTCCAGCGCTAGACAAGCTTCCCGGTAAGAATCGCAGACACTATTCGGCCGGTCGCACGCACGGCCTATTCCAGCACTGGCCGTTATCTTGAGAAACTCCTTGAGTACGCTCAATAGCCTTGTCGTATGGAGGTGAACCTCTGCCATAAAGTCGTTTGCTGATGAAGGATCGCCACCATTGCGCGTATAATCAAAGAATACAAGCACCGTCGCGCTGGAGTGATTGGTCGAAATAAAGCAAGGAACCTTATCCAGAAATTCTTTTGCAATTCCAAGCAGCGAAATCTTTACAAGCATAATATCTTCCGCACTAAATCGGCCTTCCGGGTTCGTTAAAGGATCAGGATCTACAACCGTCACAGCCCATAATGCGTTGACCGGAAGCGTTATACCTAATTCCCGGCTGCGTTGCTCGATTTCCCATTCCGCATATTTGCCTTCTATCCAGCTTTGATAGAAGATATCCTGGAGTCTCGGCAGATGCTCCGCCCATTTTTTTTGCATTAATTCCTGGTTATACTTGGCCTCAAGATCGCTGCGTATACTCTCCCTCGCCTCTAATACGGCTTGCAGCACTTCCGTATTCCCGGAAGGTTTGAGCAAATATTTCATGACATGCAGCTCGATGGCAATCTGGGCATATTTGAAATCATCGTGCCCGCTGAGCAAGATGATTTTCACTAGCGGATCCGTTTGAGCTATTCGTTTGGCGACGGACAGACCATCCAGATCGGGCATATGAATGTCAAGAAGCACGATATTTGGCTTCATCTGATCGAACAGTATTAACGCATCCATTCCGTTGCCAGCCGTCGCGACCAGCTCAATTCCATGCTCTTCCCAAGGAATGTTGCGGGCGAGGTTATTCAGTAGACGAAGCTCGTCCTCTACGATCATGAGATTCATAGGCACCTCCGATTGGTATCCGTAACAAGACGGTTGTTCCCTCATTTTCAATGCTAGCGATGGTCAGATCTGCCGGATTCGTATCCGTTGCCAAAGCCATGTACATGTTCTCGATATTATTCATGGTCATAACCATCCCTTCCATGGCTGATGAAAGGGCAATCCTGGTTTGTTCATCGACCCTTCGTTCTAGAATCTGTTCGGAGCGGAGGCTGGCAAAGATGCTGACAGCATCAATCGGGACGAGGATGATCATCGCGCCGATCATGACGCCTTTGATGAAAGACTTTTGCAGCAAAGGATAACGAGCACGATCGGTCAAATAGCGACTGCAACCGTAGCCATTTTGATCGTCTCCGGAGGAAGCGTCGTGAGATTCGTCGAGTTGACTGCCAGCTCTTGGCAGTCGCATACGTTAATTATCCACGATGCAAGATTGGATTCATAGATGAGAAGTTTGACTTTCGATTGGTACTTTTTTTACCTTATGAATGCCCAGCCCAACTTAATGTTCTGTTTAAGGAACACATTCAATCGTTAAAAAACCTGTGCTGGAAAATTACTGGGTCGTTCTCTATTTCGCCATGCCACTGTGCCATTCCTCTGTTAAATACCTTTTCAAGTGACAGCGCCAATCCAAGCCTGATCGGATTACGCAAGTATATATAAATATAACATTCAAGCATCTCAGAGAAAGCTATATAAAAGTCAAAGATTTTTAAACAATCATCACAAATTCTGCAGCTATGTAAATAAAAAAACCGGCACACAATTGTGCCGATTAGTCGGTAGAGAATGTCCCAATAACTTTTCTTAATCTCAGATAAGTGATTAATTATGCCATAAGCTAAAAACCTATGCTTTGAACGAAAGAAGACTGCCAGAGGAAATCATCTCTGACAGTCTTAAACTTAATGAGTAGTATGCTTCTCTTCATATTCGCTGGACAATTCCTTAAGCGATTTGATTTTACCATGGGGATGCTGTTCTTGCTTTCGTGACTTCCAGGCAGCTTCCTTCCTGTTCTTCTGGTGAGCCATAAAAGATAACCTCCTCTGGAAAATGAGATGAATACTACTTACTTATGATGTCATTCAGGGGCTGCGTTAATTCATCATTTTTTGAGCAGCGTGGGATTAATTTGGATTCAGCCATTACAAAATTTCGACATATCCTTCAGTTCCATGCACGCGAATTCGTTGGCCATCTTTGATCAGTTTGGTAGCATTTTCTACCCCAACCACCGCCGGCAGGCCATATTCACGCGCGATAACCGCCCCATGTGTCATCAGCCCCCCAACCTCGGTGACTAGCCCCTTGACGGATACAAACAAAGGCGTCCAGCCAGGGTCCGTAAAGGTGGTGACTAATATATCACCATCCTCCAGATCCGCATATTCCATACTTAAGATGACACGTGCTCGTCCCTCAACCAATCCGGAAGAGACAGGCAGGCCTGCAATAGCGCCGACAGGGAGATTTTCTCGTTTGTACTTTCCCGAAATGATTTCGCCGTCAGATGTCATTACACGCGGGGGAGTTAGTTTTTCATATAATTTGTACTCGTTTTTTCGTTTGCTGATGATCTGGTAATCCAGTTTTTTTGAACGTACTACATCGTGAAATTGTTCAAAAGAGAGGTAGTAGACATCTTCTTCTTCATCAATAACGCCTGCATGTGCAAGTTGTTCGGCTTCTTTCAACAAAGCTTGCTTATAAACGAAGTAGCGATTAATCATGCCGTATTTTGGATATTCGCGATACCCGATGAAATTCCTGACCAAGTCGATCATTCGTTTGGTTTCTTCGGCTTTTTGTTCGCCATTCGGCAATTGCTTCAAACGATCTAATAACTCAATTTCTTTTTCAAAAGCTTCATGTCTTCCTTGTTCGAATTTTCGAATGCCAGCATGGGGATCAAAATTTTTGATGTTACCTAGGATTATCGGGATAAGCGTTAGCGGTTTTTCACTCCAACGAGCCTTGGTTACATCGATTTCACCGGCACACCGCATGCCATATTTGTTGAGATAAGCATAGATCGCCTCTTGGGCAGCTTTCCCGCCATGCAATTGAAACATTTCTTCCAAAAAGCTATCCTCTTCTGTATGTTGCAAATAATCGATTACTTCTGGATAAGGGCGGATCGCATCTGCGACATCCAAAAGCGCCAGACCCATTTCCGAAGTTATATTGTTTGGGACCGATTGAGAAAGCGTGTCCGCTGCGTTAGTTTCACCTAACCAATCGTTCATTTTTTCATTGATCCAAGATGAAGCATCCATAGCAGCCATAATCACTTCTAGACTTTGTGGGTTAAATAAAATGTTTTTTAATTGCTGGAAATCTTCTAAAATAAAATCAAATAAATCGGATCCTGATTTCGTTTGGATATCTCTTTTTAACGCTTCTAATGATGTTTGACTACTCTTAATCAAATCAGTAACGATAGTCGGATTGCTTTCGAATGGCGTTGGCAGACCCGAAGACGATTGCTCTTGTTTGAATTTAACGGAACTCGGTACTTTATTGTCAACTGGCGATGATTTTATAAAACCTTCTCGCGCTACGATGGTCAGAAGCGCATCTTTGATGAGTGGTTCGGATTTTCCCAAGGCATCGATTACCATATCTCTGATGGCAGGCGCAGCCAGATTTTGCGTGATATCAACAAACAACCTTCCACCGGCTGTTCGCATAGGTGCACGAGTCGTTAATAGGTAAAATGACAGTCCCAATTGTTTCATCGCATCTGTCATCATTTGTTGATGGCCAACGGATACATAGACGTGGTTTTCTTGATCATTCGCTTCAGGAATCGGGTATAAAGTAGTAATTGGCCGGCTCTGGACAATATAAAACGTATCATCGGCTAAACACCATTCGATGTCTTGCGGAAAACCAAAATAAGCTTCGATCTGTCTTCCGATGTGTGCAAGTCGCATAATTTGTTGCTCGGTAAGTGTTTGGAGCTTTTGTTGATCAGGGTCGATCTGCCTTGTCTCCGTTCCTCCTTCCTTTAATCCGTAGACAGCCAATTTCTTGGATGCGATTCTCTTATTGACGATTTCCCCTTCATGTACGGTGTAACAATCGGCAGATACCAAGCCAGAGACCAGCGCTTCTCCAAGTCCAAAACTGGCATCGATGGAGAGCCGTTTTCGGTTTGAAGTAACGGGATCAGCGGTAAATAATATCCCTGAAGCCTGTGGGAAAACCATCCTTTGAACGATAACGGATAAATAGACTTGACTGTGGTCAAATCCATGTTGCATGCGGTAAATGACCGCGCGGTCTGTAAATAAAGAAGCCCAACATTTGCTGATATGCTGGAAGATTGCTTCTTTGCCAATGATATTTAAATAGGTATCTTGTTGACCAGCAAATGAGGCATGTGGTAAATCTTCAGCAGTCGCGCTGGAACGCACGGCATAAGCATGCTCATCGCCAAACTGAGTGAGATAGTGAGTAACTGCTTTCACAACGTCGGAAGGAATTTCTGCTTCCATAATGGTCCGACGTATCTGACTGCTAATTTCAGCAATTTGAACACGGTCTGCTGCCTTTAACAGCGTGAGTTGTTTCAACAACGCATGATATGCATCGTTTTGTACGATGGCTTTTTGATAGCCTTCTGTTGTTACACAAAATCCTTCTGGTACATGTATGCCATCCATTTTTGATAATTCACCTAGATGGAACCCTTTTCCGCCAACGAGCAAAAACTGTGTTTTATCCACTTCCTGAAAACCGAGAACCAAAGAACCCATTCAAGATCGCCCCTAACCATAAATTGATAAAAGCATTTGACAAGAATTTTAAGGTGTGTTATGATATGAATATATGATGCATTAATTATATATTTATCCTAAATTGAAGTCGTGATCTGAGTATATCATCGTGACTGTTTATATGCAAATGAAAGAACCTGAGCAAGCACTCAGGTTCTTTTTTTATTTTCTGTTATGCTATCATCAGTCAGCGGATCAATTATATTTCGTACTATCGCTATGACGGCTTATCTCCCTAACGCCTGTTCTACAAGCGTTCCCCCTCTACAAGTGTTACCCCCTTACTAGTTAATCGTTTATGCCGGAGGAATACTTTGAGGATTATTAAACACATTGGTCGGATCATATTTAGCTTTAACTCTGCGCAATCTAGGAAAGTTCTTGCCATAATAAACAGGACCAGAACATTTAATACCTTGGTCAGGCACGTTGATGTAGGAGCCTACGATATAAGGCTGAAGCTTCTTCCTAGTATTCCGAGCTAACGCAATATTTTTAGCCGCATGAGAAGGCTTAACCCATGAGCTGTTCCATTCCACATAAAATTGTGCTTTCCGCCAGTAGAATGCGGTAGCTCTAGGTGCGATCCGACTGATGGCACCGCCCCAGTTAAGGAAGAAAAATCCCGCTGGAGTCCCTCCCTCTGCTTTTTCTAGAAACTGGCGCATGACTTTATAAGCTTTATCCGGAAATGGACGTTTGCCAAAGCCGCTTGAAAATTGGTTGCTGAACTTCTGGGTAAGAATGGGATCGGGAGCTAATAAAAACTGAGTAGCTTTCAGATAAGGCAGTAGCCGGATGGTTTTTTGAGTAGGCGTCCCCACGCTGAGAATAGGCTCTAACTGACGCAAGGCTTCTGTTTTAGATCCCAGATAAAGGCCGATCATGCTGACATTGCCGCCTTTTTTGGGACCGACGCTTAGTTCGCTGCCCAGCTTGGTGCTGGCATTAGGAGCCCACACTTGCCATTTCCTCACGACTTTTTCGAACTGTTCCCATGGCCAGGAAATGCTGAATACGGTAGCTTTGGCTGGAGCACGCAGTACTTTGAATTTATATTTGGTGTATACGCCAAAGTTGCCGCCACCGCCGCCGCGGGAAGCCCACAGGAGATCGGAGTTGCGTTTTTTGCTCGCCTGGATTACTCTTCCCTTGGCGTCTACCATTTCTAGTCCGATTAGATTATCGCTGATGAGACCGGTCGTCCTTTGGATCGGGCCAATCCCCCCACCAAGCGTAATTCCACCGATTCCAACCGATGGACTGTCACCAAACGGAGCGATAAATCCTTGCCTTGCTAACTTATCTACGACTCTTCCTACACGATTGCCTGATTCAACCACAACCGTCCTGCTTTTTTTATTCAGCCTGATTTTCTTCATATCGCTGACGTCGATGACTATGCCTCCGTTAACCTGGGAAAGGTTGGTCTCTAAGGCATGTCTTCCGCTTCTTGCCCGAATGGGTACATTGTTCTTGCGGGCCCATCTTATGGCGTTTGCAACATCAATCGTTCTTTGAGCAAACACAAAAACTTTAGGAAATCTGTCCGTATGCGGATCCCAATTTTTCCGGGCTGCTTCATATCCCGGGTTTCCCTTAAATATCACGCGGCCAGTAAGTTTCGTTGTTGATTGCACAATCTCAACTCCCTATAATTGCTCGAATATACATCTGTGTCGTTTATTAGGCAGGATTCTTCATACCTTCTATCTTATGAAAGGCATAATTGGCAGGTATGGGCTACTGTTAATAAAATGTTTAAAGAGCCGCAATCAATTGATTGCGGCTCTCATTAGTCATTCTTATTTTGTTTGGTTGTATGGGTTGCGATAGATAGTATTTTGTGAGCCTGACAGAAAAACAGAGGCTGTCAACGCGTCATATATAACGCTCAAGCAGGCCACTTTTTTTTTGTTACAGGATATTCATCTGAAGGCAAACTATCCGATATAAGACCCTTCCGTGCTTGGTCGGCGAGCGGGCTCAGGGCCTGCAACGCTCAGAATCCAAGCCGCATACCAGCGGCCAAGCCCTTTAAGTAATAAGGGAAGCAGCAGCACGAAAATGACTCCAACTCCTCCAGAGATCCAAGAGCGCTGGGCGGCCGTCAAGCTCCAGTCGAAGAGCTGGTCCAGCCCCCATTCGCTCGAGAACAGATTGAATTCAAACAACCGCATGCTTACCTCGTACGCGACCGGTGAGAGCATCACCGCAAAAGCCGTTACGGGCAGCACGATGGCGACAGTGAACGCCGCAATGCAAATCGGAAGCTGCATAATCCCGAACAGGATACCGCGGTATGATCTCCCGTCCTTCAAGACGGATTTCAACCAGGACCTCCATCCCTGCTGCTCACCAGCAGCCAATATCTGCGGTGCGGTATCGGGAGAATGTTTCTGTCCTTGCAGCCATACTGCTGCTAGGTTTGATTCTCCAACCATGATCGACTTGCATAGGGTCAATGTCGCAGCCAGCAGCGGCACGCCAACGAGAAATACCGATAGCGGAAGGCTTACGGATAATCCAACTACGATGATAATGAATGCTGCTATTCCTTTGGGAAGTGACAGGATGAGCATTTTCCACGCCTGCAAGGCACTTTGTTTCTTCATGATTACAACCACGCTTTCTCATTTTGTTGCTCTCATTGTAGCCCTTTCTCCTGATTCTCATCATCCGCCCGGCGAAGGGAATCAATGTCGGACCTTGGTCCAGTATATCGGTCGTCATTTCTCGATTGCAATCACACGTTACTGCTTGACCAAGATGGCGATTTCTTCGGCTCGTCTGTATTGGGAAAGCTACGCGACATCGATCCGTATGTGAATGCACGGACTCGCGCCATGCATTCATACCCCTTGTAGTCCCAGCATCCGGTGCATGCTGTCACAATGAAAATACTTAGAATAAGTTGAACAATTATGTTTCACTAGGAATCGAAATTGTATTTTTTCTAATCTTTGTGAAAGCTTCATAATATCATCCAATAGAAATTAAAAATGCAGCCCCTAAGTTTAAGGAGCTGCACTTCATTGTTATTCGAAAACGACTCGCTTGCTTAGGAGTCCGAATTTCAAATTGATGAATATGGAAGATAGGACTACGTCAAGTATTTTCCCGTGATGGACTGCACAGCGTGAACGATCTGCGGAGGCGTGCCCTCAAAAACAACCTGTCCCCCCTTGCTGCCCCCATCCGGTCCAATATCGATGATCCAATCCGCGTGGCTGATCACATCCAGATTGTGCTCAATGACGATCACCGTGTTGCCGGTATCCACGAGTCGGTTCATAATTTCCAGCAGGTGGCCGATATCTGACATATGTAGGCCGGTCGTCGGCTCGTCCATCACGTAGATGCTGCCCTTCTTATGAAGCTCGCTTGCCAGCTTGATACGTTGGCATTCTCCCCCCGAGAGCGTACTGAGCGGCTGGCCGAGCGTAATGTAGTTCAGACCTACGTCGCTCATCGCTTGGAGCTTGCGCACAACTTCTTTTAGCTGGAAAAATTCCAAAGCTTGCTCGACTGTCATCTCCAGTACTTCTGCAATGGACTTGTCGTTCAACTTGTATGCGAGTACCTCTTCCTTAAACCTTCTTCCTCCGCATACTTCGCAAGGCAGCTTCACGCTATCAAGGAATGCAAGGTCTGTATACACAACTCCCAATCCTTGGCAGTTCTCGCATGCTCCCTTGGAGTTGAAGCTAAACAAGCCTTGGTTCACCTTGTTCGCAGAAGCAAACGCCTTGCGCACATCATCCATAATGCCCGTGTAGGTCGCAGGATTCGAACGTGTTGACACGCCAACCGACGACTGGTCGATGACGATCGCATCTGGATGGTTGCTGAGAAATATGTCGTTAATTAACGTACTCTTGCCTGAGCCAGCGACACCTGTAACGACGGTGAGAACTCCGGTCGGAATATCAACGCTCACATTCTGCAGGTTGTGCAGCGTAGCATTCTTAATGGAGAGCTTGCCGGTGGGCTGCCTGCTTTCAGACTTTAGCTTGAGTGGTCGCATCATATGGGTTCCCGTCAGCGTACCTGATTCCAGCAGTCCTTGGTAGCTTCCTTCGTACATGATCGTTCCGCCACGGCTGCCGGCATGAGGCCCGACGTCAACGATATGATCGGCGATCTTGATTACATCGGGATCATGCTCGACGACAATTACGGTATTGCCTTTATCGCGCAGCTTCTGAAGCAATTCATTTAATCGATGTACATCACGAGGGTGCAAGCCAACGCTAGGCTCATCGAAGATGTAAGTGACGTCTACTAGACTGCCGCTCAAGTGCTTCACCATCTTGACGCGCTGCGACTCGCCCCCAGACAAAGTATCTGTCTCGCGATCCAGCGTTAAATAGTCAAGTCCGATATCGACCAGATGCTGAAGCCGATCCGTCAGCGTTTTGATGACCGGTGCGGCGACAGCATTGTCAATCTCCCGAATGACACGGATAAGCTGTCCGACCTCCATGGAGGATAGTTCAGCTATGTTGTGTCCATCAATTCTGCAGCTAAGTGCAGCCTGACTAAGCCTTGCGCCTCGGCAGCTGGAGCAAGGACCCTCGGAAATATACGGCGCAACCGTCTTTTGTGTGCGTTCAGACTTCGTCTTCACATCCTGCTTGATGTATTTGTTCGTGAACTTCTCAATGACGCCTTCCACTGTAATATTCATTGCTTTTCCGGCGAAATCCATCTTAACTTTTCTTGCCTGAGCGTACAGCAGCTGATCCAATTCCTCATCCGAAAAATCACTCAGCTTCTTATCGAGATCGAAGTCCCCCGACTGCATGATCATGTTCCATTCCCAGCCGCTCACTGAATAGTCCGGCAGCATAATCGCTCCTTCATTCAATGACTTTGACATGTCAAGCGCCTTGCTCATGTCGACGCCTAGTTTGCGACCGATCCCGTTGCATTCCGGACACATGCCTTGCGGATCGTTGAACGAGAACATGTTTACGGGTCCAATATTGGGCTGGCCCACTCGAGAGAAGAGAAGACGGAGAATAGGCGATATATCGGTAATTGTGCCCATCGTGGAATGGGATCCGCCGCCCAGGCGCTTCTGATCCACAATAACAGCCATGCTCAAGTTCTCTAGCGCATCTGCATCCGGCTGAGGAACACGCGGCAAAAAGTTGCGAACGAACATGCTGAAGTTTTCGTTAAGGAGACGCTGGGATTCAGCAGCGATGGTGTCGAATACGATCGATGATTTGCCGGATCCGGATACGCCGGTGAAGATCGTGATCTTTCGCTTGGGAATGCGCAAGGAAACGTTCTTGAGGTTGTTTTCCCTCGCACCTGAAATAACAATATACTCTTGATTGTATTCATTCATAGGTAACATCCTTCCAATCGGTTTATTTGCTGCTAAGCCAGATTGTCATAAGCAGACTTAAACCGGCTGCAAAATGTATGCAGCCGGTCTATATTGTTTTGGGTCAAGCTAGATTCAACTATGATTACCGATAATGAAGCAATTGAAAGGATTGGTGTTGCAACGAATATGCTTATTGAGCCAGCACCTTTTCAAGCTCGCCACACCAATTGCTCCAGCCATATTTAGCTCCTTCGTATCCTTGGGCATTCGTTATTCCCGTTTGCTCGAGATGAAGATTTATCTTTCCGTCTCCTAAATCCTGCAGCGTCCAGGTGACCGTATGCTTCTCCTCACCGACGGCCCAAGTATAGGATAATCGGTCTGGCGCGTCCACGACAAGCACTTCCCCGTCAATAATGCCGTCCCAATATTCGGATGGCTTATTGCGGAACTGGAAACGGTGTCCTACGATTGGCTCAAAATCATTTTCCAATACCCATTTGGCAAGGGTTTCTGAATTCGTTAAGGCTGTCCAAAGCTTCTCGATTGTTGTTTTGTATTGAAAATCCAAAGTTAGTGATAAACTCATTTTTCTTCCTCCTCCAATAGTTGGTTCAAGCGCATCATATTCATGCTCCAGAATTTGCTGTAGAAAGCCACCCAATCATTAATCTCTTTGAGCGGAGTGGCGTTAAGTCTAAATCTTGTTTCTCTTCCGATTTTTCTGTCAAGCACCAGCCCGGCCTCTTTGAGAATTGCCAAATGCTTGGATACAGCAGTTCGGCCCATCTGAAACTGTGCTGTCAACTCATGAAGCGGCAGATCATCTACCTCTGCTAACAGACTGATTAGTCGGCGCCTAGTTGGATCTGCAATCGCGTCAAAGACATCTCGCAACCGGTTGTTATCGCTCACAACACCCTCTCCTATGTATTATTACCAAGGGACAGCCGTTAATGTTACAACCTGCTTAAAGGATACAGCTCTTTGGATGCAACGCCCACAAGGCGATAATTCCCAATTAGACACCGTTTAGTGACATTTTTATTATAGGACACCGATTGGTGTCGTGTCAACAACGTTTTCAAATTCTATACCTACATAAATCCCGGAGGGAGCTTCCCCGCCAGGAGGTTGCACTCTAGATAATCGAGATATTTCCTGCTTCTGTTAGGAACGAAAAAGGAGAGCAACAGCTTTAGCAGTTGCTCCCCATTCAAGCGTTGTGTATGCAAATAGGTTTATAGGAATGGTAAAATAGCGTTGGCGTAAGCTTGAGCGCCTTTCGGATTCGGATGTCCCATCGAGGCGCGTTTGCATATTTCCATTTCTAGACCCGTACAACCGGCTTCCGTGCAGGACACCAATCTGTCGTCTGCTATGAAATCCTGCGGCGATAGATCCAAATTAATGCCGAACAAGTAAGGATCGTTGGTAAGCGCTGCATGGTCGGGTCCAAAGTTAGGATTGGCGAAGAAGATTCGAGGAGGCGTATTCAATTCTCCATTTTTGCGGTCGATAACCTGTTGAAGGTACATCTTAGAATCACTTTCCAGCTTCTCGCAGCGATTACAAATGTATTCGAATTCAACTAGACCGAATACGCCTCCTGCCGTACCTCCTCCTGCTCCTCCTAATAATATGCCGAGGGCGATCAGCAGTGCTTCGACAGCTGCAAGATCACTCTTGCGAGAGATAGGCGCATAATATCCTGTGACGATGACTTTGGATTCTGGATAAAGCTTCGTTACTTTGTCCAGCAGCTTATACATACTTTGATTAAAATGTTTCTCGAACAGTACATCCAGATTCGTCGGATTGAAGGGATCCATAACGGTTCTAACGTCAACATCGTTCATCCCGCCATCAAGTAGAATCAGATCGACTTTATCTCTCCGTTCGCTGAACAGGTCGCACTGCTGTAGAATCGTCGGATAGGACGTAGGCACTTCGCCGCTCACTGGCGCAACTATATTGAAATCGCCGTCACCGATGGTTGCTCCAGAATGTGCCAAAACACTCGTATACTGCTTGATGTTTCCGTTATTGGCTTGAATCGCAGCGCCAACTAGCGAGTAGAATTTTTCATGCTCCTGCATGCCTTGGCCCCAACTGACAGAATCACCGATCACAAGCATATGAAAAGTCTCAAGCTCCAACTGAAGCGTATTTGACATTGTGCCGTCCGAGAATCGAACCTTTAAGGTGACGCTTTCGCCTGATGCATTAATCTCCGTATCGGAAGGACGAACCATCGTAAACTCGATATGAGCCGAGTTGATCACACGGACATCCGGCATTTCGAAATCATTAACGAGTACGATAGCTCCTTCCTCGAAGCTGCTTCCCTTCAATGTAACCTTCATGCCCGGTTTGATGCGGGGAAGCTCATCTGGCTTCCGTGCTTCCATACCTTCCTGCTCTATATTCATAATTTGAGGCAGTATATAAATGGAAGCGCGATTAGATAGCGTTGAATCGGCCTGACGGGCCTGAATAGTACGCGACCCCCCGTATAGAGCGGGCACCGTAAACTGCAGGAGTGTATCGCTGATCACTGTCGTAGCTGCTTCTACTCCATCAATTATGATTTTATCGCTCATTGCGAAACGTTTCCCCTCTACCGTTACTCTGTCGCCAGTTTTAACATAAAGAGGGTTGACATGTGCAATCGCAGGCTCTAGCATTTTAATTTTGAAATCATCGGGATGAATATCGTAGAAGCTTACCGGATTAGGTAGGACGCTTCCGGGCCAGCCGTATGGACCCTGATAGCCGGGAGCTCCGGGACCTCCAGGCTGGCCTGGCTTCCGAGATCCTGGACTGCATAAGCCTTTCGAATCTCCTACGTCTCCGCCTGGACCTCCGTTACCGGGAACGCCTGCAAGTCCTCCCGCACCGGCACCCCCACCGTTAATCTGGATATCGAATCCGCCTCTAAGGTATTGCTGAAGAACAGCCTGCGGTGCATATAAGCTCAGCCTGCCTCCTGTTCCACCATTGCCGCCAGCGCCGCCGCTGCCAGCCAATCCGCCATTGCCGCCATTGCCGCCAGCACCTGCGCCCGCTTTGCAAAAACCCGCCCAATCGAGAACAGACGGCTTGCCTTTCCCGCCTCTGCCTCCGTTCCCGCCATTCTGTCCTTGCCCGCCTTGTGTGCCATCCTGGCCACGCAGATCAAATCGCGGCCTACCTGACATATCGAGCACCCATACCTCAAGCTCCGGTGCGGATGCGCCGTCGTATCCACGGTATCCGGTCCAGCCAGGCGTACCATCCGTTCCTGGAATGCCAACCAGCGACGTAGACATCGGAGCACCAGCAGGTGTATACGGCGCTGGAGTAACTTGCGGTGGAATATTACGGAAAGGACGCTCCCAGCTGAATGTGACCTCATCCTCGACGATTAGCTTTTCAGCGAGGATAATGAGGTAGCGATGCGGATACTTCAAGACGATGTTCGTTCCTTTAGTGAGAAATACCTCTGAGCCGACCCAGTACGCCGTATCGATCGAGATATCGGCTCCAGTTGCCAGTGCAGGCAACGATAATAAGGCATTGTCTTTGCTGGTGAACGGAATCGCGCTCAAGATATCTGCCTGACCGCTGAAGGTCCTTATTGTTGGCGAACCTTTTTGGCTGGAGACGAAGCGGGTCGCAGACTGAACCATCGTACCACCGCTAATAATGCTGGCTCCCGGCTTCGTTACGCCTGACTGAGGAACGATGGTGCCGCTGATTCGCAGAGTGCCTAGATTGGAAAGTGAGGATATACCTTTCGCTTCAAGCAGCGCTTTATGATAGGTTAGCCTGTCATTTACCATCTGTGGTGCTGCTGTGAATGTGCCGGCTGTCAGATTCGCCGTGAAAGCGTTCGTTTGCATACCACCATTCGAATTGTTTCCATAAGTACTTTTAGACATTATAATTAACTCTCCTTTTCATGGGGAAAATGTTGTGTGAAGCTCTGCTTGCTAAGCATTAGATTCATCTTGGTATTTATCGGAGTTGATATATGAAGACGCTGCTCCTCCTTTCTGGCAATAGAAACGCAATGGTAACGCCTAGCCCCATCAAAATACGGTTCACAGTCTTGGAGTCATTAGAATTGTAAGTTGTTTTTCTAGCTGATTCACGATTGTGCTATTTATTCCCAAATTGGCCTCTTCTGTTCATGTTCATTATGGTATAGGTTTCACATGTTGAGGAGGATGAACTTTTTTCACCCCTCCCTTTACTTTACAGCTCCACCGATGCCTCCTTTCACAATTAGCGGGGATGATATCTTGGTTATTGTTTAAAGTTGTTTTAATTTGTTAATGGAATGGCTAAAAAAAAGTTAAAAACCCAACTCAGACTGAGTTGGGTTTCTTTTAGTGTGTATGCTGACGTGATTAATGTACGGTATTGAATCCAATGCTGGATATGTATCGTTAGGTGTGTCTAGCCCGTTGAAATATCTTTAAAAATGGCTGTTGCTGCTTTATTCCCGTTATGTGAAGTAACGGCTGCGCCTACAAATAATGATGCGTTATAATCAAGCGTTATCTAACTATATGGTTTCCAATCTATACCATCAGAACTGTACCAAGAAATAAACGCATTGTTGATACGTTGCAGTCGCAACCAGGTGTTTGGGTAATTGACAGGGAACGCAGCCGGTTCCGATGTATAATCTTCCGGATAAATGGCTGCACTATCGCCATGGTTCGTATCGCGATATTGAAACTCATATCCGCCATTGTTCTTGTTCCGAGGGCTGTTATCTGGGAACACAACCAAATAGGCATGAGCGCTATCCGGCTCCAAGGTTGCATTATTCAATGATTTGTTCAGATATAGTTTCAAAATATTGTATAACTACCTCGCGGAATGCATCCGCTGCCTTAGAAATGTAACGGCTTCGATGCCATATTAAAGCGATTTCTCGTACTAATTCATGATTGTCCACCTGAAGATATTGGATAGAATCCATTGAGTACTTTGCCGTGCTTGGAATGAATGCGATGCCAATTTCTGCTTCCACAAGATTGCTCAACCTTGCAGGTTCATCACCCTCATACACGTATTTTGGTGTAAATCCAAGCCTATTGCAAATCGAGTCCACTAGATCGCGAGTGCCGTAGCCTTTTTTTACGCCGACAAACCATTCTTCACTTAGCTCTGTTAAAGATACGCAGCTTCTTTCTGCCAATCGATGTCCCTTTGGAACAGCTACAAGAATCGGGTCGATAAAGACGATTTGACATTCAATGTCATCGCCATAGATTGGAGGCGATGATAGGCAGAAGTCGACCTCTCCTCTATGCAGCCTCGCAACCATTTCCTGCGTGGTCAGCATTTGGACATGATATTGGATATAGGGCCACTTTTTCCGGAACTCCCGAAGAATATGCGGCAGCGTACTTGCAGTGGTTACTGCTAATTCAAGAGTACCCTGCTCTGGGCTGGATAAGTCACTAATCTCCTGCTTCCCTTGCTCCAATTCAAACAATGCCCTCTCCGCACGGCGAAGGAATCTGCTTCCGAACGCATTCAACCGCAGATTCCGCCCAATTCGATCGAATAAGGGAACTCCCAAATCCTCCTCCAAGCGTTGAATCGTTTTACTTAATGACGATTGAGTAACATGTAGACTTCTCGCGGCTTCAGTTACATGCTCCAGACGTGCTACTGCGAGAAAATATTTCAGTTGAAGAAGTTCCACCCTGCTCGCTCCATTCATTCCCTTCAGTCTATGGAATCATAACATAAAATGCGTTGGAATCAATAAATGATTTCAAGTACGATGAGATGAATAGACATTAGGAGGAACAAATATGAATGCTCGCAGCAGGTGGCTGTTAATTTCCGTAGGGCTAGGGGTATTATTGAATCCGTTAAATTCATCGATGATTGCTGTTGCTATTGCAAGATTGCAGAAGGTGTACCAACTGGACTTTACGGTCGTTTCGTGGATTATCTTTTCTTTCTATATTGCGAGCGCTGTCGCTCAACCCGTTATGGGGAAAGCCAGTGATTTATTCGGACGCAAAAAGATATTTCTATCTGGACTTGTTGTAGCCTTTGCCGCATCTCTGCTAGCCCCGTTGTCACCAAACTTTGGGTGGCTTATCGTATTCCGCATTGTGCAATCCATTGGTACAAGCATGATGGTTTCAGTTGGAATGGCTATCGTCCGCATTCATATTACAAAGAAGCAAGCGACGGCGTTGTCCGTTTTATCCATATTCCTATCAGGAGCGGCGGCCATTGGTCCTTTTATTGGCGGAGTATTGATTCATTGGTGGGACTGGCAAGCTATCTTTCTCGTCAATGTCCCGTTCGCAGCGATGAGCTTTTTGCTGGCTTGGCGGAATATTCCGAAGGATGAATCGTCCTCAGTGTTGCCCTCCAACATGACCGTACGAGAGTGGCTAGCATGGTTGGATGCACCAGGGATTCTGCTCTTTGCTATAGGTTTGGTAGCTGTTCTAGTTGGATTGCTGTCAGCAAAATCAGCTGGGCATGTCTCATCTATGCATATGATAGTCGGATTAATAGGAATCCTCTCATTGGCAGCTTTCGTTCGACATGAGTTAAAAGCTGAGGCACCTTTTATTCCATTACGAACATTCGCCAAGTATCCTGCAATGACCTCGGTCAATGTCGAATTTATACTCGTTAACCTCCTTTATTACTCGCTCTTTTTTGGGCTTCCGTCTTACTTACAAACGGTACGACATGTTAGTGAAATCCATACGGGATTGCTCATGCTAAGCTTAGGCTTGTGCTCGCTTATGGTTTCACCAATAGCTGGTCGATGGATTGATAAAGCAGGAACCCGGCCAGCATTATTGCTATCCGGAGTGCTAATGACACTTGGTTCATTATGGTTAGTGACATTGAGTCAAACTTCACCGGTTTTCAGTGTTTGTTTGGCGTTAGCTGCATTCGGCATTAGCAATGGATTGAACAGCGTAGGCATGCAAGCAGTCTTGTTCAGAAGCGCGCCAAAACAAATGATCGGTGTAGCATCTGGCGTATTTATGACATCGAGATATATTGGAACTATTCTTTCCTCCTTGCTTCTAAGCATCATCATGGGAGATGCGTTCAACGCTGGGGGATTTAGATTAATAGGTGTTATTCTATCGTTCATCGCAATCATCTTGGTATACATGAGCTGGCGACGCAGGGAGCCAATGAATCAATCCGAGGAATCGTAGCATCGAGCCTGTTATTCTGCATGACAAATCCAACCGGAAAAAATGCCAGTCGTGTAAAAACGAGTGATAGTATTAAAGCCAGCTTCGGCCAGCAGCTGTTCGATTTGTTGTTCAGGAAGGAAGGAAAGTGTCGACAAGATTTTTTTAACCATCTCATCTACCTGGGACCAATCGCGTCCGCCATCTAACCAAAAGCTTTTCCATACGTTCAATTGGTGATGAAGCTCCGTGCTGTCTCGGTCTCCGCAAGCACTGACCAGGACGAATGGAGCTCCCTGCTTCAGATTATTTTTAATGGTTCCGAGCAGCTTTAGCTTCTCTTGAACATCGTCAATGAAATGAAGCACTAAGATACAGCTCGCAGCATCAAACTTCGAGTCTGCGGGCGGCAGGCGATCTATCGGTCCATGGATAAGCGTGACACGGCTCATTAAGTTTAGTTGAACGGCTTTATGCTCGGCTATCTTAAGCATGTCTTCAGAAGGATCGACTCCGGTGAATAACCATTTTGGGTTAGTTGGTCCCCATGCGGTTATCTCATTGCCTCCGCCTGCGCCGACTATGAGCACTGTTGCCTCCTTTTCACCTAATTGAGCGCGATAATAGGATTGAATCATCGTAAACAGCGCATCATACGAGGGGATTGAGATACGTGCGTTTTTGTCGTAAGCAAAAACCATTTTTGAATCATTAGTTATTTCTTCAGTCATTGTTAGCCTCCTAATGTACAGTGAAATCTATTTCGCAGGTCATTATGCGTCAGTCATGCACGAATAAATTATTATTAGTGACATAATAGATTCTCAATGTCTATAATTTGTTGAAAAAGAAACGGAGTCTTACTCCGTTTTAGACAGCTTCGCCAAATCGGCTATTTTTGTGTGCAGCAGATGCTGCTCCATCTTTCGCTCGGCTTCGATGACCACTTGCTGAATCAGGCATTCGCTTCCGTGATCCAAGCTGCATTCAAACAAAGAAGCTGAACCTTCGATCGCATGGATGATATCGAGAAAGGAAATTTCATCCTGATTGCGTCTAATCCGGTATCCGCCATTTGCACCAGGCGCGGATTGTATTAATCCTGCCTTGACAAGCTTCGTCATCATTTTAGACAGATAGGTCTGTGAAACACCTAACTTCTCAGCGAGTAATTGAACGCCAACAGGCTTATTAGTCGGCGCTGCTGTCAGATAGAGCATCACATGAAGTGCATAGTCGGTCGCCTGGGAATATTTCATTGTGCACCTCCATTAACGACTTTAAGAATCTATAATAACGCTGATCTTACTGCAAAGCAAGCAGCAATTGTTACATACGCGAGCTTGCCGTTTCTGAAATTAGTTAATGAAGCACAATTTGCTACAAAAACTTATTGATAAAGCGGAGCGATACGTTCAATTCGATTCGTCCAGATTACGCCTGAGAAATCCGAAGGCAGACGCTTGATGTCATCTTGCGTATCGAATCCGCTGGAGAAATCGCTCCCATCTCCGCCGACCACGATAACGCGGTTATCCGCATTGTCCATCCGATTCAAAAACTTATTGGGCCATCCCCATAACAGTGGGCCGATCTTCTCAGGTACATGAAGTTGGCTGTTTGCGCAAGCTTTGGGAACATAGCCAGTCCATCCCACGGCCATATTCGGAAGCAAACAGCTTTTCATCGTAGCTTTTGACATGACCCGCATATCAGGCAGCTTATTTTTTAATTCGGCGATCGGCTCGTCTCCACCATACACAGCTAACAAGCTTCTGCGCCGCTCAGTCAACTCAGACAAATATTGCGCCAGGAGCTTCCCTTCTTTCGGATCGTTGCTTTTGATATCAATCAACAGCTGGTGATCCGGGAATCGTTCGAGCACCTCAGTCAAAGAAGGCATCAGCCCAACCCCTTTGCCGCGGAATGGGAAGGTGTTCCCTCCGTCTGCGGTATATCCATAACCGATATCGAGCTTTTTCAGCTCGTCCATCGTATAGTCACTGGTAACGTCTGCCTTGTTCGTCCTGCATGCAAGCGTCCAATCGTGAAACACGGCGAATTGGTTGTCCTTCGTGATGTGGATATCGAATTCGACGATGTCGGCCCCTGCTTGGAAGGCAGCATCCATAGATGAGATCGTGTTTTCTAGGTAGGGATGTTCGGGCTCATTTATGCGCTCGGCCGTACAGGTATCGTTCTCGATCCCTTCCATCGAGAATGTTTGCGCAAGCCCGCGATGCGCAAGCAGGCTTGGATCTCCATCGCGATTGCTTCCAAACCAGCTGTTGTTATTGACGTAGATCAATACAATCAGCATCGCGAGTGCAATAAACCATTTGCTTCTCAGCAGCTTTCTCAACCTATTCATGGTCTGTCCCCTTTAT
This sequence comes from Paenibacillus endophyticus, assembly GCF_014192395.1. Classification (GTDB taxonomy): domain Bacteria; phylum Bacillota; class Bacilli; order Paenibacillales; family Paenibacillaceae; genus Pristimantibacillus; species Pristimantibacillus endophyticus. Next base: position 42,857 of record NZ_JACHXW010000012.1, on the reverse strand, counting down.
TTTCATTCCGTCTTGCAGCAATTTCATTCATCTTACAGCAAAGTATATCAAATTCGAATACGTATTGCGTTGCCCTTCATCATTTTTAATTCGTCGGTCTTCGAGCAAATAAGCGAATAAAAGGTCATGCTATTTGTTTGCGTATAAAAGTTATGAACCAAATAAGAACCAAATTTCCCGAAATAATAGGCATTTATGTCGTGAACATAAAAAAACAAGCCGAGGATTATCCTTGGCTTGTTGAACATCGTTATCGCTTCGAATGTCGTCTTCTTGGTGTGAACAAAGCAATGTCCTTATTCTATTGCACAATTGTATTCGCGATGATCGCTAAATCAGCAATGTCGATGACGCCATCGCGGTTAACGTCTGATTTTTTAATTGCATGCCAATCGGCGCTCGTCGAATTTTTGCCATAACTCAGAGCTACAATGGCGAGATCGCCAATGGTAACTTTTCCATCCGTGTTGATATCATCTGGCGTCGAAACGTGAACGGCGTTCTTAAACGCATGCCATGCCTCGCTTAAGCCAATAACAGCTTGATCTATCTCGGCTTGCGTCTCTGCGGTTTCGGACACGTCGATGGCGGCAGTGATCGCAGTATTCAATGCGGCTTTCGATCCGATCGGATATTGTCCTGGCGCACTGCCTTCCACAGCAGCGTCCAGTGAAGCCTTTGCATCAGCAATTAAAGCGTTTAATGCTTCTTTGTCGAGGTTAGCGCCACTCGTTAATTCCACGCTATAGCGAATTGGAGTCAGCGAGGTTTCTACGCCTGCTGAGTTCGCCAGTACGGCGCGTGAGAGCGTAATCGCAGTGTCTTTGGATTCTTTTAACGCTTTCCAGTTTAGCTGCAGCAAGTTACCGTCGCTGTTGACAGGATGCTCCGAGCCTTCGCTCGCAAGCAGAATCCGAACTTGACCAACGGTTTCGGCGTTGGAATCAATGACAATCATGCCTTCCCTCAGAGATTCAGCCGAAACAAACGCTAGTTTGTCAGAATCATAGTTGAAAATAAGATCCTGTGCATAAATGGCTTCTTCAGGTTTAGCGGACACATGGCTTAATCCATAATGCACCTTCAGGTTTGTGCCAACTTGAGCTTGAAATTGCCCCGTTAGCGTGCCGGTTAACGCAGTCTCAGCAGGTGGAAGCGGGTTCGGCACGTCTGCTTTGTACATGGCGATAAAGTCCAGATTTACATTCCCGACGCTGTCATTGTCAATGCGATAGCTGATTACATTTTTTCCCGCTTTTAATGACAGACGCTCGGAAGCTGTGAACCACTCCTCCCAGCTGATTGCTGTTTTGTCAGGCATGATCGTTTTGGCAGGAACACCATTTACATATACATTGATTTTTGCCCGGGCAGGCCATTGTACTGTAGGATTGTTTGTTGATTCGCCGTCTGCCTGCACCCCATATGCGTATCTAACCCCAACGATATAATCGCCAGCTTCTTCCGTTTGAACGACAAAGCTTGCTTCAGCCCCGGACTTCTTGGGCAAGTTGATATAGCCGGTGCCTTGATAATTGCCATATTGGTTATCTTTGGTTATAGAGCCGTAATGAATCGCATCCTCGGCTTGGTACATATCACCCAAACCTAAATCACCGGAAGGCAAGTCTTGCCATTCATAAGGAGAAATAGGCGTTCCAAAATCAGGCGTTCCGTCGCTATTCCAGGCGATTTGCTGCAAATTCACTTGACGCCACCAATTGCGGCCCGTATCCTTGTACACCCTTGAATGGTAAATCATCCAATCTTCAGTGCCGTCTACGGATTTCACGAATCCTGCGCGGGCTGGACCAGAGACGTCACTAGTGGCGACAAAAACATCGTTAGTGCGCGACCAGGAATCTGGGTTTAGGAAATCGCCATCGGTATTCGTGAAATAGGATAACCGATATCCATTTGATGCGTAGTCGCCTTCCGACATCGTAATAAACACTTTTCCGTCCCTTTGCAATACACGCGGTCCTTCACCGCCGCCGCCTGGCAAGAAAGAACGATCGGCTGTAATCGTGTAAGGATTATCCATTGGAGCAATCGCTGGGCCGATGGGCTCTCCAGAGCCTAAAGTGCCCCAAACCGCATACAGCTGCCCATTGTTTTCAAATACGGTGAAATCATTGGCTTGTTTGTACACGCCATTCTCGCCGGCATACAATGCGCCTTTGTCCACATATTCGCCTTGGGGATCATCGGTCACGGATTCAAGGACGGTTGCCATATGCTTGAAGCCGTAATCTTTAAGATCCGCACAATAGTAAATATACCATTTGCCGTCAAAGAAAAAGATTTCAGGAGCAAATATACGAGTTTGCGTCCCTTTAGAATCAAACACCATCACCTTTTCGCCTTGATCAATCAGCGTACGGGATTTGGACACGTATACTTTATTATTGGAATCCAAATTGCTTGAAGAAACGAAATAATAAAAGCCGTCTTTATAGGTTACGAAGGGATCCTGTCCTTGGTATAACGGGTTATTAAACTTGCCGGATACCGATGAACTCGTTACGCCCATCTCGCTCATGAAACCCGATCTCGCTTTGGATACGTTTTCAATTCCTTCAATAAGTAATGCTACCTTATCTTGATCCTCCAGCTCTTTGCCTTCAATCGTAGTTAACAAGTCTATGGCCGAGTTTTTTGCTGCGATTAAGTTATCGTATACGCTTTCGGTAACATTGGATGAAAAGTTTGCTGTTAAGTAATCAATTTTCACAATCTCTGCGGACAAATTTCCTTTTTTGGTTGCAATCGTTCGATCGGGTGGCAAATAGAGCGCAGATTCAGGTACGATTTCTCTGTTCTGGCTGGCGCTTTCCCATTCCATCCGAAGCCAAGTGCCGCCCCATCCTTGCAAATATTCGACTTTAATGTCGTAGTGCTTGCCCGCCTCTAATGCAATAGGCGTGCTGACCTGAGGAACCTCCCAGGTTTGCTTCCAGAAGTCTATAATTAACTCTCCATTAATCCAGACTCGAAACCCGTCGTCACCTTCCATATGGAAGGTATAGTCTTCCGTATATTTCGGTACTAGCGTACCTGTAAAACGTGCTGTATTATAATCAGGCGTTCCTGATAATTGGTTAAAAATACTTCCAAAGGAATCGCCATTCAAATTGCTGACCGCCCTCTCTCCTCGAAAATCATCGAAAGTAAACACAGAAATGTCTTGGCGATCAATCGGGTTTCTTTCACATTTGAAAAATTCGCCCAAAAGCCCATGGCCATCCATCGTTGGATCCGCGGCATATGCCTTGCCTGATGTATAAATCAAACCCGAAAACAGGACTATCGTCATCAGTAATCCTATCGTTTTTTTCATCCGTTATCCTCCAAATTTTTTATTTAATGGGATGCTCGTTAGACGTACGGGTACTCATGCAGGTGAAAGCTGTGTGGCGAAATGTTATTAATGTTTTATCATTTATTTCCTCCTTTTCCAGTATGGATTTCCTCATCAAACGTAACATATTTCAAAAAAGATATATTTATAAAATCCCGTTGTTTTATATGATTTTCTATCCATTTTTGTTTAGAGCTGATGCGCTGCATGCGGATTCGCGATAAAAGCAAGCGAATATAAAAAAACCGCCGAATCGGCGGTTTAGTACCAGCTGTCTATTGGAGGTATAGCTTCGCATCGGTTATTGGTTAAATTCGCTTGCCATGCTTATGCCTTGCTGCGGCTGATGAAGAGCAGAAGAAATGAAATGACTATGATAGCGATTGTCCAAGCCCATGCCATGGGCGCATTTCCTGAATCAACCGCAACGTAAATGGCAGTCGGCAGGGTCTGTGTTTTCCCGGGTATATTGCCAGCTATCATCAAGGTTGCGCCGAATTCACCAAGACCTCTTGCAAAGCCTAGAATATAAGCTGTGCCAAGCGAACGATAGGCCAGTGGAAGCGAAATATATCGGAATACTTCCCACTCACTTGCGCCCATTGAACGGCTTGCATCCTCCAAATGACGGTCAACAGCCGCAAAGCCTACCTTCATGGTCTGGTAAACAAGCGGAAAAGAGACGACGATCGCTGCAATAACGGCCGCCCACCAAGAAAATACGATCGGAGCATGAAACATCCATTCGATCCATTCGCCAAGCCGGCTTCTGCGTCCCAGCAATACGAGCAACAGGAAGCCGACAACGGTAGGCGGCAGTACCAGCGGCAACATGAATAGCGTCTCAAGCGCCGTTTTACCTTTGAATGAGCGGCGCGACATCCACCATGCGGCTGCTACGCCAAGCAAGAGTACGATCATGCTCGAGAGCAATGCAACCTGTAAGGAAAGTCTTACAGGCAACCAGAAATCATGCCAGTTTACGGAAGCCATTATAGGTTTGGAACCGTAAAGCCGAATGTGGCGAATACATCGAGCGCTTCTTGTGTTTGCAAATACAGGTAAAGTTGCTCAGCTTCTTGGCTGTGTTTCGTCGCTTTAACGATTCCCATTGGGTACTGAATCGTTGGATACGTTTCTTTATCTACTGAAAATGCGATTTTAACTTTATCGGATGTCAACGCATCGGTTTTGTACACAAAGCCGGCATCCGCATTTCCGGTTTCCACATATTGCAGCACTTGCCTTACATCTTTCCCTTGAACGGCCTTGGGCTGCAAAGAATCCCAAAGGTTAGCTTTAGTCAAAGCTTCCTTCGCATAGTTCCCTGCCGGCACGCTCTCTGGAATGCCAATGGCGACGGTTTTTACGTTCGCCTGAGAGAGGCCATTGACATTTTCAATCGTTGCAGCCGCATCAGCAGGTACGACGACGACAAGCTCATTATTCAATAAATTAATTTGCTTTGTAGAATCAATGAGCTGTTTATCTACAAGTGCTATCATATTTTTGACCGCTGCTGAGAAGAAAAGATCGGCAGGCGCACCTTGCTCGATTTGCTGTTGAAGCGCTCCGGATGCACCGAAATTGAAGTTTAATTTGATATTCGGATGGTTTGCTTCATACCTTTTTTGAATTTCAGTTAAGGCATCTTTCATGCTTGCCGCTGCGGAAATGATGAGCTCAACAGACTCTGCAGGTTGTTCGGACGGAGCTGCTGTACTTTCAGCCTGAGCGTGATTCGAAACGGCATTCGTTTTCATATCTTCTGCTGCACCGCAGCCAGCAAATACGAGCATCGTTGCGAGGATAATAGATATGAATAAATAACTTTTTGTTTTTTGATGCATAAATGCTCCTTCAAATGTATGTTTAATTATAATTAGATCTATCTAAAATGAATTTTAAAGATAAATCGTTTCTTTTATACATGCAATTAACAAAACGCACACATTCTAATATGGTACAATGAAAACGATATTTATTAGAAAAGCAGCCAATAAGGAGGAGCATCATGTCCAGCGATGTCTCATATACGACAGAAGATATTGCCAAGCTTCTGCAAATCTCTAAACTTACGGTTTATGATCTTATAAAAAAAGGCGAACTGCCCTCTTACCGTGTCGGAAAACAAATGCGTGTAGATCCTGCAGACCTGGAAGCTTACAAGAAAAGAGCTAAAGGCACGCAGATACAGGATCGCCATGGCCAATCAGAAGCTCCTATTCGTTCCGCAGCGCCGAGCTTAAACAATGGCTTACGTCCTATCGTCATTACCGGGCAGGATCTTAGTCTGGACATTCTAGCGAAGCATTTGGAAAAAAGCAATGCTGGCATAAGGCCGCTTCGTTCTTTCGTCGGAAGCTTAGACAGTTTAATCTCTATGTACCGCGGAGAATCGGATATTGTCAGTACTCATTTGCTGGATGGGGATACGGGTGAATACAATTTGCCATATATCAAAAAGCTGCTTGTTGGCTCTTCCTATATGGTCGTTAATCTGCTCATTCGTAATGCCGGCTTTTATGTTCAGAAAGGAAATCCGTTGTCTATCAAAGGCTGGTCTGATTTAAGCATCTCTGGCTTAAGGATTTCGAATCGGGAGAAAGGCTCCGGAGCTCGCGTATTGCTGGATGAGCAGCTTCGGCTTCATGGCATTAAGGCTTCGCAATTAGCCGGGTATGCACTCGAACAAAGCAATCATCTTGGTGTTGCATCCCAAGTGGCATCAGGGCTTGCCGACGTTGGCGTCGGGATCGAGAAAGCGGCATCGATTGTAGGCAATGTCGAGTTCTTGCCCTTAATTGAAGAACGTTATGATCTCGTTGTACTCAAGACGGAAAGCAACCAAACCTGGATTACATCGCTCCTTCACATTCTCCGTTCGGATGAATTTCGAAATGAGCTTGGATCCATTTCAGGCTATGATCTGTCTCGGATGGGAGAAATCTTGCTTGAAACCTAACGTATGATGGTGTAAATGCTTGGAACGATTGACTAAAGCAGCTCCTTTCCACACTCATTAATACTGATTATGTCTAAATCATACTATTATTAATAAATATATATCTTCTCTCACTATAAATCAATCTAATTAAGTCAGGATATATTACACATTTCTTATACGAATGCTTATTCGACTATAAGAAAAAGCCTCTTTTCAATATCGAAGAGGCTTTTTCTTGTTTTTTTATGGAGGAGGCTTCCATAGTCCAGTTAACAAGGAAAATGGCGTACGAGGCTTTTCATGTATGAGAACGTGCCAATCGGAATCCAAGATCGTCGATGCGAAATGTCGGGTGACTGCGCCGGCGGCAAGTTGCCCCGCAGCCTCTTTCCGCTTCCGCCCAGCTTCCACCGCGAAAGATGCGGTAAGAACCGTATACTTGTTCATCATAAAGATCCCAGCACCATTCCCATACATTTCCGAGCATATCATATAGACCCCAGTCATTAGGGGCTTTCTTGCCTACTGGATGAATGCTGCCCTCAGCGTTTTCCTTATACCAAGCAATATGGTCGAGCTCATCATAACGGTAGCCTGTTGTCCCTGCTTTACAGGCATGCTGCCATTCGGCTTCCGTTGGCAGGCGGTATCCGTCTGCTTTCCCATCAAAGCTGATGGTTTCGCCGTTGCTGCTTGTAGAATAGCATTCTTTAAGACCAGCGATAATCGACAGTTGGTTGCAAAAGGAAATGGCGTCATTCCAAGAAATATTGACAACCGGATTATCGCCTCCGTCTGATGCATTCGTTGATGGATATGATGACGGATTCATAACAAGTCGATAGAAGTCAACGGTTACGGGGAATTTGGCTAGCTGGAACGACTTTAATTCTGTCGTCCAACGGGTCTTATTGCGATCATCCCTTAATGAGATTTCACCCCCCGGTATCGTAACCAGAGGCCAATCACTTATGCACTTGACATCATTGATCAAGCGTACTCCCTCCTCATTCTCGCATTTCAACCGATGCTAGCGCATCGCTTTAATATATCCTTCATGCTCGCAACTGTCCATATATTCCCTTATTCGGTACATGGCACAAAAAAAAGGAGGAGCACTATGAACGCCCCTCCCCCTATAATTATTGAATAACCAGTCCAAACCCATTCTGAATGTAATGGACATTCGGGTGAGCAATGTTACTGGTCGTTAAGTTGTTGAATGTCGCAGAGCCATTACCCGTATAGGTGTAAATAGCGGCTCCGGGATGCGGTGAGGTAAACCGCGAGGTTAAGACGCCGTCTCGGCCAGTGCCGTTAATATTTATGTTGTTGAACACGATGTTTTCAAAGCCTCCGCCGTAACCGAATTGGATGGCGCTTCGTTGCGTATTGATTATGTCGATATTGGTGAAGGTCACATTTTTGATGGAATCATTGGAAGCTTCCAAATCAATCGCACCGCGTTCGCCATTGTAAAGATCTCTGCTGGTACCGCTGTTAATTATGGTGGTATCCGAGAAAAGAATGCCCGTATTGTTTTGGAAATGGTAGCCCGGGAACACGGTGTTCATTCTTATGCCAGATCCACCAACCGTGTCGATAATGATGTTGTGAGTAGCCTTATGTCCGCCTCCGCCAAAGAATGCAATTGCAGCCGCACGCCAGTTATTCTCAATGGTATTAAACGAGAAGGTATTGTTTACACCTGCTGTCGCACCGTTGACGTTACTCGTCCATACGGCCAGACCATCGTCACCGTTGTTGCGTACACTGCTATTGCGAACGGTAGAATTGCTCGTTCCCTGCGCGAAATTAACGCCGTCGGCAAGGTTATTGCGAATACGGCTGTTCTCGATTACGAGGCCATCTGCATAAATAGCAGGCGTATGCGCATAGTCTCCCACCCAGAATCCACATTCAAAATGCTCAACCCACACATTGTGAACCTTTGAGTTTTTACCGAAATTGTCCATAAATCCTTTGTAGATGGCGCCTTCATGATAACGTGAGCGCAGCTTTGAATTCATGTAAATATGGCTGAAATCAAGCTTGCCCTCCACTCTGAACGAGATGCCTCCAGAAGCTGAGTTTGGATTGGTAAACTGAATATTGGTATGCCAGATACCCGCGCCAGTAATGGTTATATCATCGATCATGTTGCTGACTGATCCGATTTTCCACATATTCCCGATATGGAAGGTCCCCTCTGGAATGTAAAGCGTTTTTCCAGTTGCAACAGCGGCAGTTACCGTTGCTTCAAAGGCAGCAAGATCATCCAAGCCATCGTTCGCTACTGCACCGTATTCGGTTACGGACAGCGCGTTCGCCGGTTTTGCTAGGGCAGCAGGAACGGGCTCGATCTCAAGGAAATCTACGCCATACTCCAAGTTATCTGCATTGCTTTTCTGTATGCGAATCGTATCGCCTGGCTGCAAAGCGGAATCTAATTTCCAATGCACTTCATCAAAGCGGAATAACGGGCGGCCACCGGCTGGCGTATCCGCAGGCTGATCGCTTGAGAAGTATTGCCAGTTATAATAAGAAGTGAGCGGAATGGTTTTCGCTTTGACTCCATTTACGTAAACGTCCAGTGAGCCGCTCAGCCCCATGCCATCAGAAGAATCAGGCATCGTGAATCGCATGGTTACGCCTGCTCCGCCTTCCCCCTGCCTTACTGTCCATTGCAGGTAAGATCCATTGGAAGGCAGTGCAACGTAGCGTTGTCCGGAAGCTTCTGAAGCTGTGAGCGTTTGATCAAAGGTTGGGGCGGCTTGCAGGCTGGCACCGCCTCCTCTAGTTGCATCATCCGTATCGTATCGGCTATACGGCATGCTTGCTCCGCGTGCGGAGTAAACGACAAGATTGGAAGAGCTCGCGTTATTCGTCTGCTTGACCGCAAGCTCGTTTGTATCAGCAGCAACTGTGGTAGATACGGTGTAGTTGCCGGTAACGGCTGTCCACGTTCCTGGAATAGCGACATTGACAGATGCGCCAGCCGTTAAAGTTCCGGTGAACGTGCCATTATAGGTTTGAATCGTTGTGCCGGCAGCATTTTTCAAAACGACCGTGACGCCATGGGCACCGCTGCCCGAAGCGATATTCCCTTGGTTTTTAAGGTTAACATTGAAGGTTACCGTATTACTCGCGACTGGATTGCTAGGCGTCCATGTAGTCGTTCCGATCAGGTCGGAGCTTGCAACAGGCGCAACGACGAGTGACGATGTAGTTGTAAAACTGTTGTTGGAATCATTTTGTTCTATAATGCCATTGCTCTCATCTACTTTGGCATTGACAGAATAAGCTGCTGCGGCTTTCGTTCCGGCATCTACAGACACCGTTGTCGCAGCGCCTGCTGCCAGCAATCCGACAGAAGCGGTACCGGCAAGCGAATTATTCAGATAAAAGTTGACTGTAGTAGCTGCCGAGCTTGCGTTGCCTATGTTCTTAACGGTCGCGTTCAGAACAATCGCGTTTGTTTCGATCGGTGATGCTGGTGACCATATCACATCCGTTACAACTAAATCTGGGTTTGGCGAAGGCGTACCGAATACTTGGAATTCAGCGATCTGCCCTCCGGCAGCCCCTGAGTTAGCTGAGATGTTAAGCTGTAGCCGCTTAACCGTGGCCGTTATCGGAATCGTTACCGTATTCTGGGTGGCAGGGTTGAACGTATACGATTGTGCCGCTGCCAGACTGCTGAAGGTCGTTGTGTTCTGATTCGACCCTAGCACTTGAATCGTTTGGGTACGCGTGCTCCATGCTGATGAAGGATTTAGCTTTAACACGATGGAAGTAATGTCATGATTCGCTCCGAGATCAAGTGTAAGTATGCTTGAGCTGCCGCCCTCCCAGTAGGTGGCAGTATCATTGTCGTTTGCATTTGCAGCAATAAAGGATTGAGTAGTCGTGGTTGCATTAATTGGTTTACCGATTGCAATATTGCCGCCAGGAGGTGCCGACGGAGTTGTAGTTGGCGAGACCGTTGGTGTAGGAGTAGGTGTTGATGTAGGTGTTGATGTAGGTGTTGGTGTTGGTGTTGATGTAGGTGTTGATGTAGGTGTTGGTGTTGAAGTTGGCGTAGGTGTAGTGGTTGTTGTGGATGCTACGATGATTTGATCAAGATTAATATTTCCGGAATCTCCAGCATCATATTTGTAAGCGATGGTGTTGCTGCCGGCGTTCAATTGAAGCACTTCTACGCTAGTCCCCCACGTATCCCAGTTGGCAAGGCTTGGGAGCGTAGATTGCCGTATTTTCGTGCCATTGACGTAAACGCTGATGGATTTGGAGCTGCCGCTTGCATTCGCGTAGGTTAATGTTACATTGCGATTGCCGGCAGCTGGTGCATTTACCGTAAAGGTTGTCGCAGCACCCTGCGTCCAGTAACCATCTACGAAGCCAGTACCGGAATATCCGATGTGATCCGTATTGATTTTTGCCCCGCCGGAAAGCGCAGCAGATTCAGCCTGATACGTACCGGCAGGCATTGGCGTTGCTGAAGGCGTTGGCGTAGGACCAGCGCTGCCATAGATCTCAATTTCAGAAATTTGCGCTGCTGGCCAACCGGTATTCCCGGTTACTTCAAGGCGCAAGTAACGCGTGCTTGTGGCCGATAAGTTGATCGTAACGGAGTTATTCCCGGCGGTAGGATTAAAAGCATAGGCTGTCGAGCCAACGATATTCGCAAAAGATGTCCCGTTCATGCTGCCTGCGATAGACAGCGTTTGTGTCCGGGCACCCCAGTCCGCAGGTATTTTAAGAACGACCTGGTCAATGCTCGTAGAAACGCCTAAATCAACCTGAATCCATTGCGGGAACGCTTGGTTCGCGCTTTCCCAGTAAGTAGCTTGATTGCTGTCCTTAATATGGTTTGGACTATACGTTTGGGATTGGCCGCTAGCCGTAATGTTCTTGCCAAGAGTCAGGTTCGGTCCTCCTGCCGCGGATACGGGATCGAACGGACCGGCAGCGAGGAAAAAGCTTGATAGCAGCATTGTTAGAATAAGCGGCCATGCAACATACTTGTTGTTCATTATATGCCTCCTTAATAAGATGTTGATACGAGAAGTGCATGTACTTGTACTAGAATTGGTAACGTTTTCAATTAGAGAGATGCAAGCAGCGTTAGTTGCGTGATAAGCCTTCTCTCCCTTGCGAACATTTACGGCATAGCAGCTGCTCCCTCCTTTCTGTCACACATTCTCATTATAGAGAGTGATTTGCCAGAGCTATAAGATGCATTCCTACGGAAAATGTATGCAATTCCAAGTTATTAGGAATACCAGCGACTATAGGCTCAAAAAAAGAACCCGTAACTTGCACGAGCTCCCTATCTTGCTACATGGGTTCTTTTAAATGTTTGAATTAGCAGATTACATGCCACCTCAAATCCAGGCTATGGCTGGAGCATCAACTTATTCTAGCGCCTTCAAACCGTGATGACAGACCACTTCGTATATCCCCGCTCTCACCGATAGCTCTAGCGAATACCTCGACGTGATCATGTGTCTTCAACTGCACGATTCCAGAAGCATCTATTATTCCTGTACGAGTAGTGAAGCTTTCTTGATCTGAGATCCGCGGGATGCCATTTATTAGAATGTCTAGATTTAGAGTTATTGCTGTTGGCGTCATCGATTCAAACAGAATGGTTGCTTGAAGCGTATAGATCCCGTTTTGCTTCGGCTGAAAGGTTGACGTAGAGGCATTGTATTCGTTGTTTAGGTCCAACAACTCTGCCTGATATCTAACCTTTGTGATAGTGGCATCCATTATCGATTGATCGTTGCCTGCTATTGCATGGAAAGCTGATTTTCGTATTTTGGGAAGCTTAACGGCAACTCTTTTGCATACAGGCTTTCTGCGAATGGCTCTATTAGAGATAGTCTTTTTAATAACGGTTTTTTTACATACAATTTTGGAGCAGACTTGTTTCTCAAGCCGTATACTCTTAAACGCCATTCTTGTTCCTCCTTGATATTTCCTAGCACTCGTTTTTCAATATCATATGGATGGAACATTCTAATAGATCCGCAAATGGCCTAATCATTACGAAAAAGGCTTGCCTTTTGCTTGGTATAAGCACCATTGCAAGAAGGCAAGCCTTTCTATTATTGCTTTATGACCACTTTATGATTGCGGTTAAAGTTTGTTCAATAGTACATAATCCTATTTTCCCATCACTACTCCGATAAATTTCTCCAAGGCGGTTACATCGGCAATATGGCTGTTGCAAGCTTCGCTGCTCACACACATGTAATTGCCAATTGCTTTGTAGTAATCGGGCGAAGCGTTAGCTGGCTTGAACTTCGTTACTGCCGAGAATAAGGCTACCTCTGCGTGGCGATTGCACAAGAAACAAACTCCTTTCTTATGAACGGGGGTCATTCTACCCTCAATCCCAATGAGCTGCTCATCTTGGCGATATAACAGGAACATTCGATTTGCTGCGACATCGGTCCAGCCTAAATATGTCAAATAGCGATAATCATAAGAGGTCAAATCCGGCAGCTTCAGCTTTTTCACTTTAGGAAACAGCTTCTTAATCTGTGCGGCCGTAACGGGGGTCCATTCCATCATTTGTGCTTCTAATGCATGCAAATAATGCTGGAATTCTTCCGTCTTTTTTAGCGCTGACAGCTTTGTTAAGCTTAGCAGCTCTAACTCCTTCGCATGAGGGAAGGCTTCTATGATTTTGGCAACCGTGCTGGAACGAACCGCGTCTACTACCCGTGGGTCAGATACGGTGTTGCAGGCTGTTTGCAGCAAATTTGTTTGTTTTTTCACTACATTGAATTGATGGTTTCTAATAAATGGTTGGATCATCGCTTCTCAGCCCCTTATTTATATTCGGAATTATAAGGTGCAAAGCCATTATTAGAAACGATATAAGCGTAAAACGGGCGACTTTCAATCAGTCATGCCCCATGCAAAGTATCGCCCTCTATTAGGCTTTGCATGAGCAGCGTATTATTCCGGCAATATGATTTGCCATTTCTATCGCCTCCTCTACTCCACCATTATAAATGGAATGCAGCTGCATCCGCAACTTCCCTCTATCTGATCATCGCTCTAATGGATATACGCTCAGCTGTTCGTTAGAAGTCCCTTAGCTATGGAAAAGCTTACTGGATACAAGCTGCCCTTGTATGCGAAGGAAGATTGCCCGCTCTCCTCCGAAATGACGATAACGAGTGCATCAGTCTGTTCCGACAAACCAATTGCCGCTCGATGGCGCGTGCCTAGCTTTTTGCCATCAACGCTAACCGTCGAAACGGGAAGCACATTAGCCGCCGATACGATTTGGTTCTCGATGATCAAAACGGCTCCGTCGTGAAGAGGATTCCCGGGATAAAAGATGGATTCCAACAAGGAATGGCTGAGCTGAGCGCCAATTGCGATGCCGGAATGGATAAAGGTGTGCAGAGGTTCCTTTCTCTGAATCATGATTAAGGCGCCATGTCTCCTAGTGGACAAATGCTGGATGGTTAAGGAAATGGCCGTGTAATCAATCGAGAACGCGGATAAATAGCATCTCAAATAAAAGGATGCAGCGACGCTTTCTGCTTGTTTGAAGGATTCTCGGATCTCTTCAAAATCACTTAATAAGCAATGGTTGTCATCGTCTATGAGCGATAAGCTATGCTGAAGCGCATTTGTTATTTCAGATAACTGCTGCTTCAATTGTTCTTTCATCGGCGATTCGTCGCAACTGAGCTGATTCAATGCAGATCCCCCAATTCTTGTAAAAGTCATAGTTCTAATCTCTGCCAATGACTGCTTTCCTATACAGACGTATCCAACGGATAAACCAAAACCCTATATTTTTAAAAGAAAGGCATATAGATTGTTGGGTTGGCATGACGCTTGTCGCAAGGTAAAATTTGAATGGTATACGAAGAAGCTTGGAGGGATTAGTAATGATGAAAGCTTTAGGAACCGGGGCTTATTATACGGGCAAGTACCGAAATTTATTCGAACAGTTCGGATATCATAATGAAGAGATTGAAAAGCGCGTCAAGGATACATGGGACAAACTATTTGAAGGCGATGATGATACAAGGATTTATTATGAAGCAGGGGAAAACATGGGATATCTGCTTGATACGGGGAACCTTGACGTACGAACCGAAGGCATGTCTTATGGCATGATGATGGCTGTACAAATGGGGCGCAAAGATATTTTCGATCGCATCTGGAGTTGGACCATGTCTTATATGTATATGGAGAATGGCGAAAATGCGGGTTATTTCGCTTGGTCATGCGAGATCGACGGAACTAAACGGTCTAACGGTCCTGCGCCTGACGGCGAGGAGTATTTTGCGCTTGCCCTTTTCTTTGCTTCGCATCGCTGGGGTGATGGACTCGCTCCATTTGATTACAGCGTCCAAGCAAGGAATCTCCTTCACGCCTGTGTCCATAAGGGAGAGAATAATGATGGTTTCCCGATGTGGGAGCCGAGCAATCACTTAATCAAATTCATACCTAATTGTGATTTTTCTGATCCGTCCTATCACTTGCCGCATTTTTATGATTTGTTCGCGCTTTGGGCGAACCCGGAAGACCGTGAATTTTGGGGAAAAGCTGCAGAAGCTAGCCGGAGTTATTTACAGCTGTCATGCCACCAGGCAACGGGGCTGGCACCGGAATATGCTTATTATGATGGTACGCCAAACAATGAACGCGGATACGGGCACTTTTTCAGTGACTCCTACCGTGTCGCCGCTAACATTGGTTTAGATACGGAATGGTTTGGCGTGGATGAATGGCAGCGAGAAGAAGCAAACCGCATACAAGCATTTTTTGCGGACATTTCCCCCTCCGACTATCGTCGATACACGATTGCTGGCGAGCCATTTGAAGAGAAATCCTTGCATCCGGTAGGTTTATTGGCAACGAATGCAATGGCCTCCCTTGCTTCAGCCGATGGCCCTAATGCCAAAGTTATGGTCGATTTACTATGGCAAACTCCGCTTCGAACAGGAGAGCGCAGATACTACGATAATTGTTTGTATTTATTCGCGATGCTTGCCTTAAGCGGGAATTTCAGAATCTGGATGCCTAATTAATGCTGCATTTTTGAAACGGGATAAGCCTTCTTTGAGCTCATGCGATACAGGGTCAAGCTTATTCCAAAGTTGAACGAGGCCGTCGCTTATGCCCTTCTTCACGCTGCTAAGCGGCGCTGCCTCTTCTCATGCTGTCATCTAGAACAAGCACCGTTTCCCCGACTTTTCCCCTAATCGTATCAGAAGATCTGACCAACGATGGCAAGTTTCACGCAAATATTCCGTTCCTAGCTCAATGGCCTCTGTGACCTCACTGGATAATAAAATCATTCCTTGTTCGCTTCGACCACGCTTTTCATTTGATAATCAAGCTGCTAATCAGGTCAGCTCCACGTTCGGCCTGAACGGCAAGGCTAGTCGCTCCGCAAGTAATCCCGTCGGTAACATCGATATTCGGGTCAGCTGAAGCATAAAAATACGCCAGTCGATGGAATCGACTGACGCTGCAAGAAGCTATAGTAGATTAGTAAGCCATCCAGCCTGCATCAGCAGCAACGACAGTGCCGTTAACGAAGCTCGCATCATCCGAAGCTAGGAACAATGCCACCTTAGCGATTTCTTCCGGTTCTCCGACACGGGGATTAATGCCCATACCAATCATTGCTCTCTCCATCCCGAACGAATTGGGTGCTTGCATAGAACTGCCAATATTCGTTTTCACGCCGCCTGGAGCAATGGCATTGCATCGAATGCCGAGCGGTGCATACTGGAAGCCGACATTTTTGGTGAACCCTACGATCGCATGCTTGGCAGCTGTATATGCAGCTCCTGCTCTAGAGCCTTGCAGGCCGCCTGCAGATGCAATATTAACGATGACGCCGCTTTTTCTTTCCGTAAAAATCGGCAGAACTTTGCGTGTTGTTCTCATCGGACCCGTCGTATTAATGGCAAAGACTCGCTCCCAGAGCTCATCTGTCAACTCTCCAGCAGGGACAAAGTTATCCATAATTCCCGCATTGTTTACCAGAATATCAACCGTTCCAAGCTTCTCCACGGCTGTGTCTATGAGATGCTGCACATCCTCTTCCTTTGCAACGTTACAAGCAACGGCAATCGCCTTCCCGCCATTTGCCTCAATTGCCGCAACGACCGTTTGCGCTGATTCGGCATGAAGGTCTGAAACGACCACTGAAGCACCTTCTGCCGCGAACAGCTCAGCAATCGCTTTGCCCATACCTGATGCCGCACCTGTAATGACTGCTACTTTTCCATTCAATCTCATGTCAGAAGCCTCCCTATTTTTGTCTTGAATAAGTTAATCGGTCAAATGATTCATTTAACCGTTCCGAGGAATAAAATAAACAGTTGTTCATTAGCTAACAGCTGTTACTTCGAGTATAATCAAATACGGAATCGATAAACAATCAGCAAAAAAGACGTATTTGTTATCTACTATACAAAGTAATAGATTTTGTTCGAAAACGTGGATAGGAAGTGATCCTCTTGACCGAAAATAATAAAAAAATAGATCGGCGAATTATAAGAAGCAGAGAAGCTTTACGAGAAGCACTGCTGTCATTGATGTCAAACAAACCATTCACTTCCATTTCGATTACGGAAATTGTGGAGGTAGCGAATTATAATAGAGGGACGTTCTACTCGAATTATGAGAGCAAAGAAGCGCTGCTTGACGAAATCATCTCGGGACTCATTCAGGATTTGCTTCGTTCCTTTCGGGCTCCATACGAGAACGTTGAGCTGTTCCGAATTGATGAGCTGCCTGCGAAATCAGTCATGATTTTTGACCATATCTATCAACATGCCTCCATTTATTCCATTCTCTT
This sequence comes from Paenibacillus endophyticus, assembly GCF_014192395.1. Taxonomy (GTDB): domain Bacteria; phylum Bacillota; class Bacilli; order Paenibacillales; family Paenibacillaceae; genus Pristimantibacillus; species Pristimantibacillus endophyticus. Next base: position 25,694 of record NZ_JACHXW010000012.1, on the reverse strand, counting down.
AAAAAGCGACGTATTATCGAATATTAGAGAAAAAATGTTTTCAGCCTTGAAAAAAATTACGCAGGAAGAGCTGATTCAATTGGATAACGGGATTGATAGCGAGCTGCACGCCATTTATTCCATCCATGCTTTAGTCGGGCTTGTCTTTTATTGGGTAGAAAGTGATTTCAAGCATTCCTCGGCCTATATGCAGGAGCAATTGGTGAAAATGATCAATTGGCGCCCGGCCGCAGCCAAAACAGCCATTAGATTAAACCGATAAGGCAACCAAATGGATATAATTTACATTTGCATTATAATATAGCCCAGACATATACCACTTTTCTTATAATCGCACGCTTGGAGGATACAAGGAATGACGGAAAAACCTAGACGATCGACCTTTCGCAGCAGGCTGGAAGATATGATTTCAGCACTGAGCGCTGATATTATTAACGGGAAGCTTCAGCCCGGTGACTTCTTGCCTTCGGAGCTCACACTCGTGGAACAATACCAGCTAAGCAAAAATTCAGTACGCAAAGGACTCGATAAGCTGCTAGAGCAGGAAATGATTGAGAAGGTGCCTCGAATCGGCACCAGAGTTGTCGGAACAGGGGCTAGCAGCGGAATAACGCTTAAGTTCGGATATTATCCTACGCTAATGCTGGAGGTTAATCTATCACAGCTGATTGCGCTCTTTAGGGAGCGCTTTCCTTACATTGAGGTTAAAATGGTTCCGATCTCCGAGTCATTGCTCGCCGCGAATCCGCAGGAGGCGATGGAACGCGATGAGCTGGATCTCCTAACTTTAAATACGCATCATTTCGGCGTCGCTTTGGATCAAGGAGCTTTGCCAGGCATGCTGGAACCGCTTCAACCAAATGCGGAAACGTATCCATTCCTATTGCAGTCTTTTATTCAAGCTGGTCATGTTTATGTCCAGCCGTTAACCTTCTCTCCGATCATCTTATGCTATAACAAACACCATTTCGCAGAAAAAAAGATGCCAGAGCCGGACAGCGGCTGGCATTGGTCTGATGTACAAACAGCAGCAAAAGCATTAACGATAAAACATGAGCGGATGGGCTTGTTTTTTCATTTGCAATCCAATAATCGTTGGCCGTTGTTTCTGCTGCAAAATAAGGTCGTATTCGATCGCAGCCCGGAAGGAAAACTTATCGTGGATAACAAGAGGTTTCGTGATGCGATGCAAATGAGCTTGCGACTCTTTGAAGGATTGAATCCGGAAATGCCGCATATGTCAGAGAATGATTCCGATAGCCAGTTGTTTTTCCTACAGCAAAAGGCTTCTATGATCATAACGAGCTATTATAGCTTGAACCACCTGCGCCATGCTGAGTTCGAGTATGATTTAGCTCCACTGCCCTATTTGGAGGAGGCGAGAACGCAATTGCTGACAATCGGTCTGTCGATTAATCGATCCAGCAGCAATAAAGCAGCAGCCCATACGCTGCTTCACTATTTGGTATCGAATGAAGCGCAGCAGCATATTCGCCAGCATTCTCTCAGCATTCCAAGCAGCAAGCCAGTCGCAGAGTGGACTGGCAAGGAGCTGCTGAATAGACCTTCCCGCTTTCACATGTACAGGGATATTATTCCTACCTTCCAAACCTATTCAGACATGAACATTACGTTATCCGAGCTGGAAATCATAAAACGCAATTTCAAGCTGTATTGGGCGCGCCTTGAGGACTTCGATTCGGCATTTCGTAAGCTGGAGGATGAGCTTGAAGCTATTGCGTTCACTCTGGATTAGCTGCCGCTCCCGAACCCTGTTCATAATGAACAAGCACGCCGAGCACCGAGCGAGGCGATTCACGAAGCAGCTCATATGCTTGTGATAGTGAGGTTAAATTCATCTCATGCGTGATGAGCGTTTCTATCGAAATACGTTTTTCCGACAGTAAACGGATGAATTCAGCCATATTCCGTCCTTCCGTCCATCTTATGTATCCAATCGGATAATCGGCTCCCTCGCGTTCGTAGCTGTTGTCGTATCTTCCTGGGCCTCCCGCACGCGAAATGAAGATTTGGGCCTCTTTGCTGAACATCAATTCCCGGTCAAAGCTCATGCCGACATCACCGACTATGATAACCTTGCCACGATCTCGAATCCAGCGCAGCGCTTGATTAATGATGCCGGGGTTGGCACCGTTCGCGCAGATGATGACGGCATCAGCCCCTTGCCGCTGAGTCATCTCGTCTATGGCGTTTTGAACCTTGCCCTCTTCGCTGTACACATGCTCGACGCCTGATCCCGAGAGATTGCTGCAGCGCTCTTCCAGAAGATCGAAGCCGATAAGCCGGTAACCGGAAGCTTCAGCAATTCGCCCGGCAATTTGCCCGAGAATGCCTAAGCCGACAACGATTACGGTTTCCCCGAAGTGAAGGTCAGACTGGCGCAGCGCATGAATGGCGATCGCGCCAATTCCGACAAAGGCCGCATCCGATGACCGGCATTCATCCGGCAGCGGGACGACCAGATGCTTCGGTATCGCCAACCATTCCGCATGCTTTACATATGGAGAACCATAGCAAGCTGCGCGCTGTCCCACTCGAACATGCGTTACTCCCTCCCCTACTTCACGCACATACCCCATCGCGCTGTAGCCAAGCGGAATCGGATAATCCGTTTTTTTGTTTTTTAAGAGAAGCTCAGTACCTGAGCTAATGGCCGAATAGTGGGTTTCGATTAATACCATGCCTGCTTCTAGGTGCGGAAATTCCTGGTTGATTATTTCTATCTTTCCACTTATTGAAACCGCTGCTTTCATGCGTTCGACCTTCATTTTGGATGCCTGCTTTCCGTATTGGAATATTGGTTCATATCTGGATCATATCAATATCGTATTCGCTTATATTGAAGCTGTCAAACCTTTTTTATCAACATGGACAATACGTGAATCTGCATCTCCACCGGATTGACGGGAAATTTGGCTCATAATATGATAGAAGGACAGATATCACTTTCTCTCTTATTCTCGATCATGCGTAGTCCGTATAGGAACGATATGGTCACGATATTACTGGAGGTTGCACATTGACTGACAATCCATCAACCATGCAGGGCTCGATCAACCACAATAATCCCTTACAGGGAGATTGCGAGAATTGTTTCGGATTATGCTGCGTTTCTTTACCCTACTCAGCTTCTGTGGACTTTGCCGAAGATAAACATGCGGGTCAGCCATGCAGCAATCTGCAGGCGGACTTTCGCTGCGGCATTCATGATTCATTGAGAAAAAAAGGATTTCGGGGTTGCACCGTCTATGATTGCTTTGGAGCTGGACAGAAGGTATCCAATCATACGTTCGGCGGCAAGCACTGGCGACAATCGCCGGATAACGCACAGCAAATGTTCGAGGTCTTTCCTATCATGTGGGAGCTGCAAGAGCTGTTATGGTACTTAGCCGAAGCAATGAGACTGGAATCAGCTCATCCCATCCGGCATGATCTAAGACAAGCATATGACGAAACGGAGCGACTTACGCTTCTTCATGCAGATGAACTGATTAAGCTGGAGGTTTCCGCCCACCGCGCAATGGTGAATGCACTACTGCTTCAAACTAGTGAGCTTGTCCGGGCTCGAGCTGCCAGCGGGCAAGCTCAGAAGTCGAGAAAGCCACAGAAGAAGTATGGTCGCGGAGCTGATCTTATGGGGGCGAAGCTTAGAGGAGCGAGTCTGCTTGGAGCCAATTTAAGAGGCGCTTACCTCATCGCGGCAGACTTAAGAGATGCTGACTTGCGCTCGGCTGACCTGATCGGTGCTGATTTCCGCGATACAGATATCCGAGGCGCTGATTTAACGGACAGTCTATTTCTAACGCAGGTTCAGCTTAATGCGGCAAAAGGCGATGCACATACAAAGCTGCCGCCAACGCTGTACCGTCCTACTCACTGGGCCAACTAGGTTTTCAACAGCAAAACGACTGAAGCTCATATTGGCTTCAGTCGTTTTGCATATTCGGCTGCATTTCTAATTATCTGCTGGAATGCTGAGCTTTTTGGTCCATGTTTTGCCGCCATCGCCTGTACTGTATAAGGATGGGCTTGAAACGCTAGTGTCTGCCATCCAGCCTTGGTTTTTGGTCGTAAAAGAGATCACGTTCTCGAAACCTTTAATCGGTTTCAGATTTGCCCACGTTTTGCCGCGGTCCAGTGAGCGGCCTACTCCAATTTGCTCACCAACCGGAGAAAATCCGCCGAGAATAGCAGCGCCGTCAACGAGTTCAAGGTTGCTGACATGACCGCCGGGAGAGGCTGGTCCCTCTTTCACAATACCGGCCGCTGCTCCTGGCGCAGGTCCTCCCCCTGCGGTTGCCTGACTGATCACTTTCCGCCAGCTCGAACCATTATCAGCAGACGCATATAGGGAATAAGATTGCTGGGACATGCCTACGCCGCCATTAAACCTCGCCCAAACCTCGCTACCGCTCACATAAAGCGCTCCTCCGCTTATCTCGCTAGACTTCACGCTAAGCTTAGTAGTCCAGCTGCTGCCTCCATCCGTCGTACGTGACAGCGTATATCCGAAGCCAGGCACAACGACTAATGCCCAGCCCTGTTTCAAGTTCAAGAACTCCGCGTAGCGCGTATTTGGCGGAGTGGCTATTTTAGTCCATGTTTTACCGCCATTTGCGGTCCTATAAGCAAAAGCTCTTGTATATCCAAAGCCGTTTTTAGCATCAAGAAATCGGATTCGTTCTAAAGCGATGCCACCTGTTGGAATTTTCGTGAAGGTACTTCCGCCATTCGTCGTTTGAATCAGCGCATTCGTACCTCCTGCTGCCGATTTTGCCAGTGCCCAGCCTGTCGTATTGGAAATGAAATCAAGCTGCGCAAATTGCCAGGTTCCTTTATAAATTGACTGCCAGGATGAACCAGCGTCTGAAGTGCCAATTAGGAAACCGTTTCCTGCCGCGCGCCCTGTCGTCCCGTTTAAAAATTGAATTTCGCTGAAATGGTAGCTTGTATCTCCTGCCGGCGTTCCGTTGAACAACTCTGTAGCGCCAACGCTTCCTGCTGCTTGTGTGAATGGCGCCGCAGCCGTTAATCCAACCGCAAGCGCAGCAGCAGCCAATCCTGATTTAAGCGGAATGATTCTCATTTGATGTTCCTCCAGTCTCAATGTTGGTCGTCAAGCATGCATATCATAAGATACCCTTGATGGACGCAAACGAATCGATTAATCAGACAGATTAAATTGACCCAACACAAGATGACCTGCTAAGGCGGCAAAAAAAAGGCTGTCTCACGTCATGGAAATGACGATTGAGACAGCCATAAAGCTAATCATTATACGGATTGTGCATGTTTTGCACGAGCCAGCTCGGTTGCTTCGACCATGTTTTTGAGAGAAGCAACCGTTTCTTCGTAGCCGCGTGTTTTAAGTCCGCAGTCCGGGTTAATCCAGAACAGCTTCGGATCGAGGACGCGCAAAGCACGATCAATCATGCTAGTCATCTCATCGACATGAGGTATGCGGGGGCTATGGATATCATATACGCCAAGGCCGATTCCCAGCTTATACGTGTTAAGCTCGAAGCTGTGGATCAGCTCGCCGTGACTGCGCGACGTTTCAATCGAGATAACGTCAGCATCCATATCCTCGATGGATCCAATCATGTCATGGAATTCGCAATAGCACATATGGGTATGGATTTGTGTGGTGTCTTGTACGGTGCACGTCGTCATGCGGAACGCTTTGACCGCCCATGCCAAATAATTGGCTTGGTCTTCCTCTTTCAGCGGCAAACCTTCGCGTACGGCCGGCTCATCGACTTGGATCATGCCAATGCCTGCTTGCTCAAGAGCTTCGACCTCTTGACGAAGCGCGTATGCAAGCTGGTAAGCAATCTGCTCACGTGAAATATCGTCGCGCACGAAAGACCAGTTCATAATCGTAATCGGGCCTGTAAGCATGCCTTTTACGGGACGTGCTGTTTTGGTTTGCGCGTATTTCGTTTCCTCAACGGTCATCGCCTCTTCGAATGCTACATCGCCATAAATAATAGGCGGTTTCACGCAGCGCGAGCCGTAGGATTGTACCCAGCCAAACTGAGTGAAAGCAAATCCAGCAAGCTTCTCGCCGAAAAATTCTACCATGTCAGTCCGTTCGAACTCACCATGAACAAGGACGTCAAGACCGATTTCCTCTTGCAGTTTGATCCAAATGTCAATTTGATCGCGAATGAACTGTGCATATTGCTCATTGTCCAACTCGCCTTTACGCCATTGTTGACGGGCTTTGCGAACCTCGGCGGATTGCGGGAAGCTTCCGATCGTCGTTGTAGGGAATATCGGCAATTGCCATTTTTGCTCTTGAACGGCATGACGTTTCTCGAATGGCAGGCTGCGAACAGGCTGTTTCGCGCTGATTGCAGCGACTGCCTGCTGAATGTCATTGCGGTTTCTTTCGCCGGATTGCTTCAACGCTTGAACGGAACGTTCATTTTCTTCCAGTTCTGCCGCATAGCTGCCCGCGCCTTGAGAAACTGCTTTTGTAAGAAGCACAAGCTCATCAAGCTTTTCGTCGGCAAAAGCGAGAGCGTTTTTGAGCTCTTCAGGCAGCTTCTGCTCGTTCTTAACCGTAACAGGAACGTGCAGCAGGCTGCTCGATGATTGAATAATTAAGCGATCGGAGCCCACTACTTGGGATAGCTGATTGATGAGAGCAAGCTTCTCGTTAAGCGATGCTTTCCATATGCCCCGGCCGTCAATAACGCCGGCGCCAAGTACTTTGTCTGCCGGGAAGCCCAGCTTCTGAATGGATGCAAGATTGGCTGACAAGCCGTGTACGAAATCCAGACCGATGCCTTTCACAGGCAGCGCAACGATGTCTTCATAGTGGTCAACGGATTCGAAATAAGTTTGGAGCATTATATTCAAATTCGGCACTGCAGCCGAGAAAGCAGCAAAGATGCGGTTCAGTCTGTTTATATCCTCTTGCGAAGCTTTCGTTACCAGAATCGGTTCATCGATCTGTACCCATTGCACGCCTTCGGCAGCCAGCTCCTGCAAGATTTGCACATAGAGCGGAACCAAACGGTCTAACCAAGCATCCGTTTCAGCTTTATTGTAGCCTTTGGACAGCTTTAGGAAGGTAAGCGGGCCAACAATGACAGGTTTTCCTTCAATGCCCAGCTTCTCTTTGGCTTCGCGGTAAGCTTGTAGCGGTTTGTTCTCGGTAAGGGTTGGCGCCGCGCCATCTAGCTCTGGAACGATATAGTGGTAGTTCGTATTGAACCATTTGGTCATTTCGCTTGCGGTAGCATCCTTTGTACCTCGTGCTATGCCATAATAGAGGGATAAAGGCACAACACCGCCGTTATATGTAAACCGTTTTGGAATCATGCCGAACATTGTTGCCGTATCCAGAATGTGATCATAATAGCTGAAATCATTGACTGCAATCAGATCAATGCCTTTTTCTTTTTGCTTGCGCAGATGGCTCAAACGAATCTCTTGCAGCTGAAGGACAAAGTCCGCTTCCTCCAGTTTGCCTGACCAAAAGGCTTCAAGCGCTTTTTTCCATTCTCTATCTGCACCAATACGGGGGTACCCGAGTACACTGCTTTTTGTCATGTGAAAGCTCCTCTGCAACTTGTTACTAGAAAGATAACATGGTTGAGTGGATATAGTGTAACTGTATTAAACTATATCTAGTTATAGCCGTTAGCTATACCAGAGTATTAGTTGGAGGTAGCCGTAATTAGCGCATCAATATAAGCAGCGCCAAGCTTGGAGAGAGCCGCGTTTTTCTGGGAAATCCACCCCACGTTAATCGTCTCTTCGCAGTCCAATGGCACGGGAATAATTTCGTTTCCGTTCAGGTCTTTGCTTAGCACGCCTGTTGATATGGTATACCCGTTCAAGCCGATCAGTAAATTAAAGAGCGTAGCCCGGTCATTCACGCGAATGCTTTTCTTATGCGAAATCGTACTGAGGATTTCCTCCGAGAAATGAAAGGAATTGTATTCGCCTTGGTCAAAGGAAAGATATGGATAATCCTGCAGCTGCTCGATCGTAACCATGGATTGCTGGGCAAGCGGATTTTTGATGCTGATAAAAATATGAGGCTTGGCTTGAAATAAGCTGGTAAATTGCAAATTTGCCGTTTTGAGCAGCTTGTTTATGACCTTCCCGTTGAACTCATTCAAATATAAAATACCGATTTCGCTGCGCATGCTTTTGACATCCTCAATAATTTCGTAGGTTTTTGTCTCGCGCAGCGTCAATTCATACTCATCATGGCCGTATTCTCTGATTAAGCTAACGAACGCGTTAACCGCAAATGCGTAATGCTGCGTGGACACCGAGAAATGCTGCGGCGAGGGCTTTGCGTTAAAATAACGGCTTTCCAGCAGTTCCGCTTGTTCGACAACTTGCCTGGCATAGCTTAAAAATTCCACGCCTTCCTTGGACAAGGTGATTCCCTTGTTCGATCGGTCAAAAATATCGAGCTGCAGCTCTTCCTCGAGATCCTTTATGGCGTTGGATAGGCTGGGCTGCGAAATAAACAGGCGCTTGGCGGCTTCGTTGATCGAGCCGCGGTTGGCGACCTCGATCACATATTTTAATTGCTGTAACGTCAAGGGCTTGCTCCTCTCAATTAGAAATGAAGGCTCATTAGGCTGATGCTGCGAGATGGTATGGCTCTATTCCACATTGTCCACGTTCGAAAGCTGTTGATCGAGCATTTGCATGGCAGCTTTCACTTGTGCTAAAGGCGCTTCAGCGTACCGATCTCCGATACTGATCTCGCAGTAACAGCTCTTCTCCCCTAATTCGCGAAGCGCATGGATAAGCCCGACGCCAGTCGCCTCGTATATACCAATGAGAATAGGCTCGAGCACGGCCTTGCTTACTCCGAAATGAACGTGAAACATATTGGACTGAGGCATGCCCGGCTTGGTTACGGCTTTTGTGCATTGATTAAACAGCATCGCGAGCTCTTTGGCACCATCATAATATTGTGTCATCTTCCTGATTCTTTTCTGGAAATAGTAATTCGAGCTGACAATATAAGGATAGAGGCTGATAAGATCGCCGCCATGACGTCTTTTCCATACTTTCGACTTTTCGGTAAAGCTGCTGCTTCCTGCAAGAATAGCGCCAGCGATTCCCCCGATTCCTTTATAAAAAGACACATACACGCTATCAAACAAAGCGCAAATTTCGGAGGCTGATTTCTGATAATACGGCGTAATTTCAAACAATCTTGCTCCGTCGAGATGAAGCTTTATTTGGTTGGATCGGCAGTATGCGGATATAGCTGCAAGTTCGTCAAAGGACGGCAGCTCCCCGCCAATTTCTCGCTGCGGAAGCTCAAGGAGCAGGCATGATATTTCGTCTTGCATGTCTTTGATGTCCGCAAGGGTAATCAGCCGATTAGCATCCGCTAGCAGGACGCACTCGATATGATGAAGCTCCTTTAGACCATCCTCCTCATGGATCTCCAAATGGCATAGCGGATGATAGGCCACCCGTCTAATGCCTGCCTCGTCGCTCCAGATTCTAAGCGCAATCTGCTGTGCCATCGTCCCGCTCGGGAAAAACACAGCAGATTCCATGCCAAGTTGCTCAGCCATTTGCTGCTGGAAATCCTCAATGACGCTGCCTTTTCCATACATATCGCTAACGAGGCTGCCCTCAATCTCCCTAAAAGCTTCTTTCAAAACATCCGCGTTTCTTTTGCCGTGACCGCCAAGCGGATAAGCTGCCTTTTCAAAAGCAACAGCCAGCGTTGTTGTACCATTACTCATCGGTTCATACTCCTTCTGTAAAATGCTTACTATTATTGTATCATACAGCCTTATTACGATTCTGGGCTTGTTTGTTGTCGCTGAATGCCTAATCAAGGATTTAGAACATATCCGTTTATTAACCAGCATATATGCGAATATCGGTTTAGGATTTATATTTGCTAGTCCCCTGCTTATTTGTGATCACACTCATTAGGAACAAGCACGGTAGGAAGCTGCAATCAGCAAGAAAGTAAGAAAGAAGGCTCACCCGCTAGGAGCCTTCTTATGAATGATAAAGCTGTTATGTCCGTATCGTGTTGAACTTCTTTAGTGCTTCAGAGATGCTATCAATTGTAAGCGGCTTGCTGATGTAATCATCCATTCCCGTTTGCAGATATTTCTCCCGATCTCCTAATAACGCGTTGGCAGTAACAGCAATGATATAAGGACACTTCTTAGACTCTAACGTCTCCTTCAGTACACGGGTCGCTTCAACGCCATTCATCTCAGGCATCTCAATGTCCATGAAAATGATATCGAAAGTCTCATAGGCAGCCGCTTGAATAACCTCATTCCCGTTTAAAGCGGTTTTTACCGAAACGATCCCCAATTTATCAAGCATCCTTGTCAACACAAGCTGGTTCACTTCATTATCTTCGGCTATTAACACCTTAATGGAGTGCAGCTCGGATTCGACTATGTTGTTTTTGCTGTCTGGATGTAAAACAGCATGGTTATTTTCAACCTGAAGTACAACTGTAAAATGAAAAGTAGCCCCTTTTTCTTCAGCGGACTCCACCCATATCTCCCCATGCATAAGCTCAACAAGCCGTTTGCTAATGGCGAGTCCAAGCCCGCTGCCCTCCTGTTTCCGAGTCATGAAATGTTCTAGTTGGTAGAAAGGGTCAAATAATTGATGATGTCTTGCTAGCGGAATACCGATTCCTGTATCTGACACCGTAAATTGACATCGCACCTGGTTGAAATCAGAAGATAAGCACTGAACAGTAATGGTAACGCCGCCAGAATAGGTGAACTTAATGGCATTGCCAATTAAATTAATCAAAACCTGTCTCATTCGATTAGAATCGCCGATTACGAGTTCAGGAACATTTGGATTTACGTTAATGATTAGCTCCAAATTTTTCTCTAGTGCCTTATGCGTAAGCAGATCAAGCGTTTCGGCAATGCATTCTCTTATTTGAAAAGGCTCGACTTGCAGCTCAGTCTTGCCTGACTCTATTTTGGACAGGTCCAGAATATCATTGATAAGCCTGAGCAATGTTTCGCCGCTTTTGCTAATGATAGAGACATACTCCAGCTGCTGCTCATCAAGCTCCGTCGTCTGAAGCAATAAGTCAGTCATACCAATGACCCCGTTCATTGGGGTACGAATTTCATGGCTCATCATCGCTAGAAATTCACTTTTGGCTTTGTTCATTTTTTCGGCTGTTTCTTTTGCAATGAGCAGATTCTTCTGTTCTGTAATATCCTTCATGATAAGGTAATAGCCTACCAGCCCTTTATTGACAATAATTGGCGCAACTGTTGCTAATACTTCAACAGAATGCCCACTGCTGTGGCTGATCTTGTCTATGCTTCGTTCAACGATCGTATAATCCTTATTATCGGAAAGCAACGATTTATAATTTTCCATACCGATTACGGTGGAAATGCTCAATCCAATCAGCTGTTTAACTGGATATCCAGTCAACTGCTCTGCAACCGGGTTGCCATTTATAATGTTTCCGTTCAGATCTATGGAAATGATGGCATCATGATTATATTTTTTCAGGGATGTGTACCGCTGCACGCTTTCTTCCAGATTCAGCTCTATTCTCTTTCGGTCGCTTATATCCTGTGTTGTACCCAGCATTTTAACCGGATTCCCATTGTCGTCAAAGTTGACTGCGACACGTATATTCAAAAATTTAATTTTCCCATCAGCCTGCAAATGCCGGAATTCGTGATTGAAAGGCAATCCTTCCAAAGCATCATTGAAAGCCGTTCTATATTTATTCTGATCGTCGGGATGAATAAGTGAGATCAGCTCATCCTTTTGTACAGGTTGCTTCGTATCCAAGTTGAATATTTTATAGCAATGCTCGGACATCGTAAACAGTTGCTTCGCAATGTCCCATTCCCAGCTGCCAAGCATGGCGATATTTTGTGCGGCTGCCAAGCTATCTTCATGATTTTTGCGATTGGTAATATCTCGGCCAATACCGATGAGCTTCTGAACGTTGCCTGATTCATCCTTTACGGCTTTGTACGTCGTCTCAAACCATAGATATCGGCCATCTTGATGACGAACCCTGTATGTCAGCACGTCTGGATCCGATAAAGGTGAGGATTTCAGCATTTCAAAATCATCCGGATGGTAAAGCTCGAAATTCGTTTTACCAATCAGCTCTTTCGGCTCGTATCCGAGCAAGTCACGCACAGATGGCGAAATGTAGCGGGTTATGCCATCAGGCGTGATATAAGAAATGAGATCCAGTACATTCCCAGTAATTAAATCATAATCTTCTTTGATGGCAAGCCATTCCAGCTCATTTGCCTTTTTATCGGTTATATCAGTCATATATGCAATGAAAAAAGGAGTTTCATGCTTGTTATCATCACGAATGAAAGTCAGCTTCAAATCCATCCATTTGGCATTGCCGTTTTTCTCAATGAAAAGTACCTCTTTAGCAAATAATGAATGTCCATTAAACATAGATTCATTCATATCCTGCTTTAATGCCAACCCTTCTTCGCGTCCAATCATATCCGTTAGGTTCAAAAGCGCAAGCTCAGACTGCGTATACCCGATGATTTCACATCCGGTTTGATTCACATAAAGAAACGCGCCTTCTGAAGTTAGCATAGCCATTCCAATTGGAGCTAAAGCGCAAGCTTGCGAGTAAAAATCTGTTTGATTGACAAAATGTTGCAATATAACGCCTCCAATCGCGATTTTTCCTTATTTTTTTGCATCATTCTCTACTAGTTCCTAGTATACTACTTCAACACAGAATTGAGAGGAATTTCAACAGATAATCGAGAGAAAATATGGTGAAGTTATCCAATTGGGCATACGAACGGGACGCCATCACCCTTTTACAATGTGACTATTTCGTCTTCTTTCTCGATTCTCCTCTGTTTGTTTTCAAGTTCCGCTTCGAAAAGGTTCTCAATTTCCTGCTTGTCCCCATAGACATATAAATGATCGCCTGCTTTGATTTTTATATCGCACTTCCGCAGCTTTTTATTTTCCCTTAGAATAAATAGGATGTTAAGATCATTAGTTTCTTGCATAATGCTCACCAATTGCCGCCCATTAAAAGTGGAATTCCCATGAATAATGACTTCCGTGAAAATGTCACGCTTTTCATCGATATAGAGCACTTCATGAACAGGAAGCTCATGAAGCTCGAATACTTTTTCTAATTGATGCTCTGTTTTTTGCGTTAAATAGGCTGCAATACGTTTATTCTTTAGAAAAAGAAGAACAATTGCAAGCGCAGCTGTTACCATGCCGAGCTGATAGACACGAAAGCTCTGTGCAAGAATATTGCTTAGCGAGGAAATGATAACCGCGAACGAAAACACGCCGAACACAATTAAGAAAATTGCAATCCGTCTTCGGAAAGGATGGCGCAGAACCAGCTCTGATTCTTTGGTCGTAAATCCAGTTGCTGTGAGCATGGAAACGGCTTGAAATCGGGCAATTTTATGATCAAGGCCCGTCATAATAAGCAGTGCAGCAGCGATTTCTACCACGATGCCAATAAGTACGCCATATACCACAATAAATAACCAGTCCATCTCAATTGCCCCTCTCCATACCTTTAAATCTCATGCATTCTTCTTACCATCGAGCGAGCTTAGTGAATCTATGTCCTTTATTAATGCATGATGAAACAAGAAGCGCCTAATTAAGTACCCGTATATAATGACGTATTTGAATGAGTTTGTACATGTCAAAAAGAAGCAGCCCATGTTCACATGATGAACGGAGCTGCTTGTTATCATTCACGATATTCAGGTGCGTTATCATTGCTTTTCTAACAGATGACGAGTTGGAATAGCCAACTCTTCACTTTAGGCTTGCTCCTCGTTTTTCTATTGATTTAGCCATTCGTCAATAATGAGTCTGATGGAAGCCGAATTGATTATGGAGTCAGATGCTCTCGAAGCAGTGGATGAAAGAACCGATCGTTTATCATGGGTGTTATGCCCAATAAACGTTCTTCTATTATAGGCTGTAAGCTTACGCAGCATGTATGTTAGAAAGGGGACTGCTTTAGTAAAGTCCCATTTTAATTCTGAATGGATTGCATTTATGATGTTCATCTTGGTCATCTCCTCGAAATGTAAGGCATGGTAAGAGTAAGACTCATCCGCTCACCTCTTATATTTCGAAGTATATCTTTTAATTCGCTCATCTGTGCAGGATGAACTTTTTTCACCCCAGGCATACGGAACAGGGTGAAAAAAGTTCACCCTAGCCGCATCAATTTATAGTTTGTTATACTAATACTGAAATGCAGCTACTGCAGTTGGAGGGGATTTACATGAGCCGCATACGCGTTATGCTTGTAGAAGATGATCCGTTTTGGCAGCAGAACTTGAGCTCGGATTTGGCAGAAGAACTGGATATTGAGGTCGTTGCCGTAGTTTCCACAAGGGAGTCTGCTGTAGACACGGCACTTCGGGAATCAATTGATATTATTTTGATGGATATTAATTTAACTGGCAATAATCTAGATGGCTTAGATGCCATGAAGGAAATTTTCTCGCGTATCGACACGGATACAGTAAAGGTCATCATGCTGACATCCTTAACCGAACGTGAGATTATTATGAAATCATTCCAGATTGGCGCTCTTAATTACATTACGAAGCAAAGCTACAAGGATATTGTTCGGGCCATCCGTGAAGCCTACCAAGACCGTTCTACGATTCATGCGGACGCAGCACGGATTATGCGAAGTGAAATTCAACTCATGGAATTATCGCCTATGGAACGTGAAGTTTTTGAATTGCGCAAGGAAGGCCTTAGTAAACAGCAAATATCGGATAAGCTCCATAAATCAACCAACACGATCAAATCACAACTAAAAAGCATCAAAAACAAACTAACTCATTTCCGCGGTGATTAAGTTGCGGGTTTTTGCGTTGAAGCAAGTACGTTGACGACTTTAGGGTTAGTAGGTTCGATAGGAGTATAGCGATTCATGGGGAATTGGAGCAGGAAAGTCGTGCCCTCCCCGATTTCCGTATCTGCAATCGATAACATACCGCCATGCTTTCGCATAACCGCAGCGCAATAAGATAACCCAAGTCCATGATTGCTGGTGTTTTTTTTGGTTGTGTAGAAAGGCTCGAAAATTTTGGAGAGCTGCTCCTTCGGTATTCCGCATCCGTTATCCTTAACCTCGATGATGAAATTTCGTTTGGTCGTGATTGACCGAAGTATAATCATACCTCCCTCGTTTTCCATCGCATCGACTGCATTCTGCAGCAAATTGGACAATACCTCCTTGATATGAACGGAATCGCCATTCAATATGCCACTATTTCCATCGGGAAATTGAATGATAACTGCACGCCTATCGAATAGCGGCTGCATCGGCATGATAACGGATGCGAAGAGCTGCTGAAGCTGAATAGGCATTTCATTAATGATAATATCATCTGCCTTATCCTTGATTTGGTTGACCATGCTCAGCAGATGGGCGGTTACTGCATGAATTTGCTCGATGGATTGGAGTGACTTTTCAGTCTGTCCGTTATGTATAAAGCTCTGCGTTTTTTCCGTTAAGTAATCGATTTTTTGAATTTCATTTTTAATGGAATGGTTTAGAATAGATACCCCCATCGTTAAGGCGCGCATGGATGAATCCAGCTTCTCGCGCTCAATTCGAAGTTTCACGCCGAGAAAACCGTATTTGACGCTATAATAGATAATAACTGCTACGAGACCCAAAATGATGACCACATTTAGCTGCCACGCTCCGTTACTCTCCAAAGTAAAATGCCATTCCTCCAGCGTTAACTTGCGGAAGCCGATAAAATCGGAAACAAAAGCCCATAACGTACCGAACGAAAATAAAAAAGCTGCCCTTCTCTTGTTTCTTTTTAAGAGATGGTCCTTCTCACGGAGATAAGCAGCATGATAGAAAAGGTAACCTAGAAAAAAATAGGCGCCGCTCCACCAACGAAATGTACGAATATCAAAGCTGTTCCATGGCTCACGAACCAGATGTAATGCCAGCAGGATGAATGCCGGCAGAGCTAACACCGCGCTTAGTAACCACTTCACTTTTGAAGATCGCAAAGCCCCCATCCATAAGCCGCCCATACTTGTTGCAAGCGGAAACAAGTAGAAATAGATGGTCATCGCCGATACGCTGAGATGAAAGACGAAGGTGCTCCAGAAGGGATTTAGCCATTCATAAGGAAGAATAAAAGGCATAATCGTTAAATGTATGGAAAAGGTAAAGCTCGCCATCCCCCCTGTAATCAGGGTAAAAGAAATCCAAACATTACGTTTAAAGCTATAACGAAGAAAAACGATACCCATTGTCCATAAAGATAAGAACATGAGTATATATAGGACATTCACGATTACCCTCCTACCTTGATTTTTATATTTACGTATGAATTCGCGCTGCAGCAAAAATATCCTTTATTTAATTAAACCCGATTTATGATGATCCTTATATCGCGATCCGCCAATGTATATTATATCGGCAAATCAAGCATGTAATGTTAAACGAGTCTGTGATGAAAGGATTGAGGCTTCGTTTGCTTCAGTCGGTGCCGAACAGCGAAACGCCCCCAGTGTTAGCTGGGGGGAATTCTGCTGGCTGTGAGATAGATCCAGGCGTGCCATTTGTATTCGGGGTATATACATGAAGCCCTGCGTTGAAGAGATAGTTTTGCGCATTGTTGTTGTCCCAAGTGCCGCTGCCGTTATTGAACACCGCTTCGAGCTGGGTTGCTGTTCCGAGGGCAATCGTTATTTCGGCATAGCCGCTAACCTCGGAATCAGCCATAGGCTTGCCGGGTACAGCCGTCCAGGCTCCGCCTGCCGGGCGGTAGTGGATGTATGGCGCTGCATACCCCTTCTTGTAATATATCGTGACGCTGTTCCCCACTGTGACTGGATTAGTCGTTTCGGATATGACGTTACTAACATCCGATACATTGCCTGCTGCATCATATGCTTTAACTGAAAAGCTATAGGCAGTTGCTGCAGACAGACCAGTATGTGAATAGCTTGTGGAAGGCGTCGTTGCCACTTTGGCTCCGTTACGCCAAAGCTCGTAACCCGTGACGCCTACCGTATCGGTGGATGCCGTCCAGCTTAACGTAACAGCGGAATCCGTTTTACCTGTGACAGCTAAGCTGCTTGGTGCACTTGGCGCTGTGGTATCTGGATTTGGAGTTGGTCCAGCCGTAATCATGCCAGTTGCGCCACTAGCACCCGGAGTATACGTCCAAATCCCTGTGCTGAAAAGGTAGTTTTGTGATTGATTGCTATCCCATGTACCGCTCCCGTTATTAAAGCAGGCCTCCAATTGGGTTGCTGTTCCAATATTGATCGTCAGCTTGGCATAACCGCTGATTTCGGCGTTTGGCATTGCCGTACCGGGTACCGTGGTCCACGTTCCTCCAACTGGCCGGTAATGGATATATGGCGTTGCAAATCCTTTTTTATAATAAACGGTTACGGTGTTCGTGCTTGGCGCTGTCGTGTCTATTCCTTGCGGGGCTCCTGCTGTGATCACGCCTGCCGTTCCGTTAGTGCTCGGCATGAAGGTGAACACCCCTTCGTTAAAGAGATAGTTCTGCATATTGTTGCTGTCCCAGGTACCGCTGCCATTATTGAAGACTACTTCTAATTGGATCGCAGATCCAATCTCGATCGTTATTTTGGAATAGCCGGCTATTTCAGAATTTGGTATTGGCTGGCCAGGTGCCGTCGTCCATATACCGCCTGTCGGTCGATAATGAATAAAAGGCGAGGCATATCCCTTTTTGTAATAAATCGTCACTTGGTTGTCGCCTGGCTGCACGATAGGACCCGCATGATTGATGACATACTGCTTGAAGCCTGCCAGGTTGCCTGTAGGCGAGCCATCTTGATTAACGACATTTGCTAAGCGAAGCAGCGTAAAGCCGTTATAGCTCCATTTCATGATCTGTTCTTCAATCTTCTGGAAGCTGCCGGTCGGCAAAGCATTTTCCCCATTCAAGCGTACGCCTTTCACATTCGCAATCGAGGAAACTGTGTCAACCAAAGTCGAAGGCTGTGAATATGCTGGTGCCGTACCGCTATCGTACATCTCCAGCGCGGTAAACGTTAAATCCAAATCACTGTCTTTGAATTTTTGGATAATGCCATTGTAATTATAATAACCCGCCGCATGCTCTGCGCTATGCGGAGCTGATGAGTTGTTCATCTGCCAATGGATGCCTGAGATTTTGGCGCCAATTCGAACGCCGAATGTCGAATCTAGCTGTGTATGTGCTGCCTCACCGATGACGCCTAGATGATTCTCAAGCACACTTTGATTCCATGCTAGAAAATCCTTACCGTAATTTGTTTGATAACCTCCTGTGGCATAGAAGGAATCGCCATCTGACGGTGGGTTGATTTGGCTAACATTCGTTAATTGCAGCCCCCATGCTTGGTTTACCCCCGTTAAGGAGCCGTATTTGGTCGTCATAGCTGTTCGGAAAGCCGTTTTTGCTGTGTCGGTGTACACTTGGAACTTCCCTCGTGAAGGATAGCTCCAGCCTGCGGAATGATAATAGGATGGGTAGCGCAGCTCGCCTGACGGGCCGGCGCTTAGATAGATTTTGGAGATGACGGGCTTATAGCTTGCGAAGTTTTGGGCAAATGAGGCGTAAAGTTCATTGTATTGCGTAGCAATTCCGCTCCAGAACGGCGATATGGCTTCATTGTTGACGTAGCCGCTTTCGCTTTTGTACTTCATTTCATCGGCTGTCCCTTTGCTCCATAACCAAGAAGGAATCGGAATGTTGCAATCATCTCCGGGATTGCCGCCACAGGTATGCGTCGATAGAATAGGAACCCATTTCAAACCCGATTCAATGACTGCATTCGCGTACGTTTTGTAATAGCTCCAATCAAATTGGTTGTCTCCTGCAGCTTCTACGTCCCCCCACCAAACATCAGTCGTTAAAGCGTAAACCCCGTTATTTTTCAGCGTAATCAATTGGTTCTTAAAAGCGTTCCAATCGGTTATTTTCGTTAATGGTGCCATTACCGATGCTTGAAAATCATTGGCTACATTAGCGCTTGCGGCCCCGGTAAAGGAACCGAAGAACGTGGATAAGAACATCACGGCACTTAATCCAAATAAACAAACCTTCCTCCAAATCGTGTTTCTTGCATACAATACGATCAGCCTCCTGTTTTCTTATATTTTCGTAATCCCTTACAAGTTCATCTTAAAAGGATTCATGATGATTGAACACGCAATTCCTTGTACTAAAAGGTGGAATATTTTGTCTACTCTGCACAAAATAGAGCTTCTGCTCAAGTTGCAAGCAGAAGCCCTAACGTTTTTTATATGCTTATTGGCGTCTATTATCTATTAGGAACCTAAGACGATGGCTCGCTTGCTTGCTCCAACCATATATCTTTTAAATCAATCCAACCAAGCGAGTTTACCCCTACTCCCTTGATATTTGGATTATAGTAGGTGTTGAGCTTCTTGTGCAGCAGGAAAATGACCATATGCTCTTGCTTCAGCTTGGCTTCTATGGACAGCAAACGCTGCCAAAGATTCACATATTCCTTGCTGGCTAGAGCGTCATCGATCGTGTTCTTCACCCAGCCGCTGATTTTCGGGTCCAAATGTGTTCTTAAGAAATTACCGGTCTGCTCATATAGCTCGATAAAGCATACCTCGTCCTCCGCGAAAACGACACAGTATAAGAGACAGTCTGCGTTGCGGAGAATATGAGGCTCGCGAATGGTTTCCCATGTTTCCACCTGTACGGTAATATTTACGCCATACACGGCCAAATGCTGTTTAAGCCATAATGCATCCTGCTCATGGATGCCATACGTGCAAATGCGAATTGCCGTCCCATCATAACCTGATTGTCGAATCAGCTCGATGGCAAGTTCGATATCCCCGCGATCCTCCCAGCTGGCTGCTAGGTCATTCGGATGAAACCCTCGTGCAGGATAGATCAGGTCCTCTCCAAGCTCTCGAATCATACGTGAACGGTCGATGAGCAGGTCAATCCCTTGACGGAAGTCTGCTGACTGATGGATGCCCTGCTTGCCTAAATTCCAAGTTAATAGGCTGCACCCGTTACAAACGGATTCGATTTTTTGCCAGCCGTGCTTCGGTTCTTTTTCCCTAAGGTCATGATCGACCAGCAATTGCTCCCAGCTCTTCGAATATTCGAATGTATTCTCCGGCATAATGACGATGACAACGCCATCAAGATGAGCCCGACCGCCGAAATACTGTGTATTTGCAGCCATTGTAAATCTGTCAGCAGTCCATTCCATAAAGTGAAATGGTCCTGTTCCTACCGGATGCTCCCAGAAATGATCATCCTGCTCGACTAATTCATGGGGGACGATGGACAATCCAGGCGAGCAAAGGAACCGCGGAAACAACCAATTGGGCTTCTCCAGCGTAATTTTGACCGTTCGTTTGTTCTTGATCTCTATTCGGGCAACGGACCGTACGTACCACCCGGAAGCGCTGCTTCCTTGAAGACGGTTGAGCGAATAGGCCACGTCATCTGCAGTTAATTCCCTACCGTGGTGGAAGAACACCCCTTTGCGAAGGTGAAACGTCCATTCCGTGCCGTGAGAATTGGACTCCCAAGCATGAGCAAGTGCGGGGACGATTTGGTCAGCCGCACGGTCGAACCGAACCAAGCAATCAAACAGCTGCTTAACCATATGCGCGCTGAAGGAATAATAAAGATCTTTCGGATCCAGCGTCAGAATGGGCCGATAAACGGGCAGACGCAATATATCCGCATCTTGGTCATCGACCTTCTCGGTGCGGTAACCGAAATGTCCATTCAACCAATTCGCGAACTGGCTCCTCACCGAGGTTCCTTCCCCAAACTGATCAATCAGCTCAAAGGCTAGCCTGTATTCTCCTTTCTGCGCTGTCAATTGCGCGAGTTGATACAGCAGCTTTTCCCTAGGCTGGAGAAAGGTTATTTGTGAGCGGTTGCCACGGCCACGCCCTCCGGTCCATGAGATAAAACCGTCTTCTCCAAGTTTTTTGAGAATGAGCTTTACGTTCCGCTCCGTGCAGTGCAGCGTCTCCGAGAGCTCCTCCAGCGTTATCGGAATGGGGATCCCAGCTCCCTCCGCATTCGCGTGCTTCATATATAAAAGCAGATATCGTTCATGAGACAACAACTTGGCGCCCTCCTTGCCTAACTTCGCTTCCAAATAAAAGGGGAAATATCTGAAACAGATTATACTCTTTTTATCCCCTTTTCGCGACTGCATAATTAAGGTACACCAAACAGACGGCTTGAGGAGGAAACGAGATGTTACCACATGACTATATCGCTGAGAAACGTTGGAACGAGCAAGAACGGGAATGGGAGCTTCGGGTAAAGCGAGGCGAGTTCCTGGATGGAACGGCAGCAAACCGTTCATTAATAAGAAGATGGCTCTCTGAGCTCGCCTCATCCAAGAAGCGAGCGAAAGCCCGTAAACGTAAAAAAAACGTTCCAAATCAAAATGGAAACAGCTTCGATTAACAACAAAAAAAGACTAATCTCCAACAACGAGATTAGCCTTTGTGCTGCCAGTTAGTCATCAAGCAAGGATTTGACGAACCGAAGCGCGAACAGAATGATGTTCACGAGATCCAGATAGATGTTGACGACCATTAACGGAATTTCGCGCTCATCGAACCCTTCCTTCGACATCCTGCTGAAGTCATATAGCGTGTACCCAATGAAGATCAGCAGGCCAAATCCCGCATACACCGTCTCCATTACGCCAACAAACGGAACGAAAAATTGGATAAGACCAAGTACAATTAATCCAATTAACGATGCGAACAAAAACCCTCCGAGGAAACGAAAATCCTCCTTCGAGTAAGTCGCATAAATGGCCAACCCGGCATATACAAGAATGGCTACCCCAACGGTTTCCAAAACGACCGCGGTTCCGATTGTTGCTATGTAATAACTAATTGCGAACTGAAGCGTCGCTCCGGAAACAGCCATAAACGCATACATTAATGAATAGCCGATCGCTTTGGACTTTCTTAAAAACATAATGCCGACTATGAGTGCAAGCTCCAATATGAACAAAGGAATTCTTGCAACAGGCGGCAGCAGCGTTCCAAGCAGCATTCCGCCGATAGATACAAGCAAGGCAAAGAAAAACGTTAACATCAGTTTTTGCATAGGCTTTCCGTATCCGCTTGTTTGACTATAGCTCATCTTCTCTTTCTCCTCGTATTGATGTGATTTTGACCCCATAATACCATGAATAAACGTGATTAAAAAGAGCATTCAAATAAACGTGCCAATAAAAGTAAAAAACCTTCATTCTTATGGCTAGAAAAGAAATGAAGGTGGTTGGCAAATGGTCCTGCTATATGGTTTATGTGTTTAGAATGAGCTTAAGACCTTCTATTTTCAACTGATCCATACGCGAAACCCAATCCTTTATCGTCTCGTATGTCTGGTCCGACAGCCCGAACTGTTTCTTTAAATCTTCCGTCAACTTCTTTTCATCATCATTGTAATCGCCGTCGGCGTAGATGAGCAGTAGGATTTCAGCGAAAAAGATATTTTTCAAATGCTCGTCATTCAGGCTGCCGACGATATCCGTCAGCCGCTTGCCAGGTGTAAATTGAACTTCCGTGGGCTGAATATCCATTTCATTCATATAAGATTGCAAATAGTTTTGTTCCTTCTTATGTACGTATCCGTCAGCATTTGCGACGACATGGGCAAGCTCCAGAAATGCAATTTTATGTTCTTTGGACTGAATGAAATTCAAAAACAATAGGTCCACTCCCTTAATATTTAAATTGATAGTTAACGTATTCGACATGGATTGAGCATTTCCTACAAGCTTCTTTTTTCTTTTCTCGCATGCAGCTGTTTAACTCGGTTGTCGATCTGTTTAATTTTATAGGAAAAGGAGCGTGACCACAAATGAGAAGCAAGTCACAAGCGGTACAATTTATAAAATGCCTTTACAGTCGTTTCCGGGAGGATGACGTTCCTGCACTAGGGGCGCAACTAACGTATTACTTGATTCTATCGTTTTTCCCGTTTTTAATTTTCATGGTCAGCTTGCTTGGTTTTATCGAGTTATCCGGCGATAGCGTGATCGCACAATTTATTCGGGTGCTTCCTGCGGAAGCTAGCGATACGCTCAGCGGAATTCTCTCCGAGGTCGTTGACAACAGCAGCGGTACTCTGCTTTCCTTCGGGATGATCGCTACCATATGGTCTGCTTCCAACGGCATCAACGCAATTATGAAAGGACTCAACAAAGCATATGACGTGGCGGAGCAACGCCCTTTCTGGAAGGTGCGCGGCATTTCCGTGCTTGCTACTGTCTTTCTTGTGGTTGTCATCATATTAGTTATGGTTATGCTCATATTCGGTCAAGCGATCGGTCAGTATTTATTTGAATGGCTCAGTTATCCGAGCGGCTTCCAATGGATATGGGGCATAATCAAATACCTCATTCCAATTGCAGCAATGGCATGTGCCTTCACTTTGTTGTATTGGATCGTGCCGAGCCGAAGGTTAAGCCTTAAAGAGGTGGTTCCGGGAGCATTGTTCGCAACCTTTGGTTGGATTATCACTTCGATCTCTTTCCAATTTTACATCAACAATTTCTCGAACTATTCAAAAACCTACGGAAGCCTTGGAGGAATGATCATTCTATTAATCTGGCTCTACATGAGCTCGATTCTCATTATGCTTGGGGGTGAGATCAACGCAACGCTCGCATCTGCGAGGAATAAGCCGCCGCAATCCAAAACAGCCAGACATAGCTTTCGGCTGCCTGTCGACAAAAGCAAAAACATAAACCTGACCTGATCTATGGCTTGCTTGATGGAACCTCGTTCAATATTCGCTTGCCAGTTACGCTTGAACGCATACGGGCATATGGGCATATGCTGATGTATCTGAATGCGAGGAGAAATTAAACATGTATCCCTATCAGCATGAGTGGATGACCTGGACATACCCCCATCCTCATCCCTATACGAATGTTTATCCTGTATGTGCTCGCTATGCCCCTAGACCGAGTGAACAGCCGCTTACCTTCGTTTTGATCCACGGAGCCTGGGCAGATACGAGCTTCTGGGATGGAATAGCCGCCGAGCTTCGCAAAATGGGGCATACCGTCTTCGTGCCGGAATATCCGGGTCATGGAGCCTATACGAATAAAAATGTGACACATGCGATGCTAACGCAATCGATCGTAGACGACATCGTCGCGCGAGACCTGCATAATATCGTGCTGGTTGGCCATAGCTTTGGCGGCACGCTCGTGCAGACGGTAGCCCAGCAGATACCAGACCGACTGAAACGGCTTGTTTTCTGGAATGCCTTCGTACTTAATGACGGTGAAATGGTTGCCGATGAATTCCCGCCGGCATATTTGGCCTTATTCAAACAGCTGAGAGAAAGCACGACTGACGATACGATTTTGCTGCCATTTCCGATATTTCGCGACACCTTCGTTAATTTAGCCAGCTTAGGCATGGCCGAATACATCTACAATCAGATCAGCCCGGAATCCGCCAAACCAAGTTACGAAAAGCTTGATCTCAAAAAATTTTACAGCCTCGCCGTTCCGAAAAGCTATATTTATTTGACGGAGGATAACGTATTGCCTCAGTTTAATAGTGAATACGGCTGGCATCCGCATATGTCCAACCGATTAGGTCTATTCCGATATATAGAAGGAAATGGCGACCATATGACAACGGCAAAAACCAATCCGGCCATGCTTGCCCAAAAAATCTACGAAGCCGGAAGAGATTGATTATCCCTAATAATAGAAAGGCTCAAGCTGCAGTCAATTTCCATGTCTGCGGCCTGAGCCTTTCTTTGTGTTCGTTGAGCGATACGGTTAAGGAACATATTGCTGAACAATGCGTGTAATTTCACCGTTCTGAACGGTCAAATGATAAGGGAAGCTTTTGATATCCAGATCATCCTCTGTGCTCAGCAGTTTGACAAACGTTTCTATTGAAATGGGCTCATTCCAAATGATATCCGCTTCGGCTGCATTGCCGGTACGGTTGTAGATTTGCATCAGTACCTCGGCATCCTCCGCAATGGGAAGGTCGTGCAGGCTGCTCTCGTCATTAATAATATAGTAGTCGTCCGGTGGTCCATCCAGTTCGGAGTCCCCTTCTCGTTCAAGAAACGGCGCAATGGCTTCTTGGCCTTCGAACCAATCAATTCCGTCAATGGACAAAATGTAGTGGCCATCTCGCTCCTGCACCTGCTCGATATAACCGCTTTCCATATCCGACGATTGCTCTAGCGGTGTATATTCACGGCCTCCCGTCGGCGCAAAGCTAAAGGCCGTGAGACAAGCTATCGCGACAACTGCGATCATTCCAAATTTTTTCATAGCGCTGACGCTCCTTTTGGGTATGGTTTATATTTATATTCTGCTTACTTATACAATATAACGAAAACGGGGCTCAATAAGTTACAGAAAGGATACAAATGATTTGCAAGAAGAAACGGCTTCGCCGTCCTCTGCAAGAGGAGGGTATCCGTTTCTCGTAGATATAGAAGAATACTTTATCGCGTGAAACATATTAAGTCTTTTATTTAAGACGAATTGTCAAGCTAAGTGCGACAC
Source organism: Paenibacillus endophyticus (assembly GCF_014192395.1). Classification (GTDB taxonomy): domain Bacteria; phylum Bacillota; class Bacilli; order Paenibacillales; family Paenibacillaceae; genus Pristimantibacillus; species Pristimantibacillus endophyticus. The sequence goes on along the minus strand of NZ_JACHXW010000012.1, from coordinate 68 downwards.
CTCGTCCATGAAAGCTTCGTGAGCCGACCTCCACCCTAGACATTTACGGGGCCGGTTGTTAATCAAAC
>NZ_JACHXW010000011.1:138815-206929 GCF_014192395.1 Paenibacillus endophyticus | reverse complement strand
TTGGGCTGAGATGGATGATAGATAAAATTGGAGTCACGGAATATCTCTACACTAATGTGGCCGAGGCATCTTCGATCTTAATCAATCAAGATTTTGTTAATGAATGCACAGAGAAATTTGATGAGAATTGGATTGATAAGGTATGGAATAGTGGTTTCGCTGTGGCGATAATTGGGGTTTTGGATTTATTTAATATTCAAGTTATAGAGTTCCCAACACCGAAAAAGACCAATAATACATTACGCTAACTGGGAACATTAGTTGAATAAAAACAGCGGCAGTCTAAGACTTTATTTTTTAAGTCTTGCTCCTCCGCTGTTTCTTTTTAATGGGCAGTCTAAACATATTTTTCGGAAGCTGACGATTTTTCAAATCAAAAATCGCATTAAATTAATGAGTTCAGTCTAAGACTATATTTTCACTGAACACGGGTAACGTTAGTATAACTCGCTGACGGCAACTATTGAGGGAAAAGAGATATGTTTAATTATGTACACAGGAGTTGTGAGATATGAAGATCGCGGGAGAGCTCGTCACAGAGACGCTCGAGTATGATGGTGGTCGGCAAGTTACAGTGTACGTCCCTCCGAATCCACCCCAGGCAGTCGTATTCGCCGGTGACGGTCAACTGATCTCGCAGTGGGGCGGGTACCTCGAGGCCGCTGACGTACCGCCCACGATGATCGTTGGTATCTACCGGACGTCCGATGAGGATGAAATGGTGCGCATCCATGAATACTCACCGCCGTTCGACCAGGAACGGTTCGCAGCACACGAGAGATTCTTCGTCGAGGACGTCCGCCGATGGGTGCGATCGCGCTTCAGTGTTGCACTGCCCGCAAAACGCACCGCGGTATGCGGCGTGTCGGCGAGTGGAGAGCTCTCACTCGCCATAGGGCTTCGGCATCCGGACATCTACGGTACAGTCTTCTCCGCGTCTCCAGGCGGGGGTTACCAACCGCCTGCCGTGATGCCAAGTCCGCTACCGCGCACCTACCTCGTAGCCGGCACACTGGAGCCGTTCTTCCTCGAAAACGCGACCCGGTGGGCGGCTGCGCTGCGCGGTGCAGGTGCTGACGTTGAAATGAGAGCGCGGGTCGCGTCGCACGACGATGTGATGTGGCGAGAAGAGTTCCCGCTGATGGTGGCGTGGGCATTTGGACGATAAACACCTGCGAGCCCGAGGCAAGTGGATTTGACTCGCATCCGACCCCGAATCATCATTCCGCTAACGGGTACGTTAGTTCAATGAAACAGCGAGAGTCTGGGACTTTATTTTCTCATCCTTGGCTGTCGCTGTTTCAGTTTCTGAGGTCAGTCTAAAACTTATTTTATGATGTCTGACGTTATTACAATCGAGAATCCGCGTGGAATTAAGATACCCAGTCTAATACTTTATTTTCTACCGACAACGGGCCGTCATATGCGTTCTTTTCCCTCCTTCTAAATTACCATGTGTCATTTGTTCCCCTTTGCAGAAATTTCAGTTTGAGGTTCACCAGTGCAATGCCTGCTATAATTAGAACGAGTCCCACCACCAGTTTGGAAGTGATCGTTTCACCCAAGAAAAGGACACTGGTCACGATCGCAATGAGAGGGACTAGAAAATTAAACGAACCGACTTTGCCAGCTTCGCCCGATCCGACAAGCAGAAAGAATACGAGCCAGGTCAAGGCTGTACAGAAAATCGAAATAATCGACAAAGATGAAAGGAATGACAGATTCCAAACGATATCCATCCAGCTTTCAATGGTAGAACCCGCAGCCAACAATACGATTCCACCAAAGATCATCTGAACAGTGACCAACCAAATGGCATCGACCTTTGTTGCGGTTTTCTTTATATAGATGGTACCGAACGTCCAAGTGATCGTACTGGCTAAACCGAGCAGGATGCCGACTGTCGAAATGCTACCGGAGCCTCCGCTTACGCTGACGACAGCGACTCCAAGAAAGCCGAGAATCAAACCGACCATTTTCAAACGGGTCATGGATTCGCCCAGCCACAACCAAGCGCCGACGCCGAGCAGAACAGGCTGCAAGAACACGATCGTCGAAAACAGTCCGGCTGGCATAGCTTTCAGTCCGAAAGTTTGAAAGACGAAAAAGAGAATAATATTCAGCAATGCGGAGATTAGGTAGACGTGCCAAGTATGCTTCAGATTAAGCTTCTTGTAGCGGGGTAAAGCGAAAGGAAGTAATATGAGACCACTAATAAATATTCTCAAGCCGGCGAAAAGCAATGGCGGCGCGAATTCGAGCGCATATTTGGAAAGCGGCCAGTTCACCCCCCACATTGTAACTAGAAACGTTAAATAAACAATAGTACGTGTTCGCGAAAGTTGCATCATATGTCTTCAGCTCCTGTTGTGGATTTGTATGTACCATGATACAATTCCTCCTAAGATAAATGAAATGAGTGTTTTCTATAGAGGTGATATCAAAACTGTTATGACACATTCGCAACTGATGTTATTCGTGAAAATCGCCGAGACCGGCAATTTCACAAAAGCAGGGGAGCAATTGAATATGACACAGCCTGCCGTAAGTCGAGCTATCTCCACGCTTGAATCGGAATTGGGGGTCATCCTCATGATTCGGGATAAAAAGAAAGGGATCATTCTCACCGATATTGGGAAGCGCCTGATTGTCATATTCAGAGAGATTTTGCACGGCTACAATAAGGTGGAGCAGGAGGTAACGGCCGAAAAAGGGTTTGAAGTCGGCACCGTTCGCATTGGGACGTTCCCGATTGTGTCCGCACACTTCTTGCCGAAAATATTAAAGGCGATTGGGGAGAAGCACCCTGGGCTGACGTTCGAACTGTACGAAGGAACTATTGACGAGATTAAAGAATGGCTGTCTCTTAGAATAATCGATGTCGGCTGGATTATTCCACCGAACGGTGAATTGGAAGGGATACCGTTCTTTAAAGACGAGTTGTGTCTGCTCCTTCGGGACGATCATCCGTTGCAAAGCCGCCCGGAAATCCATATCACCGATCTGGACAATGAACCTATGATTGTATGCAAAGGCGGGTTTGTAACGCCGATTTATGAGCTGTTTCAGCAATTCGGAATCGCTTTGCGCGTCAAATATGACGGCCACAACATAACCACGGCGTTGAGCATGATTCAAGAAGGGCTAGGCGTCGCGATCGTATCGACAACTTCGTTGTCGTTATCGGTGCTACCGCCTAATGTCCGCGTCCGGACAATTAAACCGCAGCCGTTCAGAGAGATCCAATTGGCGGTTCCGTCTCTGAAGGAGGCTCCTCACGGGGTGAAGCTGTTCCTGCAAACCGCAAGGGAGCTATATTTATCCGGTGACCGGAACCGTTAATGTGCAAATTATGCATAGAGTATTAGCTTATCTCGCTAAACTAACGGGAAACATAGTTCAATAAAAACACGGAAGCAGTCGACCACAATGATCGGCTGCTTCATTACGCTAACGGGTAGGTTATTGCAACTTACCGTGCGATTCTTACGTCTAATTAATGGTATAAACTGTAAACAAAGGAGGGTTCTTATGAAGCAAGGAATGTGTCTTTTTCTGTTAATAATCACCTGTATGCTTGCTATTGTAAGTTGTAGTAGTAAAAGTACATTTGGTGAAGAGTTAGAGAATAACTATGAGGTATTAATTAAGGGAGAAAAGTTCGAGGAACAATTAACCAATGAAGATAAAATATCAGGCTTGGTTGAAGTTTTGAACAACAGCATAGCAATTGATACTCCTGAAAAAGCCAAGGGTATAAAACCTGAGGTCGCAAAAGGAACAGTTATGATTCATTTTTCAAAAGCAGATTTTTTCTATATTGGAGATGGCTACTTATATCACGGAAATGATGGGCAATATTATTCAGTTTCAAGAGATATTGAAAAGTATACGACTGAACAATAATGCCCAGAGGTTACGCTACAACCAAGAGAACCCATAATCCCTTTAATTGTTTACGGACTTTTCATTTTGCTTGGATAATATATGCTGTATGGAGCTAAACGGAGGTAATTATATGAGAAGGATACTATTAATGGGAAAAATGTAAAATTAGATACTTCTATTACAAACAAGAGTGGAACTATAATGATACCGGCAAAATGGGTGGCAGATGGTTTAGGAATCTCTATAAATTGGGATAAAGAAAATAAAGTAGTATCCATGTATACTGAGAACTTTTTTCAAAAGGGACCATTAGCACACATGAACAATGAGCAACATGTAGATTCTCAATTTAGTGCAAATATTATTCCTTTGAATATTTCGTATGGTATAAAAGATGGGTATGAATTGTTGAAAATAAAAAGTAATTGATGAGGGAACAAAAGGAGAAACGAATAGCGATATCTGATCTAAGGTTAATTACAAAAATTGATTCTAATAAAACGTACGAGTATTATCTTCCCGTGGGAAGGTTGGATCAAAAACAGCTTCAATTAGATTATCCGCAACATGTCTTTATTAGATTTTATAAAATTTTGACATAGACAAAAGCTAGACTAATCATGCGAAATCCTAATCATGCTCATAATAAAGCCGCGAGTGAAATTAAATTATATGTTTTCACTATGACTAGAATGTTACCTATGTCCAAAAACGGTTTACTACTATAAGAGAAACGACTGAAGGAAGATGAAACAATAGCAAACGGGGATCGTTGAGTAATTCTGCTAACAAAGAACGTTAGCTCAAAAGACGCAACGTTGGCTCATCATTAAAAGATTTGATGTCCTGAGGAGGAAATATGAAGCTGCTGACTTATTTTACCCGCACGTTATTAGTGATTACAACGCTCGGTGCGATACTGTTGCTCGCCCTCGCATTTCTATTTAACGATACCGGTGAGCCAGCTATTAAGCTGCTTGCAATTTGGGGAATATATCCGCTTATCGGACTCATACTTTTTTTTGTGAACGAATTGTTGCTCCGAAAGGCGTTCGCGAAAGATTCGTTTCGCAGGGCTTACGGCATTTTTTGGGCATGCGTTGCGGGAGTGGGGTGTGTTTGGGCGATAATCGCCTTTTTCTAATGAAACATTGGCTATTAAGACAAAATAGCAACGTAAAAACGATTCTGCTGACGGTCAGGATAGATCAATAAACTCACGATAACAATCGGTCATTGCATGCTCCCCTTACGATAGACAGGTGAATGACAAATAACCTGTTAGTATAAGGGAAGCTTACAATTGACGATTAAGCCATTCGAATTTACAAAATCGGATTCAAGCAGACTGCTCCGATTTCGCGCACTCGGATCGTAAACATTTCGGTGCCGGTCGTACGCCCAATTAATTGCCGGTATTCCGCTACCGCTGCATGCGGCAGAACGGCGAGAATGACGCCGGCGAAGCCGCCGCCGTGTACTCGGCAAGCACCGTCGCCTAATTGGTAGATGAAACGTTCGGTAATGGCGAGAGTAAGTGCAATCCCCTGTTCACGGGACACAGATTCTTGGTAAATGTTCTGCAGCCACTTCCACGAGGAATTGCCTGAAGCGGTAATATACTTCAGCACGTTCTGCCACTCTCCCGCCTTAATTGCCTCTACCTGCCGCCCAACGCGATCATTTTCATCCAGGAAATGCAGCGCCCGCAGCACCGCTCGATCTCCGACAGTTTCGCGGAGCTCCCCGAGCCGGCCGTAGATCATCTCTGCCGTCAAATCGCGACATACCTCTACACCGAATGCTTGCGCCACTGCCCGCATCTCGTTCGGAATTGAAGCATAATCCTCTGTGAGGTCAGCATGGTTGCCGCCGGTGCTTACGATGACAAGGCTGTAACCCGCTGCTTCAAATGTTCCTGGAATACGCTCGATCCGCGGCTCAGCCGGCTCCTTAAAGTCGATTGTAATCATACCGCCGTGCGAGCAAGCCATTTGGTCAAGCATCCCTGATGGCTTGTTCCAATATAGATTTTCGGCATGCTTGCCGATGCGCGACATCATGACCGCGTCCATCTCTCCGCCGTTAAAAAAAGTATTTAGAATCTGACAGATCAGAACTTCAAAAGATGCGGAGGAGCTAAGTCCTGACGCCGGAAGCACGTTACTGCTGACGTAAGCGTTGAATCCACCGATTCGGTATCCGTGTTGCTGAAACCCATGTGCAATACCGCGGATTAAAGCAGCCGTTCCTCCCTCGCCTGCCTGCGGTTCCAGATCATCTAGATTGATGACTGACATGCCTGGATACCCTTCGGAAACGACAGAAATAATGCCGCTGTCAACGTTTGCTGCAGCCGCAATCGTATCTAACTGAATACTAGCCGCCAGCACTTTCCCGTTGTTATGGTCCGTATGATTGCCGCCTATCTCAGTGCGACCAGGCGCACTGAAGTATTGGATAGACGCTGTCTTCCCATATTGCCCACTGTATCCTTCCATACAACTCCGGTACCTGTCGATTTGTCGCTCTCGTTCTTCGCTACCGTACATCTGCTCCAGCAGCTGGTGTGCCTGATCCGAATTGAAAAACTGCTCGAATTGATCACTCATCTTGAATGTTCCTCCTAGTTCTAACGCTTTGAGTACTCGTTATCATGTCCATTGTACAGAATGGCAGCGTTTACGGATAGGATAGGAAAGGATATTTATGAAAAATGATCGTTAATGATCAGATTGGTTTTATAAATGAGTTCGGATAAAATGCTTGTTCTGGATTATTTTTTCTGAACTTTAGGATATTTGCCGAAGATATGCATACTTTTACGGATAGAATGAGAAGTAAATTTATGACTCTCCCATTATGATGAAAACAACGCAAGATTACATCAATTGGAGGGAATAATTATGGCTTACACGACACTATCTGAGAAAGAGGTTCAATTTTATAAGCAAAATGGATATGCTCTCCGTAAGAAACAGCTATTCAGTCAAGAGAAAATGACGGAACTGTCTGACATATTCGAAGAGCAATGGGAGCTGGTTGGCAGAAGACTGAACAGCGAGCTGGACACTCCGCATTTCCGTGACGAGAGGCTGCTGAAATTTCTGTTAAGCGATGAAGTTCTCGATTTGGTTGAGCCGTTAATCGGGCCAAATATAGGCTTGTGGTCGAGTCATTTCATATGCAAGGAGCCGCTGGTCGGCAAGCAAACGCCATGGCATGAGGATTCCTCATATTGGAATGGCCGTCTTAGTAGTTTTGAAAAAATCGTAACGGTGTGGTTGGCAATCGACCGCAGCACGAAGGAAAACGGCTGCATGCGCGTTATTCCCGGTACGCATACAGACGGATTTTCCGAATATGAAGAGGTTGATGGAAACCAAAACATTTTTAGTACCGAAATTAAAAAAGTAGATAATGAAAAAGCCGTTTATTTCGAATTGGAGCCGGGAGAATGCTCGGTGCACGATTCCCGCATCATTCATGGGGCAGCTGCCAATACGAGCGAGTTTCGCCGATGCGGATATACGATGCGTTATTTCTCGACGGATGCCAAGGTATATGAGGAGAAAAACAAAAATCATAAAATTTGGCTTGCTAGAGGCAAGGATCTGGCAGGCAATCCATTCATAAATGTATAATGATCAAAGCTGGAAGGAGCGGGACTTGCACTTCAGGAATTGAGGCCAATAATGGCATTAAGAATCGCAGGTCTCGCATCCTTGCTAGATTTCTGCTAAATTTGCGGAGTGGTTCAACGTTTGGCCTTGATAAGCATGAAAGGGGAACGGAAATGGATAACAATAAAACACCAGAGAGACTGCTTAGCAAAAACTTTTTATCTTCTTCGTTCCCCTTCTGTATTTATAAGCATGTGATCGAACACAAAATTGATTCACATTGGCATGAGTTTTTCGAGATGGGCTTTATCGTATCGGGCAGCGGTACTCATATTCTTAACGGCAAGTCATTTCCTTTGGAAAGAGGGATGGCTTTTCTCCTTACAACCGCCGATTTTCATGAAATTATACCGGATGAAGGCGAAACGATATGTCTGTACGATTTTATATTTGAGGATTCATTTATTCGTCCTGCTTTAGCCGAATTGCTTTTTGAAGAGGCTTCCCATTACGCGTATACTTTTGAAAGCGCACAAGCTGGCATGATTGAAGCTGAGTTTGATCGTATTTGGGACGAATCGCTTCTCTGGCGGCTAGGCAGCGACATGATTGTTCAAGGCAGCTTTGAGCGGATATTGATTGAGCTATTTAGGTTAACGAGTCAAAAAAATACGGCAGCGGAAATGGTTGCTGTTCGCGCCGTCCATCCTGCTATAAGGAAATCGGTTATCTACATCCAGCATCATTTTCGTGAGCAGATTACTTTACATAAAGTGGCAGAGCATGTCGGACTCTCGGCAAATTATTTCAGCGAATGCTTCCGGAAGCAAACCGGTACTTCATTCCAAGAACATCTTCAAGAGAAAAGGCTGCAATTCGCAAGAGCGCTGCTATGCAGCACAACGTTGCCAATAACGGAAATCTGCTACGCCTCAGGCTTTAATACGATGCCGAATTTCGAGAGGTTTTTTAAACGAATGTTTGGACTAGCGCCGCGCGATTATCGGAAAAGCAATAAATGAAAACGTTCTATTCACTTTTCAAAGTGTATGGAAGGTTTTTTTTTGTACCACATTAAATAATTCCAAAAATACCGTGAAGTGATCCTCCGTATCCGGCATTGTTGGACAGAAGTATTTTTACTAGATGGATTGTCAACAAGGTGTGATAAAATATAAAAAATAAAAGCATGATCGCAACGGAAGTGTGTTATCGAAGAAGGCGAGGTACTGATAGGATGAATAATATCATTGCATACTGTGTGAACAAAAAGGGAGCGGCGAAGGAGTATCCCTTTGGACCTGACCCATTGGTGATCAAAATTGCAGGGAAGATGTTCGCGCTTATTTTTGAGAACAAAGGGGATCATTCCTACATAAACCTAAAATGCGACCCTGTCATAGCGGCAAATTTGAGAGAGCAGCATCATAATGTTCGACCAGGTTACCATATGAACAAAAAGCACTGGAATACGATTGCAATGGATGGTTCCTTACCAGAATCGGATCTCTTTGCAATGATTGACCACTCTTACGATATGGTAGTCAAAAATCTTCCCAAAAGCGTGCGAGAATCATTAACGAAATAGAACTTAAACACATCTGAGGAGGTACAAGCATGAACTTGACTCTACAGCAGCAAACAGTATTAACGGCATTAACCGCGGAGTGGCAAACGCCTGCGCAGCTTGCTGAGCAGCTTCCACAAGCGTCAGACAATCCATTAGACGTTAACCGGTTACTCAAAGACCTATTGCGTGAAGGGTTGGTGCAAGCCAATCCAGTCGTTCTCGGTCTGTATCAGTTAACTGCACTTGGCACAACCATTCAAAGAAGCGGAATTGAATGAGATCAGCCTCGCAGATGTGGGAATCGAGGAACGGCAGTGAAAAAAACAGCAAGAACAAAGAAAAAGGCTGCCGGCAAACGGCAGCTTTTATGATTTCCAAGACCGATCTATCAATTAATCAGCAATATTCCGGGTATAGTATTCGATAATGTCTTTGCGCCGAATAATACCGAGGAAGACACGGTCGGCATCTACGACCGGAACAAAGTTCTGATCGGCCGCCAGCGCCAGCATATCATCCAAATCGGCATTGATTTCCACGCATTCGACCTTCATTCGTTTCTTAATGGAGACGACAGGAATGTCATGCATATTATCGAAGGTGAGGCCAGGCGTGGCTTTCAGCTTCCATAACAAATCTCCCTCGGATAACGTACCGAAATATAAGCCATTGTCATCTAAGATTGGAATAGCTGTATAGTGGCTCGCCTCCAATTTATCTAGCGCTTCTTTCATAGTCGAGGATGTTATGAGGTAAGAAACCTCATCCTTGGGATGCAGAAACGATTGGATGTTCATTGAATCACGCTCCTTTGGTATATTAAAACATGTTTTGTCGCAGAGCGCATGTGGGAGTGTTTGGGCATGCGTAACCGGACGGCACAGAGATGGCACCATTTAACGTTAGCCCAATAAAACAGCGGCAGTTAATGGCATGAACAAAAAGTCCATGGCTGCCGCTGCATCTATAGAGAAGCTAGAGCGATTTACGGAAAAATGCGGACGATTGAGCTTGTTTGTCAGCTATTCGAAGCTAGTTGAGCAAATGCTTGCTGAATTGCGACAATCGTCTCATCAATATCGGCTTCGGTATGCGCGGTCGTGAAGAACCAAGCCTCGTATTTGGAAGGTGCGAGATTGATGCCTTGGTCCAGCATCAGCTTGAAAAATCTTCCGAACAATTCGCCGTCCGTGTCCTGTGCCTCATCGTAATTCGTAATCGGATGATTGCAGAAATGAGCGGAGAACGACCCTCGAATTTGATTGATAGTAAGCGGAATGCCATGCTGCTTCGCTGTGGCATGGAGACCTGTAGCAAGCTTCGTAGCGAGCGCGTTCATTCGGTCATAGATACCAGGCTCCTGCAGCAGCTCGAGACAGGCGATGCCAGCCGAGATGGAAGCGGGATTGCCTGCCATCGTACCAGCTTGATAAGCAGGACCGAGCGGAGCAACCTGTTCCATAATTTCGCGGCGTCCGCCGTAAGCGCCGATCGGCAAGCCTCCGCCAATGATTTTGCCAAGTGCAGTCAGGTCCGGCTCGATGGCCTGGTGATCCGGGAAAGCGACGTACGTTTGCGCCGCGCCGTAATGGAAACGGAATGCGCTGATGACCTCATCATAGATGACGAGCGCTCCAGCCTCCCTCGCTAGCTTGCAGAGACCTTCTAGGAAGCCATCATGCGGCATGACCATGCCGAAGTTGCCGACAATCGGTTCAACCATGACAGCGGCAGTCTCGTCGCCCCAGCGCTCTAGAGCTTCTTTCAGCGCGGGCAGATCGTTAAACGGTACCGTGATTACTTCGCTAGCAATGCTGGAAGGAACGCCGGCACTGTCAGGAATGCCGAGAGTAGATGGGCCGGAGCCGGCAGCGACGAGCACAAGATCGGAGTGGCCATGGTAACAGCCGGCAAATTTAATGATTTTGGATTTTTTCGTATATGCGCGCGCCACGCGAATGGTTGTCATGACCGCTTCCGTGCCTGAATTGACGAAGCGGACCTTATCGAGTGAAGGAATGGCTTCCTTCAGCATGCGCGCGAGCTTGATTTCGAGCTCGGTAGGGGTGCCGTACAGGATGCCGTTCTGTGCTGCGCGCACGATTGCTTCCGTAATGTGCGGGTGGGCATGTCCGGTAATAATCGGGCCGTAAGCGGCTAAGTAATCAATGTAGCGGTTGTCATCGACATCCCAAAAATAAGCCCCTTCGCCGCGCTTCATAAAGACGGGTGCGCCGCCGCCTACCGCTTTGTACGATCGAGACGGACTATTTACGCCGCCGACGATATGCTGCAGCGCTTCTTCATAGAGCTTCTCGGAATTTGGTCGTTTCGTGGTCATGGCAATCAGCCTCCAATGTAAGTAATAAATAAACGATGCGGAAACAAAATACACGCAACCTGCTGTCGCCGTTGCGTGTACGTATGGTTATTGCGATTGATTCGTTTCTTCCGCTCCATCTGTAGGCGATGAAGAGTCGGTAGGAGTAGGGACGGTATCGTCTTGCTCCAGCGTCATTTGCACGTAAGAGCGAAGCTCGTCTTCGTCACTGATTCCAATGACGGAAGCGCCGCCGACGCGGTCTTCTGCAATAAGCTCCATTGGCGGGATTTGCGTTGTGCTGGCTACATGGCTTTTGACGCCAAGCTGACCGAGCTTCAGCATATCCATGACGCTAATATTCATGCTGACGTACGGCTGGACGCTCTCCAGAATTTTTTTCATGCGAACGATGTTCCAAGTCGATTGTAGCTCCTTCGATACGGCTTGAAGGAAGTTTCTCTGACGTTCGGTGCGTGTAAAGTCGCTCATGGCATCGTGACGGAACCGAACGTATTGCAGCGCCTTGTCGCCGTCAAGCAGCTGGTAGCCTTTTTTGAGATCAATATCGTATCGGTTGCCATCCGCGTTGTCGGTGTAATGCATATCCTTTTCAACGTCGAAGTAGATGCCGCCGATCGTGTCTATCAATTGCTTAAACCCTTCGAAGTCGGTATAAACATAATATTGAATTTCCAGTCCAAGAAGATCGCCGACCGTTTTCATGGCTAGCGGGTACTCGCCAAGTGCAAGCGCAGTGTTAATGCGGCCTTTACCGTGGCCTTCTATATCCACGTACGTATCGCGGAGCACAGAGAAGAGATGCGCTTTCTTGGTAACGGGATCAAAGGAAGCGACTAATATGGAATCTGAACGGGCGACTTGGCCTTCTTCAACTCCGCGTGCGTCACCGCCTAGCAGCAATATATTGACGCGCTCTTTGCCTTCCCATTCCGGAACCGGAACCGGTGTAGCCTCTGCTTCCTCTAACGGCGCTTTCGTTTCCTTCGGATCGCTAAAGTCGTCCAATGCACCGTATACGCCTACGGACCAGTAAATAAGAAATGCTGCGGCGGCGCCTAGTATGACGGAAAGGCTGATATAAAACCATTTCCATTTCTTTTTCTTGCTCTTATTTTTTTCTTTAGGCACTTCGTTTGTCTCGTTAGACATTTCGCTAGACGTGCTCCTTTCAGATGGGGCGGGATCATTGTAAGCCAAAGTGGGTAAATTTCAATGTAAGCATGCGCTAAGACGGCATAGCGAATGGTCCGCTTCCAAGTATTAAGGTTAGCGGAGCTTGTTACGCCGGAAATATTAAGAACGTATAAGCATAAGCTCATCATTGCTTAAATTTTATCAGCGAACGAATGCTAAAGAGCAATGGGCAGCTTCAGCCGTTTACGCTAGGCGTGAACTAATGTATGATTACATATCATAAAATTATAAAGCTGAACGACATGCATAAGCAAGTTTTATCGTTTTAGGTAAATAAAGATCGGTATTTCCTAGGAAATGTCGAAGCGAGAGGGGCAATAAGATCCACATGCTAGCCATTGATGTGAAGGATTTGCGCAAGCAATTCAGCGTTCAGAAAAATCGGGAAGGCTTATCCGGCGCGCTCAAGGACTTGTTCAAACGCGAGTACAATGAGGTTACGGCGGTTAAAGATATTTCCTTTCAAATTCCGCAAGGCGAAATTTGCGGTTATATTGGAGAGAATGGTGCGGGCAAATCGACTACGATCAAAATGCTTACGGGCATTCTGGTACCGACGTCCGGCGAGCTTAAGGTAAACGGGTATGTGCCGTTCAAGGATCGCGAGAAGTTCGTTAACGGCATCGGTGTCGTATTCGGCCAGCGTTCCCAGCTATGGTGGGATATTGGCGTGATTGAGTCCTTCCAGCTGCTGCGCAAGGTGTACCGGGTATCGGAAGCTGATTTCCGCAAGCGGCTGAATGAGCTGGTGGAGAGACTGCAGCTTGGCGAGTTGCTTAACCGACCTGTACGCAAGCTAAGCCTCGGCCAGCGGATGCGCTGCGAGCTTGTCGCATCGCTGCTCCATAACCCATCGATTCTGTTTCTCGATGAACCGACCATTGGCCTGGATATTGTCGTAAAGACGGAAATTCGCGATTTCTTGATGCAAATGAACAGGGAGCAGGGCACGACGATTCTGCTGACGACACATGATCTGCAGGACATTGAAGCGCTGTGCTCACGCGTAATCATGCTGGACGATGGACGCATCATTTATGACGGCGGGTTGGATGATCTGAAAAACCGCTGGAGCAAAGGGCGTGAGATTCAGTTCCAATTCGCAGGCCATACGCAGCTCGCCAAGCTGCGGCAGCTAACGGAATCGCTTGACGTGACATGGTCGATGGAGAACGAGGTTACGGCCAAAATGTGGCTTCCTCACGCTGTGAACGTATCCGATGCCCTTGCTTGTGTCGTTGGCGGGGTCGAAATTCGCGACATTAAAATCATCGAAACGAATACGGACGATATCGTGCGAAGCATCTACTCCTCCGGCTCAGCGTCAACCGCCAAGGAGACGGTGTAATCATGATGAGCGCGTATATTGATTTTATTCGGATTCGGTTCATTATGATGCTGGCTTACCGCGTTAATTATTATAGCGGCATCATTATTTATGCCATTAACATCGGCGCCTATTACTTTCTATGGCAGGCGATCTATGGGGACAAGGAGTCGCTTGCCGGATTTACGGTTACGCAGATGACGACCTATGTGGCTGTGTCTTGGATGGCGCGGGCCTTTTACTTCAATAATTTGGATCGCGAGATTGCCAATGAGATCAGGGATGGCAGCGTAGCGGTACAGCTTATTAGACCTTATTCCTATTTGTTCGTAAAAATGATGCAGGGCTTCGGCGAAGGTTTATTCCGCATGCTGCTGTTCATGATTCCGGGAATGATTATCGTATGTCTAATATTCCCAGTAACATTGCCGACCGATCCCATGACATGGCTCATCTATTTGGTCATGCTGTTCTTCAGCTTTCTAATTAACTCGCAGATCAATATTTTAACGGGGTTGTTTGCCTTTTTTGTGGAAAACAATGAAGGCATGATGCGCATGAAGCGGGTTATGGTGGATCTGTTCTCCGGCGTTGTCGTGCCGATTGCCTTCTTCCCTGGCTGGCTGTCAGCCGTTATGCAGTGGCTGCCGTTCCAAGCGATCACTTATTTGCCCAGCTCCGTCTTCACGGGAAGAACGCCCAGCGGCGAGGTGCTGCATGTGTTCGGCATTCAAGTGCTCTGGTTCGTAGGCTTGCTGATTCCAATTTGGCTGACATGGCGGGCTGCGCGTAGACGGCTGTTCGTGCAAGGGGGGTAACAGAGATGAGATATGCTTCGTTGTTTTGGGAATATATTAAAAATTACGCAAAAACGCGGCTGACCTATCGGGCCGATTTCTGGATTGAAGTATTATCCGATTTATTGTTTCAAGGGATGAATCTCATCTTTATTCTGATTGTGTTCCAGCATACGCCGTCGCTCGGAGGCTGGTCGGAGGCGGAGGTCGTATTCGTATACGGATTCTTTATGATCCCGTACGGCGTGTTCAGCACGTTCTTCAGCATTTGGAATTTCAGCGAGCGGTATATCGTCAAAGGCGAGATGGACCGCGTGCTTACAAGGCCGGCGCATAGCCTGTATCAAGTGCTGCTCGAAAACGTTGATCCGCCGTCCTTGATCGGCTCCTTCGTCGGCGCGATCATTATGGTGCTCTGCTGGTTTCAGCTCGATCTTCCGTTCCAGCTGCTTGACGTGCTTGTCATGCTGCTGCTCATCTTGGGAGCGGTGCTTATTTATGCAGGTCTATATACGGCGCTTAGTGCGATTTCGTTCTATTCGGATGCGCCGACGGGAATCGTTCCGCTCATGTACAACATTCAGAACTATGGGCGTTACCCGGTAAATATCTATAACAAAATGATCCGATTCGTATTAACATGGCTGCTGCCGTTCGCCTTCGTTGGCGTTATTCCAGCCTCTTATTTCCTTGAGAAAAAAGCAGATGACTTGTCCCAGCTTGCTTTGTTGACGCCGGTTATGGGCATTATCGTTTTCTCTCTTGGCCTATTTCTATGGAATCACGGCGTGAAGCGCTACCGCGGCGCAGGGTCCTAATAGCAAACATGCTTGCTGGTTTTGTTGGAAGGAAATGAAATGAACGCTTATGGAGGTTTAGCAATGACAGAATTTCAAATAGGAGAGATGGCGCCGAATTTTGAATTGCCTGCGTCGAATGGGGAGAATGTTTCATTAAGCGATTACCGCGGCAAGAATGTCGTTCTTTATTTCTACCCGAAGGACATGACTACCGCGTGCATTCAAGAATCCTGCGACTTCCGCGATGCAAACGCAGAGATGCTGCAGCGCAATACGGTCATTTTGGGAATCAGCATCGATACGGTCAAATCGCATCAAAACTTTATTGCGAAGAAGGAGCTGCCATTCCTGCTGCTGGCTGACACTGAGCACGCTGTGTGCGAGCTTTATGGCGTATGGCATTTGAAAAAGCTGTACGGCAGGGAGTATATGGGGCTTGTGCGATCGACCTTCCTCATTGATGCGAACGGCAAGCTGGTCCGCGAATGGCGTAAAATAAGAGTAAAAGGTCATGCCCTGCAAGTGCTTGAAGCGGTTGAGGAGCTTTATGAAGCAGCCAACGGTTAAGCGTCGAATGAGCATAGCATGTTAATGAAAAGCGTATTCAGCTGATGGCTGGGTACGCTTTTTGCTTTCTGCTTATTCAGCAATCGAGTATAAAATTGGGCTTTGGTAACAATAAAGAGATCCTTTGCATGGCAAATGCCGCGTGTTGGCCGGGAATAGGGCGACTGGAAGATTTTATTCGTTGACGGGATGCTGTCACATTTATACAATATGGTTTTGCTTGATGGATAGGGGGTTATGAGACTGATACAGCTTAACGGCATAATAAAATCGTACCGTGCAGGCGGTACCCAGGTTGAGGCTGTCAAGGACGTAAGTCTGACGGTGCAGAAAGGTGAAATATTCGGGATCATCGGTCATTCCGGTGCCGGCAAAAGCACGCTGCTGCGCTGCGTCAACCTACTGGAGAAGCCGACGGCAGGTTCGGTTCACGTAGGAAATGTAGAGCTTACGCGTTTAACGGAGAGGCAGCTGCAGCAGGAGCGCAGGCGCATCGGGATGATTTTTCAGCATTTTAACCTGTTGTCCATGTCGACCGTGAGAGAAAATATCGCCTTCCCGCTAGCCCTTGCAAAACAATCGAAGGCACAGCTGAATAAGCGGGTTGATGAGCTGCTTAAGCTCGTGCAATTGGAGGGACATGCAGACAAATACCCTTCGCAGCTGTCAGGTGGACAGAAGCAGCGCGTGGGCATCGCGAGAGCCCTTGCGAACAACCCGGATGTGCTGCTATGCGACGAGGCGACTTCGGCGCTTGATCCCCAAACGACGAACTCTATTTTATCGCTGCTGCTCGATATCAATGCCAAGCTTGGCATTACGATCCTGTTGATTACGCATGAAATGAATGTCATTCGTGCAATATGCGACCGCGTAGCCGTCATTGACCAAGGTGAAATCGTAGAGATCGGTGACGTGCTGCAGGTTTTCTTGAAGCCCGAGCATCCGGTCACTCGTGAATTTGTCGATCAGATAGCGGAGAACAGCGCTGCCAGGCAGCTGCTGCAGCACCGAAAGGGCCGTTTGCTGCGAATGACCTACATCGGCAGCTTGACGTATGAACCGATTCTATACAATGCAGTGAAGACGACGTCCGTGCAATTTGCGATTCTGCAAGGAACGGTATCCCGTATGAAGCAGACGCCATACGGCCAACTCATCGTGGAGCTGATTGGCGACGATGCGGATATCGAAAGGGTCATCGCTGTTTTACGCAAGGATGGACTGGAGGTAGACGCCATATGATGAGCTTCGAGAATGTCCGCTTGCCGGAAATTTGGGACGCGACGAAGGATACGCTCTATATGCTGTTCGCCTCGCTCGTTTTTACGATTATTTGCGGACTGATTTTGGGCATCATCTTGTTTTTAACGTCACGAAGGCAGCTTCTTGCCCAGCCAGTCGTTTATGGCGCGCTTTCTTTCATCATAAACGTACTGCGCTCTGTTCCATTTGTGATACTTATGATTATGATTATGCCGCTGACCAAGCTGATTACGGGCACTACGCTGGGCGTTGAGGGCTCTATTCCACCGCTTGTCGTAGCAGCAACGCCCTTTTTCGCCAGGCTGGTGGAGACATCCCTGCGCGAGGTGGACCGCGGAGTAATCGAGGCTGCCCAAGCGATGGGTGCTTCCAAATGGGATATTGTACGCCGAGTGCTGCTGCGCGAGTCGAGTCCGAGCTTGCTCGCGGCAGTTACGATTACAGCGGTTACGCTCGTTTCCTATACGGCGATGTCAGGCGTCATTGGAGGCGGCGGGCTAGGAGATTTAGCGCTCCGTTACGGCTACCAGCGATTTCAAACCGATGTGATGCTCGTGACGGTCGTGCTGCTCATCGTGCTCGTGCAGGTACTGCAGACGATTGGAGACGCACTCGTTAGACGCTACAGCAGGAAATAAAGAGGATAACATTCTCGCAGCCTAGATGAACCAACAACATGGGAGGAATCAACATGAAGAAGACAAGCTATATGATATTGACGCTAATGCTGATGTTTGCGCTAACGGCTTGCGGAGCAGACAAAACAGAGGAGAACAATGCAAGTGGTACGGGAACAGGAGTACCCGAGACGGTTAAGCTGAAGGTTGGGGCATCCCCTGTACCGCATGCGGAGCTGTTGGAGCTGGTGAAACCGCTACTCAAGGAGCAGGGCATTGAGCTTGAAATCATTGAGTTCAATGATTACGTTCAACCGAACACGCAGCTGTATGAAAAACAGATCGATGCTAACTTTTTTCAGCATACGCCTTACTTGGAACAATTTAACAAAGACAAAGGCTATGACCTAGTCAACGTTGCGGGCGTGCATATCGAGCCTTTTGGCGCTTATTCCAAAAAAATTCAAAAGATCGAAGAGCTGAAGGACGGCGCTCAGGTTGTTATCCCGAATGACCCCTCCAATGGCGGACGTGCGCTTGCCTTAATGGCTGATAACGGCTTGCTCAAGCTGAAGGATGGCGTTGGCGTTAATGGTACGGTTGCTGATATTACAGATAATCCGAAGAAGCTCGAAATAAGAGAAGTGGAAGCCGCAACCTTGCCGCGCGTGCTTGATGAGGTTGATCTAGCGCTAATCAACACGAACTATGCGCTTGAAGCTGATCTTGTCCCGACAGAGGATGCTTTGTTTATCGAAGGCAAGGATTCCCCATACGTTAACATTCTCGTCTCCCGGCCAGACAATAAGGATTCGGATGCGATCCAGAAGCTGGCAGCTGCGCTTCGTTCGCCGGAAGTGAAGAAATATATCGAGGACAAGTATAAAGGCGCAATTGTTGCCGCATTTTAATCGAATCAAAAAAATCGTCTTTGCCCTGAGGGTAGAGGCGATTTTTTTTTGATTCGGCATTCTCGTTATTCTTGACATAGACCTGCGCAACCTTTCGAGTCCGTCCGGCGAAAAGTCCAATAATTGCGAGCATCAGCCGTTACTGGATTTTTTGCAATCTGCTGATTCCCAATGAAGGTGGGAAGGAGCAGGCATTTACGGAGGCAAAGGCTCATATACTCTATCAAATGGAATGAGAGATTCCAGTCATAGGTAGAGAAGGGTGGCAGAGGGCATGCGACGTATGTTGCGAATTTCAATTTGTGCTTGGATGGTTTGGCTTGGCTTGCTGGGCTTTGAAGGGGGAGCCGCATTCAAGGACAATGCGGCAAGCGAGTTGGAACCATTGCATGCAAGCGTGGCGGGCAACGTCTCCTATTATGAGCCAAAGCCGCTCCTGGCAGCCCATGCGGCATATGCCGCGAAGAAGCAGCTTATCCAAGAAAAGCTTGCGGCCCCAGCCGCCGCTGCCAAGGCTGAAGCGAATCAGAAAACCGTATATTTGACTTTCGACGACGGTCCTAGCAAAAATACAGGGCTTGTGCTGGATATTTTGAAACGCGAAGGCATCACGGCTACTTTTTTTGTGCTTGGCGAGCATGTGCTGAAGCAGCCCTTGCTGGCTAAAAGAATCATAGAAGAAGGCCATTCAATCGGCAATCATACGTTTAATCATAAATATGAGCAGCTATACGGCAGCTTCTCCGCGTTTGCCGGGCAGGTGATGAAAACCGATGATGCGATCTATCAAACCACCGGTGTCAGAACAACGCTGCTTCGCGCGCCGGGCGGTACGTTTACGAACTTTGACCAGGGCTACTTTGATGGGCTGGCAGCAGCAGGCTACGTGGTTCATGATTGGAACGTGGACAGCGGGGATTCGAAGAAGCAGGACGTCCCGTCTTCGGAAATTTTGACAGCTATTAAAGGCTCGAAGCTGGCAAGCAAGCTGAATGTGCTGCTTCATGACAGCGCCGGGCATGCAGAGTCGGTTAAGGCTTTGCCAGCCATTATTCACTATTACAAGAGCAAGGGCTATGCTTTTGCCCCCATTACGGACAAGGTGGAGCCTATTCAATTCAAGGTGGCAAGCAAGCTGAAATGGAATAGGAAGCCGGTAACGACTGGTGAGATAGCAAAGCTCATAACATACGCGGAGCAGCTTGACAGAAATGGAAGTTCGGAGCAAGTAAAGCCTGAGGAGCAGAAGCTTACTTTGCACCGCGGGGAGGATCGTCTCGTGCTTGAAGCGGGCGAATACCGCCTGATCGGAGGTACGATAGAGGTGTCGCTGCGCAAGCTGGCGGAATGGATTGGAGCCAGCTTGGAGCTGGATTCGGAGCAAGGGCAGATGGTTGTGACATACGAAGGCAATCCGGTGCTCACGCTAATAAGCAAGGAAATCAAAGCCTCTGACATGAGTGCGGATCTGATTGTCCCTGTTAGGGCGACGCTGCAAACGTTCGGGATCGGAATAGCGAAGTATGTATACAACGACAATCAGCGTGAAATATGGGTGACAGATTAACAGAATCGCCCTCTAGCAGGTCTAAAGATAGAGAAAGCTGGGGAAACTGAAAAATAGATAGATTTATTTTTCAGGAGGCGAATTATACGATGATTTCCCCCCAATTTTCTGATGATGCGAAAGAGGACCGATACGGTCATTGGCCGGAAGCGCCGCAGGTGCTGCTGCATCGATTGCTAGTTAAGGTAGAGAGCGTGCTGCTCGGCAAGCAGCAGGTCATCCGGAACACGTTAACGGCGCTGCTGGCAGGCGGACATGTTCTGCTTGAGGATGTGCCAGGCGTAGGCAAAACGCTGCTCGCGCAAGCTTTTGCCAGAGCGGTAGGCGGCGATTTCAAAAGAATACAATTCACTTCGGACATGCTGCCGGCAGATATCGTAGGCGGCGTGGTGCTGGACGCCCGCTCGAGCGAGCTTGTCTACCGTCCTGGTCCCATAATGGGCAATGTAGTGCTTGCCGATGAGATCAACCGCACATCACCGCGCACGCAGTCTGCTCTGCTTGAGGCCATGGAGGAGCGGCGCGTGACGGTTGAAGGCAAAACCCGTAAGCTTCCGGTGCCCTTTATGCTGATTGCGACCCAGAATCCGCTCAGCTTCGAAGGCACGAATACGCTGCCGGAGGCGCAGCTGGACCGTTTCATGATGCGGTTGACGATCGGCTATCCCGGTTCATCGGAGGAGAAGCGGATGCTGGAGCAGTATGCGGACGGCAACCGGATTGAGCCGGATCGTCTGCGGCCGGTCATTGCGACAGAGGAATGGCTCCAAATGCAAGCGGAAGCAAGGCAGACGCATATGCATCCAGCGCTGCTTGAATATATGGTGCAGGTTGCAGATGCGACAAGACGGGCGCCCGAGGTGGTGCTGGGATTAAGCCCGCGTGCGCTTCGTGATTGGCTGCGGGCCTCCCAGGCCAATGCCTATATGGAAGGCCGGGGTTATGCGGTGCCTGATGATCTGCTTGCCACGGCCGAAGCCGTACTCCCGCACCGGCTGTCGCTTCGCTTCAGCGCGGCTTCCATGGGAGAGGACGCGGCGACGGTTATTAAACGCATGATTCGCGATTGCCCGATGCCGGCAGCGGCGGGAAGCGGGAAGCGCCGATGAATGCACCGCATCAGGATGACGTATTGCAGATCGTGGATCGACAGATAGACGATGTCGATGGCATTAAGCCGCAAGCGGAAATACAGAAGGAGAAGCTTAAAGGCGATAGGCAGATGCCAAAAGCGCAACAGTCCGCAGCATACCGTACCAGATGGTTTGCCTGGAGCCTCATCGCAGCGGCGTGGGCGGGGAGCATGGCAGCGGTCGTCCTGAGGGGCGGCGCTGTAGAATGGTTTATGACAGCGGTGCTAAGCATGATCATCGTCGTGAGCGGCTTGGCTCCGCTTCTAGCTGCTGCACGCTTGAGCGCCATTCGGGATTTGTCGCAGCAAACGATTCGCGAAGGCGGGCAGCTGGCTATCCGCTTCACGTTAAAGCGAGCGATTCCTGTTCCGTTTGTATGGATAGCCATCCATGAAGAAACCTTGAACGAGAGCTCGGCTTTGAATCGGAAAATCAGCATACATGCGGTGTTCACTCCCGTGTGGAGCAAGGAAACAACCTATCTTTATACGCTTCATCAGCTGAGGCGCGGACGGCATCCCTATCAGCATGCCGTAGTTACGATAGGCGATTGGCTCGGCTTAACGGCAATCAGCAGGCAGCTCGATTGCAGATCGGAATTCATCGTTCTGCCAGGACTTGCACATGCAGCTAGCCCGAATAGGCCGGAGCGCTTGGAGGGCGGGGGGGTGTATGCCGTACCTTCCTCGCTGAGGGGAGAGTCGCAGGATTTACGCGGTGAAGCGGGTAGAGAAGAAATCGAGGCCGCAGTTCGCGCAGCCGGTCTAGGGCCGGACTTCCGCCCATTCCGGCAGGGCGACTCGCTGCGGCATTTGGACTGGCGGAGCGCCGCCAAAGGACGCGGCTTGCAGACTAAGGTGCATTCGCTTGAGCAGCCCGTTCAAACCTGCATTGCGATAGATACGATGGCAGCGGCTTACGATGCAGATGATCGGCTGTTTGACGCATGCGTAGGCTGGGCAGCACTAGCTCTCGCGAATGCAGCTGAACTTGGCAATGGCGTAACGCTCTTGCTCGGAGAAGGTAGCCAGACCATGCGATTGCCGCATCAGAGCGGTACGCAGCAGGGAGTATCCGGCATGCTGCACGCGATGGCCCTTCTCCGAGCGGAAGGAAAGGGCTCGCTAGCGCGAAGCTTGAATCGAAGCTCTCATTTGCTTGCTCGCGGCAGTACAATTCTTGTCTTTACTGCGGATTGGCGCGGCGGACGCAGCTGGGGCGAGCTTGCGGGCTATGCGGCAGAGAAAGGCTGCAGGCTTGAGCTGTTCATCGTGACGAGGAGTAACATCCCAACCTTTGCGATGCGCGAGCAGCATAAATGGCTGGAGAGCGGCGGCGTCAAATTGACGTGGCTGCCTGTCCCTGCGAGTATGTCCGCGCAGCCGTATGCAGCGGAAGGGGGCGATGCGCATGAGTATGCATAAAAGCGGAGTTGCCGAAAGAACGGCTAAGCCGATAAGCGAGGATCGCAAACGAATGCGGCGCGACATGCCGGAGGAATCTTTCGGATTCCGGCTCGTTACAAGCCTGCTGCTGTACGGCTTGTTTGCGGAGTGGCTGCTGCCTTGGGTTAACGCCGGAGAATGGTCAGCTATTTACAATCCGGGTCCGCTGCTGCTCGTAATCGGATTCGCGATGCTGTCCGGTTTGTTCCGTTTGCCGGCTGCGATTACGCTCTCGATGAATGCGATGCTGTGCGTATTGAGTCTAATGTGGCTCTATAAAAGTGCGGATCAAAGCGAGCTGCAATGGCTGCTTGGCTTTCCTGCCATGCTGAAGGAGCATCTGCTGCTGATTGGACAAAGCGGATTATGGGCTATGTCGAGCGAGCTGAGGACATTGCTGCTGTTTATTGGCTGGGCGATGCTGGCCCCCGCGCTGCAGGCGCTGTTATGGATGCGCCAGACAGCGCTGGGTCTTGCCGCTGTTACATTAATCTATTTAATTACGCTCCATGTCTGGCTGGGCTTTGAGGTCATGGGGGGATTGATGCGAGCGGTAGCCGAGGGACTGTTGCTTGGAGCAGTCGTCGCTGTGCCGCGCGTGCAGCGGATAATTGACACAGGCACAAGCAAGCTGAAGGAGCTGGATATGCGCTGGCTGTCCGGGTCGGCTTTTGTCGTATTGATGGTCGTAGGCTTCGGCTTGCTGTTTGCCGGAGGACGCGAGTCGGACATGCCTGCTCCAAGCTGGACGGCTTCACTGAATGAACGCTTGGAAGAAACCGTCCGATCTTTGGGAACCCAGCAAGGCGCGGTAACAACGCTTAGTCAATCGGGCTTAGGCCAATTAGGCGGAGCCTTTACCGGCTACGGCTTCGATGACAGTCAGCTTGGCGCGCCGGTCACGAAGGACGAGCGGGTTGTTTTTATAGGCAGCTCGCCAGCCAAAGCGTATTGGCGCGGGGAGTCCAAGCGCGTATATGACGGCCGGGGCTGGGTGGATAGCGCCGGAAGCCCCGTGCTGCAACCCATAAAGGGAACGGATACGACCGCATCTTCCGAGGCCGCGGCACGAGAGGGCAATAGGCTGCATGGTCCCGTCATTAGGCAATCGGTCGTTTGGATGGAGCCGGCGGCAGGCATGCCGCTGTTCACCTCGGGATTGCAAGGACATGTAACGGAGCTCATCGCAGCCGATCCGCGCCGCAAGCTGGGCAGCTACGTCTACAATGCCGACAACAGCTCCTTGTTTGCGCAATCGGACAAGACAAAGGTAGAGCGCTTTGTGGTGGAAAGCACGCTTACCGTTACAGACGGCAAGCAATTACGTTCGATTGCCCTTGAATCAGATTTGGCATCGGATGAAAGCAGGCTGTTTGCGGAGGGAAATACATCCTTAGAAGAAACGGATTTATCGTCGGAGCTGGAGCCGTATTTGCAGCTGCCGTCATCGCTTCCAAGCCGCGTTTCGGCTTTAGCGGCTGAGATAGCGGGAGGCGGCGTAACGAACCGCTACGACCAAGTGAAAGCGATTGAGGATTTTTTGAAAGCAAGCTACACCTATACGCTTGATGGCGGCTCGCAGCCTCCCGAAGGCAGCGATTTCGTAGACAACTTTTTGTTCGATCAGCGTCAAGGCTATTGCGTGCATTTCTCAACCGCGATGGTCGTGCTGCTGCGTTCGCAAGGGATTCCTGCTAGATGGGTAAAAGGCTTTACGCCCGGAACGGCTGTTTTGAATCGGGATGCCGGATTGGATGGCAATAAGGAGCTTGCAGGAGATGATGCGCTGGATACTTTCGGCGGCAATGCGCAAGCTGATGGAAGCGGGAGTGCCATAGGCGCTGAGCTGGTAGAGTATGAAGTGAAAGGCTCGGATGCGCATGCTTGGGTCGAAGTATATTTCCCTGGCGCAGGCTGGGTGCCTTTTGATCCGACTCCCGGATTCAGCGGCGTCTTGAGCGTAGGCACCGCCGCTTCGGTTGGGGGTGCGCTCGCTGCTCCGGCTATGGGTGCAGCGGGAGCGGCTATGGCGAGCGATGCTGCCGGAATCAGCGAGTCGAGTCTGGCAAGCCTCGCAGCATGGGCTGAGGCAGCGGCCGCAATCGGGGCAGATGCCCTCGCGCAGGCAGCGCACAAAGCAGCGGCGGCATCGCCAGCAGCAGCTGCAGCCGCAGGCGCGGGCGCGCTGGCGCTCGCGGCCGCGGCCATTGCTGCGGCACAGCGCCAGCGGCTTCGCCTTTCGCTGGCGCTGCGCCGCTATGGCGCGGCTTACGCCGGCATCGCGAAGCTCGCCGGCGGAGCCGCGCCCTACCCGTCACATGAACCTGTGACGGGCAGCGCTGCCACGGCGGCGGAGCTTGCGCCGCGGAAGGCCAGGGCGGCGCCGCATGATGCCGATGGGCTCGTGCGCGCCAGCTTTATTAGCGTCGCCGATCACTTGGCGCCGCTGCTGTATCGCCGTTTCGGCGAGCGCGCGCCGGGCCTGACGGCACGCGAATACGCGCTGGCGGCTGAGCCCTCGCTCCCTGCTGAGCAGCAGGATGCGCTCCGCCAGCTGACACGCTGGATGGAGGAAGCGCATTTTGCCGCGCCGGGCCCATGGCTTAGCGCACCTACGCCAGCCGCGCTGCGCACGGTGCTTCGCGTGCTGGACAAGCAGCCGATTCGCAAAACGAAACGTCCAGAGAGCATCAAGGCTCCCAACAAAATCATGTGAACCCATGCGTGGGATGATTCGCTTGCGCGTGGAACGCAGCCGAACGCAGCCGAGAATCATATGATTGCTGAAGAACCTTTCATGCTTCGCATTTGAAACATACAATGCTCACAAAAGAAGCGTCCGATAAACGGAATAGGAATTGGCTGCTGCTTTTAACGACAAGGTCCCGAATGGGGCCTATGTCTGTTTGAAAGGGGTGCATCTGGATAAATCGTTTTTGACGTCACAATTCAATTTGATCGCAAGCGGCTTATCCGTTCAATTCAGGTGGAAAGGCCAAAAGGCTCATGCGTTTAAAAATAATGGCTGCATGTCGCTGTTCGTTCATGAGCAGCGGCATGCCGCATATTTCTGTCAGATTCTAGGCTGTAACTGCGAGGAATCGACTTTTTCTACGAATTGTCACGTTGTTTCGCCTTGACTCGCTTAAACCGCCTTATATATAATTACTACATAATTTGAGGGAGGCTCGGTAATGACTAAGCAAAATGAAATCATTGTTGTTCTCGATTTTGGAGGCCAATACAATCAGCTGATTGCACGCCGTATTCGCGATTTAGGCGTATACAGCGAGCTGCTGCCTTACAACACGTCGGTAGAACGGATCCGTGAATTACAGCCGAAGGGCATTGTATTCTCGGGAGGACCGGCTAGCGTTTATGAAGGAAATTCACCCATGGTGGACCCGGCGATTTATGATTTGAACATCCCGATTTTTGGCATATGCTACGGCATGCAGCTTATGTCGCATCAGCTTGAGGGTAAAGTTGAGCGCGCGGGCAAACGCGAGTATGGCAAAGCTGAGGTTGAATTTATTGACGGTTCCGAAATCGGCTTTGGCCTAGATAAGGTTCAAACGGTATGGATGAGCCACGGCGACCATGTAGTTGAACTTCCTGCAGGATTTGAAGTCGATGCAAGCACGGAGCATGCTCCGGTTGCGGCTATGAGCAATAAAGAACGTCAATTTTATGCGGTTCAATTCCACCCTGAGGTTCGCCACTCGGAGTTCGGCAATGAAATGATCCGTAATTTCCTATACAACATCTGTGATTGCGACGGTACGTGGACGATGGAATCCTTCATAGAGGACGCAATCCGCGATATTCGCAACGAGGTTGGCGACAAGAAGGTGCTTTGCGCGCTCTCCGGCGGCGTAGATTCCTCCGTTGTAGCGATCCTTCTTCACAAAGCGATCGGCGATCAGTTGACTTGCATGTTTATTGACCATGGCATGCTGCGCAAAGGCGAAGCGGAAGGCGTTATGGAAACCTTCGTCGGCAAATTCGACATGAAGGTGCTTAAGATCGATGCGCAGGAGCGTTTCCTCGGCAAGCTTAAAGGCGTAGAGGACCCAGAGCAAAAACGTAAAATTATCGGCAACGAATTTATTTATGTATTCCAAGAAGAGTCGGACAAGCTCGACGACTTTGAATTTTTGGCGCAAGGCACGCTTTATACGGATATCGTGGAGAGCGGCACGGCTACGGCGCAAACGATCAAATCACACCATAATGTCGGCGGCTTGCCGGATGACATTAAGTTCAAGCTGATCGAGCCTCTTAAAGCATTGTTCAAAGACGAGGTTCGCAAAGTCGGCGAAGAGTGCGGCTTGCCTGAAGCAATCGTATGGCGCCAGCCATTCCCGGGTCCAGGTCTTGCGATCCGCGTTCTAGGCGAAGTGACAGAGGACAAGCTTCATATCGTACGTGAATCCGATGCTATTCTGCGTGATGAGATCGCCAAAGCAGGTCTTGACCGTGAAATTTGGCAGTACTTCACTGCGCTTCCGAACATGAAGAGCGTAGGCGTAATGGGCGATGCCCGCACGTACTCGTACACAGTCGGTATCCGCGCGGTTACTTCGATCGACGGCATGACGGCAGACTGGGCGCGTATTCCTTGGGATGTGCTCGAAAAAATATCCGTTCGTATCGTTAACGAAGTCGACAACGTTAACCGGATCGTCTATGACGTTACGTCGAAGCCGCCAGCTACGATCGAGTGGGAATAGGCTGGAATTAATTAATTCCACGTACACCTGCATCAATAGAGTGCAAAAAATTACTCTCTTTTATCTGCGTTGTTTCGCAAATAGAAGGGAGTATTTTTTTGAGCTATAATGAAGTTAGGCTATTTGAAACAGGAGAGTGAACCATGCGCAAAGCGGAAATCATGCCTTGGACGGAAAACTGGAATGAACGATTTCAAACCGAATCACATATCCTTGCAGCGGTACTGGAAAAGGAAATGATCGAAATACACCATATTGGAAGTACATCAGTCAAGCAAATCGGCTTCGCCAAACCAATCATTGATCTGTTAGTTGTCGTAAAAAACATCCATAACCTTGATGCGTACAACAATCAGTTGGAATCGTTCGGTTATACGCCAAGAGGCGAAAACGGGATGACTGGAAGACGCTACTTTATAAAGGGCGGCCAGCAAAGAACACATCATGTCCACTGCCATCAGCTTGGAGACGTACGAATAGATATACATTTGAATTTCAAGCAGTATATGATTAAACATCCAGATGATGCGAAGGCATACGGGGAGCTGAAAGTAAAGCTTGCCGAGCAGTTCCACCATGATGTTCATATGTATCAAGCGGGTAAGGAACAGTTTCTTGATGAAATGATTCTTAAAGCGATGAAATGGGCGAAGAAGGAAGGAAAGCCATTCGCATGATTATAATGATAAATGGAGCATTTGGCGTTGGAAAAACAAGTACGGCTGCCAAGCTGCAAGAAAAAATGCCGAACAGCATGTTGTTTGATCCAGAACAAGTCGGATATATGCTAGGGAGGATATTAACAGACGAAATAAAGAGCGAGCAAGAAAGAACGGATAACTTTCAAGATCTAGACTTATGGAGAGTGCTTGTCGTTCAAGCAGCTCAAGCGATAAAATCGAAGTATCAAAGAACGATGATTGTTCCAATGACGATCTATAACAAGGATTACTTTCACTATATTTATGAGGGCTTCAGGAGGCTTGATAGTCAGACCTACCATTTTTGTTTAATGGCAAGTGAAGAAGTGATCTTTGAGCGCTTAAAAAAACGCGGAGAGGTCGAAGGCAATTGGTGCTTTCAACAAACGAATAGATGCTTGGATGCTTTTCAATCTGCATGCTTCGAACCGTACATTTGGACGGAGAAAATGGAGGTTAGCGAAATAGCTGAGGCTATTATGAAAACCATTAAGCATGGCACAGCTTGACGTTCGTCAAGCTGCGAAGCAATAGATGACGAATGCTGCATGTTAATCTCCCTTTCTTTATCATCCAGCCATACGCATCCGCATAAGAAGGAAAAAAACAGCTGCAAACCATAAATGCCATTACTCATTCCGATCCTGAAGCTGTTTATCGAACCCGAGCAGCAGCGCCTCGAAAGCGGCATGGAAGGTCGGAGAGAGACGCGCCATAATCGAATCCGCGCTTTCTTCTGATTGCGTATAGGTCCCCACGATCCCGCGCAGCATATAGAAGTAAATGCGCGAACAGCTGAGCAGCCCGTCACCATCAGGCACATTTAAATAGGTACCCAAAAGTCGCGAGATGATATGGTGCATGTGCTGCCGAATCCGGTTGATCGCGAGCTCAGGTTCGAATTCATCAACGCGAGCGGATTTGGCCTCGAAAAAAATGCTGTACATGCTTCGGTTGTCCAAGCAGAAACGAATAAACTGCTCGTTAAGCCGGCGAAGCTTCTCGTCCGAGGACAGGAAAGCATCGACTGACAGCATATCCATGCTCGTTTTGAGCAGCTCCAAGGGCTGCGTGGACAAAGCATAAAGCAGAGCCTCTTTATCCTGAAAATAAATATAAATCGTCGTATGCGAGCAGCCGGCTTCTTTGGCAATTTGCCTGATAGTGACCGTTTCGTAGCCTTGCTTACTGAAAAGCTTCTCTGCAGCCGCAATAATAGAATGCTTCGTTTCTTCTGAGCGCTGTTCCTTTTTACTAGTCAGATTAATTCCTCCTACAAGCATATAACCGCTGGTTAGCGACCAATGGTTATACGCTAATCCAGTCGGCATGATGTTGTCAAATGAACGATTATGTTAACTTTTTGTTGCCTATTATATCGTTCGTTAAAGGAGATACCGATGAAGCTATTGCCTTCCATAAGCAAAGACGAGATTGCGCTTCCGCAGGCGTTTCCGATTATCATATCGCAGTCCCAAGGCGTTTCGCCGACCTTTCAGCGGCTCCACTGGCATACAGCGCTTGAAATTAACTATATCGAGCAGGGCAGCGGTTATTATTTGATCAACGGCAGCCGTTATGACTTCCAGCAAGGTGATATCGTGCTTATTCACGCGAATGACCTGCATCGCGCATTCGAGGAAGAAGGGCTGGTCATGGGCATCGTGATGTTCGATCCGTCCCTGCTTGCCTTAGAACAGCGCTATGATGCCGAGCTGCTCATTCCGTTTCGCGATATCGGCCAGCGGTTTGACTATGTGCTTGAGAGAACGCATCAGGCGCACGGGCTGCTCGGAACGATACTAATGGAAATGAAGGCTGAGTTTGAACGCAAGGAGCCGCATTTCGAGGTCGTCGTGAGAGCGAAGCTTATTCAGCTGCTGGCGTTCGTTAACCGGTATTTTGCGAGAAACAACAAAAATGAATTGCAGCATGCGAGAGGAACGGAAACGATCCGTGCCGTGCTGCGTGATATCGAGAGTGATATTGCCTTTCCTTGGACATTAGGGAAGCTGGCTGATGCGGCTCATCTCAGCCCCTCCCGGTTCAGTGCACTATTCGTGCAGGTCGTCGGCACTTCGCCGCTAGACTATCTGATTCAGCTTCGGTTGTCGCAAGCGGCGAATTTGCTGGAATCAACCGATAAGAAGATTATAGAAGTAGCTGCGGAATGCGGTTTTCGCAATTTATCCAATTTCAACCGCTTGTTTAAGCAGCATGTTGGCAAGCTGCCATCTGAGTTTAGAAGTTAAATAACAGTAAGATAGTATCAGAACATCGTTCTTTATCATTAGAAGAGCGATGTTTTTTGATTTACAATGAAGCTATGAACAAAAAAGGAGCGTGGCCGTCATTATTTTCTTAGGTATAGACGCAGGCGGAAGCAAAACCCATGCCTTGCTCGTTGACGATAGAGGCCGGGTGCTTGGCAGAGGGCTTGGCGGGAACGGCAATCACCAGACCGCATTCGAGAAGGCAGGAACGAACATTGAAGACGCTTGCCAGCAGGCTTTGCAGGAAGCCGGCATTGCGAAGGAGCAGGTAACCTATGCTTACTTCGGACTCGCAGGAGCTGACCGTGAGCCGGATTATGAGATATTGCGGCCGATGATTGCTTCACTTGGCTATGAGCACTACGCTATTGCGTGCGATACCATGATCGGTATGCGCGCGGGTACAAACAAATCGTATGGCGGCGTTATTATCAGCGGCACCGGCTTCAATGCCGCAGCGCGCAATGCGCAAGGCGAAGAGCTGCAATACGGAGGTTTCGGCTATTTGTTCGGAGACGGGCAAGGCTCGGGCACCGATCTGGCGGTTCACGCGTTCCGCAGCGCCATCCGTGCTTGGGAAGGAAGAGAGCAGGTGACTTTGCTTAGCGAGCTTGTTCCCGAGAGGCTTGGCTACGCGACCATTCAAGACATGTATGATGATGCGTTATATAACCACAAGCGCCCCGGGCATGGCCTGGCTAAGGTCATGTTCGAAGCTGCGGCGCAGGGGGATGCTGTTGCGATCCGGATTTTGCGGGAAGCCGGAAGCGAGCATGCCAACGCCGTTATGGCTTTGATCAAGCGACTTGGCATGGAGCAGGAACGTTTCGATGTCGTGCTTACGGGCAGCGTGCTGTCGCGCGGAGGCTCCCCCCATATGGTCGACGCGATCAATGAGGAGCTGGCAGCAGCCGCGCCGTATGCCAAGACTGTGCGGTTGACGGTGGACCCTGTCATTGGGGCCGTAATGAGCGCTATGGACAGCAAGGGGATTTCGATTGACGAGACCGTGGATGCGGCTTTGCGGAAAATTACTTTTTAAACATGGGAGGCTCATTCAAATGTCGAAAAAACACTTAAAGGTCGCCGTTATTGGAGGCGGTTCTTCATATACGCCGGAAATCGTTGAAGGCTTCATCAAGAAATACGACGAGATGCCGATTCGCGAGCTGTGGCTCGTGGATATCGAGGAAGGTCGCCATAAGCTGGCGATAGTCGGCGAGCTTGCGAAGCGGATGGTGGAAAAAGCAGGCGTGCCGATTGAAGTGAAGCTTACTCTCAATCGCCGCGAAGCGATTGCAGGCGCTGATTTCGTCACGACGCAAATGCGCGTAGGGCTGCTTGAGGCAAGGAGGCGCGATGAGCATATCCCGATTTCCCATGGGGTCATCGGACAAGAAACGACGGGTCCTGGCGGGATGTTCAAGGCGCTGCGTACGGTACCGGTCATCCTTGATATTTGCAAGGATATTGAGGAGCTGGCGCCTGATGCATGGATGCTGAACTTCACGAATCCCGCGGGTATCGTGACGGAAGCCGTTCAGAAGCACAGCAAGGTCAAAACGGTTGGCCTGTGCAACTCGCCGATTAACTTTCAGAAGTTTCTAGCGAAGGAATATGGCGTAAGCGAAAGCGATGTACTGCCTGAGTTTGTCGGCATTAACCATCTGCACTGGGTTACGGCAGCGTACGTGAATGGCGAGGATAAGCTGCAGGAGATGATCGGCGGCGGCAAGGATTATTCCGCTACAAACGTGACGAAGTTTGACTGGGATGCGGATTTCCTGCGATCGCTGGGCGCTTTGCCAACGTATTACCTGCGTTATTTCTATATGACGGATGCCATGCTTGCCGATATGAAGGAATCGTTTGCCAAGAATGGCACGCGGGCGGAAGTCGTGAGCCGCGTAGAAACCGAACTGTTCGAGCTCTATAAAGATGTTAATCTGAATGAGAAACCGAAGCAGCTTGAGCAGCGCGGCGGTGCGTATTACTCGGAGGCAGCTGTAAATCTCATGCACTCGTTGTACACGGACAAGCGTGATATCCAAACGCTGAATGTGAGAAACGGAAACATCATCGGCTTTCTGCCGGAGGATGCAAGCATCGAGGTCAACTGCGTCGTGACGGCACAGGGTCCTATTCCGCTGCCGTTGCAGCGTGTCCCTGAGCAGATCAAAGGGCTGATGCATGCCGTGAAAACGTATGAATCGCTTACGATCGAGGCTGCTGTTAGCGGAGATCGGGGCCTAGCTCTTCAAGCGCTTGTGCATCATCCGCTCGTTCCGAGCGTCGCGGTTGCCAAGCTGCTGCTTGAAGAGATGCTGGAAGCGAACAAAGACTATTTGCCGAATTTTTTCAAAAACGAAACATTGTAAAGCCTTCTGCGTGGTAGTAGGCGAGGAGGACGGGAGCTTAGCTTCCGTCTTTTTTTGGCGTTCATTCCCATACAAAAGCGGCGACGGAATGAATACAAAAACATGCAATTATTTACATTGACATCTACCGCTATCAATTATATGATAACAAAGGTTCATGAACATGATAATCATTATCACTTTATCGAAAACGATTATCAGTCCAAATGCATAGGCAAAGGGTTTACAAAAATAGGGGGTAAAAGAAAATGAACAAACGTTTGATGAGCTTGATTATGGTAATCGTCGTTATGCTGGTGGCGGCAGGCTGCGGCGCGAACAATGCGGCTAACAACAAGGCTGCTAACGAAGCAGGAAACGAAACGAACAGCAACGCAGCTGCAACGAATGCAGCAAATATGGAAGCAACGGGTCCTATCGTTGTTAAGGATGCAAAAGGCGAAGTAACGCTCGAGAAGCCTGCACAAAAGGTTGTTGTGCTTGAGTGGACGTTCACAGAGGATATTATCGCGCTTGGCATGCAGCCAGTCGGCAATGCGGACAACGAAGGCTATAAGACATGGGTAACGGGAGAAGCTCCGCTTGATGCAGGCGTGACTGACGTTGGTTTCCGCCACGAGCCGAACCTAGAGGCAATCGCAGCATTGAAGCCTGACCTGATCATTGCGAACACAGACAGCCATGAAGCGATCTACGAACAGCTGAAAGGCATTGCGCCAACGGTTATTTTCAGCCTATATCCGGTTGAAGGCCAAGGCGATCAATATACAGAAATGATTAGCATGTTCAAATCCATTGCAGCGGCAGTTGGCAAAACGGCAGAAGGCGACAAAGTGCTTGCCGATCTGGAGCAGCATTATGCAGATGCAAAAACGAAGCTGGAAGCGGCTGGAAAAGAAGGCCTGAACTACGTGCTTACACAAGCGTTCAGCTACCAGAATGCGGCAACCATGCGTCTGTTCATGGATAACTCCCTAGCTGTTCAAACGCTAGACCGTATTGGTCTTAAAAACGATTGGAAACCAGAGCAATTCGAGCTTTACGGCTTTACTACTTCGACAGTAGAAGCACTCCCGGCCGTACAAGATACGAACCTTATCTACATTGTTCAAAAAGATGATGATATTTTCTCAGGTGCGCTGAAAGACAACTCGGTTTATAACGGCCTTAACTTTGTGAAGGAAAAACGCACATATGCCCTAGACAGCACTACATGGGTATTCGGCGGTCCGATTTCCTCCAAGGTTATCGTTGACCAAGTCGTAAATACATTAACGAAATGAGCGAGCTCATGACGAACCGTAAAAACGAAGCCCCACAAGGTATGATTGGGCGAATAATCGTAGTATTCGGGGGCGGCCTTGCCGCCCTTTTCGTTCTGTTTATTCTTAGTCTTTGCTTTGGCGAAGCCCAAATACCGGCGTCAACCGTATTTGACGGCCTTCTGCATAGACAGGATATCATGGAGCATAACCTGCTATGGGATATTCGGATGCCGCGCACCGTAATCGGAATTCTTGCCGGAGCTGCGCTTGCGGCAGCTGGGGCATTGCTGCAAACGATCACGAAAAACCCGCTTGCAGCTTCCGACACGCTCGGGATTAATGCCGGAGCCTATTTTATGGTTGTGCTCGGAATGGTCGCTTTTCCTGCCCTGCAGCATGAGGCTCCTTTTCTATTGGCTGCGGTAGGAGGCTTCCTTGCGGCACTGGCTGCCTATTTCCTTGGCGGAGGCAGGGGAGCAACGCCGGTAAGGCTTGCGCTGTCAGGTATGATCGTTTCGATGGTGCTTGGCGCGTTTACGTCGGCTATTCATATTTTTAAGGAGACGGAAACGCAGTCGCTGTTCCTATGGGGTGGGGGTACGCTCATACAGCTGGATTGGAGCGGCGTTGAGTACGCTTGGCCGTTCGTGGCGGTACTGCTTGCGATCTCGATATTCGCTGGGCGCCAATTCGATGCGCTCGAGCTGGATGAATCGACTGCCCGGTCTTTAGGCCAGAAAGTGGGCTTAACCCGCGCTGGAGGTCTGGCTCTTGCCGTATTTATGGCGGCGATCGTGGTCAGCGTTGTAGGCCCGATCGGATTCGTCGGGCTTGTGGCTCCCCATTTGGTCCGACTCTCCGGCATTCGCAAGCATCGCTTGCTCATTCCGGCGAGCGCGCTGTGGGGCGCGCTGCTCATAACGGCTGCAGATATACTGGCCCGCATGGTGCGCAGCAGCCTCGGCGAGATGCCTGTAGGCGCGGTCATGGCGATCATCGGTTCGCCTTGGCTCATTTGGCTCGTGCTGACTAAGATGAAGAACATTTCCGCGGGCTCTGGACAGTCGTCGATGAGTATCGGAGGCGCTCCGCTGCGTTTGCGTTTCGTGCCGACTGTTATCTCGATGACGGTATTGCTTGCCGTGGTTATACTCGTTAGCTTATCGCTTGGCGGAACACGGATTCCGATTATGGAATTGCTTAGAAGCATTGTAGGGGCTGGCGATGATTCGTACTCCGTGCTTATGAACCTGCGGTTGCCGCGGACTTTAGTTGCGGCAGGCGGCGGCATTGCGCTTGCGATTGGCGGCGTGCTCATTCAGAGCGCGGTTCGCAATCCGCTTGCTGACGCTTCTATTATTGGCGTTACCTCAGGTGCAGGGTTTGGCGCTTTGGTCGTGCTGGTTGCATGGCCTACGCTGCCAATCTTCGCGCTGCCGATCGCAGCGATCGCGGGAGGGGTTATCTCGGCGGCGTTTGTGTTTTTCTTGGCTTGGCGCAAATCGCTTAATCCGTCCGTTCTCATTCTGCTCGGCATCGCGGTATCCGCTATCGGCTCTGCAGGTATACAAGCGATGATCGTAAAGGCAAGCCTTTGGAGCAGCACGGCATTCGTATGGATAACCGGGACGACTTATGGCCGCGGTTGGAACCAGTTTAACAGCATTTTTATTTTCCTTCTTATTCTCGTGCCGGCCGCTTATTATTTGGGCAAGAAATTCGATTTGCTCGCCTTTGGCGATGATAGCTCGACAGGCTTCGGATTGCCGGTAAAGGGTACTCGTCTGTGGGCGATGATCATCGGCGTATTGCTAGCCGCGGGTGCTGTAGCGAGCGTAGGGACGATAGGGTTCCTTGGTCTCATGGCGCCTCATGCGGTGCGGATGATGGTAGGCCACCACACAAGGCGCTCGATTATTTTATCGGGGCTGCTTGGCGGCTTGCTGCTTGTGCTGGCAGATACCCTTGGAAGAACAGTAATGGCGCCGAAGGAGATTCCGTCCGGACTCATCATTATGCTCATTGGAGCGCCATATTTTATGTTCCTCATGTATCGTTCGCTCATTAAGAAAAGATAAGCAGCAGGAAAAGGTTGCTAAAAACGAATGATGAAGATATTTATTGGCATTAATGTTCGTAAAAGTTGTTGACAAAGTGGACATATTCTCTTTAAAATTGAAAACGGAAAACAACAACAGCATATTTTTTCGTATAATCTCAAGAATCGGCTTGAGAGTCTCTACTCGGTCACCGTAAATGATCAGGCTACGAAAATGGCGGAAAAGCTCGCGGCGGTCCAGCGGGTATACTTTTCCCCTTTTTGCAGAGCCTAGGAGAATGCGTTTACTTGCATTTTTTTCTAGGCTTCTTTGTTTGTTCCACCACATTTTTGGGAGGTTTGTAATCAAAATGGAACGTTTCTTTCGCTTAAAGGAACACGGAACAAATGTCAGAACAGAGATTATGGCGGGGCTGACGACTTTCATGACGATGGCATACATATTGGCCGTCAATCCAATCATACTTACGCCGGCAGGCCTTGACTGGACAGCTGTATTTCTAGCTACGGCGCTTGCGGCAGGTATTTTCACCATTGCAATGGGCTTGTTCGTGAACTTCCCGGTTGCGCTTGCGCCAGGGATGGGACTCAATGCGTATTTTGCTTCCGTTGTGATCGCCTCGGCATCCACGGATACGCCGATCTCACCGGCAATGGGCCTGACAGCCGTCTTCATTTCCGGTATTATTTTTATCATTCTGACGCTGACACAAATTCGCCAGATGCTTATAACGGCCGTTCCCGACAGCCTTAAGCATGCGATTACGGTCGGTATCGGCTTGTTCATCACCATTATCGGCTTGAAGAACAGCGGTATCATGACGATCGCAGTGTCAAGCTTCACAGACATCAAGGCAGGCGTATTCACGCCCGTTGGCGGCTCCGAAACCGTTATCCAGCTGGGCAGCTTCCATAATGAAACAGTCGTACTGACAGTTATTGCGCTGCTACTGATCGGCGTGCTGATGGTGCTTCGCGTACCGGGAGCCATTCTGTTCGGAATTCTCGGCACAACCTTGATTGCGATTCTGATCGGTCACGTTGATGTGAAAGCAGCATTCAGCGGTCAGACGTGGGTGCCTGATTTCTCCAAAATGAACTTCTGGCATTTCGACTTTGCAGGCGTGTTCGAGGTTGGACTCGTTACCGTTATCCTAACGTTTACGTTCGTCGAGATGTTCGATACGTTCGGAACGCTGGTTGGTACGGCCAACCGCGCAGGCTACATGAAGGATGCGGAAAAAGGCAAGAAGCGCGTCGGTAAAGCGATGTTTGTTGATGCGATCGGCGTCAGCGGCGGCGCGGTGCTTGGCACGAGCACGGTTACAGCATTCGTAGAGAGCTCCGCAGGCATTGCGCAGGGCGGACGTACGGGCCTAACGGCTGTTACGACAGGCATTTGCTTCTTGCTTGCGATCTTCCTGTCTCCGATTGTAGCGCTCGTTCCGGGCGCGGCAACGGCTGCGGCGCTTATTATTGTAGGCGTGCTGATGATGCAATCCGTTAAGGACATTGATTTCTCGGACATGGTGTATGCCATTCCTTCGTTCCTTACCCTTGCGTTCATGCCGCTTACGTACAACATTGCGAACGGCATTTCGTTTGGTATCGTATCGTACGTGCTGCTTGCATCGGTAGCGAATGCGACCGGCAAAGGCAAGTATAAGGTCCACTGGCTTATGTGGGTGCTGGCGGTGCTCATTATCGGCCGTTATGTGTTTATGGGCGGAGAATAGTTTTATTGGCAGAGAAGCAGCGCTGGACCGGCGCTGCTTCTTTTTGCATTTTGGCCGGATTGCTGAGTTGATAAATGGGGATAGATCGAAGCTGGCGTTTAGTTCATTTAAGCAGACAAATGCTGAAGCTGGGGTTTGGTTCATTTAAGTAGACAAATGCTGAAGCTGCTGTTGAGAATTAAATAAGCAGTCATATGCTTATAGTCGGCGTTGTGAAGGAGGAAGCGGCCTAATGCCCGCTGCCGCCGGATATTTGCTATAATTTGCGGTAAAGAACATGCATCAGCCGAAAGGAAGGTAACCTCATGAAGCGAATTGACCTGAATTGCGATATGGGAGAGGACTTTGGCGTGTACCGAAACAGCTTGGACAGCGAGCTGATGAAATATATTACATCTGCCAACATTGCCTGCGGCTTTCATGCGGGGGACGCCGCGACGATTCGCCGCACGGTGAAGCTCGCGCTTGCGAACGGCGTAGCGATCGGCGCGCATCCGGGATTGCCCGATTTGTCCGGGTTCGGCAGGCGTGCGATGGCGATAACGCCGGAGGAAGCTTACGAGATGACGGTGTATCAGCTGGGCGCCGTTCAGGCGTTTGCGCAATCGGAGGGCGGCGGGCTCGCGCATGTGAAGCCGCATGGCGCGCTTTATAATATGGCGGCAAAGGACAGAAGGCTGGCGGATGCGATAGCCGAGGCCGTATACAGGGTCAACCCGGGTCTCCTGCTGTTCGGCTTGGCGGGCAGTGCGCTTATTCACGCAGGCCATGCGATTGGCTTGCGCACGGTGAATGAAGTGTTCGCGGACCGCGCCTATGAGTCGGATGGGACGCTTGCGCCTCGCGGGTCGGACGGTGCAGTCATTGCGGATGCAGCTCTCGCTGCAGAGCAAGCGATCGGTATGGTCAAGTTTGGCGAGGTGCGGACTCGCCAGAGAGGCAGCATCCCCGTGCAGGCGGATACGGTGTGCGTGCATGGGGATACGCCTGGTGCGCTGCAGCAAGTTAGGCAGCTTCGCGAAGCGCTTGCGGCAGAAGGCATCGCAGTGAGGAAGGCGGGAGAATAGAGATGGAGAAGCAGAAGCAGGCAAAGGCGTGGTCCCTTGAGCTGCTGCCGCTTGGAGACGCAGCGCTTCTTATGCGCGTTGGCAGTGCAATAAGCATAGAGACTCGGCGGCGAGTGCAGATGCTTGCTGCAGCAGTTGAGGCGCAGCCATTTACAGGGTATAGAGAATGCGTGCCTTCTTTTGCCGCGGTAGCTGTTCATTATGACCCGCTGCTCGTTAGGAGGAGCCGCTCAGGAGCTGAGCTGGCGCATGAAACGGTTTTTGAAACGGTTAGTGCAAGGATGCGGGCGTATCTCGAGCAGGAATTGCCGAACGAAGCAGCGCAATCGGCAAGAACCATTGAAATTCCGGTCTGCTATGGCGGCGAATACGGGCCAGATCTTGCTTTTGTGGCCAAGCATAATGGCATTACAGAGCAAGAGGTCGTGGCGATTCATTCAGATGCGGCTTACCTGGTGTATATGCTCGGCTTTGCGCCAGGCTTCCCTTATCTGGGCGGCATGTCGGAGCGGATAGCGGCCCCAAGGCGCCAAACGCCAAGAACGAGCATTCCGCAGGGAAGCGTTGGCATCGCGGGCAAGCAGACAGGCGTGTACTCGGTATCTACGCCAGGTGGCTGGCAACTGATTGGCAGAACGCCGCTTGCCCTATTTCGGCCGCAGGAGCCGATTCCAAGCTTGCTCAGGCCGGGCGATTCGGTGCGATTCAAGCCGATAGCCAGCGAAGAATACATGTCTTACCTAGAAGGTGAACGATGAGCTTATCGATTCTTCGTCCAGGGCTCCTTACAACCGTTCAGGATCTTGGTCGGCATGGCTATCAGAAGTACGGTGTTTTGACTGGCGGTGCCATGGATACGGGGGCGGCGCGCGCAGCCAATCTATTAGTGGGCAATGAGGAGCATGAAGCGGTGCTGGAGCTTACGCTCCACGGGGCAGAGCTGCTTGCCGAAAAAGAGATGCTGCTTGCCATTTGCGGCGCGGATATGTCGGTAACGGCTGACGGGGACAGCTTGCCGCTATGGCGTCCCGTCCTCGTTCGCTCCGGTGTCGTCATCAAGTTCGGAGCATGCCTATCGGGCTGCCGATCCTACCTTGCTGTGGCTGGAGGAATCGATGTCCCTAATGTAATGGGCAGCAGAAGCACTTATCTGCGCGGGGGAATCGGCGGTTTCGAGGGCAGGGCGCTTAAGTCAGGCGATGTGCTGAATACGAAACCTGCTGGATTACTGTCCGAGCGAATGAAATCGCAGTTAAGCGGCGATAGAGCTGAATCCATCGCTGCGCCTCTCTGGCATGCGAGTCATTTTGCAATAGCGGCTAGCTTGGCGGACCCAATCATTCGCGCTATGCCGGGCTCTCATTTTGGGCGATTCACGGAAGGCAGCCAGCAGGCCTTGTTTGGCCAGACGT
Organism: Paenibacillus endophyticus; assembly: GCF_014192395.1. GTDB lineage: Bacteria > Bacillota > Bacilli > Paenibacillales > Paenibacillaceae > Pristimantibacillus > Pristimantibacillus endophyticus. Next base: position 166,256 of record NZ_JACHXW010000011.1, on the reverse strand, counting down.
ATCAAATCGCATTGCAGTCCGACCGCATGGGATACAGGCTTGAAGGCGCTCAGAAGCTTGCGCTCACTGCGCCGCAGGAGCTCTTGTCGGAGGCAGTCGCAAACGGTACCGTCCAGCTCCCTGAAGGCGGCAATCCCATCGTGCTATTGGCTGATAGGCAGACGACAGGCGGTTACCCGCGCATCGCGCAGGTCGCCTCGGTCGATATTCCGGTATTCGCTCAGCTGAAGCCTGGCGACCGCTTCCGCTTTGAAGCCATCACGCAGCAGGAAGCAGAGCGGCTATATCTGTACAGCGAGCGCGACATGAGAATGCTGAAAGCAGCAATATCGTTAAAAGTCAACGCAGCTAACTAACTCGGCAAAATTTCCGCTTTGCTTCGAGCTTTGGCTTCTGTATGCAAGCTTCAGGCTAACGATGGTATCTATCGGTTAAGCTCTCCTGGTCGATTTATGGTAGACTACTAATCAGTAGCATAGAAGATCGGAAGTTCTGGCATAAGGAGTGTGGGCAATTGTTTGTGCAGCAGCGGCATCAAATTATTATCCAAAAAATAAATGCGGATAAATCCATTCGCGCATCTGAGCTTATGGAAACGTTCGGCGTATCGTTCGAAACGATACGGCGGGATCTGGAGCATTTGGAGAATGCCGGATATTTGCAGAGGGTCCACGGCGGCGCGATTCTGAAGGAGCTGGATTACAGCACCGAAATTCCATTGCCGATTCGCGAGTCCATCTACTTGACGGAGAAGACGGAATTATCGCAGCTGGCTGTGCGATATGTAACGGAAGGGATGTCCATTGCACTTGACGTCAGCACCACGAACACGCAGATTGCGAAGGCACTCAAGGCAAAATTCGATAAACTGACGATCATTACGAATTCGCTTCCGATCGTGAATGAATTAATCGATATGCCGGGTTATACGCTGGTAATGATCGGAGGCGTGATCCGTCAAGAGGAACAGAGCATTATCGGTGATCTGGCTGAGGAATTCGCATCGCGCTTCCACGCAGACCTTTTTTTTATGAGCATGAGCGGAGTTACGTTGGAAGACGGCATAACCGACAACGCGATTGGCGAGGTGCAGGTGAAAAAAATCATGCAAGCGAAAGCGAAGCGCACAATTGCCCTTGCCGACAGCAGCAAATTTGATCAGGTTTCCCTGCTTAAGGTGTGCGGCTGCGGAGAGGTTGAACGGTTCGTGACGGATTCGAAGATCGACCTGGGCATTGTAGCGAAATACAAACAGAGCGGTATTGAGATCGTTTATGAGTAGGATAGAATAAGCAGAAGGGACTTCGATGTCCGCAAGATTCTTGGGCAATAGCCGAGAGTCTTTTTTTATTTGACAGATGTGTATTTTATATTAAGTTATTGTAAATGTGTGTGTTTGTGTGTTATTGTGTTGGAAAAGGAGAATTAGAGGAGTTGTTGCTTTATTGTTCGTTATCTCTCTTAGTCTTGTGTTGTGTTCGGGCCTAGCTCATGCCGTTTGGAACATGCTGGCGAAGCAAAGCACGGATAAAGCGGTTTTCTTATGGGTGATCTACATGCCCGCGACCCTTCTCTTGCTTCCGGTACTAATAAAAGAATTAGCTAGCTTGTCCTTAGCGCTGCCGTTTTGGCTGTTAATCGGCGCGTCGCTTATGATGCAGAGCATCTATTCGCTGCTGCTTGCCTACACGTATAACGCCGGCGACTTATCGCAGGTGTATCCTGTCATGCGTGGTACGCCAACCCTGCTTATTCCGGCGTTTGGGGTTATCCTGTTTGACGAAGCCTTGCCTTTATGGGGCTGGGTCGGTCTCTGCTTTATGCTGGCCGGGTTCGTCATCATGCTCGGCAGATCCGCGGGCAAGGGACGAATTGCCGTCCTTAAGCCGATGCTGCTGGCTGTAAGCGTCGGGCTATGCATCACCGCGTATACGCTTATCGACAAGGCGAATTTGCAGCATCTCTCACCGCTGGCGCTGCTGGAAGTGACGAACATCGGGTTCATGCTTGGGCTGACGCCTGCGGTTGTTCGTTCCGGGCGTCTGAGACAGGTTATCCGTACACATTCGAATCGGATATGGATAGGCGCTATTTTGTCGCCGGGCTCGTATTTGCTGTTTTTGCTTGCTGCGAGAAATGCCAATGTTTCGACTGTCGCGCCTATGAGGGAGGTCGGCATCGTATTCGGCACGCTGCTTGGCCTTTTCGTGTTGAAGGAGTCGCAAGGAATACGAAGAATTACGGCATCGGTCGCCGTTGTGATGGGTATCGTCATGATTGCAGCTTCCGGACATTGAAGCATTATGATTGCAGCTTCCAGACATTGAAGCACTGAAGTATTATGATTGCAACTTCCAGACATTGAAGCACTGAAGTATTATGATTGCAACTTCCAGAATTAAAGCATGGTGTTCAGCTATTTATTGGAGGGGGAGTAGGATAAGGATGGCGAACGATAGAGAGCTTCGTTTTCGCGAAGACGGCACTTTTACCATCGTCCAATTTACGGATATTCATTGGCAGGACGGGGGGGAGCTGGATCTGCAGTCGAAAGCAGCGATGGAGCTTGTGCTTGATGCTGAACAACCGGATTTCGTTATGTTTACGGGGGATGTCATTTATACGGGCAAGCAATCGGACGGCTCATGCTCCTGCGACGATCCGAGACAAGCGTTACGGGATGCGGTCGCCGCTGTAGAGCAGCGCTGCGTGCCATGGGGGATCGTATTCGGCAATCACGATACGGAGAACGACATTACCCGCGAGGAGCTGATGGACGAGGTGCTGAAGCATGCGCATGCTTTCGCCGAGCCTGGACCGCTGGATATCCATGGTACGGGCAACTACGTGCTTCCTGTCCTTGGAGCAGATCATGACCAGGCGGCTGCCTTGCTCTATTGCCTCGACTCCGGCGCATATTCCAGTCTACCCCGCGTTCCCGGCTACGATTGGATTCAGCATGATCAAGTACAGTGGTACTTGGAGATGTCCCGGAAATGGAAAGCTCGGATGCAGGACGGTGTATTGCCGAGCATCGCTTTTTTTCATATTCCGCTTCCGGAATATAAAGAAGCATGGGATAAGGAAATATGCTATGGCAACAAATACGAAGAGGTTTGCGCCGCACAGACGCAGGCAGGTTTCTTTTCGGCCCTGCTGGTGCAAGGCGATGTAACGGCAACCTTCTGCGGACATGACCATACGAACGATTATTGGGGCGAGATTTACGGGATCCGCCTTTATTACGGACGGGCAACCGGGTACAATACCTATGGCAAGGAAGGTTTTCCGCGCGGCGCCCGCGTGATTCGCTTAACCGAGAACGAGAGAAACGTGGATTCGTGGCTGCGCCTATCTGACGGCACGTCTGTCCGCGATCAACCGGAGCACCGTCCATTGAACGGCTGAGATGCAAGGAACAGCCGATCCTGCTGTCCCTGCAAGAAAAAAGGAATGACAGAAAAAGCTGAAGCCCGCGAAGGCTTCAGCTTTTCGTTTAGAACATATGTTTAAGCACCAGCATGAGGTTGGCGGGCTTCTCCGCAAGACGGCGGGTGAAGTAGGGATACCACATGCTGCCGTACGGAACGTAGCAGCGAACCCGATAGCCTTCCTTGGCAAGCTGAGCCTGCTCATTCATTCGGAGACCATAAAGCATTTGGAATTCAAACGCGGTTTTGGGAATCCGGCGCGAGCGTGCATAAGCTTTTGCCCAGCTGATGATTTCATCGTCATGCGAGGCAATGGCGGTGTAGGCGCGTCTGTCCAAATGCTGCTTGATCATGCTTTTGAAGCTATCCATGACTTCGGCTTTGGTCTGAAAAGCAACCTCAGCACTCTCTTTGTAAGCGCCTTTGACAAGGCGAAGGCTAATTCGCGCTTGCAGCAATTCCCTGACATCCTTCTCCGTTCGGAACAAATAAGCCTGCAGCACCGTTCCTGCGTTCGTGAGTCCTTCGGCATGAAGCCGCTTGACGATATCGATGGTGGACTGGGTATACGGCGTGTTCTCCATGTCGATGCGAACAAAGTTGCGGTGGCGCCGCGCATGCTTCACGACTTCCCGGATATTGGCGTAACAGGCCGCTGGATCCAGCGCGAGTCCCATTTGGGTCGGTTTCAACGATACATTGGAGCTTGCTTTCCGTTCAGCAATGCCCTCGATGAGCGTCAAATATTGCGTTTTGTAGGCTTCCGCCTCGCTAATATCGCGTACGCCTTCCCCAAGATGGTCAAGCGTTGCCATAATACCGAGCTTGCCTAGCTTCTCAATCTCATCCAAAGCTTCGCTTAAGGTTTCACCTGCAATAAACCGGCTGGCAAGCTTCTTTCCGAAGCTGGTAGCAGAAAGCTTCTCTACTAGAGGCATGCCTGTGACCGTCAATAATGATTTGCGATACCATGTCGATCCGATACCCATCCGTGCTGCTCCTTTCCGAAAAACGTTAGTAGGAGTCTGAATCGGGAAGCTCGGTATTAGTATATTCAGAAATCATCATCGAAGCGCCAGGCTAGCCTAATTATTTGAAAAATAGAAAATGCGTCGGCAGCTTGCGAAGCTGTCCGTCCGATGGCTTGTTGATGACGCGGCCGTTAAAAATAAGAGAGGAAGAGCCGCCGCCATCCAAGTTATAGCCGTCCACGGCTCCATAGCGCTGCAGCAAGAGCTGCATTTCGCTAAGCGTAGCGCCCGAGCTTCCTGCTTCGTTGTAGCCGTCTGCTACGATAAACAACAGTTGATCATCCTTATAATTGGCCACCACGGTCCGCGGCGCACGCTTCGGGCTTGTTTGCCATTTCGCGGGAATCGTCTGCGGGGCTCCGTTTCGCATCAGGACGGGCACAAAGGATGCCCCGAATCTTGGGTTTTTGGAATCCAGCTGCTCCTTGCTTGCGAACTTCCCGCCGATCAGCTCATTCTGATCATTAAGGCCGACGAAAAACAAATCCGCATGTGGCGGCTCGAAGCCGGTCGCATAGCTTCCATCTACAATGGTTGTGCTCAGCGGATAGCGTTTGCCGCGTCCATCCGCGAAGCCGCCGGCATTCACGCCAGCGATGGCGCCATGCCGGTTGACGGCAGCAAGCGTGGACTCTGCTTGTCCAAGCTCGTCGCCGCCGAGCGTCATGGTCATTGCATCCTTGCTCTTCAGCTTTACCTTCAATGCATAAGCTGTGAAGTTTTCTGCTTTTATGTAGAAGAGCTGAGCCCTCAGCTTCTCAGATTCGATCGTAGCGGCGGCGTTGCCAAGCCGTCTGGTCACGTTGCGGTCGTAAATTACAAGCGGCCTCATGGCCTGAGAAGAAGCGACTGTTGCGATTTGAGCCATGTCGGCATTCGTCTGCTTGTACAGCTTCAGCTGCCTTTGGATGGATTCCCTCGTTTGGGAAGCGGTTTGCTGAGCGAGGTCCAGGCCTGCTGCAGCATGGGTAATATCGGCTGCGGCTAGCCTCGTTTGCTCCGTTAAAGGCTTTGGAAATGCGTCCGTAGACAGCTGAATGACGATATCGGATAAGAGCAGCCAGATCATAATGCCTAGGAATGGAGCGCAAGCAAGCAGGGCGGTGCGATTCAAAGCTTTGACGGTCAGATTCATTTGAGCACGTCCAAGCTTTTCTTCAGCTCGTTCAGCTGCTTTTTAACCTCATTCAGCTGCGTGTACAGCTTGTTGCTGTTATCCGTCTTTGAGGCTGCATTATCCTTCGTGAAGGTAAGCAGCTCATTCAGCGCATCGACCTTCGCTTTCAGCTCGCCGAGGTCTGCCGTATAGTCGGTTTCGAGCTGCAGCATGCGAGCCTCGTAGGTTTGCTGCATGGCAGCGATCTGACTGGCTGTTTGCCGTTCAAGATCGGCAGATAACGTCTGTTGAATGCGCTCGGTATACCATTTCGCCCCTAATATGCCGGAGCATATAATAATGACCCATATGCACACGAAGAGGAAAAACGTACGGTTTCCTCTTTTTCGGCGTGTCTTTTTGTCGGTTTGGCTGGCAGTGCGTTGTTCCAAAATCAAATCACTCATTCTATTCATTCACCTCTCTTGATAGTCACTTGCACGAAAGATCGGATGAACGAACTGCAAGCTTGGGGTACATTCATTTAGACAGCAATTGCCGCTAAATAGTTGCGAATGTCATCTTATTGTAACAAAGAGAAACGCGGCTGTCCCCTTAAAGGAGTGGAAAATAAATGTAAATTTCAATGTGCAGCGGAACATTCTTGCCACTATGCGCGTCTAACCGTAAGGGATGCAGCAGTCGACGCTGTAAATTTGGAAGGAGAACAGGATGAGCAACTTGAATTGGATGAAACGAATGGCCAAGCGGATTGTAGTAGCCAGCTTGCTGGTTTCGCTTGTAGGGACAGGATTTGGTGCGAAGGAAGAGGCGCAAGCTGCAGAACGCCAGCCGATTAAAGTGGTGTTCGTGCACGGCTCGAAGCAGATGAGTTTGAACGGCAAGACGCAGCAAATGGCTACACCGCTGCCGGTAGTAAAAGGAGTCACGATGATTCCAGTCCGTACGATTGCCACTTCAGTAGGAGCAAGCGTATATAACGATAGCAAGGGAACTCATATCGATACCTATTTCAACAAAGTTACTTTAAATAACAAAATGCGCGGCTCGGTCCGCAACGGCAGCTATGTGCTGCTGCCTACTGCTGCCATGCAAATTAATGGCACGATGCACGTTCCTTTGTCGGCGGTGAAGCTGCTCTGGAATGCGAGCTATGTATTTAATGCGCAGCTCAAACAAATTAGCATTACAATCCAGCCGGAGCCTAATGTTGCGCCGGTAGCGAAGTTCAATGCGCCGCTTCAAGTGAAGCTGGGCGAGAACATTGAGTACGAGGATCTCAGTTATGATCCAGACGGCAAAATCATCAAAACGAATTGGACTGGCCGCAAAAGCACGTATTTCGAGCCTGGAGTATACAGCGTAACTTTAAGCGTCTACGATAATGAAGGACTCGGCAGCGAGACCGTATCGCAGGATATTTACGTATCCGATGAAGTGATGTACACGCCTTATGAATATTACATGCGCTACGGTAACCCCGGAGATAAATTCGTCCTCGACGGGAAGCTGATGAATACGTTCAAAGAAGTGGATACGATTGAATCAAAGAGCGGCCGGACGTTATACATGTCCAATGCTCCTGAGCGGTTCTTCGGAGAAGGACTGCTGTATGAGGATACGCTGGCCGATCCGAGCCGGTTGTTCCTTCATCATCGGAACGGCTCTACGGAGCGGTTGAAGCTTGCTGTTGTCGTCACGAACAAAGGGACGGAGAGCGTTAAGCTGACCGTCGGCAATCGCGGATTGGCTGGACCAAGCGTAAGCGCGCTCCAGTTCGGTTCCGCAGCGGTAAGCAGATACTTCGCTGCATCGCAGCCGCGCGAGATGATTATTGAGCCAGGCATGTCAATCAACCTCATGCCGGAAATGGAGAAAATCATCATGAATCCGGATGAAGGCTTCTCTGGCCTCATCGACGTTGATATGGACGGCGAATTAACCTTCTCCACAATGGCATTGCAGGAATACACCGATGCCGTTAGCGCGGTATTCACGCTTCCTGAGCTTGAGAAGGTTGGGAATCGCGGCAAGTTCTTCGATACGGATCAATATATTGAAGTGAATGAAAAGGTCGGCGTTACCGAAAGCAAGCTTCGTCTAGGCCAACGCGGCCCGGCGATGGCAGGCGTGGATGCGCTGACTGGCGGCATGACGATCAATGGCGGCGAGTACGGTGCCGTAACGACGATCAAGCTCAAGGATGTCGCATATGGAACAAGGATCATTCTGAATCCGCGTGCCGGCGTTTTCCAAGGCGCGGTTACGGTGAACGGCAAAGTCGTTTCTGTTCCGTCCGGCGGACATGTGAAGGTCGGAGAGGGAGCACTCCTTTATACGCAGTTGAAGCCTGATGGAGCTGCTGGACAACAGAAGGCGCCAGAGGTAACGATTCAATATACATCGCCAGGAGCAAGCTCCTTGCCGGTATTATTCGTATTTCTTCCAGCATCTGATTTCGCAAATTAATGATTTGGGCTGTTTCCAAGAGGGTATAAACCTTGCGGAGCAGCCCTTTTTTGTTGTTCACCTGCCTTGTCATGTATAATAGAGGGAGATTCATTATCAATTGAACCATTTAGGAGGATGATCAGCATGGATCAACCAATTACAAATAACGGCGCAAGCCAAACCGAAGCGAAAGCCATGTTTGCTGGAGGCTGCTTCTGGTGCATGGTATCTCCCTTCGAGGAAATGCCGGGCATTATCTCGGTCGTATCCGGATATACGGGCGGCCATACCGTGAATCCGACCTATCAGGAGGTTTGCTCGGAGACGACCGGACATGCGGAAGCGGTACAAATTACGTACGATCCGCAGGTTTTCCCATACGAGAAGCTTCTTAACATCTTCTGGATGCAAATCGATCCGACGGATGCAGGCGGCCAGTTCCATGACCGCGGCGAATCTTACCGGACGGGTATTTATTATTATGATGAGAAGCAGCGCGAGCTGGCTGAGGCTTCCAAGCAGGAGCTGGCCGCAAGCGGCCGATTCGATCGTCCAATCGTGACCGAGATCGAGCCTGCGCAAGCTTTTTATCCGGCAGAGGACTATCATCAGGGCTATCATAAGACGAATGCGTACCGCTACAAAATGTACCGCAAAGGTTCAGGGCGCGATGCGTTTATCTCCCAAAACTGGACGGTGAAGAAGGACAAGGACGAGCTTAAGCAGCGCCTGACTCCGATTCAATACGAAGTGACGCAGAACAGCGGGACAGAGCGTCCGTTCACGGGCGAGTACTGGGATCACACGGAGGACGGCATCTATGTGGATATCGTCTCGGGAGAGCCGCTCTTCAGCTCCCGCGATAAATATGATGCAGGCTGCGGCTGGCCAAGCTTCACGAAGCCGCTGCAGTCTTCTGCGGTGGCCGAGCATACCGATACCTCGCATTATATGGTTAGGGTTGAGGTTCGCAGCAAAGAAGGAGATTCCCATCTTGGCCATGTATTCGATGACGGACCGCAGCCAACCGGGCTCCGCTACTGCATCAATTCAGCGTCGCTGCGATTCGTCGACAAGGATCAACTGGAGCAAGAGGGCTATGGTGAGTACCGCTATTTGTTCGAGTAACCCAATTGGAGTTACCCTTATCAAATTGAACGGAGGCGTTAACTCTTATGAATATTGAAGAAGCGATTCGCACGCGCAGATCCATTGGAAGAGTGAAGAAGGATCCGGTTGACCGCGCGTTGATCGAGAAGCTGTTGGATGCGGCTGTATGGGCGCCGAGCCATCATAATACACAGCCTTGGTCTTTCATTGTCATGACGGGAGAAGGACGGGGCCGTCTTGCTGAGGGCTACGCACGCGTGTCTGCAGCAGCGGTTCCGGAGCTTAGCGGCCAGGCGCTTGAGGACAGGCTCGCAAAGGAGCGGACCAAAGCATACCGCTCACCAGTTGTCATCGCAGCTGTCTGCTCGCCTTCTGAGGACCCGCGTGCCGTACTTGAGGAGGAACTGGCGGCAACGCAAGCTGCCGTACAGAATCTGCTGCTGGCTGCGCATGCGAACGGCTTGGGAGCGATATGGCGCTCAGGCGATCCGATGTACCATCCTTTGATGAGCGATACGTTTGGCCTGGCTGTTCAAGACCAGATTGTCGGCTTTATTTACTTGGGCTATCCGGATATGACTCCGCCGGAGCCTAAACGTGTGCCAGCTACCGCGAAGACGGTTTGGCTTGTATAGTCCATTGAAGCCGTTTACGTTCAATAGGCCGTCTCGTTCGACTTTGTCGAATTAGACGGCCTGTTTTTATGATGAAATGGATTAGATTTGGACATTGCGTGATTTACTCGAGAATTGAAATGATAAATTTGTTAGTTTATGTTTTCTCTTTTCTTAGCAAAGTCATAATACTTAGCATGATCGGGATTATTGCGATCGGAAGCATCGTTGAAAAAGGAGCAATATTAAGGTTATAGAACGTTAAATCAGATAGGCGTAGGAAGCTTTTCTGGGCTGAAATGAAAAACAATAAGCCTATGGGCAAAATAAAAGGCTTCATGTTTTTTATCCGAAACACATGCCGCAGCAGTATTGTAAAAACATATTGAAGGACAACGATTTCGAATAAGGTGAAAATGGTCCAAATTCCGATGATGGTAATTTCGATTCTTTCCAAATATTCACCGAATTTAACCATTTGAATAGATGAGAAAAAGGGAAACGTAGCTGTTCCGGCCAAATGAATTCCAATCGTGCCTAGGGTCAAATAAGCAGAGACTAACAAATATAAGGCTGCAAGTATTAATCCAAAAATGCTGCTCGAAAAAATCTTTTTCATATTTTTAACCCGAGCTAAGAGAAACCCAAAGACAACCAATTTGCCGAAAGGAAAATACAGGCTAAGCAAGCTGCCATACATGACTTCCGAAAACGAATGTTGAAATTGCGGGAGAAACGGATTAGTCTCCACGTCGCGCAATAAAAAAAAACAGATGATTAAAATGCCTACCAAAAAAAAGGGGAGCGTAATTTGGACGGCTCTCACAATCGTGGTAAGCCCAAGATAAGTGGCGTAAGTCGTACATAAAATAATAAGCAGGATCATTTGGTTTGAAGGCATGTTGGGAATAACGACTGTTGTATAGAATGTGGATAACGCACGACAAGCAGCAGCTTGCATTTCAAGCATATATATTAGATAAATCATAAGAACAAGCCTTGATACCCAATGTCCAAACAATTTGTCGGAAATTTCAACCATCGTTAATAGAGGGTGCTTCCATTGGACATAGCACAAAAGCCACAGCATCCCAATGGCTAATGTCATGCCTATGAGATAAGACATCCAGACATCTTGTTTGAGCAATGCTGCTTCGGATAGAAATAATGTTGAGAATCCGGACAAATAACTGAATACGAGGCAACTGAGCTGGCCATGAGTTATTTTGTTCTGAGCGGCCACACGAATTCCTCCTGCGTATCAGATTATTTACGTATTAAATTATTAGAGATCGGTTTATAGACGAAGGTATAAAACGATTCCACGGTAGGTAATGAGGCGCTGTAGAAAGGGTTGCAATAAATCGCAATCATTCCACAAAAGAGAAGTATGACAATGGCATCGCGTTTTTCATTTTGTTTCCGAAAGCTTGAAAATTGTTGAATACCATAACAAATAGACAGTAAGCAAATGATTGTATTAAGCATGTTAATGGTCTCCTAAATATTGATTCAATCCCAGTTTATCTATTTTTACAGTGACATGGGCTTGAACTGGAATCGTTGGGTAAATATCCGACCATTTATGTTTTAATGCGGCCCACTCCTTCGGATAGTGCTGATAAAAAAGGTCAGAAAAGCCTATAACATCAACATTCAGATCCTTTTGAAAATGAGAAAGCGAATGCTTTATTTTATTTTCCAAAAAGGTGGATGCCGCATGCTCGAGCTGAATGATTGTGTCTAGCTTGTCTACCGATAAATAGTGCTCTATCTCGCCTACAGTTGAGGTTAAACTCAAATGAATATCTACTGTAGGACCATCGGTATCCCTACATTGTATCGATTGCTTGTCCAGCTTAAAATGTAAGGTGACGTTGCTATCATGAAATGGAAAGCTTTCGCTAAAAGTGAGATTCTTCCATTTGCTTTTATCTGACAATAAATGAACGACTAGCACATCTTGCTCATCCAACCAGCCAACCCATTTGCCATGGTTAAAAACGGATCCTCCGCTTAAAGATAGGGCATCTTTGGACTTGAAGGAATGCCTGGATTTACTTATTTTCCCTGCAACAAAGCCCCTATAAGGATCAGTATTCCAATTTGCGATATTTTGTATGCTCTGGCTGATACTTCTTCCCCAATCCTTCTCGTTCCTAACTTTCCCCAGCAAATCATTAGAGAGCAGGTCCTCTGTTTCTGTATTCATATGAAGTAAATTTACGGCTCTTCCTTTGCTTACAAAAAGGAAACTCGTAATACGTATTTGACGATTTCTAATCATGAAATCCATAATTTCATAAAAGGAGTAGCGGGCAGCTCCCTCCCCAATAATAATGAACTTATTATGCTGCCATATTAGTGTTTTTCCAACTTGGCTTCGTAATTTTTTTGCGGCATCCAGAATAGAGCTGCCCGATGCGCTTACAACCCAATCGGAAAGTTTTCCGGTATTCGCCGTACTGGTCGTTGTGGGTAATAAACAATAGGAAGTAAATGTATATTTTTTTGTTTTTTTGTCATAGTCGATGCCCGTCGCTGTTACTAAAGCAATATCGCTAATTTCTGTGACATCGGCTGAACAGCCAGCTGTGCATGTTAGCAAACAGATCGATAGAATAATTTTAACGGTATTCATCCTCATCATTGCGATGCAGGAAACCTCCTTTTTTTCGTTGCGGAGCATCTGCACGGCCAGCCTTGACCTGCATTACATTTTCTCTGTATTTGACAGGAAGAAGAATATACTTCATCAATGTGTCCCTTATGCTATTGAAGCTAACCGGTTCAAGAAATGGCACGCCAAACGTTTGCAAGGAACACAAATGCATGATGAGTATAAACATGCTTAAAGAGAGACCAAACACACCGTAACTAGCGGCGATTAGTATAAAAGGAAACCTCAGCATACGTAAGGCGATAGCCGTACTGAAGGATGGGATTGCAAAAGAAGCAATTCCAGTCATGGCCACTACGATAACCATCGGCCGGGACACGATCCCTGATTGTACGGCAGCCTCGCCTATAATAAGTGCTCCTACGATGCTGACGGATTGGCCTACTGCACGTGGCAATCGAAGACTGGCTTCTCTAAGTATCTCAAAAGCGGTCTCCATGAGGATCGCTTCAATGAAGGTTGGAAAAGGAATTCCGGCTTTTGAGGAAATAAAGGCCATCATCAGCGGTGTCGGAATCATTTCGAGATGAAAGGTGGTCAACGAAATATATAAGGCTGGCCCGAATAAAGAGATAAACAGGCATATCAAACGCAGTACTCTTAAAAAGTTAGCAAAATAAAATCTCTCGTATAAATCTTCGCTAGGGTGCAGCATTTCAAAAAAAGAGGTAGGAGCGATTAAGGCAATGGGCGTTCCATCAGTTATAATCGCTGCTTTTCCCCTACCTAATGCAGTAGCAATGCGATCAGGTCTTTCTGTACTGAAAATCTGGGGGAAAGGGGTGAAAATGTTATCCTGAATTAATTCTTCTATTTGAGCATTAACAATTAAAACGTCCAATTGGATGGATTCGATTTTATTTCGTATTTCCGCTAATAGAGTGGGGTCGATTCGGTTTTCAAGATATAAGAGCATAACCTTAGTTTGGCTTTGCTGACCGATCACATAGGAAATGGATTTGAGATCGGGTGTCTTAAGCTTCCTATGCACCATGCTCAAGTTTTGCTGCAGGTCTTCGGTGAAGCTTTCTTTTGGCCCCCGTACGTTAATTTCAATCTTCGGTTCTTCGATCGCTCGTGTCTCATATCCTGGCATCAGGATACCGTAAGCCACGCAGCTTCCTTCGACCATTACGGCAATACCAGCATCGGTAATCAAGCTAACTACAGCTTCGATATGCTTCAGTTCAATAACGGTTCCAAGAGAGTTTAGAGTGTTCAAAGCTAATTCATTCGCCGGGCCTGTTTTTATATACAGATCTTCGTTCAGTTTCCGAACAAGATGTTGATTTAAATATTTTTCATCGACTAAGATGTTCAAGTAAACAAATGAAGCTAGTAAACTGCCATTTTTATTCATTAGGCTGCGTATAACCAAAGACTCGTTATCTGAAAAGATTTGCCGCAGTTTGTTTAAATTCATTTCGTTTGAAGCATGTATAAGATCAGAATGCAAGACCATTGCAAACCCTCCAAAATCGGCCTTTCAGATGAATAGCAACTGTTGCTACTTCAGGTATTATGTATATTACTGCCATTAAGTATGCATATAATGGCCTTATTTTAATAAGCGGGAAAAAGTGATAATGAATATAAGTTTAAAAGGCTGCCTCGGCATGCGACATGTCGCAGCGGTGCAGCCTCTTCGATATTCCTGCAACAATCCCTTTAATAAAACCGTTAAACAAGCTTCTTGATCGTAAAATTCGCCTGAAGCACATACCAATTTTGCGGGAAAAGAACGCCAAGGACCCAGTAGCTGACGCCGCGCAGGTTGTACGCTTTGACCAGATTGAATTTGGCCTGCACGCTGCGCGCATCCTCAAACCAGACAACATGCTCTCGCCCTTCCTTATCATAATAATGATAATAAGGCGATTGTCCTTCATCGTCGTATTGAATGTCAGCGCCGTATAGGCGCGCACGGCTTATCGCCGCTTGCGGACTTATGGTAGGCGCCCACTTCGCGCCCTGTACATAAGGCAGCGTCCAGTCATAGCCGTACAGCGGCATGCCCATGACGATTTTTTGCGGCGGAATGACGCTCAAGGCATAGGTCAGCACCTTGTTCACCTCGTTCAGCGGCGCTACCGCCCTCGGAGGACCGCCGGACCAGCCCCACTCGTAAGTCATCAGAATAACGAAATCCAAGATACGGCCCATAGCCTCGTAATCATGCGCTTCGTACAGTGTACCGGTCTGAGCGGCGCTCGTTTTGGGAGCGAGACAAGCGGACACGAGCAGGTTGTGCGGATGGAGGCTGTCCACAAGCCTTTGCAGAAAGTCGTTGTAAAGCTCGCGGTCAGCGGGAGGGACATATTCAAAATCGACGTTAAGCGCCAGGTAACCCTTCAGCTTCATTGTGGCAAGGATACTCTCGATAACAGACTGCTGAAGCGGAGGGTTGCTTAGTATGGCATGAGCGATGTCAGGGCTGAAGGTGCCGTTCTCGAAATTGGTGATGACCATCATGGGAGCCGTCCGCGTCTTGTAAGCGGCATTGATAATCGCAGAGTCGTCGAGCGGCGTAATGGAGCCGTCCGCTTGCAGCCGATAGCTGAACGGGCTTAAATAAGTGAGGTTTGGACCTATATCTTCAACAATGGCAACGCCGGGAGCACCGAACTTTTCCGTATAGGCATTGACCTCGATGCTCGGCTTTGCGGCTTGCGGAATGACAAGGTTTTGGCCGGGATAAATGAGCGCGGGATTGCTTATGTGGTTAACGGCCGCAAGCTCCTGCAGCGAAACCCCGTACCGACGCGCAATCAGCCAAAGCGTTTCATTGGCGAGCACCTTATGAGCAACCGCATTGGCCGGGATAATGAGCGACTGGCCGATGACCAGCGGATCGGCAGCATTTATACCATTGGCATCCGCAATCTCTTCAACCGAAACATCGAATTGCTGTGCGAGCTTGTAGAGCGTATCGCCTTTTTGCACGACATGAATTTGCACCGTGGCTAGGCCTCCTCTATTTATTTTCTAAGCATCTGTTATAACTGTATTCGGTGAATTCGGTTCTTAGTCGGCAAAAGCATTGTGAAAACGGACGTAAAGGCGGAAGCTTTGCCGTGTAAAGGGAATAATAAGGGGATTCTGCATGAGCAGGCAGCTCGGGACTCGCGATATTTCCGCAGGTGAGTACAATTAAGAGGCGGGTATCAAGCTTACAGGATATCTGAGATGAAGGCGATCCTCCTTTATTTGGGTATTCCGCTCTGAATTATGATGCGTTTTATTCAAAAAAACGAACCTTTATAAAACATTGTCTTTTAATGTTCGTATTTCATTGACAGTGTTAGGGGGATTAGATAAACTAGAATAGGTTTGAGGCGGAGCACTCTGCCGGAATTGAAATTTGTACTTTATTCATTTACATTAATCTCGTATATATTTGGGATAAGGCCTGAATGTTTCTACCCGGAAACCTTAATTTTCGGACTACGAGCAAGATGAGACGATAAGCGGAACTAAAGCAGCTTTGGGACCGCCATACAGCAAGCTCGCAGCAAGCAGATGCCCGATTATTTGGACATAGGTTGCCTCTCTTACGGGGCAGCCTACTGCTGTCTCTATGACAATGCCCCGCAGCTTGAATCGTCATCATTAAAGTGAAGCATGACTGATCGAGGGTTCGCTTGAACACCGGTCGTTCCTTACGCTTCCGCTCAAGTCCTGCGGCACTCCCATTATAATGGTTGCTGACGGGCTATTTCTGTTTTTGAAATATGAGGAAAGTATATCCACAGGCTATACATTCTCTATATTTCTTGGAATGAACCGCGCAGCGCCGCCAAAAGACGGCGATAGCCGTTTCACCTTGAGATATAAGCATTTATGTGTTTTCACATATTCATGTGCTTATATATCTCTTCGAAACGACTGCTTTTGCCACAGAGGACGGCGACAACCGTTTACGCTTGACGTATAGGAAAGGATATGGGTTTGCTCATCCTTTCTCTATACGTTTCGCCGAAACGATGCCGTCTATGGAAAGGACGCCGTCAGGCGTTTCTTCTTACAGCTTTGGTTATTAGAGGCTTTATGAAATATAATCTTATTAATGAAAGTGGGTTTGATCGCATGTCTGCGAAGGTGGGCGTCATCATGGGCAGCAAGTCGGATTGGGACACAATGAAGTTAGCCTGCGACGTTCTGGAGGAATTGCAAATTCCTTATGAGAAAAAGGTCGTTTCGGCGCATCGTACGCCGGATTTGATGTTTGAATACGCGGAGACTGCGGTAGAGCGCGGGCTTAAGGTAATTATTGCCGGAGCCGGCGGAGCTGCGCATTTGCCCGGCATGGTCGCTGCAAAGACGATTCTGCCGGTTATTGGCGTTCCCGTTAAGTCTTCCAACTTGAGCGGGCTGGATTCCTTGCTCTCAATTGTACAAATGCCGGGCGGCATTCCGGTAGCTACGGTAGCGATTGGCAATGCAGGCGGTACGAATGCCGGCCTCTTGGCGGCGCAAATGCTCGGGGCGTTCGATCCTGAGGTGCAAGCGCGCGTTATGGCGCGACGCGAGCGCGTGAAGCAGGAAGTGCTGGAAAGCAGTGAGACGCTATGAGCAGCATCAACGCGGACAAGCAGCAGGTGAAGACACTGCTGCCGGGAAGCACGATTGGGATTCTAGGCGGCGGCCAGCTTGGCCGAATGATGGCAAATGCGGGCAGCGCGATGGGCTACAGATTCATCGCTCTCGATCCGGTTCCGGACAGTCCGGCAGGCCAAGTCGCTGAGCAGATCGTTGCGGCTTATGATGATCGCGAAGCGGCAAGAGAGCTTGCGAAGCGTTCAGACGTTATTACGTACGAATTCGAGAATGTCGATGCCGAAGTAGCGAAGATGCTGATGGATGAATCGCATGTGCCGCAGGGAAGCGAGCTGCTTTATACGACGCAGCATCGTCTTCGGGAGAAGCGCGCGATTCAAGCAGCAGGCGTCAAGGTGGCTCCATACCGCGAGATTAGCAGCGTGGACGAGCTTCGTGAGGGAGTCGGGGCCTTCGGAACGCCATGCGTTTTGAAGACAGCCATGGGCGGCTATGACGGTAAAGGACAATGGGTCATCCGCAGCACGGATGAAATTGAAGAGGCATATGAGACGCTCGCTCGTGCCAAGGTACAGCTCGTGCTGGAGCAATTCATCCGCTTCGACAAGGAAATTTCAGTTATAGCGGCGAGAAGTCCGCAGGGGGAGATTAAGACCTTCCCGGCAGCGGAGAACATACACGTCGATAATATATTGCATTTGTCTATCGTTCCGGCAAGAATCAGCGAGGAGCTGCAGCGCGAGGCTGAGCAGCTTGCTGCTCGAATCGCGGAAGGGCTTGGCGCAGTCGGTCTTATCGCAGTTGAGCTGTTCGTGACGGCTGACGGGGAGCTGTTCGTGAATGAGCTCGCCCCAAGGCCGCATAACAGCGGGCACTATACGATGGAAGCTTGCCGGACGTCACAGTTCGAGCAGCATGTGCGTGCCGTGTGCAACCTGCCTCTTGGGGATACGACACTCATGAGCCCTGTCGTGATGGTCAATGTGCTTGGGCAGCATGTCGAGCCGCTGCTTTCGCTGATGGCAAGCAGCGATGAGTCGGCCGATCGGCTAAAGGTCGCACCTAAGGTGCACTTGTACGGGAAGAAAGACGCGCTTGTGAAACGCAAAATGGGACATGTCAACGTGTTGGCCGATAATATTGAGGCTGCACTTAGCTGGATTGAAGCTACAACTATTTGGAAGGTGTGAATGATTCATGTTAGAGCGTTACAGCAGACCGGAAATGAGAGCGATTTGGACAGAAGAAAACAAATTTAGAGCATGGCTGGAGGTTGAGCTTTGCGCATGCGAGGCTTGGTCCGAGCTGGGCATTATTCCGAAGGAAGACGTTGTTGCGCTTCGCGCGTCCGCTGACTTCGACATTGATCGCATTTACGAAATCGAGCAGGACACTCGCCATGACGTCATCGCGTTTACGCGCGCGGTATCCGAGAAAGCAGGTCCGGAAGGCAAATGGGTTCACTACGGCCTGACTTCGACAGACGTTGTGGATACGGCTATCGGTTACCTTTTGCTGCAAGCCAATGCGATTCTTGTAAAAGATATTGAGCGCTTCATCGAAATTCTGAAGGACAAAGCCCTTCAATATAAAGACACGCCAATGATGGGCCGTACGCACGGCGTTCATGCGCAGCCGACAACTTTCGGTCTCAAGATGGCGCTATGGTACGAGGAAATGAAGCGTAACCTGGAGCGTTTCCACCATGCGGCAGACAACGTGCAGTTTGGTAAAATGTCCGGCGCCGTAGGCACATTCGCTGACATCGATCCGTTCGTGGAAGAATTCGTCTGCAACAAGCTTGGCATTACCGCTGCCCCAATCTCGACTCAAACGCTGCAGCGCGACCGTCATGCTGAATATATGGCAACACTTGCGCTTGTCGCTTCGTCGCTTGATAAATTCGCAACCGAGATTCGCGCTTTGCAGAAGAGCGAATTCCGCGAAGTCGAAGAGCCGTTCGCGAAGGGCCAAAAAGGTTCATCCGCAATGCCACACAAACGCAATCCGATCGGCTGCGAGAACATCTCCGGCTTGTCGCGCGTCATTCGCGGACATATGGTTACAGCTTACGAAAACATTGCGCTTTGGCATGAACGCGATATTAGCCATTCTTCGGTTGAACGGATTATTTTGCCGGATGCGACGATGCTTCTGAACTACATGCTGAACCGCCTCGGCAATATCATCAACAACCTGCAAGTGTTCCCGGAGAACATGAAGCGGAACATGCAAGCAACGTACGGCGTGCCGTTCTCGGGCCGCGTACTGACGAAGCTGATCGACAAAGGCTTCAGCCGCGAGAAAGCATACGATACGGTACAGCCGCGCGCGATGCAAGCATGGGAAACACAGCGCCAATTCCGCGATATCATCGGCGAGACCGAGGAAATTACAAGCGTGTTGTCCACAGAAGAGATTGACGATTGCTTCAACCCGGCTTGGCACTTGAAGCATGTGGATACGATTTTCACACGTTTAGGATTGATCTAAAGGGAGGCTGGCCTGATGAGCGCAACATCGCAAGCATTATCGACGGCTGTCGATTATATAAAAGCTCCGCTTATTTACAAAGGCAAGGTTCGCGAGCTTTACGATCTTGGGGAGCATTTCCTGATCGTCGTGACGGACCGCATCTCGGCCTTCGATTATGTGCTTGACCCGGCCGTTCCGGACAAAGGCAATGTGCTTAACCGCCTATCGGCGTATTGGTTCGAGCAAACGGCTGATATCCAAGTGAATCACGTCGTTCATACCGACGTGGAGAAGCTTGGGGCACTCGTTACGGAACCTGAGCTGCTCAAAAACCGTATCATGGTTACCCGCAAAGCGGAACGCATCGATATCGAATGCGTCGTGCGCGGCTACATCACGGGCGGCGGCTGGAGGCAGTATCAGCAAACGTCTGCAATTAACGGTATCGCCCTTCCTGAGGGCCTTCGCAAAAACGAACGTTTTCCAGCTCCGATCTTTACGCCAGCGGCGAAAAACGATGTTGGTCATGACGAGGACATTCCGTTCGAGAAGATGGCCGAAATGGTAGGTAGCGAGCTTGCAGAAGAGCTTCGCGACCGCAGCATCAAGCTGTTCGAGTTCGCTCACGGCTACTGCGCCGAGCATGGCATCATTCTCGCGGATTGCAAGTTCGAATTCGGGCTGATCGATGGTAAAGTCGTGTTGATCGACGAAATCTTCACGCCGGATTCCTCGCGCTTCTGGGCGGAAGGCAATTATGCGCTCGATATCGAGATCGATAGCATGGACAAAGAGCCGGTGCGCACGTACTTGCTCGGCTCCGATTGGGACCGCGACAGCAAGCCTGCACCTTTGCCGGATGAGGTTGTAGCGGAAACGACAGCCCGTTATCGCGATATTTACCGCCGTTTGACTGGCGTGGAGTTGTAGGGAGTTTTGGGTTAAACTAACGGTAATAATGGCCGTTATCGCACAGCCTGCTGCCTGCAGCAGGTAGTAACTTTTTTAAAAACGTCGAGCGCGAGCGAAGACGCTGATATAGGGGCGCGGAAGCGCATGCCTTCACAGGCAGGCAGCCAGCGAGAGCGCTGCTGCACCCCATACAAAGGCAGCCTGAGTGAAAGCGCAGGGCTGCAGCAATCAATAATGGCCAGCGGAAGCGCAGGTCAATCACACAAGTTCTCGGTAGCCAGAACTTAGTACTTAGCACTTAGCACGTTGGCTCCAAGTGGCCAGCGACAGCGCGGCCACCGCTTAGCACTTAGCACGTAGGTTCCAAGTGGCCAGCGACAGCGCGGCCACCACCATTGCTTCACCGACCACACTCGCAAAGGTTTTTATTGCAGAATGTGGGAGCTCGGAGAGCGGGAAGTTGTTGCCGGAGAGCGACAGCGATCGCTTCTTGAAGACCGGGAAATAACCGCTAAGCGGTGTAATCAGATTTCCCGGCTTCAATAGCGGCGTAGGCAATAACTCCCGCGCCCGAGCGGCCATCACATTTTGACCAATAAATCCGCCGCGAAAAAAACCCACATTTTCAGGAGGCTATTATGAAGGCAACCGTCTACGTCACCATCAAGCAAAACGTTTTGGATCCACAAGGAACCGCTGTACAAGGCGCGCTTCACACACTGGGCTTCTCCGAAGTCGAAAAAGTACGCATCGGCAAATATTTGGAGCTTGAGCTAGATACGGCTGACCGCGCTGAAGCGGAAGTACGCATCAAAGCGATGTGCGAAAAGCTGTTCGCGAACACGGTTGTAGAAGATTTCCGTTTTGAACTGGAGGGTTAAGACGATGAAGTTTGCGGTACTCGTATTTCCTGGCTCCAACTGTGACATCGATTGCTACAAAGCCGTCGAAGACACCATCGGCCAGTCGGTTGACTATGTATGGCATACAGCTACGGACTTGTCCGCGTATGATGCAATTCTAGTGCCGGGAGGCTTCTCCTACGGCGACTACCTGCGCTGCGGCGCAATCGCGCAATTCGCGGCTGTCATGGGCGAAGTGCAAAAAGCGGCCGAAGCAGGCAAGTTTATTTTGGGCATTTGCAACGGGTTCCAAATTTTGACGGAAGCCGGCCTTCTGCCAGGCGCCTTGATCCGCAACAACGGTCTGAAGTTCCGCTGCCATCAAGCTCCTCTTGAAGTGGTAAACAGCAGCACGGCATTCACAAACCAATACTCGCAAGGCGAGATTATTAATATTCCAATCGCACACGGCGAAGGCAATTACTATTGCGACGACGCAACGCTTGCCGAGCTTAAAGCGAATGACCAAATCGTGTTCCGCTACGCAGGCGACACGAACCCGAACGGTTCCGTTGAGAACATCGCGGGAATCAGCAACAAAGCAGGAAACGTAGTAGGAATGATGCCTCACCCAGAGCGCGCGATTGATCAATTGCTCGGCTCGGAAGACGGAAAGCGGATGTTTACATCGATTTTGAATGCATGGAGGGAACAACATGGCGCAGCAGTTAACAGCTAAGGAACCGACAGCGGAGCAAATTGCCGAGCAAAAGATTTACAGCCAGTTTGGCGTATCCGATTATGAGTTTGAGCTGATTTGCGGTTTTCTAGGCCGTCAGCCCAACTACACGGAAATCGGCGTATTCAGCGTCATGTGGTCAGAGCATTGCTCTTACAAAAACTCCAAGCCGATTCTCAAAAAGTTCCCAATCACAGGACCGCGCGTTCTGATGGGACCGGGCGAAGGCGCGGGCATCGTCGATATCGGCGACAACCAAGCGGTCGTATTCAAAATCGAATCGCATAACCATCCATCTGCTGTTGAGCCTTACCAAGGCGCGGCAACGGGCGTTGGCGGCATTATCCGCGACATCTTCTCCATGGGCGCGCGTCCAATCGCATTGCTGAACAGCTTGCGCTTCGGACGTCTAGAGAATGAGCGCGTTAAATATTTGTTCGAGCATGTCGTTAGCGGCATTGCAGGCTACGGCAACTGTATCGGGATCCCGACGGTTGCAGGCGAAGTGATGTTCGACGAGAGCTACGAGGGCAATCCACTCGTTAATGCGATGTGCGTCGGCCTAATCGATCATGATAAAATCCAGCGCGGTGTGGCTAAAGGGGTAGGCAATCCGGTATTCTACGTAGGTCCTGCAACTGGCCGCGACGGTATTCACGGTGCTACGTTCGCATCCGTTGAGCTTTCCGAGGAATCCGAAGAGAAGCGTACGGCGGTACAAGTCGGCGATCCGTTCATGGAGAAGCTGGTTATGGAAGCTACGCTTGAGCTGATCGATTCCGGTATCGTGCTCGGCATTCAAGACATGGGAGCGGCAGGCTTGACATGCTCAAGCGCAGAGATGGCTTCCAAAGCGGGCAACGGCCTTGAGCTTTACCTCGACGAGGTGCCGCAGCGCGAAACGGGCATGACGCCTTATGAAATGATGCTTTCCGAGTCGCAAGAGCGTATGCTCTTCGTCGTAGAGCCACAGCATGAAGCGCAAGCCAAAGAAATTTTTGACCGTTGGGGCATTATTTGCGCCAAAGTAGGTAAAGTAACGGATGACGGGCGTCTTCGTTTGTTTCACCAAGGCCAAGAGGTTGCCGATATGCCGGTAAAAGCGCTCGTTGACGAGTGCCCTGTATACGACAAGCCTTCGAAAGAGCCGGCTTACTACAGCGAAAATGCTGCGGTAGACACTTCGGCTTACGAAGAAGTAACCGACCTTACCGGCGCGCTGGAGAAGGTTCTTGCTTCCCCAACCGTTGCGAGCAAAGAGTGGGTTTACAATCAATATGACTACATGGTTCGTACGTCGACAGCCGTTCAACCGGGCTCCGATGCGGCAGTTGTGACGATTCGCGGCACGCGCAAGGCGCTTGCGATGACGACAGACTGCAACGGACGTTACGTATATCTGGATCCAGAAGTCGGCGGACGCATTGCCGTTGCCGAAGCAGCCCGCAACATCGTTTGCTCGGGCGCTGAGCCGCTTGCCGTTACGGACAACCTGAACTTCGGTAACCCGGAGAAGCCGGAAGTGTTCTGGCAGCTTGAGAAATCGGCTGACGGCATGTCCGAGGCTTGCGTCATCTTGAACACGCCTGTCATCGGCGGCAACGTGAGCTTGTACAACGAGAATGCCAAAGGTGCGATCTTCCCGACACCGGTAATCGGCATGGTTGGCCTCGTGCATGACATTGACCACATTACGACGCAAGGCTTCAAAGCAGAAGGCGACGTCATTATTCTCGTAGGCGAGACGAAAGCGGAACTTGGCGGAAGCGAACTGCAATACGTCCTGCAAGGAGGGGCTGCTGGCCGTCCTCCAGAAATTGATCTGGCAACGGAGAAAAAAGTTTTGGATGCCGTGCTTGGCGCGATCCAAGGCGGTCTAGTCGCTTCGGCGCATGACTTGTCCGAAGGCGGAATCGCAGTTGCTGTAGCGGAATCCTGCATCAGCGGACGCCTTGGCGCGGAAGTCGCTTTGGCATCAGACCTGCGCGCGGATCACCTGTTGTTCAGCGAATCGCAATCCCGCATCCTTCTTTCGGCTAAGCCGGAGAATGCTGCGGCATTGCAAGCGAAGCTGTCGGAGCAAGGCGTTGTTCACACTCAAATCGGTACAGTTAAAGGCAGCAGCCTGACCATAAGCGTAAACGGAAAAGCCGGCATTCAGGCGCCGGTAACACAACTGGAGAAGGTCTGGAAGGATGCGATTCCATGTCTGATGAGCAAATAAGACAGGAGCCTTTGTTATGGACGGGCGACCATTATAACGAAGGCATTGGCCGTGACGATATTTTTGACAAATTGCGTGAAGAATGCGGCGTCTTCGGGGTATTTAATCTCCCTGAAGCGTCCAACCTATCCTATTACGGGCTCCATGCGCTTCAGCACCGCGGCGAGGAAAGCGCGGGGATCTGTACGGTTGATACGAAAAACGGCAACAAGTTCGCGTATCACCGCGGCATGGGTCTTGTTAAAGAAGTATTCAACAAGGACAATCTGGATATTCTTGCAGGTGACCGCTCCATCGGCCATGTCCGTTACTCCACTGCGGGAGAGAGCAAGCTTGCCAATGCGCAGCCACTTATATTCCGCTACCGTGACGGCGACCTAGCGGTTGCTACGAACGGGAATATCGTAAATGCGCCGGAAATTCGCAAAGAGCTTGAAATGTCGGGTTCGATTTTCCAAACATCAAGTGATACCGAAGTTATTGCCCATCTCATCGCCCGTTCCTCGAAGGACTTTGAGACGGCTGCCAAGGAAGCTTTGCAGCGCATTGTCGGCGGTTTCGCATTCCTGATCATGACGAATGACAAGCTGCTTGTCGCGTCTGATCCGCATGGCTTGCGTCCGCTCGTAATGGGCCGAATCGGCGACGGCTACGTGTTCTCATCGGAGTCTTGCGCGTTCGAGACGATCGGTGCAGTGTACGAGCGTGACGTCCAGCCAGGCGAGCTTCTCATACTGGATGCGGATGGCATGCGCGAGACGCGTTATGCCGAGGTTGAACGACGTGCGACCTGTGCGATGGAGTATATTTATTTCGCCCGTCCGGACAGCGATATTAACGGCATTAACATTCATATGGCGCGCAAGCGTATGGGCCGCCAGCTCGCTTCAGAGTCTTTTGTCGATGCGGATATCGTAACGGGCGTGCCCGATTCGAGTATTTCGGCGGCAATCGGCTATGCGGAGCAAACGGGTATTCCATATGAGCTTGGCCTCATCAAAAACAAATATACCGGCCGGACGTTCATCCAGCCTTCCCAAGAGCTTCGCGAGAAGGGTGTCAAAATGAAGCTGTCCGCCGTGCGCAAAGTAGTGGAAGGCAAACGTGTCGTAATGATCGATGATTCGATCGTGCGCGGAACGACATCGCTTCGCATCGTAAACCTGCTTCGTGAAGCAGGTGCGACTGAAGTGCATGTGCGGATTACGTCGCCGCCTTTCAAAAACCCTTGCTATTACGGCATCGATACGCCGGACCGCAAGGAGCTTATCGCTTCTTACCGTACGGTAGAGGAGATTCGCAAGCAGATCAACGCGGATTCATTATCCTTTTTGAGTGATCAGGGCTTTGTTGATTCAGTTGGCGGCAATGACGGAGCATACAATCGCGGCATGTGCCTGGCTTGCTTCGACAATGACTACCCAACGCCGGTTAACGAAGAATCGGACAAGAGCTGCAGCTGTTAATCGCATAAATGTTAAAACCCATGGAGTGTTTATGCTCCTAAATTAGTTAAGGAGTTGACCGAGAGTGTCAGAAGCGTACAAAAAAGCCGGCGTCGATATCGCGGCAGGCAACGAAGCGGTAGAACGGATGAAAAAGCACGTGAAGCGGACATACCGTCCCGAGGTGCTGGCAGAGCTAGGCGGCTTCGGCGGTCTGTTCAGCCTGAACAAGGACAAGTATGATGAGCCTGTGCTAGTGTCTGGAACGGATGGCGTCGGAACGAAGCTGAAGCTTGCTTTTGCCATGGACAAGCATGACACGATCGGCATTGATGCCGTAGCCATGTGCGTGAACGATATTATCGTACAAGGCGCGGAGCCTTTGTTCTTCCTGGATTATCTGGCATGCGACAAAGTCGTGCCTGAGAAAATCGAAGCGATCGTCAAAGGAATCGCGGAAGGCTGCGTGCAAGCGGGCTGTTCCCTGATCGGCGGCGAAACGGCTGAAATGCCAGGCATGTATCAAGGCGGAGAATATGATATCGCAGGCTTCACCGTAGGTATCGTAGACAAGAAAAAAATGATCGACGGCTCGACGATCGCTGCAGGCGACGCGGTAATCGGCTTCGCTTCCAGCGGCATTCACAGCAACGGCTTCTCGCTTGTTCGCCGTTTGCTCCTTGAGGATGCCGGCTATAAGCTGGATCAAGAGCTGGAAGAGCTTGGCGGCGCTAAGCTTGGCGACGTACTGATCGAACCAACCCGCATCTATGTGAAATCGGCGCTTAAGCTGGTGGAGCAGGTAGAAGTGAAAGGCATGGCGCATATTACGGGCGGCGGCTTTATCGAGAACATCCCACGGGTATTGCCGGATGGCGTGAACGTGGACGTAGAATACGGCTCATGGCCGATTCTGCCAATCTTCGACCTGATGCAATCAAAGGGCAGCATTACAAATCGTGATATGTTCACGACTTTTAATATGGGAATCGGCTTGGTTGTCGTTGTGCCGGCTGATCAAGCGAACGAAGCTCTTCGCATTGCGGCTGAGCTTGGCGAGCAGGCTTACCGTATCGGAACGGTTACGGAAGGCAGCCGCATCGTGACTTTCACGGGAGCGGAAGTATAATGGGAGCACTTCGCATCGCTGTGTTCGCTTCGGGACAAGGCTCCAACTTCCAAGCGATCATAGATGCGGTGCAGAATGGGAAGCTCGATGTAACCATCGAGCTTCTTGTTTGTGACAAGCCTGCCGCTCCCGTAGTGGAGCGCGCACGGAAAGCAAGCGTGGACACGTTCCTGTTCGCGCCAAAGGAATATCCGTCTCGCGAGGCGTACGAGGCGGAGATTATCGCCGAGCTCGAGCGCCGCGGCGTCGAGTTGATCGTGCTCGCGGGTTATATGCGCATTATCACGTCGGTACTCGTTGAGCCGTTTTACGGGCGGATGATTAACATCCATCCGGCGCTGCTGCCGGCATTCCCCGGCGTGAACGCCATCCAGCAGGCGCTCGCATACGGCGTTAAGCTGACGGGCGTTACCGTCCACTATGTGGACGGGGGCATGGACAGCGGGCCGATTATCGCGCAGCGTGTAGTTGAAGTAGCGGACGAGGATACGGAAGACTCGCTCGCCGTGCGCATTCATGCAGCCGAGCAGGCGCTGCTGCCGGGCGTCATTCAGCGGATCGCGCAGGGGCGTGTGACGCTGGATGGACGGCATGTGCGAGTGAGCAGCTCATAGGAATATGAAGGTAGACAGCGAGGGCTGGAAATCAGCTCATAGGGATTATGAAGGTAGACAGCGAGGGCTG
>NZ_JACHXW010000011.1:0-138718 GCF_014192395.1 Paenibacillus endophyticus | reverse complement strand
CTGGAAATCAGATCATAGGATTATGAAGGTAGACAGCAAGGGCTGGAAATCAGATCATAGGAATATGAAGGTAGACAGCGAGGGCTGGAAATCAGCTCATAGGGATTATGAAGGTAGACAGCGAGGGCTGGAAATCAGATCATAGGATTATGAAGGTAGACAGCAAGGGCTGGAAATCAGATCATAGGAATATGAAGGTAGACAGCGAGGGCTGGAAATCAGATCATAGGATTATGAAGGTAGACAGCGAGGGCTGGAAATCAGCTCATAGGGATTATGAAGGTAGACAGCGAGAGCTGGAAGTCAGCCTTCTTATATGCGTAGGATAGAAGCGACGGCTCTGCTGGCAATAGTAAGCTAAGACAGCTGAACGGAAACAGTGAGCTCTGTCGACATTTGCAAGCTGAGTAAGTTGAACTTAAAAAATGAAGTTTTAGCGAAGTGAGAAGATCGTTCTGGAGAAACGAAGTGTTCGCCTTGCAGTCAGATTCTCACCTTTAAATGTCTAATGAAATCAAAGAATCTGACTGCAACAGCGATCGTAAGTATGATCTACTCTACTCGCGCAGCGCCTAAAACGTAAATGTTTAATTCAACTTATATTTGGGGTGACTTTAGTTTTCTTTTTCCAGTTCTTGGTTGGGTGTGCTAGTTCGATCGGTTAATCAATGAAATCGCCATATATGACGAGGCTTCACTGCACTTTGTACAGCGTAATCGATGTTACTTGCCTGACTCGACTCGTACACTGCAGTTAGTACAATGGATTTCCATGTATAGGGCGATATTCATTGGTTTGGAGCTCATTCTACTGCAGTATTACATTGTAGCCGTCTGAAACAGCTCTTATGTAAGGTTTCTGTTGTATTAAGTGCAGTCTAGGCTGCTTCTCCATAAACGAGCAGGGACTTTAAGTGCATGATACCGCGAATTTTCGGAAGGAAATCAAAGCATCTGGCTGCAACAGCGACCTTTCAGAATGATCTATTTGCGCGGCGCTCAAAACGTAAATGTTTAGTTCAACTTATATATGTTTAGTTCAACTTATATAAATAGCTGAACGGCTGCAGTGAGCTATAACGGTAATAGTACGCTAAGACAGCTAATCGGATATAGTGAGCTTGTTGATGATAGTAAGCTAAAACAGATGAATGGCAGCAGCGAGCTGCTTACGGAAGTTTTATTTTAGGGAAGCAATGGGTTGGTCAAATAGATGAGGAGGTATTTGCGTGGCTATTCGTAGAGCGTTAATCAGTGTTTCCGATAAAACGGGAATCGTGGAGTTTTCCAGAGAGTTGGCAAGCCAAGGCGTGCAAATTATTTCGACGGGCGGTACATTCAGCCTGCTTCAGAAGGAAGGCATTCCGGTTATCGGCATTTCCGATGTAACGGGCTTTCCGGAGGTTTTGGATGGACGTGTCAAAACGCTTCACCCTGCCGTACATAGCGGTTTGCTCGCGGTACGCGACAACGTAGAGCATCAGAATACGATGAAGGAGCTTGGCCTGGATTATATCGATCTTGTTGTCGTTAATTTGTATCCGTTCAAGGAAACGATCGCGAAGCCTGACGTATCCTATGAAGATGCGATCGAAAACATCGATATCGGCGGCCCGACTATGCTTCGCTCAGCTGCCAAAAACCATGCATTCGTAACGGTTGTGGTCGACACTGCCGACTACGGCACAGTTATTGAAGAGCTGAAGGCGCAAGGCGATACGACGCTTGAGACACGCAAACGTTTGACTGCCAAAGTATTCCGCCATACAGCGGCGTATGATTCCCTTATCTCAGATTATTTGACAAAACAAGTGGGCGAGTCGTTACCTGAAACGTACACGGTTACTTACGAGAAGGTACAGGATCTGCGCTACGGCGAGAACCCGCACCAGAAGGCTGCATTCTACAGCAAGCCGCTTGCAGCAGCAGGCAATGTCACGACCGCTGAGCAATTGCATGGCAAAGAGCTGTCCTACAACAATATCAGCGACGCGAACGCATCGCTTGCTATCCTGAAAGAGTTCGACGAGCCGGCTGTCGTTGCGGTTAAGCATATGAATCCATGCGGCGTAGGCATCGGCGCAACGATACATGAGGCTTATCAAAAAGCTTACGCGGCAGATCCTACTTCAATCTTCGGCGGTATCGTAGCAGCTAACCGGACGATCGGCGCGGACACGGCTGAGCTGCTTGGCGGCATTTTCCTAGAAATCATTATCGCTCCTGACTTTACGCCAGAGGCGCTTGAAATTCTTACGAAGAAGAAAAATATCCGTCTGATGAAGCTGGGCGAGCTATCCGCAGCAGCCGAGCGCAAATCTGATTGGGTCGTTACATCGGTTGACGGCGGCATGCTCGTACAAGAGAGCGACGTTCACAGTGTAACGGAAGCGGATCTGCAGTTTGTAACAGACCGCAAGCCGACAGCTGAAGAGCTGAAGCAGCTGCTGTTCGGATGGAAGGTCGTTAAGCATGTGAAATCGAATGCGATTCTGCTTGCGAAGGATGACATGACGATCGGCGTTGGCGCCGGCCAGATGAACCGCGTAGGCGCAGCTCGCATTGCGATTGAGCAAGCTGGCGAAGCGGCTAAGGGCGCTGCACTTGCTTCGGATGCCTTTTTCCCAATGGGCGATACGGTAGAGCTTGCTGCGAAAGCAGGCATCACAGCGATCATTCAGCCTGGCGGCTCGATTAAGGACGAAGAGTCCATCGCTGCAGCCAATTCCAACAACATTGCTATGGTATTCACAAGCGTACGTCATTTCAAGCATTAAATCTTGCTCTTTCATAGGCAGCCGCGCGTTAACGACAGAGAGCTGGCGAAGCGGGCGGCTGCTGCTGGTTTAACCGATCTAAATGATAAGGCTTTATTGATTCAACATCTTGTGTTCTCCGCGAAACGAGCTAATGCCATCAAAAACGGCGGCAGTCGTTTACTTTTGACGTATAGGAAAGGATTTGAGTTTGCTCATCCTTTCTCTATACGTTTCGCCCGAAACGATGGCGTCAATAAAAGGACGCTGTCAGGCGTTTCTTGTTATATAGTCAATTAGGGGGTTACGTTAATGCGTATTTTGGTAGTTGGCGGCGGCGGTCGCGAGCATGCGATCGTCTGGGCGCTTAAGAAAAGCGAGAAGGTCAAGGAAGTTTTTTGCGCGCCTGGCAATGCCGGTATTGCGCAGCTTGCCGAGATCGTTCCCATTGCAGTAAACGAATTCGATAAGTTGATTCGTTTCGCTAAGGATGCCGCGATCGACTTGGTATTTGTTGGACCGGATGATCCGCTGGCTGACGGTATCGTAGATGCATTCGAGGCGGCAGGAATCGTAGCTTACGGTCCGCGCAAGAATGCAGCTGAAATCGAAGGCAGCAAAATTTTCATGAAAAACCTGCTGAAGAAGTACAATATTCCGACTGCGAAGTACGAAACGTTTACAGATTATGAGGCAGCCTCCGCTTATCTGCGCGAGCAAGCTGCACCGATTGTCATTAAGGCCGACGGCCTTGCTGCCGGTAAAGGCGTGACGGTAGCAGCAACGCTTGAGGAAGCAGAGAAAGCGCTGCGCGAGATGATGGTGGACAAGGTGTTTGGCCAAGCCGGTACGCAAATCGTAATCGAGGAGTGCCTCGTTGGGCAGGAGATGTCGATCCTTGCTTTCGTAGACGGCGAGACGGTTCGCGCAATGGTGCCAGCCCAGGATCACAAGCCGATCTTTGACGGGGACAAGGGACCGAATACAGGCGGAATGGGCACTTACACGCCGCTGCCTCATATCGACCCGGCGATTATCGAAGAGTCGATCCAGAATATCATCATACCAACGGCAAAAGCTATGGTCAGCGAAGGCCGTCCATTCCGCGGTGTCTTGTTCGCAGGCCTCATGATTACGCCGGACGGTCCGAAGACGATCGAATTCAACGCGCGTATGGGCGACCCAGAGACGCAGGTCGTATTGCCTCGTCTGCAAACGGATCTGATTGATATCGTGCTGGCTTCGATCAACGGCAATTTGGATCAGCTGGACATTCAGTGGAGCGACGAAGCGGCGGTTTGCGTAGTAGTCGCATCGGAAGGGTATCCCGCTTCATATCCGAAAGGACGCGTCATTACGGGTCTAGCTGAAGCAGAGGCACAAGGCGCACTCGTATTCCATGCCGGTACAGCCGACAAAGACGGACAATTCGTCACAAACGGCGGTCGTGTGCTTGGCATCGTCGGCCGCGGCCGCGACATCGCCGAGGCACGTGCACGTGCGTATGAAGCGGTTAGCGTCATTGATTTCGAAGGAAAACAAAGCAGAACCGATATTGCAGCGAAAGCTTTGGTATAAACAAGCCCAGCCTGTACGCTTATGTCGACAACAAGCTGGAAGCCTATGCGATTTGCCGTTCCTGAGGAACGCCGATCGCATAGGCTTTTTTTAAATACAAGACTGTAGAGGTTTCACGCGATAAAGCATTCTTCTATTTCTACGAGAAACGGTTTCCCTCCTCCTGAAGAGGACGGCGAAGCCGTTTACGCTTGAAATATAGGAAAGTATATCATTTGGCCAACTTTCTCTCTATTTCTACGCGGAACGTAAGCTTAGCCGCCAGAGGATGGCAACAGCCGTTTACGCTTGAAATATAGGAAAGTATATCATTTGGCCAACTTTCTCTCTATTTCTACGCGAAACGTAAGCTTAGCTGCCAGAGGACGGCAACAGCCGTTTCACCTCGGTTGTTCCTACGGCTCGACACCATCCATTTTCGTTCTCTTGCCGCGCTTATTTAGTGGGGAAACAGAGGCGCCAAATATCTACATCAAGGACGTCCCTGATGCGATTGCTGTTACCCTTGAATCTGATTCATCCGGAGATCTTCACGTTACAAACGTAGAATATAAAAAGGGGCAATACTGATGAGAGCTCAAATGATGGACAAGCTATTTCTTGAATCCTATCTAATGATGAACATGGAAATTACCTTTGTTGGAGTGAAAGCTTGGTTTGAAATGGCTGGTATGCCTATGGATGATGTAGCGTTGTTTCGGGCACTATTATTACCAGAGAAGATTGATAGCGCGCTGCAGCCCGAAATGACCCGTCTGATCGTATATCGTTACGAAGATGTGTTGTTCCAGGTTAATCGGACCTGCAATTCTACAGATGGTGATGCAGACCCGCTTCGGGATGTATACGATCCGCTACATCAGCTCCTCATTCGTTTAATGAATACCCTGACTCTTGACGGCGAACAAAACGCAATGATTGATCTTGGGATCGAGCTTAATCTTGACAGGAAGAGGGAGATTCCACTCTATCCGTCCTTAGACAGTTTTTTTCAAATCAGATAACAATACCCTAATTGACCGTCACTCATGAGACGGTCTTTTTGTGTTACTACTTAAGTCTCCTCAATACTGTGGAGATTTTTTTTGAGAATAAGGATTTCTAGGTCTTCTTGTTTCCTTCTGCACTATGGATTATTCTTGTTCAGCCATGTGTTTTCTAACCGTCTTTCGTTAAATATTCTGGCGTTCAGCAATCACCTACTGCCCTCACCGAATCGTACGTTTTACCTTAGCGATTATTATGGGTATTTTATATTTAGCGGGTGGTGACAAACAGTCATGCTGAAACTACATCAATCAGAAATAATAAAGTCAAAATCTGAGACTGTGGCGGGTCCAATCGCTAGATGAACAATTGGGATAAAAGCAATACAAGTAGAGGGCCAATTACTATAAACCCCAGAACTAATGCAATTAATTTCATTGGCGCCGACAAACCACGGGGCTCATTTAAACTGCCAAGTCTTGCATTTGTATCCTTTACTTCTTCTGGTAACTTCTTATTTATCCCATCTGACATTTTAACGCCTCCCTGGTACATATGATACCACACGTGAGTCGTCCATTCATCGCTACGAATCATTTCTCAGTTTGTAAAAATCGACTACAATACCTAAGCATTAGTTGTTTCGAGCCGTATTATTCAGAAGAATCAAGAAGCAAGAGTCGAAGTTTCTTGATCAAACTGCTTTTACTCGATAACTGGGGGCAACTACTGATCAAAGTTATGCGATTAGTATTTCTTCGATCTTACTAGATTGTTATATTACAGATATTTCTTGATTAAGTATATTATGTTTCAATTATATATGTAATAAAAAACACAAACAGGAGGTAGTATTTATGAAAAAAAAGTTTGGCGCATTGCTTTTGGGTCTTGTTATGATGCTTTCTTTCGCATCAAGTACTTTCGCAGCAAACCCGACAAATACGACTTGGAATATTCAAGGAACCAAGATAGGTGGGTTTCATGTAAGATCTCAGGGAACGATTTCGTTTGACTTACCAACAACTACTGTTAATTTTAATGGCTGGGCTTCGTCGGTGTGGGATGGAGGATACTGTGAGCCTGTTGAAATGAAAATATATGCTAAAACTTCAGTAACAAGATATGCGGGATCTAGTGAAAGTGGATTGGCATATCAGGAGCAGGGCACAAAAAATGGATGCAATGCGATAGTTGTTTCAACAAGTATCAGCGATTCCTTCTCTTCTTGGACAATCAGCACAGCTACAGTTGCAGCAAATGGATGGATCAAAATTCCAGATGGAGACATTTACGAACAAGTTACCGCTGTCGGGGACCATGGTCTAGAATCATCTAGTTAAAGCCATCTTATCATAATCGATCAAAAGCACCCTAGGGTGCTTTTGATTATTTCTAACACGTTAACCATATTATCTGTTAGTTCTTATCCCTGTTTTTATAAATATAAGAATGAATTTTAATATGATTGTGAATGATATATACCTCAAATTTGTGATATACAATATTATTAAATTAGGATTCAAATTCTTAAAGAAACCTCAAACCAATAGTATACGGCTCTTGATAAATTTCTTAGAATACAACAGATTACGAGGTGACAAAAGTGAAGAGAGTACTAAGTCTGATTATGCTAGCAATCATGCTAACTGGATGTAATTCTTCGTTAAGTGTACAGCAAGCTACACCAATTGATCTTGTTCTACAACAACGTTATGCTGACCTCGGGCATGTAGCTGGCTTTAAAAATGGTAAACCAAGTATTTACACAACTTTATGGACACTTAAAACTCTAAACGAACTAGAAATAAAAATTTCGCATAAAAGTGAAATAATTGATTGGATGAACTCTGTAGAACTTGTTCAATCAGTGCATTCCACTAATACAGCGAATTCTGAGTGGTTAGAGGGTTTACCCCCCGAGTATGCCCTGATATTTCAACTTGAAATATTTAATGAACTTGGTACAAATGTTCCGACAAAATACCTTGAAAACATTGATAATCATTTTAGAGAGCGACAACAATCTGACGGTTCTTTTGTTATTGAAGAGGAAATTAATGACCCTCACATTTCAACGCTTTGGGCAATTAGAATCTATGATTTATTAAAACTGGAAATACCATACAAAAATAAGGTTGTACAATATATTAACAATAGATATTTCAATTTAGAATCTGATATAAGTATTATAAATCACGTATATTACTTAACCATGCTGAAGCAAACTATTCCAGATGATCTTTTGCTGCGATTCAAAGAAGTAGTAAAAGGATTATCTACTGACATATATAATTCAAAAGATTCATTTAGAACAACTCATATGTGGTATCAAATTAAAATTATCGCTACTACTATTCCCGTAGATATAAAGATTGAAATAGGCAAAGATAAATTACTTTATTCTTTCAATCAATATTTTAACGGTGAGGGCTCTAGTCCCGAGGTTCTATATAAATATTGTGTTATATATGACGATAAAATAAACAAAGATGAGAAAGAAGAATTAAAAGATATATTCGAAAATACTTATTTTAATAATGGTTGGAATACTCACGGAGGTTTGCTGGAGGATGGTTACGAAGAAGGCAGAGCAATTGCGATCGCAACGTCCCAGGCGAAGGAATGGGGCGAGAATCGAGACAAGCAAATCCGCAAAAAAACGGTTTGACGGTGCAAGCTGGGCAGCTTGCACCAACAATCGCTTCCGACGATGCAGCGCTTACGAGGCTGTATCGTTGGAGGCGGTTTTTTATTGCCATTTTTGAAATGCCACGCTTTTTATTAGCAGGATCAATTTTGCAGAGGGATTCCACTCGGAGTGGGGAGGCTGAAAGGGAAACGATTTCATGACGAATAAGCGTAAAATGCTAACACGACCGATCGTGTGAGGTTTGTGTTATGTAAGCGGTTTCCAGTACCCAATAATCCCGAGTTAATCGCTTTCATTTGTGCGAAGAAATAATTAAACCATAAATGATGTCATTGATATTGACATGATTGCGTTCAGCATTTATCATTAATACCAGCAGTGGAGAAACTAAGTTGAAAATTATATAAAATATAATGAGTTTAGTCTTATTATGCAGTTTATTAGTAAAATATGCATGTAATTATTTCAGTGGAGAAAATAATGGGAGAGTCGTCCGTGAAAAAGCATGATCAGGATTTTATGAAGAGGCAAAACCGTCTTACCGTTTTTGAAATTATTAAAAACCAACATCCCATTTCCCGAGCCTCTATCGCTAAGCAGACGGGAATGAGCCCGACAACCGTTAGCAGAATCGTCGGGGAATTGACGGAACAAGGCTATCTTTTGAACTCCGATCAAGTATCGGCTGGCTTAGGCAGGAAATCGACGCTGCTGGGCATGGTTAACGCTTCGGTGTTGTCGGTCGGCGTTGATCTAGATCGCAGCCTAATGAGTATCGGTATCGTGGATTTGCAAGGCAAGCTCGTTTGCGGCAGCAAATACCCGCGAATACCGGATGAGAGTCCGGAAACGACGCTTATACGCATCAGCGAAGCGATCGAGCAATTGATGCAGCAGCAAGAGATTGACCGCACCCGCATCGTTGGCATTGGCGTTGGTCTTCCTGGCATCGTGAACAATGAAGAAGGTATCGTCGTTTTCTCTGTTCAGCTTGGATGGAAGAACGTCAAGCTGGCTGAGCGATTGAAGGAACTAAACGGATTTGATATCGCTGTTGATAATGAGCTCAAAGTGCGTGCGCTTGCCGAGCATTTGAAAGGCGCTGCATTCGGTTCGAGACGTACTGCGCTGCTGGGCTTCGGCCATGGCGTTGGCTCCGCGATTATCCTTGAAGGAGAAATCTATCGAGGGGTAATGAACAGTGCCGGCGAAATCGGCCACACGACCGTTGATCCGAGCGGGATGATGTGTGATTGCGGTAAAGCAGGCTGCCTGCAAACCTACATCAATATTAGTTCTTTGTTATCGGAAGCAAATCGCATTCGTCCGATCGGTACGATTGAGGAGTTATTCGAGGCGAAGCGCGCAGGAGAGCATTGGGCGATTCATCTGATCGACCGTGCGCTCATGTATATGGCGATTACCATTAACAATGTCGTATGCATGTACAATCCTGACAGTGTTATTTTGAGCGGTGAGCTTGTCGACAAATTTCCTGATATTCACGATGAAGTTGAGAAGATCTATCTTTCGCGCTTCTTGTGGGAACCGCTTCGTGATTCTTTTACCTTCCATCGTTCGATGCTGAACGAGCGGGGCGTCATGATCGGATCGGGCCTGTTGTCGCAAAATCGATTTTTCGCATTGGAGTAAATAAAGGGAGGTCGCATAGATGGGATTTACAACACTGGTAGAAGAATACCGCGGCGGCATACTTGAAAATGTACATTATGGGGCGGTAACCGTCGTTGATGAGAAAGGCAGCATTTTGTATAAGGCAGGAAATCCGGAGCATGTCACGTATTTGCGATCTGCCGCCAAACCGTTTCAGGCTTTGCCGGTAATGAAGCGGCGTATCGATGAAGTATACGGGCTGACAGGTCAGGAGGCTTCGCTCTTCACCGCTTCCCACCGCGGAGAGGCGTTTCATATTGCAGTATTGGAATCTATGTTTCAGAAAATGGAGTTAAACGAAGAAGGCCTTCACTGCTGCGCTGCCTACCCTCTTAATGAGGAAGCAAAAGCGGAGCGCCACCGGGCAAATGAGCCGAAGCGCAAAATTTTTCATAACTGTTCAGGCAAGCACGCTGGCTTAATCGGCCTCAGCAGGCATATGGGCTGGGATGAAAAAACCTACTATGATCCGAATCACCCGGCCCAACAAGAGATTTTGGAAATGATGGCTTACATGGCCGAGGTGCCGAAGGAATCGATTCCGCAAGGCATCGACGGCTGCGGCTTACCCATCTTTGCTCTTCCGCTTCACAAAATCGCTTATTCCTATTTGAAGCTGGCTTGTCCCGACTTAATTGGGGATGCCGATGTACGAAATGCGGCAGCTGTAATCGCTAGGCTAATGAATGAAAATCCTTATATGATCGCCGATACAAAGTTCGTTTGCTCGGAACTGCTTAAGGACAATAATTTGTCGGCTAAGGGCGGGGCAAAAGGGGTATACGGCATTGGTCTCCGCAAGGAAAGAATCGGCATCTCGCTGAAGGTATCCGACGGATCCGAGCAGGTTTGGCCTTGTATTATCGCATCCATTCTGGAACGAATCGGCTATGGCAATCAAGCTACGATCGATCGTTTATATGCACTTGTTCCGAACGAAATCGTGAACGACGGCGGTACACCAGTAGGTGAACGGCGAGCTGTCTTCCAGTGGGAAGCTTGATTGATAAAAGACGAGAATGATCTCCAAGTCGGTAAGATTCGGATTAGGAGCTGTTCTAATACATCATTTCTATAGGGGAGTGTAGGACATGAAAGCAAAAGGAAAAGTATGGTCGATGTTTATGTTGCTGCTTATCACAGTTGTAGTTGCTGCAGGCTGCGGGAAAGCAGACAATAACGGAGGCACCAGCAATACTGGCGGCAATGCCGCTGGCAATACGGAAGGCACTAGTACGGCAACGAAAGACAATAAGGATATTGTCATTGCGATCAATGCTAACTTTATTACGCTCGACCCGCATAATGCGAGTGACACCCACTCCATCAGTGGCGGTAGAACGATGTACGAAGGTTTGATGGGCTTCGATGAGAACATGCAAATCACACCTGTACTTGCTGCAAGCCACACGATTAGCGAAGACGGGCTTGTCTACACGTTCACATTGCAAGAGAACGTTAAATTCCATGATGGCACGGATTTCAACGCCGAGGCTGTTAAGGTCAACATCGCTCGTATTCAAGATGAGAAAAACAATCTAAGATTGCGCAAAAGCTTCGCAAAAGTAGCTAAAGTGGAGACGCCAGACGCTAAAACAGTTGTCTTTACCCTTAGCGAGCCATACAATGCCTTTCTAAATAAAGTAGCTATGGCAGGAATGATCAGCCCGAAAGCTTTGCAGGAGAGCGGAGCTGACATTGCGAAGAAGCCGGTAGGTACAGGTCCGTTCAAATTAAAAGAATGGGTTCAAGGCGACCGTCTAGTTGTCGTGAAAAATGAAAATTACTGGCAGCAAGGTTTGCCGAAAGTGGACAGTGTAACGTTCAAACCGGTACCGGAGAATGGTTCGCGAATTGCAATGTTGAAAACAGGCGAAGCCGATTTCATTTACCCGATGCCAACCGAGCAAGTGTCCGAGGTTGAAGGACAAGAGGGAATTGCGATCGAAACCATTGATTCGACCATCGTTCGTTACGTGACGCTGAACACGATGAAGAAGCCTTACGACGATGTGAAAGTACGTCAAGCGATCAACTATGCAATCAACAAAGAAGCTTATATCAAAGTTGTAAAATCGGGTCTGGGCGCTAAGCTTGACTCCACCATGTCTTCAAAAACGCAATATTATTCGCAGCAAACGGGCTACGATTATGATGTAGCGAAAGCAAAAGCGCTGCTCGCTGAAGCGGGTTACCCGGATGGCTTCGAAGCTGAAATCTGGGGCGAAAATGATTCCGAGACGATTAAAGGCATGCAATTTATTCAACAGCAATTAGCGCTTGTAGGCATTAAGCTGGAAGTGAAATCGATGGAGGGCGGTACGCTTTCCGATCAAATCAACTCAGCTAAAACGCCGGAAGAAGCAAAAATTCAAATGTGGTATGTGAGCTGGTCCCCGTCTTCAGGTGATGCGGACGGTGCGACAAGAGGTTTGTTCAGCAGCGAGATGTTCCCGCCGGCAGGTTCCAATACGGCCTATTACAAAAACGATAATGTCGACAAATGGATAGCAGATGCGAATAAATCAATCGATCCAGAAGAAGCAAAAGGCATCTATGCAAATATCCAAAAAACGATTTGGGAAGAAGCACCGTGGGCATTCATGGGCGTTGACCAAATTATTTCAGGCAAAAGAACTTACCTGGAAGGCGTAAAAGTATATCCGGACGGTTCCATTAACATCCTGAATGCAGAAGTAAAGTAATGAGGTAGACAGACAAACGCTAGGCTTGGTATTCACATGAAATGAACAGGGCCGCTTCTATAGATTGACGGGAGGCGGCCCTATTATATCATTTGTCGAAACTGAAGGAGGCTTATGAGTTGGGTAGATATGCTTTGCAAAGACTCCTCGGGGTTATTCCGCTGCTGTTCGTTGTATCCGTGCTTGTCTTTATGTTTATTCACTTAATTCCGGGTGATCCTGCTCGTCTTATTGCGGGAAAGGACGCTACGCTTGAAGAGATTCAAGGCATTCAAGAGCAGCTCGGCCTAAATCTTCCGCTATGGAAGCAGTACATTAATTATATGGGCGATCTGCTGAGCGGCAATTTAGGCAATTCGATTCGATCGGGTATGCCGGTTACCGATATGCTGGAGAGCAGAGTCATGCCTACCTTGTGGCTAACGTTCCTCAGCATGGGCTGGGCGCTCGTTATCGGTCTTCTAATTGGCGTTATATCTGCGGTTTATCGCAATAAATGGCCAGATTATGCCGGCACATTGACGGCGATTTCGGGTATGTCCATTCCCGGGTTTTGGCTTGGACTCGTTCTTATTCAAATTTTTTCCGTTGAGCTAGGCTGGTTTCCAACCGGTGGCGTTGATTCTTGGAAGTCATACATTTTGCCTTCGATTACGCTTGGGGCAGGCATTATGTCGATGCTGGCACGATATTCGCGCTCATCCATGCTGGAGACGATGCGAGAGGACTACATCCGTACCGGGCGAGCGAAAGGTCTGCGCGAATATGTCGTTATCGGAAGACATGCGCTTCGCAATTCACTGATTCAGGTCGTAACCGTAGCGGGCCTTCAATTTGGGTTTTTGCTTGGCGGTTCGGTTATGGTTGAAACGGTATTCAGTATACCAGGCCTCGGAAGATTACTGGTGGACTCCATTCTTTTCCGTGATTACACGGTCATTCAAGCCTTGTTATTGATGTTTGCAACCCAATTTATTCTTATTAATTTGATCGTAGATTTACTATACGGCGTACTCAATCCAAAAATCAGGTATTCGTCGTAGTTGAAGCGATGAAGACGTGAAACGATACGAATGGTTATTCAAGCGACAGATGATGTTGCTTACAGCGTTAATTTAGGGTTAGGAGGAATATCATGAGCAACAATTCATCGGTAATGGGAGCGGGTTCACCGTTATCGG
Source organism: Paenibacillus endophyticus (assembly GCF_014192395.1). Taxonomy (GTDB): domain Bacteria; phylum Bacillota; class Bacilli; order Paenibacillales; family Paenibacillaceae; genus Pristimantibacillus; species Pristimantibacillus endophyticus. Next base: position 125,184 of record NZ_JACHXW010000011.1, on the reverse strand, counting down.
AAGAGGTGCTGGCCCCGGCAAAAACAAAGGGCCGCTTCGGAGCGTTTATTCGCAAGTTTTGCAAACAACGGATGGCTCTAGTGGCTACCTGCTTTATTATATTGCTATTCCTCGTTGGGATCTTTGGGCCTTTTCTGACGCCTTATAATCCGGATGAGCCGAACTATGATGCCTTGATGACCGGTCCTTCCGCAGCGCATTGGGCGGGTACGGATGAATACGGTCGTGACATTCTAAGCCGGCTTATGGACGGGACGCGTTTGACATTAGCTGTAAGCCTGAGCGCTGTTATGATTGCAGCGGTATTCGGTACTATTTTTGGTCTGCTGAGCGGATATTACGGCGGTTGGCTGGATCGGCTTATTATGCGGGGCAGTGACGTATTGTTCTCATTCCCCGATCTTTTGCTTGCGATTGGCATCGTTGCTATTCTCGGGCCGGGCTTGTCGAACGTCGTTATTGCAGTTGCCGTATTCGGGACACCGTCATTCGCGAGGATTATTCGAAGCGTGACGCTGTCGGCCAAGGAAACGTTGTTCGTAGAGGCTGCCCGTTCGATGGGAGCCAAGAACAGGCGGATTATTTGGCGTCATATTTTTCCGGAAACCATCTCCAGCATTATCGTTAATGTATCGATGAAAATAGGCGGCGCTATTTTGGCGGCTGCATCACTAAGCTTTCTCGGAATGGGCGCGAAGACAACGGAGCCCGATTGGGGCGCCATGTTAAGTATGGGACGCGATTACCTCAGTATTGCTCCGCATATTGTCTATTTTCCGGGCATAGCCATCTTTTTGACTGTGCTTGCTTTTAACCTGGTCGGGGACGGACTGCGTGATGCTCTTGATCCCAAAACGAAAAACTAAGGAGGGACAAGACATGACTCAACATTTGCTCGAAGTACAAGGGCTGAAAACGGAGTTCAAGCGCGAAAGCGGCAGCATCATGGCGGTCGCAGGCGTTGACTTTCATATAAAGAAAGGCGAAGTGCTCGGTCTTGTCGGTGAATCCGGTTGCGGAAAAAGCGTAACTTCCTTGTCGATTATGCGCCTGCTTAAGGATACGCCGGGTAAAATTGCCGGAGGAGCCGTTCGTTTTGAAGGGACCGATTTAACCAGTATTTCAGAGAAGGACATGCGCCGCATTCGGGGAAATGAGATGGCGATGATTTTTCAGGAGCCGATGACATCGCTAAATCCCGTGCTGCGAATCGGTTTGCAGCTGGCAGAGCCGATTATGCTGCATTTGGGCTATGGACGCAAGAAGGCGCGCGAGCATGCGATTCATATGCTGCGGCTGGTCGGCATTCCGCGCGCAGATGAAATCGTAGATGACTATCCGCATCAGCTTTCCGGCGGGATGAGGCAGCGGGTGATGATCGCAATGGCGATGTCCTGCAACCCGAAGCTGCTCATCGCAGATGAGCCGACGACAGCGCTCGACGTGACGATACAGGCGCAAATTCTTGATTTGATGAAGCGGCTGAAGGAAGAACAAGATATGGGCATGCTGCTTATTACGCATGACCTTGGCGTTGTTGCTGAGCTATGCGACCGGGTAGTCGTTATGTATGCTGGCCGGGTAGTGGAGGAAGCTTCCGTCCATGAGCTGTTTGCGAATCCGCAGCATCCGTATACGAAGGGATTAATCCAATCGGTGCCGAAGCTGCGTCAGAAAGTACGCCGTCTGGATTCCATTAAAGGGAATGTTCCCGACCTTTCACAAATGCCGCAAGGCTGTAAGTTTGCGCCGCGCTGCTCCTTCGTCATGGAGAGCTGCCTGACGAAAGAGCCGGAGCTGCTAAAGGTCGAAGGGCTTGTGGAGCGTAAGAGCCGTTGCTGGCTTACGCAGCAGGAGAATACGGAAGGAGGGGTACATGTATGAAGGAGACGCCGCTAATTGAAGTGAAAGGCTTGAAGAAGTCATTTTCGGTGAAGAAAGGCTTCCTCGGCACGACTAAGCATTTGCGTGCGGTTGATGGGATCTCCTTTGCGATACGTAAAGGAGAAACGTTTAGTCTCGTCGGTGAGAGCGGCTGCGGCAAATCGACGACAGGTCGTCTAGTGACCCGCTTGCTGGAGCCAAACGATGGCGAAGTTTGGTTTAAGGGCCAAAACATCAGCCATATTTCAGACAATCAAATGCGGCCGCTTCGCAAAGATATGCAGATGGTGTTCCAGGACCCCTACGCTTCGCTTAATCCGCGGATGAAGGTGAAGGATCTGGTCGCTGAGCCATTGCTTATTCATACGAAGCTGTCAACCAAAGAACGGGATAAGCTAGCCTGCGAGCTGCTGGAAACCGTAGGGCTCAGCAGCTTTCATGCCGAGCGCTTCGCGCATGAATTCAGCGGCGGGCAGCGGCAGCGGATCGGTATCGCAAGGGCGCTGTCCGTCCGTCCGAGCTTAATTGTGGCGGATGAGCCGGTATCCGCTCTCGATGTATCGATTCAATCTCAAGTGCTGAACCTGCTGCAGGATTTGCAGGAGGAATATGGCTTGACGTATTTATTCATCTCTCATGATCTGAGCGTTGTTGAACATATTAGCGATCGCATCGGCGTGATGTATTTAGGCTCGCTCGTGGAAACGGCAGACAAGGATACGCTGTATGACAGGCCGCTGCATCCTTACACGCAAGCGCTGCTCTCATCGGTTCCCGTGCCGGACCCAAGCCTTAAGAAGGAACGAATTATTTTGAAGGGCGATCTTCCAAGTCCCGTTGATCCGCCAACCGGCTGCAGGTTCCATACAAGATGTCCTTCCTGCATGGGAATTTGCAAGCAGCATGAGCCGGTGTTTCGGGAAGTCGAGCCGGGCCATGAGGTGGCCTGCCATCTTTTTGATGAAGAAATGTTGAAATTAGAGCGTTAACTAATTATGTGTACACACTTTACGGCAAAGAAGGGAAAGCGATGAATATATGGATCGATTCCGCCAATACGGCGGATATTCTCGTCTATCTGGCTTATGAAGAGGAGTCCTTTCCTCACAAGCTGGGGGAAGCGCATAAACGCAGTGGCAGTGTGGCATGGTTGTACGGCCGATCGGAGGAAGAGCCAGACGTTCTCGCGGTAGGAATGGGGAAACGCTCTGGTCTTACACTTGAGAAGATTCGCCGGGCAGCCGGATCAGCCGCCCGCAAGGCGCAGCAGGAAGGCAGGAGCAGCGCTTCGCTTGTCCGTATGCCAAGCAGCGATAAAGATGCAGCCGGCGAAAACAGCACCATCGCTGCCGCCGATTGGCTGCAGGCTTGGACGGAAGGCTGGCTGCTCGGTTTATATCGATTCCAAGCCTATCGGGAGTTTACAAGAGTGGATGCTGCAGTCGATTTCATGCTGCAGTTGAAAGAGTGGCCGGAGTTAACCAACGTAGAGCTGGGGGCAGTGCTTGAGATTGCGCGAATCCGTGCAGATGGCGCTATGCTTGCCCGCGACCGGGTGAATGAATCGCCGGATACACTAAATCCCGATAAGTTCACGGAGTGGATGGCGGAATATTTTGATCGTGCTGATCTGCCTGTTAAAGTTCATGTATATAAGGAGCAGGAGCTTGCCGACCTTCAAATGAACGGGCTGCGCGCAGTGGGCGCAGGCAGCAAGCATTCGCCTGCGCTTGTCGAGATCCGTTATGAAGGCAACCCGGAGCTGCCTATGCTGGCATTGGTCGGCAAGGGAGTGACGTTCGATATGGGCGGCATGAATGTGAAGACAGCCAGCGATATTAGCGATGCTCGCATGGACATGGGCGGAGCGGCTGCTGTCATCGGCGCGATGGACATCTTGCTGCGCAAGCGGGCTAATGTAAACGTAACCGCGCTTATTCCCGTCGTGGATAACGTGCCGGATGCGGAAGCCATATTGCCATCGTCGGTTATTCGATATCCGAACGGGTTAACCGTTCAGGTTGCGAATACCGATGGCGAGGGCAGACTGATTATTGCAGACGCTTTAATTCACGCTGCGAATATCGGCGCAGCAGAGGTGATCGATATCGCAACGCTGACGGGAAATGTTGGGGCAGCGCTTGGTCTAGGCATCGCTGGCATATGGGGTGACGCAGACATGACGCGCAGCCTGGTTGAGATTGGCGAGAGCAATGGAGAAAGGCTGTGGCCGATGCCGCTTATGGATGAATATGAAGCAGACCTTCGGAGCAATTATGCGGATTTGCGCAATGTGGGCACCTCTTCGTTTGCGGGTGCCATTACGGCAGCGCTCTTTATCCGCCGCTTTGTGGCAGAGTCCATGAAATGGATTCATATCGATATGGCAGGCACGGTTCAATACAAGCAAGATGTAGGCTATTCGGAAGTCGGCGCAACCGGATATGGCGCACGGCTTCTTGCAGACTATGCGATGAAGCAAGCAGCATTAACAAAATCGATATAGCAGGGGGGCTTAGTTATGATTTTGGAAGTCATCGCCACTTGTATAGAGGATGCATTAACGGCGGAGGCAAACGGCGCGGATCGCCTTGAGCTGATTACCGCGATTACGGAAGGCGGCTTAACGCCGGGAATTGGTTTAACCCGGCAGGCAGCCAAAGCAGTGAAAATTCCTGTTTTTGTTATGGTTCGTCCGCACAGTCGATCATTCGTTTATTCTAAAAATGATATTTTGACCATGGCAGAGGAAATAAAGGCAATTGCGGAAAGCGGTGCAGCCGGTGTCGTGATTGGCGCGCTGACACCTGAAGGACGCATTGACGAGCGGGCTTTGGAAATGCTGCTGCCGCTAACGAATGGCCTGCAAGTGACTTTCCACCGCGCTTTCGATGAGCTGGAGGATCAGCTTGCAGGTCTGCGTACGCTCGGCCAATACCCGCAAATTAAGCGTGTGCTTACCTCGGCTGGACCGGGTTCAGCAATGGAAGCTATTCCGGCTATGCGGAGGCTGGTCCTGGAATCGCAAGGCGGATCGGTAAGCATATTGGCTGGCAGCGGCCTGAAGCCGCAAGGCATGAAGCCGTTTATCGAGCAGACCGGCGTGACGGAATTGCATTTTGGATCGGCTGTCCGCTTTGGCAGCGACTCTCTGTCCCCAATTGATCCGGCAGCCTTGCTGGCGCTTTCTGACAGTTTGCGTTCAGGCGGTTAATGGATACTAGAAAGTGAAAAGGTGAATGGCCATGCATAAGGTTGAAAGCTATGTAGTCGGAATCGACTTAGGTGGTACGAAGATTGCAGCGGCGCTGTTCGACTCGAACGGTACGCTGGTCAATCGGGAGCAGATGGAGACATCCGGGGCTCGGACAGCCGAAGAGGTGGTCGAGCGAATGATCGGCATGATTCGCTCGGTCTCCGAAGGACGGCTGTTAACAGGCGTCGGATTAGCCTCTCCTGGAGCGGTCAACAGCCGTGACGGTATTGTCATTAACGGCACTAATTTGCCGGAATGGGACAACGTCCCGTTGAAGCAATGGATGGAAGCCGCGCTTAAGGTTGAGGTGCAGGTCGTTAATGATGCTAATGCTGCCGCTTGGGGCGAGTATGTCAGGGGCGCAGGAAAAGGCTCGGAAAATATGGTTTACGTGACCTTCAGCACAGGCATTGGAGCGGGAATCGTCATGGACGGCAAGCTGATACTGGGAACAGAATCGTTTGCCGGCGAGCTGGGTCATAACATTATCGATCCGAGCGGTTCATTGTGCAGCTGCGGGAGATACGGCTGCTGGGAGGTGTTCGCTTCAGGAACAGCTATTCGGGATACGGCCCTAAAGCTTATGGAGAATAGAGCGACCCTCCTATCAGAACTGGCAAATGCAAACGGCGGGAAGCTTACAGCCCAGCATGTATTCGAAGCAATGAAATTAAACGATCCGGTAGCTATAGAGGTAATTGACCGGGCGATTCAGTATATGGCGTTAGGACTTGCGAATGTGGTGCATACGTTCAATCCTGATCGCATCGTTATCGGCGGGGGCGTAAGCAAAGCTGGGGACTTGCTGTTTCCAGCGCTGCGCGAAAAAACGGAGGAGCTGGTTATGACTCCGTATAGAGGAACATACCGTATCGTATCTGCCGGCCTCAAGGACAATGTTGGCCTTATTGGAGCCGCAGCATTGTTTCATACATTCGAAGCGGAATAATTCATTTATCATTTCTATTATAAACGGAGGGATTTCAGGGATGGGAACAAGAGAAGAAAGAACGCAATGGTTTTTGCAGGACAGATTCGGCATGTTCATTCACTGGGGATTGTATTCGATTCCCGCTAGAGGCGAATGGATCCGCGGCAACGAGCGGATGAGCAAAGAACACTATATGACGTATTTCAATGAATTTGACGCATCCCGTTATGATCCGAAGGCATGGGCCAAAGCAGCCAAGGCTGCCGGGCAAAAGTACGCGGTACTGACGACCAAGCATCATGATGGATTTTGCTTGTTCGACAGCAAGCTGACTGATTTTAAGGCAACCAACACGCCTGCTGGCCGGGATCACGTTCGTGAATATGTGGATGCATTCCGTGCGGAGGGAATCGCTGTCGGTTTGTATTATTCCATTATCGACTGGGATCATGACGACTATCCGGGCTACGGGGATAAAGCGCATCCAGACCGCAGCAATGAAGCGGCGAAAGACAAGCCGATTGTCTTTGATCGTTACCTCACGTATATGCATGGACAAGTGAAGGAGTTGCTTACGAATTACGGAAAAATCGACATCATGTGGTTTGACTTTTCCTACGACAACATGACCGGAGAGAAATGGAAAGCGACTGAGCTTGTGCGGATGATTCGCTCTATCCAACCGGATATTATTATCGACAACCGATTGGGCGGAAACATCCGGGCAGCAGAGCCGGAAGAATATGCAGGCGATTTCTTCTCGCCGGAGCAGATCATACCGCCGGGCGGCATTGTTGACGTAAACGGCCAATCTATTCCTTGGGAAGCGTGCATTACGCTTAACGACAACTGGGGTTATTGCTCCGAGGACAAAAACTACAAGTCGACCAAACAGGTCATTCGATCAATGGTGGAATGTATTAGTAAGAACGGCAATCTGCTGCTTAACGTTGGACCCGATGCCAAAGGCGAGATGACGCGCGAATCGCTAGTCGTATTAAGCGAGGTTGGCGAGTGGATGCGATTGAACGGGGACAGCATTTACGGCTGCGGCCATTCGTCGCTTCCGAAGCCGGAATGGGGCCGTTATACGCAGAAAGGTAACAAGCTGTACGCCCATGTTTATGACAGAGGGATTGGCCCTATCTATTTCCAAGGGTTGAAAGGGAAGATTAAGAAGGCGAGATTGCTGCGAGACGGTACTGAGCTTAAAATCGAGGTGCCATGGATGGCGGAGGAGTATTCCGATATTGAAGGCGGAGCATTCATTACGCTGAAGGGCGCCGAGCTGCCGGATGAGATGGATACGGTTATTGAGCTTGAACTCATTTAATGTTGTTAAAATAGCCATAACGAATGGCAGTTTAATATTCCACTTTAAAGAACGCAGCCTCTGGTAATCCGGAGCAGCTGCGTTCTTTAATTATTTGGGGAATTCCCTTTAAAAGCGAATGCTGAACCATTTTTTATTAAATCTAGCAATCTAGCGAAAAAACACTGCCGTAGGAGATAATACCAACGTGCTGCACGCTCCACAGCAAGGGAAAAATTCAGCGATTGATTATCAAAATTCAGTAGTTCGACTGGATTCTTTCGAGCAGCGCTTCGACGATGGCTCCAATTAGCGAGGGAATCGTAAAAGCGGGCAAAGCCAGGGTTGCAAAAAAACGGAAAACCGAAGCCGAGGAAGTAACAGAAGTGATGGCTCGAAGGAACAAAGCTGTAATCCTTATAGATCTCTACGTGGATTCATTCAAAATGCAATTAAAACCCACAGTTCTTTTTCCTAAGCATAAAAAATGATCGCTCAGTTATTACAACTGTGCGATCATTTTTTTTATTTAAGCTTTCCTATTATTCCAACTTGTCGGATCATGCTCCTGGTAGTTCTTCCGTATGCGCTGGTTTAGCCCAATCGATTTGCCTCCGTCCGCGGCCAGCTGACAGCGATGCTGCGGCTTTAATTCGGAAGAACCGATTCAGCGCAATGAGTGGCAGCATGTGAGGGTCTTAAACCTTCCTGATATTTACTGGGACTACCCACTGGTGTATAATGGAATACATTATGAATGACGAAAAATTTTCCTTGCCGTTACTTATTCGAGCAGGGAAGGAGACGCTTTTCAGCGATTTTACACAGGTACGAATATTGGAACGCATTGGCATACGGAGACCGTATGTCTTTTTTGCGTTCTTTTTTCGTTTCCAAACAAGGGGGATATTCAATTATGGAGTTTGAGAACACAAAAAATTTATATGTAAATGCATGGTTTTTGTCACCAGAAGAGATTGAAAGGCTACTGAGTAGTTTAACCACTCCTTGGAAAAGAATCAGCAATCAATTCTTCTTCCTTGTAACGGCAAATAATTGCAACGAGGTATTATTCTCAACCCGGGAAGTAAATCTGGCAAACGGGTCAATGATCCATGAGAGCAATATCGAATATGTTCAGAACTCTCCGGAAGAAGTTGAGAATCTGCTCAATGAAATTTATAGCCAAGCCAATATCATACTGTTCTGAAGGGGAATCATGAATGACAAAGACAACGTTAGCGCTTAAGCATTTCTTCAAAATAGCTTCATTTGTAAAGAGTACGGTTATCTCTTCCATAGCCTGCATATCTAAGTTTGTAAATCGAAGCGGGAACTGCGATGACGGGGATTTCTTGAAGTCAGATGGATTAGATCCAAAAGTGTTAGAAGTACGCATCTTGAGTTATAGCATCTCGCATTATTTGGTGAAAGAGGAGAAAGCAAAGAATAAGTATCTATTGCTGTTACATCTTGTAAAAAAGCGAAATGAATTGTTAACTGGTATTCAGCTCCGGTTTCATCGGGTAGCCATGTTCGATTATAGAAGCCAGGCAAGAAAGGATCTTTTGATTCCATCTAAAGGAATTATCGATGCTTATCAGCTCGCTGCATATAGCGAACTCAATGCTCGCCCTCTATCAATTCGTCCATGCGAATAGAATAGTTTTACCCTCTGCACAGGGATTATCGACCTCCCTGTGCAGTGGGGCGGTGTTGAAAGGTTGATCATTTGTGACTAAGGAGAAAAATAAAGATCACTTGTATCGAGTATCCCGCTTCACACCAGAGAGACTTGCACGGCTGCCACATGAAGTATCAGGATATGCCCGGGCAATTGGTGGGATGCCCCAAAGCCATTTAGAAGTTCTCGATAAGAGAGGGTGGCTATTACCCTTTTTATTTACTTATGATGCTCTCTTATGGGGGCGCTGGGATTATTGGTTGGAGATTAGGCAGAAAGGCACGATAACCGGAAGTGGCCCAATTCCACAAATTGAGTGGGCCGATCTCGGATCGGCAAGGACGCTCGCGACAAAGAACATGTTCACAAGTTGCTTATCTCATCATGAAGCGACTATCGATCATTTTTCGGATTGGCTCCTATGGGGCATGGCCAGTACGGATGAGAAGCCGCGTATATCTGCGAAACTAAATGAACACTTCTATCGCGAATTTGATCTATTTCTTGTCCTCGATAATCCAACAGATTATCTTTCACAAGTTTTGTGTGACGAGACCGGAAAGGGATATAAGTCGGGGCTTGGATACTTTCCTACTCCATTTCCGATTACTCGTATGATGGTTGAAATGACACATGGCGATGGAGACCCAGAGGAGAAAAAACGACAAGCGGTTATGGATCCCTGTGTTGGAACTGGCGCGATGCTTTTACCAGCCTCAAACTACTTCCTTCGCGGATATGCTCAGGATATATCTGGAATCGCAATCAAGCTCTGCAAAATCCAAATGTACTTCTATGCACCCTGGTACGCCAGTCCTGGTGATGTAACCGGTTATGACAAGATGGAGGTTCCAATTCAACTTGTGCCCGCCATACCGAGTCGAAACGGTAAAATAACAACTGATCAATTTGCGTTTGCCTTCTGACGCAGGCGGTATTCTGTAAAAAGGAATTAAATATTGATTATTGAACCAGTAATCAAATTTATATTAGCAGACCTTCCCCTGCATGGGAGCCTAAATAAAAAGGCTCTCGGTGCAGCGGGAGCTAATGGAGTGAATGATATGAATAGTATGTTAATAGAGTCAGAAAGCCTGTATGCAGTCGTGTCAAATACAATGATGGAGTACAAAACGATTTGGTGCCGGCTTGAGAATGGATCCTATTGGTGTTACCGCTCTCGACCAGCGGATACTGCAGAGCAGCTCATTAAAGAATATAACAAGCTCGAAAGGTGTTACTAATTTGTAACTCTATCGATTTGTGGCAGGGGTACAATGAATCTATCAGCGAGGAATAGAAGGTGAGAGTAATGAAAAAAGCAAGACGGAAAGCTCGAAATGTAGTTGCAGGGCTGTTTCTGACAGCGGTTATGATAGGGGTCAGCGGATGCTCGGCTGGTTCTTCATTTAGCCTATCTGCACTTTTGTCTGGCGACAAACAGCCACAGGTAACCGGTAACGCCCAGCAGGGTCCGCAGACGGGCAGCGGCACTGATGGTGATGGAAATTCGGTTATCGTCGGGAATGCAGGCGGGGTGGATGGGGCAGTCGAGCACGGCAATTTACCTGGGCATACACAAAGTCCGAAGCCTGACGCTCAGCCAAGTGATCAAGCAACCGAGAAGCCTTCAAGCACAGTGACGAATTCACCTGTAACGCAAGCAACGGCAACGCCGAATCCGGAAACAACGCCGCAGCCTGAGGATACAAGCACAGAGCAGCCAATCGTTACAGGGACGGATCATCCAGCATCGACGCCTACGGGTAAGCCGGGTGCGACAGCGACACCGGATGCGGGCAATGTTGATCCTAAACCGGATTCGCCGGCAACAAGCAAGCCGGAAACCCCAGAGGCGGATCAGCTGGATAAGCCTGATCAGCACACGCCTGCCATTAAGCCGGGTAAAGGCGAGAAGTTTATTGCTTTGACGTTTGACGATGGTCCCGATCAGCGTTATACGAATGATATTTTGGATATCCTGAAGGAAAAGGGTGTAAAGGCGACCTTTTTTGTTGTTGGCCAACAGGTGAAAAAGAACCCCGAGGTGCTGCAGCGCATCGCGGAAGAAGGGCATTCCATTGGCAATCATACGTACAATCATAAAGATTTATCGAAGCTGAACAAGCAGCAGATAATCGAAGAAATCAAAACGTCGGACGCGGCGATCAAAAAAGCGGTCGGCTATACACCGGTTATGGTACGCGCACCTTACGGCGCCGTTTCGGATACGCTTAAAGTGCTGCTTAAAGCCAACAACCGGGATTTAATCAGTTGGAATATTGATACGCGGGACTGGGCAGGTACATCAGCAGCGGATATGAGCAAAATGATTAAAAAAGAAGCTAAACCTAATGGTATAATATTAATGCACTCTTTTGGCAGCAAAAATATTAAAAATACAGTCCAGGCACTGCCCGGCATTATTGACGATTTAGTGGAAATGGGCTATACGTTAGTGACCGCCGATCAGATGATTTAGCAGAGGTACAAGGCACGAGGAGGCTGTAAAGTTGGATAACGCAAGTTATACGAAAGCCAAGCCTAGAAGCAGACTGCTCATGCGACGGAGCCTATTGTTCAGCGGCATCGCTTTGCTTCTATGCTTGGCTACAGGCTGTCGTTATACGGCCGCGCCTGCAGATCTTCTGCAGAAGCCAGCTATCGCGCCGGAGAAACAGGCGATAATACTAGCGATTGAGAAAAGCTTGCCCGCATACAGCAAGCTTACGCTTCCGCTCAGAGAGGATCATATGGAAGCGATCCGGCTGATTGACGTGGATGGTGAAGGCACAGAAGAGGCAGTCGTTTCTTATTACAATGAATACAGCTCACCAGAGTTAATGGTGTTTAAATATGCGTCTGGGTCGTGGAAGCCATGGGTGCTCGTACAGCAGCCGCTCGCGAGGGTCATCGATTGGCTGAAGATCGAGGATCTTGACAAAGACGGCCAAATGGAAATTATGATCGGATGGATCGGGGCTTTCGACAGCCCTAACGTGCTTGAGATTTATTCTTTTAACACAAAGCCAGAACGCAACGAAAATGGTCAATTGACGCTGAAGCCCGTGGAGACATTGCCTTACTCCTATGGGGATACGGGTGATATTAATGGTGATGGTCGGCTGGAGCTTGCGATTATTTCCGAGATAGGAACCAACCAGGAAATGGCCATGCCGGAGTTTCATCTCACGCTCTACAATTGGCGAAACGGAGGCGCGCAAGAGCTGTATTCAGAAAATCTCTACAACGAGGTTAATAATTATGATCGTTTATTAATCGGGCGAATATCGCCTGACTATAGCGGCATCATTCTGGAAGCTTCGACTGGAGCGCACAGCACCTATACGACAATGTACGCATGGGAGCGGAATAAATTGAAGCTCGTTTATCCCTCACGCTCCGGCTTGCTCGAAGGCTTGAACGGCACGCCTACAATGAGCAAGGATATTAATGGTGATGGCATCCTGGAGCTACCTTGGGCAAAGGAGGCACCTGGCTACATAGACCTTTCCTATGCGGAATCGAAGTGGTTGAACGAATGGATGCAGTGGGACGGGAAAGCGGATTTCGTGAAAATATCGGAAGAATTCACTGATTACCGCTATGGCATTCAGCTTCGAATCCCGAAGTCTTGGATGGGACGATATACGCTTCACGGCACGGATGAGCCCTATGCGGTTGTTACAATCGACTATTGGAATGAATCCCTAGATCTAACCTCGGCTCTGGCGACGCTTTATGCCGTGCCGCAGAAGAAATGGGATAATGTCGAATCGGCATGGAAGCTGCAAGGGAAGCCCTATCGTCAGCTCATGACCGACAGCGGCAACGTATTTGCAGTTTCTTTCGTCAAGGAGGCTCCGCTTGAATGGGAAGCAAAAGAGCGGCAGGCATTCAGCGAGATGGCGGAGGTAGAGGCTGTCTTTTCTTCATCTCTCACCATTCGGAACGATTAAGAAAGAAAAGCGGGTGCTTTGCATTATGCGTATATTATTGTTGGAGGACGAGGAGTCCATTCGCGGCTTCGTCCGCATTAATCTAAAGCGCAACGATATGGAAGTCATTGAAGCGGAGACGGGTGAAGCAGCGCTCGCGCTTGCTGCAAATGAAGGACATATCGATATTGCGCTGCTTGACGTTATGCTTCCGACCATTAGCGGGTTTGAGGTATGCGAGCAGCTCCGTGCCTTGTATCCTCGGATGGGCATCATTATGCTCACGGCGAAATCGCAGGAAGAGGACAAAATTCACGGGCTGGAGTTGGGCGCAGACGATTACGTACAGAAGCCCTTCAGTCCTGGCGAGCTCATCGCCAGAATCAAATCGCTCTACCGGCGCATGAAGCCGGGGCTTCCGGAACCGGCGGTTCAAGCAGCTCCGGTGCAAGACCAGCTGGCCGATCGAGGAGCTGCAGTAGAGCTTGGCGCCAGTTACCATTATAAGCAATCGGAAAGCGTATTGTCCGCATCCGGCATGAACGGACCGCAAAGCGTGCTGCCGCCTGCGCAGGCGCCCATTCCTTACATGAATGTTCATCAAGAACTTATTGTGCATCCGTTCCGGCTTTCGGTAGCGGAGCGTAAGCTTTGGAAACAGCATAAAGAAATTATACTCACCCCCACAGAATGGACGCTGGTTAGACTACTCATGGAGCGCGTCGGAGAGAGTGTCAGCCGCGATCATATCTTGACAGAGGTATGGGGAAGATACTACGTCGGCGATCTGAAGGTCGTTGACGTAAACATACGTAGAATTCGCCAAAAAATCGAAAAAAACCCATCTGATCCCGCCTTTATTGAGACGGTATGGGGCTATGGCTATCGATGGAAGCGGAGCAACGACGAATGAAAAGCGTACAAACGCGAATGGTATGGAGCTACTTGCTGCTTATCGTACTTGTCGTCAGCGTGCTCGGGGGCGGATTCGCCGCCTTGATGTGGAATTACTATTACGGCAGTGCCCAGAGCTCCGTCAAGCAGCGAGCAGAATCAGCCCTTTCCCTTCACAGCCGCTCGCTGTCTTCCCTTACGGTGAAGGACCAAGGCGATTATATGCTGCAATATATGGTCGAGAGCGGCACGAGATTGCAATTGCTGGATAGCACGGGTCAAATTCGTATCGACTCGGATGGATTTGCGCCTGATATCCGTTATAGTACCGCCGATGTGAAAACGGCAATCGCGGGTGGAACGGGGAGCTGGCGCGGCATAGATCCGTATTATGGCGAACGGGTTATGTCTGTGACCATCCCGCTTTGGAATGAGACTCGCGTCGTGTCCATGCTTCGTTATTCGGCTTCATTGGGGCAGGTCGATGCGATGGTCAGCCTGCTCATTCGAATGGCATCAGCGGTAGGCATCGGCGTCATCCTGCTCTTTCTTGGACTTAGTCTCATACTTGCCCAGCGCATAGTGAAACCGATTCGAGAGCTTACCAGAGCCGCGCGTTATATGGCGGAGGGAGACTGGACACGCCGAGCGATTCAGCGCAATGACGATGAAATTGGCCAGCTTGCCGAAACCTTCAACGTAATGGTAATGGAGCTGAGCAAACGAGAGAAGCTGAAGGATGATTTCATTTCGTCCATATCCCATGAACTGCGCACGCCGCTCACTTCCATTAAGGGCTGGAGCGAAACGCTCAAGGAAAGCGAGCCGACCGAGGATGATGAAGAGGTAAAGCTTGGATTGTCGATTATAAGCAAGGAAACGGAACGCTTATCGGGACTGGTTGAGGATTTGCTCGATTTCTCGAAGCTTTCCGCACGGACGATGGAGCTGCATAAAGAGGTGCTTGATTTCAACGGTCCGGTGAAGGAGACCGTGAACCAGCTGGCCGTTCGGGAGGAGCATACGCGTGTCAGAATATTGGCTACTTATGACAAGAGTCCAATCGTCGTCAAGGGAGATGCCAACCGGTTGAAGCAGGTCATTATCAATCTCATTGATAATGCGCTCAAATTTACGCCTGCGGGCGGAACGATTCGAGTGGTTACGAGAGCGGAGCATGAGGCAGCCATGCTTACGGTATCGGATTCCGGCTGCGGAATCGAAGCGGAGGACTTGCCGCATGTTACGGAGAAGTTTTACAAAGCAAGTACGGGTCAAGGAGGCTCGGGACTTGGACTTGCCATTTGCAAGGAAATTATTGAGCTCCACGGCGGTCAGCTTACGATCGACAGCGAACGTGGAGCCGGAACCATTGTGACGATACGAGTACCGCTCATGCGTGAGGAATAGCCGCGTTCCTCAGCCTGCGGCGTTATCCGTATCGTCGTCAATCTTTGTAAAAGAGCATCTTGCGTTTCGCAATAACATAAGCGATTGCGATAATAATACCAAGCGTTAGCGCGACAGAAAACCAGTGATCCTTTAGCCACGCAATCCATAAGGGCATAGTTTTGCACCTCCAAAACATGATATAATGCCAAACATATGCATAGTATGTCCCATTTCTCAGCATCGTAAGAGATGCCGTAATATTTTAAAGCCGAGATTGACAGGGATAGAGCATGGATGCTATTATGGCTTTAATTAAATCAAAGTAAACGGGTAGGAATTATTATATATTGAGATTGGGAGGTTGGCTGGATGGAAAAGCACTTGACGCTGCGACATAACGAGCTTGAGCTTGCGGCAACGCTGCATTACCCTACTGACGGAAACAAAACAGAATCTGAGAAACGACAAGCGATTATCATTTGTCATGGATTTATTGGCTCGCGCGTCGGCGTGGATCGATTGTTCGTGAAAACTTCTCGCGCGCTAGCAGCGCAAGGCTCTTACGTTCTGCGTTTTGACTACGGCGGCTGCGGAGAGAGCAACGGCGACTATGGTTCGCTTGGCTTTGATTCCATGGTTGACCAGACAAGAAGCGCGATCGATTATATCGCCAGTATGGAATGCGTTGACCCGCGTAGAATTGTATTGCTTGGACATAGCCTAGGGGGTGCGGTTGCGATTATGACGGCAGTTAAGGATAAGCGCGCCAAGCGGCTTGTGCTTTGGTCGCCGGTTGCTTACCCATTCAATGATATCGTACGAATTGTCGGTCGCAGCAGCTATGATGATGCGGTTACGGCAGGCAGCTCGGACTATCAAGGCTACACGCTGCAGCCCGTTTTCTTCGAATCGCTGCTTCAGCATCAGCCGTTCCAAGCGGCCACGAGATTCGGAGGCGAGGTACTGCTCGTACACGGAACGAGCGATGAGCTCATTCCCGTCGATTACAGCTTCCTGTACCAGAAGGTGTTCTGGACACGCAGTGATGGAATATGCGACAAGGAAATTATTTTTCAAGCGAATCATACGTATTCCACCAGCAGCCATCAGGAGGAAGCGATCCGGGTAACCTCAGATTGGCTGAACGGCCTGGATAAGCAGCAGGAAGAATGGCATCACTGGAGCATATAACAAATAAGAGGCAAGCTCTGCATGTAGGAGCTTGCCTCTTTATTTGACCTGCCGTTTGAATTTGCCGTTATAGATAATATTTACTTTCACGTTGAGCGCTTCAATGGAGTTGGCGTGGATAACGAGCTCCTTGCCGTCGTTCGACAGCTTCTTCCACAGCTTGGGATGCTTTAAGCGCAGCTTATGGCCAAGCTCAAAGGGGTCGACACCGATCTTCAAGCCTTCTTTGTAGGTGTCCATAATTTGCTTTTTAATCGTATCCTCGGCTAATTGCATCATCTCTGAATAGGGCATTTCCGCGAGGTATTCAAACATGCCCCCCACATAGCTAACCTTAATACGGAATCGAACGTCTTCTCCTCGTACGAGCGGAGTAATTTTGATTTTCGGACGCAGGATGATGAGCTGCCCATATACCTTCCCATCTTTCTTTAGGATGAGCGGAGCGCTTTCCATGCTGGGTACGAGCCAGTGGTAACCTTCAAGCTTAGCGCGTGATATAAATCCTTTGATTTGGTTGCCATATTCAAAAAAAGCGCCGTTAATCATGAGCATCGGCTTGCCTATCTGACTCTCATGCCACTGTGTGTCGTTCAAGCTGAGGCTTGGCAAATAGGCTGTGGCTGACGGCTCGTTGAAGATGGAGATGTATTTGAAAAACAGCATGGGCGGATAGGTTGAATTCTGCTCATAGTTGCTCTGCGGATCATGCATGATCGAAGCCAGCGGCGACAGCTTGAAGAAAGGCGTTGCCGCCAGCAGCTTTTCAAGCGGTGAACGCGTACCGTAAATCCACGCGTTATAGCGAATTTCCGGATAGCGGTTGATCATCTCCGCAAGGCTGTCCCCCTTCGCCTTGAGGGCGCGCTCCGTCAAAATAATAGACGATACATGCCCCCACGAGAGCTTGAATTGCGCTGTTTTGAACAGATCGGTGATCGCGGAGATAAGTGATTCACCTTTGCCTTTTCCGATCCAAACGACCGCCTGTTCATTCGCTTTGCCGCCTGCCTCCGTCTTGGCGATGTTCGAGAAATCGAGCAGCTGTATGTACACGTTGAATTGATTATCCACGAAATCAATGCCCATCGCTTTGACATAGCTGACGCTTTGGATTTCGGTAGCGCTCCAGCAGCCGGGCAAGGTGAGAATGGCAGCCAAAGCGCCAAGCAACGCAAGGAGGCGGACCCTTCTAATCATGGCTCATTCCCATCCTTTCTAGGCTTCTGCGTATGCAAGTAATCAGGTCTTCGTTTGTTCAGTCTAAAGGGCAGCTTCAGAATGGAAACGGCTAGCTGCTTTATGTTAAGCGGAGCGGCGGGAGCCAGATAGGGAACGCCATAGGATTGTATCGTCGTTAAATAGATGACAAATAGGATTATAGAAAGAATAAACCCGTACATCCCGAGTATCGACGCCATAAAAAAAGAAGCGAATCGAAGCAGTATCGTTGTGCTCGTGAGCACCTGATTGACGAGTGTCGAGCCGGATACGACGGTAATCGCCGTTACGACGATCATAAGCGGAGATATCATGCCTGCTCGGATAGCTGCATCCCCGATAATTAAGCCTCCAACGACAGTCAAAGTCTGGCCGATGGAACTTGGCAGCCTCACGCCGGCTTCACGGAACAGCTCCATCAAGCACATGATAAAAAACATTTCCAGCGGCGATTCCATTGGCAGTCCGTGCCGGCCCGATGAAATGGTAGCAAGCAGCGGGAATGGAACTTGATCCGTGTGAAAGGTAGTGAGGGCAATATACAACCCGGGCAGAAAAATGGTCATGAGTAAACCTACAAACCTAAGAATACGCCCCATGTTAGCAGACATGGCGGGAAAATAGGCATCCTCGGGCGATTTCATGAGCAGGAACAAGTTCACAGGTGCAATGATACAGGTCGGATTGCCGTCAACCAGAATGATGAAGCGGCCATTCAATAAGCATTCCGCCGCGAAATCGGGACGGCCAGTATAATCATTGGCCGGAAACAAGGTGAACAGCGCGGGATCAAGCATCTCTTCAAGCTCTCCGATGGAAATAAGCTTCTCCACGCTGATTGCGTTAAGCTTATGGTTGATATGGGTGATCATCTCTTGATCCGCGATATCTTCGATATAGAGCAGAGCTGTTTTGGTAAGCGTCCTGGAACCGATTACGTAATATTGGCAAGCGAGCATATCCGACCGTAATCGTCTTCGGATAAGGGAGACGTTAATGGCGACCTGCTCGACAAAGCCATCCTTAGGTCCCCGAATCGATACCTCCGTAGACGATTCGTTTGGCTCACGGTTCGGGAAGTTCTCGATATTTATGGTCCATAACGATTGCAGCGACGGCACGCAGAAGATGAGATGCCCCTCGAACACGTAGGAAGCAAGCATCTTGCGATCCAGTGCTTGATGCGCCAAGTCATGGGAATGCCATTGCAGCTTGGCGCTGCGCTGCATATCCTCCCGCCTGAGGAAGCGGGTCTGCTCGAATAGCTCGCCAAGCTCAGGCATGATGACATCGTTAATGATTTTGGTATCAGTCATCCCCATGCAATAAATGAATACGGCTTGAACCGAGGCGGGGGCCGATCCGTACATCTGGGTGTTGACCATTACGTCATTGGAGGATGCAAACCAAGCGCGAAGCTTGTGCTCATCCAAAAATTCGGCAGATTCATTACTGTTCGGGGTCACGGATCGTTTTCTCCTTTCTTGAGCTTCGGAGCAGCAGCGTGAATGCTAGAAAGAAGGTCAGTGCCGTTACATACACAGCGCTCACAGGGAAATAAACGCGGGTCAAAAACGCGAGCGTATCTTGGTCGCGCCAAGGATAGAACGCGATGATTGTAATCAATAGAGAGAAAATAGCTAGCGAAAGCAGCCGCTTTCTCGGTTTACGAATGTTAAGCATATCGGTCATTAAATATAGGGAAATGGCAATTCTGGCAAAAGAGCCGCAGAGCCATTGATAGATCGATAGGAAATCGACATGCTGCAGCAGCTTGCCGATATTGACAATCTTCCACTGTTCAAAGGCGGTGTGCCGCTGCTTGGCGGCTTCAAGCGGGCCGAATTCCGTGATGGCGCCGATCGTGGGACCAATGACCATGCCTAGCATGAACAAGGCGAGCAGCATGAGATGCCACCAGCGCATTTTACTGCGAAGCTGGTGCTGGAACAGCAGCAGCACCCATAGCTCCATGAGTCCTGCCAGTGCATAAAACATGCCGTTAATGGCCGGTTGTGGACCATGTTCGAGAATAGGAAACAGCAGGCTGTAATCTTTGTACTTCGTGTTGGCTATGGATACGAAATAACCTAGCACAATGACTAGCGGGAGCAGAATGCTCGATGTCATGGCAATCGTGCGCAGCCCGGCATATGCAGCAAGCATGGATACAACCGTTGCAGTAACAATAACGACGGAAAAAGGCGTCTGCTGCATATAGGTGGCTACTGTCCAGGCGGATGTATCGTGCAGCGTGTAGGAAGCAGAAACAAAGAGGAGCATTACCGCCGATAACCGAAAGATCCAAGACGGAACGATGCCGAATTGTCTCTCCAGCCAATCTGGAAGGCGTTCGCCGTGAAGCTGCTTCAATATGCCGAATAAGATAAGCACCCACAGCAAAAAGAACGGTGCGGCGCAAATAACCGACAGCCAGGAATCGCGCTTGGCTACGCCAAGAATCAACGGGATAGACATGACATGGGACACGAGTCCCGCGCTTAGCAATAAGATCGAGAAGGATAACCAAATGCTGATGAGTCCGTTTCTCCTGTTCATAGCAGCACCCTCTTTCTGGCAGGAGATATCGTTACCATGTGCAATTTATGGGTTTTCTAATCAGGTTATCAACATTTTTGTCGAGACAACCTCTCCAAATTATGTTTAAATGAATCTAATGTGAAAACGAAATCATGCTAGATTTAGCGCGGAAAAGGCAGGTTAACATATGGATAAACAAATCCGGAATTCGGCAGTGACGCTGCTATTATCACTAACCCTCCTACTCTCCGCATGCAGCGGGGGCAATGGCGGGAACAGCCATACGCCGCCTGAGCCAGAGAGCAGCGTTTCACCGAGCAGCACAGCAGAGACGATAGAAAAGGCGCCTCTGCCGTATGAAGCGCCGCTCACCGGGCTCAAGCTGGAGAAGCCGGCAGAAGCAAGGCCGATTGTCGTGATGATTAACAATTTTGCCGCAGCAAGGCCGCAGTCCGGACTTTCGAACGCCGATGTGGTGTGGGAGGTGCTCGCTGAGGGCGGCATCACGCGTTTGATTGCCGTATTTCAGAGCACAGCTGCCTTAACCGATACGATAGGACCCATTCGAAGCATAAGGCCTTATCTCATAGACATTGGCGACAGCTACGGAGCCGTGCTTGCCCACGCAGGCGCGAGCACGGACGGTTATGCAGTTCTGCAGCGTCAGGGAAAGCCTTATTTGGATGAAATCTCGAATGCTGGCAGCTATTTCTGGAGAAGCAAGGAGCGGAAAGCGCCGCATAATTTGTATTCAAGTTTGGAGAAGCTTCGCACGGGCGCGGAGAAGAAAAAATACAGCTTGGATAAGCAGGTCCCGCCGTATACGTTTGCGGAAGCGGGCTCCACGGAAGCGGGAGTGCCAGCTTCGGACATTACCATTTCTTTTTTGCTCAAAAATTATAGTGTAGGTTACTTGTACGATTCTGCTGCGGGATTGTACAAGCGCTCAATCGGAGGCAAGCCGCATATCGATCTGAACAACAATGAGCAGCTGTCCGGAACGAATCTGGTCGTGCTTGGAGCCAATCATAAGACGCTGGATAATGAGGGACGGTTAGCTGTAGATATGGCGAGCGAGGGACCTGCTATTCTCTTCCAGAAGGGGAAGGCCATCGAAGCGGATTGGGTGAGGGCGCCGGACGGCATGATTCGAATCGTTAAGGATGGAGCAGAATTGCCTTTTGTTCCCGGAAAAACCTTCTTTCATATCGTGCCGAACAATCCCACTTTCGAAAGCCATGTTTCTTGGGTACAAACGTAGCACATTGGAGACACTGTTAACAGGCGTTAACGGATGGGCTTCCAAGGTGTAAAAAGGACGCAATCCCGTAAGCGGGATCGCGTCTTTTTTATATTTATTTTGAAAATCTAAAACTTTTCATAAAACCTTTACATTCTCTTAACAATTCACATGTAAACTATGTTAAGATATTGTGGGCTCATAGCAGTACGCCTAAACATCAAGTCGTGTAAAGGGGATTACGATGTTCAAGAAAAAGGATATTTTCTTTAAGACGTTCGAGGAGATGGCTGACGCAATCGTCGAGGCCGTTGAGTACTTCGGCAAAGGCTTGTCAGACCTGTCGGATGTTTCGGCTTTCGCCAAGACCATGAAGGAATACGAGAGCAAGTGCGACAAACATGTACACACGATTTTGAAAGAGCTGAACAAAACGTTCATCACTCCGATTGAGCGCGAAGATATTATGGCCCTTACGTCCTCGCTTGACGATGTGCTTGACGGCATTGAAGCTTGCGCATCACGTTTTGAAATGTACAATATTCGGGAGAAGGATGAGTACATAACCCTATTCGGCGATATTCTTGTTCGTTCCTCTCACCAAATCAAGAAGGCGATCTACCTGCTTACGGAGCGCAAACTGCTTGCCATTCGCGAGCCTAACATTGCGCTTAATGAGCTGGAGAACCAAGCTGATGACCTGCTGCGTGTCTGCATTAAAAGCTTATTCACGAATGTCAAAGATCCAATTGAGCTGATGAAGCGCAAAGAGATTTACGAGATGCTGGAGCAAACGACCGACTTCTGCGAAGATGTTGCCAATACGCTGGAATCGATCATTATGCGTAACAGCTAATCTGGAGAGTAGGAGTCTTTCACAATGGATTTAATGGTTCTATGGATTGTCGTCTTTCTAGCGCTTTCGTTTGATTTTATAAATGGTTTCCATGATACGGCTAATGCCATTGCAACAGCCGTATCGACCCGGGCCTTGAAGCCGAGGGTTGCCATCGTGATGGCTGCCGTGATGAACTTCGTTGGTGCAATTACCTTTACGGGTGTCGCGGCTACAATCGGGAAAGGCGTTGCGAATCCCGCTGAGCTTGAGCAGGGGGTTCCGATCGTAATAGCGGCACTCTTGTCCGCGATTGCTTGGAACTTGCTCACCTGGTGGTTCGGCATTCCGTCCTCATCTTCACATGCATTGATCGGTTCCCTGGCGGGTGCCGTAATCGGCGGAGCAGGCATGAGCGCAATTAATGGCGGCGGATTGATTAAGATCGTTCAAGCACTTATCTTCTCGCCGCTTATCGCGTTCTCTGCGGGCTTTATCATCATGTGGATACTGAAATTAATATTTGCCAAGTCGAGCCCGCATCAAGTGAACAAAGGCTTCCGATTTGGTCAGATTATTACCGCGGCGTTCCAATCGTTCTCGCACGGCACGAACGACGCGCAGAAAGCGATGGGTATTATCGTATTTGCGCTCGTAGCCTCGGATGTTCAAACGACAATGGACGTACCGCTTTGGGTTAAAATTTCCGCGGCGACCGCTATGGCACTCGGCACATCGGTTGGCGGCTGGAAAATTATTAAGACCATGGGTACGAAAATTTTCAAAATTGAGCCGATTAACGGCTTTGCCGCAGATATTGGTTCCGCTGTCGTTATATTGACAGCAACGATGATTCACCTGCCCGTTAGTACGACGCATGTTATCACCTCGTCCATTCTGGGCGTAGGCAGCGCGAAGCGCTTCTCTGCCGTGAAATGGGGAGTTGCGGGACGTATCATTGTCGCCTGGATCATCACGATTCCGATTACGGTGTTAATGGCGATGTTCTTCTATTGGATTATTCATTTCTTCTTCCTATAGAAGGAGTGAACCGGATAGTGAGGAAAACCTCACTCGCCATGAGCGAAAGCTCGTGGGGAATGAGCTTCTCCTCACTATTTTTTGTGTTGTCTTGGAAGCTGTGGACAACTATTATCGAAATGGCGCGAAAATTGCGTATATTCACATAGTTAATAACAGCTGTGCATGGAATCGCCATAGGCTTAGCAAGACCTGGTGATTAAGGGAGCCGAGCTGTGGATGAACGCATTTTTTGGCTAAAATCACCTAAGCAGTCAAAAGGATATTCACATCGCATGAACAGCTGTGCATGGAATAGGCAATAAAGCTGGCGAAGGTTGTCGAAGGTTGCGCTTGTGCACAGGCGATTCTGGTTAATGAGCAGAGAATATGTGATAATGACTGTGGATAGGATGCGGTTTATGTTATCCACAGCCGGATAACTTCATATTCGATGTGTGAAATTGTGAATAAACGCTTCAATAAATACACCTCGGCTATCAGCATGTATTGCTGATAGCCGAGGTGCTTCATTTGGAAGGATGCAGCTTACTTATATCCAAAACGTATGTGAACGGAACATTCGTAAATTACCTGCGGCGTTTGGGCTTGCGGCGGCGCACGCCATTGTTCCCGCTGCCTGAGCCTGAAGTGGGTTTGCGACGCTTCCGGCGTTTTGGTTTCCATTCACCTTCATCGTCATCCTCAGACGAGCTTGACGATTTTTTACCGAATGAGCCCATAAGCACTTTCACAAGAGGGGCCATCTGTGAGACGCTGGACATAACCTTCTGTACTTTCGTAACCGTCGTAAGAATGCCGTCTATTCCGCCGATTCGGTCGACGAAGCCTTTGATCTCGCCTAGGCTGGCAAGGGAGAAGCCGCTTGCTTTGGTGCTGGCGGGCGTTTCGACCACATCGGCCGACGCTTCCGGTAAAACCGCGGGCAGGATATCCTGCGCTGACGGCTCTGGTGCTGCAGGAGGCATGGTAGGGAGGTCCCCGCCAAAGCTGAAGCCGCTCGACTTCGCGCCGGACGACTTGCTCGGCTGGGCTTGCGCCTGCCGGTGGCCGCCGTGCCAGTCGTACTGCTGGCTGCCGCTGCCGGGATTATTGCGATAATTCACACGGATCACAACCCTTCTTTTATAACAGTCTATGGGATAGGCGAACATACGGATTGGACGAATGTCACGGGTTTTGGAATTTTTTATAGATAAATGCCCTGTGCTTGTATGCGCATGCCTGTCTGCAGGGCGCTAGGACCATCATCTCAGCTGCAATGCGTGAATACGGTAATGTTTGAAAAAAACGGTTAAAAAAGATACAATAGTAACATTAGTTTTAATAGGAGTGAATACACATGCAGCTTAAAAAGCTGAACGATAAAGCAATAGATCAATTATTCGAAGCGATTCTTACATTAAAGTCAGTCGAGGAATGTTATGTGTTTTTTGATGATCTGTGCACGGTGAATGAGATTCAGTCCATGTCCCAAAGGCTTGAAGTAGCGCGCATGCTTGGCAAGGGCAGTACATACAATGCAATTGAAGCAGAAACTGGCGCGAGCACGGCAACGATTTCAAGGGTGAAGCGTTGTTTGAACTATGGCAATGATGGGTATAAAATGGCTTTAGAGCGTCTCGGAAGGTAGGTAGTCCTTCGATGAAGCCAGGCATTCTCGTGATTAGTCACGGCTCTCGGGAAGAGGCGTGGGTTAAGCTGGTTGATGATGCCATAACGAGGGCAGCGGCTTCACCTCGCTTATTACATATTCCAATCGTATCGTCGTTTCTCGAAATTGTGGAGGGACGGCTTATTCAGGATGGCATTGATGCGCTTGAGCATCAGGGTGTTACGGATCTATTCGTATTGCCTCTGTTTATTTCGTCCGGCAGTACGCATGTGGATGAAATCGGGCAAGCGTTCGGCTTCCCTTGGCTGACAGATCTCGAAGGAGATCTTGGTCTATTTCGTGTCGCAGCGAATGTAGTGTATGGCGAGCCGATAGATGATGACCCAGAGATCGCCGAGCTGCTTGCGGCGAATATTGCCGAGCTCTCAGAAGCACGCGAGAAGGAAGCGCTGCTGCTTATCGGACACGGCAGCAAAGAACCCGTATTTCATGAACGCTGGCAAGCAGGCTTGATGAAGCTTGGTGAGCGCTTGCGAACGCATGGCGGCTATAGGCGCGCAGAACATGCGATGCTGCTTCCCGACCAAGCAGCTGCGAAGCTTGCTGCGATGCAGATAGCGAATCCTGAGGAAACGGTAATTGTCGTGCCGTTGTTTCTAAGCCGGGGCTATTTCACGAATCATGTTATACCGACGCGGCTCGAGGGGCTTTCTTACCGGTACAACGGCAAGGCGATGCTGCCGAGCAGCGCGATTGAAAGCTGGCTTACCCGTCAGATGGAAGAGGGTCTGCAGCGTTTAGATAAAAGCTAAAGCATATAAAGTTAACATATAAGCTAGGATGAATGGATCGTTAGGGGTGGAGCCGACATGGCAATCAAGCGGGCGAGACTGATTTATAACCCGTCATCGGGAAGAGAAGAAATGAAAAAGCGTCTGCCTGACATCCTTCAGCGGCTAGAGCAAGGCGGCATCGAGACGAGCTGCCATGCGACGATTGGAGAAGGAGATGCTACGCTTGCTGCAGCGGAAGCGGCTGACCGCGGCTATGACATGATTATTGCAGCGGGCGGCGACGGTACGCTTTATGAGGTTATCAACGGACTCGCCGGCAAGGAAAACTGTCCTCCACTCGGCATTTTGCCCGTAGGTACGACGAATGATTTTGCACGGGCGATGGGCATTCCGAAGCACTGGGAGTACGCCGTCGATTTGATCATTCAGCAATACAGCCGCCCGATTGATGTCGGGAAGGCGAACGAGCGTTATTTTATAAACATTGCCGGCGGGGGCTCTTTGACCGAACTTACCTATGATGTGCCGAGCAAGCTGAAGACGATGATTGGCCAGCTGGCTTATTATATGAAGGGCATGGAGAAAATGACCCGCCTGAGACCGACAGAGCTGACCTTTCAAGCGGCTGGCGTCGGTGAGTTTCATGATGAGTTTATGATGTTCCTCATCTGCAACAGCAATTCCGTAGGCGGATTCGAGCGTCTTGCGCCAGATTCCAAGCTTGATGACGGTTTGCTGGATGTCCTGCTTATCCGCAAATGCAACCTGCCTGAGTTTATCAAGCTGGTGACGCTTGCGCTGCGCGGCGAGCATCTGAACGATCCGCATGTGATTCATTTCCGTACGGATGAGCTGAAGGTGACGACGCCTGATTACGTACAGATCAATCTCGATGGCGAATATGGCGGGGTACTGCCGTGCACATTCTCGGTGCTGCCATCGCATTTGCGTATTTTTGCGGATGAGACGGGTACATCAACCTACCGATAACTGAGGATGAATGGGCCATTTAGGGCACAATGGAAGATAGAAGGCAAGCAACAGCATTGAAGATAGAGCGGAGAGAGTTTATGAATAAAGGAAGAAGCAGAGGCGGCAAAGGGAGATCGCGCGGTGCAGCAGGCTCTGGTGCAGCGGCGGCTCCGGTAGATGCTCCTTTTCAAAAAAATGAAGAAGTCACCGTCGATATTATCGGCCTGACGCATGATGGGGAAGGGGTAGGCCGCGCAGAGGGCTTTACCCTTTTTATACAGGGAGCGCTTCCCGGTGAGCGCGTTCGCGCCAAAGTGATGAAGGTGAAGAAGCAATATGGCTATGCGCGATTGGAGGAGCTGGTGCAAGCAAGCCCTTCGCGGATCGAGGCGCCTTGTGATATTTATAAGGAATGCGGAGGCTGCCAGCTTCAGCATTTCGATTACCCTGCGCAGCTTGAGTGGAAGCGGCAGCATGTGGTGGACAACCTCGTGCGGATCGGGAAACTGAGCGTAGCCAGCGAAGGCGCGGCTGCTGCGAATGAGGAACAAGCGTCAGGCGGGATTGTGGTTCATCCAACCATTGGAATGGTCGAGCCATGGCGTTACCGGAATAAAGCTTCCGTTCCGATCGGCACCAGCGCTCAGGATGGAAAGTTGATTGCAGGGTTCTATGCCAGGGGCAGCCACAGAATTATCGATATGGATGATTGCCTGATTGAGCATGAGGACAATGATGAGGTTATTCGCGTAGTGAAGCGAATCGGCCGTGAGCTCGGAGCGACGCCTTATGATGAGGCGTCGGGCCGGGGCGTGCTTCGCCATGTGATGGCGCGGACCGGCGTCATTACGGGTGAGATGATGGTCGTTCTGGTCACTAATGTCAAGAAGCTGCCTGCGGCGGAGGAATGGGTCAAGCGCATTCGCGCGGAGCTGCCAAACGTGAAGAGCATCGTTCAGAACGTGAATGAGCGAAATACAAACGTTATATTCGGCGATGAGACGCGCGTTCTCTGGGGCAGCGAGGTTATCTATGACGAGCTTGACGGCATTCGCTTCGCAATCTCAGCTCGGTCTTTCTACCAAGTGAACCCGATGCAGACCGCTCAGCTCTACCACAAAGCGGTGGAGTACGCCGGATTGACGGGAACGGAAACCGTCATCGATGCCTATTGCGGCATCGGTACGATCTCGTTGTTCCTCGCCCGTCAGGCTGGGCGCGTCTATGGCGTAGAGATTGTGCCGGAAGCGATCGAGGATGCTGCCCGTAATGCGGCATTGAACAGTATCACCAACGCATCGTTTGAGGCTGGACCAGCAGAGGTCGTCATTCCGCGCTGGCGCAAGGAAGGGATAACGGCGGACGTAATCGTCGTCGATCCTCCGCGCAAAGGCTGCGACCCAGCGCTGCTCGAGACGATTCTGGCGATGAAGCCGGAACGGGTTGTTTATGTCAGCTGCAATCCGTCTACGCTGGCAAGGGATTTGCGAGTGCTGGAGGATGGCGGCTATCGGACGGTTGAGGTTGTTCCTGTGGATATGTTCCCTTGGACGGTTCATGTGGAGAGTGTGGTAGGGATGCGCCGAGTCGATGTAACCAACAATTAAACCCGTGATATTCGTAATAAACCTCTGCTAAAAATCGAATAAAGATGTGATAACAATGGAGACGGGATGCAAATGCCCCATCAATTTATGTCTCCAATCGTCATGCAAATGTTACGACTAAGCCGACCGACTATCAGGATCTTCCTCTGATTTTCACTCGGCTTTTCTTTTCCTCAGGCTCTCTCTACGATGTCTCAGATGCCGTCTAATCCTTCCTTCAGGCTTCTCCTCCCGCATATAGAACAACTGTAAAGCCGCACTACATCTGCATTTCTCAGGCATTTCCTCGCTCTATTCTCCCGATTGAAATGCTCGTCTCGGCTCTTTTTCTGCATCTCTAATCCGCTCTTTCCCAGACTTCGATTCCTGTTTGTATTAGCCCTCGAACTGCCCTACATCCCTATCTTTACCCCTGTCTTTAAACTGCTCTTCCCTTGCTCTTTTGTCATGACATTATTCAGTTTATAATAAAGTCGTGATACAAAAGTCGAGAAAAAAATCATGAAAATGACTGTTTTGTAGCATGACTTTATTTATAAGGGCAACGGTGGAATGCGGGTTTCAGGGGTGTTATTTGGCAGGGGTTTATTCATACTGAACAAATGAGATATGACAGTATCGCTCAAATGCATTGGTTTTAATATCTCTGTACACTTAGGTGTATTATTAGACTAACGAGCAGTTAAGGTAAAGCGCGGTGAACCTTACCACAAGTGATGGCAAGTTTTTGGTGAACAGCATTAAGTTTCAAGGGGGGCAGCCAATGAACAAAATAGACCGTTTATTAGCCATCGTTCTGGAGCTGCAAAGCAGAGAAGTGGTACGGGGCGAAGATTTGGCGGACCTATTCGAAACCAGCGTGCGGACCATCTATCGTGACATTCAGGCACTTAGTGAAGCGGGCGTGCCGATTATAGGTGCCCCAGGCACAGGATATTCTTTGATGAAAGGCTATTTCCTGCCGCCGATCAGTTTCACGATAGAAGAAGCCGTGACCTTGCTTATAGGAACGGACTTTATCGAGCAACGATTTGATGATGAGTATTGTATCAGGGCTCAAGCCGCTCGGAGGAAAATCGAGGCCATTCTATCGGAGAGCGTTCGCAATGAGACCTCTCGTGTGCGCAAGGCGCTGCGCTTGCTCACTCCCGGTAAACGGGTTGCGCTGTCAAAAGAAAGGGAATATTTCGAAAAGATCCGTCGAGCGATATTAGATGAACGAAAAATCAGATTTCATTATTCGAAAGGGATTGCGGATTCCAAGGGGAATCACCATAGTGATCGTACCGTCGCTCCCTATGGCCTGGTACTCGTTGAAGGATCTTGGATGCTCGTGGCCCGTTGCGATCTACGCCAAGACATTCGCCATTTCCGCTTGTCCCGAATGACCGAACTTATCGAACTGGAAGAACGATTCGAACTACCAGCGCATTTTAACTTAAGGGAGTATACCCCTCCTGATGATCGCCATTTGCGAGTTCGCCTTCGATTTAACCATGACATCGCAGATAGGGTGAAGGAATCGAAATATCATTACATGGAGGATATGGAAGAGCATCAAGATGGATTGCATGTGGTCTTACGCGTTCGTCAACTGGATGAATTGCTGCAATGGGTGCTTGGCTGGGGAGCGGGTGTGATCGTATTGGAACCTGAATCATTCCGAAATTGTATTCGTGAGGAAGCCCAAAGAATGTTAAAACGCTACTGACATAACGTTGTCAGTAGCGTTGTTTTATAATCGGGTATGTAAACGTAAAGGAGTGGTGAGATAAATGCGAAGTACGTCTTGCATCGGTTGGGGGACACAGCCAATCTATTTTTTACAGCTACTTTGCCCCTTAAGGAAGCTTCGCTGGTTCTGGCCCACGATAATACGGTATTGTACCATTTATTATAGGAAGGATGATATCTTGTGAATTTCGCTTCTGTGCGCATCATTACTAACGACGTGGATCGTCTCGTCGAGTTCTATGAGAAAGTCATGGGTGTTTCGGCGGAGCGCCCCGCGCCCGTTTTTGCCGAACTCGTTGTGCCATCATGCACCCTGGCAATCGGCCACTCCCAGACGGCGCAACTATTCGGCGCTGGTTCCGTAGTGGCGGCCAACAATCACACTGTCATCATCGAGTTCCGAGTCGACAATGTCGATGCCGAATACGCACGCTTGAAGCTATTTGTCGATGATTGGGTAAAGGAACCGACCACGATGCCGTGGGGGAACCGTTCTGTGCTTTTCCGTGATCCCGACGGCAACCTCGTCAACCTCTTCGAGCCGGTGACCGAGGAAGCGATCAAACGGTTCAGCGGTAGGCGTTGACGGACAGTTAAGGTGAGTGAGGTCTCAATTTAAGGAGTGGCAACGATTCGTAAAATAAATGGCCATCTAGTGAAGAATGCCTTAAAATGAGCAAATGTGAAAATTACGTATGTTAAAGAGGAAATGAATGAAGTAAATAAGTAGCTGAGGCATTTGCAAAAAGATCGTATGGAGCTTGCTGATAAACTGCTGAACAAGACGCGGGACGATGAAATATTCAAAGGGGAAAGGAATTGGATGACATCATTTTCCAGGAACAGGAAAACGAAGTCTCCATACATGCGTTCCAATTAGAAGTTCAACGATTTACTCAACTGGAAATTTCGGATGAAGAAATCTATCAATAATAGCATTCGATACATGTGGAGTGCTTGGTAGAGATCCGCCGAGTCGATATCTAGAAGTATATAGTTATCCGTTTCAGAGAAGTTTCCTGGTGTTCTGTTCTATATGAGATGAGATTTAAACACGGGATGTAGCGGAGAATCGGCACGAAAGACCACCCTCTAAAGTAAAACGGAGGTGGTCTTTCGTATTACTTTATGCGAACCATTTTTCGATAGTTAAAAATGCATAAATCCCTTGCCGCTCAAGGCTTTTACCGCTTGACCACTTCGCTTTTGTCGCTTTATCTGGGATATGATTTAGCGGCAGTCGTGTACACTGCCAACCTTATCGCTGCTTTCGCGCTTGCTGGCAACCAGCATATATCCGGCCCCCCGAATCGTAATGATTCTCTCAGGATTGACAGGATCAGCCTCGATTTTTTTTCGTAAATTACTGATGTGTACAGCGACCGTTCTCGTATCCTCCAGACTCTCCATTCCCCAGATGAGATGGAACAATGTATCGACAGTGACGACACGATTAACGTTTTGGGCCAAATAGGATAGTAGACTAAATTCTTTTTTCGATAAAAAGATGGTATTGCTATCTATATTGACGGACTGTGCGTAGAAATCCAGCGTCATACCCGGTAACTCGAGCAGTTGTTCCCTTCTGCTTGTCGACACTCTGCGAAGGTGAGCCTTGATTTTGGCCATGAGTACTCCCGGACTGAACGGCTTGGTCACATAATCGTCGCCGCCATAGGATAATGCGCTGATTTTCACCTCGTCTTCCTCACGACTGCTCAGAAACACGATCGGCGCATTCGTGTAATTACGTGCGTTCCTGCACCAGTCAATGCCGTTTTCATTAGCCAGCATTACATCCAGTACTATCAAATCCGGATCGAGCGATGAAAGCAGCTTCATGGCTTCTGTCCCGCTGTGGCTATATGAGGATATAAAGCCTTCCCGTTCGCAATACACTTGAACAATCTCACAGATATGGGGATCATCATCGACGATCATAATTTTGTACGTTTCCTTCATGCTGTCACCTTCCTGCTTCTCGAATACAAAGGCAGCGATACATAGAATATCGACCCCGTCTTGCCATCGCTCTCCGCTCGAACCGCCCCTCCATGCGCTTGTACGATTTCCCTGCAAATCGCCAGCCCGAGTCCGCTGCCCTCTACTTCCATGTCCATGCCCGATCGATCATACCTATAATTGCGATCGAAGATTTGCTCGAGCTGCTCTGGGGGAATACCCGTGCCAGAATCTTGTACGCTAATTATCGCATAGCGGGTATCTTGCGCCTCGTCCACGGCTAGTGCAAGACGCACCGTCCCACCAGTAGAGGTGAACTTCATCGCGTTCGACACTAGATTAAACAACGCCTGCTCCAATCTTTGCCCATCCATCTCGATAACAGGCAAGTCAGGTCGTTGATCTTCCGTATTTCCGATATCCAATATGAAATGGAGCCCGGCGTCACGCACAACCAGCTCATATTGTTCAAAGAAATCACGCAAGAAGGGAATGGCATGAACCGGCTCCATTCGATACGCTACTTGTCCCGTCTCTAGATGCGACAAAAAGGACAACTCCTCGATCATGCGGTTAATCCTTATCGTGTTATCCCGGATATACTTCAGGTACTGTTCGTTGCGCTCCGGCTTAACCATGTCCTTCACAGCTTCGACATAACCAAGCATGCTGGACAGGGGCATGCGCAAATCATGCGTAATGTAGGCAAGCAGCTTCTTCCTCCCTTGCTCGGAGTGGAGCAGCCGATCATATGACATGCGGAGATCCTCGTGAGCTGCGGATAACGCATGTGTGCGCTCCATCACGATCCGCTCCAAATTGGCATTCATTTCAGTCAGCTTGTTATTAGCTTCCTGCAGCTCACGTGCAATCCTCTCTTCGTTCGTTGCCGCCCTCGTAAATCTTGAAGAAAGCAGAATCATCTGTGCGATCGTAAATACCAACAGACCAAGCGGAGATGTATTTCCGATTAGCGACCATTCATTGTAATATAAAAAATCGTTGATAACCGTAACAAGAGTAACCACCGACACCAACAGGAAGATCAGCGCTCCCTCTATACGCCGCATAGCCGCTTGGGCAAGCCCAACCATCAGATACACCATGTGCAGAACAACGATTACACCAATTACCAGTAACATTTTTGAATAGATAAGTGCAGGGGTTATCACAACAATTAGACAGAGTGCGCTGGTTGCGATGCGGGTACCAAGACGAAACCAGCGCGACACATAATTCGGGAAAATGCATTCAAAATACATGGTGATGATATAACCACTGATGCAAAGAATCAAATACTCGATCTTAAACTGCAATTCCCACGGAAAATGAGGAAGCAATTGTGTAATCATGAGCTCGCCGTTTAACAAGGAGCGAATGCCGAACAACACGGTGAACAAACCAAAGTACAACGGCGCCTTGTCCTTGCGTCGCAGCACGAACAACAGCAGATTATACAATCCAATCACCAGCAGACATGCAGTTATGAACATATCTTTGGCAATCTTCAGATTTGACCTGACCGTTAACACGCTGCTGCCACCCAGTTCTATATATTGGGTGATGCCGCCTCGCTTATGATGAAAGTTCGCTACTTGCATAACAAGCTCTAAAGTGTCGTTTTCGGGCTGGAAGAACACCAGCTTCGTTGCCAGATGCGGTTTCACGCGACTCTTGTCCGGACCCACCTCACCGACTTCTGCCAGCAGCTCTCCATTCGCCCACAATTTATACGCATGAAATATAGAAGGCAGCCGGAGAGCAAGCCGCTCATTCCTATCCTGCTTGCTAAGCTCAATGACCAGCCGAAATGTTGCGAAACCTTCTCCGCTCAGCTCTTGTCCATCCAACGGGTAGCCTAGCCAGGATCCGGGAATGTTGATATATCGATTAACCTGTCCACCGTTTTCCATGCGGCTCCGTATATCCTCTGGAGAAAGAAGTTCTTGCCAGAAGAACGCCCATTCCCCCTGTAACTTTAGCGGATTCTTACTAACATGATCCTTCGTTAAATCTAGAATGCCTTCTTCGCTTTGAATCTGAGGGGAGTCCGGTGCAAATACGACGGCATAGCTTGCGACCAAACCAACAACAACGACAACAGCTATGTAAAGCAAGACAGTACGAGAACCGAATCGAAGAATATCCCTCATGATGAAGTCGTCCCCAATCTACAAAATGCGCTATAAATAAGTTGATTATCTTAATGATAGCATCATAAATAGAAAATGTGTTAATAGCGGTGATAAATTAACACTGTAGTCTGTTTCTTTGGCCCTATACGTACACGGCTATTCAGTTTGACGCCAGCATTGGATTGTTTGAGAAAGAGGAGAGCCGGATTGGATTGACGACAGTGTAGTAAATATCGCTAAACAAATGAAAAAGAGGATGGAGGAAGCGGAATAGCTTTACGTTTGAGTCCAATTCCAGTCTGAACGTAAAAGCCGGAAGATAGGAACCTCTCCGGAACATGCAGACCCATGCCCGTCAAACGGGTACGCACCCATATTCGTTGGCTCCGAGCACTAGGCATCCCGGAATAGACTCGTATTGTCATGGCTGAAGCGCGGAAAATGTCTTGAAACACAAACAACGCCCTTTCTGCTTCCTATTGGGAAGCGAAAGGGCTGGAAAGTGATTTACCAATCAAAGTGCCTTTTACCCCCCAACGTGTCGGTTATATCGATCTTCAAATCTCGGATGCTCAACCTCCCACGATTGTAAGCTTTGCCTTGATCATCAACGAATTCGGATAACGGCACGCTGGATTTGCCGGCTGGCATCAAATCTGCTATATATGTGTACTGGTCGTCAATGGTGATTTTCGCATCGAACCATACAAATCCGGTTTCGTTTTGGACAATTAGATGCCCGCCCGTAACCGCAATGTCGGCAATCGGAATCATTGTGTTTGGAGCTGGTACGCATCCGGCCATCGTGATGGTTAGGAGTATTAGCAAGAATAATGAAACGTTTCTCCTCATTGGTTTTCTAGTGTAATTCATCTGTTTTTTTCGCATCATTCACGTTCCTTCACTTTCGATTCAACAGACAAGGCAAAGTCAAAGAATAGATTGGGCGAGGCGGGATGACTGCGGTGCACCTCAACGGCAATGACATTGGTCCCCTTCACAAGCTTGTCCAAATGGGTTTTTAGATCAATTCTTCGAGAGTAGGTTAAATCATTCGGAAACGCCAGCGAGGACTCGGTTGCGAATCCGCTTAGAATGGCGTCCCGAGATACTTCCTGGCCGTTCAGATAAACGACGTAACCGTCCTCAAAGGCGATATTCAAAAATAAACCGGACAACTCCTTCGGATCCTTATCCAATTCAAACGAC
This sequence comes from Paenibacillus endophyticus, assembly GCF_014192395.1. GTDB lineage: Bacteria > Bacillota > Bacilli > Paenibacillales > Paenibacillaceae > Pristimantibacillus > Pristimantibacillus endophyticus. The sequence continues at coordinate 89,796 of NZ_JACHXW010000011.1, read as the reverse complement.
TTGCGGAAATAATAAGTAGGGGACTTCCCGGCCTCCAAGGTTGTTTGAATATTAGTTTGCCGCTCTTTATTACTCGTCGTTCCCAGTGGAGCCCTGCCGACCTCCCAGACGGAATCGTCGTATTCCGGACTGCGCCAATCGTATGCAGGCAGTTGTACTGTTTCCGTGTGGAATGTTTCAATAATCGGACCTTCTCCCACCAAATCGACACCTTCCGGTATAAAGAATTTGATCTCCTTGCTGCCCGGATGGTAGCGCCATAAGGATTCAATGCCAACGAGCGGTATTTCTTGTTTTTCTTTCAACGTAGCCAGGTCCCACATCGCGAGGTTATCCGGATTCTCTACTAGTTGATCCAGCACTTGTTGCTGTTTATTCTCAGCCTTAATGGAAAGCGCGTTATCATTCGCTTCCAATACCATTATGAAAGGTGTTTCCTTCAGCTTGGACAGATCCCATACTTCCCAGCCCTGATATTCAGCTGGCGAATAATCAGAAGGCTTTTGTGTAACGGCTAAATTCAGAACGTAGACGGAATCGCGGATGAACACCGCACTGATTCCGGCGAGTCTGAACGCGTTCCATACCTCGGGAAGCTCCGGATCTTTGCTTAGCCAGGCTATGTTGTACGTCAGCTTATTTTTGTCAACCGTCTTACGGGTCCATTCCAACTGGCGGTCTCCCGGATCAGACATCCGCTCGGCGTTGAGGAAGAATAATCGGGCGTTGCCGTTAGTTACTGCATAAACTGATTTCCCGTAACCGGGAAGAGTCTGGGCAGGCACATGAGAATAAGCTTGGCTGAAACTTTGTTCCGTCGTAGAACCATCGTATATGGGATAAAGCTGAAACGTTTGCGCTTCCGGATGATTCTGCAACAACTGGTTGGACGCGGCAAAATACGATAAGTCTGGGAATTGCTTGATCCACTCCCCGATTTCCCCTTCCGATTGACTGAAATAACCGAATCGAAACGAAGTGGACGACGTGGGGGGTGACTTGAATCCTTCCATGGGGACTCTAGTCCAAAAAAAGGACAAAAATAGAACAATCAAGAGCACCAGCAGCAGCAAAGAAAGTTTATATTTGTATAGGATTGACATGATTACCCTTCTCCTCCCGGTAAAGTGTTCGGCAGGGCCGGCCACCACAATATGCTGTGGTATACGGTAGGCCAGATAATGATCATATTGGCAATAAAGGCAATGGCAAATCCTATCGTCCACGGCTTCAGATTGACATCTTTCCGTCCGATCGTCCAATGGAATATAGCCCAAGTGGCCAACCAGACGACCAGTCCTATCGTTTCTTTGCCGGTATAGGGTCCGATGCCCCACCAAGAGGGGATCCAGGAGCCCAGCTTCAGCAAAACCTGATTGGCTCTAATCGGATTGTAATAGCTCCATAAGTGACTGACCGTTATCGCTGCGATACCGAGCCATACCGAAAGCAGCACGGCAGCAATTTCGCCTGTTTTTCGTTGTTTGTCTTCTCTCATGATGTTCTCTCCCTCTTAACCTTGTTGAAAATCATACCATTTTCAGTTTCGCCAAACCGATTCCGAACGCCAATCCAATCAGCAAACAGATCCAGAATAGCGTGATCAATAAAGCGATGATCCCGCTAACCGCTGAGCCCGGTTCTAGAGCATAGCGAAACCGGCGCAATAAAAAGGCAGCCGCAATTCCGAGAGGAAGCGGGTACAGCGAAACAAATTCTTTATATTCCATAATAATCAAATGCACCTCAGGCTTGTGGTACATCAACCACTGCTGGGCACCGTCCACCCCTCGGTAAGCGGGGTAGAGCCAGTTGCCTAACACGATCGTAATCAGAACCATAAGATTCGTAAGCCAGAGCACCCATTCCAGTTTGGCTGCGGCCCCATTCTTGCCCCGCAGCATGGGATAGACTAGGTGAATCACTTGGCAGCTCATGATGACGGTGATGGTTGCGCCCAATCCGTGCAGGACGGACTCCAGCTTATGGTTACTAAGCCCTATGATATTGAGTAAAGGTATCGAAAAAAATAGCAGTGCGGCTGCACTCGCTTGCGTAATCGCAAAATCTCTTGCATTGAACAATGATCTCATCGGCTGTACCTCTCTCTCTATCGTCATGTTGATATCGATCATCTTAGAGAAGAATTATATGCGGGATGTTATCGCGAGTTTAAGCAATTGTAAAGCTAGAACGATTCGCTAGGCTATTGCGATAGGATAGGGAGCCTCTACAGGCATGAATACTCGAGAAACCCGCGTAACATAAGGAATATCTCGACACAAAGAGATTTAGGACTAAAATAATTAATAATATCTTAAATTTAAATTGCAATTTGATACTTTATAATAAGCAATGGCAGTTTAACTCAGGGGATATCTTCAAATCGCAACTTTTGGAATCGAAGATGTGAGCAAGGCAGCCGAGATGACAGTGGTTAAGGAGGAAAATAAATCTATCTATTTTTTTGTGCGATAATATCGCTTGTTGCGGTTTCCCCTGATTCCGACTCCGAATGAACGAGAAGGGAAGAAAGAGATGAAGGATAAGTTAAATGGCAAGTGGAGAGTTTTATCATTGATTGTTGGTGTGTGTACGGTTCTTTTCACCGTTGGTATTTTTAACGTGTCGGCTGCAAGCAACATCATTAAAGGGCCGTATCTGCTATTCGAAGGTTCCAACACCGCAATGAGTGTCCTTTGGCAGACGAGCGAAGATCAATCGAATGTCCTTAAATGGGGGACCGAACCCACGTTGACTGTCACTTCTAGCACGTATGAAGCGACCGTCGGAACGTACGGTGACGACAACCAGCACATGTTCAACATCACAGGTCTGCAGCCTCAGACCAAGTACTACTATGAGGTAGATGGTGAGGCTGGTTCTTTTGTCACCGCGCCTGCGGATGATGCTACCTCCGTGAAGTTCCTATCCTACGGCGACAGCCGCACCCAACCGAATTATCAGGATCAGGTGGCTACCTTGGCACGTCAGGCATATGAAGCTGACCCAGCCTACCAGACGCTTCTCCTGAACAGCGGGGATATTGCCTCAAGCGATTCCGAGAGCAACTGGACCGCTCAACACTTCGTTCCGAAGTCCGCCTACCCGAACTTGCACACTCTCCTGACCGAGGTTCCTATGGTGGGGGCAAGGGGTAACCATGAAGGAGTAGGCTCGGTCTATGAGAAATACTATCCTTATCCATACGTGGAGGACTTCTACTGGTCCTTCGATTACGGACCGATTCATATCGCAGTAGTAGACGAGTATACCGACTTTAAACCTGGCTCGGCCCAGTACAACTGGCTCGAAAACGATCTTGCTTCCACTAAAAAGTCGTGGAAGATTGTGATGGGGCATCAGCCGGCGTGGGGTGCCGGTACTCATGGGAACAATACCGATCTCCAGGAATACATCCATCCTCTCCTGAAGCAGTTTGGGGTGCCGTTGTACCTCAACGGTCACAATCATAACTATGCTCGCGCGGAATTCGAGGGGGTCGAGTATATCACCTCCGGCGGCGGCGGCGCTCCGTCGTACGATGTGGACCCAACTTGGCCGAACATCGTCAAAGCGGACAAGTCGTACTTCCTAACGGAGTTCGATGTTGAAGGGGATCAAATGGTCGTTACCTCCCGTCGGATAGACGGCACAGTAATCGAGACCATAACGGTTAATAACGCCCAGGTTCAACTGGATATTTCCGAATTAACCCTTACTCCAGATAAGGATACTTTACAAATGGATTCCCCTGATAGCAGCATTAAGCTCGGTCTTTCGGCTATGAACAGCCATAATGCTAATGTGGATCTTTCAGGTGCCAATGTAAAATATTACACGGATAAGCCTGACATGCTTTCCATTGCGGCGGACGGAACAGTGACAGCCAAGAACAAACCTGTATTTAATGAATCTGCTCAGGTTTGGGCTCAGATCTACGATGGAAGCAAACTGGTTACCAGTAATAAGGTGACCATCCATCTCGAAAATCCAGATGGGCTGGCAGAAGCAACATTGACATCGGATGTCAATTCGGTATCAAGCAACTCTAAGGCTCAGCTAAGTCTATCGTTGAAAGACAATTTGGGAGTGGATATGGATCTTTCTTCGGCCACCATCCAATATAAAACAAGTATTGATGATATTTTGAAAGTTTCTGCCAGCGGAATTGTAACCATGCAAAATCAGCCTCTTCGCACTATGTCCGTAAACATTTGGGCAGAAGTTACTGTTCAAGGAATATCAATCGATAGTAGTAAGGTATCTATCATTGTCGGTCCTCCATTAAACGGAGAATCCCATGTGCTTGTATCGCCAATCAAAGGCCAATACGACGATACGGAAGAACTTGCAGATGGAACGTTGGATTTGGAGAGTTCGGACCTGGAAATTGTAACGGAAGAATCCAACCAACAGATCTTACTCAGATTTGCTGAGCTGGCTATTCCTCAAGGGGCTAAGATTCTTGACGCATATATTCAGTTTTCCGTTGACGAGCCCGATAAGAACGTGGATCCGTTTGACGTGAATATATATGCGGAGGACGTTGCAAACTCAGAACTGCAAAATCCGCCTAATGTTTCATCACGTATGAAGACGAAAAACTTTGTCAACTGGAAGGATGCGCCGGCGTGGACAGTAGAACATGAAGCCGGTCCAGATCAGCAAACGCCTAACGTTGCAATTTTGGTTCAGGAAATCGCAAATAAGGATGGCTGGAAAGAAGGGAACACACTGGGCTTCATTCTAACCGGTCAAGGGACTAGAACTGCCGAGTCCTTTGAAGGCGCAGGCGACAATGAAGACCAAATTCCACAGCTGCATGTCATCTACACAACAGCGGCTTCAGTTCCGACGCAACCGGGTAATGGCGACGGTAATCCGACACAACCGGGCAACGGCAACGGTAATCCGACACAACCGGGCAACGGCAACGGTAATCCGACGCCTCCGGTTAACGGGGGCAGTGAACCGGTAATTCCGGTCAATCCGTTCACTGATGTCAACTCGCAGTACGATTGGGCGAATGACGCTATCGCAGTGTTGGCCAAACAAGGCATCATCAACGGAACGTCGGCTACTACCTTTGAGCCTGGCAAACGCATTACGCGCGCCGACTTCATGGAAATGCTCGTCCGTATGCTGGACCTGAAGGCAGACGTCACGTCCAATTTCAGCGACGTGAGCGCGAACGACTACTACTATAAAGCGCTAAACATCGTCAAAGCGCTCGGCATCGCGAACGGCACGGGCGACAACAAGTTCAATCCGCGCGACTTCATTTCTCGTCAGGACATGATGGTACTCATTAGCCGGGCGATGGAAGTAACCAACAAGCTGGACCTAAGCGGTATGCCGGCAGATTTGAACGGCTTCAAGGACAAGCTGTCGATCGCACCTTACGCAATCGACGCCGCAGCTGAAATGGTGAAAGCGGGCATTATTCAAGGCAACGGCTCGGCGCTGAACCCGAAAGGTCAGGCGACAAGGGCGGAAACTGCACAAATGATTTACCGTCTCTACTTGATGCTGCAGAAGAACGGCAGCCTCTAAGACAATGGATTTTGCACAAAGCGTCTCAATAGAGACAATCGATATCAGCACTGATGATGCCGAGAAGCATCCGGTGGCACCATTTTGTATATAACAGCTTAGACTACGCTCGGATGCCGATTGTTCAAATCAGTATAAAACAGGCGGCCGCAGGGTGTTCCCTGCGGCCGCTCCATAATTTAAAGAAGAAACGAGGGCATCGTCATGCCTTTGCAATGGCTTAGAAAATTAGCTCCATTGATCCTGATCGTTTTCATATTTTCCGGTGGTTCCCACGTCTCCGCTCACGACATGTATCTGGGAGGATCGAAATGGGCTATTGGCAAGGATCGCATTTTGTCCACGATTGAGCTTGACCCTGCCTTATTTCAGGAAATAAGAGGGATCAAAGGACTTAAATATGACCTTGACAATCTCACGAATGAGCAGCTTTATGAAATTGAAACCAAGATTATTCAACCTTACATCAACGAAAAGTTGTCAGTTTCCGTCAATAATCGCTCTTATCCGATAAAGGTAGAGAAAATAGAGAGGGAGGGAACCTTTTGGAAAATATGGCTTAAGATGAGCGAGGTGGGCTTGAACTGGCAAGAAAATAAAGTGAAGATTGAATACCGTCTTTTATTTGAAGAGACTAACAATCAGCATGTGAATCTTGGCTATATCTATTTTACCGATGCCGATGATGAATCGGTGCAGGAGGTTTTCAATTATAACCAACCGGATTTGCAGTATACACTGGACTCCCGGAATACGGTATGGAATTTCTCTGATAAAACCGCAGCTTTATTGTCGGATATATCTACTTTCCTCTTGCTTGGAATGAAACATATCTTAGCCGGATATGCCGGATTTGATCATATAGCATTTTTAATTGCTTTACTTGTGATCGGTTTATCGACCAGGGGAGCCTTGACGATTTTCGCTTCCTATACAGTGTCGTACAGCATTACTTTGTTGCTGGCAGCCATGCAGGTTGTAACTCTGAACTCCAGGTATGTCGAAAGCGTGATCGCTTTCTCGATTTGTTATATCGCGCTGGAAAACCTGTTGGCAAAACAGATTAATTATCGATGGCTGGTCACATTTATGTTCGGATTGGCCCATGGATTCGGATTTGCCAACGATCTTCAGGGGTTCATCGCAGGTAAATCGAATCTTGTTCATTCGGTGGTCTCATTTCATGTCGGCGTGGAATTGGGACAACTGATGATCTTTTTAATCATATTGCTCTTAATTTATCTGATAAAGAAAAAGCTGCCTATGAGAAAAGTGACTGCTGTAACATCCGTATTCATTTTTATTGCTGGTTTCATCTGGTTCGTCGATAGGGTGTTCAACTTACACCTGGTACCGTTCTAAGAGAAACAGGAAGAGAGAAATACATGAAAAAAAATAAATCATTCTATTTTTTTGTTTCCATCATGATTGCTATTATTATCTTCGTTACGAGCTCTGGCACCAGCATGGCTCAAAGCAGTTCTGCCGACCTTGAACGGGAATACAACATGAAAGCGAACCAATTTTTTACTGACAAAAATTATGAGCAGGCCGCTTTCGTTTTGGAGGAGCTGTTGGCAAAGATTCCGGATCTGAAAAGTGAAACTGTCTACAGGCAATTGACCCATTTCTATGATGATTACCTATTTAATTTTGAAAAAGCATTGTTCTTTTATAAAGAGTATCTTGATCAATTCCCTGAGGGGGTATTTGCGAGTGCCTTCCAAGATAGGGTTGCATATCTAAATGAACGACATTCTGAATGGCAAGCATTGCAAAACTTCAGGAAAATCCAGTTGGAAGCGGGAAATAATTCCCTTAAAGTAACGCTGGATGAAGTGGAAACCTTGCTTTCAAAGAATGAGAACGCAGTGATTGCGCCCGAAATGCATATCTATTTGGCAAACAAATATTTTGAAACAATCGAATATCAAAAGGCAAGAAAAAATGTGGAAAAATATTTAAACAGCTTTGACAAGGCAGACATGTCAAGTGCAGATAAAGCCCGGTCCCTGCAGTTGTATTCCGACATTCTTGTCAAGCAACATCATTTCGGCAAGGCTATCAGGGCCTTGGATCAGTCCATAGCGCTAGAAAATCCGGGAGAAAACTTTAATTATACAGTGGAAAAAAGCAATATCATAAAGCTAAGGAACATGTTGTATGGATTCATATTCTGTCTTCTGTATTATATAGCGATGGTCATATTGCCAATTCCCCTAAAGTTTTGGAGGCATTTCAATCTACAAAATTATGCCAGGCAGATTGCCAGGCCTTTGCTGCTTCTAGCCCTAGTTTCACTAGGTCCTGTCTTGATTCTGAACATCATTCAAAAGCCGGAAGTCGACCTGCGGTTTTTCTATGGCCAACTGGGCTTATCAGTCCTCTCGCTTATGGTAATAAGGGTACTAGCTCCGCTGTCATTGAAAACAAGCAGATTGGTTTATGTTTTGATGAGCTGCTTGCAAATGGGTGCCGCTTCTTTCATGCCCTATTTCATGACTGTTTACAGTGGGAGGAAGATATTAATAAGCACTGTAACAGAGGCTGATATAGATCCCGTGCCTTCTTTATTCCTCATATTAATTTGGGGTTCGTCCGCTGCTGCTTTATTGATTACCGTCATTTATGCGCGAAGAGCACGGCATCCACATGAACAAAGTAAAACAATCTTGGGAGGGTTCACAAGATGATTTCTGCATTCATCGCGTTTTTCAGACTAGGAATGGAACATATTTTAACAGGCTACGATCACCTATTGTTTTTATTTTCACTTTTAATTGCAAGGCAAACGATTAAACAATATGCAACGGTTATTACTGCTTTTACCATAGCTCACTGCTTAACTTTGACATTAACCGTCCTCGACATTATTAATGTACCATCTAGTTTCGTCGAACCAGCAATTGCCCTTAGTATTTGCTATGTTGCTATTGAAAATATGTTTAGAAGAGATGTAAAGAATCGCTGGATGATTACATTTGTTTTTGGTTTGATTCATGGAATGGGATTTGCCGATTTATTAAAAGGTATGGATTTACCAAAAAACGCCTTGGGTTTTAATATATTTAGTTTCAATTTGGGTATAGAGGCGGCTCAGATAGGGATACTTGTTGTATTGCTTCCTCTTCTCTTCTTTGCTCAGAAATGGAAATATTCGGTGAGAGTAGTCAATATATGTTCCGCAATAGCTTGTGTATTAGGTGGTGTGTGGTTAACCGAAAGAATATTCTAGCGCATATCAAGACGTTCCATGCAAGCGGCGAGAAGGCTATTTGGGTTTCAGTGAATGGTGTGATCCCATTCTATACCCTTCACCGTGTAAATCCACAACCGCATGAGGTTGTGGATTTTGTTATATAACGACTAAGTAAATGAATGGAGCCAGGCCCCTTTTTCAAGAGGTCTTGGCTCTATTTTTCGTTGTAAGACCATGTTCTTCTTTGTCTGCAGTTTTCTATTTAGTTTATAGATTGGATGGAAGCAACACTATTGAGAAACGATAGATTCTATTCTACAGATAGGTAATTGATTGGATCATATTCTAGCTATTATGAATATCTAGCTTAAAGGAGTTGAGGAACTTGGACCATCAGAAAATAACCCTTAGTATTAACACCGCTTTAGAAAATACAATGGTGGACGAGAAAGAAGAGCTTGAAGGATTTACGTTATTGGAACGATACCGCATTTTCGAAGAAAATAGAGGACGGTTCACGAATACAAAGGCGATCATCGGCTCTGGAATGAATCCCGGCGTCGTGCAATGGATGGCCTTGGAAATGATAAGGCAAACACCAGGTGAAAATCCGCTGGGCTGCTTTATCGTTGAACATGATAATACATTTTATAAGGATGTATCGCTAGCTCAGAAAAACACGGTTTATACGACATGGTCACCCGAATGTTTTTTGGATGAAGCCATACTAAACTATCCTATGTTTATGAAGCAACATATGCCTCTCTTTTTCTATAACGCTGTTTATGAGCTGGAGTTTAAAGTGTCGCTCGGAAACAAGCAGTTTTACGGTTGCTTGATGCCGCATGAAGAGGTTGTTACTCTTGGGAAAGCATATGATATGGAGGTCGGTTTTCTTTATCGCGTGAATGACTTTACTACGGATTTGATCCGTTCGAATCTTGGTAATGCTACCGATCTTTGGGATTGGAACCACAAGGTTTTGGACCCGTTGGATGCTGAACTGGATGGAGAAGATTTGGTAGGCGTGCTGCTCGTTTACAAAGACAAGGAACGATTTATGTACAACACGATGAATAACAAAAAAATATTTTCCGAATATAAAACAAATGCTACTTATTTTCAGGTAGCGTGCGGCATCTATGGTGCCTTATCCGCTCTGTTGCTTGATGACATTCCTGCTGGAATTTATTTTGTGGACGAACTTCTGCTTCAAACCGATACCAAGTATGGTGCGTATCTATCTTACTATATGAAAGACTTTGTTACGGGCGAAAGTACTGGTTCTGATGGGCTTTTATTGGATCGATTAAAAAAATGAATATTCGGTGGGGTGTAGAATGAAGGATAGAAGGCATTCATTAACTGGTTATTATAAAGAGACAAATGAGGATCTGTGGTTATGGGATGACCTTCCAGATTTAGATATGGAAGTTGGATATAAAGTCGGAGCATTGCTCCACTACGAACAATCATCTTTTCAAGAGATTAGCATTGTCGAAACGAAAGGTTTCGGCCGTATGCTAGTTCTGGATGGGACTCCCCAAGTTACTTCAAAAGACGGCTTTATTTATAATGAAATGATTACGCATATTGCAATGGCCACTCACCCTGAACCAAGAAAAGTAGCCATGATAGGAGGAGGCGATTGCGGACCAGCCCGCAAAGCACTGAAGTATGCAAGTGTGCAGCAAATAGATGTTGTGGAAATTGATCCGAGAGTGATTGAGGTATGCAGGTTATGGATGACAAAAGAGGCTGATCCTGCGCGGGGTGAACTAATACGTACAGTATTAAAGGACGGGTATAAGTGGATTCAAGAACAAAAAAATAAATATGATGTGCTTCTCGTGGATAGATCAGACCCCTATGGGCCGGCAGTTAGTCTATATAAACAACAATTCTATCAGTATGTTTACGATAGTTTGACTGATGAGGGTATAGTCGTTTTTCAGTCAGGTTCCCCCTACTACAATTCGGATATTTTGAAAAAAACGATTAGCAGATTGAAAAAGCTATTTCCAATTGTACGCACTTATTTATGTTCCATTCCTTCATTTCCCGGGGGGATATGGAGCTTTACTGTTGCCTCCAAAAAGTGGGATCCACTCGAAGCAAACTTAAATGGTTTGCCGTGGGAGGAAACGAAATATGTAAATCCTGAAATATTTCGGGCTTCTTTTGTATTGCCCAACTATATAAAGAACAAGTTGGAAGAGAAGTGAAAATTCAATCCCGTTAAACAGGGGCGAGTGAGCACGATTGGCTAATCGAGTAGCATCAGGCGGTGAATGGTGGTTTTGCGCAGCCACGTTTCGCCTCCACCAAACCATGAAAAACCCGACCTCGTGAGGTCGGGTTTTTGCTTTATAAGTGTTTAGAATTTTGATAAGATGTACATACGTTAAAAAAGTAGTAACAGTTATAAGGTATAACTGGTCGAAGGCCGATCATAATATAGAAAGGAGAATGAATATGAATGGTGTGATCAAAGTGACAAATGATAGGCAGAATGTGAAGCGTTATTCTCGCAAAATTGGAAGAATGGGCAATAGCTTGGGAGTAAGCTTGCCAAAAAGTCTGGCTGAAAAGTTGAATGTCTCACAAGGCGATGAGATTGAATTTATTGAAAATGATCGTGGTGAAGTGGTATTGAAAAAGGTTCGGCAAGTTCAACTCCCCGATAATGTAAGACCAGAAGTTCTTGAAGCGTTCTTTGACGTGTTTGAAGAAGATGAAGGTATCCTTGAGGATTTAAGGGATAGATGAAATGACAACATTCCTAACCAAAGAAGAGGTTATTTCTGCCCACTATTTCATGATGAAGAAAATGAACGACGCAGACCAAGCGGGTGTGAAGGATCACGGCCTGTTGGAGTCTGCGGTACATAGACCTCAACAAAGTGATTTTGGAGAAGATGCTTATCCATATTTATTTGACAAAGCCGCTGCCCTACTAGAGTCTCTGGTGAAGAATCATTGCTTTCACAATGGCAATAAACGGACTGCCTATCTGGTTACAAAATCATTCCTTATGTTGAATGGAAAACATCTAAGAATGGAACGTAAATACGCAGTGGAATTTATTGTAGATATTGCAAAAGGAATTCATTCGATGGAGACTACAGCAAACATTTTAAAAGAACATTCTGTCGACAGATAATTCATAGGGGCGATCCTGGGTGACATCAAAACTGTGACTACACCCTTTAAAAGCCTGTATGGTGTGATCTTCGGACAGGGGTTCAATTCCCCTCGCTTCCACCATGTAAATCCACAACTGTACAAGGTTGTGGATTTTTAATTTTCTATTTGAGTAATTTTGATTTTTTGGGGTGTGTAAGCTGCTCGGCGACGTGGAAGAAGGAGAAAATAACGAGGAGGCTTTTTTGCGTGAAATAAAGGAAGAAACGGGGGACGGTGCCTTTATACCGCATGAGCTGCCGTAAATATATATGTTCATTTCTCACTTTATTAGTTGTTCGAATTCTGAGATGAATTCGTATGCGCGTCATTCCGATATAATGATAGAATTAAAAGATGCACTGGGTATGATGCACTAAGAACGAATTGGAGTGGAAACTGGGATGGTTCTTACAGAAGCTATTCATTTAAAGGAAATGATGAACGGAGGCCCAATGAACGTCAGCTCCTTCTTACATATAGCTATAGGACTGACGGAGTCGGTACATTTGGCTCACAAGCAGAATGAATTATTTGGAAATTGGAGTCCAGCGAATATTCAAATTCAATTGGATATGAAAGCAGCTATTTCCATAGATCCGCTACTCATGGATTACACTTATATGTCCCCCGAACAAACAGGCAGAATCAATCATATGCCAGATGGACGCAGCGATCTGTATGCCCTTGGTATGATCTTTTATGAGATGCTGTCAGGGCGACTGCCGTTTCATGCACAAAGTGTAGAAGAATGGATACATGTACACCTTGCTGTTGTACCAAAGCCTCTAAGCGAATGGCGTTCGGAAATGGCTGGCTCGCTTGAGGCTGTTATTATGAAGCTGTTGTCGAAGAATCCGGAAGAGCGCTATCAGAGTGCATATGGTTTATTAAGTGATTTGAAGTGGTGCGCCTTATCTATGGAAGAAAAGGGAGAAGTCATATCCTTCGAAATCGCTCAGGCAGATGAGGCAAGCCGGTTTCGGCTTCCTCAGACCCTCTTTGGTCGTGAAGTGGAAGAAAGAGCTCTCCGAGATGCTTTCGAACAGGCAAAAGCTGGTGCATCTTCGTTTGTTTTCGTTAGCGGAAGCGCAGGAAGCGGTAAAACGGTGCTCGTTCGAGCACTTCAGATGTTAGTTAGAAGGGATGGCGGTCGGTTCGTTAGTGGCAAATGCGATATGATGAATCGCGACATTCCGTTCTCTTCACTGCTGGAAGCTTTGCGAAGCCTCATTCGGCAAATATGGAGCGAATCACCGGATCGAGTAGCGAAGCTGAAGAAACAATTAACAAAGGCCTTAGGCCTGGGAGCAGCTGTCATTGTACAGCTTTTACCGGAAGCTGCAGAGCTGTTCGATGTCATTCCAGCAATAGAACCGCTGCATCCTGCTGAGGCTGCTATTCGCTTTAACCGCTTAGTGCCTATATTCATAAAAGTTTTTGTAGATAAGCAGCATCCCTTAGTCATTTTCCTTGATGATCTTCAATGGGCAGATCCTGCTACCATAGATGTTCTTCGTACAATTGTACATGATCAAGCACGGCCTGGCTTACTAGTGATCAGTGCGTTTAGGGAGGAATTCACTTTAGGATGGCAAAAACATGAAGAGAATAAAGTGGATGCAGCTGCATGGATGGCGGAGTCGCTTTCCTTGCATGATGAATTCCAATTATCTGTACATCATATCCATCTCGAGGCTCTGTCCTACATCGAAGTGAGACAATTCGTATCGGATGTTCTTGATGAGAACTCCGCCCGTATTCGCTCGCTCGCGGAGGTGTTATACCACCGAACAGGCGGCAATCCATTATACTTGAATCGTCTACTGGACAATCTGTATCGAGAGAATAAGCTTTATTATGATGAAGTAGAGGCGTCATGGGTATGGGAACCATCTGTCATCACGGACATTCCTGAGGATCCGGACATTGTACATTTAATAGAGGCTCGTATTCGTATGCTATCCCCCGAAAAGATCGAGCTGTTAGCCATAGGAGCAGCTATCGGACATCGTTTCTGTCCACTCACGATCTCTTTAGTTAGTGGGAATTCTCTGCTGCATGTACGCAGACTTCTGCATGTAATAGAGGAAGAGGGTCTAATCTGCCGAGAAAATGACACTGAGGAGTCAGACGGTGTTGAACGTTATTATAGATTCTTGCATGACCGTATTCAACAGGCAGCTTACATGACCATGTCTGAATCGGACCAAACGAGCTTACATCTGAGCATTGGCCGCGTCATACGAGATGATTTATCAAGTGAGAGTGTATTTACTATATTTGACATGGTGCATCACTTGAATCTGGGCAGCAAGAAGATAGTGGATGATGCGGAGAAGAGAGAGCTTGCCGCATTTAACTATCAGGCGGGTATAAAGTCTAAGGCAACAACAGCATTTACGGCTGCGCTCCATTTTTATGAAATCGCTTTACGTCTTTCTGGCGGCGACTGGCAAAATACAGCGTCCCTTGATTACCGGCTCCTGCTGGAGGTATCGGAATGTGAATACATGTGTGGTCATACAGATCGTGCGGAGGAATTACTCGCAAACTTAATGTCTTGCACAACAAACGTGGTTGAACGTTCTCATATCTATTTGATACGTATTGCCATGTATTCGTATTTGAAGAAGGATGAAACGGCTGTCCATATTGGGCAGCAGGCGCTAGCAGAACTCAGCTGGCATTTACCAAGCAAGCCTTCCAAAGCATTAGTTATAAAGGAAATATTAATGACACAGAGTGCATTGTTCAATAAGGGTAGCGAGGTTCCACATTTACCGATTAATCGTGACCCGCGCTATAAAGCATTGTCAGACCTGGTCATGGCGATTTCGCTCCCTGTCTATGTGTTAAGTCTAGAGCAGTCAGCTGTGTTATTCTCAAGATTTGTTCGTTATGGTCTAAAGTATGGAAGCAATGAGGCTTTCTCCTTTATGCTTGCCAGCTACGGGATGGTTATTTATAAAATGTCAGGTTTCCGTACGGGGCCTCAATATGTAGATCAGGCATTCCATCTAGCAGCTTCCTTCGACAGCGCAGACCTGCGAAGCCGATTATATTATCTGAAAGGCCTTGTCGGCATTATTAATCCGGATGAAGGGATTAAGCAGTTTGAGAAATCGATCCAATATGGGATGGAATCGGCTAATCTAACCTATGTTAGCATTGCGATGATGACGACTATAACAAACTACACCGGCGATTTGTATTCATTATCTGCACGGATCAAAGATTATGAAGAGACTTCACAGCAGCTTGTGGACGGAGTCACACGTAATATTTTTCGTAGGGCAAAATGGTACATCGCACAAATGCAAGATGGGGCTGGAGAAAGCGATGAAGTCGTTAAATCCTTACTAAACGAGCCATACAAGGATTTTTTGAATAACGAGGTCTATTATACATGTACCTGTAACATAGAGATTGCTTATCTCTTCGGGCGGTACCAGGAAGCCCTTGAATGGGCCAAGAGAGGTGAGAAGAATACATTCCTCCAAACTCGGCCGCATGTTCGTAAACAAAGGATGTACCATTCATTAACGCTTGCTGCTATGTACTCGGAAGCGTCGCCGAATGAGCAGAAGAGGATACGGATGAAGCTGCGTGAGCACTTGCGTTCTATGAGGCGATGGTCTGGCTATAGCGACAAGGATTCGTCTGCTTATTTGCTCTTATCAGCTGAAATCTATCGGATGGAGGGCAATCGAGTTGCTGCTGCCGAGCGATACGAAGAGGCAACCCGGGCAGCCCGCCAGGCAGGAGAGGGACTAATGGAGGCTATTTCTTGTGAACGGGCCTCTGTATTCTATAGGCAGATGGGGAGTATGAACGGGGCGGAGGCTCTTATTGCTGATGCTTGTGACACTTATACAAGATGGGGCGCTACTGCCAAAGCAAGGCAGCTGAGAGAAACAAATGAAGGATTAAGAACAGCTGCGATTGAGAGAATAGGGGATGACAAGGCAGTTACAGAGGAGCCTAGTGCAATCGAAATCAAGTCTGAGTTCACGTCTTGGCTTACTGCGGACAATAGGCAATACAAACAGCAGCAAGAATGGATGAGTTCACTAGACCATTGTCATACCATGGACCAATTCCTGGAGCTTGCAATCCGCTATTCTGGTGCAGAAAAGGGATTTATTGTGGGTAGCGAGGGAGAGAGCTACGCCGTTGAAAAGGAAGTTTCATTGAGCGATAGCAGCGGAGCTTCGTATGGTGAGTCTATTATCCGTTATGTACTGAAAACAGGCGAATCGGTGGTACTTGTTAATGCTTCGCACAGCTCTTATTCCGCTGATCCCTCTATTCGTAGAAACCAGTCCCAATCCGTACTGTGTATGCCTGTTCTTTTCACAGGAGGATTAACGCCATTCGCACTTTACTTGGAGAACAGTCTTATAGCCGGCGTTTTCACTCAAGAAATACGGGTCATGCTGGAGCAAATGATTGCCCGAATGATGTATGTGAAATCATTAGATGAAGCTCGCAGCCAAAGTTATTCACCCATCGTTCCAACAGATGATCTGTCATCAACTTCTGCGAAAGCTTCACAGCTGTTATTCGAATCACTTACAAATCGTGAAACAGAGATCCTGTACGCGCTGACAGATGGATTGACGAATAAGGAAATTGCCTATCGATTCGGATTAACAGAAGGAACAGTCAAAGGCTATATTCATAACGTATACGGAAAACTGGGAGTTAAAAGAAGGAGTCAGGCGATTGCCCGTGCAAAGGAGTTAGAACTCTTAAATTAGACTTTTTTCTACAATATTTGCGAAACACTAACTTTGGTTAGTGTTTTTTTGTATGGCTTGGGACCTATACTTAGGTCCGAATTCAATAGTGGTATGGAGGAGAAAACGACATGAGTACAAGATTTAGAGCAAGTAGGAAAGTAACGTCTATTATCTTAGCGATGTTAATGGTACTTGGTGGATGGAACGGGCTGTTCGATAGAGGGAATGAAGTATCTGCTGCGTCAGGTGTAGAATTCGCAGGAGGAACGGGTACGAGCAATGAGCCTTATCTCATTGAAACGGCTGTCCAACTCGACGAGGTCAGATGGCATTTGGGCAACAACATACATTTTAAGCTGACAGCGGATATCGATTTGAGCGGTTATGCGGAAGGCGAAGGCTGGGCGCCGATTGGTAAAAATGTTGAAGATTCATTCCATGGTCACTTGAACGGCAATGGGTTCAAAATTTTAAATCTTACCATTAATAGACCAGGAAGTTCTTATGTTGGGCTTTTCGGAGTAGCTGCTAAGGAAAGTTCAATTACTAATATCGGGCTGGAAAATATCAATGTAGTGGGTAATTTCACTGTAGGAGGCTTGGTAGCGTTAAATTCTGGCTCAATTATTGGAAGCTTTACGACGGGAAGTATAAGAGGAAGTACTGCTGTAGGAGGCTTGGTAGGGCAAGGGCAGTATGAGGCGCTAATCAGCAATAGCTACAGCAATGCGAGTGTGAATGCGCAGCAGCAGGCAGGTGGCTTGATAGCGATGAATTCCTCGGATAAGATCAGCGACAGTTACGCGACAGGAAAGGTGAAAGCTGGAATTTATTCAGGAGGTTTAGTCGGTTATAGTTACAGACCAGTCTTCCGTAGCTTGTACGACAGCGAAACGACAGGGCAAAGTGATACGGAGAAAGGCGAAGGTAAAACGACTTTAGAGATGAAGACGCTAAGTACGTATGAAAGTTGGCTGAGCTTTAACGATTATTGGGGAATCGATCCTGACGTGAATGAAGGATATCCCTATTTGAAAGCTTTCTACCGTGAAATGAACTACGACGGTAACGGTAACACCGGTGGAACCGTGCCGACTGACAACAACATATATTCCAATAATGAAACGGTTACCGTGAGTGGAGATATAGATCTTTCAGATCCTTTAGTCAAAACCGACTATGTCTTCGTGGGATGGAATACGCTAGCGGATGGCAGCGGTACGAGCTATGTGTCAGCAGACACGTTCTCGATAACCGAGAATACAACCCTATATGCACAATGGCTGAGCACCAAAGCTACTTTGACATCCGGGTTTGGAACGGTGAGCACGGGAGGGACAGCGACGGAGACCATTACGAGCATTCCGGGCGATGTGACGTTAGACGAGTTGAAGGCAGCGATCACGCCGGCAACGAATGCTACGTTCGAGATTTATGAGGCCGATGGAACCACGGTAGCGACGACATTGGCATCGGGCAATAAGGTCATCGTTACGGCTCAGGATGGAGCAACGAAGATTACGTATACCGTGACGATAAATGCTATAAATGTAATTGCGAGTGCAGCGATTAGCGGGGTACCTGCGCCAGTTGCGGGCGAAGTGCCAATTCGGGAGACAACTACAGCTGAATATACCGCATCAATCGCTTGGTCTCCTGAGGCTGCTCCCCGATTTGCAGAGGGAGAGACTTACACGGCAACGCTGACGATCACGCCCAAGAGGGGATATGTGTTGAAGGGAGTGCCTTCGGATTTCTTCACGTTAGCGGGGGCAACAGTCGTAACAAATTCAGCCGATTCCGGAGTGGTAACCGCGACATTCCCGGCAACCGGTACGGTATTTGCCGGTGGTTCGGGAACAACAGAGGATCCTTATCTCATTGCAACCGCGGCCGAGCTTAATCAGGTCAGGTATTTCTTAAACGCGAGTTTTAAGCTGACAGCGGATATCGATTTGAGCGGTTATGCGGCGGGTGATGGCTGGGTGCCCATTGGTAATTGGTATCGTGCATTTGCAGGAAACTTCGACGGCAATGGTTATACGATTGCGAATTTAAAGAGTAGTAGAACTAAATATAATTCTGAAGAACCTGTAGGACTATTCGGATATATATCCCAAGGGATAGTCAGTAATGTCATTCTGGAAAACATCGATGTAGGCAGTCGATCGTATGCCGGTGGACTAGCTGGAGTGAACGGAGGAACGATCACGAACAGCGGGGTCATCACAGGAAGCGTCACCGGGGACTCTGCAGGCGGATTGGTAGGCTATAATGAAAGCAGCATTACCAATAGCTTCTTTGCGGGAAGTCTGAGTGGAGCGGCGACATATGCAGGCGGATTGGTCGGCTTTAACGAGGGCACGATTAACAAGAGCTTTGCTACCGGAAACATTAGCGGTCAACATCGGACAGCCGGTGGTTTGGTAGGACACAATGATGGATTTCTCTCTGACAGCTACTACAATGGAAGTGTGAATGGGAAGACTTTCGCCGGCGGATTGGTTGGTAATACCCGGTATAGTATCATCAATAGCTATGCAACGGGTGCCGTAACAGGCGACGGACGCTTAGGCGGCTTAGCTGGAAACAATGATCTTGCAATCAATAGCTTCTACGATAGCGAGACAACGGGACAAACAAGTTCGGGAACAAGTGGCGGTACGGGGCTAACGACAGCGGCGATGATGCTGCAAAGCAGCTATGAAGGTTGGGATTTTGAGCATACATGGGCAATCGATTCCTCGCTTAACGAGGGGTATCCTTACTTGCAGAGCTCTCAGCTCCATCATGTCGCCTATAACGGAAACGGTGAAACCGATGGAGACCTGCCGAGTGCCGAAACCGCGTATTTGCGTGGAACAACGGTTAGCGTTGCTGGAAATACCGGCAATTTGGTCAAGACAGGTTATACGTTCGCGGGATGGAATACGCTAGCGGATGGAACCGGCAAGAGCTACTCGGCGGCAGACAGCTTTACGATCACGGCGAGTAAGACGTTATTTGCTAGATGGATTAATACCACCGCAACGTTAACCTCTACAATTGGAACGGTTAGCACGGGCGGAACATTGCAAAAGACGATTACGAACATTCCGAGCACAACGACGTTAGAGGCGCTAAAGGCAGCGATTACGCCAACAGCGGGCGCGACGGTTAAGGTCTACGAAGCAGATGGGACAACAGCAGCATCAACTTTGGCAACAGGCTATAAGGTCATCGTTACAGCGCAGGATGGAGTAACACAGGTTACGTATACGGTAACGTTAGTGAAAACGGCAGCGACGCTAACTTCGACAATCGGCACCGTAAGTGCCAACGGCACAGGCAATGAATCGATAACAGCCATTCCATATGGTACAACTTTGGCAGCGCTGAAAGCAGCAATCACGCCAGCAGCGGATGCGACGTTTGAAGTGTACCAAGCAGACGGAATAACGGTAGCTACAGGATTAGAGACAGGTAATAAAGTCATAATCACTGCTGAAGATGGCGTAACACAGGTTACGTATACGGTGACGGTACTGAAAAAGACAGATGCGACGCTAACTTCGACAATCGGCACGGTAAGTGCAACGGGCACAGGCAATGAAACGATAACAGCCATTCCATCCGGTACAACTTTGGCAGCGCTGAAAGCAGCAATCACGCCAGCAGCGGATGCGATGTTTGAAGTGTACCATGCAGACGGTGTAACAGTAGCAACCGTATTAGCGACAGGCAATAAAGTCATCGTAACCGCTGAGGATGGCGTAACGCAGGTTACGTATACGGTGACTGTGAATGAAGCAACAGTTCCACCTATTAGCGGAGGCAATGGCGGAAGTGTTGTTCCTACTCCAGCTAAAGTGACATCAAAAGACGGGAGCCTAACGCTTCCAGTTGGATCAATTGGCGAGGTAAGCTTGGAAGAGCGATTCACGATTACCGTGCCTACAGGCGCAGTCAATCAAGAACTGAAATTAACGATTACGAAATGGCTGGATACGAAAAATGTGTTAGCCAATAAAGAGGTTCTTGCAAGCTCGGTATATGAAGTATTGAAAAACATCCCGGGTAATTTCATCAAGCCTGTAACGCTCACCTTTGCTTTCGATGCGAACAATGTGAAGAGCGGCCAAGGGGTTGCGATCTTCTATTTCGATGAAGGGAAGAAAGAATGGGTAGAAGTGAAAGGCAGCAAGACAAGCGGAAATGTGATTTCAGTAGAGGTTAATCACTTTACGAAATTTGCGGTTCTTGTTGTAGACCAATTGACAGGACTTCCCGTGTCAGAGGGAACAACGCCTGCTGAACTTAGTGATATCGCAGGACACTGGGCTGAAGCAAGCATCAAGCAAGCAGTAAAAGATGGCATTGTGAATGGCTATGTGGACGGAACGTTCAAGCCAGGTAAAACGATAACCCGTGCAGAATTCACCGTCATGCTGATGAAAGCATTGAACGCTCAGGAAGCAGGAGCGGAGCTGACCTTCACAGATAAAGCGGACATTGGGACTTGGGCGCGCGCTGCGGTAGCACAAGCGGTGCAAGCTGGCATTATTAGCGGATATCAGGATGGGACCTTCCAGCCGAATGCGAATATTACGCGGGCTGAGATGGCAACGATGATTGGAAAGGCATTCGAGCTGCTACTAGACCCGAATGCAGTCACCTCTTTCGCAGATGATTCATCGATTCCGATCTGGGCCAAAAGTGCAGTAGCCGCTCTGAAAGAGCGCGGTGTAGTGAAAGGTACAGGGGTGAACACATTCAATCCCCGCGCACAAACAACAAGAGCCGAAGCGGTTGTTATGCTTCTGAATATGTTGAATGTAGTAAACGAAAAATAACGGTCAGTAAAGTTATTATAATGACTAATACAAAGGCTCAAGCTGAAAGCCGATGCCACCAAAGTTCACTGCATGCCTTTTCGCATTTGCCATTTCGCCTACCCTATTTAGTTAATGACCTACCCGATTGGGTAGGTCATTTTTTGTTTTCCAAATATTATAATAAATATAGATTTGTTTCAAGGAAGGTAAGTACATGGAACCATTGAAATATGTGAGTGTAAGTCCCAATTGTAATTGCATATATTCAACCTGCGGTCTAATTGCCTTTCATCATTTAGGAGCATAAGGAATTGGAGCTCCTCTCCTAGCTACTTACCTGCAGAATATCGAGATTCAGGCTTGCAACTTCTAAGTACCCCCTCTTATGTTGTGTAAATTGAAAGACCAGAATGCAATAGACGGGCAAGGCGTGTTTTACCGCAAGGATGATACAAACTGTATTCCGTTCTTATAGGAGAAAGGTTTAGAGGCGGAGTGGTCAGGGATGTAGTTTAAGTTTTTTAAAAATTTAAATGACAAGGAGGAGTAAGGTATCTTGCTGAAATGCAGACCGTTGATGTATCCATTGCTAGTAAGTATGATTACGCCGTTTATACCAGGGACGGCTATGGCGGCTGCATATAACTGGAATATGACGGATGGTGGCGCTGCTAAAGTGTTGATTCATGTTCAATAAAATATGACTATATGTCTTTCGAATCTAAGAGAGTCACTATAAAAAAAATGACGAATGACATCAAGCACAAATCATAATTATTTTAGATTAGGAGGTAGAGATTGATGAATAAACGGCGTTATGTTTTTTTGTTTATTGCATTACTTGTTTTATTGGAAATGATTCACCCTGCTTCTACTTTTGCTGCATGGAGCAAGCCAGACCCTCAATTGAGTAAAAAGATGAATGGTGTTACCCGTGGAACTGACAGGTTTGTCGCTGTTGGAGATAGCGGGGCACTTTATTATTCCTTAGACAATAGTGGAGGTCAGTTCTCATCTAGTGTCGTGACAGGTACTTCAGCAAGCCTCAATGATATTATCTATGCTGACGGCAAGTATGTGATGGTGGGCGGGGCCGGGACGATCCTAACTTGGGTGCCTGGACATGTGCTTGGAATTTCTACCTCAGATACTAGTAATATTTTATCAAGCATCGCTCACGGGGGTGGCAAGTATGTAGCGACTGGGCAATTTGGAACAGTAGTGACCTCCTCTGATGCAGTGACTTGGGATAGTCAAATTCTTTCTGGCGCTGGTGGATCTTATATGTATGGCGTTACTTATGGTGATAAGTTTGTAACGGTGGGACAGCATGGTGAGATATGGTCTTCACTTGACGGAGTAAGTTGGACAGAGCGAATATCGAATACAAGCAATTATCTGCAGGCTGTAACTTATGGCAACGGGCAATATGTGGCGGTAGGAACCACCGGAACGGTTGTAACATCACCCGATGGAATGACTTGGACAGTGCAAACATCGGGCATAACACAATCATTAGGCAGCATTACTTATGGCAATGGCCGATATGTAGCAGTAGGATTTGGGGGAACAATTATGACCTCCAGCGATGGAGTTAGCTGGAAGCGAAGTGCATCGGGTGTCACTGACTTTCTTCTTGATATTCAATATGGTAACAACACGTTTATGGTGGTAGGGGACAACATGAATCTGGTATATGAAAACTCGACAGTAACTTATCATGGTAATGGGAACACGGGAGGAACTGGACTTATAGATAGCAGCACATATGGGATAGGCGCATCGGCAACGGTGTTGGGTAAGGGAAGCTTGGAGAAAACGGGCTACACGTTTGCGGGTTGGAACACCGCTGTGAACGGCAGTGGAACTAGCTATGCGCCAGGTTCAACGCTGACTTTGGATATGGCGAATGTAACGCTGTATGCGAAATGGACGTTGAACCCGACGTACACCGTTACGTATAACGGAAACGGAAGCACCGGAGGGGCAGTTCCTACTGACATCAGAACGTACGAAACCGGCACATCGGTAACGGTGTTGGGTAATGGCAGCTTGGCGAGAACGGGCTATACATTTGCTGGCTGGAACACTGCGGCAAATGGCAGCGGAACGAGCTACGCAGCTGGGGCAACGTTCGCTATGGGAAGCGTGAACACGACGCTGTATGCGAAATGGACGTTGAACCCGACGTACACCGTTACGTATAACGGAAACGGAAGCACCGGAGGAACGGTGCCAACGGATAGCGGAACGTACGAAACCGGTACATCGGTAACGGTGTTGGGTAATGGCAGCTTGGCGAGAACGAGCTATACATTTGCCGGCTGGAACACTGCGGCAAATGGCAGCGGAACGAACTACGCAGCTGGGGCAATGTTTGCTATGGGAAGCGTGAACACGACGCTGTATGCGCAGTGGACGTTGAGCCCTACCTACACGGTTGCGTATAACGGAAACGGAAGCACCGGAGGGGCAGTTCCTACTGACATCGGAACGTACGAAACAGGTGAATCGGTAACGGTGTTGAGTAATGGCAGCTTGGTAAGAACAGGCTACACGTTTGCCGGCTGGAATACTGCGGCGAATGGCAGCGGAACGAACTATGCGGCAGGTGCGGCACTTACGATGGGGAACGCGAACGTAACGCTGTATGCGAAATGGACGTTGAACCCGACGTACACCGTTACGTATAACGGCAATAGCAGCACCGGAGGGGCAGTTCCTACTGACATCAGAACGTACGAAACCGGCACATCGGTAACGGTGTTGGGTAATGGCAGCTTGGCGAGAACGGGCTATACATTTGCCGGCTGGAACACTGCGGCAAATGGCAGCGGAACGAGCTACGCAGCTGGGGCAACGTTCGCTATGGGAAGCGTGAACACGACGCTGTATGCGAAATGGACGTTGAACCCGACGTACACCGTTACGTATAACGGCAATAGCAGCACCGGAGGGGCAGTTCCTACTGACATCAGAACGTACGAAACCGGCACATCGGTAACGGTGTTGGGTAATGGCAGCTTGGCGAGAACGGGCTATACATTTGCCGGCTGGAACACTGCGGCAAATGGCAGCGGAACGAGCTACGCAGCTGGGGCAACGTTCGCTATGGGAAGCGTGAACACGACGCTGTATGCGAAATGGACGTTGAGCCCTACCTACACGGTTACGTATAACGGAAACGGAAGCACCGGAGGAACGGTGCCTACGGACAGCGGAACGTACGAAACAGGTGAATTCGTAACGGTGTTGGGTAAAGGAAGTTTGGTAAGAACGGACTATACATTTGCCGGCTGGAATACTGCGGCGAACGGCAGCGGAACGAGTTATGCGGCAGGGGCAACGTTCGCTATGGGAAGCGCGAATGTAACGCTGTATGCGCAGTGGACGTTGAGCCCTACCTATACGGTTACGTATAACGGAAACGGAAGCACTGGAGGAACAGTGCCAACGGACAGCGGAACGTACGAAACCGGCACATCGGTAACGGTGTTGGGTAATGGCAGCTTGGCGAGAACGGGCTATACATTTGCCGGCTGGAACACTGCGGCAAATGGCAGCGGAACGAGCTACGCAGCTGGGGCAACGTTCGCTATGGGAAGCGTGAACATGACGCTGTATGCGCAATGGAGCGCAAACATAAGCTCTGGCGGACCAAGCATCATCAAGGTAGTCTCAACGGACGGAAAATTAACATTGCCCGCGGGAGCAATAGGAGAGGTTAGCTTTGAAAATGATGTGAAAATATTTATTCCGTCAGGGGCAATAGACAAGGAGTTAAAAATAACAATTAAAAGAGATTTGGAAATCAAAAAACTTCTAATCCAACAAATGCATCCGGTCAGCGACGTTTTTGAGATCTCGAAAAACATTGTAGAGAATTTCAAAAAATGGATAACGATATCCTTTGCATTTGAGCCATCAAAATTGGCGGAGGGACAGCAACCGGGAGTATTCTATTTTGACGAAACAAAGAAAGCCTGGGTGGAGGTTGCTGGTGGCAAGATCGATGGCAGCTGGATCTCGGTAGAAGTAAATCACTTAGCAAAATTTGCGGTGCTATGTGTTGAATCAGTGAACGGCCAGAGAGTACCTTGTGGGCCGTTAAATTCAAGTCCAATATCTGAATTTAACGATATCTCAGGGCATTGGGCAGCCATTAATATCAAACTAGCTGTAAATAAAGGAATCGTTAGCGGTTACCCAGACGGCACATTTAGGCCGAATGCTGCTGTTACACGAGCGGAGTTTGTGGTGATGTTGATGAATGCGTTGAAGCCGAAAGCAGATATGGCCCATATATCTTTTACCGATTCAGCGAAAATTGCACCTTGGGCGAAGGAAGCGGTAGCACGGGCCGTGCAAGCCGGTATTATTGAAGGCTTCGAGGATAGCAGTTTCCGCCCGAATAAAGCAGTGACTAGATTGGAGACGGTAGTGATGATTGCGAGAGCACTCGACTTAAAGGCGGACGTCAATTCAACAACCGGCTTTGTGGATGATCATCAGATTCCAAATTGGGCGAAGGGCGCAGTGGCAGCGATGAAAAATTCGGGACTTGTTCGCGGTAAAAGCATAAATGGGTTTGCTCCCAATGATAAAACAACGCGGGCTGAGGCTGCAACGATTCTATTGAGAATGCTGGAACAAAAGAATATGTAAAGCATGAATTTATGTGCGTCAGCAATAGGCTCACAACAAATATTAAGCATGAATAATAAATTGAATATGCATGATTCGTATGAAACAATAAGCGATCTTCGAGAAGATAGTTATATCTTATCTCGAAGATCGCTTGTTTTGTTATAGCTGCAAAGAAGTGGACAGTCCATTTTTCATGCACATATATTCTCGGAGCTAAGAATTCAAATCCTTTTTTGAACATGGAGGATCGGATATTGATGTAATAATTATATGATCCACAACGTGTATAGGCCACCTCAGATGAAAAAGGAGTAGGTCAAGATTGCGTGTATGTAGTATGATCACTGTGTTGGTTATTGTATGATGGAGTATAGAACGACTGATCCATTAGGTATATATAATAAAGAACATAGCATTTAGGAGGATACATGTCCTGGAGTAAATTGAAGCAACAACTGGAGAGCTTTCTCTCTCCTGCGTTAGTTGGAAGGGTCGAGTACCGTTCAACCAGCTACCGTTATTTACCTGATAAGGCTGGGCTTTGTTATATTGCGGTAGATAAAAAGAACGTATTCAATATGGCTGATATAACGACCTTAATCAGATGGTATCAGACGGAGCTTGAAATTAAAAATGATCCAAATATCCAAATTCCGATCTCCGATGAAGAAATTGAAGCGCTCAGAAAAGAAACCGAAGGGAAAGTTCCGGAGGACCGTATAAAAGTCATGTTCAGAGGTAGGAAAATATCAGAATATGCAAAGGAGCTTTTGTCAGCGCAGTCATCATTAAGCAAATCAAATTTTACCGTAGCAGCTAATCAATTTTTATCCACTTCAATAGAGGAAAGCCTGGAGAGCAGCGATATTCTCTTGAATATTTTAGCTTTGGTGGACAGACGAGTCGGCAGAAAGCGTATTTTAAACTTGTCCGAGAAGATGAAGTTAAAGCATCCAATCGTGCAGTATTTTTATGAGCTGCGGCGCAGTACGCTATGACAAGAAAAAACTTAAAAACCTCCAGCCGGAGGTTTTTTGCTGAAGGGATCACCATGGCGATTCAAAAGGTCAGAACGCTTATTGCAAAAGACAGTAACATTTCGTTTTAT
This sequence comes from Paenibacillus endophyticus, assembly GCF_014192395.1. GTDB lineage: Bacteria > Bacillota > Bacilli > Paenibacillales > Paenibacillaceae > Pristimantibacillus > Pristimantibacillus endophyticus. The sequence goes on along the minus strand of NZ_JACHXW010000011.1, from coordinate 62,544 downwards.
ACTCCTCCCTAACTATATGAAAAACGGCCGCCTTGGACTTCGTTCATCGTCCAAGGCGGCCGTTCCGCTGTAATCATTAGGGCTGGTTTTTTGTAAGCTCTTTCCGTACGATCGGCGCTACCTTCGTGCCAAGCAGCTCAATGGCGTGAAGCACCTCGCGGTGAGGCATCGTTCCGACATTGACATGCAGGAAGAAACGGGTAACTCCTAGGTTTTTGCGAAGAAGAAGGATTTTCTCGGCTACGTACTCCGGATCGCCAACATATAGCGCGCCGCGCAGGCTGCGGGCTGCGTCATAAGCGCTGCGGTCGTAGTTCTGGCGCCAGCCGCGCTCGCGCCCGATGACGTTCATTTGTGCCTGCGTTGGCAGGAAAAACGAGTCGGCAGCTTGCTCGGTTGTATCCGCGACGAAGCCGTGTGAATGCGTCGCTATCGGCAGCTTGCTCGGATCATGACCTGCCTTTGCCGCGGCTTCTTTATACAGCTTGACGAGCGGAGCGAAGCTCTCCGGCATACCTCCGATGATAGCGAACGCGATGGGTAGACCAAGCACACCCGCACGAACGGCGGACTCCGGGTTGCCGCCGCTTGCGATCCAGACCGGCAGCGGAGCTTGAACGGATCTCGGGTACACGGCAAGATTATCGATGGCGGGACGATGTCCGCCGCGCCAAGTTACCTTCTCGGAATCACGGATAGCGAGCAACAGCTCCAATTTTTCTTCGAACAGCTCTTCATAATCATCCAGGCTGTATCCAAACAGCGGGAAGGACTCGATGAATGAACCGCGACCTGCCATAATTTCTGCACGCCCGTTCGATAGGCCATCCAGTGTGGAGAAAGCTTGATAGACGCGTACGGGATCATCGGAGGACAGAACGGTTACCGCACTGGTCAGACGAATATGCTTCGTCATTGCAGCGGCAGCTGCGAGTACGACTGCAGGCGAGGTGCCAGCGTAGTCAGCCCGATGATGCTCGCCGATCCCATAGACATCTAGCCCGACCTGATCGGCTAGTACAATTTCTTCGACCGCATGGCGAAGCCGCTCTGCATGGCTGATGACCTCTCCTGTCACTGGGTTTGGCGTTGTCTCCAAAAATGTGCTTATTCCTATTTCCATGCTTGCTGCTAAATCCGTCATTTCAAAACTCCCCTTTCATTCCTTCTATTTTACTCATTTTTTTATGGTTTCTCAACTTTAGTAAGCAAAATATGGATGCGCTGCGAGAAACGATGGTATCTTTTTCATTGTAGGACGACAGTGCCGAAAGGAATGCATCCACGTTTCAATTGTATTTTAATTTTGGCTGAAACCGTTGGAGTGGTTTTTCTGATTGGCAATGTATACAATTGAAAGATACCCTTTAGATACAATGAGCAAATCATATAGCGAGCATAGAAAATGAAAGCTTATAAAGCCGGATTGGAGGACGTGCAGCATGGGCTTATTCGATTTTTTTCGAAAAAAGAATGCAGATGCGATGCTTGTGTCTGGCTCGGAAGCAGATCAAGGCTTGGAAGATGGAAAGCTCGCAGCTCTTCTTGCGCTTAGCAGAAGGCTGTCTGCTGGCAATGAAGATATCGTGCAGGAGGTTAGCGATGCCTATCTGGCCCCGGTAGAATACTGCGAGAAATGGCAGGACCGGCTTGACGATCGGGGAATAACGGGTCCGATGGAAGGTCTGCCTTGGATTGCATTGGTAGATGCGCTGATAGAGGAAAGATTAGCCGATGAAATGGATTGGAAATCAGAGGGCAGCACCGTTCTTTACGTAACCCGAAGATTAATTGCGAGGAAGCAGCTTCTCCCTCATGACAAGGACTGGTCCGAGTTTGAATACGACGAGCAGCAGCGGACAGAAAAAATGCTGGAAACGATGAAAACCAAGCTGGAAGCATACGGTATCGCTCTGGCATGCATGGATATGGAGAGCGACAGCTACGTATTGATTGCGGTTAGAGCCGAGCAACTCGGTGAATTGAAGCAACTCGCGCATACTGCCGGGTACCGGATTGGTAATCATTTTTCCAGCTGAGAGTCGGAGGGAGATAAGAATGAGCGAATGGATAGCGTATGTTCGCAACCTGCTCCGACGGATGACTGTGGAAACGAACGAGCAGGGGGAAGAGGTACAAAGCTCTGCGGATAAGGTGTCATGGAAGGCGATGCGCGAAGCGGAAACGCTGAATGATCCCGCAATCATTGATGCAGCTGCCGAGCTGCTGAATGAAGCAGCGGACGAAGAGACAAAGCTGCATATATGCTTCATATTGAGTCATTTGGCTCATATAACAGGAGATCCTCGGGCTGTCCGCTTGATGCTTAGTGTGCTTGCGAACACAACGAGTAATCGAAGTGTTTCCCGGCTGCTATGGTCGTTCGCCCGTGTTCCAGAAATACCAGATGCCGTACCATTTCTAAAGCTCAGCCACTCGCCGAACGGCGCAATGCGAAGAGAAGCAATACGGGTATTGGGCCGCTGCCGGCAAGACGAAGTATATGAACGTATGATACAGCTGCTTCAGCAATCAAAGGATGACTACGATATTATTTATACGTTATGGACCTTGCGTGATCTTAGCCTAGCTAAGGCTTTGCCCCAGGTGCTTTCGCACCTCAGTTCCTCTGCCGGAGAAGTCCGGAGCTTGGTTATTCGTTATGCGGCAGACTTTGGAGATGCGTCATATGTGCCGTGCTTTGTTCATGCGCTGGAGCATGACCGTTCGGCAGATGTGAAATGGAATGCAATGGAGGCGCTCGATAAATGGGGCGGAGCTGCGGAAACAGCGCTTGTATGGAGAAGATGCAAGGCGATAACCGCTAGGCCGCGAAAAGGCGGAGGGCAATTTCCGATGAGCGAGCTTATGCATGGTTTATCTTTTTTATGGCGGTTCGGTAAAGACAAGCCAGAGGTGCAGAAGCTGCTTACAGACCTTCGCACGACCAAAAGTGACAAGCTGTTCGAGCATGAAACAGCCTGGTTAGAAGCGTTAATGAAAGAATCGCCTAATTAATGTACGATGGACAAGACTTTTAATTATACGTTTTGCATGGTTGATTATTAGCATTGTAAATGATTTTGATAACAAACAAAATGTATCAGAGGAGAAATCCAAATGTACGTACCTTCACATTTTGAAATTACGGATTTATCTATTGCCTATAAAATTATTAAAGAAAATAGTTTTGCCACATTGTTCTCTCAGCATGATGGGGCTCCATATGCTACCCATTTGCCATTAATTCTCGATAAAAATCATCTGTGCCTATACGGGCATTTTGCTCGTCCAAACCCTCATTGGAAGGATATTAGTAAACAGACAGTGCTAGCCGTATTTCATGGTCCACATTGTTATATCTCCCCATCTTGGTATGAGACGAATAGAGCAGTTCCAACATGGAACTATGTGACTGCTCATGTATACGGTTCGGTAGAGCTTATAGATGATGAGCATGAGTTAATGATGTCCTTAAATGATATGGTGTTAAAGTACGAAACCGCTAATAGTTCCTATAGGTTGGAGGATATAGACCCTAACTTTCTAAGTGGTTTAAATAAAGGGGTTCAAGGCTTTAAAATGAAAATTGACAGAATAGAGGGGAAAACGAAGCTAAGCCAAAATCATTCGGTACAACGACAGGAATTGGTCATTGAAAAGCTAGAGAAGATCAAAGATACAAACGAGCAAACGATTGCTTCTCTGATGAAACAAAATCTAAGTCATTAAGCTAGAGGCGAATGATTGTGAACCATCAGGAATGGATTTTATAGGACGTATGGCGAAAAGGCAAACTTCAGTAAACGCAGGTCCGTTTTTTGATATAATAAGAGGAAAAATGAATGTAGAACATGTGGAACAAGGAGAAAATATGAATAGTAATGATTTTTTACCGATTATACTTGGAAGCGATGAAAATGCTTATGGAAACGTACGGCTTATTCATGAGGCTTACCAGATTAGACCGCTGCTGCTGTGCACCCGGCTGTTAATCCCAACGAAGAACAGCAAATTGTTCGACCTTATTCAAATCGATCGTTTTGACCATGATGACGTATTTCCTGGCGCTTTGCTTTCCATATTGGAAAAATACGCTGCCCCGAACAGAAAGCTTGTTGTCATTGCTTGCTCGGATTACTATGCCAGCATGTTGTCGCGTCACTATAGTAAATTCAAGGGACTTATTGCGAATCAGTTTATTTCGGAGGCTTTGCTTGATACGTTTGATACAAAAGATAAGTTCTATACATTATGCGAAAAGCATGGACTGGATTATCCAAAAACGATTGTCTGTGAGCCGCATGAGCGCGAAAGAGCATTGGAACAAATGGATTTCCAATTCCCTATCGTCGTAAAGCCTGAAAACAGCAATGCCATCGCTTATTTGCATTGTCATTTTGAAGGTAAAAAGAAAGTATTTTTCTTTAAAACAAAAGATGAGTATTTAACGATGGTTAAAAACATGAACGCTTCCGATTATAAAGGGAAGTTAATTATACAGGAATTTATTCCTGGCGGTGATAGTTCGATGCGTGTCATGAATAGCTATTCCGATAACAATGGGAAAGTGAAAATGATGTGTCTCGGCCAGCCGGTGCTTGAGGAATATGCGCCGAAAACATTGGGCAACTACGCAGCCATTATTAGCCGTTCGGATATGGACATTTATCAGAGGGTAAAGACATTTCTTGAAGAAATCGGGTATGTCGGATTCTCTAATATCGATATGAAATACGACAGCAGAACAGGCAAATATATGCTGTTTGAAATTAACCCGCGGCTTGGCAGAAGCAGCTTTTTTGTGAGGGCGGGAGGACTTAACATGATGGCTGCGCTGATCGATAATGTGGTATATGGTAAAAACACAGACTGCATTTACAACCAAAATACAGCCTTATGGACAAATGTGCCGAACATTGTATTGCGGAAATACGTAACAGACCCCGTATTATCGGCCGAGATTAAAAAGCTGAACAAGCAGAAAAAAGTACTCAAAACACTTTGGTATAAAAAGGATTTGAACGTGGAACGAGTACTAAGAGTCTCACGGTATTATTTCGGCCATATAAACAATTACCGACGTTTTTATTTTAACAAGGAAAAGATGTAGTTACCGAACTGAGAAAATAGGCGCTTATCAAAATAGGTGCAGCTAATTACAAATAAATCCAGATGTGAATGTTGGATTGATCGGCTAGCCGGGACAGTCCAATTTAAACGGAGAACGATAGTCGTACGAATTATGGAGTAGTTAGCCGGATGGCAGCTGCTCCATTTTTATTTAGGGTCTAAGCATCCTGAGCGTTCTTGTGCTGAGGTTTGATATTCAAATTCATGTGTAACCGGCAAATTGAGCAATAAATAAGTTCAGTGTGGTAAACTGTTCGAAGCACGACACTTGAGGGGGATTAAAGAAACTATGGAAGGTTCTATAGTTTTACTAGCAGAACGAATTGCAGGCAATTTTCTTCTGGAACAAGTAAAAACTTCCTACCAGATCATAGGTAAAGGCGTCACAAATCAGGTTTGCGTAGTTGAGACGGAGAGTCGCAAAGTGGTTGTCCGCATGAACGATAAAGATACATTACCAAGCTTTATCAAAGAAAAATGGTGCATCGAGCAAGCAGCGGCAGTTGGTATTCCTGGACCTGAGGTTTTGTCCATTGGCATCGCAGATGAAACAGCCTATATGATTCAAGCTTTTATAGATGGCAACAACGGGTTAGACAGTACGGTTCCCAAATCCGATATTTGGAGGCAGCTTGGCGAATATGCCAGGCTTATTCATTCGATTCCAGTGAAAGGATACGGGGAAAATCTGATTGATCCAGTCCATGGTGAGTTTCAGTCGCCTCCTCATGCAGGTTCGGACGGCAGTTGGCAAGGGTATGTGCAGTATAATATCGATAGTTTGACTGAGCATGATCGCTTGATTGAGCTAGGTGTACTCACTCAGTTGGAATCGCAGAGAGTAAGAAAACGGTTTGAAAATTTGAAGAGTACACCGTTCCGTTTCGGTTTAAACCATGGAGATATCTCTTTAAAGAATACGATTGTCAATCAGGCAAACCAAGTTATATTGCTGGATTGGAATGCAGAAGTAAGCGTGATACCGTTCGCAACGGTTACTCAATTGATGCATTACCAAATTCTAGGACTAGAAGAAAGCGCAAGTGCTGAGGAATTCAAAGCTTTTATGGACGGGTACGGAATAAGTGAAAAAGACCTGTCTGAAACGAGGCATTTGCTGCTCTTAAGGGCTCTCGATAACCTCAGGTGGGCTATTGATCGGAGTCCTGATCTGATCGAACCCTATGCTGCGTTTGCGAAACAAGTCATTGACATGATTAGGAGTTAGCTAGCAAAGACAGAGCGATAGTATAACCAAGGGTTGGAAATCGAACATGCGTTTTGCCAGCATTTTGATGTTAATGGGAGCTTTTTAAAGTATACTTCTCCACCATACTATTCAAATAATCTCGAAATTCATCAACATACGTTTCCGGCTCTAGTATTTCCAGATATGTCCCGAAGCTCGCTAAAAATTGAAAGCCAATACTGTTTTGAGGCACATAGATAGTGGCTAAGAAATATTCAGAGCTGTAGTTTTCAATACTCTTTCGACCGTACCTTTCAATCAATCTGTCTGTTATGCTAGGCGAAATCAACGCCTTAATAGCGACTAGTTGCGGTTGATAACCTGCTTCATGTTCTTGTTCGAATAAATAATCCCTGGGGATAAAAGTATTTTCATCCATAATAAGATGGTCGATCCTGGATAATTTAAATGTTCTATAACTCTGACGATGTAAACAGAATCCCTTCAAATACCAACTCGATTCACTAAAATGAAGTTGATAGGGCTCGACAATTCTATTCGTCGTGGTCCCATTTTTATCTATATAATCAAATGAAACCAAGCTTCTTTTTAATATCGATTCTTGGCATATCTTCAAGGTTTGAAGAATCTCAGACCGTCCCTCCCAATCATAAAATGACAACTGGATTGAACCTTTCGTAGATGATGGGCTAACCATGGCTTCTATTTTTCTTATAGTCACTTCAACTTCTTCGCTTATTAGAATTTGTTCCAATCCACTGAGTGCAGTCAATATATTCTCCAAGTCAGAGCTGCTTAAAAGACGTTTGTCCACCTTGTATTCATCCATAATGCCGTAGCCGCCATTAACTCCAATGACAGAATAGATCGGGATGTTTGATAAACTCAGTGTTTCCATATCACGAAGAATGGTTCTTTTGGAAACGTTAAATAATTGTGCGAATTCTTTTGTTGAAACGATATTTTCTTTTTTCAGCAATATCATGATGATAGATATTAATCTCTCAACCTTCTCCATATTTTCCTCTCTTTTTTTGTGCTTTATTTTAAAGAGTGACATGCGTATGTCACCATTTATACATTATACTTCATTTATCACAAGAAGGAGGTATAACTTTATGGCAGCTATTGCATATTTTAACTTTGATGGAATCGCAGAACAAGCCATTGAATTTTATTCGGAGGCTTTTCATGCAAACGAGGTGAAAAAGGTAAAATTCAGCGATCTTCCGCAAGATCCAAACTATCCATTGCCAGAAAATGAATTAAATATGATCATGGAATCTTCAATTGAATTTGCTGGCGGGAAAATCATGATGTCGGATATTCTACCTTCGATGAAGAGTGTGACAGGCGAGTTGGTTAAAGGAAACCAGATACTGATTAGTATCGTTATTGATGATAAACAGACACTGGAAAATTACTTTACCAATTTGTCTGTAGGCGGTTATGTTATCATGCCGTTATCAGAAATGCCTTGGTCTTCCTGCTTCGGAATGTTGGCTGATAAATTTGGTGTTGTATGGAAATTTAATAGTGACGCAGATAAGTTTCTTGATAGAGTACTCTCCAAAAAAAATAATTAATTCCAAAAAATGGTCTTGTAACTGAAGGCCATTTTTTTTATCTAACGTACCCGTCCCTCGGTTGTATCCTGATCGAAATACAGTTCGTTCCAAATCGCAAAAAGCTTGTTGTTGCATTCGGTTAATTGTGGTTCGCACGCGGAACGATTAGAATTGTAAGGGATAGAATCTTATCCATCAACCTATGAAGAGCAGTGCCGGACGTTATTAGTAATGGAAAAATAGGAGGGTTATATGAAAATTCATTTAATACTATTCGTTTCATCCGTTGCACAGGAATGTGAAATTAATGCCCATGCGTCACTTATGAAAACATTTGATTCTACGATTCGTCCCATGCAAGGGGATATCATCGATGATCCAGGCTTTGACTCGGATTATCACAACGGCTACGAAGTGGTCAAAATTACGATGAATTATGCTTCTGAAGAATGCTGGGTTTCTTTGTCCCCACTAGCGATAGAGCTGGAGAACATACAAATAGAAACATATATCGCGAAACTTAAGGCTAACGGCTGGCAACCTTTCTCAAAGGATAATGAATAGTCTTTTTCAATAGAAATTAGAAAAAAATATCAAGCTTTAGAAAAGATGCATCATGGAACGGAATGGACAGTCGAAGAAGATGCATTGGCCTTTTTGACAGATGCCGGATTGGCAGGGAGACTGACGATGCCTCAGCAGGGGCGCTGGCAAACAAGCGGAGAACCAGCAGTAGATCAATTCTTAACCAAAACGGAGGAACGGTTAGCGGAATAATGAAACGATCAAGAAATGGGGAAATAGAAGAGAAATAGAAGAGAAAATGGGAAACCATTGCAAAATAGAGAAGCGGCAGCCTCGGATTGGAATAAAAACCGTGCTGCCGCTGTTTGCTTTAGTATTTCAATTTGAGCAGGTTGCGTTCGCCAATAAACGTTGTCGTATTGAAAAGCATCAGTACATCCTCGATGCCATTCTCCGCCATATAGTCACTGATGCTGCCATTATAGTAACGAATGTCAATGACATGGATATCCTGCACATGCTGTGTCAGAAATGGCAGGAAGCTATGGGCGTAAGAATCTTTAATGACGAGCATTTTATCCAGCTCTACCTGATTAGCCGGAAGCTTGCTATGCAAAGTCATAAGCGCATGGACACCGCCTAGGAAATAGGAATACTTATCCTTTTTGGCCAAATACCTTGGGTCGTACATACTGTTGACCGTTTGGTCCGTGTCGGCAATATACATTTCAGTTTGGATGCCGTTCTTGTCCTTATAGGCTTCAATGGAATCGGGCCTCACGCCGCTGAACTGGCTGCGTGTATGATAGCTGCCAAGAAACGAGTCGGTCATCGTTTCAACGGCAAAGTCGCTCTCGGCAGCCGGCGTCCAGCCCATCTCCTTGGCATATGCGGCATAGGCAAGATAGGCGCCATACGTAGTCCAGTGGTGGTCTGTTTTATAATAAATAGGTTTGCCAGAGCTTGCTGCGCTGCGGAGAAAATCAAAGCCGTCCATAAAGGTCATGCTGCCTTGCACCTGCTCGCCGATAAAGCGATTGACCTCGTCCTGCGGATAAGCCTCAGCGAGCCATGGCAACCGCTCTGGATACAATCCAATCGAGGTGGGAGCAAGCATGAACGTCATATTGGCGTTCGGGTGATTCTGCGCATACAGCTGCACAGCAGCGGCGTATTCCTTTATTTCCGCATAAGCAGGCGCGCTCAGCTTTTCGAATAAATATCCGTCCTTCCCTTTGTAGATACCGTTGTTTTCCTGCTGAAGCCGCAGCTGCTCAAGCATAGACTTCGTCCACACCCATTGGTTGCGGAATGGAAAATGATCAGTAACGTAGCTTTCTGACTCGTCTGAGAATGTTTTGGACCACAGATTGTCCCAGGTTAACTTGGGCGCTTTCTGCAGCGTACGGTTCTCCACATCAGAAAACGCTTGGATCGGCAATAGAAAGAACAATAATGACATGGTGAACAATAGGCCTATGAAGCCCCATATATATATGCGATCTGTCATCTTGCTCAATGCAGCGGCCTCCTTCCTTGTTCGTTAAAATCGGAAATATAAGAATGGATTAAATGTAGCATCGACTAAATAAGCCACTGACATGAAGAAAAGCATGGCGTGCCAGCCAAGCTGGATGACCGGCTTCAATCCGGGTTTTTCCTTGCGCTGCGGCAAAGACGCAATGACCAATAAGACGAGCAAAATAGCGTTAGTGTATAGCAGATACAGCGACTCATTGTTCCACATAGGCTGATGATTCATGCCGAACATGGCGGCAAAATACGCACCCATATCCGATAAATCCTCAAAGGCGAAAAATACCCAGCCGATTAGAATAAGAAGCAGCGCGTAGACATGCCGAACCCAAGCGGGCATCCGCAGCAGAAGCGTAAGCGCGAACCATTTCTCCAAGACGAGCACGACCCCGAAATACAAGCCCCAAAGCAGGAAGTTCCAGCTTGCCCCATGCCAGATTCCGGTTAGCAGCCAGACGATCATAATGTTGCGAAGCTGCTTCCAAGGACCTTTGCGGTTCCCGCCTAACGGTATGTATAGATAGTCCCTGAACCAGGTGCTAAGCGATATATGCCAGCGCCTCCAAAAGTCGGTGATGCTTTGCGCCGTATAAGGGCGGTTGAAGTTTTCATTGAAACGGAAGCCGAACATCATGCCGAGCCCGATTGCCATATCCGAATACCCGCTGAAATCGAAATAAATCTGAAAAGCAAACGCAATAATGCCTAGCCAAGCGGTAAGAGCAGGAAGCGTATCTGTGCCTGTGCTGGAAATAGTATTCCATAATAAACCAATATTGTTGGCTAACAGTACTTTTTTGGCTAATCCGATAATAAAGCGCCTTACACCTTCTGCAAACAGCTCTGTGTTGACGGTACGATGGCGAAGCTGCTCGGCGATCGTCGAATACTGTACGATAGGTCCCGCGACAAGTTGAGGAAACAAAGCGACGAACGTACCGAAGTCGAGCCAATTGCGCTGTGCTTTGGCCTCTCCCCTATAGACGTCGATAATGTAGGACATCGATTGAAACGTGTAGAAGGAAATACCGATTGGCAGCGCCAGTTCGGTTAAAGGGATTTGCGTCCCGATTAAGCTGTTGACGTTCTGAATGAGGAAATCGGCGTATTTGAAATACCCAAGCAAGCCTAAATTAACGATGATCGAGGCGACAACGATCCATTTCCGCTGCGCGCTGCCGCGCTTCGGATTGCTGAGCAGCAGTCCAAAGCTGAAGTCCGTAACCGTAGAGATCAGCATGATTGCAATGTATACGGGCTCGCCCCATGCGTAGAAGACGAGGCTTGTCGCGAACAAAACAAGATTTTTGAGTCGCCACGGTGACACGAAATAGAGCAGCAGCACGGCAGGCAGGAATAGAAAGAGAAACAGCAGGCTGCTAAATACCATACTCGTTATTTTTGCTCAAAATACGTATCGAAGGCAGCAACGAATTGATCTGCTTCCTCGGAAATAACGAATAATACGTAGTTGCCTTTCGTGACGAGTTTATAGTTTTTAGCATTTTCATATTGATCCTGCAGATACGTTTCGAACGTTTTTTGCACGTCGGCGGCACGTTTTTTCACGCCTTCTTCAACGGCTGCGACATCCTTGGCGTCCTTCACTTTGAATAAGGCAATCTCATTGGTTTTAACATTCATCATCGGGGACATAATCGTATATTCTTCCATCATCGCAGGGTCGATATAGAACATTTGCTTCACCATATCGCCGGTCATTTCGATTAATGCTGGCTGCTCGATGGCAGCCAGCATGCCGTCCACGATTTCTTTGGTAGTTTTCGTCGTAACGGCGGCTTGCTCTTTACTCGTTGTGTTGCTCCCGCCTGCGCCATTATTCGAGCCGGTATCCGAGCAGGCAGTCAGCGCCAATCCTAATGCAATAACGAGCATAAAAGCGAAGTAGTTTTTTTTCATTTTGTTTAATCTCCTTGGTGTCGTTTATTTTGTTTTTCAACTAATAACAACGAAACTAAAAGCGTTATTGTTGCTGTTTGCGTTATTATGGTAAAAAATGACGCGAAGCATACGTGTTTGCAGTTAAGGGCAGCGAACACTACGAAGGATGATACGGTATTGCTTGGCTTCATAAGGTGAAGGGGCTCGCGGAATGTGGAGAAGCGAGCTCGTGATTGTGGCTGAGGCGATTTCTTGCACGCAAAGGAGTCTAGGATGCGCGGGTATCCATGCCTGGCATAGCAAAGCTGAAACAAATAGCGGGTCGAATAATGGAGAGTCGCGTCGATAGATGTCAGATGTGTCACGGACGCTTCGCCAATCCTGAAAAATGGCGCACATTCTGAAGAATTATATATTGAATAAGGAGGTGGACAACCCTAGAATCGTAAGAAAAAGGAGTTGTTGCGCTATGGATCCCATGCTGAAAGTAGACGGCAATACATGGAGCAAAGCGCAGTTCGCATCGCGTATGCGGGTAATCGGGGAACTGGAGCCATGCCGCTCGCCCGAAGGGCACCGGTACGCAATCCGGCTGCGCGATCCAGTAGACATCTTGGCTGCGGTGGTCTATTTCCGCGAGCATCATGCCTCGGCGCTGCTGCTTCACGGAGACACGCCGGCCAATGAGGCGGCGACGATGGCGGCGCATGCAGGCTGCCGGGCTTTGCTTCTAGACGCACCATTGCAAGCGCTTTCTTTGCAATTGCCGGAGCACGGGTATAGGGCAGAGGGACAAGGCGCAAGCCGCTCAACGATTATTAGAGCTACGGCAGCAAGAGAGCGGCAATTTGAGCCCTCGCTGCTGCAATTCAGCTCGGGTACGACCGGCGATCCGAAGCTGATCAGCCGGGCTTGGTCCGATATTGCATGGGAAACGGTAAGCTACAATAGTTCGCTTGCGGCAGCAGGCGGGGAGCCCCCGCTCGTGCTTGTGCCGGTGTCCCATTCATACGGCCTTATTACGGGCGTGCTGGCCGCTTGGGCGAGAGAGGATATCCCGCATGTCGTCCATACCCGGAATCCGAAGGCCGCATTGCGCCATATCCGCGATAACCCCGACAGTATCGTCTATGCGGTTCCTTTTTTATACGGGCTTATGGATTCGCTTAGCAAAGGCGAGGTTCGTTACCGGAAGGCGATCAGCTCCGGTGCTCCCTTGACCGAGAGCATGCTGGCGAAGCTGAGGACTGCGGCGGGCGAGGTATGGCAGCAGTATGGCTGCTCCGAGATCGGCTGCATCTCTCTTAAGGCAGGGCCGGAGCGGCCCGACGAGGCAGGGCGGCCGCTAGCCCATCTGCATGTCAGAGCGGAGAGTCCCCAGTTGGAGCATGGCGAAGGCGCGGTCTCATCCGAAGGCGCCGCGAAAGAACTCGTGGCAAGAAGCGGTACGCAGGTAGTGAGGACGGGGGATATAGGCGCCGTAACGGCAGAAGGCGAACTTCGGGTGCTGGGCAGGCTGGACGATCTGATCAATGTGTCCGGGCAGAAGGTTATGCCTAGCGAGGTGGAGAGGGCGATTGCCGGAATAGATGGCGTGAGGGAGGTGGTCGTGTACGGAGCTGCACACTCCGTGTGGGGAGAGACAGTCAAGGCGATGATCGTGGCCGACGGAAAGATCGGCGCGGATGCGGTCCGGGCTGAGTGTTCGAAGCTGCTGCCCGGCTATAAGGTACCGAGCGCCGTGCGGGTCGTGGATGAAATACCGCGCAAGACATCGGGGAAAATAAGCAGAAGATGGCTTCGTAAATGGGAGGAGGAACAATAATGGAACGCAATCGCATTGTCGAAGGGCTGCGCAAGATTATCGCGGAGGAGCTGGATGTCGCGGCGCCCGCTGAGTTAAACGAATCGGATAGGCTGAACGAGGATTTGAACCTGGATTCCATTATGATTCTGCAGTTAGCCGTGTATATCGAGGAATATTTTGAAGTGGCTTTTCCCGAAGACGACGTCGATCCGGGCGTGTTCGCGACGGTCGGCAGTTTGACGGATTTTATTGTCGCCCTGCACGTACCGGGAGCCGCTCTCCGATGAAGCAGGTGAACCTGGGGATTGCGGGATTTGGTCGCATCGTCGAGCTAACCCATCTGCCGCTTCTGAGGAAAATGCAGGAATATCATATCTGCGGTGTATTCGATCTAACGGCGCAAAGGCGGGAGCTGGCGGAACGCAGAGGCTTGGCCGCTTGGGAGAGGCTCGACGAGCTACTGGACGGCGAGACGGACGCGGTACTGATTGCGACGCCTCCGCGCAGCCACTACGCGATCGCCTCAGAGGTACTGCGCCGCGGCAAGCATGTGCTCGTTGAGAAGCCCGTGACCGTCAACGCGGAAGAAGCGATGCTGCTGCGGGAGCTGTCCCATAAGCATGGCGGGATCGTCACGGTATTTCATAACAAACGGTTCGACCCTGCCATGGCGATTCTGGAGGAGGTGCTTCAGAGCGGCGTGCTGGGCAGGCTCCAATTCGTTGAACGGCGGCATCATCAATTCGGCTCTGGTGCCTCGTTTGGCGTGCAGTCGTTCCGGCCTTCCTGGCGGGACGAGAGCGCCTACGGCGGGGGGGCGCTGCTGGACTGGGGCGTTCACCTGATCGACCAGCTGCTTCATCTCAAGCTCGGCAGCCGAACAAGCGTGACCGCGTTGATCCATCGCCTGCGCCTCGGAAAGGGAGACGCAGAGGATTGCGTGACGGCCCATCTTGAGCTGGATAACGGCATTCTGCTTATGCTTAACATCCACTTCGGTTCCCACGCGGCTGACCCGCAGTGGATCGTCGGAGGGGAATTTGGAACCCTTCGGATTACAGGGCAGGGCGAGGCCGTCCTGCAGCTGGTGAACGGGCCGCCAAGCACAGTTCCCTCCTCTTATTCCGGCAAGAAGAGCTATCGGGGAGACATGGACGCGGTGCGCCATATATATGGCTCGTTTGCTGCCAAGCTGTCCGGAGAGGGCGAGCTGGCCGTTACGTTGGAGGAGGCCATCGAAGGCATGATCGTCATGGACGAAATAAGAGCGTCTGCCGTACAGGGAGAGTCAAGGCATCGCTTGGCTGCCGAAGATAAGTCCCTGTCGCAAGGAGCTGTCTAACAAGGGGGAAAGGCATGGGCATATTGTTCGCGGGACCGCAGTTGGAATTCGAACAAATTAGGGAAGCATGGTTTGATGCAGCAGCACAATTGGCCGCGAAGGGCGTCTTCGTCGGCGGGCACCCAGTCACGGCATTCGAAGGGGCATTCGCCCGATATTCCGGTACGTCTCACGCGGCTGGTGTCGGCAATGGAACCGATGCTCTGTTCCTGGCGCTCAAGGCGCTCGGCATAGGGCCGGGCGACGAGGTCGTCACGGCTGCCAACACGTTCGTCGCGACCGCCGAGGCGATTCATCATACGGGAGCGACGCCGGTGCTTGCGGATTGCGACTTGGGAAGCTATCTTATCGATCCAGAGAGTCTGATGGAGAAGCTGACTCCGCGCACGAAGGCCGTCATTCCGGTGCATCTATACGGTCAGATGGTGGATATGTCGCCATGGATCTCGCTTGTGCGGGAGCGGGGAATCGCTGTCGTGGAGGACAGCGCCCAAGCTGCGGGAGCGAGACTGGGGGGCATGCCTGCCGGCAGCATAGGCAATGCGGGCTGCTTCAGCTTTTATCCGGATAAAAACTTGGGGGCGCTCGGCGACGGTGGAGCTATCGTCACCTCGGATGAGTCGCTGCTGTCGACCGTTCGCAAGCTGCGCAATCACGGCGGAGAGACGCGGTACACGCATGATATACCGGGCTACAACAGCCGGCTGGATGCGTTGCAGGCGCTTGCGCTGAGCCTAAAGCTGGAGCGGCTGGACGAGTGGTCAGCGCATCGTAGGCGGATAGCGGGGCTTTACGAACGCTATTTGGGTGAGGTCGACGGAATTGTACTGCCTGCGCACCGCGGCGATGACAGCCATGTGTTTCATCTGTACGTGGTGAGATTGCCTGTAGAGGCAAGGGAGAGCGCTCGGCGTTATTTGCAGAAGAAAGGCATCTTGACCGCGGTGCAATATCCGCTGCCTGTACACCTTCTGCCGGCATTCCGCCACCTTGGTTACAAGGCGGGAGACTTTCCGATTGCGGAATTCTGTTCGGAGCGCATTCTGTCTCTGCCCATGCACATCGGCATGAATGAGGAAGCGGTACTCGAGGTAGCGGAAGGGCTAAAAGGGGCGCTTGCTTCGCCTGCTTATCGGAGCTGACGGCCCGCGGTAAGTGATGGTGGAGCCGAATACGAGCATGGGAGCGTGAATGGCAATGGCAAGCATGGAACGGGAGGAAGAACGAGAGGACATTATGAATGGCCTGCGGAAAGACATGGCAGAGCTAATCGATGATGCCTGGCTTGCGGGACGAATCGGTGAGAATGACCTGCTCGAGCCTGCAGGTGTGGATTCATTTGTGATGATTAATCTGATCCTTCGCGTGGAGCAGCGGTACGGACTGACGCTATCCGACGGTGAGCTGCGACCCGAGGTCGTCGGGACGCTGGGAGGACTGGCGGACAGCATATGCGCCAAACGAAAGGAGGATACGGCATGAGCGGCCCGCCAATTCATTGCTTATTGGATTGTTTGGCGCACCTTGTGCGGAACCGGACGGACATGGACCCGCGTCCCATCTATCTAGGCGTCTGGAATGCTCCGTTCATCGCGAGTGAAGACGGGTTCTCCTATTATTCGGAAGAGATCGATCCCGATATTGACCTGCGGCGGTTCGAGCAGCTGTATGGACCGTGCCTGACTCGCTGGCTGGAGCCGCAGTGGGAGAAGGAACAAAAGTTCGCGAAGCTGGAGGAGGAGTTGTCGGAGGCGGGGGAATCAGTATCCGTTATTGCGCTCGTTGATCTGTATTACATGCCCCATTCCGCGATCTGCTACGGACTGAAGCATTTGCCGCATATGCTCATCGTGGAGCGCGGTCAGGACGGAAGCCTGCGGGCAGTGGATCCTTTCTTCGATTGGGAGGGGGAGATTACGCGTTCGGTGCTGTACGAGGCCTTTACTTGCGGGGGGCTGAGCTCAGGCATTACGATTCGCCTGGACAAAGCATCGGAGCCTAGCCGCTTTGCTGCGGGAGAGGCGTTCCGCATGCATTTCGACTTGGGAGCGAGTCCGTTGATACAGGGCGTGGATGATTATTTGCGCCACATCGAGATCGGTACTCCGAACTATACGGCGGCGAAGCTGTACGCCAGTATCGGACAAGTAGGGGTCATTGCGAAGCGCTGGAGAGGACTCGGCGAGGTTGCCCGTTATTTTGCGGATAAAGGCGGAGAGGATGGGGCACCGATACTGGAAATGCTGGATCAGCTGCTCGTCAAATGGGAAAACATTGTGCTTGTCATCGTGAGGCTCGGGGTGCTTGGCAACCATGCCAAACTGACCGATGCGCGGGCGAAGCTCGCGAAGCTGGCTGAGCTGGAGCGCGACATTCGGGGCGCATTGTGGACGCTCTTCGAACGATGGAAGGAGGCGGGGCATGAGCGGGTCATATAAGAAGCTCCGTATCGGTTATTCCTCCGGCTCGGCAAGAATGGTTAATGAGCGGGCAATCGACTCCAATTGGGTTCGTTACATGGGGCAGCATGCCGAGCTGGTCCCGATTCCCCCGCTCGCCTTGTACCGGCTTTTTGGCGGTTCGGTAGAACGATTCGTTCGAGATTGGCCGAAGTCGCTGCAGCGTATGTCGGAGGGGCTTCTGGAGCTGCGGAATCATTATGACTTGCAGACCTTATATCTGAACATTCCCGCCCTTGCACCCTATCTGTTCATGGGCAGGACAGCGGGCGGCATCGATCTTGGTTTTTTGATTATCGCACATTCAGTGGCCTCGGAGCATTGGTTGCGGCAATGGCTGGGCATTGCCCCGTTCCTGAGCGAGCGGGACGTTCTGCTATGCTCAACGCCGAGCAGCAAGGAAGCTTTGTGCCGAATCTCTCCCCGTTACCGGCTGGCTAAGGTAATACCGCTAGCTATAGAACGAAGAGACTGGCACGAGGTAGAGGATTCACTCGGACGAAGGAACGGGCGAAGACTGCTGTCCATTGGGCGGCTGGAGGACGTAAAAAACATGGAGCTGCTGCTGCGGACGTTCGCTGCTGTGCGCGACGTATTGCCGGATGCGAGGCTGACCGTTGCAGGGGAATATACCGGTCGGAATAGACTGCAAATCGAGGGCTACAAAGCACGGATCACTGAACTGCTGGCGACCCTTGAATTAGGCGAGCATCTCTTCTTCGCAAATGCCGTTGAAGGGAAAGAGAAGGAGGCTTTGTTCTCGGAAGCTGATCTGCTCGTCAACGTCTCGACGGATCCCGGAGAGACGTTTGGTTACAACCTGCTGGAAGCAAAAGCATGGGGAGTACCTGCCATCTGCGCGGGCTGGAACGGATTCCGCGACGTAGTGAACGACGGGGAGGATGGCTTGCTGGTTCCTTGCGAATGGGATGGGCCAAGCCCTGCCGTGGATGAGTGCCAGGCTTCGAAAGCAGTCCTGTCGCTTCTTATGGACGACGGTTTGCGGAGGCGCATGTCCCGAAAGGCTGTGGCATCGGCGGAAAGGTACGATTACCGGAACATATTCCCGGCAGTCGTCAGGGAGGTCGAGCTCGCTGCGGAATCGGCAATGAGCGAGCCGGAGCAGATGAATGTCATCGCGATGATGGGGCAAAGTTTGCCGCAGCTGGGGAGGCTGTATCAGGCGGAGCATTTGCGGAAACTGCCATTCCTTGAGCAGTCCCTGCTGCGAATCGTAACATCTCGATCCGAAACGCCGCTGACGGAATGGATGCCGCTCGTCAAACCGATTGCAAGCCATTATGCGGGGAGGAACGCTTATGCAGAGCATTAGATTGTTTATGCGTCTGGCGCCTTATGTCCGCATTCGTTGGCCGCTTACAGCGGCGGCATATGCTTGTGCCTTGTTGAGCCTAACCTGCAGCTTGGTGCAGCCGTACCTTTTCTTGATGCTGATCGACCGGGTATTGACGGGGGGCGAAAAGGAGCTGCTCGCTCCGCTGCTGCTCGCTTCGGGAGGACTCGCTATCGGCTCCATGCTGCTAGGGACCGTGCAAGCTGCCATGTTCCGCTACTTGGGAATCCGGCATACGCTGGACCTGCGCGAGGTTATTCTGGCACATCTGCGGCGATTGCCGATGGCCGAGATCGAACGGCATGGCGCTGGCAAATATTCCGCATTGATGGGCATGGACACCGCGACGATGGGCAACTTTCTGAACCATGTGGTCAAGGAGCTGCTCACCCAGTGGTATACGCTGCTGTTCGCGCTCGCGGTCATTTTTTACCTGGATTGGCAGCTTGCGCTAGCAGCACTTGCGGTTATCCCCATACTGCTGGCAATTCCCCGGATGTTCCGTTCGCTCATTATGCGCCATACTGGCGCGGTCAGGGCGCACAACGAGGAGATCGGCACGTATTTGTACGAAAGCATCGAGGGCTCGCGAGAGATTCGCGTTCACGGACTGGAACGATGGGAGCGGGAACGTAACGAAGCCCGCTACCGCAATCTGGTGGGAGCTAGCGTAAAGGATACGCTGTACCGGGTGCTGTCGGCCCATTCAGGCTCGCTCGCGGTAAGCGGCATCGTCGTCGTAGTCTACGGCTTCGGCTCCGGCAGGGTATTGGACGGGACGATGACGATCGGCATGCTCGTCGCTTTGGTTTCCTATTTAAACAATGCGCTTGCTCCCGTACAGGCCATGAACCACTTCGTTGGTGAGCTCCAAGGCGGGGAAGTGGCCATGAAGCGAATCGAGGAATTTCTCTGCTCGCCAGAGGAGCCGATGCCCCGTCAGGGTGTTGCGGCAGAAGCGAAGGGACAGCCTTGGCTGCCGGCTGTCGAGGCTGCAAGCCTGACGGTTCTAGGCGGAGAACAGACGATATTGGACGGTGTCGACTTCGCTCTGAAGGAGGGGCAGACGGCTGCGTTCGTCGGCCGAAGCGGCTCGGGCAAAAGCACATTGTTTCGCGCAATCCTCGGCTTTATGCCGGTAGAGACCGGCTTAATCCGTCTGGGAGGCGTGCCGCATGCCGCATGGACAAGGGAATTTCTCAATCGACGCATCGGAGTGGTGTTCCAGGAGAGCTTTCTATTCGCGGGCAGTATCCGTGATAATATCGCGATCGGACGGCTGGATGCAACGGATGAGGAGATTTACGAGGCTGCCTGCAAGGCGGATTTAGGGACCTGGATCGACAGCCAGCCAGCCGGCTTGGCTACGATATTGGGCCATCGGGGCGATGGATTGTCGGGAGGGCAGCGGCAGCGGGTCGCCATCGCCAGAGTATTTCTGCAGCGGCCGGAGGTGCTCATCCTGGACGAGCCAACGTCGGCGCTTGACCGAGGGACGGAGGGACAGGTGCTGCAGTCTTTGGCCGAGCTGATGAAAGGAAAAACGACGCTGATGTCCACACACAGGCTCCAAACCGTGGAAGAAGCCGATATGATCTATGTAATGGAAGCGGGGAAAGTGACGGATAAGGGCAGTCATGCCGATCTCTTGCAGCGTGGAAGCGCGCCTTACCTTGCGATGCTTAGCCGCCAAAGCCGTATCTCGGAAGCGGATAGCTTCGAAGACGTGGCGCTGCCATCGGATCTGCCGCTCGAATTGTCCAAGAGGGAGCTGCCGGCATGAGCACGATACCGATTTCGTTTATCGAGTGGCTGCACGATACCGCGAGAGCGGATCGCGGCATGTTCTACGACTTGGATGGCGTACGCCGCTATATGGGCTTCGACGAGCTTTACCGGGATGCGCTGCTCATGGCGGAGCGTCTTCGAAGCCTGAAGCTTCCGCCAAGGTTTATCGCGCCAATCTGGATGACGCCTTCCCCGTCTTGCTTCCGTGCCATCATGGCCGTCACGCTGGCGGATGGCATACCGGCCCCGCTTCATGCCGCTTCCACCTTCGCGGAAATACCAGCGATGCTGGACGGGCTGGAAGCCGAGCTTTTCCTCTATAGCCCGTCGTTGCTACCTGTTTCGCGGCAGCCGGAAGGTTGGGCCTCGCTTGCGGGACTAGGAAGGCTGCTTGTAAACGGTGAAACCGGCGAGGCATTGAAACCGGCAACGCAGGACCGGGCGCACGGGCTGCCAGAGCGAACGCGCCAGTATATACCGCCGCATGATACGGCGTTCATCTTCATGAGCTCCGGCTCCACAGGTACGCCTAAGGGCATTATGCTGAGCCTTCGCAATATGTGGTCCAACGTCTGGTCCATTAAGGAGAGCCTGCAGCTGGGGGGAAGCGATAGCGTGCTCATTACGAAGTCGCTGGGCTATTGCTCGACGGTAACAGGAGAATGGCTGCTCGCGTTGCATGCGGGAATGAACATCGCTCTAGCGCCAGGCCTGACCCATCCATTGCAGCTGATTGCTGCGATCCGAGAGCATCGGCCTACGTTTCTATGTACCGTGCCTGCCGTCATGCTGTCGCTTGCTAAATCCGTCAAATGGCAGGCAGAGGATTGCCGAAGCTTGCGGAAGCTGATCGTCGTTGGCGCGGCGATGCCGCCCGATATGCTGCTGCTGATACAGAGCAGGCTGCCAGCCACGGACATCATGCCATGCTACGGGCTGACGGAGGCATCGCCGCGCGTGACGTATCTGCCCTCGCGCTGGCTCGCGGCCAAGCCCGGTTCGGCGGGGATGGCCGTTCCCGGCGTTGAGCTTGCCATTTACCGCGACGGACGGCCATGTCCGCCGGGCGAGACGGGGGAGGTCATCGTCAGGGGCGATAACGTGATGCTGGGCTATTACAACGACGAGAAGCGAACGGCAGAGGCGTTGACGCCGTTCGGATTGCGGACGAAGGACGAAGGATGGCTGGACGAGGACGGCTGCCTATTCTTGACCGGCCGATCGGACTATGCGTTCAACGTAGCAGGCCACCTGTTCCATCCGGAAACGCTGGAGAATGTTCTGCTGTCGCACGCCGCTGTTGCAGAGGCTGCCGCGGCGGGCATGCCGGACGCGGCAACGGGAAGCCGCCCCGTCGCATTAGTCGTCCTAGAAAAGGGTGGCTCCGCGTATGACGATGCCAAAGCCGTGACAGAGCTGCTTGAGTATTGCCGAGAACGGCTCCCCGCCGCGGGAAGGCCCCGGGACCTAATGATCGTCCCGGCGCTGCCCCGTACGAAGACGGGCAAGCTGGACCGGAGAGCCATTCAAGCAAAAGTAGAGGAGGGGTACGATGATTGCGGAAGAAGAGAGATCTCCGTTGCAATTGACGGTCATTGACATTATGGCGGGGCTGCTGAGGCGGCATCCGGAGGACATTCGACTGGAGCATTCGCTGCTGAACGACCTGTATTTGGATTCGCTGCATGTGCTGGAGCTGCTTACGCTGCTGGAGCAGAGGTTCGGCTTCGAAACCGACGCCGAGGATCTGCAGCCGCATGTGTTCGTGACGGTGGAATCCGTGGTCGCGTTCGTTCGCGGGAAGGCGGCGTCATGACGGGAAGCGCGATGCCGGAACGACTGGAGCGCGCCATGGCGACTGCAATCGAGCAATATCCGTTTTATCGGCGGTTTCAAGGTGCCGACGCATCCTTCCGCGATTTGCCCGTCTTGGACAAGGCGGCGATCAACGCCAATCGGGAGCTGCTTGAGCTTCCTTCCCAGGAATCGTTGATCGTCACCCATACCTCGGGCAGCACGGGCACGCCGTTCCGCTGCGTGAAGACACGGGAGGAGCAGCGGGCTCTGGGGCTTGCCATCCAGCGAAGCCGGCGGAGAGCCGGCGTGCCGACAAACGGCCGCATGCTGCTGCTGGGCAACGCCTTGCTTGCTGACCGCAGGATGGTGACGCTGTACGGCAACCGGATGATGCAGGAAAAGCCGCATCTGATTCAGGGACGCTGCTCCGGGCTGTACGAGCTTGCCATGCATGTGGAAAGGAACGGATTGCCGATCGCTGACTCGCTCGTCGCCTTGCAGAACTGGGGCGAATACGCGCAGCCGGGGCAGCGCAGGGAGATCGAGCGCGTCTTCGGCGTGCCGATGCTGGACTATTACGGCATGGAGGAGGTCTGGCTTATCGCCTTCGCAGGCATGGACGGCGTACTTCGCATCGACGATTCGCTCGTATATGTGGAGGCGCTGGACCCGGTTACGCTGCTGCCAGTCCCCGAAGGCGAGACGGGGGAGCTGGTCGTTACTTCCTTCGTCATGAACAGCCTGCCCTTCCTGCGCTACAGGACGGGGGACATGGGGAGAATCAGGCGCGACGAAGGCTCCGGGGGGCCGATCCTTACGCTGATGCCGTTCCGGCAATCCTCCATCAAGCTTCCGGGCAGAGAGCTTCAATCCGCCGTACTGCGTTATCTTGACGGATTCTACAAGTGGCTGGCGACGGATCTTGGCGTAAGGCAGTTCCAGCTCGTTCAGGAGACGCATTATGAATTCCGCCTCTGTATTGCAGGCAGCCATAGCAGCGGCGCGGAGCTGGGGGAAGCGGCGGACAAGCTGGCGAATTTGCTTAAGAAGGTGCTTTTGGCAGACGAATTGAGGATCGCCGTGGAGCATGTAGA
Organism: Paenibacillus endophyticus; assembly: GCF_014192395.1. Classification (GTDB taxonomy): domain Bacteria; phylum Bacillota; class Bacilli; order Paenibacillales; family Paenibacillaceae; genus Pristimantibacillus; species Pristimantibacillus endophyticus. The sequence goes on along the minus strand of NZ_JACHXW010000011.1, from coordinate 39,029 downwards.
GGAGATTCAGCCCCATCCCGTCAGCGGGAAGTGCCATCCTTTCGTAAGCCATGTGTCCTGATTTCGCAATCTCGTTCAATCTAACTATTGAGGAGGAATCAGACGGACATGGATACAGTCGTTTATCGTCCCGAAAGCCCGGCTGGGCTGGCCGCGCTCGAATGCACGGCATCATGCATCGTAGCGGCGATAACGCATTCCGGCGGTGATCCACGCTATTTTCTGCTGGGCTACTGGCATATCGGATATTATGACGGCATGCTGATGTCCGTTCGGAACATGAAGTGGATTGATTTGTGCTTCGAGTACGGAATCCGATTCTACCTTACCTCGGGGAGCGCCGAGGATGTAAGCTCGCTGCTCGATGAAGGCGGAATGGCGATCGTATTATGCAGAGCCTCCAGGCTGCGATTTTTCCCGAAGTCCATGCTGGGCTTTGAGTCGGCTGGTTTCTACCATAGCATTCTGCTCCATAGAAGGAGTGACGGAGAAGGCGTGGGCTGTTATGAGATCGTTGATCCGGTAGCCGGTTATGCGGGAGAAATGACAGCAGAGGAGCTCTCGCACGCCAGCGTGCGAAGGAATGAGCTGGTGTACTGCAAGCTGGTTTGGGACGCTGCATATAGTCGTCCCACTCGACAAGCATCGCTGCGCAAGGAGTCGGTTGCGATTCTGAACAGTTATCGGAAGGAATCAGGCAGAGCTTTCAAGCTATTTTGCGCCGATGTTGCAGCCAGTGCCGATTGGGAAGAAAAACGGCGCAGAACGTGGGCGGAACAAAACATGATCGCGCTCTCCGCCATGACCCGGATGCGAGGTCTCGTATGGCAAAGCTATCGCGAACTTGGATCATACTCGGAATGGGAATCGGCAGAGGGTGACCGAAGAGCGGAGGATGTGAAGCGCGGCTGGATGAACGTGAATCTGCTGTTGGCGAAGCTTGGGAAACGCCGGCCGGCAGGGGACCTACGGGAAGGGCTGCTGCGCAAGCTGGAGGGAGCCCGGCTTGCAGAGCTGGAGCTTCTCGAATATTTGGCGGCGAGAGGCGGGTCTGAAAGATGAACATTCATCTATGCTCCATTTCGTTCAGGCATGAGCTGGTCTCGTTCCCGGAGCTGCTGGATTTCGCGGCGCTTAATGGCTTCGCGGGCATTGAGCTGTGGGGCGCGCATGCCGCGGCCATGGCCCGCCGCATGCCGATGCAGGCGGCCCGTGCCGTGCTCGGCATGCGGCGAAGGGGGCTTAAGGTCGTCATGATCAGCGGTTACGTGCCGTTGCTTGCCGAGGCGGAGGAGCTTTATGACGCTCAAGTTTGGCGGCAATGGAAAGACTTGATCGCGCTGGCGCGCATGTTCGAAAGCGACAAAATCCGGATATTCGCCGGGCATAAGCCCAGTGCGCAATCCCGGGAGGAGGACTGGCAGCTAGCCGTTGTCAGACTGCGGGAGATGGCGGGACTGGCGTGGAAGCACGGCATTCGCACCGTCATCGAGACGCATCCCGGCACGCTGGCAGACAATTTGGCGTCTACGCTGCGCTTGATTAGGGAGGTCAATCATCCCATGCTCGGCGTGAACCTGGATTTCCTGCACCTATGGGAAGCGGGCGACGATATTGCGAACGCGTATCAGAGACTATCGCCATGGACGATGCACTACCACTGCAAAAACGTACGGAGCCGCCGCGAGCTTGCCGTCTTCTCGCCAGGCAACGTGTATGCTCCCGGCGGGACGCGGGAGGGCATGGTTCCGCTGGCGGAAGGCGCCGTAGACTATGAAGCCGTATTTTCGCTGCTCCGAGACGAGGAGCCACTAGCCTCCTTCTCCTTGGAATGGTTCGGAAGCGATCCCTACCGCTATTTGTCCGAAGAGATTGCCTGGATCAAGGCACGGCCCTGCATGCTAGAGCTGAATGCCGCGTCAGGCCGCTAACGAGGGTTCAAGTACGCACCATTTGTCTCATACATCCATCGTCTTCGCCCGATATCGTCTTCGGTATTCGATGGGCGTCATGCCAAGCCTGTTTTTGACCATGGCGGTGAAATTGCCGGGGTTGCGGATACCGACGTGCTCACAGATTTGTTTGACTGGAGTTTCTGTATTCTCCAAATAATGAAGCGCCTTGCTAACTCGCAGCTCGTTCAGATGCCGGATGGGAGACACGCCGAAAATATGGCTGAATTCCTGGCAGAAGTAGTTGGGATTATATCCAATCGCGCCGGCGATTTCTTGAAGCGAGAGATCGGGATTGCCCAGATGCTTGCGCATATACCGGACGGCATAGACGATGGGCAGACTGCTTTTTTTGCGCTTATGGGCTTTGGACGGGTGGGCTGGGGACTCTCGTATTTCCTCCGCCTGGGGGAGGGCGGAATGGCTGTCCGGCAGAAGAAAGCACTCCATCAGCATGAAGAACAGCAGGCTGCTGACTTGCACGCGCGTGACGATATCCTCCCCATCCATCGTCAGCTGATAGGCTTGGAGCTGCATCAATATTTGCTTGCTGAGTGGATTGATGTGACCCTTCAGCGATGGAGGGAAGCTGTCTAATTCAAGAAGAGCAGGGAATTGAAAGTCTGCTGCCTGGAGAGCAGGCGACTCATCTGAAGCAAGCCTGACGGTCTGCAGAGGCGCGATCAGAAGCGGCTGGCCAGGTGCCAGGATCTGTATGGAATTGCCGACATCACAAGAGAAGCTTTGCTGCTGCGACCACAGCAGTTGAAAGCCGGAGCTTGTCCACTCATCCCGGGAGATATTTTGGAAGCGGTCGAAGCTTAGCGGAATGAACCGGGAAATCTGCCATTCTAACATGAATTATCCCCCTTAACCAACATCATGAGGCCGGCACTTAGCTGCGGATTCCAGATATAGCTATTATAGCTAAAAAGGGCGAGGCGAAGGAAACAATTAATAGACGGGAGTGTGCCCCATGTCCATACATGCCGCGAGCAGCGATACGGTTCAATATTTGAAGAAAAAGATAGCGGAAATGACCGAAAATCCGGTTCTGGAATTCGATGCGGATATCTATGCCCAGATTCGCGATATGGGCGTGGACTCGCTTCGAATGATTCAACTGCTTGTTCACATCGAACAGCATTTTGACATCGCGTTCGACGATGACGAGCTGATTATCGATTATTTCGCCACCATCGATCAGTTTGCCGCAAGCATCGCCAGAAAGCTGGCCTCAGCGGTCTAGGCAAGAGATGTTCGTTAGGACAATCCACACAAGGAGGATGACGTCATGACAACGAAACGGCTGCCCATGCACGACCACGAATACAAGACGTATCCCAACATCGCCCATTTATTCTGCATGATCGGCAACCGGGAGGAGACGCTCCCGTGGGTGTACAACAATTTTATTCAACTCGTTTATTTCGGATCGCTCCGCAAGATCGACTATACCAACAAACAGGACAGCTTCTTTGACCCGCTGCTGTTCGACTGTCCATGGCTTCAATTTCAATTCATGCACCGGGACACCGTAGCGCAAAAATGGAACGGAAGCATCGTCCAATTCGCGATCGACGCCATTGATATGGGGCAGTACGTATACTTTTTGGCCGATCAGACGCATATTCGGGAATCAGATGCTTACGGCAGGCATGCGCACAATCACGACATGTTCATTTACGGCTACGATAAGGCAGCGGGAAGGCTGCATATCGCGGACAATATGCGGAGAGGGAAATACGTCGAGACGTCATGCTCCTTCGCGGAGATGGAGGCTGCTTACGCGGCTGCCGACCCGGACAGCGATTGGTTTGACCGGCGCGTGATGTCAGTGTCCTTTAAGCCGAAAACGTATTTTCAGTACGAAAGGAATACGGCTTTCGATTCGTTGTCCGCCGTGGACGCGATGGACCGTTATGTCAGGGGATGGAAGCCGTCCTCTTACTTATGCTTGGAAAACACGTACGGGATTAAGGTGTATGACCGTATTCAGGAATATTTGCAGGGGCTTGAGCAGGAGCGGGACGTGGTGGATATCCGCTTGCTGCATATTTTGTGGGAGCACAAAAAGCTCATGCGCAGAAGACTGCGCTTCATGCTCGAGCACGATTTCCTGCGGGACGCTTCGCTCGATTCGGCTTATGCAGAGGTGGAGAGAGGACATGGGATCGCGGTAGGTATGCTGCTCAAATATTCGGTGAGCGGAGACAAGAGGAGCATCGCGAAGGTAGCCTCCCTCTTGTCCGACGGGGCAACGCTGGAGAAGGAACTGTTGAACAAAGCCATAGCAGGGACGCATCATCGTCCCATGTATGATAAGGGAGGTGCTTTGAGTGGAGAAGATTCGGTTGTCCTGCAAGGACATATTGACCGCAAACCAAGCAGAATCGCTGATATCCAAGCTGGCATACAGCATTGAGGGCGTCCGCGGCTGCGACTGGAATTCCGAAAGGATGGAGGTGGTCATTGAGCCCATAAGCATGGACTCCTGCGAGGCGATTGCAGCGACGGTAGAAGCGATGATCGCCGAGGAACGAGGGATCCGGACGCTCGGAAGCAGGACGATTAAGCAAACGCCCGCCAGATCGGGCATTTCGAAAGGAGGCTTTGATGACGGCCGCGAGAATACAGTGCAGCAAGCTTACGCGGCGGACGGAAGCGTCAAGCGTGATTATGCGGTGAAGCTGATCGGGCTGCTCGACCGGTTATTCGAAGGAATGGCGGTCCGCAGGGGGGGCGGCGCTGCGCCGATACCCGTCCATGATTGGGCTCGACACGCTGGAGAAATGCGGTTATATCCGCTCTTTCCCGCAAAATCTGTTCGTGGTGGGCGAGTTTCCCCATCGGTATGACACGCTTAGGGAGGTCAAAACGGCTGCGGACCCCGCTGCGCTTGCAAGGCAAAGCCGTCACGCCTTGGCGCCCGCGGTATGCTTTCACTGTTACGCTGAACTGTCCGGGCAAGTGCTGGACGGGCCTGTGCGGCTTACCGCGATGGGCAATTGCTTCCGTCACGAGGCGGAGTGGAGGGTGGGCAACCACCGGTTAACCGAATTCGGCATGAGGGAAGTCGTATTTGTCGGAGACACGGATTTCGTGGAGGAAGAACGAAGCTGGTGGATGCAGGAAATCTGGTCGTTGTTTGTCGAACTGGGCTTACACGGAAGCTTGACGACGGCGAATGATCCCTTCTATTTCTCGGAAGACGCGCTCAAAATCCAACATCAGAAGATGGCGTCGATGAAATACGAATTGCTGGCGGAAACGCTGGGCCGCAGTACGTTTTCCATCGCTTCTTTTAACCACATGGGGGACTCGCTTTGCAAGCCGTTCGACGTCAAGGGCCCCGCTGGTTTGCCGTGGTCATCGGGCTGCGTCGCCTTTGGCATAGACAGGTGGGCATTTGCGCTGCTGGCGGAATACGGTGCATGGGACGAGTGGCCGTCAGCCGTTAAGGATAGGCTTCATGGCCGTGCCATGATGCCGGCAACGCAAGGATGAAGGGATCACTTCTTTAACAAAAGCAAAGAGACCAAGGCCGGCTGGGAACGTATTTCTAGCCGGCTTTGTTGCGCGTATCGATTATGCCGGGCAGTATTATTCCGAAGCCCATGCAGACGGGGAAATGCCAACGCGCAAGACAGGTTAAACGCCTAACGCCTTGTGCGTTTTTAGTATCTATTTAAGCGACAAAGGCGCAACTAACGCAAGCTATCGAAACGAAGCAGCCGCTTCCTCTTGCAGCTCAAGGCGGCACCACGCTGCGTATTCCGCTGTTGACGCTGGAGCAAATATCGAAATCGGTAGACATGACGAATTTTTAATCTATCATCCATTGTAGCGGGCAAATAACGAATGGGGACTGCCCTTTTAGGTTGTTCGAAGCCTAAGGGGCAGTCCTTATTTTTATTTCCCATTGATTAAGCGCTTACGTTCGCCGTATATTATTTAGTAAAAAGAGTAAAAAAACAGCTTAACCTGCTCAGGGGGGCATCAAGTGAATGTATACAACCGGCTGAAGCGGTTCGAATGGTTCCGCAATCGATTAATCCGCAACAAAATTACGCTCGTCTATGTTCCGCTTATTATTATTCCCTTGTTCGTGCTTGGCTTTGCCTCCAATCAGATCTATACGAATGCCATTGTGGAGAGAACGGTAAAGAGCGTGTCGGATAATTCATCCTTGATCATTACCCAGATTAACGGCAAGCTCGCAAATGCAGTCAGTGCGGCGAATATGCTCACGCTGAATATGAACAAGGTGCTGGTCGAGGACCAGTCGGGAGCAGGAGGGCAAATGTCGGAGCTGCAGCTTTACACCAAAATCACGAATCAGCTAAGCTTCGCGCTAGTCGTATTCCCTGATGTGGAGTCAGCCGCGTTCATTGATCCCGACTATCATATATTCGGCTCCAATACGAGTATGGAAAGCAAGCAGGAGCTTGCGGCCGGAAGCGAGCTGCTGCGCCGGCTGCAGCAATCAAACGGAGCGAATATTTGGTTTCCGATGCAAAAACGCAATTATCTTGTGAAAAATGAAACGGTGCCGATCCTTACGCTCGGCAAGCGCATCGTGAATATTAATACGGGCGTTCCGCTCGGCTACGTCATTCTGAATATTAGGGAGAGCGCGTTGTCGGCCGTGTATGAGGATATCGGTTCGATCAAGGAAGGCTCTTATTATATCGCGGATACGGCTGGGCGCATCGTCTCCTCTAAGCAGGAGGAGGAGGTGCTGCAGCCGATTACAGAGCCCTCTTTATTGGAATGGGTGCAGAAAAGCGCGGTCGGAGCGAAGGTTCAGTCGTCACGGGATGGCGATATGCTGCTGATCAGCAGCGATATGCAGGGTCTTGGCTGGAAGCTGATTTCCCAGGTGCCCTACGATTTGCTAACGGAGGATACGAGGAAGATTACGAAGCTGATTCTGCTGATCGGCCTCGTTTGTTTTGTGATCGCGCTTTTCGTCGCAAGGCTGCTGTCCAATGTCATTTCCAAGCCGATTGTCCACTTGTCGCGCCATATGAAGAAGGTGAAGGAGGGAAACCTTGACCAGCAGATCGAGGTGAATTCCGGCGATGAGATTGGTCTGCTCGCTTCCGGGTTCAATACGATGATGGGGCGGGTCAAGGACCTTCTGGCGAACATCAGCGCGGAGCAGAAGAAGAAGCGGGAGTACGAGCTGGCCCTTATGCAGGCACAGATCAAGCCGCATTTCCTGTATAACACGCTCGATGTGATCTATACGCTGTCAGAGATGGGACGGGCTCGGGACGTGCAGCGCACGACGAAGGCGCTCGCGGATTTCTACCGGGTTGCCCTCAGCCAAGGCAAGGATCAGATCAGGCTTGAGGAGGAGCTGAGGAGCGTTAAGGATTACTTGTCCATTCAGCGAATCCGCTACTCCGACGTTTTCAATTATGAAATGGATGTTGAGCCTGGGGTGCTGGGCAGCATGATTCCGAAGCTGACCATTCAGCCCTTGGTGGAAAATGCGATCTATCACGGCCTGAAGAACAAGGCGACGTTTGGGCTGCTTACGATTACGGCTAGGCGGGAGGAGCAGAAGGTTGTTTTGACCGTAAAGGACGACGGGGCGGGCATGACGGAGGAGCGTCTTCATGATCTAAGAGCAAGCATGAGCGGCGCGCAGCAGCAGGTTGGTTATGGGCTAAGCAGTGTGCATGAACGTATATTGCTTTATTTCGGCGAGCCGTATGGCATACAAATCGAGAGCGAGAGCGGGCTCGGCACGACGGTGACGGCAGAGCTTCCCTATCAAGCGGAACAGGAGCGGTAGCAGCGATGCAGAAAGTAATGATCGTGGATGATGAGGTTATATTTCGAGACTATTTGAAAACGGTGCTGGACTGGGAAACGCTCGGCTTCGTCATTAGCCAGGAAGCCAAGCATGGCCAAGAAGCACTGGAGATGGTTGCATTGGAACAGCCGGATATCGCGCTCGTCGATATTACGATGCCGTTCATGGACGGGCTGGAGCTGGCCGAGCGGCTGAGGGCGCAGTATCCGGAGATCAGCATCGTATTGATTACGGGGCATAATGAATTTGAATATGCGCGCAAAGCGCTTAAGCTTGGCGTTGAGGATTACATCCTGAAGCCCTTCTCCAAGGATGAGCTGCTGCTCACGCTTGTGAAGCTGAGGCAGCAGCATCAGAAGGCGCAGGAGGAGAAGGTTACGCTTCGCGAGAACACGGAGCTGATGAAAGAGAGCTTCCTCAGCCAGCTGATAAGCCGAGAATATGCGCTCACGGAATCGGAGACCATCAAGCGGCTGCAGCAATTCGGCGTGCATGCGGAATCCGGCCTCTATGTCGCGGCCTGTATCGAGATTGACCATATGGACCGCAAGTGGAGCAAGGCAAGCGACCGGCTGCTGATGAAATATGCGGTCACGAATGTACTGAACGAGGCGCTGGAGGAGAGCGGCAATTATTTGATATTCAACGGGCCGGAGGGACGGATCGTAGCGCTCGCCCGTCACCAGGGAGGGCTTGCAGACGAAATTCCGACGCTGGAGGGCTACAAGAAGCTTTGCTTTCTCATCAAAAAATACTTGAAGTTTACGATTACCGTTGGCGTTGGTCGCAGCAAGGACGGCTTCAAGGGAGTAGCGTCCTCTTACCTCGAAGCGCTTGAAGCGCTGCAGAACAAGTTCGTGCTCGGCAATGACCGGGTAATCGCATATGGGGAGCAGCTGCCGAGCAGCGGGAATCAGCCTTTTTATCCTACAGAGGTGAACGAGGAGCTGCTAGTGCTGCTGCGTCTGAACAGCTGGGAAGCCATTGAGCGGAAGCTGGGCGACGTGTTCCAGACGATACGGGAGCGAAGGCTGCCTATCGATTATATTTATGTCATATGTATGGGACTCGTATCGGTGAATTTATCTTACTTCGAGGAGTCCGGCCATCCTGTCGAGGATTGCTTTGGCGACCAGTTCTTTCCGTATAACGAGATACGCAAGCTGGAATCGGCTGAGCTGACATTCGATTGGCTAAAAGAGCTGTTCCGCAAGGCGGTTACTTACAATAGCAAGCATCGCAATACCCGCTCTTCCCAAATCGCAAAAGCAGCGAAGGCCTATATGGAGCATCATTATGCGGACCCTGCGCTTCAGCTGGATCAGATCGCATCGCATGTGTTTATTAATGCCAGCTACTTGAGGGCGGTATTCAAGAAGGAGATCGGAATTACGGTCAGCGATTATTTAACGCAATATCGGATGCAGCAGGCAAAGGAGCTGCTCAGCCGCAATAACGTACGGTTGACGGACATTGCGGAGAAGGTTGGATACAACGATTCGGGGTATTTTAGTAAAAGTTTTAAAAAGTTTTACGGATATTCGCCTAGCGAGTACGAAAAGAGCCGCCATTAGCGGCTCTTTATTGCGAAAACCTGCGGATTTTACCAAAAGCACGCAGTTTCTTCATTATCAAGCTTCGCTGTTTTCCTTATACTCAGAAATGTAAATAGCATGGTCAGAAAGCTTTGGCTAGAACAAACTTTAGGGGGTCAAACGATGAAAAAGCTTGCAATTGCGGCGATGAGTTTTTGCATGGTATTTTTGGCAGCCTGCGGCTCCGCGGGCAACAATGAAGCTGTGAACGACAAAGCGGCTAATGAAGGAAACAAAGAGACGGCGACAAACGCCGCGCAGGAGGAAACAAAACCGGAGGAAGACGCGAAGCCGGTTAAGCTTCGGATTTATGCGCAGTATGCCGATGACGATACGAAGCTTCCTTACGATTACGCGGTAGCGGAATTGAAGAAAGAAATGCCGAACGTTGAGCTTGAGCTTGAAGTTCAGGCACAGGATGACGGCCAGAAATTAAAGACGTACGCGGCAACGGGCAATCTGCCTGACATTTTCCAAGCGGGTCTCGACATCATTACCACCTTCAAAAAATCCGGCAACATTCTTGAGCTGGACTCCTACGTTGATGAGCTTGGCTTCAAGGATAAAATGTTCCCAAGCACAATGAACACGCTCGTAGCGGACGACGGACACACGTATGCATTCCCGTATGCAGGCAATGAATTCGTATTGCTCTACTACAACAAAGAGCTGTTCGAGCAAAACAACGTAAAGGTTCCAACGACCTACGACGAGCTGATGACGGCAGTTACAACGTTTAATGCGGCAGGCATTACGCCAATGTCGATCTTCGCCAAAGAAAAGTGGCCGACGGTTGCACTGTTCGACATGTTCGTAACGCGCAACGAGCCGCAGGGCATCCTGAAGCTTGATAAAGGGCAGGCAAGCGTGAGCGATCCAGCTTACAAGGAAGCGGCGGATAAAATTATCGAGCTTGTGAAAGCAGGCATGCTTCCTAAAGGCGCAACGAATCTCAACTACGACCAAGCAGCGGCATTGTTCCACCAAGGCAAAGCAGCGATGTTCCTGAACGGACAATGGGAAATTGCCGAATCCACGAAGCAGCTCGGAGACAAAGCAGGCTGGATGTACTTCCCAGGCAAAGACGCAGCGAACTACGAAGCTAGCAAATATGCGTTCAGCGGCGGCGGAGGCCCAGGCGGCTATGCGGTAAACCCGGACACGAAAGACAAGGATCTGACGGCTAAGGTAGCCGCATTCTTATCGCTCAAATACGCTGAGTACAAATATACGGAGCGCGCCAATCCTCTCGTTTCTACAAAGGTAGATAAAGCGATCGTTACCGAATATCCTCCGATGATGAAGCAGCTGTCTGACGATATTGCCAAAATCACAAGCACGACTTCATTCGCATGGGGCTTGTCCGATGCGAAGTTCAAAGCAGCGATCGAGGATGCGTCACAAAGCCTGATGACCGGCGCATACAGCGCAGAGCAGTTCATCGAGGACGTGAGCAAGGCCGTTCCGGCAGCGAAATAGCAGCAAGAGCAAATGAAATAAAGGGTAAACGAGGCGGAACTCACTCCCATAGCAGCAATTGGAGTGGGTTCTAGCTCTCTTATGGCAAAACGCGGCATGGAACATATAGTCAGACTTGCAGAGGAAGTGATGAAATGAACAAATTTCTGGGGAACAAGACAGCGATACTTTTGTTTATATTGCCTGCTCTCCTCTTATACACTGTGATGGTATTTTACCCGATCGTCCAGACGTTTTTCCGCAGCATGTATGAGTGGGACGGTCTTTCGGAGGGCACTTTCATTTGGTTCGACAACTACACGAGATTGTTTCAGGACAGCTTGTTTTTCACTTCCCTTAAGAACGGCCTCATCTTCGCGGTAATCATTACGGTGACCCAGATTGGGATTGGATCGATTCTAGCTTTCGCGGTTGCGGATGCGAAGTTCAAAGGGCGCAAAATTTTGCGCATTAGCTTTTTCATACCGGTCGTGCTTTCGATTACGGTCGTTTGTCAACTGTGGCTGTCTATTTATAACGGCGAATATGGGCTGATCAACAAAATATTCGAAGCAATTGGGCTTGAATACAAGCAGGATTGGCTTACGAGCAGCAAGTCGGCAATTATCGCGATTGCGTTCGTAAATGCGTGGCAGTATATGGGGTATCATTTCGCCCTTCTGCTTGCGGGCGTGAAGTCCGTTCCTGAACAATATATGGAAGCTGCCCGTATTGACGGGGCAACGAAGCTGCAAGCCATTTTGAAGATCAATATTCCCATGATGGCGGAAACGTACAAATTTTGCCTCGTATTCGCAATTACCGGCGGGCTGAACGCTTTTGCCAATATGTATATTATGACAAGCGGGGGACCAGGAACCTCGACTTATACGCTCACTTATCTCATGTATCGTTCTGCATTCCGAGTAGGAGAGTTTGGTTATGGCAGCGCGGCCGCGGCAATTCTCGTCATTGAATGCCTGATCGCGACGCTTATTATTAACCGACTGATTGCTAGAGAACGCATTTCATACTAGAGGAGGCGTGCCCAGATGACCTGGATGATGAAGCTTAGAAAAAACAACCCGAGCATGCAGATCTTTTTATGGCTGTACGCCATATTGTCCGTGTATCCGCTCGTATGGATGATCTTTTATTCCCTCAAAAACAATGATGAAATATTCGTAACGAATCCGTTTGGACCGCCTGTGCATTTGCGGTTCGAGAATTACGTAGAGGCATGGTCGAAATATAATGTACCCTCATACTTTATGAACAGCTTATTGGTGGCGGTAGCGACTGTAGCGGGGGCCATTCTGCTTGCGGTTATGTTCTCCTATGCGGCTGCAAGGCTGCGCTGGCGGTTCAGCAAAATCGCGCATACGTATATTCTTGTAGGCATGTTTATTCCGATTCAAGTCATTATGATTCCACTTGCGATTCTCGTAAGGGACTTGAACCTGGCTAACACATACGGGGCGTTGATTATTCCGTATATCGCCTTTAATATTTCATTTGCTTCCATGGTATTTTACGGCTTCTTCCGTAGTATTCCGATTGAAATGGAAGAATCGGCCTGTATTGACGGCGCGAGCATTTACCGGACGTTCTTCAGCATCATGCTGCCGATCATTAAGCCTGCGCTTGCAACGATGGTCATCTTTATTTTCCTCAATTCATGGAATGAGTTCACGATGGCTGTCATTCTCATTACCAAGGAAAGCTTGAAGACGCTGCCGCTCGGCCTGCTGTTCTTCCAAGGGCAATTCACGACGGACTGGGGCGCTATGGGAGCGGCAATGACCATTGCGAGCCTGCCAACGGTTCTGATCTATATCCTGTTCAGTGAGCAGGTTGAGAACGCGCTTACCGTCGGCTCGGCTGTCAAAGGTTAATTATACTTTCTCATACACGCGATCCTCGGAATTGCTGGATGTAAGCTCGCAAAGGCGTTCCGCCGAGAGCTTGTCCATATAGGCAGCGACGGCAATATAAATCGCAGGCTTGCCGGTAGACATTCGCGTATCCTGCACGAGCTTCTGCTCAATGAGGAAGTTGGAGATGGCAAGCGTGCTGATGCGTCCGTATTTGAGCGCGTCGTTCACGACGCTTTGCGCCTCAGGAGGCAGATAGAACGGACTGGAACGTTTGGCGTCCGAGCTGCTTGTTTCAGTCTCTCTCCGCATGGCGGCGCCGAGCTTTCTGCCGGCCTCCTCGAATGTTTGTGCATCTTGATTAGGCGAAGCAGAAGGCTCATCAAATAGAAAAGCGCCTTGGCTCTCTGCCGCCTCGTCGAAGACGAATGCACCTTGGCTGCCTGCCGGTTCATCGAACACGAAAGCGGCTTGCCCGCTACTGGATTCGCCGAAGCTGAAGGCTCCTTGCTGCACAGCTTCCTCGCCAAAGAGGAAGGAGCCCAGCACGGTTTCGGGTTCTGCTTCCGTGAACTCCTGTGATGGCGGTGGTGGTGGATTACCCGCTGTATCCGTTAGCTGCATAAACTCGGGTTCCCGGGGATCATCTCCTATATCCGGCGGTGCATCATAATAAGTCAAAGCGGCCGCAAGCCGCTTTTTTCTATTGACGACATCAAGCTCGTGCAGCTTTCTGCGGAGACGGGCAAGCTGCCGATCGAGCAGCGGAAGCTCAGCATCGATTTGTGCCTGAATATCTAGCGGCACCTCCAGCTCCTCGGGAAGCGGCAGGAACAGATGCTGTCCGAGCTGCCAGCCATTCTGGTATTTGCTAAGCACTTCATTCAGTTCCCCGTCAAGCACATCGAAGCCTTTCATAATATCAGCGATAGCCTTGGCGTCAATACCGGTATGAAGCTGCAAATGCTCGATGCCGAAGTAACGAATAGTATTCGTTGGCACATGAAGAACCTGATGCTGATAGCGCAGCGAGCGCCCGCATTCGCACTTGGTGAGCGGCGATACTTCGCCGCTGTCGGTAAACCCGATATAGTCCCACTCCTCGATAAAGGACTCGATGTCCTCGAACTGCGCATCCTCGGGAATGAATTGACATTTTTTACGCGCAAGCTGCCTGGCGAACAACGTTCTTCTGCCGCGAACAAGTTCATGGTGCAAGAAATGGCGTTGCTCCTCTGACAGCTGCTCCATGATGCGGTCGCGCTGTTCCAGCGTCATCTCGTATTTCATCGCGCACCTCCGTATCTCTCTATGGCTATAACCCCATAACGGAGCTGAGCAGCTCTGCTAAGGGCTGGATTGTAATGTGACATGTTCGTTTCTTCATTATAGATGGGGAGGATTAATAAGTCATCAAGGATATGGATGTAAGCCGCAAAGCGAACGTCATACAATTGACATCTAATGAGCCTGCAATTGCGGAATGTTATCCGATATAATGTAGGTTAGGTTGAGCGGTTAGCTAAGAAGCTGCCGCAGGAGGGGGTTGTTACTAATGTCAGGCAAGGAAAAGAAGCTTGATTTGCCTAAGATCCCAGAGGGTCTTACGGCGCTTGACGTACCCGATTATGAATGGGCGGACGAGCATGAAATTAGCGACAGCATCATAGAGGATTGCGGCATTCACAATCAATCGGCGTATAAGCCCTGCTTCGATAGAGTCGTGTTTCAAAACGTAGTGTTTCGCGGCACGAGCCTGCGCAAAGCGGAGTTTACCGATGTTCGGTTCGTAAACTGCGATTTATCGAATATCGATTTGAGCGAGGTTATCCTGCACCGCGTTTCCTTCCATAATTGCAAGCTGCTCGGTATGGATATAACGGGCTCCACGCTGCGCAACGTTTGGTTCGAGCAGTGCTACGCGGATTATGCGGTGCTGCGCTTCACGAATGCCAAAGGCGTGAAATTCGAGAAGACGTCGCTGGCCAAGGCGGATCTTTCGAATATGACGATCGCGCAGTTTTATATGAAGGAAGCCAATATTGATCAAGCGCAGTTCTCGCAAACAAAGCTTGGCGGCGTCGATATTAGCAGCTGCGAGTTCAATGCCATTGGCGCGGGCTTGGAAGACTTGAGGCGCTGTATTATTTCACCGGCGCAGGCGATTACATTCGCGGCGCATTTCGGCTTAGTTGTAGATGACGGCACGAATTAAGCAGCCTTAAACAGCAGCATAGGGGTAGTTGGAAGATAGCTGCAAGCATGCGGCTATCTTCTTTTTGCTGTACAGGGAGCTTTATGGTTTTCAATATTATTCGGGTTTGGGACGCGCGGGATCATGCGGCTATCTTCAAGCGAATACGTGCGGATTTGCCCTCGCCTGGATGTGAACAGCGTTTTTTGGTTTGTGAATATATCGTACCTGAGTGAACATTATGGCGCTTCGGGAGCTGAGATATGACGTATTCTCGGGAGTTCACCCTCGTTCGCATTGTTCAGTTGAATCGCTGTTTCATCTTCGTTATCATTCGTGATGACGTTCAACAGCCAATGTGAAAGCGCAATCAATACGAGCGATCAAAAGGTCGAAGGAGGAATACGATTGTTTAAAAAGAAGAAATGGCTGTCCTTGGCGTTATGCTGCTCCCTACTCGCTTCCTTTCTATCATCATGGGTGCCTGCGTATGCAGATAACGATGAAAAGGGTACATCGACAGCCATAGCCGCTGATTTCACGGATCAGGAGTTGAAAGATAACGACTACATTCTTTATTACGTCAATGCGGGGGATCAGACGCCAGCTACCGTGGAAGGCACGGATAAACTCGGTCTCTACAGCTCCGTGACGGAGCAGGTATACGGGATTGATCCCGTCACTTCCAAAGCATGGGGCTTGGTTACGGCAACAAGCGGAACGAATGTGCGCGACGCATCGACCAAATCGGGCTCCGTAAGATACTATAACGGCACACAGGTGAGAGATAAAGCGTTGGCCTATGATTTTGAGCTGCCAGCGGGTGAATACGACGTAACGTTCGGCTTCAACAATCCGTGGAGCGGACGCAGCGTTAATCTTCTGGTGGAAGGAAATAACGTTTCAGGCGGAGACTTGGCGATTGGCGCGGAAGGTGCCGAGAAGGCAGTTACATACAGGAAGCTTGCCATAACGGACGGACAGCTGAATGTACGCATTCAAGGGCCAGCGACTGCTGCGCTTAGCAATTATAACGATCCGCTTATTAGTTATTTAATCATTAGAAAGAACATTACCATACCGCTATCTGAATTGGATAATCAGATCACTGCTGCCGAAGCGGAATTGGCGAATACGGCATACACGACTTACAGTCTGGCTGAGCTGAGCCGGGTTATTCAGGAAAGCAAGACGCTGAAGCAGACGCTGGCGGGAAGCAATGCCGACGTGACGGAGCCTGCTGTTCAGGAGCAAATCATTACAGCAATTGCGGCTCTGAAAAAGGCGGCAGCTGAGCTTGTGATCAACGCGCCTAACGTTTCCTTTAAGCCAGGTGCGGTGTGGCGGGATACGAACGGTGCGCTCATTCAAGCACATGGAGCAGGCATGATGTACGACGAGGAAACCGAAACCTATTACTGGTATGGCGAGGATAAAACCTTCGGTTATTTGCCTGCCAGAGGCGTAAGGGTCTACTCGTCCAAGGATTTGTACAATTGGGTGGATCATGGACTTGCGCTGACAGCGATCGAATCTGCGGATGATTTTGTTAATGATCCGCTTATCTCTGCACTGTATGCGGACCGTACGGATAAAGCAGATATTCTGAACGATATCGGCACAGATCGGATTATTGAGCGTCCGAAGGTGATCTACAACGATTTGACGAAAAAATACGTCATGTGGATGCACACGGATGGCCCAAGCGCGACTTCAACAGCCAACTACGCGAAAGCGGAAGCGGGCTATGCGCTTAGCGATTCGCCGCTGGGACCGTTCGTCTATCAGAGAAGCGATCGAATGGATCAAGCGCCTGCAGGCGCAACCGATGATGGCCAGCCAAGCCAGCCGGGAATGGCTCGCGATATGACGTTGTTCAAAGACGATGACGGCACAGGGTACTTGGTTTATTCGAGCGAGGAAAACCTGACGATCTACATCTCCAAGCTCAATGAATCCTATACGGATGTCGTCGGATGGCATAAGGATGGCAACGCCGAGCGTGATACGCAGTATAAAGCGGTGCATGGCGTCGATTATGTACGTGTATTCCCGCTTGCCCAGCGCGAGGCTCCGGCTTTGTTCAAATACCAAGGCAAGTATTATATGATAACGTCCGGCGCAACTGGCTGGGCTCCTAATGTAGGCAAGTATACGGTTGCTGACGATATTATGGGACCTTGGAAGACGATGCGCGACGTAGCGCCGGGAAGCGCTACGACCTTCGGCTCGCAAAGCACGCAGGTCATTGCGGTTGATGCAGCTGCTGGCAAATTCATTTATATGGGAGACCGTTGGAATCAGAATGATCTGGCTAATTCCAGGTACATCTGGCTGCCAATCGAATTCGGCCAAAATGATGAAATCGCGCTCCGATGGCAAGACGAGTGGACGCTAGAGCAACTGGAAGGAATGGGCAAGGTGACGGTTAATACGGTGCTGCCAACAAGCACGGTAATTGGCAAAGCTCCTGTATTCCCGAGCACGGTCAATGTGACGATGTCAGACGGAACGGTTAAGGATACGCCAATTGCTTGGAATGTAAGCGCGGAGTCTTTCCAAAAGCCAGGCACCGTACGCGTCAGCGGTACGCTTACGGAGCTGGCGAATAAGAAAGTCGAGCATCAGCTTTACGTTATCCCAGAGAGCAGCGCGTATTTCGTAAACGCAGGCGGCGCGGCAACCGCGGACTACTTGGATATGATTGCGCTTATGGGAGCGGGGAAAGTACTGAACGGAGAAACGATCGACCAGAAATATGATCCGGAGAACAGTCAAACCTGGGGCTATATCGGGGATAACACGCTGACCTCCGGTACGAGCAGCGGCGATATATTCAGCTCCCTTAGGTATCTGAAAGCGAATGCAGGGGATGATCTTGCCTATCGCTTTGATCTAGAGAACGGCGGCTACGATGTATATGTCGGCCTTTATGATCCGTGGTCTCAATATTCAAACGGCAAACGGATTGCAGACATTATTGTGAATGGGGAAGTCAAAACAAGCGGGTATGTCTTTACGGCAGCAACCGATGTGCTCAGCTACGCTGATGTAGCCATTGCGGATGGAAAGCTTGATCTTACCGTACATCGTTCGGCGAATGCAGGCACGTCCAGCTCGGATCCTCAAATCAGCTGGATTGTCGTGGCGAAGAGCCTAGGTATTCGCGTCACAGGCGTTTCCATCGACAAATCCGAGCTTACGCTTAAGGAAGGAGAGCAGGAACAGCTAACCGCGACGATCGCGCCACTCGACGCGGCCAATCAAGCGGTTACATGGTCAAGCTCGAATGACGCTGTTGCGTCAGTAAGCGACGCAGGCATGGTCACTGCGGCATCGAATGGGGCGGCGGTTATTACCGCAACTTCGGTAGACGGGGCGCATATGGCAACAGCCGCAGTAACCGTAGAGAAAGAGGAAGAGACAGGCGGAGAGGCGACGCCAACGCCAACGCCGACACCAGATGCAACCGCATCGCCAACGCCAGACACAGTCACATCACCAACGCCGGCATCACCGTCTGTGTCTAGCCCAAGCCCAAGCGCAAGCCCAGAACCAAAACCGGTGTTCTCGGATACCGAAGGGCACTGGGCAACCGCGGCTATCAACAAGCTTGCCGATAAAAATATACTGGGAGGTTTCCCAGACGGCAGCTTCAAGCCGGATAAGCAGATGAGCAGAGCGGAGTTCATGGCTGTTATGTACAGATTGCTCGATCTGGACACCGCAGCAGGTGATTCAAGCTTCGGCGATATTCCGGCAGCGGCTTGGTATAGCAAGTACGTTAAAGGATTATATGAAGCGGGAGTGGTAACGGGATTCCAGGACGGCAGCTTTAAGCCTAATCTGGAGATGACGAGGGAGGAAGCCTTTGTAATCTTGTACCGTGCGCTCGGGGAGCAATTAACCGAGACGACGGGAACAAGCCCGCAAGCCTATACCGATCTGCCGGGCGTATCCAGCTGGGCGAAGGAAGCAGTCGAGGCATTGACGAAGGCCGGTATTATAGCAGGCTATGAGGATGGAACGATCCGGCCTAAGGATAAGATTACCCGTGCCGAAATCGCGACGATTGCAGCAAATGTTATAAAATGACAAAACAACGAAAGGCATCCTGTATTTCTGGGTGCATTTCGTTTATTTTTGACCCATAAAAATGATATACTGTGGTGAAAAGAATCGATTATTATGGAAAACGATGATATGATTTGAATAACGATAATGGTGCGCATGTAGGAGGCTATTTACAAATGGAGTACATTAGTACAAGAGGCAATGTTGGCAAAATCGGATTTATCGATGCGTTTATGATGGGCCTTGGCAATGACGGAGGCCTGCTCGTTCCGAACGAGATCCCCGTTATTTCGGCTGAAACCTTAAAGGAATGGCAGGAGCTAAGCTATCAAGAGCTTGTACTTGCTATATTCTCGTATTATACGAATGGGGAAATACCGGAGCAGGATTTGAAGGACATGGTGTACGCGAGCTATTCAACCTTCCGCGATCCGGAAGTAACGCCGGTACGCAAGCTGAAGGATGATCTTTATTTGCTGGAGCTGTTCCACGGGCCAACCTTCGCATTCAAAGACATCGCCCTGCAATTCATGGGCCAGCTGTACACTTACGTAGCAGCTAAGCAGAATAAGAAAATCCATATTCTCGGAGCTACCTCCGGCGATACGGGAGCTTCGGCCATTGAGGGCGTTAAAGGCAAGGATGGCATTAAAATTTGCATCCTTCACCCGCATGGCAAGGTCAGCAAGGTGCAGGAGCTTCAAATGACGACGGTTCAGGAAGACAACGTACTGAATTTGTCCGTAGACGGCAACTTCGACGATTGCCAGCGCATGATCAAGGATTTGTTCGCAGATCTTGATTTTAAAGCGACGAACCAGCTTGCGGCGATTAACTCCATTAACTTTGTGCGCATATTGGCACAGACCGTTTATTATTTCTATGCCTATTTCCAAGTGGTGAAGCAGACCGACGCGAAGCAAGTGAACTTCAGCGTGCCAACCGGCAATTTCGGCGATATTTTTGCAGGTTATTTGGCGAAGCGCATGGGGCTTCCTGTTGGCAAGCTGATCCTTGCAACCAATGAGAACAATATTTTGGAGCGCTTCATACTGGAAGGCGTGTACAAGCCGGGAGATTTTCGCAGCACGTACAGCCCGTCGATGGATATTCAAGTGGCGAGCAACTTCGAGCGCTACCTGTATTATGTGCTAGGCGAGGATGCCGCACAAATTCGGACGCTGATGGAGCAGTTCAAAGCAGAGGGGCAAATCGTGATCGCCGGCGAAGCGCTAAGCAAGGTGCAGGCGGAGTTTGGCGCGCATGGCGTACAAGGCCAAGAATGCTTAAGCACCATTAAGAAATACAAAGCGGATAGCGGCTATTTGCTTGATCCTCACTCAGCCTGCGGCGTTGCCGCGGCTGACAAATACGGCGACGGCTCGGAAATTACCGTGTCGCTTGCAACCGCGCATCCTGCGAAGTTCAATGAAGCGATCGAGCTTTGCGGCATCGAGCAGACGTTTCCTGAACAGATCGCGTCGCTATTCCACAAAGAGCAGCGCCAGACGCGCGTAGATGGATCGCTGGCTGCGGTTGTCAGCCAGCTGGAAGCATTCTATAACGCTAATTAAGAAATGGATAAAGAAGCTGCAGTTGAAGGATCGATCTTTCAGCTGCAGCTTTTTGGCTTGGTCCGCGGGAGCTCGAATAGCGAGCAATGCTCCGATTCTCTTTATCATTTGAAACGGTTTATTTTCTATCTTATACTAGTTGATATGGTTATTCATGGATTTTTTTGCTTCTAAATGCGGGATGAAGGAGGAGGAGTAGGGTTATGCTTGCAACAATCACACAAGCAGCGGAGGGGTATGAGGTTCGATTCGAACGCCATATCAAGCATTCGGCTGAGCATGTATGGGCATGGCTGACGGAAAACGACAAGCTGGTGCAATGGTTTTCGGAGCTTCGCGTTCAGGATTTGCGCGAGGGCGGAGTGATTACGTTCGATATGCAGGATGGAAGCTTTGAAGAGCTTGCGATTCTGGAGCTTAAGGATCAGGAAGTGCTTGCTTTTACATGGGACAAGGATCAGGTTCGTTTCGAATTGATACAAGAGACTGACGGCTGCCGATTAGTTCTGGTGGAGAAGCTTCACATGATTACGGCACATACGCCGAGAGACATTGCTGGTTGGGATGTGTGCTTGGATATCATTCAATCGCTCGTGGAGGGCAGCGCTTCCCCAAACCGCAAGGACAGCTGGCAAATCAAGTATGATCAGTACGTTCAAGCTTTCGCAGCGATAACTCGGGAACAGCCTTAATAGGGCTGAGCCCATTGCGGAATCCGTTCGGATTTGTTAACCTATATCAAATATGAAAAGGCGATGACGAGAAGAGTAAATAAGACCGTTCTTTCACAGAGAGCTCCGGCAGCTGAAAAGGAGCAAGGAATGTTTTATTGAAACAAGTCTCTGAGCCTCACACCGGAACCTCTGCGAGGGGATGCTGTGACGGGAGCTCCTGTTATAGAGCTAGAGTATAAGCATCCATAGATGCCGTACTTGAAGAGGTTAATATGGCGACATATTAATGAACCTGGGGTGGTACCGCGACAAATTTCGCCCCCAAGACGAGAGGTCTTGGGGGTGGAATTTTTTTTATTTTCGCAGGTGATTTATGATCGGCCATTAGCCTAACTATGGAGGTTTTGCGATGAGCAGGGACAACGAAATTGCTGCTGAGCATTTTTTGGACAAAATCATAATCGAAGACAGGGAAGCAGGGCTATTCAGCCGCGTCATGTGCACGCGCTTTCCGCCTGAGCCGAATGGCTATCTGCATATCGGGAGCGCGTATGCGATTCACACGAACTTTACCATCGCTCATAAATATAACGGAAATTTCCATTTGCGCTTTGATGATACGAACCCGCTGAAGGAGGATATCAAATATGTGAATGCGATAATCGAGGACATCGAGTGGCTGGGCTATAGTCCGAAGGGGCATGTCTATTATGGTTCAGATTACTCGGACGAGATTTATGAAGCAGCCGTCGCGTTGATCAAGAAAGGGAAGGCATTCGTATGCGATTTGTCGCCGGAGGAGATGACCGACTATCGCGGGACGCTGACAGTGGGGGGCAAGAACAGTCCGTTCCGGGAGCGCGGGGTTGAAGAAAACCTGCAATTGTTCGCTGGCATGAAAAACGGGGAGCATAAGGCGGCCTCCAAGGTGCTGAGAGCGAAGATTGACATGAGCGCTCCGAACATGAACCTCAGAGACCCCGTTATCTACCGCATCATTCATGCAGAGCATTATCGGAGCGGCAGCAAATGGTGCATTTACCCGATGTATGATTTTGCCCATCCGATTCAGGACGCGATCGAAGGCATTACCTATTCGTTATGTTCGAGCGAGTTCAAGGACCATCGCCCATTGTACGAGTGGGTGCTTCAAGAGCTTGCGGTCAACGAGCCGCCAAAGCAAAGGGAATTCGGAAGGCTCAATCTAACGGGCGTCGTGACGAGCAAACGTTATTTGAGGCAGCTGGTTGAAGGGGGCTTCGTAGACGGCTGGGATGATCCAAGGCTGCCGACGATTCGGGGCTTAAGAAGAAGAGGCTTCACTCCGGAGAGCATCAGAAGCTTCATCGAAGGAATAGGAATGATCCGCACGCAAAGCTCGGTTGATATTGCCATGCTGGAGCATGCGGCAAGGCAGGATTTGAAACCCGCGGTTAAAGGCTATATGGCCGTAATCGACCCGCTAAAGGTCGTGATCACGAATTATCCGAAGGGGAAAACAGAACTTCTTTCGATACCCAGCAACAGCGAAAACGAAGCACTGGGAAGTCGGGAGGTACCCTTCTCGCGGGATCTGTATCTAGAGCGGGAGGACTTTATGGAGCAGCCCTCCAAAGGCTTTCACCGTTTAACGCTAGGTACGGAAGTGAGACTGATTGGCGCTTATTTCATCCGTTGCGACGAAATCGTCAAGGATGAGGCAACAGGAGCGATCATCGAGCTTCGATGCACGTATGATCCTCAAACCAAAAGCGGATCAGGCTTCGCGGGACGGAAGGTAAAGGGAACGGTTCACTGGGTGTCTGCTCCGCATGCAGCCGCAGCCGACATTCATTTGTACGATCGATTGCTCCTCGATGAAGAGGGACCGAAGGACGAAGCATTCGACTGGGTCCGTGCAGTTAACCCGCAATCGCTGCTTGTCATGCGGAACTGCATGCTGGAGCCCGCCGCGGCGCTTAATCAAGCGGAGGACAAATGCCAGTTTGTCAGGCATGGCTATTTTTGCGTAGACAGCAAGCATGCGGCAGACGGCAAACTTGTGTTCAACCGGATCGTAGCCTTGAAGGACAGCTGGCGCAAACCATAAAACAACAACAGGAATCCCCCTGCGTATCCTATGAATGGTGCCGCTGGGGGATTGGTTTTATCGTCTATTATGTCTGGATTTTATTTGGTCCATTTCGCAGCTCTGTTAAAAGCGGAATGGAGAAAAATACCGCAACGTATGCCAAAGAGTGCGCGAAATGCTAAAATAAAAGGATGGAGCTGCCATCGCGCTAGTCATCATACCAATCACAATGAATGGGAGGGACGGCATGCTGCGAATACGGATTCCGGCTATTTTTATAGCGGCTATACTGATGCTGCTTATAGGACCTGCAACAGCCGGCGCCAATGGCGGACCCCTTTATGAACCTGCGGAAGGATACGGTTTGCTGCAGCTGGATGAGCATTCGAAGGTCAGCTTGGTTCAGGAGAAGGTGCTGTTCAAAATCGGCAAAAGCGTTAACGACTATATGGGTCAGGCCGACATTACAGTTTCTTACGAGCTGCACAATAAATCGAATGAGCGGAAGGACATTCGGGTATTGTTTTTGACACCTTCCAAAGAAGCGCTCACTGTTACAGAAAGCGGAGAGCAGGTTGCTGTGAGCCTCGCGCATGAAGCTAAGCCTGCCAATTGGCAAGCAGCGGTAACGGATACGGTAACAGATCCGGTTAGCGGGAAAGCAATTAGGTTGAATCAGGGATGGATAGGCAATCAAGCGCCTGTGGGTACGCAGTTTCCACTTTCCTTCGGTCCTGACGAAACGAAACATATCGTTATTCAGTATGCGGAGGGCGGAGGTCTTTACGAGAAGGGTATTATCCATAAAATACGCTCCCACCAGTATTATTTGACGCCTGCCGAGTTTTGGGAGGGGGAGCCAAATGTAGAACTTGAGGTGCAGCTGTATGCAGCGGGAGCTAAGCTGCATTCGAATCTTCCGATGGAGAAGTCGAGCAGCACCGTATACAAAGCTTCGTTCCGCAGGCTGCCAAGCGAGGATTGGTATTTTTCTTACGTTTTCTCAAGCAGGCTGCTATTTCCAACCAATATCGAGTCGGAGCATAATCTGTTGACGCTCGGAACTGCAGTCATACTGGCGACATTTGCAGCATGCTTAGCGCTGTTATTACGCAAAAGCTATATTTTCACGATAAGCATGCTTGGGATTTTGGCGTTTACGGTGTATTATATTTCAAGGATGGGCGGTTATCCGTTTAATTTCATTTTTGTGGCCTTAACCGATATTTTGGTAGGTGTGTCCTTGGTCATCTGTGATGTTTTCATTAGAAAATCGATTCGCAGGCGCAGGCTAGGCGGCACTTAGATTTAACCGCGAACGGCGAACCTACGGCCTTATTGGGGCTTGACGCTAGCTGGATGAAACCATAGAGGAGAGAGCTGTATGACAAAAGAAAAAGCAGTAGTTAATCAAGACGATCTTTTGGCGGATCTGGAGTACAGGGGATTGGTACAGCAATTCACGAACCGCGAGGAATTACATAAAAAGCTGGCAAGCGAGCGCGTCGTGCTGTACTGCGGCTTTGACCCGACGGCGGACAGCTTGCATATCGGAAGCTTGCTTCCGATTCTATGCTTGCGGCGCTTCCAGCAGGCGGGCCATATCCCGCTCGCGCTGGTAGGCGGCGGGACTGGTCTGATCGGTGATCCAAGCGGACGCTCTTCGGAGCGGTCGCTTAACACGTCGGATACCGTAGCGCAGTGGACGGAGAGTCTAAAGCGCCAGCTTTCGAGGTTCCTAAACTTCGATGCTGCCGACAATGCTGCCAAGCTGGTGAGCAACTACGACTGGATTGCACCGCTGGACGTGATCACTTTTCTGCGTGACGTTGGCAAAAACTTTACGGTGAACTATATGCTCGCCAAGGATTCCGTTGATTCCCGCTTGTCATCAGGCATCTCCTTCACCGAGTTCAGCTATATGATTCTGCAAGCCTACGACTTCCACAAGCTTCATCAGGAGCATGGCTGCGCTTTGCAAATTGGCGGCAGCGATCAATGGGGCAACATAACTGCCGGGCTCGACCTTATTGGCAAAATGGGCGGCGGAGATGCTTACGGCATGACGATGCCGCTTGTAACCAAAAGCGACGGTAAAAAGTTTGGCAAATCCGAATCCGGTGCGATTTGGCTGGACCGTTCAAAAACATCGGCCTACCAGTTTTATCAATTTTGGATAAACACGGAGGATAACGATACGATTAAGTTTTTGAAATATTTCACGTTCCTCTCGCGTTCGGAAATCGAAGCATTGGAGCAGGAGCTTGAGGCTCATCCGGAAAAACGCGTGGCGCAGCGCGAGCTCGCGCGCGAGATTACTCGCCTAGTACACGGCCAAGAAGCGCTGGACAGCGCGGAGAAAATTACGCAGGCTTTCTTCTCGGGGGATGTTAATCAGCTGAGCGAAGCGGAATTGATCGAAGCGCTGCAGGACATGCCTACGACGGTCATAAACGGCCGGGACGAGCTAACGCTGATGGATCTGCTGATTGAATCTGGAGCAGCGCCATCTCGCCGCCAAGCGAAGCAGGATATTACGAGCGGCTCGATTTCGATAAACGGAGCCAAGCAGACAGATGCCGAAGCCGTAATTGGCACAGGAGACAAGCTGCATAGCAAATATGTCGTGCTTCGGCGCGGCAAAAAAAATTACTTCTTTGTTCGCTTTGAATAGGATAAAGACAAACAAGCAGGCCGCCTATGATGGGCGGCCTGCTTGTTTGTTGCTGCATTACTTGGCTGGAACCACTACTGTGCGCTCCAATTCTTTGCGTCGGGAGCGAGAGTGGGAAACCCCGAAAAATGTGGCTGCTGTTGCAGCGGCAAGTATGACGCCTGTTGCTCCGATCCAAGTGATTGAGGTGAGCGAGGCTTGCTCGACGATTACGCCGCCTAGACCTGCGCCTGCAGCCATGCCCAGCTGAAGAACAGAGCTGTTCAAGCTAAGCATGATGCCGGATGCTTCCGGAGCGAGTGACATCAGGTGATACTGCTGCGTTGGGCCGGATGACCAAGCCGTGAACGCCCATAGCATCAGAAGCGGGAAGACGATGACCTGCGATTGCCCAGCAAATGAGAGCAGAACGAGTGCAACGGTATGGAATAGCATTCCGCTGACGAGCGTTCGCGGAGCCCCCCATTTGTCCGTACTGAATCCGCCGATTTTGGAACCGATGAGGCTCGCGATGCCGAATGCGAATAATCCGATGCTGACGCCTTGTTCGGTAAGCTTGGTGACGGTTAATAAAAAAGGCGAGATGTACGTATATACGATAGAGTAACCGCCGATCCATAAGAAGGTTACGGTTAAGGCGATGGCGATTTTCGGCTGCTTCAGAAGGGACAACTGTTTGCGAATTGGAACGGGCGCTTCACCGTCGGATTGCGGAATGGAAGTGACGATAATCAGCATTGCCAGAAGTCCAAGCAAACCGATTGCTCCGAAGATAAGCTTCCAATCGTAAACGGAAGCGGCCAGCCTGCCGAGCGGAACGCCAATAATTAAAGCGGTGCTGAAGCCCATAACGAGCGTCGCAATCGCGCTGCCTTGCTTGCCTGCGGGAGCAAGCTTTGATGCGACGGTTAATGCGGTGACGACAAAGACACCTGTGCTGAGCGCTAGTACAATCCGGGATACGATCAGGAATGCAAAACCAGGCAGTAAAACGGCGATTAAGTTGCCGACAGCGAATACGCCAAGCGAGTAGAGTAGCAGGCTGCGCCGTTCCATGCGTGCGGTAACCGCCATGAGGATCGGGGTGCCGAATGCATAGGCGAGCGAGAACACGGTAATTAATTGCCCAGCTGCTGATACCGAAACGCCGACGTCAGAGGCAACCTTATCTAGAATGCCGGCAATAATAAATTCAGAAGTTCCAACCAGAAAGCTGATAATTGCCAGCATGTAAATTTTCCAAGCGTTAGACATACAGATTTTGCTCCCTTCTCCACTCCAATAATTTTATATTTCTAAATATATAGAAATAGTAGACAAAAAAATTACTCCAACAAATAAGGCGCGTATTTCTTCGCCAATTCGCGGTTCACACTGTAGTAGATATACGTTCCGTCCTTGCGGAGATTGAGCAGTCCGCATTCCGTCAATTGCTTCAAGTGATGAGAAAGAGTGGAGCCTGCTACGGATTCAAGCTTGGAGCCGATATCGGAGCAGCACAAATTTCTCTCTTCTGTGAGCAGCAGAGCGATTTTGAGACGAGTAGGCTCGCCAAGCGCTTTATAGACTTTAACGGCTTCGCGTACGTTCGCATGATCTTCTGACATGGCGGCTTCACCTTTTTCTACGATTGTTATTTCTATATGCGTAGAAATAAGATAGCATACCTTTTTTATAAAGTAAACAGGCGATTCAAAATAGAAGGTGGGATGGAGCAAACACAGGATAGCTTCGATTTGCTCCGGTAAGACTAAAGCTGATGCTTTTCCACCCATGCGTACAGAAACTTCAGCTTTCCATCAAAATATCCATCGTCCTGCCATGCACCCCAAACCGGGCTTCGACCGGTATGCAAGCCCATCAGCCATATTTGCCTGACTGCGACAAAAGCGGGAATCATGGCCAGATCCTGCTCGTTCATAGTCCGTTCCTCCAAATATGCTTTCAGAAAGGCATCCCAGCAGGCGTCCTCGAAGCTGCCTACCTGCCTGCCGTGCACGCGGTCCCATAGAAAAACAGACAAGTCATAGGAACGCCAGCCCATCCCGCAGCAGTCAAAGTCAAAATGGGTGAGGCTGCCGTCATCGCGATGAAACACATTCCACCCATGCAGATCGCCGTGGCAAATTCCCCAGTCATAGGATGCAAGCGAAGCGGTTTCGAGAGTCGACCTTAGCCGCAAAGCGATGTCCTGCACGAGCTTCACGTCAGAGGGGCGATGCCGCAGGAAAGGAAGCAGCTGTTGCAGCGGCTCGTCAAGCAAATGAGAGGCATCGAGCGCGAACCGCTCATAAGCCGGCACATACTGATCCATGGCATAATGCAAGTGTGCGACGGCACGGCCATAAGAGCTGCTTGATTCCAAGTCGACCTTCCCAATCCCTTCGGCAAAAGTGAAAAGCGCAGCATAACGGAAGCCTTCCGGAGCATTCAGCTTGGTAATCAGTTCTCCATCGATTCGGAGCAGCGGCCGGGCTACGGGCATATCCCAGCTGGCTAGAAAGGACAGCAGCTCCAGCTCGAATCGGACTTCAGCCTCGCTGCGCCAAGCATGCTTATAGATGCGCAGAATAAATGTACCGACAGTAGTCTCGACCTCGTAAGTATCGTTCAAGCCGTTCAGGATAAAGCGACTGCGCAGCGGCGTCCCGATATCATACCTCGCGGCTATCCCTTGGAAGAGCTCTTCTTTCTGAAAAACCGTATGCACAGCCGTAATGTTCAGCATGTCTAATCCATCCCTTATTCGATTCAGTACGTTTATCCTAACGGAAACGCAGGCCAAATGGGATAGATTAAATGGATATAATTGTTTTTTACTGGAGACCGCATAGATTTGTCAGCCGAAACGGAAGCTTTTATTTGCAGTAGACAGCTTTTATTGGGAAGAACAACGATCAGTTAGCTGTATCTAGGGGGAAGCTTTTGAACATAAGCAAAAGCCAGCAGCGCGGGCTGCTGGCTTTCCTATTTGTTCTGCGTGTGGGTTTATACGTTTACCGGCGTCGCTTCAACCATCCAGCCAAGCGGGTCTTCCAGCTTGCCCATTTGGATACCAGTCAGCGTATCATATAGCTTTTTGGAAAGCTCGCCTGTCTTCCCGTCATTAATAATGAGGACGTCATCCTGCCAGTTCAGCTCGCCGATTGGTGAAATTACGGCCGCTGTTCCCGTGCCGAAGGCCTCTTCGAGCTCGCCGTTTTGACTTGCTTTATACAGCTCTTCAATCGTAATCGGACGCTCTATCACTTCAATGTTCCAATGCTTAAGCAGCTGAATAATTGAATTTCGAGTGACTCCATCCAAAATACTGCCATTCAGCGCTGGCGTGTGTACGACGCCTTTCAGCTTGAAGAAAACGTTCATGCTGCCGACTTCCTCGATGTATTTGCGATGTACGCCGTCGAGCCAGAGGACCTGAGAATATCCTTTTTCTTTGGCGATCTCTTGCGCCTTCAAGCCAGCGGCATAATTGCCTGCCGTCTTGGCTTCGCCAACGCCGCCTTTGACGGAGCGGACGTATTCAGACTCGACGAAGATTTTGACAGGGTTCACGCCTTCCGTATAGTAAGCGCCTACTGGCGACATGATGATGATAAATTGATAGTGCGTAGACGGTGCTACACCAAGCTGCGGCTGTGTCGCAATAATGAATGGGCGGATATACAGCGATGTGCTTGGTGCTGTTGGGATCCAGTCCTTGTCGACGGATATAAGCTGCTTCAAGGCTTCAATGACGACATCTACATTCAGCTCTGGTACGCTGAGACGCTCGTTGGAGCGATTCATTCTTTGTATGTTTTTATGAGGCCTGAACAGAAGGACACGGCCGTCATCCGTTTTATACGCTTTCAAGCCCTCGAATATCGTTTGTCCATAGTGGAACACCTTAGCGGCAGGGTCTAGCACGATCGGTTGGTAAGGCTGGATGCGGGGCTTATGCCAGCCGTTGTCTGTCGAATAATCCATAATAAACATATGATCCGTGAAATGATTGCCGAATCCTAGCTGATCTGCTGCTGGCTGCTGTTTCTTATTGCTCGTTAATTCGATTTCCAATGATTGAAGCAAATGGCCCATCTCCCTTTAATGATCGATAATTGAATGCTAACACTACATGCGATATATTTAAAATATCTATTTTATTGAAGGTCCATACCTTTTGGGTATAGATGAACGGAGTGATCGATTTGGACATGCGTCAGCTGAAATACTTCTTAACTATAGCACAAGAAGGACAGGTTACGCGCGCTGCCAAGCTGCTCAATATGGAGCAGCCTCCGCTGAGCCGCCAGCTAAAGCTGATGGAAGAGGAGCTTGGCGTCAAACTGTTCGAACGTAACGGAAAGGGGCTTTTACTTACCGACGCGGGAGCGCTGCTTAAACAGAAGGCGGAATCGCTGCTGCTGCAGTTCGACGAATCCCTTCGTGAGGTGAAGGGACTCGACGAAGGGATCAGCGGCGTGCTGTCCATCGGGTCTGTCGTTTCGTGTATATCTTTGCTGCCGAAGCGAATCGAGCTGTTTAGGGAGAAGTATCCCCAGGTCACGTTCAAAATATCGGAGGGCGATCACTTTTACTTAGGCGATAAGCTCGAGAAACGGGCGATTGACCTCATCGTCGCTAGGCTGCCGTTTGAGGCGCAGAAGCACCCTCAGCAGTATTCAATTCTGCCTTTGCCGTCAGATCCATTCGTGGCCGTTATTCCAAGCTCGTGGTCAGCGTATGAGGGAAAGGAATCATTATGCATGAAGGAGCTCGCGCATTTTCCGTTTCTTACGCTGAAGACGGACCGGACGACGCGCATGCATGAGCAAGTGGTCAATGAATGCAAGCGCCACGGATTCGAGCCTAATATTATATGCGAGTGTTCCAGTGTTGCAATTATTATGTCGCTTATTGCAGGAGGGATTGGAGCAACCGTATTTCCGAAATCGGTTATGTCCTCGTTCCCGAGTACCGTCGTCAAAATGCTCGCAATCGAGGATGCTCATTTTCAATCAGATGTCGGGATCCTTTGGCTGAAGGATCATTATCTGCCGCAGCGGGCGCAGCAGTTTATTGAAAGCTTCCGTATGGCGTCATATGAGGGGGAATAGGTGTGGGGCTTAACATAGAACAAGTGAGATCATTGCTGCTGGCAAATAACCAGGAGCATGTTCTCGACAGGCTAGAGCGATTAAAGGGACCTGCAAAGGATAAGCTTGTCGCCCAGCTAGGGAATATTGATTTTGATGCATTATTCCGAGCCATTCATATACATACAGGCTTAAGTAAGAAGCGCAATGAACGAATGGAGCCGATTCCCTATGTGAATGAGACAGATATCGGCGAACAGGAACAGCACGCTCTTATCGAGCAGGGCTGGTCGCTCCTGCGCACAGGAAAAGTGGGTGCTGTCGTTGTGGCTGGCGGGCAAGGGAGCCGACTAGGTCATGAAGGTCCTAAGGGTACGCTGGATATCGGGCTCCCTTCAGGGAAATCATTGTTCCAGCTGCAAGCCGAACGGCTGCTCAACCTATCTAATCGGGCAGGAAAGCCTATTCCTTGGTATATCATGACAAGCCCGGAGAATCACGCAGTTACGGAAATGTTTTTTCATGCCGCAGACTGTTTTGGCTATCCGCCCGAAGATGTTTTTTTCTTTCAGCAACAAACAATGCCGGTGCTTGATCACAATTGGAAGCTGATTTTTGCAGCCGAAGATGAGCTTTTGGTTGCGCCAAGCGGCCATGGAGAGTGTTTTGCTTCTTTGGGCAAATCGGGAGCAATCGACGATATGAAGCGAAGAGGCTTGGAGTGGGTGTTCTATTACAACGTGGATAATGCGCTGATTAAGATAGCTGACCCCGCCTTTATCGGATTGGCCGTCTCGCATTCAAACCCCATTGCGACCAAGGTGATCGAAAAGACGGATTCCGAAGAGAAAATTGGAATTGTATGCTTGAAGAACGGCCGCCCTGCCGTAGTGGAATATAGCGAGATTCAAGAAGACATAAAAAAATTGAGCGATAAGGCTGGGCGATTATTTTATAATCTCGGGCATATATCCATTCATCTATTCAAGCTGGACTTTATTGAGCGGCATGCTGATGCGGACCTCGATTATCATATCGCTTCTAAAAAAATGGCATACATAGACAAGAACGGAAGCTTGGTTAAGCCATCCGAGCCGAATGCGTATAAGCTTGAACGGTTTATATTCGATCTTTTCCCCCGAGCATCTGGATTGACGGTGCTCAAAACGAAGCGTGAGGAGGAATTTGCGCCGGTCAAAAATAAGGGCGGAGAAGACAGCCCGCAAAACGCGCGTCGCCTCGTACTCGATCAGCATCGGAGCTGGCTTAAGGCAGCAGGAATTGCTGCAGAGGAGCTGAATGATCACGAAGTCGAAATCTCGCCGCTGCGGTCCTTTTCAGGCGAAGGACTGCATGAATACAAGGCCAGTGACCGTGCGTCACAATAATCATGATGCGGAGACAGCGAAAGCTGTCTTTTTTTGCTGATATGAGAGGGAATTGTATACAATGGGAACATATGTTTGCTGATATGGACGATGAAAGGTTGCCGGTCAATCATTCATCACAAGTGGGAAAGGAGATGGTTAGATGTATGCATCAGGCTTGATTTCCAGTGATCTCTTACATCAGCAATTGGACGAGCATTGCCGCTTGCTGGCACATTCCGGTTACTTGAACGGCAGCGGCCTTCGAATTAAGAAAAAAATAATGATAGCTTTCTTTACATATCCTTAGCGGAGTATATATAAAAAATAATGATAGCTTACTTTTAATATCCTTATTGGTAATTTGAATTAAAATTCGATATTATGAATTATTATACATTACATTCAGAGTGGCTTTTTTATGCGGCTTTTATCATATTCGTAAGCAAGGAGTTCATGCAGTGAGAATTTCATTAGAGTTGGTACCGAGAGATTCAGAAGGCTTGAAAGCGGAGCTTCAATTGATAAAAACAGAGTTTCCGGCAATTAATACGATTAATATCCCGGATTTGACGAGGTTTGACCTTAGAAGCTGGGAAGCCTCGCGTTTATCGAAATCGTATTACAGGGATTGCATCCCGCATATTAGAGCGATGGACTTTGATGCGGGACGGCCTTTTGATTTAATCGAATACTTGGATAAGCATCACATTTCCGAGGTTCTGATCGTTACAGGGGACGAGCCGCAAAACAGTACCAAGCAAGTATACCCGACGACCTGCATTGACATGGTTACGAAGCTGAAGCGGGAGCATCCGCATTTGAAGATTTATTCGGCGATTGATCCTTATCGAACCAGCATTCGCAAGGAATACGAATATGTGCAGCAAAAGCTTGACGCTGGCGTAGACGGATTTTTTTCTCAGCCCTTTTTTGATCTGCGGCTTATGGAGCTTTACGCGGACATACTGGAAGGAACGGACATCTTCTGGGGCGTGTCTCCTGTCGTTTCCGAGACATCGAAGCGATATTGGGAGAAACGAAATCATGTGGTATTTCCTAAAAATTTCGAGCCGACCTTGGATTGGAATATTGCGTTCTCGAAGGAGGCGCTGGCCTATACACAGGAAACGAACAGCAGCCTGTATTTCATGCCGATCAAAGTGGATCTACAAGACTATTTCAACGGTATATTCGGTGAGGTTCTCGTTAAAAACGCATAGATACCAAGATACTTATCAGGCAGCCGCCATGCAGCGGTTGCCTGATTTTATTTGGTCGGGAGCTTAGACCACATATGTTGTTCAATTATGATAAAATTCATAAAGGGATTTCTATGATGAATAGAGAAATCTGATGGAGTCGGCCTTTGGATTGGAAGGTAGCGGTCACTTCAAACTAATGGATAATGGCAGGACCTTGTTCGCGCTGGTCTGCTTATCATAAAGGTGGGTATATGCAAAATGGCAAAAGGGAAATTTTATGTCGTGTGGGTTGGCAAAAAAACGGGCGTATTCACAACGTGGGCAGAATGCCAAGCGCAGGTCAGCGGTGTGAAGGATGCAAAATTCAAATCGTATGAATCCAAGCTCGCCGCGGACACAGCCTTCAAGGATGGCTGGCAGAAGCATTGGGGAAGCGGAAAGGCTGTCGCACCGGCACAGTCCGGAAGCAGCGTAAAACAAACCGTGATGTTGGAAGCAGCAGCGGCATCTATCGATTACGACAGTATATCGGTAGACGTAGGGACGAGAGGAAACCCCGGGCCAGTTGAGTATAAGGGCGTTGACACGCAGACGGGCGATATTTTGTTCTATGTGGGTCCGATTCAGAACGGGACGAACAATCTGGGCGAGTTCATTGCTATCGTTCATGCGCTTAGGTATTTGAAGGAGAAGGGCAGCAAACAGACTGTCTATACGGACTCGAGAACAGCGCTAAGCTGGCTTCGCAACAAGAAGGTAGCTTCAACCTTGAAGAGGGACGCGTCTACCTCGAAGATCTGGGAGCTGACGGATGATGCAGTGAGGTGGATCCAGACGAATACGTATCCGAATAAGGTTGTGAAATGGAATACGGAAGAGTGGGGCGAGATCAAAGCGGATTTTGGACGGAAATAGTCCTATCGCCGGAGCGATTCAGCGCTGAGCAAGGAGCAGGCATTTAGAAAAAAATAGCCCCATCGCCGGAGCAATTCAATGCTGAGCAAGGAACAGACATTTAGAAAAATAAATAGCCCCATCGCCGGAGCGATTCAATACCGAGCAAGGAGCAGGCATTTAGAAAATGAGTTAGCTTTCTCGTCGATGCGATTCAACAATGTGCAAGGAGCAGGTTTACGGAAAATTAGTTTCCCCGAAGCGAGGACGGGGAAACTTTTTTGTGTTTTTTGAACGTGCGGCTGAAGTAGTAGATATCATTGAACCCAGTTGCTACGGCAATCTCGGATACGGTGAGCGGGCTATGGCGCAGCAAATAGTCGGCCTGTCCGAGGCGAGTGGTTGTTATATACTCCGTTACCGTATGGCCGCTAAGCTCTTTGAATAAGCGGCTGAAATGGTAGCGGCTCAAATTAGCCATAGCTGCAAGCATGTCAACAGACAGCTCTTCTTTGTAGTGCTGCTCGATGTGCTGGAAGACCGGCGCGAAGCGCTCGATGTTTTTCATACGCTCGGCGTACTCGTCCTGTGTGAGCACGGTGGCGACATGTCCGCGAAGGAGAAGGGTCAGCAAACGGTACAATTCCGACTTGATCGCCAGCTCATAGCCGAACTCGCGGTGCTCCAGCTCATTCACGATAGCAAGCATGCAGGAGGACACCTTGCTGTCGTCCCCGATGTAATTTTGCAGCAGCAGCCTATTTTGAATAATCGGCGTGATGAACTTCGTTTCGGCGGCGTCTACCGACTGGCTGTGCAGCAGCGATATGTCGGCGATCAGCGCATAGTAATACAAATCTGGCGATAGGCTTGTTCCATAATGGAGCTCATTGCTGTTAACGACGATTAAATCGCCTGCGGATGCCGTCATCGTAGTGGATCCGCATTCAATAGAAGCTTCTCCGGCAACGATATAGAGAAACTCAAGATGCTCGTGAAAATGATGCGGAAATATGACTACGCCTTGCTCTTTAAAGGCGGTGCGGTGCAGTTTAATGGGGAAATGGGGATCCGGCATGTCCATGGGCTCGCGCAACGCTTCGAATTTCTCCATTCTCATCCTCCTCCTTGCTTCCGATAGCACAATTGTACAAACAAACCGCACAGCTTTACATGGAGTTGCACGTTGAAACCATTATAATACGAAAGTATAGACACGCAAAACCTACGAAACGATATTAAAGGAGAGATTAGCAATGCAACCGATACAAATCGCAGTTATTGGAACGGGCTCTATCTCATCACTTCATCTAGATGCATATACGAAAAATGCGAATGCCAATCTTTACGCAGTATGCGATTTAAATGAGGGAAGAGCACGGGCAGCTGCCGAGAAATACGGTGCCGAGAAGGTATATACCGATTATCGCGAGCTTCTGGCAGATCCGGTCATAGATGCGGTGAGCATCTGTACGTGGAATAATACACATGCGGAAATCAGTATTGCAGCACTTGAGGCTGGCAAACATGTGCTAGTCGAAAAACCGCTATGCAAAACGGTTGAGGATGCGCTTAACGTGCAGGAGGCCGTAGAAAAATCAGGCAAGCTGCTGCAGGTCGGTTTTGTGCGCCGCTATGACACGAACGCGCAGCTGCTGCGCGCGATGGCAGATCGCGGAGAGTTCGGCGAGATTTATTTTGCCAAAGCATCTACACTTAGAAGACTTGGCAACCCCGGCGGCTGGTTCTCGGACATCGAGCGCTCGGGCGGCGGACCGCTTATCGATATTGGCGTTCATGTCATTGATCTTTGTTGGTATATGATGGGGCGGCCGCGTCCGGTATCCGTCAGCGCGAATACATACCACAAGCTTGGCAACCGCTCGAATGTGAAAAATTTAAGCTTCTATCAAGCGGCGGATTATGATGCGGAGAAAAATACGGTTGAGGATATGGCTAACGCGCTTATTCGTTTCGAGAACGGCGCATCGCTGCTCGTAGACGTAAGCTTCACGCTGCATGCGAAGTCGAATGAAACTTCCGTTAAGCTTTACGGTGAAAAAGGCGGCTTCGAGATCGATCCGGAAACCGTTATCGTAACGGAGCAGAACGACACGATTCTGAATATCTATCCGCAAACGGACAGCAAAGGCTTTGAGTTTAATAGCGCTTTTCAGAACGAAATCAATCATTTTATAGATTGCGTAACAACGGGCAAGCAGCCGCTTAGCCCTGTGGAGGACGGCGTAGAGATTATGAAAATATTGGTCGGCATTTATGAATCGGCCGCGAAAGGGGCGGAAGTGCGTCTATGAAAATAGGAATTAGTACGTATAGCTTATACGGTGCCCTCAAAAGCGGAGAAATGACGATTCAGGACGTTATTGTATTTATTGCCTCGATTGGCGGCGAGCATGCCGAGATTGTGCCTCTGGGTTTTAATCTAACCGATAATCCGGAGCTGATCGAAGCAATCAAGAAGCAGGCAAAGGAAAGCGGCATTGAGCTGTCTAACTATGCCGTAGGAGCGAATTTCTCAGGCCTCGATGATGAGCAATTTGAGCTTGAAATTGCCCGTTTGAAGCGGGAAGTCGATATAGCGGCGGCGCTTGGCGTGAAAAAAATGCGTCATGACGTAGCCTCGTCATCAAACTTGTCCATATCCAACTTCTTGATGGAGCTGCCAAGGCTGGCGAAAGCCTGTCAGATTATCGCGGATTATGCGGCTCCGCTAGGCATTACGACCAGCGTAGAGAACCACGGCTTTTACATTCAAGACAGCGACCGCGTTCAAGCGCTTATTGAAATTGTGGATCGCCCGAATTTTAGGACAACGCTTGATGTCGGCAACTTCTTGTGCGTGGATGAGAACCCGTATGCAGCGGTATTGAATAATATCGGCCTTGCATCGATGGTGCACATTAAGGATTTCTACTATCGTCCGGCTACGGACAATCCTGGCGAAGGCTGGTTCAAGTCGAAGAGCGGCAATTGGCTGCGCGGCGCCATTGTAGGACATGGCGATATTGCGATCCCTCAGGTACTCGGCCTCGTGAAGGACAGCGGCTACGATGATTTTATTTCCATTGAATTCGAAGGTTTAGAAGATTGCCGCCTGGGAACGAGACTCGGCTTTGAATTCGTAAAACGAGTGTGGAACGAACTATAATCGGAGGAGCGATGAGGAAATGACTTTGCCTATTATTACGAATAAGATTGGTGTCATCGTGGACAGCTTTCAGCTTGGCGTGAAGGAAGGTTTGCTGAAAGCAAAGCAGGTTGGCGCAGACGGCGTACAGATGTATGCGGTGCATGGTGAGTTGGATCCTGCTAATCTCTCGAGTGCGGCGCGCAAGGAATGGAAATCTTATATAGGCGGCCTTGGCCTCGATATTTCGGCTTTGGTTGGCGATTTGGGCGGGCACGGCTTTCAGGACCCTGCCCAGAACGAAGCGAAAATCGACAAGTCCAAACGGATCATGGAGCTAGGCATGGAGCTTGGAACAAACATCATAACGACTCATATTGGAATCGTGCCAAGCGACCAGAATAGCCGTGTATACGAAACGATGCATGTGGCTTGCGAAGAGCTGGCACGATTCGCGAACGACATGAACGCGTATTTCGCAATCGAAACAGGACCGGAAACCTCCGAGCATTTGAAGACATTTCTGGACGGGCTCGGTACAAAAGGCGTAGCCGTGAACTTCGACCCGGCTAATATGGTCATGGTAACAGGAGATGATCCGGTTCAAGGCGTGTATACGCTGAAGGACTATATCGTTCATACGCATGCGAAGGATGGCGTAAAGCTTGGTCATGTCGACCCGCGTGACGTATACGGCGATTACGGCTATGAAGTGACGCTTGATCACGATCAGATCGCTGTCATGGCTGAATCAGGCTCGGCGTTTCGCGAGGTTCCGCTCGGTGATGGCGGCGTAGATTGGCCATCGTATCTGCGAGCGCTGCAGGAAATCGGCTACGGCGGATATTTAACAATTGAACGCGAGGTCGGCACGAATCCAGAGGCGGATATTATCAAAGCCGTTCAGTTCTTGAAAGGCTTCCGCGCATAAATAACGCATAGAACACAGAACCCCCTACTCTTCCGGCGGAAGGTAGGGGGTTCTGTGTTACCCCACGCTTTAATACTCTAGAACAAAACGTTGTTACTCTATTGCAGCCGGGGAACATACAAGTGTTTTTGAATTTTTGAAGTAGCTTTGAGTAGCTCAGCTTGGTACGAGCTATCGTGGAAGCTACGCTGCAGAAAGTGCAATAGAAATCTCACATGTGCTACCACTTGAGGGGCTACATTGTACAAAGTACAACGAAAACCGGGAATTCTGCTGAAACAAACTAGAATCTGCTGATTACATTGCAGAAACTGCAATGTAGAGTGGGTGATGGCGATCTAAATGGTCATTCTACTGCAGAAACTGCAACGTAGGGCAGATGTTACTTGGTGAGACGGGTTACCTAGTATGGCCTGAGCTAACGTGGAAGTTATGCTGC
>NZ_JACHXW010000010.1:195690-251980 GCF_014192395.1 Paenibacillus endophyticus | reverse complement strand
CCCCTTGAAGACGACGAGGTTGATAGGTTCGGGGTGGAAGCACAGCAATGTGTGTAGCTGACGAATACTAATCGGTCGAGGGCTTATCCTAAACAGGTTTACTCGGACCCATACATCCGGTAGACAGCAGCAGTAAAGGTTCAGCAACCTTATCTTTCGTATCCAGTTTTCAGGGCGCAATGCCTTGTTGTTCAACCGTGCCTCTTTTGCAGTTGAAGCTCTTGGAGACATTTCAACGCAAATATGCAATGTTCCCTGATAGCTCAGTTGGTAGAGCACTCGACTGTTAATCGAGTTGTCACAGGTTCGAGTCCTGTTCGGGGAGCCATTATGCTCTCATAGCTCAGTAGGTAGAGTGCATCCATGGTAAGGATGAGGTCACCGGTTCGAATCCGGTTGAGAGCTCCAGTAATCTTTCAACTTTAAGGACAAGCTTCCATTTATGCATGGCCCGTTGGTCAAGTGGTTAAGACACCTCCCTTTCACGGAGGTAACAGGGGTTCGAGTCCCCTACGGGTCACCAATTACCTTTTTTACAAAAGGCGCCTATATATTTGGACGCTTAGCTCAGCTGGGAGAGCATCTGCCTTACAAGCAGAGGGTCGGCGGTTCGATCCCGTCAGCGTCCACCATATCGCTGTTGGGGATTAGCCAAGCGGTAAGGCAACGGACTTTGACTCCGTCATTCTCAGGTTCGATCCCTGAATCCCCAGCCACTTATACTATGAGTCATTAGCTCAGTTGGTAGAGCACCTGACTTTTAATCAGGGTGTCGTAGGTTCGAATCCTACATGACTCACCATTTTTTTTATCTAACGCGCGCGTATGGCGGAATTGGCAGACGCACTAGACTTAGGATCTAGCGGGCGACCGTGGGGGTTCAAGTCCCTCTACGCGCACCATCTTTAACACCCTTAATCGGGAAGCGCTTTGTATGTCAACAAAGTAACGTAGGTGGAACTCCTACAAAACATGGTTTAGCAAGAACACAACGAAATATGCGCGTATGGCGGAATTGGCAGACGCACTAGACTTAGGATCTAGCGGGCGACCGTGGGGGTTCAAGTCCCTCTACGCGCACCATACCATGAGAAAACCCTTGGCGAACAAGGGTTTTTTGCTGTTTACACACTTAAATGGCTAAGCTTGTCATTTCCCCTGCATGTGTTCGATTATAATATCTACAAGTAATGTAATAAAAGATTTCTTAAATTGAATTTCCTAAAATGAAGGATGATATCCGCATGTTGTTTGCGACTCCCCCTATATCCCCAAGAAATAATGTCAGAAAACGCAACTAACGGTGTATTAGGCTAGTCGTCCCTCTTTAATTACACCCATCGTTTAGATAATCCCCCACGTATCTTCATCATTAGTTTATCAAGAAAATCCACTATAATGATTGTGGTTAAATATCAATCAGCTTAATGATTAGGGAAATAAACTATAAAACAATTGAATGATTCATAATAAGAAATAGATATGAGTTTAACTGTCTAGTTGTTGTTACGTGGTGTAAGAGCACTGACTAGCAATGGTTACCAAGATGTTAGCCTATTGTAATAATGAGTTTTGTTAGGCGTGAACTCTCTTCATTTTGTGCATAGAGCTGTCGATATAGTTCATTGGGACTATTTGGAACCTATGAAGATGAAGGAGACTGGAACGATGCAACAGAAAATGACGGATCACAAACTTAGAGCCTTTGTTGTTCTGCTAATCATGATTATTGGAATCAGCCATATAGGAAGCCACGGTTTGCAGACTGCAGCTGCCCTTGGGAACAGGAGCATGATGGCGGCCGAATCATCAAATACGGCATTAAACGGAGCAGCAGCGACAAAGAACCCAGCAAGCAGCAAAGCGGAACTGGAGTATTGGCGGTATACAGGGGAAGGCATGTTGTATGCACCGCTTGCTTTGCCCAATGGCAATCTTTTTACGGTGACTGCCAATGGATGGTTATCCGTGTTGGACGGGAAAGGCAAAGAAGTGAAGCGTGTGAACACTTACAGCAAGCTGTCTGCTCCGGCTATAAATGGGAAAAACGAGATTTATATAGCAGGCACGGGCGCACGGCTGTTCAAATATGATAGGGCGGCAAATGGCGGGCAGACAGGTATTTTTTATTTCAAGAATAAAAAAGAACAGCTGCAGCCCTCCGGCGTGGTGACGGATGGAGAAGGTTATCCGTATTTTGCCTATCAGCATGCGATCCTGTCGCTAAGCAGTACTGGTGAGAAGCAGGCAGCTTTATTGCCTGACGGCGTCACGGTAAAGGAGCTCGCCGCAGGTAAGAGCGGCGTGTACGCCCTAGGCAGCAACGGCACGCTTTATGCAGTGCGTGCAGGAGCGGTTGTATGGGAAGCGGCATTGGAACAGTCGCTGCTTGGGGCTAAGCTGGCCGCCGACCGGGTAGGCGGAGGCGTGCTGCTGCTTGCGGGCAAAGCGGTCGCTGCGTATGAAGAGGACGGCAAAGTCCGATTCACGCGCGAGCTTGCGGCTGCGCCCGCAGGCGGCTGGACATCCCCGGTGCTTCTGCCCGGGGATGCTGGGGCTGTCGTTGCCGCAGAGCTTAGCGGCAACGGCATTGCTGCGTTCCGCCTCGCAGACGGGGCGGAACTATGGCGCATCAGCGCCGCCGGGGCCGGTGGCTTCGGCCCCGTGGCGCTGGCGCCGGATGCTGCCGCCGGCATCGTACTGGCCGGCGGCCGATCCGGCGCTGTTTACGCGATCGACGGCTTCGCCAAGTCGATCTTGTACACCTACGGCGGACACGCCGCGGTTCCCGCGAGCGGCGTGGCGCCGATGGGTGCCGGACGCTTCGCGTATGCGTCCGGAAGCAAGCTCATCGCGGCGGGACCAGTCCGGCCTGTCGCGGTCACTTACGCAGCGGCGACGCTTAAGCTGCCGCTGGATACGAGGCTCCTGCTCACGGACAAGCTGAAGCTGTCCGATTCCGTCGCCCTCGCCTTCCGCTCAGATAATGCGGCGATCGTCCGCATTACGGATAAAGGCGTTGTGACCCCAATAGCGGCGGGCTCGGCAAACTTATATGTCGACGTCATAAC
Organism: Paenibacillus endophyticus; assembly: GCF_014192395.1. GTDB lineage: Bacteria > Bacillota > Bacilli > Paenibacillales > Paenibacillaceae > Pristimantibacillus > Pristimantibacillus endophyticus. The sequence continues at coordinate 248,909 of NZ_JACHXW010000010.1, read as the reverse complement.
GAGCGGCTACAAAGGCCAGCTTAAGCTTCCTGTTCAGGTTGCTGCTTCGGCCTCCAAGCTGAAGGTGAAGCACGAGGCGAAGAAAGTTAGCCTATCAGGCAAGTCCTATACGGTTCAAACGGTGGTCATTCCTAAAGGAATACCAATGACGGCAGGTCTAGCAAGCCGCAAGGTTGGCATCGTTCAGCCGCTAGTGTCGATTACAAAGGCCTACAACGCCGATGCCGCGATCAATGGAACCTACTTCGAGGCTTACGGAGGCATCCCGGAGCCGTACGGTACGATCATCGCAGACGGCAATGTGGAGCATATCGGCAATACGGGAACTGCAATCGGTTTTACTTGGGATGGCACCATCGTAATGGATTCGCTTCGCGTTAAAGTGCTGGGAGGCACCGACGGTTCATTTGCCTACCCGAATAATTGGTATGTTTACTTTATTAATCGTACCCCGTCGGCAGGTGCTTCCTCAGCTATTATGTTTACGCCGAAGCGAGGAGCCAAGGTTGGCTTTGCTTTAGGCACGACAATAACAGTAAGTAAGGGGAAAGTGACAAAGATTAGCAAGAAAGAGAACGTCAGCATTCCAGCGGATGGATACGTCCTTGTTTTTATAGGCTCAGAAGAGAAACTGGCAGAGCGTTTCAAGGTCGGAACGGCCGTAGACTATAAGCTCGAGATGGCCAATCTGTCAAAAATGCCAATTGCCTGGTCACGCGTGCATACGGCAGTCGGAGCAGGCCCTAGGCTGGTAAAAGACGGGAAGCTGGCGATCAACCCTGCGGGAGAAGGCTTCAGCAGCTCCAAAATTTTAACAGACTCTGCAGCGCGAAGCGGTATTCTCGTTAAAAAAGATGGAACTGTCGTTCTGGCGACCGTGTCTCAGGCAACCATAAAGCAATGGGGACAAATCATGCTGCAGCTTGGCGCTGTGCAAGCGATGAATTTGGACGGCGGCGCATCCTCAGGTATGTATGCCCAAGGCAAGCTCATTACGACGCCAGGAAGGTTGATTAGTAACAGTCTTGTTTTCGGAACGAAGCTGAAGTGGTAAAAGAGCACTATGAACCGTCCTCGCGTTGGGGACGGTTTTATTTTTTTGAATAGGTTCATAGCCTATAGAAATATAATGCGTCACAGAGTTAACCATTGACTTTTGACGTGAGAAACATTATCATTAAAACGTCAATGATAATCGTTATCAATTTTCGTTTGAAGAAACGGAATCCACATACTTATACTTATATTTACATTCAGAAGATGTCTGCCGCGGCAGCAGAAGGAGCGTGCATGTCCAATGATTCGTCTAACGACTTCGGGTCTTGATATTGGTTATGATGATCGTCTTATCGTCAAGAATTTAAACATTGCTATACCACAAGGGAAAATTACGGCGCTGGTTGGAGCCAATGGCTCTGGCAAATCGACGATTTTGAAAACGATGGCCCGTATTATGAATCCATCCCAAGGCAGTGTGCTTCTGGACGGCAAATCGATTCATAAGCAATCCACGAAGGAAGTAGCGAAGCAGCTGGCCATTTTGCCGCAGAATCCAACCGCACCAGATGGACTGACAGTAGCCGAGCTTGTATCCTACGGACGTTTTCCTTATCAGAAAGGTTTTGGCTCGATGAGCAAGGAAGACCGGAGTATCGTACAATGGGCAATCGAAGCGACTGGCATGACTGATTTCGCAGACCGTCCAGTTGACCATTTATCAGGCGGACAGCGTCAGCGCGCTTGGATCGCGATGTCCTTGGCGCAGGAGACAGATATCCTATTTCTGGATGAGCCAACAACTTTCCTTGATATGGCGCATCAGCTCGAAGTACTTCATTTGCTTCAAAAGCTTAACGCAACGAACAATCGTACAGTCGTCATGGTTGTACATGATCTAAACCATGCAACACGCTACGCGCACCATATGATTGCTATTAAGACAGGTGTTGTTGTTGGCGAGGGATCGCCTGCTGAGGTTATGACGCCTGATATTATGCGCGAAGTATTCAATATTGAAGCAGATATCGTTCCTGATCCGCGCACAGGCGTACCGCTTTGCTTGCCTTATGCGCTTGCTGGACAACCGGCTGCCGACAAAGTAGCGATCAAGAGAAGCGCGGAGCAAGAAAAGACGCTGACAGCTGCTGGAGCGTAGTCAGGTATACTTAAATTTAGAATCAGATGTATGATGCTTTTATAGGCTTAATTGATTTGGCTTTGCAATTGTATGTCTTTGCAATTGAAGAGACTGTTCCCGAGCGATTCATGCTATTGGGAACAGTCTTTTCTGTATAGAGATTGAACAACCGCCTAAGTTGACAATGGACATGCGCAACAAGCAATGCTTGTTCGCGTCTATCGGTTACAAGCAATATGATGAGTCGACACCATTAGAAGATGTTTTTATAGAGGTGGCTCTGCCTCCATATCTCGCGGATAGTCATCATCGGTTCATGTCATTATAAGAAGTAAGAAGAAGTAAGAAGTAAGAAGTAAGAAGTAAGAAGTAAGAAGTAAGAAGTAAGAAGTAAGAAGTAAGAAGTAAGAGAAGTAAGAAGTAAGAAGTAAGGAGTAAGGAGTAAGAAGTAAAAAGTAAGAAGTAAAAAGTAAAAAGTAAGCAGTAAGTTGTAAGTTGTAAAAAGTAGTGGGGGATGAAATAAGGAGTATTTATGATCAACAAGTAAGTTAGGGTGTTAGACAATTACAGAAAATTACCGTCGTACTCTTCCGAGTATTAATATCCAGGTCAGCAATGCAGTCGTATATTTAAAGAATCATTAGTCATATTGATGCCGCAATCGCATATGTTTTTAAAAATGCAACAAGCAAAGAAGGCTCCGGATTTCGCGTCATTACTGGATTTTCTTGCTTTCGTTTTACGGGGAATCAGAGCGTTTGAAAAAAGATTAAAACTTTTTTGTAAAAACAGTTGCTTTTTGTTTTCAGGGGTGATATATTATTACTTGTCGCCGCGATGTTAAACATCACGAACGACAAACGAAAGTAACGTGCGGAAGTGGCTCAGCGGTAGAGCATCGCCTTGCCAAGGCGAGGGTCGCGGGTTCGATTCCCGTCTTCCGCTCCATAAATTGTGCGGCCTTAGCTCAGCTGGATAGAGCGTTTGACTACGAATCAAAAGGCCAGGAGTTCGAATCTCTTAGGCCGCGCCATTTTATCAGCATTAGACGCAATTCATTTACACTTCGGGACGTAGCTCAGCTTGGTAGAGCACCTGGTTTGGGACCAGGGGGTCGCATGTTCAAATCGTGTCGTCCCGACCATATTCATTTATTTGCGGGTGTAGTTCAATGGTAGAACTTTAGCCTTCCAAGCTAATAGCGTGGGTTCGATTCCCATCACCCGCTCCAACTATTTAAACCCGAAAGCCTTGCGCAGCAAGGCTTTTTTTGTTGTTTGTTTTCCGAAGGAAATGAGGCCTGCCCCTATCTTGGGGCAGGTTCTGGGGCAAAAGTAAAACTTTTCGGATTCAAGGATTCAAGTCGGTCATTGACTCACGACTAATCAGTTCTAGTTCGTGCGTATAGATATTAGCAGTTGTTCCTATTTGAATGTCGTAAGCGTTCCTGTATTTGCAGAGATCAGCTCCGATCTCAGCTCCGCTCTCACGGAGCGGCATGGCAGTTGTGCGGCGTAGATCATTCGTTCGGATTTGAGAGGTCGCGACCACTTAAAAAGCGTCTCCGGGTTAATAGGGAGCTTAATAATCTAAGTATGTTAACTAAATTTTAATTTTAAAAACAGCCCTTCATATTCTCATGAATATGGAGGGCTGTTTTGCATTTGATTTCCCGTATTTGAGTAGAAAGGAGCGGTAACCGTTGTTCACGTTGACTATCTGTTTTGGCTAGAACGGCAAACGATGGCGATTATTATTTACATTGCTAGTATAGCGGTATTAAATTATTCTATAGCTACATGCGTTGCCTTTTTTTTGGCTTTCCTCATTGTTTAGCTATTGTTACACGTAAGCTCTGCGTGTTGTACTTTTTTGAGAGTATAGAAGAAGAATTTTTTATAAGTCCAGTTTGCTTTGCATAGAATCTAAGATTTCATATCATAAACCTAAGAATACCAGCATCGGATGGGGTTCAATCTGTTCATTTGTTATCATTAATAAAAATTAAGGAGTGATAAACATGAAGAAATACCAAAAGTTGCATGATGGCATTTATATGGGTGGGGCAGATGACGTAGAGGATATGGTCAAGAATGAAAAATGTGATGTTATTATTGACCTGCGCGACGAGGTTTCTGCACCATCCACAGAAAATCCTAATCTAGAATATATTCATATACCGTTAATTGATGGAGAACAAACGGAAGATCAGGATCAATCGCTTAAGAATGCTATTAACACAGTTATTCAGGCTAGCAAAGAAGGTAAAACGGTTGCGTTCCACTGTGCTGCTGGCCGAAACCGTACAGGAAGTGTGGCTATTGGGACATTAATATCACTCGGGTTATTCGACACTTATGAAGATGCAGAAAAAGAGGCTCAACGGCTTCGGCCTGAAATCATTATAAAGAAGCCCCTTAAGGAATCGCTGAACAGAATGTTTCCAAAGGAATAATAAATATTTAAAAAAAACAGGATGTCGCAGATAAATAGATGTTCATTTGTGGAATTATAGGAACTCATAACAAAGGCGTAACAAAAAACAGTTTTGGGTCTATTGCATTATTTATTCCGCATTAGTTGTTTTAGGGCAAATTTGGGGCAACGCTATTTTAGAAACGGACTTCGATTCCCACGCGCTCCAACTTTTTAAACCCGAAGGCCTTGCGCAGCAAGGCTTTTTGTTGTTGTTCATCTATTTTCACATTTATTGAATCCAGTCTTGCATTTGTACTCACATGGGATTGATCAATTGCTTTATTTCTTTCGGCAGTTTTCAAATGGATATCATCCATTACCACGCGTGTTTCCTCATTCAAGAGAAGCTAACTCTCCTTTGTTTATAGAGTGAATTCTGATCAGATCTTAGATATATATCCATTATAGCTGTCCTTCAAGTCTCAATGACCTGTCGTTCACAAGAGAAGCAATTATGCTGCATGCATTCTCTAGAGCGATTGTTCAGACGAACCGAGGGGCAGCCTTAGTTATATATAGTATTTTTTAAACGTGCTGCTTCCATTTACCAAAGCTTAACGGAAGATTGATATTCACGTAATATTCGATCTTTACAATTAAGTTAACTTATTAGAAATGGGAGTGAGTCGCTTTTGAAGATTTATAGCAAAAGGTTGGTATCGCTATTGTTGGCCGCTGAAATTACGGCTAGCGTGGCTATGGTTGGCGGACCGGTCTTGGCAGCGGGGCTGCAACCTATTGGGACACCATACGCAGTAGATAATGCTTACGACATTAGCGTTCCGCACGTAGTCATTAATCAAGTGTATGGTGGTGGATTAGCCGACGATTCAGGCTTGCTGGTATCGCACGGCTTCATTGAGCTTTATAATCCGACTAATAGCGATATCGATTTGACTGGATGGTCGCTGCAATATGCCGACCCCTTCACCAATCCAGAGATAGAACCTACTAGGGCTTGGAAGATGCTCAAGCTGGCAGGTACAATCAAGGCTCATTCATCATTTCTGATTACTGGAAAATCCACTGGAGCGGCAAATCCGAAGGTAGATCTTTCGACCAAATCGGATCAGGCTTTTGATCAGTATATTAATAATAAAGGAATGAAGGTTGTTCTAATGAGCAACCAAACGGTAATTGCAGAAGCTAATCCGTTCCTCACTATGCCAGATGGCTATGTCGACATGGTAGGTACAGGCAGCAATGATACCAACAGTAAAATCGATGGTTATGAAACCGCCCATCCTTCTGGATCGGCTGAAGGTACGTCGAAGAAGAAGTCCATTCGCCGCAGCAACTTCGGAGATACAGACAACAATAAGTTGGATTTCAAACAAGTCGATTACGATAATGCTACAGGAGATGCTCTGCTCGCCGCTTTGCCTCGCAGCAGCGCGGATGGCGCATGGGGGCCTGGCGTTGTACAGCCGTTAGCGATCAGTACGGCCGCTTTGACGGATGGTTTTGTAGATTCAGCATATTCAGCATTCGTACAAGCTACCGGAGGAACCGCCCCGTATTCTTTTACAGCAGAGGGGTTGCCTAACGGGTTAAGCATGAACACGAATGGCGAGCTGGCCGGCACGCCGACGTCAGCCATTTCAGAAGCCGATGTGACAGTGACGGTAACGGATAGTACGGCAGGAACGCCGCTTAGCATTTCCAAGTCGTTTAAGCTTACGATTAACATAGAGATAGCGGCAGCAAACCATGTGCTTATTAATGAAGTATATGGAGGAGGCGGCAAAATCAATAAGGAAACGCCTCCGGTTGCAGCACCTTACTTGTATGATTTTGTAGAGCTCTATAATCCGACTGCCGAGCCGATCTCGCTTGCAGGTTATCATTTGAAATACAGCAATAAAGGCGCGACCACCATTCAAGGCTATGATTTTGACCAAGACGCGGTTATTTTGCCTCATGATTATTACCTTGTGCGCCTTGAAGCGACTTGGGGAAATACTAGCGACAAAAATTACGGCGAAGCCTTTGAGGCTGATGCTTACGCGAGCACGAAGGAACAATCGATCGGCATGTCCGATACGGATGGAACAGTAGAGCTGTATCAAGGAACTTACGCTTCAGAGTCAGTTGTAGATGCAGTAGGCTTTGGCAGTCTAACAACTTCGCTGCATGAAGGGGCTTCTGCAGGTAATGGATCGTCGCTGCCTGCTGCAATTAAAGGGGTTCGCCGCGTGAACTTTCAGGATTCGAACAATAATGCGATTGATTTTGCAATTGTGGACCCATCTCCTACAAAGTCTGGCGATGCGGAAGGTGAAACGGAGGTTGTACAGGGCTTCGTGAAGCTCATTGGATCGCTTCAGTCGCTGGAAGCTGATACAAACGTCGTGATAGAGGGCTTGGTAACAACGCCGCCAGTAAAAGCAGATAACGCTCAAGCAACAGCAGTGCGCTATGTACAATCGTTCACGGGTGCGATTGCGGTAGAAGGCATGGATGCATCAATCCCGGTCGGCGCAGAAGTACGCGTAACCGGTATGGCAGGTCTTCATGAAGGTGAGATTCGCGTAAAAGGCGATCCGCAGGTACTGAGGCTGAACAACGGCATCTACAGTCTGACGGCAGAGGATACGTTTGACAGCTCGATGCTCGTTGTGGACAAGCTATCGATGGTAACGTCCGATATGCATGGCAGAAGAGTTGCAACAACCGGCAAGGCTGAAGCCATTAACGAAACGGCAAAAACAATCCTGCTGGACAACGGGATGCTCTTGTATGTGAACGGAGCATTGCCGAAGCTTGCTATTGGCGACACGGTGAAAGCGACCGGCGCAATCGGCGTGTTTGAAGGAAGCATCCGCCTGGCAATTGTTGATGCTAGCACGGATATGGATATTGTTCCTGTATCCGAGGCGTTTGACGATACGCTGAATGTGACAAAAATCGGAGAGTATGCCGTTGGCCTATTCAATAAAGAAGGCGGGGTTGCCGAAATCGTCAAATTCAACAAAGACAACGGCAAGTTCTACTTGGTGAATGGCTCTGGCGATCCTCCGAGCTTGGATATTGTAGGCCTTGGTAACGGAAGCGGGACACTCATCAAGGAAAAGACGATAGCGGTTAAGGAGCTAGCGGAAACCGACGGCTTCTTGTATGGCGATTTGACGAGCGTAGACATTAACACCGTGACGAAGCATGTGTCGGTAACCGTGCAGGAGGCGGATTCTCTTAAAGCGGGTAAAATATTAGTCCTCGACTATGACGGAAACTTGGTAACGACTTATAAAACAGGCGTACAGCCCGATATGATTAAATCGACACCGGATGGCAAATATATCCTTAGCGCCGACGAGGCCGAGCCGCGTCTGGGCACAACAGATCCGAAGGGCAGCGTGACGATCGTCAACACGGAATCGGGCGTGTCAACGCCGGTTTATTTTGATGATGCATCGGTAATTGAGGATGGCGTTCATATTCGCGGACAAGCGGATCCTGCCGACGGCAAGATTAAGTCAAGCGGAACGAAAGCGGACGCGCTTTATGATTTGGAGCCGGAGTATATTACGCTGTCGGAGGATAACAAGACAGCGTATGTATCGCTGCAGGAAAATAATGCGATAGCGTTGATCGACATTGCAACGAATAAAGTGAAAGCCGTGAAGGCGCTAGGCTTGAAGGATTACAATGAAGCGCGCAATGCGCTGGATCTGGTCAAAGACAGCGCGATTAAGCTCGAAAATGTCCCTTTCAAAGGCATGTATATGCCGGATGGCATGGCATCGCACACGATTGACGGACAGACTTACCTGTTTACGGCTAACGAGGGAGATGTAACGGAATGGCCGAATCGTACGAACGGCAGCACGATCGGCGCTTTGAAGGGCAGTCTTGATCCTAACTCTGCGGCGGCTATTTTCCTTAATGGCAAAACCGCGTATGACGGAATTGAAGTGGCAAGCGATATGGGCAATGACAGCATCTACATGTATGGCGGACGCTCCTTCTCCATCTGGAACGCGGATTCGATGGACCAGGTCTTCGACAGCGGCAGCGATTTCGAGGCGATAACGGCAAAACGTCTGCCTGAATATTTCAATACGAGCAATAGCAAGACTGCCCTCGATGACCGTAGCGGGAAGAAGGGGCCGGAGCCAGAGGACATCAAGACCGGAAAAGTAGGCAGCAAGGTGCTTGCCTTCGTAGGTCTTGAGCGCATCGGCGGCTTCATGACTTACGACGTAACAGATCCGGCGAACGCGAAGTTCGTCAATTATACGAATTCCCGTGTGTTTAAGGATAGCGAAGGCAAGGACAATTTCAATACGGACACAGGTCCTGAGGGTCTGGAATTTATTCCGGCCAGCATAAGCCCCACGGGACAGCCGCTTCTATTAGTTGCCTATGAGGTTGGGGGCAAGGTCGGCGTGTATCAGTTGAATGTTTCAAAAGTAACCGTAGACCGTGCCGCATTGGCCATTAAAGTAGGAGATGCGGCTGTGAAGCTGAACGCGATCGTGGAGCCGGCAGGTGGCAGCCCGGAAACTTCCGTGTGGTCGTCTTCGAACCCAGCGGTAGCGAAAGTAGATGCTAATGGCAGCGTGACGGCAGTTGCGCCGGGTACTGCAGTGATTGCTGCGACAAGCGCAGATGGTTATGGTTTAGCCGAGACGAATGTAACGGTAAGCGAAGGTACTGTAAATCCTGCACCTACGTTGCCAGCGTCAACGCCTGCTCCAGGCAATTCGGACACGACCATCGTGAACGGAGATACGGTGAAGGCGGTAACGAATATTGAGGCAACGACAGACAGCAGCGGCAAGTCGACAGCAATCATTAAGACGAGCCAAGTAGCATCGGCGCTGGACGCTCTTAATAAAGCAGCAGGCGGCAAGTCGGGTGCGATTGAATTTAAGGCGACATCCAATAAGTCTGCTGTGTCCGCATCGATCCAGTTCGAGAAAGAAGCGATTGCCCAGCTTGCATCGAGCGGGCTGAAGACGCTTAGTCTGAATACAGAGCTCGGCATTGTTTCCTTCGATGCCAAGGCGATCGGCACACTTACCGCAGCTGCAGGGAAAGAGCAGGTTTCAATCGTTGTGAAGCAAGCCGATAAAGAAAAGCTAAGCGAGTCAGCCAAGCAAGTTATTGGCAGCCACCCGGCCTTTGAATTCGATGTGACGGCGGGCAGCTCGGCTGTAACCGATCTGCTTGGTGGCAAAGCGCGGCTAAGCATTCCTTACACATTGCAAGCGAACGAAGACAGCCATGCGATTGTCATCTACTATGTAGGCAGTGATGGGCAGCCCGTCGTTGTGCCTAACAGCGTATATGATGCGCTGACGGGCCAGCTGCATTTCACAGTCGACCATTTCTCTACGTACGCAGTTGGTTATAATCAAGTAAGCTTTGGCGATACGGCGACAAGCTTCGCCAAGGATTCTATCGTATATCTATCCTCTAGAGGCATCATCGGAGGCATGGGCGGCGATAAGTTCGCACCGAAAGCAAATATGACAAGAGCGGATTTCGCGCTCATTCTTGCTCGCATTGCCGGAGCTGACCTAGATGCAGAAAAAGCTTCAAGCTTCACGGATGTGAAGGCTGCCGATTATTATGCGGGTGCAGTTGCATGGGCTTCCGAGAATGGCATTGCCGGAGGAACGGGCGACGGGAAGTTTGAACCGAAGGCCAATATTAGCCGCGAGCAATTGGTAACGATGATCGTGAGGTTCAGCGAGCTAATGGGCTTTGCATTGCCGAACCATACAAATGCACAAGCCTTTTCAGATGAATCCTCGATAAGCGGATTCGCGAAGGAAGCTGCGGCAGCTGCACAGGCAGCAGGCATCATTAACGGTAAAACGGCAGCGGGAAGCGGGGCTAGCCAATTCGCGCCGAAGGATGCCGCTACCCGTGAGGAAACAGCGAAAATGCTCGCAATATGGATTCAATTAATGGCATAAAGCAGCAACAAGCTAGACCGCGTCGTCTTTCATGGAAAGATGGCGCGGTTTTTTAAAATATAGGAAAGTATATCATTTCGCCAACTTTCTCTATATTTCTACGCGAAACGTAAGCTTAGCCGCCAGAGGACGGCTTCAGCCGTTTACGTTTGTGATGTTAATTGTTGGCTGAGTGGTTTAGAAAAAAGAGCAAACTGCCCGTGGCTATGCGGCTGCGATGATTTTGGGCGGATTGGGCCGAGGGCTTCAACCCTGTAGGTTTTTGTAGTATGATGGTAGAAGTCAAAAAAACGTTCATGTTGTACATGCAAGCTTATGAAGTGATTTCAGCTTCGCAATACAAGTAAATGCTTACGGAGCGATTTCGCTTCGCAAAAATTTAGGAGGAACAGTATGTCGGATCAATCTGCATCTACTTTGACGACAAATCGGCAGCAGGCCAACAATTTGCTGCGACGCGATGTCCGGTTTCTAGGTAACATTCTTGGAGAAGTTCTCGTTCATCAAGGCGGCCGGGAGCTGCTAGATATCGTAGAACGGATTCGTGAACAAAGCAAAGCGCTTCGCGCTGAATTCGTACCGGAAATATTTGATCAATTCAAAGAAAACGTATCTTCCCTTAGCCCGGAAATACGTCACCAAGTGATTAGGGCGTTTGCTATTTATTTTCAACTCGTCAATATTGCTGAGCAAAACCACCGGATTAGACGGAAACGGGATTATGAGGTTTCGTCTGGCGAAGCGGTACAACGCGGCTCCATTGAGAGCGCCGTTCAGGATCTGAAGGAGCGCGGCATCGCAATCGAAGACGTGCAAGATATTCTATGCAACATCTCACTAGAGCTTGTTATGACTGCGCATCCAACCGAGGCGACACGCCGTGCGGTATTGGATATTCATAAACGGATTGCGATTGACGTAATGGAGCTGGATAATCCAACCCTCACCTATCGCGAACGCGAGAAGCTGCGCGAGAAGCTCATGAATGAGGTTCTCATTCTATGGCAAACCGATGAGCTTCGTGACCGCAAGCCAACTGTTATCGACGAGGTTCGCAACGGGCTGTACTACTTCGACGAAACATTGTTCGAGGTGCTGCCGAACGTCTATGAGGAGCTTGAGCGCTGCCTGAGCAAATATTATCCGAATGAGAACTGGCATGTGCCTGATTACCTGCGTTTTGGCTCATGGATCGGCGGAGATCGCGACGGCAATCCGTCCGTAACGGCGAAGGTGACTTGGGAAACATTGTCGCTTCACCGCCAGCTGGCTATTCGCAAGTATGAAGAAAAGCTTAATGAGCTAATGGATCTGCTCAGCTTCAGCACGAATCTGGTTGAAATTTCTGAGGAGCTTGTGGAATCGATTCGTTCGGACCGCGAGCATGTAGAACTGAAATGTGTGGATCTGTGGAGAAACACGAAGGAGCCTTACCGGATTAAGCTCGGCTTCATGCTAGAGAAGCTTGCTAACACGCGTGATGAGTCCCTTAAAGGTTCGCTGATGCGCTATAACCATCCGGATGAGCTTCGTGCGGATCTTCTTATCATCGACCGAAGCCTCCGTCATCACTTTGCGGACTACGTAGCAGATACGGCGCTAGCTAAGCTGATTCGTCAAGTAGAGCTGTTTGGTTTCCACCTCATGGCGCTTGATGTTCGTCAGCATAGCCAAGAGCATGAGAACGCGATGTCCGAGATTTTGGCGAAGATGAACATCGTTGCAGACTATGCTTCACTTTCCGAAGAAGAGAAAACGGATCTGCTACACCGTTTATTGAACGATCCACGCCCGTTAACGTCGGGTCATTTGGATTATTCGGAGTCGACACGTGAATGCTTGAACGTTTACCATACGATTTATCGCGCGCAGCAAGAATTTGGCGTTAACTGTATCTCTAGCTACCTGATCAGCATGACGCAGGCGGCGAGCGATATGCTTGAGGTTATGGTTTTTGCGAAGGAAGTCGGCTTGTTCCGCAAAGAAGCGGACGGCTCTATCCGCTGCACGCTTCAATCGGTTCCATTGTTCGAGACGATCGACGATCTGCATGCGGCACCGGCTATCATGAAGGAGCTGTTCGAGCTTCCCGTGTACCGTCAAGCAGTTGCTGCCCGCGGCAACCTGCATGAAATTATGCTAGGCTATTCAGACAGCAACAAAGACGGCGGCGTAGTTACAGCGAACTGGGAGCTGCGCGTAGCGTTGAAGGAAATTACGGCAGCAGGAAAAGAGTACGACGTGAAGCTGAAGTTCTTCCACGGCCGCGGCGGTGCGCTTGGCCGCGGTGGAATGCCGCTTAACCGAAGCATTCTTGCACAGCCGCCTCATACGATTGGCGGAGGCATCAAGATCACGGAGCAAGGCGAGGTCCTCTCGTCCCGTTATTCGATGCAAGGCATTGCTTACCGCAGTCTAGAGCAAGCGACTTGGGCATTGATTACGGCTGCTCGCCTGGCGAAATACCCAGAGCAAGCGCCGCAAGCAGAAGCAGAGTGGGATGAGATTGCGCGGTCGATCTCCGAGACGGCGCTTGAGAAGTACCAGGATCTGATTTTCCGCGATCCGGATTTCTTGACCTACTTCAAGGAATCGACACCGCTGCCTGAGGTTGGCGAGCTGAATATCGGTTCACGCCCATCCAAACGCAAAAACAGCGATCGCTTTGAGGATCTGCGCGCCATCCCATGGGTGTTCGCTTGGACGCAAAGCCGTTATTTGCTGCCAGCTTGGTATGCTGCAGGCACGGCGCTCAAACAGTATGCCGGCGAGGATGAGTCTAAGCTGAATACGCTTCGTACGATGTACGAGAAGTTCCCGTTCTTCCGTTCACTAATCGACAATCTCCAAATGGCGCTAGCGAAAGCGGATTTGGTCATTGCGAAGGAATATGCGGATATGATCAAGGACAAAACGATTCGCGATCGCATTTTCGAGCAAATCGAGCAGGAATATAAGCTGACTTCCGAGCTTATTCTTAGCATCACTGGCCAAACGGAAATTCTAGATAACGTACCTGTCATTCAAGAATCGATCCGCTTGCGCAACCCTTACGTTGATCCGCTTAGCTACATGCAAGTGCAGCTTCTAACCGAGCTGCGCGCGCTTCGCGACAATGAAGAGGATGATCCGCAGCTGCTCCGCGAGGTGCTTCTTACGATTAACGGCATTGCGGCTGGCCTTCGGAATACGGGCTAAAGCATATATTCAAATACAGAAAGCTGGTCACGGCGCAAGCCGTGGCTGGCTTTTTTTGCATGCGGCTTAGGCTGCCGGCAGCCGCTATTGTGAACATTAAAGGAAGCTGAAAACAGGGCGTTTTTTTTCTTATGCTCATTTATAATCCCCTTAAGTTTCGTTTAAGGTACATCCTGCATGATAGAAACATAGGAAGCAGACACCTACATGAAGGAAGGATGATAGACATGAACGAGGAAAACAAACGCAATGATCATGATTCGACGAACCCTACTTATTCCGAAACACATACATCGAACAACGCAAGCGAGACTCCTCCCACTACTTATATCTATGAATCTTCGAAAACGACCAGCGAGCTTAGAGCTTCTTATGAGAGAGAGCTGAATATGCAGAAGGATGCAAGGCAGCCGCTTAGTGGAAATCGGGAGAATAGGAAGGAGCCGAAGCGAAAAGGCGGCCAATCGGTTAAAACGCTGGTGGCATCGTTTCTGATCGGTGCGCTCGTTATTGGAGGATTCTCCTACATGGCGGACAAAAACAATTTGTTCAGCGGCAATGTGCAAGCTTTAAATAATAACGGTACTAGCATAGTCAGCCAATCTGCACAGAAGGATGCAGGCTTGTCCACGGCATCATTAAGCACCAGCGATGATATTGCCTCTGTCTATGCGGCAGCCAGCCCGGCAGTCGTGAAGATCGAGAACTATGCGCAGCCTGAGCAATCCACATCCATGTTCGACGATCCAGGCTTTAGGCAATTTTTCGGAAGCGGGCAATCCGGCAGAAACGGCCAGCAGCAAGAACAGGAGGAGCAGCAACAGCAACAAAACAGTGCAGAACTCCAGCTGATGGGTTCCGGTACAGGATTTTTCTTTGAATCGGATGGGTATATACTGACAAACGAGCATGTAATCGCTGATGCGGCAGAGGTGAAGGTTACCGTTCAAGGCTACGACGAGCCGCTCACGGCAAAAGTGCTCGGCTCCAGCTACGAGCTGGATTTGGCGGTGCTTAAGGTAGAGAGTCCGGATGGCAAGGCGTTTCCATCCCTTAAGCTTGGAAGCTCCGATGCGACACAAATCGGCGACTGGGTGATTGCCATCGGCAATCCGTATGGCTTCGATCAAACCTTGACGATGGGTGTCTTGAGCGCCAAAGAACGCCCAATCACGATAGCAGACGAGCAAGGCGATCATGAGTACAAGCATTTGCTGCAAACGGACGCTTCCATTAATCCGGGGAACTCCGGGGGGCCGTTGCTCAATGAGCAGGGAGAAGTTATCGGAATTAATACGGCGGTGAACTCAGAGGCACAGGGCATTGGCTTTGCTATCCCTACGACGACGATCACTAAGGTGCTGGAGCAATTGAAGACGAATACACTGTAAAAGCATCGATATATGAAGGCTTGAGAGCTGGCTGCCTCTCAGGCCTTTATTTGATTCATAAATGGGCTCGCCAACTGGCCCGAGGTAGAAACGAGAAACTAGCCTTAGGTCGATTGCTGACTTCGTGCCAAACCGATATAATGGGCTGAATGACGATTCATTTTACAAAGGACGCTACAGGAAATCATGAGCTTCTTTCTCATTTGTCTTGCTTTTTCGGTTCAGGTGGATTACGATTTTTCTAGTGCGGCAAAGGTTGGAAATTCCTTTATCGGCCGCAGCTTACTTGAACAGGCAAGACGCTATCCTCAGCGGTTACATACAGTTTGTTTAGGTTCTTGGCGAGCGGCCGAACGAACGGAAGATTTGGAGGAGTTAAGGTGAATGTATTGGAAGCACGCCTGGCGAAGCTAGCGCTAAAAGGCGATCAGCAAGCATTTGCTGAGCTTGTAGACCTCTATCAAGATAAGCTCTTTCATATGGCATATCGAATGTTAAACAGCCGGCAGGAAGCGGAGGATGTCGTTCAGGACACGTTCCTTCGCGTATACAAAAACTTAGACCGGTATGACGATACGTTAAAATTCTCGACCTGGATTTACCGAATCGCGACGAATCTTTGCATCGACCGGCTGCGCAAGCGCAAGCCCACGTATTCGCTTGATGCGGAGTCCAACGATCATGAAGGCTTGGATGGCTACTCGATGATACCGAGCGACAACCGCACGCCGGAGTCGGAGCTGCTTCTCTCGGACACACAGCGCATCATTCATGCGGCTATCGCTTCGTTGCCCCCGAAATACAAAAGCGTAATGACGCTCCGTTATATGCAGGATTTGTCCTTGCAGGAGATTGGCGACGTGCTGGACATGCCTGTTACGACGATTAAGACCAGGGTCCACCGAGGCAGGGAATTTCTTAGGAAGAAGCTGGAGCATAAATTATAGCCGGAGCGAGCGGTTGATGATAGAAGGAAGCCATGTCCCGGAGGGCATAGGCTTCTTTCGGAGAGAAAAGAACGGATTTCATGCCCGGGACGGAATACTTGCCCCTTTTCGAAAAAAAGTGAAACATCCCTCTCTCTCGCAACGTATCCTAAATAGCGAGATAAGAACTTAATGCGCGAGCAATGGAAAGAAAGGACTGGCTGCTATGAATTGCAACGTCGCCATCGTATGGATGCATGACTATTTGGACGGCGAGCTGCCGCGTGAAGATATCGTTACGTTAAAATCTCATCTGCTTTCCTGTCCGGCTTGCCGCAGTCGGTTTGAACAGCTCCAGAAGACGGACGCCGCAGCGTTCCAGACTTTAGAAGCGCTTAAGCCTGCCGCGGATTATGACCAGAAGGCATCGGAGCATTTAACGCAGCGAATTATGCAGCAGTTGCCGAAGAAGCAGAAGCAGCGCAACCGAGTCGTACGGTTTATTTACAAGTACCCAGGCGTTACGGCTGCTGCTGTATTTGTACTCGTTATGCTGGGCAGCTTCTTTACCATGTGGGAAGAGGACAACAAGCTCATTGTAGCAGGCGAGGATCTTCAGCAAGTCATTATAGAAGGCAATACAGTCATCGTGCCGGAGGGCGCCCATTTAACGGGGAACCTGACCGTCGAGAATGGAACAGCTGAAGTGAAAGGCGAGGTAGACGGCAATGTGACCGTCATTGACGGCTCCCTGAATCTTGCATCGACCGGCCATATCGCAGGGCAGAGCAGAACGATCGATCAAGCTCTTGATTGGTTCTGGTACAAGGTGACGCAAACTTTTGGCGGTAACGCTCGTTAATGCAGGCTGCCTCCCTCTTGCAGGGGGGCATTTTTTTAATTTTTTTTGAAAAAAAGGATTTCCAATCCCATATCTAGAAAATAATAAAGTTGAAAACCGATATTAGACAAGAATAAGGGGATCGGCTGTTGGGGGTTGGCATATGAGTTATTTCTCGGAATTGACGTGGCATGACTGGTTTAAGGACGTCATCGATGTAGGCATAGTGAGTTACATTATTTATAAAATGATTTTGCTGGTGCGGGGAACGCGCGCGGTTCAGCTGTTGAAGGGCATATTCATACTCGTAGCGGTGTGGGCTCTGAGCACTTGGTTCAATTTGTATACGCTGAAGTGGCTCATGAATCAGATGTTCACCTTCGGTATCGTGAGCGTGCTTATTATCTTTCAGCCTGAACTGAGGCGTGTCCTTGAGCAGCTCGGACGGGGCAAGCTGTTCTCACGTGGTTACTCGCTCGACAAGGATGTCGTTAATGAACAAATTGACGGCGTCATTAAGGCTGTCCGTTTTATGGCTGAACGGAAGATCGGAGCACTGATCGTATTCGAGCGGTCGACTGGACTGAGTGAGCTTGTCGAGTCGGGTATCCGGATGGAATCGAAGATTACGTCAGAGCTGCTTATTAATATTTTCACGCCCAATACGCCGCTCCATGACGGTGCGGTTATTATACGCGCGAATCAAATTATGGCCGCAGGCTGCTATCTGCCTCTATCGGAGAACCCGTTCATTAGCAAGGAGCTCGGTACCCGCCACCGTGCCGCAATCGGCGTAAGCGAAGTGACGGATGCGGTGTCGGTCACCGTGTCGGAGGAAACGGGACAAGTATCGCTCTCGCTCGGCGGCATGATTGTAAGGGATATTAACGAGGAATCGCTTATTTCGAAGCTGTTCGATGAGCTTACGCCAAAGACGAACGGACGTGCGAAGGAGCGCGTGAGCGTGTCGTCTCTTTGGAAGCGGAAAGGAGGCCGTGATGGATAAATGGCTAAGTCACCCGACCTCGCTCAAAATTATTTCAGTTATTGTTGGATTGCTGCTATGGGCCGTCGTTCATATTGATCCAGACACGTCGCCCCAGACGGTTACATCCAATGTGGATACCAAAACCATCGAAGCCTCCGTTATTAAAGCGGAGGGGCTTGATACGGATAAATATATACTTACGGCCATGGAGCCTTCGGTCGTTAGACTGGATGTGCAAGGCCGACTCAGCAATCTGCTGAATGCGTCTTCGGATGATGATTATGTGGTAAGCGTAGATTTGAAGGGTGCCAAGCCTGGCATTCAGGAGCTCCCGCTAGTGGCAACCTTGCCGAAAGGCATTACGCTTGTAGAGATGTCGCCGCGAACGGTAACGGTGCAGATCGAAGAAATATTGACTAAGCCATTCGAGCTTCAAGTCGTCACGGATGGTAAGCCAGCAGCAGGTTATGTGGTGGGGGCATCCACGATCGTTGCACCAACGACTGGAGTTCTGGTCACGCTGCCTAAGGATGATATGAGCAGGGTTGGCGTTGTCACGACAGAAATCAATGTCGATGGCGCAGACAAGACGGTCGTCAACAAAAAAGCGAAAATTATCGTTTACGATACAGATGGCATAGAAATGACTAATGCCGTTGTTTCACCGGAAACGGTTCATGTGGAGGTCAAGGTAACGCCTCCGTTCAAAACACTGCCCCTTCAGGTGCGCTATACAGGCGCTCTGCCTGATGGTTTAAGCTTGGTGTCCGTGAAGCCGGCAATCGATCAAGTAACCGTGTACGGGGAGCAGAAGCTGTTAGACGAGCTTCAGGTCTACGATGGGGTTGTGCTTGATCTCTCGAAGGTGAAGCAATCCGGCGAGGTGCAGGTTAAAACAGGAGCTATAGACGGCATTAAGTCGATTGATCCGGCTGAGGTTACGCTTGCGGTCGTTGTTGCGCCGATCATTACACGAGAGTTTGCAGGATTGCCGATTACGCTGGAGGGCGTTCCAACCGGGATGTCAGCCGTCTTCCGCACGCCTGCGAGCGGCAAGTTTGATCTAAGCGTCAGCGGGGCGGAATCGGTTTTGAACGCGCTTAAGGCAGAGTCGCTGGCAATAGCCGCGAATGTAGAGGGGCTGAGCCCCGGTGTTCACTCGGTCACGCTTCAGATAGACGTGCCTGCTTACGTGCAGACCGTGCTTAGCGAAGGCCAGACGCTTACGGTCTCCATCGAGATTGTCGAGGATGCTTCCACCGGAATAGGAGAAGACGACTCAGAAGAAGTAGGAGGCACTCCGACAGAGGAGCCTCCAACCCCTACGCCGACACCGACGCCAACGCCTGATACAGGCGAGGAGAGCGGTAATGGAAGCGGGAATGCTTCCGGCGGCCCAACAATGAATCCATAATCGGATAACCAGCATAAGTAGAGAATAAAGGATGCAGCATACAACAAAGGAGCATTATAATTATGGGGAAATATTTCGGTACAGACGGTGTTCGCGGGGTAGCCAACCGTGAGCTTACACCAGAGCTAGCATACAAAATCGGCCGCTGCGGCGGCTATGTGCTTACACGCCAAGCGAATAAGCCTAAAGTGGTAATCGGTCTTGATACGCGCATTTCCGGGCCGATGCTTGAATCCGCACTTATCGCAGGGCTATTGTCCATTGGCGCAAGCGTAATCAAGCTTGGCGTTGTTTCTACGCCAGCAGTCGCTTATATTACTCGTGAGCTGGGAGCGGATGCGGGTGTTATGATCTCAGCTTCGCATAATCCTGTAGAAGATAATGGCATTAAATTTTTTGCGGGCGACGGTTTTAAATTATCGGATGATACCGAGCTCGAAATCGAGCAATTAATCGATGCGCTTACGGATGAATTGCCGCGGCCTGAGGGCGGCGATATCGGAGCGGTATCAAGCGATAAAGGCGCCAAGCAGCGTTACCTCGATTATTTGAAAACGACGATCAAGGGCGAATTCAGCGGTCTCAAAATCGTGCTTGACTGCGCGAACGGCTCGGCGTACGAACTGGCTCCAACGGTGTTCCGCGAGCTGGGTGCGGATATCATCACGGTTGGCGCGGAGCCGGACGGCCTTAATATCAATGCGGGCGTGGGTTCGACGCATCCTGAATATTTGCGCGAGCAGGTGCTGCAGCATGGCGCGGATCTTGGTCTTTCTTTTGACGGGGATGCGGATCGTCTCATTGCGATTGATGAGAAGGGCGACGAAGTAGACGGCGATTTCATTCTGTGCATCATTGGCGATGCGATGAAGCGGGCAGGCAAGCTGAAGGAAGACACGATTGTTACTACGGTAATGGCAAATATCGGATTTTTCAAAGGCGCGGAGCGCATTGGCTTGAAAACGGCGAAAACGGCTGTCGGTGACCGTTATGTGATGGAAGAAATGCGACGTGGCGGCTTCAATCTGGGCGGCGAGCAATCTGGCCATGTCATTTTCCTTGATCATATTACTACTGGCGACGGTATTCTGACTGCGCTGCAGCTCGTGGATACGCTGGCGGCATCCGGGAAGAAGCTTAGCGAGCTTAAAGGCTTGATGCGCAAATACCCGCAAAAGCTAGTTAACGTTCGCGTAGCGGATAAAAGCTTGTACCAAGGCAATGCCGCAATCGAAGCAGCCGTTAAAAGCGTAGAGCTTGAGCTCGGCGATAACGGCCGCGTGCTTGTACGTCCATCCGGAACGGAATCGTTAATCCGCGTCATGGCGGAAGGTCCGGAGAAGGATCAGGTCGAAGCTTATGTGGATCAGATCGCTCAAGTCGTGAAAAACGAGCTGGGCTAAGCCTTTTAGCAAACAATGTCGAAGATTTGTCAGACCGTGTAGAAGACAAATCTTCGACACCTTATTTTGGAAGATATTCGTGTAATTTCGGATCATAAGGTTGCACAGCAGACATAAAATGAATATGATAGGTAGTGTGATTCAAGAAGGAAAGCGAGGATAGAGGTTACGGAAGCAAGTTAAGCGCCAGAGCTTGCGTGATGAACGAGCTGTTGCCCAGGGTGAGAGCCTTGGCATAAAACAGCTGTTCATACGGGAAGCTGACGAGGTGAAGGTGTTCGAAACATTCGGCGGGGACCTTCCGGTATTGCAAGCCAACCGAAAGCCGTAACGTAAAACGGCCGGGCGACCGGTCATACAATCGTGCGGCAGGCTTATTATGATTAGTATTCATTGCTCCCGTATGTCCAAGATGCCACCTGTGAGGTGGGCACGGGCAGAGGGGTTACATTATCCGCAACGATTGCGATTAATCTGTGACAACTTCATATTGCCTGTGCCACGCAATGGCGGCATCCGATAAGGCGGGAAATAACCTATTCGGAGGCTTATTAAATTATGTGTGGAATTGTAGGATATATTGGTAAACGCGACTCTCAGGACATTTTGCTCGAAGGCTTGAAGAAGCTTGAATACCGGGGATATGATTCTGCCGGAATCGCGGTCTTCACGAAAAACGGGCTTGAAATTACGAAGTCCAAAGGTCGTTTGGCGAATCTTGAAGGCTTGCTGCGCGAGGAGCCGCTTGAAGGCTTTGTCGGAATCGGGCATACGCGGTGGGCTACTCACGGCAAGCCGTCCGACGTCAATTCGCATCCGCATACGGACAACACGGCTAAGTTCTCTGTCGTCCACAACGGTATCATTGAGAATTATTTGAATTTGAAAGAAGAATTGGTCGCAAAAGGACATATTTTCGTATCGGAGACGGATACGGAAGTGATCTCTCATCTTGTTGCCGATGAATATGACGGTAATATTGTCGAAGCGGTACAACGTGCGGTGAAGCGGATGCGCGGAGCATTCGCACTTGGCGTATTGACCGAGTTCGAGCCTGAACGTCTAGTTGCGGTTCGTTTCGCAAGCCCGCTTGTTATCGGCGTAGGTGAAGGCGAAAACTTTATCGGATCGGATATTCCAGCTATTCTGGAGCATACGCGCAATGTATATATTCTGAATGACGGCGAAATGGCGATTCTGACAAAGGATTCCGTCGAATTGCTGACGACTGAAGGCGAAAGTATTTCCAAGGAAATATTTCATGTCGATTGGGATCTAGTGACGGCAGAGAAAGCCGGATTTGATCACTTTATGCTGAAAGAAATCCACGAGCAGCCCAAAGCATACCGTGACACGATGATGAGCCGTGTTTCGGAAGATGGCAAGTCGGTGGCATTGAAAGAGCTTGGCATGACGGATGAATATATCAAATCGATTCGTAAAGTACACATTGTTGCCTGCGGAACAGCTTACCATGCAGGACTTGTAGGCAAATCGGTCATTGAGTCGCTGGCGCGCATTCCGGTTGAGACGGATGTCGCATCGGAATACCGCTACCGTTCGCCGATCATCACGCCGGATACGCTTGTTATCGTTGTTAGCCAATCGGGCGAAACGGCAGATACGCTTGCCGCACTTCGTGAAGCACAGCGCAACGGTGCTCGCGTTCTAGCGATCACAAACGTGGTAGGCAGCTCGGTTGCCCGTGAAGCAGACCATGTGCTCATTACTTGGGCAGGTCTTGAGATCGCTGTTGCATCAACAAAGGCGTACACTTCCCAGTTGATCGCATTCTATCTATTTGGCCTTCAGCTTGCTAGCACGCTGGAGACGAAAGACGCGGCTTATATTGAAGAAGTAATTGCTGCGATGCACAAGCTGCCAGAGCAGGTTGAACGCATTCTGGAGCAGGCGCAAGTGCTGAAGCAAGTAGCGGAATCGATCTCGCATCACAAGCATCTGTTCTTCATCGGCCGCGGCGTAGACTACGCTGTAGCGCAGGAAGGCTCGCTGAAGCTGAAGGAAATCTCGTACATTCACTCGGAGGCCTACGCGGCAGGCGAGTTGAAGCACGGTACCTTGGCTTTGATCGAGGATGGCATTCCAGTTATCTCGCTAGTGACGCAAGAAGAGCTGTACGAGAAAACACTTAGCAACATTAAAGAAGTGAAAGCTCGCGGTGCTCACGTGCTCGGCATAGCGAACGAAGGCAGCGAAGAAGAGGTAGCGAAGTCGGTGGATGAGCTGTTCGCGATTCCGAAGACTCTCCCAATCCTATCGCCTGCACTGTCGGTTATTCCGCTTCAGCTGATCTCCTATTATGCATCGCTAGCGCTAGAGCATGACGTGGATAAACCGCGGAATTTGGCGAAGAGTGTGACGGTGGAGTAGGGAGAGGTGGGTTGGGTTAGGATTTTGTTAAAAGAAATAAAGTGTTAGATTGAAAGATAAAGCATTAGACTGAGAAAATAAAGTTGTAGGCTGACGGAATTGGCCATACTGCTACTAGGAGCTCTACTAATGTCTACAGAATCGACATCCAGAATAAACAACATGACTCTATTTGAGGTTACCTTCGGGTAGCCTCATTTTTTTTGAATTTCATTTTGGGGGTGGTTCGTAATGGCTAAACGGAAACGGGAGATCACAGAAGCAAAGATAGATCGTTTTATTAGAGAAGGAAGAGGTCAAGGAACAGGCAAAGATTATCTACCATGGCTTCGGATTTAGGATGTTTCCTCGGATGACAAAGCCACTCGTGGTGTGGGTTGGACAACGGGCAGGAGGATTATCGGAATAATCCATTACTAGAAGCACTCCCACCAATCTGGGATGATCAACAGTAGTGAAAAGCCTGTCTTCAAGTCCAATTTTTAATTCTTTAGAACGTAATTTGCCGGTTCATCTTCGCATGCATTGCGTTCAAAGCCAGGTAGAGGTAAAACATTTACTGTCGTTGAGAAGATTAGTATTATTTCTGAAATATTATTAGAATATCAGGGTGTAATTTCCATTTCATTCACAAATAAGAAGGGTAGTGAGTTGGAAATTCGATGCAAGAAAGAAACAGGCATTCAAATATTTATTCTCTCTAATGTCCGACAAGAATTTTGTTTATCTAGAGATAACAAAGAATCATAGGTGTCATAAATCTATTTCTGATTATTCTTTAGCACTCATGGGAATTCCTAATATTAACTTATCGGATGATCCTAGAGTATTTAAAGTGCATATTCAAGGTACGGATCAAAGTATCAATGACTCAATAAATTATAATTTGCCATTATTAAAAAAGAGATACAATCTTAAAAATAATAAATTGACGGAGAACGCATTCTTCCAACAATTACATCCCGCCATTACAGCGTTTTGAGGCGGTTTAATGATTAGACCAACGTTTGTTTTGTAATGAGGCTTTCTTGCTGTCTACTTTATTAAGGCAAGGTCTATATTTCATTTTTACAATTACGAGCGACTACAAGCAATACAAAACGGCCTCAGTCCTATGGAATTCAGGACAAAGGCCGCTTAACTAACTTTCCTATTTCTGCTGTCTACTTGACGAGGTGCAGTTCTTCATCAAACACTATACAATGTTTTTTCCACGCCGCTTGCATCATCTGTTGCAGTGAAATGCATAATTACTGGATGGAAGTACCAACCGTTACCCCTTGATAACTTCCCATTCCCATAAGCCAACACCATTACTGTCATTTACTGGTTTTGTAATTGTAACACGCAGCGCTTTAACTTCTAAGGCTGGATTAATATTAAATATATTTGAGGAACCTACTGGCGTATTTAAAGCTACGATGCCTGTGGTAATGGTCCCGGCAGTTACCCATGCATTCGTACTGCTATTCTTCGGAATGTATGAATATTCTATCTTTGTAGGCGTTTTTATACCTTGCCCATCGTTCCACAACATCAGATTTGAACTTCCGATTGTTGCTCCCTGTGGCCAATTATATTGCACATATTCCGAAGCGCTTGCATTGCCCCAGCTACCCCAATGCGGGTTGGTTGTAGCAGTTTTTAACCCGTCTTTAACCGCAGGTAGACTCTCCCAAGTTGAAGTGTAGCTGGCTGAGACACTCGCTGCAAACGCCATATTATTATTGAGCGGAGTGAGCAATCGCAAATCTGTCAGCAGCTTATCATTTGCTAGAGTAACTTCAGCTTGAGTAGCA
The DNA here is from genome assembly GCF_014192395.1 of Paenibacillus endophyticus. Lineage (GTDB taxonomy): Bacteria > Bacillota > Bacilli > Paenibacillales > Paenibacillaceae > Pristimantibacillus > Pristimantibacillus endophyticus. Next base: position 224,016 of record NZ_JACHXW010000010.1, on the reverse strand, counting down.
GATGCGTTTGCTATCACAGCGGAAGCGCCCGTTTTCGCAGCAGCAATCGGTGTAAGTCCTTGACCGGTAAAGTTCGCAGCTACTAATGAATTTGCAAAGTTATAGTTGTTTGTTAGCTCCGTCTTGTCTACGTTACCTGTACCACTACCACCCAACACAAAGGTCAGTAAGCTAGAGGTGCTCAATGCACCATCATTAGCGGTTAGCCTAGCCGTATAGGAGCCTGCTATTGTACCTACAGCTTTTGTGACTGCTGCTTTATTATTGGTAAAGCTTAGTTGGCCACCTGACGGAGTGCTGACAACTTCCCATAGGTAAGTCGTAGCGCCATTCGGTGCGCCGTCGTCGGTTACAATTCCGTTCAACAAAATCGGTAGATTTACCGGCGGGCTTAGTGTCACCACTTCTGTAGTAACCTGTGGAGCTTGATTTGATCCAGTAAGTGACTTTTCAATGATCACCTCAGCAGTAGTTAGCGCATTGCTCATTTGGAACATAGCAACACCTTTATTGTTCTGAACATAGAACTGTCCGGCATTTGCACCATTCAGTTTGATTGTATAATAGCCATTCTCTACTCCTGGCCCATCGAGAGTAATCCTTGATGCGTGCGTTTTTTGAGAAAGATTCGAGATTTGCAGGGTAATTGCCTTACCATCTTTTTGAATCAACGCACTTTGAATTTTATCGCTTTCCGAAACTAGGTAAATTTTCTCTTTGATTAAGTTGATACGCTTGCCAAAACCGTCTTTTGGCGTGATATTGTATTTGTTGCTTACGTCAGTGACCGTAGCCCCATACCCGAAAAGCCCAAATACCGGATCGGTGACAATATCAGAACTGATACGCAATAGCGAGCCATAGAGTCCTTCCTCTGATTCTCCAGAAAAGTCCTGCCAGCCGTTGTTCATAACGCGTGTACCACCATCGTATACATCTTTGGTACCTGTTCCGCCCTTATGAGCATTAAATCTCCAAGCGATACTTCCTACAGACTGGGCTGATATCTGCCCCATATTAACGGAGTTGAAGTTTGAAATCTTCGCAGCATAGTTGCGCTGCTGAGCGACAGCCGTTTGATCTGCATTCCTGCCATCAGCCTGATAGCGAAGCATATCATCCATAATGGATCCTGCCAAAGACGCGGTATATTGGAAATTCCACCAGCCTTCGCCAGCGCGGAATGCCGGTACGGAATAGAAGTACCAAGTAGGCTGAATACCACGCATTGCACGAGTTTTCAAGTCATCTGCTTTCATGCTTTCCAAGGCTTTGGCTACCTTCGAGTCTTGCGGGTAGTAAGTGCGCAATGCCTTTGCTGCTGCATAGGCTCCTTCTTCACCAGTATTGTCATATTCGAATTCTGACCCGTAAGGATAAGCAGCGTTTAACATGCTCGTTGCTTTATTTTGAGCAAACTTCGTTTTTAGATTATTATGCTGAGTTAGCATTCCTTCTTCTTTAAGTGCCTCAATTAAATCTGGAATTTGTTGTTCACCGTAGAATCCGGTTGCTCCGGTGCCGACACGGTTATAGTAAATGCCATAAGCCTTTTCCAGATAGAATTGCGGAGATTCGCGATACTGTATCATATTGGGATATGCCTTTTGGATCCGATACATATTGAAGAATCCAGTCGCTTCCATCGCTTCAGAGAATGTCCGTACATAAGGCGCACTTGAAGCTGAGTAAATACCTGAAGCGTTGAGATAGTTCGCAACCGTAAAAGTTGATTGCGTATATTTCATATAATTCTTCCACATAAAGTCGATCAGGTAGTTTTCAATGGATTGGATTTCACTAGCATTTGGATCGAGATAATTTTTCATAGCCATGAAGTTGATGTTATCGTGACTCCAGTCATCTCCCCAATGGCTGTTCGCCGTATCAAGGCCGGTTGTAAGGTACCAGTCACGGTAGATACCGAAGGTAGGACTAGTCGTGACCTTATCCTGAGTGTTGTTTACCATAAATTGGCTATGGGCTTGCGATGTTTGGTCAAGCTCAGCTAGAATATTGAATTCAAGTTGGGTAAATTTATTCACCCCTACAGGATCAGATTTTAGCTTATAATTCACACGAACGCTGTTATTGCCGATGTTGTCAAAAGTGAGTGCATAGATATGATGCTGTTCACCGTCTATTATCTTGGTTTCCACAAACGTTGCGGATTTTGTATATCCCGGGTTCCCGGAAGGTAAACCACGTCCGGTACGAGTATTGTTGACCATAGCGGCTCTGTTCGTACCTTTAATAACCGGGATATGTGCTGCATCATATGGATCATTCTGGAGGATATTCTGAATCTCTATCGACTGAAAATCTATTTTAGTGTTGTCGAAATGCAGATCCAGCATGACAGGCATATTGATTGCAGCCTGGAAGCCAGGCAACGCTACAGCGTCAATCATCCCTGATTTGTATAGAACGGAACGAAGGTTTTTCTCACGGTCTTCCATAGAAGTAGAAGCATTATTTGAACTTGCCGCATTTACTTGCGGTGTGTTGTCGCCTGCGCGTACCGCTGAAAACTTAAACTTATATGTTTTTTCCGCTTGAGGCGCCAAAACCAAGCTAGTGGCATCAGTAAAATATCCACGACCTGTTTTCGATATATCCTTGGAGTGAATATATAGAACACTCAGTCCCGGGAACCAGCCGCCACTGTCACCGACCCAGTTGGAGTACGTAGATCCAGCGCGAACTTCACCCGCGTCACCCAACCAATAATCAACATATTCAATGCGTGCGCCGCTTTCCGGCACTGGGGAGAACATCATGAAATTCCCTTCGCCGCTCGTGCGGATGGCATAGGAATACCCACTATCAGCACCGGCAAAATTATGCACAGTAACTCGGTTGTCATACGTATCTGATGTACTCAAATATTTGTTATTCCATGGCATCGGTAAACCAATATCACCGAATTCAATATATTTGGTGCTTTTGTTTTTCAAGGTGATTTCCCATTGCAATGAACCGTCAGTGGTATCCATATTAAATACAGACTTCACATCAAAACCTTTCATCACGCGAGCAGCTGTAGAAGTAAGGGCTTGTCCGATAAAATTGACTTCTACTTTCTTTCCGTCTGAAGAAGCCACCTTCGTAAAATATTGGTTACTAGCATTGATGGTTGAATATTTAGTCGATCCACCAGCCGCCAGTGTTTTATTTGTATCCACTTCTACAAAGCCAACTCTGTCGTTAGGGAATACTGCCGTGTCACCGGTACGATAAGAAAAAAGCATTTCGCCCATCCATTGGTGCTGGACGTCGTTCTGTGGTGATGTAGAGTTTGGCAAAACAAAATTGACAACAGCATTTTTTTTGTTTAATGGGTTATTCTTGATATTTAGTACTTCAATCTGCCCTAAATCCCCGATATTAGCAGAAAGACTATCATTAGCGATAGCATTCGCTGCAGCGGATACCGAAGGCGCCTCGTTCATCCCAACCGGCAGTAATCCGAAAAATAGTGAAAACCCAGTAATCAATGATATCAATCTTTTGTTAACCGCTTTCATAATATCCTCCTGTTCACATTTCAAAATTAGTTTTTAAAGATTCAATCCATTGCTTGTCCTATTACTGAACTAACTTATTACTCCAGTAATAGTAATTTCCTTACGAAATACTTTTTTTGATTTGGTATAATATGACATTTACTCTCTGTAATGTTCCTATACCTAGTAATTGGCCTTTCGCAGAAAGCGCTTTCTAGTATTCACCGAGTAATCCATTCAATTGATCGCTAGAACCTTTTCTTCAATTCTACATTCCGTAGCACTATACTGGCTTGACACCGTCCGGGTAGATGTCCCCTCCCTTCAAAATAGCAATAGTAGATACGTCTAGCCAATTAATTCAAATATACAAAACCTTTAAGCTCTCCAGAAAAATTCAGCATCAATGTAGTGAATTTGCCCAATAACAGCTGCTTTTTGAGCTGCTGCATATTTTCACTTCTTCACCATGACACTATAACAGAAAGGACTTTATACAAGTGTACTAGATTCACATGTGAAAGGAATTCAAATTTTCACCCTGTTTTTTTGAATTTACAACTTTTATAAATTACCTCAGAATTTAAATGATTAATCTATATACAACCATGAGTGAGGTGTTTGTCAAGTGAGGAGTTACTCGGGCGGTAGGTAACAGTATGATTTTGTTTAATACCTTTCCCGGTTCCTTTAATAGCCACTTTCATAGCCGTATCTACCGTTTTGGCTAGCATCAGAGACTTATTAACAGTCTTCGCTTCGCCCAAACCGGGCACAGCGTTGCTGACCAGGTTCGTCGCAATGGACTTGCTCACGTTGAATTTCTCACCGTGCGCCTTCGCCATTGCGTAGTCTAAACAAATGGAAGCATTAGTGAAGTTCAGCACGTATCACAGGGGAAAATCGAAGAAGTGGCAACGAGATATCAGTAAGCTAGACAACTGGCAGTGCGACGAGGACGAAGATACATGGACATGTCTAGCCGGGCGGAAGCTGCTGTTTCGCTATGAAAGCATGGAAACAACAGAAAGCGGATATGAGATGAAAAAGCGGCACTATCGAAGCGAGGGCTGCGAAGGTTGTCCGCTCAAAGATGCATGTACAAAAGCAAAGGGAAATCGCGAATTCAGCGTGAGTCTGAAGTATCTGCGTTACAAACAGCGCGCGAGAAGCTCAGAAGTGAGGACGGGTACGCCCTTTTGGATCGAAGGACGATTGAACCGGAAAGAGTATTCGGACAAATGAAGAATAACCGAGGGTTTAGACGTTTTCTGCTTCGAGGCCTGCCAAAAGTGAGCCTAGAGGTCGGTTGGCTTTCGCTCGCCCATAATTTGCTCAAGAAGGCGGCAATAGACCAAAAAGCAAAAATGGCGGTGCAGGGATAGCGTCCCTGGCACCACCATTTATTTATTTTAGCTAACTTTTCAACAAGTGTGCTGTCTCGTCAAGCAAAAAAACTACTTTTGAGACAGCCCCTCCCGAAACCACATACATACCGGCTACTTATTTAAGAATTCGACATACTGAAGCAATCTCTTAAGCATGACTACCGCTTGAGCACGGGTGGCATTCGCAACTGGCTCGAAAGTGCCCTTGTCCGTTCCGGTCACGATTCCAGCTTCCACGGACTGTCCGACTGCTTCCTTCGCCCAAGTCGAGATCTTGGCCTGATCGGCGAAAGGCGAGAGGCTGGCCGTCTTGGGCGCGTTCTTGCCGGCTGCGACGATCGCCTTCGAAACCAGAGCCGCCATCTGCTCGCGGGTAATCGCTTCGTTAGGACGGAAGGTTTCGTCGTCGAAGCCATTCACTAGATTGGCTTTCACGGCAGCTCCCACCGCTCCGGCATACCACGCCGTACTCTTTATGTCTTTAAATACGCCAGCTGGAGCGGCAACGCCGGGAAGCGCGAGTGCCCTGACGAGAAGAGCGGAGAATTCGGCCCGGGTAATCGTCTGATCCGGCGCGAAGATTGCTTCCTTCACTCCGTTAACGATCAGCTTGGAAGCCAGCAGCTCGATATCGGCCTTCGCCCAATGCTTGCCCAGATCACGGAACGTCTTGCTCACGTCCGCAACCGCATAAATACTATTGCCGTTGCGGTACAAGGCAGCCGTCGTCTTCCCATTCTCGTTGCCGAACGTTGCCGGGACGAACGAGATTTCCCCCGTGGCCTGATCGTACAGCACCCCGGTCACCGAATCCGGGCTCTCTTCCGTAGGAAGAACGATCGTCCTCTTGACATAAGTCGTACCGAAGTCGTTCAGCTCGATCGATCGGCCGTTCCCTTCGGCGATCACTTTAAATTCTAATGCGTCGCCAACCAAACGTCCTCCAAGCTTTCGCAGACCGGATTCAATCTGATCGGTTATCGCTTTGGTAACCCTCGTGATGCTAATTCGGATCGTCACTTTGTCCAGAGTCGTTCCCAATCGATCGGACAACGAAACCAGATCCAAAACGCTAAGCGGAAGCGTGTAGCTTGCCGCGGCCGTCTTGATCACGATTTTTGCCTCGGGAACCTGCTTGGAGCCGTCCAGAAGCACGGATGCCGGAAGCTCGGCCACCATATCCGCGATCGCCTCCTTGCTTAAGTCGACCAGAAGCTCGGCGCTGCCGCCTTGACCGACAAGATTGGAGAACTGAGCCCACAGCTTCTCGGCATCGAACGTCACGACACTCGTCGAGCTGCCTGGAGTTACCTTATACCAGTTCGCGGTCGTGTCGCCCGAGGCAGGAGCGCCACCGCCTCCTCCTTGAGGCGGCGTTCCTGTGGTATCGCCCGCGACCGTAAACGTAATCAGATCAACCGTCGTCCCTTGCCCCGCCACGACCTGATAAGTTCCGGCTTTCTCTGCGTCTGCCAGGGTAATCGTATCTGTGAACTTGCCTGCGCTAACAGGCACGATATTGAAATAAAGAATGCTGCCGTCCGGCCGCAGAACCTTGATATTGACTACGGAGAAACTAGAGGTGCCCTTAATGGTCACCGCTTGTCCCGTCTTTGTCTCGGCGATCGCTTCGAGTTCGACGGGATTAGCGGCAGACAGCGCCGTTATCGGAAGCACCGACAGCAGCAGGGAGAACACCATGATCAGACTTGCTATTCGCAGCTTCACTCGCTTATTCCTCGCTTTCTTGCATCAGTGTAGACCTTGACTATTCACTCACATTAACGACGACTGCTTAAATATAGGAAATCGAATTCCTCTTCCGATACCACGGTAGCCAGATTCAAGCCGACACTATCAACGGTGCCTTTATAGTCGTCAAGCACGAATGCCTTGACCGTATAATCGGATGGATTGTTGACGTTGAAATAAGCGGATACTATGCCGGCATACACATACGTGTAGACTGCCGTATTAGCAACGGGCAGGTTGCCCTTCATCAATTGAAATACGACCGTTGCGCGGTTGTTCCTGGCATTCGGATTCGCTAAAACGTTAGCCGTAGCGATGATTCCGCCCGATGTGGACAGGACCGAAGGAGTGGTCATATAGTACGTTTCATGATGAGAAATAGCGCCGTAGCTACCATCGGTTTTACGATTCTCATAGCCATAGGAGTACACTTGGATGGAATAGCGTTCGCCCTCGCTGAACACGCCTTGTTTGATCACGACTGTATTGTTTACTACTTCGTATCGGTCTTTCGAAAGGGGGCTAGTGGCTTCGTTGCCTTTCTTAATAAGCACTCGGTAAACATTGCTGCCCCATTGGCTGTCGGAGAAGGTCGTCAGCACCGTGTCCGCATCGGTGTAAATATTGCCTTGGAGGTGATGATTGCCTTCCGCCAGTCCTTCCGCCGTCAGGTCCTCCGTCGCCACGTTGCCGAACAAATCCTTCACGGCGTTCGCCTTTACTTTGACTCTGTAATCAGAATCGACTCCGGCACCATACGAGAGCACGATATAATTCCCTTCGATTCGAACGCTGTCGTTAGCGCCAAGACCGGAGAAAGTGTTTCCTCCATCCCTGGATACCTCGATGTAATCCTTCAGATGCGAGACTCCGTTAATGACGGTATGATCCACAATCGTTTCATTGAAAGTGATGTTGATAACAGATTTGCCCAGTTCCAAATCGGAGGATGCTTCAAGTTTAGCAATCTCCGGAGGGGCGAGATCAAGATCAGTGGGTTTCAGCTCTGTTACCGTTATCTCCTCATCAAGCACATTCCCGGACAGATCCGCCAGCGTGCCGGCCGCGATGGAGAATTCGTAATGATTCTCGATCAGAGCGTTCGGAAAATGGAGGATAACCTTATTGTTTTTGAACGACACGGTCGCATCGGAATCCAAAGCAGCCAAAGCATTGTCGTTAGCCCCGTAGGTGATGGCTCTGTGAAGGTCCACGTTAGGAGCTGGTTGAACGTGTTTGTCAAACTTAAAGATAACGTCATGGTTATTATTATCGAATTCTGCCCCCCCATAGGTAGGGGACACGTTACTTCCTATCGCTAGAGCGGCCGTCTCAATCGTCTCATCAATTACAATTGAATTCCAGGGATCTATGATCGTTCTGGGATCTACTTTAATCTTGATAGAAGTGCCGTTTAGCTTCTTGCCAAACGTGACGACGAGTTTATTGTCTTCAAAAACAACGCTGTCTTCAGCGCCAAGGTTATGCGGAATCCAGTCATCTCCCGCCTTCAAAGAGTAAGTTATGCTCCTCTTCAGGGCTCCCGGAGTATTTTCCTCCGAGTACAATGTATCGATAAGTCGATCAAAGAAAAGGGAAGCGACCGTCTGTCCGGAGAAATTATGCGATACTTCCGCTCCTTGGTATTGCGGTGCGGGACCGACGAAACTCCTCCCGGTGAGCAACTCTTTTGTCGTTCCAATTCCGCTGATATTCTTCAACGAGTTGGCGGGGAATGCAAGACGATAGTAGCCCGAAGGAAGTTCTGATGCAAACTTTAGCCTGAAATAGCCACCATCATAGCTACTAAACAAGGAAACAATCTCAAAATCCCCGTCGAACACTACCTCGTCTTTATATACCGTAATGGCTGCCTTTAAAGCATCTAGATCGGCAAGATTGTTATATATGCCAGCTGAATCCAAATCAATAATATCGAGATCGCGCTCTTGTTCAGGAAATACATAGAGAGATCGGCGTTCACCGACCTTGATCAGATTGACATAAGTGCTGAGTGACCCAACAGGGCCGTGTGGCGATTGAAAAGCAGAAGAATTAACGTTTATGCTTTTGCTACTCGGTAAAGGCTTGTCCAGGTGAATGATTACCTGCATGCCGGATGCGGACAACTCGGCGGTATCTTCAGAAGCAAGAGGACCATCAGACGTAGTGATAGCGTTCTTTAAATTAACCGAATCCCGGAGCGCAACCGGTTGACTCAAATGCAACGTTATCGTACGTCCCCCGTCAATCACCGAATTGCTAACGATATAGTAGTCATTCAGTTCCGGAGCTGATACGACGATCGGATTTGCGCTGGACAGCGATAGCGGATTGCCGCTTGGATCCGCCAGATAATCGATCGCGATGCGAATGAGATTCGCATTGCCGGTTAACGGATTGTTCAAATGAAGAATCAACTTGCCATCGTCGAGTTCATAAATCCCTTGGCTGCTTAACCAGTTGTAATGTCCCTCGCCCGTGCGCTTAATCTCGATTCCTTCTAACAGATCCTTGTCCAGATAAGCGGAATCGGACAAGCTCGTCTTAAAGCTGATCGTAACGTCCCGGTTATTGTTTGAGAGCGCCGCTTTATCCACTTCCACCGTTCCCGGAACAACCGAGACCGGTTCTGCGCCCGCCGAGCTCGGCTGCAGAAACGCACCCGATCCGAAGGTCAACGATACCGCAAGCGCCAACGCGAGCAGCTTGCCCACTCCCTTATGTTTAAATTGCCACATCAATACACTACACTCCCAACCCAAATAATATGATATTAAGACTATCGTCTATTATAGGCGTTTTACTGGAAAAAGAGATGTAACTAAAGGGATACTGAGTTCTAAAATTCGCCCCAAAAGAAGTAGTTTTGCACGCTGTTCATTCTTTTTATTCGATTTTAATAGTGATATGATGAATCTAGTTATGCAGAATGGGCAGGATTGGAGTCTAACCATGTCGTTAAGAGTCGAGGAATTAAGCGCGGAGCTCGCGAATTGGATTCGAAGAGAAGAACGTCGCGCGAGGCAATGGGCTATCTCTTCCGATAACGAAGGATCGCCGGACGAAGCAGAAGATCCCGTTATACGCAAGTATTCGGAGGGCAGGGCGTTGGCGCTGTGGACTGATCGGAATGAGGAAGCTTATTATCTCCTCTTCCAAGCGGCGTCAGGAAACTCGCCGCTAGGCTCTAGGCTGCATACCGGTCTATCCATGGTCGAGCATATCCATTTCATCTGCGCCAGGGGGCGTCTTCAAGAAGCCGAGAGCTTAATCGAACGCTATCGCAAGCTAATGGTGCCCGGCGAACGATCGTTTAGATCTGAGTTACTGGATCAAGTCTTCGGCTTCGTTCATTTAATGCGCAGAGCAGAGACTGGCGCGCTTGAGGAAGTAGTAAGGGAGACCGTCGTCGCCAAGGACTTCGAAGAAGACGTGCCGGCAGCCGGCTTCGCGAATTCTGAGGCCGTTTTCCTCTTGTTCAACAAGCATGCCTACGGCGCCTTGCTCCATTTCTTGTTCCGCGACTTTCCGGCCGTCTTGCGCTCCGCGGACAAAGCGTTTAAACGAGTGCCTTCGGCAGACATGCAAGCGATCGTTCCGGAATTGCGCGTGTACGATACGATTGCAATCTCCGAATCCTGGGATAAGCTCAAGGATTCCGAACGAACTCGATACAAAGCGCGATTGGGCGTACACCATTCCGAGCTGCAATCGCTCGCCGCCGCCAATCCGAAGCATTACGCCATTCACTCGCTGCTCGTCGCGGCCGAGCTTCAACGCTTGTTCGGGCAGCAAATAGAGACGCTCCGTCTATATGACCAAGCGGTTATTGCCGGGGACTCGACCCGCCATTACGGGTATGCGGCTTTATCCTTGGAACGGATGGCCTTAATGCTCGCTTCGGGCGGAGCAACCAAGATCGCCGACACGACCCGCAAGGAAGCCGGCCTCCGTTACCGGAAGTGGGGAGCCGCCGCCAAAATCCGCGCGCTGAATCGAACCAAAGATGCCACAGACGAGCCTCCAGAATCGACCAACGACGAGAAGAACCGTTCATACTCCAATCGTCCGACTACCTCCTCTTCGATCGACAGCGCGACTAAGCTGAACTTGCTGTCCCTCCGCGAGCTCGAGGTTCTGGAGTGGATCGCCAGAGGACTGTCCAACAGCGAGATCGCTAACGAGCTCGGCATCGTAACGGGTACGGTCAAGAACCACATTAAGAGCATCTACGAGAAGCTGGGCGTAAACAAAAGAATGATCGCGGTCCAACGAGCCAAAGACTTGGGCCTTCTCCAATCCGAACTTTAAGCTCCAGCTTCTCGTTTTCTAGAGAACATGGTGTTGGAAGCTCAGCATGGTATCGCCTGTCAGTTCCTATTTTACCGTGAGTTGATCATTCGTCGAACTGAAGATCGTAAGCAGGACGCTGTACAATCCAAGCAGAATCGCGTGTTTTTTGATCCCTTGAAGCATGAACTGTTTCTAGCCATCGCAGCATTTGGTTGGTCTGAATATGGCACTGCAACTATGCCTGTGGCGTCATTTATGGCCGTATGAAACGCGAAAGCTGCGGCATGATCTTCGAAGCCAGGCGTAAGGCGTAGCGTAAATCTGCCATAGCGCTCCAGCCTGAGAACGACGCTCGCGAGGTTGGTGCGCCTTCTAGCGACGGCGTTGTTTTGCTTGTTCATTACCTTTGCCAGCAGAATCCTGCGCACGGTTGAGGTGCGGAGCACAAGCAACTCGCATTGCTCAAGCAGTTCTGTAAAATGGAAGTTGTTCCCCTTTCCGTCATATACTTCTTCTTTAATCGAATGACCTGTCGGTTCGACAGCCCCAACGCCTCTGCTCCCTTTTGGTTTGTTATGTGTCTGCTGATGTTTTTCTCCACGACGAGAACCTTCTTCAATTCTGCTTCCGGACTCCTTAAGTTTCTGCTTATTAATTTCGCCCAACTAAACATCAACCCCCATTTTGCGCTTTCACCGAAAGATAAGTCTCCAAAACGATATCGTTTACCGTGTATTTTTTGTGCAAATGTATTTGATTCGGCTTAATCCCTAATGTACAAAAGTTTTGCTTTGACTGAGTGTCCTACAAAGTAACGGTGTTGCCAAGCCGTGAGATTTCAAGCTGCAAAAGTTGAGTGAATAAGAATACCCAATAAAAACACGGCAGAGTTTGAGTAATCGGCTCTACCGTAGTTTCTTATACCTCATTCTTTCATTAGTCTTTCAGAGCGCTATGATAGAGTCGAAACAAGGAAAATGTCCTGTTATGGTTAATTTCCTCTATTTTTCATACAAAGGAGAGACGTATACATTGTTATCATTACATTCGCGCAAATCGGTTCACCTTTTATTGACTTTTGTACTGCTGCTTAGCTTAATGGTTCCCTACGGATCGCACATCGCTTATGCATCGCAAACGGGAATTCGAAGTGTGGAGGGAACACAAATTGCTGCTGGAGCCAACCATTCGCTCCTCTTAAAACCTAATGGCACCGTAGCGGGTTGGGGTCTTAATAATGCAGGTCAAGTAAGTATTCCGAACTCTTTGACTGATGTCATATCAATCGCTGCCGGAAGCGAGCATTCGCTTGCTCTGAAATCGGATGGCACCGTCGTCGCATGGGGGAATAACACTGGCGGCGCCTCGACAATACCAGATGATTTGACAGCGGGAGGAGTAATAGCCATTGCAGCAGGGGCAAACAGCTCGCTCGCGTTGAAGGCAGATGGTGCTGTCGTTGCATGGGGGGGAAATGACGCTGGTCAGGCGGATGTACCTGTTGAAGCACTGACAGGTGTAATTGCAATTGCTGCCGGTAAAGGGTTCTCAGTCGCACTGAAATCGAATGGCAATGTAGTCGTATGGGGAGGCAGTTCACTAATGAACGTCCCTCTTGGATTAAATAACGTGGTTGCCATTGCTGCGGGCACCAGTCATATCCTAGTACTGAAATCGGATGGAACGGTTGATTCATGGGGAAGCGTCAACGTTAATGGTCAATCAACAATACCAGCTGAACTTACAGGCGGTGGCGTGTTATCCATTGCAGCGGGGGGGAATAATTCACTTGCGCTGAAGACAGATGGTACTGTCGTCGCATGGGGGAACCCTAATAACGGCCAAACCAACGTGCCTGCTGGACTGACTAATGTGGCTTCAATTGCTGTAGGCTGGAACCATACGCTCGTCTTGAAAACAGACGGTACTGTTGTTGCGTGGGGGGCCAACAATTATAATCAAACGACATTACCGACAAGTGCTGCATTGCCGATCAAAGGGAACAGTATTGCGGGGGGAGGATACCACTCGCTCGCACTGAAATCGGATGGCCTAGTCGCAGGCTGGGGAATGTCATCTGTGGGTCAGACAACCATTCCGGTGGGACTTACTGACGTGGTGTCGATTGCCGGTGGGTTGTACCATTCACTTGCACTGAAATCAGACGGTACCGTCGTAGGATGGGGACAAAATCTTTATGGTCAAAGCTCCGTGCCAATTGGGTTGAATAACGTGGTGTCGATTGCTGTGGGAGAACTCCATTCTCTTGCGCTGAAATCGAATGGCACCGTTGTGGCATGGGGTAGTAACGCGGATGGTCAACGTTCCGTACCGGTCGGGCTGAATAACGTGGTGTCGATTGCTGCGGGAGAATCCCATTCAATTGCACTGAAATCGGATGGTACCGTCGTAGCTTGGGGACATAACTACTTTGGTCAAATTAGCGTCCCGAGTGGGCTAACTGACGTGGTGTCGATTGCTGGGGGAGCAAACCATTCTCTCGCGCTGAAATCGGATGGCACCGTTGTGGCATGGGGAAGTAACGTTTATGATCAAAGTACAGTACCTGCAGGACTAGATGGCGTGGTATCAATAGCTGCAGGAGCAAGCCATTCACTCGCGTTAAAATCAGACGGAAGTGTAGTGTCATGGGGATTTGGTGTTTTTGGTCAAGCCACTGTCCCTAATGGACTAAGCAGAGTGAAATCTATCGCTGCGGGGAAGTTTCATTCACTTGCATTGAAATCAGATGGTACGGTCGTCGGATGGGGTGCAAGCGCTAATCGTCCAGACCTTGTACCGGGTAATGCCGATTTAAGCGGCCTAGCTTTGCAAGAAGGTGATTTCTCTGAGCCCTTCCAAGCCTCCGACACCTCCTACACGTATTACTATGACGGACAATCACTGTCCAGCGTAGATGTAACACCAACGCTTGCAGACTTAACTGGAGCGGCTCTGTATGTGAATAATGAGCTGCTGGCTAGCGGCAGCTCTAAGACCATTAATATAGCGGGAGCAACCACGAATACCGTTATTCCTGTTCGCGTAGAGCCCTATCTTAAGGCAAGTCAAACCTACACCATTACGCTGGAAATCGATTCAACGTCCCCGGAAGTAGTGTTTGGCACGAATGGACAAGCAATAGCGGCGAAAACAGCGTCAAGCAAGGTACTGCTTAATGATACACAAAGCGGCGTCGATTCTGATTCCTTGGCATATGTATGGAGCCAAAGCACTGTGGTTCCATTCAATGGATGGATGCCTTTCAATGACCAGGATACAATAAGCCAGACAAGCGGCAACGGCAACTGGTACTTGCATATTCGAGCAACAGACAAAGTAGGCAATGCGGTTGCTGCTGTTTCAGGCGCCTTTGTACTTGATAACACCGCACCGACAGCTGCCATATCTAGCTCGGCAGGCAGTGGGGTAAATGGCTCATTTCCGGTAACGATAGCCTTTAATGAGAGTGTTGATGGTTTTACCGTGGATGATCTTGAGGTCACGAATGGGACAGCATCAGATCTGGTCGCTGTAAGCGAATCTACTTACACAGCTACAATTAGTCCGGCGACAAGCGGTCAGCATGTAACGGTATTCGTTGAAGCAGGAGCTGCAACGGATGTGGCAGGCAATGAGAGTACAGCCTCCAATACATTGAATTTGATGTATGATACAACGCTGCTAGCTGTTACATTTGGCAACTTTGCACATAATGAGCAATTCGTTGTACCGCCCGCTAGTGTTTCCGTTACGGTCAGCGAGTCCGTATATTGGGTTGCAGGAGGAGCGGAGCTCACTTCTGTTAATGCACTGGCTTTAATTAGCATAACGAAGGACGGCCATACATTTTCCGATTATACGAAAGCCTATGATGAGTCTTCATTCACATTTACGTTGACCTTTAATGGCACGCTCGGTGATGGCGAATACGAGGTTCATGTTTCCGGGGACGAGGTAGCTAATAAGTATGGCACAACGCTTGATGAAGCGAAGGCTGCTTTTGTCGTAGCTATTCCTGTAGTTACCAATATTGCAGCGAGCCCAGCCAGCTTGCCGAGTACCGGAGGCGATATAACGGCTACTGTAACTGGGGTCAATTTAATTGGACAAACACTGCAGGTATATGTGAATGGAGTAGAAGCTGCAATTGCAGCGGTCAGCAGCAGCACAAATGCGACAGCCATAATTACTCTTCCAAACAATGGAACACAGTCTGCTAAAAACTTTAGCATAACGGTTTACCTTAATGGTGTGGAAGTAGTCGATCTAGCTTCTACAGTTACAGTGGGCGCAGTGGCAGCCCCGCCAACGCCGCCAACAGTAACGCTTTCGAGCAATGCCAACCTAGCTAAATTAGACATATATAAATCGGACAAGGAATTAGAGCTATTGCCTGCATTTACACCTGAGAAAACGGAGTATACCGTACAGACAGACGCAGAGCAGATTGAACTGAAATTATCACCTTCTCATTCCAAAGCCGTTGTTAAGCTGTTAGGGGAACGCATAGGGGAGACCAAGGCACTTCTTTTGGCAATGGGAGCTAATGTATTCACAATAACGGTTCAGGCAGAGGATGGAACCGTCAAGGCGTACAAGCTCACGATTAATCGCATTGCCGATGATGTCAGCACATCGTTTTGTACCTTCACGGATACTACGAATCACTGGGCAAAAGCTAATATTTGCGAAGCGGTAGAGTTCGGAATCGTCAAGGGAACAAATGCCCTCACATTTAAGCCGAATGGCTATGTAACAAGGACGGAGTTTGCGGTTATGCTGCTTCGTACTCTTCAGATTTCTATAGACAATGAAGCTATGGCAATGCCATTCAGCGACAAGGACAGCATTCCAGAGTGGGCACAGGAGGAGATTCAGACAGCAGTAGCCGTGGGAATTATTGAGGGGTATTCGGATGGAACCTTACAGCCGCAGCAAAGGGTCAATCGAGCAGAGATGGCTGCCATGGTGTCCAGAGCAATGAAATGGGAGGCAAATAATGCGAAAAGCCCTTCTTTTGCTGATGATGCCGCCATTCCAGCTTGGGCCCGAGATTATGTTGCAAATGCTCATGAAAACGGACTTATAAAAGGGCGGGAAAATAATCATTTTGCGCCGAAAGGTTTGACTACTAGAGCCGAAGCAGCAGTCGTTCTATTGCGGCTTTGGAACGTTCTTTATTAATAGAATACGTATAGGTATAAGCAGGTGCCTCGGCGCCTGCTTATTTTTATTGGATTGAAGTAGTTGCAGACTTGTGTCCCGAGTGGGCGGATATCAGAAAATTTACAGGCTTATCACAAAGCCGACGAATTTAACGTATCTACCCCGAATCTCTTTCTTCCGCCTTTCATCCGCATCCACATCTCAGGAATACCGCTGCACGCCTGCATTCTCAGGCTTTTTTCCTCAGTTTTTTATCTCCCGCATGAAAGCTCTTCTCAGTTGTTTCTCGACTCAATTGCCGATTTTTTACCCGATTGATCTCGTCCTAAGCCCAGTTCTTTCCCTACGATCTTCCCTAATTTTACGTCAAACTTATTTTGCCTTTTCAGCTCTGATTTTGCTCGATTTATTGTGATTTCCTCGGTCATTTTGCGGGCTTCAGGGGCAAGCTTATTTTTCTTCGGAGATTTGGAGAGAAGGAGGAGGAATCGCTGGTAACTCTTGTGGGGCGTGGGTTTAAGGGGGAATTTGGAGGGAGTGGTAACCTGATTTGCAAGTCCACATCTTGGCGTATTTGGCGTTGCGATTACGACTAAGATTAGCTAAGGAACCGGACTTGTCGTCCACTTCGCGATTCTGAAGAAGCGGGTAAAATACCGTCACCGTTAAGCGGATATTCTGCTTGCCGGTGGCGCTTTTTAGGAGACTATTTTAAATAGGTGCGCCTTCCGCTTCAGAACTCCTATCGTTTCATTCCTCCCCGTTGGCCATTGCTTATATCGCTGCGGTTGTTGGAATAGGAGCTGACAATCAAAGCATATACGGAATACCTGATGATGTTCATCTACTTGCTCGCATTGGGCGATATTAAGTTCGCCATTTATCTCGGGTTTGCTTCGATATGGGGGATAGCGTGGTACTCTCTTATATTCTTACAGTTTCCTTGAAGTTGGGTTTACTGGGGATCTGGATCTCATTCGTCATTGACGAGTGGTTAAGAGGACTTATCTTGCTGAAGCGATGGCGATTGCGGATGTGGCTTAGATTCGAAACGCTATTTTACAAAATGATACCCATAGTCCGTCGACTCTTCCGGGCGTCTGCGATTAAATGAAATTGCGGCTTAGGAATGCATGCACTGGAGAATATCGTCATGAGCATATCATGTGACTTCGTTCAAGCCAATTCTGTGGGATAAGGGAGCGTATTTTCTAAAATCCGAACGAGAAAGGCACCAACAAAGTCTGACACGTAGGACATGCGAAATGGGATAGCCCTAGATGAAAGGGAGGCACATACAACAAGGTGTTCAGACTAGGTTGCGCAAACAATATGAAAGGGGAGAATTATCGTGAGTTTGTTCAAAGCCAAAAGCATCGGCATGCGATGGATCGCTTGCTTGGTGATCGTCTCGATGCTGAGTGGCAGCTTGTTCGCGGGGTGGGTGCAGGCAGAGGAAGGCGTGCCAGATCGGCAGTCCCAGATCCTCGAGCCCGAGTTGGATCCGTCCACGGAAGGTCCGATATGGAATCATCTCATCAAAATATTCGATTACTCTGAAACGGATCTGCTGAATAATATGAGGGTCACGCCTGATGGACGTTATGTCGCCTTCCTCCACTACAAGCTGGAAGGGGCGGAGTTTCATTCAGAGATTATTCTGTTCGACCGAAAGTCCGGCACGCAGGAGTCCATTCTAAAAAAGGTGTCCGGGCTGGAGGCTGTAAAGTTCGAGATGACGCCGGATGCTCGTTCGTTTGCCATTATAGGCGCGGAGAGCATTTTCGCCCAGCTTAACAAGCAGGTCTATCTTTTTGACCGTACGACACAGGAAACAATCCTAATCAGCAAACAAGCGGATAGTGATGATCCCGGGACGGGGATGAGCGATAACCCCTCCATTAGTGCGGACGGCCGTTACGTGGCTTATGATTCCGGCGCTGCGGATCTCGTCCCGGATGACACAGACAACCGCGATGTTTTTGTATACGACCGCGATAGCGGCTCGAACACCAAGATCAGTTCGACTACTGAGTCCGACTCGGACTACAGCGAACGGCCTTCGATCAGCGCGGACGGCCGCTATGTTGCCTTCGAGTCGGATTCTGCTTACCTCGTCGAGGAAGATAATGATTCTAGCAAGGACGTCTTTATCCTTGACCGCACGACCGGGACGAATCGACTCATTAGCGTGACGGCTTCAGGCGAGCAGAACGGGGAGGAGAGCGGCAGCCCGACAATAAGCGCCGACGGCATGATCGTTGTGTTCGAATCGGATGGCGCTTTGGAGGACGATGATACAAACGAGTTCAAAGACATCTATGTCTATCGTGCGTCTAACGCTGGCCTCGAGCGCATATCCGTCGCGCCGGACGGATCGGAGCTCGAGAATGGGAGCTACGAGCCGCGTATGAGTGCGGACGGACGGTATGTCTCTTTCGAGACGACGCTCCATTCGTCGGAGATAGAACAGTCCTTGATTGCTTCGGTGGAAACCGGCACCACGAAAGAAGCGAATGTTAACGTGTCGGATCCGGCGTTGAAGCTGCCGCTTCCGGACGTGGCGCTCAGCGACGGCGCGGAGGTCGCCGTATTCAGCGCCGGATACGGCAATGGTGGCCCCGTGACAGAGGATGAGCAATTGCAGGCGGGTTTGTTCATTGCTTCGAAGACCCGTCCCGATGACGGTGTTCCGACATGGCCGGAAGGCAGCAAGCTGGAAGCAGCCGACATCCGTTCGAACCGGGCGACATTAGCTTGGGGAGCAGCTGTCTCAACCAGCGGAATTAAGGCGTACCGCGTCTTTGCGAATAACGAGCAGATCACTGTCGTTGACGGCAGCACGTTGACGTATACGGCTGAGGGACTCTCTCCTGCTACGGAATATATTTTTCGTGTAGAGGCTGTAAACGTGAATGACATTTCGTCGACCAACGGGCCTGTCGCGCGCGTAAATACGCGAGCGGACGACCAAACGCTCGAACTGAGCCTGACTTTCGACAAGATGACACCGGCTAGGCTGCCGAAGTTGAACAGTATGTTGAAAATCAAAGCGAAGGCGATGACCGGACGCACGATTACTGCCAAAGTCGCTTACGAGACATGGCTGGACGAGTCAGGCAACCAACTGCCGGATACCCGCTGGGCCGAGTCGTCGATCAAGCTTGGCGAGACGCAGTTAGGGTCGGGCGAATATGGAGCGACGTTCAAGGTGAAGGAAGGTGTCTCACGGATGCTGTCGGTGACGGCTGTCATGGAAGGCGCGGCGGGAGGACCCGTGGAGAAGACGGCAGCAGGCTTGCCGCTATTGGTCCCCGGAAATTTGCAGGTTGCGTTTGACAACCCCGGCCAAGTTAATCTTGACGGTGCGTATTTATCGGTGTCCAGTTCGGCAGGAGAAGAAGAGTCGATGAGACTGATGGGTGACGGGCCTGCAGAGCTGGAAGGATTGATGCCGTCCGAGGACTATACGGTCTCGTTGATGTCTTCGGGGGGCGAATTGCTCGCAAGCCAAGCGCCCGTCCAAGTGTCGGCAGGATTAATCTCCGCATTGTCCTTGACTGTCAAACAGCCTGTCCGTCTGGCGTTCGAAATCCGTGATCAGGGCAATAATCCGGTGCCTGGTATTAGCGTCGAGCTTTGGGATGAATCTCAAGAGAACTATCTGTCGACAGCGGTGACAGAGGATGACGGCCGCTCAAACCTGATTGAGCTCGAGGATGCTGCCTTGAAGTATACCGTGAAGGCCGAGCTGGAAAATACGGAATTTGAGGAAATGGCACCGTTGACGTTCTCGGTTGTCGGCGGCGATCAGATAGTCAAGCTGGCTGTCAAGCGAACGCCTGAGGGAAAATTGAAGGGCAGGGTGCTTGATCCCAAAGGCCAGCCGATTGCGAATGCGCTTGTATCCGCGACTCAGATGCATAAGGGAAAGCCAGTCGTCCGCAAAGCGTACACGGGGCCATCAGGCTCCTATGAATTGACACTGTATGCCGGAGAAGCGGCTATCCAGGCGGCAAAGTCCTCTTTTAACTATAACTCGGAGGAAGGCTTGACCGTTTCGATCGTCAATGGCGTGACGAAGACACTGGATATTCCGGTAGCGACTTTTCCGACGGGGATGGTGACGTTAAATGTCCATCTCAAGCCAATCGGCGGCGAATGGCAGGGGCCGGTCGATATGGAGGCGCTTCGGTTCAGCGCTACGCTAAAGGGAAGAACGAGCAATCGTGTCAGTTATTTCCATAATATAGTTACGCTTCAAGGCTTGCCCGGCGACAACGTAGAGGTATGCGTGAACGGCGTAATCACGCGAACGTTCATGCAGTGCACGAATGTTGTGCTGGATGACAACGCCAATGCGACGGCCGATCTGTGGGTCGAGGAGAAGGGCGGGCTCGTCAGCGGGAGTTTTGACGGCAATTTTGAGGCATGGACAAATGTGACACTGTACGAGGTTACCGATAGAAACTATGTTTACGCGGACTCCCAAAGCTACCGCGGAGGGAGCTTCCTCGTACATGCGCCAAAAGCGGGAACTTACAAGCTGGATCTCACGCGCAGGGATCCGGATACGGATGCGCTTTTGACGGCTTCGGCTCAAGTGACCATTCGAGAGAGGGAGAACTTGGACGTCGGTAAGCTGAGACTTGCGCCGGCGAATTATTTCAGCAGCTCGAGATACAACGGCTTCATGGCGGAACCGAGCGAGGTATCGCCTGGCGCGACCGCCAATTTGCGGGCTTACTATCAGAATGGCGCGAAGGCGGCGATCGGCGGAGCCGTACTTCGAATGGAACTCCCGAATGGCGTAACGCCGGTGGCAGAAGACGGAGAGGTTCTCGTTCGCGTGAACGGCGAGGCTGGAAAGGCCATCATAAAGGACGGAACATTGGAAGTCCAGCTCGGTGAAATCGCCTCGTACGCGAAAGGGGCGGTTATTCTACAGGTGAAGCTGGCTTCGAATTATAGTCAAGGCCGTGCGAAGCTGGTAGCTCGGATTACGGGGACGTCCGAAGGGAAAACGGTGGACGAAGCGCTGGGCACCGCGGTGCTGGAAGTGCCGACTGTAACGATTGAAGCGCCCAAGACGGTCTCCTCGTCCGTTGTCAAAGTCAACGGACTGGCCCCCTCGTCCAGCCGAGTCAATATCTACGACGAGCAGCTGCTGCTCGCAACCGTGAATGCGACATCGGCCGGCACTTGGCAAAGCGTGATTCAATTGAGTCCTTCGGGCAGCTCGGACGTGCATCTGCTGTGGGCAGAGGCGGTGACGGGTGAACGGAAGATCCGCACGGATCGCAAGCTGCTGAGCTACGACGAGGCGGAGCCAACGCTCCAATCGATTGATATGGTCCAGTATCCGGACGGAAAGTGGGTTAGTCTGAATGTCGCAAACGGAATCGCTCAGCTTCCATACACGATCGTGCCGGGCCATCCATTCGAATTCGTTCTGCAGTTCGACAAACCGGAACTTGTGAAAAACGTAAAGGTTTATCTGGGCGGGCAGATCGGTAAGCCCGTCGCGGCAGAGAAGCATGACGATGGCAAGTTCAGGGCAACGGTCCCAACGACGCTGAATTCGCTCGGCGGCTTGTATGTGGCCTACGACACTGTGAAGCCGAAGGTTGTGATCACCCGGGATATCCCGACTGAGGAAGAGACGAACGCGCTATTGCCTCCAGCATTCCGGGATTTCAAAATCGTCGAAAAGACCCCGTTCGCCCTAAAAGACGGCGTTTATGCCGGTCATGCCGTCTTAGAATTCCCTGAGGCGGAGAACATCCGGCTCGAAGCGAGCGAGCGCATTGATCTGACGCCAACGTCCTATCTTCCGACCGTGGAAGAGATCGTAAAGGCGGAGGCGGAGGGCATCCCGTTGTACAACGTCACCTTCGATGTGAAGGAGACGGATAACGGCGTCCTGGTCAATATGAAAGCGTATATGCCGAAAGGATACCTGTTCCCTGAGGAAAAAGCTCCATTGGGCGTCCAAGGGATGGCTGCGTTCGACGAAGAGCTGGACCCGCTCGAGATTCTGGAAGAGATGGGCATCGAGACGACCCCCTATCGAAAGGGAATGATTCAGGTATCCACGGATTATGCGATGATCTCTAAGAGTGCTTCCGATCCGCTCTTCTCAATCAAGGATCAATACGAGGGCTACAAAGGCTACGCCGGCAAAGTCATGAAGATCATGGAGAATGTCGGATCCTCATCGGTATGTCCGGAAAATATGGAAGCGACCGGCGAACAGGCCGGTAAGGCACTGCTGGCCACGGTCGGTGGCGAAATCGCGAAGACCGCGCTCGGCGCTTGGACGGGCGCGATGATGCTGGAGGGACCGGTCGGGTTTCTGGCGGGCTACGCGAGCAAATACGTCACCAACAAGATCGACAGCTATGTCGACGAGCAAATTGGACTTGTCGGATCGGCGGGGCCTACGGATCCTGCGGCTTGTCAAGACGATGACCTCGAAGACCTCGACGAAGAAAACATTTACAAGAAAAGATTGAAGCGGGTCGCCCGTATGAAATGGATTTACGATCCGAGCGGCTATGTGTACGAAGCGGTTCCCTCCAACCGTCTGGAGCAGGTGAAGGCGACCGTGCTCTTCAAGGATACAAACTCGGGTAAGTGGAAGGTGTGGAACGACGCGCCGGATTACGGGCAGATCAATCCGCAATACACAGACGCCCAAGGCCGATACGGCTGGGACGTCCCTGAGGGCTTTTGGAAGGTTGTCTGGGAGAAGTCAGGGTATGAGACTGCTTACAGCGAGGAGCTGAAGGTACCGCCTCCGCACTTCGACGTCAATGCGGGTCTCGTCTCGAAGGCGCCGCCGACCATAATAGGAATCGAGGCCATTGCTGGAGGCGAAGGCAAAGGCTATATCGACATAACGTTTAGCAAGTACATGAAGGCAGACGGGATGGTAACAGACGGGACGGTCGTCGTGACAGGCCCTGACGGAACCGTAGCTGGTACTGTCGCTTATATAGAAACGCAAGAAACTGGAGGCGCGAAGCTAGCCCGCAAGGTTCGATTCACGCCGAGCGGGAGCAGCTTGACGGAGGGAATTGAATATAGCGTCGATATTCAGCCAGACCCGTTCAGCAGCTACGCGGACGTGAAGATGCTGATCGGTACGGCGCAAACAGTCAAGGCTGTCCTTCGAGACATGTCGGGCCCGGTGCCGACTTCGGCTTCGGCGGTGGGGGGCAATGCAGCGATCCGAATTTTGTTCGATGAAGGGTTGTCTCTGAGCGCGCTCCTGGATAGAGAGGCGTTCACGATCGGCGGGTCGAACCGCACGGTTCAGTCTGCCGTCGTAGAGGTACCGACAGGTAACGGGCAGCCGCAGGCGGCGATTCTGACACTCAGCGGACCGATCTCCCAAGCGGATGGCGTCACGGTGCATATCGCGGCTGGCGCAGCGACCGATGCGCTCGGCAATCCGTCCGTCGATGGCACGCTTCGGCTGTCGGGAGCGAACGCCACGCTGAACGGGCTAGTGATCGAGGGCGGCGCGCTGACCGAGACGTTTTCCCCCGACAAAGCCAACTACACGGTAAAGGTTGGCGCAGATGTCATGAAGGTCAAGCTCAAAGCTTCCTTGGCGCAAGCCGGCGGCAAATTGTCCGTACGGGACGTTCCGCTTGAAGACGGCGAATTCCGTACGATAGGCATTCCGAGCGACGATGTAATACCAATCAAGGTCGAGGCCGCGAACCACCCTGAAGTTAATAATGTATACACGCTGAAGATCGTACGCGGTTCCGAGCCTGGACCTGGTTCGGGCAACGGCAATGGGGGAACGGGCGGATCAAACGACGGAGATCCTGCGGACATCGGCCGCGACGCGGAGGTGACGGGCAAAGAAGCGGACGGACGCAAGGAAGCGGTCGTCTCGCTGAAGGCCGCGACGGTACTGGCTGCGCTGAAGGCACGGCAGGACGGAATAGAGCTGCTCCTAAGCGCGCCTTCAGGATACGATTCCTATGATATCGTCATTCCCGCAGAAGCTTACCGTGCGCTCACCGGAGCGAAAGCGAAAGTGACGCTCAAGACCGAA
The DNA here is from genome assembly GCF_014192395.1 of Paenibacillus endophyticus. Taxonomy (GTDB): domain Bacteria; phylum Bacillota; class Bacilli; order Paenibacillales; family Paenibacillaceae; genus Pristimantibacillus; species Pristimantibacillus endophyticus. The sequence continues at coordinate 199,831 of NZ_JACHXW010000010.1, read as the reverse complement.
GCGTTCTCCATTATCGTAAGCACCGATGGCTGGCATGGCGTCAGCGATAAGACGAATCTCGTTCATCTGGTTGTTAGTCGGGCTTCGGTCGGCGACGAGCGGGCTTGGCTGGATGGCTTAAGCGCCGACTCGAACGGGATGGACGCGCGGACCGGACTGTACCGGTTTGCCATGACAGCGGAGGAGGGGACGAATCAAATACCGCTGGATGCTTTGCTGCCGGATGCGATTAACGTCAAGTGGACCTTTATCGCTAATGGCGGTGCGCCAGGTATTTACCGCTACGAGCCGTCCAGCCCGAACTGGCGCTTCGTCTCTGAAATACAGCCAGCTGCGGCGCTTCCACTAGGGAACGAAGCAGGCGGTTCGGCTTATTACGGGATTGTAGTATATGAGAGTCCTTTTGCAGATATTGAAAAGAACTGGGCAAAGGCAGACATCGACTGGCTTGCCGCTCGTTTGTACGTGGAAGGCGTGTCCGATGATGCCTATCAGCCGAATCGAAGCGTGACCCGGGCCGAATTCGCGGCGCTGGTCGCACGCATCGTCGGCGATGGGACACTGGATACGGTCGGCATATCGTTTGATGACGTGAAGCCGGGCGACTGGTACTACGATTCGGTTCGGAAGGCTGCCGCTCTAGGCCTGATTAGCGGCGACGGTTCAGGCAAGCTTCGGCCGAATGACCGGATTACCCGCGAGCAAATGTCCTTGATGGCCTGGAGAGCTTACGCTAAGCTCGTACCCGAAGCAGCGGCGGCGACGGACGCGGAGAGTGCGGCGCTGCTGCAGCCTTTCGCAGATCGAGACAAGATCAGTCAGTGGGCCCGTGCCGAGGTTTCATCGGCGATCAAGATTGGTCTGCTGCGCGGCACGAACGCTAACCGATTCGACTCGTCCGGCATTGCCGTCCGGGCGGAAGCCGCTACGCTCATCAAGCGTATCGTCGAGCGGCTGAATAAGTGAATTGGGCTATGTATGGGAGTGCAGGGTGCTGCTTGTTGAAGGCAGTGAGCAGCAGTATGCTCGGAACTAAGTGTGTAAAGGTGTGAAGGTAGGATGAATTGAAAGCTTGTTTAAGTGATCAGGCTTCCCACCGCGATGGCTGGCGTCGTTCATGGTTATCCGTATGGCGGAAGAAACATGTTCATTTTTAACCATACGAATTCACAATTCGCAAGAAGGCGCCTCTCTTAACCTGAAAGGACCGAACTGGATTGGACGCAGGGAATTTTCCCTGCGTCCTTTTTTTATGGGCCAAGGATCGGAAGGGGCCTCGCATAAGGAGGAACCTGCATGTTATCGATCAATTGCTAAAATGTAGACAAACGAACGAACAATATGGACATCGCGTCGAGAGCGGCGCTTGAGGAAGCGCTGGTGAATTATTCGGGGACGCGGTGGATAAGCGGCGCCGAGAGCTGTCGGAACCGAAGGGAAGATAGGCCTAGAGGAAAAAAGTTCAACCGAAAAAGAGCAGGCTGCTGCGCCGTCGATTCAGTCGTTAGCATAAGTTTGCAGAAGAAGCCGTGCGAACAATGTCAATGGGGGAAGATAGGCAGTTGGAGGTGGGTGCAAGAGTGTAAATATCCCAGCTACCATGACGTTTTACATGGATACGAGATTCATAGCATATCAATTTATACGTTTTCGTCAAATTGCTGCCGTAGTCTTGGCTAACTGGAACACCAATTACACACAATTAAATAATAGTGCTTGTCGTTCTAGTTACAAATCTTTTGTAACCATTTCAAGAGTCAGCCTGATTGTAAAAAGCGGCAAGGGATTCGTTATCCTTTGCCGCTTTTTTAACGGGTGGCGCGCCTTTGGGTTACTGATAGCAGTAGCATAGCTCAAGGCAAGGTTGTCCCGCGCAAGGCTGCACTTGGAGGGAGCGGGAAGTGCTATTGTGTTGAATAGTTAGCTGTTATTTATCACTAGATCAGCCATATTCTATTTTAAAAGTCCTATGAAAAAAAGAAGTTACAACCTAATCGTAAAGCAGTTATACTATTTTCATGGGGAATTTTGGCGAATAATAGGGTCTTTCTTCCTGTGGACCCAACCATTCGACCTAAGTCTCAATGAGAGGAGACTACTATATGTTCTTATTCAAGAATGTATTTGCGAGACGGTTATTTATGCTGTTGTTATTGTTCGTTTTCATTTTTCAGCTGGTTTCTGTTGGCTTTCCACGAACGGTGAATGCAGGTGCTGCGTCAACTGCTGTTTCCGGTGATCCTGATCAGGGGCTTCTTAATAGAAATGCCGGTATTGCAAATCTGTCGAATGGTGATTATATTACCGCGACGACTTATAAGTATGGTATCTATTCGGCAACCCCGCTGGTGACTACACCGGTATTTACCTCAGCCGCCACTGCAGAGTTTGCCGAAAATCAATCTGGAACAGTCTACAAGGCAGAAGCAACAGGTACGGACGACATTACATATTCCATTACTGGCGGGGTTGATCAAGACAAGTTTTTGATTAATTCTTCCACGGGCAACATGATTTTCCTAGGTGCTCCTAATTATGAGCAGCCTTCGGATGCGGATGGTAATAACGTATATGAGGCTACTATAACTGCTGACGATCATAATGGAAGTACAGATCAGCACGTATCTATTGCAATAATTGACATCAATGATGTTAGTCTTTCTACTTCGGATAATGAGCATATAGAGAATAACAGTCTTACAAAACAGGTGACAGCCGGCAGAACCGCAAAATTCACCTTCAAAACACCTGAGAGTGATTCGGCATATCTTCACATTTATGGGGTTAGAGAGAATGCCGGAACTTACCCTGGCGGTTTATATGCATATTCTGGAGACGATAATTTACCAGTAACACTGATTATTGAAGCACAAGCTGGCTCTACCTTTGATTTATCGAGTTTTAAGTTTGCGGCTATTTTAGAGTCTGAAAATGCGATTCAACTAAATTATATATCAAAAGGCGTGGCTTATAACGATAGCTGTCCAGTCATTGCTGACGGTTCGAGTGGATACTCCATATGTAATACCTTTGATTATCCAATCAATGATGTAAGTCAAATTAAGATTACGGCTAGTGATTACGTTGAGTTTCAAGACTTTGAAATTACGGATATTAAAGATGTGATAAAGCCAACTGGAACGGCAGGTTGGCATGACTTGGGGTCTGAACTTACTGACGGCGAACAAAACTCAACTAATATATTGGGTCAGGATTTTGAAATCTTTTATGCGGAGTCCGCAATGAGTGACACGAGATCTGACGGCATTGGATTGTATCAATGGAAGGACACTGAGTTAAATATTAGCGATTACCCGGATGTATTCAACGGTGAAAGAGCAACTGTAATGAATACGCAATTCGGAGGCGATTATAGCGGCGGAGATAATACTGCCAGAATGTATTTAGTACTAAAATCAACGGATGGTAGCGAATTTCAATTTAATGGTTTAAATGTTTTTAATTATTTTGGTCTTGACGGGAATGACACCAAGCTGAAGATTATTGGATTTAAGAACGAGTTATCTACCGGCTCAGTTACCATTCAAACTGTAGGTGCTCCAACTTTTCTTTCTAAATTGACATCTTCGGAACTCACGCCAAGTGTTTTTCAAGATGTAGACCGTGTAGTGATAACGCCAAGTTCAGACAGTCAATTTTCAGATCCAGATAATGAATATCCTGGTCTTCAGTTTTACTTCAATTCATTCTCTGTTGATGACCCTGTATTGACGTCGCCGGCAACTTCGCCGACCTTAGCGGCAGACAGCACCGATAATGATATAACTCATCCCATTGACATTGCGTTTACCGATGATGCAACATGGCGGGGAGCAATTACCGCAGTTAAGGACGGAAACACGGCATTGCAAGAAACGGATTACAGCATTGTCTCAGGAAAGATTAGTATTAACGCAGGCGTGCTCAGTGTAGGTTCCCATACGATTAAAGTATTGGCGACGGGTTATGCAGATGCGAACGTGACTCAGAATGTGAACGCCATTCCGGTTATCGGAGGAACGGTCGGGACTACGGGAACAGAAAAATATGGAGAAACGCTAGCAGTAGATCTGAGTGCAGTCGCTTACACGCCAAGCACCAGCAGCGACAGTCCGACCTACCAGTGGAACCGTGACAGCGA
>NZ_JACHXW010000010.1:16013-195591 GCF_014192395.1 Paenibacillus endophyticus | reverse complement strand
ATCAACAACGGCACAACGTGGCAGGACAGCCCAGCATTTAGCGGTTTAACGCCAAATACGAGCTATACGATTGTGACGCGAGTGAAAGAAACGGCAACGCAGAACGCATCGGCGGCAAGTGCTGGCGCCGTGTTCAAGACCGACGCCATTCCGGTTATCGGAGGAACGGTCGGGACTACGGGAACAGAAAAGTATGGAGAAACGCTAGCAGTAGATCTGAGTGCAGTCGCTTACACGCCAAGCACCAGCAGCGACAGTCCGACCTACCAGTGGAACCGTGACAGCGAAGCAATCAATGGCGCGACGTCTTCCAGCTACACGTTGGTGCAAGCGGATATTGGAGCGGTCATCACCGTAACCGTGTCGGCGGACGGAACGCATGCCAGCGGCAGCGTAACGAGTGCAGGTACGGCAGCAATCGCCAAGGCGAATGGACCGAGCGCACCGTCAGCAGCAACGCTGGCCAGCAAAACGACGAGCAGTATTACCCTGACAGGGATAAACGGTCAGGAATACAGCATCAACAACGGCACAACGTGGCAGGACAGCCCAGCATTTAGCGGTTTAACGCCAAATACGAGCTATACGATTGTGACGCGAGTGAAAGAAACGGCAACGCAGAACGCATCGGCGGCAAGTGCTGGCGCAGTGTTCATGACCAGCAGCTTACCTTCTCAGCCTACAACGCCTAGTACGCCTGAAACAACAAATCCCGGAGTAGATGTACTTGTTAACGGGAAGGTAGAGCAGATAGGAAAGGCAACAACAACCAAGGTTAACGGACAAACGGTAATAATCATTACCATTGATCAGAAGAAACTAGAGGACAAGCTCGCCTCGGAAGGCCAGGGATCAGTTGTGACGATTCCGGTAAAAACCAAGTCCGATGTTATTGTTGGCGAACTGAATGGTCAGATGGTGAAAAGCATGGAAAGTAAACAGGCCGTTTTGGAAATTAAGACAGACAGGGCTTCGTATACACTTCCAGCAGAGCAAATTAACATCAGCGCTATATACAGCCAAATCGGAAATTCTGCTGCTTTGCAAGACATCAAGGTGCAAATTGAAATTGCAGAGCCGACAGCAGAAACTGTGAAAGTGGTGGAGAACGCAGCGGAGACAGGGTCTTTCTCACTTGTAGTGCCTCCGGTAAATTTTACGGTCAGGGCGATATACGGAGATACAACGGTGGAAGTAGCGCATTTCAATGCCTATATTGAACGTATTATAGCGATTCCAGAAGGTGTGGATCCGAAAAAAATCACGACTGGCATTGTTATTGAGTCAAACGGAACGGTTCGCCATGTGCCGACGAAGATTATGCTGATGGATGGAAAATACTATGCTGTCATAAGCAGCCTAACTAACAGCACATATTCAGTCGTATGGCATCCTATCGAATTCAATGATGTAGCGAATCATTGGTCGAAACTCGCAGTCAATGATATGGGTTCGCGTATGGTTATTGAAGGAATCGGCGACGGTATGTTCAGTCCGGATACTAAAATTACTCGTGCTGAATTAGCGACCATTATCGTTCGTGGACTTGGGTTGAAACTAGAGAGTGGCGTTTCTCCGTTCTCGGATGTGAAATTGACGGATTGGTATAGTAGTGCCATTAGTACTGCGTATAGGTATAACCTTATTAGTGGGTTTGAAGATGGTACATTCCGTCCAAATGACAAGGTTACCCGAGAACAGGTGATGGTCATTATTGCAAAAGCTATGTCGATTACCAAGCTGACAGACAAACTCGTTATGAAATCAATAGATGATACGTTAAAAGTATTCGCAGATGCAGCAGATGCTTCAAGTTGGGCAAAAGACGGTATTGCTGATAGCGTTGAAGCCGGTATCGTATCGGGAAGACACGGTGCTGAACTTGCGCCAAAAGACTTTATTACTAGAGCAGAGGTTGCAACCATTATACAAAGACTGCTTTTAAAATCAAAACTGATTTAAGATTTACAGCAAAAAAGGGCTATACTCCTAAGTCTGACGGACTAGGGTATAGCCCTAATTTATTTCTCCGAATTGATCCGTCTGCGCACAGATATGCTGTTTCAGTATGAGTTCGAGTTGTTCTCCCAGATGCTGAGAGAAAAGCTGTACATACGCTGATGCAATAGGTTTAGCTGTCAGCGAGGGCATGTATGTCATTAATGTTAAATACAAAGATAAAGCTAAAGGATACATGAGTTATTGCGCATGATTGACTGAGTACGTTAATAAACGCTATAATTTCCTTATTGTGCAAAAAAGTTTCGTAAGGATTGGAGGGACGCGTATCAAACTTAAAGAAATTGCAAAAAAGGCAAACGTTTCGATTAGTACTGTGTCCAGGATTATAAACAATCAAGGCAATTTCAGCGAGGAGACCCGCAGAAAAGTATTGGATATTGCCAATGAACATTTAAAACCGGGCGTCTCTCCCTCCCAGCTGGCAGGAACCCCCTATACGATAGCCGTAATCATCCCAGGCCATAATGATTTCTTCGATAATGACCCGTCTACCTCTGCCGACTTGAATCACTTAAAGGAAGAATTCGAAGCATACGGCCATCAGATTGATATTGTGAAACACAGCACAGATTTGCAGTCCTCTCCGGCATATAAGCTTTTGGGCGAGGGAAAAGCGGACGCAGCCATCATATTTGATCCCATTGTCAACGACAAGTTGTTCGAAGAGCTTGAGAGACTCGAAATTCCGTATTTGCTTACGAATGGAAGAACCTACAAGATCGGCCACAACTATATTGACTATGATAACCGTAAAGGCGCTTATGAGGTCATACGATATTTGCATGGATTGGGTCATCAGAAAATCGGGATTATAGCGGGGCCCAAAAACCATCTCGTGAACGTAAACCGTCTCGACGGCTGCAAAGATGCATTTCGCGATTTTAAGCTGCCATGGGTGGAAAGCCATGTTGTATTGGGTGCATTCGATCCTGCTCATGGATATGAGGCAGTGAAGCAATTGATGAGCGAAGAGCCGTCTATCACGGCTATTTTTACGTTAAACGACATTATTGCTTTTGGGGCTATGAAGGGATTGGCCGAGCTGAACATCCGTATTCCGAAGGATGTCTCGTTAGTCGGTTTTGATGATTTGAAGCTATCGGAGTTCATGGTTCCGCCGCTCACGACTGTTCGAAGGTTTAGATACGATATTAGCTCGATTATCGTAAAAGTATTGACCGAATTGATCACGAACAAAAACATTTCGGAAGTATGCATCGGTTTGAAAACCGAGTTAATCGTACGGGAATCATGCGCTAAAATGTCAAATAAGGTGTAGAACGACGATAAGTTCCGCAATAGCCGTCCCTCAGTAATCATTACCGTCTGAGGACGGTTATTTGGCGTTCGATGCTGCAAAAAATCAATCAATGCGCAAGGCAATCACGAGCTGGTATTATTTTGATTGACGGAGCGAGCAAGGTTGGAATATACTAAAAGCGCAAAAGATTGCGCAATTTATTTGCGCAAACCTTTTAAAATATGGGAGGGATGATTAGTGAAAAGAAATTTTTCAAAGCCGTTTGTGAAAGCGTTTACCATTTTGTTATCCTTTGTTTTGCTGACCGGAGGCTCTTTGGCGGTACCGTTCGGTAATTCGGCGTCAGCGGCTGTCGGTCCAATTAGCGTAAATCTGACGGAAACGCAGGAGGCTTACAAAAATCCCTTTAAAGGATTTCGGCCGACACGTTTCATGAACGACACCAGCTTCTCGAATCAAGAGTACGGAACCGTGTTTAAGCACTATATCAAATATACGGATCTCGAGAATGCGGCGTCCGACTCCGTTCAGAAGATCAAGGATTGGAGCAATACGGCATGGGCAGGAATCGAAAGCCAAAATAAAAAGGTGATTCCACGCGTTTTCATCGTCTATCCAAATGGAGGAGAGTTTTGGCCCCAAGGCGTTCCTCATGGCGACGTAACAACACAATGGACGTCGGAGGCATTGAAAAGCCGTCTGACCGCTTTCATCCAGAAACTTGGCCAAGCTTGGGACAATGATCCCAGAGTTGCCTACATTGAGCTGGGGTTGTGGGGGAATTGGGGAGAGCATCATATTTGGCCGGATAAGATGACGGACAATACGGACCGAATTCCGCTCAGCTTCCAGACGGCATTAGGCGATGCCGCTACGCAAGCTTTTCAGAACAAGAAGGTTCAAGTGCGGTATCCCGATACATTCCAAAATTATAACTTCGGATTTCTTTGGGACTCCTTCGCCTTAATCGACGATCTGTCCGGAGGAGATGGCATTGTCGCTAGAGATGTCTGGAGAACGCAGGTTAACGGGGGCGAGGTAGCCTACGATTGGGGGCAGAAGGATATTCAGCCGGGCGATTCCCCTAACGATACGTTAAGCGATCCGAACCATAGGAACTTCGTGATTGACTGGATCAAAAAAACACATACAACCAGTCTGGGCTGGATTGATCTGTACGATGCCGGCAATTCTGCCGTATCGCAGGGAGCGGCTTTGATGCAGAAGGAATTCGGATATCGATTCGTCGTCAATCAAGCGACATTCTCGGGCAGCGTGCAGCCTGGCGGATCAATGAATGTGGCCTTTCAAGTCGTGAACAAAGGCTCGGCCCCGTTCTACTACAACTGGCCGGTGGAAGCCAGCTTGCTTAGAAGCGACCGCACGGTAGCGTGGAAGGGAATTTTCAACAACGTGGACATCCGGAATTGGATGCCAGGCGACAATTGGAACAGCACGACGCGCCAATACAATCAAGCGCCTGCCGTTCAGCAGGTTTCTGGCGCATTTACAATCCCTTCCAATGTTCCGGCCGGAACCTACACTTTGGCGCTTTCCATTCTTGACCCTTACGGGTATAAACCAAGCGCGAGATTTGCTAATACCAACTATTATACAGGCGGCAGAACGCCGCTCGGCAAAGTAGGAATCGGTATGGACCCTGCCAATCAAAACATCGGGCCTTTCGATTTATTGAAATCAGACAATACGCTTTCGTATAACCTAACCCAAACGGCATATGATGGCGGCTACAGCGGAGGAGGAAGCACGGATACTCAGGCACCAAGCTTGCCAGGTAATCTGGCAGTAAGCGGAACGACTTCGAGCAGCGTCAGCCTGACGTGGTCGGCTTCAACCGACAACGTCGGCGTGACCGGCTACGATATTTACCGCGGAGGCGTATCGGTAGGCTCTTCGAGCACCAATACCTTTACGGATACGGGGTTAAGTCCGGCCACGAATTACAGCTATACAGTCAGAGCGAAGGACGCGGCAGGGAACGTATCCGCCAACAGCAGTTCTGTAAGCACGACCACGAACGCTTCCGGAGGAGGCGGGACCGGGACGGCCTATGAAGCGGAGTCCGCAAGCAATACGCGGACTGGAGCAGCAATCGTTTCCGCGTGCGCCACATGCTCAGGAAGCTCGAAAGTAGGGTATGTCGGGAATAACGACGGTACTTTGCAATTTAACGGAATAAGCGCGTCAGCTGCAGGAACGTATACGATGACGGTTTCTTACCTCAGCGGCGAGGCTCGTACCGCGCAGCTGCGCGTAAACGGAGGATCAGCTTCCACGCTCAATCTGCCGAGTACGGGAGGCTGGACTACGGTTGGCACCGTTCAGGCACAAGTACAGCTGAATGCAGGCAATAACACGATCCATTTCTCTAACCCAACAGGATGGGCACCTGATTTCGATCGCATTCAGATTTCCGGAGGAAGCAGCTCCGGCGATACGCAAGTGCCGACTGCGCCAACGAATTTGAGCGAATCGGGTAAAACATCGAATAGCGTAAGCTTGTCATGGAGCGGTTCGACGGATAATGTCGGCGTAACGGAATATGTGATCTACAGAAACGGCAATCAAACGGGTACATCTGCCGCGACCAGCTTTACGGATAGCGGATTAAATGCCAATACGGCATACGCGTATACCGTGAAAGCAAAAGACGCAGCCGGCAATCTATCGGCTGCAAGCGCAGTTGTTAATGTAACGACCAATGCCGGTGGCGGAGGGACAACCGGTTTGCTGTTAGATAACTTCGATAACTCGCCGGGCTGGCCTGGAGCCAATGATCTTGGCAAGTGGTCAAGCGCAAACGGGTTTGTCAATACCGCAGGCGTCATTGAAACAGGGGCATTGAAGCTTCAGTACAACAACGACGGCTGGTTAGGCACGGATATCAACCAGAACATCGGGAGCTACTCGAAAATGGTCATTCGTATCAAAGGCGCTAGTGGGGGTGAACAAAGCCACTTCCAGCTCACAATCGGCGGAGTGACCAAAACATTGGCAGCTTTCAGCGGGGATACGGTAACGACCAGCTACAAAAATATTGAAATTAATTTGGCGGCGAATGGCGTAGATCGCAGCACCCCTGGCCAACTGTCGATGACATTTTGGCATGGAGGCAACAGTACGGTCTGGATCGATGAGATCCGATTTGAATAAGTGGTAATCGGATCGCCAGCCGATTCCATTAAACCTACAAAACAAGACCGGCCCGCAGTTTTGCGGGCCGGTCTTGCTTATTCTTTCTTACATGCTTGAGTATGATGAGAGTTGTTCATGAGTCTAAAGCCGTTCAACGGGATTCACTGAGCACAGTTGATGAAAGCGATTGACGGAAGAGTTTCATGTCCACAACGGCGCCTTCTTTTCTTCTGGATTCTTCCGCGGCGAAGGCCATAAGATGACTTTCCAGAGAGGCTTCCGCAGAAGTCAGGGTATCTATATATTGTCCGTTCCGAAGGTCGGACAGGAACTGCCGCATGATCCCGTCGTCGCCTCCTTGATGGCCGCTATTGCTGGTTAAGGTTTGAATGACAGATTGAGTGCCTGACGAAAACTCGAATAGATCAATGCGGCCGCTTAGCAAATCGCCGCGAACTTCCCCTTTGGTCCCCATGATTTGGACGATGCGATTCATATCCCGCGTAAACCCGCACATGCTGAATATAACGGTGGCTCCATTTTCAAATTCCATATTGACCGTCTGATGATCCACTACGTTATTATCCGTCCGATAAACACATTTGCCGTAGGGACCCTCCAATATGGCTTTCATTCTGTTGGTTTCGGAAGGCGGATCTGCTATGAGTGCTGCAAACGGATTTAATTCCGTGTCCTGCATATAGTATCGCAATGCGGAATAGGGACAGGTATGCTCCACCTCACAGCCATCCGTACATCGGTCGGTTGAGCCTGCAGGCGCGTTGTCGATATGAAAATGGCCCAAAGAACCAAAGGAGCTGACCTTCGTGCAATCCGCATCGACGATCCAACGGATTAGATCCATGTCATGGCAAGACTTGGCTAATATCATTGGACTTGAGAGAGCGTCATTCCGCCAGTTGCCTCTGACAAAGCTGTGAGCATAGTGAAGGTAACCAACGTTTTCGTTGTGTTGAATAGAGATGACGTCTCCAATAAGGCCGTCATGAGTGATTTGTTTCATCTTTTGCCAAAAAGGCGTATATCTCGAGACGTGACAGATCGAGAGCAGGCGACCTTCCTCGCGCGCGATTCTTTCCATGTCCACGCACTCCATCGGATTGTTGGACATTGGTTTTTCAAGAAGGACATGATAACCCGCTCGAAGAGCGGCAATCGTAGGCTGATAGTGCATTTGATCTTGTGTGCAGATGAGGACCGCATCGCAAAGCTTAGGCTGGCTCAGCAGCTCTTCCCATGATGAATAGAGCTGCTCGGGGCCCAAGTGTAATGCTTCCGCAAACCTCGTTCTTCTCTCGTTGTTTGGTTCGGCAACCGCGACCACCTCCGCCTCGCGAGGAAACCTTTGAACATATGGCATATAGGATAAGAAACCTCTTGCTCCTGCTCCTATAACAGCTAATTTGATTGTTTTCATAAGAAGCTCTCCTTAAGCAAGGATACAAATTTTTCTATACCACGGCAAGCGGGACAGAGGCGCATGGACTTCGAGCTGGATAGGGCCTTCGACTACGCTTCCGTCATCACCGAGCCATTGGCCCTCCGGAAATTGTATGCTTCGTGCGATCTGTCCCTTATTCATGACTGGCGCTACCAGAATGGATTCGCCAACCATGAATTGGTCCTGAACAGCGTGAAAGCCTTGTTGCGGAAAAACGAATTCCAGGCTGCGCAGGATGGGAAGTCCATCTTTCGCAGCTTGGTCTGCAAGCTCGGAGAGCAGGGGGCCTAATTCCGTTCGTATCCGTACCGCATCCATGCACCAGGCCAGCTCATCGCCGTTCAGAACTCGCCACGGCGCCATGGAAAACTGCATGGCGGGGAATAATGCCGAGCATTGAACAAAACGGATAAATAGTTCGGAATCAAAACGGAAATCAGGCGAGTTAATATCGCCGTCCATCCCGCCGCCAACCATGTCAGGACAGTTGAACGCATATCCCATCAGACCTTGGGCAATCGCGTTAGGGATGAGTCCCCTCAGTCCAGTCGCAGCTTCCCATGAGTGCGTTTTATCCCGCTGCCGCTGGATGAGCGCCTGCCCCCCGAGCTTCCAGCACATGCGCAATTCGCTAAGCGCGTATCCAATTCCCAAACGAGCGTAGGATTCACAATCCTCCATCGGCCTTACAGGGCGTGACCATGCGACGTCTGCTGTAACGTCATCCATCAGGTCAGGCAAGATAGGTTCTCCCGCGTCCAGCTTGAAGCCGTCAACCCCGTAATCTTCGATCAGTCTGTTTAATTGTTGTTTAAACCACGCGGCTCCGTCCGTGCTTGTATAGTCGATGATCGCACTATACCCGTTCCACCATCTTCTCAGGACAGGCGTACCGTCAGCATGCTTCATCAAGAACCCAAGATCACGTAATTTCCGGAATGAAAGGCTGTCAGGACTCACATACGGGCATACCCAAAGCATGATTTTAAACCCTAATTGATGCAAGGCCTCGATCATAGCGGCAGGGTCGGGGAATCTATGCTTGTCAAAGTCCCATGTTCCATAGTCTTGCATCCAATTGTCGTCAATGATTAAAACGCCAGGAGGCATGCCGTTTTCTATAATAGATCTCGCATAGTGGAGGAGTTTGTCCTGTGTCGGTTCATAGAACATTTCTACCCATGTGCAGTATTGCGGCGCTTCGAATGCTAGCTTGTCAGGCGTAACGCCGGAAGGGGGGAAATAAGTATGGCATGCATGCCGGTAAGCGCCTTGAAGGCTTTCATGCCCTTCTTCAATCCATAGCTTCTCTTTGTGCTCGATCGTAATCGTGGCCTCATTAAATGAAAAGGTAAACGGCTCTTCGCTCCAAATGTATCTTCCCATATTAGATAGTAATAAAGGGGAAGCTTGATTATCATCCGTCAAACGCAAATCACGCGTATGCGGACGGTCGCCAAAGGGCATCAAGTGTCCTTCGTTTATAACTCCGCCCCACCAAAATTCTTCAGGACCTCTTTGCAACTCAGTGATCTTCATAGCAGACACTCCCTATTCAAATTAAGAAATAATTTGCGCAATTATTTACTAATATTATGGATGAATCCTTATATGAATGCAAACTCTTTTTATCTTAATAATTGGGCATTCAATCTTAAAAATGAGGCATTTAAAGTGGTTATGGTATTCGATTAAGATATAGAAGTAAAGAGGCAGAATGTTTAGCGTAAATAGTTTACGCAAATAATTTGCCTAAATTAATCAATAGGGGGATTTGAAATGGCAAAAAGAAACAAATTTTCATTCATGCTTGCAACTGTTTTCACCGTTATTGCATTGTTCTCTGCCGCATGCAGCAACAACTCCACCAACGCGCCGGACAATAGTCCAAACAACACGGCGGGGGAAGCGACTGATGCGCCTAAAAAGAACGTAACCCTTACCTATTCCATTTGGGATAAGATTCAGCAACCGGCCATGGAAGCCATTGCGAAGGAGTTTACGGCAGAAAATCCGAATATCAAAATCAAGGTAGAGGTTATCCCATGGGGTGATTATTGGACTAAAATGTCTGCTGCTGCTCCATCCGGTACATTGCCAGATGTTTTCTGGATGCATGGCGGGCAGTTCGTTAAATATGCATCAGGTAATTTCCTTGAGCCGATCACAGGCAAGGTACAGGCTGGAGAAATCGATCTGAATAATTATGCGGCAGACCTTGCTACCATCTATACGCTGAACGGCGAAAACTACGGCGTGCCTAAGGATTTCGACACGATCGGATTGGCGTACAACAAAGAGCTGTTTGACCAAGCGAACATACCTTATCCAGACGACACTTGGGATTATGCCAAGCTTGCCGAGACTGCGAAGCAGCTAAGCCAGCCTGATAAAGGCATCTATGGCTTTGGAGCAAAGCTCGACACGCAAACGGGATATTGGAACGATATTCTGGCAAATGGCGGAAGCATCCTTTCTTCTGACTTGAGTAAGTCGGGGTACGATGATCCGGCTTCCATTGAAGCTTTGAAGGCCCGTTATCAAATGATTCTTGACGGCGCTTCTCCGACTCATCAACAAATGACGGACACGGAAGCGACTGAGATGTTCAAATCCGGCAGATTGGCGATGATCTTTGACGGATCTTGGCGGATTAGCGATATCGATAGCAGCGAAATTATTAAAGGGAAATGGGATTGGGCGAAATTGCCTTCAGGCAAAGTGAAAAGAGGCAATATCATCAATGGCTTAGGTAACGTAATGTCCGCAGGTGGCAAGAACAAGGAAGAAGCTTGGTTATTCCTCAAGTTCCTAGGATCCCAAAAGGCTGCGGAAATTACGGCGGAAATGGGAGCTGCAATACCGGCATTCAACGGTACGCAGGATGCGTGGCTGACTTCGAGACCTCATTTGAATCTAAAAATCTTCACGGAGCAAGTAGCTGATGCGATTCCGTATCCGAGCGGTTCCGAATCGTATCCGGTATGGTTCGCGAAAGAGCCTGAGATTATGTCGCAGGCTTGGGGCGGAGCTATCGCAGTGGAGGAAGCTGCGAAAAAGGTCGCTGAGATGATGAACCAAGCAATAACGGAAGCAAAATAAGCCTATTATCCAAATTAAAGTGATTCGGGGGACGTTCCTGGCGAGCAGGAGCGTCTCCAATGAATAGGGAGTGGTCAGATTGAATTCCAGAAGCAGATATGTTTGGGCCTACTTCATGATCGCGCCGACTCTCATAGGCACATTGGTTTTCTGGGGTTGGCCGGTTCTCCAGTCGATTATGCTAGGATTCCAACAGTCGGAGAATTTCGGGCTCGTTAATCATTGGGTTGGATTTGATAACTATGTGAAATTATTCCGTGACGAAGAGTTTTGGCAGAATCTTCGCAACACCTTATATTACGTTGTTTTGTTTGTGCCTATTACGCTAATCCTCTCTACCATTTTTGCTGTGCTGCTGAATACCAAGATCAAGGGATTGTCCATTTACCGTGTCATTTTTTTCTTGCCTC
Source organism: Paenibacillus endophyticus (assembly GCF_014192395.1). GTDB lineage: Bacteria > Bacillota > Bacilli > Paenibacillales > Paenibacillaceae > Pristimantibacillus > Pristimantibacillus endophyticus. Next base: position 184,178 of record NZ_JACHXW010000010.1, on the reverse strand, counting down.
AAGTCACGATGCCCGCTGCGGCAGCGATGGTTTGGGTCGTCTTGTTCGCTCAAGACTTCGGACTCGTCAATCATCTCTTGGGAACCCGGGTGGCATGGCTGTCAAATTCCAATTATGCGATGTTCGTGTTGGTTATCGTTGGCGTGTGGGGGGCAATCGGCCTTAATATGCTGCTCATTCTCGCGGGCTTGCAAGGGATACCCAAATCGCTTTATGAGGCGGCAGACATTGACGGTGCCAAGAGATTCAACAAGTTTCGGTATATCACCATTCCTATGCTAACCCCGACACTATTTTTCACGAGCATTATCCTATTAATTGGAGCAACGCAGATCTTTGACTCGATCTTCCTGATTATTGGGAAAACGAATGTAGCGCTTCCGTCGGTCCGCTCACTTGTTTATGCTTATTACCAAAACAGCTTCGTTTACTTTAATCCCAATTACGGAGCCGCAATTATCAATGTATTACTGTTGATTAACCTTGTGCTGACAGGGATTCAATTTGCTTTTCAGAAAAAGTGGGTCGTCTACGACTGAGGAGGAAGGATGACAGAAATGCAAATCTCATCGGCGAGGAAGATCAACTGGATTGTTCATATCATTCTTTTAATCAGCGCCGTTATTATGCTCGTTCCATTTGTGTGGATGGTGCTGACTTCGCTGAAGACAACAACGGAAGCAACTCAAATTCCCATTCATTTTTTCCCGGATGCCCCCAGCTTAAGAGGGTATATTGAGGCGATCAAGCAATCCGCATTTCCGCATTATTACATGAACACCGTGTTCACCGCTATAATGAAGACCATATTTCCGGTTGTATTTAGTTCGATGGCGGCATATGCCTTTGCTCGGTTAAGGTTCCCGGGAAGCACGATTCTTTTTGTATTGATTATCTCGGTCATGATGGTGCCTAATCCTGTTTTCTATACGCCGCAATATATGATGATGAGTGACTTAGGATTGGTCAATACGGTTACGGCGCTTTGGATTACTTCATTAATTAGTCCTTTCGCAACCTTTCTTTTAAGGCAATTCTTTATGACCATATCGAAGGAATTGGAAGAAGCAGCGGTGCTGGATGGCTGCAATCCTTTTCAAATTTACTGGCATATCATGCTTCCGCTAGTCAGGTCGGCTTTGGTGGCGATCGTCATTATTCAGTTGCAGTGGTCATGGAATGAACTGCAGTGGCCGCTCATTATTAACAGCTCGCCTGAGAAGATGACCTTGTCTTCGGGTATTGCAACACTCGTATCCATGTTCGGAACGGATTACCCCGTGTTAATGGCAGGCGCCTTCATGGCGGTAGTTCCGATGATCATTCTCTTCTTTATCTTTCAAAAGCAGTTTATCGAAGGCATCGCATTTAGCGCGCATAAAGGATGAACGATTGATTCTAATGTTTCTTATTAGTTTTATCGGTTTCGAATCCATTTCCGCAGGTATCCGGGCTTATAGAAGTCCGGATGGGCCTGCTGCTTATTTTGCATGCGGAAAATGGATATAAGCAATGTAATTATGATAGCGTTTTCATTTATGATCAGCGTAATCGAGGAGGGTTTCAATGAATTCATTATCCGTTCACAAGATTAGGAAGGCATCATTCAAAGTGTTGCTTATCGGCAGTATGTTGTTAAGCACGCTCTTTGGCAATGCTGCAAGCATTGCCAGCGCGGACCCCGCGCCAACGCGCGTACCCGCTAATCCATATCCGAGCCCTGCTGTGGATAGCGCCTTAACCAAGCATGATTTGAGCTTTGCCCCAAGCCAGCTAGACAACCCGTTAAAAGGCTTCGCGCCGTTCTATCCGTGGGAAACGGAAACTTCTTTCCCTCACAGCTTGGAATGGTATTATATTCCGTTGAAAGCGGTGATGAATGGCCCTGATTCCTATACATTCGATACGGGCATCGAGCCGGCACTGAATGCCATCGCAGCAAGAGGGAATCAGGCGGCAATCAGGGTCTATCTTGAATATCCGGGCAAGGAGGATGCCATTCCGGACTTTATTCATCAAAGCGGCGTTGAAATGCGTCATAACGATACGTTTAACCAGGACGAACCTGATTACGATGATCCGTTAATGGTCACGTATTTAACCAACTTCATTGAAGCCTTCGGGGCGGAGTATGATGGAGACCCGCGCATTGGATTTATTCATATGGGCCTCGTTGGACTATGGGGGGAGTGGCATACTTACCCGTATGATGAGGATGCTGCGGATGGTTTGCCGAACTATATGCCTAGCGCAGATACAATCGGAGAACTTTTCACCGCATATGATTCAGCCTTTGACCAAACCAAGCTGGAGGTCCGATATCCCGGCTTGCCTGGCGCTTCGGAGTACAATTTTGGCTACCATGATGACTCTTTCGGATATAAGGAAGGCGATCCGCTGCAAAGCGTAACGCAGCCAGAGAGCATGGGCGGAGCTTATTATTCGTTTATGACCAAAATGCTGGAAGCCGGTTCCGAGAATAAATGGATAACGGAAACGGTTGGCGGAGAAGTGCGTCCCGAAATTCAGAGCAGCTTCTTCAGCGGCGGCGCCAATGTTGATGATGCAATGGATGATATCGAACTGACTCATGCAACTTGGATGATCAACCAAGGCGGAATCAGCAACTATAACGCCAATGATGCTGTCGTTGCCGCTGGTGTGAGAAAAATGGGCTATGATTTGAATGTGAAGAGCGCTCATTATAATGACGTTGCTCAAGGCGACCCGCTTAAGGTCGGAGTAACCATTCAGAATAATGGCGTTGCTCCCTTCGCATATCCTTGGAAGGTAGAGCTTGGGGTAAAGAATGCATCAGGGAAGCTTGTTAAGCAATGGGATACGACATGGGATATGACCAAGGTGATGCCTGTGCAAATCAGAACGTATCCGGAGTGGAATGTTCCTGGCGATCCGAAGTATGTCCCATTCGGCGAGCCCTATTATTTCGATGCGTCCATTCCTGCTCCAGGCTTGAATGACGGTTATTATTATTTGGTGATGAAGGTCGTTAATCCGCTAGAGGCCATTAGCAACAAGGCGAAAAAGGTAGGGTTTGCGAATACGGATCAAGACAAAGAAGGTTGGCTCAATTTGGGTCCCGTGCTCGTAGGAGATTGCGCATCGCCTTGCACGGTGCCGCCGACTTCACCTCCGCCTCCGCCAAAGCGCCTGCTCGTGGATGATTATGACGGAACGCCAGCATGGTCTGGAAACACTCAAAATGATCTTAATCAATGGACAGGTTCAAGCAACTTTGCCAATGGGAATGGCGCTGGCGTTGTCCAAGACGGCGCATTAGTTCTGCAGTATCAGAATATGTCGCGGCTCGAAACCAATATCGGCCGTAATGTGGCAGATACGGGGAAGCTGGTCATTCGGGTGAAAGGAGCCGCCGGGGGAGAAGAGAATCAGGTCAGCCTCAGCATTGGCGGCGCAACGAAAACGCTTGGCCAATTCAGCGGAGATACGATAACGACAAGCTATAAGGATTTGGTTATCGACCTGCCTGCTCAAGGCATTAATTTGTCGCAAACCATCTGGAGCATTGCAATTTCACAAGCTGCTTGGGATACGACAGGCACCATCTATATCGATGAAATATATTTTACGGATAAGTATGAATCAGACTCTGATCCCGGTACTGATCCGGGTACTGACCCAGGCACTGATCCTGGTTCAGGAAAACCAGGGCTCATTGAAAATTTCGAGTCATATGCCGATGATGCCGCGCTTGGGCAAGCATGGACGGAAGCGTGGTCGGACAAACCGGGCTCCGTTACGAAGGCGCTCGGCCAAGCAAGCGGAAGCAAGGGCCTTACGCTTTCGGTTGCGATTGCTGATTCGGAGTGGTCGAATACGATCCATTCCATCCCTTCGGACAAACGTAATTGGTCCAAGTTCGACGGTTTGAGCTTCTGGGTGGACAATACAACAAACGATAATAAAAACTTCAGCTTGAATGTTGCGCTTCAAACTCCGGCAGCCAAAGGAGAGTTCGGGCTCAAAGAAGGCGGATCAGCCTCGACGATTGCTGCTGATGGAAGCTGGCAAGCTGCAGCATTCAACGGAAGCTCGCTAAACGTTCCCGCAGGCTTCAAAGGCGTTGTAAGAGTGGCTTGGGATCAATTCGTACAATCCGCGTGGCAGTGCGACGGCGTTCAAGCGGATTGCGCTGCAGCGCTCGATGCTAGCGAAGTAACCGGTCTTCAGTTCGGATATCCGCCAGCCGGATATATTCACAATGTCATCACGATTGATGACATCATGCTCTATCGGGCGGATAAAATACTGGAAGATTTCGAATCGTACGAGAGCGATGCTGCGTTGCAGAACGTCTGGAGAGTAGACTGGGAATCTGGAGAGCCGTCTGCGCTGCGCGCGATTGACACAGTGAACTATTCAAATGGGAGCCAGGCGATGAAGTTCTCGGTTTCTCCTCCTCCGGGCAAACCCATATCCGATTGGGCCAATATTAAACGTGCGGCATTTACCGGAGCAGACACGGATTGGTCGGCATTTGACGGACTCACATTCTGGGTCAACAATACGTCGGCAAGCAACAAGAATATGGATTTGAACCTTTCACTCGTTACCGATGCACCAAAAGGCGAGTTCTCTTTAAAAGAAGGAGGAGTGGTGGATTTCTACCATGCAGCTGATGGCTGGAAGGCTGCTACTCTCGCTGGAGGCTCCCTATCGGTCGCTGCGGGCTACAAAGGAATGGTGAGAATTCCTTGGAGCGCACTGGCTCAATCCGCATGGCAGGGCTGCGGTGCTTGCGATGCTGAATTCGATGCGAGCAAGGTTCTGCAAATTCAATTCGGCTTCGGCCCTAAAAATCAAGCAGACAATGTCCTTAGCATAGACCAAATTGGAATCTATGCGTTAGCGGGCAGAACAAGCGGATCTGGAGGAGGCCCCACGACACCTCCTGCCGAGCACCCGAACGCGCCTGCATGGGCAACGACGGCTGGAACGTTTGCCTTGGAATATGTTCCTGCACCGGTAGATAATCCGCTCAAAGGGTTCCTGCCTTTCTACGATGCATCGGAGGAAGCTTATTTCAAAGTTGGCGACGATTGGAGAGATCGCCCTACACAACTGCCATACAGCTTGGAGTTCTTCTACTTGCCGCTGAGCAAGCTGATGAACAATCTGGATGACTTTAATTGGACTGAACTGGACAAACGGCTTGCAGAGGTAGCAGCCAGAGGCAATCAGTCCGTATTCAGGGTGTATCTGGATTACCCGAACAAACCTTCAGCAATCCCGCAATTTCTAATTGATGAAGGGCTGTCGACTTACAAGTATGAGGAATTCGACAATGGCAAGGATGCTACGAGCTTAGCGCCTGATTATAACGATGAACGATTAATGGGCGCTTTGGACAATTTCATTGGCGCGCTTGGCAATCGTTATGATGGCGATCCTCGGATCGGGTCCATCATGATCGGATTAATCGGCTTCTGGGGCGAATGGCATACGTATCCTTATGACGGCAATCTGAAATCGCCTAACCTGATGCCGACAGACGCCAACATGAAGCGGGTTCTTACCGCTATGGACAACGCATTCAACGAAACGCAGCTCGTATTAAGAAATCCAATGGAAAATAATACGCTTCAAACCAAAAATTTTGATGTCGGCTATCATGATGATTCATTTGCATTCCAGACGCTGCCGCCAAGCTTAGGCGGGCAAGGCTGGCATTTCTGGGGTAAGGTCAATGATGCAGGTGTAACTGAATTCTGGAAGACGAACAGCATGGGCGGAGAGATGAGACCGGAAATTCAAGTGAAGATGTGGAACAATGATCCGCCTAAATACAATGAACCATCGACGCCGATCGAGGGGGCGCAGGGAGAGGATTATTACACAAGTCTTGGCTTGACGCACGCATCTTGGTTGCTTGCCCAAGGTATATTCCAAACGCCGCTAGACGCAGAGCCTTTGGCGAGAGCTACGGAAGGCTCGCGCAAAATGGGCTATGAATATTATGCGCCAAGCGCCTACCTGGACGCATCTGACGGTAACCTGAAGGTGGGAGTAGAGCTTGAGAACAAAGGAGTAGCGCCGTTCTACTACAACTGGAAGGTCGAGCTTGCTGCCAAATCAGGTAATGACATCATTAAAATATGGAATCCGGATTGGGATCTGAAAGACATTCTTCCTAATACGAATGGCTTTGATAACAATAAGCTGTTTGAATCGACTGCCAATCCAGAATTAAGCAATGGCAGCTATCAAATCTTGATGCGCTACGTAAATCCGCTAGAGGAAATCAATGTGGACGCCAAGAAGTTCCGCTTCGCAAATGCGGAGCAGAGTGAAAGCGGATGGCTGAATTTAGGCAGTGTAGACGTATCAAATAGCGCTGCCGAGGCCCCGGTAAAGGTTACGGGATTAACGGCTGATTCTTCGGGCCAGATTCAATTGGCTCCAGGCGCAAATAAGCAGATTAATATTACGGTAGCGCCGGCAGATGCGAGCAATAAAAGGGTCGTATGGTCTTCGGCAGACCTTAAAGTTGCCTATGTATCAGCCGCGGGATTGATCACGGCAGTCGGTGTTGGCCAAACCGTTATTACGGCGAAGTCTGTTGACGGCAATCTGGAGAAGCCATTTAACGTGACGATTGCAACCGGTTCGAACCCGCCATCCGGCGGCTCCGGAGGCACATCAACACCAGTGCCGGAAATAACGGACAAAGGAATCAAGCTGGGCCAAGACGCGATCATACTTGTTCCGACAACGAATGAGAATGGCGTCAAGGAAGTGGCGGCAAATATTGATTCGAAGAAGCTTCAGGATGCTTTCCTTGCCCTTCTAAAAGGCTCAACTAATGTAAATACGAATTCGGTTATCATCCAACTGAAAAACGACGGTGGGAATGTGAAGGTCGATATCCCGGCATCCGCATTTGCGGATGCGGCGAATGGGCTGCCGGAAGCGTCAGTGCTTATACAGACCGATTTCGGAAGCTACAAGGTCCCTGTCAAAGCGTTAGGATTAGCTGCTTTAGCGGAAAAGCTTGGCGTGAGTCCTGATAAGATGACCATAAGTATTGTCATTAACAAAGTTGCTGGCAGTATGGCAGATCTGATGTCTGAGCAGGCAAGCAAGGAAGGTTTGACATTGCTTACCGCTGCTTTGGATTACAGCATTTTAGCTCAAGCTAATGGAAAGTCGATCGAGATCAACAACTTCGGAAGCGCATATCTCGAAAGAACCGTTATGCTTCCAGAAACCTTAGATGCTGCGGAAGCTACTGCTCTCTTATTTGATCCGGTTACAGCAACCTTTCATTTTGTTCCATCCGTCCTTCTAGGCAATGGCGGAAATACAGAGGTTGTCATCAAACGGAATGGAAACAGTATGTATACGGTAGCTTCGGGCAGTAAGACGTTCTCCGATATTCAGGGCCACTGGGCAAAATCGGAAATCGAGCTGCTGGCTTCTAAGCGGATTATTAACGGGGTATCGCTGAACAGCTTTTCACCGAACCAATCAATCACTCGCGCAGAGTTCACAGCCATACTCGTTCGTTCTCTCGGACTTCGTCCTCTAAGCACGGACGCTGCTTTTAGTGACGTATCCAAAGGAGACTGGTTTGCAGCTTCGGTTGCAACAGCGGTTGATGCGGGAATCATTGAAGGCTTTAAGAATGGTTCGTTCAAGCCAAACGAAAGAATCACCCGCGAGCAAATGGCTGTCATGCTGTCCAGAGCTTTGAGCTATGTGAACAAATCCGTCCAAGCAAATGATAGTGATGAAAAACAGCTTGAGAAATATACGGATAATGGTTCTATCGGTTCATGGGCAAGGCATTCGATAGCTGAGCTGCTTACCGCTCAAATCATGCAAGGAAAATCAGAAACTACGCTTGATCCGATCGCCCAGGCAAGCAGAGCTGAAGCAGCGGTCATGATCAAAAGGCTATTGCAGTTTACGCAATTTATGAATTAAAGGTTGAACTAAATAAAGGAGCACATGACATTATCGTTCATGTGCTCCTGTTTTATCTCTCGTTATGGTATCGTATTCACTTTGGCATAATTAGTGTAGACTAGCATTGAGGCTCTATGGTAAAGGAGGTTGTGCTTTTCGATGAAACCTGCTGTTATTGGAATGGTTGCCATACTTTTCATATCTCTAATGTTCATCCTATACAGCAAATATAGCGGACCTGACTTGCCGAATTCGACGGAACACCACAATGCCGATGCAGCGGATGAGCAAGTGGAAGACGTGCCAGAATCATATGTCACATTGAAAGTGATCATGCCTGGCGATCTGTCGGCGCGCATGGGAGATTTCGTTGAGAATGAATTGAATGATCGACTGAAGAAAGATTTGAATATGAAGCTTGAATTGACTTATATCCCATGGTCCAATTACCAGCAAAAATTAGAGCTGGCCTTATCTACCGGTGAAGATTACGATTTGTTCTGGTATGGGGCGCCATTCGTCTCCGTTTATTACACGAAAGGTTATATTCAGCCTTTAGATGAACTGCTGGATCAATACGGGCAGGATCTTATTAAACATATCCCCGATGAAAACTTCAAGCAAAACCGGATCGACGAGAAGCTTTGGGCCATACCGTCTCAAGCATTTACGTCCGCCGGGAAATTCTCTTCCGTTATGGTTCGGCAGGATTTGCTAGAGAAGGTCAACCTGTCCGAAATTAAGACGATCGCTGATTTAGAGCTTTTTTTTAAGAGAATGCAAGCCATCGATCCAAGTTATTACGGCTATTTGGAAACGGACCGAGGCCATGAAATGTTGTGGCGCGAATTGACGGATCGAAACTACTCTTCATTGGATGAGCGCATGTTATTTATGGTGGATGAGGATTCTGGGGAGATGCTCAGTTATGTGGAGTCTGATGTATACAAAAAGGTAGCTCAATTGCGTGAGTCATGGGTGAATATGGGGATTATCGACAAGAATCTAGTGGGCAATCCGGCAGCAAAGATCGATCAGGAGAATGCGGGAAAGCTTCTCTTTCGTGTTGGCGCAGTCTCCAGGGCAATGGAGAACTTGCAAACGGCACGGAATGCTGATCCGAATGCGAGGCTCCGAGAGTATTATCTTGCAAAGGAGAAGCCCAAGTTTATCACTACCCCAAGCAATGAAGCTTTTATGATCACCGCGGCGTCGGAGAATCCTGAACGGGCGATGATGTTTATGAATTGGATTCTGAAGAACAAAGATAATTATAATTTTATCATTTATGGAGTAGAGGGAAAGGACTATGAGCTGGAGAACGGTAAAATTAAGCAATTGACCAATGACCAGTTAATATACGAATGGATGTGGCGGAACAAAGATTATTTTCTCGCACCTGCCAGTGTAGAGGATGACATTATCGATGATATGCTTATGAATGACGAGAACTCTCGCATTTCCAAATTATTCGGATTTCATTTCAACGAGGCGTCCGTCAAAAATGAGATGGCGCAGGTCATGGCGGTCTATAAGGAAAAAATCGAGCCTATCAATTTTGGTTTGGCTAGTTATGAAGAGTATTACGAAGATGCAATTGCAGCCCTTAAGAAGGCAGGCTTTGATATTGTTTTTGCTGAATTGAAAAAGCAGTTCTCGGAATTTCAACTCCAACATTAACATGCTGAGCCCGAATAGGAGAGGACGATCGGCCATGAGCAGATTCAGCATATTTACAAAACTAATAGCCACTTTGTTCATTTTGCTTATCCCAATCTTGCTCTTATTTGCGGTGTCGAACCGAACAAGCACGCGTGTCTTGACGGACGAAATTATTAAGGTGAAGCAATATCAGATTGAAACGTTCGCCAACCAGTTGGACGAGTTGTTTTTCCGACTGGATACGTATAAGAAAATGCTGTACGAAAGCACGGATGTGCGTAATCTAGCCTACCCGGATTTGCTTGACGATGTCTTGGATAAATATAGAATCAATCGAACCGTCTCAGAAGAAATTAATCGACTTGCCGGTTATGGCGATTGGAAGGCGGTGATCGCCGTTCTCTATCCCCGTACCGGAATCATGATCAAAAGCAGCTCCAGCTTAAATGCGCTTCCGAAGGTGTTTCCCGCGCAGGATACATTTTGGCAATATTATTCCGATCCGAATGAAGATTATTTCATGGAGATATTGTCTTATCCCGAAAACTCGGCGGAATCGGGCGAGGCGCATATGAGAGTATTGCTTAAGTTCGGCGTGGCGGCACTACGAAGCGCATTATCTGAATTTAAAGCGAATGGTTCGGGAGATCCGTTCCTCTATCATCCAGGAGCGAACCCTATCTATAATTATTCCGTAAATGTCAATCAAATTGACGAATTTCTTCCCCGGCTTAGGGAGATCGACAGCTCGATGGAAAGCGGATACATGCTGCTTGAATCCGGCAAGACACAGTTTCAGGTTCATTATCAAAAGTTGGAATCGTTAGGCTGGTATCTTGTTGATTACGTGCCTATCAGTCATATCATGGCACCCATCAGCCGAAATCAGACGATGTTTTATGTAATAAGCGGAATGCTTCTGTTTATGGGGGCTTATCTTGCTTTTGTCATGTATCGAAATATTCAGATCCCGTTTCGGAAGCTGATTCAGAACATGAATTTGATCGAAAAAGGGATTTATTCCGTAAGGATGGTAGACAAGCCCAAAGGGGAATACCGGTTTCTTTATGAAAAATTCAACTCCATGGCGTCAAAAATAGAGAAGTTGATCGAGGATGTGTTCAAAGAGCAGCTTCGGTCGAAGGATGCGACGCTGAAGCAGCTGCAATCGCAGATCAATCCGCACTTTCTGTACAACACGCTTGCTTATATCAAAAGCATGATTGAGCTGAGCGAAGACAAAGCGGCCATTTCGATGACCATGAATTTGAGCAAATACTATCGGTACACGACCAAGACGGGGAACAAGATGGTGAAGCTAAGAGAAGAGCTGGATTTGGTTCATTTTTATTTGGAAATTCATTGCATGCTTAGAGATGATTTTGAATTTCAAATCGAGGTCGAGCCGCAGATGGCAGACTTGGAAATTCCGCGGTTAATCGTACAGCCGCTTGTTGAAAACGTAATTCTTCATTCGTTCAATAATCATTCGGAATATGGAATGATACGAATCCGGTGTTGGAGAGAAGGCTTTATGAACCATGTCGCGGTTGAGGATACGGGTACGGGCATTGATTATGCGGTGATCGACTCTATTAGAAGGAAAATTCAATCGAGCAATGAAGAAATAGAATCCGGTTTGAAAAACGTACATCAACGTCTGCGTTTGATGTACGGCGGGGACTCGGGCTTGCTGCTCAGTCAATCGGAATTAGGCGGGCTTTGCGTAGAGTTATGCTGGAGCAGCAGGGAAGATGTGTCTTGAGCTAAGGAGGGACAAGGATGTTCGAAATATTGATCGTGGACGATCACACACATTTGGTTGATAGTCTGGCGATTGGACTTCCGTGGGAGCAGATGGGGATCACCCATGTGTATAAGGCTTATTCCGGCGAGGAGGCCTTGGAGCTGTTGAATTACCGTTCCGTTGATATTGTGGTAACGGATATCCAAATGAATGGAATGACCGGACTTGAATTGATCGCCCGAATCAATGAGAAATGGAAAAACACAAAAGCGGTTATTATCACCGGATTTGATGAATTTCAATACGCGAAGGAAGCTATTCAACAACAAGTAAGCGATTATCTCTTAAAGCCGGTATCGAACGAGGAATTGGAACAAACTCTTCGGAACATTATTAATCGGATTACAGAAGAAGGAAATGAGCTGTTGAATCAGCAAAAATTTGTTTACCGTTTCCGAGAAAGCCTGCCCAAATTAAGAGAAATGTTTTTGTATGAATTGATATCCGGCAAAAATTACCCGATATCTGATTTGAAGGAGAAGATTCATCTATATGGGCTTCCCTTTTCTGTTGAAAGGGAGGCTATCCTCTTATGTATGAGAGTAGAGGAAGATTATTCAAATACGGACCTTTATAGTCTCTCGTTGATTGAATATGCCATGTTCAACATCGTAGAAGAGGTTTTCTCGGATAAATTTAATGTGATGCATTGCAAAGATTCGCATGATTATTTAATTTTCCTGGTTCAAGCAAGTGCAATTGAGCAAGCAGGCATAGACAACTCCGCAATAATAGAAGATCTGGCTAGGCTCTCCCAGCATCAGATTAAATTATATTTAAAATCTAAGGTTTCCTTTGTGCTAAGCAATGGAGGGGGATTCCCAAAGGACGTACAGTCCATGTACCACTCTGCGCTAACCATTTATACCGATTATATAGGCAATCAGACGGAGAGTTTTTTTAATGTGACGCAAAAGAAAGAAATTTACGAAATCCAGCCGCTTGCGGAGCTTTATCGTCCTCAAACGTTAATGGAGTTAATCGATATCGAGCAGTGGACGGCATTCGAGAGCAAGCTGACTCGGATATTCGACGAGCTTGAAGGTGCAGGCAGCGGAGCCCGAGAATACGGGCTTGAAATCTACGTTACCTTGCTGCAAACCTATTCGTATTATTTGCACAAGAAAGGCAAACGGATCTTTGAAGTGTTTGGAAGAGATATCGAGAAAATGCTGAAAATTGATGCCAGTTGGAGCTTGGAGCCATTAAAAGAATGGGCCTTCGGCAGCTATGTTCAAATTAAAGCTTACAGCGACAGCCGTTCAGACAATATACGCTTTGACTTGATGGAACGGATTCGTCGGTTCATACAGGAGAATATAAAGGATATAACGCTTCAAACGGTAGCCGATCATGTCAACCTGCATCCTGTTTATATATCCAACTTATTTAAGCAGGAAACAGGAGAGAACTTCTCCAACTATGTACTTCGCCTGCGAATGGAGAAAGCGGTCCAATTGCTGAAGCACAAGGATTTGAAGATAAGCCAAATTGCGCTTGAAGTTGGTTATCAGAAACCGCAATATTTTATTAAGTTGTTTAAATCCCACTACGGGATGACGCCGCAAGAATTTAAGAACAGCGACCTTTCCTTGAAGAAGTAGTCGAAAAAAGTAGTCAAAAGAAGTAGTCAAAAGATGTAGTCAAAAGAAAGCTTCAATAGCTTTGCCATCCATCTTAATAGCAACCTGCATCATACCGAATTTCGGCGTTTGCAATGTAATACGGACAACCCGATAGACGTAACGGCAGGTGATAACTCGATCTCAGTGATACCGTTACTAAACTGAAAAGAGGCATGAGCTTTGCTCATGCCTCTTTCTATTAGCCTTGTTCCGTTAGCTGTGCCAGTTCGGCAAAATACATATCCATAACCGCCATGTTCGTCGTTAGCAGGTTACTCAGCAGCTCCGTGCTTAGTCGGTCCTGCTCGACGTCGATTCCGCTGCGAAAGCGCAGCTCGCCGTCTGTGAGGTCCATTTCGAAGCAGCCAATCGGTAAATTGTAGTTTACCTCTGTCATCCAGTCCATTGCGTCCGATCTGCGAGCTTCCGGCACCATAACAGGGTAAATCGAATAGATGAGGCATAGACTTTTGTCCTCATCCGTTGCGATGAGGACCGTCCATTGACCAGAGTCTCCGCTAAATTTCACGGAAAGCAATTCGGAGTCCTCGCGAAGAAAACTCCAATTCCAGCCGTTAAGCAGTTGATCTACCGTTTCATGCATGGCTCCTTTAACGATAGCTGAAGCGGCAGCACTGGAGCCTGAGGCTTCGGCCCACTGCGTTCGGAAACCGTGCTTGAGCTTGCCTTCATCAGCTAATTCCTCAGGCAGATTCATTTCCTGCTTAATATCGGTAGCCAGCCAATTTTCACTTATATTAAGCTTAACGTTCGCTTCATCAGTTGAGGAACCGAGTAAAGCCCTAATGATGTCCTCGCCACTCGTTGCTTCCTGCAGAAGCAGTTCTGCGATTCCTTTGCGGAGCAAGATGTGCAGCTCCACAGGCAGATCCAGGTCGAAGCTGCTGACGGTTAACCCCTCGTTAGCAGCAGGATGCAGCCCGAACCATTCACCCTCTACGATGGTCAGGAAGGCAGTCGAGTCGAGTTCAAGGCGTAGGGTACAGCGCCTTGAATCACCGTCTGCAAATAGCCTAACTTCTTGCAGCTTCGCTGGAATCGATTGGCCAGCCAAAGTGGTAAAGGCAATAGGATGGTCAAGGATTAGCTTTTCATTACCTAGTTTGCTCATTGTCATTACCATCCCTTCTTCTCTGCGTTAGCAGCCGCTTTACTTCTGAGAGATTTACTTCTCAAGACCGGCAATGCCGCCAGTCAAGCCATCTTGGTTAAAGCCGATTTTACCGAGTCGTTTTGATTTCTCCACTTCAACTACGGCTATACCTGCGTCAATCGAAAGTGACTTCACTTGGCTTGCGCTTAACGCAATTTCCCAATCACCGGCAGTTCCAGCCGCATCCCAGCTCTTCTCGAATTCAATGGCTAGCTGCAGCGAGTTGGACAAGCCAATCTTGCCGACTTGCTCAATATCACTGGCAGAGCTGTCCTGTCCAGGCAGCCAACTGCGAATGGTATCATTAACGGTTTCGTCACCAGTAATTTTCTCGGATAGACTTGCTCCGATGCTGTCGAAATGGCTGCCCATAAACAAGGCGTCACTGCCGGAATCTACGACTGAGCCCGCTGCACGGGTGCCGTCCATCGGAGGTCCACCATGACTGCTCTTATATTTGGCTTGAATAAGCGCAACCAGATTTTTCAAGCTGCCGACGGACGCAGTGACGATTTTACCTGCTATTTCGGCAAATTGACTCGTCTCTTCACCGAATTGCGCAGGTACGTTGGCCGATAGACCGATGTTAAGCTCTCTTAGTCTGCCAGAGGAGAAGGTCATGGCTCCTTCGAGCCCAAAGGCAACCTTTGTACTTCCGAGCGTAACGGCAACCTCGGTTGCCCCTTCTACGATATGACGGATCTCGCCCTTGCCAATGCGTTTGGCACGATCCTCAAGCGAGGTGTGTCCCTGACTTTTGGCATCAACCAGCTTCTTATTATAGCGGCTTAAATATTTGTATGCCAATTCAGCAGAAAACTCAGCTACACCTGCGTTTGCTTCCATACCTAATTGTACAAGTACGCCAATATCAACAGAGTTGTCGCCAGTCATATCCTGCTCTTCGATCATCATTGCCCATTTCTCGGCTTCTTCAAGCTTAGAGCTGCCCGACCTGCCGCCTTGCCCATAGAAGAAATCTGGCGCCGATTTAGGAACGATAGGGGAGGAGCGCATTTGTCGGTACAAGCCATAGGACATCAAATTCATAACGCTCGTTGTCGTTTTGCCCGATGCGTCGAGATATACGCCTAGTCTGAAGTTCGCATCTAGCCCGAACGTTTGGAAGCCTGCTCCGAAAGTAAGCTGTGTATTACACGAAATCTCGTCTTCGTCCCGTTCCGCTTCTCCGCCGAATGCAAACAGAAAGTAGAGCCCAGGCGCGCTAGGAACCGGTATTTTCAATTCAACCGCAAGAGAAGCGGAATCGCCGGCAGATGGTGCAGCAAGATCGACAATTTTACCTAGTTTGGCGAAACCGCTGTTCAAGTTATCTGCCTCTACGGATTGAATCGCTTTAGTCGCGATGCCATCGCTGGTTACTTTCGTTTTAACATCATCTTTAAGACCGCTCATTTGTGGATTCTGAGCAGGTGGTGTCTTTTTGACTAAGTCGCGTGCTTTTAAAACGGCTTTAGGCTGATTCTCAAGCAGCAGCTTGTTAGCCTCTCGCATAGCACCTGCAATGGAGGCTGCTTTTATCTTCTCTGTAGTTGATGAGTTCCCTTTGACGATGTCGTATGCAGCAGATTTGCCTGCTTCCCCAAGCTTAACTTTAGTCGTGTCCTTAGGCACGGTCGCTTCAATAATCTCCACGGCCTTGTCGGCCATAACGTTATCCACCGAGCCTTTGGCAAGCTTGAAGGCTTTGGTTTTGGCCATCATGGACTTATATTCTTTGGCCAGTGGGGTTGAACTGGTAACCGCTACGTCAATATCCGCATTGGCCTTCTCACGGGCAGCATCCTTCAGCTCTTGGCGGAATGTATTCAGTTCCTTCGACCTTCGGAATTCACCTCGACCGACGCCAAGCTTAGAGAGAACAGCGGTTTTAAGGGGATTGGCCAGCGCGTTCTGATAAATTTCGTCCGTATTTAGCCCCGCAGAGAGAGTCCCGTTCGTATCCATCGTACTACGATCTGTGACTGCGCTTTTACCAGCATCGCCAACGTCTATGGTAGCATCAAGAAAGTTGGAGCCTGCGCTCTTAACCTTATTACTAACCGTGCGCTTCGATTTCGTAACAGAGGCTGAAAGAAGGGAAGAAGTGAGCTCTTTTGCTTTTTTATTAGCGGCAGCTAGCGCATTCGTCTTCTGCTCGTCAAGCGCTTTACTCGTTTTTGGGGCTACTGTATCGAATCCTTGCTTGGTAACTGCCTCAAAATCTGCTTTCTTGGAATCGGGAAGCTCGGTATCCGTCAAGTCACCTGCATATTTAAGCAGGGACTGGTCAACGCCAGCCTTGGCATAGTCTTTCGCGTATTTTTTCGCATCGGTTCTAGCTTGGTCAGATACACTGGAAGTGGCATCCATATTGCTTTTCACGGCTTCTGTTGCCTTGGCATCCAGACTGGTGCGAATACTGGCGGCTTGACTGTCCTTACTCAGAAATAGCCCTAGCTGCCCTTTGACTTTCTGCCTCGTATCATCGAGCGCAGCTTGGGCAATCCCGGGTGACTGAGCGTCTCGGTAAGCTGCGAGCTCTGCTCTTCGTAATTGTTCAGGTGTCTGCGCGGGCGGCGTGGGCGTACCGCTGCTGGCGCCGCCTCCAGCCCGCTGGATTACAATCCCTTGCAGTGCGCGATTGCCTGCTGTTCTTTGCAATTGCAGAATTTGGCCTTGTGTCATATGAGAAGGATTCATTATCGGACTCGCTGGTGCAGAATGACCTCCGCTTATCGGTGCGGCTATTGTTGTACTTGATGGTTTATTATTGGGTACCTTTTCCTGCACGAATGAACCTCCTGTACCTATGGTGCTTTTGACTATTACATGACTAAAGGATGAGTTCGCGGACAAATATGATAAATCCTGCAATTCCTAAAAATATATCCATATTTTAATAGTCCGAAGTACTCAGCGTTTTCGAATGCATTTCAAATTGGATAGTTATATTTAAATATACACAATAGCCTCGACTTTATCAGTTTCACAGATCCAAATAATGCTGGAGGCCTGACAGGATACAATGAAGGGAGTATCTGCAATAGCGAGAGCAGCAGCGAGATTACGAGCAGCGGCACGATATATAGCACTGGCAGCCTAGCTGGCATGAATGCTGCTTCAGGAATGATAACATGTGAGTCGCTAAGCTTTGCGTGGGGTTATAGCGGGAGGGGGTAATTAGGTTGGGCGTAACTTTATAGAAAAACAGGCCTTACCCCAGACAATAGGGTAAGGCCTGTTCGAATAGAAAAACTGATTAAGTATTATGGTGCTAGAGGAAAAGTAGGATTATTAGGGCCACACATCGGAAATATTGGGCATGGTTGAATTGGTGGATTGGTAGGTAGGTTGATAGGTGGATTGGTTTCTACTGGTACCTCCACATTTAATGTACTAGTCGACAGAAACGTGTATCCGACTACTCTACCTTCGCTGTCTACTGCAGCGAGTGCGATGAAGTTTGGATGAGCATAATAAGTTTCAGATTCGACCGCTTCGCCGCCAAATATCGCATCGACTGGAGGCGTTCCGGAAGTTAAATCGTTACCGGATTTAACTTCCCATCTTACCGCATCAGGAAGCTCTGGGTTTGGAAGTGAAACAAGGTCCAAGACACCACTTGGTAAAGTCTCGTGTTTCGTGAAATTGATTAGGGAAGTTGTTGTCAGTTGTTTAGGTTCTTCCAAATAAATGCTGCTGAATTTCACGATAACGTCGTCGCTGTTCACTTCGTACAAACCAAGGAAATGAGTAAACGTGATATCTGTAATGTCTGAACCAGCAGTGTACTCGTGTAAAGCGGCTATCGTAGATACGTTCGTTCCGACGAGTGGAGCAGCAATTGGATTAGCGCTTCTCGCAATACGCAAGCTGTTATCCTGATTATGAACATAAGTGATCGCGACCGTATTCAAATGGGTGCCTACCTTAAGCGAATAATCAATTGGAGCCACGGCAGGCGTCGATGTAGGTGCTGACGATGGCGTCGATGTAGGAGAAGACGTTGGTGTTGACGTTGGTGTCGAAGTAGGTGAAGACGTTGGTGTCGACGTGGGCGCTTGAGTTGGCGCTTGCGTCGGAACCGGTGTAGATACTGGTGTAGCCGTTGGAGTCGGTGACGGTTTGGAGGAGGCTACGAATTGTTCTTTGGCTTCGTAAGCACCAGTTACCAATAGGTCTCTTGTTGCGTTGTTAGAGCCACCGAATTTACCATCTACATTATTATTCAGGAGCTTGAGCTGCAAAGCAAGCTCCACGTAACCTTTGGCCCAGTCGGATACCGTATTATCGGTCACGCCAGGCTTCGATTCGGCTTCCTCGCGCTTGCCAAGCCCACGAACGAGGAATGTAGCTAATTGCTCCTTGCTCACTTGGCCAGCTGGATTATATGTGCCTTCGCCAGATCCATCCGTGATTCCCGATTTTTTAAGTGCCTCTATATAAGGCAATGCATAACCATTCGCAGGGTCGTCCGATTTTACGTCTGTAAAGCTGGATGTTTTCAAGTCTTTATTGACATCCAAATTGTAGATCAATGCAGCTACTTTTGCGAATTGAGCGCGATTCATCTCTTCTTTCAAGCCGAATTTGCCTTCGGCCACACCGTCGAAGATTCCAGCACTGATCATCGCATCGAACTTGGCTTTGGTGGCTGCGTCCAGGTCCTTCAGATCGTTGAAGTCTGCGGTTGTTTTGGCTTGTGCTGGGTCTTGTGAAAATACGAGCACAGAAGAGCTAAGCAAAGCCACGAGACTCATTATGATCCATGTCTTCTTCATAATCAAACTCCTATCTCTAAATAATAGTTGTCAAACATAGTTCTATTTTAGCAATAGATAGTAAACAAGATTTGAAGGAATATGAGGATGGAATACCCCGAAATCGCTTGATATATAAGGGATGTAGAAGTCCTAAGTGCTTGAATTCCAAAATTTTGAATTTGTCGAACGAACTAGATATATGGACTTTATTTGTGTGAGAAATAGTTTTAAAGTCCTAGTTCCTTAAATGCATCAAGCGTTTGATCTCATCGCTGGGATCTTCTCGGTATTCACGTCGTAACATTCGTTTAAGCGCATCGTATTGTTTCAATGCAGCGAGGCGATCGTGGTCCTCCAAATGCGATCGAATTAGCAGATTGTGTATGGTTTCGTTCCATGGTACTTGTTTAATCGCTTTTTTGAGGAATTTAATCGAGGTAGAATATGTTCCCTCGTTCACATAGTAGTCGTTTATGCCAATGACAAGTTCCAGGTACTTGTTCTCATATGAGGCTCGACGCTGCTCGGTCCAGCTGTAATCCTTGTTCGCTAGGTAGCTGCCCGTATACAGCTTAACGGTATCCTCGCATTCGGTGAGATTACCGGAATGAATGGTCTTGCAGGAGGGCTGCCAGCGTTCGAAGACAAGCGAATCGACCTCGAATGAATCGACTCGAATGCGATACTTTCCCTTGCTATGCTGCAAAATATCAACTAGTCCGATGTTTAATAGATTATTGCGAAGATAGTGCGCCGTCGTGTTGAAATAGGCGGGAGTTTTCGCGGCATCGTTGCCCCAGAGAGCGTCCATAATTCGAGTCCGTTCTACAGCCTCTCCCCGATGATGGACGAGATAGGCCATTAGCTCCTCGGCTTTGGACGTACGCCATTTCACCGCTTCTCCGCTGGGGTCGAGCAGCATAAAATGCCCGAAGCATCGAATTTTGGATTGATTATCGTCCATCTGGAGTCCTCCTAGGCGTCTATTTCCGTACGAAAATGTTCTCGATAAGTGTAGCATCGCGAAATCATCTCGCCAAGCGAATATACGCTTTTTTTCGACACAGATATAGCTAGCGCCCTTAATAGCGCAGTACTCGATAATTAGTAAAAAAGGGGTGATCGCTCTGACTCGGTCTCTCCCTTTTCAGAGAATATGCACTCATTCTTGTATGACTATTGTTTTGCTTAACAAAGTGCATGGGAACTACTGTTAATGGAAGTTTGTCTTCACGGTTTTCGATATCTAATCTGATTGCCTCCTTGATGATGCCTTCCTGAATGTCTTGTTCAGGAAGGTTCTTTTTTTGAAAATATAGCAAAGTATAGGGTTTGCTCGTACTTTCTCTAGTCGCTTCGACGAAACGATGGCGACTATAGTAAGGACACCGTCAAGCGTTTCTTCTTATCTTGCACGCGTAAAGCATGCGATGTGATAAACGTCACAGTGTTTCACATACATGGCATGTTTTAATGAGGAAAGAAATGTACGACGAAGGAGGATTTGCTATGAATTTTGCTTTTGCAACGAAATTCGCGAAAATGTATTTTTTGACCATAGTTGCCCTAATTGTATTGGTTTATATCGGCACTCGGTTTTTCACGCATATCGATCTAGCGCTTTACGGTTATATGGTCGGAACCATCGTATTTATTGGCGGATTCTTCTACCGGTTTATCGCTTGGGCGGAGCGTCCACCAACCAAATTAATCATTAAGAAGGGGATCAAGCTTTTATTCCGCAGAAGCACTCCGCAAACGTCGGTCGAGCATCTAGCAACTTATCGTTTCATCTGGAATCGCGGCGTCTATCGTTGGACGCAGCATGTGCTGCTGGGCTGGGGCTGCATCCTCTCGGCATGCGTTACTTTTCCGCTGGTGTTCGGTTGGATGTATTTCACGATGGAAGACAATGGCACTTATACGGTCGTTGGCTTCGGACTTGACATCATGAGGGTGAAGGCTGATGGATGGATCGCATTTCTCTTCTACAATGCTTTGAATATTACCGCGTTCATGGTTATTGCCGGTGTATGTATGGCGTTGTATCGCCGCATCAAGAACATGCAGGCACGGGCGGAACAAACATTCGTTTACGACTTTCTGCCGCTATACCTGCTGCTGTTTATCAGCATTACGGGTCTCCTGCTGACTTTCAGCAACATTGTCCTTCATGGCTGGGGGCATCCGGTTATGACGCTGATCCATCAATGGTCGGTTATCCTGACGCTGATTTATTTGCCCTTCGGCAAGCTGGCACATATTCCGATTCGCCCGCTCAGTGTGTTCGCGAAAAACTATCGTGAGCACTACGGCGAGAAGGAGATGAAGGCATGCAAGGTATGCGGTACCGGGTTCGTTTCTGTGGAGCAGTCGGACGATGTGATTCAAGTCTTGAAGCAGAATGAAATCGAATTTGCAATGACGGAAGGTTTCCATCTGGCTGAGCTGTGCTTGCCTTGCAGGCGTAAATACCGCATGTCAAGGTTCGCGGGCGTTGCTACCCATACCATCAAGGTCAAGGAGGCTAACCAGAATGCTAAAGGATAAATTTTATAAAGAAATTCCCAATGTCATTCATCCTAAAGAAAAATTAGTTGCGACTCATTGCTCCTATTGCGGCATGCAATGCGGCATGAATTTGAGAGTGGATACGACTAAAAATACGATTATTGGCGTAGAGCCTAGATATGATTGGCCGGTGACGCTCGGCAAAATGTGTCCGAAAGGCGTTACAGCTTATCAGCAGACGAACCATGATGATCGGCTGCTGCGTCCATTGATTCGTGATGACGCATCGACGAAGGGGACGAAGGAAGGCTTCCGAGAAGCTACGTGGGATGAAGCTTACGAACTGATCACTCGTAAATTCAAGGAGCTGCAGACGGAGTATGGCAAAGATTCATTATCCGTATATAGCGGCGTATCGATGACTAATGAAAAATGCTATCTGACCGGAAAGTTTGCAAGGGTTGCCTTGCAGACGCGCTACATTGATTATAACGGCCGATTCTGCATGTCGAGCGCAGCAGCAGGATTTCTTAGAAGCTTTGGCGTGGATCGCGGTTCTACTCTGCCTTGGACGGATATCCATGAAACGGATTGTTTGTTTATAGCAGGCAGCAACACAGCGGAATGTCATCCAACCTCGATGTTCCGGGTTTGGGAGGTACAGAGCCGCGGCGGCTACCTCATTGTTGTAGACCCAAGAGAGACGCCGCTCGCGAGGCGGGCTGACATTCATCTGGACCTGAAGCCGGGCACCGATCTGGCGCTGGCCAACTGCATGGTCAATCTTCTGATTCAGAATGGTTATGCGGATGAGAAGTTCACTTTGGCGCATACGAACGGCTTCGAGGAAACGAAGGAGCTCGTGAGTCAATTCACGCCGGAATATACGAGTGAGATAACAGGCGTAGCACCTGAGAAATTAATTCGCGCGGCAGAAATTTACGGAAAAGCGCCGAATGCGATCGTTATGTTTGCACGCGGCATTGAGCAGCAAACGAGAGGATCGGACAACGTATCCGCCTACACGAATATGTGCTTGGTTACGGGGAAAATCGGTCGTCCCAAATCGGGCGTTGCGACATTAACGGGACAAGGGAATGGCCAGGGCGGACGCGAGCACGGGCAGAAGGCTGATGCGCTGCCAGGCTACCGTAAGATAACGAATCCTAAGCATGTACAAGAGGTATGCAGCGTATGGGGAATCGAGCCGGAAGAAATGCCGCTCCCTGGCGTATCGGCTTATGAAATGTTCGAGCTCATGCACAATAAAACGATCAGAGCGCTTTACTTGCTTTGCTCTAATCCTGCAGTGTCAGCACCTAACTTGAATGATGTGAAAGCAGCACTGAAGAACTTGGATTTCATGGTTTGTTCAGATATGTATTTATCGGAATCGGCTGAATTCGCCGATGTTGTGCTGCCTTCAGTCACATGGTCGGAGGATGAAGGTACGGTAACCAATCTGGAAGGCAGAATCATCAAAATCAACAAAGCCCAAGAGCCGATTGGCGAATCGAAGCCGGACTGGTTAATTGCGGTCGAGCTTGCAGAGAGAATGGGCCGGGGCAAATATTTCTCTCATCTGACGACTGCAGCCAAGGTGGCGGAGGAATTCAGACTAGCCTCCAAAGGCGGCTATGCGGATTACTACGGCGCGACATGGGACAAAATCGAGAAGCAAAACGGTGTATTCTGGCCTTGCAAGGATGAGAATGACCCGGGAACGCCATACATGTTCCTCAATCAGCAATATTATCATGCGGACGGCAAAGCCAAAATTTGCGCGCTTCCCTACCGTCCCCCAGCCGAGGAGCCATGCGAGCAATATCCACTCCGCTTAACAACGGGGAGAGTTGTCTATCATTACTTATCCGGCAATCAGACACGTAGAATATCATTCCTGCATGATATGTGCCCAGAACCATATGTTGAGGTGCATCCCGATACGGCAAAACAGTATGACATAGTGCATGATGAGCTTGTGCGATTATACACACGTCGCGGCGAAGCCCACTTCAAGGTAAAGGTAACGGAAGCGATACGCAAGGATACGGTTTTTGTTCCTTACCATTTCGGACATGAGCTGGCGGTTAATTTATTGACAATACCTGCTCTGGACCCAATGTCCCGCATGCCTGAGTTCAAGGCCTGCGCGGCGGAGCTGGAAAAAACGGTAATCAGCAAGGAGGCAGTGCGGTGAAGAAACTACTATATATCGAAATGGATAACTGTATTGGCTGCCGAAGCTGCTTGGCGGCATGCACGCAGTGCGGCGGCCATGACGAGCGGAACCGCAACTACGTATATGATGTCAATCCACTCGTAAACCGGCAAACGATACCGCTGATGTGCCTGCACTGCGTTAATCCTGCATGCGCCCGAAGCTGTCCGGCGCAAGCCATACAAATTACTCCGGAAGGTGCCGTATTATCGGCAATGGTTGAGAAATGCATCGGCTGCCAGAATTGTACGATTGCTTGCCCTTACGGTATCCCTAAGTTCGACGAAGAGCAGAATTTCATGTACAAATGCGACCTTTGCTATGATCGGACCAAAGAAGGCATTCCTCCAATGTGCGCATCCGTATGTCCGACGAATACGCTGCAATGGATTACAGAGGATGAGCTGGAAATGAAACAAGAGCAGCATCGTCTGGGAAAATGGATGTCAAGCCATCAGCCTTTCGATCCGTTAGAAGGGGAGACGAATGTGAAGATCAGTCTTCCTGGTATATTGCAAGGGAAACAAAAGCTGTTTTAAGGGGGTTAGCAAATGGAAAAGGATAATGGGAAAAACAACAAAATACCGTTCGATGAAGACAATTACACACATAATATCCATAAAGAAAATGAGCGGCTTCTGGATCGGCGCGGGTTTATGAAGACAATGGTTGGCGCAGCAGGCGTATTCGCGATTTCCACCCTGCCCTGGGGCGGGCTTGCAGCCAAAGAACTGATGGGATTCCATACGAAAAGCTATGCGAAAAAGAAGATTGTAGATATCGCATCCCTATCTATTGGCGAATCCGCTGAATTCTCGTATCCGAGCGAGCATGAATCTGCGTTGCTTATTCGATTGGGAGAAAACGAGTACAAGGCTTATCAGAATGCTTGTACGCATTTGAAATGTCCCGTCTTCTGGAACCGGGAGGAAGAAAAAATGGTCTGTCCATGTCATCATGGCTATTTCGATGCCAAGACAGGCAAGCCGACGGCAGGCCCGCCTAGAAGGCCGCTTCCCGAAATTGCTGTAGTCGTAGAAAATGGCGCTGTAATTGCAACGGGAGTGAAACGTTATGAAACGTAGCTATAGAGGCGTAATCATGCTGTGCGTTGTTCTTTTTCTAAATGTTGTATGTACCCAATACGCGGTCAATCATTATTTCCATCAAAAATATGAACTGGTCCTTATATTCGCGGTATTGAATATTATTCTGTTCCCGATTGCCTTATCTATTTATAAGAAGGAAGGGAAATCGAAATGATAGCAGAGTTCTTTTTGGATTTATGCTTCATTCGCGAACATGAACCGGAACAACATTTCGAGCAGGCTGTTGAGCAGCAATTGCAAAGCTTATTCACCGGTAAAGGCAGCTGGCATATGGAAGCGAAGCAGCAGGATCAGGAGCTAGTCGATATCGTTGTAGCTGAAGTGAAAGGCATGGCGAAGTGGCAGTGTGAAGAGGAGATTCTAGCGTACCTGGAGGAGAATGCTGCACTGCGGTTCATGGACTGGCTGCAGGGCTACCGGATTCAGCTTGATATCAAAGAAGCGCATGAAGGCTGCAGCCATTGCGGCAAAAATTAACAAGGAATAAGAGGGATGATTATGGAATGGGAAAAGGGCTTATCTGCCTACGTGGGACGCAAGGTAGAAATATGGATTGAAGATCATTCAGGAGAAGAGCAGACGAAGCCAAAGCCATATCCACCCTTGTTCAGAGTGAAGCTCGCAGAAGACGGAAAGTTCATAACGTTTTATTTGAAGCCTACACAGTTTCTATCCGTCCCTATATTCGATGGCAGCGCAACAAAGCTGGAGAATACCTGCGCAAGACATCATTTTGTTTCTCATGATATCGAAGGCAAGCTAACGTATTGGATATACTTCGAGGATATCCCGGCAGCGTAATGAGATGCCCAAATAACTGAAGCCTGAACTCCGTAAAAGGCGGGAGTACAGGCTTTTTCTATGCATAGGAGTAAGGCGAATTTCTAATTTAGCTATGTATTTGTGATAAAGGTCACTGCGGCCTATATGGGCTTGATGGTTTAATACATTTACAAGCCAAGACATACATACCAAAACGCATAAGCACAGAAGGAAGGGGTTAAACATGAACGGCAATAATCGTCCATTGTCTATTCAAACACTCAGTCTAGCTTTAGGTTTCATGATCTGGGTTATTCTGTCTTCGTTGATGCCATTTATTAAAGAGGACATTTCATTAAGCTCAGGCCAGTTGGCCTTGGTTACAGCGACTCCAATCCTATTTGGTTCTTTGTTGCGCATTCCAGCGGGTTATTGGACGAATCGGTACGGCGCGCGAGTGTTGTTTATCATTAGCTTCCTGCTGCTGCTGGCACCGATCTATTGGATTAGCATAGCAGACTCCTTCATCGACCTCATTATAGGAGGAGTGGTGTTAGGGATTGGCGGAGCCGTCTTTTCCGTCGGTGTTACCTCTTTGCCTAAGTATTACCCGAAAGAAAAGCATGGGCTAGTTAATGGGATTTATGGAGTAGGTAATCTAGGGACGGCGATAACGGCTTTCGCGGCACCGGTGGTTGCGAATCACATGGGCTGGGAAAAAACCGTACTGATGTATGCCGTGCTTCTGGCCATCTTTATCGGCATTAACTTTTTGCTTGGAGATAAGCATGAGCCCAAAAGCACCGCTTCTTTGACGGAACAGATTAAAGGGGTATATAAGAATGAGAAGTTATGGCTGCTATGCTTATTTTACTTCATTACTTTCGGATCATTCGTGGCATTTACCGTTTACCTGCCTAACTTTCTGGTCTCCCACTTCGAGCTAACAAAAGTCGATGCAGGTATTCGGACAGCCGGCTTCATCGTTCTGGCTACGATCATGAGACCAGTCGGCGGCTGGATGGGGGACAGATGGAATCCATTCACCATTCTGATGGCTGTGTTCGGCGGCTTAACGTTATCGGCCGTCATCTTATCCTTTGCGCCATCCATTGAAATTTATACAGTAGGATGTTTAACGATCGCTCTATGCGCGGGTACAGGGAACGGTACGATTTTCAAGCTGGTTCCGATGTATTTCTCGAAGCAGGCGGGTATTGCGAATGGGCTCATATCAGCAATGGGAGGTCTTGGCGGCTTTTTCCCGCCATTGCTTCTAACGGCGCTCTTCAATCTGACAGGACACTATGCGATCGGGTTTATGGCGCTGTCCCAAGTGGCTCTGGCAAGTTTAATTCTTGTGATCTGGATGTACTATCAGGAGAAGCTGAGTTTAACATTAAGCATTATGGATCAAACCTCCCAAGGCATAATGGTCACTGATCCGAAAGGGTTTATTCAATCGGTTAACGGTCGTTTTACTGAAGTGACCGGCTACTTGTCGGAGGAGGCTGTTGGTCAAACCGCGAGCCTGCTGAAATCAGGGAAGCAGGATAAAGCCTTTTACGCGGGTATGTGGGCCTCTCTGCAAAGTACAGGAAGCTGGCAAGGGGAAATATGGAATCGTCGCAAAAATGGAGAAGTCTATCCGGAATGGCTGACTATTAATTGTATTCGCAATGACGCGGGAGAAATCAAATGTTTTGCTGCGATGTTCAGCGATATGACACCAACCCAATAGCCGCGGACACGTGAGTGTATCCTTTTGTTTAACGTGTATTTAAAAGAAACCGGATAGGAGAAGTGATGGCGATGCTTTCGGGAGTGGTTTTGGCAGGTGGAACAAATCGACTAATCAATGGGGAGCTGAAGGCCCTTCTTTCTTTTGGCGGACAACCAATGATTGCGAGGCAATTGGATCGAATGCGGGAAATATGCGATGAGTTGATTGTCGTAACCCAAGATCCTACCCCTTTTTTAAATATCGTTAACCGGTCAGTACGTATTATTACCGACTTTTATGAAGGCCAAGGTCCTCTTGGAGGCATGCACGCAGCATTGTCTCTCGCGAAGCACGCTTCTGTATGGGTAGTCGGGTGCGACATGCCTTTCATATCTAATAAAGCGGCAGAGTTATTGCTAGAAAGGAAGCGGGATGGTTTTGAAGCCGTCGTTCCTATGGTAGCTGGTGAACGGTATCCATTACACGGCATCTATGATCGGACATGCGCCTCGCATATCGTTCCGCTTCTTCAACGGGGAGAAACGCAGCTTTCTTCGTTGCTAAAGCATATTTTCTGGAGTGAGCGGGATGATCGGTATTTGTACGAGAACGGTGTTGACTTGAAATTTGTGTCCAGTATAAAAACGATTGACGACTACGAGGCCATGCAGCGGTTGGAAGTCTTCAAATCGTAACCAAGCTGGATGAAAAGAAGGGTTGTTATGCAATGAAAAAAGGCAGCCATAAATATGTCCGGAGGGCAGTAAAGGTTGACTATGCCCAGCATGTGATTCTGCAGCATATCCGCCCGTTAAGCAGCGAGTATGCATCGATAGATTCATGTTTGAATAGAAGAATTTCGGAATCATTGTTATCGAAGGAATGTATGCCGCATTTTCGAAGGTCGGGATTAGATGGCTATGCCGTTTGGAGTGAAGAAGCTGGATCTGCATCTACACAGAACAAGGCATGTCTTAGAGTGATTGATGAAGTGCCTGCGGGTTCTGTCTCCTCTCTTCAGGTGGTTCCCGGAACGGCGATTCGTGTGATGACAGGATCAGCCGTTCCAGAGGGTGCGGATGCGGTTGTTATGTTCGAGCAGACCGATGAGCTTCAACTAGATGGGCAGGATTGTATCCGATTGAAACATAAAGTCGAGTACGGACAAAATATTGCGAATCCTGGTGATGAAGTAGAGGCAGGGCAGCTGCTTATGGGCGCAGGCACTCGCGTGGGGCCTGGACAAATGGCGCTGCTCGCTTCACTAGGGTATGAGCAGGTTCCCGTTTACCGGCGACCGATAGTAGGAATATTAACGACCGGTAGTGAGCTGATTGCTGTGGGCGAGCCGCTTCAACCGGGGAAAATACGCAATAGCAACGCCTATATGCTTGCAGCACAAGTACAGCAATATGGTGGTCTTGTTGAGCACCTTGGTACGGTTTCTGATGATATCGACCAAGTGGTGAGCACGATTCACGCAGCAGTACAAAACTGCGACATGCTCATTGTCAGCGGCGGTGTATCTGTCGGAGACTATGATGTCATGGCGCAATTTTTTGCTGCAATGAGCGGGAGCGAAGCCGAGCTGCTCTTCAATAAAGTGGCGATGCGGCCGGGATGCCCGACCTCGGCTGCGGTCATAAATAAGAAGCTCGTCTTCGGATTATCGGGCAATCCCGGTGCTTGCTTTGTAGGTTTTGAGCTGTTTGCGCGTCCTGCGCTGCTTGCGATGCAAGGAATAGATAGCCTTGCCCAGTCTCCTATCAAGGCGACGATAACGACTGATTACAAAAAGGGATGCCCGCATGATCGGTACGTTCGAGGGCGGATGACTATCTCCCAGCAGCAAGTAACGGCAAGCGTGCTGGAGAAGAATAGCTCGAGCATGCTGGTCTCTATTCAAGAGGCCAACTGCCTCATCCTGATCCCATCAGGCTCCACAGGCATCTCTGCCGGCGAGGTCGTTGCACTGATTACTTTACCTTATGAAACAACGCCGTATTAAACGAGGCGGATGATGGGAAATCACACACATATAGGCTTGCGCAGATATATTTAAACAATAAGGTGAATTGAAACGAGTAATTGGAGAGATTTGGAATAGAGGTAAATGAGAAGCGGGCTGCTCCCCTTTATGCATGATCTATTGAATGAACATGTCACGATGGAAGAACAAATTGTTGGAATATCGCATGCTATCACATTCTGCATATTCCCGTTGGACAATTTTCACAATGGCAAATACTGCGCAGGAAGGCAGCCTTTTTAATGATGATATAACCATTTTGTAATTCGAGCACCTCTTCTTTACGCATGTCGCTTAACATCCGATTAACGTTCTCACGGGTCGAGCCGATCATATCAGCCAGTTCCGAATTGTTGATTTTATAGTCGATCAACACATGCTCGCCACTGGGTACGCCGTAGGAATTGCTCAATCTGATCAGTAACGAACACAACGCGCCATGTTTGCCGTACATCATCAAATCACGGAATTTGCTTTCGGTCATCCGATGAACGAGGCCCATCCATTTCATAAATTCAATCGCTAAATCGCCATGCTGCCATATTAGAACTTCTAGATCCTTTCGCAAAATGATGCCTACTTCGCAATCTGCGGTGACCTCTGCGCTAAAGCCTTGTACAGAATCTTGAAAGGGATCGATTTGACCGAACAAATCGCCAGCTTGATGCAGATACAAGATAAAGCTTTTGCCCAGCTCAGACATCTTCGTGATGCGAACTCCGCCCTTTATGACAAAGTATAATTTGTCCGCAGTGTCGCCTTCCCAGAATAAATGCTCGCCTTTCTTTGCTTGCTTGAGATACATAATGCTCTTTAATTTATCGAAATTCTCTTCTGAGAACAATCCCATAATGCCTTTATGATGAACGGGAATTGTTGTAAAGGATGCTGTGTTTTCTTCTTTTACCGGGAAATGAATGGTCATGCGGACCAACTCCTCGACGTTTCTTATTACCTTCATGATAAAGGAGTTAGCCGTGTTTGTTTATCGGGAGTTCTACTGATCTTTTGAAATTTCCTGAGGAGGTGTGATGAAAATCACAGACAAATCCCTTATAGCTCCGAGACCTTGATAAGGGAAAGCGCTGATAGAGAAATCAGGGTTTTCCCTTATTTACACATAACAAGAGCGGTTTTTTTAAAAACGACGAACAGAGTGTACAAACTGCAATGCAGCAAGGCCGCTCGAGTGATGTGCTGCCTCCTAAAACAAACTTATTTGGCGTAATAGCAGGGAGGGTACTGATGATTGGAAATGGAATGGCATCTTCGATGGGATTCGGCGGAGGATATAATCTATCTCAAGCCAGAGCTAGCGGACATAAAAAAAATGACGCCTTATCCATGCAAGGGCCACCTTCAGTCAGCTGAACTCAGCTGCGGTTTAATTAAATTGCTCATTATCAGGCTTAGTATGTAATTCTGTCTGAGGATAAAAAAAGAATTGAACGATAAATAACGCTATGATATAATCATTAGCGTAATTGACAAATTTAAATTAGAATCGAATCCACTTCTATTCCTAATTTAATTCTACATCTGGAAGTTTGATTTGTCAATGCTCTTTTTTATCCCAGAAAAAGGAGTGTGTTTTGTGGAAATGCAAACGAAGGATTGGCGGCAGGAACAGGAGAGGCTGGCAGGGGTTAGGAACAAGCTGCAGGCGAGAATTACCGAACTGGAGCCGGAGGTTGCCGGGCTGCACGATCAGGCTACGGACATCCGCAAACGGTTTTGGGAAGAAGTTACGATCAACACCAGTACGTACGAAGATTTCGAAGAGAGCTTCTACACCATTAACCAGCAGTCCGCGATATTAGCCGAAAGGGAGCGCGGTCACAAGCTATTGACGCAGCAATGGAAAAACATGAACCGTCTGCTCCCGTCTCCTTATTTTGGGCGCATCGACTTTAAGGAGGATGGTCAGAACCACAGCGAGCAGATTTATATCGGAGTATCTTCTTTCATCGAAGAGGACGGCTTGAGTTTTCTAATCTATGACTGGCGTACGCCAATCGCGAGTCTATACTATGACTACTCTCCCGGATTGGCGTCTTATGTCACGCCGGCTGGACGAATTGAAGGGGAGATGGAGCTCAAACGGCAGTATCAAATTCAAAACGGTCATATTCGAAATATGTTTGACGCGAACGAGACAATAGGGGATGAATTGCTGCAGCAAGTGCTCGGAAAAGGTGCGGACTCGCAAATGAAAAGTATCGTTGCAACTATCCAGAAGGAACAAAACGCGATCATCCGTAATGATAAAAGCCATATGCTTATCGTACAAGGGGCAGCCGGCAGCGGGAAGACTTCAGCGGCATTGCAGCGGGTGGCGTACTTGCTGTACAAACATCGCCAGTCGATCAGGGCCGATCAGATTGTTCTTTACTCTCCGAATCCGATGTTTACCAGCTATATCTCTACCGTCCTTCCGGAACTCGGTGAGGAGAATATGCAGCAGACGACTTTTCAGGAATATCTCGACTATTGGCTTGGTTCCTCGTTACGGTCGGAGGATCCCTTCGATCAGATCGAATATGTACTGACCGCGCAGGGAGCACCGGGGTATGAGGCGCGTCTCCAGGGGATTGCATATAAAGCTTCGGAGTATTTCCTGCAAGCCTTGCAGAATTATGGAATGTGGTTGGGACGAGAAGGCATGTGCTTCAACAGTATTCGGATTCGGGACCGCAATTTGATTACAGCGGAGCGAATGAGAGCGGAATTTTATCGTTATGACCGTTCCTTGCCGCTGCTCAACCGTGTCGATCTCTTGCAGGATTGGCTGCTGAATGAGCTTGCTTCGCTTGAACGCCTGGAACGGGATGCGCCATGGGTACAGGATGAGTTGAATTATCTCGATACCGAGCAGTATGCAGAGGTTTTCAGCATGCTGCATAAAGATAGGGAAGTATTCGACATCGCGGAGCAATTCGCCACAGTTCGCGAGAAAATGAACCATAAGCGTAGAGAAGATGAAGGTGACTTTGACTTTTCCCGCAGGGAGGAAGATTTGCTGCGCAGCAGGATTGTGAAAGAAAGCTTTATACCGTTAAGGAAAGGTGTGAAAAAATACTCGTTTATAGATGTCAAAGGCATTTATGGCCAATTATTTGAGAGCGAGGCCGCTTATCGGGAGAAAACGAATGGGGCCTACATCCCCCCGCTTTGGACTGAAATATGCAGGCAGACAAAGGAAATGCTGCTCCGGAATGAGTTGTTTTACGAGGATGCGACTCCGTATTTGTATGTAAAAGAACTGATAGAAGGCGTTCGGACGAACACGGAAATCCGTTATGTTTTCGTTGACGAGGGTCAGGATTATTCGTCCTTTCAATATGAATATCTAAAAAAGCTGTTTCCCCGTGCTCGGATGACGGTACTCGGGGATTTCGGGCAAGCGATCTTCATGCAGTCTACAAGTTTGGCTGCATCCGATTCGCCGCTTGTACGTCTTTTCGGGGAAGCTGAAACAACCCTTGTCAGACTTGTCCGCAGTTATCGTTCAACCAGGGAGATTGTTGAATTTACGAAACGGATGCTTCCAGGCGGGGAAGAGATTGCCCCTTTTGAAAGGGAAGGCCCAAAGCCCCTTCTGACAACACTTGTTGGAGGGGAGATGCGTGATGCGCAAATTCTGGCCGACATCGAGGCGCTCATAGCCGAGGGCTTCGATTCCATCGCCGTCATTACGAAGACTGCAGCCGAAAGCCGTGAGGCCCATCAATCGTTACGGATTCATGGAGCAGAAGCCACTCGCCTCATTACGAAGGAGACGCAGGACTTTGAAAAAGGAGTGATGGTCATTCCTGTGTATCTAGCCAAGGGTGTCGAGTTTGATGCAGTATTGGTCTATGACGCTTCGCCCGAAGCATACGGCCGGGAAAACGAACGCAAGCTTCTATATACAGCGTGCACGCGGGCCATGCACCGGCTTCATCTTTATGCCACTGGTGATTGGTCGCCGTTCGTGCAGGCATTGCCTGCACATTTGTACGAGAAAGCGTCATATTGACGGATGCGTGGTGATGTAAACTGTAATAAGCTGCGCTCATGATTCAGTGAAAATTTGATTCTCGACCATGATTTCCATCCATAAACAGCTCAATGAGCAGAAAGCAGGAACATATGTCAGCTCCTTCGCAAACAAAACCAGCGGCAGCCGGCGGAGACAACTTCTCGCTGAAAGCCATTCTCCCCCCGCTCATAGCCATTATTGTTGCCATGATCATGGTTATTCTGGACAGCACCGTCGTTAATAATGCCATACCGAATCTCGTAGAGTACTTTGACACCGATCTGAAAACGATCCAATGGACCATCACCGGCTATACGCTGGCTTTAGCGGCCGTTATCCCGCTTGCAGGCTGGATGACCGATAAATTCGGATCCAAGCAGATTTTCATGATTACGATCGCCTTGTTTACAATCGGCTCCGTGCTGTGCGGCATCGCGCAAACGCCGGAACAGCTGATCATTTACCGCGTCATTCAAGGCTTGGGCGGCGGAATGGTGGCTCCGATCGGGATGACCATGGTGTTCAAGCTCGCGCCTCCAGAGCGCCGCGGGTCCATCATGGGCTTACTCGGCATTCCAATGCTGCTGGCGCCGGCATTCGGTCCAGTGCTATCCGGCTGGCTGGTCGATTCTGTCAGCTGGCACTGGATTTTTATCATCAATCTGCCGATCGGCATTATCGCTCTTATTCTCGGGTATAAGTATTTGCCGAAATCCGAACGTCATGCGGCGCCTCATCTGGACCTCGTCGGCATGTTTCTCGCGCCGATCGCCTTCTCCATGCTTGCGTTCGGCGTAAGCGAAGGCGGCACCAGCTGGTCCAGCACTTCGACAATTACGGGATTGACTGTCGGCGGGATTGCGCTTATCCTTTTTATCTTTGTGGAATTAGGACAGAAGCAGCCGCTGCTGGAGCTGAAGGTGTTCAAGTCATCCGACTTTACACGCAGCATCATCTTGACGTGGATCGTACAGCTTGCGATGTTCGGAGCAATGCTGATCGTGCCGTTGTATCTGCAAGGCGTCATGCACTACACCGCATTTGAAACGGGCTGGATTCTGATGCCTTATGCACTATGCGCGGCTATCGGCATGCCAATCAGCGGCCGATTGTTCGATAAGATCGGCGCGCGGCCGCTCGCCTTCTCCGGTCTTACCGTCGTGTCCATCTCCCTTTACATCTTGTCCAGCATATCGTTGGATACCTCGTTGTGGGTGATCATTCTGTGCATAAGCATCATGGGTCTTGGCATGGGCTTCTCCATGATGCCGCTGAACACGCATGTCCTGAACTCTGCGCCTCGCGCTCTGGTGAGCCGCGTTACGCCGCTGACGACAGCAGCTCAGCAAGTTGTCGTCTCGTTCGCGGTCGCGGGCTTGACGGGTTATCTGACTTCGCAGATCACTTCCCATGCCGCAAGCGCGGGAGCGGACGCCAATCCGCTAAGCGCCGTCGTTGCGGGTTACGGCGACACATTCTTCCTGTCTGCGTGCCTTGCGACCGCAGGTATTGCACTGTCGCTCCTTCTACGTAAACCGAAGCTGCAGGTAGAAGACGGACCCGTTGGAGGGGAGAAACCGGACCCGGCGGCGATGATGGGTCACTAACTGCGGATCGGACAATGAATCGCTCGAATGGAACAGCCTTGA
Organism: Paenibacillus endophyticus; assembly: GCF_014192395.1. GTDB lineage: Bacteria > Bacillota > Bacilli > Paenibacillales > Paenibacillaceae > Pristimantibacillus > Pristimantibacillus endophyticus. Next base: position 149,169 of record NZ_JACHXW010000010.1, on the reverse strand, counting down.
CCTTTAGTTGCCAAGGCTGTTTTTATTTTATTATTATAGAGTTCAGCATCATTAGCATGATTAGGACTATTCGGGTTCTCGTTCCACCTGCTCGAAGATGCCATTTTGTTGGAGAAAATGATCGGATCGGCGTATTACATGAAGCGTACAAGCAGTATAATTAAGCGAAAAAGTTTATAATGAGTTGAATACTGTGCAAGTATTTGTTGTAAGGGGCAAAAATGGTTGTTTTGTACAAGTCACCATAGATGTGGTATTCGGTTTCCCGAACATGACAAGTCATATTGATGCTAGAGGAACGGTAGAAACCAAGCGAGAAGTGAATATGTTTTTTATTCCCCTACATAATTAAGTTAGCTAAGAACGATAGTTGCACAAACTAGAAACGGTATGCTATGCCAGCTAAGTTTGCCTCACCATACTTTCGGATTTTAACTGAGTCGTTGTCGATTGTTATAATGATCTTAATGCAATAATAGACAGGTTCCTGATTAGGTCCTGATACGATGGAGGTGGCCATATTGACAAAAAATAAATTTCAGTTAAAAAGAGAAGCTACCTATCAGCTGCTTCTTGAAGCAGGAATGAATTGTTTTTCGGAAAAAGGATATGCGGCTACAACGCTCGGAGATATCGTCGCGCGAACGGGGCATACGAAGGGTGCATTTTACGGTCATTTCACAAACAAAGAACAGTTATTCATGCATGTGCTTGATTATCAGCTTCAATTAACGAATGGATGGACTGATATTCCTAAACAGTATAGTCCCGCGGATAAAACGCTTGAGGAAGTGCTCTCGATTACGCTTATACGCCTTGGGCAAATGGTAAAAGGCGTCGATAAGTGGATCGTAGTGCTGATTGATTTCTACCAGCAAACCAAACACGATCCGGAGATACACGTCTTGCTGAAAGAAAAATATCGCAAGTGGATTGCAGGAATTGAAGCGTTAGTGATTACCTTGCAAGAGAAAGGGTGGATCCCACCGGATAAGGATCCCCGTATGATTGCTATTCAAGTGATTGCATTTAATGAAGGCTATGCCGTTTTTTCGCTTCTATTTGAAGGCACCAGCCCGCAAGCGCATATCAATGGACTGGTCAAGCTGATGGCTTGATCAACGGCCGTCGTCAATGCATCCGCCCCGTTTTACCATTATTTTCTTGACGGGTTGTATACAACCCACATATTATATACTGTATGGAATGTATTTAAATATTGCTAAAGCATCCTTTTCGGGAGTCAGTCTAATAGTATGCGCATCGTCCGAGCTGTTTCGAACAAATTAGAAGTGAATATTATTAGAGGAGAGAGATTCGTGGACAACATCCATAGCTCGCCCGGCATGCGTAAAAATGTACGGGCTTTTCTAGCAATCGTATTATTTGTGGCCGTTTTATTGCAGGCAATATCCGTTCACAGCCAGACTGTATTTGCAGCTTCCGATTGGAGGATGGGCGCCGGAGCCGGCCATCCGGCATCTTTAGGTTTTGAGCCGTACGGGATGGACGTCGATCCCGTCAACGGTTATTTGTTCGTAACGGATGAAAGCACTTATGCTGTCAAAATATTTGACTTGGACGGGAACGCTACAGGGATGACGTTAACGGCCTCCTCTGGCGACTTCATGGATCCCCTAGCTGTTAAATTCGATGGAGCAGGACATGTATATGTCATGGATAAGTGGTACATTTACCGGTTTAAAGTCTCCTTTTCGAGCGGAACCTACACGTTCAGCAATATGATCAAATGGGACGGCAATAGCGCAGCCCCTTCAGTAGGCAGACTCAGTTACCCTCAAGGAATTGCCGTGTACGGCAACGATTTGTACATTGCGGACACGAATGCCGACCGCGTGCTCAAATTCGATGCGTCTACCTTTAGTCCAACGAGCAATCCGGCGGTATGGTCGGGCGATCTGGATCCGGATCAAGCTATAGACGCAACCATTGTCAGGCCTCTCGGTATAGCCGTGGACAGCTCCGGCGTCTACATCGGCAATAATGGAAGTGTAAATACAAACGGGGAAATTATAAAATTGATGACGGGTGGGGGCACGTTGATCAAAACGATCAATCGTCCTAAAGGATTCAGCCTGCATACTGACGGTTATTTGTATGTGGCTGTCAACGGCAGCGGTGGCAGCCTTGTGACCCGTTTTGATTCGAGCTTAAACGAAACCGGACGATATTTTGAGAACAACTCGGGAGATATTGCCCCTGCAAATATCGGTTTTGATCATACGGGGGCGCTATATTTAAGCACTTATGCTCAAATGGCGCCGTACGATATCGTATACGATACGGTTTGGAAGCAATCGATAGGGTCGCCTGATAACAGGCTGTCCGGAGTTACGGCAAGCGGAATCACGCTAAGCCCGTCGCCATTCTCGCCGAATACGCTAGACTACACGGTAAGCGTGGCGAGCGGCGTTACTTCAACGAAGATTACGCCGGTGCTGAGCGACAGTGCGGCTAAAGTTACCGTCAACGGGATAAATGTAGATAGCGGAATCGCTTCTGATCCCATCGCATTAAGCAAAGGCGAGAATACGATTCCGGTCGTCGTGACGGCCATTAACGGATCAGCGCGTACCTATACCATAAAGATAACTCGAGCGCCCTTTACCGATGCGACGTTAAGCGGGTTAACGGTTAGCTCAGGGGTGCTTAATGAGATGTTCGATGCTGGCACGCTAGCGTATACGGTTAACGTTGCGAATAACGTCACAACAATGGATGTCACGCCGACTGCCAATAACAGTCAGGCAACTTTGAAAGTGAACAACACGGCGGTAACGAGCGGCAGCGCGTCGACCGTTACTCCGCTTGTCGTTGGGCCGAACACAATTACCGTTAGCGTACTTGCTGAAGATGGCATCACATCGAACAATTACAAGATTATCGTCACGCGTGCTCCATCATCAGCGGCCGCGCTAAGCGGGCTGATAATTAGCCCGGGAACACTTAATGAAACGTTCGCTTCCGGCACGACTTCCTATACGGCAAGCGTGGCGAACCATGTCGCTGAGATTAACGTGATCCCAACCGTATCGGACAGTACGGCAACGTTAAAGGTTAACGGCGCTTCTGCCGTTAGCGGCTCTGTGTACGGACCGATCCCGCTTGATGTCGGCCTGAATACCATTACAGCCGTTGTTACCGCCCAGGACGGAGTGACGACTAGCTCTTACAGCATCATAGTGACGCGTGCTCCATCATCAGCGGCCGCGCTAAGCGGGTTGACGATTAGCCCGGGATCGCTCATTGAAACGTTTGCTTCCGGCACGACTTCCTATACGGCTAGCGTGGCGAACCATGTCGCTGAGATTAACGTGATCCCAACCGTATCGGACAGTACGGCAACGTTAAAGGTTAACGGCGTTTCTGCTGTTAGCGGCTCTGTGTACGGACCGATCCCGCTTGATGTCGGCCCGAATACCATTACAGCCGTTGTTACCGCCCAGGACGGCGTGACGACTAGCTCTTACAGCATCGTCGTCACGCGTGCTCCATCATCAGCGGCCATGCTGAGCGGGCTGACGATTAGCCCGGGATCGCTCATTGAAACGTTTGCTTCCGGCACGACTTCCTATACGGCTAGCGTGGCGAACCATGTCGCTGAGATTAACGTGATCCCAACCGTATCGGACAGTACGGCAACGTTAAAGGTTAACGGCGTTTCTGCTGTTAGCGGCTCTGTGTACGGACCGATCCCGCTTGATGTCGGCCCGAATACCATTACAGCCGTTGTTACCGCCCAGGACGGAGTGACGACTAGCTCTTACAGCATCGTCGTCACGCGTGCTCCATCATCAGCGGCCATGCTGAGCGGGCTGACAATCAGCCCGGGAACGTTGAATGAACCGTTCGTTTCCGAAACGCTTGCCTACACGGCAAATGTGGAGAGCGACATCTCTTCAATCAGTGTGACGCCGTCCATCGCTGTGAGGCATGCGACGCTTACAATAAATGGTGTCGCTGCGGAAAACGGAAGTGCTTTTGGTCCAATAGTACTTAAGACAGGTTTAAACACGGTTACGGTTGTCGTAACCGCGCAGGATGGCGTCACGCAAAGGTCTTACCGTCTTGACATTACTCGGCGTTCAACAACTGGCCCGCAGCCTGAACAGCCCTCGGGAGATAGCGGGACAGCAACGCCGCCAGTTGTCTTGAATGATATTTCCGGACATTGGGCGGAAGCGGAAATACGCAAAGCCGTGGCGGATGGATGGGTTTCTGGGTATCCGGACGGATCCTTCAAACCAAAACGAGAAGTGACAAGAGCCGAATTCGTGCTGCTGTTGGCCGAGTCCCAAGGCTGGAAGGAATCGGAAGCAGTGAGTGTGCCTGAGTTTACCGACATCGATGACATCGGGGAATGGGCGCAGACCGCAATTTCTATGGCCGTTCAGAAGGGCATGATTAACGGCTACGAGGATGGAAGCTTCCGTCCGAACCAGCCGATAACGCGTGCGGAAATGACACAGATGATTATAAGAACGCTAGGTATGTCTGTTGAATTGGATCAATCCACCTCATTTGCAGACAATTCGAATATTCCTACATGGTCGCTGCCTTATATTGCCGAAGCGGTCAAGCGAGGTCTCGTCAAAGGTTTGGACAATAACCGGTTCGAGCCGAACCGAAAAGCGTCGCGAGCCGAAGCTGTCGTCATCCTAACCAGATTGTTGCATCATAAATAGGGGAGCCAACCGCAATCTCTCTCCACATGGAGAACAAAACAGCAAGCCCGCATTCATCGGAATGCGGGCTTGCTGTTTTCATGTCGCTTTAACTTTTTTTCCTCTAATCCATGAATTTGCCGTACTAAGTGCATTGCTGGCTCACTATGGAATAAAATAGTAAGATAAATCTGACGGTGAAAATAATGCCAAAACAGCAAGGGGAAGATGCTTATGAATTCAGATTGGAAACAAGCTGAGGAAGCATTGAGAGAAATTGAAGTCATTGGTCATGAAAACAATAAGCCTGTTTCCGTCGTCGGCTTTGCAGAAGATTTGCGCTGTATCGGCATCGGAACGGATGCCGCGGTCTTTTACCACTCTGACACCCCTAATTACGCATATAAAGTGTATTCCATGCAGGCATTAGCAAAAAAGGAAGTGGAAGAAGGCATATACAAACGTTTAAAAGGATCACCGTATTTCCCGGAATGTTTTGGAGCCGGACCCAACTATTTGGTATTAAGCTTTGAACAAGGAATTACCTTGTATAATTGTCTTCTACAAGGTGTCCATGTTCCAGAGCAAGTGGTTCAAGACGTTGAAGAGGCTCGAGAGTTTGTTCGAAGTCAAGGACTGAACCCCAGGGATATTCATTTGAAAAATATTCTTTTGCAAGAGGGAAGAGGAAAAGTTCTTGATGTGTCGGAATATATAAAGGAAGGTAACGATAGTCGATGGGAACATTTGGTATGGGGGTACAAACATTTCTATTCTCTGATAGGCGAAGCACAGGTGCCTTTATGGATCTTGGAAACCATAACGAATTGGTATAACCGAATCGATGCGTCAAGTTTTGGAATTGAAGACTTCTCTAAACGTGTGAGTCGACTTTTCTTTGGGGAACGCAAATAAAGGGGAAGTTCCCTTTTAGAAAGGGCGTGTTGTGTTGGGATACATAATGGAGCTAAGAAAGCTAGTTGGGTCACGACCGATTATAATGACAGGTGCTTGCGTGTTATTGCATCACAACCAGCGATTGTTATTACAGCGTAGAACCGACAACGGGTTATGGGGGCTTCCTGGAGGTTCGATGGAACCTGGTGAAAGTTTCGAGGAGGTTGCTAAACGGGAACTTTTTGAGGAAACGGGTCTTACAGCTATCAGTCTTGAATTGTTTCATGTCTTCTCTGGAAATGATCTGTATTATAAATATCCGCATGGTGATGAAGTATATAATGTTGTTTCCGCATACGAATGTATTCATTTTGATGGGAGTTTAAATGAGGATGGAAGCGAAACGCTAGAGCTGCGTTTTTTTAAATACGATGGTATCCCAACCGAATTATCACCACCAGACATACCCGTAATAACTAAATTTCTTCAAGATCATGCTTCATCGAGGGGATAGAACAGATGGAAATACGAAAGCTAAACGCAGACGAACAACCACCCATGGCATTACTTTTATTAGCGGACCCTTCCCTGAAGCTTGTTGATGAATATATAAAAAGAGGTCAATGCTTTGTTGCTGAAGTGGAAAATAGCATAATTGGCGTCTATGTTTTACTGCGCACAAGGCCCGAAACCGTTGAGATAGTCAATATAGCGGTGGAAGAAAACAACCAAGGCAAAGGGATCGGAAAACAGTTGGTACTGGATGCCATTCATAATGCCAAGCTGCTCGGATTTAAAACGATTGAAATTGGGACAGGAAATTCAGGTATAGGTCAACTCGCTCTTTATCAGAAATGTGGGTTTAGAATAACTGGAGTGGATAGGGATTTTTTTATTAGGCATTACAGTGAGAAAATAGTTGAAAATGGAATACAAGTGGTGGATATGATCCGTCTATCGCAAGATTTATAAACGAAGAATGATTAAACTACAATTACGATCGTTCAAAAAACAGCGGTAGCTATGGACTTCTTTTCTTGTCCATTGCGGCCGCTGTTTTCTATAGGGAGGCAAGTTTAATACTGCTGCATGATACCGCTGAAACTCTTATCGACGCCCTTGGAAGGTGCGGCGTAAATCCTCAACCCACTTATCCGGTGTTTCCCAGGGGATGAAATGCCCGCCATGTTCGTGGGCTGTAATGTTGACATGTTTATACCAAGGAGCGCGATCACTGTCGAGAAAATTCTGTACTCGGGTCTCGGTCGTGACACCTGGCGGGTTTTCGTAGCCAACGAAGGTTATGCCGGTTGGTGCTTCAATGGCTGGCATGCGATCATGAGCGGGCATCCATGGATAACGGTTAGCGTTCGCATAGACGCGCATGGAGGTTTCAATGGTATTGTTTGCCCAGAAGATGGTTGCGTGTGTAAGGATGTCGTCCTTAGTGAAGACATTCTCGACATTCCCTTTATTGTCACTCCACCTGGTCCATCTCTCCAAAATCCAAGCGAGCATGCCAACTGGCGAGTCGCTAAGTCCGTAGGCGAGTGTACTGGGATCAAGAACGTGAACGGCAAGATGCGATGCGAAACGGCGATCAAACTCCAAAATCCGCGAACGAATTTGCTCTGGGATTTCGTCTGGTATCGGACGGCCTCCCGATAGATCCCAAGCGCGTTCCCCGTTAAACAAATTCAGTTTTTGAGCAGAGCCGATATGAATGGCGTACAGCTCATCGCTATATTTATGTCCCAGTTGACCGGTCACGAGAGCACCTACGTCACATCCACCTGCGGCATATTTGGCATAGCCGAGAGTATCGGTCATGAGTGTATGCCAGAGATCGGCGATTTTCCAAAAGTTCATGTCCGGCTTGTTTGGCGCTGGCGTTGAAAATCCAAAACCAGGAAGAGAAGGCACGATGACGTCGAACGCATCAGCTGGATCGCTCCCAAATGCGCCAGGATCCGCAAGTGGATCAATGACCTTAGACCAATGCCAGAATGTCCACGGCCAACCATGCGACAGGATTAATGGTACGGGGTTTGGCCCAACCCCCGGTTTACGCATAAAATGCACGGGAACCCCGTCTACCTGTACGTTATAGTGTTCGTAGGCATTGATCGCTTTCTCGGATTTACGCCAGTCGTACTCATGAATCCAATAGTCGACGAGTTCCTCAAGGTAGTTCCGGCTCACACCGTAAAACCAGTCTTCATTACCGGCATCGAGAGGCCATCTAGTGGATTTTAAACGATATTGAAGATCAGCAAGCCGCTCATCCGATACGTGGATCGGACTAGGCTTCAGTGCAAAAGGATTTGTTGTCATCAGTGTTCCTCCATGTACGAATAAAATGCCCTTCCTTGAATGAGATGGTTTTGTCCTTTACCCGGAGATGTTCAAAGGAAAGCTGTCGCGGCATATACTATGAATCGCTTCCCAGTTCCACTAGACGCCGCAATGAGGGCATTGCGGCTGCAATTGCTTGTTTTTCCTCCAGAGTGAGCCCGTCCATGAATGTCGATATCCGCTTCATGCGCTCCAAACGGCGCGAATCAATAATATTTGCTCCTTGTGCGGTAATATGAACGAGAACGACGCGGCCATCATTCGGATCCGGGCGGCGCTCGACGAGGCCGTCTCGTTCAAGCCTTGTGACCAGCTGTGTGATAGCTGACTGCGTAACCTGCTCATTAGCTGTCAGCTCCGTAAGCCGCATCGGACTCTTGCGACATAAGGTGTGCAGGACGGACAGCGTAGTGAAGCTGAGCTTTTCAATGGACGGCAAACGAATGAAAATCCGTGTTAAATCCTCGAACACCAAAGCGAAATCGCTAACGTTCAACTCATTTAGATTATGTTTAGTTTCCATAGATGAAACTATATCACAAATTTATATAAGTTTCTAATATAAATGATTAATATAAATTCGGTTGACTCAATGAATCTATTCTCGCCAAATAAAAACCAGACATGGTCTTTGACAAGCCAGTAGGTTGGGAAACCGGAAGTGGCAACGAACAGCGCTGTTTTTTTGCAACTCATAGGAGAGGGCGCCGGCTTTTTGCATGGGAAAGAGGTAAAGAATCTAATGAATAACACCTGAAAAATATTATTAACGAGACTATAAACTCTATTATTTTTTAGTCGTTTTTTGTCGATTAAAGTCTTATAAAAAAGGGTGGGGTTGAGCATATGAATGTATTGCGTAAGCTATCTTTAACTTTTAAATTCATAACGGTGGTCGGATTAGTAATTGCATTGGTGTTGGGATCAATATTGCTCTTGAATCTGCAGCAGGTAAGATCATTAAGTATAAACAAAGGTGAGCTTGAGGCAGAGAAGGCTGGAATGGATTACGCAACAAAGCTGGAGAACACGATGACAGAGCATGAAGCGACTTTACGGACGCTGTCGTCGCTGCTGCTGGAGACAAGGAAAACGAGTCGTCTATCGCGGGAGGATATCATTGCTATTATGAGCCGAATGCTGCAGGAGCAACCGGGTGTGTTCGGCCTCTATACGCTCTGGGAGCCAGACGCATTTGATCAGAACGATCAGGCCAATCGAAGCAAAGCGGCTTATGACGATGCATCTGGCAGGTTTGTACCCTACCTTATTCATGATGGCGAACAGGTGGCAGCCGAGCCGTTGAAGGATTATGAGAAGCCGGGAGCCGGCGATTACTATCTAATTCCAAAAGCGAGCAAGAAGCTTTCTTATATTGAACCATATACGTATGAGGCGGGAGGCGTACAAACGGAATTAATGTCGGTCGTCTATCCAATCTTGGATGACAAAGGTACGTTTCTCGGTATCGTTGGCATCGATCTGTCGCTTACCCAGCTTCAGGAGGAAGCTGCAAAGTACAAACCAATGGAAGGTTATGTTTCGCTAGTTACGGAAGGCGGCGTGTACGCGGCCAATCCGAATGATCCGGATTCGGTTTTGCAGCCCTATGGGGATAATCCCGAGAAGCAGCAGTTATGGGAGCAAGTAAAGAGCGGGAAAAATTACAAGGCTTTTACATTGAATTCGAAGGGCATCAGCGTGCTCCGCGTATTCGATCCGGTTCATATGCCGGGCAGCGAGCAGGTCTGGTATACGCAATCGGCTGTTTCCAAGGAAGTTATTTTGACAGAGTATGAAGATGCTAAGATCAGTTCGATTTGGACGTCCATTGCAGCTATGCTGATTTTGGCAGCCGTTATGGCATTCCTGATCTGGAGCATGGTCATCAAGCCGCTCCGGTTGTTATCTGGCAAGCTTCAGCTTATGTCGCAGGGGGACTTGACGCAGCAGCTGCATATTCGGACAGGCGATGAATTCGGCATTATGGGCGGACATTTCAACGAAATGACAGGCAAGCTTCGCGGAATGTTCCAGCTCGTTTCTGACTTATCCATGGCAGTCGGCGCAACTTCGGAGCAGCTAACCGCAAGCGCGGAGCAGACCGGGAAAGCTTCCGAGACGATTGCGATGTCGATTGGACATGTAGCCGAAGGCGCCCAAAGCCAGCACCATTATGCGTCGGAAGCATCGCAGGCGATGGGCGAAATGACGGTAGGCGTTCAACGTATTGCAGATTCTTCAGCGTCTGTCTCTACCTCTGCGGAAGATGTTGCCAAGCAGACCCAAGAAGGCAGCGCCCAGCTGCAAGCAGCCATCAACCTGATGGATGAGCTGCAAACCTCGGTGGCGGAGACGGGAAGCGCGATCGACCGTTTAGGGGAGCGGTCGGACCAGATCGGCGGCATGATTGACATCATTGCCGGCATAAGCACGCAAACGAACCTGCTTGCCTTGAATGCAGCGATTGAAGCCTCAAGAGTAGGCGAGCATGGCAGAGGCTTTGCCGTAGTGGCCGCGGAAATCCGCAAGCTTGCAGAGCAAACCAAAAAAGCTGCCGAGCAGGTAACGGATTTGGTCGAGGATGTGCGGGGGGACACGCATAAAGCGGCACTTACCATGGCGGCCGGCAATGAGAAGGTTCAGCAGGGCGTGAAGAGCGTGGCCGATAGCGGGCAATTGTTCGCTTCCATTCTAACGGAAATGACACAGGTGAATGGTCAAATTCAAGAGGTATCCGCGGCGGCGCAGCAAATGACGGCCAGCACGGAACAGATTTCGGCAAGTGTTGTGCAGCTTGCCGATCTTGCGTCGGATGCTTCCTCGGAATCGCAAAGCGTTGCTGCGGCATCGGAGGAGCAGCTTGCCTCTATGGAGGAAATTTCTGCTTCAGCGGAGGCGCTGAGCAACATGGTCCAAGAGCTGCTGGAGAAGCTGTCCGAATTTAAAATATAGCTTTTCTTGAAAGGGTCATCCTGCTGATGTAAATGCAGGATGATCCTTTTTTATGTGGATAATTTTGTTTGATTATGGACATTTTATACGAAAATTCAATTTCCTCATAAGATAGAGTTATTCATATACGGATACATGCAAAAGTAACAAGCGGTCGGGCATGGATGAGAGTTGAATTTCAAGCTGAGAAGTTTACAAGATTCCACGTGTTTACGGAGAATGATCAATGAAGCATCGCTTGTTTATCGCTTCACTGATCACCTCACTGATCACCTCTCTTTTGCCTGTGGTCCGTTCGCTAACGGAAAAGTACGCAATAACAGGAAAGCAGTAACGAAAGTGCAATAACGAAAGTGCAATAACGAAAGAGCAATTTCGAATGTACAATAACGAAAGTGCAGTAACGAAAGAGCAATAACGAAAGAGTAGTAACGAAAAAGCAGTAACGAAAGAACAATAACGAAAGAGCAATAACGAATGTGCAATAACGAAAGAGCAATAACGAAAGTGCAATAACGAAACTGCAATAACGAAAGAGCAATAACGAAAGTGCAATAACGAAAAAGCAGTAACGAAAGAACAATAACGAAAGAGCAATAACGAATGTACAATAACGAAAGTGCAATAACGAAAGAGCAGTAACGAAGGTGCAATAACGAAAAAGCAGTAACGAAAGAGCAACAACGAATGTACATTAACGAAAGAGCAGTAACGAAGCTGCAATAACGAAAGAGCAGTAACGAAAGAGCAATGACACCATAACGAACCTCCTGTTTTTGTCACAAATGAGCAGCTTATCTTGTTTTAATTAAAGAGAGACCAATAAGCTGAACGAATAGAGCAAAAAGATAAGAATGGACGTGGACAAATGCAAGAGTTGTATAAGCAGTACAAGAATCTTTTGTTTAAGCTGGCTTACCAGCTGACCGGATCTGTTTCGGATGCGGAGGATGTGGTGCAGGACGTTTTTTTGAAGATCATAGACGTGCCGTCGGAAAAACTCGCTGAACCGAAAGCCTATTTGTGCAAAATGGTTACGAATCGCTGTCTGGATTTGCACAAGTCAGCACGTAAGAAGCGTGAGCAATACTTTGGCGAATGGCTGCCTGAGCCTTTTCTGAGTTCGAACGAAGATGCGATGGAATCGGTCGTCCGTGACGATCTTTTGTCTTATGCGATGGTTGTTCTGCTTGAAAAGCTTTCGCCTTCGGAACGAATGATTTTTGTCCTTCGCGAGGCGCTTGGCTTTGATTATGATGAAATCGCCCAGCTAGTAGAAAAAAGTGAAGCGAATTGCCGCAAGCTGCTAAGCCGTGCAAGAGCGAAGATGGGGATCAGCTCTGATGAGCTTATTCATCAGGAGGCAGCCAATCACGAATGGGCTAATGGCTTTGTCACGGCGCTGAAACAGGGGAATCTAAATGAAGTCATGTCTATGCTTGGTCAGGATGTTGTACTGGTCTCTGACGGAGGAGGCAAAGTGACTGCCGCTGTTGAACCGATTGAAACAAGGGAGCTTGTTGCAAGGTTCCTGCTTGGTCCTGTTCGTCAGGCTGCATTAATTGACGGAAACGTAGTTATTGAGATCGGTCAAATCAACGGGCAGCCTGGGCTTATTCTCCGTTCCAATGAGCGCGTTCATACGGTAGCTATGCTCCATGTGGAAGGGGATTTGATTAAAAACTTATATGTGGTGAGAAATCCGGATAAGCTGCTGTATATGGAGAAGTGAAGCTGCAGATCAAGGGGGAATTCTTTTCTTCCGAGTTTCCCGTTGCCCATGCAATGAAAAGTTATGCCTCAAGCACAATGGGCCGAACAGCTACTGAATCTTGTAGACGACGGAAATCATGAGTCGGAGTGGGCATGGAGGAGAATAGCAGATCGTTTAGCGACAGGATTTGTGACGGGAAGAGCAGCAACAAAAAGCTTGAGTCAAAGTCGTATATCTCAAGAGCAGAGGTTGCTTTGCTTGTGCAGAAATTATTGGAAAACTAATCAAATGTAAACCAATAACCAATCAGTAAAAGAGATTTGGATGATGATGAAGATGTTGTCCGAACAATGATATGCTCCCCATTCGGCACAAAGGCGAAATGATAAAACCTGTTACTGTGAGGGGAGCATTTTTCATGGATAATAAAAAAATTTGCAGCGTCGGAGTCATTTCCTATTATTCGAAGGATTGACACGAGTCGTGCCGTTGTGAAAGCTGCATTTGATAAGTAGGGCACGAGTATGAGTATGCAAAGCTTGGGAAAGGCTGAGGCCCTATTTTAGGATTACAATTGATTGTCGGCAAAATGAAGTCTTAAGCAAAATAGGATGAAGACGTATATACATTTCCATTTTTGTACGCAGGTAGATGCGAAACCTTTATAGCAGCGATCTACGTTGCACTTTTTACAACAGAATGACCATTTAGCGCGATTGCACGAACCTTCCGCTGTAGTTTCTGCAATAGAATCAGCGAATTCTCGACTATTTCAAGGTAATTTCAGCTTTACGTTGTATCTTATACAACGTAGTCCTTCAAATGCTGTCACCGCACAGGGTTCTATTGCACTTTGTGCAGCGTAGCTTAAACGATCGTGCAAACCATACGATGAAACTCGAGAAATGCTAGAAATCTCTGACCAGTTGTGCAGTTGTAGGCATCTAGCTGGAAAATAAAAAGGGCTGTCCTAGAAGAGCGCTCCGGAGTCAGCCAATCCGATAAAATACATAATAAACCTTCAAATCCGCTAAAAAAAATGCTGGATCCGAAGGTTTTTTGAACCTATACAACGTAATAGGTGGAACTGAAAATTTCCAAATACGGCCTATGAGAAGGGATCTTTTGTTTTATTAACTTTGATAACTTCCACAAGGAACATCCGTTTGCAACATGGCCCCTAGCATGAATAATAAACAATAAAGAACATCCGTTTGCAACATGGCCCCTAGTATGAATAATAAACAACAAGGAACATCCGGTTGCAACATGGCTCCTAGCATGAATAATAAACAATAAAGAACATCCATTTGCAACATGGCCTCTAACATGAATAATAAACAACAAGGAACATCCGTTTGCAACATGGTCCCTAGCATGAATAATAAACAATAAAGAACATCCGTTTGCAACATGGCCCCTAGCACGAATAATAAACAACAAGGAACATTCAGTTGCAACATAGCCCCTAGGATAGAGGTAGCCGTAAAATCCAGTTCAGCTAGTCCCTGTTGGATAATGTGCTTTGCTTGAACAACGGTCAATGGAAGATACGCTGAAACCAATCATACTGACAGGTCCTTATTTAAGTTATAACTATATTCCTTGACAGGAATTCTATATAAAGTATATTCAAATGGAACAACATTCTTATAAGGCTGCAGTATCTATAATTCGAGTCTCCTATGACTCGATGGAGGATGTTCTATTTAAACCTGGTAGACATGGATGTATGGGGGATTTCAAATAGCAGAACAAAGGAGATAATAAACATGTCAATTAAAATGGAAAACAATCAGTTAGTCATTACACGAACATTCAAAGCTCCGCGTGATCTGGTGTTTAAGGTGTGGTCGGAGGCGGAGCATTTGAAAAATTGGTGGGGACCGCAAGGATTCAAAATAGAAGTTGCCGAGATGGATTTCCGCCCAGGAGGATCCTTTCACTACAATATGAAATCACCTGACGGTCACGAAATGTGGGGCAAATTCGTCTATTACGAAATTGAAGCACCGGAGAAGATTGTATACGGTAATTGTTTCTCCGATTCAGAAGGCAATATCGTACGAGCCCCATTCGCAGAATCGTTTCCGCTGGAAATACACAATACCCTGACCTTTAATGAAATAGATGGTACAACGGTGATCACGCTTCGCGGAGGGCCTATCGACGTGCCAGAGGAGGAATTGAACTTCTACCTAGGTATGTACGAGTCCATGAAGCAAGGATTCGGCGCAACCTTCGATCAACTTGCTGCATATTTAGAGAGAACTTGAACGCAACAAAGATGAAATTTTACGTCTACCTATTAATTAACGGTATTTTGGACATGCTTGATATGAGCTGAACGACTTCATTTCGATATAGAGGAGCTGGATCTTGAACGAGAATCTGCTTATCGAAGAGAAGAATGTTTGAAATTAACCAATAAATCATGAAACCAATGTTGTCCGCACCCCGTATCACCTTTTATTAGACGCTTTACGCAAGATGCCTTATCGCAACTGAATAGTTAACCCATACGCAAATGGGGAGTAGCTGTCACATAAAAGTCGTCAATACGAGAATGAAAGTTCTCCGGCTTTATGGGCATTGCCGATAAAGGCATTGTTAGCGAGACCTTTGCCTAACAAGGCAAAGGTCTCTTGGCGTTTGGGAGTCAGATGGCAAGCCCATCATTTTATTTTAGGAGGATGTTAAATGGATTTAAGTTTGTTAATGGAGTATGGCTGGGTGTTGCTCGTATTGGTTGCGCTGGAAGGTTTGCTCGCAGCCGATAACGCGCTAGTGCTGGCGATAATGGTTAAGCATTTGCCGCCAGTTGAACGTAAGAAGGCGTTGTTCTACGGATTGGCAGGCGCGTTTGTTTTCCGTTTTGGTTCGTTGTTTGCTATATCGTTTCTGGTGGATGTCTGGCAGGTTCAGGCGATCGGAGCGCTCTATCTTCTGTTCATATCGCTCAACCACATATTCCGTAAGCTTATCATAAAAAAAGCCGACGATTCCGTAGCCAAGAGCTCGGGCAAGGAACCTAAGAAAAGCGGTTTCTGGGTAACGGTCTTGAAGGTTGAAATCGCGGATATCGCTTTTGCAATCGACTCTATTCTGGCAGCTGTAGCACTAGCCGTCGCATTGCCGGCAACAACATTGCCGAAAATCGGAGGCATGGATGGCGGTCACTTTATCGTAATTTTCCTTGGCGGGTTTATCGGTCTGGTCATCATGCGTTTTGCAGCGAATATGTTCGTGAAGCTGTTGGAGAGCAGACCTGCATTGGAAGTCGCAGCGTTCTTCATTGTCGGCTGGGTCGGCGTCAAGCTAGCGGTACATACGCTGGCACATCCATCACTGCACGTGATCCCGCATGATTTTGCGGAATCGACAGGCTGGAAAGTAACGTTCTATGTTGTGCTTCTGCTGATTGCTGTTATCGGCTGGTTCGTATCAGGCGGCAAAGAGAAGCAGGATCGGGCTTCGGAAGCGGCTTAAGTGTAAAATTCGAATATGTACCTGCATATCGTTTCGTTAATAATGAGGGTGCCCGCGGGCACCTTCATTTTTTGTGCAATCACAGGCGCGTCCACAAACTTTAACATGACAAACGAGCAAATATTCGGTATGATGAGCAAGAAAATTTCATAGAAGAAACAGGTGCCAATGATGGAATGAAGCAAGAAATCCATGGATTGGTTAAAAGGGAAGCAGGTTTAATTCCTGCGCGGTCCCGCCACTGTAATGGAGGAGTCTTTGCAAGGCTGCCGCCGGGAAACCGGCATGTTTGCAAGGATGTTGATCCCGAGCCAGAATACCTGCCTGTTTTCATTACACCGTTAACTCTACGATGGATAGGGAGGTGTTTATTAGTGCATGCAATAGTTAGCTGTATAATCTATTAAACCTCTTAACCATTAACGGTGAGAGGTTTTTTTGTATAGATTTATTTCATAAATCGTTTGGACGAATAGGAAGGGGAGTTCATCATGAATACTAATCGATTTATTGCATGGTTGTTAATTGTAAGTGTGTGTATGACAATGCTTTCAGCCAATAGCCAGGTTTCCTATGCAGCAGAAGATGCGAACGAGCATGTCTACGATGTGCTGGACCATACGGAGAGCAGCCAGGAAATTGGAGATGCTGATCTAGCGAGCCTGAACATTGCTGCGGACATAGAAAAGCCGGTTATTAGCTCTACTGGCTTAGTCGAGTCGCAGCAAGTGATTTATCGCAAGCTTAGCTTTACGGCATCAGCTGTAGACACAGCAGATCCGGCTGTACAACTGGCAGTTAAACTCAACGGGGACCTGGTCACAGCCAAGGATGAGACGTACACCGTCACCCTGCAGCCAGGCGACAATGTCATTACATTGTCTGCAGTCGATACGGCTGGTAACCTTGCAGAGGAAAGCTATACGGTTCATTACGCATTCGTGCAGAGCGCAGCAGCCGCGGAGCAGCTTGAGAAAAGTCTCGCTTATTTAGTGAAAACGGTCAAGAGCCCGAAGTTTGGAACGGGTGCCGGCGAATGGACTGTCATCTCTTTGGCACGCGCCAATTACCCCGTACCGGATAAGTACTATGATTCTTACTACTATAACGTGACTGAGCAAGTAAGAGCACTCATGCTGAAATACGGCGGCAAGCTCGATAATAGCAAAAGTACAGAACACGCTCGATTAATAATGGGGCTAGCCTCTATTGGAAGAGACATACATAGCGTGGCGGGCTACGATATTTCACAAGCGCTCGCTGATTTTGATTATGTCATTAAACAAGGGATTAACGGTCCTATATTTGCTCTCATTGCCTTGGATACTCATCAGTACGAGGTTCCATTGGCGGAAGGCGCTGCGGTACAGACTACGAGGGAAAAGCTTATTCAATTTATTCTGAATCAAGAGGTTCAGAAAGGCGCAATTGATGCTGGAGGCTGGGGCTTCGGCACAACGAGAGCAGACGTCGACCTTACCGCGATGGCTTTGCAAAGCCTTGCTCCTTACTACGAGACGGATTCTCATGTAAAAGCGGCTGCGGACAGGGCGGTGCAGTGGCTCTCCGCCACCCAAAACGCACAAGGCAGCTATACGAATTTTGGCTCGACAAGCAGCGAGAGCATCGCACAGGTGATCGTTGCTCTAACAGGCCTTGGGATTGATCCGCATGCCGACCCGAGATTTATTAAAAATAATAAATCACTGATCGACGCGCTTCTAGCCTTCTCTGTAGAAGGCGGGGGCTTTAAGCATGTGGCTACAGGCAAATTAGACGGTATGGCTACTGACCAAGGCACTTATGCGCTCGTTTCCTATGATCGATATTTGAACGGCGAGAATCGTCTTTACGAGATGACAGATGTTCAATTGCGGGATTCGCAGGAAATGGAGCTTCCTTTGCCGGCCGGAGAGAAACCGAGCGTTACTGTTCCGAATGGTGGAGACCCTTATATGGTTCCCGTGCCGACGGGAAATGAAAGCAAGGAAATAACGATTGAAATCCCAGAACAAAAAAATGGCAGCGTAAGCGTCCATTTGCCTTTGAACAGCAGCCTTCCTCAAATCGAGGCTAAGAAGGGCAGCGTCACAGCAGTTATTCCGAAGGGTGCCAAAATCATTGGCAGCGACAGCAATATTTTAGAGCTGATTACAACGTTAGACCCTGCGAATACGACTTTGAAAAATAAAATAGCAGAACTCGTTGCCGAGGGCAGGAAGCTCAGCGCGATTGCTGAAGCCTTCACTATGGGCGGCAGATCCATGGTTGAGTTTAACCAATATGTAACGCTGATCTTTGCAGGCCAAAGCGGCAAAGATGCTGTCTATATTCAAGGCGGATCCGTTCATGCGATTGAAAAATACGAGAGCGATGCTCTCGGCGCTGAAGCGGGAAAGAGCGAATATGCTTATGACAGCGGAAATGACCTGATTGTAAAAACAAAGCATTTTACTGACTTTGTTTCCTATGCGACCAGTGTGTTGGAGGTACCGGGCGGAGGCAACGGAACACCTTCGCAGCCTACGCAATATGTTACCCAGTCGGTGGATAAGCTTGCGATTAACAAGGGTTACGTGCTGCCGTCGGCAAGCGTAGAGTTGAAAGCAGGAGACACGGTATGGACGGTGTTAAAGCGAACGCTGGATGCAGCACAAATCAGCTTTGACTTTGACTGGAATGAAACGTTCGGAAGCGTGTATGTGAAAACCATAGCCGGAGACGGAGAATTTGACCATGGCCAAGACAGCGGTTGGATGTACAATGTCAATGGTGTTTATCCGGATTATGGGGCAAGCAAATATACGCTGAAGCCAGGCGATCGGATTCAATGGCGTTATACGACGAATTTAGGCATAGATTTAGACGCAGGCGGAAATGACCGTAGCCCAATCATTAATGTGCCTAAAGGACTTACGGAGAATTACGTAGTAAGCCTGACCAAATCACAGCTAGACACCGACAACATTACGATAAATATCGGTGATGTACAGAAGAAGGTTATTCTGAATGTTAGCGACGTTAAAGAAAGCATGCCGATGGTTACGGTCGTGAAAGGAGCCGCTTCTTTCATTATCGACAAAGGTACGAAGCTGAATTCCGGGGAGCCGAACGTAGAGTTGTTTTCGGCTTTGAATACCAAGCAAGCTAAAGTAGAGGAACTCATTAACCAAGCGGTAAGCAGCAAAGATAAGTTCGGCAATGGGAATCAATCATTTACAATCGGCAGCGAAGCAAGCGCCTTGCGATTCGATAAACCGTTTACGATCATCGTCAAAGACGGGAAAAATCAGTTGGCAGGCGTCGTCGAGAATGATAAATACGTACCGATTTCGATCTATGCTACAGAAGAAAAAGGCGTGCAAGCAACGAGCGAAAGCAATAAAAAGCCTTATGCGTTCGTGAAAGGAAACGACCTTTATATTAAAACGAATCAAACGGCGAGCTTTGTCACGTATACGGCTAGCAGCAGCTTGGCGCTGGATACCCTTTACAAAGACGCGGATACAATCTCGAAGTGGGCAATCGATGCGATCGGCCAAGCGACGCAAAACGGTTTTGTGCAGGGCAGCAACGGGAAATTCAATCCTAAAGCAGCGGTGACACGCGCGGAGTTTGCGAAAATGCTCGCAGCCGTGATGAACTTGGATACGGCCCCCGGAAAGGCTGGCGCCTTTGCCGATGTGGCGAAGACAGACTGGTTCTATCCCTACGTGGCGGCAGCTAGCAATGCCGGCTACATGACCGGATTCAATCACACATTCAGTCCGAACGACAGCATAACACGCGAGCAGATGGCTGCAACGCTGGTTCGAGCCTTGTCTATTGCGAGTGCAAAGCCGACAGAAGCGATCAAGGATTTGGATAAGGCTTCGGCTTGGGCCAAGGCCGATATAGAAACAGCTATTGCCTCCGAGCTGATGGTAGGCGATCGTAGCGGATTCCTGCCGAAGGCAACGGTGACGAGAGAGATGGCAGCCGTTGCGGCCATGAGGGCCTATAATTTTGACATCATCAACAAGCCTGGAGACGTGAATGCGGATCAAAGCGCACAGGAGGCTGTGCGGAAACAGATCGCCCAAACAGCTGCTTTTATGCAGAATGCGGTTAGCAATCCGACCATTGCGAGCGTAGGCGGCGATTGGACAGTTCTAGGGCTCGCTCGTTCGGAGGTAAGCGTGCCGGACAGCTATTACGCAAAATATTATGCTAACGTGGAGCAGACGCTGAAGGAACAGTCAGGCAAGCTGCATAACGTGAAGTACACGGAGTACGACAGAGTTATTCTGGCGTTGACGGCTATTGGCAAAAGCGTAGAGCAAGCAGCAGGCTATCATTTGCTTGAGCCGCTTGCCGATTACGATACCGTCATTAAACAAGGCATTAACGGCCCGATATTTGCGCTAATCGCGTTGGATAGCAAAGACTACGATATTCCGGTAGTCACAGGTGTCAAGAAGCAAACCACGAGAGAGCTGCTTATTGATTTCATTCTTGGCAGAGAGATTAAGGAGGGCGGCTGGGCATTAGGAGCCAATCCCGCTGCTGCGGACCCGGATATAACGGCAATGGCCATTCAAGGGCTGACTCCTTATTATGCTACGAATGATAAGGTAAAAGCTGCCGTAGACCGAGGCGTTGCATGGCTGTCTAAGGCGCAGATGGCAGATGGCAGCTTTGCAAGCGGCGGATCAGCCAATTCGGAGAGTATCGCGCAGGTTATCGTCGCTTTGGCTGGACTGAGCATCGATCCGCACCAAGATGCTCGTTTTGTGAAGAATGGCCATTCTGCCGTTAAAGCTTTGCTAGGCTATGGTGCGGCAAGCGGCGGCTTCTATCACGTCAAGCAGGGCGGCACGGATAACGGTGGCGCAAAGCCGGGTGAAGTAGATCTGATGGCTTCGGATCAAGCGCTGTATGCGCTTGTAGCCTATAATCGCTTTGTTGCCAAACAAACGCGCCTATACGATATGAGAGATGTGGCTTAACCATTAAGGGGAACGGGGCAAGGGGAGCGAGTTGACCCTTGCCTTGTTAGTTAAGGAGATGCATGAAGCATGAGCAGGAATAAATGGCTGGCGGCGCTTGTCATTGCCGGCGTGCTCGCGATCGCTTTCTTTTGGGGCGGCAATTATCCGAAAAAAGATATGCTGCCAGCTCCGAGCGAGACTCTGGAGGCGGCAGCAACTCAATCTGCTCAGCCAGCCGAGGCGGAGCAAAGCAGCGCACCATCGTCTAGTACGCCATTGCCTTCGGGCAAGGCTGAGCCTGAGGAATCCGTAATGCCGGCCGCTTCCCCGGCAGACGATATGACGACGCAGGAACAAACCGAAACGAAGCCGGAGCAAACTAAGGCAGTTGGTGGAGGCGAAGCCGCTGCGACGGAAGCGCCAACGAAGGCACCGATAATAGTGCCAACGAAGGCGCCGGCAGTAGCGCCAACGAAGGCGCCGGTGAAGGCAACAAGCGAGCCAGCGCAAGCAAAGCCGGGCACGGGCAAGGATAAATACCAGACGGACCCTGTACCGAAAGGGAAACCGAAGCCCGTGGAGTGGCAGGATGCCACAATCGACAAAAGCGAGAAGCTAACCGTTACCTTGTCTGTTAGAGCGGATACGATTCTGAGCAATATGGATCTTTTTAATGAAGATAAGCTTGAGGTGCTGCCTAAAGACGGTATTATCTATAAAACGCAAAAGGTGACTTTCTACGAAGGGGAATCCGTGTTTGACGTGCTGCTCCGTGAAATGAAAAAGAGCAAAATCCACATGGAGTTTGAAATGACGCCTGTGTATAACAGCAACTATATAGAAGGCATTCATAATATCTATGAATTTGATTGCGGCGAGCTGAGCGGTTGGATGTACAAGGTGAACGGCTGGTTTCCGAACTATGGCAGCAGCCGCTATATGCTGAAGGACGGCGACGTCATTGATTGGGTATATACCTGTGACCTCGGTCGGGACGTTGGCGGAGACAATGCGGCGGGGGCTAAGCCATAATGAAGGACCGGTTCTCCAGCTTTCATCCGATCGTTAACTTTGTTTATTTTGCGGCAGTCCTCCTGTTCGGCATGGTGTTCATGCATCCCATTCTACAGACGGCGTCACTTGCGAGCGCGCTTCTTTATTCGATTATGCTGAACGGGAAAAAGGCGGTTACCTTCAATGTGCTCTACATGCTGCCGCTGCTGCTTGTGACTGCGGTCTTGAATCCGCTGTTTAACCATGCCGGCGTAACGATCCTGTTTTATTTGAAAAACGGCAATCCGATCACGCTTGAGTCGATTGCCTACGGCGTATCGGCTGCCTGCATGTTCGTAACGGTCATTATTTGGTTTTCTTGTTATAACGCGGTGATGACCTCGGATAAATTCATTTACCTCTTTGGCAAAATCATGCCGGCTCTGTCGCTTATTTTCTCTATGGTGCTGCGTTTCGTGCCGCGTTATATCGCGCAGCTGAAGGTGATTTCGAATGCTCAGAAATGCATCGGCAGGGACGTGTCGCAAGGCAGCATACTCGCGAGGGCACGCAACGGGATGACGATTCTGTCGATTATGACCACCTGGGCACTGGAGAATGCGATAGAAACGGCGGATTCCATGAAATCGAGAGGCTATGGGCTGCCGGGCCGCACGAGCTTCTCCTTGTTTCGGTTCGATAACCGGGATAAGCTCGTGTTTCTTCTTATGCTGGGACTGATTGCGGTCATATTAACGGGCGCTGTGCTAGGCGAGAATACGATGCGGTTTTTCCCTTCAATTAAAGTACCGGATAAGTCGCTGCTAAGCTTTACCGTTTATATGGCTTATTTGGGACTAGGCCTGCTGCCCGTGATTATCAATGTGCTGGAGGAAGTCAAATGGAAACGTATCGAATCGAGGATGTAGTCTTTGCCTTCCCAGAGAAGGAGAAAGAGGCACTCTCGCATATAAGCTTGACTATTAAGAGCGGGGAGTTCATTACGATTTGCGGAAAATCGGGCTGCGGCAAAAGCACCTTGCTGAGACAGCTGAAATCGATCCTTACCCCGCATGGCAAACGAAGCGGAAAGATCTATTTCTGCGGGCAGCCGATCGAGGAGGTAGATCAGCGCACGCAGGCGTCGGAGATCGGCTTCGTGCTCCAAAACCCGGACAATCAAATCGTCACCGACAAGGTTTGGCATGAGCTGGCATTCGGCTTGGAGAGCCTAGGCTGCGATAGTGCCACAATCAGGCTTCGCGTTGCCGAGATGGCAAGCTTCTTCGGTATCCATACCTGGTTTCGCAAAAATGTATCGGAGCTGTCCGGCGGGCAAAAGCAGCTGCTCAATCTGGCGTCCATCATGGCTATGCATCCGTCCGTGCTCATACTGGATGAGCCCACCTCCCAGCTCGATCCGATTGCGGCATCGGATTTTCTGGAAACGGTAAAGAAGATCAACCGCGAGCTTGGCACCACGATTATTATGACCGAGCATCGGCTGGAGGAGATCATTCCAATTACCGACCGGCTGATTGTCATGGACGAGGGCGCGATCATCGCGGAGGGCTTGCCCGAACACGTAGGTGCCGCGCTAAACCGCATGAAGCATCCGATGTTTCTGTCTATGCCGACGCCTATGCAAATCCATGCCGGAGTAAGCAGCGGCTTGCCTAGCCCGGTTACGGTAAAGGATGGGCGGCAGTGGCTTAATGCGTATATGAGCGGCAAAACTCCGGTCGCCATCGACATCATTGAAGATAGCCCTAAGCAAGCATCAGCGCCTGTTATTCAGTTCAAGGACGTATGGTTCAAGCATGATAGGAATGGTCCGGATGTGATCAAAGATCTGACCTTTACCGTCGAAGCGGGGCAGTTTTATTGCCTTGTGGGAGGCAACGGAACCGGCAAGACGACAACGCTATCGTTAATGAGCGGCATTCTGCAGCCCTATCGGGGCAAGATTCTAATCGGCGGCAAAAATCCGTTGAAAATGAATGTAAAAGAGCTGTTCACGAATAATGTAGGCATTCTGCCGCAAAATCCCCAAACGCTGTTTGTCAAAAAAACAGTCCGCCTGGATTTGTACGAAATGCTGTCCCAGACCGCGTTGACCAAGGAAGAGAAGGCAAGCATGATCGATGAAATGGTTGCTTTTGCGGAGCTGGACCATCTGCTGGACATACATCCTTATGATTTGAGCGGAGGCGAGCAGCAGCGGGCTGCCCTCGCGAAGGTTCTGCTCTTAGAGCCGAGGGTTCTGCTGCTGGATGAGCCGACGAAAGGCTTGGACGGCTTCTTCAAGGAGAAGCTCGCTCGGTTTCTTCAGAAGCTGAATGCAAGCGGGGTAACGATCGTCATGGTCTCGCATGACGTCGAGTTCTGCGCCAAATATGGCGAGATCTGTTCGATGTTTTTTGACGGCAGTATGATAACGACGAACACAGCAATCCGGTTTTTTGCAGGCAATAGCTTCTATACAACGGCCGCGAACCGAATGGCTAGGCATATATGGAGCGATGGCGTAACGATAGAGGGTGTGATTGAGCGATGCCAGAAAAGCCGTTAGCAGGCTCACGGCTCAGCCGCCGCACATGGCTGGCTGCAGTGCTTATTCTAGTGGTCATTCCAGCCACGATTGTATTCGGCATCGTGGTGCTGGATGATCGGAAATATTACTTCATCAGTCTACTGATCGTCTTATATACGATGATCCCGTTTGCGCTCGTGTTCGAGAAACGAAAGCCGCAGGCGCGTGAGCTGATCGTCATTGCCGTATTGGCAGCGATAGCCGTAGCGGGAAGGTCTGCGTTTTTTATGCTGCCGCAGTTTAAGCCGGTTGTGGCAATTGTCATTATTGCTGGCGTAAGCTTTGGCGCGGAAGCGGGCTTTCTGGTTGGGGCGACCGCGGGGTTCGTTTCCAACTTCTTCTTCGGTCAAGGACCATGGACACCTTGGCAAATGTTTTGCTTTGGCATTATCGGCTTCCTTGCAGGCATTCTGTTTCAGAAGGGATTGCTGAAGAAAACCAAGCTTTCGCTTTGCGTTTTCGGTGGGCTGTCCACCTTTTTTGTTTATGGCGGCATTATCAACGCGGGCTCCGTCACAATGTTCTCATCCGAGTTTTCTTGGAAGACGCTGGCTGCTTCCTATGTATCGGGCTTCTGGTTTGACATCGTACACGCATCTGCAACGGTGTTATTCCTATTCGTGCTGGCCCGTCCTATGCTTGAGAAGCTGGACCGAATCAAAACGAAATATGGCCTGATCGAGCCGGGGGGCAAGTAGATAATGAGGCATTAGAAAGACGTAACATGGAAAAAGGGCAGTGAGGAGATCGAGTTAGATCCTCCGCACTGCCCTTATTTGTGAACGATGCTCCGATTATTGAATGGCTTGCAGGTGCTCGCCAAGGCGGTCCCATGTTTCCGTAATGCCTTGCTCCATACCCATATTCATAACGGCTTGGAGTGATTCTTCTGATGGGTAAGTCGACTGGCTGACAAGCTTCGTCCTATTGCCTTCCAGTGCTTCAAAGGTCATCGTAATATGAGGGGAAGGCATGCCTTCCGTTACGTTGCCCTCTGCATCAGAGAAAAAGTCGACATAGATGATTTTTTCATTAGGTACGATTTCCTCATAGACGGCTTTGCCCCATGATTCAAATCCGAAGAAGTCGCCTTGATTCTCGTCCACGCATTTCATGCAATAATGCCAGACGCCGCCCGGGCGGAAGTCCACTGAACAGAACGGAACCTCCCAGCCGCGTGGCCCCCACCATTGCTTCAGATGCTCTGCCTGCGAGAATACTTGGAAAACAAGCTCGCGCGGAGCATTGAATACGCGCTCTAGTACGAGGACAGGACCTTCTACTCGGGAAATCATTGTGTTCGACATTTGTAACTCCTCCTTAGTTTTGGTCAGGTTTGGTATCCTTTTGTTGCGAGCTTTGCAGCTTCTCCAGATACTTATCAAGCGAATCAAAGCGTTCTTCCCACATTCGCCGGTAGCCTCCCAGCCAGGAGTCGAGGGCTTGGAACGGAACAGCGCTAAGCTGGTAGTTCCGGCGATTGGCGTCGGCGTGTACCTCAACGAGCCCGGCTTCGAGCAGGACCCGCAGATGCTTCGAGGCTTGCGGCTGGCGAAGCTGTAATCGGTCGGCGATATCACCGACCGTCAACGGACCGTTAAGCAGTAGCTCTACAATGCGTAAACGGTTCGGTTCGGCCAGTGCGCTAAATGTTGTGATCTCCATTTAGGCCACCTCTTTTCTTGTGCTGCTAGCCTTTGTTATATTTAAAATATACTCCAATTCGAATATTCTTGTCAAGGAATATTCAAAATATAGATGCTCGCTGTCTGATTTCGTTCACTATCGCTAACGCTTCCCGTAAATGCTCCACGCTCCCACCGTCATTAAATTTCTCCACTAATTCTGCTACAAATAGAATATCATTTGCTGCTCCGTAATCATTTACTGTAAGTGCCAACGCTTCATATACGACAGGTTCAAGCGCCTGGCTATCGATGCGGGTTATATACGTTCCGTCCCACGAAATAATTCGCTCTAGGCGCTTGCTCGCATCTTCGAGCGATAAAGTCACAGCGGGCCTGCTTGCGAATGCGTCGGGAAACAAGGTCTTAAAGGCTATCCCAACAATAATCAACACGGCTAGAATAATAGCGATTATATCGCGTTTTAAATTCGTAGACATGGAAACATACCTCCCAAAGATCTTTTACATATTTTATAATACTAAATCTCTTAATGTGTAATAAATAAAAGTTTTCCTGCGACATATGAAACTGATGGTTAACTCTTCTATAGTAAATAATTCATCTCCGTCCAAAAATTAAAAATACGCTACAGACTTTTCAACAGCGAAAGACGCTAGGTATGTTGACAAGTGGGAAAAAATAGTGGTATTAATCAAAAAATGAATAATGAATTACAGCTATATGCCGATAATGTTAAAGTAGAACAAGCAGATCGACACATAATGAAAGTTCAACAAGGTTCCGTTACTTCATACTTTTCATATTACCCTATTAAAGGTAATGGGGTCGAGATGGAGTCACTGTAGTAGATATTGTGTGCGGTTGCCTGTGTTGGAACGGCTGTTTTAGGATGCTTTGGTTTTTTGCTTGCTGCTGATATCGGAGCAGGGGCGGTAGTTGGTTTATGTGTAGGACAGTGTAAATGACAATGAAGAATTGATCAAAAGAGGAATCTGGTTTACTAGATCCCTTTTTTGATCAGATATTAATCGCGTGGGGTGAACTTATAATGAAAAATAAATCAATTAACATTGTTTTGCTTTTTATCAGTTTAGCAGTACTTTTATTAGCCTTTACAGGTAAAGACCTGATTGAATATCATGCCGTTATAGGGTGGGGCGGTTTCATCGTTTTAACTAGCATAAATATAGTTCTACTTATAAAAAATCGTTGCACTGAAGATGCCTGACCGTACGACTCACTCGTTGGAGGTTGTCTTTGGTATCGCAGTTGGTTTGATAATGCGTCATATAAATTTCCATAAATATTAAATTAAACCCAAGCTTCGCCGATATCATATTTAGGTAAAATTTATGAAATATGTAAGTTTTACAAATAATCACTTGGGGTGGACTAGAAATGCAATGGTATACGAAAGTCATGAAAAATTATGTGGGGTTTACCGGCAGGGCAAGGCGCATGGAGTATTGGATGTTTATTCTCATGAATGTTCTTATATCCATAGCGCTAGTCATTGTTGAATCGATTGTAGGTTTGACTGGCGTATTATCGGGTCTTTACTCGCTGGCAGTACTGCTGCCTTCATTAGCGGTATTGGTTCGCAGGCTGCATGACATTGGAAGAAGTGGAGTGTGGATCTTTATCGGACTGATTCCGTTTATTGGTGCAATTGTGCTGCTTGTATTCTCATTTATGGAAGGCCAAGAAAGCGTAAATGAATACGGCCCT
The DNA here is from genome assembly GCF_014192395.1 of Paenibacillus endophyticus. Lineage (GTDB taxonomy): Bacteria > Bacillota > Bacilli > Paenibacillales > Paenibacillaceae > Pristimantibacillus > Pristimantibacillus endophyticus. Next base: position 121,141 of record NZ_JACHXW010000010.1, on the reverse strand, counting down.
AATCCAAAGCATTTTGGTTAATATTTCATACATAAACAAAGACGAGAGCTCTCCGTTGGAGCTCTCGTTTGCTTCTCAGGCTATTGCGCGCGACCCTCTTTGAGCATCGCTACCGTTTTGTCGATGCGCCGCAGGCGGGTTTCTTCCGTTTTCGCGTCTTCGATTGCCAGTACGAGCCGGCGTTTGTTGCTATAGGATAGTCCTATGAAAAAAGTGTTTGCTGCTGTCTCCGCCTCAAGTGCGGCTGCGAGGTCGCTTGGCACAACAACTTCACGCGGTGCATGGTCCAGCTCGATATCTACGGTAACTTCCTCCCCGGCAGCGACACCAGCACCTTTTCGATTCTCCGCGCTTAAAGGAACCATGAACCGGCCGCCCATTGTGGCAACTGTGGTACGGTAGCTGTAAGCATTGATCGTGATGGTCACAGCGGGCTTCTTGCTTGTGCCAAGCGCTGCTACGATCTCCTCAGGCACGGCGAAGCCCGTTGCGGTCTTGCCGCCAAGCTCAATAACGGATTGGAATTTCATAAGTTATGCCTCCATAATTATTCGAATGTTAAAGTGGATTCTTTAAAGCAAAATCTGGCCGTCAGTTAACGGCAGTGGAGAAGGCTTGCCGATCAAATAGCCCTATGCTAGAGAAATAGGCTGCGATTGGCAGTCTGCCATCTCTTCTTTGTCTTCGATACGACTACGTCGCCGAATGCCTGCGCAGATTTGACTGCAGCAGCGTGAACCCGTAAATTTTAAAAACACGATATAGAATGGAATACTACGTTGAGTTGCACGCCTCATAACGTTTATAATAATACGATAATATTAAAAAAGAAAAGGTGTCATTCATGAGCATATTAAATGTAGAACGATTAAGTCACGGCTTCGGGGATCGCGCGATCTTCAATGATGTATCCTTCCGATTGCTGAAGGGCGAGCATATTGGGCTGATCGGAGCGAACGGCGAAGGTAAATCGACCTTTATGAACATCATTACAGGCAAGCTGCAGCCCGATGACGGCAAGGTGGAATGGTCGAAGCGGATGCGTGTCGGCTATCTGGACCAGCATGCGGTTCTGAGCAAAGGCTCGACGATTCGCGACGTGCTGAAGGGAGCTTTTCAATACCTGTTCGATATGGAGCAGGAAATGAATGATATGTACGGCAGAATGGGAGATGTCACGCCGGAGGAGCTGGAGAAGCTGCTTGAGGACGTAGGTACCATTCAGGATACGCTGACGAGCCAAGATTTCTACCTGATCGATGCGAAAATCGAAGAAACGGCGCGCGGCCTTGGGCTGACCGATATTGGACTGGACAAAGATGTCAACGATCTAAGCGGCGGTCAGCGCACAAAGGTTTTGCTGGCAAAGCTGCTGCTTGAGAAGCCTGACATTCTGCTCCTGGATGAGCCTACCAACTATTTGGACGAGCAGCATATCGAATGGCTGAGGCGTTACCTGCAGGAGTATGAGAATGCGTTCATTCTTATCTCGCATGATATCCCGTTCCTTAACAGTGTTATTAACTTGATTTATCATATGGAGAATCAAGAGTTGAACCGCTATGTTGGAGACTATGAGTACTTCCAGCAAGTGCATGAGATGAAAAAGCAGCAGCTGGAATCAGCGTTCAAGCGGCAGCAGCAGGAAATTGCCGACTTGAAGGACTTCGTTGCCCGCAACAAAGCGAGCGTAGCGACACGGAACATGGCCATGTCCCGCCAGAAGAAGCTCGACAAGATGGACGTCATCGAGATTGCCAAGGAGAAGCCGAAGCCGCAGTTCAACTTCAAGGACGGAAGAACATCAGGCAAGCTAATTTTCGAAACGAAAGAGCTAGTGATCGGTTATGACAGCCCGTTGTCCCGTCCGCTTGATCTGCGCATGGAGCGCGGACAGAAAATTGCGCTCGTTGGCGCGAATGGCATCGGTAAGACTACGCTGCTGCGCAGCATTTTGGGCGAAATTCAGGCCATATCGGGAACGGTTCAGCGCGGTGAGCACCAGCAGGTCGGTTATTTCCAACAGGAAATGAAGGAGACCAACTACAGCACCTGTATCGAAGACGTATGGAAGGAATTTCCTTCATACTCGCAATTCGAAGTACGCGCAGCGCTGGCGAAGTGCGGTCTTACGACGAAGCATATCGAAAGCAAGATCGCCGTGCTAAGCGGCGGCGAGAAAGCGAAGGTGCGCCTGTGCAAGCTGATCAACAGCGAGACGAACCTGCTCGTGCTCGATGAGCCGACGAATCACTTGGACGTAGATGCAAAGGACGAGCTGAAGCGTGCGCTCAAGGCGTACAAAGGCAGCATCCTCCTTATTTCTCACGAACCGGAATTTTACCGCGATGTCGTAACGGATACGTGGAACTGCGAATCCTGGACGACGAAGGTATTCTAAACCGCTTTTCCAAAAACCTGTCTAATCGCTCGGGATTAGACAGGCTTTTTTTAAATATAGGAAAGTATATCATTTCGCCAACTTTCTCTATATTTCTACGCGAAACGTAAGCTTAGCCGCCAGAGGACGGCTTCAGCCGTTTACGCTTGGTAGCAGCCGGGCATTTTAGCAAAAATGGAGCAAAGAAGGTTAAACGGAATGAATGATCGCGATCAGCAAGTGTACAGGTTCAGCGAAGCGCCGATTTGGGAGCTGCAGCGTGCCTATTTCGAAGAGCAGGGAATCGAGGCGTGGCAGCGCGAGGAAGTGCCGCAATATATTACGAGCAATCCGGTCATTGCGACCGCTTATGCCGAGATGATATTCGGTTTCCTTCAGGACAGGGCGGCCCAAGACCGCGCGTCGGAGAAGGTTACGATCGTTGAGCTCGGGGCAGGCTCAGGGCAGCTGGCGTTCCATGTGCTGAAGGAGCTTTCGGCGCTTATTGCGTTCGCGGAATTGGCGCTCCCGCCGTTTCGTTATGTGATGACTGATTTACCGGCTAAAAATATATCCTTCTGGCAGCAGCATCGCAGCCTGATGCCGTTCGTAGAGCAAGGTCTTCTTGATTTCGCGCAACTTGATGCGACTAAGGATAGCGAGCTGCATTTGACGGAATCGGGAGAGAAGATCAATGCGGGACAATTGGGGCAGCCGCTGCTCCTCATAGCCAACTATTTTTTTGACAGTATCCCGCAGGAGCTGATCTATGTCGATGAGGGGCTAATTTATGAGTGCCGCGTTTCCCTGAGTATGGAAGAGGGGGAGGGGCAGCTGGACACTGTTGGCATGCTGGGGAGAATGGTGCCGGAATACCATTATTGCAGAGCTGCGGAGTATGAACAGGACAACTATCCTTATCGCGAGGCAATCGCGCTGTACAGGGAGAAGCTTGAAGATTCCCACATCCTTTTCCCTATTGCGGGACTTGAGTGTTTAGAGAGGCTTGGGCAATTATCCCGAGCGGGCTTTGTCCTGCTAACGGCAGACAAGGGCGACCACCGGATTGAAAACTGGGCATTCGCAGAGCCGCCGAAGCTGATTCACCATGGAAGCTTTTCCTTGACGGCGAATTACCACGCGATCCAGCATACGTTCGAGCTGAAGGGTGCGCGTACCCATTTCACTGAGCATCATTACAAAAACCTGAACGTAGGCTTCATATTGATGGTGAATCAACCTGACGGGTACATCCAGACGCGCCTCGCCTATCGCCGTTATGTCGATCGTTTCGGTCCTGATGATTTTTTCAGTTTAAAGCTCTGGTTCGATGCGCATCTGGATACGCTGGAGCTCTCGCAGATATTGGCTTTCTGGCGCCTTGGACGCTTTGATCCGCAGCTGTTTCTGCAGAGCGCAGGCCGCATCGAGGATTTGCTGGAAGACAGCGGGGAAGAAGAGGCCGAGGATTTAAGGCAGGGCATGGTTGCAATGTGGCAAAGGTATTATCCGCTGGATGAGCGGCAGGATTTAGCGCTTATTTGCGCGATGCTGCTTTACCGGCTGGAGCTGTACGAGGCTGCGGGAGACTTCTATGAAAAGTCGCTTGCCAGCCACGAGGGAACGGCCGAAACGTTGTATGGCATGGCGATTTGCTGCTATGAATTGGAACGGGAGGCGGAGGCGCTCCTTTATGCGGAACGCGCGTTAAGGCTGGACCCCTTGCATGAGGGAGCGGCTGCGCTGCTTGCGCATTCGGAGTAAATAGAAAAGGCGGGTCAGCATTCGTTGCTGATCCGCCTTTTTTGCATGCGAGGCTGCTCCTCTACGCTCTTAAGCACAGATGTTATTCTTCAATGCCTTCAAGTACGGCTTCGAATGACGTATTGGTCAAGAGACCTGCCCGGAGGCAGGCGGTTTGGGAACGGAATCAGCTCCTCGATTGCGGCTGCAAGCGGTAATGCTTGGGGCTTACGCCGTAGAAGGCGCTGAAATGCCGGGTAAACGGATGGATGGAGGAGTATCCAAGCCGTTCGGCGATGGCGGTAACGCTAGTCTCGCTCTCTAGCAGAAGATGCGAGGCACGTCTCATGAGCAGCTTATGGTGATAGGCTTTGGGCGTCAGCCCGGTCTCGCGCAGAAATAAAGCGTGGAAATAGGTTCGCTTCAGACCGCAGAAGGTCCACCACGTTTCAACCGGCTCGCGCTGCTCAGGATGGTCATTCAAATGAGCAAGCAAGCGGACGATTCGGTAATCGGTCGGCTGATGCGTATGGATGGTGTTATGCCAGCTGAGAACCCATGCATACAGAAGGCTGTTCATCATCTCCGTCCGGTAATACACCGCGTTATGGTAGAGCTTAGCGAGCGTGACCAGCGACTCATACAGCTCCGGATAGGGCTGCAAAGAAAAGACGGAGGGCAGGCTGTCCAGCTCATCACAAGGAAATGACAATGCCTTCTCGCCGAGCTCGAAGGGTTCCGGCGCATAGATGAAGGTTCGATTGGCAGAGACTGGCCGAGCCTCGCTCCATAGATCGAAATAAAGATTATGCGATGATAAAGGGTGGTCCGGCGAAATATGGAAGGCATGCTGCTCCCCAGGCCTTAGAAATATAAGCGTGCGGTTCTCAATCGCGTACCGTTTTCCGTTGATTTCCATTTCTCCGGGTCCGTCGGTGAAAAGATGGAAAGCAAAAACGCTGCATACCCGCAGCTTTTCGTTCGAGCTTCCATCATAGAGGTAGTACATCGAGTCTCCGACATGAGGAGTCATTTCGTTCAAGCCTCTCACAGCAACGCCGCCTCGCTTTCCTTATTCCTAAAATATAGCGGATGATTTGATAAATTTATGGATCGTTGATCAAATACGATAGTGTATGTAAATGATACAATAACTGCATTATTAAGAATAGATCCCTGCGGTATGTTGCGGATAAATTATCAACCTATTTTATCGTATCGAAAGTTTTTTGCAAGCTGCAAAAAGGAGGCATGCTCTTGCGGTTTAAAGAAAAAGTCGTACTTGTCACCGGCGGGGGCTCAGGGATCGGCGAGGTAAGCGCGCAGCTGTTCGCCGCGGAAGGCGCGCATGTTATTGTAGCGGATCGGAATGGAGCGGAAGGGCAGCGCTCGGCCGATGAGCTATGCAAGCGCTATCCAGCATTGAAAGGGCTTCCACGCGCAGTTGCGATGGAGACGGATGTCTCGCGGGAGACGGATGTAGAAGTGCTGCTGGCTCAAACGGTACAGCTGTACGGCAAGCTCGACGTGCTGTTCAATAATGCGGCTGTCATCTGCTCGAGGCCGCTTGAAGAAATTGATGAACGCATGTTTGACCAGCTGTATGCCGTTAATGTGAAAGGCGTTTATTTGATGATTAAGCATGCCATTCCGCATTTGCGCAGATCAAAAGGGAGCGTTGTCAATATGTCCTCCCTTAACGGGCTTGTCGGACAGCGGCAGAATCCGATCTACGCCGCGTCCAAGGGCGCTGTCATCGCATTGACCAAATCGCTTGCGCTCGATTATGCGCAGGATGGCGTAAGGGTCAATTGCGTATGCCCGGCAGGAGTGATGACGCCGCTGCTGGACGAGTGGACGAGGCAGCAGCCTAACCCTGCCGAAGCGGTGCAATCGCTGAATGCGATGCATCCGCTTGGAAGGCCTGCAACTTCCGAGGAGGTTGCCCAAGCCGTACTGTTTCTGGCATCCGAGCAGGCCGCCTTTATTACCGGGGTTGCCCTGCCAGTCGAAGGCGGCGCCTCGCTCGGCTATTAAACGAAATCAAGGGAGAGCTAACGATGAAAATTACAAAAGTAGAAACGTTTGTGCTGCATGTGCCGATTGACCCGCCAATTACCGATGCGATAAATGTTGCGACGCATTGGGGATTGTCTGGTGTCCGCATATATACAGACGAGGGGTATGTCGGCTACGGCTACACGGGAACCTGCGCGCATGGCGACGATATGATCGTCGATACGATCGACCGTTATTATGCGCCTGAGCTGATCGGCAAGGACCCTTTTATGGTAAAGGAAATTTGGGACACGCTTCGTTTTGGCAAAATGCACTGGATCGGTCGCGCGGGCATCACGCATATGGCGCTGGCAGCAGTGGATATCGCACTCTGGGACATTATGGCGAAGGCGTCGAACAAACCGCTGTGGCAATATCTTGGCGGTCATAAATCGAAGGGCATCAAGGCATACAATACGAATGGAGGCTGGCTGAACTGGTCGAAGGAGCGTCTGCTTAAGGACGTAACGGATATCGTCGAGCAAGGCTTTACCGGTGTCAAAATCAAGGTCGGCAAGTCGAATCCCCATGAGGATTACGACCGTGTGAAGGCTGTGCGGAAAGCGATTGGCGACGAAACGATCTTTATGATCGACGTGAACCAGCAGTGGAACATTAATACGGCGATGACGTGGGGCAAGAAACTGGAGGAATTTGATCTGTTCTGGCTGGAGGAGCCGCTTAACCCGGATGATATTATGGGCCACAAGAAGCTGGCCGACGCGTTGAACGTCCCCATTGCGCTGGGCGAACATGTGTATTCGAAATATGCTTTCCGTGATTATATCCATCAAGGCGCGATCGAATATTGCCAGGTTGACGTGACGCGGGTTGCAGGCATTACGGAGTGGCTGCAAGTCGCTGGACTTGCCGCCTCGTACGACATTCCGATCTGTCCGCATGTCGGTGATATGGGACAGATTCATCAGCATCTGGTAGCTGCTACACAAGGGGCGATCATGCTGGAGTACATTCCATGGATCAGATCGATTTTCGTTGAGCCGGCTACCGTCGTTAACGGACAGTACGTGCTGCCGGAGATGCCGGGAGCTTCCACTGAAATCATTCCTCGTTATTTCGACGAATATCGGATCAGATAGCGGAAGAGAGGAGTATGTCTATGAGACTGAAGGGTAAAATCGCGCTCCTGACCGGGGCGGGCTCAGGTATCGGAAGAACGACCGCCGAGCTGTTCGCCAGAGAAGGCGCGACGGTGATTGTGAATGACATCGATGAAGCAAAGGGGCTGGAAACGGCTCAAAGCATCCAAGCAAGCGGGGGGAGCGCAATGTTCCTGCACGCTGACGTGACGGATCCCGGCTCGGTGCGCATGATGGTCGAAAACGCGATACAAGCCTATGGAAGAATCGATATTCTATTCAACAACGCCGGCATTAGCGGTGTCGGTGCCATTCATGAGATTGAGCCGGAGGCATGGGACCGCGTCGTGCAGGTCAATCTGCGCGGGGTATTCCTGCCGTCGAAGTACGTGCTCCCTTACATGATGGAACGCAAATCAGGCAATATCATCAATATGTCTTCCTGCATTGCTGAGATTGGACTGGCGCGGCGGGCCTCCTACTCTGCAACGAAAGGAGCGGTGCTGGCGCTGACCAAGTCCATGCAGGTCGATTATGCCAAATACAATATACGCGTGAATGCAATATTGCCGGGAACGATTATGACGCCGTTCGTCGAGCAATATTTGCAAAGCTCGTACGACGATCCCGAAGCGGCTATTGCGGCCATTAAAACACGCCAGTTGAGCGGTCATTTAGGAAAACCGGAGGATGTGGCGAATGGGGTGCTGTTTTTGGCGTCCGACGAGTCCTCCTTCATGATGGGCTCCCCGCTCTATATGGACGGAGGCGTCGTATTCGGCAAGGATGCTTGATGAAAGAGAAGCGAGAGGATGATGGGACAAGATGAAGCTGGTCACGATAGAGCATGAAGGACAGTTTAGGCTGGGCATCAAACGGAATGATGGAATTTTTAATATTTCTGCGGCACTTGAAAGGTTCCCGAATGCAGGCATCTCTAGCGATGTAATGGCAGTAATCGAAGGCGGAGCGGAGAGCCTTGCCGCTTTGGCCGCATACGCGGATCATGTGCTTGAGTCGGCGGAGACTTTAGACGGATTGCTTATGCCTGAGGAGGGCGTTCGCTTTGGGCCATGCGTCACGAGGCCGAATAAGATCATTTGCGTCGGCTTGAATTATAGGAAGCACGCTGTAGAGACGAATGCGCCGATCCCCGAGTATCCCATTCTATTCAACAAGTTCAATAACACGCTTACGGGGCATCGCGAAAATATTGCGCTGCCGGAGCGTGTCACCTCGCAGGTAGATTATGAGGCGGAGCTTGTCATCGTAATTGGTAAGACAGCTAAGTATGTAAGCAAGGATGAGGCGCTGCAGCATGTGTTCGGCTACTGCAACGTCAATGACTTGTCGGCTCGCGATCTCCAGATGAGGACCCAGCAGTGGCTGCTCGGCAAAAGCTGCGATGATTTCAGTCCGATCGGCCCGTATCTGGTGACCGCGGACGAGATTCCGGACCCGAATAATCTTGAAATCAAATGCATCGTGAACGGAGAGACCCGTCAGCATTCCAATACATCCGATATGATATTCCCTTGCGATGAGGTCGTTAGCTACATTTCGCAGCATATGACGCTTGCGCCAGGCGATATTATTCTGACAGGCACGCCGGAGGGTGTCGTCCTTGGCTATCCGGAGGATCGCCGGGTCTATTTGAAGGACGGAGACGTCGTTACCATTGAAATCGAAGGCTTGGGCAGCCTGACCAACCGCCTCATTAGTGAAGCCAATACGACTATATAGCTAAGGGATGGATACAGCATGAATCAAGCGAAGCTTTGGTATAACGGACCGGGAGCGGGCTGGAAGCAGGGACTGCCGATCGGCAACGGAAGAATAGGCGCCGTCATTTACGGGGGAGCCTCGCAGGAAACGTGGAGCATGACGGAGCTGACCTATTGGTCGGGAAAGCCCGAACGTATTCCGGGCAGCGGCAAAGGGAAAGCCGGGCTTGAGGAGATGAGGGCTGCTTTTTTTAACGGAGATTATAACGAAGGCGATCGGTTGGCCAAGCAGCACCTTCAGCCGAAAAAGCAGAACTTCGGGACGAATCTCTCCGTTTGTGATGTTGAGCTCCGGTTCGGACCGGAGGGCGAAGAGCTGAAGCGCGAGCTTTGCTTGGAGAGTGCGATTGCAACCGTTTCCTATAAGAGTGAAGGCAGCAGCTTCATCCGCGAGACGTTCGCGACTCATGCGGACGGCATCGTTGTTTCGCGAATAAAAGGGGAGCAGCAGGGCGGGATATCCTTCTCGATCTCCGTGAAGGGGCGTACGGGGCATTTCTCTGCTATCGCCACGAATGACGATACAATCGCATTCTATGGGCAAGCAACGGAAGAGATGCATAGCGACGGATCATGCGGCGTATTTTGCCGGGGGCAGGTAAAGATTGTGGCCGAGGGAGGCACCATCCAGAGCAGCGGCAGCGAGATTATCGTCACGGATGCCGACGAAGCTACCGTATATTTTGCGATCCATACCGATTATCGCCAAACGGACGACGAGTGGATGACGAGAAGTACGAAGCAGATAGCTGCGGCAATCGCCAAAGGCTATACGCGGCTGAAAGCAGATCATATCGCGGATTACAGCGCTTTGTATGCGCGTGTTTCCCTTGATCTTGGCGACACGGACCATGCAAAGCTGCCGACAGACGAGCGGATGCGGCGGCTGCAGAACGGTCAACAGGATGATCCAGGCTTGATCGTTTTGTTTTTTCAATATGGCCGTTATTTGACGATTGCCGGTTCGCGAGCGGATTCGCCGCTGCCTCTGCATTTGCAGGGCGTATGGAACGACGGCGAAGCGAACCGCATGGCTTGGAGTTGCGACTATCACTTGGATATCAACACGCAAATGAACTATTACCCGACCGAAATAAGCAATCTGGCGGAATGCCATGTTCCATTAATGAACTATATTGAACGGCTGTCCGCATCGGGCAGGCATGCGGCACAGGATTTCTACGGCTGCGAGGGCTGGGTGGCGCATGTATTCTCCAATGCATGGGGCTTCGCGGCTCCGGGCTGGGAGACAGGCTGGGGACTGAACGTAACGGGCGGTCTATGGATCGCGATGCATTTGAAGGAGCATTATGAGTACGGTCTGGATCAGTCATTCCTGACGAAGCAGGCCTATCCGGTTATGAAGGAAGCCGCATCTTTTTTCCTTGATTATATGACGGTGCACCCAAGCAACGGCTGGCTGGTTACGGGGCCTTCCAATTCCCCGGAGAACAGCTTCTATACGAATAACCGGTCGGAGGGCCCTCAGCAGCTGTCGATGGGCTCGACGATGGATCAAGTGCTGGTTAGGGACCTATTCTCTTTCTGCTTGGAGGCTGCCGGGCTGCTGGATACGGATCTTGAGCTCCAAGAGAAGCTGCGGGCGGCGATTGCGTTATTGCCGCCGCTGCAGATCGGCAAGAATGGACAGCTGCAGGAATGGCTGGAGGATTATGAGGAGGCGCAGCCTGAGCATCGCCATCTTGCTCATCTGTTCGCGCTGTACCCTGGCAATCAGGTAACGCCGCGCGGTACGCCCGAGCTCAGCGCAGCTGCCGAGCAAACGCTGATCCGCAGAATGACGGATGAGCTGGAGGATATTGAATTTACGGCGGTGTTGTTTGCAACCGGATTCTCCCGGCTATTCGATGGAGACCGTGCGCTAAGGCATATCAACCACTTGGTTGGCGAGCTATGCTTCGATAATCTGCTGACCTACTCCAAAGCTGGCGTTGCCGGTGCGGAGACGAATATATTCGTCATTGACGGCAATTACGGAGGAACGGCGGCTGTTGCCGATATCCTTCTCCAAAGCCATGCGGGCGAGATCCACCTGCTGCCAGCGCTGCCTGCCGCGTGGGCGAGCGGCTCATTCAACGGATTAAGGGCGAAAGGGAATGCAGAGGTTGGCGTTTCCTGGGAAGCGGGCATCCTGACAGGAGCAACTATTCATGCGTATTCTGCCGTTCCATTGATCATCCGTTACGGCGACCGTACCGCAACCATCGCATGCGAGGCGGGTCAAACGTACGTGCTGGACGCTAGCCTTCACCTCATCGACCGCGAAGCGACGGCGAAATAGCTTATGTAAAGAGCGAACAGGACAACTACGAGCTTTAATAGTAGTTGTCTTTTCGCATCATTAGGTTATTATGAATGAGCGGGCTTTTTATACGATGTACGGAGCTCCAAATACCTATTTTGTAAGCGCTATTATATAGAGAAGGGTGGGTTGGACGTGCCGAAGTACTCAACGATCTTCCGCAAATTTCTCGTTTCCTATTTAATTATATTAATTATTCCAAGCATAGCGGGTTATGTTTCCTACCGCACTTCCATTTCGGTAACGCAATCCATCTCGATCGAGAATAGCGTTACGCAGCTGCAGCGAAGCCAGGAAATATTGGAGAGAAGGATGGTCGAGGTGGAGGGTTTTACCCGACAGCTCGCTTTGAATCCGGATTTAAATAAATTGATGAACGAGAGGAAGCAAGGCGACGAGGTGAATGTCTACGGCATATGGAGCATGGTGAAGCAGGTCACGCCGTTTAGCCAAACGAATGATTTTTTGCAAAATTACTTTATATACTTAAATAATTATGACGTTATTTTCACGCAGGGCTCGGCATACTTTCGACCGGAGCATTATTATCAAAACTTCCGCTACCCCGACCTTACCGTAGAGGAATGGAAGAAAGAAGTGCTGGGGCAGACTCACCGCAGCGAAATTATGCCGCTTCGCTCCTATATGAGCAATTCGAAGCAAACCTCGGTTATTACGTATATGCAGTCGCTTCCGCTGGACAGCTTCAGCGGTTCATCGCCGGCTACCGTGGTTGTCATTATCAACGAGGAGAATATATCGAACCTATTGGCAGGATTAGAGGACCGTTACGGCGGCTGGGCGCATATAAGCGACGCGCAGGGGAACACGATAGGCGTGCGCGGCATAAGCGAGACGGATGCGAAGAAGCTGTCATTGGATACGGAGCTTGACAAGGCTAAGACGAGCCAATTCTATAATGACGATCTGGTCATCACGATTCATTCCGACAAGAACGGCTGGACCTATCGGGCGGGAGTCCCTCGCCAGGTGCTGATGGAGAATGCGAATCAAATCAAATATATTACGTGGCTGGTTACCGGAATTGCCATATTGCTCGGTTTGCTGGCTGGCTTGCTCTTGTCCTATCGGAACAGCGCGCCGATCAATCGGCTGCTTGGCGTCATGAAGGAGCATTTCGGCAAAGACGGCATTGCTGAGCGCAATGAGTATGATTTCCTGCAGGGCAATATATCTAATATGATAACGAGCAACCGGCAGCTAGAGCTGGAGCTGAAGCGGCAGCTGCCCTTGGTGCGCGACGGTTTCCTGAAACGGCTGATTGCGGGCGAGTTTCACACGACGGAGGAGATTGCGGCTGCCGCAGCCCAAGCGGATATGCGCTTTTCTTCCGATGGGGGTTACGTAGGCATTCTGCGGATCAATGGATATTCCGGCATGGACAGCGTTGAAATTCTGAATGAGCTCGCCGCGGCAAGATTGATTCTGAAGCAGGCCTTAACGGATGCCGTTAACGAGCTGCCGATGACGGATCTCGGTTCCGACCGAATCGTCATGATATGGACGGTACAGCAGGAGGAGGCTGGCGGGCTCGCGTGGAGACAGCAAATAAGCGAAACGCTTGAGAAGCTGGCGCAGGTTGCATACTCGGAATATAAAATATCGGTCACGGCTGCGTTCGGAGATAGCTATCCAGCCATTATGGATGTAAGCCATTCTTACGAGCAGGCGAAGCAGATGATGGAGTATGCGGAGTTTTCCAGCAAAAACAGTATCATCTGGTTTAGCGATTCGCGGCTTGAAACGGCTACTTACTATTATCCGCTTGATATAGAGCAGCGCTTGATCAGTACGATTAGAGCTGGCGATCCCGATGAGGCGAAGCGGATGCTGCTGTCCGTTATGGAGAAAAATACGGAGAACCAGCAGCTCTCGCCGGAGATGAAGCAACAGTTGGTCGGCGAGCTGAAGGGTACGCTGCTCAAGTTGCTTGATCAGAAGGCATTTATGGAATCGGAGCTGCTGCACACGCTCAAAAATCAAATGATTGGCATTCAAGCCTCCGATGCGCTTAGCGCCATACAAGACGAGATGATCGAGATCGTGAATGCGCTCTGCGGCGTTATCAATAGCAAGAAAAACAACGCGCATATTCAAATGGTCGAGGACATCAAGCAGTTTATCGCGGAAGCGTATGGCGATTCTGAGCTGACCTTATACCGGATAGCGGAGAAGGTAGAGCGTCCGGAGAAATATATTTCTCAGCTGTTCAAGGAGGTTACGGACGTGAACGTATCTGATTACCTCGAGATGATCCGGATTGAGCAAGCTTCCTTGCTGCTGCGCACCGATGCTTGCACGGTGGACGAAATTGCGGCACGCGTAGGCTATAACAGCTCGCATTCCTTCCGCAGAGCATTCAAACGGGTGATGGGTGTTGCGCCAAGCTCCTATAGACAATCCATAAATATATAAGCGTTCTGCCGCGCTTGAGGCAAGGAGTGGGAGAAGATGAAAAAAAGCCAGATTCGCATTTTAGCGGCTCTATGCATCATGATAGTGACTCTGTCGGCTTGCAAGCTGGGCGGCGGAAACGAAGAGCAGGAGAGCGGCGGCAAGCCTGCGCCAGTAGAGATTAATGTGTTCGCTCAGCAGGAGACGGGCATTGATCTGCGTACGAATGATTTCACCAAGCTGCTCGAGAGCAAATTCAACGCGCATATTAATTGGGATAGCATCACGCCGGACGGGGCCAAGGAGAAGCGTCAAATATCGCTCGCTGGCGGAGATTATCCAGATGCGTATATTTTAACGGCGTATCTGGACCAGTTCTCGCAGTCTGATTTGCTGAAGTACGGGAAAGAGGGTGTTATCCTTCCGCTTAACCAACTTATTGAGCAATATGCCCCCAACATTAAGGCAGCTATGGAGAAGGATCCGACCTTGAAAGCGTTCAATACGGCTCCTGACGGCAATATCTACGGTTTGGTCGCATACAGCGAGTGCTTTCATTGCTCCTATCCGAACAAAATGTGGGTGAATACCGAATGGCTCTCGAAGCTCGGTTTAGCAATGCCCACAACGACCGCGCAGTTCAAATCGATGCTTGAGGCGTTCAAGAAATCGGATCCGAACGGGAACGGTGTGGCCGATGAGATCCCGCTAAGCGGCTCCATTGAGGATTTCGGCGTTCGGATCATACCTTATCTGATGAACGGATTTATTTATGACGACGACCGCAATTATTTGGCCATGAGCAAAGGGAAAGTGGAGACGGTGGCGAATAAGCCGCAGTGGAAGGAAGGGATCGCCTTCATTAAGTCGCTTTATGATGAAGGCTTGATTGACCCGGGAGCATTCATTCAGAATGCGGAAGCGCTCAGAAGGATCGGCGATAATGCTGGTGCACCGGTATTGGGTGCTGTCGCGGGCATGCATCCGGCTATATTCACGAGCGAGCGGCTGAAGGACTATGCACCGATTCCGCCGCTTCAAGGACCGTACGCATCCCATGCGACCTTCGATGGGGGAGGCATACAGCCTGGCGCGAAGTTCGCCATTACGAATAAAGCGAGCAAGGAAGCGCAAATCGCGTTAATCCAAATGGTCGATTACATCTACACGCCGGAAGGGCAGACGATTGCCCAGTCGGGCCTGGAGGGTATCGGCTGGAGGAAGCCCCAAAAAGGCGAGGCGGCGCTTGGCGAGGGCATTGCTCCGCAGTTTGCAAGCTTAATCCCGATTAACAACGCCAAGCCGACCAATTCCGGCTGGAGCGGTATGGCGCATTTCTATATGCCGAGGGAATATCGCGACAGCTGGGTAGCGAGCAAGGATATATATGCGAGTGACGGCTATGAACGAAGGCTGATCGAGGCGACGCAGCTCTATGAAGGCCATGAGCCCTCCGAAATGTTCCCGATTTGGACGATATGGCTGGATCCGGCGGAAGCGGACGAGGCGGGTATCCTCCAAACGAATCTTTCAAATTATATTGAGCAGAGCACGCTTCAGTTCATAACCGGCGATTTGAATTTGGACAAGGACTGGGACGGTTATTTGGCAGGGCTGGATAGCATGCAGGTTGGAAGGTATCTTGAAATAATGCAGAAAGCGTACGACCAATCGAATCCAAATAAATAGTTTCCCAGTATATGAAATCCCGGCTGCCCGCGCAGTCGGGTTTTTTTTGCGCTGTATGCACGGTACAGCTGCATAAAGCCGATAAATGTACGCCAGTACGGGGATTTGCCCCCTTCAAATCCGAGTTTTTGTACGTAAAAAGACGCAAGTGTACCTATTTGGAGCAGGTGTTTTTCTACTATGATCAGTCGTATAGAAAGCGCTATCATACATCAGCAGGTAGTCACTTAGGGGGGATTGTTCTGGAAAAAGAAATCGTACTGAATAATAAGTTGTTGAAGGCAAAGGGCAAGCGAAGCCTTGCGGAAGAAGCGGTACGAAGCTTCAAGAAGCATTGGCAGCTGTACCTGATCATTATACCGCCAGTGTTGTTTTTTCTTATTTTTAAATATTATCCAATGCTGAACGCCGTGCTCGCCTTTAAGGATTACAACGTCATTAAAGGAATATGGGGGAGCCCATGGGTAGGCTTCAAAAACTTTCAGCTGTTTTTTGATAATCCGATGTTCTGGCCCTTGGTCAAAAACACGATCTACGTCAGCGGATATTTATTGCTCGCGGGCTTTCCGATTCCGATCATACTCGCGCTGATGCTGAACGAGGTCCGCAACGGAAGATTCAAGCGGACCGTACAGCTGGTCACCTTCGCGCCTTATTTCATCTCAACCGTCGTCATGGTGTCGATTATTATGCTGTTTTTGGCGCCGAGGCTCGGATTCGTCAACGTTGCTTTGAACTATTTCGGACTCGACTCGATCAACTTCCTGGGTGAGGCCAGCATGTTCCGGTCGATTTACGTTTGGTCGGACATTTGGCAGACGGCCGGCTATTCAGCGGTTATTTATTTGGCGGCGCTGTCCGGCATTGATCCGACCTTGTACGAGGCGGCTAAGGTAGATGGGGCGTCACGCTTCCAGAAGATCCTTCACGTAGATATTCCGGGCATTCTGCCGACCATCACGATTATTCTCATCCTGAACGTGGGCAGCGTCATGGCGATTGGCTTCGAGAAAATTTATCTGCTTCAAAACCCGCTCAATAAGGTGAACTCGGAAATTATCGCAACTTATGTCTATAGCGTCGGGCTGCTAAATGCCAATTACAGCTTTGCAACGGCGGTTGGCTTATTCAATTCATTTATCAATCTGGTATTATTATTCGTCGTCAACGGCTTGGCGAAAAAATTCACGAAATCGAGCATTTGGTAAAAGGGGAGTGCGCCTATGGCATCGTCAAAAATAGCAACGCAGCAGGCACCAATCAGACAAACGATTAAAGATTCAGCGGGCGATAAAGTCTTTTTGTTCATTGTGTACACGGTATTATTTTTGGTGTTAATCGCGGTTATTTATCCGCTTATTTATATTCTAAGCAGCTCGATCAGCAGTCCGGCAGCCGTAACCTCAGGCCGCGTCTGGCTATGGCCCGTCGATATTTCGTTCAAGGGCTTCAAGGTGCTGTTCGACACCCCGCAAATTATGCAGGGCTATGGCAACTCGCTGTTCTACACGGCAGCAGGAACGATAATCAGCGTAGTGCTCACGGTTATGATTGCGTATCCGATGTCGCGCAAATCCTTTTTTGGCCGCAGTGTCATTATGATGCTCATCACGTTCACCATGCTCTTCAGCGGCGGCTTGATCCCGACGTATATGGTTGTGCGGGAATTCGGCATGATCGACTCCCGTTGGGCGCTGCTCATTCCGAATGCGGTCTGGGTATGGCAGGTCATTATCGCACGCTCCTTCTTCCAAAACTCCATTCCCGACGAGCTGTTCGAGGCGAGTGAGATTGACGGATGCAGCGATATCCGGTTTATGCGGAGCGTCGTTGTTCCCTTATCCAAGCCGATACTCGCCGTGCTCTTCCTCATGTACGGCGTTGGTCAATGGAATGCATACTTTGACGCTTTGA
This sequence comes from Paenibacillus endophyticus, assembly GCF_014192395.1. Taxonomy (GTDB): domain Bacteria; phylum Bacillota; class Bacilli; order Paenibacillales; family Paenibacillaceae; genus Pristimantibacillus; species Pristimantibacillus endophyticus. The sequence goes on along the minus strand of NZ_JACHXW010000010.1, from coordinate 103,735 downwards.
TCTACTTGAAATCGGCGAATCTGTTCCCGCTGCAGCTTGTCCTGCGGAGCATCATCATCATGAACAACAGCGCAAGCGTTACGGATGCCCTGAAGCAGGTGGAGAGGCAGCAGCTCTCCGAGTTGTTGAAATATTCGCTTATCGTGGTGGCGACGCTGCCGGTTCTGATCATCTACCCGTTCGTACAGCGTTATTTCGTGCAAGGGATGCTGGTCGGCTCGGTAAAAGGGTAACGAAACGAGGAATATGGAAGGGAGGTGGTCGACTTGTAGCGTTAACGCAAGGCTAATGGCAATCCATAATGAATCGATACGAAAAGGGAGCGAACAAAGATGAAAAAGAAGCTTTTGGGTTTGTTGGCAATCATGGTTGTAGCCAGCATGACGCTTGCTGCGTGCTCGCAAAATAATAAGCCTTCCAACACGGCGACCAACGCGCCGAACGCACAATCGGAAGAGACGGGAGAAACCGCACCGGTTGAAGTTACGCTATTCGCCGTTCAAGAGCCTAACATTGATCTGGCAACGAACAAATTCACGAAATTCGTAGAAGAGAAATTCAATATCAAGATTAAATTCGAAACGACTCCGCCGGATGGCGCGAAGGAGAAGCGTCAAATTTCGCTTGCGAGCGGAGACTATCCGGATGCTTACATGCTTCCAGGCTATGTCGATCAGTTCACGCAAGCGGATGTCGTGAAGTACGGCAAGCAAGGCGTACTTATTCCGCTGAACGATCTCATCGATCAATATGCGCCTAACATTAAAGCCGCTATGGAAAAAGACTCAGATTTGAAAGCGTTTAACACAGCGCCGGACGGCAATATTTACGGACTTGTCGCTTACAGCCAGTGCTTCCACTGTTCCTATCCGAACAAAATGTGGATCAATACAAAGTGGCTGGATAAACTGCAATTGGAAATGCCAAAAACACCGGAAGAATTCAAAGCGGTATTGTCGGCGTTCAAAACAAAGGATCCTAACGGCAACGGCGTTGCCGACGAAGTGCCGCTTAGCGGCTCGATCGAAGATTTCGGCGTACGCGTCATCCCGTTCCTTATGAACGGCTTCATCTATGACGACGACCGCAACTATTTGAACCTCAATGGCGGCAAGGTGGAATCGGCAGCGCTTAACCTGAAATGGAAAGAGGGCTTGACGTATATCAAATCCTTATACGATGAAGGTTTGATCGATCCAGGCGCATTCGCGCAAAATGCGGAAGCATTCAAAAAAATCGGCGAAAACGGCGATGCTCAAATTCTTGGCGCCGGCGCCGGCATGCACCCTGCTATCTTCGTTAACATTGACGTAGGCAACAAAAACTCGGCGGACTACAATCCGGTTCCGCCACTGACAGGTCCGCACGGATCATTCGCTACTCATGATGGCGGCGGCGTTGCTCCTGGAGCGAAATTCGTCATTACGAACAAAGCTTCCGAAGAACAGCAAATTGCGCTAATTAAATTGGTAGATTACATGTTCACCGAGGAAGGCCAAACGAACGGCGCATCGGGTATGGAGGGCATTGACTGGAGAAAGCCGAAGGAAGGCGAAGTTGCACTCGGCGAAGGCGTAGAGCCGAAGGTTGCCACGATTCCTGCCGTTGAAGGCGAAGCGCCTCGCAATGCGGGTTGGAGCGGAACGGCTCACTTCTATATGCCGCGGGAATACCGCGACAGCTGGGTTCAAGGTACGGATATTTATGATTCTGCCAACTATGAGCGCAGATTGTACCAAGCGACGCTTCAGTATCAAGGCCACGAGCCGAAGGAGCTGTTCCCGCTCTGGGCGATCTGGATCGATAACGCCGAGGTTGACGAGGCGAGCATTCTGCAAACGAACATTAAATCCTACATCGAGCAAAGCGCGCTGCAATTCATTACAGGAAATAAAGATCTGGAGAGGGATTGGGATGCTTACGTGAAAGGTCTCAAGGATCTGAAGATTGACCGTTACTTGGAAATTTTGCAAAAAGCGTATGACCAATCGTTTAAGTAAGGCATAAGGCTTTCTAACTACACAGGATCAGGTTTTTATTGCGAAATAAAAGCCTGATCCTATTTTCTAAAAAAAGGAGATAAATAATGAATCTAATGATGAGAAAGACCCGGCTTTGGCTGCTTGTAATCGTCCTGTTCGCGACCCAGCTAGGAATAGTGGCACCGAGAGGGAATGTGGCGGAGGCGGCCGATAACGGCCTGGCTGCGAAGCCATATATGGGCTGGAGCAGTTACAGCCTGCAAGTGTATACGGGGAACGGGCAATGGATTACGGCAGCCAATATCAAGGCTCAATCCGACGCGATGCATGAGAAGCTTCAGCCTTACGGATATGAATATATCAATATAGACGCGGCTTGGAACGGAGGCATGGACGGTTATGGCCGCCCGATCCCAAGTACAACGCTATATCCGAATGGCCTGCAGGAGGTTATCGATTATGTCCATGCGAACGGGCAGAAGATCGGTCTCTATGGCATTCCCGGATTATCGCCGCAGGCGTATGACCAGGATTTGCCGATTTACGGGGCTCCCGGCTGCTCGATGCAGGATATCGCGGCACAGCCGATTCAAGAATCGGATTACTGGGGACTGGGCTACAAAATCGATTTCAACCAGCCTTGCGCGCAAAGCTACATAAACTCGATTGCCGACCTATACGGCGAATGGGGTATCGATTTCTTGAAGTTTGACAGCGTGACGCCGGGCTCGGGCATCTCTGATCTTTCCCTAGATGCGCGGGATGATGTGAAAGCATGGGCACAGGCGCTTGCTCCGCACCAAATTTGGCTGGAGCTTTCATGGGCGCTTGATATCAAATACATTGATTATTGGAAGGAATATGCCAATGGCTGGCGTGTCGATTGGGATATTGAATGCTACTGCGGCGACGGCGGCTTAACGGCATGGCCAAGCATCGCTCGTCTATTCCCGAAAGCGGAGCAGTTCTGGCGCCACGCGGGACCTGGGGGCTGGAATGATTTTGACTCCTTGAATATCGGGAACGGCGCGATGGACGGCATTACGCCTGACGAGCGCAAGACGGCAATGACGTTCTGGGCATTATCCTCCGCACAGCTGTACATCGGCAATGACATGACCAATTTGGACGAATACGGCCTAGAGCTGTTGACGAATGAGGAAGTGATCGCGGTCAATCAAGCAGGACGGCCGGGCCATCCGGTATCGACTGCTACCGAGCAGCAGGTATGGTATGCGAATAACGGTGATGGAAGCTACACGGTGGGTCTCTTCAACTTGGGGAGCTCCGCAGCTACGGTTAACGTGGACTGGAGCGACATCGGCTTGACTGGACCGGCAACGGTTCGCGATCTTTGGAGCCATGAGGATCTTGGCACATTCAATGACGGATATAGCGCCGTTAATCTAGCCTCGCATGCCTCGCGATTGTTCAAGGTAACGGCCCTGGATGGCACGGCGGCTGCGAATGACGATGATACCGGCATGAAATACACAGGCGATTGGACGCGCAACGGAGGCCAGCAGCTTCCCGGCGACAAGCAAAACATCGTTATCGACGTGACGGATGCGGCTGCGCTGAACAGTACGATTAGCCCTGTAACCGCGTCGTTCAATAAGAAGACGTCGGAGCAGGCAGACGTGGCAACGACATTAACGCTTAACGGAAATACGCTTGCGAGCATCTCGAACAATGGAGCTGCGCTTGTGTCTGGCACGGATTATAGCGTTGCGGGCAATGACGTGACGATTAAAAAGGAATATTTGGCAGGCAGAGCGGTAGGCACGACGAATTTTACCTTTACGTTTAGCGGCGGTGCTTCTCAAACCTTGGCAATAGCCATCAGCGACACGACGATCAGAGATAGCCGCGTTACGCCTGCGACGGTAAGCTTCGATAAGAAGCCAGCGGCCCAGTCTGACGTTGCACTCACGGTTTCGCTGAACGGCAATACGCTGACTGGCGTGGAGCATGGCGGGAACACGCTTGCTTCGGGAACGGACTATACGGTTTCCGGCACACAATTGACGCTCAAAAAAACGTTTATGGATACGCTTTCAACAGGAACCTCTGACTTGACCTTCTCGTTTAGCGCAGGCTCTATGCAAAAGGTTTCGTTGGTCGTGCGCGACACAGCAGTCGGAGGCTCGATATCCATCAATGATGACAATGCGTCTATCGTCTATACGGGCGGCTGGAATCGCAGCTATAACCGGAATCTTGGCGATTATATGGACGATGTGCATTATGCCGAAGCGAACGACAATGATTATTTCACGTACACCTTCACAGGGACGGGAATCGAATTCATAACCGAGCTTGATCCTTCGCAGGGCAGCATCGATATCTATGTCGATGATCAATTCCAGCAGACGATCAGTACGTATAATATCGGTAGATTGGCACAGCAGCCGGTGTTCAACATTACTGGTTTGGCCAACGGACCGCATACGCTCAAAGCAGTGAAGAAGTCGGGCTACTTCTTATTGCTTGATATGCTTCGCGTTAGCTTGCCTGACTTGATCAGCACGACTACGGGAGACTTTGACAAAGCGGCAGGCCAGCAAGCGGATCTTGCGCTTGCGACGACAGGAGCCGGCAGCAGCCTAAGCTCGATTTCGAACGGTGCAGATGCGCTTGTATCCGGTACGGATTATACGGTGTCGGGCAATGACGTAACGATCAAAAAAGAATATTTGGCAGCTCAGCCGATCGGAACAACGAGCTTGACGTTTGTTTTTGACGGCGGTGCCGTTCAGACGCTCTCCGTCTCAGTCATTGATTCGGCTGCATCGAACAGCACGATCAGCCCGGACTCGGCAAGCTTCGACAAAAAAGCTTCCTTGCAGGCTGACGTTGTAACCACAATGACACTTAACGGAAATGCGCTTGCCGCGATCGCAAACGGTTCGGCAGCACTCGTATCCGGTACGGATTATTCCGTTTCGAATGATGTGGTTACGATTCATAAGGCGTATCTTGCCGGATTGCCAAATGGCTCAGCAAACCTGAAATTCAGCTTTAGCGAGGGCGCTTCGCAGACGCTGGCCATTGCGATTAGCGACACTACAGGGCAGAACAGTACGCTAAACCCAAGCGCGCTAAGCTTCGATAAACGTGCGGATGCACAAACGGACGTAGCGACGGCAATTTCCTTCAATGGAAACAGCTTGAGCGGAATCGCGAATGGGGAGGAAGCGCTGCAGGCGGGCGCTGATTATCTCGTATCCGGCGATCAGCTTACAATCAAGAAAGAGTATCTGGCGGGCAGCGCGAACGGCATGGCGAATCTAACCTTGTCCTTTAGCGGCGGAGTGCCGCAGACGCTGGCAATTGCCGTAAGCGATACATCAAGAGGAAGGCATGTCCTCGTTAATAACGATGACAGCGATATTTCCTATAAGGGCGCATGGCAGCATGGACGCAACCGAGGCCTTGGCGATTATAAGGACGATGTGCAGTACACGGAAAACAACAACGATTATTTTGAATACCAATTTGCAGGAACAGGCATCGAGCTCATTACAGAGAAGGATTCCTCGCAGGGGGATATCGATATCTACGTGGATGATGTGTTCAAGCAAACCATCAGCACGTACAATTCGAGCAGACAAATTAGGCAGACCGTATATAGTATCCAAGGTTTGACCGAGGGTACGCATACGATTAAGGCAGTGAAGAAATCAGGCTATTACATGCTGCTTGATCTGCTTTCATTCCGAATCGCGGATATGATTAGCCCGGATTCGGGAAGCTTTGATAAAACAGCGCAGGCCGACGTGACGACAACGCTTCAGATCGATGGAAGCAACCTGCTTGGTATCGCGAATGGCGAAACGCCTCTTGCAGCAGGCACCGATTATACGGTCTCAGGCAGTACTATTACGATTAAAAAGGAATATTTGGCTGCACAGCCGGATGGCGCCGTTAGTTTGGCAATCTCCTACAAAGGAGACTTCCAAAACGATTTGCACGGTACGGAAACGGACGGCGACTACGTGCAATATTCGTTCACAGGCACAGGCGTATCCTTGATTGCGCCGATGTCATCGGTACAGGGCGAGGTCGACATATATGTAGACAATGTGCTTAAGGAAACGGTGAGTGCTTATCATGCAAGCAGATTAACACAGCAGGAAATTTATTCGGTTTCCGGTTTGGCTAACGGTCCGCATACTATTAAGGCCGTTAAAAAATCCGGTGATTACATGCTGGTTGATGGCGTGAAATTCCAAGTAAATGCGTCAACGCTGCCATCGCCTTCGCCTACGCCAACGGCGACACCGTCACCAACACCAACGGAAGGGCCAACTGCATCACCGACCGCAACGACAGAAATACCGACAGAAGCACCGACCGCAACGACGGAAGCACCAACTGCATCACCATCCGCAACGCCGACGCAGGCGCCTTCATCGGAGCATGGCACGGGCGGGAATGCTGATTCTGGCAAAGAGACCTTATCCATTGACGTAGGAAATGCCGGTAAAGCAGTTGTCACAAGAACGAAGCAAGCAGACGGCAAGAAGCAGGATGTCGTGTCTTTGACGGCGGAGCAAGCGCGTAAAGCGGCAGAGAGCATGAAAGAAGCAGGTCTCCAAACGGCAAGCCTTGTTATTCCGGATGCGAAAGATGAGGTATCGCAAACGACGTTTAACCTGCCTAAGGACGCGAAGCAAATATTCGCAGACGCTCAGATCGGTTTGGAGCTTATGACGGAGAACGCGAAATTAGTAGTGGGAAGCGATGTGTTGGCTGCTATGACGGAGGATCTGTTCTTCCATCTGACGCCGATAAAGGAAGAAGCGAAGAAGCTTGAAACAGCTGGCCGGGCAAATCGGGAAGCAGCCGTAAGGATAGTGGCAGGCAATGAACAAGCAGCAGTCGTTGGCCGTCCGATGAGCATCGAAACAAACGTGCAAGGCGGGAATGTCACCATTATTTTACCGCTGAAGGATGTTTTGCTTAGCGAAGCGCAGTGGCAGGACCTTGCCGTATACATTGAACACAGCGACGGTACAAAGGAGCTGCTTAAAGGAAAGATCGTTCCTTATAACGATAAGGGCGACAAGGGGCTGCAATTCACGGTTCACAAATTCAGCTTGTTCACATTAATTCATGTTCCAGGCCTAAAGGATTCAAGTCTTGGAGTCGCGTACATGAATGGTTATGAGAACGATAGGTTTAAGCCCGACAATAAATTGACAAGGGCGGAAGTCGCAACGATTTTGTCCAGAATCGTTAATCGGGAAGCAGCAGGAGCATCCGAGGTATCCTATAGCGACGTGCTAGCGTCCAACTGGGCAAGGGATGCGATTGCAAAAGTAACGGGAATGGGCTTGATGCAGGGCTATGCGAACGGCAGCTTTGGCGCAAGCAAGTCCATCACGCGCGCCGAAATGGCGAAGCTGGTCTCATCGCTTATCGGCGAGACGGATAAGACTGGCACTGGATTTAACGATATTGCGGGGCACTGGGCGAAAGCCGATATCGAGAAGGTGCAGGCTGCCGGCATCATTAACGGGTACGTGGACGGCAACTTTAAGCCCAATCAGGCACTGACACGCGCCGAAGCGGCAAGCATCATCAACAAGGTGCTGGGCAGAAGCGCGGCAAGCTCCTCGGTACAGTCCCCATGGAGCGATGTAACTAGCTCGCATTGGGCGTATGGCAGTATTTTGGCAGCAACGGTTGAGTAGAAGAACCGGGGCTCGGCCAAAAGGGTAAACCAGCGGATAATCCCGTAAGCGTACAAAAGGATTCAATCCAAATGGATAACGAGTGGATAATCCCGTAAGAGAACAAAAGAATCCGTCTCTAATGGGGTAACCAGCGGATAATCCCGTAAGCGTACAAAAGGATTCTTCCCAAAGGATAAATCGAGCGGATAATTCCGTAAGCGTACAAAAGGATTCATCCCAAATGGGGAAACCCGAGTATGGCAATCCTATAGCGTGCAAAAGAACCTTCACCCCCACTAAAAGTGGAGCTGAAGGTTCTTTTTTAAGGCTCATTATATGCAAAGCAGGGGCGTGATTGCTAAATCGATGTTGAGACGGCCCTCGCCGCTGTTAGAAGTGAAAATTGCTGTATCGACTAATGCTGAATAACGACCATCTGATGGCAGGACCATAGAGGAATCGTATAGCTTACGGTACCGTTCTCTTGCTTGAAAGGGAGCGGAGTGTTCTGCGGAGCCAAATAAACCTCGCGCACCGGCTCCGATAGGGCGATGAAGACCTCCGTATTGAGAACGGGCGACAGATCCTCGATAACCTCGACATGTTGTCCGCGTCGAACAGGGGATGCGTACAGCAAATGATGAACAAGCCGGTTGTGCGACTGCTGGGCTTGAAGTGTCGTTATGCCCTGAGCAGGCAGATTCGTGCGAAGCTGCTTATTCGCAAGAAGGCTATCAAGCGCATAACATACGATTTCTTTGACCGGCAGGCTGCCCTTGAGCGCATAATCCTCGAAGACATTCCAAGCGATATAAATGCCATCCGGCCCCTCGGTTGCGCCGGGCCCTGCATCCTCCATATCGGAAGGCGTATGCTGGTGAGAGCAGAATGTGAACAAATCCCTGTTAAAATAAGAGTTCTCCTTGCTGCCGAGGGAAGCTCCCCCCTGTGCCAAGGCAATGTCCTGTCCTTCCGTATAAAGGACGAAGGAAGCGTTCTGGAGTGATGGAAGCGCAAAGCCGGGCTTAAAGTAGGATGGCGTAAAGGAGGAGACCCCTTGCCACTCCGCGCCCAAATCAAGCTCGAAGCGTGTCCCGTCAGCGGATAAGCCGGAGCGTCCAGTTGCAAGCACCTTACCGCCTTTGGTTAGGAAGGCTGCTAGCTTTTCTTTTAGAGGTTCGGTTAGGACGATGGCGTCGGGCAATAAAACGACCGCATATTTGCCTAAGTCAGCCTGCGTATCGATAACATCGAATAAATAATGGCCCTCGAGCAGTATTCGGGCTGCTCCGATATCGGCATGCTTGCTGTGGTCGTCTATCGTACCACCGCCAGGTGAGATGGAAGCGGCTTCGACGGAAAGCAGTGCGATATCGGCAACGGAAGTCGTATCCTGGCACCATTCTTCCTTCGCTGCGACCTCCTTGTAGGCTGCGCCAATCAGCGCATAGGTTGCGTGATCCATGAGCCCGCCTGGATGAAGCTGATCGCCTATCGAGCAGCGGGCACCGTTCGCAAGGCTAAGCGCTGCTTCATAACGGAGGGCGTTCGGGTGCTTGTAGCCGCCAAATTCTCCCCATGAGGTATGGAACTTGCCGGTCATGCCAAGAAAGTCGAGACCTAAGGTTTGCGCATATCGAGCGGATAATGGGAAATGATCATAGCCCCAACCGCCCGTGGGCAAGGATTCGAGCTCCAAGTGGGTGTTGAGATGCACAAGATCACGGCGTCCTCTGTCGACATGGCTGCTATTATGGAAAACCGGGAGGCCTGGCTTAACGGCATGGACGGTATTATTCATTCGTGCTGCATAGTTGAAATACGTCTCTTCCCAAAGCGCCTTCATATCATTAAGGTTGCGCGGATCGGAGCCGCGCTTGCGAATTTCGGTGACGCAGAATTGGCAATAACACTCGCGTACGCCAACGATATCGAGGAAAATGCCGTCCGCGTCGTAACGGGTTACAACCTCATGGACTTGAAGAGCGAGTATTTCCAAATAGGGTGAATTCATGCAAAATTGTTGATAGCCCGGTGTCATGAAATTCGGCGTCCAGTTCGTTTTCTCATTCTGATCGCGAATGAGCCATTCCGGGTATTTGCGGGCAAGCCTCTGGTCTAATCCAGCAGATAAGTAGACAGGCGTCTTAACACCGATTTCATGTGCGGCATCAATCTGCGCGCCTAGCAAATCAAACGCCAAATGCGGATGGATTTCATTGGCTTCGGAGGGATGGTAAGCCCAGCCGTGATGGCATTTGGAGAAAATGGTAATCGAGTCGACGTAGCCGGTTCGGAGCATGTCCTGGAACTGCCCTTTGTTAAAAGCGCTGCCGATAGCTTTGATTGCTTCAGAAGTGTGGAAATCAAGATGAACCTGGCGGAATCTCATGTTTGGTGCCCTCCTGTAGAATAGAATGAGTAAGATGATATCTACCACTCTAATCGATTGAAAACGAGTATACAGCTGACAATAGCGACTTTATATAGTACAATTTCTGCATCTTAAATCGAGGAGTGACAAGGATGCTTGTGCTTGAATTTCAAGCTCCGCCAAGCCCGTTATTGGCTGCTATCGGTTACGGATTATGGCAGCCCGGTGTTATGCATGCGAAACGCCGATTCGAAGTCTTCGATCTGCTCATCTGCACGAAAGGTGCGTTATATATGGAAGAAGAAGGCTGTAGCTACGAGATTCTGGCGGGCATGGTGCTTGTGCTCGAGCCTGGCAAAACGCATCGCGGTTATCGGCCGACGGAGGTAGAAACAGAGGTGTATTGGATCCATTTTGAATACTCGCAGCCCGATATGCATACGTTATTGACCGAGAAAACGAGCTGGCAGCAGCCGCTGCTGAAGCGTACGGACCAGGATATCGCCGCTCCACCCTCCACGGTACGTATTCCAAAATTCGCCGCGGTGGATCTGCGTTCGGTTGTGCCGCTGCTGGAGCGGATGATTCAATTGCATCAGGTGCTGACGCGCCAGCGCGCATTCGAGCTGCAAGTGCTGTTCGGGGAGTTTCTTCTTGTTCTGCAGAAAGGGACGATCAGGAACAGCCCGCAAGCCCGTTCCTATTCGCTGAGCGAGAAGGTGGCCGTTTATTTGGAAAGCCGATTGGAGGAGCCCTTCGACTCCGAACAAATGGAGCGGGAGCTGCATTACCATTTTGACTATTTGGCACGCTGCTTGAAGCAATATACGGGCATGAGCCCGATGCAATACCGGCATCATCTGCAGATTGAACGCGCGAAGCGGCTGCTTGCCCATTCCGAGCTGCCGCTGAAGGAAATCGGAGCGCTGTGCGGACTTGCGGACAACACGTATTTTACCAGGCTGTTTAAACGGCAGACCGCGCTGACGCCTGGCGAATATCGCAAGCAGAATCAAGTATTTTTGTAGAATGGGGCTGCTTTCTAAGCGCAATACCTGCTCTAAGCTCAAAAAACCTTGTTACGCCTGAGTTAAGGGCCATTTCCGGCTGTTTTCCTTGTTTATGCACCCCTTTGCGGTTTTTGAACAAATGGTAAAGGAGGCGTATAGTGGGTAATAGCATATAGGCATCGGAAAAGGATCATGCGTGCAAGGAGGTCACTAGGTTTGCAATCATGGCAGCGTACAATGTGGATTTTGTGGTTTGGTGTTTTATTTTGCAGTTCAAGCTATACCATGTCAGTTCCGTTTCTGCCGTTGTTTTTGTTCGATTTGGGCGTACCGGAAAGCTCGGTCAATCTGTGGGCGGGCATTGTGCATTCCTCTGCGTTTCTCGTCGGGGCAGTGATGGCTCCGCTGTGGGGCATGCTGGCGGATAAATACGGCAAGCGGAAAATGGTTATTCGGGCGGGAATTAGCCTAGCGTTTATTTACGCATTAATTGCTTTTGTGCAAACCCCATGGCAGCTCGTCGGCGTGAGAATGCTGCACGGCTTCGTCGGCGGCTTCGTTCCGGCATCAATGTCGATTGTGGCTACAATCGCACCCAAGGAAAAGCTTGGCTGGAGCCTCGGCATGATGCAGGCAGGGACGATGACCGGAGGCATTCTCGGACCGTTGTTCGGAGGTTTGCTGGCACAGGCATTCGGCCTGCGCCGATCGTTTGTCGTGGCGGCTATCATCATATTGGCAGCGACGGTCGCGGTCGTCATTTGGGTTAGGGAAGGGAAAACAGAGCCGCAGACGGAAAAAAAGAAGGAAAAGCCGGTTACGTACCGCATGGCTTTCCGAAACCGCGCACTGATGAGCATGCTTATGCTGCTCGCGCTCTTTCAGCTTTCCATCAACATGATTCAGCCGCTGCTTACGCTGCATATTGCCAAGCTGCAGGGCGGCCTGCAAGGAGCGGTGCTGTCAGCGGGGTTCGTGCTTTCCCTAATCGGCATTGCCGGCATATTGGCTTCGCCAGTTTGGGGCAGGCTGGGTGAGAGAAAGGGTTACCACCGGATTCTTGTCACCTGCTTGATGTGCGCGGGCATTGTGGTCAGCATGCAATTTTTTGTCCAGGATTTATGGCTGTTTGCGGTTGTACAGTTTGTGTTCGGCTTGTTTATGGCAGGTATTTCACCTATTGTGAATACTCTCGTCGTGCAGAGCACGGATGAGCAGTTCCGCGGCCGATCCTTCGGGCTTACGACGAGTGCGAATCAATTCGGTTCGATGCTGGGTCCGCTCATTGGCGGTTTGCTTGGTCTTGCCGTCGGCATCCATTGGATATTCGTTGCCACCGGCATGATGATGTTCGCCGCGGGCATCAGCGTATGGCTGCGGCGCAAGCATGAGCTGGGGCAGGAGCGGAGAACGGCTAGGGGTTAGAGGTCAGAGGCAAGAGCTAAGAGGCAAGAGCTAAGAGGCTAGAGGCAAGAGGCAAGAGCTAAGAGGCAAGAGGTCAGAGGCAAGAGGCAAGAGCTAAGAGACAAGAGACAAGAGACAAGAGACAAGAGCTAAGAGGCAAAAGACGAGAGACAAGAGCTAAGAGGCAAAAGACGAGAGACAAGAGCTAAGAGGCAAAAGACGAGAGACAAGAGCTAAGAGGCAAGAGACAAGAGACAAGAGACAAGAGACAAGAGACAAGAGACAAGAGACAAGAGACAAGAGACAAGAGACTAGTCCTAGACAGCAAGAGGATAGGCGGCAGCAGGCTGAGCAAGCTTTGAGCAGATGCGAAGAAGTTCTTGCGTGCCTAGAGTGCTTATGGACAAAAAAGGTGACTTAAAAGTCGTTATATAAATTTCACTTCCTGCTTGATGTCAAATCGCAAAGAACCTTCAGTTCCACTATATAGTGGTGTTGAAGGTTCTTTGCGATTTGATTAATTTGTAAAAATCCGGGTTACCCTTTTGGGGACAGCCCCTTCTAATTGCATGCTAAAACACTATAAACAGATCTCAACAGCTGCAGGGTAGCTGAGATATTACTAGTGCGCTTTTCGTGTAGGCTTGTTTGGCCTGCGCTATCGTCGCGGAAGCTACGCTGCATAAAGTGCAACAGAACCGTTATAATTGACTGTATTTAAGGGGATACGTTGCACAAAGTGCAACAGAACCCTTATAAATGGCAATAAAGTGACCTTATTTAAGGGATTACGTTGTAAAAAGTGCAGTAGGGCCCTTATAAGTGACGGAATTTAAGGGGCTACGTTGTAAAAAGTGCAGCGAAACCTTTATAAATGACAGTATCAAAGGTGCTACGTTTGCAAATTTCAGCAGAAACCTTATAAGTGACAGTATCAAAGTTGCTACGTTTGCAAATTTCAGCAGAAACCTTATAAGTGACGGTATCAAAGGTGCTACGTTTTGCAAAGTGCAGCAGAACCCTTATAAGTGACCGAACCAAAGTTGCTACGTTTGCAAATTTCAGCAGAACCTTTATAAGTGACAGTACAAAGGGGCTACGTTTTGCAAAGTGCAGCAGATCCCATATAAGTGAAAGTACCAAAGGGTTGCGTTTTGCAAGGTGCAGCAGAACCCTTATAAGTGACCGAACCAAAGGTGCTACGTTTGCAAATTACAGCAGAACCCTTATAAGTGACAGTACAAAGGGGCTACGTTTTGCAAAGTGCAGCAGAACCCATATAAGTGAAAGTACCAAAGGGTTGCGTTTTGCAAGGTACACCAGAGAACTTATAAGTGACAGTATTTAAGGTGCTACGTTTTGCAAAGTGCAGCAGAACCTATATAAGTGACCGAATCAAAGGGCTACGTTGCACAAAGTACAACAGAACCTTCGTAAGTGGCCGAATCCAATGGGCTACGTTGTACTAAGTACAACGAAAATCGAATATTTCCGTAAAATAAATTAGAATCCTCTGATTCCATTGCAGAAACTGCAATGAGAGGTAGATACAAGCGTGTTAAGGAGTCATTACGTTGCAGAAAGTGCAGCGTAGGCCGAGGCGTGCAGGTTTGGCTATTTACCTAGTTAAAAAAATTTAACAAGCCTCTGTTATGGATTGATTCCATAGGCATGAGGCCAATTCAGGTTGACTATAAGTGTTCGAAATGATAAAAACTTGCCGTTTCGCAAGAGTTATGTTTGTTATGCCAAAATGTTCAACTGGGACCTTCACACCAACGGAGGAAACGAAACGGTGAGGCTGAAAGCAGATGTCATCATTATCAACCGCGCTTCCCGTTCCAGCCTCTTGAATGTTAGTGGGCTTCGGCGTGGCTGCAGGCTACCTTTTTAGCTATGAAAAAAGCTCCCTCTACGGTATCGAGTGTTATTAGTACGCCTAGCGACCCGTTTGAACTTGAATGTTAGTGAGCTTCGGCGTGGCTGTAGGCTACCTTTTTAGCTATGAAAAAAGCTCCCTTTACGGTATCAAGTGTTATTAGTACGCCTAGCGACCCGTTTGAACTTGAATGTTAGTGAGCTTCGGCGTGTCTGTTGGTTACCTTTTTGCTATGAAAAAAGCTCCTCTTACGGAGACCGCTGCAAGAGTAGTGTTTTGAAATAACCAAAGCATATAGGGAGGCAAATATGTTTCCCTAAACGCGAAACGAGCCTTAGAATCGATTCTAAAGGCTCGTTTTGAACTTTTTGTTGCTCTGAAAACAATGGGCTATTACTGTGACCGCTTACGGCATCACGTTTTATTAGTACGCGTGTCTACCACAAGGGGAGGGCAGTCTTTTCATGCTCACAAGCAGCGGCTAGCGCTTCTTTGCGATCTCAAGCGGCAATCTTTTCATGCTCACAAGCAGCGGCTAGCGCTTCTTTGCGATCTCAAGCGGCAGTCTTTTCATGCTCACAAGCAGCGGCTAGCGCTTCTTTGCGATCTCGAGCGGCAGTCTTTTCATGCTCACAAGCAGCGGCTAGCGCTTCTTTGCGATCTCGAGCGGCAGCCGGTCTCATACTCCCAAGAAGCGACTAGCGCTTCTTCGCGATCTCAAGCGAGCCGGAGGAAAGCGTGCCTTTATGCAGCACGGCTTCGCGCTTAGGCAGCCGAGCTACCGTTTCTGCCGAACAGCTCGCCGCTACGAGCACGGCGGTTGCCGCATCGCCAACCTTCGGCCATATTTGCTTGCCGGACTCGTCCAGCGGAGTGATCCCGCCAGTTGCTAGGGAAAGGGCGCGCGACAAATTGTATTCGCTGGACCAGCCGTACAGCTGCGCCGCAAGATGCGACTTCTGCAGCGTGTCCCCGATGCCGAAGGGAGACCAATGGTCTGTAATGCTGTCATTGCCGAGCAGCACCTGTACCTTTTGCTTCTGCAGCAGCGGAATCGGCATCACGCTTCTGCCGATCGGAACGGATGAAGCGATGGAAATGCCAAGAGAGGCAAGCCGATCGGCCATTTCCACATCGGCGCCAGCTGTAAGCGAGGCGAGCGAGAAGGCATGGCTGACCGTAACTTTGCCTTGCAGACCCGCTTGCTCGGTCAGGTCGGCCAAGCGGCGAATGGCTTTTATGCCTGTTTCTCCGCCTTCATGCAGATGGATGTCGATGCCGGCTTTGTAGTCTACGGCGATCTGTACCATAGTTTGCAGCGATTTCTCCATATCTACATCAACCAATGTAGGATCTAATCCGCCGACATGAGTGACGCCTAGCTGCATGGCATCGCGCATAAGGCTCTCCACATTGGAGCGGAGCAGGCCGTGCTGGGGAAAGGCGACGATTTCATGCGAGATTTTATCCGAGTAATTGCCCAAAGCAAGCTTCAGCTTCTCCAAGTTTTTCAGTCCTACCGTCGGATCGATATTGCAGTGGCTTCTTACATAAGTGGTGCCGTAGCCAAGTATGAGCTCAATAAGCTTCTGCGCGCGCGCCTGGGCGGTAGGCAGCAGCTGCGGAAGCAACGTTTGCTCCTCGATTATCCGGTCGAAAATACCGTTTTTGGTCGGTCTAACCGCCCGCCAAGGGCCGCCATAAAAGGTTTTGTCCAAATGGATATGCATGTCCCGGAAGGAAGGCAGGAGGAGCATGCCCTTCGCATCGTAGCAGTCGAGCGTTTTGCCGTAAGCAGCTTTCGTATCGAGAATTTTCGTGATTTTCCCCTTCTCGATTTGGAGGTTGCGAAGGACGGTTTCCGTAGCGACGACCTGACCGCTCTCGTAGGTATATCCGCTTTCGAGACGAACGTTTAACAGCATGTAGCTGCTGTTTTTCCCAGGCTTATTTGCTTTCGAATCCCCTTTTTTCGCCTCTGCGGCTGCACCCGCGGATTCAGGCGAGAAAAGCCCCATCGAGCCTATCACGCCGAGAACGGCCGAAGCCCCTCCGATTTTGCCGACATTGCCGATAAAGTCTCTGCGCGAGAGCCCTTTGTTTTCTTGATCCATATTTCTATTCCTCCTCTAATCTTTTCTTTTATGTGCCCATTTGGCAAGGGGAAAGCTAGCTTCGAACAATAGGACTAACGGGATAAGGACGATAAAAGCCGATATGAAATCGGGCGGCGTAAGGATGGTCGACACGGTAACCAAGATGACATAAGCGAATTTTCTGCTTTTACGAAGGCGCTCAGGCGTAACGAGGCCAAGCCTAGCCAAGAAAATGAGCACGATAGGATACTCAAAGGCTAACGACAGCGGCAAAATAATGCGAATAAGAAACTGAATATATTGCGCCGCGCCATAGGTTTCGACTAAACCCATAGAGCGCGTAACGGTGGATGCGAACTGGACGGCCATCGGAAAAACGATAAACCAGCTGAAGGCAAGGCCGATTAAAAATAGCAGGAGCGCGAACGGAATCAGCCACGGCACCGACTTTCGTTCTTTTAAAGTTAAGGCGGGCTTAACGAATAGCCATACCTGAAGCAAAATAAAGGGAACCGATGCGCCTATTCCGATCACTACTCCAGTTTGCATGTAGAGCTGAAGCGCGTCAAATGGCGAAAAAGCGTTCCATAGAATCGGTTGTGCGGGTGAATAGGATTGCTGCAAGTAGCTAAGCACGGGACGAACCAACGCAATCCCGCCGACTAAAGCAATCGCGAACATGATGAGCACATAAATGATTCTTCTCCGAAGCTCGGTTAAATGATCGATTAAACTTGGCTGTGCCAGCATATTGAACGCCTCCTAACCATTTGCAGCCGTTCCTGCTTTGCTTCTTCCGGTGTTCTGCCTAATTTCTGCCGTCATCCAGCCGATTTCCATTTGCCTGCTAATTTCAACTAGCTTCTCGATGTCCCGGAATGAATATTTCCTCGTCCCCCCAAGCGTTCGTATCGGGCAAATAAGCTTCCGAATCTCGTAGTAACGAATCCGCCTCTCCGATAAGCCGGTAAGCTCGCTGACCGTTCCGATATTCATCACTTGCTTATCCATAAACGACATGATGACAGCTCCTCTGCAATGGTTTGGCGTTGCCCTTGCCACTCCTTTCTGAAATTATGTAAGGAATACTAACGTTAGGCCGATGTGTACCTAATGATAATGATGGAGGCAAGTGCTGTCATTAGATGATGCACCTAACTTTTTATAGCTGGTTTAGACACTTCGTACAACCCGAAATCGGACTACTACTATAAGCATTTTTCTCGTAAAAAACGTTGTTATATAATCTGACATATTACAGGACGCGGACGAGTGGATCTGCTATTGTGAAGGCATGGTCAGCGGCAGCACAATAACAGGAATGAGGTGGAGCTTCATGTTGCAAAGCATTGGATTGCCCGGGTTAATTATGATTTTAGTCGTTATTCTAATCGTCTTCGGACCTTCGAAGCTGCCAGAGCTTGGGCGGGCGGTAGGCCGCACGCTGCATGAATTTAAAAGCTCGGCGCGAGAGCTTGTTACGGAGAGCAAGGATGAGCAAGAAAGCAAAACCAGTACGCCGTCATGAAGCTGATTTTTGCTGAATAGGTCCAACGGAAAAAGAGCAGGTCGCGATCGCGGCCTGCTCTTTTTCCGTTTTTCATTGAGCAAAGAAGCGCAGGCCTTCTCTGCAAGCCGATAGCTATACAATTGTTTTTTAAAATATAAGACTTTATATGTTTCACGAAATAAAGTATTCTTCTATTTCTACGAGAAAAGGATACCCTCTTCTTGCAGTGGACGGCAAAGCTGTTTCTTCTTGTGATATAGTGTGGTTGTCCAAATACATGATAAGCAGGTGAAGAGCGTGGAGGAGAGGGAAGGCTCATATATCAAACGTTTATTTGGCTGGGATACGCTGCGTGGCCAGCTCTATTGGACGCTGCTCATCAGCTCGGTTATTCCGCTTGTGCTCGTTGGGCTGCTGACGGTGTATTCGATCTATAACATTTTGTACAACAAAATAGAAAAAGGCATCGAGCAAAATCTGCAGCGCGTAAGAGGCGGCGTGGAGGAGACGCTGGGCAATCTGTATGACGTGTCGCAGCAAATGTCCTATCAAGGGTTCGTCGGGCAGGATTTGAAATTGCTCCAGACCAGCGAGGATACGTACGAGAAATCCCAGCTGACGACAGCCATTCAGCGCAATATGGGCATACTCAACGCCTCGAATCCGACGATTGGTTTAGTGTTGTATTACGATACGACAACGGGCGAGATGTTATACAACAACTATATAACGAGAAATCCGCACCCGGATTTCGACAGCCTGCCGAAGCTTTCCATTAAATCGGACCATGCCTATAACGGGCCTCATCTTACCTTGTACAAATACAATGACACATCCGTTTTCTCCATTGTGAGGAGCGCAGGGGGCACGACCGATCCTCGGAATCCGATGCTCGTATACGCGGAAACCAATGTAAAGGTCATTCAGAACGTTTTGAACAAGGAGCAATACGGAATGAACGTATCGCATCTGCTCATGGACAACGACGGCGTGGTCTTATACAGCGACAAGCCAGAGCTGACGCCGATCGGCAGTCGTTATGACGCCAAGACGATGGATCATTATTATTTCCATGAGGAGATCGGCAGCCAAGGCTGGCGCCTAGGTGTATTTATCGAAAAGGGCGAGTACCAGAAGGAAATCCGCGATTGGTTCGTGCGCTACTCTTTCATTGTCGTGTTAGGACTGTTGATTAGCATCTGGTCCGCATTCCGCACCTGGAAGGTCGTCATAGCTCCGCTGCACCGGATACGAAAGGGCATTTCCTCTTTTATCAGCCAGGAGCCGAATGATTTTTTTCAAAAAACGGGATTGCGCGAGTTTGACTTCCTGATCGATAATTTCAAGGATATGCAATTCAAAATCCAAGATCTAATCGAAGAGGTCGCCAAGGAAGCTAGCGAGAAGCAGGATATCGAGATGGAGAAGCTGATGGCGCAAATTAATCCGCATTTTTTGTATAATACGCTGAATACCGCGCAGTGGCTGGCCCGTTTGAAGGGACAGCATGAAATTGATCGTTTCCTGTCGTTGTTCACGAAGGTGCTCAAATATAATTTGGCGAAGGATGGCACCATTGTTACGCTGAAGGATGAAATCGATTCGTTGAACGATTACGTGGAGCTGCAGAAAATCAGGTATGATTTCGAGTTTGATGTGCGTTATGACATCCCGGAGCCGTTCCTTGCGACTCCGCTGCCGCGGTTTATTTTGCAGCCGATCGTCGAGAATGCTCTCTATCACGGGATGATGGACGAGAAAGGGGTTATTGAGGTTAGCGTGCAGGAA
Organism: Paenibacillus endophyticus; assembly: GCF_014192395.1. Classification (GTDB taxonomy): domain Bacteria; phylum Bacillota; class Bacilli; order Paenibacillales; family Paenibacillaceae; genus Pristimantibacillus; species Pristimantibacillus endophyticus. Next base: position 84,011 of record NZ_JACHXW010000010.1, on the reverse strand, counting down.
ACGAGTCAAGCTCTGCTGTTGAAGGTGACCGATAACGGCAACGGAATCAGCCCGGAGAAAATCAAGGAGCTGCTGGAGTCTGATACGCGAAAAAATAATTTGTCGGGTCTTGGCATTGGCCTGAATTATGTGAAAAGGACGCTCAGCAGCTTTACGGGAGGCAGCAGCGAGCTTGCGATAGATAGCGAAATTGGAAAAGGGACGGTCGTTTCGATTCATTTGCCGATTGATAGGGAGGGTAACATGCGATGAAGGTCATTATCGTAGACGATGAAAAACTGGTTAGGCGCGGGTTGATATCGATCATGCCTTGGTCCAAATACCAGATGGAGGTCGTTGGGGAAGCGGGCAACGGAAGAAAAGCGCTTGAGCTGCTGGAGCAGCAGGACGTTGATATTGTGTTTACGGATCTGATGATGCCCGAGATGTCCGGCTTTGAGCTGATGGAGGCAATGAGCGAGAAATACCCGGGGAAATCGGTCGTTGTCCTGTCTTGCCACGAGGAGTTCGCGTACGCACAGAAGGCGATCCGTATGGGCGCGCTTGATTATGTGGTCAAAAATGATTTGGAAACGGACACGATGGACGAGGTTTTACGCCGAATAGCCCGTACCTACGAGGAGAGAAACATCAAAAAACAAGCGCCGGATAAGAAGCTGTTCGATCGCGCGATGGTGGTCTTAAAGCTTGGAGACGATGAGCAGGCGGCCAAGCTCGTCGAGAAGCTTTCGGCAGGCAACGTCATTCATTATTTGGACCGCCACTGCTGGTTTTTCGCCTTGGACAGCCTAGGCCCCGAGCAAGAGAAGACGCTGATTGCGGATATTAAGCAGGCGAGCTGCCTGCCGGTTCTTGTGCATGGCCTTGGGGGCATCACGCTTGGCGAAACAGTCGACCGGCTGCATGCTTATTTGTCATCGGGCTTATTATACGACTACAAGCATTGGGTTACCTTCTGGGAGTGGGCAGCTGACAAAGAGCTTGAATGGGTGGAGCCGGAGAAAGAACGGCTTGGACTGCGCTGGAATTCACCGGATTGGATCTACAGCAACGAAGAATACGAGCTGCTCCTACAGGATACGGTCGCGCTGCGGCTGCCGATGGACGAGCTGAAGAAGCTGTTGTTCCCTGCGTTTCTAGAGAACGGGCGGTTGCTGCTCATGCTGGAGTGGTCGATGCAGCTCATATTCCGGTTGGAGCCGCTGCGGATGTGGGAAGAATGGAAAACGGCGCTTGAGGAAGAACGCGGCAAGCTGCGCAGCATCGTCTGCAAATCCAAATACGGCGATGATATCGTCCGCGTTATATACAAAGCCATTCGATTCATGCATGAGCAGGAGGAGATGAACTTCAGCCAGCATGAATTGGCGGGCATTGCCAATATGAGCCGAACGTATTTCAGCCAATGCTTCAAAAATGTGACAGGCAAATCGTTCAATGATTATGCGACTGAAATTCGGATGTCGAAGGCGCAGCAGCTGCTGGTGCATACGAATACGCCGATTTATCAGATTGCGCAGCTTGTCGGTTTCAAGGATGAGAAATATTTCAGCAAGCTGTTCCTCCAGGAGATCGGCATGCTTCCGTCCGATTTCCGCAATCGGAATGCCATATAGGCGAAAAGCGCAAGGTGCGAAGTTTGTCGGCGGTACGTAGGTTATTGTCGCAGGCTGATTAATCGCATGAAAAAAACGGTTACGAAAACACGCCTAACTGCCTACATCGTTCTGACCCTCATTCTCGCAGAACGGGCTTATACTGGGGCAGTAGACCATAAACGATATGCAGGGGGAAAAGCAGAAATGAAAAAAACGTTAGGCATACTCATCGTTTGCGCACTGATGGTACTTACTGCTTGCTCGGGAAATAATGAGAAAACGAATAACGGAGGTACTAGCGGCGGTAATTCGAACGGCGCGGGCACCGTATCTGAGCCGGCTGATCCGTATGCGCCCATGTCGGAGACCGTGACGATTGAAATTGGCAAAGAGGCAGCGGTTGATCCGAAGCTTCCGGATGGCTCCACCATCGAAGACAATGAGCTGACACGCTATTTCGGCGAAAAGCTGAACATTAAGTATACGAACGCTTGGCAGGCTACGACGTCTGGCGATGCGTACATGCAGAAGGTCGGGCTTACGCTGTCTACCGGCGATATTCCAGACGTGATGACCGTTGACAAGCAGCAGCTTGTACAGCTCGTGAATGCGGATCTTATCGAGGACCTGTCTTCAACGTACGAAAGCTTCGTATCCCCGGCTCTCAAAGCGGCTTATGATTCAACCGACGGCTATAGCCTAGCTTCGGCAACGTTCGACGGCAAGTTGATGGCCTTCCCGAACGTAAGCCCGGGTGCGGATGCGCAGAACCTGCTTTGGGTGCGCCAGGATTGGCTGGACGAGCTGGGGCTTGAAGCTCCCAAAACGATGGATGACATCATTAACGTGACGAAAGCGTTCATGGACAAAAAAGGTTCAGCCGGCCTGCTCGGCAACCAAGTGATTGTTAACATCGGAACAAGCGTATTCGGCTTTGACTCCATCTTCAGCGCTTACAATGCATATCCGCAGCTATGGGTAGAGGATGCAAGCGGCAATGCAGCTTACGGCTCAATTCAACCGGAAGTGAAGGATGCGCTTGCCAAGCTGAGAGGCTGGGTTGAGGAAGGCTTAATCGACAAAGAGTTTGCCGTGAAAAAGAGCGAGCAGGTGAATGAGCTTGTTGTTAGCGGAAAAGCGGGCATTTTCTTCGGACCATGGTGGCTGCCGTTTGGCATGCTGGCCGATTCCGTGGCTCAGGATTCGAAAGCGGAGTGGGTATCCTATCTGTCACCGCTTAGCCAGGAAGGCAAGATGAATACGCATATGGGCTCGCCTACCACACGCTATCTCGTTGTGAAAAAGGGGTTCAAGCATCCCGAGGCTGTATTGAAAACATTGAATATGCAATTTGACGCCGATCAGCTGCAAGGCGAAGGCATCGTAGAGAAAGATGATTTCAACTGGATGAATATGCCGTTCTCGCTTCTCGTGAGCAACTACGACGACAAAGAGAAGAAGGCGAAGCTTGTACAAGACGTCATTGACGGCAACGCGGCAGCGGATACGCTGCAAGGCGAAGCGAAGCAAATTTACAACTCGTACCTTAAGGATAAAGAAAATCCGAAAAAGGATTTGGCTGCCTGGTCGCAAAGGCATGCCTTCTTGACTGGTGCATTGCCGCTTGGCAAGGATGACCAAATTAACCGCAAAGTCGGTGTTTATTATGACCAAACGGACACGATGCGTACGAAATGGGCAAACCTGCGCAAGCTGGAGGACGAAACGTTTTTGAAAATCATTATGGGCAACGAGCCGCTTGATTCCTTTGACGGCTTCGTGGATAAATGGAAATCGCAAGGCGGCGACCAAATTACCGAAGAAATCGCAGCAGCAGCCAAATAAGCAGTAAATAACTAGCATACAGGGACGGGCTGCCGAGGTATCCCGGTTATCCCGTCCCTCAAGCTTGAAAGTTTGTTTAAGGATGGAGTGGGAGCTTTGCGAGATTCCAAAAATACGATTCATTATCATCTAATGCTGGCGCCGGGCATGATCCTCCTTATTATTTTCGGAATAGTCCCGCTATTCGGAATGGCGATCGCTTTCCAGGATTTTATTCCGGTCAAAGGGATTTGGGGCTCCAAATGGGTGGGCTTCGAAAATTTCAGCTACATGTTCCAACTGGACGACAGCAAGATCATCTTTTTTAATACGATATTTATTTCCCTTATGAAAATGGTTATGAATGTGATCGTTCCGGTAAGCACGGCCTTGCTCTTGCATGAAATCGTGTTTAGCCGGATCAAGAAATGGATGCAAACGATTATTTATTTGCCCCATTTCCTATCTTGGGTCATTCTAGCCGGCATTCTGAGCGACATGCTGTCACAGAACGGCATCGTCAATCAGGTTGTTACGGCTATTGCGGGAGAGCCGATATTTTTCCTTGGAAGCAATGATTGGTTTCCGGTCGTTGTCGTTCTAAGCGACGTATGGAAAGAGTTTGGCTTCAATACGATTATTTTCCTAGCGGCGCTGACCGCCATCAATCCTTCGCTCTACGAGGCGGCATCGATAGACGGAGCAGGGCGCATTCGCAAAATATGGAGCGTCACGCTGCCCGGCATACTGCCGACGATTATCTTGGTTTCTACGCTGAATATCGGCAGCATCCTGAATGCGGGCTTCGATCAGATTTACAACTTGTACAACCCGCTCGTATACGAGTCGGGAGACATCATCGACACCTATGTATACCGGATTGGCCTCGTTCAGTACCAATATGGGCTGGCTACAGCCGTTGGCGCGTTGAAATCGGTTGTCGGATTTATACTCATATTCGTTTCCTATCGACTGGCCTCCAAATATGCGGGCTATCGGATTTTCTAAACAGCCGCAACAAGAATTTGCATGATTGCAATCAGAAGGGAAGTGTCCCATGCCGCTAACAGGTCTCCGCGGAATCCGGACTACTGATATTATATTGACGCTCGTCATGCTGCTCATTACGCTGCTTTGCTTGCTGCCGCTCGTGTACGTTGTTTCGCTTTCGTTCAGCGGTAAGTCGGCTGCGGCATCCGGCGCAGTTACCTTATTTCCAGTCGATTTCACCTTGTATTCCTATGAATACATGTTTAAGGACAGCCGGTTTTTCGACGCTTTCGGCGTATCGGTTAAGCGGGTGCTGCTCGGCGGAGCCATTAACTTCGTGCTGACGATTCTAATGGCCTATCCGCTTGCCAGAGAACGGCTTGAATTCCGGAGCAGGGACGTGTATATGTGGGTCATTGTATTCACGATGATGTTCACCGGCGGATTGATTCCGTGGTACATGGTCGTGAAGAGCCTTCATCTGACCGATACGATCTGGGCGCTCGTGCTGCCGACTGCCGTTCCCATCTTCAACGTTATTCTGTTGATGAACTTTTTCCGCGGCATGCCCAAGGAAATTAATGAATCGGCCAAAATGGACGGAGCTGGCCCGTGGCGGACACTGATCGCCATTGCGGTGCCGCTCGCGATGCCGGCGATTGCAACGGTGACGCTATTCAGCATTGTCGGCCACTGGAACGCGTTCTTCGATGGCCTCATCCTGATGAACAAGCAGCATAATATTCCGCTGCAAACGTATATTCAGCAGCTCGTCGTAGCTCCGTCCATTTCATCCTCGACAAGGCCGGAGGATTTAATAAACTTTTCTCAACGGACATTCAACGCAGCCAAGATCGTCGTCACGATGCTGCCCATCTTAATCATTTATCCGTTTCTGCAGCGTTACTTTGTACATGGCATCACATTAGGCTCGGTGAAAGAATAACAAGCGACGGAATACGCATTCAAAAGGAGCATGAGCATGACTATTGCCAACCCGATTCTGCCGGGCTTCTGGGCAGATCCGTTCATCCTGAGGGACGGAGACGATTATTACTTATATCCAACCAAGGACAGCGCCGGCTGGATGTACGAGAAATTCCATGTGTTTCACAGCAAGGATTTGGTGAACTGGGACGGGCCGTATTTGGCGCTCGATCTGGATGATGTCAGTTGGGCTGACAAGCAAGCATGGGCGCCGGGCATCGCGAAGTACAAAGACAAATATTATATGTATTTCTCTGCCGAGGCACAGATTGGCGCGGCCGTATCCGACTCGCCGCTGGGTCCCTTCAAGGATATGCTGGACCGTCCGCTAATCACGCGCGATGAATATGCCTGCCAGTCGATTGACGCAGACTTGTTCGTGGATGATGACGGCCAGCCTTATCTGCTATGGGGACAAGGAAAATGCTGGATCGTGCCGCTGGAAGAGGATATGGTCACCTTCAAAACAGCTCCGGTCGAGTTGTCCTTGCAGATTCATGCGGCCAAAGGCACCGACGGGGCAGCAGGCGATATATCCGTGTACAACGAAGGGCCGCATATGCAGAAGCGAGACGGAAAATACTGGCTGACGTGGAGCAATTATGATACGCGTGATCCAAGGTACCAGATCGCATATGCGTTCAGCGAGCATATTCTTGGCCCGTATGAGGTGCCCGAGGATAACCGCATGACGCTGGAATCGGCCAGCGCGGTTGGAACGGGCCATGCCTCGCTCACCGAATACGGGAATGAATGGTACTTGGTTTATCATCGGCTAGCGGAGCCGGAGGCAAGCGTGCTGCGCGAAACCTGTATCGGACTGGTTCGGTTCAAGGATGGCAAGCCTTACGTCGATGTGGATGAATAAGCAAAGGAAGCCGGACAGGCATTAGGCAAATATGCCTAAGCCTGTTCGGCTTTTTTTTCTACAGAAATTGGAAGATGCTCGTTCCTATTTGGCTGAAAGTCTGTTATCCTACTGAAGAATGGACCATGAACGAAGGAGGAGCTGCTATCAAGCCGGTTACTGTCTATGATATCGCTAGGGAAGCCAACGTTTCAGTAGCCACTGTATCACGTGTGATCAACAACACGGCGCCAGTCAAAAAGTCAACGAGGGAGCGGATAATGGAGTTGATCGCGAAGCATCAATTCCAGCCGAATGCGCTTGCGAGAAGCTTGTATAAGAAGGAAACGGGCATGATTGGCGTCATTTTGCCGGACATCACCAACCCCTTTTTCCCTGAGGTGCTAGCCGGTCTGGACCAAGAAGCGCGAAGCAAGGGGTATACGTTTTTTTTATGCGACACGGTGTCGACAAATGGCGATTCAGCAGAACAATACGTGCGGGAATCGCAATATTTGAGCATTCTGATGGAGAAGCAGGTTGACGGCATTGTGATGATTGGAGGAAGAATCAATCTCGCAAAGCCGAGCAAGGAGCTGATCGGCGAGGTCGTTGAAGCCAGCAAAAGGGTGCCGCTGCTCCTTATTAACGGCAATCTGCCCGGCGAAGGCATGACTCGCGTCTATGCGGATGAGCTCGAGGGAGCGGAGCTTGCGACGCAGCATCTCATTGAGCTGGGGCATGAACGAATCGCATTCGTCGGCGGGTACAAGCATATGTCCAACACCGTTCAGCGAATTAAGGGCTTCGTCAGAACGATGGAGCGAAGCGGCTTGCAGGCGCGCAAGGAATGGATTATGGACGGAGGCTTCTCAGTTGAGAGCGGGAAGGCGTTCATGAACCGGATGCTTGCACTGCCAGAGAGGCCGACGGCTATCTTTTGCGCAAACGACCTTGTGGCGATCGGAGTCATGAAGGCTGCCCATAAAGCGGGCATTCGCGTTCCCGAGGAGCTTTCGCTCATCGGCTTTGACGATATCCCTTATGCATCCAACAGCATCCCGGAGTTAACGACCGTTTCCTTGAGATGCTATGATGTGGGACGGCATGCCGCTGAGCTGCTCCATCAAATGATTACCAAAAGCAAAGTAAGCAAAAACACGAAGATAAGGCCGGAGCTGATCGTAAGGGAATCGACGGCAAGGCCGCCCGCACGTACGGAAACGGCAAGCGAATCGACGATTGAAATCATGCTTAAAAATAATGATTGACAACGCTTACATTTGTGAATAAAATCAAATTGTCAACAGATTATATGGTGTCGCCAGTAAGAATGTAACCCGTTACATCGCAGCTTGGCTTCTTCCTACAAAGCCGTAAACAAACCCGATACACATCAGAGCACCGTACAGAATCAGATTCTGTTTTTACCGGTCATGGCGTGTATTTATTTTTTCTAAAAATGTAACGGGTTTCATGAAACGGGTTACATATTTCGTATATTTCGCATTTTAAGCTGAATTTTTGGGAGGGTGCCACATGATTACGAAAACGGAAGCGAAAGCAGCTGTACGATTCGATGCGGATGCTGTAAGAATCGGGGAAACGCCGCAAGTATTGCTATGTGCCTCATTGTTTTATTTCCGCATACCGCGAGCGCTGTGGCGGGAGCGAATGGAGCAGCTCAAAGCCTTCGGCTATAACAGCATTGACGTATACTTTCCTTGGAATTATCACGAAAGGGCAGAAGGGGAATGGGATTTCAGCGGCGAGCGCGATATAGCCGCGTTTCTAACGGAGGCTGCGGATGCGGGCTTGTATGTAGTGGCTAGACCCGGACCCTACATTTGCTCCGAGTGGGATGGAGGCGCATTGCCGGCTTACCTGCTGACCAAAGGGGTGAAGCTTCGTGACAATGACGCTGGTTTCCTCGGCTATGTGTCCAAGTGGTTCGATCAAGTCCTGCCGATCATTAAGCAGCAGCAAGCAGGCGAGGGCGGAACGGTAATCGGCGTGCAGCTTGATAACGAGCTTGATTTCTATGACTGCCATGATCCCCAAGGGTACATTAGCGCTTTGCGCGATATGGCGCTCAGCCATGGCATTACGGTTCCGCTGTTCGCTTGCGCCGGACAAGGCGGCTTGCTGCAGGCATCGGGGCTAGCGAGCAACGTCGTGCCAAGCTGCAACTTCTACCCGGACAACCGGGATGCGGAATTTGAGCAGAAGGTGCTGCACTATGGCCAGGCAATGGCGAAGCTCGGGTATCCGCTTCTTGTGACGGAAACGAACCGCGCGCATTATCTGCTGAGAAGATTGCTGTCCTGCGGAGCGAAGCTGCTCGGCCCTTATTTGCAGGTATCGGGTACGGACTTCGGCTTTACGAACGCGACGAACAATTGGGGCAAACCGCTGGCGTTTATGACATCGGATTATGATTTTGGAGGGATGATCTCGCCGGAAGGGCATATTCGGGAGGAAGCTTATGAGGGGCGATTGCTGGGTCGAATGATTGCGGCTTATGGCGCGTCGCTTGCACAGGCGTTGCCAGAAGGAGAAGGATCATCAACGTGGGCGATATCCGGAGACCGTCAGGGCATCGCGGGTCCTTTCACGCTTCAGCTAAGCGGCGGGGGAAGCCTCCTGTTCGTCACAAACTTGGATGAGCGGGACAAACGAATAAGGCTTTCGGCTGCGGACGGTGCGAAAGCAGCTGATGAGCAAAGCAGCTTTACACTCCAGGCAGGCAGGTCGCTGGCGCTTCCCTTTGAAGTTCCGCTTAGCTTATGGGGCATTGAAGGCGTACTGCAAAGCTCGACCGCTGAGCTGTATTACGCAGAACAATCGGCGTCAGGAGCAAGCCTCGCTTTCCATACGGACGGCAGTGGTGAAATCGTTATTCGGATGAATGAGCCAAAAAGCGTGAATGCGGTCCATGCGGCGTCGGCTTGGTCGGACGGGAAGCTCACCATTCGCTTTGACGGGCTGGATGCTAGCTGCTGTTCGGTCGTTGCTGCGGATGGAGCCGCCTTTAAGCTATTGATTACCAATAGAATGAAAGCGCTTTATATGGAGGGGGTAACCGAGGAAGGCAGCGTAATAGAAGGTCAATCGCTCGTTTATTCGGATCAGCTGGAGGAGGCGGCGAGCGAGTGGTCGTTAAGCGGATTTCAAGCTTCCTCGCTGCTTGCCTTACAGGCAGAGGATAGCAGATTGACTTTAGACAGCGCCGACTATCTGGAAGAGGCAGGCATATGCCGCGGCTTTGCAGGCTACGAAGCTTCCGTTGCATTGACGAAGGGAGAGCTCGTACAAGGTTACCTAATCAAGCAGGGCAGTGATGTCATATCGCTATATGCGGATGGGCAATATGCCGGAACGGCGGTTTCTGGCGGAGGCAGCGCCTATCTGCCGCTGGTCCATACCCTGCAGGAGGGAAAACTGCATGCAAGGGTGGAAATTTGGGGGCACTCCAACTTTGACGATGTCCGGCTTCCGGGTCTTCGGCTTCATGCAATGAAAGGCTTAAGGGGGATAGCGGCGATTACGGAGGTGCGTGACCTTAGCGGGAACTGGCGCGTATATCGCGCAGCGGATCGAAGCTTGCGCAAGGAACTGATTGAGGGACAGGATGACAGCATGTGGCCGATGATCAGCTTTGGCGGCTGGATGTCGCCCGATCATCCCGCATTTGAATATTACCGTAAAACGTTCCGTGCAGCTAAGAGCGCTGATTCATGGACGCTGCACTTTAAAGGCTTGCAATCGCTGGCTCGTCTGTTTGTAGACGGAAAGGACGTAGGCGCCATACATCCATTCGATCCCTTTGTGGACATATCGGAGCATGTGACGGCAGGCGAAGACGTGGTTCTTACCGTATTTGTCGAGCGGGTGCTTGGTCTTCCATCCGGACAGGTGTACGTGTATGAAGGAATAGAGGCTGTAGACTGGACCTTACAGGGAGCGGAGGAAGCGGAGCTTCTGGCGCATGCCGAGAGCAAGCGAGAAGAGGGCAGCGCGGTACAATTGCCGATTGCGTTAGAGCCAGGCGAGACCGCTTGGCTGCGTGCTTCGACGGTTAATTCGGAGGCGCAAGCGGGCTGGCGGGCTAAGGTAACCGGCACGGGGCTTAAGCTTACCGTATTTCTTGGAGACCGGATCGTAGGCCGCCTCTGGCTGCCGGGCGGTGAAAGCAGACCCGTGTTAACGGGCGGCAGACCGGATTCCTTTTATTTGCCGGGCGCTTGGTACGAGGCAGGCAAGGGTGAACTCACGATTCTGTTAGAGGCGGTAGATCGCGAGCGACAAGGAAGGCTGGACGCCATTACGTTCATATCCGTCTAGTCCATGACTGCGAGGGGGAAACAGGATGCAAACGACCATAGTAGGTAGAGAGCCGGAGAGAAAGCTGCAGCGAATGAAAGGCGGCAAGCTGAAGCGGTTTTGGAACAACAAAACGCTGCTGCTCATGTGCTTGCCGGCCATTGCCTTTTTCGTTATTTTCGCCTATCTGCCGATGCCCGGCTTGTATTTAGCGTTCATTAACTACAATTACTCCGACGGCATATTCAAAAGTCCGTTCGTGGCGTTCGATAATTTTCGTTTCCTGGTCATAAACGGCGATCTGTGGCGGCTATCGTTCAATACCGTTGCCTACAATTTGGTGTTTATCGTGCTTGGGAATGTGCTGCAAATTTTCGTCGCTATTCTCCTGAATGAGATTCGCCGCAAATGGTTCAAAAAAGTGACGCAGACGCTCATGTTTCTCCCGCATTTCATATCGGCCGTACTAATTGGCCTTATTGCCTACAACATTCTTAGCTATGATTACGGCATATTGAATACGCTGCTGGAATCGCTCGGCATGGAGCCGGTCAAGACGTACTCCGATCCGAAAATATGGCCATTTATCATCGTGCTGACCTTCCTTTGGCAATCCACGGGCTACGGATCCATCATTTATTTCGCCGCGATCATGGGCCTGGACAATGAAATCATCGAGGCTTCGGAAATTGACGGCGCCAACGCATTCCAGCGCATTATCTATATCGTGCTCCCATGGCTGAAGCCGACCTTCATCATTCTGATGCTGTTCTCGCTCGGGGGCATTCTTAAAGGGAACTTTGGATTGTTTTTCAACCTTGTCGGGGCGAACAATACCGCCTTGTATCCCACGACCGATATTATCGAAACGTACGTGTTCCGGTCGCTCATGACCAACTTCAACTTTTCGATCGGCAGCGCCGTCAGCCTTTACCAATCCGTATTCGGTTTTGTCGTCGTCTTGACCGCCAACTGGCTCGTCCGCAAGGCTTCGCCCGAAAACTCGTTATTCTAGGAGGTGACAGCTATGGAAAACAGGGAAGATTCACGGAGTATCCGAACGGATATGAGCGGAATAATCGTCAAACTATTCGGCTATCTGTTCATTTCGTTTTTTGCGCTATGCTGCCTGCTTCCGTTCCTGCTCGTTCTCGGCACGTCGCTGACGGCGGAAGGGGCGATCAAGAAATACGGCTTTAACTTCTGGCCGCGGGACTTCAGCACCTTTGCTTACAAAATCGTGTTCGAGAATCCCGATCTGATTATTGGGTCCTACTTGGTTACGATGGCAATTACGATTGCCGGAACGGCGCTGGGGCTCTTCCTCGTTGCGATGACGGGCTACGCGCTGCAGCGTCCGGACTTTGGCTACCGGAACGGCATTTCGTTTTTCATTTACTTTACGACGCTGTTCTCGGGAGGACTCGTACCCTTCTACCTGCTGATGACGCAATATTTGACGCTGAAGGATAATTACTTGGCCGTGCTGCTTCCAGGCCTGCTTAGCCCGTTTCTCATTATTATGATGAAAAGCTTCGTCCGCTCCATCCCGCATGCGATTACGGAGTCCGCCAAAATCGACGGAGCAGGCGACTTTACGATATTCCTAAGGCTGATCCTGCCCATGACAACACCGGCCTTGGCGACAATCGGCTTGTTCATCGCATTGGGCTATTGGAACGAATGGTACAATTCCATGCTGTTCCTCTCGCCGGACATGAAGTACCGTCCGCTCCAGCTTTTCTTGTACAACGTCGTGACAAGCGCCGATTTCATCCGCAATTCGTCCGCCGCGTCCAATGTGCAGCTTCGCGATATGCCGCTCGAATCCATGAAGATGGCGACTGCGGTCGTGGCAACGGGACCCGTTATTCTGTTCTACCCGTTCGTGCAGCGGTATTTCATCAAGGGTATTACGGTTGGCGCTGTAAAAGGCTGATGTGCCGAGGGCCGCAATCCGGCCACTTCACATAACGGGCGATGCCCGACTTATGAACGTAAAGGGGAGAAGTGCGATGTCCAGCGTAAAGAAGGTTTCCGCTCTGTTGATTGCGATGATGATGATCTTCACTCTTGCAGCATGCTCAGGCAGTAATGGAGAGAACAAAGATAATGGCAAAAACGAGGGAACAGGCAACAAGGGCAGCACGAATACAACGGATGGCGCCAAAGGAGCAGACACTTCGAAGTTCGTCAAAGTGAGCTACGTTGTTCTCGGCGACAAGCCGAAGAACGGACAGTTCGAGAAGGTACTGGCTGAAGTGAACAAAAAAATGAAGGAAAAGATCAATACCGAGCTCGAGTGGAAATGGGTCGAGTGGGCGGATTGGCAGACGAAATACAATCTGCTGCTCGCGTCCGGCGAAGCGATCGATCTGATAACGATCGGTACCGACTGGCTCGATACATGGGGCAATGCGCAGCGCGGCGCATTCATGAATTTGGATGACCTGCTGCCGGAGTATGCGCCGCAGACATGGAACTCGGTTCCGGAGGAGGACTGGGCAGAGAGCAAATACAATGGCAATATCGTATTGATACCGGAGAATGAATATACACAGTGGGTTAACCATGGATTCTTCTACCGCGGAGATTGGGCGAAGGAAGCGGGCATTGCTGGTCCAATCAAAGATTGGCAAGGCATTGGCCAATATCTTCAATTCGTTAAGGATAACAAAGAAGGCGTTGTGCCATGGGATGCTGTTGCGGCTACTTCTACTTTTGGCGGCTATGCAGCATCCTATACGGACCAGCTGGAGCTTCCGATTTCAACCGGATACTTGCCGGTGTTCACGACCAAGTCTTTCGACGAGAAGTTCACGGTCGTAAGCCCCGTATTCGAGGACACGTTCCTGAACTTCGCGACATTAATGAAGGAGTGGGCGGATAAGGGCTACTGGCGCGAGGATGTATTGAATAACAAAAACGATAATCGATCCGCGCTGCGTGCCGGCTTGTCTGGTCTCGACCAACATCATACCCAAACGTTTGGCGGCTTGCGCGTACAGATGGATAAGGATCAGCCAGGATCCGAGCTGCAAATGTTCCCGTTTGCCCGCACAGGAGGAAACAATCTGACGGAGCTTTCCATCACTCACGGCGGAACTTCGGTCGGTGCGCACAGCAAAAACCCTGAGCGTGCGCTTATGGCCTATGACTTGATCCGTAACGATGAGGAAATCTACCACCTGATCAACTATGGGTTGGAAGGCGTTCAATATGAAGTGAAGGACGGCAAGCGCGTTCAGCCAGAAGGCTACGACGAGGCAAAGGATTCGTTCTATGCAGACTTCTGGGGCGGCCGTGTCGACAAATTCGAAATTCCGAGCGTAACGACATGGGATCAGCTTGAAGAAACGATGTACGCCGAATACGATAAAATCAAGAAGCCTTACCCGTATGGCCAGTTCGTATTCGACAAAACGCCGGTTGAGGCTGAGCTGACAGCGATTACGCAGGTATCGGGCGAGATGGGCCCAGCGATTACGTATGGAAAAGCAGGCGATCCGGCGCAAGCGGTCGAGCAATTCCGCAGCAAGCTGAAAACAGCCGGCTACGACAAGGTGCTTGCCGAGCTGCAGCGCCAAATGGATGCTTATAAGAAGCTAATCGAAGGATAATTCGGCAATACCGCATCGCGTAAGAGGATGCTTCCTGCACAGCTGCGTACAAAGCGTAAGAGGCACTTCATGCACAGCTGTGCATGATACCTCTTGCGCTTTTTTTTGCACGGCTTGCTAGCGTCTCTATATTGGTCAATTATAATCAAGTGGCACCCCCTTGTTGGCTAATTTCAGTAAAGTAGCGCTTTCAACTCTAATGCTACAATGAGCATATGAATCATAAAAGTTTTCTATTAGACGAAGAAGGCGGCGATGGCATGAACCTATCGAATATCGCAGTACAGCTGTATACGTTGCGTGACTATTGCAAGACGGAAGCAGATTTGGAGCAGTCTCTCAAAAAAGTAGCAGATATCGGTTATCAAGCGGTTCAAGTATCGGGGATTGGCCCCATTGCGCCAGAGAAGGTAAAAGAGCTTGCTGACGCTGCGGGCCTTCGCATTTGCGCGACGCATGTCGGACTTGATTCCTTGCTTCATGATTTCGACAATACCGTTCAGAAGCACAAGCTGTGGAACTGCAAGTACGTAGGGCTCGGCAGCTTGCCTGATGAGAACCGGACGAGCGCAGAAGGATATTCCAGCTTCGCCAAGACGGCTACAGAAATCGGCCGTAAGCTGCAAGAGCATGGCCTGCAATTTATTTATCATAACCATCAATTCGAATATCAGAAATTCGAAGGCAGAACAGGCATGGACATTTTGCAGCAGGAGACGGATTCAACAGCCGTAGGCTTTGAGCTGGATACGTATTGGGTGCATGTCGGCGGGGTGAATCCGGTTGATGCCATTCATCAGGTAAAGGGACGCATGGGCGTCGTTCATCTTAAGGATTTGGAAATCGTAGATTATCAGCAAGTATTCGCGGAAATCGGAGAGGGCAACCTGAATTTCAAAGCGATTATAGAGGCATGCAGAGAAATCGGCGTGGAATGGTATGTAGTGGAGCAGGATGTTTGCAGACGCGATCCATTCGAAAGCTTGGCGATCAGCTTCCGCAATTTGCAGCCGTTTTTGTAAACCAAACGAAGGCAAGCAGGGAAAGGGCTCAGCATACAAAGAAATCAGATGCAGCACTGCATCTGATTTTTCGTGCGAATGCTCTTTAACAAAAAAGAAGATTGACAAGGAAGCTGAAATCATATATCTTTAATTTAAGATAACTCAATTAAAGATATTCGTGCGCAGCGGAAAAGATTATAAGAGATTCCTTAAGCTGGCGCAATCAATGAGGAGGCCGACGAGGAATGGAAGAAAAGAAGGTTACGTGGCTGGAGCTGTTTTATGACTTATTGTTTGTCGCTGCCATATCCAAAGCAACGCATGTGCTGCTCCATGTTGAACATGGCACCATTTCACTGGAGCATCTCTCTAAATTCATTCTTATTTTCATACCGATCTGGTGGGCTTGGGTAGGGCAGACGGTCTATAACAATCGGTTTGGGCGTGACCTTGCTTCACACCGCATTTTTATGATTCTACAGCTGTTTTTTGTTTTAATTATGACGGCCAGCCTGAATGTGGATTTTGATTCCAATTACATTCCGTTTTTTATAGGATATATAGGCTCCAGGGCATTGACCGCGATCCAATATATGATTACACAAAAGGTGGAAGTGTCCAACAGGCAGGAAACGGCTAGGTTCTTCGGCAAATATTTCTGGCTCGGCATTATCATCTCTGCTTTTTCACTCTTTTTTGATTCATGGATTAGATACGCCATTCTATATGTCGGCATTGCCGTTGATATTCTCGTTCCTCTTATTGGCCGCAAGCATTTGGTGAAAACGCCGGTGCACACCGCGCACCTATTAGAGAGATTCGCGCTCTTTACATTGATCCTGCTTGGAGAATCGGTCATAAGCATGCTTGCCGTACTGCAGTCTGATAAGCTTACAGGCTCTTCTATTCTATTTGCTGCAATGGCTTTTGTTCTGGTCATAGGCATATGGTGGCAGTATTTCGAAAACGTGGAGAAAAATGTGGACAAAGCGAAGCGAACGGCAGGCCAGACGATCATGTACGGACATTTGTTCATTTATTTGTCGCTAAGCATGATTGCCGCTTCCATCCAGCTCTTATATCTTAACCAGCTGGATTACCGGTTCATGGTCGGATTTATATTCGCATCGGTGCTGTTGTACCTGTGGTCGGTCATGTTTGTCCTTTACGCGTACCGTTACAAGCATTTAAAACCGAAGCTAAGCATCATTATCGGGTTGACTGTGCTGCTAGGCGTCTTGTTTGCTTTAAATATGAGCATAACCGTTGCTCCACCCGTTATTTTGGCAGAAATCATGTTATTCTTTCTCGTATTTGCCAAAGTGACCCATCGGTGAGAGGCTGAATGAATAATATTATCGGAAGCGATACGATGTGAAAACGTTTATACCTTTGATAGACTTACCACAATTTGAAGCGAGGGATACATGAATGAAAATTGGTGTGATTTGCGACGATTATTGGCATCCGGGCAAGCTTGTCACGGAAGGCTTGGAGCTCCTTAGCGAGCAGGGGTATACCTTTCATTACATTCAGCATGCATCGGAGTGGTCGAGAGAGTGGATGAATGAGCATGATGCCGTTGTGCTTGCCAAGTCAAACCAAGTTTCGGCTGTCGACGAAACGCCATGGCTGACTCCAGATATTCAGCAGCAGTTCCAAAGCTACGTGGAGGAAGGCAAAGGGCTGCTCGTGCTTCATGCGGGAGCGGTTGGCTACCGTGCCGAGCCGCTATTCTACGAGCTTGTTGGCGGTGTGTTCGAGCATCATCCGGAGGCATGCCCGGTGACGATTTCTAGTCTCAATGAAGAGTTGGGAATTGCAATCGCGCAAGGAACTTATACGATACATGATGAGCATTATTTTATGGAAGTGATCGACGAGCGTATTCAAGTATTCATGCAATCAGAGTCGGTGCATGGCACGCAGCCGGCCGGTTGGGTAAGGGAGCAAGGAAAAGGCCGGGTATGCGTGCTGACGCCAGGGCATTTCCTTCATGTCTTGCAGCATACGGACTATCAAGCAACCATTAAAAATGCGATTAATTGGGTAAGCGCCGCTCGCAGCTAGGCAGGAGAAATTACTGAAACGAATGAATCGAATACCAGGTCTTGCTCGCAAATGAATTCGCTTTCTCGTAGTGATGACCTGTATAATTAGGAATAGCAATACATTTCATTATTTTATTCAGAGGAGTGAATGGATTAATGTCTCTACAAACGATTAAATGGGGAATTCTCGGTCCAGGCTGGATTTCATCTAAGTTTGCAGCCGATTTGGCATTCGCAGCCGGTGCGGAGCTAGTTGCCGTTGGCGGAAGAAACTTGGAGAAGTCGGAGAAATTCGCCAAGCAATTCAATATTTCGCGTGCATATGGGAGCGTAGAAGAGCTGGCCCAAGACGCTGAGGTTGATATTGTATATGTAGGAACGCTTCATCCGATACATAAAGAAAACGTGCTTGAGCTGCTTCGCGCAGGTAAAGCCGTTGTTTGCGAGAAGCCGTTTACGATGAACGCCGCTGAAGCAAAGGAAATCATCGAACTAGCCCGAGATAAAAAAGTGTTCCTCATGGAAGCCATGTGGACGCGGTTTCTTCCACCGATCCGTAAAGTGATGGAATGGATCGCTGCGGATAAAATCGGCGAGGTTCGTTTAGTGAAAGCGGATTTCGGCTTTGATATCGGCTGGGCGCCCGAAAGTCGTTTGCTTGATCCTGCGCTGGGCGGCGGCGCGCTTCTTGATGCCGGTATTTACCCGGTATCCTTCGCATCATTAATTTATGGCGAAGCGCCAGCCAAAATCATGAGCAGTGCCCGCATAGGCGCAACGGGAGTGGACGAGCAGTTCTCGCTGCTGTTCGAATATGAGGGCGGTCGCACCGCTGCGCTGAATGGGGCTGTTCAGCTAGGCATGGTCAGTGACGCTTACATTTACGGTACGAAGGGACACATCCATGTGCCGAACTTCCTATTCGGGAAGTCGGCAAGCCTTCATGCGAAGGGTGCTGACGCTGAATCGTTTGTCGACAACCGTCAGGCAGAAGGTTACGCATTCGAAGCGGAGGAGGCAATGAATGCGCTCCGCGAAGGCAGGCTCGAGAGCTCGATTATCCCGTTAGACGAGACATTGACAATCATGGCTACACTCGATGAGATCAGAAAGCAATGGGGACTTCGTTACCCGGCTGATGAATAAGCGCTGCTAGGCAGCTTTAATGGCCAAGTGCGAGACCTTTAAAGCGATATTCTTCAGGCGAAAATAAAAGGAGCGGCCCCCTAGCGATCATCTTGGGGGCGCTCCTTTTGTATTTGTATAGAGAATGGCGGGCTAGCGTTACGCTTTGACAGCTTGCAGCCATGCATGCGCGATGAGCGCGGCACCAGCCGGTGACGGATGAACGCCGTCCGGCGCCCAATAGGCTGGGCCTGTCTGGGTTGCGGCCTGAGCGAATAATCCGTCGAGAGGAACGTACAGCGTCTTGAATTCTCCAGCAAGCTCGCGAACCGCTTGAATCTTCGGATCCAAATCCTCACGCCATTGCTTCTGGCTGTCATTGACAGGCAGCACGAAAGGTTCAATTAGGATGAGATTAGCATTTAATTGCTCCTTCGCTGTATGAAGCAGACGGCGGTAAGTCACGTAATATTCTTCCGTGCTAAGCGGGTTGTTGCTGTCATAACGGCGCCAAGTATCATTGATCCCTACGTACACGGACAACCAGGTCGGAGTCAGCGATAGACAGTCCTCTTCCCATCTGCGTTCCAAATCTACGACGCGGTCTCCGGATACGCCCCTGTTCAGAAATGCAGCCTGTTTCTCAGGATATTTGCTTTTGAACAATGCGGTGACAAGATTAGCATAGCCAGATCCGAGGTTAGCGCTGTCGCTGCGGTTTCGTCCGGCATCGGTAATGCTGTCTCCTTGAAATAATACGACTGCGTTCTGTTCAATTACTGTCATTCTAAACCCTCCAATAGTTTGTAATGATGGTCATGATAGGGTGTCATAGATAGCCAAGGGGTACCATTTCTGCAAGCGCCATCATTGTATCTGCTGCTTTATCATACATACGGTTGACATCGAAGGTCAATACCATTCGCGAGTATCGATTCTCGTAAAATAGGAAACAATTACTACGGAAGTTTCTATTTATATTTGTCGTTATTTCCTATTTAATAGAAGGAGGGGAAACAAAGGGTTTTAAGGACATGCAAACTATTAGTGGAATATTCTGAAAATTAAGAAATATAATATAAGTATACGATTTGCTAGATTATCTTAACTTTTCTTCATGATTTACTCATGAAAGTTTAATGTTCGTGTTCTATAATCGAATTAAGGGAGTGATGGGAATGACCTCTTCTTACTTCAATGAATGGCTGGATGAATACAATGATTATATGAGACTGTACATGTTTTTTGGCGATGAGTGCTACCTAGAGCACGCGCAGGAGACATTGGCGAGCTTAAAAGCCATTATCGTTCGCGCGGAGCGTCATCAAGACATCGTATGTAAAATAATGAGCAATACGGTTCATGCTTATTGAGAATGACGCAATGGAGCAAACCAACCACGAAAATCCTAAAGCTTATGCATGCTAATGAAGACTAGCATATGTAGGCTTTAGGATTTTTTTAAAATAAGGAAAGTATATCATTTCGCCAACTTTCTCTATATTTCTACGCGAAACGTAAGCTTAACCGCCAGAGGACGGCTTCAGCCGTTTACGCTTGTTGTACGAAATTCATGTTTATGGACTCGCATAAGAATCTAAGCGCTCAATTAATGGTATACTGGTTAGTAATGATAACGAGGAGCAAGATTCGGAAAGATGCTTTAGCTGCATTTTAAGAAGTTTAACTCGGCATAGAAGACATGATGGAGTGATGATATGAGCGGAGCAAAGGGTAAAGGCGGGACAGGCAGAGGAACGGATAAAAAGGGCTGGAACCGCTGGCAAGCAGGGGAAAAGAAGAAATTAGCGAAAAAAGTGTTTGGCAGAAACAAAAACGGGAAGAGCGCCGAGGGCGAGAATGGCAAGCCAGACGCTGCCGGGACGCCGAATGCTAAGAGCGCTAACATGACCAAAGGCAGTACAGCCTTTAAAGGCGGAACTTCGGTTAAAAGCAAGAATACATCGAAATAATTCGCGTTTAGAATCGGTTGCAAGGGATAGGCCGCGGTTTGCCGGAAGGTGAAGCCTGCGGTCTTTTTATTGTTTTTTTGTAGAAACGCAAGGTAGACACTTCCATTTTTTTTGATTTCAATTAGAATGGGGGTAACGCTTTCAAACGGAAAGCAGCTATTATAAACAGCTCAACAATATAGGAGGTAGTTGAAATGCCGTCAGTCGACATGTCGTTGGATCAATTAAAAAGCTATGAGGGCGTGAGTCCGCGTCCTGATGATTTTGATGCGTACTGGGATAGGGCCATTGCGGAGATGAAGGCGGTTGATCCGCAAATCGAGCTTGTTCCAAGCAGCTTCCAGGTTCCATACGCGGAATGCTTTGATTTGTATTTCACAGGCGTACGCGGCGCGCGTATCCATGCCAAATACATAAAGCCCAAAAACGTGTCGGAGCCGCATCCCGCAATTGTGCAATTCCACGGCTATAGCGGCCATTCAGGCTCTTGGCATGATAAGCTCGGTTATGCGGCGCTCGGCTACTCCTTTTTCTCTCTCGATTGCCGCGGGCAAGGCGGGTACTCGGAGGACACCGGGGGCGTTAAGGGAACTACGCTCAACGGGCATATTATTCGAGGCTTGAACGATCATCCAGACGAGCTGCTGTTCCGCCATATCTTCCTGGATACTGCGCAGCTTGCAGGGATTGCAATAAATAGCCCTGAGGTTGATCCGGAGCGGGTATATGCAATGGGAGGTTCTCAAGGCGGCGCATTAACGATCGCCTGCGCGGCGCTTGAGCCGAGAATCAAGAAGCTTGCACCTGTTTTCCCATTTTTAAGCGATTATAAACGGGTATGGCAAATGGATCTGGCTAAGGATGCTTATGCGGAGCTGCGCACCTTCTTCCGCCACTTTGACCCTCAGCATAAACGGGAGGAAGAAATTTTCACGAAGCTTGGCTACATCGACATCCAATTTCTAGCCTCGCGTATCCGCGGCGAAGTATTGTTCGCCGTAGGCTTAATGGATACGATCTGCCCGCCGTCAACGCAGTTTGCTGTATATAACAAAATAACGGCGCAAAAAAACCTCGAAATCTATCCAGACTTCGGGCATGAAGACCTGCCTGGCTTCTCAGATATGACGATGCAATTTTTTCTACAAGATTAGGCATAATAGGAAGACTCGATAAAGCAGAGCGGTTTATAGAAGGGCGATCGTGCAGAGCAAAGGCTGCATGATCGCCTTTTTGTTTCATTCTCAGAGAGTTTGAGTTCTTTTGCAGAATCGTGTAGGCAAAAGGTCTCTGGTTTTGTTCTGAACCTGATTTTTTTTGGGTCTGAAACACTATGAAATCTCTCATAATTGATTGTCCTGCCGATAGTTAAGCACTATAATGGTCATAATGCATGGATAATATTGTGAAAAGTTATAACCTGTCAAATATACTCGCAAAGTGGTGACTAATGCTGGCGCTTACCCGTTACAAAAATAATCGGTCATGGAATCGATGGGTGCTATCCTTCTACTGGGTTCTTTCTGCTCTCGTTCTGATACTAGCCGAAAGCATTCATCTTATTTCAGGGGGATTAAAAGAATGGTCCAGGAGCTATATCTTTCCTCCCCAATATTTCATGACGGCAGCGTCTTTAATTAGCGCTTTGTTGATAGCAGAAGCATTCATTCGCTATTTGAAATCATATTTTGATTATGTTCTTATTATAATCGGCTATGTGTTTGCCATGGTCATCATGCTCGGGTTTGGCAAAAATATCGACGGTCTTTATGTGAGCCTGGATGTCCCTATTATCGTTTCATTGTTCTATCTTAGCAGGCGGCGGCTGTGGTTCTCGGTACTGCTCACGCTAGGCAGTCTCTTTTTATTTTTGATGGTCAGCGATTCCATACGGGCACAGATTAATCATTATGATTTGATTGCACTGCTTGGCATGATTATCGGGACAGCCATAATTGGCGTTGGCATCTTGAAAAGAGGGACAGAGCTTCGGCAATCGCTCGAGAGGGCGGTAAGCTCGGAGATAGAAGCCTTCATTGACTCGGTCTCCACACAGAGCGCGTCCAAGTATGATCATCTTACGAGCCTGTATAACCATATCACCTATCAAGAATATTTAACTGCGCTCACCGAGCAGCATGCTGCGTATGATATGCCGCTCCAGCTTGCTGCGCTGGATATCGACAATTTCAAAAGCATTAACGATAGATTTGGTCATCATGTCGGAGACACGATTCTTCAAGAAACCGCCTTGATGCTGAAGTCGTCGATCTCAAGCGAGGACATAGCTGCAAGGTACGGAGGGGAGGAATTTGTTCTGCTCCTGACTGGCAAGACGATGGAGGAAAGCTGTCGTTTGCTTGAGCGGATTCGGGAGCGACTCGCCTCAACCGAATTTCCCCAGCTTGCGGGCCAGCGCGTGACAATCAGCATCGGGTTAGCCGAGTATAGCGAGGAGCTTGGGAAAAGTGCCTTGTTCAAGCTGGCGGACGGTTATTTATACGATGCGAAACGCGCTGGGAAGAATCGTGTCGTCTCGCCGCTTCAAAGGGGGGGATCGAGCGGATGAGAAAATGGTTCACTGCTCCTAAGCATTTATCGAATTGGAATAATAGAATGCGGCTCTCCTATTGGGCGATGAGCCTCCTCTCCATAGCAGCTGTAATGATGACTTGGGTGCTTGTGGCTAACGATAATCCGGAGAGATTGCCAGCTTTTTTGGAGAAGCAGGTATTGATCAGAAACAGCTTAGTATTTGGAACGTTGATTGTAGCAGAAGTGATTTACCGTCTAAAAAGCAGTCTGCAGGATTATATTATTATTTTTTTGGGCTCCTGCTTTGCCGCCATTACGCTTGCCTTGTCCTCGCCTCATGTGACGGGCGTCCAAATCGTAATGGTCCTGCCCATATTGGTTTCAATTCTGCACTTTAATTATGGAAAGGTTTTATTCGCATGCTGGATTACGATGATTACCTATCTAATCGTTATGACAGTCGTTCCTGTTTACCGCTATGAGTTCTCTCTTTCGCAGAAGGCAGTGGGCTTCTCTTTTCTTATTATCGTTACGCTTGCCGCGCTTGGCATTGTCAATCGCGGGCTGCAAATGATGAGGGAAGAGAAGGCCGCATTGCGGAGCGAGAAAAAGCATCGGCTGCAGCAGCAGGCTGCCCACGAGGCGTCAAGCTTGGATGCTTTGACCGGGCTGGAGAATCATAAAACGTTTCAAGAACGAATGCGAGCAGCGATTGAAGAAGGAGAGAATAGGCCGATTCATCTTGCTATTGTCGATATTGATAACTTCAAGCTAGTCAATGATACATTCGGTCATGCGGTTGGAGATACCGTGTTGCGCAAAGTAGGGAAGCTGCTCCGCGATTGCTCACAGGATGGCATCATTCCGTCACGCTATGGCGGCGAGGAGTTTACCATTATTTTTAAAAGAATGAGTGGAAAAGCGGTTGCTGAATGGCTGGAGAGAATTCGAATAGAAACAGAGCGTCTGCGATTCGAAGAAATGGATGAGCACCATGTAACGATTAGTATCGGCTTCCATCAGCTGCAAGCGGGGGAGACGCGCGATGTGCTGTTCCAACAGGCAGACAAAGCGCTATATTCGGCAAAAAGCAGCGGCAAGAATAGGATTATGTGGTGATGCTGCATCTGTTAAGTGCTATACATACAAAGCGAGGTGGCAACATGATATGAGCGACTATCAACCTATACTGCTTTTGCTGTTATTTATCGTGCCTGTCATCTATTTAATGGATACTTCACTCGTAATCATTAGACGGAATGCTAATCATATGGAGAATCGGCTTGCTTCGCTTACTACGGCTTCGCTTGCGGTTATGATTTTTTTTCAATATGTGCAGCAGCTGCTTCCTGAGGCGTATACGCTGAATCTTGCGGCATATCTCATCTATCCGGTTTCCATTGCTGCTGCTGGATGTGGTCTGCTGTTTCATCTAGCTGCCGCGAAAGTCTACCACCGATTATCGCATACGAAATGTATCATGATTTCTGCTGTGCCGCTTGTATTATATGTCGTTCTTATAGTTGCTAAAGGAACGGGATTTTTCTTTCTAGGCGTGAAATCCGAGGAGCTGTGGAAGCAGGCTTTGTTTGCTCCAGCCATGTATATCATATTCGGATTGATCGTTTTAATCTCCATTTTAAATCTTGTCATTTGCCTGGCTGCAAGGACCCGAGCGGCAAGCATCGTCGAGCGCCAGCGATGGCTAGTGCTTTTTAAAGCGAATTTGTATTATCTATTGGCTGCCGTTCTGGTTTCGGTAACGGTCGTCTCGCTTGCTCCTTATTTCTACATTCCCGATTCGGTTGTGTTTTTAGTTACGATCATCTGGTGCATATCGCTGCGAATTTATATGAAATATGATATATTGCCGTCTGCCAAAAAGAAGTATGAGCTGCTCTATCAATTTTCACCTACCGCGATTATGATGCTCGACAAGCATATGATCATTAAGGAAGCGAACCCCGGCGCACTGTCGGTGCTTGGCTATAAGAAAGAAAATGAAGTACAGAATCTCTCTTTGGCTGCGTTTATTGAAGGGAGCGAGAGGGCAAGCATAGCGGAGGAATATCAGGCATCACTACTCAAAGGGGCGTGGCGCAACCGTGAGATTGCCATCTTAGACCGGGCAGGGAAGAAACGGGTCATTCTGATGGATACCGAGTTGATGGCTGAAGGAGAAAGGCTATTCGTGCTTGCCGTCATTCGGGATATTACGCAGCAGAAGGAAGAGGCATCCCTCGTCCATTTCATGGCGCATCACGACATGCTGACCAAGCTCCCGAACCGCTATCACTTCAATAGAGAGCTTGAGGCTTCTTTGGAAGCGGTGAAAACCTCCAAGGCTTTGCTGGGCGTCATGCTCGTTGATTTGGACCGCTTTAAGCTCATTAACGATACACTGGGCCACCAATACGGGGATGAAGCATTGAATGAAGTGGCAAAGCGGCTGTACAACAGCGTCGATAAACGGCATCTGCTCGCTCGTCTCGGCGGCGATGAGTTTATTATATTAATCCGGGGAGCGCACGAATACGACGAAATCGTGTCGCTCGCCGAGAATATCCATCAAGTGTTCCAGCTGCCGATTTCGCTTCAAGGCCAAGATTTTTATTTGGGCGGGAGCATTGGAATCAGCGTCCATCCGTTTGACGATGACAGCTCTGACGGCCTCATTAAACGAGCGGACATTGCGATGTATAACGCGAAGCATAGCGGAGGCAATCAGTATCGCTTGTACACGAACGAAATGATCGCGCTCGTACAGCGGGATGTCAGGCTGGAGAAGCATCTGCGCAAGGCGCTTAAGCGCAAGGAGTTCGTATTGTACTACCAGCCTCAGGTTGATCTGGAGACGGGTAAGCTGATTGGGGCGGAGGCGCTTATTCGCTGGCATTCTGCAGAGCTTGGCATCGTGCATCCCGGAGAATTCATTACGCTTGCGGAACAGACCGGATTAATTAACGAGATCGGCCAATGGGTCATCGCGGAGGCATGCCAGCAAGGAAGGCTATGGCAAGAGCAGGGCTGGGATGATTTCATGCTGTCGGTCAATGTCTCCTCCAGGCAATTCATGCAGCCCGACTTCGTCAACAAGGTACAGGATATCTTGCGCTCGAGCAGGCTGGTGCCCGATCGCTTATGTTTGGAAATAACGGAGAGCATGGTCGTCAACAACCTGAACGTAGCGAGAAAAATGCTGGATGAGCTCGTTGCTTTAGGCATTCATATTGCCATAGACGATTTCGGAACAGGTTATTCTTCACTAAGTGTAATTAGGCAACTGCCAATCGCTATTATTAAGATCGATCGATCTTTTATTACGGATATGGATGCCTATCAGGGAGGATTGTCAATCGTGAAGACGATCGTGTCCATGGGACATGATCTTCATAAGCAGGTCGTCGCCGAGGGGGTCGAAACAAAGGAACAGCGGGATCGCCTAAGACAGCTGGGCTGCGATAAGGCGCAAGGTTTCTTCTATCACAAGCCGCTTCCTTTAGCCGAATTCAACAAGTTGATTGCGGCGAAGTAGCGTTTCATAAAGAGCGGCGCTGCTGCGAAATAATTTTTCATAATAGGCATGGCATAAAAGAACCTTCAACTCGCGATTAAGCGGAGTTGAAGGTTCTTTTAATCTAAAGTGGAAGTCACAAGTTTAGAGAACGGCCTTTGGGACAGCCGAATATTACAGCATTTCCGTATCTATGATACGCCAGTGATGCTTCAGCGTGCATTCCAAGGCCTCTTTGTCCTTTGACCGGAACAACTCTAAAATTTTGCGATGCTCCGCGTTGACTTCCTTGAGAACGTCAGCAAGCTTCTGTTTGTCTTCACTTGCGTAAGATTGGCGAATGAAGCTGTTTTTCAAAGAGTTTAGCGTTTCGATTAGCACGGGATTATCGCATTTCTTTATGTAAATGTCATGGAAGTTGTATTGGTCCATATAATAATCTAAGAAATGCTGATGGCTGATATCCAGGTCGATCTTATCGACGATACCCTCCATCGCTTTCATATCTGAATCACTCAGCTGCTCGATGCACAGTGTAGCTGCAAGCGCATCCAATACGCCGATAATACGAGAGAAATCTAGTTTTTTCTTGGGATCAAAGGCTTTGACGGTAAAACCCCGTCTTGGCAAATAGTCCAGAAGATTGTCCGAGGATAGCTGGAACAAAGCCTCGCGCGTTGGCGTGCGGCTAATATCCAGCTTTTTGCAAATCTCCGCTTCATTTACTTT
This sequence comes from Paenibacillus endophyticus, assembly GCF_014192395.1. Lineage (GTDB taxonomy): Bacteria > Bacillota > Bacilli > Paenibacillales > Paenibacillaceae > Pristimantibacillus > Pristimantibacillus endophyticus. Next base: position 56,891 of record NZ_JACHXW010000010.1, on the reverse strand, counting down.
TTGATTGGGGAGCAGCGTGCCATCTTGTATTTTTTGTGCAATATATTCGTAAACATGGTCCTTTAAGGACTGATATTTTGGCGCTTGCATGCGGAGACCTCTTTTCTACCTTTAACGGGTAAAGGTGATTGTGATTATTTATATGGTGATGTCGCAATTAAATAGTTATGTAAAGTCCGGCATCCGTTGTTTTTACTATTTTAACACCTGATCATAACGTTATACAAGCAAATGTACGCTACTATACATGTTAGGAAATCTGACCTTTAATCGCAATGAACAGCATATACATAAAAAAACATTGTACATAGCTATAGCCGATGTTATAATTACTGACATCACTTATGTATATTGTATACAGATTTAACTCCGAGCCTGTTCGGGGGATTTTAAACTAAACGAGATAAAGAAATGGGAGAGATGGAAATGAAGAAAAAGTTATCGCTGCTATTGATTACGGTTATGGTTGTCTTGACGGCATGTGGTCAAAGCAAAGACGCAAACTCACCTTCGGCAACGGCCAATAATGCTGCAAGCGAATCGCCGGCCGTGGAGAAAACGACTCTAATTCTAGGCACAAGCGCAGATTATGCCCCGTTTGAATTCCACAAAACGATAGACGGCAAGGATACGATAATTGGCTTTGATATTGAAATTGCAAAAGAAATCGCGAAGGATATGAATGCAGAACTGGAAATTCAGGATATGGATTTTGACGGATTGTTGCTAGCGTTGGATACAGGCAAGGTTGATATGGTTATTTCCGGTTTGACGCCAACCGAAGAGCGCAAGAAAAACGTCGATTTTTCTGAAATCTACTATTTAACGGATCAAGGCGTGCTGGTGAGCAAAGATGCTGCAGAGCAGTTTAAAACGCTGGATGATTTGAAGGGCAAAAAAATCGGGATTCAAAAAGGCTCCATTCAAGAGGGAATCGCGCAGGAAATCGCAGATGCCAAGCTAACGGCTCTCGGCAAAATTCCGGAGCTGGTGATGGAGCTTAAGAGCGGCCGGGTAGATGCAATCATCCTGGAGAAGCCGGTTGCGGACCAATACGCGGTTGCCCAAACAGACATCGTGGTTTCTGAAGTGAAAATCGAGCAGCCTGAAGAAGAGGCTGGCGTATCGATTGCGGTTAAAAAGGGTGAGCAAGAGCTGCTTAACAAAATCGATGGGACTATCGCCCGTTTGAAGTCAAGCGGCGCCATTGACCAGTTTGTCGTTGAAGCTAATGAACTGGTTGGAGAATAAAGAACGGACGGAGTAGTTGGATATGGATTTAGACTTTAGCTTTGTGGCAGAATATTGGCCTACATTTTTGAGGGGAGCTTGGGTCACGCTGGAGTTATCATTCTTCGGCGTGGCGCTAGGCACGTTGCTTGGCGTATTGTTTGCCTTGATGCGAATCTCTCGGTGGTGGCCGGTCAAGTTCCTCGCTTCAGCTTATATTGAGGTCATACGCGGGACTCCGATGCTCGTACAAATTTTTATTATCCATTATGGCTTGACGGGGTTCGGCATTAATCTGCCGCCCTTTATTTCGGGCGTTGTCGCTTTGACCATCAACAGCTCGGCCTACATGGCAGAAGTGTTTCGTGCAGGGATTGAAGCCATTGACAAGGGGCAGACAGAGGCCGCTCGCTCCTTGGGCCTCAGCCGGGGAATGACGCTGCGATATATTGTTTTGCCACAGGCATTTCGTAACATGCTCCCTGCCATTGGGAATGAATTCATAATTATTATTAAGGATTCCTCGCTTATTTCGGTTATCGGAATAGCGGAGTTGATGTATAACGCCCGCACGGTTCAGAGCATCACCTTCTCGCCGATGGAACCGCTGTTGGTCGCCTGCGCCTTATATTTTGCAATGACGTTTACGTTATCCAGGCTGCTTGCCGTATTGGAGAGGAAGTTGAGAAGCTAATGATTGTCGTTAACGGGCTGCGTAAATCCTACGGTAAACTTGAAATATTAAAGGGAATAGATACGGAGATCCGCAAAGGTGAGGTTGTCGTCGTCATTGGCCCCAGCGGCTCGGGCAAGAGCACGTTCCTTCGCTGCTTGAATCGCTTGGAGCAGCCGACTTCCGGTGAAATTCGGCTTAATAATAGCTTGATCACAAATAAGCAATCCGAGCTTAATCAAATTCGCCAAGAAATGGGCATGGTGTTCCAGCATTTCAATCTATTTCCGCATATGAGCGTACTAGAGAATCTGACGCTTGCTCCGCGCAAGCTGAAGAAGCTGTCCAACGAAAAGGCAAATGCTAGAGCGATGGAGCTCCTGCGTGTTGTCGGGCTGGAGGATAAACATGATTCGTACCCGGATCGGCTGTCCGGCGGGCAGAAGCAGAGGGTAGCCATTGCAAGGGCGCTTGCGATGGAACCAAGCGTGATGCTTTTTGATGAACCGACATCGGCGCTGGACCCAGAGATGGTTGGGGAAGTGCTTGAAGTTATGAAGAGGCTTGCACAAAACGGAATGACCATGGTCATTGTTACGCATGAAATGGGCTTTGCACGTGAGGTTGGCGATCGGCTGCTGTTTATGGACGGGGGCTGCATAGTCGAAGAAGGAATACCGCTGCATGTCTTTCAGAATCCGCAGCATCCGCGTACGAAGGACTTTTTGGCCAAAGTATTGTAGGCATAGATATGGAAATAACATTCCTGGTGGGTAAGAACCAATCCAGGTTTTTTTACACCAGAATTTGAATATTGTATACAAATTTAGGGGGAGTGAACCTTCAAATGAAAACTTTAAAGACGACTTCGTCCGTTATGGAGCAGTCTGACCGATACGGCGCTCATAATTATCATCCGCTCCCTATTGTCATTTCAGAGGCAGAGGGCGTATGGGTGACGGATCCGGAAGGGAATCGGTATATGGATATGCTCAGTGCCTACAGCGCACTGAACCATGGGCATAGGCATCCGAAAATTATAGCCGCGCTTAAGCAGCAAGCGGATAAAGTGACTTTAACCTCGCGCGCCTTTCATAATGACGCCTTGGCGCAATTTTATGAAAAACTCGTTGCGTACACGGGTAAAACAAAAATTTTGGCTATGAATACCGGAGCCGAGGCGGTTGAGACGGCTGTGAAAGCCGTTCGCCGCTGGGCTTACCGGCAAAAGGGCGTACCGCAGGATCAAGCGGAAATCATCGTATGCACCGGCAATTTCCATGGAAGGACGATAACGGTCACTTCGTTCTCATCCTCTGAAGAATACAAGAAGGATTTTGGCCCGTTTACGCCCGGCTTCAAGCTTGTGCCCTATGGCGATCTCGCGTCGCTTGAACGAGCGATTACGCCGAATACGGCAGCTTTTCTGATTGAGCCTATTCAAGGTGAGGCAGGCATTATCATTCCTCCTGAGGGTTATCTTGCACGTGCCTATGAGTTGTGTAAGCGAAACAACGTGTTATTTGTTGCGGATGAAATCCAGACGGGCTTTGGACGCACCGGCAAACGATTCGCATGCGACTGGGAATCAGTGGAGCCAGATGTATACATCATGGGCAAGGCATTAGGCGGTGGGGTTATGCCGATCTCGGCCATCGCTGCCCATGATGACATATTGGGCGTATTCGAACCAGGCTCACACGGTTCGACATTTGGCGGAAATCCGTTAGCATGCGCGGTTTCGGTCGCGGCGCTTGAGGTGATGGAGGAAGAAGCGTTAGCGGACCGCTCTAATGAGCTAGGGCAATATTTTGCAACTAAGCTTGCCGCCATTCGACACCCTGCCATCAAAGAGGTTCGCGGCAAAGGGTTGTTTATCGGGCTGGAGCTGCATGTAGAGGCAAGGCCGTATTGCGAGAAGCTAATGGCGGAGGGGCTGCTTTGCAAGGAGACGCATGCAACGACGATTCGTTTTGCGCCGCCGCTAACGGTTACGAAGGAAGAAGTCGATTGGGCGCTGGAGCGAATAGGCATAGTGTTCCAAGTGGATGCGCAATAGGATGCTTGCAGGCAAAGACAGCGCAGAGGAAGGATGTTCATCATGGGAGTTCTATTAAAGAGGATGGTTAACGGGGCAGAGGGAGAGGATTCTATGGCTAACAAAAGAGTAAGACTCATCAGTGTGCCTTTCTGGATGGGCGGAAGCCGCGCGGGAACAGAGCTTGGGCCCGAAAGTATTATTCAATCGGGGCTGGCCCGCCAAATCAGAAGCATGGGCTTCGAGTTGGTAGGCAATAGCGAAGTTAACTGTCCTAGACATGGCGTGCTTGATCCTAAGCAGCCGAAAACAAAATATTTCCCAGAGGTTAAGGAAATGAGCGGTTTGGTAGGCGAGCAAGTATACCGGGCCGTCATGGCCGATTCCTTCCCGCTTATTCTCGGTGGCGACCACAGCGTTTCGATTGGCTCGTTAGCAGGATTGACCGGCCATTACGACAATTTAGGAGTGATTTGGTTTGATGCGCATGGGGATTTGAACACGGAGGAGACTACGCCATCAGGCAATATGCACGGGATGCCTCTTGCGATTGCGATGGGGCTTTCCAAGTTCAAGTTAAGCGATATCCCTGGGGCGGGTCCGCTTATCAAGAAAGAAAATGTCGTCATTATCGGTGCCCGTGATCTCGATCCTTATGAGAAGGAGTTTATTCGGAACGAAGGGATAGCTTGCTTCTCCATGCATGACATCGATCGTTTGGGAATGAAGGCAGTGATGGAGAAAGCGATTGAAATTGTAAGCAAAGGTACGGATGGCGTACATGTAAGCTTCGATATGGACTGTCTCGATCCGACAGAAGCAGCTGGTGTCGGTACGCCTGTTCCAGGAGGAATAAGCTACCGTGAAGCGCATCTTGCGCTGGAGCTGTTAGCTGAAACAGGCCGAGTTACCTCGATGGACATCGTAGAGGTGAATCCGCTGCTCGACGTGGGGATGCGCACCTCGCGGCTTGCTGTGGAAATGGCAACTTCTCTGCTTGGGAAACGAATCATATAGGGCGATTGCAGGAGGTTAAAGGCGTACGATGGAAAAATTAATGAGAAGCTTCTTTCTGACGTTGGGTAAAAGCAGGAGGGTTGGGGGCCTTGCCCGCAAGTACGGACTTAGGCTGGGCGCAAGCCGTTTTGTGGCAGGCGTTGAAATCAACAGCTCGATTGAAGCGGTGAAGAAGCTTAATAAGCAGGGCAAGATGGCAACGCTTGATCACTTGGGTGAATTTATAAGCAGCAAGCAGGAAGCGGAGCATTCTACCGAAATGTGCAGGCGTACGCTTGCATCCATTGCGGCTTCGGGGGTGAATGCCAATCTGTCGTTAAAGCTTACCAGCTTAGGGCTAGATCTTGGCAGCGAGCTGTGCGAGAGTCAAATGCGGCGCATTTTGGAGCTTGCGGAACAGACGGACAATTTCGTGCGCATCGATATGGAGGACTATGCACATTGCCAGCCTGCTTTGGATCTCTATCAAAAGCTGCGAGCGTCGAGTGACCGCGTGGGGATTGTCATTCAAGCCTATTTGTATCGGTCGGAGCAGGACGTGCAAGAGCTGGGCTTAACGAATGCGAATTTAAGGCTAGTAAAAGGCGCGTATAAGGAGCCGAAGGAGGTTGCTTTTCCGCTAAAAACGGATGTCGACCAATCCTATATGCGCCTAATCGAGCAGCATTTGCTTAGCGGAAGCTACACGGCGATTGCGACGCATGACAGGGACGTTATTCAACAGGCGAAAGCGTTCATTCGTGACCAGGGTATACCGGTGAGCCAGTTTGAATTTCAAATGCTTTACGGCATTTGCGAGGAGCTTCAGGATGAGCTTGTGCTTGAAGGCTATCGCGTAAGGATATACGTTCCTTATGGGGAGGACTGGTTTGGCTATTTCATGCGAAGGCTCGCTGAGCGGCCGGACAATGTATGGTTTGTTTTGAAAAATATGTGGAAATAGAGGGGATTTTACGATGAAAGAACGTATGGAAACACCTTTTGCTAACGAGCTGATGACCAACTTTGCCTCGGAGGACAATCATGCCGCATTTGCAGACGCTCTCGCTTTAGTGAGGGCAGAGCTAGGCAAGGAATATCCGCTTCACATAGCGGGGCATGCCGTACATACCTCGGATCAGATTATTTCGATTAATCCGGCCCAGACGGATGAAATCGTGGGAAAAGTATCGAAAGCAAGCCGTGAGCTGGCAGAACAGGCGATGAATGCTGCGCTGACGGCGTTTGAAAGCTGGAAAAACACAACGGTTTGGGAGCGGGCCTCCTGCTTGATGAATGCTGCCGCACTCATGCGTGAACGCAAGCATTATTTCTCGGCGTGGCTCGTGATTGAGTCGGGCAAAAACTGGGCGGAAGCAGATGCTGACACGGCAGAGGCCATTGATTTCATGGATTATTATGCTCGTGAGATGGTAAAGCTTGCCGAAACCAATGAGCATAAGCCGCTCGTCAAGCTGCCTGGTGAGGATAACCGTTTGAGCTACATCCCGTTAGGCGTAGGCATCGTGATTCCACCGTGGAACTTCCCGCTCGCCATCTGCGCGGGTATGGCAACGGCTTCTATTGTTGCGGGCAATACGATTATTCTTAAGCCAGCTTCAACGACGCCTATTATAGCTTACAAATTCTATGAGCTAATGGTAGAGTCGGGGATGCCTGCTGACGTTATGCAATACTTGCCGGGCAGCGGCGCGGAGATTGGGGATTATTTGACCAGCCATCCCAAAACGAGATTCGTAAGCTTCACGGGCTCGAAGGAAATAGGTCTTCGCATTAATAGACTTGCTGCCGAACAGGCTCCTGGACAGATCTGGATGAAGCGTGTGGTCGCGGAGATGGGCGGTAAGGACGGCATCGTCGTGGACGAAACAGCGAATATTGATGCAGCCGCAGACGCTATTGTAGCATCAGCATTCGGTTTCCAGGGCCAGAAATGCTCCGCAGGCTCGAGGGCGATTGTGGTAGCCGATGTATATGACGAATTGGTTGAAAAGGTAAAAGACAGAACAAGCAGGCTGATAATGGGATCGCCGGAGGATAATGCAGCGGTTGGTCCGGTTATTGATAAAAGCTCTTTTGATAAAATAATGAAGGCCATTGAGATCGGAAAAAGCGAGGCGCGGCTATTGATAGGCGGCAATAAGGGACTAGAGGGCGGTTATTTTATTGAACCTACCGTATTTGCTGATGCGGGTCCAGATGATTATCTGATGCAGGAAGAGATTTTCGGCCCAGTGCTGGCGATTGCGAAAGCGGAAAGCTGGCAGGAGGCTATCTCTATGTATAACCATACGGAGTTTGGGTTAACGGGAGCTTACTTCTCCTCAGACGAGGAACGTATACAAACGGCACTACAAGACATGCATTGCGGAAATCTTTATATTAATCGCAAATGCACGGGAGCGCTTGTTGGCGTACATCCTTTCGGAGGGTTCAATATGTCAGGTACGGATTCTAAAGCAGGCGGGCATGACTATATGCTGCTATTCACGCAAGCTAAACTAACGTCGATAAAGGTATAATTGAGGTTTTGTTTATGTCCTCCTATTCGTTTGTTATCTTATTTGACATAATTACTGCGATTTTGAGAGGAAATAGTAGAATATTCAAAAACTCATTGTTCATATGAAATATCGGTGTTATACTATCTCACGTAAAGAAGTATATTGTGTTAAGTATATTGTATACAAATTTTGACGCTTTAAACCTATAGATAACATCGCAGATGCAGTCAAAATTGATCATGGCTAAACGGAAATGGAGTGATGAGTATAGAGTTGTCTAGTTGCTGTTTGACTTCTCTCTGCCAGATCGTCTGAATTGCTAGATAAAAAAGGAGGAAGACCATGTCTAAGAAATTTGTATCGCAAAAGATGCTCGCACTCTTACTATCCTTAATGCTAGTTTTCTCCATCGCAGCGCCTGGTGCGGCCTTCGCGTTGGAAGATGCCGGCACGACTCCAACTGTAGAGGATACTGCGCCACCTGCGGTGGTAGAAGAGCCTCAGGAAACCGAATCGCCAGCGATAGCTGCATTAGCCGAACCGGATAGTACAGTTGGTATAAGCGCTTATGAGTATCTCGATTACTTGGCTAATACAATCGGAACACGCGTTGCTGGCTCAGCCAAAGAGGTTGAAGCCGGAAACTATGTGAAAGCGGAATTTGAAAAGCTTGGCTATGGCGTAACGGTACAACCGTTCAGCTATGGGAGTTCAGGCAAAACGTCTAACAATATTGTAGCAACGAAAATAGGCATATCTCCTAAAGTGATAATTGTCGGAGCACATTACGATTCCGTGAGCGCTGGCAAAGGGGCAGATGATAATGCCTCTGGTGTAGCTGTAATGCTTGAGTCCGCTAAAGCGGTAGCGCAGTTGAATACGCCTTACACCGTTAAATTTATTGCATTTGGCGCTGAAGAGGTAGGTACGCAAGGTTCTCAATATTATGTTTCTCAGATGAGTACCGTAGATAAGCAAAATACGGTTGCCATGATTAACCTGGACAGCTTAGCTGTCGGTGACTTTATGTACATCTATGGAAGCAAAGGCTCGAAAGGTTTTGTCCGCGAGCTAGGGTTGGACATTGCGGAGCGTCTTGATCTGGATCTGATTACGAATCCAGGTTTGAATCCTAAGTATCCGGCAGGTACGACAGGCGACTGGAGCGATCACGCTGCATTCTCAAAAGCAGGTATTCCGATTGCATACTTGGAAGCGACTAACTGGAATCTAGGAGCTATGGATGGTTATACCCAAACTTCAGACTCGGAATATGATGGGGAAGTTTGGCATACGCCAAATGATACACTCGCGTATATTCAATCCAAATATCCAGGACGGCTTGAGCAGCATTTAACTACCTTTACGAAAGTGCTGACAGGCATCATCCTTGAAGTCGAGGAGCTTGCTCCAGAGAAGCTTCAACTGAGCACGGATAAAGCATCGATTACTGAAAAAAGAACAATTGACGTTCAATTCGAGCTTCCGGCAGGCGTAACGCTTGCGAATCTGCAATGGTCTTACGGCGGGAAAGCTTTGACGGAATGGAAGAAGTGGGTTACTAACGCATATACAGGCGACCCGTTCATCTACTTGGAGGAGCCGGCCGTTCTAGACGGCACAACGGTTAAAGCCAAAGTAACGTTTGATTGGATTTACAACACAGGTAACCTGTCGGGTAATGTACGCTCTAGATATCCCGCTATGATAGGTACGCGTGACTTTGCGGTACTTGACCAGAATGGCCGTACGATCGCAACCGCACCAATTAAGCTTAATGCGTATGACAGCTACCATACTTATGACGAAATTAAACCTGCCATTGATGAGATTACAGAAGCCATTGCCAAGAAGAACGGACGTTACGTGGAAACTCAGGTTTTGGGACAATCCGTTCAGGGTCGAAATATTTATTTCACGATATTGGCTAAGGACAAGGCGTCAGTAGACAAATACTTAAACGAAACATTGCCTGCTATGATGAATGATCCTAAAGGATTGCAGGAAAAAATTAAGAGCGGTGCATACACCGACTATAAAGTACCTATTTGGTTAAACAATATCCATCCGGATGAAGCGCCGGGCGTTGACTCTATTATTAATTTCTTCAGGGAAATTGGCTTAAATGATCAAATTGAGTACAGCACCAGCAAAGATACAAATAATCCTCAAAAAGTTACTTTGGACATAAACGAAGCGCTCGATGATGCGATATTCTTAATGAATTTCACTCAGAACCCGGATGGTCGTTACTTAAATACTCGGGCCAATGCCAACGGATTCGATTTAAACCGTGACAATTCATACCAAACACAGCCCGAAACACAAATCGTAACTAAAGCCATTGCGAAGTGGTCGCCTTTGTCCTTCTTAGATATGCACGGTTTTGTGGGCAGCTTCCTGATTGAACCTTGTACGCCTCCACATGATCCGAATTTCGAGTACGATCTATTAATCGGCAGCATGCTAGAGCAAGCGAATGCAATGGGTAAAGCAGGAATAGCACAAACGGAAATTCCGAGCTATGAAATTCCATATGAATCTCACAAAAACAACAGCGGTCCGAATAAATCAGGCTGGGATGATGCTTCACCTGCCTACACAGCCGTATATGCAATGCACCATGGTGCACTAGGACATACGTTGGAAATCCCGGCTCTTAATGAAGAATCTACAACCGCTCTCTTCTATGCAAGCGTAGCAGCTACTAAATATGTATCTGACAACAAAGAAAAGCTGTTTTTAAACCAATTGGAAGTTTATAAACGCGGAATAGATAACATTGACAGCCGTTCAGTCGATCAGTATTTGACTAATGCAGCTGACCAAGTCATCGGCAGGCCACGCGGCGAGGAAATCAATTTCTTCCCTGATTACTATGTGCTTCCAGTAGCTAGCGGTTTGCAAAAAAACCGTCTTGCAACTTATGAAATGGTGCAATACCTATTGAACAATGGAGTGAAAGTAGAGCAAACCACGAAGCAGGTTACCGTGAATGCCGTTACTTATCCGATCGGGACCTATGTTATTAATATGAAGCAAGCTAAAAGAGGATACGCTAATCTAGTCCTTTATGATGGTATTGACGTATCTGATTTTCCAGAGCTTTATGCGGCAATTGTACAAAGCTTTGCCGATATGAGGGGGTTCGATAAGTATGAGATTCGCCAAGTAGGCGCATTTTCAGGCAAAACGGAAGCCGTCACATCCATTACCATTCCTAAGACGACGATAACGGAAGATGCCAAACATTATGTAATACGGAACACGAATAATGATGCAATCAAAGCGATTAATGAATTGCTGGCAGCGAAGAAATCAGTGACGATGCTTAGCAGTGGCGCCACTGGTTATGAATTAGGGGATTTCCTAGTCTCCAAAACGAATCTTCAGCTTGTTTCTCAAAAATACTTGCTGGATATCGTGCCATTCGACGAAGAGAACAGCAGAGAAGGAAAACTGCTGAAGCAGGCTAGCGTCTCAGTCACTGGAGCAGATGGATTATTTGTATTGAATAGCTTAGGTTTTCCAATAGCTGCCGATATGGCAACAAGTGATGTTCTTATTAATACGAGCGGATTGGTAAGTACGGAGCTTATCAACACGGGGAAACCATACGTCGGGTTCGGAATAAATGCAATGAATACAATGAAGGGCTCGGGTCTTCTACCAGGATTCAACTTTGGAACAACATCCCGCTCCCATGAAGGCTTGTTCAATGCAGTGCTCGAGCAGGGGCATACAATTACAGCAGCGTATGACAAAAAAGAATACTTGTATACAGGTACAGGTTCTTATATGACTGCTATTCCAGGCAGCGCCAAGGTATTGGCAACAGCCAGCATGGATGCTGATTTCTTGAAAGCAGGCTGGTGGCCGAACAGTTCCGTTGCGAAAGGGAAGGTAGTTGGTTTTACGTACGACGAAGGCAAGATTCATGTAACATTATTTTCGAATGATTTACTCATTAAAGCGAGTGCGCAAAAGCAGTTCAGAATTGTAGCAAACGCAATATTCGCGGCTGCTCCTGCTGCTTCTCCGGACCAAGTGGATGACGGTCCAGTCGTAACACCGTCCCCAACTGCAAACCCTGGTACAGGCGGGCCTGGACCGGTCGTAACACCGTCGCCAACCCCGACACCTACTCCGGTCGTAGTTCCTGTATTTAAGGATCTTGGCAAGGTTGAGGCGTGGGCAGGTGAGGCGATTGAAGAACTGGCAGGCAAAGGCATCATTTCCGGCCTAAGCAGCACGACGTTCGCACCGCTGAAAGAAGTAACGCGGGCTGAATTTTTAACGATGCTCGTTCGTGCTTTCCAATTAGCGGATGAGACGGCATCTGTAACCTTTAGCGATGTGGATGCCTCGGACTGGTATTATGCCTCTGTAGCAGCTGCTGTCAAAGCAGGACTTGCGCAAGGAGTAGGGGAAGGCAAATTTGACCCTAACAGACCGATTACTCGCGAGGAAATGGCCATTATGGCTGCGAATGCTTTGAAAATCGTGAATAAGGATGCGATTGTTAGCGATATTGACGGCGCGTTGGACAAATTCGCTGATAAAGACCTAATGGCCTTGTACGCTAAAGAAGCAATCGCGCTTCTCACGCAGCAAGGTGTAATCAACGGCATGACAGACGGCACTTATGCTCCTAAAGGCATTGCCAACCGTGCGCAGGCAGCCGTTATTATTAGCAAGCTGTTGAAACAAAATTAATTCATAGCCATTTTAAATAAAGGGACTGCCGGCGGCAGTTCCTTTATTTAAACCTATTTCTCCGCATCCATAATGTCCCGACAGGGAATCGAAGGAGAACAGCGATGATTAAATTAAACGTGTGGAGCAAATGGAGGTTTACGATAGCCAAAAAGATTTATGGCGGTTTTATAGTTGCGATTGTGTTCATCCTGCTCTTGTTAAGCTTTATCTTTTATAATCTGAAAAGCTTGAATGGTTCTTATACGGAGCTCATCGACCGTAATGTGGCCGTGCTCGTACATATGGAAGCGATTCAGCTAAATGCGGTACAGCTTAACAGCAGCTTTAGCAGCTACTTGTTGAATCGAAACAAGGATGCGCTGGCGGAAGTAAACGACTCCAGTGCGGACATTGTCAGCCGGGCGGGAGCTGCGCTCGGATTGCTGCAGAACGAGGAGGATATCGAAAAGCTGAACGCTCTTCTGAGCTGGAATGTGCAGTATATGGAGCGAATCAAGGAATTTAGCGGCGTTGAAACGGCGAAATCGAGTTCTTATGCCAATACTCGCATATTCCCGCTCGCTAAGCTGATTCGCACGAATGCAGCAAAGCTGGCATCCAAGCAAGAAACTCTTATGGCCTCGGAGGTCGCGGCTAACGGCAAGGAGGTTCAGCGAACGAATGCCTCGATGCTTGTTGGCAGCATGATTCTGATTGCTGCAACGATGCTGCTCGGCACCTTGTTGTCGAGAAATATTTCAAATCCGATCAAACGTTTGTCGAGCATGGCAGCCGCCGTTGCTGGCGGTGATTTGCGCAGCGCCCCCCTTTATATTCGGAATAAGGACGAAATCGGTTCATTAGCGAACTCATTTGCGGGAATGAGAGCGGGATTGCAAGCGATGATCGAGAAAGTGAACGCAGCCGCCGATCAGTTAGCGACAAGCTCCGAGGAGCTTCGGGAAGGCGCAAGGCAAACTTCATCGGCGACTTATTATATCGTAGAATCTATTCAGCAGGTTGTCTCCTCAGCAGAACAGCAGCAGCAAGGAACAACGGCTATTTCTCGGTCGATGGATGAAATCGTGAATGCGATCGGTATGATCACAGCCTCGGTTGGCATCATATCGGAAACGTCTGAGCAAGCCATTCAAATTGTAGACGGAGGCTACTCCTATATGGAGAATACTAGCCGTGATATGGGGAGGATAGACCAGATTGTCGATGATACGTCGTTGTTCATGAATGAGCTGAGAGAGAGCGTGCAGCAAATCGAGAAAATCGTTACACTCATTTCTACGATAGCCGGACAGACGAATCTGCTTGCATTAAATGCAACGATTGAAGCTGCTAGAGCGGGAGAGCATGGTCAAGGCTTTGCGGTTGTTGCCCAAGAGGTGAGGCAGCTGGCGGTTCAATCGGCGGATGCATCGAAACGGGTAACGAAGGCGCTCGGTGCTGTACGCAATCATACGCTTCGTGCCGTGACGATGATGGACAAGGGCAAAAGCGAGGTGAAAAAAGGGATGCGCTCAGTAGCGGAGACGAGCAGGCAGTTCCAGCTTATTCGCAGCTCGGTGGAGGAAGTAGCAAGTCAAATGCAAGGGATCTCCCTATCATCCGAGCAAATCTCGGTGGGCTCGAAACAGATAGCAAGCTCTACGACATTGAGTGCGAAGCAGGCGCATGAAGCGTCGGCATTGACGCAAAGCGTATCGGCCGCAACGGAAGAGCAGCTCGCTTACATGGAAGAAATGACTGCCTCGGCGATTGCCTTGCATGCCGTTGCAAGCGACTTGCAGGGTCATGTCGCTAAGTTCAGAATGGAATAGCAGGTAATGATGGATTGTGCCGAATAGAAACACGACAACCCCCGAGCCAAGTGGCGCGGGGGTTGTTTAACGTAATGATTAAATAAGATGCTTAAATAAGCAAGCTGAGCCAGTCATCTTCGGTTATAGGCCCGAAGTAGAATGGGAGATCCAAGGCTGCGGTCAGCTGCTTCAAAGCGGCAGCCTCGTACCGCGCACCGATCAGCTTCGCGGCAGCCTCAGCGCTGTCGCCGCGTCCGAAGAAATCACCGTAGATGGCAGCGCCAACGATCAACCCCTCTTCAACCTGGAGCCTGACATCGAAAGTACCGGCGCCTTCGATCCGCTTCTTCTGCTGGACGTTGAATGCGGGAGAGCGGCCGTAATTCCATTCCCAGCTGCGATAACGCTCATCTGCAAGCTTCCTTACCTTTTCCCAATCATCGTCCGAGAGCTCATAGAAGGGGATGTCTTGCGTTTGCTCAAAGATGGATTGCAGGAGCTTTTGCCGGAATTGTTCAATAGTCAGCGGTTCATGCAGAAATTCTGCAATATTGGCAACGCGGCTGCGAATGGATTTGGTTGATTTGGAAACATACTTCTCTGCGTTGACCTTAAGCGCAGATACGACGTTTTCGATCTCGGAATCAAAGAGCAGCGTACCATGGCTGAACATTTTTCCTTTGGTAGAAAACTGCGCGTTTCCGGAAATTTTCCGTTCGCCGACCTGCAGATCATTGCGGCCTGTCATGGCGGCATCGACGCCAAGCTCCTGAAGCGCCCGGACGACAGGCTCGGTGAATTTCTTGAAGTTATGGAAGGACTTGCCGTCATCCTTCATGATGAAGCTGAAATTCAAGTTGCCTAAATCATGATAAACGGCGCCGCCTCCAGAGAGTCTACGGACGACGTGAAGCTTGTTTGCTTCTACATATTCCGCGTTGATTTCCTCGACGGTGTTTTGGTTTTTGCCAATAATAATGGACGGCTCATTGATGTAGAAAAGAAGGTAATCGTCATGGTCTGGCAGGGAACGCAAAATGTATTCTTCCAGTGCCAAGTTTATGGCAGGATCGGTTATGCCGTTGTTGCTTACAAAACGCATAGGTATATTCCTCCAATGTGAAAGCTCTTAAAGGCATTATACCTGCTTGCGGAGCTGATATTCAAACAGGGAGGGGGAATCCAGCGCTCTTCGATAAGTAAAGCGATGGCGTACTATGCAGCAGCCCAAATAATTCGTATAATCTGATGAGACAGAAGCTGGAGCTAGAGGTGATGCAGATGGATGCTAAGTTTTGCATGGCATGCGGCCATGAGCTGGAAACTAGAGATGTGGATGGAACGATGAGGAGAGCGTGTACTAGCTGCAGCTTTGTACATTGGGGCAATTACAGCATTGGCGTTGGCGCGCTTGTGGTGAAAGAAGACAAAATTTTACTCGTTCGCAGGGCACAGGAGCCGGGTAAAGGAAAATGGACCAACCCCGGCGGCTACATTGAGCAGATGGAAGCGATACAGGACACGATACAAAGAGAGGTGCTCGAAGAATGCGGCGTGCAGGCTATTGTCAAAAACGTTGTGGCACTGCGTGATCAGCCGCGGAGCATCCATAATCTATACGTAGCATTTGAAATGGAATATGTGAGCGGAGAGCCCGTTCCTGACCATGTTGAGGTTGATGCAGCAGGTTTTTTCACGCTGCAGGAGCTGGAGTCTATGGATGTTGCCAGCTTTACGCAGTGGCTTGTAGACGTTGCTTTTCATGGCCGGTCAGAGGGGCTTAGGCTGGACCTTTCTCCTGTTGTGCCCTTAGCAGGGTATGGATTGTTTCGAGTTTAGAATGGTATCGGTTATAAAGGGAGACCTTCCAGACGGAAGGTCTCTTTGTCTTTAGCAGCTAGAAGATCCAATATACCCAATACGACAAGGCGATCAGGGTGAATACGACGGTAAGGGGAATGACGAATGCTGTTATTTTCACATATTGACCCCAACTAATAGGCACTCCGCCTTTGCGTACGATATGCATCCACATCAAGGTTGCTAATGTGCCGATCGGCAGCAGAAGCGAGCCCATATCACTGCCGATTACACTAGCCAAATAGGATATTTTCAACGTTAACGGATCCAGGCCCATGTTCATCAAGGTAATTGTTCCGACCATTAAGGCGGGGTGATTGTTGAACAGATTGGAGAGTACCGTGAGCAATCCGCCCATTAAGACACTGGCATGAATCGGACCTCCTGTTACGAGGGGCTGCATGATTTGTATGAGCCAATCCGTAAGGCCGATATTGCGCAAGCCGTAAATAATGACATACATCCCGAAAGCAAACACAAGGATATACCAAGGTGTTTTTCGAAGCATGTCTGCCGGCGAGATTTTCAAGTAGATCCATCGCCAGCCGAGCAGTAAGGACGATCCGATTACAGCAGTCGCTGCGACTGAGAAGTGGAGGTAGGATGCGATGAATAGGCTTATCCGAACGCAGAATACGAAGATGAGAATATTGCGCATAAAGCGATTGCGGTTATCGGGGGCAGGCGTATGCTGGAGCGGATGGCTGCCCGGCAAGAGGCTCCATCTGGCAACAGGCGGCAGCGTTCTTGGGAGCACGCGGTAGAAAGCGGCAAATAAAAGGAGAGCTAACAGAACCAGTCCAAGCGAGGCGGGTACAAACATCATGGCCGTGTGCATATAAAGATCCATGTGGACGATCTTTAAGGCGATTAAATTCACGATATTGCTTACGCCGATCGGAGCGCTGGAAGCTGTGGCAATTAACGCGCCGGACAGCAGGTAAGGGACTTTTTGCTTGTTCTTAAGTCCCATGTTTTGCAGCAGAAGGAGCAGGATCGGCGTTGTAATGAGGATGCTTCCGTCATTGTTGACGAAGAGTGTCATTAGAAAACAGAATAGGTTGGTCAGCCAAAATAACCGAATGCCGGAGCCCCGGGCTTTCTTGGTGAGCAGCTCTGCTGCCCAATAGAAGAATCCGAAGCTCTCCAGAACGATGGCCATAACGATGGTGGCGATAATGGTGACGGCGGCGCCGCCAATCGTTTCCGTAATTTCCCAGAGATCATGGAGCGATACACTTCCGCTTAGGAGAACGATTGCCGCGCCGATCGTGGCTGGAATGGCTTCATTGACCTGGGGGCGCCAAAAGAGGAAGCTAAGCGTGAATAAAAACGCGCAGATGGTCATTACAATTGATAAATCATGCATGTTTTAACCTCTTTTCAAGGATAGAGCTTTCTTATATTCAAGCAGCAGCACTCCTTTTCTTAAATTAGCTTAAGGCTTCTGGATGAAAGGCAAGCCTTAAAAATCTAGCATCTCCTTTCTTTTATCATTTAATAGATCTATGTAATGAAAGTATACGTACGAGATAGAGCATACGTACTGGTCAATATCCCTATCTCTATTAAAATCTGCTAGTATCAATTGAAGACATACACCCTCTAGTGATAAGTAACGACAATGGATAAATGCCTGCATAAAAGCCTCCGAACGGCAAACGTCCGGAGGCTTTATATTGTTTCAAATAGATGCGTGCGGTGTGGCCAGGCACGCTTATTGAATCATCAGAATTTCGCGAATTTCTTGCTCGCTTAACGAAGAAATAGCCTCCTGGCCAGGCTGAATGACCTCGTCGATCAAATGCTTCTTTTTTTGCTGCAGCTCGTACATCTTGTCCTCGACCGTGCCCTGTGCCACGAGCCGGATGACCTGCACGACGTTTTTTTGACCTATTCGGTGTGCGCGGTCTGCGGCTTGCTGCTCAACAGCCGGATTCCACCAAAGATCATAGAGGATGACCGTGTCTGCGCCAGTGAGATTAAGTCCCGTTCCCCCTGCCTTCAAGGAAAGCAGGAAGAGATCGCGTTCGCCGCTGTTGAACCGATTGCAGAGCTCGACACGCTCCGAAGCTTTCGTCTGCCCGTCCAAGTAGAAGTAACTCACGCCTCTGTAGCCAAGCTCGCGGCTGATCAAGCCAAGCATCTCGGTAAACTGGGAGAAGATGAGCAGGCGTTTGCCTGCGCTTTGGCATTCCTCGATAATATCGAGCAGCTGCTCGAATTTAGCTGAGCTTCCTTCATAGCCATCCACGAACAATGCAGGGTGGCAGCAGAGCTGGCGCAGCCTCGTAATGCCTGCCAATATCCGAATTCGGTTTTTCTGAAAGCCTTCCTCGTTCAGATGCTTTACGGTTTCCTGCTGCAGCTTGGCTAGGAAGCCGACATACAGCTGCTTCTGCTCCGGCAGCAGCTCGGAGGCCTGTATGGACTCGATTTTGTCCGGCAGCTCCTGCAGCACGTCGCTCTTCAGCCGGCGAAGCAGGAAGGGGCGCACCCGCCTCGCCACACTCTCCCGAGTAAGCTCGTTGAATGCTTGCCTGCTCGGAAACAGCTCAGGAAATACGGCGCCAAAAATAGACCACAGCTCCTCGAGCGAATTTTCGATCGGCGTCCCCGTTAAAGCGAATCGGTATCCGGCGTCGATGGATTTTACCGCCTGAGCGGTTTGAGTCGTATGGTTTTTGAAATACTGCGCCTCGTCCATGATAAGCGTATGAAAGCTCTGTTTCATGTATTGGGTGAGATCCCGCCTAAGCAAAGGATAAGAGGTGATGATGACATCCGCCTCCATGCTGCCGCTTAGTACGCCGCTGCGCTGCGTTTTGGTTCCGTCCGCGATGACGGCGCGAATCTCGGGCGCGAATTTTTTGAGCTCATTCAGCCAATTGTAGACGAGTGACGCGGGTGAAACGATTAAAGCAGGCTGCTCCCGCTTACGGATCTCTGGCAGTACGGAAACGATGAAGGCGATTGCCTGTACCGTTTTGCCAAGGCCCATATCGTCAGCAAGAATGCCGCCGAACCGATAGTGGGCAAGGGTCTTCATCCACTGGAAGCCGAATGCCTGATAATCGCGAAGCACAGGCATGAGGCTGCTTGGAACCGGGAATTCAAGATTATCCGGGTTTCGCATATTTTCCAGGAGCTGGCGGAATGATTTGCCGAGCTTAATGGCTTTGCCATTTTCATGCGAATCGATAAGATGCAGGCCGCGAACAGCAGGAACGCGAAATTCAGCTCCTACAATATCGCCGTTGCTTAAGCCGACGTCATTCAAGAAACGGATAATCTCTTGGAATTCAGCGCCTTCAAGCGGCAGCAATGCCCCATCCGGCAGCCGGTGGTATTTTCGTTTGACCTCAAGGGATTGCAGCAGATTCCGGATTTCAGATTCGGGAATGCCGTCCATATTGAATTTGAATTCGAGCCAGTCGGTACGCTCATCCACATTTACCGTTACTTTAGGCGGCGCATGCTTGGTCACAATCCGAACCTTGACGGCGGAGGTGGCGTACACGGTGAGAAGCCTCTCGAGCTGCGGCACGACATGGTAAAGAAACTCATATTCAGAGTCCTCGTCCTCCATGAAATAGCCGGCTTCGGTCCTCGCAAACGGAACGAGTTCCATCAGCTCCAGAATCTGCCGCTCTTGATCTCCGTTTCGCATGAGTATGCGATCGGTTCCGCGTTTTTTATCGCTGCCCTCCAGCGGATTGATGACAATATCGCCGTATTGGAATTCCAGTCCTGCGACGAGTCGGTCTCTGATTCGGTCCAAATACAGCTTCGCTTTCAGCTGTGTTTGCAGGACTCGGTCCGAGATCGCTTCGGCGATCTGGACACTGCCGAGCTTCATCAGACCGGGAATGACCTTCTCCATGAAGGGCTCCATTTGCTCAGGCGCAATAGCAATGCTGGGTCTCCGCGTATGATCGACCAGCTGCTTCAGCTCGGCAAGCCGCTTGGCTGAGTCTGCTGGCAGCTGAAGCAGCTTGCCATCGGCAATAATAAGCCCATATTCCTCCATCATAGTGATCATATCGAGCCCAAGAATCTGCAGCTGATAACCGTCACTAGGCGCTTGATCGAATGAGAAATGAAGCGGTACAGCCTCATCGCTGAGCGAGATGCCGCTATACGTTTGGCTTCCAGCTTGTAAGAGAACAGTTGGTGCCTCTTGCAGCAAAGGAAGCAGGCTGCTCCAGCTTAATGGCGGAATCAGCAGCATCCTCTCGCCGCCGGAAGGAGCTTCCGCTTGGTAGAACCGATTGGAAGACTGACGGAAAATCATCTCATGGCGATAGATTTGGTAAAGCTGCCTTAAAACAGCGTCATTTTCCCTCTCAAAGCGGTGTATGGCCGGATCGTACGTGAAATGCTTGGAGAATACAAACGGCTCCCGCCGATCGACCTTCTCCAGAAATTCGCGTAACCGCTGTACGATATACAATCGTTTCGGGCCTATTTTCAGCTCGATGCCGAACATGAACTTTCGATAGCCGTAGGGGTGGAGCTTGATCGTGAGCTCGACCTCAAGCGCTGCCCGCGCGTCCAGTATCGAACGATTGGTGCTAGTGCGCTGCCCGCGACTGTCGAATAAGCCCAATAGGCTGCTTGCCAATCGGGTATCCGCGGTCTGCAGACCAGCATGTTTCGCATAGCGCGGCTCGATATGCGATAACGGGCTATCCTCCGCATCTTCATCATCATCGTCGTAAGGCCTGTCCTCCGGATGCAGAAGAGAAGGATAAACCTTTGTTGGCCGGTCGTTTAGCTCCTGAAG
Source organism: Paenibacillus endophyticus (assembly GCF_014192395.1). Taxonomy (GTDB): domain Bacteria; phylum Bacillota; class Bacilli; order Paenibacillales; family Paenibacillaceae; genus Pristimantibacillus; species Pristimantibacillus endophyticus. Next base: position 36,271 of record NZ_JACHXW010000010.1, on the reverse strand, counting down.
CTCATGGATTTGAAGGAGCGCTGCGGCTATATGCTTGCAATATTTGTCATAAGAACTGAAGGCGAGGCAGGTGCAAACGGCGTCGACATCCAAGGCGCGATCAATCTCGATCGTAACGTCGTAACGCTTCTTCCCCTGCACGATGGCCGAATAGCTGCCAGATATCGGATCAGAGTCTGTAATCGTAACCTTGCCGTCTTGGAAATAGGCTTCTCCTCGTTCGTAAAAGGCTTCGCCGCATAGTAATTTAATGATCCGCAGGGACAGTGCGTGCATAATGCCATTCCTTTCGGGTAACGGAAACATGTGTTCCGATTCATCTATTGCTCTTATCATAGCAGAATTTAGGCGCGGGGTCACAGTACAAAAGGTAGAAGCCGAAGCTGCTTCTGAAGGCGGTACTGAAATAATAGGCAAACAAAGCTATAATAAAGAAATGAGGTCATATATGAATCATTACGATCATTAAAAGGAGCTGAATGTCATGAAATACCGCCGTCTTGGCAATAGCGGACTTAAAGTTTCCGCTCTTGGATTAGGCACGAACGCTTTCGGTAAGCGCGCTGACCGTGAAGCTTCCGAGCAAATCATCCATTACGCGATCGATAACGGCATTAATTTCGTGGATACGGCCAATATTTATGCAGGCTCGGAATCAGAGAAAATAATCGGGAAAGCGCTGCAGGGGCGAAGACATGATGTCGTGCTTGCGACCAAGGCCGGATTGGTTCGGGGAGCTGGAGTGAATGAGAGGGGATCGTCCCGCTATCATTTGATGGCCGAGCTGGAAGGCAGCTTGAAGCGTCTGAAAACCGATTATGTGGATTTCTATCAAATCCATACCTTCGATCCGCAAACACCGCTTGAGGAGACACTGCGAACGCTGGAGGATATGGTTCGCTCGGGTAAGGTGCGCTACATTGGCGCTTCGAATTATATGGCGTGGGAGCTGATGAAGGCGCTTGGCATTAGCGACCGGCTTGGTCTGAATCGGTTTGCGGCTACGCAGGCAAGCTACTCCTTGGCTGATCGCACGCCGGAGCAGGAGCTCATCCCCATGTGTTTGGATCAAGGCGTTAGTATCATTCCTTATTTCCCGCTGGCAGGTGGCATTCTGTCGGGCAAGTACAGCGCAGCGGATATAGTGCCGCAAGGTTCGCGGGCAGAGACTGATCCAAACTTTCAAAGGTTCATAAGCGATAGGACGATAGCGTTAAGCGTGAACGTAGCGACGCTTGCTTCGCAAATGGATGTAACGCCAAGCAGCCTCTCCCTCTCATGGCTTATGCATCAGCCCGTCGTGTCCTCCGTTATCGTTGGCGCGACGAAGGTTGAGCAGCTCAAAGCGAACTTAACGAGCGTGAGCTTGGAACTCTCAGCCGAGATGCTGGGAGAGCTGGATGCTGTCAGCCATTCCTTCCGCCATGGCGAGCCTTTCGCGATTTATAGGCTGCCAGTATAAACGGCTATGTCTTATGCAGTTGAATGTAACTTATACCGAAGCAAAAAAAAGGATGGAGGCTGACGAATGACGGTAGGTTCGCAGAAGGATATAGATGGGCTCAAAGAGATTGGGAGAATCGTTGCGTTGACGTTGAATGAAATGAAGAGGCACACAAAGGCAGGTATGACGACGAAGGAGCTTGATGAACTTGGCGGACGTATTCTGGCAAGCCATGGCGCGGTCTCCGGTCCGAGCAAAACGTTTCAATTCCCCGGCCAAACATGCATTAGCGTCAATGATGAGGTTGCACACGGCATTCCTGGTTCACGGGTATTAAAGCCGGGCGATTTGATTAATATCGATGTATGCGCGGAGAAAGACGGTTATGTAGCCGATACGGGGCATTCCTTCCAAATCGCGCCTTTCAGCGAGCCGGTTACCAGGCTATGCCGATATACGCATTACACGATGATGAAGGTTATTTCTTCGCTTAAGCATGGCGTGAGAATCAATGAAATCGGCAAGCTGATTCAGCAGGAAGCAAAGCAGGGCGGATATAAGGTCATTAATGATTTATGCAGCCATGGCGTAGGCAAAGCGGTGCATGAATGGCCGCAAATACCGCCGACGTACAACAAGCATGATAAACGGACGCTGAAGGAAGGTTTAGTCATTACGATTGAGCCGTTTCTATCGATGGGAGCGGACTATGTTGTCGAGCAGCAGGATGGCTGGACCCTCCGCACGCCGGATAGTAGCTTTGCCGCTCAGCATGAACATACCATTATCATTACGAAAGATAAGCCAATTATTCTAACGGTGGCATAGCGCATGAAGCGGAGTGGCTTTCTCAAATTTCGGTTTTGGATATTTAAGTTCTCACTTGATTACTGATATAGGCTTGAAAAGAACCGACAGCTCCACTTTTGTAGTGGTGTTGCCGGTTTTTTGCACGTTTTTACCGGATTGACAGACGTTAGTCTACTCCTTTGCGACAGCTCCTTTTTCATATCGAAGGCTTATTCTGTATACCGCTCAGTTGGAGGGGAATAATGGAACTAATCGAATTAAGGTGGTTTCATCATGACGAACAGTTCCTCGGGACAAACCCAAGCCGGTTCGACAGAATCAAGCGGTACGATTAAGACGAGCACGGATCAACCGGCAGCCAAACCGAAAAAAGCGATATCCGAACAGCTGCAGCATAATTTGGCTTTTTTAGAAACGATATTTTCCAACAGCTCGGATATTGTATTTAGGCATTGGAATTATGGCCCTGAACTGATGTATAAGGCGTGTTCGATGTATTACGATTCACTCGTGCAAGAAGATACGGTGAATTATATGAAAATTTCGCTCCAGGACCTCGCGACACATGAGATTGGTCCGGGCATGGACGTTACGCCGCAGGATATAAAAGCATTTTTTGAGCATGACGGGGTATCGGCCAAAAAAGCAGCGGTCTGCAATGACTTGGAAATCCTCGTCGACGAGATATCAAACGGCCGCCTGGTTATCTTATTCGATCAATGGGATAAGGCGCTCAGCTTCAAAGCGGAATCCGTCGAGACGCGGCAGGTTAATGAATCCGTTAATGAATCCGTCGTACAAGGGCCTAGGGAGAGTACGGTAGAAAACCTTCAAAAGAACCTCGGCTTGCTGCGCCTTCGCCTCAAATCGCCCAAGTTCAAGCTGGAAATGCTTACTGCCGGAGGAGAGACCAAGACGACGATCGTCTATGGTTATATCGAGGGTAGAGTCGACGGTGAATTGCTGGCCGAGTTTAAAAGAAGAATGGAGCAGGTCAAGGAGGTAGAGGTGCTCGAAACGGCCTATATCGAGCAGCTAATCGAGGACTCTACGTATTCCCCCTTTCCGCAGCACCGGTATACGGAGCGGACGGATATGGCAGTAGCGGGACTGTTGGACGGGAAAATTGCCGTGCTTACGCAAGGTACTGGCGGCATTTTATTATGCCCGGGCATCTTTACTGAATTTTTTCAGTCCAGCGAGGATTATTATCAGCGAACGCTGATATCGACAATGGTTCGATGGCTGCGCATCGTTGCCTTTGTCATTGCATTAACGCTGCCAAGTATATACATAGCCCTGTCAACCTTTCATCCGGAGCTAATTCCGACCGTGCTGCTGCTGGCTATCCTCAATGCGCGTGAGGGCATTCCGCTGCCCGCTTTTTTTGAAGCGCTGCTGATGGAGTTTTTTTTCGAGCTGATGAGAGAGGCGGGCGTTAGGCTGCCTCGGCCGGTAGGCTCAGCTGTCAGCATCGTCGGGGCGCTGGTCATAGGTGATGCCGCGATCAGCGCAGGTATTGCTTCGCCGATCATGGTTATTGTCGTCGCCTTGACCGGCATCGCGTCCTTCGCAATCCCGCAGTATAACATTGCGATTTCGCTGCGGATTATGCGGTTTCCGTTAATGGTGAGCGCGGCGATTCTAGGCGGCTTCGGCATGATGATCTGTTTGATTCTCATCCTGCTGCATTTGTGCAAGCTGCGCACGCTCGGTCAACCGTATCTTGCTCCGCTTGCGCCGTTCCGACTGACGGAGCTCAGGGATGTCGTTATGAGAGTGTCGCTTAAGACGCTGCTGCGTTCTCCGCGGGATCTCCATAAGCAAAAACAGCTAATTAACGGAAAGAACGAGGAATGAGCCCAGATGAAGAAATGGACGCTTTGCCTCTTTGTGCTCTGCAGCCTGCTGCCGCTCTCCGGCTGCTGGAGCAAGTTTGAACTGACCGAACGCGGCTTCGTCATGGGCGTAGCGCTGGATCTAGGCGAGAACGGCGATATTGAAATTTTGACGCAAATTTATCGGCCTTCATCCGCGCAGACGATCTCTTCTGCCACAACGAACGCCTCGAGCATCAATATTAAGACGAACGATCAATCGGTGATGGAAGCCATCCGTGACATCCCTATCCACCTCGGCAGGAAAGCGCAATGGAGCCATCTTCGTGTCATTATAATCGGGGAAAAGCTGGCAAAGTCGAACAATTTGGGCCATTTGCTTGATTTGTTTTATCGGGACCATGAGCCGAGAGGCAGCATATCGCTGATGATAGCTAAGGGAAATGCCGGCAAGCTGTTTATGAAGAAGCCGTTAATCGAACAGACTACGGCGCAGCAATTTTTGCGGGCGAAGGAATCCTCCTACATTACTTCGGCCAAAACGATAGACAATACGCTGCTGGACTTGATGCTTCAGCTAAGGAGCGCAAGCGGCGACGCCATGGTTGCCTATGTGTATGAAGATAAAGATGCCAAAGACATATTCTCGGCAGCCGGTCTTGCGCTCCTGAAAAAAGGGAAAATGAAGGTAGTGATTCCTGCTTCCAAGGTGGAAGGGCTGCTTATGCTCCGCAATGATTATCGCTCCGGCGTGATCGAAGTGAAGTGCCCAGGCGGGCATGGCGAGAACGAAACGGCTGAGGTTCTCTCGCTTAAAGTAAAGGCGAAGCCAGTCTTCAAGGGCGAGCAAATTTCCGTGAACGCCGAGATGCAAGGCGACATTGCAATCGGCGAGCTCAAATGCACCAATATTAACTCCCATGTCATTGAACAAGAATTCATTAAAAAGGTAGAGGATGAAATATTAAAGCAGCTGAACGGTACAATTAAGTTTCTGCAAGCCAACCAGATGGACGTCGTTGGCGTAGCGGACAAAATCTACCGCACGAATCCCGGGAAATGGGAGCAGCTGAAAGAAGGCTGGGATGAACGGTTTTCCGAAATTACATTTAACATAAAGTTGAAGTTGCGGCTTGTGACAAGCGGTACGATATCGAGTAAGCCGGCAGGTTAAGCCAAGGAGATGAGAAGTGTTCATGGCAGAGCGGATAATGGTGTTGTTGGCTGCATTTGGCGGCATACTGCTGTACGACTGGCTGACCATGAAAAAAATGACGAAGCGTGAGAAGGCGCTGTATGCCGTGCTTTGCTTTATTTGCCTTTACATGGGCTTGGATTATGCTATAAACAAGGATTGGTTTGATTTTATGGATTTAATGATGCCTGTTTTCGGGAATCTGGCCAAAGCAATAGATGATTACTTAAATGTGAATGCCTAGACGCAGGCAGCGGAGAAGGAGTGGAGCATGGATAAACAGACGGTAAGCGCCTACCAGATGGGAATACTGTTTTTTGTGTTTATGACAGGCTCTTCGATTATTAATATCCCCGGCCCGCTCATCGGCAAGGCGAACAATGGGGCTTGGCTCTCCTTGCTTATTTCGGGGGCGATTGGCTTTCTGATCTTGGCCGGCATTCTTTATTTGCACAAACGGTATCCGGGAATGACGTTCGTGGAATATAGCCGTCAGCTAATGGGATCAGCGCTCACAGCTGTTTTTTCCGTGTTTACGATATCATTTTTGCTCCAAATGCAGTCTGGCATCGTCAACGATGTCGGGCTGTTTATGGTGAGCTCCATGCTAAGGGAAACACCGATCTATGCGTTTAACTTTCTGATCTTTGCAGTGTCGGCAGTTACGGTATGCGCAGGTTTGGAGGTCATGGCCCGGATGTTCACCTTGACAATGATTCTGATAACAGGATGCATCATCTTGGTTCTGGTTATTGCCGTACCCGATTACGATCCTGCACAGCTGCTCCCCATTATGCCGAAAGGCATTAAACCAGTGCTGCACGGGGCCTATTTCACCTTCGGCTTTCCCTATGTAGAGGTGTTCTTATTCGCGATGCTGCTTCCATTTGTGAATAATAGATCGGCAAGCAAGCTGCCTAAGACGATGGTGATCGCGCTTGGCATTAATATTATAGTGCTTTGCATTTCTACCGTTTGTTCCATAATGATATTTGGAAGCTTCGCGGGAGAAATGACGTATGTTTTGTTCTCGCTCGCGCGTGTTGTTGAATTCGAGGACATCGTGCAGCGGATCGAGTCGATTATCGGCATGTCGCTCATTCTTGGCTCTTATATGAAAACGTCAATCACGCTTTATGTGCTCAACCTGTTTGTCAGCCAGCTATTCGGGATTGCCAAGAGCCGCGCACTCGTTATGCCGCTCGCACTAATCGGTTTTTTAATGGGGCTGGTCAGCGTGGACAGCGCGACGGATTGGGGACGGGTCGTTATGGCCGTGCACCCTGTCTGGTCTTTTACGGCATTCGTGCTGCCGCTTCTGCTGCTGTTGATCATCTCCATGTTTAAGAAGCCGAGCGCATAGAATGGCCGCTCTGTTCCCTCGATTTCAGGTGAACCAAATGTCACGGAAGCGAACCCAGCCTAGCGATTCCAGAGAAATACCGCGTACGGAAGGGTGGAAGGCGGTTTTCAAATGCTTTCGGTAGAGGAACAATAGACTATGCCTTGCTTTGAGCCGATCCTCGATGTCGATGAACCTATTTGTCCGCAGACTGCGGTCAGTCTCGCTTAGAATGGCGCGAATGCTTTGCTCCAGCATATCATGAACATCCGGCAGCGCATGCTGCTGCATGCTTTTGTACAGGTCGATCAGCCTAAGCTCCCGGTGCTCATCGAGCATGATGGCGAAAAGCAGCAGGTCGGCTGACATCCGTGCGGAGCCTTTGAACTGCTCGGCAGGAATAAGGCTGATATCCAGCGGAATGCCGGATCGCTCACATACCTGCCTGATGATTTCGGCATCGGCTGCATACTGTGGAATAGTAGCGAGCACTAGGCTCTCGCCCCTATAGCCGGAGCTTGCCAGCTCGCGCTTAATCATTTCAAAATCCGCTTCGGCATGCTGCTGCAGCGGGTTTTCCTCCAAATCCGGCCAGAAGCTGTTCACGCCCTCAATGACGTCTCCCGACAACAGCTTTAACAGCTCGCTCCGTTCAATCGCTTTATCCACCGCGGCCATAATCGCCGGATTTGCGAGCAAACCTTTCTTCTGCTCATTCACCGTAATGAATTTGCAGGTCATGCCGGATTGCCTAACCTGCTGCCAGCGTTCGGCTGCCATGTCCGAGAGCCTCGCGTTATGCATAATTTGGAAGGATTGCAGCTCAGCCTGATTCTCCCGCGTCGCCTCCTCCGCAACCGTCCATACCTCCACCCGATCCAGAAAGGCCCTTCCTTGAAAATAAGCGGCAAAAGCTTCTAAAATCCAAACGCCTTGTTCGTTGCCGGCAAGCCGGAACGGCCCGGTCCCAATCGGCTTGCTGCCGAATTGCTCGCCTGCAGCCGTGCAGGCATCCTGCGGGACGATGGATGCGCGGTTAGTGGTGAGAAATGCAAGAAAAGCTTCGTTCGGCTCAGCCAGCTGAATGCGGATCGTCGTGTCATCGGGCGTATCCATGGCTACGATAGCGGAGTATACCCAGCTGTATAAACCAAGTGGCGCAAGCTGATTGAGCCGCTCAAGCGAATATTTGACGTCAGAGGAATCGAGTTCTCTTCCATGGTGGAACAGTACCCCCTTGCGCAAATAAAAGGTCCACCTCGTACGTGTGGCGTCCACTTCCCACGCATGCGCCAGCTGCGGCAAGATCTGCTCGCCCCGCGGGTCGATGCGGACGAGCCCATCATAGAGCTGATTGACGAGATGCGACTCGCCTGTGTAGTGGATGGCTGCCGGGTCTAATGAATAAATCGCCTGCGGCAGCGGAAACCGTAAAATATCGGTACGCCGCTTTCCCTGCACCTCGGAATGAAAACCGAACTGCCCGGAAAGCCATTCCTGAAACTTATCGCGTACGAGCGGAGATTCCTCATTCTGCTGGAGCAGCGCAAGCGCAGCGTTCAGATCCTGCTTTTGCATCATCTCCTGAGCCTCCTGAAGCGCGACCTGTTCCTTGCTCAATAGGAAGGAGAGGGAGGAACGATTGCCTCGCCCACGTTTTGGCTCCCACACCAGCCACTCCTCCTGCTGCATGCGCTTTAGAAGAAGTACCATATTGCGATGTGTGCAATCAAGCAAATTCGCAAGCTCTTGCGTTGTTACTTCAAAGGGGGAATGCTCTTGTATGTTAGGAAAGGCACGTCTTATCGTTAAATAATGTCTGCGAATTTTCATGCAAAAGACTCCCTTGTTAAAATATGAAATTATCCAGTTATAACTTACACTTTTTGTTCTTGTTTTCTAGGTTACAATAAAAGGAGGAAATTAACAAATCAAGATTAAAGATGGAGAGTGTGACATGAGAGATCCGGCGCCATGGCAAAAAAAGTATGATAACATGCTGATTCTTGCCCTTTTGTTCGGTCTAATGAGCCAGTATTTATTCGTAGGAGCGCCCGCAGGCATTTCAGCTGTCGTATTCGTTGGAGGCTTTTACGGCTTGTTTTTCTTTTCCATAAAAGGCCGAATGGGCGGTTTTGAGAAATGGCAGGGGCAGGTCCGTTCAGGCTGGCTGCTGTTTATTCCGATTATTTTGCTGACACTGACTTATGCGCTGTATAATAATTTGCTGTTCCGCCAGCTTAATCTATTCGCCTTATTCGCTTTGATTGTTGCTCAAACGGTGCTTCTGACCAGCAGCAGCGTCAAGCCATGGTACAGAGGGATATTTTATACGGAGCTGTTGTTTCTAGCACTCATTAAGCCGTTTGCGTTTGTTAAGATGCCCTTCAGCATCCTGAATGACAGGTGGAGAGAAGATGGTGAGAAAAAGACGAGGAGCAAGCTAGGCAGAATGATGATGGGACTGCTGCTGGCGGCGCCGATTCTAATCGTTGTGATCGCTTTGCTGGCTTCGGCAGATGAGATCTTTTTGTCTTGGCTGCTGGAGATTCCTGGCGTCATGACTAAGTTTTCGCTGGGGAATGGGATTTGGCGCCTGATCGTTGCGGCCTTTTTCAGCTTCTATGCATTCTGCTATATATGGGGATTGCTTTTCAGTAAAGCTATCGATACGACTGAGACAGCGGCTGTGAGCCCGCAAGCAGCGGTGCTTAAACCTAGCGGACGTATTGAAATAGATCCAATCACCGCTGGAACGCTTCTGATTAGCATGAATCTGGTTTATATCTTGTTTGTTTTCATCCAGTTTTCGTATTTGTTCGGAGCGGCGAACGGCATGCTGCCGGAAGGCTCCGCGTATGCCGAGTATGCGCGCAGAGGCTTCTCGGAGCTGATCATGGTTTCTCTAATCAATATCATATTGCTGATGTGCGGGCTCCATTTGGTTAGGCGCGGCAGTGCCGCTGCGGAGTGGCTGCGCAAGCTGTCGCTTTCCGTGCTGATTGGATGTACGATCATCATGCTAATGTCGGCTTACAGCAGGCTGTCCTTGTATGAGGAAGCCTACGGCTTCACTCAGACGAGACTGCTCGTTCATGGCTTTATGCTGTTTTTAGGCGTGCTGCTGGCTATTGCGATGCTACGGATATGGAAAGAGCGTTTCTCGATGGGCAAAGCTTATATTTGCGTAACCATCATTGCATTCGTCATAATGAATTATATGAACCTGGACGCACGTATCGCCGCCAATAACGGTGATCGTTACGAACGTACGGGCAGCATTGATATGGCTTATCTGAGTACGTTGTCGACGGACGCGGTGCCGGCGCTGCGGAAGCTGCAAGCGGAACAGCCGCAGCTCGAGCAGCTTGGCGCCGTCATCGAGAAACTTCAAGAAAAATCGGAGCGGCATGGCAGGTGGCAGTCGTGGAGCGTATCGAAGCAGCGGGCGAAGTAGAGATATTTTCCGCTGTACCGCTGCGTTTGACCCCTCATGCAAATCGAGTTATGGTCGAGGACAGAAGCTTGTTTAGTCGCATTCATCCTATAGGATAGCTAAGTTATTGATGTCATGAAAGATTTGCTGGATAAATCATTAAAGCTGCGAATAGCTGAGAAGCAAGGAGTTCGGTAGTGATGCGAATGACCAAAAAACGTTTGTTGGTGCTTATGCCTATTCTGATTGCCGCAGTCATTGTGTTTCTTTATTATGAGAACAACGCGATTGGCATTACGCAGTATCGGCTTGGCTCTGATAAGCTGCCGGGCGGGTTTGAATCTTACCGCATCGTTCAGCTGACTGACCTGCACAGCAAGTCCTTCGGCAAGGACCAAAGCACAATTACGCGCAAGGTAAAGAAGCTAAAGCCCGATCTTATAGTAATGACAGGTGATTTGGTCGACAGCAAGCGGTACAACACTGAAGTTAGCTTGATGCTCATGCGCAAAATGACAGAAATCGCGCCTGTGTATTATGTCACGGGAAACCATGAGTGGGGCTCGAGATTCCCCGCGCTGGCCAAGGGGCTGCGGGAGCTTGGCGTCCATGTTATGCGCAACGAGAGCGAGACTATAAAGCTGGGAGACGGGGAAATTCGTATAGTCGGCGTGGATGATCCGACCTTTAACCACGAAGCCTATGATGACGTTAGCCGAATCAAACAGCATATTGCGGTGGCGCTTGAGGACGTTGACCAATCACAAACGCACTATACGATACTATTGTCTCATCGTCCTGAGCTCTTCGCGGAATACGCGTCGCAGCGCTTTGATTTGACCTTTTCCGGCCATGCCCACGGCGGGCAGGTTCGGTTGCCGTTTCTTGGCGGCCTGGTTGCGCCTGGACAAGGCTTTCTGCCGAAGTATGACGGCGGCAAATATACGGCTGGCGGTTCTACAATGATCGTGAGCCGAGGGCTCGGCAACAGCATTATTCCACAGCGGCTGTTTAACCGGCCGGAGATTGTGCTGGTTGAGCTGGCTCGCGCAGATTAATCGATCAAATGAGCCTGCGGAATGGTTTTCGCATGCATGATGTGGTAAGCTTTAGACCTATATTGAATGAGGACGTGAGTGACCGTGATCAGTATTACAATTCCAACGCCGGATGTATCCATTACGAAGCAAAGCAATCCGCAGCTAAGCCATATTTATGGCTTTACGGATTTCATCCAAATCCCGCGGGATAAGGGCGGATTTTTTATGTTTTACAATGCCAAGGACGAGCTGTTGTTTGTCGGAAAGGCGAGAAAGCTCAGACCGAGAATCAAGAAGCATTTTGAGGACACGGTTTCGGTAATGAAAAACTACCGCGATGAAGTGACTAAAATCGAGGTTTGCATCAATGAAGATCCGGTTGAACGGGAAATATATGAAACCTATATTTTGAACAAGCTCAAAGCCAAGTATAACGTAGAAAAAGTGTTGTACAAATAAAGCAAGCACATCATGACTGGAGCATTCGGTTACGGAAGGAGTCTGAGGACCCTCTCTGCATATCGGATGCTTTTTTTATGCGTCGGCCTATGTGGTTTATTTGATTTAACGAAAGGCGAAAGACGAAAGACGAAAGACAAAGACAAAAGGCAAGAGACAAAAGAGAAAAGACAAAAGACAAAAGACAAAAGACAAAAGACAAAAGACAAAAGACAAAAGACAAAAGACAGAGACATAGGACAAAGACTAAAGACTAGAGACAAAAGACAAAAGACAAAAGACAAAAGACAAAAGACAAAAGACAAAAGACAAAAGACAAAAGACAAAAGACAAAAGACAGAGACAAAGGACAAAGGACAAAGACTAAAGACTAGAGACAAGAGACAAAAGACAAAAGACAGAGACAAAAGACAAAAGACTAAATGTCAAAAGACAAAAGACAAAAGACTAAAAGAAAACGGTAAGTTAAGGCAGTCTGCAGCGGCAGATTGTCTTTTCTATGTCCTGAGCACGTTGAACAAAAATATTCAACGCGTCGTTTAACCCTGACATAATGCTGTCAGGGTAGATGGCTTATGATTAGAAATGTAAAGGAAAGCAACGAAGCAAACCCAAATCCGAGGAGGCTATTCCCATGACAACTTCTAAAAACAACCTGATTGCTAACGCTATAGATACGGAGATTTACCCTTTTGAAATTACGATTCCGCAAGCGGATCTTGATGATCTGCGCAATCGCTTAGCGAATTCGCGCTGGCCGAATGCAAGGCGGGAGGCAGGCTGGAAATATGGGGTTTCGTCGGACTATGTGAAGGGGCTGGCTGAGTACTGGATGAATGAATATGATTGGCGCAAGCATGAGGCCCGGTTAAATACGTTTCCACAATTCACGACTGCGATTGACGGAGCCAACATCCATTTCATGCATGTACGCTCACCTGAGCCTGATGCGCTGCCGCTTCTGCTCACGCACAGCTGGCCGAGCTCGATTGTAGAGTTCTGGGATCTGATCGGCCCCCTTAGCAATCCCCGCGCGTTTGGCGGCGATCCGGCAAATGCCTTTCATCTTGTTATTCCATCCGTGCCGGGCTTCGGGTTCTCGGGCCCAGAGCTGGATGAAGGCTGGAACATCGCCCGCATTGCAAAAGCATGGACGGAGCTCATGAGTCGTCTGGGCTACGAGAAATATGGCTCGCACGGCAGTGATTGCGGCGCGCTTGTATCCCGCGAGCTGGGCATCCAAAAGCCGGAGGGGCTGCTCGCCATTCAAGTGCTTCAGCTGTTCTCCTTCCCTTCGGGTGACCCATCCGAAATGGCGGATCTATCCGAGGACGATATGAGCCGCCTGCAGTTTCTGGCTAATTTCCATGAGCGCGCCGGGTATAACGCGATACAGCAGACCCGTCCGCAGACGCTTGCTTACGGGCTGGCGGATTCGCCAATCGGCCAGTTAGCTTGGATTGCGGAGCTGTTCAATGGTTTCGGTGATCACATTGATTTCATCGACCGCGACGCTTTGCTGACCAATGTGATGATCTACTGGCTGACGAACACGGCAGAATCCTCTGCACGGCTTTATTACGAGAACGCTCATCAGCAGGAGCCGTCCCCGCAAGCTGTGAACACGACGCCAACGGGGGTATCCGTATTCGGCCATGATTTCAAATCAATGAAGCGTTTCGCGAATCGTGACAATACAAATATCGTACAATGGTCGGAGTTTAAGCGGGGTACTCATTTTGCGGCTCTGGACGCACCTGATTTGCTCGTTCCCGAGCTTCAGGATTTCTTCCGACGCTATCGTTGAATGAATCGTTGCAGGGTATAGGCAGGTTAGCGTAGAAATATAGATTTGAAACCGAAACAGAATCAATTGGAAATAAAACAATCAGGTAAAATAAGTTAATCCGGGAGGATAGCCTCGAATGAAGCTGGACCGATTGCTCGCCATCACGATGGCATTGCTGAATCAAACCCGCGTAAGTGCGACCGAGCTGGCTGAGCGCTTCGAGGTTTCCTTGCGTACCATATACCGGGACATGGAAGCCATTAATCAGGCGGGCATTCCGATCATGTCCTTCGCCGGTTCGGACGGGGGATATGAAATGATGCCCGGTTATCGTATCGAAAAGCAGATGTTGTCCTTGGATGATTTTACGGCTATCTGCTCCGCGCTGCGCGGAGCGAAGTCGGCGACAGGCAGCTCCGATATAAACGGCTTGCTGGAGCGGGTAGGTGCGCTAATGCCGAAATCGGGAAGTTCAAGCGCTCCCGCACCAATCGATATGGATTTTCAACCGGTTCCGAACGACAAAGAGAAGATCGAGCCTCTTCATGCAGCCATCAAAGCGCTTAAGCTGGTTCAGTTCAGCTATCTGGACAGCAAAGGACAGGAAACGGAGCGGATGATTGAACCGATGGGGCTTTTCCTCAAAGGTTATGTATGGTATTTATACGGCTATTGCCTGACGAGAGCGGACATCCGCGTATTCAGACTCTCCCGCATCCTTCACCTACGCACCTTGTCCGAAGCCTTTGTGAGACGCAGCTATACGCTGCAGGATGTTGAACAGCAGTTTATGGGGCAGGCGAACTTCCAAAAGGTGAGAGCCGTGCTGCGCTTCCAGCCGGCAGTGCGGACGAGGGTGAGGGATGAATTCGGCTATGATGAGGTAACGGATCATCCAGATGGGACGATGTCTGTTGTCGCTCACTATTCCTCGACGGAGCGTGCGGTTCGCAATATTTTGAGCTATAGCAGCCATGTGACGGTGCTTGAGCCTTCGGAATTAGTGGAAGAGCTGGTCCGCCATATTACGAATATGGCCCGTAACTATCGAATAAACTAATCGTCCAGCAGGACAAAAAGAGACCCACAGCATACGGTGCTGTGGGTCTTCACTATATATATTACAAAAGGGGGTTGTTTTTATTATAGGCGGTCTTCATTAAAACGAGATGAAAATTAGATTTCATGTTTATTACAAATGTTTGGAAATGGTTGTCATATTCAGATACATATATGGAAGAACCGGCGAATAGACTGGTTTAAAGCGTGTGACTTGTCCATCATTTATGCCGGAGAGGATGAAATAGGAAGATATGAAGCAGCCACAATCGAATATTGCGATTATTGGAATAGGAACGGCCGTGCCTCCTTATTTGGTCGATCAGGCCGATACAGCTCGGAGGCTGACCGATGCGTTAATCGATAAGCCGGACTCCGCTCGCTGGGGCAGGCGGATTTTCAAGCAATGCGGCGTCCAGAGCCGCTACACGTGCGAGCCGAATTTGCTTGCGGAGGCCGCCGAGTGCCGCTACCTGCCAAGCTCGTCCGCTGATAAAGCGCCCTCGACTGCTGAGCGAATGGGCATCTACAAACGGGAATCGGTCCCGCTCGCCCTTCAAGCAGCCAGGCAAGCCTTGGCGGACGGGGAGGTTGAATCGGCTGATGTCACGCATCTGATAACGGTCAGCTGCACGGGGCAATTTCTGCCTGGACTCGATGCCGCTCTTATTCAACAATTAGGATTGTCGCCTGCCATAACCCGGATTCCGCTTAATTTTCTGGGGTGTGCCGCCGGGCTCAAAGCGATTGGCTTGTCGCGTCAGATTGTTCTAAATGATCGTGCCGCTCAAGTATTGATCGTTTGCGTCGAGCTGTGTACGCTGCATATTCAACCCTCGGGCGATAAAGAGTCGCTGTTTGCCGCTTCTTTTTTTGGCGACGGGGCATCGTCTTGTCTGATTGGAGCAGCAAAGCCGCATGTTAAGCCTATTTTTACGCTTGGTCAGGAGAGGTCGGTCCTCCTGCCGGATTGCGCGGATGAAATGGTATGGGAGGTTGGCAATCATGGCTTTGACCTGTACTTGTCTCCGAGTATTCCGAAGCTGATTGGGGAACATATCCCGCCCGAGGTAGAGCGGCTTTGCGGAGAAGAGGAGCCTCAGCTGTGGGCGATTCATCCGGGAGGCAAAGGCATTATCGATATTTTGCAAACCAAGTTCGAGCTAACGGATGCACAAATCTCGCATAGTCTCGGTGTGTTGCGCGACTACGGCAACGTGTCGTCCGCGACGATTCTGTTCGTGCTGAACGCGATGAGGCAGCATCTTCATGAAAACGGATCGGACGCGGTCAATGGCATCGCTTTGGCTTTCGGTCCGGGTCTCACTGCCGAAATGATCAAGATCGCCTATGTGCCTGCCTCTCTGGCGGGGGATGAGCAGCGGAAGACGGATGGGGCATATGTCTAGAGAGCTGCGCAGCCGTTCGACTGCTGAGGAATTGATGGATGATTTCTCGCAAGGAGGGCCGGAGCTAAGCGAGGCGCTGCGCCATTTACGCAGGCTGAATCGAATTTTTTCAGCAGCCGCGCCTACTCTTTATGGCGTAAAGCAGTTATGGGCGCATGCCGGCAAGCCGCGAAGCTTGTCCATACTGGATGTTGGCGCCGGCTCGGGGGACGTGAACAGGCAGCTGTTGAAATGGGCGGATAAGCAAGGCATTGCTCTTGCCGTCGAGCTTGTTGATTTAACCGAGGAGGCATGCTCGGAGGCTCGTCGTTATTATGAAGGCGAGCCTCGAATCAAGGTTGTACAAAGCGATTTGTTTGGCTTGCCGGAGGGTAGGGCGGACATCGTAACCGCGACGCAATTTCTTCATCATTTCGGCGAGGACGAGCTTCCCCGCGCAGCTCGTTGCATGCTGCGCGCCTCGAGAATCGGCGTCGTCATTAATGATATCCATCGACATTGGCTGGCTTGGGCTGCCGTATGGCTGACGGCGCGGCTCCTGTCCTCCAATCGTTATATTGTCCATGATGGGCCTTTATCGGTGGCGAAGGGCTTCCGCTCTGAAGATTGGAAGAAGCTTGGGCAAGAGCTTGGCATTCCGGGCAAATATTACAGCTGGAGGCCGTTGTTTCGTTTTGCGGCTGTTATAGACAAGCATCAGGCAAGCAGAGGTGATGGAGCTGAGCGAAATGACGAGAATGTATGACGCAGCCGTGCTGGGTGCGGGCCTTGCGGGCAGCAGCTTAGCCAAGTCGCTTGCCGGACAGGGATGGGACACGCTGCTGCTTGATCGTAAGCCATTCCCGAGACATAAGGTGTGCGGGGAGTTTCTGTCTCCAGAATCGCAAAGCACGCTGGATGCGGTAGGGCTAGGTAATACCATTTTAGCATTAGAGCCGGTCAGGATCAGTCTCATACGGCTTATATTCGAAAATGGTGCCGAGCTGGAGATCCCTCTTCCCGGGCCCGCTTTAGGGATAAGCCGCTTCTCGCTCGATTCGACCCTTCATCAAGCGGCTGAGCAGGCGGGAGCCAGCCTTTGGACGGCAACGACCGTTACTGCCATTCGCACAGCCAAGCACGGCTATAGTGTGGACATTAAGCGGAACGGGCAAAGCGGCACGGTGGAAGCAAGGGCTGTCATTGCGGCATGGGGGGCGAACGGCCATGCGGGTCTGCCCGGCTATCGCCAGCAAGACTCCTCGAAGCCCTCATACATCGGCGTGAAATCCCATTTCCGTGCGCTTGCGCTGGAGCCTGTTATTGAGCTGTATTTTTTCAGGGGCGGATACATGGGAATATGCCCAGTCGAAGGCGGCATCGTAAACGTCTCGGCGCTGCTGCGGCGGGATGCATTCTCGCCTGCAGGCCAATCGGTGCTTTCAATGATAAAAGCCGCAGCCAGGCGCAATCCGAGACTGAACCGCAAGCTCGCGCTCGCTGAAGCAGTGCCCGGAACGCAGGCAGCCGTAGCTCCCGTTCAATTGAGCCGAAAGCTGGCAACATGGGAGGGGCTGCCGCTGCTTGGCGATTCTGCCGCGATGATCCCGCCGCTTTGCGGGGATGGTATGTCGATGGCATTGCGATCGGCCGCTATTTGCGCTCCGCTAGCGGACCGCTGCTTGCGCGGCGAGCTTTCTGCGGCAGAGTGGGAGCAAGCCTATTCGCGTTCGATTCGCAAATCCTTCAAGGGACCGCTGCAATGGGGACGGTTTCTGCAAGGTATGGTTAGCATGCCGAGTGCGGAAAGCTGGCTCCCCTATGCCGCAAGAATGGCTCCCGCGTTAACGAGGCTTATCGTGCAGGCTACTCGATTGAAGCCGTTATAGGACAAGCGTGATGCAGAAGGGAGCAGACTAATGGGAATCGTTCGTTTTGCGCTTTTTTCTTTCCATTTCCCCAAAACAATGCTCCTGTTCTGGTCCGTGCTCCTTATAATCGCGGGCTCATTTGCAGTTAAGCTCGATGAAGTGGTACAGGATCATGGCTTGTACCCGGAGAGCGGCGCCTATGCGCAGGTTGAGCAGGCGCTCGCCAAGGATTTTAACCAGGCCGCTGCGCCAGTCATCCTTGTGTTTGAGAAGGAGGATAAGATCGCAGCGGCTCGGTTTAATTGGTTTATAGAGCAAACGCTGCACCGGCTAGCGAGGGTCGACGGGTTGCAAGCGATGGTTTCTCCGCTTGAGCATCGCGAGATGGCCAAAGGGAACTACGCCTATGCGATTCTGGACTTTTCGAAGCCGGCCAACAGGATGCCGGATGTGCTGCGGCAGCTGGATGACCGGCTCCCAAGCTACGAAGGCATTTCGGTGAAGGCGACGGGCAAAGCCGTTGTGCAGGCGGACGTGAACGAAGCCAGCCACCGTGATTTGGCCAGAGCTGAGGCCGTAGGCATTCCGCTTGCATTCGCTGTGTTATGGTTCTTGTTCAGAAAAACAGCAACTGCGCTGCTTCCGATCGTTATCGGGGTTTCAGCAGTGATCGTTGCGATGGGAATCATGTATGGCATAGGGACGAAGCTTTATTTGTCCAACTTTGTCCTAAATGTCATTCCGATGGTGGGGCTTGCATTAAGCATTGATTTCGCACTCATGCTGATCAGCCGTTTCCGCAAGGAGCTACTGGAAGGCATCATTCCTGCGGAGGCGCTTGCGAAAACGATGAGAACGGCGGGAAGGGCAGTCTTGGTGTCAGCGGCTTGCGTATTTCTAGGCCTGCTGAGCTTCATATGGATTCCGCTCCCGATGTTTTCCTCTATTGCGGTCGGTGCGATGACCGTCGTAGCTATATCCTTGCTGGCGGCCTTTACGCTGCTACCCGCTTTGCTCGCACTAAGCCCGCCTTTGCTTCTGGCAAGGGGACAGTCACGTAGCAAAGCAAACACGATTCTGGCAGGAGAACAGTCACGTAGCAAAGCAAACTCGATTCTGGCAGGAGGACAGTCACGTAGCAAAGCAAACGGCTATGCGGGTTTTGCGGATATGCTCTCCCGTTTCGTCATGCGAAGACCGGCAATAACTTGTTTATTTGCGGGCAGCATATTGTTGATTGGCTTATATCCTCTAGGAACGATGCGAGTGGCTATTCCGGACGAGGGCTCCTTGCCGCGAACGTCAGATTCACGTGCAGCGGCGGAGACATATAAAACAGCTTTCGAAGGATCACCTGCATCTAACATCTTCGTGCTGGTGGAAGGCAAACGCCTGTTTCTTCAGCTTTCGGATTGGAATGCTGCGTCCGGAATTGTGAATCAATTGCAGAAGGATCATGCCGTGATCAAGGTAGAATCGATCTTCTCGCGGACGGGGCTCTCTCCTGAGCAATTGTTTGAGAAGGTTGGGAATCCGCTGCAAAGCCGTAAGTATGGGGCTTTGTTGGAACCTTTTTTGAACGGAGATCGGATGCTGTTGCATGTTGCTTTAGCTGAGGATTCTTCTATGGAAGAAGCCGTACGGTGGGTGAAGAAATGGGAAAGAAGAGATTGGATATCGACGCTGGCTTTCAAGGTTGGCGGTGAGGCTAAATACCAGCAGGAGGTGTTCGATCGGGTACTGGGAAGCTTAGGATACGTGCTGGGCTTCATTCTTGTATCGAATTTCATCGTGCTGCTCATCGCGTTTCGATCTGTTCTGGTTGCGGTCAAAACGATTCTGCTCAATCTTCTAAGCATGGGAGCAGCATTTGGCATGCTGTCTATTATGTTTAGCAGAGGAGTCTTTGGCATAGAGCCAAGCAGCATCGCGATCATGATTCCGGTTTTTATTTTTGGCCTCGTATTTGGCATCAGCATGGATTACGGCGTATTTCTTGTCTCGCGGATTAGGGAGGAATACGAGCGGACGGGCAATAACGAGCAAGCTGTGAGAATCGGTCTTTCTTCCGTCAGCGGGGTCATTGCTTCAGCGGCTGCTATAATGATTGCGGTGACGCTCCCCTTTGCGCTCGGCGAGGTTGCGGGGGTGAAGCAGCTCGGTATCGGCATCGCTACGGCGATTTTTATTGATGCGACCATCGTTCGGTTGCTGCTTGTGCCTTCTTTGATGGTGATGCTCGGCCGATGGAACTGGTGGATACCGGGATGGTTAAGGCGCTAATATCATTAGCTTAATTCCCAAGAAATCCATTATTTAGTATGGCGAACAGTCTTGTTGCAGCGTAGCTTGGTCTCGCGTAGTGGACAGTCTTGTTGCAGCGTAGCTTGGTCTGGCGTAGTGGATAGTCTTGTTGCAGCGTAGCTTGGTCTGGCGTAGTGGATAGTCTTGTTGCAACGTAGCTTGGTCTCGCATAGTGGATAGTCTAGTTGCAGCGTAGCTTGGTCTCGCGTAGTGGACAGTCTAGTTGCAGCGTAGCATTTTCCTACGTAGGGCGAAAAGGCATAATTCACTTACCAATCGATGT
>NZ_JACHXW010000010.1:0-15918 GCF_014192395.1 Paenibacillus endophyticus | reverse complement strand
AGGGCGAAAAGGCATAATTCACTCACCAATTGATTGTAGTATGAAGCGTACATTGCAGTTCATGCAATAGAAACCTGACATGGCAGCCGACTGGGGGAGGCTACGTTGTACAAAGTGCAACAGAATCGCGTTTATGAGCGAATAATCGCTGGAAATGAGACATTCTGTTGCAGAAACTACAGCGTAGCAAGAGAGAGGTTACTTAAACGACGAGTAGAGTGTACAAAGTGCAGCGTATCTTGGTCTCGCATAGTGGATAGTTTAGTTGCAGCGTAGCTTGGTCTGGCGTAGAGGATAGTCCACTGCGTAAATAGACCAAAGACGGGGGAGTTGCCCCTGCTTATGGCGGTAGTATTTTACAATATATGCCTATATATTTGTAAGGAAGTGCCTCTGGACGGGAAACGATTCGCTTGAAGGGAGACGGAAGAGCTTGTGGAGACGTGTTCGAAAAATAACGCTAAGCCTACTCGCCTTGCTTGTGACGCTAGCAGGTATAGGGACCATATATCAATGGTACGGAGCGAAGCAAGACAGAAAAACCTACCACCCTATCGGGAATCGGTACGATGTTGCTGACAAAAAGATGCATCTCTATACGGAAGGAACAGGGAATGTGACGGTCGTGTTCGCGTCTGGGTGGGGGACCGTCAATCCTTACGCGGATTTCTCCCCCTTGTATGAAGATCTAAAACCGCATGTGAAGCTGGCTGTCTATGATCGGTTCGGTTATGGCTACAGCGATATGACTGGTGGAAAGCGCGATATCGATACGATTACGAGCGAAATTCATGAGCTGCTTCAAGTCTCCGGGCAGAAGCCGCCTTATCTGTTTGCAGCCCATTCCCTTGGTTCACTGGAAGCCATCCGATATGCGCAGCGATTTCCCGATGAAGTAAAAGGCATTCTGCTTATTGAAGGCGGGAGCCCGGAATATTACCATACGAGCCCGGAGCTTACTTTTATCCCATGGTTACACAGCGCTCTTCGAACAACGGGCATATTGCGAACCTTATATCATCTAGACGGCTTCACCGGATGGGTCGCTGGCCAAAGCAACGGGGATAAGCTGTTGACGGAGGAGCTAAAGGAGCTAAATCGGAAAGCCGTGCTGCTTAAGATGGGGAACCGGAATATGAGGGATGAAATGAGGCAAAGCCGAGAGAATGCAGATACCGTATTAGCGGGCAGGAAACCTCTCCACATCCCTATTACTGTCCTGACTGCCGACTACTTCGGCAAGCTGGCCGAAGATAAAGCTTGGATGGAAGGCGAGGCAGCACTTCCTTCTTGGTCCGTTGCCGGCAAGCAAATCATCGTGCCAGACAGCTCCCATTATATACACAGCTATCAACCACAACTTGTTGTTGATGAATTGCTGCGTCTGGCAGGCTTTTGATTTATGGCGAATTCAAGCAGTCAACATGTCGTATTCGAATACCTATAAGGAATGGGAATGTATCTATTTCGATAATGGAACGTATTATTATCCGGTCGGAGATCAATTAGTCGTTCGATTAGGGTGAAGACGAAATTCCGCTAATAATGGATAACATATAATACGGAGAAATAGGTTATGACACAACCATTGCCAGAGCTTCGCAATGAAGGAAGCCCAATCATATTGCGTTATGCAAAGGAGTCTGATTTGGACGCCTATTATGCTTTTTTGCAGGATGTAGAGATGAACGAGCTTACGGGCTCGCAAACTGAATTTACACGCGATGCTATTGCGGCATGGATAAACAAAATCGGAGCCATGAACGATGATCGGGCAGATTTTGTCATTATCCTTGAGGAGACGGGCGAACTGCTTGGCGAGGTAGTTCTGAATGAGATTGACAGCATGAATCGCAGCGCCAATATCCGCATTGGCTTGCAAGGCACCAAGCATCGCGGACGCGGATACGGCACCGAAGCGATGATTCTTATGCTGCGCTATGGCTTTCTGGTGCTGAAGCTGCATCGGATTCATCTTGGCGTATATGCTTTCAATCCGCGGGCTATTCATGTATACGAGAAGCTTGGTTTCTATCGCGAGGGTATAGAACGGGACGCTTTGTTTTGGAACGGGGCGTATCATGACCTGATTACGATGTCGATGCTTGAGGATGAGTTCAGAGCGCATTACGAACTAATATAAAAATAGCCAAGCACAGTTATGCTGTGCTTGGCTATTTTGTTGGCGTTCAGCATCCGAAGCTAATCATCCGACGATGCGACGGTTTGCAGGCGGCTGCTGGCGAATTCACGGGCGCTTCGCCAATCAGCCAAATGATTCTCGAGCTGCTGGATGATCACATCTATTCCTTGCAGGAACGGAACCTGCCTGCTTGCTTGAATCGATGCAACAGATTGAAGCATCTCTGCTGTCAATGCGCGATGTACCGGAATGGCCGAAGCCAGCAGCTCAAGCGCTTGCTCGATGGGAGCTGCCGAGGAAGCGAGGCGGCTAGTCTTCTGCTCTTCGGCAGGAAGAGGCGGTGCTTGCTGCATCTCTGCTTTTGGCAAGGCGGCCTTCGGCTCAGGTGCAGGCTTGGCGCGTTCTGCTTTGTTCTGCTCATGGGTCGACCAGGTTTCGATCAATCCGCTTCCGGACTTGAAGAGCAGCTTGTCCTTGGTGCTGTCAGAGATCGTTTTGTCTTTGAACAGCTTTGCTATTTTCTTCACGTCGCTTACGGGCAGCTCATCTCTTGCTGCAATAAGCGCAAGCGCGTCTCGGTGCTCCATCGGCAAATCCTTAAGCGGCAGCAGTTGATCCTCGGTCAGCCTGTCCTTCTTGATTTCGGTGCCGCCGACGATCAGCTTTTTAACCGCATTGCTGAACTTAAGCAGCTCGCATTTGTTTTTAATATACGATTCAGGCTTGCCGAGCTTGGCTGATAAAAATTTAGTGGAGCTTCTGAATTTGGAATCATTCAGCAGCTTGTTGAAAGCTTCCGCCTCCTCAATTGGCGAGAAGCCTTCGCGCGTCAAGTTTTCAGCGATTTGCTCCAAATAAATTTCCAGCTCGTCGGTAACGGTGGATACGATGCAAGGTATGGTCGGCTTGCCGAGCATCTTGCTTGCTTTGTATCTGCGGTTGCCATAAATGATTTTGTATCGGCCGTTAGGTGTCGTTCTCACTTTAATGGGGGAGAGCAAACCGATCTCATCAATGCTCTTCATGAGTTCCTGCAGGGCTTCCTCATCGAATTGGTATCTGGGCTGATCGGTATCTTCGTCAATTAGATCGGTAACGATTTCAATGATATCCATATGAATTCTCCTTAAGGCTTTGCTGCCATGCTCAACGTTTCTCTTTTGTTGCTCGCTTGTTCTATTATATAGCATGGGCGGGAATGAGGAAACGATTGACGCAGCGGGGAAAATAAATGTATAGATTTCAAAGAAAATGGAACAATTGCACTCTATCCGGCGTTTTTAGTTATAAACGAAGGGGGATGGCGGATGCTGTCTTTAAAAAGATCGGGTATTGTTCTTCTATTATCTGTAGGGCTGCTGATAACCAGCTGCAGCAGCAAGCCGTACGGCCATTATCGCGATAATCAAATGATCGGTTTCATAGATGGACTTGATGAGCAGGAGAAGACGGTTCGTTTCAATATTTCGGAATGGGCGAAGCGGGATGAGCCAGGGCCAGCTATCGAGGATTGGGGAGCGGAGTATGAGGCGCGAGTGCTCGAAAGCACAACCATTACGAATGAAGCAGGCGAGAAGCTTGGCTGGGTCGACCTGAGGCTGGGACAGAAGGTGCAGATTAATCCGCCGAGCACAAAGGTGGTAACGGATACGCCGGATGAGCTCATTATTCTTTCGATGCCGAATGAGGAGCTCTTGATGAGAGCCGGATTGCTGGCTAGCCGTAAGGGTGATTTGCGAACAACGGTTGTTTATGGGAAAGGCGAATCGCAGCCCTATCCACTCGAAGCTTTCAAGGAAGAAGAAGCGAGAATTTTAATGAACGGCGGATATAGCTGGATGGAGCACGACCCCGCTTATGTAATGGATGTGCAGAAGGCATTTCGGATCGATGCGTTTCCGGTATTTCTTGTATTTGATACGGAAACGCTGGTGCTGAAATCAGAACGGTTGGAGGAAGTATTGGCCTTCAAAAAAGAAAGGAATGAGCAGTGAGAGATATGGAGCCGCTACAAGATGAATTATGGACGCAGGAGAATTTGCAGGCAGATTTCGAAAAACTAGGCATTGTATCCGGCATGACGGTGCTGATGCATAGCTCAATGAAGGCCATTGGAGGATTTGTAGCCGGTGGGCCGGTGGCCGTTATTTTGGCAATGGAGGCCTGTCTAGGCGATGGCGGAACGCTTGTTATGCCTACGCATACCGGAGACTTATCCGACCCGGAGAATTGGCGCAACCCGCCTGTCAACGAATCGTGGTGGGAGCCGATTAGAAAAGGAATGCCGGCTTTTACCGCGGATCTCACGCCTTGTTTCAACATGGGCATGATCAATGAGTGTTTTCGTAAACAAAGCGGCGTCGTGCGCAGCGACCATCCGCAAGTGTCTTTCGCTGCTTGGGGAGCGAAGAAGGACAGCATGACTGCGGATCATAGCCTAGCATACTGCTTAAGCGAGCAATCGCCAATTGCCCGCTTATATGGGGATGAGGGCTGGATTCTGCTGCTCGGCGTAGGACATGACCGCAATACAACCCTTCATTTGGCGGAATATCGGGCGCAATATGCAGGCAAGGCCGAGATGATCAACAAGGCGCCGATATGGATAGAAGGTAAGAGGGAGTGGGCTGCGTTCGCGGATATTGATTTCTGTTCGGATGATTTTGAACAGCTGGGGCAAGCATTTGAGCGTGAAACGGGCTTGATTCGCAGAGGGAAGGTAGGGCATGCGGAGGCGCAGCTTATGCCAGCGAAACCGCTGGTCGATTTTGCCGTCGAATGGATGGAAAGCCATCGGATTTAGCGATTTATTAAGACAAGATGCAACCTAGTCTGGGCTTGTAAAAAAAGAGTCTTTAGGACTAGTAAAAATTAGGTATAAAGTTTGGATATTTTTCCCCTATTGTCGAATGATGGTGGTATGATAAGCGATATAACATTGTCCATCATCAGCCCATTACTTAGAGCGATAATCTGGTAGGATGGGCGCAAAGCAGAGGGGAAACCAGCTATGGTAACGGTATTAAAAAAACATTTGATTGTCCGCATTTTATGCGCGATGACAGCGGTGATGATTCTAATAGCGGCAGGCTATATCGGCACACAGGTTGTACAGACCAAATCGGCTGTCGAAGAGGCGATTAACAGCTATAATATCCGAATTGCGGAGAGCTATGCCGTTACGCTGCAGATTGATCGTTTTTCCGAGTTTCTGAAAGAACCGAAGGAGACAGAGCTGTACTGGTCTCTTCGAGAAGAACTCAGTCATTTCCGTACACAAATCGGAGCGAGATATGTTTATTTTGTCCGCTTTGCGGATAATCTGGAGCCGAGAATTATGATAGACGGCCTGCCCAAGGATGCTAGCGACGCTTCGCCGATAGATGAAGTCACTGACATGCCAGCTGAAGCAGCCGAAGCGGTTGTGGCGGGAAGAAACGCAAGCTCGCCTCTTATAGAGAATCCGGTGTACGGGTCCTACCTATCGGCATATGTTCCATTGAAGAACGAGAGCGGGACAGTGGTTGGAGCGCTTGGCATCGATACGGATGCTGCCGTATTTCAACAGCTTGCTGCAGATGTCATTTGGGAGAGCATGCCTCTGTACATCATGATGCTGCTTATCACCCTTGTATTAATCGGAGCCATTGTATGGTTCGTTAGACGCTCGCTGCAGCCGCTGCAAACCGTAACCGCCAGCGCAGAGAAGATGGCATCTGGGGATTTGGCGGAGGCCAATGCGATTTTGCGCGCAACGCCAGTTACCTCGGTGGATGAGATCGGCACCGTTTATAGGGCGATGCTCACGATGTCGGAGAATCTGAACGAGAGGGTTCGCGGCGTTGTTGTGAATGTAGGGAAAACGTCAGAGCAGCTCGTTTCATCCTCGCAAGCTTTTGCCAGCCATGCGGATCAAATGCTGCAAATGGGCGAAACGATGAATGGCTCCGTGCAGCATATCTATGAAGGCGCGCATGCGCAGAAGAAAAGCGCGGAGGACAGTGCACTAGCGATGGAAGAGATCGCAGTAGGCATTGTAAGGATTGCGGAGTCGTCATCGACAGTCTCCAATGCGGCGGTACAGTCGCTTGAAAGCGCGCAATCAGGCGAAACGGCTATGAAGCAGCTGAATAACCAGATCAGGAGCATCTCGGTTTCAACAGCGCAGACGCTCGATATGGCAAGGCAGCTGAAGGAGTATACCGGACAGATTGGACTAGTTATCGGCTCTGTCAGCGAGTTTGCCAACCAGACCAAGCTGCTTGCATTGAATGCCTCCATAGAAGCCGCGCGTGCTGGCGAGCATGGAGCGGGTTTCATGGTCGTGGCGAAGGAGGTTCGCAAGCTTGCGGAAGCCTCCGCAGCATCCGTGCAGCAGATCTCGACGCTGCTTGGCAATATCGAAACGGAGTCTGGCACAATCAGCACGGAGATGGAAAAGGTTTCGCTAGAAATTAATGATGGTGTTTCGCTATCGGGGGAAGCGGCGGAGGCATTCCTGCAAGCCGTGGCATCGTTCCGCCTCGTAAGCGAGCAAATTATGGAGGTATCGGCTGCTACGGAGCAATTGACCGCCGGCTCCGAGGAGGTCGCAGCGACGGTAAGCAGCATCGCTCATATCGCAAGCGGCGTATCCGATCAAACGGAGCAGATACAGACGCTCACAGCCAAACAGCTGGAAATGATGAAGCAGGTGCAGGAGGCCTCTGCTCTATTAAGCGAGAACACAAGGGATATGAGAGAGGCCGTCGCAAAGGTTAATGTGTAAAGATGTGGAAGCGAGCGAGGAAGCTGCGTAATCTGCATATTGAAGGTAGAAGCATACTTGCTCGTAATCAGATCCTATTGCGCTTTGAAAAGCAATGAGGGGAAATGCCCGTTAGCATACGCTAACCCGGGCATTTCCCCTTTATTTATGCGCTATAAGGAAAGCCTCAGCTTTTTATCCAAGTATTTGAGCGCTTTCTCCGTGCATACCTCGGCAAGTTCCGCTTTGACAGCCGTTTTCGCTTCTGCCAAATGACGAGGCGCCTCCGGCGTGTCGCTCAGCGTTTCATAGAGCCAATGCTCTGAGGTTTCGTAACACATACTGCTCCACCCGCCCTCGATGTCACTCTCCTGAGCTCCTGTAATGACGATATCCGCATAGTTTTGCAAATCAACAAGCGCTCTTTCGTAATCCTTTTTCTGCTCCTTGGCGGTCAACCGGGATTCCTTGCGCAAATTTCTAGCGTCAATATTGCCAGCTTCCTTGATGATTCGGTATATATCCCGTGCGTGCTGAGACAATAAACCGCTTTGAAATCGAGCTTCTACGTTATTCCCTTGCGATAGCAGAAGCGGAATGTAAGGGAATAAGCTGACCTGAACGAAGCTTAACTTGGAGCCGAAAAACTTCCCATATGCCGCATGCTCGTCCTTGACGATCTTGACGCGCCACAGCCAAGGATCATGCTCGTTATCTTTGTGCCAGCTATCGCTTGGTGCGACTGAAGTAAGCGAAGGGTGATCGGGAATCAGATCGGAAAATGGGAAAATTTTATATTGATCAACCAGTTGCACGAATTCCGGGTACGTTGTAATACTCATGCGTTCACTCCTCATTTAAGTTACTCTATTATTCTAGTAATTCCCAACGCTATCCTGCTTTACACGATGTATTCAAGGAAATAAGATAGAAACCTTTTTAAGCGAGTTGACGTCATATATAGGAATGTTTACATAATAAGGTTGCTAAGGGAGGCGATGGCATGCATGTGAAAAATACGGTTTTGGCAATGGCAGCGACAGTGCTCCTGCTAACCGGCTGCGCAGCGGATGCGAAGAAGCCGATCGTTGCGAGCGAACAGGATGTCGTAGCTGCTCCGGCAAGCCATATATCCATTGCCAAAATTTCGGGGGGAAGCAACGAAACGGTTGTCTTTTCCGAAAAGGAACAGGTAGAAGCTTTTAAACGCGCCGTCCAAACTGCTCAGGAGCTTCCCGGCATCTTGAACGTGAGTGCGGCTGATTATGCATTCACGATTACCCTTCAGCTTGAGGCGCGCAAGTATCTCCTATGGCTTGGGCCAAGCGAGCAGCAAGGCATGATTATGAATGCCAAGGAGACCCACAAAGGATATGCGCTTACAACGGCTGCAACGGCAGAGCTTCTGCAGCTAGTCGAAGCGGACGCACGTCTCGATAATGCGTTATGATAAAGAGGACAGATGCGAAATTGACTGAATAAGTTTAAAAGGAAGTGTTTTTATTCATAGGATTAAAAAAATCGATATAACCGATCCACGCATTGCGGAGGCCGTGCTGGGCATTCAAATGCCATCCTACAAGGTAGAGGCGGAGCTAATCGGCTTTGAGGAGCTGCCTCCGCTAAAGGATACCGTAGAAACGCTGATCGTTTGCGGCGAAGATTTTTACGGTTATTATTTGGACAGTGAGTTATGCGGGGCTATCGCGATAAAACGGGAAGAGGAAATCATCGACATTCATCGATTGATGGTGCACCCGGAGCATTTCCGAAAAGGAATTGCTAAAGAGCTGCTGCTTTACGTCGAGCGGTTAGCGGGCTCAGAAGATGTGATTGTGGTTGCAACGGGAACCGAAAACGTTCCGGCCGTCAGCTTTTACAAGCAGAGCGGGTTTGTGGAAACGGACGTGTTCCTGGTGGAAGGCCAGCTGTCGATTACCTCTTTCCAGAAGAAGACATGATAGGTTCAATATCTAACTAGGCGTAAGGAGAACGATTCATTGCAGTTATTACGAAAGGCAAAGAGCGGTACGCATGAAGTTTCCGTGTATGAAGCGAGTCAGCTTTATGGGGAAATCGGTAAGTTTCGGTTCCTGCAATTTTCCGACCATGCGATACAGGGCGCCATTGATTTGAAGGACCCGAAGCGGATCGTGCTGGAATATCCAAGAGCGATGATCCACTTGATGGAGAGAAACGATCCTGCATTCAATCATGTGTTTATGATCGGACACGGCGTCGGGACAATTCCCGGCCATTACCCGAATAAGCAATTTGTCGTAGCGGAAATCGACGAGGCGGTAGTCGAGCTAAGCAAAACGTACTTTCATTACCACATGGATAATGTACGAGTCGGTGACGGACGCTTGCTTCTGGGCGAGCAGGAGCAGGGCAGCTTCGATTATATTATATTGGACGCGTTCACGGAGGCCGGCACGCCCTATCATTTAATGACATTAGAGTTTATGGTGCTGGCTGAGGCGAAGCTCGGTGCAAGAGGCATGCTTCTGCTGAATGTAACGGGCAAACTGAAAAATGACACCCTAATCGATGCCGTATACGCGACGCTCAAAGAAGCTTTCACGTATGTTAAAGCTTTCTCCCTTAAAGCGGAGCATCTTGCGGATGCCCGAAACATTATATTGGCAGCAAGCAATCATCCGATTGCATATGAATCGATGGCCATGGCCGGTTTCTTTGAGATTGAACTGGATGAAGGCTACGTCATGCGTGACAAACAAGACGCTTAAGAGAGCTGCGGCAGCAGGTTCATTCGTTTGATGCAAAAGATTTAGTAGGCTTGTTGCCTCATTAGGCTGCGATCTTCATGCAAAAAAGAATGGCTAATGCAGTAGATTACCGCTTGCAATGATAGAAGCTAGCAGGTTTGCTGGTACAAAAGGCTACCGCTTGTGAAACAGGAGCTTATTGGCAAGCTCTTTCGTGGAGCAATCCGCGTAAACCTCGACAGCTTGATTCTGCCCGTTGATTGCCAGTAATCGAATATCCTTTTTGTCTATTCCCATCCATTCCGGCGAATGCCACGTTTTGCGGCAGACGAGAAAACGGCCCTCATAAAAAACGACTTTCCATCTCATAGAAACATATTTCTCCTTTGTTCGTCAGATGCCTCGGTAGAGATATCCGGTACTGTATTTCTCATTGTCCGTCAAATGCCACTGCAGAGATATCCGGTACATGCCTATTTTGTACAATGCGGCGATAGTCGCGAGGCGTCATGCCGACAATTCTTTTGAAGTGCGTGAGAAAGGCATCGATATTTTTATAGCCGACTTCTTCTGCGATCGAACCGATTTTTTGCTGCGAGCTTCTAAGAAGCACGCAGCTTTTTTTGATCCGCAGCTGCTGCAGATAACGAAGAAAGGATTGTCCGGTATGCGCCTTGAATACACGGCCGAAATGCCGCTCGCTCCACTGGCAGCGTTCAGCAAGCTGGCCGACCGTCAAGTTTTCGTGTGCATGCTGTTCCATATAGATAAGGATATGCTGGACGGAAACCGGCTTGATCGATGGCTTGCTTGCATGTTGGAGCAGCCTATGAATAGATACGAGCAGCTGTACGAGCAGTGACCGCAAGCATGCATCCGACCCGATTTGCTGGTTATTGTACTCGCGAAGCAGGCTGCAGAATAAGGCATCGATGAGACCTTCGTCATCAAAAAGGGGTTGGAACGCCGCTGGGTGAGTGAGCTGCTGCTCCAGTAAATCCGCAATCGGCGGCGCTCCGCCAATCCAATCACGCAAAATTATGAGCAGAGATGAACGGAAGACACAGTTATATACAATAAGCGGAGGGCTGGTTTGTGAAGGCGTTGATGGCCGGAATACATGCGATATACCTGGCGGCAGTATAAACAACAATCCTTTGTGCACGGAAACGACGGTTTCTCCGATATGATGAAAGCCCTTGCCCTCTGCTACATAAGCAAGCTCGATGAAATCATGGTTATGGAGCGGGAGATGAAAATTTTCTGCAGCTCGGTTTACAAAGATGTACTCGTCTTCTTGAAGAAATTGCTCGACCTTGTACAACTGAGAATGTTTCGTAGCCAAAGTCCTATTCCTCCTCTATACGGATGTCGTTTTTCAATGATTAAATGTCCGGAATAATAGTAATTCAGTTCATTGATTTTACTATAATGAGAGAAAGAATGCACGTGCTTGCAGCCGAGTGCTGGCACAGAGGGAGCTGGATCACATGGTCAATAGGAATTGGAATGCGAGCTGGATATGGGGCGGAGAAGAGGAAAGCCCGCGCAATGAATGGCGCTGCTTCCGAAAAAGCTTCGTGCCTCCACAATCAGCTGAAGGCACTGCGGAGCAGATACCAACGGTTCTGCGAATTAGTGCGGACTCCCGTTATGTTCTTTATATAAACGGCAAGCAGATTGGCAGAGGCCCAGTACGCTCTTGGACGGTTGAGCAGTTTTATGATTGTTATGATATTGGGCATTTGCTGATTCCGGGGCAGACCAATACGATCGCAGTATTCGTGCTTCACTTTGGCGTTTCGACCTTCTATTATTTGCGCGGCCGCGGCGGCTTGCTTGTACAGATCGACAGCCTGCAGGAATCGGGTGCCGAGATGCTGCTTGCTACTGATGATGCTTGGAAAACGTCAATTCACGAGGGCCATCATACACGTGCACCGCGAATGTCCTGCCAGCAGGGCTTCTCGGAGTATGTGAATGCAGGCTTATGGCCGGATCATTGGATCGAAAACGGCTTTGATGATCAAAGCTGGGAGAAGCCCTGCGTTATCGGTGAGGTGGGGGTAGGCCCGTGGGTGTCACTTAAGGAGCGTGATATTCCTTTGCTGGCGGAATATCCGCTCTATCCTTCCCGAATTGTGTCCATGAACAGCGTTCGGTCTTTTACGCTCTCGACAGCAATAGATATGCGCAATCATATGGTTGCGGGCAGCGAGAATCACGCCAATGTGGTTGGATTCACGGGATACGCCGCAACGATCCTCCGTGCGGAGGAGGAGACTGGGATTATACTAGGCTTACCTTTTGCAGGAGAATGCGTAGGCTCAGTATCGCTGAATGGGAACAAGCTGAGCGAGGAGCTTTTTACAGGGACCATGCCGGAACGATATGCTTCCGTTAAGCTCATGAAAGGTGATAACCTGCTGTTGATCGATGTTAGCGGACGGATGCATACGGGCAAGCTGCATGTCAGCTTATACAGCGAATCAGCTATCGCTTGGAGAAGTCCGCTGCTAGCAGAGGAAGTCGGCCAACAAGAGAGCAAATCTCCGTTTATATCGATTGGACCATTTGATTCGACGTTTTATCTCGATCACCAGACGACAAGAGAGATTGATTTCGAGGACAAAACATATAAAGAGGTTATCGAAAAAGTAGCTGCTGTGGAGGATTTAGCCGCATATTCGGATTTTATCCACGAGATTGATGAACGCTATGTGAGTGAAGCGGATGTATTCGGCCTGTCTGTCTGGAAAAAAGAGAGCAACCCGCATCCCGTCCCGGCAGCGCTGCAACATGCAGTAATTCCGAATGCGGAAGCCGGGATCGTTCCGATCTACCCTGGCTTTGACACGGAGCTTGTGATTGATTTCGGCAAGGAGCTAACTGGTTACCTCTCGTTTGAAGTAGAGGCAGAAGCGGGGACGATACTGGATTTCTACGGATTCGAATATATGACGGAGGATTACCGGCAGGATACGTTCGGACTTGATAATACGCTTCGTTATGTGTGCAGAGAGGGAAGGCAGCAATACGTATCCCCCATACGAAGAGGACTCCGTTATTTGATGTTGACGGTTCGTGAGGCTGGACGGTCGGTCAAGCTGATCAACGTTCATTACATGGCAAATCATTATCCAATTGCTGAAATAGGCAGCTTCCAATGCTCAGATCCGCTGCTTAATGACATTTGGGAAATTAGCCGTCATACGACGAAGCTTTGCATGGAAGATACGTTTGTGGACTGCCCGGCCTATGAGCAAGTGTTCTGGGTAGGAGACAGCCGCAATGAGGCGCTTGTAAGCAACTATTTGTTTGGCGTTAATGACATCGTAAAGCGCTGCTTGCGTCTTGTTCCGGGCTCCAAAGATCAAACGCCGCTATTTGCCGATCAGGTACCAAGCGGTTGGAGCAGCGTGATCCCGAACTGGACATTCTTTTGGGCGATGGCTTGCCGAGAATACGTGGAGCAGACCGGAGATATGGACTTTGCAGCTGAGATGTATCCGCATATCCGTTTTACGCTGGAGCATTACCTAAAAGAAATCAATGAAGAAGGCCTTCTTGCGATAAAAGGCTGGAATCTATTAGACTGGTCGCCGATCGATCAGCCGAATGACGGAATCGTGACGCATCAGAATTGCTTTTTGGTAAAAACGCTGCGCGTAGCCGCTGAGATGGCCGTCTTCGCAAATGATCCGAATGGACACCATCGCTTCACGGAAGCGGCGAACCTGCTTCAAGCTGCTATCAATCATCATCTGTGGTCGGAGGAACAATCCGCCTATTTGGATTGCGTCCATGTAGATGGACGGAGATCGGATATTTTTTCAGTGCAGACGCAGGTAGTAGCCTATTTGACTGGGGTTGCGCAAGCTGATAGAAGCGATATCGTAGAAAGTTATTTAGAAGAGGCGCCTGAGCATTTCGTTCAAATCGGCAGTCCGTTCATGTCCTTCTTCTATTATGAGGCACTATCGAAATCCGGTCGGAATACGGCAATCGTGGATGATATTCGCTTGAATTTCGGGCAAATGATTGAACATGACGCTACAACCTGCTGGGAGATGTACCCTAATTTCACGGAAAATAGAGCTAATCCAAATATGCTGACTAGAAGTCACTGTCACGCTTGGTCGGCAGCACCGGCTTATTTTCTTGGTCACGAGGTGCTCGGCATTCGCATTGCGGCGATTGGCTGGTCAGAGGTGGACATTCGTCCGGAGCCAAGCGGTCTATCATGGGCGAAAGGGAGCGTGCCCCTGCCTGATGCAGGTCGAATCGATGTGTCATGGAAGCTACTGGGGGATGAGACAATAGAAATTTTTGTGCAATATCCCGAGTCAGTCAAAATAAATATACGGATTCCGGAGGGCTACCGCGGCGTTATTCGAGAAAAGAAACTTCTCGTATAGGCTGTTCAAGGCAGATTCCTTTTATAGTAAGAACAAATAAGCTTTCACCATGCGGACAAATAAGCTCTCCCTGCCTTCTGGCAGCGGAGAGCTTATTTGTATGGATTGATTAATAGAGATCAAACATGTTAACCTCGTAGCCTTGCATTTTCAAATACGTAAAGAGCTGAGCTCGGTGATGCTGCGCATGGGTCGTTATTTCAACGAGCCATTTGGCTTGTACAGTACCATGCTCGAGATAGAAGGGCTTTGTGCTTTTATGAAGGAAATCTTCCTCGGAAAGACTCTCCATATAGCTTTTGACTTCATGGAGGCCGGTTGCCATCCAACCAATAAGGCGTTCAATATCCGAGTTTTCAGCGATGTCGGCTTCCAGCCTGCGTATAACGGTTTCGCTGTTCTCTTGTAAAATGAGCAAATCCGAAGATGGAACGGAAACGAGATGCTCGGTTAACTCCAGCAGCGATCTCATATTCGCGTGCGGTCTGAAGCTCCAATGCTCTGGCGAAATTTTGCGAATGAGATTCGAGGATGTTTTGACGATATGCTCCAATTCTTCTAGCAGCACAGCTTTGACTTCATTTACAGCTGACATGAGGTTTCACTCCATTCATATGTTGAAATCCTATTACGCCTTAGTAGGCTCAGTTTTAATTGTAGATTATAATAGTGACAATCGTTGTCATAAATACAAAAAGAATTATGGAGGATATCCATGTCGAAATCGAAGCGTCTGATTGAATTGATGATGACCGTTAACCGTAAGCGGAAGTTTACTGTCAAAGAGCTTGCTCAGGAGTTTGAGGTATCTACGCGCACTATTTTAAGGGATTTGCAGGAGCTGAGTGAGCTCGGTGTTCCTTTATATTCAGAAGTAGGGCCGCATGGCGGTTATCAGGTGCTAAAGGAGAGAATATTGCCGCCGATTGCGTTTACGGAAGAGGAGGCGGTCGCTATTTTTTTCGCCAGCCATGCCCTCCGCCATTACGCCTATCTTCCGTTTAAGGAAGAAGCCGCATCGGCACTCAGCAAATTTTACTTCTATATGACGGGGGAAGTTCGCGACCGAATTGATCAAATGAAGCATAGAATTGATATTTTCACACCGGAGAGGAGCTCTGAAGTACCGTTTTTATCCATATTGCTTGAAGCGTCCATTCATCAAAAGGTGCTGCATATTGGCTATGATTCGCGTGAGGGAAAGCTGAGCCGGCCGATTCAACCGATTGGTCTTTATGCCAGCAATGGCTTTTGGTATTGCCCTGCCTATTGTTATTTGCGAAAAGAACTGCGATTGTTTCGGTGCGACCGTATCCAAACAGCCGAGTATGATTCAACCGGAATGGTGCCTATGGACTTCCGGGAGGTTCATCTTGGCAACCGGGATGATTATTTTCAAACGGAAGTGAAATATATCGAGCTTTACGTAGAACTCAGTAGAGAAGGCGTGCAGCGCTGCGAGACTGAGTTGTGGCCGATGCCCACGCTTCATGTTCGGGAGGACGGAACGGGATGGCTGGATGGGAAGGCTCGCCATGTAGACATTCCTTATTACGCGAAGTTTTTTATGGGCTTGGGAAATGAGGCAACCGTGAAGGAACCAGCTGAACTAATTGAAAGCATGAAGGTGATATTATTGGAGATGATGACGAAGTATGTATAGATTCCATTGAAAAGGATCAGACTGTTTGAAGTGGTTTTGAAATAAATTTAAAAAACACTTGCAATACTGTGCTTGTCCATGGTATATTCTTATTCCGGCCAAGAAATACACCGGAACGAAAGAAAAAGATTGCTCTTTGAAAACTGAACAACGAGTAACAACTGCCTCGCAAATCCTTCGGGATAAGCGAAAAAGCGATAACAAGTAATGAGCATTTC
>NZ_JACHXW010000009.1:244493-263308 GCF_014192395.1 Paenibacillus endophyticus | reverse complement strand
AATGCCTTGTCGAATTTCTTCCGTTGTCCCATATGAACCCCTCCATGATTTATTATAGAGGTTTTCTTCGTGTCCATCTATTCGGGGCAAGGTCACAGCCTTGCTACGTTGTAGTTTCTGCAACTGAATGGCGCTATGGGAGACAAATTTCACCCGTAAGGCTGTTTCTACTGCACTTTCTGCAGTGTAGCCTCTCGCGGTCCCCTTTTTATGTGGATTCTATTGTACAAAGTGCAATATAACTGAAGCGCGTGGTGGGTTTTATCTGAGTTCTTCAGCCATTATGTTACTTATAGACTCGTTTGCTACTTCTACTTTCCCCCTGTCGACTACCCAAGCTACGTTGCACTTTGTACACTCTATTCGTCGTTTAAGTCATCAGAGCCTTACTACGTTGTAGTTTCTGCAACAGAATGGCGCTATGGGAGACAAATTTCATCCGTAAGGCTGATTCTACTGCACTTTCTGCATTGTAGCCTCTCGCGGTCCCCTTTTTATGTGGTTTCTATTGTACAAAGTGCAATGTAACTGAAGCGCGTGGTGGGTTTTATCTGAGTTTCTTCTGCCAATATGTTTCTTATAGACTCGTTTGCTACTTCTACTTTCCCCCTGTCGACTACCCAAGCTACGTTGCACTTTGTACACTCTATTCGTCGTTTAAGTCATCACAGCCTTGCTACATTGTAGTTTCTGCAACAGAATGGCGCTATGGGAGACAAATTTCACCCGTAAGGCTGATTCTACTGCACTTTCTGCAGTGTAGCCTCTCGCGGTCCCCTTTTTATGTGGTATCTATTGCACAAAGTGCAATGTAACTGAAGCGAACGGTGGGTTATCCTCCGATTCTCTCCTGCCAATATGTTTCTTATAGACTCGTTTGCTACTTCTAATTTCCCCCTGTCGACTACCCAAGCTACGTTGCACTTTGTACACTCTATTCGTCGTTTAAGTCATCACAGCCTTGCTACATTGTAGTTTCTGCAACAGAATGGCACTATTGCAGCCATAATTCACTCGTAAGGCTGATTCTACTGCACTTTCTACTGTGTAGCCTCTCGCGGTCCCCTTTTTATGTGGATTCTATTGTACAAAGTGCAATGTAACTGAAGCGCGTGGTGGGTTTTATCTGAGTTCTTCAGCCTACACGACACATGACACCTAAGCTACGTTGCACTTTGTACACTCTATTCGTCGTTTAAGTAATCAGAGCCTTGCGCCATCGTGATTGGACTCGTTATACCCGTTTTGAGGCGCTTGCGGAACGGACAGAGGTATCGAAGTCACTTCATTAGAAAGCTCGCTGTCTCCCGCCGCATTTACTGTTTTCACAACGAAGTAATAAAGCGTTCCATTCGTCAGACCTGAAGCCGCATAGCTCTTGCGCGCCGTTAACTGTTCCGACTGCGGCT
Organism: Paenibacillus endophyticus; assembly: GCF_014192395.1. Taxonomy (GTDB): domain Bacteria; phylum Bacillota; class Bacilli; order Paenibacillales; family Paenibacillaceae; genus Pristimantibacillus; species Pristimantibacillus endophyticus. Next base: position 261,899 of record NZ_JACHXW010000009.1, on the reverse strand, counting down.
CCATAACTCCCAGAAGCCTCTTTAACATAAATTTGATAAGACGATGATCCGCTTACCGGGGGACCAATCTAAAACAACTTGCCCGTTTCCGGCAACAGCAAACTGCATCGTTGTTGATGCTGTATTTTTTACGTTGATGGTAAAAGCAGTATTTGTTCCCGCATTCTTTTCTAATGTAAAAATGTGAGAGCCTTACCATTCTGTAGTTCGTTACATAGTCCTTTCCGTAAAAAAACCGAATGAACACAGCACGAGCTTAGCTGTATCATCCGGTCTCTATGTCCATTTCGTAAGTGGCCTAATTTTAATCCCATCGCGTTAAAACAATTGGGCCTTCTTTGGTAATGGCCACGGTATGCTCGAATTGTGCTGCCCACGCTCCGTCCCGTGTTCGTGCCCTCCACCCGTCCTGCGCAATGTACACGTCCGCCCTTCCAGCCGTAATGATGGGCTCTATCGTAATGACCATGCCTTCTTCGAGCGCAATTCCTTGACCAGGAACGCCGCGATGCATGACTTCAGGATATTCATGCATATTCCTTCCTATGCCATGACCTACGAATGCAGTAACCACGTCGAAGCCGGCTCTTTCTGCCCGCGCTTGTATCGCATAACCAATGTCTCCAAGTCGGTTGCCGAGCACCGCTTGCTTTATTCCATCCTGCAACGATTGCTCTGCGGCCAAAAGCAACTTTTCGGTTGCCGTGTTTATGCGGCCTATCGCGTAGGTCCAAGCCGAGTCTGCTTTCCAACCATCTACATCGGCTACCATGTCAATCGTAACAATATCACCCGTCTCTAAAGGCTCTGAATCAGGAAAACCATGGCAAACAACCTCATTGACGGAGGCACATATCGCGAACGGATAACCTTTGTACCCCTTCTGGGCCGGAGTCGCACCTCGATCCAGCATGAATCGCTCCACAAATCGGTCAATCTCCAGCGTCGTTACGCCTGGCGCAATCCGCTTTGAAAGAGCTTTGTGACAGGCAGCGACAATACGACCAGCCTTGCGAATACCTCGAATATGTTCCTTCGTCTTCAAATCCACTGCCATGTGTGTTCAAACCTCCTTAAGGTTTTACGAAGCAAGTTAGTGGCTATACTTGAACCAACGTTTTGCGGCAACAAATTCCACATCGCCGAGCAAAAAATTAAGGCATAACGAGTAGATTTGTCTATGTATAACTTATTCGCGTAAAAGGAGACAAATGCCCATCCGATATGGCGAATTTATTGACAATAGGCTTATATTCCATTGCTGCTGGTTGTCAAACCAGTTATTCAGCTTCATGAATATGCTGTAAATTACAACATAGCTGGCCCCATTAAATGTTAAATGTAACGACTTGATCTACCTAATAACTAGATGCTGCAAGCGCAAATAACTCCAACAGTTAGCGAACAGGCGGGTAACCACTGCATATATTTTTCAGAATTTCTCAAGCAGATCAGTTAAACTCCCTATGTCGGGCTCCCTCCAGTCGATCACATCAGGTACCTAACTCAAATTTACTCAAACCATTCACTCAAGTTGCCTACCTCAGATTTCCCTCAGTCGATCACTCCAGTCACTTAACTCATATTTACTCCAGAACCCCTAGCTACTTTGCACTTTGTACACTCTAATCGTCGTTTAACTAACCACGCTCTTACTACTTTTCAGTTTCTGCAACAGAATGGTAGTGTTTTATGCTGTTAACCACTTATTAGGTGATTCTGTTGCACTTTCTACAAAGTATCCTCGCGAGTTGCCTTTATGTTAGATCTCTTTGCAGAAAGTACAATGTACACCTCGATTGTAGAGTGGCTGGTTAATGATTTAATTGGCTACCCGAATATGCTGTGAATTACAAAAAAGCTTCTCCCATTAAACGTAACGACTTGACCTACCCGATAACTAGATGCTGCACGCGGGGATACTCAAACAGTTGGTGAATGAGAGGATTACCACTGCGGAGATTTTCCGCATTTCTCAGGCCGGTCAGTCATGCTCCCTACCGCATGTTCCCTCCAGTTGATCACTTAAGTTACCTAACTCAAATTCACTCCAGAAACCTCCCTTGCTACGTTGCACTTTGTACACTCTAATCGTCGTTTAACTAACCACGCTCTTGCTACGTTGCAGTTTTTGCAATAGAATGGCATTGTTTTATCCCGTTAACCACTTATTAGAGTGATTCTGCTGCACTTTCAACAACGTAGCCTCGCGAATTGCCTTTTATGTGAGTTTTCATTGCAGAAAGTACAATGTACCGCGGTTGGTTGGTTGGTTGGTTGGTTGGTTGGTTGGTTGGTTGGTTGGTTGGTTGGTTGGTCAATGATTTAAATGGCTTCCCGAACTTGCTGTAAATTACAACATAGTTGCTCCAGTTACCTAACTCAAATTTACTCCAGAAACCTCCCTAGCTACGTTGCACTTTGTACACTCTAATCGTCGTTTAACTAACCACGCTCTTGCTACGTTGCAGTTTCTGCAACAGAATGGCATTGTTTTATCCCGTTAACCACTTATTAGAGTGGTTCTGCTGCACTTTCTACAACGTAGCCTCGCGAATTGCCTTTTATGTGAGTTTTCATTGCACAAAGTACAATGTACGCCGCGGTGGTTGGTTTGGTTTGGTCGGTTGGTTGGTTGGTTGGTTGGTTGGTTGGTTGGTTGGTTGGTTGGTTGGTTGGTTGGTTGGTTGGTTGGTTGGTTGGTTTGGCTAGTTGCTCGGTTTGATTGGTTCACTTGGCTTACTTGGCTTACTTGGTTTACTTGGTTTACTTAGTTTGCTCGGTTTGCTCGGTTTGCTGGGTTTGCTCGGTTTGCTCGGTTTGCTCGGTTTGCTTGATGGTCGTAAATAATGAAGTTGGGTTTAAGCGGGGGGCGCAGCACTACCTGCATAAACAAAAAAGACTTTGCATCCTGCCGCGTGACAGTGTACAAAGCCGTATTATACTTATTGTGCTAACTGACTGAGGAGTTGATCCTGCCTAACTCATTTTCCACCAATGTCGTTAATTCATCCTCGTAGCCTCCGGTAATCCGGTACTTGCGAATATATTCTTTAACAAACTTACGCGGGTCCTTGGGTTGAAAAATTCTCGTGAGTTCCTTCAGGCTTTCCTTGACTTCATTCTGGCTATGTTTCGCCATGAAATCTCCTCCCCTTTACGTTGGATGGTCGTCCTAAACAGCATTATACGAGACCGCATGCGGCGAGTACTCCGCAAGAACCCCCACTCGGTGCAGGCAACTCCATGGCCAATGAGTCACAATGTTCACATTTTTCTTACTATTATAACATTTTGATTTCGATTATGAAAGTGAACATTTCTTAATCTTGCGGCGTGGCTTGTTCGGGTTTGGCTTCCTTCTTGTGCCCGCCATCCGTTGATTTTGCTGATATAAACACGTTTGGAGGCGAGACATCGTCTGCTTGGTGAGACGTCGAAGATAGCCTGTCTTTACGAAACATTCTTAAATATGCGATCACGCCAACGACGGCAACCGCGATTCCGAATCCTAATACGAGTGTCGTTACCCAGCCTTGAACCATGTCCTCGCCTCCTTCCCTATTACATTTATCGGAATATACCCGACATTCATTAATCCTTTTGCCAGCTATTAAACTTTCCATATATTAGGTTTTATTATAACGAATCAGAAGCAGGCAAGCAAATGACCAGCATATCCCTCCTATATAATGCGATAAGCACCGATTCCAAGACCAAGCAGCTTCCCGCTTTCATCCTTCACCTGTGCTTCGAGCGTCAATGTCCGTGCCGTACGATGAACTAGGACCGCCTCGCACAAAAGCACCCCGCCCTTGCTGCTCGCTAGAAATTGTGTATTCAAATTCGCTGTTACCGTACGCTGTTCAGGTGCTGCCAGCATCACGCAAAGACCCATGGCATTGTCTAGAAGCGACATCAGAACGCCGCCGTGAACGATGCCGAGCAAGTTGAGATGCCGCTCAGACGCGTCTAGACAGATCGTCGCTTTGCTGGCGTTTGCCTGTACGACCTCACAGCCGAGCACGCCCCAAAATGTCGCTTGAGCGCGCTCCGCGAGCCTAGTCAGGTGACCGGCCTGATCAGCCTCCTGTACAAACCAGTCCTCATCCAAGCCGATCACTCTCCCTTGTTCTCAGCAGCGGCCTTCTGTTCGATCTCCTCTTCTTGAAGCTTGCGGCGAAGCACCTTGCCAACCATCGTCTTTGGAAGCGTTTCCCTAATCGCATAGTAATGAGGTACCTTGTACGCAGCCAGGCGCTCTCTGCACCAACGATCGAGCTGACTGCTCGATACTTGCCAGCCCTCTTTGAACACGATAAACGCTTTTACCGTTTCGCCGCGGTACTCATCCTTAACGCCGATAACGGCCGCTTCCCTGACGGCAGGGTGCTCGAACAGCACCTCCTCCACCTCTCGTGGATAAATATTAAACCCGCCGGCAATAATAACATCCTTAATACGATCCATGATCGTAAAATAACCGTCCTCGTCCATTGTGGCCAAATCGCCCGTATATAACCACCCGTCGCGCAGCACTTGAGCCGTTTCCGCTGGTTTGTTCCAGTAGCCCTTCATGACCTGCGGCCCGCGAACGATAAGCTCTCCAAGCTCACCGACAGGCAGCCGCTCACCTGTTTCCTGATGAATGACAACCGCTTCCGTATCGGGAAACGGGACACCGATCGTCCCGATTTTGCGCCGCCCCCATATCGGATTGGCATGCGTGACCGGTGAGGCCTCGGATAGCCCGTAGCCCTCGATAAGCCTACCTCCCGTCAGCGCCTCAAACTTCTCCTGAACCTCAAGCGGCAAAGCCGCAGAACCGCTTATGCACACATTAATGGACGAAAGATCTGTTTTGGCAGCCGCCTTGTGGTGAATGAGCGCTACATACATCGTCGGTGCGCCTGGAAAAATAGTCGGCTTCTGCTGGCCTATCGTCTGAAGCACGGTCTCAACCTCGAAACGGGGCAGCAGAATAAGCGTGCCTGCGCGCAGCACCGACATATTCATTAATACCGTTAATCCAAATACGTGAAACAGCGGCAGCGCCGCTAGGAAACGCTCTTTCGCATCCTCTGCCTTGTAGCACCACGCAGAGGTTTGCATCGTGTTCGCCACCAGATTAAGGTGGGTCAACATAACTCCCTTTGGCGTTCCGGTTGTGCCGCCTGTATATTGCAGTGCCGCAAGCTCCGCTCCCTTAGCCGGCTCCGGCAACATATGAGAAGCGTGCTTCCCTGCCAGCAGCTTCTTGTAGTTGACTACGCCAAGGCTTCCGTATGGAATTTCTGCGCGAAAGCCATCTTTCCGCTGCTTGAGCGGGTACAGCAAGCTTTTGGGAAACGGCAGCCCATCCTTAATGGATGTGACTATTGCATGCCTCAGCTGCGGCAGAGGACCTTTCTCCGGCTGCTCCCCCCGCACCCGAGACAACCGCGGATAGAGCAAATCTACCGTAATGATGGCGACTGCCCCGCTGTCCGCCAGCTGATGCTCCAGTTCCCGCTCCACATACAGCGGATTCGTCTGCACGACTACGCCTCCTGCAAGCAGCACTCCGTAATAGGCAATAACAGCCTGCGGGCAATTGGGCAGCATGACCGCCACTCGATCGCCCTTAGCGACGCCGAGGGAGACAAGCCCTAGAGCAAGCCTGGTGGCCGAGTCATGCAGCTCGCGGTACGTTACGATTTTGCCAAGGAAATGAATAGCAGTGTGATCTGGATGCTTATTAACCGCATTAACTAAGAATTGAACGACGCTCTGGTCGGGATAGCTCTGCGAAGGAGAAACCTCCTCCGGATAGTGACGAAGCCATGGATACGCGAGCTGCTGTGCTTCAATGGACGGCTGGTCTTGCAAAGACGGGTCTTCCGGTCCGAGCGGCTCCATTCATGCTCTCCCCCTTCACACGACATAATGCTCACCGCGAATGACGCGGGCAGCAATCGTTCGTTTCAAAGCAACCGTATCCGACAGCGGCGCACGCATTAGCTTCTTCAGAATGGACAGCTGCATCTGCAGAGCGTCTCCTTGCTCAAGCGCGGCAAGCGCAAGCTTAGCCAGCGAATCCACGCGCTCCATCGCTTCCTGCACGAATACAGTCGTCATCGCGATGACGTTTTCCGCTTTCTCCGATCCCGCCCCGCCGCTTGCCTTGACAATCTTTTGAGACCGCAGCAACGCGCTTTCCATAGCAAATATTTGGATCATCAGATCGGCGAGCGAGCACAACACCTCCTGCTCCTGTTCAAGCCGGAGACCCAGCTTCTGGACCGCCAGCCCCCCAATGGCAAGGAAAGCCTTCTTGGCCTGCCCTAGGCGGAACGCCTCTTTGCTGAGCGGCTTCTCAAGCGGCGGTATCGGCATCGGCTGCACGAGCTCGGCTTGAAGCGACCGTACCTTGCGCAGCAGGGGAAGCTCTCCCTTTAAAGCTTTTTTCATCAGCGTTCCGGGTATGAGCATTCGGTTGATTTCATTCGTCCCTTCAAAAATCCGGTTAATCCGCGAATCCCGGTATATCCGCTCCACTTTATATTCATGGATATAGCCGTATCCGCCATGAATCTGCACCCCTTCGTCAGCTACGAAATCAAGCGCCTCGGATGCGAATACTTTAATAATCGAGCACTCAATGGCATACTCTCCGATCGCCTTCGCAATGGACACGCCGTCTGCAGACTCCGTTGTCCGCAGCATCGCGTCAATCCATCCGGCGGTCCGGTATACCATGCTTTCAAGCACATAAGTACGAATGTTCATATCGGCCAGCTTCGCGCCAATGAGCGGGTAAGAGGAAATTGCCCGGCCGAACTGTTTTCGCGTATTCGCATACGAGGATGCCAGCTCAATCGTCTCCTTCGATGATCCGAGGCAGGCTGCCCCAAGCTTGAATCTGCCAATGTTCAAAATATTAAAGGCAATCTGATGCCCTTTTCCGACCTCCCCCAGTACATTCTCGACCGGTACGGGCACATCCTCGAAAAACAAAGGGCGCGTTGAAGAACCCTTGATGCCCATCTTATGCTCCTCCGGACCAATACTGAACCCCGCCATGCCCTTCTCCACAATAAACGCTGTAAAATATTCACCATCGACTTTGGCATACACGATGAACAAGTCCGCAAAACCGGCATTCGTGATATACAGCTTGGAGCCGTTCAATACGTAATGCTTGCCATCCGGCGTCAGCCTGGCCGTCGTTCTCGCGCCGAGCGCATCCGAGCCCGATGCCGGCTCCGTCAAGCAATAGGCGGCAATCCGCTCGCCGGTTGCAAGCGCAGGCAGGTAAGCTTGTTTTTGCGCTGGCGTTCCGAAGAATACGATGGGCAGCGTACCGATGCCAGTATGCGCTCCGACCGAAAGCGCGAACGACGAAGCGCGGGCCAGCGTCTCCGCAAGCAATGTCGTGCTAACCTTATCCAGGCCAAGACCACCGTATGCTTCCGGCACATCGGCACCGAGCAAGCCAAGCTCCCCTGCCTTCCGCATCAATTCTACCGTCAGTTCATAATTCAGCGCCTCCAAGTCTGCATCGCGAGGCGTAATCTCCGTATCCAAAAACTGCCGCGCCGCATCTCCCATCATCCGCTGCTCTTCCGTGAAGTCCTCAGGTGTCACCACCGAATCCGGCGTGCTGTCCTCCATGACAAACCGGCCGCCAAAACGTATCGCTTCCGTCATGCTGCAGGTCTCCCTTCAGTCATTCGATTATTAGCGCTGTTCATTGTACTCGCCCTAAATGATTGACGCCGTCCGCACCTCGATCACATGAATCGCACCATGTCTCTCCTAATTCACCGCATACCTCTATCACACTGATCGCACCGCGTCTCTCCTTATGCAGCGCATACCTCGATCACACTGAATACACCGCGTCTGCCCTCATGCAACACACACCTCAATCATACGGACCGCACCGCGTCTGCCCTCATGAGCCGTATACCTCGATCACGCCAGCTGCCCCCATTCCGCCGCCTACGCACATCGTGACTACGCCAATCCCGCCTCCGCGCCTGCCAAGCTCATGAATAAGCGATACCGCCAGCTTCGTTCCCGTACAGCCAAGCGGATGCCCAAGCGCAATGGCTCCTCCGTTAACATTGACTCGGTCAGGCTGAATGCCCAGCTCTTTGATAATCGGAACGCACTGGGCGGCAAAAGCCTCGTTCAGCTCGAATAAATCAACCTGCTCAAGTGTAATCCCCGCTCTCCGAAGCGCTTTGGGTACCGCCTCAATGGGTCCAATGCCCATCACCTCGGGAGCGACACCCGCCACGCTGAAGCTTCGGAATACAGCGAGCGGCCGCAGTCCAAGCTCCTCGGCTCGCGCTCTGCTCATTACAATCACAGCAGCTGCGCCATCGCTCATTTGCGAGGTATTGCCTGCCGTAACCGTTCCTTCCCTGGCAAAAGATGGCTTGAGCGGCGCCAACGTTTGTACGCTCGTCTCCGGTCGCACGCCCTCATCGGTATCGAACTGAAATACCTTCGACCAAGGCCTTCCCGCATCATTCACCCCAGACCGGCTCGCCGTGATCGGAACGATTTCCGCTTTGAAGCGGCCTGCTTCGATTGCCGCTGCCGCCTTGCGATGGCTGGCTGCCGCGTACGCATCCTGTTCGCCCCGCGATACGCCGTAGCGGCGGGCAACCTCCTCGGCTGTATGCCCCATGCCCATGTAAACCTCCGGCCGCGAATCTACAATGGCCGGATGCGGCGACAGCTTAAACCCGGTCATCGGCACATGGCTCATGCTCTCCACGCCGCCAGCCGCTATAACATCCGCATCGCCAAGCCGAATACGCTCCGCCGCATACGCAATCGCCTGCAGGCCGGATGCGCAGAACCGGTTTATCGTAACGGCCGGCGTCGTTACCGGCAGCCCTGCATATAGCGAAATCGTGCGCGCCATGTTAAGCCCCTGCTCGCCTTCCGGCATCGCACAGCCGATAATCACATCCTCAATAAGTTCCGGCGACAGAGTCGGCACTCGCTTGAGTGCGCCTTCCAGCACCGCCCTGCCCAAATCCTCCGCCCTCGTCTCCGCCAGGCCGCCTTTGGATGCTTTGCCGACTGCCGTTCTCACCGCAGCTACGATAACAGCGTCTCGCCCATGATTCTCAAACGGTGATGAAGCTGACATTTCGCCCTCCTCCTTCTGCTTCAAAAGCATTTAATTGCGCAGCGGCTTGCCCGTCGCCAGCATATGGCTCATGCGCTCCTGCGTCTTCCGCTCTCCGCATAAGCTTAGGAATGCCTCGCATTCCAAATCGAGCAAATATTGCTCGCTTACCTCTGCGCCCGGCTGAATATCGCCGCCGGCAAGCACAGACCCAAGCTTGCCGGCGATAAGCGCGTCATGCTTGCTAATATGGCCGCTTAGCCGCATCGCCTGCACCGCGACCTTCAGCACCGCGCCGCCCTCGCGCCCGGCAACGCGGATGCGCTCCTCCGCTGGCGGCGAATAGCCTGCGCGGTCAAGCGCCAGCACCGCCCGCTTCGCCTCGGCAATTCGTGCTTCCTGGCGCATGATGACGCGGTCCTGCGGCCGCATCAGCCCGATACGGCTCACCTCGAAGCCGCTGGTTGACGCTTTTGCAAGCGCGATCGTCTCGAACAGCGTATTCAGGTGCGGCTGCAGGTCGCCTCCCGGCTTGCCGCTGCTCGCGGCCAATGCGCGATGCGCAGCCATCGCTGCCGCTTCCTTGCAGCCGCCGCCAGCTGGAATGAGGCCTACTCCCGTCTCTACGAGTCCGAAGTAGGTTTCCGGGGAGTATATGATTTGATCCGCAGGCAAGCACGCTTCAACCCCGCCGCCAAGCGTCATTCGGTGCGGAGCCGCTACAACAGGGCGATCGAGCCGCTTCAGCTGCAGCATGCTGCCTTGGAAGAAGCGAATAATCTCCTCTACCTCATCCCAGTCTCCGCTCTGCGCCTCCATCAACAGCAGCATCAGATTTGCGCCTACGCAGAAATGGCGGCCATCATTCGCAAGCACCAGCCCGCGCCAGTTCTGCGATACCTCCTTCGAGCTCCTCGTAATCGCGGCCAAAATATCACCGCCTATCGCATTGTTCGGCGAATGAAATTCAAGCAGCGCCACCTCGTCTCCAAGATCGATCAGACTAGCGCCGCTGGTCGAAAAGACGGTTTTCCCTGCTGCCTTAAGCGCTGCGAGCGAAATGGTATCCGGCTCAGCAGACTCCGCTTGATAGGCTCCGCTCGCTGCATAGACGCGCTCATCTCCCTGCATGCGATAAAAGCTTTCATTGCCTGCCTCAAGCCAGGACAATACCCACTCCGGTACGCGATCGCCCTCCTTCTGCATCCGCTGCACCGAATTCCGAAGCCCAATCGCATCCCACAGCTCGAACGGTCCCAGCTCCCAATTGAAGCCCCAGCGCATGGCACGATCGATATCCGAAAGCGAATCCGCTATGATGCCGACCTGACCCGCAGCATACAGCAGCGTTTTCTTAATCGTTGACCAAGCGAACTTCGCATATCGGTCACGCGGATCGCTGCCAAGCAGCGCTTTCACCTTCCCTGCCGCCCCTTTGGCAGTCTTGGAGGCATCGATGACCGGCGAGCTTACCGGACGCTTCGGCCCGTACTCCAGCGTATCCAATCGCAGGGACTCGATTTCGCTGCCGTTCTTGCCCTTTATTTTGCGATAGAATCCAGCTCCCGTTTTCTCGCCCAGACGCCCAGCGGCTACAAGCTGCTCCAGCAGCGCGGGCCTGGCAAACACCGCTTGCTCAGCGGAATCGCTGCTCCTCTCCCGTACATTGTCTACGACATGCAGCAGCGTATCGAGGCCTACAATGTCCAGCATGCGCAGCGTTGCCGTCTTCGGCCTGCCCATTGTGGGACCCGTGAGCGCATCCGCTTCTTCTACCGTCAGGCCAAACGCCAGCATATCCGCCAAGGTGACTAACATCCCATAGGTACCGATCCGGTTTGCAATAAAGTTAGGGGTATCCTTAGCCAGCACGACGCCCTTGCCCAGCCGTTTCTCGCAAACCTCCGTGAGCAGCCGCACTACCTCAGGCGAAGTATCCGCGGTAGCGACGATCTCAACCAGCTTCATGTAACGAGGAGGATTAAAGAAATGCGTAACGCCAAAATGCCTCCGAAACTCCTCGCTTCTCCCTTCTGCCATGGAAGCCGCCGACAAGCCCGACGTGTTCGTGGATACGATTGAACCTGGAGAGCGTGCCGATTCAATAACAGCAAGCACCTGCTGCTTAATGTCCAGCCGCTCAACAACTGCCTCTACGATCCAATCCGCCTCGCCAAGCGCGTCCAAATGATCGGTCAGGTTGCCTGGGGTTATGCGTGCGGCCCAGCTCGAATCATATAGCTGGGCCGGCTGGGATTTGCCCATCTTAGCGACAGCTGCCGCAGCAAGCCGGTTACGAACCTTGGCATCGGCAAGCGTCAATCCTTGCCGCTCCTCATCTGCCGTAAGCGACTGCGGTACAACGTCCAACAGAGTGACACGCATGCCTGCGTTCGCCAAATGGGCCGCGATGCCAGCGCCCATTACGCCTGAGCCGATCACAGCGGCTCTGCGTATGGAGCTGGCGCTTTTTTGCAGCGCTTGTATCGTCATTTACAGCCTCCCTGTACTTTGTTTTTCCCTTTCGCTAGGCACTTTTTCGGACATGAGCTTTCCTCATGGCTTTTGTTTATTAGCAAATAATCCTTACATCATGAGGTGTGTGCTTTGCCTTTGCCTTTGCCTTGTACCTACAACCTCAAGTCATATACTTCTTCCTCTGCCTCGCTCCTCGCACCTTAAACCTCAAACCTCAAGTAGCTTACTCCGTCCTCTGTCTCGCACCTCGCACCTCAGACCTCAAGTCATATACTTCTTCCTCTGCCTCGCTCCTAGCACTTACAACCTCAAGTCGTTCAATCCTTCCTCTGTCTCGCACCTCGCTCCTTTAACCTCAAGTCGTTTACTCCATCCTCTATCTCACTCCTAGCACCTCAAACCTCACAAATATCCCCATTGCCTTACCTCGTCCCGCTACCTCATGCCGCTTAACCGCTTATTCGCCAAAGACGCTCTCTGCCAGAAGCTCTGCCACATCTCGCGCAATAACCCGCTCATCGGAACCTAGCGCCTTCAAGCCATCCTCCATCATCGTCAAGCAGTATGGGCAGGCAGAGCTGATAACCGATGGCTTCACCTCCAGCGCCTGCGCGGTCCGAGCATGGTTGACCCTCGTTCCGGCATGCTCCTCCATCCACATTAGTCCGCCTCCCGCTCCGCAGCACATCCCGTTTGAGCGCGAGCGCTCCATCTCCAGTGTCGTCACGCCTGGTATGGCACGCAGCATATCCCTTGGCGCTTCATAGGTCTGGTTATAGCGGCCAAGATAACAGGAATCGTGAACGGTTACGCGCTCGTCGATCGCATGTACCGCTTTTAGCGAGCCGTTGGCGAGCAGCTTCGCAAGCAGCTCCGTGTGATGCTCGATTAAGATGTGCTGAGGCAGTCCAAAATCCGGATACTCGTTCTTGAGCGTATTATAGGTATGCGGGCAAGCGGTCACGATATGGCTAATCTCATATTTGCCGATGGTCTCGATGTTCTCGCGGCACAGCTCTTGAAAAAGCAGCTCATTCCCGATTCGCCTTGCGGTATCGCCGGAGCTTCGCTCCTCGTGTCCAAGCGTCGCGAAGCTTACGCCCGCATGCTTCAGCAGCCGCACAACATCGTACAGCACGCGACGACTGCGCATATCATAGGCGCCCATCGAGCCCGCCCAAAGGAGCACATCAGCTTTTCGTCCCTGCTGCTTCAGCTCTTGCATCGTAGGGACACGTATGCCTGTGCGGCTTTCGCACTCGGCAATCCATGCGGCACGCTCGGCGCGGGGCAGCCCCCACGGGTTGCTTTGTCGTTCAATATTCTGGAGCGCGCGCTGCCCGTCAGACGGCAGTCTGCCCTCCATGAGCACAAGATGACGGCGCATGTCGATGATTTTATCCACATGCTCATTGCCAACCGGGCATTGCTCCTCGCAATTGCGGCAGGTCGTGCACGCCCAGAGCTCCTCCTCCGTCAGAACCTCGCCAATCAGCTCCACCTCCTTCGGATCGACGCCCTCCCGTACGCTCCAAGCTCCTGCTTGCGCAGCCATCGTCGGCTCGATATCCGTTCCCCAGTCCTCTGGCGAATCCCAGGCGGGAATAACTCCGCCCATGACATGCGCACGTGGCACGTTCGTTTTGGATTGCCAAAGGCTGGCTGGCATCCACGGCGACTTGGACGTAATCGCTGCTCCCTTCTCCGTCAAATGATCCCTGAGTTTTACGATTAAATGCATCGGTGACAACAGCTTTCCGGTACTTGCGGCAGGACAGACGTTCGTGCAGCGGCCGCATTCCACGCAGGCATATAGATCAAGCATCTGCTTTTGAGAAAAATGCTCCACCTTCCCCGCACCGAACGACTCCGCTTCCTCGTCCTCTAGATTGAGCGGTGTAAGCCGCCCAGGCGGTGTGCTGCGTCGGAACCAAAGATTAATCGGACCGGTCATCAGATGAAAATGCTTTGACTGCGGCACGTAAACGAGAAAACCGAGCAGCACGATCAGATGCAGCCACCAAAACAGTTCAAAGCCGGCATGTGCCGCAGCGCTTCCCGATTGAATGCCAATGTTCTCAAGCAAATGTGCCAGACTGCCGCTGATTGGCGCATAAGACTCATGGACAGGCGCGTTGACAGACGTTGCCTCTTCCATAGCCAGCCGCTCGAACGCCAGCGTAAACAATACCGTCAGCATCAGCGAGCCAATGAACCACATGACAAGCGACGGCTTCCACCCTCGCTTCAGACGCGGCAGCCGTTCGCCGTAGCGCCGAAAGGCACCGTAGAGCACCGCGCCAAAAACGAGTATAACGGTCAGCTCCTGCGTAAGCGTGAACGCGCTATAATAGGGCAGCGGCAGCGGAGATCCGTTGCTCAGCCCCTTCCAGATCAGATCTGCCGCGCCGAACTGAAGCACGATAAAGCCGTAAAAATAAACCAAATGCATGATTCCGCTTCTCACGTCGTTCAGCAGCTTGCGATGACCAAGCACCTGAGCGCCAAAGCCTGCTTGGCTCCCCTGCGCGCGGCGATACCGGGTAAATGTATACGGTTCTCCCAGTCTCATATAGATGATCCGCCTGTGCACGACCATCCCGAACATGGTAACGGCAAGGATTACTACCGCAGCAAACAAGACCCACTTGCTCCCCGTAATCCAAGGATCGACCGTTCCGGCTGCCAACCATGATGACATATGCCACGCCTCCCTTAATTGCCCGCTCCTGCAACAGAGCATCAAAACGCAAAGTAGTCGGACAAGCATTAAAGCGCTTTCAAAAATAGCCGCAATGCTCCATGTATATGTCTTTTTGAGCATGAACATGCCGCCCAGTGGGCGATTGAAAACGGTCTATTCATGCCTCAAACCACATATCGTAGCACTGATGGACAGTGTGACCACCATGTCGGTTGAAGTGAGGGAGCTTCTATGCTGAAAATAGTTGTGCTTCTCAAGCAAACGTTTGATACCGAGGAAAAAATCATCGTAAACGCTGGCCGCGTGGATGAAGCAGACGCCAAATTCGTCATCAACCCTTACGATGAATATGCACTGGAGGAGGCGCTTCGCCAGCGGGAGCGGCTAGGCGGTGAAGTCATTGCGGTAACATGCGGCCCGGAGCGATCACAGGATGCGCTGCGCACAGCGCTGGCAATCGGTGCCGATGAAGCCCTTAGGCTGGACAGCTCGACTCTGCCCGAGGATGGCTCCGCAGTTGCGGCAGCACTAGCTGCCGTTATCGCGCCGCTCACTCCTGATCTCTTGCTTGCCGGACTATTCGCGGTAGACAGCGGGGCTGGAAGTGTCGCACTGCAGATCGCCGAGCGGCTGGGGCTGCACCATGCATCGTCTGCCGTTAAGCTTACGCTTCTAAGCGCAGATGAAATAAACGCATTACCCGCGGACAGCGTGCTGCAAGCCGCAAGTTCCTCCAGCGCTCAACGTTTTGCACTCGTCGAGCGCGACATCGAAGGCGATACCGAAACCGTCGTGATTCCGCTGCCCGCGCTCATCACGGCGCAGCAAGGCCTGAATGAGCCCCGCTATCCGTCTCTGCCGGGCATTATGAAAGCAAAGCGCAAGCCGCTTCGTACTGTAACGGCGGCCGAGCTGTTAAGCAGTGGTGCGCTCGAACCAGCGGACATAGAACCGCGCACCGCCCGAACAGAGCTGCTACCGCCACCGCCGCGAGCGGCAGGCAAACGTCTTCCCGGTGAGCCGATATCGCAGGCGGCCGCGCTGGTGTCGCTTTTGCGCGAGGAAGCAAAACTTCCTCTCTAATTAGTCTCCTAGTTGGAGGAAAGCATGAATGCGGAGCGAGTTTCAAGATTAAGCCCAACTACTCAAATTCTTCTTATGCTAATCACCTGAGCTACGCTGCACTTTGCACATGCTACTCGTCGTTCAAGTAACTACTCTATTGCTACGTTGCAGTTTCTGCAGCCTATTCGTCGTTTAACTAACCACGCTTTTGCTACGTTGCAGCTTGTACACTATATTCGTCATTTAACTAACCACTCTCTTGCTACGTTGCAGTTTGTGCACTCTATTCGTCATTTAACTAACCACTCTTTTGCTACGTTGCAGTTTGTACACTCTACTCGTCGTTTAACTAACCACTCTTTTGCTACGTTGCACTTTGTACACTCTATTCGTCGTTTAACTAACCACGCTCTTGCCACGTTGCAGTTTCTACAACAGAATGGTGCTTTCACAGCCTATTTCCCACTCATAAGGCTGATTCTATTGCACTTTCTGCAACGTAGCTTGGCGAATTGACGTTTACTTGAGATTCTGTTGCACAATGTGCAATGTACGCCTCATTTGGTGGTTGGTTAGTGATTGGTTGGTTGGTTGGTTGGTTGGTTGGTTGGTTGGTTGGTTGGTTGGTTGGAATAGATGAAATTAGTTACCTCAGACTCCCTCTAATCGATCACCCTAGCTACGTTGCACTTTGTACACTCTATTCGTCGTTTAACTAACCACGCTCTTGCTACGTTGCAGTTTCTGCAACAGAATGGTGCTTTCACAGCCTATTTCCCACTCATAAGGCTGATTCTATTGCACTTTCTGCAACGTAGCTTGGCGAATTGACGTTTACTTGAGATTCTATTTCACAAAGTGCAATGTACGCCTCATTTGGTGGTTGGTTAGTGATTAGTTGTTGATTAGTTGTTGATTAGTTGTTGGTGATTGTTGGTGGTTGGTGGTGGTTGGAATAGATGAAATTAGTTACCTCAGACTCCCTCCAATCGATCACCCTTGCTACGTTGCACTTTGTACACTCTATTCGTCGTTTAACTAACCACGCTCTTGCTACGTTGCAGTTTCTGCAACAGAATGGTGCTTTCACAGCCCATTTCCCACTCATAAGACTGATTCTGTTGCACTTTCTGCAACGTAGCTTGGCGAATTGACTTTTTCTTGAGATTCTATTGCACAAAGTGCAATGCACGCCTCATTTGGTGGTTGGTTGGTTGGTTGGTTGGTTGGTTGGTTGGTTGGTTGGTTGGTTGGTTGGTTGGTTGGTTGGTTGGTTGGTGGTTGGAATAGATGAAATTAGTTACCTCAGACTCCCTCCAATCGATCACCCTAGCTACGTTGCACTTTGTACACTCTATTCGTCGTTTTACTAACCACGCTCTTGCTACGTTGCAGTTTCTGCAACAGAATGGTGCTTTCAAAGCCTATTTCCCACTCATAAGGCTGATTCTATTGCACTTTCTGCAACGTAGCTTGGCGAATTGACTTTTTCTTGAGATTCTATTGCACAAAGTGCAATGCACGCCTCATTTGGTGGTTGATTAGTGATTGGTTGTTGGTGATTGTTGGTGGTTGGTGGTTGGAATAGATAAAATAAATTAGTTACCTCAGACTCCCTCCAATCGATCACCCTAGCTACGTTGCACTTTGTACACTCTATTCGTCGTTTAACTAACCACGCTCTTGCTACGTTGCAGTTTCTGCAACAGAATGGTGCTTTCACAGCCTATTTCCCACTCATAAGGCTGATTCTATTGCACTTTCTGCAACGTAGCTTGGCGAATTGACTTTTTCTTGAGATTCTATTGCACAAAGTGCAATGCACGCCTCATTTGGTGGTTGATTGGTTAGTGATTGGTTGGTTGGTTGGTTGGTTGGTTGGTTGGTTGGTTGGTTGGTTGGTTGGTTGGTTGGTTGGTTGGTTGGTTGGTTGGTTGGTTGGTTGGTTGGTTGGTTGGTTGGTTGGTTGGTTGGTTGGTTGGTTGGTTGGTTGGTTGGTTGGTTGGTTGGTTGGTTGGTTGGTTGGTTG
>NZ_JACHXW010000009.1:118402-244395 GCF_014192395.1 Paenibacillus endophyticus | reverse complement strand
GGTTGGTTGGTTGGTTGGTTGGTTGGTTGGTTGGTTGGTTGGTTGGTTGGTTGGTTGGTTGGTTGGTTGGTTGGTTGGTTGGTTGGTTGGTTGGTTGTTGGAATAGATGAAATTAGTTACCTCAGACTCCCTCCAATCGATCACCCTAGCTACGTTGCAGTTTGTACACTCTATTCGTCGTTTAACTAACCACGCTCTTGCTACGTTGCTGTTTCTGCAACAGAATGGTGCTTTTACAGCCTATTTCCCACTCATAAGGCTGATTCTATTGCACTTTCTGCAACGTAGCTTGGCGAATTGACTTTTTCTTGAGGTTACATTGCACAAAGTGCAATGTACGCCTCATTTGTTTGTTGTCTACTTCTATGTGTAAATATCCGCCTATATCATCGTTTATCTTTAGCGACACGAGAGAGGAGCAGCACTCCATGCCCAAAAAGATTCTGGTTTTTGCTGAGAGCCGAGACGGCGCGCTGCGGCGAGTCGCGCTCGAGGCGCTCGGCGCAGCGCAGCTGCTCGCAGGCAAGGACGGCGCCGTGCATGCCGTCATTGCCTGCTCCGGCGGCGCGGCGGATGAAGTCGCCGCGCTAATCGCGCGGGGGGCGGACGTCGTGCATATCGCCGACGATCCTTCCCTCCGCGCCTTCGCGCCCGAGGCGTACCTCGCCGCCCTCGGCGCTGCCATCGCTGCGGTGCAGCCGGACGCGCTATTGCTCGGCCACACCGCTATGGGGCGCGAACTCGCGCCCCGTGTGGCCGCAGCAATCGGCGCCGGCCACATCGCTGACGTCATCGCCATCGAAGCATCTGACGACGGCGATGACGCCTCATTCATTCGCCCGCTCTACGCCGGCAAGGCGTTCGAGCGGCGCAGCTTCGTGCCGGGCCAGCCGTGGGTCGTCACGGTTCGCCCGAATAACATAAAAGCGGCGGATCCGCTCGACGCCGCCGACATTACCGGCACCGTTGCGGAGCTTCCGTTCACGGTGCCGCCGCTCTACACCGCCGTGCGCAGCCTTGTGCGCCGCGCCGGCGGACAGCTTGACCTGGCCGAGGCCGACGTCGTCGTGTCCGGCGGTCGAGGCGTGCGAAGCGCGGCGGGCTTCGAGCCGCTGCAGGCGATGGCCGCGGCTCTCGGAGGCGCCGTCGGCGCCTCGCGCGGAGCCTGCGACGCAGGCTACTGCGACTATGCGCTGCAAATCGGGCAGACCGGCAAGGTTGTTACCCCGCAGCTTTATATCGCCTGCGGCATAAGCGGCGCTATACAGCATCTTGCCGGGATGAGCCAATCCCGCGTCATCGTCGCGATTAACAAAGACCCCGACGCCCCAATATTCGGTATAGCCGATTATGGCATCGTAGGCGATTTGTTCGAGCTTGTACCCTTGTTGACGACTGAGCTGCAACGAGCTCGCGCCTAGCATCACTCCTTGATTTCTCTCCGTCAGCCACACCAAGAGGCTGTCCCAAAAACATGCCCCAACTTCGGCCAATCCCAAAGCATGCCAAAGAACCTTCAATACCACTTTAAAGTGGTGTTGAAGGTTCTTTGCCTACCATTCCGTATCCATCCGGATTTGAAATATTTAAAAACCAACTTTAAATCGCCATCATCATTATCTACGCTTTATCTACGCTTTATCTACGCTTTATCTACGCTTTATCCATGCTTTATCTACGCTTTATCTACGCTTTATCTACGAATTACCGACGCTTTATCTATGCGAAATCAGGCCGTATCTCCCGGATGCAATCCGGCGATTCGAACAAATCATCATGCACCGCATTCGTAACGGGATACGCGCGCATCAGATACGTATCCATCGCCTCCAGATGCTTGCGCAGACCGCTGAATTCAGTAATTCGCGGGTTCAGCCAATCCTCTATGCCTTCCTCATCGAGAATAACGGGCACTCGCGGCTGCCATACAGACATCGCGCCGGTCGAAGCCGCGGTAATCATCGTGAAGGCGCGAACCTCCTTGCCGCTCACGTTTCTCCAGCAGTCATAAATGCCTGCAATGCCCAGCAGCTGCTGGCTCGGAACGACGATATGCATCGCTCTCGGATCACGCTCCTTGCCCACCTGCTTTTGTCCGAAAAAACCGCTGCAAGGCAGCACGCATCTTTGCCTTCTTAGCATGCGTGCCAGAAAAGGCTTCTCGGACAGCGTTTTATGGTCGGCATTCACTGCGTCCTTCGCCCAGAACGGAAACAAGCCCCATCTGGATTCCTGCATCGTTCTTTGGTCAAAACGGTCATTCATCACAATGGACACCGTCTGCGTAGGAGCTACATTAAATCGGTTCGTATGCCCTTTAATCACATTACCTACCTGAAATCGATCCACGATATCGCTTATATCTGCCGTTAAAGAAAACCTTTCAATCATCGCAACCATCCTTTTTTACGTTGTTTGAATCCAGTTTCTGTTAAAGGCCGTAAAATTATGCAGGCTGCGCGATGAAAAAAAAGGCGGGGACCGAGCATTTGCCCGTTCCCCGCCTGTTTCCCAGAAAGCTTACATCGTGAACCGTTTGCGGAATTTAAGCGGCGGCATCCCGGTATGGGACGCGAACAGCCTAGAGAAATGAGGCGTCTGACGAAAGCCCGTTTCCTCTGCTACCCGCGCGATCGTCCAATCTGTTTTGATAAGAAGCAGTTTGGCTTGATCGAGCCTATAATACAGCAAATATTGCTGCGGCGTACAATCGAATACCTCTGTCATGCAGCGCGTAATGTAATTGGTATGAAGCTGAAGCACATCGCTGAGCATCGTATTGCTGATCGGGCTCCGATAATTAAGCTTGAGATAAGCAGCCGCCCGCTCTGCAACTGATACTGCTGCTTTGGCGGCATCCGAGCGCCAGCCCTCATCAAGCATTTGCAGCAAGTGCAGGAAACGCTGCTGCCGATCCCAGAAGGCACCGTGGGATGAGCTTTTAGCCGCCTCGTGCAGCTGCGAGAAAATGAGCTTGGCCTCGTCCGGATAAGTGAGCTTCATTTTTTTGGGCAAACGAATCGCATACGTATAATAATCGCCTCGCAGCGAGCCGCTTTGATTGCCCACCGTCTCCTCCCAGGCGCCGACTGTCTGGAAATGAATCCAATCGAACACCGTTTCCTCTTCGCAAGGCCTTGTGGAATAATGCCAGCGATCAGGCCGCAGGATCAGAACATCGCCCGGACCAAGCGTCCATCTGCGATTATCCTCTGCCACATGCAGCGAGCCTTGATTCACGAACAGCAGATCAAATACACCTAGATTCGTCCGGTTCGGATGCTCTTCCCCCGCATGATAGGTTAAGCGGTTGGATTCTATGAAAAAGGGCAACGGCGGTGAACGAAATGTTAGTAATAGCTCCTCTGACAACCTGATCTCTCCTTATCTACGTTTTGCACAGCAAAACGGCATCGAAAGCAAATCAAATCTCCCATGTGTAAATATGCAAAAAATGACTACTGCCCATGTTACTTGAAAACCGTTTCATTTGTCTACAATAAAACAAACCTCAAGCTCTCCTTTTTAGGAGTTTGCATGAGGCTGGCATAACTATTCTATGATATTACCATGACTTACATGACGAATTGAAACGAGGATCCCGGGTTCACCTTGAACACATCTGCCTCCGGGAGCAAGCTTTTGATCAAATACATATAATCATAGGAGCTCTCCAGCGACGCCTCATCGGGAACATATACCACTTTTTTGCCGTTAAGCAAGGATAGCACTTCTATACGTGTCGGAAGCTTACCGAAGGCACTCATGCAAAATACCGATGTCATATGGAACAGCAAGCTCAGCGACTCTTCATCGACATCTACGGCCAGCTTCTGCACGATATAGTCGTCTGCTCCTCCATCTGGATCAACAGCGACCAAATGAAAGATTTGCGATATTTCGAGATCAAGCTCCTCAACGTAAGCCGTAAGCTGCTCATAAAAGATAATCGGCGTTTGCGGGCATGACCCGCCTAGCAAAAAGCTTGTTAACTGCTCCTTAAGCGTCTGTTTCATTTGCAAAAAATGCTCATCTGAATGAAACTTATAATTCCGATTCGTCCACCACTGCTCAACGGATGCTTCTATTGAGGCGCGTGAGCGCGCCGCTTCCGGCAGCCCGTAGAAATCATTTACGCTGTGGCTGGCCGCATACTGGACCATCTGTCTCCAGTCCACGTCGTTCTTTCGTTTAAGGCCTGCTTTATTATTGGCGAAACGCTCGGGATAACGCAGCAGCTCTTCCAGCTTATAATCCTCTACTCTCAGTACAACCGGTATTTGCTGCATTAGCGCTGCCGCCCCTCTCGTCTCATTATCCTGCAACCGCTACAAGGCTGGCAATTTGACGTCCCATGCTTCTGCCTTGCTCCTTCTCATCCTCTGACGCGTTGTACTCAAACTTGATGCACGCTGCGGAGATGATTGCGCCAAGCTCCTTAAGCTTCGCCTCGATCATATCAACAGCTGCGCAATATATCGGATAGGATGTGTCTCCTGAACCGAATGCTGCCGCGATCTTACCGCTCAAATCAAGTGAAGCCATCTCTTCGTAGAAGTCGATGAATTCATCCGGAAGCTCGCCGTCCCCCCACGTATAAGCCCCCATAATAATGGCGTCGTATTCCGTAAGCTCCGCCGCGCTGGCATCGAAAGCCTCTTTCAGCACAACCTCCGCACCTGCTTGCTTAACCCCCTCTGCAATGGCCTCTGCCATTTCTTCCGTGTTACCTGTCATGCTCGCATAAACGACAAGTACTTTCGACATCCGTCATTCCTCCTCTACCATCTATGTGAATTGCATGTTCAATGTTTTTATTCAATGTTATATTCAACGTTTTAACTTAAAGTCTTTATTAATGTCTTTACTTAATGTCTTTACTTAATTTCTTTATTAATGTTTTTATTTAATTTCTTTACTTAATGTCCTTATTTAATGTTTTTTTCAATGTCTTAATAATGTTTTTACTAATTGTCTTTATTCAATGTCTGAATACCTTGGAAAAGAGTAGCCATATACAAGTTGCCGTCCAGCATATCAATGTCCGTTACCGGGCAGCCGAGCTTGATCGACAACAGCGTTACTTGATTGCAAATGTAAGCAAGCTGGAATAAACCTCTGTCTGTGCAAGCATACACCTCATTGCCCTTCGACAGCACCGAGAATATAAACGGCTTTCCGAACCGAATTCGGTCGAATCTACCCTTTTTGTCGCCAACGAGCAACTCACCTTTATCGCTCGTTCCTATCAGATGTCCTCTGAATACGGCTAAGCTAGTCACACTCGTTTCCAGTTCAAAATGAGCCCATTCATCCATGAAACGATCATATAGAGAAACTCCGCTTTCATGCGCGATGATCAAATATTGCGGCAGGTTTATGAAGTCGAATACTTTCTTGTTCTCGCATGCGATCTGCTCCCATCGGCTGCTCGCCTTGGACCATAATCCATATTCCGTAGCCGCGTAGCTGCTTCCGCCGATTTTGCGATATTGATAGCATGGAATCGTTAAGCCGTCGTTCTCCCAAGCCTCTCCGTTCCATTCGTACAAGCCGCTGCTCGTGCAGGCATGCAGCAACTCATGCTGCAGCTGCAGCCGATTCACGTGGGCGCTGCTGTCCATACCAAGCTCAAGCTTCTCCCAGCTTCCTTCCGCGTCAATTTGATAAATGCCATGCCCGACGGAAGCGGCAAACAAGCAATCAGAGCCTGCTTTAACCGATGAGAACGGAAAGAGCAGCCAATTCCAAGGTCTGCTTGTTTCTGTTTGCATGTATTTCGCTCCTTCCATTCAAAGAAATGATTATGTCGTTTGCTGAATCTGCTGCTTTATATGTGTGCTCGCGTGCTCGAGCATTTTATGGCTTATGTTCTGGTTTGCAGCTTCGTTTCCTTTGCCAAGCTGCTGCATAAGAAACGCCGATTTGCGTTTTTTCAATACCATTTCGTAAAGCAATCCCACAAGCTATTCCTCCTGTTTAAGGCTGAGATGCTTGCTCATCCCTTTAGTGATAATGATTATCACTTTCGTATACATGATAACCATTCTCACTAAAGATGTCAATGCATTTATTCATTTGATCTTCATCGGTTGCTTGCATCATCCGCCTAGTCATATAGATAGGCAAATCTCTAGCATCCATTCGCACAAATCCGCAAATATAGTTGAAGGTCTATGTCTCTACCTGATACTTACCCAATCAATAGATAGAAATCGAACGTAGAATAACGCATCAAACAAGGAGGTGCTTTCAACTGAGTTACTCAAATCACAAGAGTCGCTGCGTCAGAAAACCAGCATCAGGTTGCAGACCAAAAAGAAAGAGTCACGGAGATAAAGTAATCATTGTAAAGAAAAAGCTAGTCGTCAATGCCCCGACTGGCCGTAGAGGCCTACAAGGACCCGCTGGACCTGCTGGTCCCGCAGGAACTGCAGGCCCTACCGGTCCCGTCGGACCCACTGGACCTGGTACGGGCATCACCGGCGCAACAGGAGCTGCGGGTACTCCCGGGGCCGTTGGAGCCACAGGCTCTGCTGGAGCGACCGGCGCCACTGGCCCTACAGGCCCAACAGGTCCTTACTTTGGCGGGACAATCATTCCTTATGCATCTGGAACCGTAACTCCCGTTGTACTCGTATCGACGATTGCCGGTTTAGTCGATACAACAAGTCTTGTCGGATTTGGCAGCAGCGTTCCAGGTGTAAGCCTAGCAGGTTTAAATATTACAGATCCACTGCTTGCTCCGGGCTATGCATTTACTATTCCGCAAGCAGGTACCATTACTTCTATTTCAGCAGACCTCAGCATTTTGATCGCGTTGGCATTAATAGGCGGTACTGCGACAGTTACTGCACAACTATATAGAGCCCCAGCAGGAAGCAATGTTTTCGCCCCTCTCCCAGGAGTTCTCGTAACACTCCCAACTATCACCACCGTTGCTATTGGCGATGTATTAAGCGGAATTACGACCGGCCTAGCTGTTCCTGTACTTGCGCAAGACCGCCTCATCTTGGTCTATTCCGTAACCACGACTGGTCTAACCATCATAACAACCGTAACTGGCCTTGCCAGCGCAGGCGTGTATATCACACTCAGTGAATAATTGTTTCGAAATTCAGCGGTATAGGGAAACTTCCCTGCACCGCTATTTTTTCATCTTTGTATAATTTGGTTCACATGTATATATAAGGATTCTTGCTCATCAATTTGTACATGTTGATATTCGAACGACCTGGACTAATTCAGACATATCTCTTAATAGCGATTTATTTGTTCGTTTTCACAAAAGAAGAGGCTACCCTACAGATCATTTCTGACCTGCTGAGAAAGCCTCTACTTTTGCATGCTATAGTGACAAGTGCAGCTTAAATCCGATTCGAATCCGATCCTGCTCGAACTGAACATCCCCTACGGTTACAACATTAAGGGCAGGCAGATCCAGCGGAATGATAATCGTATCCAGCATCGTTAACGGCAAACTGCTCTTTTTCAAAGACAAGGCCTGTGGCCGAAGCACAATATTCGGCGTTTGCCATTCCAGCAGATACACTGCATCTAATGCGGCTGGCAGCCTTTCTTTATAAGTCACGTTCATATGCGCCACAAGCCTGTTCGCCTCCAGCTCGAAGCGCGCTCCGTCCAAGCGCACATCTTTCCTCAGCATGATGGCCGATGATCCCGCTTCGCCGTTTCCGTACTCGCTCTTCAAGTTTTGTTTAATCAGATGGTCAATATCGGTTTCCGAGAGGACGAGCTCCGGCTTTAATTGTTTGACCATATCCAGCGCTTTTCCTTGAACATCGATCGGAGCGTAGCTGAGATCAAGCTGCTCGTCCGGCGCAATATAAGATACGACCCACCAGAGCGCTCCACCAAGCAGCAGTAGGATAACAACTAGAAGCAGCAGCCTTTTTAATCGTTTACCCAATATTCTTCCCTCCACTCTATAAAAAATAGCAACTCACCATACATACAGCTGTGCTGATAGTGCTATAATGAATCCATTCATTTACGCTGTCGATCGGCGAAAGACGAGAGGATGATATCTATGAACACAAATAATACCCCGACGACCCGAATTGGGCTTGAAGAAATCGTTCAAGCGCAAATGCATTTGAAAGATGTCATTACGCGTACGCCGCTTCAATATAATCGCGTGCTCTCTGAGCGTTTCAACTGCCATGTGCTCTTGAAGCGCGAAGATCTTCAGATCGTTCGTTCGTTCAAAATACGCGGCGCCTACCATTTGATGCGCTCGCTTAGCGAGGAAACGCTCGCCAAAGGCGTTGTTTGCGCCAGCGCGGGCAACCATGCGCAGGGCGTAGCCTACTCCTGCCAGGCGCTCGGCATTCCGGGCAAGATCTACATGCCAAGCACGACGCCGCGCCAGAAGGTTTCGCAGGTCAGCTTCTTTGGCGGCAATAAAGTCGAGGTCATTCTAACCGGCGATACCTTTGACGATGCCTATGCCGAAGCGATTGCGGAGAGCACCCGCAGCGGCATGGCCTTCATCCACCCGTTCGATGATGCTAAGATCATCGCCGGGAATGGGACCGTCGGGCAGGAGCTGATGGAAGCTGCGGAATCGGTTCCCGACTTCGTCTTCGTCACCGTTGGCGGCGGCGGGCTTGCTGCAGGCGTCTCCTCCTATGTCAAAATCGTCTCGCCGGCTACCCAAGTTATCGGCGTAGAGCCTGAAGGCGCCCAGTCGCTAAGAGCGTCGCTCGATGCGGGAAAAGTAACGCCTTTGGACCAGATCGACAAGTTTGTCGACGGGGCAGCTGTCAAACGAATCGGCGATTTGACCTTTGAGCTTTGCCGAGAGCTGCTGGACGACGTCATTGCCGTTCCTGAAGGCAAGGTATGCACCACGATGCTGGACTTGTACAACGAGAATGCGATTGTTGCCGAGCCGGCTGGCGCGCTGCCGATTGCCGCGCTCGAAGCCTACCGCGAGCAAATCGAAGGCAAGACCGTAGTCTGTGTCGTAAGCGGCGGCAACAATGACGTAGACCGGATGCAAGAAATTAAGGAGCGTTCGCTCATTTATGAAGGCTACAAGCATTATTTCATGGTCAGCTTCCCGCAGCGCGCTGGGGCGCTTAGAGAATTTCTGGACCGCGTGCTTGGACCAAACGACGACATTACCCGCTTCGAGTACACCAAAAAGTCGAATAAGGACAACGGTCCTGCACTCGTTGGCATCGAGCTCAAGCACAGAGAGGACTACAATCCGCTCGTCGACCGAATGACCAAGAAGGGCTTTCAGTTTCTAGAGCTGAACAAAGACCCTGTGTTGTTCAACTTGTTGATTTGATCAGATTGCCCGGTCGTTTACGAAGTCTGACCTGTCTACTATTAAATTCGGGTCTGTACCAAGAATCATTTTGGGAACATTCAGTTCCGCTTTATTCGTAACAGGGGATTAAAAAAATAACCTTCAGCTCCACTTTAATAGTGATGTTGAAGGTTATTTTGTGCATGCAACGGACTATCCCGCTCTGATTAATCCTTTTAGGACAGCCGCGTTTGAATTACCAGGCATAAGCGCGCGGCGCGTCCCCGCCAGGACCAGGGAATATTTCATCTATTCGCTTAAGCGCCGATTCATCAAGCGTTAGCTCGACAGCGCGAAGCGAGCGCTCGAATTGATCCAACGTGCGAACGCCGATGATCGGCGCCGTTACGGCTGGATTCGCAAGCAGCCACGCCAGTGAAACAAGATCCTCGGGCTCGCCCAGCTCATCGCAGAACGCTGCATAAGCATCCAACTGCTCGCGATGCTGCTCCAGGCGCTTCGAGTCACCGCTGCGGCGTCCTCCGTCCTTCCGGCGGTGGTTGCCTGCCAGCAAGCCTCCGTCAAGCGGACTCCACGGGATTACGCCTAGTCCTAGCTCTTTGGAGGCAGGAAGTACTTCCAGCTCAGGCAAGCGGCATAGCAGATTGTACTTATGCTGCTCGGATACTAAACCGATAGAGCCTCTTGCTTTGGCTTCGCCTTGTGCTACGGCAATATCCCAGCCCGCAAAGTTGCTGGAGCCTATGTAGCCCACTTTCCCTTGCGCAACAGCCGTTTCGAACGCGCCCCACAGCTCGCTCCAATGAACACTGCGGTCAACGTGATGCATTTGATAAAGCTCTATGTGATCTGTTTGCAAACGCTTGAGCGATGCTTCCAAATGCCTGCGGATCTTGTAAGCGGACAAACCGGCTTCCCGGTTCGGTCCGTCATGCTTGTCATGCATATCGCCATATACTTTAGTAGCCAGTACGGTGCGTTCGCGGCGCCCATCGCCCTGGGCGAACCATTTGCCGATGATTTCCTCCGTGCGTCCGGCATTCTCGCCCCAGCCGTAAATGTTGGCGGTATCAATAAAGTTAATGCCTGCATCCAGCGCTGCATCTAGAATACGAAATGATTCCTTCTCGTCCGTATCTACCCCGAAATTCATCGTTCCCAGACATAAACGGCTTACCTGAAGACCTGATCTTCCCAATTTCGTATACTGCACTCTAAACATCGCTCCTTCAATTTTTGAAATAGGATGGATTGCTTAACCATTATACAAAAATTACACAAACTAACCAAATCCCGTTCATGCCTGCATAACAATCCTCCGCTACACTACCCTCAGGAGGTGTATTCATGATTCATTTCGAAAGCAATCCTCAGCCTAAAATGTTAATTTTGTATGCCTCTTACGGCGATGGCCACCTGCAGGTTGCCCGCGCACTCAAAAGCGCCATGGAGGAGCTGGGCAACTTCCGCACGGTTATGATCGATTTGATGGCGGAATCGCATCCATGGCTGAATGAGATGACAAGACGCTTTTATCTCAAAAGCTATACCAACATGCCTTCGCTCTACGGCTGGATGTATGATTTCACCAAGCCTATGAAGCATGACTCGTGGTTTGGAGGGCTGCTTCACTCTTTTGGCAAAGATAAAATCAAGCGCATTCTTCTCGCGGAGCAGCCTGACATCGTCGTTCATACTTTTCCGAGCTTCGCCCTGCCGGAATTAAAAAGAAGCAATGGCTTCCATCCGCCTTCCTATGCCGTTATTACAGACTTCGACTTGCACTGCCGCTGGGTTCATCCCAGTATTGACCGTTATTATGTCGCAACGGAGGATTTGAAGCAGGAGCTCGCAAAGCTCGGTATTTCGAATCAAGCCGTGCAGGTAACCGGCATTCCCCTTAAACGCGGATTTCGCGCAGCTGTACCCTCAACTGAGCTCTATCATCGTTACAACCTTAATCCAAACAATCCCATCATCCTCATTATGGCAGGCGCGCAAGGCGTCATGCCCGATGCGGCCCCAATCTGCAGCATGCTGCTGGATGACGCTCATGTGCAAGTCGTGCTTGTATGCGGGCGGAATCTTCCGTTAAAAAACACCATACAACAGCTTTTCCAGCATCATAGCGGCAAGTCCCGTTTATGCGTTCTCGGCTATGTCGATGCGATACATGAGCTGATGGCCTTATCCGATTGTCTCGTAACGAAGCCTGGAGGCGTCACGCTCTCTGAAGGCATCACTGCAGGCCTGCCTCTATTCATCTACCGCCCGGTACCCGGTCAGGAAAAGCAGAATGCGCAATACCTTGCAGCTAAAGGCGCAGCAAGCATTTCGTATGAGGCAGCCGAGCTAGCGAGCCAAATTTTGAAACTCGTCCATGATCCTTTACGTCTTACTAATAGCAAACTGTCCATCAAGCGGCTGCCGTCCTCCCAAACGGCTGCGGACAGCATTGTTTTGGATATTTTATCCAACATACGTATAATAGAGAAAGCATCTACTCTATAGGAGATAAGGAGCCCCGCCGTGCGCAATAATCACGCTTTCGGAGCGGAGATGCGCCTTATCTCCGCCATATTGTTCGTTGTGGAGTTTGTACGGGGAGCCGTGTTGGTTAGCCTGCTGCCTATTTATGGCGCAAAGACGCTAGGCCTTGCACCTGATGTCATTGGAGCTGCCATCTCGGCACATTACTTAGTGGATACGATGCTCAAAATGGCGATCGGCTATTTATTAGACCGCTTTTCGATTCGCATTGTCGTGCAAGTTGGGCTTATCGTATCGCTTGCCGGTGTTGTTCTCCTGCGGTTCGCAGAGCTTCCGTGGATGTTTATTGGGGCAGCTGCTCTATATGGCATTGGCATGTCCCCGATCTGGATCGCTTGCTTGACCAAAGTAAGCGCGCAGCAGCGAGCCGCGCAAATGGGTCTGCTGTATACCGTCTGGATGGTTGGTCTCGGGAGCGGGCCGATCGTTTGTACTATTTTGCTCGATGTCAGCGTATCGTTTACGTACAACCTGCTCGTCAGCTTGTCTGCCGCAGCATGCCTGCTCACGCTCTTCGTGAATCGCACAAAAGCTCAGGCGACTGAACGCATTCCGCTTGGCAAGCAGCTAAACCTCCTTAAGGGACAGGTTCGGTCCATGCGGCTTCTGCTGCCAGGCATGATCCTGCAAACGGCTGGGGCGAGCATGCTCGTTCCCATACTCCCCGGTTACGCGGAGCAAGAGCTTGGATTATCTGGAGCCCAGTACTCTATTCTCTTGACGACAGGAGGACTTACAGCGATTGCGAGCCTCATTCCAATGGGGAAATTATCCGATCGGCTGACCAGCAAAAAGTGGTTTCTCGTCGCAGGATTCGGGGTATTCGGATTTGGTTTATGGATGCTGGCTTCGGGACTTGCATTCTGTTATTGTTTACTTATATCTGCCATGCTTGGCCTTTCCTATTCGGCTATCCTGCCCGCTTGGAACGCGCTGCTTGCGACCTACGTCCCGCCTAAGCAAGAAGGGGTAGGCTGGGGAATGCTTTCCACCTTCGAAGGGTTCGGCGTCATGATCGGACCTGCTGCTGGAGGCCTCCTTGCCGCACAAAACGGAGAGAGCTCTGTCTTCTGGACGAGCGCGGCTCTGTTTGGACTGATTGGCTTATTTTATTTATGGCTTCCCAAACGAGCATTTGCAACAACCAATAAAAGCGATAAACAAGTAGAACGGAGTTAACGCTATGGATGATTGGCATAATTGGCTGGAATACATCAAACATTTGGATTTGGATTCCATACAGTGGACACTCGAGAGTTATTCGCAGTGGGGGCCATTTCCGGGAATTCTTCTGCCCATGATCGAATCCTTTCTCCCCTTCCTGCCGCTGATTCTTATTATCGCGGCTAATGCCAATATTTACGGTCTCGGATTCGGGTTTCTTTTCTCATGGATCGGCGTTACCGCCGGCGCGGTAACCGTCTTCTGGATTAGCCGCAAGCTTGGTCGCAACGTAAAGGGACGTCTGGAGCGGCGTTTTCCAAAGTCAGAACGGTTTTTTAACTGGGTGGAGCGCCGCGGCTTTACGCCGCTGTTTCTACTCGCTTGCTTTCCCTTTACGCCGTCCGTCATCATTACGGTCGTTTCCGGCCTAAGCAAGGTGCCTTTTCATACGTTTCTGCTGGCAACGCTTCTCGGCAAAGCCGTTATGATTTTCTGTATCTCGCTAATCAGCTTCGATATCGGCAATTTGGTCGATGAGCCTTGGCGTATCTTTGTATCGATTACAGCCGTGCTGGTCATGTGGTTCGGGGGCAAACGGCTCGAATCCCGATACCAGGTGAATGGATGAGGTGATGCCGCATGCTCCTTTGGCATAGCTTGCTAGCGTCACTGTCGCCTGCTCTGCTTACTTGGCTTGATGTTGGCATGGGCTCTATCGTACTCTTGATTGCCGGCGGATTTCTCGCCGGCATGTTTATGTTCGTACGTATTGCATCGGATGATTCCGACAAATACAAGGATCTCAAAGAGATGGTCGAGACGATATTCGGCACGCCTGCACATCTTAGGCCATCGGCAGACGATGCCGACAAGAACCGTCATGATCCTGACAAGCTGAGAGCAGCGGCTGCTCTCCCCTTCTCGGAGCCTTGTCCTGCTTGCAGCGAAACCGTCACCGAGCAGGATGCGGCCTGTCCATCCTGCGGTCTCCAGCTTTTATAAGCTTCAGATTTGACTTTATCCTTAGTTTTATCCTTGGTTTTATCCTTGGTTTCAGATTTGGCTTCTTCTCTAGCTTCTCTTTAGCTTCTCTTTAGCTTCTCTTTAGCTTCAGATTTGGCTTCTCCTTTAGGTTCTCTTTTGCTTCAGTTTCATCCTTGGCTTTTTCTTTCTCTTTAGCTTCATCCTTGGCTTCTTCTTTAGCTTCGTCATAAGCATCCCCTTAATCCGAACTCATACATTTCTTCCTTTTGTGGCACACTGTTGAGGAACTTCTTATGAAGAGAAGGGAGGGTGATGACATGTCAGACCAACAGCCATCCGATCAACAGAAAGCGGCGAGCAAAGCACAATCGCGGGCTGACCGCAATCAAGCGAACAAACAATCTGCAAGCGAGCTGCAATCAGATGCCGACCGCGCAGCGGTGCCCAAGCATGGATTATGACAATAGGAAGGTTGGTTAACAACATATGAGCGAATCTAACCACCATGAGATGAATCCCCTGTCGGGGGAGCCGGTTGAGGTCAAAGGCACTTATCGCAATGAATGGGGACGCGAGGAGCAGCTGGAGCGAGGCGACGTTTTCCCGGCGGATCCGATGCTCGGTTCCACGGAATGGCAGCTTGTCGAGCTGTTTTTCAACAATCACCATGAAGGACATACCGATCCTCGTTTGGTGCCGCATGACGATGATAATAATCCAGAAGCGCATATGCAGCATCCACGCCGCCATGAAGGTAGCAACAAAACCGACGATGATCAATAGGCAGCAGCCAGAGCGGTGTTAACAAGCTAATAAGGCAGTTTCAAACCAAACAGCAGGCCGGAGCGCGCTAGGGGCGCATCTCCGGCCTGCTGTTTTGTTATTTGTTTATCTTTAACAAGTCTAAGCTGATTCCTGCGCCTCGTCGGTATCGCGCCTCGCGTTTTCTTCACGCTGCTGCACCTGATCAAGCAGCTTCTCCAAACGTCTAAGGTGATAAGCGTATTCGAATAACCCAGATGCTACAAATATAAGGCGCTTATGCTCATCCGGGTCCTCCATCACATAGGCCGTTAAATCCTTGACGAACCTCGCTTCACGTTCTTCCTCCGGCTCAATCAAGGCGTTAGGCTTCATCTTATCCTCGGCCTTCAGCAGAATTTGCTCATGATATTTCGATAAGTCTTCGATTTGCCGATCGAAGCGCAGCGCCCACTCCCCCGCACTAGGAGAGGCGAAGTAATGCTCCTCCACGACATCAAGCAGGTCTGCCCCTTTTTGCAGCGTCTTAATCATTTGCTTGGACACGAGCAGCTGCCTGGCATGACTCGTCTTCGTTCGGGCGAGAACCTTGCGCTCTTCTTCGAATACGGTATGGCGCTCCTCCAGCTTGCGAAGCGTGCCGTGAAGCTTGTCCTTCTCTACGCGGAACACCTGCTCCTTCATTTCATTGGACACCGCTGTTCTCAGCAGCAGGGAGAGCTGCGTATAAGCCTGATGGACCTGCTCCGTGAATTGTTTTCTCGGCCTGGGCGGGAATACGAGCACGTTCACCAAAAAGGAGGAGCCGATGCCCGTCAGCACCATTAGCAGCCTTGAAATCGCAACATCCCAGCCCTGTCCGTTCGCCTCCATAATCGCAACTACAGTAACCAGAGTTAGGCTTATTGTACTTTCCATTTTGAGCCTGATACTGATTAGAATGACCAATATGCACACGAGTCCCGCCGCAATCGGCGTATGGCCGAATAAACGAACCGCGGCTATAGCGATAACCGCGCCGAGCAGATTCGTCTGTACCTGATCCGCTACTCGCTGCCAAGAGCGGTAGATAGACGGCTGAATTGTAAATATAGCCGCTACTGCAGCAATCAGCGGGGAAGCAAAGCCAAACAGGCTGCTCAAATAAATGGCGAGCGCGACAGCCATCCCCGTTTTTAATACTCTGGCGCCGATCGTCATAACGGTTTCGCCTCCGTTACCGTCAGCTCCGCTGAGGCTACCTCTCTCCCGTTCACCCATAGTGTCACGACATGAAGCCCGCTATAGTGCTTCCGCGTCGTTAAATCCGCAAAGCGATGTACGCGTACATTGGAAGCAGCAGCGCCTCCTGCATACTCGCGGTCAGAGAGGAGAAAACGTTTAATCGATGTTTTGCCTCCGGACTTTACGAATGCAATGCCATATTCAATACGAAGCTTGGCGGATTTTCCCTCGCGCAATCGTACATGGTATCGCAAGGAAATCTCGTCTCCGATGGCTACTATGCTTGGAGTGGCCTCCAGTTCTGCATAAGCAACAAGCGGCTGCTCCGTCTCTTCCGCTGCGTCGTGCTTCGCATATCCAAACAAAGCCATAATCTCAGGAACCGACTTCTTGATTAACGTACGGCAGCCATGCCGCACGATCCAATCCGTGTGCGGATTTTCGCCGATCCATGCCTCCGCTAGTGCAATGACAAGCTCCGGATGATCCTTCGCAATATCATTCAAATTATTAGCCACACTCTTGCGAACGTAGAGGGATGGATCCCGTTTCAGCTTCTCCAGTATTGGTACAATAGGCGATGGATCCCGCTTGAATAACGGGAGAGCCTGCGCCCATGGAAGGCGCGGCCTGATTCCTTCGCTCGCAAGCCGTCGAACATGCTCATTCGGATGCTCCGCCCAGGCAAGCATCTGCGAAGCCATGCGCTGCGGATCATTCAGGATAAATGCCCGAATGGCAAATTCAGCAGTAGAGCGTTCCGTGAAACGCGTCAGCGCCGCCAACGAAAGGTCCCAGTTATGCGGCTCCATGCCATATACCTCTACAAAATCCGAGAAGAAAATATAGGGCAGCCCCGTGCATTTCTCATCTATTAAATAAAGGACAGCAATCGCCTCATCATATGATCGCGGCAGTGCAGTGCCTAATGCTTCTGTAATTTTTCGGGCGCGAGCCTTCAGCTCCAGCTGCTCCCAATTGCCGTCCCTCACATGCTCCACAAATTTCGATTCGTTAAACGGACTCCATGCGGTCTTCACCAATGCTGCAAATCTCTCTAGAAAAAAGCCATCATACATGGCCTTAAGCGGTTCTGCCAAAGTAAATCCCCTCCTCCAGCTATTATACCGAAAAATGAAAGCCAATCATGCTTTCTCTATCTTAATCGCAAAAAAAAGCTCCGAAACACCCCGCAGGCGTGCTTCCGAGCTTTTTACAACGATTCAGCGGTTTATGCGTAGCGTGCAATAATACCGGACAGCTGGTTTGCGATTGCATGTGGTCCTGCCGCCAACTGCTCATTCGTAAAACGGGTACGCACAAAGGATTCATCCATATTCATGGCCTCCGCGAAAAAGCTGGACAAGCCGCGTGCGCGCCGATCGATTTGGAGCACGAGCTCCAGCTCGCGATCCGACGGATAGAACATCACTTCCAGCTCGTCGAGTTGTCCGCGGAATTGCGTCGTCGGTACAAATTCAAGCTCTTGGATAAAGGGCATTTTGCCGCCAAGCTTGGATGAATACTCACATTCTGCCTTCCGCAAGCGGAACCCG
This sequence comes from Paenibacillus endophyticus, assembly GCF_014192395.1. Classification (GTDB taxonomy): domain Bacteria; phylum Bacillota; class Bacilli; order Paenibacillales; family Paenibacillaceae; genus Pristimantibacillus; species Pristimantibacillus endophyticus. The sequence continues at coordinate 226,854 of NZ_JACHXW010000009.1, read as the reverse complement.
AGGACGTTCAATGCTTCGAGTACCGTATTCATGGCAGCGGTTGGGACAACCTCGATTCGGTCGTTATCGCCGGGATCAACGCCGCCTCGCACATCCAGCTCGGTCTTCACCCATACAGGCGCGCGTCCGATCGTAAGCGGCGTTTGGTGTGGCAGCTGGAAGTTGAATGGCACCTCGCGCTGCTCGTTTGCGTTCAACGTGAATGGAGCGCTCACATGATAGCGGCCAACCTCGCCATTCTGCGTTATTTTGCTGTCATTGCTCTCGCGGATATATTCTGTCATTACCGATAGCTGGATCGTTTCGATTCGCTGCTCCACGTTGCCGCCTTGAATCTTCACGATGCCTCGAACCTCTTCGCCAGGCGCATAACGAGGTTTCTCCAGCAGTGTATCAATTTTCGCGGACCCTATGCCGATACTTGCCAAAAAACGATTAAACATCTTAACGACCTCCACCCTCATAATGGTGATGCAGAACTTCTAAAGCATATTACGAGACCTCTCATTTTAGGTTTCACAATGCAAAATCCGATTCCTCAGCCTTTGCGACAGCTATTTCCTTATAAGGCAATTGGATCACAAAAGTCGTTCCCACGCCTAGCTTGCTCTCTGCTGAAATCCGTCCTTGATGGTTGTCTATAATCTTGTAAGTAACCATTAGGCCAAGCCCGGTGCCTTTATCCTTAGTCGTATAAAACGGCTGTCCGATCTTAGCCAGCTGCTCGTCCGGTATGCCTGAGCCTTCATCCTGGATACGGATCAACACAGCGGATTCCTCTTCAAGGGACATCGTAATCGTGACAACACCGCCATTGTGCATCGCTTCAATGGCATTCTTAAGAACATTGATGAACACCTGCTTAAGCTGATTCTCCACGCCAAGCACCCATAATGGGCGATAATCGGAATGGAATTCAATCATCACATTATGCAGAATCGCTTGCGTTTCGAGCAGGTTCACAGTATCCGCCATAATTTGGCGGGAGTCTTTATGCACAAATTCATATACCTGAGGCTTAGAGAGCATGAGCAGCTCACTTACGATGGATTCGATGCGAATCAGCTCTGATTTCATAATATCGTAGAAATTGCTGCTGTTGCCGCGGCCCGAAGCGATAAGCTGCAAAAAGCCCTTCAAGGAGGTAAGCGGATTGCGAATTTCATGTGCAATCCCGGCAGCCAGCTGGCCAGCTACATACAGCTTCTCCGAATTGATCAAAAGCTCCTCGTTCTTCTTCCGTTCGGAAATATCTCGTATAATGACCTGTTTAATCTGCTTTCCAGAAAAGGTGGAGCTGGCGCTTACCATTTCCGTATGCAGCAAGGTCCCTTGTATCGACAACCATTGCAGCTCAAGCGGCTTGACTGGGACAGCCTCGTTGTCTTGCCCTGCCGCAAGCCATGCCCGCATCTCGTCATGGTGCTGCGGAGCCAGCAGGACGTATACGCTTTGGCCCATCAAAACCGTCTCAGACTGCGCCTCGAACATACGCAAGCCTGCGCGGTTCATAAATTCCCATTTGTCATCACTGATCAATGCAATCGTGTCCATTGAATTCTCGACGAGCAGCTTGTAGCGCTCATCGATCTGGCTATATTTATTGGAAGCGAGCCAGGTCGTCAGGCTAAAGCTTAGAATAATCAACGTGGACAGCCCTAACAGGAAGGCTAACAGAAGCAAATATTCGTTCAGCAGATCGGTCGATAAAATATTGTCATATTCGATTTTGAGCGCATGCATGCCAATTTGGTGGATCGCCATATTGGATAAGCCTAATGACACACAGCTTTTGAATTTATAATACGGGGACTTGGAATCCAGCCAGTAGAAGGCCAAATAAGCGCCGGCAAAACCGACACCAAAGGAGAGCCAGAAGAGCGGCCAATTCATTTGGAGAATGACTACGGACTCGGATAACATCGATATATACTGAAGCATAGTCGATCCCAGCGCCATTAACAGAGCGCTAAAAAGATAACGTCCCCTTACGAGCTCCTGCTTTTTCAAGACCAGCAAGGAGGAGTAGACGATAATCGCGCAAACGACCAATACGAGCAGCATGCTCCAATCCATGACCATCCGGTAATCGGATGCGAGCAAGGAAACGACATGCATCGTCCATAAGCCAAGCCCGTAAACGGAGGCTCCGCCAATAATCCAATTGAACCCATACATGCGCCGCTTAGGCTGAAGCTGCTCTACCATATTCAGCATCGTATAAGAAGCAAAACACATGATGATGACCGATAAAACGAGATAATAGGGGTTTCCAGAAACGATAGAGTCAGCCATAGGGCTCCTTAGATATCCATATATTTACCTACAAATAGTAAAATTCGACAATTATCCAAAAAACCCTCTGTTTTATTCATAAAATTTTGTAGGATTATGGCGTAATAGCAGTCACTATTTCTCTTCTCCCAAACTTCCGCTATTATGATAGGATGGCTCTAACCAAAACAGGCCATACTAGCAGAATAGAAAACCGCCCGCTTGCTCCATGGGCAGAATCCTATCTATTAAGCTGCACCTGAAGAGCCATTATCGTGTCATCATATTTGCTAGGAGGAAAAGAAATGAAGATCGTCAAGGAATTTAAAGAGTTTGCCATGAAGGGCAATGTCATCGATCTCGCAGTCGGGGTCATTATTGGAGGGGCTTTCGGAAAAATCGTCACCTCGCTCGTCAATGACATTATTATGCCGCCGATTGGCCGAATATTGGGGGGAGTAGATTTTAAAGATTTAAAGATTCCTCTCTACTCTGAAGAAGAAATCAACAAACTAACAGATCCAGCTACCGCACCGTACATCGCCTACGGCCAATTCATCAACGTGTTGCTGGACTTTATCATCGTAGCATTCTGTATTTTCATGCTCGTTAAAGTGATCAACGTGCTGCGCCGCAATGAGAAAAAGGAAACGGCTCCCGTGGAAGTAACCGAAAAGGACTGCCCTTACTGCTTGTCCAAAATTCCCGTTAAAGCTACTCGCTGCAAGCACTGCACCTCTCAGCTTGAGGCTGCCGCGCATGGCTGATGAGCTGTTCGATATTTATGACGAGCAGCTTCGGCCGCTTGGCACGGCGACGCGTGCGGAAACGCATGCTCGCGGCTATTGGCACCGCACGTTCCACTGCTGGCTGACCCGCCGCGAAGGCGACCGCAGATTCGTGCGGTTCCAGCTGCGGCAGGACAGTAAGGATACGAATCCTGGCTGCTATGATATTACCGCTGCCGGTCACCTTGCAGCAGGCGAAAACATCCGTGAGGCGATGCGTGAACTGGAAGAAGAGCTTGGCGTAACCGCCTCGTTCGAGCAGCTCATCCCGCTAGGGCAAATTCGCGAGGACGCAAGCGGCGTAGTGAATGGCATGCCATTCATAGACAGGGAGGTCAGCGATGTTTTTGGCCTCGTTTGCGAGGTGCCTTTGCACGAGCTGAAGCTCCAGCCAGAAGAAGTGGCCGGCGTTTACGAGGCTGACCTTGATGCGTTGATCGCACTATTTGAAGGCTCTTTATCCGAGGTGTCTGCTTTCGGCGTCGAGCTTGGCGAACCGGGCGCTCCGCTGAAGGCCGTGCAGCTTTCCGTCCAATCCAGCCAGTTCGTTCCCCGCGACTTTGCTTATTACGTGAAAGTGCTCCAGGCACTGCACGGCTGTACTTAACCTGTGTCTCGTCCGAATGGGTCTGACCGCGAACTCCCCATGCCTGCTCCCAGTTGGTATACCACTGATCAATCAAGCCATGAATATTATAAAACTCTGTATGGCGCGGGGCGAGGTCGAAATCATTCAGCTCAGGCTGATTGTAGAGACGCGCCCCCATTTCATGGAAGCATCCATGAAGGTTGGTCTCAATAAAGCTGCCAAGCTGATCCAGCGATTGAAACGACCGCGGGTTCGATTGTACTCTTTGCTCAGCTCCGGCATCGTAGCAAGAGGAACGACGTATGCCCTCCGGCACCTGGCTCCATGGTGCAATCCATCTTCTATCGTAGCCCATCGCGTCATACCAGCTGTACACCCGATTAATATAATCGCGATGAAACCGCAGGAATCGCTCGCCATAACCCGGCGGCGGTAACGTCCCAGGCACCAAATGGTAGGTGTGATGCCATATCTTGTGCTCGTCTAACAGCGCTTGCGGAAAATTAGGAATTAACGGCATCTTGCTTCCCTCCTTGCTCGTTCGAACCTCTTAACACTCACTCCTCTACCGTATGCTTCTGTCCCTGCTTCTGTGATTCAAATGCCTGCAAACGGCAAAAAGACTGCCTCCTAAAGAAGGCAGCCCTTTCAAAAACAATAATCTTAGTACCACATGTTGCGACGGCATGGATCTTGAACGCGTTTAACACAAATGTCGAATGATACGGAAACGTCATGGTTTCTGCCGAATGAGCAGCAAATTCTTACACAATCTTTCTCATGCGTACAGAAGAAGCAAACGACGCGGCAATGGCAATCGAGCAAGCATTGAATGGCTCTAGCGTCGCGGCAGCGGATCGCTCTCACGAATTTTTCTGCGGTTTGCTCGTCTTTTAATTGCTTGAACAAATCGCTTAGCTCTGATCCTGCAACCTGCATAGCTTCAACTGCTGGTTCAGTGCGTCGGCTGCAGCCGCAGCTTTTATGCTCATCTTTGCATGTGCAGCTGGTTGATATACGGGCACTTCTTTTGGATTTGCGATTGGTTTTGACGCTTGTTACTTTTACTTTTAATTTGGCGGACATTTCTATCCCCCCTCCCTCTCGAACTTACTCTATTCTATGCAAATTTGAGAGATTGGTATGGACGAGTGCTACCCGCCAAACGCTTGATTCCTTTCTCGCAATTGTTGTATGACCCGTGATTCTTCCGCATACCTATATGAGATACCATTCGAATGGAGGTCATTGGCTTGGCGGAAAACATGATGAATATGGGCAATATCGGAAATATGGGCCATGTAGGGAGCATGCCGAATGTCGGCGGGGCGGGCAGCATGCCGGGTATGAACAGCATGCCGAATGTCGGCGGGGCGGGCAGCATGCCGAGTATGAACAGCATGCCGAATGTCGGCGGAGCGGGCAGCATGCCGGGCATGAACAGCATGCCGAATGTCGGCGGAGCGGGCAGCATGCCGGGCATGAACAGCATGCCGAATGTCGGCGGAGCGGGCAGCATGCCGGGTATGAACAGCATGCCGAATGTCGGCGGAGTGGGCAGCATGCCGGGCATGGGGTATATGGGGAACATGCCCCATAAGGGACATATGGGCAGCATGGAGAACAACGCTCCCGTTCTCTATCAAGCAGAGCCTCAGCATACGGAGATGGTCATGCAGGTAAGGGATCGCGTCATGGGCATGTGCGGCGGCCATATGCATAAGCATGTTCGCGTACAGACAGTCGATGGGCATATTTACGAAGGCATGCTGATGCATATGGACCACTGCATCTTGTATTTGCAATGTACCATGCACAACCCGCGCGCCTTCATGAATCCATATAATGCGGTGCTGCCGCTCGTATTGTATGAGCTACTCGTGATTACGCTGCTGAACACCTAGGCGGAGCAGCAGCACGTTTATTCGACAATAGATTGTCCCTTGCGACAAATTCGGTATATGGTTGCGCATTCGGTCATACATTGGTTTAGATCGAATCGTCACTGAAATGAGGTGAGCAACCCGTGATTGAACGAATGAACAGGCTTCAGGTAGAGCTTCCCCCATCCCCTTACGCGGATGCAAACGCTGCGGCGGCGGTACAAGAGCTGCTCGGAGGAAAGTTTGGCGAAATGTCCACGTTGAACAATTACATGTACCAATCGTTTAATTTTCGCGAGAAAAAAAAGCTTAAGCCGTTCTACGATCTTGTATCAAGCATAACTGCCGAGGAGTTCGGGCATGTGGAGCTGGTATCGACCGCTATTAATATGGTGCTTACAGGCACGACCAGCCCAGGCGATCCCAACTCAGCACCGCTTAAAGAAGGCGTCAACAAGCGCAACAGCTATTTTTTCATTCAAACCGCGCAAACCTCCTTGCCAGGCGATTCAATGGGCCGTGCTTGGACCGGTGACAATGTGTTCAGCAGCGGAAACCTTGTGCTGGACCTGCTGCATAATTTCTTCTTGGAATGCGGAGCGAGGACGCATAAAATGCGCGTGTATGAAATGACAGATCATCCGACTGCTCGGGCAATGATCGGTTATTTGCTTGTCCGCGGCGGCGTTCATGTGCTGGCTTATGCCAAAGCGCTCGAAATTGCGACTGGCGTTGATGTGAAAAATCTTATTCCCATCCCCGATCTTAGCAATAATCGGTTCGAGGCTGCCCGCAAATATGAAGCAATGGGCCTTGGCAACAAGCTGTATACGTTCAGCCAAAACGACTATAAGGACATTGTACTTATTTGGAATGGCCAGAATCCCCTTACCGGCGCGCCGCTAGAGGTTATTCAGGGTGCACCGCAAGGGGCGCCGATGCCTGATTTGAGCGAGCTGCCGGAGGAATTTGCTCCCGGTATCTCGCAGGAAGACTTTATTCAGATTGCTCGCCGCTTGCAAAAGAACGCAGGTCTTTAGCGACCGTGCGCGCGGCCGGCATTTTCCGTTCTAGACCATGCAGCCCGTCCACGAAGACCTCCTTATCCGCACTGTCGCGGCTCGGAGGTCTTCCTGCTCCCATTCTCTCGTATTTCGTATGCTATACTAGAAAAAATACGAGAGAATGAAGGTGTCCTAGTTGCAATTTTTGGCCATGCTGACGATGCTTATTGATCATATCGGCCTATTATGGTTTCCTGAAAGCTCTGCTTGGCGAATTGTCGGCAGACTTGCGCTGCCATTTTATGCTTTCACTATGGTGCTGGGCTATTTCCGAACCCGAGATGTCAAACGTTATTTGCGAAGAGTCGCATGGATTGCCGTTTTGTCCCAGCTGCCTTACCAGTTCGCTTTTGATCGGCTAGAGGTCAATACGGTTGGCTCCCTGTTCGTATGTCTCCTTCTTCTGCGGCTTCTGGATCAGTGGAAAGGCAAACAAGTCCTGCAGGTTATCGCTGCGGCTGGCTTTGCTGCCATATTGGAGTTTTTCCCGTTCAGCTATGGCGCATATATAGTATTGCTCGTGCTTATTTACCGTTACGCTCAAATCCAATGGTTTGCCTTGTTTCACTTCTCACTGAACGTGGTAAGCTTTTTTATAAAAGGATGGTTCCTTCAAGCCTTCAGCTTGTTCGCTACTTTTCTCATCGTATATTGGCCCGGGTTCATACGCAGCGCGGACAAAATAAAGGTTCCGCGTCTCGTTTGGCGCAGCTTCTACCCGCTTCATCTTGCCGTGCTCGCCATCATCTATCATCTAACGAGCAACCAGGTCTTTATCGATATCCTGCGCGCGCTATGAGGCATCTGATCATTCTCCAGCTCAAGTACTTCCAGCAGCTCTCTAAGCTCCTGACTGCATTGCTCGGCCGTCACGTTGCTTGTTCCGCTGCATTGAAGAAGTCGGCTTACAAACTGCTGTACCGCAAGCGGAAGCTCCAGCTCTTCTTGCCAGCTTCGCTCCGCCTGTCCTTCATCATATTCATAGCCGGCATACATCATGAATAGAAAAAAATGCCCAAGGCCATAAAGGTCGCTGGCCGTCTCAGGCCGGCGCATCCGCTGCTTCGCGTAGAGCCAGTTTCCCGATTTTGAAGCGGTTTCCTTCATCTGGCTTTGAAGCTGCGGCTCCTTTAAGCTCATACGCAGCGATTCCGGGAGCTGTTCGCCAATGCGGCACGAGAGGCCGTAATCAATCAAATAAAGGCGCTGGCCATTGTCAACGGCATTCGGTATGCGAACGTCGCAGTGAACAAAACCCAATTGATGCAAATACTGCAGCGGGCGAAGCAGCTCCTGCAGAATACGCAGCGCCTCTTGAACCGAATAGGTCCGGCCTTGCTCCATCGCCTGCTCCAAATTCGCGCCTTCAATAAGCTCCATGATGAGCGCTTCGTGCCTGCCATGCTTCTCATAGCGAATCCATTGCGGAATTTGCGGATGCTTCAATTGTTTCAGAATCTTGCTTTCCCTCTCCAGCAGCTCCTTGCTCAACAGGTTTTTACTTGGGAGATTACGTTTCAACAGCACGCGCTTACCGAGCACAATATCCGTGCAAGCATAGGTTTGACCATAGCTGCCCATTCCGATAAAACGCTCGATCCGGTACCTTTTCAGCCACAATACGCCTGTGCGGAGCGGAAAATCCCGCCAGTCTTTAATAATCTCCTTGAATTGGCCCGCAATAAACGAAAGCATGATCCTTCTCCCCTAACGCTTGATGATCATTCAAGGCAGCTGCCGCCTATGGCATGTTCAGTGAATAAGAAACCTTGATGAAATAAATCCGTACGGTTATGAATAAGAAATCGTACGCTTTGGCCGCATATTCGTTTCACGAGATCGGACGAACGCGTTTTTCTACATCATTCGACAATTTCATTTAGGAGGTCTGTTTTATGTTAAGACATTTGCTTAAGCGTTTGTTGTATTCACTCATGGGTCGCAAGCAGCACCGTCGTCGTCATTACAGCAGCAGTGACCATAATAACGGGCATTATCGCCCGCACAACCGTCCACATAGCGGACATGGCTATTACAAAAAGAAGCGCAGCAGCTATTCCAGCTAAAAAACGCGACATTTGTCGAAAATGTTAGAAAAGTGTAAGTAAAATAAACAAAATCCTGACCACCGTTTCATAAGAGGCTAAAAGGTTTACGTTAGAATGGGGGAAATCGATCGGAGGTGTAATAGGAAATGATGAAAATCGTTACCTTCAAAAGTCGTTCCGTCCCTGTATATTATCCTAACGAACAATCAGCATCCTTAGAACTGCTTAATCATAAATTGTACGAATTGGAATTGGATTTTGATTTCCGCAAAAAATGGAGAAGAATTAAGTCCGTAGAAATGGTGCGCGATGTGGCTATTTTCCAGTATAACGACGGCACAAAGCTCTATCTGGAAGTATGTTAAATCCCCCGAGAAAAAAGACCTGACGGCACACAACATGTGCTCCTTCAGGTCTTTTATATTTTCCGGCATCTTATCCATAAAAAAAGCCCGGCAGCAATAAGCTGCAAGGCATTTGTCCTTCATTTCTCTTACACTTTAAACTTCGAAATTTCATTCTGCAAACGCTCAGCCATATTGGCCAGCATTGCAGAGGAGGCTGCAATTTCCTCCATGGAAGCTGTCTGCTGCTGCGCCGCAGCGGCTACCGTCTGCGTACCTGAAGCACCTTCTATCGCAACATCCACAACCTCTTTGATCGTAAGCATGACCCGTTCCGTGCCTGCAGCAATGCCGCTTGCCGCCTGGGAGACCTCGTCAATCTGCTGAGCCACTTGGATGACCTCGTCGCGGATCGTTCCGAACATGCTGCCAGCGCCCTCTACGGCTAGAATGCCGCTCGACACGACGCTTCCCGCATCACCCATGGCGATGACTACACGTTCTGTCTCTGCTCCAACGGCTTTTACGATGCTCGTAATATGCTCGCTGGATTCCTTCGTCTGCTCTGCAAGCTTGCGCACCTCTCCTGCTACGACCGCAAAGCCTTTGCCATGCTCTCCCGCTCTAGCTGCTTCAATTGAAGCATTCAATGCGAGTAGATTCGTCTGCGAGGAAATGTCGGAGATGACCTGAACCATCTTCACGATTTCTGTAGAGCGCACGCCAAGACCGCGCACTGCCTCCGCCAATCCATCAAACGATCGCTGAATCGATTCCATCTGTACAACTGCCTGCTGCAGCGCGTCGCTGCCTTCCGTTGCTTGAATAGAGGTTCTTCTTGCCGAATGAGAGGCCTGCTCCGTGCTCACCGCGATTTGCTGTACGCTGGCTGACATGTCATGAATAACCTGATAGCTCTGTTCTGCGCTCGTTGACTGCTTCTCAGCCCCATCAGCGACCTTCTGAATCGTATAGGCAATATGCTCGCTCGCTTGGCTGGTCTGCTCTCCGCTTGCCATCAGCTCCTCAGACGATGAAGCTACCTGATCTACGCTGTGCCCAACCTCATGGACGAGCGTTCTGAGCTGCACGACCATTTCATTAAAGCTGTTAGCCAATACGCCTGTCTCATCGCGGTAATGGCATACGATTGGCTCGATGCGAAGATTGCCCTGCGCAACCTCTTTGGCAAGCGCGGACACCTGCTTAATCGGTTTCGTCATGCGTACAGTGAATAGGATCGTTGCTGCAATTCCGATCACGATCATAATGAGCAGCGTAATGATCGTAACCTTTATGATTTGCTGAGCGCCTTGGTTGAAATCATTCATATAGGTACCCGCAGCTACATTCCAACCCCAATAAGGATCCTTCTCGATATATACAATTTTGGATGCGATTTCATCTTCCGTATCGGGAAGCGTCCAATCGTAATAAACGAAACCGCCGCCTGCCTCCGCTTTTGCAAGAAAGGCGTCCGTAACCGGGATTCCCTTCTCATTATCAAGGACAAGCTCCCCTCCGCTGTTTGCCATACCGGCCAAACTGCCGCCTTCGGACGAAGGATGGGCAATGACGACCATCTCGCTGTCGAATGCAAACGGATATCCGTTTTCGCCTAGATCAATGCTTTTATTAACAGGACGCTTGCCTGCCTCATCCTTCACGCCAAGCATGGATATTTTCACGAATTCCTCTGCCGCCTTACGGTCAACCGCTCCAGTCTTCACTTGTGTATCCAGCAAAGCAATTAAGCTGATCGTGCTCCTTACACTATTCTTAAGCTGCTTCTGCCCGCCGGTATTCAGCGCATCAACTGCAGATTGGTAGCTAAACACGCTAACGAGAATACTTGGAATAAGCAAGAGCGATAAACATAAAAGCATGAGCTTTAACCGAATAGTCGGCTTGATCGATCGAATGTTTTTGAGCTTGTTTAATAGAAGCATGCTTTCATTCCCCTTTAGCTGTTACGAAGTTGTGTATGCTGAGCAGCGAATCATCGTTAAATCGAGCATATCCGGCTCTTTGGGCTTACCAAGCAGAAAACCTTGCACATAGTTGCATCCCCACTCGCTTAGCAGCTCATATTGCTCCTTATACTCCACGCCCTCGGCTATTACCTCTAGCCCCAGTTTGTGAGCAAGCTTAATAATGCCTTCAACGATAATCCCCTCTGCACTCGGAAGATCCATTTTCTTAATGAAAGACTTGTCAATCTTTATGCATTGAATCGGCAAATGCTTCAGATTGACAAGCGAAGAGAAGCCCGTGCCGAAATCATCCAAGACGACGCGAACACCAGCTGCCCGCAGCCAGCTCAGCGCTGCTGCTGCCGTGTTCGAATTGTAGATCATATTGTCTTCCTTGATTTCAAGTTCGAAAGAAGAAGGAGCGATCCCATGCTCCTTCAGCGCATGCAGCACCGTTTGCGAGAATGTGCTGCTCTGCAGCTGCTGTGCGGATACGTTAATGGACATAATCAAATTGCATAAGCCGTACTTGCTCATACTCGCCAGCATTCTGCATGATTCGCGCAGTACCCATTCGCCGATCGGCACAATTAGCCCGTTATGCTCCGCAATCGGGATAAATTCCGTAGGAGATATCTCTCCAAGCTCTGGATGCTCCCAGCGGATCAACGCTTCAAATCCTCTCAGCTTGCCGTCCGTCATCTGATATACGGGCTGATAGCTTAGCCGGAATTGTCGCAGACTCAAGGCAGGCCGCAGGCCTGCCTCAATAACGATACGACGATTCAACTGAATCGTATCCTCTGTATTATAGAATCTCGCTTGGTTGCCGCCTCGTTCCTTGGATTGATAAAGAGCTGATTCCGCCCGGCAAATCAGTTGTTCACTTGTCCGTCCATCCTGTGGAAACAACGTTGCCCCGATGCTGGAGGTTAAGTACAGCTCCGTTCCCTCGACATCAATCGGCCGTTCAACCGCATTCTTGAGCGCCTCCACGGCCTGAATGCTGTGACAGTCATCATTCTCAAGCGGCATAGCGACCAGAAACCGATTTCCCCCTACCCGGCTCACACTCGTTGCAACCCTTCTTGCCGTTGACAAACGCTCGCTTATCTTGCAAAGCAATAGATTCCCGAATTCCGTCCCTTTGGTTTCATTCACCCGATAGAAGCGATCTACATCGACCATCGCTACCACCATTCGCTTACCTGCCGCACGTACGACATTTACCGCCACTTCGAGCTGTGCAAAAGCTTCCTTGCGGCAAGGCAAACCGGTTAACGCATCCATTTTTTTCGACCACCGTCCCAATCCTTTAATTAAGACTATTGTCCCATACAACCATTAGAAAAATTAATGAGAGAGATTTAGAAGATTGTTAGATATTTTAATATCATTTCCAATATCCCTTACATTTAGGGAAGGAGAATACATAATAGACTCCCTCCGCCAACTTATTTGTCTCTGTAAACGCAAAAAAAGAACGAATTCGCCGCCGCGAAGTCGTTCTTTAAGGTGAAACGTTAGCCTTTACTCATACTTGTATGCTGAGCCGTATACTTGTAGCCAAATCCCCAAACCGTTCGAATAAGACGCGGCTCCTTCGGATTTTGCTCGATCTTCTTCCGAAGATTAACGATATGTACGTCGATGGCACGGTCTGTCACAAAGGAATCAAAGCCGCGAATCGTATTTATAAGTTCTTCCCTGCTGAATACTTTGCCTGGATAGGCAAGAAACAGCTTCATTAACTCATATTCCGAAAAAGTAGTTTCAACCAGCTGTCCTCGCACTAGCAGCAGCCTTCTTTCGAAATCAAGCTGGATCGGATCACCGTCATCGATTACTTCCACCGCGGCAGCAACCTGCTGCTGCGTCGTTTCTGTCTGCATGGAGCTGGAACGGCGAATAAGGGCTTCTACCCTTGCCGTCATCTCATGCATGCTGAATGGCTTACACATGTAATCATCGGCGCCAGCCTTCAAGGCCTGGACCCGCTCCGACACTTCACTCTTCATCGACAAAATCATAATCGGTACGTTAGAACGTTTCCTAATGAGTGAGCAAACCTCCATACCGTCTAAATCGGGAAGGATTAAATCAAGCAGTACCAAATCAGGATCAAACTCAGACGCGATTCTCAGTCCATCGTCTGCTCTGTAGGCCTGCATGACGGAATATCCTTCTTCTGATAAATACATAGACAGCATATCACTCATCATGACGTCATCTTCAATAACTAGAACTTTATACATTTGTCGTCACCCTTTTTGAGGATAGAAGATTTCTGTCGAATATTTATTGTATCTCTACTATACAATACCGACAATAAAGGGACAACAATTTGTTAGAATTTTGTTAGGATTTTGTGTCGAAAACATTTTTTGCCTGTCGAAGACCGTTTAAAAGCTGATTTAGCGCTACTTCCAGCTGATAAATAGCTGCTTGAAGGCCCTCCGCCTCCAATTCAGGAAGCTTTACAATCCGCTCTACCTCGCATGCGGCATCTAGCAATTCATAAGCCGATAGATAACCGGCTGCCCCTTTAAGCGTATGGGCCATTCTTTTGACAATAGTCAGCTCCGACTGCTTGACCATCATCCGAAGCTGGTCGGCAAAGAAATCGTAATCGAGAACGAATTGATCCATCATATGGAGGAGGATTGGCAGCTTGCCGTTCACTCTTGCCAGCGCGCTCTCGATATCCATGCCCGCTATTGCAGGAAGAGGACTTTCACTCGCTTCTTCAGGCGCCCGGTGACGCTTGGATTCTCCCTGCGCTTCTTGCACTGCAGCGGGAGTCCCAATCAGCTTGCAGCCTTCCTTAAGCCAATAGGAGATGACCGTATGCAAGCGCTCTGAAGAGATTGGCTTCGTTACAACATCGTTCATACCCAGCTTTATGTAACGCTCGTGATCATTGCGAAGCACGTTTGCCGTTACCGCAATGATCGGAATATCATCATATTCCGCTTGGGCTCTAATTAAACGAACCGCCTCCGAACCATCCATGACCGGCATATGGATATCCATCAGAATGAGATCCCAATGCTCTTCAACGAGCTTTTGGAGCACCTCTTCGCCATTCTCTGCCAACCCTACCTCATAGCCCTGCTCCTTGAGGATTTCGATAGCGACAAGCTGGTTAATCTTATTATCCTCAGCAAGCAATATTCGGATATTTACGTTATTCAGCTGTGCTGGAGCTGCCGGAGCCTCGCGTTCCTCACTGCCTGCATCAGTGACCTTCTGCTCCAGCACGCCCTCGATTGCCCGCAGCATCGCTGATCTCATAATCGGCTTAATCAGCAGTGTGACAGGCCGCTGCTCCGCCGGGAGCTGCATCATCTCATCACGGCCGTAAGAGGTTGTCATTGCAATCGTCTTGACGCCCGCAAGCTCAGCATCCCGATGGAATTCCAGCCAGGTTTCCGCCCCGTACATATCCGGCATCTCCATATCAAGCACGATCAGCTTCGGCAGCGCTCCCGCACCAATCCGGCGCAAGCGATCCCTTGCTATTTTCCAAGAATGGAACACAATCGGGGTCAACCCATAGGTCTCGATCATATCGCCCCAATGCCCGCGCATCTCATCATCGTCCTCAACAATCCATATCGGCTGCTCCAACATGTCCTCGCGAGCCCGCCAGCGCTGCCCCGCGTACTTATGCGCAACGGTAAACGGCAGCGTGAAATAAAACTGGCTTCCCACGAATGCTTCACTGCTCACCTCCAGCTTGCCGCCCATGAGCTCTACCAAGGATTTGGATATGACTAGCCCAAGTCCGGTGCCGCCGAACTTTCTTGTGGTTGAACCATCAGCTTGAGTGAACGGCTTGAACAGCTTCTCCACTTGCTGCTGGCTCATGCCGATTCCCGTATCCGAGATCGTGAAGCGCAGGCTTATCGTGCTATCCGTTTCATGAACCAGCTCCAGCTGCAGCCTTACCCTTCCCCGGTTCGTAAACTTAATCGCGTTCATGCAAACATTAAGGAGCACCTGCTCCAGGCGCATAGCATCGCCAATAATGGTCTGCGGCAAATCCTCCGGCGTCTCAATGATGAACTCGAATTGCTCCTTGCCCCCCATAAACACGCTAAGCTGATCGGTGATGCGGTTCATCATCTCATCGGGCTGAAATGGCAGCCTCTCGATATCAACCTTGCCCGCCTCGATTTTGGAGAAATCCAAAATATCGTTAATCAGCCGCAGCAGTGTCTCGGAGGAGGTGTGCATCTTGTCCATATAGTCTTTCTGCGAAGCGGAAAGTCCCGTTTTCCGCATAAGCTGCGTCAGGCCGGTAATGCCATTAAGCGGCGTGCGAATCTCGTGGCTCATCAGGGCGAGGAATCGGCTCTTCGCCTGATTCGCTTCTTCCGCTTCGAGCGTGGCTCGGATGAGCTCCTCCTGGACCATTTTCTGCTCCGATATATCCCTTGCGATGCAGGAGAAGAAGATCTCACCCGTATCTTCGTCATTATGCGCCACAACAACCATCGATACATGAATGGGTTCGCCATTGCTCTTCAGAAGCTGAGCGCCGCTCTCCCAATAACCGTATTGGCGCGCTAAAGACGCGCCTTTCACGAGCTCCGCGTACATTTCCGGCTCAGAATGCTGCTTGACGGAGTGCACGTTGTTCCCCGTACTCACCAAACCCAGCATCTCCCGGCCTGCGCGGTTCATATAAACGAGCTTGCCGTCTGAGCTTACCGAGGCAATCAAATCCTTCGCCGACTCTACGATATTAAGCAGCCGGTTGCGTGCCTTCTCTACATGCTTGCGATCCGAAATATCGAGCACCATGCCGACGACGCCTGAGAAGCGGCCATTGCGGTCACGGAGGCCGTTCGAGCTATGCAATGTCGGAATGCGTGTCCCGTCTTTGTGAATAAAGGTCCATTCCCGCTCGTACGAGAAGCTCTCGCTGCGCAGCTCCTTGAATACCTCGAGTCCCGGCTGCACCTCACGCCCGAGACTGATCGTCAGCTTCTCAGCCTCCAAGCGAATTTCGTCCAAATCCATGAACATCAGCGGTGTTGCGACGCCTGCCAGCTCCTCCGTCTTGTAGCCCAGCATCTCTTCCGCTGTTTTGTTAAGATAGGTTACCTTATAGTTGTCATCGAGCACGATAAATGCATACTGATTCTGGTTAATGATCGCCTCAAGCCGGTCAAACATCTCCTGCAGATGCTCCATCATGCCATTGACGGAATGGCCGAGCTGGCCAATCTCGTCATGAGGCTCAACCTCCAGATGCTCTGCTTCGAATATGCCCGCGGCAGCCTGCTCTGTCACACCTAGAATCCGCTCAAGCCGTTTAACGATACGTTCGAAATAAAGAAAGAAAAAGACGGCAATGATGGCCTCAGCAATCGCAATCATACTGAAAATACGCCAGAATATCGGCCTTATATTTTCCTGAAGCTTGGACTCCGGCTCCTGGAGCGCGAAACGCCAAGGCGTCTCGCTAACCTTCGTATAAAAGACAGCATACGGCACGTCTTCTATGGTTATATTGGAGACGCCTTGATAGGAGGAAAGCATATCGTCTGCGATAGGAAGCAATGGCGACTCCTTATCGAACAAGTTGGTAGGAGTAAGCAGATCAGATTCAGAGCTATAGATAAGCCCTCCAGCGTCATTGAACAAACGGATGACAGAATTGTCGTCCGCGAACTCTATGAATGGACGCAGAGTTGAAAAGACAATCGAAGCATATACGATACCCTTAAGCTCATTCGTAGCTCCATAGACGGGTACTAGAATGAGAGACTGCTTCGTATTCGAGAATGTCGGTGTGAAAGGGTCCGTAATGACCACTTTCCCTACGGCTGCCTGTTGGAAAAAGCTCTCCCCGCTCATATCTCTGCGAGTTCCGTCCGTTCGCAAAGCCAAGCCATTCTCGTCAATAAAGCCGAGCGCATGATAAATAAATCCGCCCCGTACAAGCTCCCTCCCGAAATAATGAAGGCGTTCCTCGTCCGTGCCGAACCTGACCACCTCTGTACGGCTCATGACGACAACTTCTGCCTTGCGGATTGCCATCCATGCTGCCAAATCATTGGCGCGGTTATCCTGCCTGCTGCCGGTCTTCTCTATCTCCGATTGCAGCATCGCCTTCTTCACTACGGAATAGTTGCCGACGCCGGCAAGCAATAGCGGGAACAAAGAAATAAGCACGATTAAAATTAAGCCTTTGGTCCGCAACGACATCTTTTTCAAGCCGGTTTCCCCTTCCGCTTTGCGTATTCCCGCAGTTGTCGAACTTTGACACTATTATACCTCTTTTAACTGATCATGGGAGTAAAAAAAAGCTGGAGCAATCACGCCGCGTTATAGCGGAATGATTGCTCCAGCTGATTGTTAATATGGCTTCAAAATACCGCTGCTGCTATTCAGCCGCAAGGATCGTTTCGATGCGGCTAAGCTCTTCGTCACTGAAATCAAGACGGCTGAGTGCCGCCACATTGTCATCAATTTGCTCGACCCGGCTTGCGCCGATCAACGCCGACGTTACTCGCCCGCCCCGCAGCACCCACGCTAAGGACATCTGGGCAAGCGATTGCCCACGCTCCGCGGCTAGCTCGTTAAGCTGTTTGATTTTGTCCAGCTTCCCATCCGTAATATGATCCGCCTTAAGAAACACGCTTGGTCCGCCCGCACGTGAATCGGCAGGAACCCCGTTCAAATATCGGTTGGTCAGCAGGCCTCCGGCAAGAGGGGAAAATACGATAGAGCCTACGCCTTCTTGATCCAATACATCCTGCAGCCCATTCTCGATCCATCGGTTGAACATGGAGTAGGATGGCTGGTGGATAAGAAACGGCGTGCCCAGCTGCTTCAATATAGCAGCAGCTTGAGCCGTCTGCTCTGCGCTGTAATTCGAAACGCCGACATAAAGCGCCTTTCCGCTGCGAACCAGATGATCAAGCGCCCCCATCGTTTCCTCGAGCGGCGTATCCGGGTCTGGACGGTGATGGTAGAAAATATCTACGTAATCCAGGTTCATTCGCTTCAAGCTCTGGTCCAGGCTGGAGACCAGATATTTGCGGGATCCCCATTCTCCATAGGGGCCTTCCCACATATAATAGCCCGCTTTGGTAGAAATAATAAGCTCGTCACGGTACGCTGCCAAGTCCTGCTTCAGAATTTGGCCGAACATCTCCTCCGCTGAGCCTGGCGGCGGTCCGTAGTTATTTGCAAGATCAAAATGAGTAATGCCGAGGTCGAACGCACGGCGCACCATGGCCCGTCCATTCTCGATGCGGTCTACGCCGCCGAAATTATGCCAAAGGCCTAAGGATATGGCGGGCAGCTTCAAGCCGCTTCGCCCAACGCGATTATACTTCATGCTCTCATACCGATTATTAGCCGCTAAATAAGTCATGTTCGATATCCCCCAAGCTATTATTAATTGCGCGCTTTGCCTATGTGAAGGCGGTCAGGCGCAATCACTATCTATTGTACTGCTACCGCGCATGAATTGGAAATTCCGCTACCTCACAAGCCTCTTATCCAGCTTCAAATGCGGGCTGTTCCTTATCGTTTCCTCGAAGAAAGTCGATTGCTCCAGAACGAGCCGCTCCCATGCCTCTACGCAATACGGATCGAAGTGCTTCCCGCTTTCCTTCAGAATAATCGCCATAGCCGCTTCATGCGTCATAGCCTTGCGATAAGATCGCGAGGAGGTCAGCGCATCATAGACATCCGCAACGGCAGTGATTCGCGCGAGAAGCGGTATTTGCTCTCCCGCGAGCTGATCCGGATAGCCGCTGCCATCCCATTTCTCGTGATGGGATCGAATGACCGACAGCTCTTCCGGCATAAATCCGAGCCTCTTGCACAAGTCGTAGCCAGAAACGGGGTGCACCTCGATAATATTGCGCTCCTCCGGCGTGAGCTTGCCTGGCTTGTTCAGAATCGTATCCGGAATGCGCAGCTTGCCGACATCATGAACGAGACCTCCCTGCGCAATTGCCCGAAGCTCCTCGGAGGATAGGGAAAGCTCCTCTCCCAGCTTTAGCGCATACAGCGCAACACGGTAGTTATGGCCGGCCGTGTAGGAATCACGGGCCTCCGTTGTCATGACTAATTCCCGAACGCTTGTAGACATATAAGTATTGATCCAATCGCTCGGGTTCGAGCGAAACATGAGCTTAATGGATGAAGTAATGGATTTGGAGCTGACGTATTGGCTGACGATGCCTGCAACCATAATGAGAACAGACGCTAACAGCAGGAAATGATACAGCCACCAGCTCAAATTCCAAGATTTTCCCGTTACAATTATAATCTGAGCGACGATCATCCAGCCCGCGCTGTAAACGATCGAAAGCTGCAGCGGAAACCGTGAGGATAAATAGATCGTCAAATAACGATAAATCGTCCATCCGTTCATTAGTATGATGAATAGGGTAGCCACCCACATCATCGGTCTTTCCTTAAGGTGGAATTTCATAATCAAATCAGGGAAAAACCACAGCAAGGTACAAACGCCGCAAAGCAGAACAATCCATATAGGAAGAAGCTGCCGCTGCCACTCTGAGAACCACTTTATAAGAGGCAGATCCACCGAAAGCGAAGACAGCCACAGCCATGCTACAGCAAGCAGGACGCTTAGCTGAGCCGCGCTTGCTGCAATTCCGGAATGATGCATAATGAAGCCCGGCGTAGACAGGCCATGCAGAACAAACATACCGGTTAGGGATACATAAGATAACGAAAGAAAACTAATCTTAATATTGCGGAGCTGTATCGCAACGATACCGACCGCTATGGCAAGTCCCAGCGAGATCAGCGCCACTAGGCTGACGATGTAGAAATGCTCATGAGGCGCGTTGAAGCTTTTGTCGAGCGCCGTGCCCCTCAGTGCCAAATAAGCCGCAAGCGGTAAAAGCATAGCTGCTGCAAATTGTGTGAATACCCCCGTATTTTTACGCAAATTGCTTCCTCCTACATGACTTTCATTAATATGTTTAGTAACCCTGCCGCCAATGGGGGTGTATAAAGACGTTGGAGAACGATAGACAACTCGAAATTTGTAGGATAATGTTGGATTATTTCTCCTCTTATCATAACACCCTTGCAGCTTTGTATAAATAGAGAAGTTAACTAGCGGCTGTATATTTGCGATTCGACATATTATATTTTATTTTAGATTAAGGTTTTTTTAGGCTTGTTTTGTTATAGTAAATGAAGATAGGCAAATCGAAGGGAGTTTATGGAATGGATAACAAAGAATCGCAGTCAAAAAAAGACGCAGAAAAAGAATTGACTGCGAAAGAAGAGCGTTACACATTTGATGAAAACGAAGGAAAGCAGGACAATCTTTCCGAGCATGAAGCAGCGATCGAAGAAGACCTGCAGCATGCGATCGAAGAAGAGCTGCAGCAAGAATCGAATGAAGAGCATGCAGAAGCTGCGAACGAAGAACTTCGTGCAACTTCATTAAGTGCAGAAGGCAATGATCAAGCACCACGAAGCGGAAGCGGCAAAATATGGGCGATTGTATCGGCCGTGCTGGCGATTGCGCTCATCATCGTATTGATTAAGCCGCCATTCGGTGGATCTGGCGACGAAACGGTCGCAACGGTCAATGGCGTCAACATAACGCAGGACAGGCTGTATGATGAACTCGTAACAGCTGGCGGGAAAGCTACGCTGGAGAACGTCATTACGCAGGAGCTCATCAGCCAAGAAGCCAAAGCCAATAATATTGAAGTTAGCGACGCGGACATCGATTCCGAGATCGCTCTGATTAAAAAAAGCTTCGGCAGCGACGAGGAATTTGAAGCAACGCTTGCACAGTACCAAATGACGCTGGACAGCTTGAAGAAGGATACGAAGATCAACCTGACGATCCGCAAAATTCTAGAGCCTAAAACAGAAGTTACTGACGAGGAAATCCAACAGTTCTACGATGCCAATAAAGAAACGCTTGGCACTCCAGAAGAGATTCAAGCTTCGCACATCTTGGTTGCAACCAAAGAAGAAGCCGACGCTATTCTAGCTGAGCTGAAGCAAGGCGGCGATTTCGCGGCTATTGCAAAGGAGAAATCCATCGACCCAGGCTCGAAGGATAAAGGCGGAGACCTTGGGTTCTTCGGCAAAGGTGCAATGGTTCCCGAGTTCGAAACGGCTGCTTTCGCCTTGAAGGTCAATGAAATCAGTGCCGTCGTTCAATCGGAGCACGGTTTCCACATCATTAAGAAAACCGCTGAGAAAGCGGCTGTTATTCCAACGTTCGAAGAAAAGAAAGAAGAAATCAAGAAACAGCTAGTCGCTACTGAAGCGAATGAGTTGTCGGAAGCTTGGATGACTGAGATTCGTGCAAAAGCGAAGATCACGAATACACTGTCGCCGGAAGCTTCCGCTGATCCTGCGGCTACAGAAGCACCAGCTGCACAATAATGCAATGGCAAGAAGACAGCGTTCCACAGGCGGTTATGCGCTTAGGAACGCTGTCTTCTTTGTACACCGATAAGAAAAAAAAGCCCCCCAGTCACCTGGAGGGAGAGGCTTAGGGGAGCTTGGCTTCAGATCGCGCAAGCCGGCGGGAACAGTTACTGTGGCTGGCTGTATGATGCGGCATGTTAACAGGATGATTCCGGCATCGTGTTCGGCTTCGTTGTCTGGAGCGCTGCTGCGGCTGCTGGTCGACTCGCTTGCGTTTCTCTTAAGCTAATATATACTATTCGAATCTCTGCGATTGGAGTAGATGATTGCTTTACTAGATTCGACCATTTTGAAACCTGCAAGCTGAGGCTCGGCAATGGACGGACTATTAGCCGGGAAGGCGATATGACGCGCTAGGCAGCAATCGGGAAGCCGATTATGATATGATGGGACAAGATGGCATTCACCTATTCATTGGAGGGACTCAAGTGAGCAATTATGAAGTTCGCAGCTATACAGATACCTATACGTTGTATGAATTAACGGAGGAAAGCACGCAGTCGCGCATTCTCGTGTGTCCAGAGCGAGGCGGCATCGTAATCGGGTGCCAGCTGAATGGCTTGGAGCTATTCTACTTGGATAAGTCCACTTTCGAGCATCCTACAGCCAACATTCGAGGCGGCAATCCGATCCTGTTCCCGATATGCGGGCAGCTGGAGCAGCAAGCTTATGAGTGGAATGGCCAAACCTATGCCATGGCCAATCACGGCGTAGCCCGCACAGCCGTATGGGAAGTAGTCGGAACGGGCATTGACGGTGAAGCTTCGATTACAATACGGCTGCGAAGCAATGAAGATACGCTTCGCTCATATCCGTTTGAATTCGAGCTGCTGTTTACATACGCGCTTCAGAACGGCGAGCTGCATACGCGGCAGACCTACAAAAATCTCAGCCAAGCAGACGCGATGCCTTTCTATGCGGGCTTCCATCCATACTTCGCGATCGATTCGGACAAGAAGATCGCCTACGATATCGATGCGACACGCTACCTTGACTACAATGATAACGAAGAGAAGCCTTTCAACGGCGTCATCGATTTGGAAGACCTTGTCGAGTCCGTGACCTTGCTTGATGTCAAGACAAGCAAAATCGCTTTCCCTGTCCTACAGGGTGCCAAGGTAAGCCTGTCTTATGATGACATCTTTAAGTACATGGTGCTTTGGTCCGTCAAGGACCGCCCGTTCGTGTGCGTCGAGCCATGGATGGCGATGACTGGCGAGCTTAACCGCCAAGAGGAGCTTGTTATGCTCCCAGCAGGCGAAGAGCTGCATGCCAATCTGACGATCAGCTGCGAGCGTTAAGCTTTTTGGCGCATGCAAAGAGGGACTGTTCGCTCGCTGCGGGAAATCGCAGCGTACGAAGCAGTCCCTCTTTTCGATAAGCGGCTTAGTAGCCTTCGCCTTGGCCGCCCGTAACGATCGCAATGCCTGAGCTTGCGCCGATGCGCGTTGCGCCTGCAGCGATCATTTGAAGCGCCGTTTCACGGTCGCGCACGCCTCCAGATGCTTTCACGCCAATATCAGGTCCCACCGCACGGCGCATCAAAGCGATATCCTCGACCGTTGCCCCGCCTTTGCCAAAGCCCGTTGACGTCTTCACGAAATCGGCTCCTGCTTCTTTGCATATTGCGCTGGCAGCTGCTTTCTCCTCGTCAGTCAATAGCCCCGTTTCAAGAATGACTTTAAGGATCGCTTGTCCTTTCACGGCCGCTGCGACACCTTCTACATCACGCTGGACGCCTTCCAGGTCGCCTGATTTCATTAAGCCGATATTCAGAACCATATCGATTTCCGTTGCTCCGTCTTCAATGGCAAACTTCGCTTCCGCCGCCTTTGACGCCGTAGTCGTCGCGCCAAGCGGGAAACCGACTACTGTCGTAATGCCAACGCCCGAGCCTTTCAGCTCATCGCTAGCAATCCTTACCCAGCTTGGGTTCACACAAACGGTAGCGAACTGGTATTGCTTCGCTTCCCGGCATATTTGGAGAACCTCTTCCTTTGTTGCATCTGCTTTCAGTATCGTATGATCGATCATCGCCCCAAGCTCTGCCGGCGTGTAATTTGTACCGCTGCTCATTATTATTCCTCCGATTCAGTTCATTGCTATGTTGTAAACAGACAGCTCTGCTGCCTATGTGTCCCGTTCTATTCCCTTTCGGAAATGGAGGACACAGGATACGTATTATTATACGAAGCTTTGCCCAAAACAACAACAAGCCCTGCAAGCAGCCGTCGGTTTACATGAACGCTTG
The DNA here is from genome assembly GCF_014192395.1 of Paenibacillus endophyticus. Classification (GTDB taxonomy): domain Bacteria; phylum Bacillota; class Bacilli; order Paenibacillales; family Paenibacillaceae; genus Pristimantibacillus; species Pristimantibacillus endophyticus. Next base: position 203,179 of record NZ_JACHXW010000009.1, on the reverse strand, counting down.
CGATACGCTATGATTGTTATGCTCATGAAACGGGCCTTGCGCGCAACATGCAGCCTTAAGCAAATCGCGACCACACTTTAGGAGGTTATTCCCACATGGAAAACATGCTTGTTAAAATAAATGAAGCAGCGGCTTATATCCAGCAGCAGCTAACCGTTCAGCCGCAAATCGGACTTATTCTTGGCTCCGGGCTCGGCGTAATGGCTGACGAGGTTATCGATCCAATCGTCATTCCTTACGGACAGATTCCCCACTTTCCCGTCTCTACGGTAGAGGGCCATTCCGGCGAGCTCGTCATCGGGCAACTGGAAGGCAAAGCCGTGCTCGTCATGAAAGGCCGCTTCCATTATTACGAAGGCTACTCGATGCAGGAGGTTGTATTCCCCGTTTATGTTATGAAGCAGCTGGGCATCCGGACGCTGCTGGTAACCAACGCAGCCGGCGGCATGAACCGCGACTTCGCGGCAGGAGATTTGATGCTGATAACGGATCACATCAACAACACTGGCAGCAACCCGTTAATGGGCGCCAACATTCCTGAGCTCGGGCCGCGCTTCCCCGACATGTCACAGGCTTATAACCGCGAGCTTAGAGCGATCGTAGCTGGCAAAGCGGAAGAATTGAACATCAATCTGCAGAAGGGTGTCTACATCAGCATATCCGGACCTGCTTACTGCACGCCAGCGGAGCTCTCGATGATGGCTGGCTGGGGCGCTGACGCAGTCGGCATGTCGACAGCCCCAGAGGTAATCGCTGCAAATTACACAGGCATTCGCGTGGTCGGCATTACCTGTATTACCGATATGGCTATTGGCGATGAGCTGGAGCCGCTTACGCATGAACAGGTTGTCCGGGTGGCCGAGCAAGCAAGGCCCAAATTCATTGCACTGGTCAAAGCATCAGTCGGTGCGTTCACCGTTTAAACACCGTAATAACAAGGGCTGCTCACAGGCCATTGACCTGCGAGCAGCCTTTTTCGGTACATAAGAATGTTTTCACATATAAATGTGCTTATATATCTCCGCAAAACGACTGCTTTTGCCATAGAGGACGGCGACAGCCGTCTACGCTTGTCCCAGCAAGTTCCAATTAAACCAGTGCCTGTTCCCCTACTCAAATGCTTATAAATATGACATGTGGACAAACCGTAGGTTGTGATCTATTCTTTACTATATACTAACAATCTTATCCTGTACGGACAGCAGAAGAGGTGCGAAGCTTGACCTTGATTTCAAAACCGAATCGCGAAGCCGATTTATTCACCAGCGCTTTCCATTACGCTTCTATTGGCATGGCTTTAGTTGATTTAGACGGTCGAATTATGGTAGCCAACCCCTCCGCGCATGCGATGCTGGGGTACGAGGATAGTGAGCTTTCAGGTTTGACCTACGGGGAAATTACACATCCCGATGATCTCGAAGAAGACGACCGTTATGTCAAGCAATTGCTGGACGGGGTCATTGATACGTTCCAAATGCAAAAACGATATATAACCAAATCGGGCGGTATCGCGACCGCACTGTTGTCCGTGTCGATGGTGTACGACGAACAGGACAAGCCGCGCCATTTCATCTCGCAAATGATGGACATCACTGAGAAAACGAAAGCTGTCTCGGAAGTGAAGCAGCTGACCAAGCGTATTTCGACAATACTGGAGAGCATCTCCGATGTCTTCTTCTCGCTGGATCATCAATTCCGCTTTATCTATACGAATACGGCTGCCCAACAGATGTTCAATCGCAGCGAGGACGAACTCATCAATCAATTCATATGGGATATCTTCCCTTGGCTCACCGGCACCATCAGCTACAATGAATATAAGCTCGCACTCGAGCTGCATGAATCCCGCTGCTACGAGCAGTTTATTCCTAAGCTCAACAACTGGTACGAAGCCAATGTCTATCCATCCGACTTCGGCTTATCGGTTCATTTCCGCCAAATTACCGAAAAGAAACGAATCGCGGACAAGCTGCTCGAAAGCGAAAAGAGCTTCCGGCTCCTCGCCGAGAATTCCAGCGACATGATATCGAAGCACGACCACGAAGGCATGTTCACCTATGTGTCTCCCGCCTGCTATTCGCTGCTCGGCTACCGGGATGACGAGCTGATTGGCCGGTCTCCCTTTGATTTCTACCATCCTGATGATATTCAGCGCATCAAGGACCATCAGGAGCTCGTCTTCCAGCAGATCGGCGATTATGCCATTACATACCGAATCAAACGAAAGGACGGCGATTATCGCTGGTTCGAAACGACGACAAGCATCGTCTTTCACGAAGGCAGCCGGCTGCAAACGCTGGTGGCCGTCTCTCGGGATATCACGCCGCGCAAGGAGATTGAACTTAAGCTGCTGGAGCAATACCAATTGCTGCATACGCTTTCTCATGTGGATGAGCTGACCAATATCGCTAATCGCCGCTCCTTCGACGAAACATGGAACAATGAGTGGGAGGAAGCACAGCGTCATCATATGCCGATCACGCTTATGCTGGGTGACATCGATAATTTCAAGGCCTATAACGATAATTTCGGACATCAGAAAGGCGACGATTGTCTGAGACAAATCGCCGCCGCTATGCGCAGTGCATTGAAGCGCCCGCTAGATATTGTCGCCCGATATGGCGGCGAAGAGTTTGGCATTATTTTGCCCCAGACGAGCGAGCTTCGAGCAGCAACGATTGCAGAAGCCCTTCTGGAAGCGATTCGAAAGCTTGGCATTCCGCACGCAGAAGCCTCAGGCTGCGAAACCGTCACGATCAGCCTGGGCTCCGCGACCTGGAACCCGGATTCCAGCGCTACGCAGGATGAGCTGTTCACGCTGGCTGACAAAGCCCTGTATCAAGCGAAACGCGAAGGGAAGGACCGGTATATATCCAAATAATCCACTTCCATAATGGCCGCAGCCGCACCGTGCTGCGGCTTTAATGCGTCTCCAGCTTGCTTTGCCGGCCCTGCTTCAGCTTTCTTTCATACATGAAATAAACAGCCAAATAGACGATAAAAAACACACTTGATACCAAATACATCGTCGCATAGTTGCTCCATGTCGCTACGAGTCCAAGAAGCATCGCCCCGCTGCCGATCCCGATATCGAACGCATTGTAGAACGTAGCGGTCGCTACGCCTCTGCGTCCAGGCTCGACGCGGTCGATTACCCATGCCTGCAAGCCTGGGAATATCGCGCCGAAGCCCGCGCCGTAGAATACGGCTGCAAGCAGCAAAGTACCCGTCGATTTCGTCATGTAAAGAATGATACAGCCTATGATGCAAGAGACAGCTGCGGGAAAGAGAACCCAGAACCTGCCTTTCGTATCGAATATCCGTCCGCTAACGAATCGAATTAGAAACTCGCTAAGCGCCAGCACCAAGAAGAAAAATCCGATATTTTGAACGCCGGTCTCCTTGCCAAACAATGTAATGAAGCTAATGACCCCGCCAAGCGACAAGCCTACAAGCAGACCTAGCAGAGATGGCATCAGCGCCTTCGGCTCCACGAACCTCAGCATGAATGACGTACGCTCCGCAGCTGCCTGTACCTTGACCCGCTCTGCCTTCGTATCCCCTTTCACAAATGCCGTAAACACGATTGCAAGCAGAAGAATGCAGGCACCTACGATAAACAAGGCGGAGAAGCCGTATTCCTCCATGAGCCAAATGCCCAGAAAGGGGCCTAATGAAATGGCTACTGCATTTCCAGTACCAAAGAAGCCCATCCCTTCTCCTCTGCGCGAAGCCGGAATAATGTCGGAGGCTACCGTGCCGTACAGCGTGGTCGAGATGCCGAATCCGACGCCATGGACAATGCGGAGCATAAGCATCATCGTAATCGTAACCGCAGCATAATAGCTGGCTGTTCCGATTAAACAGATGGCAACGCCTACCAGCAGGAGCAGCTTTTTGCCGAATTTATCGGAAGCCATGCCGACAAAAGGCCGCAGCAGCACTGCCGAGAATGTAAATAAGCCGATGATAAGGCCAATCTGCGCATCGGTTCCGCCCTTTTCGGCTGCGAACATCGGCAGCGTAGGCAGCAGCATCTCCAAGGAGAGAAACAAAAATAAATTCGATAAGATCAATAGAATAAACGGTTTCGTCCAAAGCGTTTCCTTCACAGCTTTTAATTCCTTTCGCGGGCCTATGTTTATGTGGTTTTATCCATTATAGCTAATATACATTTTTAAAATGCCGATTTATACTATAGATACTTGAACGTTTGAAATTGCTATCGCGGAAATGAGGTCTCATCTTATGCCATTACCTAACCAGCATGAACCAGCTGGAGACCACATCTACACCTCTTTTCTTTCCCAGCTCCTTCGTAATTATTTATTCGGTTCTACGGTTGCTGTAGTCGGTGTCGGCGGCGTAGTCGTATTCTCTACCCTATCCATTCCAGCAAGCGAGCGTATCGTAATGGGAGCCATCATGGGCATCTCCCTAATTGTCATGCTTATCTGCGAGCTATTCGTATTCTACCGGCATTTGAAGCCGATTCAGGCTAGCTTTAAGGCATCGCTGCCTACGTCAGAGCAGTTAAAAGACGCCTACATGCAGACGCATAAATTCCCCGTGCTGTCGGTCAGGCGCACCTTTGGCCCTCATTTCCTCGGCCTGCTGCTACCTGCGGTTGGCATGGCCTTCTTGTTCATTAAGCTTGACATGCTGCAGGTTCCCTACTTCTATATTGCAATCGCGGCTGCTGTTGCTTTCATGATCGCCAGCATGCATGCGATGATTGAATTTTTCCTCACGACCAAAGCCATCCGTCCCGTCATTACCTATATTCGCGCCAGGCATGTAGACTTATTCAATCAGGATATCACGCTAAGCGGGCATGTGCTCGTATCGATCCGCACCAAATTCCGGCTAAGCGCTTTTCTTATCGGCACGCTGCCGCTTTTGCTGTTTGGCTTGGCCTCGCAAATCAGACTCGACAATATGCAGGCGGAAAACAGCTCAGCCTATTGGCAATGGGCAGGCGTTATCCTGATCATTGGCATCATTTATTCCCTCTTGGGCGCATCGCTGCTCTCGCGCAGCATCGAGGATCCCATACATACGATTCAAAGCGGCATGAGCAGTGTGGAATCCGGAAACTTTGATGCAAGTGCCGCCGATGTCTATTCCGATGAATTCTCCAAGCTTGTAGCCGGATTCAATCATATGGTGAATGGCCTAAAGGAGCGCGAGCAGCGCAATAACCTGCTCCTGCAAAGCTATTTCATGACGCTCGCGGCCGCGCTGGATGCCCGGGACACGTACACCGCCGGCCACTCAACCCGGGTAGCGCGCTTCTCCGTTCAGATCGGCCGATTGGATGGGTGGTCGGAGAGCCAAATCGACATTTTGCACAAAACCGCACTCCTTCATGATATTGGCAAAATCGGCGTTCGCGACGCCGTCCTGCTTAAGGAGGGCAAACTCACGGATGAGGAATTCGATCAAATTAAGCGTCATCCTGTCCTCGGCGAAAATATTCTGAAGCAAATTGAGCCTGCCGATGCGATGGCCGATCTGCTTCCAGGCGTGCGCTCGCACCATGAGCGTTACGACGGCAAAGGTTATCCGGACGGATTGCAGGGCACCGATATTCCGCTATTCGGGCGGGCGATTGCCATCGCCGATGCTTTCGATGCGATGACCTCGGACCGGCCCTACCGGAAAGGAATGACTTACGAACGCGCTATTTCCATCCTAGAAGAGGGTAAGGGCACACAATGGGACCCCAAGCTTACCCAGTTGTTCATAGCCTCGTTGACCTTGAAATCCCGCACCGATGAAGAAGCCTCCTAACACGAGCGTAAACGGCTGTCGCCGTCCTCTATGGCAAAAGCAGTCGATACGCGGAGATATATAAAACATTTATATGCGACAACATGTACATTCTTATCTATTGAATAAGAGCCGTCAGGGCAAGGAATTTCCTTCACCCTAACGGCTCTTTTTTATTATCCGTATCCAAATAATGAGTGCGTTTATCGTTTAATTAACTTGAAATCATCGTAATGAAAGCCAGGTGCTACCACGCAAGATACGAGTACCGGCTCATCACCGAGCACACGTGTCATCTGCCATTCATTAGCCGGCACAAGCGCTTGCGGCTGATGGCCTGCGAGCACATCGGGGCCGACTATGATTTCTTTTCTCGTCTTCGGATCCGCTTCCGTACCGCCAAGGCTAAGCACGATCGGACTACCTGAATGCCAGAGCCACAGCTCGTCCGAATAAACCTTATGCCAATCGGAGAATTCTTCCGGATGCAGTAGAAAATAGATCGATGATGCCGCAAAGCGTGGTCCAGAATAAGGAGCGCCAAGAACCTCCTGCGGTATTTCAAAGCTAGCCTTCCAAATCTCCTTGTACCATCCGCCCTCAACGTGCGGCTTCAAGCCAAGCTGCTCCACGAGCGGCGACAGCTGTTTTACGGATACTCCCATCCCAATCAACCTTCTTTCTCTCTTATGCATGCGCGTAAACGGGTTATTTCGTTCCCTCATTCTATAATGCATATGCCAGGCCGTCAATTCATTAAACCAATAGGATTAGATAGGAAATGAAAATAACTTCGTCAATAATTGGAATCCGCTTTGAATTTTCCGATTTATAAGTTATACTTATATTAATAAAACGTTGGAGGTGAACAGATGAACAAAGGTGTACTCGAATTTGGACGCATCAGCCGCAAGCGCGTCATGAACTTGCTTATTATTGTTCCGCTGCTGCTAGCAGCACTGTTCGCCTACCAAGCTGGCAATACGTTCGAGCAGACTGCCGGCGCAAGCCGAATGGTTGCCTCTGCGAGATTTGCAGGCTCCGCCAACGTAGGCAGAAAAAACAGCACGACCAAGGTTTTTTTGCCGGAAAATGTATTGCTCGTCTCCTACCTGAGCGCGCTAAGGCGCCTATTCAGGCATTCTGTTTCCAGGTTTGAGCTCCGTACGACTATTCCGCAGCGTTTGCGGGATTTGCTTATGACCCCCATCAAATTCACTTCTCACTTCGTTGGTTAATCCTCTCATTTTGTTCGTATACTAACAACAAATGAGGAGGCATACACCATGAATATTAGAGAATCCGACCTGCCCGGCATTGGGCGCAAATACCAGATTATGACGAGAAGCGGCGACAAGTTTGTCATTATCATTCACGATGACGGGCGCCGCGAGTTATACCACTTCGAATACGATGATCCGGATGATAGCATTTCTATGGTTACCCTTGAAGACGAGGAAGCTCGGCAGGTAGCTGCTATCGTTGGCGGCATGACCTATAAACCCAAAGCACTCGAAACGATTGAAGTCGCGTTGGATGATCTGACGATTGAATGGTACAAAATCGAACCAAACGCGGCATGCATTGGCAGAACCATCGGTGACGCCGATATTCGCCAAACGACTGGAGCGACCATTATCGCTGCCGTCGAGAAGGAATCCAAGCATATTAACCCAGGCCCCGACTATGTCTTCAAAGCGGATACCACACTTATTGTCGCAGGTGAACGCCAGCATCTAAAGCTTCTTAAGCTTATGCTGCAAAACGGGAGCCGTTAATTATGGATCACATGGTGCTGGAGATCGGTCTTGCCGTTATTCTTATTGCCTTAGTCGGGCTATTAGCTGCAAAAATTCGGTTTTCCGTCATCCCGTTTTACATTTTGATCGGCATGGCCGTAGGTCCGCATGCGCCACACGTAGGCATATTGGACTTTAGGTTTATTCATAGTGCAGAACTAATTGAATTCATGGGGCGGCTAGGCGTGCTGTTCCTCCTGTTCTATTTAGGTCTGGAGTTTTCTGTGGGTCGATTAATGAAATCGGGTCGCTCTATTGCGATTGGCGGAACTATTTATATTCTAATCAACTTCTCGCTTGGCTTGCTGTTCGGCTGGGTCAATGACTTCCCCATCGAGGAAACGATGGTTATTGCAGGTATTACAACGATATCCTCAAGTGCGATCGTTGCGAAGGTTCTTGTTGATTTGAAACGGACTGCGAATCCGGAAACGGAGATGATCCTTGGGATCATCATGTTCGAGGACATATTCCTAGCTGTTTATATTTCTGTACTTTCAGGACTTGTGCTCAGCGATTCTTCATCGCTCGGAGGCGTGCTTCTGTCCGCTTCTTACGCACTCGGATTTATGCTTCTCTTCTTGATCATAGGCCGCAAAGCAGCCCCGCTGCTCAATAAGCTGCTTAACATCCGGTCGAATGAACTGTTCCTGCTGCTCGTATTCGGTATCCTGTTCCTCGTGGCAGGCTTCTCGGAAACCATTCATGTTGCTGAAGCGATTGGCGCGCTATTGGTCGGATTGGTCCTCGCTGAGACGGTCCATATGAAGCGGATCGAGCATCTGATTCTGCCTTTCCGTGATTTCTTCGGAGCGCTATTCTTCTTCAGCTTCGGCTTGACGATTGACCCGTTTGCCCTTGGCGGCGCGGTATGGCTGTCGCTAGGCGCGGTTGGCGTTACGTTGTTCGGCAATTTCTTAGCTGGCATGCTTGCAGGCAAAAGCGCAGGATTATCGCCTAAGGCATCCGCAAATATCGGCCTAACGATCGTATCACGCGGAGAATTCTCCATTATTATGGCGAACCTGGGCAAAGCCGGCGGCTTGCTAGAGCTGCTGCAGCCTTTCGCCGCTTTATACGTGCTCATTCTGGCGATATTAGGGCCGCTGCTAACGAAGGAGTCCAAGCTTGTTTTCAAAGGCTTGAACGGTATCTTCCGATGGGAGAAAGCCAAGAAACCGAAAGAGCCGGCACCTGCCAAGGAACCTTCGGGCGGCAGCTGATGGCAACGGAATAAGTTGAAAAAAGGCTTAACGAGAAACCCCTCGTTAAGCCTTTTTTGCCCTCACGGGCTCTACAATCCAGGTTTCGTCTCCATTCGATCGGAGTATGGATATTCAATGTCCGCCGCTTATGTATAATAATAGGACAGATTCCCAATTCAAATCGGAGAGGACTACCCTACATATGACTGCATCCATTCTATATATCGAGGATGATCTCGAAATCGGGCGTTTCGTTAACGAGCATCTGCTGGAGCAAGGCTACTCCGTCAATTGGCAGCGAAGCGGCGAGCATGCGCTCGAATCTGCTGCCGGCTGCAGGCTCGTTATTCTAGATGTCATGCTGCCAGGGCTTGATGGCTTCACAATCGGGCAGCGGTTGAAAAAAGCAGCGCCGGATCTCCCTATTCTGATGTTATCGGCACGTACATCAATTGACGACAAACTGCAGGGCTTACAGTTTGCCGACGATTATTTAACCAAGCCATTTCATCCTGATGAACTAATCGCTCGCATCGAGGTGCTCCTGCGGCGTTCAGGAGCGCGTACGGCAGAACCGCTAGCCATTAAGCATTTACTCGTACATGAGCAGCAGAATCGGATCGAAAACCGGGATACCGGAGAAGAGATTATGTTGACGGGCAAGCAGTTTCATATTTTCGGCTATCTGCTTCGCCACCTTGGACAGATTTTAACGAAGGAACAAATTTATGAGGCCGTATGGGGTGAAGCCTATATCGAGGGAGACAAGACGCTGATGGTCCATATCCGCTACCTGCGCGAGAAGATCGAGCGCGACCCTGCTTCGCCAGAAATTATCGAGACGGTGCGCGGAATAGGCTATCGGGTCCGTGCATGAAAAAGCCCAATCTGCGAACAAGGAGCATGCGGTTTCGCCAAACGCTGCTGTCCCGTTATCTGTTAATCGTCATTTTTGCTTTTTTATTTATTCCGATCGTCTTCCCGCTCGCTTCCATCGGCTATGTGATTATTCAAGAAAATAGCAAGCAGGCTGATGACAACTTTCTGAAATACGGCAGCAGCCGTGAATTAACAGCCATGTGGCATGGGGAAGCCGCACTGCTGCAAGAAACAGAGGCTGCTGAGGTAGACCGCAGGCTGCAGGAGCTTAAGCGGAAATATAAGGAGGCATCTTTGTTCTGGGTCGATTCCTCCGGCGCAACAAAGCTTCAGCTTCCGCCTCAAAGTCTCCTTCCTGAACGATGGTCTCCAGCTGATGCCGTGAGATTCATGAAGGACAGCATCGACAGCGATCCATTTACGATCGTTTCCTTTCTCGGTGCAGAGCATAAAGGGCGTGCCTTCATGGTCATGCAGATGCCTCGCTCCATCATCCAGCTTGATCGGCCGGTTGGAGCAGGAACGCCTTTCTATATTGCGGCTCTAATTGGCATGATATCCTTATTCTTTCTGATTTCCTTGCTCTTCTTCCGCCGCATTCGCAAACGCCTAATCGGATTGCAAGCAGCGATGGCGCTGCAGGGCGAGAATGGTCTGCCTCAGCCCATTGCAATAAGCAGGAATGATGAAATTGGGCAATTGGAGACTGCCTTCAACCGCATGGTCGGACAGCTCAAGGAAAGCGCCGAGCGCGAACGAGCGGAAGCCGAGCTGCGCAAACAGCTGATTGCCAGCTTATCGCATGACTTGAGGACCCCGTTGACTGTCATGAACAGCCAGCTTTATACGCTGCAGAAAGAGCCGTTAAGCGAAAAAGCGCAAGCCGCGGTCAAGCAGGTAGAACATAAGATCAGCGGCCTGGATAGCCTGATTGAAAACCTGCTCTCCTACACCCTCATGGCCAGCGGACGGTATCCGATCAAGCTGGAGCGCTTGGATTTGCTTCGTATCGTAAGGGAAAGCGTCGCTTCTTGGTACCCGTTATGGGAACAAGAAGGCATCTCAGCCGATATCGATTTGCCTGAGGAAGCGATGCTGCTAACGCTTGATAAGGCCGGGTTCCGCCGCGTGCTCGATAACTTATTCCAAAATGTCACTAGGCACGCGAAGAATGGCAGCTATATTGGAATTCGCATGGGAACGTATGACGGGAGGGCTGCCCTAGTCATTCGCGATCGCGGGAACGGTCTCGCCGCTCATTCTGCAAGCAAGGGAGCAGGTCTAGGGCTCGCAATTGTTGAATATTTGCTGCATGAGATGAAGCTTGGCTGGCATATGGCGAGCAGCGACGAGGGAATGGCTGTCTACATTTTCGAGCTATAAAGGACATAGCGTCTTTTAGCTTTCATTATGACAATCAATTAGCGGAGGGGTTCACAATGATCATTTATCCTCACTTAGAAGAAGGAGCAACCATTGGGGTTACTGCACCATCCTCCGGTCTGCGGGCTGAGCTTCACGAGCTCATGCACAGTGCCCTATCACGAATGCGCAGCAGCGGCTTCCAAGTCACGTGCGGGGACACCGTCTGGACGCAAAACAAGGCAAAATCAGCCCCTGCCAAAATCCGAGCGGAGGAATGGAATGCGATGATGCGCAATGAGCACATTGATGCGATTATTCCTCCCTGGGGCGGAGAGCTGCTCATCGAAATACTGGAGCATCTTGCATTTGAAGACTTACCGCATAAGTGGGTACTCGGCTATTCCGACCTTAGCGTGCTGCTGCTTGCGATTACTTTGAAGACTGGCATTGCGACCGCTCACGGAGCCAATTTCATTGATTTGCGAGGCGAATATTCCGATGCAACGACGTCGATGTGGCGGACTGTCCTAGCCACTAAATCTGGCGATTCCGTGCAGCAGCAATCATCGCTTCATTTCCAAAGGGAATGGAAGCATGATGCTCCCTCGCCTTGCGTATTCCACTTAGAGGAGCCTACGTATTGGAAAACCGTTTCCCAAGCGGAGGTTAACATGCAGGGGCGTTTGCTTGGCGGATGCATAGACGTAATTAGGCATCTGATTGGTACGCCATATGGCAATGTGCAGCACTTCCAGAGTCAGATGATTCACAACGAACCGATTGTCTGGTATTTGGAAAACTGCGAGCTGAACACAGCTGACCTGCGCAGATCGCTTGTCCAAATGAAGCTTGCCGGCTGGTTCGAGCATTGTGCCGGGCTTATGTTCGGGAGAAGTCCAGCCAATCAAGCTGTCGATGGCTATACGGTCGAGGATATCTATGAAGAATTGTCAGCCGAGCTTCAGATACCGCTTATCTACGACATGGATTGCGGCCATGTTCCGCCTCAAATCACTCTGATTAACGGGGCGCATGCTGAAGTTCACTCATATGGGGGAAAAGGAACGATTACGCAATATTTTCGTCCTTAACCGCGTAAACGTCGAACAGAGCACTCCTCTCGTTCATGCTTATGCCAACCGTTTCTAAATCCGATACAACCTGATCACCCAGCCTGAGCTTAAAATTTAAACCCATTTTAAACTTGGGGAGCTCTTCGTTTAACCTTCAACCGTTATTGTTGATTCTGAGGTGATCAACGTGAAGGAATGGGTAATTGAAACGAAAGGACTCAGCAAGCGTTACAAAGGACGTTATGCTGTATCCAACTTGAATTTGAAAATCGAAAAAGGAGACATCTATGGATTTCTCGGACCGAACGGCGCCGGCAAAACGACGACGATCCGTATGCTGCTCGGTCTGATTAAGCCATCGAACGGGTCCGTTCATATTTTTGGCCAGCCATTGAACAAGGAAAAACTCTCGATTCTAAGGCGAGTAGGCTCGCTGGTAGAGTATCCCTCCTATTACGGGCATTTAAGCGCCACCGACAATCTCGAGGCCATTCGGCGCATACTCGGCGCTCCCGCTGCGAGAATCACAGAAGTACTCGATATCGTTGGCCTGTCCAAAGAAGCGCGGCGACCGGTGAAGGGCTTCTCGCTGGGCATGAAGCAGCGGCTTGGCATTGCAAGCGCGCTGCTTGGCAGCCCCGAGCTGCTGCTGCTCGATGAGCCGACTAACGGACTCGATCCGTCCGGCATTCTCGAAATTCGCGAGCTGATCAAGCAAATGCCGAAGCAGCATGGCATCACGGTCCTCATATCCAGCCATCTGCTTAGCGAGGTTGAGCTGACGGCAGGCACGGTCGGGATTATCCGACAAGGAGAACTCGTATTCCAAGACACGATTGCCCATCTGCATCAGCAGGCGCAAGGCAGCATGTCGCTGATTGTCTCCGAGCCGGAGCAGGCGCTCGCAACGCTGCTGCAGCAAGGCATTGCGGCTAAGAAAAGCGGAGACGCCCTGCTGTTTGCCAACATCGGTGATCATGCGGTAGCCCGAATAGTGAAAAGCTTGGTCGAGCATGACCATGCGATCTACCGAGTCGAGGAAATGAGGAAGTCGCTTGAGGAGCTATTCCTCCAGATCGTTGGGGAGGTCAAGCCGTCATGATGCTCAAGGCGCTCTCGTCTGATTTTTTGAAAATACGCGGCAAAGGGCTGTGGTTCCTCATCTTTATCGGCCCCATTGGCTTAATTGCCATGCAGGCGCTCAACTACGGACTTCGTTACGACTATTTAACGCAAAAATATGCAGGAAAGCTATGGGAAGCACTGCTTGTCGATATCCAAATGTTCGTGCCGATCTCACTATTTCTCGGGGTGACTCTCATCCCCTCGCTCCTATCCCATATCGAGCATAGCACGAATGCCTGGAAGCAGCTGCTGGCGCTGCCGATTTCCAGAGGAGCCGTGTTCCGCTCCAAATTTGCGCTCAGCGTTATTTTGCTAACGATATCCTGCATGGTGCTTGCAGCAGGCACGGTCATACTTGGTTTTTCTTTGCGATTCGAGCTTGCTGACATGCCGGTTGGAGAAATTCTGAAGCTTTGCTTCCTGCCTTTCTTCGCCTCGCTTCCAGCTCTTGCCCTATTCCTATGGCTTTGCATCAATATGAGAAATCAAGCCATTCCCATTACGCTAGGCGTGCTGATTGCAATCAGCTCGGTCTTCACCGGGCTTATTTCCAGCACATGGTCGAAGTGGCTGCCGATCAACTGGCCAATGTTCAGCTTTGCCGGACCGCAGCAGGAGCTGTTCGTCGGGGCAGGCTTCCTGCTCGGCGCAGTCATCTGTCTGCTTGGCACCTTTCATTTCATTCGAAAGGATGTGAGCTAAGATGGCAAGCTTCTTCCGTTTAATCGCAGCGGAGCGATTAAAGCTGTCTAAGTCGTATATTTGGGTGCTCGCTCTGGTTAGTCCGCTTCTATCGCTTGCGATCGGCATTCTCGTCTCGCCAGATAAGTTCGGCATGACCAACGACCAAGAGAAATACGCTCTGCTCGTATCCTCGATGGCCTCCTTTCATGCGATGCTCTTTCTGCCGATACTAACCGGTATTCTCTCTGCGTTCGTGTGTCGGTATGAACATGTCGGCGGAGGGTGGAAGCAGCTGCTTACACTTCCCGTATCAAGAAGCGGCCTCTACTTTGCCAAGTTCAGCATCGTTGCTTCGGTGCTCGCGCTCACCCAGCTGCTATTTCTCGCTGCTGTCTGTGCAGCCGCAGCCTATCATGGCTATGCCGTTAGCTTGCCTTGGGAAACGATGCTTACCGGAATTGGCAGCGGCTGGCTTGCCTGCCTGCCGCTTGCCGCGCTGCAGCTGCTTGTTTCCGTAAGCTGGAGCAGCTTTGCAGCACCGCTCGTCATTAATGTGATGCTCACCATCCCGAACATACTCGTCGTCAACTCCGAGAGGTTCGCGCCGTTTTATCCGTGGGCACAGCCTATGCTGGCCATGCTGAGCTTCAGCGGCGAAGACTTCGGCGCTTTCGCGCTGCCGCTGGAGAACGTACTGATTACCGTGCTGGGCAGCTTTGTTCTGTTTCTCGCTGCAGGGCTGCTTTACTTTAACCGCAAAGAGGTGTAGATGCAAAGCAGAAGGTTTTGCGGGACTTTGCGGGACTTTGCAGGAATTTGCAGGGCTTTGCGGGACTTTACAGGCTTTACAGGACTTCGCAGGGCTTTACAGGACTTCGCAGGGCTTTGCGGGACTTTGCAGGACTTCGCAGGACTTCGCAGGGCTTTGCAGGACTTCGCAGGGCTTTACAGGACTTTGCGGCTTTTCATTATGTACAGAAAAGGCAGCCTTTCCTCGTCAATGACCAGGAAAGGCTGCCTTCATTTTGTAACATTATACCGAGCGTACAGGCGTCAGCGCTGCCGCCAATAAACAGAGACAAATTATCGTTTTTTATTGCACATCATCGCTGATCGTTTCAATCCAGGTTTCGCTTCCATCCTCATTACGCTCAGCTTTATGAGAAATCGTTGCTTCCTGCACATCTCCGAAGCCCCAGTGGCTTTCAGGCATGTCAGGGAACAATGGAGCAAGACCTTTCAAAGGACCACGATAAACCATACGATTGATCATAGTCACAGCCTCTACACGTTTAATTGCATTTTTCGGCTTAAAGCTGCCATCTGGATAACCGCTCAAAAACTTGCCGTTATACAATGCTTCTAGTGTATCGGCTCCCCAGTAACCAGTTGTATCTGTGAAATGTACGGACGTAGGCTCGCTAATTCCAAGCTTCAGGAACCGTGCCATTACAGCTGCCAGCTCTCCTCTTGTCACAGCTGCATCTGGACGGAATGTTCCATCCTCGTAGCCGCTAAAGTA
Organism: Paenibacillus endophyticus; assembly: GCF_014192395.1. GTDB lineage: Bacteria > Bacillota > Bacilli > Paenibacillales > Paenibacillaceae > Pristimantibacillus > Pristimantibacillus endophyticus. The sequence goes on along the minus strand of NZ_JACHXW010000009.1, from coordinate 187,755 downwards.
GTCATGCTTCATCGCAATTTTAATGTAATTCGTAGCCCAGTGGCCTGTACGGATATCATTAAATGACAAGGAGTAGTTAATATTCTCATTCTCAGTAAGCCTAGCTACAATCGCCGCAAGCTCAGCACGAGTCAAAGATCCCTCAGCCTTAAACTCTTTATCTGGATAACCCAGAATATAACGTTTATGCAACAGCTCACCGAAGCGATCGGAGAACACATTAACTTTTACAGATGATTTGATTGTTTCATTCTTTGTAATAAACTCGCCTAGAATATCAAAATCTGTATCTGCCTTTTTCATAAGCGGCCATTCGACAACCACTTTATAGCTTCCAGTTTGTCCTCCAAGCAGATTTGTTACTTTCCATACAATTGTGTTGCCTGTTGCCGTACCGCCAGCTGTATCCACAATTGCAGCGCCAGCAGGTATCGTTACCTTAATTTCCCCTTCAGCAATTGTACTATTGGATACATTGCGGTAATCAATGGTAATGATAGACTTGCTGCCTTCTTTTACTTGGTTTTTATCTACCGAAATAGAAAGTGTCGGGATCACTGGTGCCGATGATACAGGAATCAGCTCCAAATCATGCCTTACAATTTCCCATTCTACAGCAAGATTCGGACTAATATAGGTATTGTACCCAGGCTTTGTTACAACCAGGTAATAATCGGTTTCAGGATAAACCATATACGCATAAAAACCATGCTCATCAGTGAGCTGTACCGGACTTGCATTATCATTTGGCGCAAATCCTACCAATGCAGGCAAGCTTACCTCGCCATTGACTGCAATGCTTTTAGCTATGTTCCGTGGTGTATTTGCATAATGAAGTACAACCTTAGCATCTTTAATGACCGCTTTTGTGTTCGCATCTGTAATCGTTCCATATGGATCGACTAGCGCTTCAGTAATATTCATTTCCCCCGAAGCCGTTACACTTACCGCAGCATGGCCAAACGCGATAAACTTACCTGGCTCGATCTCATAATTGATCTCCAGCTCATAATCGCCAATGGCTAGACCATCCGCATTAAACACGCCTGATCCAGTTAAGTTGAATACTTTTGGCGCTCCGCCCTCTGTTACGTAGCTGCCATCGGCGTTCTTCAAATAAAGAACAGTACTGGCCAGCATTGCCCCGCTAAACAAGGAGGTTTCACCATCCGGCTGCTTAAGCAGCACGATGCCGGTTACCGTTTTCTCGGAATCAAAGTTTTCTTCTCCTGTGCCTGTAACCTCACCGACCTGAGCTTTTTGCTTATAGACAATTGGCGTTGGTACGCCGCCTACGTCAACGGTCTGCGAAACCTCCAAATTATAAGAGACATCGCCCTTCGGTACAATGACGTAATACGCACCGCTTGCATCCGTCACGACTGTTTCATCAAAGTCATTGGAATCTATAATGCCATCTTCATTAAGATCAAGCGTTACTCTGATGCTCGCTCCAGCGACAGGTGTATTCGACTCGCCTTTCGTAATGAATCCTTTAACTGCTGCAGGCAAGAAAGTAATAATGACTTCTTCCTGTGATTTCAAGCCGCGCTCTTTGTCGTATACATTGGCTTGAACTGGAATAAACTGCTCAGCCACACCTGTAATTTGTCCTGATTTGTAAGTCACAGTCGCAATACCCTGTGCGTCAGTGACTGCCGTATTCGGCCCTACAAACTGACCTTTACCTATAGGAGCTGTAAATACAACCGTAACACCTACAACTGGAGTCCCGTCTGCATTTTTAAGCTGCGCAGTAAGATCAGTAGTCGATTTGCCGTCGCCCAAAATTTTATCAGGATTAGCTGTTAGAGTAAGTTCTGCCTTCACTACAGTAAAGTAGTTGTCTGCCAATCTATTCGACCACTCTGCTGGTAACGACGCACCCAAGATATCTTCTGCAAGGTAAGTAACCATGTATTGATTAGGAAGTGTTTCCGTTGGCAGAATGTAAGTTGAATTCTCCCATAGCTTGTAGCCGTCGGCAGCAAAGGTAGCTTGGTTTGCAAGCGTTAACTCGACAATTGCACCATTTACATTTGCTGTTACCTTCTCAGCTAGCAAAGTACTTACCGCGGAGAGCTTCAGCTGTTCTCCTGGAATAATATTCAAGTTCTCAGAATCACCTTGGGCCTTGTCGCCTGCCCAGCCATCTAATGCTCTATGAATATTAATCGTAACCGTTGCTGGTGTTTTGCTTGTCTGGCCTTTACTGTCCGATACACTATATGTGAAGCTATCTTGACCAGAAATAAAATCAGGTCCTGGCGTATAGATCCATGTATCACCCGAAACATCATCGTCCGCCGGACGAATGGTGCCTTTGCTCGGATTACTGTCGAGGCCATATACAATGCCAGTAACCGTCTCTGGGTCAAGACCTTTTAAAGTAATAATAATTTCCGTTGAGCCTTCCACTACGTTTACAACGACAGGCTCTGCAACCGGTCTACCGTTATAGTCGATATAAATCGCAGCAGGAGCTTCAGAGAATTGCTTGCCGTCGCTTGCTTTCCAATCGAAAGTAACCGCACTGCCTTCCGTCAATGTAGCTGAAGGCATAAATTTCAGGCTGTCCAAACGATCTTTAGCAATGACAGCAGTAGTAAGCGGCGTTGCATATACGGATTCTCCTACCGTAGATGTATACCATAGCTTACCGATATCGTTAAAGTTTTCTGGAAGCGTAATAGACACTGTACTTAACAGATCTTCATCAGCATCTATATAACGAGGTGATTCTGTAAAATCAGTAGCTTTGAAATCAATGACCACTCCTGACAATCCAGTCTTGTCTATGTCTCCAACAACTGGCGGTGTATTGATGTTAATCGTTACTTTCTTGATATCCTTGGCATATTGATTGCCATCGGAGCCATTCCAATCAAATGCCACAGCACCGGTAGCGCCAGATGCAGGGATAAATTTCAAATTGGGTAAGTCTTCTACATCCATTTCGAATCCGGCCGTTGTAATTTCAACTCCCGCATCCGGACCATTCTGAAGCACAAGCTTGCCTTTGTTCGGATCAGGAAGCGTAACGAGCTTCACCTTATCCAGATCCTCTTCATTCGTGTCACTGTATGGAGTCGTAAAATCAGCTGCTCCGAATGATAGCGAATCGCCTTTTAGGATGGATTTATTAATCGGTCCTACATGTGGAGCTGCATTTGCTGTAACCGTTACTGCAGCATTAAGCGCTGCGAATTTGCCATCTGCATTTTCGCCGTTCCAATCGAAATTAGCAATTCCCGTGAAACCGCTTGAAGCCGGTACAAATGTCAGCTCCGCAATGTCAGCGATGGCAATGAGGTCGCCAGCAGCCACTGGCGTTTCATTCAGCAATAATGCGCCTTGCTCAACATTCGGAAGCGTAACGATCTTAACGTTCTTCAATCCGCTTGCGTCCGCATCCCCGTTTTGTTTCGAATAACGATTTTTAAACTCGTCAGCCGTAAAGCCGATGGTTTCGTATTGAAGACCCGTTTTGGCGATATTGCCAACGACTGGATCATTCGTGTAGGTGATGCTCACTTGCGCTGGGGCTAATGAATATTGATTACCGTCATAACCTTCCCAATTAAACACAACCGTGCTGTTCTCTGCCAAACTCGCTGCCGGCTCAAATTTCAGCGTATTCAGCATCGTTTGATTGAGAACTGCAGATGTATTCGGGGCTATCTCATTCTCAGTTATTCCGTCTGTATACTTCAGCTTGCCTTTACTAGCAAAACCTGCCGGCAGCGTGATCCGTACCTGCGTTAAGGCATCATTTTCTGCATCAGTATAAGCTGCAGCATTAGCGAAATCGACAGCTTTAAATGATATCGATTCGCCAGCAATGTCAGCAAACGCGATGTTTTTCACGATCGGTGCAGCATTGATCGCGATCTTCACCTTTTCATTATCCTTCGCATACTGCTTGCCGTCTGACGCATTCCATTCGAATTCAGCTGCACCAACAGCATTCCCGTTAGGAATAAAGCTTAGCTTGTCCAGGTCTGCGGAGTTAATTTCAGTACCCGCCGCAACCTCCACTGCTGGATTCGCGCCGTCTTTATACCAGAGCTTACCTAAACTTACTGCTGGCAATGAAATGATTTTTATTTTGCTTAGTTCCTCTTTCGGAAGCGTTGCATCTGTGTAATGACTCTTGAAATCAGATGGAGCAAAAATAAGAGTTGACCCTTGATTCATTTGCTTCGTAATTTCAGTCACTACAGGAGCTGCATTTGCCGTGATGGTCACAGTAGCGTCAATAGCTGCATATTGCTCGCCATCGTAGCCATTCCATTTGAATGAGACTGCACCCGTGATACCCGATGCATCTGGAACGAAGGCCAATTTATCCAGGTCTGCTTTAGGAATACCTTCCCCAATTGCAACATCTTCTCCATTCAATTGAAGCTTTCCTCCAGTTGGAAGAGTGGTGAATTTCACCATATTGAGCTTGTTCGGTTGAGCAGTACCCGCCAAGTTATTATATTTGCTACTAAAATCTGATACCGAGAAATTCGTTGGTACGTATTGTGCTCCTGCTTTCGCGATATCCTTCACTTCAGGATCAAGGGAAGACAGCGAGTAAATATGCTGTGCACTACCTGTGGTATTGTCGAACAATATGTAATTCACCTTGTATTCTTTGCTTGTACTTGCGCCAGGAACGGTAAATGCAATGTTGCTCCAAGCCTGACTTTCTCCTAGTTTAGAGTTCGAGAATAATTGCTCGGATAAACCTACGTTTTGTTCCACAATTTCATTGCCATACGCCGTTTCCTGAGTAACGCTAACTTCCATTCGATAATTCCCGTTAGCTTTTGGCATAAACGCTGTATCAAGTGTCACCTTATTCGTGCCAATCGTTACTTCTGCTTTAGTAATTTCCGCTGCTGTCTTCGGACCTCCATCGATGACAAGCTGTCCCCAATCAATGGTGGTCACCCAACCAGAATTGAACGAACTAGCAGCTAGAAGATGATGGTGGACAGAAATGCCGACGAATAAATCTTGACCGTCAACGATTTCATCCCATTGGTCTTCCTGTATTTCAAATGTTGTCGTATTCCATGTCTCATTTTGTCCCGATAGAGCGCCCACTAGCTTTGCTTTAGGAAACTCCATTTTATACGCAGCCGAACTAAAATTACTTGGCCAGGCTGTTGTAGCAGGCCCTAGCGCAATGTCTGAAGGATTAGATGAAATATATACACGATCCCACTCGCCATTTGCTGCTGCAATCGTCGGATCGTACTCATCTACATCATTTGCACGGATTAGCAAATGAGCGCTTTTGGTTGGCTTTTTAACGCCTGCTATTTTAAATTCAATAGGATAAATAGAGTCTCCATTTTTGACTGATACATCCATATCTCCATCAGCCGTGCTGGCAGCAAGCCCGCCCTTCCAGTTATCCGAACCGGTAAAAAACGTAGCTCCAGTATCTGCCGCTGCAGCAATCGCTGCATAAGGCGCTGGGAAAAGCTGTCCCATCAGTACTGCGAGCGTTACCAGCAATGCAAGTGCCTTTCTCCGCAAACCTTTGTTCCTCTTGCGACTTGTATTTCTTAATCTTGTTGCTTCCAAAGCCCTTTCATCTCCCTTAAGCCATTTTCTTCTTTCATCCCCATACCTACTGCAATAAAACGATTCAATAGGAAATAAATCGAATTACTGCGATTGCAATATGTCTTCTGTCCCCAAAACATCGGACTTCTTGACCATTTTAACAATTCCTACTGAACAATTTCTGTACACATTCATAAAATTCATGCAATTAAATGATAATGAACAACAACAAAAAAACGCCAGGTTATGATTAACCTGACGATCCTTTCAGTTCTAGTTCCAACTTCATTGTGCTGAATGCGCAGCAATTACCATTGCAACTCACGCTGCAGATGAAATCATGTTTCCTTCTATAAAAGTACTACAAAAGTTAGAACTACTGCCCTCTCATAGGCGTGCGCTATGATGAATGAGCAAGACCGCACAACATGAATGGAGGAGGCTGGACGTTGTGAAGCAAAAGCTGTTCTATGTTTTGGTAGCTGTCACCAGCTATTTTGCAGGCGTGCTCGCCTATTTAAGCTATCTAATCATCGTCTACGACCAAGGTATGGGCAGCGATGCCAGTAAGTTAATTCACTGGACGCTCCCCCCATACCTCTTTCTAATCCTACCCTTCTACACCCTTATGTTCAGATGGCGAAGACCGGCTATTTGGCTGCGGATCGTTCTGTTTATTGGCTTAAGCATAATAGCAGCCGCTTCCGTTTTCTTCATGATAGGCTTCGGTATCTGGCGCCTTAGAGATTTATTCATACCAGAAGCCATGCTATTCATGCTGCTATTCGCAAGCTCGTCTGCCGTATTTATAATCGGCTCGTTGATTTCCACTAAAAAGAAAGGTTACTTGCCCTTTATTCTTGCGTCAATCGTTATCATCTATCTTCCCAATCACATCATAGCCGCGGCAGTTGAGCAAAACAGACCTGTCATTCACCAAATTCCGCAAGATTTCCATGGGACGGTCAGCATTTATTACGGGGAGGAGGGCAGCCCGCCTATTCCTAGGATAAAAGGGTATGAGGTCATTAAGATACCAATCAGCGGCATCTATCACACGTCAAGCTCAAGGCCTTCCAGAGGCATTAAGCACATGCTCGTTGACGAGCATGGAGCAGACATACAGCCCATATCCATACCAGGCGAAATGTCGAAATCAGGCGACAAGCCGGCGATTTCCATCAGCAGCTATGAGGTGCCGTAATTCTGGAGCTTCCTGCCCCTATCTTTTGGAACAGAAATAAGGACCGCAGTAGGACTCATGCGTCATTACGAACGTCCACTCAAAGTTTTGATCTACGATGTATATATCCTGCTCGCCTTCGAGCAAATTTGCCGTTAACCGACCAGCCTCTGCTGCGAACAAAGCCAAGTCATGATCTTGGTAAAAAACATAGCAGCCCTGCTTGCTTGCATCGTGAAAAGCTTTTATCGCTTCGTCCTCTTTCAAGCATGATGTTTTCTTGAAGCTGAACGCATGCCATAGAAACTGGTCCATAGCGATTTGATCTTTCTCATCGTCACTCAGCCCCGCGGCAAAAACACGTTCCCATGCGAGTTTCAGTTCTTGCCCTGGTCTATCCGCCTCAGCGGCTTGCACATTTCCGGCTTGTAGGATGGGCAGAAGCTTTAAATCGCTTATCTTTACTCGGCGTTCGCCAAATAAATAGCCTTTCAGCGCTTCCTTAAACTCATCGCTCGTATGCTGCAGCAATTCATAGAGCTTGCTTGCATGACGCATGACAATATCGTGGTCCAGCTTACTGTCCGCCTCAAAAAAATCATCCGGATATTGATCCAGCTCCCGCTTCCGTACGGCACCGAAATACTCGAACAAGTATATGAAGCTGCCATCGACGATGCTTTTATCAATCATCTCCTCGATTTGCGCTCTGCTAATGCAGTCAACAATCAATAGCGGATTCGCCGACCATATAAACCCGCTATCCCCAATGCCTCGATTGTCTTCACGAATGGTTAGGATGCATTTCATCGTATATACGTTGGAGTTCCAGCGTGAGCCGTCCGGAAACGTGACGATTACCATTGTCTGCGCCTCGTCATCGCCTTCAAGCCTGCTTTCGTCATCTATCTGGATATGTCTCTTCTTCGGTAACAAACAATCCCGCCTCACTCTTTTAGATTAAAACTCGCATAGGGAGGATTAGCTCCTTCACTCTTAAAAAAAGTCATTGAATCACGGTCGACTTCATAAGCAAAGAACTGTGAATTCGTTATATTTCCTTTCCGCCACGTTTCAGTAAACGTAACAATGCAGCAGTTCCCTGCTGTCTCTTCCGCACTGGTTTCCCTAACGACCTGATAATCTTCAATCGTTCCTCGCCATGTGCCGATATGATCAGGAAAGGCTTGTATGGCCGTTCCCTTCCCTTGCGTGGCAAAAGCTACTGCTTCCTCAGGGGAAAACGGGGGTTCAGGCGGGGCCTTGCCGTCCAGCACTCCCCAAGTTACCGCGTACAGCACAACGGGAAGAAGCATGATAAAAGCGACTCTCTTCCCTTTCAGCATCCTAGCCTCCAGCCACCAATCCAACGCCCCATAGGCTAATGCAATGAGAACGCCGATTAACAAAAAGAACCAGCTTTTTGTAAGCAAGCCTAGACCCATCCCAAAAAGACCATGCAGCAATACGCCTAACCATGCCCAGCGTGCAAACCATTTGCAGCGAAACCACTCGATCATTAAAGAAACCGCATTGCCGTAAATAAAAATAACAGTTCCTATATACATGTTGTAAACAAGCGTGATATAGAAGATGTCTGCCATAACCTGATCCGCGCCTATCGCACCGTCGTTTCCCAACCAACTAAACAAAGGCAAAACAATAGATGCCAACGTCGATATTACAAAGGTTGTCATTAGCTTTCTAATCATCAGATCCGACATGTCGCTCCCCATATTAACCCGCTCCATCCTTAGCTTCTATCAGCTATGCATCCATCATAGCCACGGCTGCAAATGAACGGCAGTTCTAACTTTCGTAGAACCTAATATTTGGGGCCACGCCGCCGCCTCGTCTGCGCTAGTCGAATAACGGAAACCAAATAAAGAAGGAGCACCACTCCGAATAAGCTCCACATGCTTGGCAGAGCCGCAAATGTCAAATAAAGCCCATAGGGCAGCGACCATACGAAAGCGACTGTCATAAGCGCCATCCGCCTTGCAAGAGCTGACGCAAGCGCAAGGCATGCGGGCGTAATCAGCATCACCACAACAATGATAATCGTATCCGGTTTAGGCGGCGCTTCGGAATATGGATTCGCGAATAAGAACATGCCGCTCAGAAGAATGCTTGCTGCGGAAGCTGCCATGCCTACCCATTCTACTTTCATGCCTTGCCTCCCCTGCTAATCGCAATCTATGTATTTCTTGCATATGCATTCTTATATTTTAAAAAAGGCCGTTCAGCAGCGTCCTTGCAAGTCCTTTCACGTTTGCTGCAGCGGGTTAGTCGGCACCGGTTCAGGCTGCTTAAGCATCTCCGTTGAAAGCGTCGTTTCATAAGTCATGCTGTAGTAACGGTACTTAATCGTAATACGCTCAATGGTCGCTTCATCCGCTATCGTAAGCGCATAAATCTTCTCCTCGGTACTTGCCGTTCCCTCGTTCAGCTTCTCAAGCTGTTCTCCCGGTTCCGTTCCCGGACCCAAGCTGACCGCAGACAATTCCGCAAAAGCAAACTTATCTGGATGCTCCACTTCATTATACGACGAGATGATGAAACCCTTCCGATGATCGCTTACTTGTATTTTCGCGAAAGCTGGCGTCGCATCTCCATTCACAAGCACCTGCAATATTTTTATGTCACCGAACTTGCTCTTATTGCCGACCGATACGAGAACTACTTTTCGATCGCTAGTCGATGCGCTTACTCCTGCTGCTAAAGGAGGATTAGCTTTCAGATAGCTATAGCCTACAGAGAGCATCGACAAAACAACGACTGCCACTACAACGGTTGCTAGCAAAACGATTTTCCTCAGAGCTTGGCACCTCCTGTTGCATTTCCTCAATTTCCAATATTTATTATATAGACGCTGGCGATACGAAAAGGTTGCCCGACAAAAAAAGCATCAACAAAAAAAGACACATCTTTAGAATGTATCTTTTTTGTTGATGCTCTACGACTTTTTAATGACCATAGCTATTTTGTAGTTAGCATGTTCGGTCAATCCATCAAGAAACTGATCTATGTGTTCATTCGAGGGGAATCTACACTCAAGCAGATAACATCCATCTCCACTGATTTTATAGTTATTCAATATGTAGTGCCCTTGCATTTGAATAAAGGCAAGCAATGGCTGATGATTATGGCTATTCGTAAAAATCGTAATAAAGACGTGCATCATGCATCCTAATTTAGCTTGGTTAACTTTAATCGAATACCCCTCAATAACGCCAGTATCCACCAGCTTCGCAACACGGCTTGCGGCTGCTTGTCCGGTCAAATGCACTTTACCTCCTAATTCCTTCATTGTGATACGACTATTTTCAGATAACTCAGCCAAGATAAGCATATCGGTTTGATCCATAGTAATCCTCCCTATTGAATGTTTTTCAAATATCAAGTGAAAACGCTAAACGACTTGAATTAAGCTCTGTAAACCCATATGTCTATCCCATACAATACATATATATCAAAACAAAGGGGATGTAATAATGAAAGTTACACTAATTAGAAATGCAACTTTGGTTGTCGAATATGCGGGAAAGAAATTTTTAGTTGATCCATTTTTGGCTGACAAAGGAACTTACCCTCCATTGCCGAACTCGCTGCGACAGGATCAATTCAACCCGCTCGTTAGCTTATCTACTTCCCTTGACAACATTATAAATGTGGATGCTGTTATTGTAACCCATCTGCATTTAGATCATTTTGACGATAAAGCAAAAGAGGCACTGCCAAAGGATATCCCGATGTTTGTACAAAACGAAAACGACGCTAAGGAAGTTCGAAATGCTGGTTTTGAGAGAGTAGAGGTTCTCAATGAAGATTCACGTTTTGAAAATATCCAACTAATCAAAACAAAAGGAGAACACGGTCGAGGGGAACTATTAAAACTGACGGGCGATGTATGTGGCGTTGTTTTTAAGCACGAAGATGAAAAAACAATCTACGTAGCTGGAGATACCGTTTGGTATGAAGCCATCCAGGAAGTAATCGAAACCCATAAACCAGAGATTATTGTCGTAAATGGCGGAGATAACCAGTTCCTACAAGGCGGTTCTTTAGTAATGGGTAAAGATGATATTTATCAAGTAACGCAAGCAGCTTCAAACTCCACAATCATTTCCGTCCATATGGAAGCAGTGAACCACTGGACCTTATCAAGAGAGGAATTAAAAAGATTCCTCGCAGAAAAAGGGTTATCTACTTCCGTTTTAGTACCGAATGACGGTGAATCTTACACATTCTAATGGCAAGAACGATATACAACCGTTTGAATATGAAAGGACCCCATTAAACAAATTGAATCGAATAAATAAATTTAATAAATAAACAGCAGCAGCCCCTTAGAATTGATATCGTTCTAAGGGGCTGCTAGTTGTTTCGCGTTATTTATGCCCAGCCAGCCAACTGGCAAGCGCAGCAATTTCCTCGTCCTTCAGCTGTCCTTTGTAAGCAGGCATCCCGTTCCCGCCATTGCTTATTTGTGTCGTGATCTGATCAGCAGACATCTCCGCACCTACATGCTGCAGGTTAGGTCCAACCCCTCCGCCAAGATCTACCGCATGACAGCTTACGCAGTTTTTGCCGTACAAAGACTCCGCTTCAGCCGTATTGACCGTCGCGTTACCGTTATTATCGGCTGGCGTTTCGTTTTTAGCTCCGTTATTCGTTTTGTTGCCACCGCAAGCAGCAAGCGAAATAAACAACAGGAACACGGTAAGCATCATCAACCATTTGTAGTGATTTTTCATTGTTTTGCCTCCTAGGTATTGGGAGATTTATTATTAACTTCCCCTAAAACCCATGGCATATGCGCAGCTTCCCAATCATTTTCAGAAAAGGCAAGCCTGCGCATAACGGTATGTTTAATGGATATCCTAAAGAAATGTCATGACCGTTTAAACGAAATAAGCTTGTACTGCGGGGTGATTTTGTGGATTTGCAAGGGGATTTGGTCAACCATCTGACTGAGCTGAGAAAGAGGCTGATCATCGTTATCGCTTGTTTCTTCGTCTCAATGAGCGGTGGACTATACGTTGCCCCCATGATATTGAGGTACATTAAATCAGGCTTGACCGCCAAATCCGTCGAGTGGAATGTTTTTTCGTTCACGGACGGCCTGTTCATCTATTTGCGGTGTGCCTTCCTGTTTGCCATTTTGTTCACGCTGCCCGTGCTGCTGTACCAAACCTGGGCATTCGTGAAGCCAGGTCTAACGGAGACAGAAGCCAAAGGAACGCTTGCTTACGTACCTGTGTCGTTCCTGCTGTTTCTAATTGGCGTTTCCTTTAGCTACTTTCTCGTGTTCCCGATGATGCTCGGATTCATGATTGAGATGAATCACAACGTCGGTGCAGTCGAGACCTATGGGATCGATCGATACTTTTCCTTTCTGTTTAGCGTCGTGTTCCCGCTGGGCGTTGCCTTCGAGATGCCGCTCGTCATCCTATTTCTAACCAAAATCGGAGTGCTCACACCCGAGCGCCTGAACGGATCTCGCAAATACGCATATGTCAGCTTGGCTGTCGTCGGAGCCTGCATCTCTCCGCCCGACTTTGTCTCTCATCTATCCGTGACCGTGCCGCTGCTCCTGCTCTTCGAAATCAGCGTACTCGTAACGCGGAGATATGCGAAACGAGCCGCTGCGGTACCAACCCTTACTTGAATCAAAAAGGAGACATCAACATGTTAAACAATATCGGAGTCTCAGGATTAGTTATTATTCTGCTTATCGCGCTCATCGTTTTCGGGCCCGCTAAGCTCCCGCTGCTCGGACGGGCATTCGGCGATACGCTTCGCGAATTCCGCAGCTCGACGCGCGGCATCGTAGACGATGAACAGCCTGCTTCTGCCACAGACAAAAAGGAAGACGTGCAGAAGCTGCTGTAGCTGAACAAAAAGAAGGCCGTTCCCGAGTTGCTTCGGGAATGGCCTTTTTTGTTTCTTGCCATTCGTGCATTCGACTCGCCTCATACGAGCAAGCCGCCTTTTTCACGATACTTTACAATCCCTTCAGCCGCGCGGTACGCAAGCGCGCCTACCGTGTTGGTTGGATTGTATCCGGCATTCTGGGGGAAAGAGCTTGCCCCAACTACGAATACATTATCCGCATCCCACATTTGACTATACGTATTTACCGCTGAGTTTCCCGGATTGCTTCCCATAATGACGCCGCCTGTGTTATGGGTCGACTGATACGTCATAATGTCATAGGGACCAAGCTCCTTTAAATAGTCAACCTTATCCGCGCCCATCTCTGTAACTATCTTCGAGCAGCGCTCAGCAAGAAACTTCGCCAGCTCCCTGTCTTGATCCTCAAAGTCGAACGTAATGCGGAGAAGCGGATCCCCATAAACATCCTTGTAAGCCGAATCCAAATCGAGAAAATGATGCTTGAACGACATCGATGACCCCTGCGCGCCAACTCCAATCGTTCGGTTCGAATAATGAACTGACTTCGATTTGAATTCAGAGCCCCAAGACGCCGTTCCTGAAGGAACGGGATTGTTCTGAATCGGCCTCGATCCTGGCTGGCCAATCGCAATCACGCCTCCATGGATGAAATTCAGGTCGGAGTGGTCAAAGTTGTCGCCGTTATAATCATCGATCGAAACGCCCAGCGCGCCTGCTCCTGCAAAGTTATTGAACTGTTGATTCTCGAAAAAACCGATCGCGCTGCCTTTGGCAACCTGATACGCATAATTACGTCCAATCACTCCCGTTCCCGTAGAGGAATCATAGGGCTTGCCAAGCTCGGACATCAGCAGCAGCCGGACATTGTTAAACACATAGCTTGTCACGACGACGATGTCTGCAGGCTGAATAATCTCTTCACCTGTCGTTACGTCAGTGTACATGACACCTGTTGCTTTGCCGCCCTTATGTAGTATGCGACGTACATTCGAATGGGTACGGATCTCGAATTTGCCGGTTTTATTCGCGACGGGGATGACGGTTACTACAGGATCTGCCTTAGCCCCATACTCACAGCCGAAGCGCTCGCAATAACCGCAATACTGGCATGCCGCTCGGGCAATGCCATCTGGATTCGTATAATTCTCGGAAAGATTGGCAGATGGCATCATATACGGATTCAGCTTCAGGCGTCCTGCCGCTTCTACGAACATCTGCATCGCAGGAGTCTTCTTCATCGGCGGTGTTGGGAATGGACTGCTCCGTTTCCCGCCTAGCGGGTTCACTTCTCCAGAAATGCCGGTAAGCTTCTCGAATTTGTCATAATACGGTTCGATCTCGTCGTAAGTAATACCCCAATCCTGAATCGTCATGCCTGCCGGAATTTTGTTTTTTCCATACTTCTCGATAGTCTTGCTGCGAATCTCGAAGTCATATGGCAGGAAACGATAGGTTTGCCCATTCCAATGCACCCCTGCTCCGCCTAATCCGTCACCGATGAGAAACGAGCCGTATTGCCGCATAGGCAAAGCGCGAGTTTTCTCCGTACTGCGGAATGTAATCGTTTCTTTGGATAAATCCTGCATCATTTCGTAACGCAAGCCGTAACGAAGCTCGTCATGCACCATGAAATAATCCTCCGTTTTACGCTCCTTGCCTCGTTCAAGCCCAACGACGTTTAATCCGCTTTTGGTTAGCTCGGCCGCAATAATGCCGCCAGCCCAGCCTACACCTACAATGACAACATCGGTTTTCGGTAATGTTTTGGCCATAATATCCTCCCGATTCGCTAATGAGCAACCAAATGATCTTGTAGGCTGTTCGGCTCGATTTTTGTGAAATCCTTCTCGATAATGGTGAGGTAGCTCATTTGACTCCCCGGATAGTTGCGCATCTTCCAGCCGTTCATATCCATGTTTCCGCCATACAAGGGATCGCTATATGCGCCCTCCAGCGTGCTGCTCCGCAATATTTTGAAAAAACCGCTCGCCGAGATCGTCGTTAGCTTCACCTCGTCCGACTCGAACGCTTTAAGCACCTCATCCTGCTGCTCGCCCGTTAATTCCACGAAGCTTTTATCAAATTTCGTCACACTGTAATTTTCAAGCTCGCGCAGCCCGATCTCGAACATTTCCTTTCGCTTGAGCCGGCCTTGATAGCCTTGCACGCTCTCTCCCATATAGAAAGGCGGCATCATATAGTCCCGACCATTGAATCCCCATTCCCCCGCCAGCTGATGATCGATGAAAAAGGCTACGCCCAGCGACTTGGCTCCCGGTCCGGCATCATCCTCTGGAAATATGCGTTCCGTCGCGCTCTCCACGATTCGAAACTGGTCCTGTGTCAAAAACATGAGCGCCCGATTGTAGTTTTTCGGCTCAGCCGCCTTGCCTTCATCCGTCTTAACAGGCGCGTTCTCGGCGGCTGGCTTTCGCTTGATCAGGGAGCCAAGCGCTCCTCCCACGACGATGCCGCCCAATGCATAGCCGCTATTGATTAGAAACTTTCGCCGCGAGTTGCCGTCTACCGCATCTTTGCTTGGCTCTTTCCCTTTATTGCTTCGATTCAATTGCTGCACCTCCTGGAAATTTCAATTTTCTCTTTTATTATTTTCCAAGATGCTATGAATATTCATAAGATGGTAAGGGTCATCCTAACAGCAAATTGCTACCTATGGAGGATGATCGTTTAATGACCGCTCTCAGCAAGCTGCTTGCCTTGTCCCTAGCTGCCGCAGCCCTATCCGGCTGCGCCAGTGACGCGCCTAACACCTCACATTCCAAAGCTTTATCGCAGCAAGAAGCCAAGATGCTTCATGATCCTTCCGTTATTCCAAGTGAAAACGGTCCTAAGCTGCATACGACAAACAAGCATGGCCAAACCACAAACGGCATGGGCACATCCGTATACAGCATGATTGGCAGCTCCAGCCTGCATGCGAGCGGCTTCTCCGCCCATCTCGAATCAAGGCTCAGCGGAATCGGCATTTCCGACGTGCGCGTATTCGTCTTCGACGATACCGTCGTGCTGGCAACAGAGAAGCTGACAGCCTCCGGCTCGAAGTACGATGACGTTCAGCAAAAAGTGCTCGATCCGACCGAAGGCCTGTCGGGTAAAGGCTATTCACCGAATGACGGACTTGGCGGCATAAACGGGACTGACAAGGAAGGCCATGATAATCTATCGATGGCTGCGAGCCAGATCAAAACCTTCATGGGCGGTGATGTTAAGGTACTGACCGTAACCGGAGCGAAAGCGGTGAAAGCGATTGAGAGGATTCGGGCAGATGCTCTTGCCGAGAACTTGTCGCCGGATAGACTGGCCAGCGATATGCGAGAGCTGCTTAGGCTTGTGAAGGCGGATCGAAGCAACGCGAAGAAGTAAGCGCTCGTTCTGAATAAAAACGGCTCCCGAAATGATTTCGGGAGCCGTTTGGTATATTTGCAGCAGCCTAATAAAGGGTACAGGAATCCGCATTGTTTTGTGAATGCCAGTGTTCCTTATCTCGCTCCGAACTGCGCATGGTGCAAGCGGCTGTAGATGCCGCCCGCCGATATAAGCTCCTCGTGCCGACCTTGCTCGCTAATCCCTTGCTCCGTAACGACGACGATTCTGTCGGCGTTCTTAATCGTGGCAAGCCGATGTGCGATTACTAGCGTCGTGCGTCCTACGGACAATTCTGCCAATGATTGCTGAATCGCAGCTTCCGTCTCCGTGTCGAGCGCCGACGTCGCTTCATCGAGAATAAGGATTGGCGGGTTTTTAAGGAACATTCTCGCAATGGCAAGGCGCTGCTTTTGCCCACCGGACAGCTTAACGCCACGCTCCCCAACTACCGTATCGAGGCCTTGCGGCTGGGCATGGATGAATTCCTCCAGCTTCGCCCTGCGTGCTGCCTGCCAGATATCCTCGTCCGACGCACCGAGCTTGCCATAGGCGATATTCTCTCGAATTGTGCCTGCGAACAGGAACACATCCTGCTGAACGATTCCGATCTGCTTCCGCAGCGAGTCCAGCTTCAAATCGCGAATATCATAACCGTCGACAGAGATGCTTCCGCCCTCAATCTCGTAGAATCGCGGCAGCAAGCTGCAGAGCGTAGTCTTGCCTGCCCCGGACGGCCCTACGAAAGCGATCGTCTCGCCTGCGCGAATCGTCAGGTCAATATTTTGGAGCACCTTCGCTTCGCCTTCATAGCCGAACGTGACTTGGCGGTACTCAATGTTGCCGGATAAGCGGTCAACCTCGGTCGCATTCGGCTTATCCGCTACGTCAGGAGCCGTTTCCAGCAATTGAACGTAGCGTTTGAATCCAGCGATCCCTTTCGGATAACTCTCGATAACGGCATTGATCTTCTCGATCGGCTTGAAGAAAATATTCGTCAGAAGCACGAAGCTGATGAACTCTCCGTATTTCAATTCCCCTTTAATAACAAACCATGTGCCTGCAATAAGCACGAACACGGATACGAGTCTCATCAGCATGTACGTGATGGATGAGTTCAACCCAATGATTTTGTACGAAATAAGCTTGGCTTCGCGGAAGCGCAGATTGTTCACCTTGAACAGCTTTCTCTCATGTCCTTCATTGGAGAACGCCTGAACGACGCGGATACCGCCAACCGTATCCTCCACGCGCGCGTTGAAATCAGCCATATCCGAGAACAGGCGATTCGCGGCTTTCGTCATTTTGCCATTGAACATAAGTACGAGCCAAATAATAATCGGCACGATCACGAAGGTGAGAATCGCCAGCTCCAGATTAATATACGCCATGATTCCGAAAGCACCTATGAGCGTCATCGCCGCAATGAACATATCCTCCGGCCCGTGATGGGCGACCTCGCCGATCTCGAAGAGGTCATTCGTAAGACGCGAGATCAGATGACCGGTCTTGGTGTTGTCGAAGAAACGGAAGGATAGCTTCTGCACATGGTCGAACAGCTTTTTGCGCATATCCGTCTCAATGTTAATGCCGAGCATATGCCCCCAATAGGTAACAACGTAGGAAAGCAGCGTATTAATGATGTAGACAATAAGCAGAATCGCGCAGGCCGTTACAATCAGCCCCCAATTCTCATCCGGCAGCAGTGTATCTATTACATAGCTGACCGCAAGCGGGAAGCATAGCTCAAGCACAGCCAGCAGTACCGCACAGCAGAAATCCAGCAGGAATAGCTTCTTGTAAGGCTTATAATAGGCAAAAAATCGTAAAAGCATCATATACTCCTTCTTCTCTCGTAGTGATAATCATTTTCAAGAAAATGATATACAATCACTACCATAGTGTCAATGCATCGCCGAAATCAATTCGCTCCGCATGCGTATACACGTTCATCTCTCCGCCCCTGATAAAACCTACGCAGGTAATGCCGAGATCCTCGGCAAGGCGCAGGGCGAGATCAGTCGGTGCCGATTTGCTCAGCATGATGCCGCAGCCAATCTTAGCCGCCTTTAGCACCGCTTCCGAAGATAATCTTCCGCTAAAGGCAATCACCTTATCAGAGGTGCGCAGGCGGTGCATCAAGCAGTAGCCGAACAGCTTGTCAAGCGCGTTGTGCCTGCCAATATCCGTTCTGACGGCAAGCAGTCCGGATGGCGTACCGATCGCCGCGTTATGGACGCCGCCCGTACTGCGGAATTCCGCGGAGCTCGCCTGCAGCTCCTCCATGAAACGGATGCACTGCTCAGCCGAGATGCGGGTGCGGGTCATGATCGTTTTGGCCGTAAGCATGTCATTGTGGAAATAAAACTGCCTGCTCTTCCCGCAGCAGGAGCCAATAAAACGCTTGGCATAATGATCACGGCTAATCGTTAGCCCATGCGCAAGCTCTACGTAAGCAAAGCCTTTATCCTCATGAATGGTGAGCGCCTTTAGCTGGCCCGCTTCGCGAATAACGCCTTCGGAGGCGAGAAAACCGACAACCAGCTCCTCCAGATTGGTAGGCGAGCATAC
Source organism: Paenibacillus endophyticus (assembly GCF_014192395.1). GTDB lineage: Bacteria > Bacillota > Bacilli > Paenibacillales > Paenibacillaceae > Pristimantibacillus > Pristimantibacillus endophyticus. Next base: position 169,133 of record NZ_JACHXW010000009.1, on the reverse strand, counting down.
CAGCGTCGCGAACTCTTCGCCGCCGAGCTTCAAGGTGAGCGGAAATTCCGCGGCAATGTCGTCATCCCTCTCCACAATCGCAGTGCCATCGTATCTCCGTATGCGCCATTTCGTCGTATTCGAAAGCTCCATAAGCATCCCCTCCCCGCACCCTACACGTCTTTGCCAAAAGGCTGTACGGCAAGAGATTCCTTGCCGCTGCATGCCTGCATCTCCCTAACTAGGCGGCTCCGTCTCCAGCTCTGCGATCCGCTTCTCCATATATCTCGTATCCTTAAAAGCATGGTAAGTGTCCGCGCGCTCCACAATAACGGACGCATTGTATTCCGGGATGCCGGCAAGCGGCTCATACACGCCTTTGGCAAATAAGCTGTTTCCCTCCGGCCAATAAAGCTCAATGTTGCCTGCCGCTATATCCGCACGCTTCGCTCGTCCATGAAAGCTGCCGCTCCGATTGTATACGACAATCGCTTCGCCTTCCGATATCGCAAGCCTCGTTAGGTCTTCTCCATTCATCAATACATCGTAGCGGCCCGCCGCATTGAAGGCGTCCTTCTCTCCGTAAATCATGGAATTGAATTGCTTCCCACGCCTGGTTGTCGCATAGAAATGCCCTTCCGGTATGCGTAGCTCCGGGAGTGCAATCGGCAGCAGCTGGCCTCGTCCGTCTGCGGTTTTGCAATAACCGCCCTCGCACAGCCATGCGCCTCCCCATTGAAACACATCGCCTTGCTTGCCCAGCTTCTGGACGCCATCATAGGCTGGCGCTGCCATGGCGATCTCCCTCCTAACGGCATGCGCATCACGAAACACCATTGCTTCTGCCCGCTCCGGGCGAATCCGCGCTGCCAGCTCCGCGTATATTTGCCATTCCGCGCGCGCCTCCTCGATCCGTGGTCCCTCGATCTCCGGCGAATAATAGACCATTCGTTCCGTCGATGTTGAAGTACCGCCTCCCGGCTGCTCATACCTTGTCATCGCAGGGAGAACGATGACCTCCTCCTCCGCATCCAGCAGCGTCGAGGTATTAAGCACAATATCCTGATGTACACGCATATCGACTGCTTCCAAGCAGCGTCTTACGAACTGCGGATCGGGCATCGTCTCGACAAAATTACCCCCTGACGTATAGAACAGCTTCAGCTTTCGTTCATGGCGCTCCGGCAGCATTGCGTTCTCCAGCGATACGCCTACGATATCGCCCTGCCATTCTGGAAGCTTAAAGGCCCAGAGCTTCTCAACCCGCTTAATATCGTCGCCATTGAATTCGCCGCCCGGCAGACTGAAGGGATCCGCACCCATTTCTCCCGAACCCTGCACGCCGCTATGGCCGCGAATCGGCATCAGCCCGCAATGCTCTCTGCCAAGGAAGCCTCGCAGCAGCGCAAGATTCGCCACCTGCGATATATTGTCCGTTCCGAAACGATGCTGCGTCAGCCCCATGCTCCAGACGAAGACTCCTGATTTCGCTTCTGCCAGCAGCAAAGCGAACTCCCACATCCTTGAGCGCGTCAGCCCAGAAGATCGCTCCAGCAGCTCCCAATCCTGGTTCCGAATATGTGACTGAAGCTCTTCATACCCATTCGTATGCGCGTTCACGAAAGCATGATCGATTGCCGCCCCCGGCTGCTCCTCCTCCATTTCGAACCAGCTCTTCATAACGCCATGCATAAACGCGATGTCTCCGCCGATGTTCACCTGATAGAAATCGTCAGCCAGCTTCGTACCGAACAGCGCCGACTCCGGTATCGATGGAATCCAGTAGCCCTCCATTGCCGGCTCGCGGTAGGGGTTAATGACGATAATTCTCGTCCCCTTGCGCTTCGCTGCGTACATGTACTTCGTCGACACCGGCTGATTATTCGCGGCGACGCTGCCCCAGAACACCAGGATGTCAGTACCAATCCAATCCTTGTAATTGCAGGTAGATGCCCCAACGCCTAGGGAGCGCTTCATAGCCGTCTTCGAAGGGGAATGACAGATTCGGGAAGCATTATCGATATTATTCGTACCGATGAGTCTAGCCGCCTTCCCCGCCACATAATAGGATTCATTCGTAATGCCTCTGGCGGTTAAATAGAAGGCCATCTGCTTCGGATCGATCGCCCGCGCTTTCGCCGCGATGCGTCCCAATGCCTCGTCCCATGATATTCTGCGAAAGCTGCGTTCTCCCTTGCTGCGAATGAGCGGGTACGGCAGCCTCCCAAGCTTGCGCAGCTGTGCGCTGTCCAGCTTCCGCAGCTCGTCGATGTCCGCGTGCAGCATGGCCGGCTTGATCGCTGGCATCGTGTTCAGGCGCAGCACGTTTAGCCTTGTCGTGCATACATGCGGTCCTTCCAGCGTCTGGTCATACAACCCGGATACGCCAAGCGCGCAGCCGTCGCAGACGCCCTGCGTTAGTATGCGGTAGGCATACGGCAAGCTGTCCCGATTATCCCAGGCCACCTTCAACGTATCCTTTATATGATGCGGCTTAATGCGGCCAAGCCCGAAGGGAGCCTTGCTTACCCATAGCTTCGGATCCGGCAGTCTTGGCAGCTTGATGGGTCCTGTATGTATCGTCTTCTTCAATCGACAACCTCCCCGATCAGCATCATCAAATACCTTAATGTATGGATACGATTCATTCGGTTATGCCAGTCTTGTAAAGAAAGCGCATACAAATATATCTGTTGCTAAAATCATACATGATATTTTGGCGTTCATGAACTGCCAGAATGAGATTGAGAGAATAGAGCTATGGATTCGCTCTATTCCCCCCTAGAGCGGCTAATCGGCTACAATGGCAATACTTGAACGGCTGCCTGCTTGCCGCTCACTTGGATGCCTGACTGTTTCTTGCCGTTCTCCGCCAAATCCTTCACCATTCGCTCGAGCAGCTCCTTCGCCTTCGGACCTTCCTTGCCCTGGATGCGCACCACTAGCTGGATGCCATTGCCGGAGCCGAGCAGCTTCGCCGCCTGACGAAGCTTCGTATCATAATCATGCTCTTCGATATGCGGGGTCAAACGCAGCTCTTTCACCTTGGCAGGCTGCTCCTTGGCCTTCGCGCTGCGTTTCTCTTGCCCCGCCTGCTGCTTGGCTTGTCCCTTCGCGACCAGCTTGCACGGAGGGGGGCTGCTCATGAGCGAGGTGCATACGAGATCCACCTTAAGCTCACGCGCCTTCGCGAGCGCCTCATCGCGCGTTACAATACCGAGATCCTCGCCGCGCAAGCCCGTAAGATGGACCTCGGAGGCACGTATTTTTTCATTCATCATGACCATGGATGCCATACCCGCTTCTCTCTCCCTTACTGTAAATATGAAAAACAGCAGCCTTCACTATCGAAGCCGCCGTTTTCTTTTTTTCTATTATACGCTTTTCTTACGCTTCCAGCGCGGTTTGTTTCCGCAGCGCCATAGCAGCAATCTCCTGTGACTCCGCTTTGCGAAGAAATTTCTTGCCTCGCCAGCGAAGCAGCGACAAGGTGCCGCGGATGTATTCATCCAGTATCATGCATGCATAAATGCCGATCAAGCCCCAGCCAAGCGCAATGCCTACATAATAAGCAAGTGCCGTCGCAACCAGCCACATCGAGAAAACGGATGTCCACATCGTATATCGCGTATCCCCGACCGCGTTCAACGCATTGCCGAGCGCCATATTAATCATTTTGCCCGGCTGCAGCAGCAGGTTCATACCAAGCAGCGAGACGCCGAGCGCCACGATCTCCTTATTGTCAGTGAACAAGCCGAGCAGCTGCTTCCCGAACAGGAAGATAAGGAAAGCATTGACCGTCACGACACCGAGACCGATCCACATCGCCCGGAAAGCGAGACCGTAAGCCTCCTTTACCCTTCCCGCACCGTACAAATGGGCAATCTGGATTTGCACCGCAAGCGCAATCGAATAGCCGAGCATAAAGCAGAACGATTCGAGTGTGTTCATATACGTTCTCGCTGCCAGCTCATTCGAGCCCAGCATCGCCAGAAACGTGAAGATCAGCAGCTGCGTGAACACCCAGCAGGACATATTGACGCCAAGAGGCCAGCCAATACGGATAATGTCACCGAACAGCTTGCGATTGAACAGCGAAAAGTCGCGCAGGCTGATCGTCCTCTCGAAGGAGCTGAGGAACATGATGAACAGTACGATGGTAGCCAGCAATCGGCAGAGCACGGTGGAGACGGCTACGCCCATCAGTCCCCATTTCGGGAAACCGAAAGCGCCGAAGATGAACGCATAGTTGAAAAATACATGAACCACATTCATCCCGATTGCCGTGTACATCGGTCCTTTCGTATTGCCCGTATTCCGAATCGACGTGCTGAGCGCCGACATGACGGCAATGAGAACCATACCGCCGCCAACGATAGAAATATAAGTCTCCGCAAGCGGGATCAAATGCTCCGGAAGCTGGAGTATTGCGGCGATTTCCCCTGGAATCAAATACAGCAGAACGCTGAGCCCAATACCTATAATCGCACTTACCGTTACGGCCATGATAGCGATCGTACGCGCATCCTCGCCATTGCGGGAGCCTATCTTCTGAGCGATAAGGATGCCTGCACCGCTTGCTACGGTAATAAACAAAGTCGTAAGCGCTTGGAACAGCTGGTTGGAGAAGCCGACTACAGCAACCGCATCGTCGCTGATACGGCTTACCATAAGCGTATCCGCGGCCCCTAATAAAAATTGCAAAAACAGCTCGATAAATATCGGCCATGCCAGCATCCAAAGCGAGAATTTTTTATCCGTCAAAGCCATTATGCTTTCCTCCTGCACGAGCTCCCTGCTGGGAGCCGAATCCGTTGTCAATTGATCATTCGTCATTTCAAATTATAGATGCTATACTGAGCCTGATGTATCACTTTTACAACCGAAACTATAACGATTCCAACTTCGAAATAGGGGAGCCAGCAAACCAGTGCCTATTATTCATATGACCATCCCGCCGCTTCCGCATTACATCATCGGCGGGTATACCCTTGCACCCGCAGGGCGCAAGCATCCCAGCAGACGCAATATAGAAGTGTTCGACCTGCTGGTTGTCACGCGAGGCTGCCTCTATATCGGAGAAGAAGAGCAGCACTACGAAGTAAGCGGCGGCCATGCTCTGATCCTCCGGCCTGACGCCTATCATTACGCTACGCGTGCCTGCCAAGAGCAAACCTCTTATTACTGGATACATTTCCAGACGACCGGACAATGGGGCTTGTCGGAGGAAGCCATAGCGGAGGAACGGGTTGTAGGAACCAAAGAGTTGATTGAAAAAGCGAAGGAGCGCGTGCTTTCCTCTAGTTTTTATACGACGCAAACCTTCACGAAGCAGCTGCCGCAATTCACTAAGCTGCTCCAGCCCTCCAAGATGGAGAGCCTTCTCAACCAGCTGGTGCTGCTTAATATGAATGACCATATCCCAAGCGTCAAGTGGAAGCAGCAGCTTGCGTTCCAGGAGGTCATCGAGCATTTGTCCGCATCCATGGAAACGCAAGGCCCTACGCCCTCTGCCTTATGCGCAGAGCAAGCAGCCTCCTACTTGCGGGAGCATTACCGCGATAACATAACCGCTCAGGAGCTTGGCGAGAGTATCAACTTCCATCCTGTCTATATCGCGAGATGCATGCAAAAAGAATTTGGCTGCGCCCCATTCGATTATTTGATGCGCTTTCGCATTGAGCGGGCGAAGCTGCTGCTGCTCCAAACCGACCTGGCCGTCGCCCGTATCGGCGAAGAGGTTGGCTTCAACCATGCAGCTTACTTTGCCTCTTGCTTCGCCAAGTACGAAGGCATTTCTCCACGCAAATACCGGCAGCGCTTCTCGCACGGATAAGCGTAAACGGCTGTCGCCGTCCTCTGTGGCAAAAGCAGTCGTTTCGCGTAGATAGATAAGCACATTTATAGGTGAAAACATACATTCTTATTTATTAACAAAAGGGATGCATCCACATATCGCATGCAGGCGCATCCCTTTATTGCACAAGATCCAACTTCTTATTCGAGTTCATGCAAGCCCCCGACTACTGCTGCTCGTTGTCAAAAGCCTGGGCATTCAATTGCTGTCTTACATGCTTGCTGCAGTACCTTCAACATGGCTCACCGTTCCAGCTGCCGGCTTCTTGCCCCAATTGGTCAGCCGCTTTCCTAACCGAATCGAAGGCAGCTCGACCAAATAATAGCTCATCGCCCCAGCTCCGAACGAAACCACAAAAGCAATGACGACGATAATCGGCGTGTCCAGCTTGCCTTCTAGCAGATGTACGAGCGAGAGCAGCACAATCATATGATACAGATATAGGCTGTACGAAATTTTGCCCAAAAACAGCAGCGGCCTTCGCTGCAGCTGCCGCGACAAGCGAACAGAAGAAATCGCGGCTACGATAAAGATCGATGCCCCAATCGCTGTCATCCAATCGCCGCCATGCGGCATGAACATATCGTGGAAGTCCTCGCCGTAGCCGATCCATTTGAAGGAATAGCAGCAAAGCCCTATCACGAGCAGCAGCGACATCCAGCAGCCATTCAGCCGCAAGAACAGCATCTTCAGCTCTCCCTGGTACTTTGCGAGCAAAGCTCCCACAATAAAAAAGGAAGCATAGTGCAGTGTGACTACAAAGTTTGTCATATAACGCGTCTCAAAGTTGGCTAGCAAAATTTCGGCCCCGTAAGATAAGAGCAGCGCCAGCGGAAGTCCAAGCTTCCAGCCGCCTTTGACGATAGCAAACATAATGAACGGAAATAAGAGCGAGATTCGCATTTCATGAACAAGTGTCCATAGAATCGGATCGTACCGCGTCGTATTATAGTTGCCTACGAAGAGCAAGTGATGAATAAAAGAGGACCAGTTCGGCGGGATGACCCAAAGGTTGTTGTAGTAGCTTGTCAGATCGGTGAGCTTCGACACGTACACGGCTTCCCTCATCGCAATCGCAATAAGCAGTGCAATGACAAACGGGATATAGATGCGGCAAATCCGCTTAATCACATACTTCGTGTAGGTCTGCTGACGGTTGCTGAAGAATGGAAGCGAAAGCACAAACCCGCTTAACAGAAAAAACATAATGACGGCCTCGTGGCCGCCCCAAATCGCGTGCAAGGGGGTGTATTTCAACAGGTTCAACGGGTAGTCAAGCAGCCCTAGCCCTGAAGTGTTCTGCACAATAGGCGTGAACACCATTAAGAAATGTCCGATCATCACGGCAAGTGCCGCGAGCCCTCTAAGTGAATCCAATTGTTCATAGCGCTGCACGCTGCGATTCCTCCACATTTACCGAATCTTTATAATGATCAAAAACAATTATAAGGGATAGCAGGCCGCTTTGTCCGCAACTATTTCATTGTTTTGATCCTACTCATGAAAGGGTAATAGGACGGTCTTCTGACGAGCTCTATCCCACTCCGAAGCACAGCCTTTATCATCGCAAAAAATAGCCGCCGCCCAGCTGCATAAACAGCTTGAACGGCAGCTCTGCGTGCCTGCGCTTGGTCAATGACCGCCACATGCTTCAGCATGTACGGATAGGCTGGTCACCGCGTCTTGGACCTCCCTTTTCTTCTCCATAGCCTAACGATTCCGAGCAAGCCTAAGCAGACCAACAAGCCTGCGCAGCCGCCCATAAAGTCGAGCACGACGTCTGTCGCATTCCCCGTTCTCTCATCAGAGCCTAGTTGGTTCCACTCATCCAGTGCCGGAACGGCTACTGCCGCAAGAAGCGTGAGCAGGATGGATACCCATACGCGTCCGCGGGTTAAGGTACGTAAAAACATGAACAGCAATGCCGAGAGCGTTGCATATACGAACAAATGCGCACCCTTGCGGAACAGAAACTCAATAAATCGATATGGATTCACATGTGAATTAACGACACTCGTTCGGTAATGGATCGTCACGTCCGGCAGCCATCTCATAAGCTGGTGATAATTAAAATGACTCCTTAAAAAAGGCTGGATGCTCTGCTCCTCATAGGTTTGCGATGAAAAAACGAACAGCATGCCCAGCCATCCCGCCAGTACGATCCCCCAGAGTGCAACCGCTCCCCATCTACTTGTTTGATTCAAACAGCACGCACCTCCCGCATTGCAAATTCCTCTTTCTATCATACTTGAAAAAATTCATAGAAACAAAATACGAGGGTGAGTGAGGAATCAGCAGCATACAAAAAAAACGGACACTCGCCAAAGGCAGATGACCGTTTAGAATGAAGTCAAATCATTTGATAGCAAACCCTTTTCAAAATTACTTATTTTATAAAAAAACAGTATAAAAGACCTATTTTTGTATAGTCAATATGCCTAAAGTTTGGTATTATAATAAAAAGAAGTGAAGCGAGGCGATTCTCATATCCAGCTATTTAATGTTTACCGAGCTATCCACTCCACTAAAAGTTCTCGGCATACGGATATTTAAGGATGAGAACGGTCATTTTTGGTATAAATTCAAATCAAATAAACGAAAACGTTTTTTCAAATAATCAATATATTCCATGAATAGGTAATGTAAGCGAATTCTTAATTTTAGTTGTACATCTGTTGCTACAACTCTAGAAGAATAGCAGCCAGCCATCCAGACAAACAGTCCTCTTACGATGAGAAAAGTCAGGCATTCACCACATAGTCTGTATATGCACAATATATTTCACTCCCGCACTCCCGTCCATAACGAACACAATCATAACAATTAAGAATTCGATCCAGTGCTTGACTAGCCCCCAATACTTCGTCAGATTGGTAGGATTGGTTCATTAACAACTTATCGACCATCTCCTGCCGCAGCCGTTCAATTGCTTGTTCCAGCTTTGCTTTATCATGAAGTTGATTAATCGTACTGCACCCCTCCCATAGGAAGCGTATTATTCTCGATATCGATGAATATCTCCTCGGCAATCCTCATTTACATAGCCTGGCTCAGAACAGCAAAACCATTAAACATGTCCTTCGGCCCTCTTCTTTCCCACCTATGTATGTTTTTGGAATAGTTCTTAATGCTAGTGTAATGCATATTTTAGTACTATGGTAGTGGTTATTCATAAAACTAGCAAATTTTTTACAATTTCTTCACAATTGGATCCACAGCAGCCATTTATCTACTAGCGATACAGCCTAACAAATAATAGACCGTAATGAAGTTTTAGGCTCCAGTACGGTCTATTGATGCAGCACGGTATCTGATCCTGCACTCACTGATTTATAATACGTTCTAACCCATGTTCTCCGCTATCTGTCTTCCCGCCTCAAGCTCTTTATTGAAAGCGGTACGATAGGTTGCAATAATATCTGTGCTATACCCATTTCCTGCAAGCTTCGCAGACGTATCTGTCATAATCGATTCAAACCTCGAGGAGCAATTATTAACCTCTTGAAGTCCTTTTTCCTTAATCTTAGGTTGATCTGCTGCGCTCGCCGCCAAATATTGCATGCCGATGTCCATCAGCGTCGCTTGACAGCTGTTCTTAAGTGAAGCAAGCTGCGATTCTGCACCAGCTGTTATCTGCTCATAGGAAGGCTTCACTGGTTGACCAGTACCACCTGAATTTCCAGAACCGCCCGTGCTGCCGCCGCCGTTGCTAGGCAGTATGATTCCGCCGCCCCCTTGTTCAGCTCGATAAGCAGCTGACTCGCCGCTAACTGTCTTTGTAGCCGGATCATAACCGATCTGGGAGCCTGCTGATTCTGACAAGAATCGGATTGGTGCATAGATCGAGCCTTTGTACCCATAGAGCGATTGTCCGGCTGGCAGAACCGCCGCCTTGCCATCGAATACGAGCTTAGCCTGTACTGGCTGGATCGTTATTTCAATGCTTGTTTGGGGCTTTTGCGTGCCTGAAGCTGCCGTCTGAAGATGCTTTTTCAACGCTGCAAGCTCCTTCTCTGTTGGCTCCGAGACTGAAGCCGTCGCGCCATCCCAATTCACAGTCTTTTGAAGCGCATAGGAGATATAGCGGATAGGTACATAGGTACGCCCCTCATGAATAAATGCATATTGCCCTTCCGGGAGTGTTAACGATTTTCCATCAAACTTCAATTGAACCGATTGTGTTTTGGTCTTGATTGCTGTCGCTGCAGAAGCAGAAGCCGCCCATAAAGAAGAAACCATCATCATAGCTAGAAATACAGATAATACAGGTGACTTTTTCATAAATCCTCCTTGAAATCGTAGAGCTGATTACTTAATCGAGTCAGCAATAACAGCCAGTGCATCGGCTCTGGCCTGGGCCTTCGCGCTCTCGTATTGCGAGCTCCAATCAGGGAAGGCTTGATCCCCTAGGTCGGCGGCCTTATACTCGCTCTTCGCATTGCTCATTAATTCATTAAACTTGGCATCACAATCTGACTCAGCAGAAAAAACCTTACTCAGATATTTGCTCTGAATATCCGCAAGCGTAGCATCCTTATTACTGCTCAATTCACCTGCGATCTGCTTCACTAGACTATTGCTTGTTGCTTGGCAAGAAGATTTCAGACTACCCAGCTTGGCCGTGACCGAAGCATCAATCTTCTTCTTATTCCGGGACTTTTCTTCCGAATTGGTAGATTCACCCTTGGAATTATCGTCCTTCTCTACGTTATCAGACGTTGGTCCTGGTGTCAAAGTTGCAGATGGGGTTGGAGCAATATTCTCGGGTTGAGTAGATGGGCCTATCTCTGGAGTTTGCGTTGGCTCATTATTCATAGTCGCTTCTGGTTGGTCAGCGGGAGAGGATATGGGAGACGATAATGGAGATGGGGAAACGACTCCTGTATTTCCCTCAGCCGTTTCATCCAACTGCCCATTCAGCTCTTCTACCTGATTCAACTTGGAAAACAAGCTCATGCTTCCATATATAACGATTCCAATAATAATGAGTGCTCCTGCTAAAATAAAAAGGTACCTTTTTCGATTTTTCATAGTTTTGGTTTCATAAGGGCGATTGCACGAGCAAGAGCCACCTACGATTCTCCTTTATAGATTAGGATAAAAAACAAGCTGACGCCTAGACGAATATGGTATCAGCTTACATTTATGACGTTTTCGACTGAGCAAAGGTTACGCTAGTCCCCATAAACCAGCTATGATGGGAGAATAATAATGGATAGCTCAGTGGAAGTCCTAGTAAATAAATGTACTTTTACAAAAAAAGTGACCAGTTTCAGTAGTAGTATAGCCCATTTCGTATGGTATATGAGGTTATTTTGTTACTGGTTTGCTTACAAATCTACTAGTTGATATATAGAAATGAAAGTTTAAAATAAGAATAGTTATCTAAGTGTTGTTTCTTTGATAATAGTTGAAGATTGATACCATTCAATAAACTTACTAATTCCATCTTCGAAGTGCCACGATAGGTTATATCCGAGTACTTTGGTGATGTGTTACTTTTAAATTATGGTAATGACTTCGTTAAGATCTTTTCTTTTTGATATAGGAACACTAAAACTACTTGGCAAGTGACCAACACCAATCATCATTATGATATTTTCATTTTCTTTTATATTTAATGCATTTCTTAATTTGCTATCCTTTCCTTTTTCTACTGCCCAGTTCAAAGCACATGCACCTAATCCATGATAATGAAGAGCATAAAGTAAAGACATAGAATACATTCCACCATCAATAAACGACTGGTTTCTTTCTATCAATCCTTTAAAAGCATTTAAATCAGAAGTTACTATTAATACTTTATTGATTAGATGTCCAAAGCCTCTATTACCGTTTTGTAATGATAATGCCTCTTTTATTTTATCCTTATCTTTAATAAGATAAACTCTTGATGATTGCCTGTTGCAAACTGATGGTGTCTTTTGTGCAATCTTAATAGATTCTAATAATAAATCTATATCTACATTTACTTCAGTAAAGTTTCTAACACTACTTCTGCCATATGCAAACTCTTTAAAGTTAATTTGTGTTTTAGCTAAATATGCATCTTTATCCATTAATAACGTTCCACCAATGTGATTATTAAGTTTTATATCTTTGAATAGGTTATTTGCCCTTTGGACCATTCCTAAAGTGTAATTATCCGTAGCACTCCTATTAAATTCAAAGTACTTGTCTAGAACTTGAATCGCTGCCTGGATTTGTGTAGTCTCTACACAATATCCTTTACAAATATATCTATCTAACAAAAATATAAGTCGATTTACTCTGTCTTTTCCGAACCCAACTCTTGGTTCGGGCATACTCAGTCCCTTTTCTATTACATGATATTTTGCAGTTATTTGCGCTTCTAGCTTCAATCTCTTATTATCAGCAACTGATGATGAATATTTAATGTATCTTTTGATATCATATATATAATTATTAATAATTTTAGGCAAATCACGCATTGCTTTAATTACTATAAATAACCAATTAGGCATTTTTCCCTTGATTCTATTTAGCACTTTAATCATCCTATTCCTAATACTATTTTTACCTTTTTACCATCTTAAATATTCTTTCAACTGTACTTAACAAGTTTTCTCGTTCATACATATACCCCATTACAACAACTACAAATAAAGCATACGTCCCAATAGCAGAAGCATAAGCAAACCATGAAACATAATTTGTTGGATTAATATTTATAAACCAAAAAGGTGCCCAAATAACTACAACAGAAATAATGGCCCTAATCATCCTGTACAAAGTGTCTTTGACAGGTAATTTAGTAACCTTTTTAGGAATAAAAAATAGCAAATCAACGCTCCTATATATGTTAGAAATAATAGAAGCAATTAACACTCCTACAATACCTAATGTAGGTGTTAGAATGATTCCAACTATTATAACTACTGCACCTTGAATCGTCGTTTGTAATTTAGTTTCTTTAAAAAGACCTGCTGAAATAACAAGCATACCTTGAGGAGTTTTAATATTGTATAAAAGTCCGTTTAGAACAAATAAAACACCAATTAAGGGAAGATCATAGTTTATATCCGTGACATTCTTCGTAAATATTCTGATAAATGGTAGTATCATTACAAATGAAATGGAAAATACTATTGCTATTAAGCTGTAATAAAAATATTCAAACTCCTTATAAGCCTTTTGTAAAATCTCAACTTCACCTTTAGCAATAACATCACCAAACGATGCAAATAACCCTGTTTTAAATATGCTTAGTATCCCGTTTAAACCAATAATAATCATATAAAAAACTGAATAGATACTTACTAGTTTCATGTCTTTAGTTATAACTGTCAATATTACAATCGACGAACCAACATGAATTGCGCCTAAAATTTGTAAATATAGAGCGTCCCATCTTTGATTTAGAGCATTAAAGTTTGGTTTTTCCTTGTAATTAATCCATTTATATCTCTTCTTCACATAATACAATAATATCAATGTTCGTAAGATCACAGATATTAATGAAACTAACCACAAAGTTATTATATTTACCATTAGATTGGCTAAGAATACAATAATGAAAGTATTTGCTATTACATAGATTATTGAAGCTATCGATATTACATATGTCTTTTGATCGGCAGTAAGTAATGCTCTATATTTTGCAAGAGTGAAGAACTCCAAGGCTCCATTGACTCCTAGAATTAATACCAGTATCCCTACAGTTAACGGAGTTATAGAGTCCGAAGTTAAGAACATCGGATAAAATAAAGCTAATCCTATCGTTAATAATAAAAATACATATCCAGATTTTGTGTATATTTTTTTTGCTGCAACCACTACTTCATTTATTGCTTTATAATCATTAATCGCTAAAGGTTTGTACAAAGCATATATTGCAGCACTCGATAATCCTGCTTCTACTAGTTTAAAGTAAACAATAAACTGATTTATTGATGATACTAGACCGTTAACTTCTGAACCATAAGACTTAAGTACTACACTAACTGTAATAAAACCAGAAACCATTAATATTATCTGATAAAGCGCTGTTGTGGCTGAATTGTAAACAAACTTTTTTGTCCTACTCATTATTCCCCCACATTCCACATGAACATACCAACATTTACTGTAGTTGATTTCCGTTTGCTTTTCACTAAATCATAGAGTTCTTGAATACTAAAGTTTCACTTTAAAAACTTTTATAATATATCCTTTAATAAATTGATTGATTTCTCACGTTCAATCTCCAAAATTTGATTTACTTTACTATAATCAATTGGAAAATTAGCCACGCTAGAATCACTACTTAGTATCTGTCTATTCCTTAAATCAAACAAATCTAAAATATCTTCCATTCTAGAATTTGTACCCACAGAATTAGGTAAAAGTTCAGTGAAAAATTGTTTATTAAAATTAATAGAAAACGCTGTCCCATGAAAAGAGTTTGTCACTATGTATTCTGCATTTTTAAACAATCCCAAAAATTCTTCAGGTCCTGCCGTTTTTATATATCTTACATTTTTACTTTTTCTATAAGTACTTGAAATAGCGATAATTTTATATCCTGTCATCATGGATAAATTCTTAGCTAATTCCATAATATATTTCGAACCACCAAATGCGTATACTAGTATATATTTAAATTTCAAGTTATCCTTAGCAAGTTCAAACCATTTATCTTTAGTAATTAGAAGAGTTGGATCCAAAACAACATCAACATTTTTGTTAAATAACTGATTTATTATCTTAGCTCCTTGTTTTTCTCTAACTAAAATATTATTAAAGTCTTTTAATAGATTGTAATATTCCTTAGTTTCTTTTTCAGGTAAACTCTTTACACCGAAACTCGCAGCGTAAGAGTTCTTTTTGGAAATATTGCTAGTAAAACTTAAAAAGTATGCCGAATCAAGATTACTTATAGCATAATTCCATACTTGATCACTACCAGTTACATATTTATCATAAATGCTATCCGCTTTTTCTAATTCTTTGAGACTATAATAAGGCTCACTAGTGTTTATATATTTTCGAGAAAAATCTCTAAATGCATTAAATTTCTTATTGTAGTTTTTCTTCATTAACATATATACAATTAAACCTTTAATTCCTTTACTATCAAATAACTTCATTTCTTTATGGTGCTGCTCTAATTTTTTATTTCGGTAATCTAATATATAAGGATCCGTACCGAGTTCTTTTAACTTTTCTTGTAGTGCAAATACCTGCAATATTGCTCCATAATTAATTGCTCTATGAAATGTAATAACTCCAATTTTTAATTTATTCGTAGAATTATTCATTAAGGGCCTCCATTCAAATATAGTATTCAGAATCTACATTAATGTTGTTTCAAAAACGCTTTCAATTACGGAAAAGCTCTTTAAAATTAATATGATATTTCCTTAATATATTATTCAATTGAATATCGTTCATATTCTCTCCGACATTTGATTTTGTCAATTTTACGTGCTGTGTTTGAATTATATCAAAATAATCAATCATGTTAGAATCTGTTTTAATTGCCTTTGTTTTGTTAAGTAAGCCCATTACTTTTAACCATAAATCATCCGCATTAAGGCATAATTTCATAATGTCACTCTTGTCAAAAACATCTTCAATTAATGAACCTGGTGGATACAGAACACCACCACATCCAGTTGGGCATAATTCGTAGCTAGGAACGTTTTTTTCAGTTTTCCTCAGCCAATTAGAATAAGGGCTAATACTATCTTCAGTAGCTTGCATAACATGTCCACGATTACAACATACCGTATTAGGATTTTTCTTGGACGATACCAGTAATCTAGTTACTAAATTTTTGGGGTAAAACATATCATCATCAACAATCAGTATGTTAGAATTTGGGTACTCTTTCATTGTATAATAATATTTTTTATGAGACCGTAAATCCTCACAAAAACGAATTTCTAATCCTCTTTTTTGTAATTTAAGCAACTTAGAAGGCAAATCATCTATACCTGTAAACTGACTGTCTGCTAGCCATAATATAATTTTATTAGGCATTGTCTCCTGTCTTAACAATGTTTCAATACATATCCAAACATAATTAATTCTTGCAGGAAAAGAGGTCAAAGAAATAATAACATTATTTTTACTTGCAGGTTCTATTCCAATTCCCGTTTTCTTTATCCAGCTAAAATAAAACGGGTAGATAATGTTTACCAACAACTTAGAAGCTTTTCGAAAATATTTAAAGATATAGGTATCTTCTTTACCATGTTTCGAAAGAATAAACAATGACTTATATATAAAGTCCAGCAAAAGTTCTCACCTCTTTTTTCCAGTATCGTTTAAAATACTTGCAGATAGTACCACTATAGCATAAAATATCCATATAAACGGATTACTTGTCATAGTAGATGAAATTCCTCCCCATACTGGTATAAGTAATATATTTAGTTTTAAATAAAAAACTAATATATTTTCCGAATATATAACACTCTTAACTTTATTCAGTTTAGTATATATATAAACTAGCCATGAAAAATATAGAGCAAATACTAATAAACCAAATTCAAAAAATATTTCTAAAATATAATTATGTATATTTATAGATGTGATGTTATAAAGACCACCAATGCCAAAACCCAAAGTAAATGTTTTAGAAAATGAATCCAAAGCCATATTAAATAACGTAATTCTAGGATCATATTTAATAGCATCAAAAATATTATTAATGAAGGTTGATTCAAATATTAAAAAAATAGCAACCGAACTAGTACTTATTAAAAGAAAGAACAATTTCAAATTTCTATTTTTGACGTGATATAACATACTATAAAGAAGGAACAAAACCCCATATAATATAATCAAAAAAATTCCCAATCTACTCTCAGTATTATAAATTATAAATGTCGTTATAAGATACACAGTGAAAACTGTTGTTTTTTTGAATTTCTTTAAGTCTAATAAATTATACAGAGCAATTGGGAAAAACAAAAAAAGGAATACAGCTAGGTCATTAGTATTATTAAACATTACTAAAGGGAAATGATAACCGAAAGAATTTACATTATTTGTCTGAATAAAGTGTGTAGCGTGGTGGTAGTTACCACTAATAATTTCGAGTATACTAATCAACATTACTAAATAAAAATTCACAGAAAAAACATGTATACTCTGTCTTAATTTCGAATATCTATTAACAATTATTGTGAATTGAATTAAAAACAGTATTCCAATAAGATAATGTGCTGCCTTTTTCACACTTACAGATTGATCATCCACCCAATATAAAGATGTAAATCCATATATTAGAATAAATATAAATAACAATAATGTAATTGCGATAATTTTGTTGACTTTAATTTCTTTTTTTAAGATTATCATACAAAAATTTATTACTACAAATATTTGAAACGGATAAACCTCACCAATAAAGCTTGAGATAGAACCAAAGTAGGTAATCCATACAGAAGCTGATAGAGTTAAATACCAGAGTAGCTTATTCATTAATAATAACCTCGCAAAATTACCTATTTAAATTCAATATCTATGATCCATATCTAATAAATATTAATTGAAGTAAAGCTCCAGATAGTCCTTAGCTATATTTTCCCATTCAAAAGCTTTAACAGCTTCAAAACAGTACGCTGAAATATCTTCATAATTATCCATGATTTCATTTATAGCGTTTAGCATATTCTTAGGATTGTATGGATCTACTGCATAACCTACTTTTCCTTCTTCAAAAAAACCATCAAACCCTTGATTTTTTGTATATATTATAGGCATTCCACAACTCATTGCTTCAAGATAAACCAAACCAAAAGTTTCCGTAAACGAAGGAACTACAAGTATATCACTATTAAAATACATATCTCTTAGCACTTCTTTATCATAAATAGCTCCATGAAAGACTATATTATTGTCAATTTCACACTCCTTTTGAAGTTCATCACGCAGTGGACCATCCCCTACGACTTCAAGTGTGCTTTCTAAGCCTTTATTTCTTAGTAGCTGAACAACTTGCAATACTGATTTTAAGTTCTTATTCTTATCAATTCTACCCACAAAAATTAATCTAGGATTTTTTATATTTATATTTCTTCTAACAAGTGTTTCATTCAGCCAAAATTCATCAACACCATTAGGAATCACTTTAGTTTTGAATATAATTTCCTTTTTTGCGATATTGGGTACATATTTATCAAGAACATATTTCTGATAAGAAGGAGAAATAAATATTACTTTTTTTGCATTTCTCATAATTTTCAATGCATATTTCCGCAGATGAAATGCATATTTAAAATATTTATTTACATCAGTATTTCTCACCGCTACTATATAAGGAATATTATATTTTTTATATAATTCGTATGCTACTGCGCCATCACTGAATAGACTATGAGCATGTAGTAAAGAAACTTCAGATAAATTAAAGTTCAACTCAACGTCCTTTACCATTCTACATATTTTAGTGTAATAGACAACTTTGTCATAGGGTTTTATAACTCTACTCGAATAATATGGAAATGGAAATTCTTTGAAATCTATATCTTTTATATTCTTGTTTTGATGTAGTGGTACATATACCTTGAATTGAAGATTTTGCTTCTTAAACTCTGAAAACAGTTTATTATAAACTTTACTTCCACTAACACCAACTGCTATCTGAAGCACGTTCATATGTTTACACCTCTTAAGGCTTCATGTCTATATAATGTTAATAACATATTATAAACTCCAGTAGCTATAACCATAACTTCTTATTTCCTTACTTTCTAGTATACTTTTCACATCTATTATTATCTTTTGATTATTTTCAAATTCACCAAACATCTGATCAATCTTTTCCTTACTCATATACTTAAACTCTTTGTGGGCAACTGTGAATACGAGACAATCAGCGTTATTAATAGCTTCAAGATCAGCTAGTTCAATTCCATATTCTCGTTTTGCATCCGATTTATCTGCTTGAGGATCTACTACAATTGGATTTATACCGTACTCATTAAGCCTTTTAATTATATCTACAACTTTAGAATTTCTTATATCAGGACAGTTTTCCTTAAAGGTTACACCTAAAATAACGACTTTAGCTTGCTTTACTACTTTGTTTGCATGAATTAGTTTTTTAATAATTGCATCGGCTACAAATGATCCCATACCATCGTTGATCTTTCTTCCAGACAGTATTATCTGACTATGGTAACCCAATCTTTCAGCCTCATAAACGAAATAATATGGATCTACACCAATACAATGTCCACCTACAAGCCCTGGATAAAAACCCAATGCATTCCACTTAGTATTCATTGCTTCAATAACATCATTGGTATTAATATCCATGCGATCAAACACCATAGCAAGTTCATTCATAAACGCAATGTTTATGTCTCGTTGGCTATTTTCTACAACCTTTGCTGCTTCGGCCACCTTTATAGAACTAGCTCTATGAACACCAGCTTCTATTACTAATTCGTATACTTTAGATATCTCTTCTAAACTCGCTTCATCCATACCCGATACTAATTTGATTATGCTCTCAAGAGTATGAATCTTATCACCTGGATTAATGCGTTCCGGAGAATACCCTACTTTAAAATCAATACCACACTTTAATCCTGATTCTCTTTCAAGTATAGGAATACAAATATCCTCAGTTACACCTGGATATACAGTAGATTCAAATACTACAATAGAACCTTTGGTCAAATTTCTGCCTACAATAACACTAGCCCCTTCAACCGGTGCAAGATCTGGTGTTTTATCTGTATTTATCGGAGTAGGAACAGCCACTATATGAAATTTAGCTCCCCTTAGCTTAGTTTCGTCTGATGTAAACTCCACCGTAGTCCCTCTGATAGCATCATTACCTACTTCATTCGTTGGATCAATGCCAGATTTATATAATTCTATTTTCTTTTCGTTTAAATCAAATCCTATTACATCCAGTTTTTTAGCAAAAGCAACTGCTAGTGGCATTCCAACGTAACCCAACCCTATTACTGCTACTTTAGCATCTCTATTAATAATCATTTGATATAACTCCATAGTCTTATTCCCTACCTTTACATATTTTTTCAACTTGATTCATGCAAGCATTAACAACAATTTTTCTATCAAACTCTCTTTCAGAAACTTCTGTAGCACCTGGATAAACGATTCATATACAACAATTTAACCCCTTGTAAGGTTACGTCAAATGATCGAACTGGCACCTTCAACCGGAGCAAGGTCTGGGATTTTATCAGAATTGATTGGAGTAGGTACAGCTACAATATGAAACTGAGCTTCTTTAAGCCTCATCTCATCTGATGTAAAGTCTACCGTGGAATTTTTATTTCTTCATTTCCCACTACATTGGTAGGATCAATGCCCGACTCATATAAACTTATTTCCTCATTCCTTACCTTTTACTATTCTTATTATTTCCTTTGTATAAGCTCTTGTAACAAGCTTTCGATCAAACTCTGTTTCCGCCTTTTCACGGCTTCTTTTCCCCATCAATTCCTTTTCTTCTTTTGATAAACTAATAAATTTCATCATAGTATTCTTAAGGGATTCCGTATCAGCCACTTTACATAAAAAACCGTTATATCCTTCTTCCACATTTTCCTTACATCCGTAAGTGTTACAAGTTATTAATGGTCTCCCAACCGCAGCTCCTTCTTGAAGAACTGTACCTCGGCCTTCCCCATAAGATGGTAATACAATACAGCTCGACTTTTTCATAATACTAGGAATATCGTTTCTTTTTCCAAAGTACTTGATAATTCCTTCTTTTTCATATTTATCGAGAAGTTCGATATACTTCTCTTCATCAACAAATCCAACTACTTCGAAATCAACATAGTTATACTTTGAAACCAGTTCTTTAGCAGCTAATAAGTACTCTTCAATTCCTTTATCTTTAAGTATTCTACCGACAAAAGTAAAAGTAATCCTTTCACTACTTTGTTGTATCTCATATTTAAAATTATCTAAATTAACACCAGAACCTGGTACAATCATAGTATCGTGTTTAGTCGAGATAATTTTTATTTGTTTATAAAATTCTTTATTATCTTCATTTAGAAAAACTACTTTTGATGCTAATTTAAAAGCTATTCTATTAAGAAAGACCGCTATATTTTTTTGCCACATATCTTGAATGTAAACTGACCCTAAACCTGTTACAGTGTGTATTGTCTTTACTCCACATATTCTCGCTGCTATTCCCCCATACGTGTTGGGCTTTATAGTATAGGTGAGAACTATATCTGGTTTCATATCCCTAATTATCTTTACATATTGAAATAATAGCTTAATATCGGAGAATGGATTTGTGCCTCTTCTGTCAAGAGGTGTCTCAATTATTTCACATCCCATATCTGCAAAATATTTGTTATCCTCTGATGTTGGTAGTGCAAGAATTACTTTATTGTTTTGTTGTAGCAATTCTTTAACCAATTCTTTTCTAAAAGCATAGATAGTAATAAAATGATTGGCTAGTATTAGTATTTTTTTCATTTTATTTTACTTTCCCCCAAATATTCCTCAACCTCTCTTCGTATCCCTTCTTCAAAGGAAATCGGTTTATATCCGAAATCAATAGTTGCTTCATCATGCCGATAACTCCTGTTTTCTCCCATTCTTTGAATTTTTTCAATGTAATTAATTTTTCCTAGCGTAAATGTTTTAATGAATTTCGATATAAATACACCTATATTTAAAGGAACACTAATGTAAAAAGTCCTCTTGTTTAATTCCCTACTTATTTTGTTAAAAACATCAATCATCTTTATTGGTTGATCACCTGAAAGGTCATAAGCCTTCCCAGCCGTCTCTATCGGAGATATTAACACACTAAAAAAAGCCTTACCTAAATCTCTTGCATTAACAGGTTGCAGTAAGTTTTCGCCTTTATTGATAACTGGAATAACTCTAAACTTATCAACCATCTTAATAAACTTACTCATATTGCTATCACACATATCTCCATATATCATAGTTGGTCTGAGAATTGTAATACTTGTTTGGCAATCATTATTTTGAGTTAATTCAAGAACTCTCTTTTCGACTTTTTTATATCCCTGAGAAGCATCCTTGAAATTTGAATATATTCCAGTGGTATGGACCAGTATCGCTCTTTTTACTTGATTACTTATTGCTGCTTGTACAATCACTGGAGAGTGGTGAATATTATAGATATGCATTACCGTCTCAACACCACTCATAGCTTTTTCAATAAAAGCGTTGTCGCTTAAGTCCCCAACAACTTTTTCTATGTTCAAACCACTCTCATCCAATAAAGAAGTATTCGATGAATTTCTAACAATACATCGGATTGGGCCTTGATAGTTATTATTCATAAGTTCTTTTAAAAAATACTTTCCGGTATGGCCTGTAATTCCAGTAACTAATAACATATCTATACCTCTATTCTACTTACATTTCCTGAAGAACTCATTTCTTTAATCTAGGCAATTTCTTTTTTTGTTCCAGTCCCGCCTTCAACAACACCGTCACTTTTGACAACACTAATGATGGTACCCATAAAGCATCTTACATCCATCCAAAAACTTATTTTTTCAACATATTCTCCATCCAATTTTGCTTTTGCCTCAATAGAAAGTTCATCTCTTCCATTAATCTGCGCCCAACCAGTCAAACCAGGAGGTAAATCATTTGCATCAAACTTATCTCTCTCTTCAATAAGATCATACTGATTCCAAAGTGCTGGTCTTGGACCAACAATACTCATTTGTCCAATAAAAATATTCCAAATCTGTGGTAACTCGTCTAAAGAAGTCATTCTCAAGAATCTTCCCGTGTTCGTCAAATACTGTGAAGGATTTTCTAGTAAATGAGTTGGAGTGTCCTTAGGAGTATCAGTTCTCATTGTTCGGAACTTCAAAATATTAAAATGAGTCTTATTAATTCCTACACGCTTTTGTTTAAATAACACTGGTCCCTTTGAGTCAAATTTAATAGCTATAATAAGGATCACAAACAGCGGCGATAATATAATAAGTCCTATTAAAGAAAGAATAATATCTATTATTCGTTTTATCTTTATATACATGTCCAGTTACACTCCTTATAGCAAACAAGCTTAAAATGTTTATGAGAACATCAAATTTTTGTTTGAATTCAAAAATTCCCTACAAACATTAAAAATAAAATTACGTTTTAACCAATGCGTCCTTATTGAGCAGCTGCTTAAGATACTCCATAAGCTCGTCCCTCAAATCCTCACGCTGCAAAGCAAACTCCAGCTGCGTTTTAATAAACCCAATCTTCTCCCCAACATCATACCTTGTTCCTTCGAAATCATAAGCAAAAACAGCTTCTGTACGGTTTAACTCCGCAATCGCATCCGTCAACTGAATTTCGCCGCCCGCACCTGGTCTTTGTTTCTCAAGGATTTCAAAAATTCGAGGGCTCAATATGTACCGACCCATAATCGCTATATTAGATGGAGCATCCTCCTTTTTAGGCTTCTCCACCAAATTATTCACACTAAAGAGACGGTTATGAATTTCTCTACCGTCTACAATGCCATAACGTGACACTTCATTTCCAGGAACAGCCTGAACCCCAATGATGGAGGATGTGTATATGTCATACTGTTCAATCATTTGCTTTAAACAAGGCTTCTCCGCTTGAACAATATCATCGCCTAATAAAACAGCAAAAGGTTCACTACCAATAAATTTTCTTGCACACCATATCGCATGTCCAAGTCCTTTCGCTTCCTTTTGTCGAATATAATGAATATCGACCATTTTGGAAGATTTCTGAACCTCATTTAAGAGCTCAAGCTTGCCTTTTTCCAATAGGTTCTGTTCTAATTCAAAAGAGTTATCGAAATGATCTTCAATCGCTCTTTTCCCTTTACCCGTTACAATAATAATATCTTCAATTCCTGATGCAACTGCTTCTTCTACTATGTATTGAATAGTTGGTTTATCAACAATTGGAAGCATTTCTTTAGGCATCGCCTTAGTCGCTGGGAGGAACCTTGTTCCAAGTCCTGCTGCCGGAATAATAGCTTTGCGCACCTTCAATTGTAATTCCCCCTCTGTTGAAAAGATGTATGCTATTGCTATTTTTCTTTTACAACCTCGTCGTAAGATTTACCTTGGCTCATACCATACTTCTTAGCAATTTGAATCAGCTCATCATATTGTTCAGGAGAAAGCTTCTCAAGAATAAGACTACGCGCCTTTTTCTTATCCTCTTTACTTAAACCTCCACCTGCTAGTGCTTGTAATTCCTTAATATCAGACATGCTTAATTCCTTTAAAAAAACAGATGTTAGTTGAGCTTTTTCCCCAACTGTAATCTTTTCCTGGACCTCTTTAGCTTTATCAATGCTTACTTCCGCCTTATAATCGTCATCTGTATCCACAGTGTCTTCGCTTGTGGTTGAACCATTAGAGTTGTCAGTAGTCTTCTCCGGGTCACTTGTGGTTTCGCTATTTGCATTGGGTTTCTCAGTTGTAGGAGCATCTGTTGCTCCTGTTTTGGGCAAGTCATTATCCACAGTACTATCTACTGTATCGTTAAGAGTCCCATTAATAATCTCATTCTCCAAACTATCCGATAATGAAGCAATCAGCTTATTCACTGCGTAGTTTGCTGCAAATAATCCACCAATCCCCAAAACAACAATAACTGAAACAACCCAAATCAATACCTTTTTCCACTTTTTCATATTATCCGCCTCCGCTGAGATAGTCTGTTTGCTTATGATACATGTGAATAAAAAGGGACCAGATGCTCAATCACGTCTTTAATGCTTGCTTGGTCTTCACTGATGACTTTTTCTATTCGTTTGAACTGGAGCTCAAGCTCCGCTCTATTGATCTGCGAAGGTTTTCCGATATAGATGCGTTCATGCTGCGTAGAGCTTACCGCCTCTTCTGTAGTCAATAACTCCTCGAACAGCTTCTCTCCTTCACGCATACCGCTGAAGTTAATATCAATGTCTGCATAGGGCTCATAACCAGACAGCCTAATGAGATCTTGCGCCAAATCAAGGATTTTTACGGGTTTGCCCATATCCAGGACGAATATTTCCCCGCCTTTAGCGAATGAGCCTGCCTGAATCACCAGCTGAACCGCTTCTGGAATTGTCATAAAATATCTAACCATATCCGGATGCGTTACAGTGACTGGGCCTCCTGCTGCGATTTGCTCCTTAAACCTTGGAATAACGCTGCCTCGGCTGCCAAGCACATTGCCGAAACGGACCGCTACGTACTGGGTTTCACTCACTGTATTTATACTCTGTATGTACATCTCTGCAATTCTCTTGGTGGCTCCCATAATACTGGAAGGATTAACGGCTTTATCGGAGGAAATCATAACAAATCGTTCTACTTTATATTTGTCCGCACAGTCAGCGACGTTTTTGGTTCCGAATACGTTGTTTTTCAAAGCCTCTGTCGGGTTGCGTTCCATTAGTGGGACATGCTTATGGGCTGCTGCATGGAAAACAACCTGAGGCTTAAATCTACGGAATACTTCATCTAAGCGGCTGCGATCTTGAATATCTGCGATGATTGTCTCTAATTGCAAAGTCGGGAATTTCGTTCTGAGCTCCATTTCAATCGTATAAATGCTATTCTCCCCGTGCCCAAGCAGCAGAAGAGCTGAAGGGTTGAATGTAGCGATTTGACGGCAAAGCTCGGAACCAATCGAACCTCCCGCACCCGTAACTAATACCACTTTCTCAGAAACATAATTAGCAATTCCTTCGAGATCTGTCATAACGGGCTCACGTCCCAGCAGATCCTCAACCTCTACATTCCTTAAGGTCTTGACCGCTAATCGTCCTTTAATAAAGTCATTAATGGAGGGAATAATCTTGACCTTCGCACCTGTCAGCTTGCAAATATTAATAATATCGGATATATTCGCCCTTTTTGCGGACGGCATAGCGATAATAATGTCATGGACTTGATATTGCTGTACTAATCGTTCAATTTGGAGACGATTCCCTAGAACGGGAAGGCCATATACCTGCATATTTCTTTTATGTAGATCATCGTCTATAAAACCAATAATGCGATTGCCCGTGAAGCTGTTGCTTGTCATGATTTCTTTGGCAATCAACGCTCCGCAATCGCCTGCGCCAACAACTAAAACATGATTTGCAAGTTCTTTCTTCTTCGTTCTATTCACCCGAATTAACCGCCAGAGGAAGCGCGAGCCCCCCATTAGCAGCAGCATAAGCTCCAAGGTGCGGCTTGTAATCGATAACGGAACGCGTTCTCCACTCAGTATATAAGTGGTTGCATAAGATAATACCAGTCCAAGAATAATAGCTTTGGCCAGTTCTATGATTTCTCCGATGCTGGCATACTGCCACATCCGCTTGTACATACGGAAAAAAGCTAGGCTGCTGCCACAAATAACGGTAGTGGTTAATGCAAATACAAGCATTTGAGATTCATAGAAGGGAGGGATCTGACTATTAAAGCGAAACAGATAAGAAATCGAAATCGCTACCCATATAATACAAATATCTATTACTAGTATGATTAGCATTCTATTTCTATTGCTAAGCTTACCCATCTTACTCATCCCTCCAGAACAACGTTCACCTACGAATTTATACATGCTATTTGTCTTGAACACCATAATAATAGTAATAGGCTTCTTCATTTGCCTTGCGCTTCACATTGTTCAGTACGACTCCTAATATGCGCGCATTTACGCTCTCTAGATTTTTCACCGCTTTGCTCGCAATCTCGCGCTTCACTTTACCCTGATCCACAACTAGAATTACGCCGTCGCTCTTCGTAGCAACAATCTGTGCGTCAGTTACCGCAAGCAGCGGCGGTGTATCGATCAATATGATGTCATACATTCTTCTTAATTGCTCAATGATTGCCGTCATGCGCTTCGAGCCCATCATCTCTGCAGGATTCGGCGGGATCGCCCCTGAAGTAATGACATCCAAATTCGCAATATCCGTCATCTGTATCACTTCCTCCAATGAGCATTGCTGCGATACAACGGAAGACAGCCCCCAGCGGTTCGATATTGAGAAGGTATGATGTGCAGTTGGCTTACGAAGGTCAGCATCAATTAGAACAACCTTCTTCTCTGACTGTGCGAAAGTAACCGCCAAATTCGTAATCGTCGTTGACTTCCCCTCGCCTGGACCTGCAGAAGACACCATCAACACCTGAAGCTGCTCGTCTATCGATGAAAATTCAATATTGGTACGGAGCGCTCGATAGGACTCTGATATCGGAGAACGGGGATTCGTTTGCGTAATAATCTGACGCTTATTTTTCAATCGAGACACGCTCTAATTCACCTGCCTTGTAGGTTTGGTTGGCACTTCTTTTTTGATTGGAATCTGCATCCTCCGTATTCATTCTTGAGATCATCGCAAGCGTAGGCTGACCCAAATATTGCAGAACATCCGCTTCTGTCTTTATTGTGTCGTCCATGTATTCGAGTAAGAAGGTGATGCCTACCGCAATCATAAGGGAAACAACAAAAGCGATTGCAATGTTGAGCGGCACATTAGGAGCAACAGGACTTGGCTCCGCATTGACAACCGCTTCATTTAGAATAGAAACATTCTCAACCTTAAAGATGTGCTGTATTTCTTCCCGAAAAACGTTGGATACTGCATTCACGACCTGCGCCGCCTGCTTGTAGTCCACGTCTTGAACTATTAATGTCATAACCTGCGTATTATTCACGGAGCTTACTGTTATTTTGCGAGAAAGCTCTTCCGCTGTTAATCCAAGCTCTGCATATTGCGAGGCTACTTTATCTAGAATTGCCGGCGTTTTGATAATTTCTTTATACGTATCTATCATCTTGATATTTGAGTTAATCTGATTGAGGTCGAGCTGGCCAGTCGCCATCTGTGTAGTTGTCTGATTGACAATAATTTTTGTTGAGGCTTCATAGATGGGGTCTTTGAAGAACAAGCTGACAACAGCTGCTGCCGCTGTACAGATAAATACAAATATAATAATTAGTGCTAATCTCTTCTTAATGATAGCCATATACTGACGTAGATCTAGTTCGTTAGACACTATATATTCCTCCAAAGGATACAGTCTTCAAGTTTCTATCCGATTCTATTGGACTATATTCAATTAAAAATAATCTATAATTTGACAACATTCTACTGTTTGCGTAAAAAAATCTTCCCCCCACCTTCATGAGAGGAAGATCTCTTTATTTCGTTTGCTTACTTGTCGAATTTAAGAGCTCTGTAAATAATAACAGCCGCTTCAGCGCGAGTTGCGTTGTTCTTCGGCAAGAACTTTCCTGCATTGCCAACTACGATGTTGTGTGAAGCTGCAAAAGCAACGCCGTCTTTCAAGGTAGCATTGATATTGCTTGCATCTGCGAAGCCTTTCAAAGCTGCATTCACATCCGCAATGTCCGCTGCGCCTCTCGATACTTTCAAAGCACGAGCAATCATCGTTGCCATTTCTGCACGAGTAATGGTCGCGTTAGGATCGAATTTCGTTGCCGAACGACCGTTGATAATTTTCAGCTGGGCCGCAGCAGATACATACGGCGCAAACCAATCATCCGAATCGACATCCGCGAACGTTTCTGTTGCCGAACCATTCTCTAGGTCTAAAGCGCGAATGAGCATTTTTGCAAATTCAGCACGCGTCACTTTATCCTGAGGCACGAACTTACCTTCAGACTTGCCTTCGATAGCACCTTTGGCAGCTACGACTGTAATTTCACGGCCAGCCCAAGCTTCTACCTTAGCAAGATCTGAGAAGGATACTTTATTCTCTACAACGACATATGAGGAGAATGAATCACGTGATTCAATAATCGAATTGCCGGATACACGTCCGCCATGGAATACTAGCTTGCCGTCTACGATCTTAGCTACAGAAAGCAGCTCTTGATCCAGTCCTGTCGTATCTCCAAGCGGAAGAACGATTAGAATCGGCTTATCGAACGATGTTTTCGCTGCTCCGCCAATGGTTAGGCTGAAATCATAAACCTCAGAGACAGCTTTCAAATTACCTACTACTTCAGCAGCCGCATCTGTCTTCTTCACGGTCAAAGCAAGAGCCGAAGAGAATGAACCGCCAACCGGCAAGGTAACTTCGAATTTATTCACGGTAAAGACTGCACCGGAGATGTGTCCAGCAGCAGCAGCTTTAACAGCTGCATCGGATAGATTAAGCACAACTTCCTTCAATGTTACTGTACCTAAATCAATCTTCAAAGTTGTCTTAGGTAGTGCAGAGGCTGGTGCCAACTCATTTACTTTCGCTGCAACTGCATTAATTCCGGCAATCAAGGTCAATACGCTTGCTTCATTAAGCTGAAGAACCGCTTGCCCGTTCACCGAGCTTACATTCGAAGAAGCATTAATGGTTGCAAGCTTCGCAACCTCTGCACTCGCATCTGTTACAAATTTCGCAATAATAGCCGCTTTCTCTGCTTCAGTAGCTTTACCAAGAGCTGCTTTCAATTCATCAAGCAATTTAGTTGTCGACGCAGGAAGCGCTACGACAGATGTTCCCGTACCTGAATTCGAATCCGTCGGTGTTTGAAGTGAATTATATGCTTTGAACAACGCAGCTGCCGCAGCAGTGAACTTGTTATCTTCAACTTCCGTTCTTGCTTCACTAAGAACTGCGATTACATCATTCGTATTCACGCCGTAATGAAGGAATACCTTTTGAATTTTGTATTCGTTTTGCGGCAATGCAGCTAGCACATCTCTCATCAGCTGTTGAAGGCTTGCGGAATCAGTCATGATATCGAGCAAATCAGACAAATCCTTCGAACCTACTTGATCTACTAGTTCTTTTTGAATATCGAAGAAATACTGAGCGATATCATCTACTGTCATCTCTCCAGCATTCGCTTCCGTAGCGAAGGATTGTAGCAATGAACCGTAGTTCGTGCGCAGCGCATCAAGACCTTCTACTGAAGGGTTATACGACAAAGCAACTGCATCATAGAATAGATTCTCCAGCTGCGTTTCTTTCAGATGCAACGGATCAAGCTTATCGACGATTGGCGCAACAATGTCGCCCTTCTTATGAATGTCCAGAGCATTCAAAGCATTCTGAAGCGCCTTTACTGCATCAAGTCCATCGGTAGCTATCAAAGCGTTATACAGCTTTTTGATATCCATTACAACCTGAGAATTCTCAAGCGATGAGGAGGCATAAGCCACCCCATTTACGCCAAGCTTCTCCGCCAGACCTTTGCTGCTAAGCGGAATGCCAGCAAGAGCCGTTAGGGCTACACTTGCTGCAATCGTAGATACTGCTAATTTCTTTCTTAATGTCACTTTCTCTCACTCCTAATATATTGAAATAGCGGCATTCATCTAATAGATGAATGACTAATAAAGCCGAACGAAGATTATCCGATATGTACTTGCTGAATTTCCCAACCATTCAAGGTCAGCCTATCTTTTGTAAATTAAGGAAGTCAAACGACGCAGAAATCCCTTGGAAGGAGCACTTGCCTGTGGTTGGCTGTGAAATTTTTGGTCTTCTATTATGTATTCGGCATTTGCTTGCAAATAATGAACCCACTGTTCTCCCATCCGCCTCTCAATGGCATCATATGCTTCGCGCAAGCGAAAACCGCGGCGAACAACATGATGAGCATCAGATGAAACGATATGGATATGCCCAGCCTTTAATAAGGACCACGCAGATTGCTCGATGCGTTTGCCAAAACCGCCAAGAAGAGAATGGCTGGTTACTTGAGCATATGCTCCGGCTTCAATCAGTTCTGCTAATCTTTCTGGATGCTGTACAACCTCTGCGTTTCTCTCAGGATGCGCTATGATAGGTTTTAGGTTTAAAATGGTGAGCTCGTGGATGAGCTCCATCATCGACTTCGGTATTCGAGAAGAAGGCATCTCTATTAATACATAACTAGAGCCGGCTAAAGGGAGTAGTTCTTTCCTTGACCACGCATCCAGCAGGTCTTCGTGGACACGAATTTCCTGCCCAGACCGAATAGTAACAGGCACACCTGCAGCGATTAACTTTTCGTTAATCGCTCGGGTATGCTCGGTTACGTATTGCGCTGCGTTTGTATAGGTCCCATTGGCGTGATGCGGGGTTGCAATAATGGTTGTGATTCCCTCTGAAGCGGCTGCCCGGGCCATGTCCAAAGTATCATTCCAATCCGCTGCACCATCATCCAATCCGGGTAAAATATGCGTATGGATGTCTATCATGCTGATCTCACTTCCTAGTAGAATTTGATCAAAGCCACCTGATAGGCAGGTTTGTAACTATTCTACCATAGGAACTTAGATCTTTCAGCACTTCTCGCTATAATTCGACAGTATTGCTTATCACTTATCGAGTATATCTCACAATTCTCATATACGTAAGTAAAAAAATGTAAAAAAGAGGATTTGTTAAGGAATTGTTCAGAATTTGTTCAGCCGTTTCTAAAGAAGCTCTTTACGAAGATCTGCAGCGGACTTTGGCGAAAGGTAGGCAAAAGGGATGTCGAATACGGTCTTAGCTCCTACTTGGCCTTCTCGAGCAAGCTTGTAGGCAGCCCTAGCATATGCGACCAGGACACTAGCCGTAAATTCCGGATTGCTGTCCAGCTTCAGCCCGAATTCGATAATTTGCGTGCTGTTCTCACCCGTCTTGCCGCTGCGAAGAACGGTACCGCCATGAGGCATAGAGGAGTGGTCGGCTTTCATCGTTGCTTCATCAATGAAATGAACCGTCGTATTATAGTCGGAGAAGTAGTTCGGCATGCTGCGGATTTCCTGAGCAATGGCTTCTTGGTCAGCACCCTCCTCAGCAACAATGTAACAATCACGGATATGCTTCTCCCGCGTAGTCAACTCTGGATTCTCGCCGCCGCGAACGCGATTGACCGCTTCTTCGCTCGGAATGGTGTATTGCACACCGTGCTTAACACCGTTAACGCGGCGGATGGCATCGGAATGGCCTTGGCTCACGCCTTTTCCCCAAAATGTATATTCTTTGCCTTCTGGCAGAATTGATTCTGCAAGCAAGCGATTGAGGGAAAACAATCCTGGATCCCAGCCTGTTGAAATCACGCTTACTTTGCCGCTCACTCTAGCCATCGCATCCACTTGCTCGAAGTATTCAGGAATGCGCGCATGTGTATCGAAGCTGTCCACAGTATGGAACATCCGGGCAAACGCCGGCCCCTGCTCCGGCAGGTCTGTTGCTGATCCGCCGCAAAGGATCATCACATCGATAGCATCACCGAAACGCTCTGCTTCCTCAATGGAATAAGCTTGAACAGCTGACGGGATCGAAGAAGGATCTCTGCGCGTAAAAATAGCATCCAGCTTCATGTCTGGATTCTGCTTAATGGCAAGCTCTACCCCTCGTCCTAAATTCCCATAACCCACGATGCCAATACGAATCTGTTCTGTCATGCTGCCGCCACCTATCTTAATTAATATGATGCTTAGATCCAGCCTCTTGCTTCCATAGCCGCTGCAATCCGTTTAATTGATATCATATATGCTGCTGTACGAAGGTCTGTTTTATGCTCCTTGGCTAGATCGCGAACAGCTACATAAGAAAGGATCATGTTCGTTTCAAGCTTCTCAAGCACCTCTGCCTCGCTCCAGTAGTAGTTCATCAGGTTCTGTACCCATTCGAAGTAGGAAACCGTTACGCCGCCGGCATTCGCCAGAACATCCGGGATAACCGTAATGCCATGGCTCGCAAGAATACGGTCTGCCTCAGGCGTTGTTGGACCGTTTGCAGCTTCTGCTACGATTTTCGCTTTGATGCGATCTGCATTCGCAGCTGTAATGACATTCTCAAGCGCTGCCGGTACAAGAATATCTACGTCAAGCTCAAGCAGCGCTTCGTTGGAGATGAAGTACTCTTCGCCATACTCGCGGATAGAGGAGTTATCCTTCAGCTCCGAAATACGCTCGATATCGATGCCTTCCGGATTATAAATTCCGCCTTTGGAATCACTAACCGCTACGATCTTACAGCCTGCTTCGCTAAGCAAACGAGCTGCAATGCGGCCTGCGTTGCCAAAGCCTTGAATAGCTGCAGTAGCGTTCTGAACCGGGACATGCATATCCTTCAGCGCAGCTAGAATCGTATATACACAGCCCTGTGCAGTCGCTTCATTGCGACCTTTGGAGCCCCCAATGATAAGTGGTTTGCCCGTAATAACACCTGGCGAATTTACACCCTTCAATCTGCTGTACGTATCCATCATCCAGCCCATAACCTGTGGAGTAGTATATACATCCGGTGCCGGAATATCCTTGTCTGGCCCTACAAAATCAGCAATCGATTCCATGAATGCACGGCTGATCCGCTCAAGCTCGCCTTTGCTGAGAATGCGCGGGTCGCAAATAACGCCGCCTTTGCCGCCGCCATATGGCAAGCCGACTACGCCGCATTTGAAGCTCATCCACATCGAAAGCGCTTTTACCTCATCCAGCGTAACGTCAGGGTGGAAGCGAATGCCGCCCTTAGTCGGTCCGATCGCATCATTATGCTGAGCACGATAACCTTCAAACACGCGAATCGAGCCGTCGTCCATGCGAACGGGAAAGCTAACCGAGAGCACACGCTTCGGCTTCTTAAGAATTTGCGTTACATGCTCAGGCAGTTTAAGATGAGCAGCTGCCGTGTCAATTTGCTGTTGTGCGATCTGGTACGGGTTTAACGTTTCTTGCACAATACTCACTGTCATTTCAGGTTCATTCCTTCTTCGTAGAGTCCGACTCCCATTCCATGGGAAGGCCGCTTTTCTGATTTTACCTGTTTCCATTGTATTTTAAAAGAAAAATTTAGCTTAAAAGTGCAAAAAATCTACGGATTTATCCATTGTCATGTTAGGTTTCATTGAGTGGGAGTTACAGTGACATCTGACATGAAATCGTTTAAAAGCTTCTTTCGGTGCTTAGGCATATAAAAAAGGGAAGAATCTTCTGGAGCTTCTGCTCCTTCCGATCCTTCCCCGGTATGCTATAGACCGCTTACTTCACGGCAGCATAAGACTCTTTGAGCGTTCCATAGCTATCCACGATCTCTTGATGAAAAGCATGCTTTTGCGGTATGCCCATATGCGATGTGATTACGTCATGAATGCCAGAGCTCGCGATTGCGGCTTGCAGCGCAACGGCCTCCTCATCCTTCTCGTAATCGAACAAAAGCGCCGCCGCAATCGCTGACGTCAGGTGCGGTATCGATACTCCCAGCTCATGTGCCTGCAAAGCCGGCCTCACAAGCCGGTCATTCAAAGACAGCTTGCGCATCGGCGAGCGGCCTACACGTATAACGCTATCCGACAGCAGTGGGTTCGTGAATCTCACCATCATTTTCTGAACGTACCGATCATGCTTTTTCTTGTCCCAATGGTATTTGGAAGTAAGAATGCTGCCCGTCTCGCTTAGCACCAGCGACAATTCAGATCGTATGCGAAGGTCCGCCATAGCCTCTTGAATCGTTTCATATCCTTCTAGATAGCCGTGATATGCTGCGGTGCAATGTCCCGTATTTACGGTAAATAACTTACGTTCAATGTAAGGTTCCAACGCATCTACATATTTTACATTTGCGATCTCCTGAAAACCTTCCATCATGGCTG
Source organism: Paenibacillus endophyticus (assembly GCF_014192395.1). Taxonomy (GTDB): domain Bacteria; phylum Bacillota; class Bacilli; order Paenibacillales; family Paenibacillaceae; genus Pristimantibacillus; species Pristimantibacillus endophyticus. The sequence goes on along the minus strand of NZ_JACHXW010000009.1, from coordinate 134,779 downwards.
AGCGATCTACGATCCATTCGAAGTAAGGCTCCACTGTCACTTTAAGCGGATCATCATGCTCCTGTACGGGGACGATTCGATCGACTGCCGTATTCGGGAACGCGACGCAGCTATCTGCGACTTGATGCAGATCCGCAGGCAAGTGCTCATACACCCTCCGTTTAAGGAGCGTGCTTCCCGATATGGCATTCTCGCAAGCGATAATATGCAGCGGCTTCTTATTTGTCCCCCGCAGTCGCAGCGCAATCCCTGCGGCGATAGATTCTGCGATATGCTTCAGCGCAGTTACCCCGACTGCTGTCGTAACGATATCGGCCGTCGCGACAGCCGATGCCACCTCCGCCTTATTTTTGCCGCTGATCGCAGTCACATTATTCACAATTTCCGTGTCTCGCTCTTCGTTCGCCAGCATAACTGAATACTGCTTCTGCTGCTGCAGCAGTCGAATCTTCTTTTCATTCCTCGCTATAAAGGTAACCTCATAGCCTGCACGGGACAGCAGAAGGCCAATAAAACCCCTGCCAATATTTCCAGCTCCGAAATGTACAGCTTTCATTGTCCGAACCCCCTTTTGTTGGATGGTGTCGTCAGCTATAATTTTATCTGAATATTCTGATTTATTAGATCGTGATTATACGATGCACTTAAAGCCCTCCAGCGGCCATCCTATGAAAATCAATATGAGATAACGACTCTGCATGAACATACCGATCAGATTGATCAAATGGCAATGATTTCGTAATGGCATTCGGCACGATAATGCAAGACATGCCTGCCGCCAGAGCCGCTCGCGCTCCATTAGGCGAATCTTCAATCGCTACCGCTTCACTTGCTTCCACGCCTAGAGCCGTCAAAGTTTGTACGTAGAGCTCCGGGTCTGGCTTAACCTTCACCACGTCATCCGCCGTACGGATTGCCTCGAAATAATGACCGAGTTCAAGCTGCTCCAAATACTTGTCGATCCAAGCGCGAGGCGAGCTGGAAGCAAGCCCAATCTTTATGCCTGAGTCCTTCGCATCGTTCAAATAATCCAAGATTCCGGATCGCACCTGCTCGCTTTGCATGAGATTCGTATGCTGGACATGTACCGAGTCACGGAAGCTGTCTTTATCGATGGCCAGCTTCAGATCCGTCATCAAGTATTCATAAGGATTAAAGGTATGCAGACTAGTGCCGATGCAGCCCGAATATTGTTCTAACGTGAGCTCTACGCCATGCTCCAAATAAGCATCTCGAAACGCATTGTACCACGCCGTCTCCGTGTCGATAATCGTCCCGTCAAAGTCAAAAATAATCGCTTTTATCATTCATCATTCTCCTTCCGCAAGGCAAGTGTTATGTTATCTAACAAAACCGTAACATGTATTGAAAGTGATAGTCAAGGCGTAGAACCGCCCAAACGGTTGTTTGCAAGGCTATCCTTCATTGCCGCTGAATACGAAAATTGTGTTGCTATGACTGACTTTTCGCTATTTTGTGCAAACGCTTCGATGATTTCCAAAAATAATTTTCAGACTATTCTAATCAAACGCTTACATAACAAGCCTCTTACTTCTGAACGGCAATGCACACAAGCGTAAACGGATGAAGCCGTCCTCTGGCAGCTAAGCTTACGTTTCGCGTAGAAATATAGAGAAAGTTGGCGAAATGATATACTTTCCTATATTTTAAAAAAGAGGCATGCCATGGAAGAATACCTCCCTTTGACATCCCCTCTTGTTTCAAGGCCATGATGAAGCGGCTTCATTTATACGAGCTGACTACCCGTCTTCGCGGATAGAGCAGCTGGCTCAGCCCGCTTTTTACGCTCGATGCTGATCCAGATCAAGCCCGCAGCCATGCATCCCGCCCCGCACATTTGAAGCAATGCAATCTTCTCATCGAACATGAAGTAACCGGCGGCCACCGCAGCTGCTGGCACCGCATAACGGAAGAAGTTGGACCTTGTGGCGCCGACTTTGAACATGCAGGCATTCCACATCACGAAAGCTACCACCGTACAAATCAATACATTATAACCAATGGACAGATAATGGCCGGCATTCAGCGCGGACCAGTTCGTTTGCCCCCATGAGCCGAATGTCAACGGCAGCATGAATAAAGAGCCGAACGCAATGGTCCAAGTGCTGACGCGCAGCGCCGAATATGTTTTCATAAGCGACATGGAGGTGAGATTGAACAACGGGCCGATAATGCTTACGCCGAAAGCCATCGCATTGCCGAGCATATTTTCCGAGGATAGGCTGAAACCCTCGTCACCGCCGAGAATGACGAAGCACACGCCTACAATCGAAATTGCGCCTCCGACGATTAGTCGCGGCGTAATCGTTTCTTTCATGAACAACGGAGCGAACAAAGCTGCAAAAATCGGCCATGGCGCAACGTTAAGGAGTGATGCATTCGCCAGCGTCGTATACTTTATCGAGTACATGACTGTAATCTCAAGCAGTGTAATACCGATTAAACCGATAAGCGCCAGCCTCGGTACGATCCGCCACGGAATGCCTACACTGCCTTCAGTCAGCTTCAGGATCAGAAAGAAGAATGGGATAGCTAGACCAAATCTTAAAAAAGAGAATACGACCGGATTAAAAGACTCCATCGCGAGACGTGAAATGCCGAAGTTCGCTCCCCATACAACAGCGATTAGGATCAGACCGCCGTAGTTCAACCACTTATTGTTCATTCTTTTCCGCTCCATCTATTCGCAATTATTCACCTGTGCAATTCCTTATCCATCATAGCATGGGGAATCCGCGAAAAACGCCCCGATATTGGCTCATTTCTTATGCATTTTAAACTCTAGGAACAGCTCATTATAATGGGCCAGCATTTTTTTGCCGAGATTATCATATACCTCAAGCCTTCCAGTCAGCTCTTCATTCGGATAAAAACGCTCATCGCCCGAAATATCTTCCGGCAGCAGCGACATGGCCGATTGATTCGGCGTTGAGTAACCGACATATTCCGTATTCTGAGCAGCCACCTCGGGATCGAGCATAAAGTTGATGAACTGATGCGCTCCCTCGATATTCTTCGCCGTCTTCGGAATGACCATATTGTCGAACCACAGGTTCGAGCCTTCCTCGGGCACGATGTAATCGAGCTTATCGTTCTCGCCCATAATTTCGGAGGCATCCCCTGACCATACAAGCCCCACTGCCGCTTCTTCATTCGCAAGCAGCAGCTTGATTTCATCGCCAACGATCGCCTTGACGTTAGGCGTCAGCAGCTTCAGCTTCGCCTTAGCCTCCTGCAAATGCGCTTCATCCGTATCATTGAGCGAATAGGTTAGAGCGTTCAGCCCCATGCCCATAACCTCCCGCGCACCGTCAAGCAGCAATATCTGATTGCGCAGCTGATCATCCCACAGATCATTCCAGCTCGTGAAGGTGAGATCGCCTACAAGCTCAGGATTATAAACAATGCCGACCGTGCCCCAGAAATACGGAATTGAATAGGCATTATCCGGATCAAAGGACAAATTCATAAATTTCGGATCAATATGCTTTAGGTTAGGCAGCTTGTCATGGTCGAGCTTGAGCAGCAAGCCTTCCTCTTTCATTTTGCTAATTGCATATTCCGAAGGTACGCTGACGTCGAACGTCGTCCCGCCCTGCTCGATCTTCGTCATCATCGCCTCATTGGAGTCGAAGGTTTGATAAATGACCTTAATGCCTGTCTCTTGCTCGAACCGCTCCAGCAGCTCCGGATCGACATAATCGCCCCAATTATAAATCGTCAAGGTCTTGTCACCGCTATAGCCTTCGCTATCATTCAAATAGGCAGTCAAGTAGATGAGTCCGAGGGAGACGGCAAATACAATCGCAAACATGCGCACGAGCTGTTTCATCCGCGTCCCTCCTTCACCGGTGATTTGACATTTCGCTGATTGATAAAGTAATAGCCGACAACGAGAATAATGGTAAATAGGAAAATAAGCGTCGACAACGCATTGATGGATAAGGATACTCCTTGACGGGCTCTTGAATAGATTTCGACCGACAGCGTCGAGAAGCCGTTGCCCGTTACGAAAAAGGTGACCGCAAAGTCGTCAAGCGAATAAGTCAGCGCCATGAAAAAACCAGCGAATATGCCTGGTTTAATAAACGGCAGCACGACTCTAGCGAGCACCTGCCAGGAGCTTGCGCCAAGATCCCGCGCAGCGTCGATAAGCGTCGTGCTCATTTCCTGCAGCTTCGGCAGCACCATGATGACGACGATCGGAACGCTGAACGCAATATGCGAGAGCAGCACGGACACGAAGCCAAGCTTAATGCCGATCATCGTGAACAAGATGAGAAACGAAGCCCCGATAATCACGTCTGGACTAACGATCAGCACATTGTTCAATGTAAGCAGCGTTTGCTTCGGACGATTGCTTCGCACATGATGGATGGCGATCGCTCCGATGACGCCTAGAATCGTCGAGATCGCAGCAGATAGCAGCGCGATTACGAACGTATTGAGCACGATAATAAGCAGCCGCGTATCAGCGAATACTTCCTTGTAGTAGTCGAGCGTAAAGCTCTCGAAGTCACGCATCGACCCGCCGCTGTTGAAGGAGTAGAACATTAAATAGAAAATAGGCGCATAAAGTACAGCAAATACAAGCACCAAGTAAATATTCGACCATTTATTTTTTCCGCGCATTGACCGCACCTCGCTTCCGATTGCCAGTGAGGAGCATCATGGCCGCCATCGCAAGGATGAGAAAGACAGCGATTGTCGCCCCCATGCCCCAATCCTGCGTGACGAGAAAATGCTGCTCAATTGCGGTACCCAGTGTTATGACACGGTTCCCTGCGATGAGGCGGGTAATCATGAACAGCGACAGCGCCGGAATGAAGACAGCCATGCAGCCGGACTTCACCCCGCTGACGGTAAGCGGGAAGATGACTCTGCGGAACGTCGTCCATGCCGATGCGCCCAGGTCTCTCGCTGCGTACACGAGCGTTGGATTCATTTCCTCCAGCGCATTGAAGATCGGGAGGATCATGAATGGGATAAAAATGTACACGGAGACGAACACAAAGCTGAAATCCGTGAACAAAATCTGTTGTTTGCCAATACCGATCGCTTCCAGCAAGCTATTCGTCAAGCCATAAGTGCCGAACAAGCCGATAAATGCATAAGCCTTGAGCAGCAGATTAATCCAGCTCGGCAATATAATGAGCAGCAGCCACAGCTGCTTGTGCTTGGTCCGCGTTAAGAGATAGGCTGCCGGATAAGCAGCAAGCAGCGATATCGCGGTAATAAGAAACGCGTACCAGAATGAGCTCAGCGTCATGCGCATATACACCGGCGTGAAAAACTTCGCGTAATTGCCCAGTGTGAAATGGCCTTCTACGTCGAAGAAAGAGTAATACGCAACCAGCACGATCGGAGCCACAACGAACAGCACGATCCATGCCAGATAGGGAACCAGATAGAAACGGCGAGAACTATTCGACATTGTCAGCCTCACTGTACGCTTCGAGACGTTTGTCGAACTCTTCTTCCGTCTCGCCGATCCGCATGACATGTATCGCTTCCGAATCGAAATGCAGGCCGATCTGCTCACCGACAACAGCCTTGCGCGTGGAATGGACTAGCCATTCATTGCCCGCATCGTCATAACAGCAAATCTCATAATGAACCCCGCGGAACAGCTGTGAATCCACCCTTGCCTCCAGCTTGCCGGCGCCTGCCAAGGTAATCTCAAGATCCTCGGGCCTGATGACAATATCGACCGCTTCATTCGGCATGAGCCCTTGGTCGACACAAGCGAAGGAGCGGCCGGCAAATTCCACCTCGAAGTCGCGCACCATCCGGCCCGGCACAATGTTCGATTCACCGATGAAATCTGCGACAAAACGGTTGATCGGCTCATCGTAAATATCCGTTGGCGTGCCGCTCTGCTGAATCTTTCCTTCATTAAGGACAAAAATCTCATCGGACATAGCGAGCGCTTCCTCTTGGTCATGCGTGACAAATATGAACGTAATCCCAAGGCGGCGCTGCAGCTCGCGCAGCTCGTACTGCATCTCGGTCCGAAGCTTCAAGTCGAGCGCGGAGAGCGGCTCGTCCAACAATATAATCTCCGGCTCGTTCACGATGGCGCGCGCAATCGCCACACGCTGCCGCTGGCCGCCAGACATCTCGGCAATTTCCCGCGATTCGTAGCCAGGCAGATTGACGAACTTCAGCGCGTCCATCACCTTCGCGGTAATATCTGCATTTTTCATTTTTTTGATGCGCAGGCCGAATGCCACGTTCTCGAACACATTCAGATGCGGAAACAATGCATAATCCTGAAATACGGTGTTCACCTGCCGCTCATTCGCAGGCACGCGGTTAATGACTTTTCCATTGAAATATATTTGTCCCTCGGATGGCTCGGTGAATCCCGCAATCAACCGAAGTATCGTGGTTTTGCCGCAGCCCGATGGGCCAAGCAGCGTATAAAATTTGCCGCGTTCTATTGTAAAGCTAACGTCTCTCAGAACAGCGGCAGCGCTATTGTCATATTGCTTCGTGACGTGCTCAAAGCGAATTATCGTTTGATCCTGCATCTCGCATACCCCTTTGCCAAATTAGAAGAAACAATAGTGATTATACCGCATCCCCGCAAATCGGCAATAGAAAAAGAAAAATGATGTCAACAGCCTTCATGACGCAACCTGCTTTTCAATTGATTGAACATGTAAGCGCTATACATTACGATTAATTCATGTTCAGTTCGCACACATTATGTTAATTGGAGGTTGAAGGATGAATAAACTGGCATCTGAAAAACCGGTCTCCGGCGGTTTTAAAGTTTCCGTTCAACGGTTTGGCCGCTTTCTAAGCGGAATGGTCATGCCGAATATTGGTGCATTTATCGCTTGGGGCCTTATTACCGCTTTATTTATACCGACAGGCTGGATACCAAATGAGAGCTTAGCAACGCTTGTCGGCCCAATGATTACCTATCTGCTTCCTATTCTTATCGGCTATACCGGCGGCCAAATGATTCATGGCGTACGCGGCGGCGTCATTGGCGCCATCGTCACGCTAGGCGTGATCGCCGGCGCAGAGATCCCTATGTTCCTCGGTGCTATGATCGTCGGCCCGGCTGCGGCTTGGGTGCTGAAGAAATTCGATCAATCGATCGATGGCAAAATCCCGCCCGGCTTCGAAATGCTCATCAACAACTTCTCTTCCGGCATCATCGGCGGCGGGCTTGCACTCATCGCCTTCAAAGGGATCGGCCCGGTAGTCGAGGCGCTGAGCAATGCGCTCTCCTCCGGCGTGCAATGGCTGATCGATACCGGCTTGCTGCCGCTCGTGAACGTATTGATCGAGCCGGCCAAAGTATTGTTCCTTAACAACGCGATCAACCACGGCATTCTCGGACCGCTCGCCTTGGACCAAGCAACCGAAACCGGCAAATCGATCATCTACATGCTTGAATCGAACCCCGGTCCTGGACTCGGTATCCTGCTTGCTTATTGGCTGTTCGGCAAAGGCATGGTTAAGCATTCCGCGCCTGGCGCTGTCGTCATTCATTTCTTCGGCGGAATCCATGAAATTTATTTCCCTTACATTCTCATGAATCCGCGCTTAATACTAGCGGCAATCGCAGGCGGCGTAGCCGGAACCTTCACCTTCTCCCTATTCGGGGCAGGGCTGGTTGCCGCACCGTCTCCAGGAAGCATAATAGCTTACTTCTCGATGACGCCAAAAGGCGGCGTGCTGGCTATGCTGAGCGGTGTTGTCGTGGCGACAGTCGTATCCTTCCTCGTGTCCGCCGTGCTGCTCAAAACCAGCAAGCAAAGCGAAGGCGACGACAATGAGCTGGAGCTTGCGACACAGAAAGTGCAGCAAATGAAGGCGGAGTCAAAAGGATCAGCTGCCGCTTCTCCTTCTGCAGTGATAGCACAGCGATCGAGTGATCAGGTTAACAAAATCGTCTTTTCCTGCGATGCAGGAATGGGCTCCAGCGCGATGGGCGCTTCGATCCTTCGCAAAAAAGTAAATGCGGCCGAGCTTCCCGTCACGGTCGTCAACACCGCAATCAACGATATTCCAGGCGATGCCGATATTGTCATTACACACAAGACGCTCACAGACCGCGCTCGCCAGAAGGCGCCGAACGCCGAGCATATTTCGATTGACAATTTCCTTAAAAGCCCTGAATATGACTTGCTTGTTCGAAGACTAAGCGAATAACGATACCGTTTCTTTTATGTAGACCATACTTAACGCTGACAGTTTACTGTCGGCGTTAAGTCCATTCTTCTGTTAAGGAGGATAACCTATCAAAGCCTCGACTAGGCAACGCCGCATTATAGAGCTGCTGCTGGAGCAGCAGCATGAAATTACCGCCGCCGATATCGCAGCAATCGTCGGCACCAGCACGCGAACGATTCATCGCGAGCTGAACGATATCGAGCCACTACTTGCTGCAAGCGGGATTCAGCTGCACAAAACCGCGGGGCTCGGCATCCGCGCCGAAGCCAGTCACGCTGCGCTTGAGCGGTTCAAGCATTCGCTTGACCATGCCGATTCTGCGGAATATTCAGCGGACGAACGCAAAATCTTAATTTTCTGCAGCTTGCTGGAGCTTGAGGAGCCCATAAAGCTGTTCTCGCTTGCGCATGAGCTGCGGGTCACTATGCCGACGATTAGCCATGATCTCGATGAGCTCGAACCGTTCATTGCGCGGCAGAGTTTGACACTCGTAAGGCGCAGAGGCTACGGCGTAGAGATTATTGGCAAGGAAGCGGCCAAGCGCCATGCCATCAGCCTGCTTGCCGCCAATCATCTGGACGATGCCGACTTGTTCGGACAATTCAAGGACTTGACGGTAACCAATCCGATTACAGTGCGGCTACTCGACATGATCGGCAAAGAAAACTTCAAAAGGCTGGAGCTCGCTCTATGGGAGCTAAGCGACGAATGGTCCAACACTTTGTCGGAATCCGATTATACGAAGCTGCTGATCAAGCTGTCCGTTGCTTTTACCCGCATAGAGCGCGGTTGTATGATCCCACCTAGCCCTGCCGGCAAGACGGAGCCTATTCCCTTGCTGAGGAGCCTGCTTGACGTTCTACACATTCAGCCACCGGAACAAGAGCGAATGTATCTCTCCGAGCTCCTGGATAACGAGGCGCTTCCGGAAAGCAGTCTGCTGGTGCTGCAGGAGGACATCACGGCCATCGAGAACGTGAAGCAGCTGATCCGGCATGTGGAATCGAAGCTGCAAATGTCGCTTGCCCATGACCGCTCGTTGGAGGACGGATTAATTCAGCACATCAAGCCTGCATTTGGGCGCATTCAAGACGGAATAGCCATTCGCAATCCTATGCTGGCGCCAATCAAGAAGGAATATAGCCTGCTGTTTTCCATTGTGCGCAGCGGTGTACAAAAGATCTATACGGCTCTCCAGATTCCAGACGAGGAGATCGGCTATATCGTCATGCATTTCGGCGCATCGCTGGAGAGACTGAAGCCATTCCCGAGAAAAATTAGAGCTGTGCTCGTCTGCACGAGCGGAATCGGCTCTTCGAAGCTTCTTGCCGTCAAAATCGCCAAGGAGCTGCCGCAAATCGAGCTGATCGGCCATTTCTCATGGTTCGAGGCACGTCGGCTTCCTCCTAACCGTTACGATTTGATTATTTCAACTGTTGATTTGCCGCTGGAGCCCGATCGCTATATTAAACTCAGCCCCATGCTCTCGCAAGAGGAAACGACCAAGCTGCGCGCTTATATTGAGGGCACCACGCTCAAGAAGGAAAGTCCATCCATCGCTAGCGTGACCGATGATTTCAAGCAATCGCCGATGGACCGGATGCATCTGCTCCAGCTTTATTCCGGCATTGTCCTGAGGCTGCTGGACGGCATGCGCGTGCATGATTTGCATTTGGCCGATGAGCATGAGCAGCTTGAGCACCAGCTCCCCTGCATGCTCTCTTTGATCGATAAGCCTTATATCGGCGGCCATCTGGACAGAATCGTTTCGCAGCTGCTCGAAAGAGAGCGGCAAGGCTCGCTGATCATGCCGGATTCGGAGCTCGCTTTGCTTCATACGCGGAGCGAATGGATCGAAGCGCCTCTGCTTGCTTTGTACCGTTACGACAGACCGCTTCTATTAAACGAGGACGGCTCCTCGCACGCCACTCAACTGCTCTTGATGCTCGGGCCTGACAAGCTCGATACGTACAGCCTGGAGCTGCTAAGCGAGATTAGCGCCATGCTGCTGCTGCCTGAACTGATTGCTGTTTTTGCAGAGGGTGACGAGGCAAGCATCAAGCTATTCATCTCCAAACAGCTGGAGAATTATATAAAAACAAAATTGGATTGGAGAGACTAACCATGACTATTCTATCAACAGACAAAGTAAAGCTTAACGTGAGCGTAAAAGATAAATACGAGGCGATCCGCCTTGTCGGGCAGATGCTCGTAGATGCAGGCCATGTGCCAGCGCCTTATATTGAAAAAATGATCGAGCGTGAGGATTCGCTGTCTACCTACATCGGCGGCGGACTTGCCATGCCCCACGGCACGAATGATGCGAAGGCCATCATCCAATCTACCGGGCTTGCCATCATCACCGTGCCGGAAGGCGTAGATTTCGGCGGCGAGGAGCCTGCTCAGCTGATTATCGGCCTAGCTGCGGTCGGCGATGCCCATTTGGATATTTTGACAAGCATTGCTGTGCTCGTATCCGAGGAAGAAGACATGCAGCGCATTCTGAACGCCTCGACCGAGCAAGAGCTGATTGCTATTTTCGAATCGGGGATGGAAGCATGAAGGCCGTCCACTTTGGCGCAGGCAACATCGGCAGAGGGTTTATCGGCTTGCTGCTCCACAACGCCGGCTACGAAATAACCTTCGTCGACGTGAACGACAAGCTCGTTTCGGAGCTGCAAGATAAAGGACAATATGCAGTAAAGCTTGCTAATGAGCAAGGAGACACCTATCTGGTTGACCACATTACGGCGATTGACGGCAAAGATGTTGACCGAGTCGCCGAAGCCATTGCAGGCGCCGACATCGTAACGACTGCCGTTGGCGTTAACATCCTGAAACATATCGCAGGCGCGATTGCCAGAGGTATTGAGCAGCGCGCGATTGGCAAAGACGGGGTGCGGCTTGCGACTGGCGGAGGCAGCGAGCAGCTGTCGACTGACGGAGGCAGCGAACAGCTTGCGACTGACGGCAGCATCGAGCGGCTTGCGAATGGCGGAGGCAGCGAGCAGCGTGCGACTGACGGCAGCATCGAGCGGCTTGCGAATGGCGGAGGCAGCGAGCAGCTGTCGACTGACAACAGCATCGAGCGGCATGCGATTGTCAGAGGCAGCGAGCGGCGTGTGACAAACGACAATGCCGCCCTTCCCATCATTGCCTGCGAGAATGCGCTTGGCGGCAGCACGCTTTTGAAAAAACTGGTTTACGAGCAGCTGGATGCAGCAGGCCAGTCGTTTGCAGACCAATACATTGCGTTTCCGGACGCTGCCGTAGACCGTATCGTACCGCTGCAGCTGCATTCGGATTCACTCCAGGTTACAGTCGAGCCATTCTATGAATGGACCGTGGAACGTTCTCCTTTGCTCGCCTCCCAGACTGAAATTCAAGGCATTCACTATGTGGATCGGCTCGAGCCTTATATCGAACGCAAGCTTTTCACCGTTAACACGGGCCACTGCGTCGCAGCTTACCACGGAAACTTAAAGGGTTATGCAACGATCCAAGAAGCGATGCAGGATCCAGATGTCGTTGCCGAGGTAAAGGGTGCTTTGCTCGAATCAGGCGCCGCTCTCGTACGGACCTATCAATTCGACGAGAAGGCTCATGCCGATTACGTGAATCAAATTTTGGAGCGATTTATTAATCCCTATCTGGTGGATGAGATTGCCAGAATCGGCCGATCACCAATTCGCAAGCTCTCTCCGAATGATCGTCTGGTTCGACCGGCGATATCCGCTTATCAATACGGCATTCCCGTTGATCACTTGACCGCCGCTATGGCGGCTGCCTTATATTTCAATTATCCAGATGACCCTGAATCGGTAGAACTGCAAGGTTATTTGAATGAGCATGGGCTTCATGCGACGCTGGTCAAATATACCGGCCTTGCCGAGCAGCACCCCCTTCATATTAGAGCTGCCGAGCAATATCACGAGATCAGTCAGCGTTATAGTCCAGCACAGAAAGGAATGAACTCATAATGACACTGAAGGGTATAGCGGCTTCGCCCGGCATTGCGATCGCTCGCGTGTTTTTCCTATCCGCCGAACGCTTCGTCCCGGATCGTCAAATCGTTCCAGACAGCTCCGCCGAGATATTACGTTTTCGGTCATCGGTATCCGTAGCGCAGGCAGAGATTGAAGCCATTCGTATTTCTACCGAAGAAAAGCTCGGAGCGGACAAAGCAGAAATATTCGAAGGTCATCTGATGATTCTGGAGGACCCTGATTTCATTGATGCTATTGCGATGAAAATCGAAGAAGAAAACATAAACGCGGAATATGCGCTGCATGAAACATCCCAATCATTCGTCGAGCTGCTGCAAGGCATGGACGATGAACTGCTTCGCGGACGCGCAGTCGATATCGAAGACGTATCCGGGCGGATCATGAGCCATTTGCGCGGCACGCCGCATATGGATTTGGCGGGCATGTCCGAGGAATGCATTATCGTCGCACGCGATTTGACACCATCAGACACAGCCCAGCTCGATCTGGATTACGTGCGCGGATTTATTACGGAGGTGGGCAGCCGCACTTCCCATTCTGCCATCATGGCACGATCGCTTGAGATCCCCGCTATCGTAGGAGCAGGCAGCGCCGTTCTCGATATCGCTCCGCATGCGCTCGTTGTTCTGGATGCGAATCAAGGTATCGTTCTTGTTAATCCTTCGGACGATGAATTGGCGGATTATCAAGCCAAGAAACAGGCTGATGATCTAAGGAGAACGGAGCTAAGCAGGCTGAGAGAACTTCCTTCGCTCTCCAAGGACGGCAAACGGGTTGAACTCGCAGCCAACATCGGCAAGCTGGATGATATTCAGCGGGCCATCGATAATGGAGCGGAAGGCATCGGGCTTTTCCGCACCGAATTTCTTTATATGGGACGCAGCACGCTCCCTACCGAGGAAGAACAGTTCACCAGCTATAAGTACGCACTGGAAAAAATGAATCCAAAGCCCGTCGTCATCCGCACGCTCGATATCGGCGGCGACAAGGAGCTTCCTTACATGGAGCTTCCGAAGGAAAGCAATCCGTTCCTCGGACAGCGTGCCCTGCGCTTATGCTTAGATAGGCAGGATCTGTTCCGGACGCAGCTGCGGGCGCTGCTCCGCGCAAGCCGCTATGGAAACCTGAAAATCATGTTCCCGATGATCGCCGTACTCGAAGAGCTTCTCGAAGCAAAGCGCCTTCTTGAGGAAGAGAAACAGAAGCTTATCGCAGAAGGCGTTGAGCTCGCCGAGCATATTGAAATCGGCATGATGATCGAAATTCCCGCCGCAGCGATCGCAGCGGACCTCTTTGCGCCGGAGGTTGATTTCTTCAGCATTGGTACGAACGATCTCGTTCAATACACGATGGCGGCAGACCGCATGAATGAAACGGTGGCGTATTTGTACCAGCCATGGCATCCTTCCCTGCTGCGCCTCATTCGCTTTGTCATTCAGGCAGCGGAGAAGGAAGGCAAATGGGTTGGCATGTGCGGAGAGATGGCCGGAGATGCGACCGCAATCCCCTTGCTGCTAGGACTCGGTCTTCATGAATTCAGCATGAGCGCTGGCGGGATTCTTCCGGCCAGGGAGCTGATTAGCCAGCTTAACCAAGCCGAATGGTCCAGCCATGCCGTCCAAGCCTTGTCGATGCGGAGCACCAAGGAAATTACACAATTTGTTGAAGATACCCAAAAAGGAGTGACTCATCATGATTAGCAAAACATTCACGATCCTTAACCCAACAGGCTTTCACGTTCGACCGTCCAAAACCTTTGTTCAAACGGCAACGACTTTCCCCTGCAAGGTGAACGTTATTAATAAAGGAAAAAAGTCAACGGAAAGAGCTCGCTAAGCATGCTCACGCTTGGCATCGCCGCAAATGAGGAAGTTACGCTGGAGATCGATGGCGAACAGGAAGAGCAGGCGCTCGAGGCGCTCGGCAAGCTGCTTACTGAAATTCACGAGTAAGCGTGAATCGCCCTCACAGCACTTCATATTCCTGTTATATCGATTGAAGCATCATCTTAATAGCTGCCCCTGCAGGCACCACGCCGCTCGGGGGCAGCTTTTTATTACACATGCATCCTTAAGAGTTGCGAGCTGCGAATTGCGAATTGCGAGTTGCACACCAGCTTCTATCACAAAAAGAAACCAAAGTCCGCCTTCTCTCCGATTCAGGCTCATCCGATAATTCACCAATTCCCTTATGCAATTGTGCATTTACTCACATTCTAACTCTAATGTTACTCCTGCTCCTGCTCCTAACCTACTTCTACTTTTACTTTTACTTCTACTTTTACTTTTACATTTACATTTACTTCTACTTTTGCTCTGTTTCTACTTTTACTCCTTCTCTGCTTCTACTTTTGCTCTGTCTCTACTTCTACTCCTGTTCTATTTCTACTTCTGCTCTGCTTCCACTCCTTAACTGCCTCTACTCCTGCTCTGTTCTACTCCTTCTCAGCTTCTACTCCTATTCTGTTTCTACTCCTGCTCTGCTTCTACTCCTTATCTGCACTGTTCTACTTCTACTCCTGCTCTGTTTCTATACCTGCTCTGTTCTACTCCTTCTCTGTTTCTACTCCTGCTCTGCTTCTACTCCTGCTCTGTTTCTACTCCTGTGCTCTGCTTCCACTTCTGCTCAACTTCTACTCCTGCTCTGCTTCTACTCTGCTTCTTCTTCTTCTGCTCTGCTTCTTCTACTCCTGCTCTGCTTCTACTCTGCTTCTTCTTCTGCTCTGCTTCTTCTACTCCTATTCTGTTTCTACTCCTACTCTTATTTCTACTTTTACCCTACTACGGGTCATGCTCCTGCTTACATATTTGATCTCTGCTTTCTTCTGTACACTTTGCCCATATCCAGCACTTCCACAACCACAACCACAACCACAACCACAACATCAAGTTACACTGCACTTTCTACAATCTAAACCTTACATAACACACAGTTCTGATCCCTACATTGCAGAAGGTACAGCAGAAAAGCTCCTTTTCCACCAAAACGGCAGGAATCGTTCATTTCCATTGTAAATACTGCAACGTAGACAGCCAATGAACGGCATATAACGAATTACGTTGTACTTCTTGCACTGTAGCCATGCCGTTGAGGAGTGACTTCTACCGGCTCTCATAAATGACCGAATTGAATAAAACACATTAGAATTGAATAAAACTCATCTGCATACGGTCCGTCTCCTATACCTAATAAAATGAACAAAACCGCATAATCCAAGAAAACGCCACAACTACGAGTACTGTTTAAGGGAAATGACCATTACAAACCACGCTGCACTTTCTACAAACTGCCCACATCCAATACTTCCACAACCACAAAAACAAGTTACACTGTTACACTGCACTTTCTACAACCTAAACCTTACATAACACACACTTCTGATCCCTACATTGCAGAAAGTACAGCAGAAAAGCTCCTTTTCTACCAAAACGGCAAGAATCATTCATTTTCATTGTAAATACTGCAACGTAGACAGCCAATGAACGGCATATAACGAATTACGTTGTACTTTTTGCACTGTAGCCATGCCGTTGAGGAGCGACTTCTACCGACTCTCATGAATGACCGAATTGAATAAAACACATCAGCATACGGTCCGTCTCCTATACCTAATAAAATGAACAAAACCGCATGATCCAAGAAAAAGCCACAACTAAGAGTACCGTTTAAGGTTAATGACCATTACAAACCACACTGCACTTTCTACAACCTAAACCTTACATAACACACACTTCTGTACCTTACGTTGCAGAAAGTACAGCAGAACAGCTCCTTTTCCACCAACACGGCAAGAATCATTCATTTTCAGTGTAAATACTGCAACGTAGACAGCCAATGAACGCCATATAACGAATTACGTTGTACTTTTTGCACTGTAGCTAACCAATGAACGCCGTAATCAAGTTACACTGCACTTTCTACAACCTAAACCTTACATAACACACAGTTCTGATCCCTACATTGCAGAAAGTACAGCAGAAAAGCTTCTTTTCTACCAAAACGGCAAGAATCATTCATTTTCATTGTAAATACTGCAACGTAGACAGCCAATGAACGCCGTATAACGAATTACGTTGTACTTTTTGCACTGTAGCTAACCAATGAACGCCGTAATCAAGTTACACTGCACTTTCTACAACCTAAACCTTACATAACA
>NZ_JACHXW010000009.1:54130-118308 GCF_014192395.1 Paenibacillus endophyticus | reverse complement strand
AAACGGCAAGAATCATTCATTTTCATTGTAAATACTGCAACGTAGACAGCCAATGAACGCCGTATAACGAATTACGTTGTACTTTTTGCACTGTAGCTAGCCAATGAACGCCGTAATCAAGTTACACTGCACTTTCTACAACCTAAACCTCACATAACAAACAGTTCTGATCCCTACATTGCAGAAAGTACAGCAGAAAAGCTTCTTTTCCACCAAAACGGCAAGAATCATTCATTTTCATTGTAAATACTGCATCGTAGACAGCCAATGAACGCCGTATAACGAATTACGTTGCACTTTTTGCACTGTAGCCATGCCATTGAGGAGCGACTTCTACCGGCTCTCATGAATGACCGAATTGAATAAAACACATTATATTCGCTTTTGCAACGAACGGCGCATCCAAGGGTGCATGTATGATTCGGCTCCGAACCGGAAACCATTATCATTGCCGATAAGAATAGAGAAAGTCGGCAGTCTGCAAACTCTTGCAAACAGAGCGATGATAAAGCATCTATCGCGAGGGCCAAATTTCCCTTCGAAGAAATCTCTCTATAAACGTAACGAGTTCATACAGAAATGTTGTCTGACCCCAAACAAGGCCGCACTTCAATTTAAGAAAAACTTTATTTTTAACCCCACTTCTTTTTTAACAGTTTTCTTTATCCTTCAAACAGATGCTAGAGCATGAAGAAATGGGTCATTTGCCTTTTTGATTGGCTACGGAATAACAAAGCTGAAGACGGGTAGGAACGATCTGCCCGATGATGCCCGATGAATCTGTTTAGACCCCCCCATTGATCGACGGATTTGATGTGAATTACACGGCTCCGCTATCGCCTCGGCTAGCACACAAGTTTCGTTCCATGATCAGGGCGGTGTTAGTTTCGATTCGCAAATAAGCAAGAAGATTTGTTTAGAACCCCCCTTTGATCGACGGATTTGATGTGAATTACACGGCTCCGCTATCGCCTCGGCTAGCACGCAAGTTTCGTTCCATGATCAGGGCGGTGTTAGTTTCGATTCGCAAATAAGCAAGATTTGTTTAGAAATCCCCCCATTGATCGACGGATTTGACGCGAATTACACGGCTCTGCTATCGCCCCGGCTAGCACACAAGTTTCGTTCCATGATCAGTGTGGTATTATTTTGGATTCGCAAATAAGCAAGATCTGTTTAGCAATCCCGATTTAATCGACGGAATTAGCGTGAATTATACGGTTCTACTATCCCCCGGCTAGTGCACAAGTTTCGTTCCATGATCAGGGCGGTGTCATCGTTACGGTTCGCAAATAAGCAAATTAAAAGGAGAACGGTCGAATGACTACGAAAATAGGCACGGAGGCAGCAGCCAGAATAAAGACGAATATAAACGTCAATCTAAACAACAGGAAAGCAAGAAAGAATGGTCATCTGAGCGTACTAGGTCTCCGAGCTCTGCTTGTCCTTTATATATATACACTGGTCAAAATCGTCTTGTTGAAGTTTCACTCATTGGACCCCGGCTTTCTTTGGGGCCGCCTGCAGGCCGGACTGAAGCAACCCGAACTGCTCTCCCAGTGGCTGCATACAGGCAATTTGGTTCCTTTTCACGAAATCTCCAGATCTCTGCATTCGTTATCCGACCATGCTATTTTTAATCTTTTTGGCAATATGGCGATTTTTATGCCGCTCGGCATTATATTAGGACTGATGTTCCATAATGTAGGGATGGGAGGTTTGAAAATAGTAGTCTGTGCGTTCATCTTCAGCTTGGGCTTGGAGTCTGCCCAGCTTCTGTTCATGATCGGTCAGTTCGATGTAGATGATATACTGCTTAATTCCTCGGGAGGACTTCTGGGCTTCGTGATCTACCGAACAACTATTAGCTCATTCCACTTATCATCGAGTCGAACTCGAACGAACATTTGAAATCGCAAACCGTACTAGGTTATGCTTGTTTTTGCGAAGGAGAGAAAGCCATGAAATCGATCACCATTCTGATTGCGGATGACGAGACAGAAATCGCCGACCTGATCGAGCTGCATCTGGTCAAAGAGGGCTACCGGTGCCTGAAAGCCGCTGACGGACAAGAGGCTATCGACATCATCCAGGTGCAGTCCGTGGATTTAGCGATACTGGATATTATGATGCCCAAGATCGACGGGTACGAAGTGACTCGATTAATCCGCGAGCAGTATCACCTGCCCATTATTTTTCTCAGCGCAAAGGCAACGGACTTGGATAAGATCACCGGTCTGATTCGCGGTGCCGACGATTACATGACCAAACCGTTTAATCCTATGGAGCTAGTAGCCCGGGTGAACGCCCAATTACGCCGCTTCATTCAGTTGAACCCGTCAAAGGCCGATCCAGCGGACACATCCGTGCTGGCGGCCGGGGGAATCGTAATCCACCCCAAGCAGCGAACCGCGTTCCTGTACGGCAACCCGGTTGAGCTTACCCCCAAGGAGTTCGACATACTAGTGGTGCTCGCTAGCCACCCGAAGAAAGTATTCAGCACGGAGCATTTATTTCAGCAAGTGTGGGGCGAGGCCTATTATGAAGGTGGGAATAATACAGTGATGGTGCATATTCGAACACTACGCAAGAAGCTGGGCGAGGACCAGAATAAGAACAAGCTGATCAAGACTGTCTGGGGAGTAGGTTATGCGTTCAATGGCTAAACCCAATTTCCGAAGCTTCCGTTTTCAAATGATCCGCCTATTCGGACTCAGCATGTTGATGTCCGCCGCCACTACCTTTCTGATTTACTTGGCGCTGCAGCGGTATTACTACACGCTGCTCCGCGGGAGCCCCATGTTCGAGGTTCGTGAAACTATTCGAGATATCGGCGATATTAACGTATTCCTGCTCCTTTTTTTTCCGATTTCGTTTTTTTATTTCTATCTGTTTACCCGGCGTTACGTTGCTTATTTCCGGGAGATTTCCCGCGGGATCAACCAATTGGCGGGAGGAGATTTCTCTCATCGGGTCCATATCCCGCTCAATGATGAAGTCGGGGATATTGCCAGAGACATCAACTTAGCTAGCGAAAAGCTGAAACAGGCCGAGGAACGGGGGGATTTCGCCGAGAACAGCAAAGAACAGCTCGTGCTTAACCTTGCCCATGATTTGCGTACCCCGTTGACTTCTGTCATCGGGTATTTGGATTTTATTCTTAAAGACAAAGATTTGACCGCCGAGCAAATCATGCACTATACAACGATTGCCTTTACGAAATCGCAGCGGCTCGAGAAGCTGATCGACGAGATGTTCGATATTACACGGATGAATTACGGCAAGCTGAATATCCGCCGCGAACAGCTCGATCTTGGCGAGCTGTTGACTCAATTAACCGAAGAGATGTATCCAGTATTCGAAAAAAACAAGCTGACCGCACGCCTTGAGATCGATTCGAATCTGATGATTTCCGGTGACGGCGACCTACTTGCGCGCGTGTTCGATAACCTGCTGTCCAATGCCGTTCGTTATGGCGGGGATGGCGAATACATCGATATTCGCGGCGGCCAAAAGGAAGGTCAAATCGTCATTCAAGTGATTAATTACGGAAGGAACATTCCGCCTGACGAGCTTCCTCATGTATTTGACATCTTTTTTACCGGCGATCGCGCGCGAACACATCAGGAAGGCAGCACTGGGCTTGGCCTGTTTATCGCTAAGAACATCGTAGAACAGCATGAAGGCGCCATATCGGTTCAAAGCGACCTCATCCGTACCGAATTCGAGGTGCGATTGCCTTACTTGTCGTCAACGATATAAACTAATCCATTTTAGGAAAAGTTAAGAATTACCCCACTTCTTATTTTAACAGTCTGGCCTATGCTTAGAGCATCAACGGCAGGAGGACTGGATGATGAAGAAGTGGGGTATTTTTCGTGCTCCGATAGGTTTGACCAGGTGGATGCGCCGGGACGCTGCGGCAGCGTGGCTGTTTCTCGCGCCAAGCGCAGCAGGCTTTGCCACGTTCTATCTGATCCCATATGTCATGGGGCTGATGTATTCGTTCATGAGCAGCACCACCGGGGGGAGGTTCGCCGGCCTTGCGAATTACCGGGAACTGCTGGCCAGCAGTTCCTTCCGAAAAGCGGCTTACAACACCTTTTATTTCAGCGCGGTGAGCGTTCCGCTCATGCTGGCGTTGTCTCTAGGGTTGGCGTTATTGCTGAACAGGCCCATTTACTTGCGGAAATGGCTGCGCACCTCCTATGTATTGCCGCTTGTCGTTCCGGTCGCCTCTGTCATCATTATCTGGCAGATGATGTTTGATTGGAATGGGGCGTTGAACTACGTGCTCAGCTGGTCCGGCATCAAGCGGGTGGACTGGATGAAGACGGATGCGGCACGGAATGTGATCCTAGCTGTGTATTTGTGGAAAAACGTCGGGTATAACGTAATCTTGTTTCTAGCGGGACTTCAACAAATCCCGAAGGATTACTACGAAACCGCCCAAATTGAAGGTGCTGGACGTTTTCGCCAGTTTTTTGGGATTACGCTGGTCTATTTGACCACCACAACGTTCTTTGTGGTCATTATGTCAATCATTAATTCCTTCAAAGTGTTTAGGGAGACCTATTTGATGGCTGGTGATTACCCGCACGCCAGCATCTACATGCTGCAGCACTACATGAACAACATGTTCGTGTCACTGGATATTCAGAAGCTGACGGCGGCTGCCGCTTTGATGGTGTGCGGCATCATGATAATCGTTCTTGGACTGTTTAGGCTGGAGTACCGGTATCGACAGTTCATGGAATAAGGGGTGAAGCTTTGCGAGTAATGACAACCATACAAAAAGGGCTGCTAACGGCGTTCATGGTGATGATTGGATTGGTACTGCTGTTCCCAATCATGATTACCTTCACCAATTCACTGATGGCCGGACAGGAGTTGAGAATCAACTACGGGGTTATTGGGAAACTCACAGACGTGACTTCAACGGGTGCTGAAACGTTCATTAATTTGAAGTGGCTGCCAGACAAGGTGACCCTGGAGCAATACGGTGAGCTGCTGGTGCATTCTCCCTATTACTTGCTGCTGTTTTGGAATTCGGTAGGCTTGGTCGTGCCAATCATTATCGGACAGACAGTGGTCGCGGCGCTGGCAGCCTATGCGTTTGCGAAGCTGAAATTCCGCGGTCGCGATTCCCTGTTTCTGGTGTATCTGCTGACGATGCTGATGCCATTCCAGGTCACGCTGGTTCCTAACTATATCATGGCGGATAAACTGGGCTTGCTGCATACTTCGGGAGCAGTGATCCTTCCAGGCGTCTTTGCCGCATTTGGTGTATTTATGCTGCGCCAGTTCATGCTGCATATTCCGTACGCCTATATTGAAGCAGCTAAAATAGACGGAGCCGGACATCTTAGGACCTTCCTGACGGTCATCCTTCCGATGGTCAAGCCGGGGCTTGCCGCGCTGGTGATCTTGTTATTCGTTGATAATTGGAATATGGTCGAGCAGCCGCTGATCTTTATAGACAATCCGATGAAGCAGCCTTTATCGGTATTTCTATCGAGATTAAGCGGAGAATGGGATACGGTTTTTGCCGCATCCATGCTCTATATGTCTCCAATGGTGCTGTTATTCCTGTACGCGGAGACCTATTTCATCGAAGGCGTCCAGTTATCTGGAATCAAGGGATAGGAGGAGAAAGCCAAGGATATGGAGCTATCGAAGGAGCAAGTTGAACGCAAGCGAAAAAAATGGATATTCGCAGCCCTGCTGCTATTGGTCGGATTGCTGCTGTTCTTCACGCTATTCAGCAATACGCTGCAGTCGGCTACTTTGCCGAAGGTAAGGACCGAGCTGGCAGCGAGCGGAGGAATCACATATAAGCTGGAGGGCAGCGGTGTCGTGCAGCCTTTTAATCAGGCGGAGCTGCCGAATCCGGCTGGTTGGAGAGTCCAACACGTTCTTGTGAAAGAAGGCGAGACGGTTAAGAAAGGTCAGAAGCTCGTTGTATACGACAGCACCTCCGCCAGGAGGGAACTGGAGGATGAGCTTGCGCAGCTGGAGAAGCTGAATATTGCGTTGGAAGACATGCAGGACCAATTCAAATTGTCGATTTCTGAAGGGGACGAGTCCGCTACAAGTGAGATTAAACGCGAGATAAAAACGTGCAACATCGATATATCGGTGCAGCAGAGGAAAATCGACGGTCTCCGGGATCAGTTGAATCGGCAAAAAGAGCTTGTCGCCCCATTTGACGGAATTGTGATGGAATTGCTTGCAATAGAAGGTCTTGCTTCCACTGGACAGTCGGATATCGTAATCTCGAATCTCGAATTAGGATATCGTCTGGATATCGTGGCCGACAGGGAGCTTATCGAACGCTTCGGTCTTGCGGTCAGGCACCCTATCGAGCTACTAGCCCCAGCTGAGGGGGAACAGCCACCCCGCCCGCTGGAGGGTGTGATCGATGAAATTGCTGATACTGGTCCACGGAGCGCAAGCTTGCCGGAAGATGGTGGCGGATCGCCCGCAGCGATTCAACAAAAGCTGCTGCGCCTCCTTTTGGATGATGACGCTCTGAAAGGGGGTGAACAGATTTCGGTCAAGCTGGAGCTGGCTTCGCCTAGGAAAGGGTGGCTTATTCCGAACGAGGCGGTTCATAGGGAAGGCGAGGAGCAGTTTATATTCAAGGTGGAACAGCTGCGAGGGGCTTTGGGCAATGTGTTTTTGGCCCGCAAGGTTCCCATTGAGGAAAGTGAGTCCACGGATCGGGAGACGATGATTCCAGAAGACCGGCTGTATGAAGGGGAAATGATTATTCTGGAAAGCAGTGAGCCGCTGCAGGACGGTAACCGGATTCGTCTGCAATAAAAACATTGATGGGAGGTATGAGGCTATGATTAAAAGAGTAGGTTTGACAACGGTTTGGGCAGTTCTCATATCCATGGCTATGACGGCTTGCAGCACCGGAGGAGACGAGGCAGAGATCGGTGGAAAAAGTGAGGTAAATGAAAATGGAAAAACCGTCCTCACCCTGTCCGTTATGCAGGCCACGCCGTTCTATACAGCGTTGGAGAAAAAATTCGAGGCCAAGCATATGGACATCGATCTGCAGATTCAGGCATATAAACAGGCCGGGGAAGAGTTGAAACCCGGGGAATGGGAGGAATACCGGAAGTCAATGAATACGGCTTTATTATCCGGGAAAGGGTCAGATGTTATCGAGCTGTTAGACGGATTGCCAGCGGATGAATATGTCGAGAAGGGACTTCTTTTGAATATGGAAGATTTAATGAACAAGGACGACACGTTGAAGCCGGACAACATGTATATGAATGTATTAAATGCCATCAAGCAAAAGGGTGGAACGTATGCGATTCCTTCCGAATTTTACCTGAGGGCGTTCATCGGGGATGGAGAGCTGTTGAAGGATGCCCAAATTAATGAGCAGACTTGGACCTGGCAGGATTTTGCTGGCATTGCTAAGCAACTGACGCAGGGAAAGGACGGCTTGTATGCCATGGCTGATTATACGCCGGATATGCTAATGCAGGAAATGACGATCGATAGTTACAGTTCTTACGTGGATAAGACTGCTAAAAAAGCAAAGTTTGATACCCCTGAATTCGTGTCACTACTGAAACAGGTGAAGAACATGTATGACGAAGGCGTGATGACTGCAGAACCGGCTGAGCGCGACAAGCAATTATTCTATTCTGCCGTATTGCGCGAGCCGGCAGATGTGGTTAACGTAACGCATACAACCTTCAGTCACCCTCGGCTGCTGCAAAAGCCGCACAGCCTAGAGCAGTCCGGCATGATGCGGATCATCCCGTCCTCCAGGTTTGCGATTCGAGCGAAAACCCCTTCGCAGTTGGAGGCATGGAAGCTACTCAGCTATCTCCTGTCCGAAGAGGGGCAGTCGATGCCGGAGCGGAGCGGATTCTCGCTGCTCAAATCGGTGAATGAACAGAAGCTCGACGAGATTAAAAAACAAATTCAGGCAGGTACCTACAAACTTCCTGACGGCCAGTCCATCCAGGCCGCAGATGAAGAATTTACCCGGTTTACGCAGCTTCTGGATTTGGCTGACCAATACTCGATACTCGATGGAAAAGTGATTTCCATCGTGGGGGAGGAGTCCCTTGCTTTTTTCAGCGGTCAAAAGTCCGCAGAAGAGGCTGCCGGGCTTATCCAAAACCGGGCCATAACCTTCTTGAACGAGTAAACATTCCAATATAGCTATGGTTAAAATGACTATTCCATGAGCACGACCGGTTACCGCGGTCTTGCTCTTTACTTATTTTAGCGCGGCCGTTTGGCGATTCCAACTAACTTAGAAAGCTAAACGCTCATCTTTGCTAAACAGCTAAAAAAGTTAAGCCTACCATGTGGATGTAATGAGACCGCGCTACGTAAATCTATTTCATTTGTTCCTAGAGAGATGCTGCAAGCTCCCCAGCTCCACATGCTGCGGTTATGGCCAGCCCCCATTTTACTCATGCTTCTGCTTCTGCATGTGCTACTACTTCTGCTTCTGCTTGTGCTACTACTTCTGCTTATACTACTACTAACTACTACTACTACTACTACTTCTACTGCTACTGCTACTGCTACTGCTACTGCTACTGCTACTGCTACTGCTAATGCTACTGCTACTGCACCTGCTTCTGCTACTGCTCCTACTTCTACTTCTACTTCTACTTCTACTTCTACTTCTACTTCTACTTCTACTTCTACTTCTGCTACTGCTCCTACTTCTGCTTCTGCTTCTGCTTCTGCTTCTGCTTCTGCTTCTGCTTCTGCTTCTGCTTCTGCTTCTGCTCCTGCTCCTGCTCCTACTTATGCTTATGCTCCTACTTCTGCTTCTGCTACTGCTACTGCTTCTGCTCCTACTTCTGCTACTGCTCCTACTTCTGCTACTGCTCCTACTTCTGCTACTGCTCCTACTTCTGCTACTGCTCCTACTTCTGCTCCTACTTCTGCTACTACTCCTACTTCTGCTACTGCTTCTACTGCTTCTACTTCTACTTCTACTTCTACTTCTACTTCTACTTCTACTTCTACTTCTACTTCTACTTCTACTTCTACTTCTACTTCTACTTCTACTTCTACGTCTACTTCTACACTGCTTCTGCTTCTGTTACCGCTACTGCTTCTGCTCCTACTTATGCTTATGCTTCTGCTCCTACATCTGCTCCTGCTTCTGTTACTGCTTTTGCTTCTACTTCTACTTCTACACAGCTTCTGTTTCTGCTTCTGTTACTGCTACTGCTTCTGCTCCTTCTTATGCTTATGCTTCTGCTCCTACTTCTGCTTCTGCTTCTGCTTCTGCTTCTGCTTCTGCTCCTGCTCCTGCTCCTGCTCCTGCTCCTGCTCCTGCTCCTGCTCCTGCTACTGCTCCTGCTACTGCTTTTGCTCCTACTTCTGCTTCTGCTACTGCTACTGCTCCTGCTCCTGCTTCTACTACTGCTTCTGCTACTGCTTCTGCTTTTGCTCCTACTTTTGCATGTGCTACTACTTCTGCTACTAATCCTACATCTGCTCCTGCTTCTGCTTCTACTTCTGCTTTTGCCCTATTCCTCCCCCCGCTCCTGCTCTTACTTCTGCCCTACTCCTTTCCACATATTTGAACTCAACTTGTATCCGCACACTTCCGACACTTCCCCCCACTTCCATCACTTCCACAAGCACAACAACAAACAGAACAATAAGCTACGCTGTACTTTATACAACCTAAACCTTACATAGCGTACAGATCCTTTACCTACGTTGTAAAAAATACAACAGAATAGCTCCCTTTGCTCCTTAAATGACTGAATCATTCATTTACATTGTAGATACTGCAGCGTAGCCAGCCAACGACCTTCGTATGGCGAAATACGTTGCACTTTATGCACTGTAGTCGAGCAAATGAGCTGCACCTAGTTCCGGCTTTAATGTTGGTCGAATTAATAAAGCAACAACGGTGGTAATTACGATCGTTGGTCGAGCAGATGTTCCGTAGGTGGACGGTGGCCAGGATCTGGTGAAGCTGCAGACTTTTGGACTGTTTTACCAATTCGGTCGGAGCAAATCCAGCAGCAGCACTTCGCAGAGCGTAGAAGGTCACAGAGCAGGCTTTGGAAGAGGAATTCTGGAGGAGGTCACGGAGCAGGTTTTTGCAGAGGAATTCTGGAGGAGTTCAATGAGCCTCTATTTCGAACCATTCAGGCGATCAAGAACAACCGCGTTATCAACGTATCCGCGATAGCCGGAATAACGGCTCGTACGAGATCGATAAAGCGGTCGACGACCTCATTTCGCAATTGTATAACTGCAATGTCGCTCAACTATCTTTTTCAGCGCATGTGCATGTTCCATACATGATCGGGCTTTACCAATAATTAAGGAGAAGGTGCGGAATAGAAAGTTTACGCTTGCGGCGGAAAACCTTGCACGCACAGACAATAAACTTTTTCCAATGTCATAAAGTCGATAAAGGAATATGCCCAAACAAGTCGATTATTATGATTGAATCTATTATTATTAGAATCAAATCTATTATTTGTTTATTTAACTCGGCTTTCGGGGGCTTGGGCTATGATTTAGAAGCACGTGCCAACATAAATTGCACTCTCGATCTGGTGGTGTAAGCCGAGCATGCCTACCCTATTTAGCAGCTTCGACCTACCCGCCCGGGTAGGTCAATTCGATCCAGCCTTGTTTTATAGTAGAAGAAACGACCCATGCGTGTCGTATCTTACGAACCTGCAAGGAGAGTAGAGCATTCATGCTGAGGCGTTTCATATAGGTGATAGTTTCATTAAGGCGTCATCAATAAAATGATTCTATAGCTTATTTTACAATGTATGATTGCTATTAAAAACATTATGGAAAAGGTGCGTGTTGATAACTATGTATAGACGTTTAGTGGCCATGCTGGCCGTGTGCGCTGTCCTGGCGGGTCTTCTTCCAGCCCCCACTCCTGCTTCCGCGGCAACCGGAGACCTCTGGGCTATAGCGTACGGTAATGGGATGTACGTGGCGGTTGGCGAGGGAGGTGCGATCAAGACCTCTGCAGATGGAGAAAGCTGGACAGGAACAACTGTATCACCTAAATGGTCTTATTCCGATGTGGCATACGGCAATGGTTTGTTCGTAGCGGTCGGGGACAAAGGCAGCATAATCAATTCCGAAAACGGCAGTTCCTGGTCCCCAGCCGACTCGGACGTGACGGATTATTTAGTCGGCGTTATCTATCAGGACGGGAAATTCACGGCGGTAGGTGGCAATGGAGCCGTTACAACATCGACGGATGGGGTCACGTGGACCAGCCAGTCATCCGGGACATCGAGAAATATGGGACAAATTGCATACGGCAACGGCTTATATGTAGCGGCGAGTTCCGATGCAATACTGACCTCCAGCGATGGCATCACTTGGTCGGAGCAAGTCTTGGAAATAGAAGGGGCGTCTATTGTTTCCGTGAGCTACGGGGACGGGATGTTCGTGGCTGTCGGAGGCTACTACTTTAGTGGTGGCAGCAGCGTTGTCATGACTTCCGCGAACGGTACCATATGGACCAGACGGGACTCGGGAGAAGCAACTTCGATCATCTATGACGTCGCCTATGGCAGCGGCAATTTTATGGCGGTCGGCAAAAGAGGAGTCATTCTAGTGTCTGAGAACGGCATCGACTGGGATTCTCGCACTGCTGGCACATTAGCGGATCTCAAAGGCATTGCTTTCGCCAATGGCAAGTTCATGGTTGCGGGTACAGGCGGCGCGATTATCAGCCCAAATGAAATAACGAATTGGACGCATCCATCATCGACGACCTCGTCTTCGCTGCGTGACATCGTTTTCGGCAACGGCATGTTCGCGGCGACAGGGGAAAAGGGCGCAATGCTTACATCCACCGACGGCATCAGTTGGTCAAGCCGCGATATCGGCGATGCTACTCAAATGGAAGGCGTTGCCTACGGCAACTCACGGTTTGTGGCGGTCGGGTACGGCGATAAGGTTGTCACCTCGGATGATGGAATCACATGGACCGATCGTTCGGGCGAGTGCTGCACGTACGGTGTTTTTCACGATATCTTATTTGCGGACGGCAAGTTCGTGGCTGCCTACGTAGGAGGCTTAGTCAAAACATCCAAAGACGGCATAACCTGGACGGTGCATGAATCGGGCACGAGCTCCCCCTTGAAGGACCTCGCCTATGGGAATGGCATCTTTATCGGGGTAGCAGCAGACGGATCAGTCGTGACCTCTTCCGATGGAGAAACATGGACGAATACGTACAAATCTTCATATGGCCTAGTGACTGTAGCTTACGGCAACGACAAGTTCGTGGCGGCAGGAGACATCGGTACCATTTTAACTTCAAGCGACGGCGTCACCTGGACAAAGCAATCATCAGGCATTCGTAACCTAATCAATGGAATAACATATGGAAAAGGAAAATTCGTAGCCGTAGGGGATGACGGCACAATCGTGTCGTCTGCAAATGGCATTTCTTGGGGGAATATGACCTGGATCACCCCCAAACATCTGAATGGCATTGCGTACGGCAATGGGATGTATGCGGCTGTAGGGGCCAAAGGAACGATCGCTCATTACACTGTTGCCGATTTGAACGCGCTGACGGCTTCTGCAGGCACGCTTAATCCGGCATTTGATAAAGGGGTATACCAGTATTCGGTTAGTGTCGCGAATGACGTGGACCGCATCTCGTTCACGCCAACCGTGGAGGATGCGGGGGCGACGGTAATCGTGAACGATATGACGGTCACGAGCGGCACGGCGTCCGTTGAGATTGCTCTGAGCGTTGGCAATAACCCGATCTCCATTGAAGTGACGGCGGCAGATGGGAGGGCGAAGCAGAAGTATGTAGTGACGGTGAAGCGAGCGGCGCCGTTAAACAGCGATACCGATTTGAGCTACTTGATCCTGACAAGCGACTCCCAACTGAGCCCGGCATTTGTGCCAGGGATACATAACTACCAGATAAGCGTTCCTTATAACGCGGAACCTTTCATGGTCATACCGGGCGCCGCCTTCGCAGGAGCGACGATTAAGGTCGACGGCAAGGAAGTCCCAAGGGGGGGGATGTCAGAAGCAATCACGCTTAGCGTAGGCGAAACCCTCATTATCATAGAAGTGACGGCCGCGGACGGCGTGAACCGGTCGACGTACACCGTCACGGTGACTCGAGCGGAGCCGCCGAGCGCGGATGCGAGCTTGGGCAGCCTGACATTATCTGACGGAATTGCCCTAAGCCCGGCGTTTGAGCCAGGTACGGTAGCTTACACGGCAAGTGTCACGCATGACGTGAGTACCATGACGATTACACCAAACGTAGCTAACGCTAAAGCAAGGCTGCAAGTATACGGTGGAACGATCGCTAGCGGTACTCCATATGTGATCGCGTTGCGAGAAGGTAACAATCCAATCCCCCTTCGCGTGACGGCAGAAGACGGCAAGACAACCACGGAATACATGGTAACGGTGACGCGCGCCGCCGCGCCGCCAAGTACGGACGCGAGCTTGCGCGTATTAAGTTTTGTCGCCGGCGGACCGCTTAATCCAACGTTTGCGCCGGGGACGTTGAATTACACGATGAATGTAGACTATGACATGAGTGATATCATCGTAGCCCCAATCGCCTCAAATAAGGGTGCGACGATTCTGATTAACGGTATGACGAATCACGATGATCCCATTCCGCTGAGCGAAGGCGATAACCTGATCACGATTGAAGTGACGGCAGCGGACCGGATCGCGAAGCAGACATACAAGCTAACTGTGACGCGTGCGGCACCTCCTTTGAGCGGGAATGCCGACTTGAGCAGCCTAACATTATCTGGCGGAGTCATGCTTGATAAAATGTTTACATCGGATATGCTGTACTACGATGCGAGCGTGGCCTATGAAGTGGATACGCTATCGGTGACGCCGACTGTGGCGAATGGGGGCGCGACGGTCAAGGTTAACGGAGCAAATGTAAGCAGCGGAACGGCGTCCGACAACATTGCGCTGAACGTAGGCGTCAATCCTATTGATATTGAAGTGACGGCAGCGAATGGATTAAAGAGGACGTACACGGTCTGGGTCATGCGTGCGGAAGTAAGCGTAAATGCCAGCTTGGGCAATCTGACGTTGTCTGGCGGAGTCGCACTAAGCCCTGCGTTTGAGTGGGACACAATAAGTTACACGGCAGACGTACCGAATGATGTGAGTACACTAACGGTCACGCCAACCGTGTCGGCCGAGGGAGCTAAGGTAACGGTAAAAGACATGACGGTAGCAAGCGGAGCCGAATCGGGCGCCATCCCATTGGACGTAGGCGCGAATACGATTCCGGTTGTGGTAACGTCCGCGGATGGCACGATAACGCAGATGTATACAGTAACGGTAACGCGTGCTGAGTCATTGCCGAGCTTAAGCAATCTGGTCTTGTCGGGAGGCGCGGCACTGGACCCGGCGTTTGATCCAGCTACGACAGACTATGTCGTTTTCGTGCCGTACAGCCAAACTAGCTTGACGGTCACGCCGACGGCGACTGATGCAGGAGCGACGATAATCGTAGAAGACAATATCGTAGAAAGTGGTACGGAATCAGGCGAAATCGCACTGAAAGAGGGCATCACCTCCATTCTGGTCCTCTATGTGCCGGCGGACGGTAACGAAACGCAGGCTTACCTAATTACTGTGGTGCGCGCATCCACGTCGGCGAGCACGAATGCCAACTTGAGCAATCTGGCGCTTTCGGAAGGCGCGGCGCTGAATCCGGCGTTTGCATCGGGTAGGACAATTTATACCGCTAGCGTAGCGAACGGGGTAAGCAGCTTGATGGTCATGCCTGCAGCGGCGGACGCCAAGGCGACGGTCAAAGTGAATGGCATGGCGGTAACAAGTGTAAATGCGTCGGCACCAATCACGCTAAACGTTGGTGCCAACATCATTGAGGTCGTGGTCACGGCTGAGGACGGAACGACAATGAAGACGTACACGGTAACTGTAACCCGTGCGGCGGTGATAGATCCTTCACCAAGCCCGTCTGTTCCGGCACCTCCTTCGAACGAACCTATCGTTTCGAGGAATGGTCAACTGACGCTTCCTGTGGGCAAATCCGGGGAAGTCAGCATGGACAACACCGTGAAGCTGGTAATACCGAGCGGGGCTGCAGAGCAAGAACTTAAGGTGAAAATCGAAAAGGTGCTGGATACGGAAGGCCTGTTAACGGATAATGATACATTGGCCAGCTCGATCTATGAGATTACGAAAAACTTCACGAAAAACTTCGATAAACCGATAACGCTGACCTTTGCATTCGATTCTAGCAGCGTCAAGAACACCGACAAGCCTGTCATCTTCTATTATGACGAAACGAAGCAAGAGTGGGTCGAAATCGGCGGAGAAGTCACCGGCAGCGAGATTAGCGTACAGGTGGACCACTTCACGAAATTCGCGGTCTTCGCCGTGGATAAGGAGGCTGTTCCAAATCCCGAGGCGCAATTCAGCGACATTGCGGGGAATTGGGCTGAATCGAGTATTAAGCTGGCTGCGAACCTTGGCTTGGTCAAAGGCTACGACGACGGCACATTTAAGCCTGGCAGAAGCGTAACGCGTGCAGAATTCGCGGCTATGCTCGCGCATGCGTTGAAGCTGCCGCAAGCAGACGGGGAGCTAGCCTTCACGGATAAGGCGCAAATCGGAGCTTGGGCACGGGAAGCAATCGCCAAAGCTGTTGAAGCGGGGATCATCAAGGGCTATGCAGATGGCTCCTTCCGTCCCAATGCCGAGATTACGCGCATGGAGATGGCAGCGATGATCGCAAACGCGCTGAAGTTGACTATTCCTGCGAATCCCGTCTCTGGATTTGCGGATGACGGAGCAATCCCGGCATGGGGGAGAGGTGCAGTGGCTGCAATTAAGGAGCTTGGGCTTATAAAAGGCACTGACGATAATCGGTTCAACCCTGCTGCGCCAGCGACGAGGGCCGAGGCTGTGACGATATTAATCCGCATGCTGGAGGGATTAAATCAGTAAACCAAGCAAACATAAAGTCTACATTGCATAGGGTACCTATTTAGGTGCCCTTTCATTTTTGAAGGGAGTCTACAGAATCCCTCACAATCGAACAAGCATCCTCCGCCATTTCTTTGAGGAGCCTTTCTGGGAGGTTATCACTACGAATAGGATGAAATGCATGTCACGCGATTTCTTGTATCAGAAGACTCCACTCCCCCTAAATGTTGCCTATCTCAACGCATGGGACTTACATCCCTTTTGGCTATTCTTTTGTTCAAAATTCCCTTATTTAACCTAGTTCCGCACCGACTCATTCCATTACTCGCCAACGCACCAATTTCGCTCGTCCCTGTGTCAGCGCTCCTATCCTATAGCTACTCACGATTCTTTCCTCAAATCAAATCTCCATTGCATCTTCGCTTTAACTGCGGTTTATCTGCGGTTTATCTTCTACGTCTCATCTGCATTCAATCCGCGTTTCTTCTGCGTTTCATCTGCATTCAAACCGCGTTTCTTCTGCATTTAATCTGCGTTTCATCTACGTTCAATCCGCGTTTCTTCTGCATTTCATCTGCGTTTCATCTACGTTCATTCCGCGTTTCATCTGCATTTCATATGCATTTTATCTGCTGCGTTTTTCTGTGTTCTATCTGTGTTCTATCTGTGTTCTATCTGCGTTCCATCTGCGTTTTATCTGTGTTTGTATCAACGCACCGTCCCTACAGCTGACACCCAGCACCAATTAGCCTACACTGTACTTTCTGCAATCTAAACCTCACACAGCACACAAGTCTGCCCTCTACACTGTAGAAAGTGCAATAGTATGGCCCCCTATCCTCCTAATTCAGCAGTAATCCTTACTTAACGTTGTAATAACTGCAATGTAGCTAGCCATTTACTTACTTCTTGAGGATTACATTGCACTTTCTACAGCGTAGCTATACAGGCTCGATAAAATTTGTCTAAGGGATGGCACAGTATGGCTCTTAAAGCTTAATCACCGTCATTGCAACGATGAATGGCTCTTTGCGAGCCTCTAAAGAGGAAAGCTGCCTAACTTTATCTGATTTTCTCGGAAGCAGACGTGAAATCCTCTCTGCTAAACCCACTATTTAATTGGGCTGCACTCGTTAACGTCCAGCAAGCAGATAGAAAAAGAGGATAGCGATGATCGCTACCCCCTCGTTTACCTGCTGTCTTGAATGCTTGTTGTACTATTATTAGCCGATAAATCTGCTAGCAGCTCGCAAGGCGTACCTGTAATCGTACCGACAATAAAGCAATATCGACTGCACTTTCCGGACTGCTCCACAAGTTTCCAGAGAAAACAGATGTAGCACGGTCAAAGACGAATGACCTGTCGCTCCGTTTACGCATGTCGCGCTCGTTGCTCCCGGATCCCCTATGCTTCCAGTAACCGATTGATCTTGTACCTCCAGTAACCAATTGCTCCTGTGACTCCAGTAATCAATTGCTCCTATGACTCCAGTAACCAATTGCTCCTGTGACTCCAGAAACCAATTGCTCCTGTGACTCCTGTAGCCATTTGCTTCTGTACCTTCAGTTCGCCGATTGCTCCTGTGACTCCTGTAGCCGATTGCTCCTGTGACTCCAGCAGTTCCTGTCGCTCCCGTCTCCCAGTTAGTTCGGTTGGACCCATTGCTGAAACATAAACATCGTCTTGAACGACGACAAACACAGCTTTAACGGGAACGTTAGCAGAGAGACACACGAGAGCCGCACCAGCATTCACAAGCGGAACGGAAACGGGTGAAGCAACTTTTACAATGCCTATCCCTGAAATGAATCCGTGCAGGAAGCCTCTAAACAACCGGAACTGCCGGCTGCTCCGAGCTTTCATTTTTGATTTTGCGATGAGACAGCGTGAAGTAAAGGTAGGATAACAGGGCGAATAAAATCGCAATGCCTGCAAGTGTCGCAATATCTCTGCCCATTGAGCTGTAATCGCCGCTCGATACGATGTCCCTAAATCCTGCTACCGCATAGGTCATCGGCAGGAATGGAGAAATCTTTTGCAGCCAGCCTGGTACAAGCTCGATCGGGAACGTCCCCGCGGAGCTCGTCAACTGGAAAATCAACAATATTACGGCGATAAAACGCCCTGGATTGCCCATTGATGCAACCAAGAACTGAATGATCATCATGAACGTTAAGCTGGTCAGCATGGAATAAAACACGAATAGTCCCACACTCTGCACTTCAAGCCTCAATAAGAATAGAAGCGCTGCGTCAGCAATTAACGCTTGGATGATGCCGATTAGCGACAAGGTAAGCGCCTTGCTCCAAAACCAGCTCCAGCCGCTGTCCGGACGGACAGCAGGCTCGCGCACGGAGTACACGATTGTCAGCAGCATTGCCCCTACGAACAAGCCCAGCGACAGGAAGTAGGGAGCGAGTCCCGTTCCGTAGTTGTCGACCTCAGTCATTTTCTCGACATCGAGCTTAACCGGGTCCGAGAACATATCGACCATCGCATCGGTTAGATTCAAATCAGCCGTTTTGTCCGATGCATCACCCAGCTTGCCGGAAAGCTCCTGTGTACCGTCTTCCAGCTTCAACAGCCCTGTGGCGACTCGCTTTGCGCCATCCTCCAGAGCTGCGGACCCGTCTACAAAGGGAGCGACGCTAGTCGACAGCTGCGAGAGCCCCGCCGTAAGCGTTGATGCTCCGCTATCCAGCTGCTTCGCTCCCGCTGCAAGCTTAGCCGCACCGCCGCTAGCTTCTTTCAGCTTGTCGCCAAACTGAATCATACCGCCTGCAAACTTTTCTGCTCCAGTTATGACCTGCTCCGCACCAGCGCCTAATTGCTTGCCGCCAGCAGCCGCTTCCTGCGCTTTCACATCGAAGCTTCCAAGGCCTTCAGCGACCTTCACCAATCCATCATTAAGCTTGGTGGCGCCACCGCTCAGCTGCGCTTGGCCGGCAGCGGACTTCTCCAATCCTTCAGCCAGCTCGCGGCTAGCCTTCAGCAGCGAAGCAAAGCTGTCGCTCGAAGCCAGCTCCGGATTAGACTGGCCAAGCTGCGCCAGCCCATTCGCCAGCTCCGCAGCCCCATCCTTCAGCTGCTCCTCGCCTGCTGAAGACTCCTTCATCGCGCCAGCCAGCTGCCCCGCAGCCTGCTGCGCGTCCGAAGCCCCTTCCGCCAGCTGTCCGCTCGCTCCAGCCAGCTGCGCCATCCCGTCGCTGAGCTTCGCCGCTCCGGCGCCAAGCGAACCCGCGCCTTCGCCTAGCGATGCTGCTCCGGCGCCAAGCTGCTGCTGCGCAGCCTGCAGCTGCGCCAGGCCGCTCGCTAACCCTGCAGTGCCTGCGCTGAGCTCGGCACTGCCTTTCCCAAGCGCCGCGCCGCCATCGCTAAGCTTGGCGACACCTTCCTTCAGCGTCATTGATCCGCTGACGAGCTTTGCAAGATTGCGCTCGATGAGCACGGCTCCATCCTTTGCTTTCGTCGTGCCGTCGGCAATCTCGCCGGCACCGTCGCTCGCCGCCCCGATTCCGTCAGCGAGCTCTTCGATTTGCCCAAACACGGTACGCGTATACGCTGCCGTCACTTCGCGGCCAAGCTCCACCTTCATCGTATCCACTGCTTTGCTGCCAATCTGCGAGGCTAGAAAGTTATAGCTCTCGTTAGCCAAGTAAGTCAGCTGTGCTGGCGTAGGCTCATCCGAAGTGAGCGTCGTTGTTTTCTCGGAGAAATCAGCGGGAATCTCAATAGCCATATAATAGCTGTGATCCTCCATCCCCGCTTCCGCTTCTGCCTGGCTTACGAAATGCCATTCGAATTTTTCGTTTTCCTTTAATTGTTCCTCGAAATCATCGCCAATATGCAGCGTTTCGTCGTTATACGTGTATCCTTTATCCGCATTGACGATAGCTACGGGCATTTTGTCCAGATGCCCGTAAGGATCCCAGAATGCGCCCAAAAACATCGATGAATACATAAGCGGAATCATAAGTACGCCGATTACGGATATGAGCAGCATTTTGTTGCCTGCAATGCCGGTTAGTTCCTTGCCAAACTGTTTCAATCCTCTGAACTTCAACGCGTCCACTCTCCTCATTACTAATTGACCATTATTGTCATTCGGTCATTTTATAGTGTAAAAAAAGGCATCCAGGCTATTCCGGAGCCAATCCTACTTGCATATAAAACCGCAGCTGCTCCGCTACCTGCTGCTTATCCAGCGGATCATGCGTTTTTTTCCAATCCACCGTCAGTGCCATGTACAATCTCAGCATGACAAATGCCGT
Source organism: Paenibacillus endophyticus (assembly GCF_014192395.1). Classification (GTDB taxonomy): domain Bacteria; phylum Bacillota; class Bacilli; order Paenibacillales; family Paenibacillaceae; genus Pristimantibacillus; species Pristimantibacillus endophyticus. The sequence continues at coordinate 98,067 of NZ_JACHXW010000009.1, read as the reverse complement.
AATTTCCGGGTTGCATGGTTTAATCTCGCCTTTATCCATCGCCTGCTGCACCTGGTTTTGAATGTAGCCTACCACAGCTTTCTCAATCTGCTGCATGCCTTCCACTGCCATCGGCGTACCGATCTCACGCACCTCATGGGAGAGCTTGAGCGCAAGCTCATGCTCCTCACGGAATTCAAGCAATTGCTCCAGTGCTGCATGCAAATTATCGAAGAACCCGCGATTTGGATCGAGAACCTTCTCTGCTACCAGCTTCATTTCCATAATCAGCTTTTTCATAATCTCATGAAACAGCTCTTCTTTATTCGAAAAGAACGTATAGATCGTTCCCTTGCCTACATTCGCAATCTTCGCAACCTGATCCATCGTCGTCGCTTTGTAGCCGAACAACGCAAAAGACTTGGCTGCCGCATCCACAACCTGCTGTCGTCGATCAATTGCCACCCTAACACCTCCGACCCGATACTTCTCAATAAATGACCAAAAAACCAAAACGGTCATTTCGACTTATGTCATCATAGCACGCGCCAATTTCAATTGCAACGGGTTCATTTATATATACCGGAAATCGTACAGCTGACGTGTTTATTAAGCTAAAATTATGGTTTTTATAGAAATAGTGCAGCCGATGCGGGAACCGTTCAGGACGCCAAAAAACAAGAAGCAACCATCCATATGGTTACCTCTTGTTTCGTATTTGTTTCGTATTTGTTTCGTGATTGTTTGTACTTATTTGTTCTTACTTCGCACTTGTCTCGCACTTATCTCGTACTTATTTCGCACTTGTGACCTTGCCCCGAATAGATGGACACGAAGAAAACCTCTATAATAAATTATGGAGGGATTCACATGGGACAACGAAAAAAATTCGACAAGGCATTTAAGGAGCAGGTAGTCCTGCGTATATTAGCAGAAGAATCAACAGCTTCTTAAACAGCCAAGGAACTAGGCGTGCATTATACGACGGTTAAAGACTGGATAAAGTTGTACAAGCAAGACGGCGAACAATCCTTTCCTGGCAGTGGAAATCTTAAAGTGGAAGATCAGGAAATACGTAAGCTTCGTAAGCAACTCGCTGATCTCAAGGAAGAAAACGACATTCTAAAAAAGGCGGCAGCCTACTTTGCGAAAAATCTGAAGTAAACACGTTCAAGTTTATCTATGAACACCGCTTCGAATTTCGGATTGCAAAGATGTGCCAGGCTCTCCATGTCTCTCGAAGCGGCTATTATGCTTATGTGAAGCGACCCGAAAGTAAACGAAGTGTAGAAAATCGGAAGCTGCTAGATACGATCCGAAATATCCATCATGCGAGCCGTAAGATCTATGGAACGCCACAAATCACAAAGAATCTACCGCCGGACCAGAAAGCTAGCCGAGGCCGTGTAGCCCGCCTCATGCAAGCAAATGGAATACGGTCTAAAGTGGTCAAGAAATACAAAGCGACAACGAATGCTAAACACAATTTGCCTGTTGCCGATAACCTACTAAATCAAAACTTTGAAACAACGAAACCACGTGAGAAATGGCTGACTGATATTACGTATATTCCAACTGACGAAGGTTGGCTCTATCTTGCAGGAGTTATGGATCTGCATGGCCGCGCCATCGTAGGGTGGGCAATGGACAGCCGCATGAAGACTGAACTCGTATCATCTGCATTAAAACAAGCCATAGGCCGCGTAGGTGCAGAAAAAGGCTTGATCGTCCATTCTGATCGTGGTGTTCAATATGCCAGCAAGAAATACCAACGTCTTCTAAAGAAACACGATTTCGTCTGTAGCATGAGTCGCAAAGGTAATTGTTACGACAATGCACCAATGGAATCTTTCTGGGGGAAGCTTAAAATGGAATGGCTAAATGATCGTAAATTTAAGACTAGGGCTGAGGCCAAGAAGGCTGTATTTGAATATATTGAGCTGTTTTACAACCGACGGAGAACGCATTCTTCCAACGGTTACCTCACGCCATTACAGCTTTTCTTGGCAGTGTAATGTTTAGACTAACAGTTGTAATGAGGCTTTCTTACTGTCTACTTAATTAAGGCAACGTCACTTGTTTCGTACTTGTTTCGTACTTGTTTCTCGCTTGTTTCTCGCTTGTCTCGCACTTGTCTCGCACTTGTCTCGCACTTGTCTCGCACTTGTCTCGCACTTGTCTCGTACTTATTTCGTACTTGTCTCGCACTTGTCTCGCTCTTGTTCCGCTCTTGTTTCGTACTTATTTCGCACTTGTCTCGCACTTGTTTCGCTCTTGTTTCGTACTTATTTCGCACTTGTCTCGCACTTATTTCGCACTTGTCTCGCACTTGTTTCTTACTTGCTTCGTACTTGTTTCATACCATAAATGAATCGTTGTCGCTGAATGGACGATTGCGTTGCAGTCCATGCCAATCATCGCCGTTCACATAACTTATAACTTCACCGTTAACATAACTTCACCGTTCACACACTAAGCGTCCTGGTAATCGGGCAAGTTCAGCATTTCCGGTACCGTAACGAATGTGTATCCTTTTTCTCGCAATTGCGGGATCATGAGTTCGAGCGCTTCGACCGTATTTCCCCTTCCGCTGGTAGAATGCTGTAAAACAATGCCCCCCGAATAGACTTGTTTGTTCACGATTTTCAATATAGCTGGCGCAGTTATTCCAGACCAATCCATCGTATCCACGGACCAGTTCACAACAGCCATGTTCAGCTCATGTACAGCCTTCACTCTCTCCTCATTCAATTCCCCATAGGGAGGGCGAAACAAGAGAGGACGCAAGCCCGAAATAGCTTCCAGTTGATCCTGTGTATCCTTTATTTGTTTCAATGATTCTTCGATTGTCAGTTTGTTGAAATTAGGATGTGACCACGAGTGGTTGGCTATCACATGTCCTTCTTTTACGATTCGCTTCACCATCTCAGGGTGGGCCTTCGCTTGTTTTCCCACGATAAAAAATGTCGCCTTTATCTCATTTTCTTTCAAAATGACCAAAATATCAGAAGTAATCTCCGTGTCTGGGCCATCATCGAAAGTCAAGGCAACGCGCTTTCCATCAGCCGCTAAGCCGTTGTAATACACCTTCTTATTAATAATAGAGCTTGCATCTACATTCGAATGCTCCTCATCATTATGTTCCTCTTGACCATCTATTTGAAGTCCCTCCAGATTAGAGGGATGCTCGCCATATTGTAAGAAATATTGCTTTAGGCCTTCTACGATGCCCTTTGCTGCTGCATTTTGTCCGTCCCCGCTGAGCATGACAGCTTCCTCGCCAGCGTTGGTTAGATAACCGACCTCAACGAGTGCTGCCGGCATTTCGCTGAGCGAAAGCACCTTTAGCTGCTCCTCCTTCACTCCGCGGTCCCGAAAACCTAAAGCCTCGATTACGTTCTTTTGAACGGTTTGGGCCAATAGATTGCTATCATCATGTGTGTACAACGTCTCCGTTCCGTTTGCACTGTCATCCGTGTACGTATTTCCGTGGATAGACAATAGGGCATCAGCCTGCCATTCATTTGCCATAGCTGCGCGATCTTCCAATTCAACAAACACGTCTGTAGTTCTCGTCATGCGCGTCTCAAACATCGGTTCATCTCTGAGCAAATCGAACACCTTCTTCGCAAGGGCGAGCGTATAATCCCTCTCGTAGTTCCCGCTTACCCCCGTGGCGCCTGGATCTTTCCCACCATGTCCCGGATCGATCATAATTTTATACTTTTGCGTTTGAGAAGATGGAGGAGATAGCTTAACCGGATTATCGAAAGAGTGCTCGGTTATTGAAGGAAGTTTCTCCTCTGAATGACCGATGCTCCAAGCGGCAACAACACCCACCATAGTAAAGAATAAAAGAAAGAGTATAATGAATGCTTTCATGGACTGTTTGCGTTTTTTATAAGTTTTCATGGCGCCTCCTAGCGAATGATCGTAATAGTCATCTCTTAAAATCTACTATAGTTCAGAGATGTCTCACCCACTTCGCTAGCATGTAAACAAGTTGTGTACGCCTTCTACCTCCCAATCCTTTAAATCGCAAACGCCTTCTCTTTCATAAAAACGCAACGCAACAAAAGAGCACAGCTTCTGCCGTTAAGCAGAGGCTGTGCTCCTCCTATCCGTTCTTAATTAAATTCAATGACTAGGCTCTGCATGCCCTTAAATGCTTGTGTTTCAGCCATAGGTTGGGCAATGTCGTACTTTTTCGATCCACTAAGCAATAACTTCCCATTATCCGGGCTCCAAGCCATTTGGGCGGGAATGATTCCTTGATAAATCTGTTTCATGTTTAACACATTATTCCCATATAGTCTTGCTGCAAAAACGGAATCGCCATCCTGGCAAAAAGCGATAAATTTCCGGTCATCAGATAGCCGAAAAAGTCCAATATCTCTTAACAAAAGAGACACCACAGCATTTCGCAGGTCATATGCGTACAAATTCCCATCCGGCCCGACGAATGCGATCTGATCCTGGTGAATCCACTCCACCCATCCCTCGGAGCTAATCGGATGCTCGTATTTGCTCTTGAACTTGTCCCCGCTCCATTGGCCGACTTCAAGCATTAACTGCCTGGCTACATATTTTACAATGACCGCGCTTTCCCCGTCATTGGAAACATGAATCGAATGCAATGCGAAAAACTCCTTTGAATTTGACCCATTTTGCGCTAAAGAGTACCACTTTGTATCCCTAGTTTCCCTATCATAAACGCCGATTTTCACCTGTTTATCCGCTTCATTCACGATTGAATAGGTTAGGAAACGACTATTGCTAGACCATGTCATTCGAACAAATTTCAGTTGGTCGGTTGTGATCTCACCGAGCAGCTCGCTATTGCCTCCCGCAAGCGAAAACAACTTGAGCGTAAAGGCACCATTCTCCACCACTGGAAAAGCTGCCTCTTTCCCGTCTGGAGATAAGGCTATTAAATTATTAAATAGAAAAATGCTGTTTCTCTCATCCCATAATTTTGTTTGGGATACATATGGAAACTCCACGCGGTTAATCGTCGACGCAAATTTGTAATTTTCCGCCCCAAGCGTAATTAAGGCGTTTTCATTGCTCCAGCCAAGTGGATAGACTTGGTCTGATTTGCCTTCCATTACAGGATAGATGGTCTTGACTTCAAAAAGGGACAGCTCGTCGTTTGAAGCCTGCTGATCCTCTTTATCATCAATAATAATCGTCTCGACTTTATTCGCTCCCTGGCAGCCTGCCAGTAAGCAGCAAATCACGATTATTAATGCGAGATAGACGGCTCTGCTCCTCATATTCATTTCCTCTCGGCCTCCATGAACGAAAGCTCAATTTGCACGCTCGTCTGCCCATTGTTACTCGTTATCCGAATGAGACCTTGGTGCTCGTCCACAATAGACTTGCTTATGCTAAGGCCAAGTCCTGCGCTCGCTTCTTCATTAACAACGCTTCCGGCCCTGTAATACGGCTCGAAAATTTTTTTTAGATTATCCGGACTGATCGTTTCCCCTTCATTCGTAACCATGATTTTGACCGCTTGGGCATCCAGATGGGCCTCAACCACTATTTCCGAATAGGCAGACGAATACTTAATCGCATTATCCAGCAAATTGATAAAGAGCTGGCGCAGCCGGTCTGATTGACCATATACGAACAAATCATGACTGGCTTTGCAATGAATCGTTTTTTTGTACCGCTTCGCTTTGATCGCCATCGACTCAGATACGTCCCGTAATATACAAGCTGCATCAATTCTTTCAAAGTTATTGGCTCCTTCGGATGCCTTGGACATTTCCAGAAGCCTCAAAACCATGTCATGCAGCCGTTTGCTCTCATCCATAATATGGCCCATCCCTTTTTGAAAAATAACCGGATCCTTCGCACCATTCATCAATATGATTTCGGAGTAGCCCATAATCGTCGTAAGTGGTGTTTTCAGCTCATGGGTCACATTATCAAAAAAACGCTTCCGATGATTGATCAACTCTTCGAGCCGATCCCGGTCCTTCTCAATGGTTAGAAATTGCTCTCTGAGCTTCTCTATCATGCTGCTGAAGTTAGTGGCAAGGCTGCCGATCTCATCCTTTCGCTTGAAAGCGATGCGAACGTGCAGATTTCCATCTTTCACCTCATTCGAGGCTTGCATCAGCTTAACCAGCGGAACCGTAACATGACGCGAGAGGATATAGGAAAACAGAAATGCTGCAGTAAATACCGCCAACGCGATAAAAAATATCGTTCGCTTCATGGCTCTGCTTTGCTCGTAGAGCGGAGTAAAATCTTTGGCAAAACGTATGATACCTACTTTAGTGCCATTAACAACAACGGGATAGGCATAGAGAATGGATACCTCCCCGTTAATCATTGCAATCGTATACGCTGTTTTTCCCTGCATGGCCGCTGTCAGATCATCTCCGCCTGCTTTAAATATACTTTTGTCGGAAGTATACAGCAGCTCACCAGCTAACGAATACATTCCGACACCGTCGGAAACCGTATGCTGCAGATCCGTTCCCATGTCCTCGGCAATTTGCTCAAAGTAAATCTCATCGCTCGTAAAGTGATGCGTTAAGAAGGATTGCCGAATATAGTTGTTGCTGTTTTTTTTTAAGTCAATCAAGCTATCGGAAATTGTGCTCCGGTTGCCGGCTTCAATATTCCTTGTCACCCACTGGTTGAGGATTAAGAAAAATACGGTGAAAATAACAAAAAAACCGAGGATGAACTTGGCCCTAATCGTGCGAATCATAGGAAGTGTCCACATGCTTGTTGAATTTGTAACCAATGCTGAATACGGTCGTAATCAGGTCCGCTGCATCCAATTTTTTGCGCAACCGTTGGATATGCGTATCCACTGTTCTCGTGTCTCCAGTGTAATCGTATCCCCATACGTAATCCAGCAGCTCCGTTCGAGTGAAAATTTTCCCCCTATTTGTATAAAGCTTCAGTAGGAGATCATATTCCTTAGGGGTCAATTCAATCTCTTTTCCGCTTTTCTTGACCACTCTCTCACTAACAGCGATCTCGATCTCCTTAAAGCGAATCACTTGGTCCTCTTGTTCGGTATTTCCATCGGCATGCCGATTGGCTTGCGCAACCCGTCTAAGAATGGTACGGATTCTTGCAATGACTTCTCTTAAATCAAAGGGCTTCGTAATATAGTCATCCGCACCAAATTCGAGCCCTAATATTTTATCCGTAATATCGGATTTAGCCGTAATCATCAAGATCGGGATATTATAAGATGCCGTTACTTGCTTGCAAATATCTAATCCGCTTTGATCCGGAAGCATCCAATCGAGAATTAGCAAATCCGGCTTGAATGACGCAAGCGCCTTAAGACCGTTCGCACCTGAATAGGCTTTTTCCGTTTCATATCCTTCCATATTTAGACCGTATTCCAGTATATCTGCAATGGCAGCTTCATCTTCAATAATTAAAATTTTAGTTTTCTCCATAACCATTCCTTATCAGTCAGATTTATAACAATATAAACTCTGCATGTATCCGCAACGTGATCAACTTGTCACAAACTTGTAAACAACAAATATCGGTGTTTGTTCGTTTCGGTTTAATTGAGGATCTCTCGGCGCTCAGCGCATCCGGCGCCTTCTTAGTTGTTGTCTAATTTCCAAGTAATTATTACAGAATGTTTGAACGATCAGGCTTCATCGACATTCTTTCATTTTCCACTCGCCCAAAGATGACTTTAATCGGCAAAAAGAGCTATAATACATATAGAGTTGTAAGTAACTATCATCTGCAAAGCAGAATATAAGGAGTGTTCCCGATGACTTTGAAAGAAATTACATCCATTGAAGAATGGAATAACGTTTACGAAGCTTCCGCTACTCGCCCGCTCGTCGTATTCAAGCACAGCACAACGTGTCCGGTTAGCGCGAATGCTTATACAGAGTTTAACCAATACCTGGACGGCAAGCCGAGAGAGGACGTTGATTACGTGCTCGTGAAAGTAATCGAGTCCCGTCCCGTTTCCAACCAAATTGCTGAAGATACATCCGTGAAGCATGAATCGCCGCAAATCATGTATATCGACAAAAAAGAAAAAGTATGGTCCGCTACTCACTGGTCCATCACGAAAGCACATATCACCGCTGTTCTTGACTAAGCTTAACAACGCAGCAGCAGCGAGGCTGTTCTTGAAGGTTCAACACCCTTCAGAGCAGCCTCTTCTTATTACCTATGGGGAGGAATTCAAATGTCAGACATCGTGAAGCTAACTACTGATGAGCAAATTCTCGGCGCATTCCCGTTAATCCAGCAGCTTCGCCCTCATTTAACCAAAGAAGATTATTTGGCAAAAGTAAAACGGATGCAAGCCCAGCACGGCTATGCCCTCGTCGCCGCCATCGTGGATGGCGAGGCCAAGTCCGCAGCCGGATATCGGATTAATGAATCGCTGGCATGGGGCAAATATTTTTATGTCGACGACCTGATCACCGATGCGGGCAGTCGTTCCAACGGCTATGCCAAGCTGCTATTCGACTGGCTCGAAGCGGAAGCGGCTGCCAATGGCTGCGAGCAATTCCATTTGGACTCCGGCGTCCAGCGGCATGATGCCCATCGTTTCTATTTGAATAAAAGAATGGATATTGTTGCTTATCATTTTTATAAGCCGCTCCCCTAATAATACCACTGTATGCTGCAACCAAGCGTAAACGGCTGTCGCCGTCCTCCGTGGCAAAAGCAGTCGTTTCGCGGAGATAGATAAGCACATTTATGTGTGATTACATATAAATTCTTATATACGAACAAAAAGCTGCCTAGGCAGCTTTTTTTCATATGCCAGCCCCATCAAAAACGTACGGAATCCATACCCCCCACTTCTCGAAACCACAATCCACATAAAGACTCACAGCATTTAGAACTACACCGCACATCTTCACTATGCCATTAAGCCCATTCTCAATAACGCATATATGTGGTTATCTAGAGAATGTCGGAATATATCGTTTTTTATAAATTAGGGGGATATTTTTATGAAGCGTTTCGCTTTAATCGCAGTGATGATCACCATTCTCGGGATCGCTTTTTCAAGCACATTCACGAATGATCAGGCAACGGCAGCAGCCTCAGCGCCGGTATTCAAGGATATTAAAGGCCATTGGGCGGAGAAAACGATTGCCGATTTGGTAAAACAAGGGATTTTAGACGGATATCCCGACGGGACCTTCCGACCACAAGAGCCTGTAAAGGTGGACCAATTCATCAAAATGCTCGTTCTTTCGTACACTGACCTGCACCAAAACGGTTCACGGAGCTGGAACCTTCCGTTCCTTCAATCGCTCAGCGAAGAGAATCAAGCCATTTTAAAGCAGGACTACCGATATTTTGATTTCAAACCGAACCCTGTCGGATATTGGGCCAAGCAATTCATCGACGTAGCCAGCGATCTTCATTTTCTAAACAAGGCCAGATATAACGATTTCCAAGCAGATATGACCCGCGAGAATGTGGCCGAGATTGTTTATTACACGCTGCAGGAAACCGAATTTTTAGAAGACGGCCTATTCGGACAGAAGATGGCTCAAGCTTATGGCGACATCATGGGCGCAACGGAGCGCGAGCAGAAATTTATTGCAGAAACGCTAGTGAAAGGCATTATGCAAGGGTATCCTAACGGCTTCTTCGGCGTTGGCGACACCGTTACCCGCGCGGAATCGCTCGTTATACTGAATCGACTTACCGATAAATCGAAACGACTGGCAATCACCGTGTCTCCCGAAAAGCTGGAGCGCGTGGTTCCTACTCTTGGCGGCGGGAAAAAGATCATCGTGTTCCCGGACAAACGAATGTGGGATGCCTATGAAGCACTCATTCAAGCTGGCCAACTACGCGGCTCGAACCATGATCTATACGAAACGACGCTCCGTCTATTCAAAGACCAAGCAGAGAAGGACAGCGTACTGAACCGCCCGTCCGGCGCTGCGGCAGTAGACGAGGAGGCCGCTGTGTGGCTCGATCCGCAATACAATACGTACGGCATAACGATGAGGCTGAGAGAAGGCACGCTCGCACGGAACAAAGAGGTGGTGGAGCAGTTCGCCAACCAGCTGTTCGGCTATAATGCCTCCGTCTTCAAAGAGCTGTTTAACGATATTTGCAAAAAAGTCGAGTCAGGCGCCAAGGTCGCATCGCAGCAGAAACTGATCGGCAGCGATAATGTAAACATTCAAATAGATGCGGCTGCCAAAACGGTTATTTTCTCCATTGCTACGAAAAAATAAATAAAACTTCCGTTTGAAGAAGCTGCTCTACGGTTAAAAACCTGTAACAGCTTCTTTATTTTATTGGCAAGCAAGCAGGTGACTATCTCGCTCTTCATGCATTCGAAGGAGGAATAAGATATGGCTCTAACGATCTCTCATTGGAATAAAGCATCAAAACGAAACCGAAAGCTTGTGGCTTTAGTGACGGCAGTACTCCTCGCATCCACGCCAGCAACCGGCATTCTTCATGGCGGAGGAACAGCGGCTGCCGCCGAGTCCACGCTGAACGTTGTACCTCAGCCCTTCGTTATAGACGGCATGCGCACAACCGTGCCTACAGCCATCGTCGACGGAGAAACGTACATCAGCCTCCGCGCGCTTAACGAGAAGCTTGGTCTGGCGACTAGCTGGGATGCCAAAGCAAGAACCGCCATCGTTATTGGACGCAATCGAGTATTCATCGCATCTCCAGACAAGGGAACCTACGAACTGAACGGCCAGCCCGTTTACGGAAGCATGTCCATCCTGTCCAACGGGTCAACTTATATCCCGCTCCGCTTTCTACTAGAGAGGATGGGCTACACGATTTCCTATGACGCGCCTACGCGTACCATCGGCATTCAAACCATTGATGAGAATAAGCTGACCATCGCCAGTAAAACGATCAGCGAGGTGAACGAGTCACAATCACTCGTCATCCATTATCCGGTGATCTCGGGCTATAAGAACGAGGAAGCTGAGGACAAAGTGAATGCTTACTTGAAAAAGGAAGCCGAAACCTTCTCTGTCTCCGCTCAGGAAAGCCTCACCAAGGCGATCCAAGACAATAAGAAATGGCAGGCCGATAATCCAGGCGTGGACTATCCTCCCGTTGCGTATGAGGCTACCTATACGATTACGTATAATGAAAACGACTATTTAAGCCTCTACGTAGACTATTATATTGATCTCGGCGGTGCCCATGGATCAACGATACGCGTACCGTATACGTTCGATTTGAGTACCGGTGAAACCGTCTCTCTGAAGCAAGCCGCGAACAACAATACAAACTACGTATCCATCATTAATAAACACATTAATGACCAGATCAAAGCGAGAAAGCTCGACTTAATCGCTCCTTTCGAAGGTATTAAGGCTGACCGCCCTTACTACTTAAGACATGGAGCCATCGTCATTAACTTTGAGCAATATGAGTACACCGCGTATGCGCTTGGCATGCCGGAGTTTGCCATTCCTCTAATGACCTTTGAATAGGAGTTATCAGTTCCACTTACCGTTGATTCGGAGTTCGCCAATCCTCCTAAAGATCCTTCGATAGGCGTCATCAACTCCACATATCGTTGATGTGGCAAAAGATCTCCGCAGGCCTCAGCCAGCAGAGATCTTTATTGCTTTTTCCGCTTTCGAATTTTAATTGTCTGGATCTAGATTGCATTCTGCAAGCGTAAGCATGCGAGTGCGATGCTTCCACTTATGACCGAGAAATATAGCAAGGAACAATGGAATGCCTATATATGAAGCAATAATGTACGCCCAGTCAATTCGACCGTCATTCAAAGCCCCTATGAATTGACCTCCGATCACCACGATGCAGAGGAGCATGGCTAGGATAGGACCGAAGGGAAACCACTTGGCGAGATAAGCCAACTCATCCAGCCTCCGTCCTTGATACATATAGGCTTTACGAAAACGGTAATGGCTGATCGCAATACCCAGCCATACGATGAAGCCAGACATTCCTGACGCGTTGAGCAGCCAAACATACACAACTCCGTCGCCAAAAAATGAAGCCAGAAATGCCAACAGCCCAAGTGCTCCCGTCACGAGCAAGGCGGCAACCGGTACGCCTCGTTTATTCAGGCTTGCAAGGATGCGAGGAGCTTTGCCTTCCTTGGCAAGCACCCAGAGCATCCGCGTCGAGGCATACATGCCCGAATTGCCTGCAGACAGCACAGAGGTCAATATGACTGCGTTCATAATGGAAGCGGCAACCGCCAGCCCTGCCTTTTCGAAAATCATCGTAAAAGGACTCGTTGCAATATCACTGCTTGCAAGCTGCTCGCTCGAGTATGGAATTAACATACCGATTAGGAGAATGGCAAGGATGTAGAACAGCAGAATGCGCCAAAATATCGAACGGATCGCTCGCGGAATATTTTCACGCGGGTTCTCGCTCTCACCTGCGGTTACACCGATTAATTCCGTGCCTTGGAAAGAGAATCCTGCTGCCATAAACACGCCTAGCGTAGCTAAGAAGCCCGCCGGAAAAGGATTTTCAGTCAAATTCTTTACACCGACCGCCTTTCCATTCCAGATGCCGATAACCATCATTAAGCCGATCGCGATAAAAATAATGACGGTGACGATCTTAATCATCGCGAACCAGTACTCGGACTCGCCATATCCTTTCACCGATAGCATGTTAAGTCCAAGCATGAACAAAAGAAACAGTGCGCTCCATAGTATAGAGGGGCTGTTCGGAAACCAAAACTTCATGATCAGCGTTGCCGCAGACAACTCCGCAGCGATCGTAATCGCCCAGTTATACCAATAATTCCACCCAAGTGCAAAACCGAGTGAAGGATCTACAAACCGCGTCGCATAAGTGCTGAACGTTCCCGATACAGGCATATAGGTGGCCATTTCTCCTAAGCTTGTCATCAGGAAATAGACCATTAACCCGATTAAGGCGTAAGCCAGCACCGCTCCACCCGGACCGGCAGAGTGGATAGCCCCGCCGCTTGCGAGAAAAAGCCCTGTACCGATGGAGCCTCCTAAGGATATCATCGTCATATGCCGTGCCTTCAGCCCTCTGCGCAGAGAGCTTGGCGCTTGTTGTTTTTCACTCAAAGGAACAGCACTCCAATCTTCACCTTAATATCCTCCCTGCAGCGTAAACGCCTTTCCTCAGTTTGCTGAAATTTTCGTATTTTATCCATTTGGAAGTGTTTAATTCCTACAAACGAACCATCATATTTGGCAATTTCTAATATATAATGAGTAAGTATGAAATCATTGGCATGACGAAAGGAATGGTACGATGTTTGGAAAATTAGCTGCAGACGCGCTTGGACTAAGCGATATTGGCGCGATTATCAAGCCGGCAGATTTCAGCAAAGCGGATTCTGACGACTACGTGATGCATGAGGATAACGAGAAGATCTATTTCCTGATCAAATCGAAATCCGACGAATACTGTTTTACGAATATCGCGCTTATCCACCTGGACGGCACAAGCGCCCTCAGCAAAAAACGTACGCTTAAACGTTATTCGTACAGCGCCCATCAAATTGCGCAGGTTGCGCTGGAAACAGCGGGGACAGTTGATCTCGACGTTGAGATCAAGTTCACCATTGGCTCCGTGCCGTTCTCGATTGACGTGAACAAGAAGCATATCGAGGAGCTTAAAGACCTGTACAAGGCACTCATCAAAATTTCTGAAATTACGCGCGAGAACGAAATCTCGCTTGAATATGCAAGACGCAGTCTTGATCTTGCGTCCACTACCTTACAGCAAATTCACAAAGGCGACTTCAACGTTGTTGAGCAATTCGACGGCTTGAACAAATCTGCCTTCAACTGGCTCGTAAACACGCACAAGCAGTACCGAGTGAAGGATTTCGGTGCGATATTCGAGCGTTATATCAATAATTAATCAATGCTCAGATGAGCCTATGAGCATATAAGCATATACAAGCAGATATGCATATAAGCATATAAAAGTAGATGAGCAAAATCAGAGCATTAAACAAGATGAAGAACGCCCGTATGCCCATCAGGCATTCAGGCGTTCTTTTTTGTTGGGGGTCTCACAACACACTCAACCGTGCTTCACCATCAGATCTCGCGCTGAAGCAGCCCAATTTCCCGCAGTTGCGCAGCAACTTTGCGTTGATTAATTAATAAATGAAGAACCTTGTCACCACAGCTGCCTCTTCATTCGCCTCCTAACTACGTTGCACTTTGTACACTCTATTCGTCGTTTAACTAACCACGCCCTTGCTACGTTGCAGTTTCTGCAATAGAAAGGCACTTTTGCGGCTCATATCTCACTCCTATGACTGTTTCTGTTGCACTTTCTGCAACGCAGCCTGGCAAATTGCTTTTTTTACGCGATTACATTGCACAAAGTGCAATGTACATCGCCGTGATTGGTTGGTTGGTTGGTTGGTTGGTGGTTGGTGGTTGGTGGTTGGTGGTTGGTGGTTTTTTGGTTTTTTTTGGTTTTTGGTTTTTGGTGATTGGTTTTTGGTGATTGGTGGTTGGTTGGTTTTTGGTGGTTGGTTGGTGGTTGTTAGTTTTTGGCTTATGGTTGGTTACTAGAACTCCCGCCATCTGACCACCCTTGCTACGTTGCACTTTGTACACTCTAATTGTCATATAACTAACCACGCCTTTGCTACGTTGCAGTTTCTGCAATAGAAAGGCACTTTTGAGGCCCTTATCTCGCTCGTATGACTGTTTCTGTTGCACATTATGCAACGTAGCCTGGCAAATTGCCTTTTTTACGCGATTACATTGCACAAAGTGCAATGTACATCGCCGTGATTGGTTGGTTGGTTTTTGGTGGTTGGTTGGTGGTTGGTGGTTGGTTTTTAGTTTTTGGTTGGTTACTAGAACTCCCTCCATCCGACCATCCCCTGCTACGTTGCACTTTGTACACTCTAATCGTCGTTTAACTAACCACGCCCTTGCTACATTGCAGTTTCTGCAATAGAAAGGCACTTTTGCGGCTCATATCTCACTCCTATGACTGTTTCTGTTGCACTTTCTGCAACGTAGCCTGGCAAATTGCCTTTTTTACGCGATTACATTGCACAAAGTGCAATGTACATCGCCGTGATTGGTTGGTTGGTTTTTGGTGGTTGGTTGGTGGTTGGTGGTTGGTGGTTGGTGGTTGGTTGGTTTTTAGTTTTTGGTTGGTTACTAGAACTCCCTCCATCCGACCATCCCCTGCTACGTTGCACTTTGTACACTCTAATCGTCGTTTAACTAACCACGCCCTTGCTACATTGCAGTTTCTGCAATAGAAAGGCACTTTTGCGGCTCATATCTCACTCCTATGACTGTTTCTGTTGCACTTTCTGCAACGTAGCCTGGCAAATTGCCTTTTTTACGCGATTACATTGCACAAAGTGCAATGTACATCGCCGTGGTTGGTTGTTAGTTTTTGGCTTTTGGTTGGTTGGTTGGTTGGTTTTTGGTGGGTGGTTGGTTGGTTGGTTGGTTACTAGAACTCCCTCCATCCGACCACCCTTGCTACGTTGCACTCTGTACACTCTAATCGTCGTTTAACTAACCACGTCCTTGCTACGTTGCAGTTTCTGCAATAGAAAGGCACTTTTGAGGCCCCTATCTCGCTCCTATGACTGTTTCTGTTGCACTTTATGCAACGTAGTCTGGCAAATTGCCTTTTTTACGCGATTCTATTGCACAAAGTGCAATGTACGCCAAAGTGATCGGTTATTAGCTGGTTCGTCAGTCCATTGGCTAGCATACTAGCTGGCTGGCTAGCCAGTCAGCAAGCAAAGCCCGCTCATCTCTGAAAGATTGAGCGGGCTCCAACAACAACAACAACAACAACAACTACTACTACTACAACTACTACTACAACTACTACTGCAGCTACATCCCGTAAACGTCCATCGCCGCTTGCAGCGCCTTGCCTGCTTCCAGCGAGTGTCCGTGGCGCAGCAACACGGCTTCGAGCGCGCCTAACGTAAGCAGCACGTTGCGCTTGCTGCAGCTGTAGCCCATTGTGCCGATGCGCCAAATTTTCCCTTTCAGCGGGCCGAAAGAGCTGGCGATTTCGATGCCGTAATGGTCCAGCAGCATGGAACGGACCGACTCTCCATCTACTCCGGCAGGTATCTCGATACAGGTGACGACGGTCATTTTGCAGGATGGATCGCCATACAGCCGAAGCCCCATCGCCTCCAACCCGGCGATCAACGCGCCTTCATGCTCGCGGTGCCGCGCAAAACGCTCATCCAAACCCTCTTCCAGCACAAGCCTCAATCCCTCGCGAAGCGCATAAAGCATGGACGTCGCTTCCGTATGGTGGTTCAGCCGCGCTGGGCTCCAATAGTCCTGAAGCTGGCTCAGGTCTAGATAGTTGCTCTGGATCGGCCGCAGCAGCGGATCATCATCGCCATCCGCTAGCAGCAGCCCCCTCTCAATTCGTTTGCGGCTTTGCAGCTTCGCCTCCGCCCTTTTGTTGTACGTAATGGGTGCCATGCCGGCCGGCACGGACAAGCATTTCTGCGTGCCGCCGATTACTGCATCAATAAGCAACTGGTCCGTAGCTACCTCAATGCCGCCTATTGTAGCAACCGCATCAACGACAAACAGCGCATTCGTTTCCCTGCATGCCTGCCCAATCCCAGCTAACGGCTGTATTCGTCCAGTCGAAGTCTCCCCATGGACAAGAGCTACGAGCTTCGGCTGATGCTCCCTTATCGCGCTGACGATTTCTTCCTCAGTGAACACGGTGCCCCATTCCGTTTCCAACTTCACGACTTCGGCACCGCAGCGACCGGCGATTTCCGTCAGCAAATGCCCAAACCTCCCGTAAATGGGCACAAGCACCTTGTCACCGGGTTCAATGATACCGACAAGCACAGCCTCGATGCCCGACCTCGACGTTCCATCTACCGGGAAAGCCCATTCATTCTCCGTCTTGAAGAGCAGCCGCAGCATACTCATCGTTTCATTCATTAAAGCCGTAAACTCCGGATCAAATTGTCCGAGTATCGGATAGGACATCGCTCGCAGCACGCGCGGATCGACCTCGACCGGGCCGGGCGTCATAATCGTACGCGGCGATGGCGCCAAATCTTTATACGCCTTCATAGCTCTTCCCCCTCATAGCCTAATCGATAGAGCAGCTCCGTCAAGACGAGCACGCCGACCGCGAGCTCGCTCGGCTCCGTATATTCCTCCGGCGAATGCGAGATTCCCCGTCTGCTTGGCACGAACAGCATGGCCGTCGGGCAAATATGCTCGAACATCTGCGCATCATGCCCAGCCCCGCTGATCATCCGCTTTGAGGAAATCGACAGCTCGCCGCACACAGCATCCAATTGCTGCTTCAGCCGTTCATTCATCGGCACCGGTTCCTCGCGAAACCATTCCGTGCCATGCAGCTCAAGCTGCCTGTCAGCTGCAATCGAAGCAAATGCCCCAAGTACCCAGCGACAAAAGCAATCAAGCGCCGCCTCGTCAGCATGCCGTGCGTCTACCGTAAATATAACCTTGCCCGGTACGACGTTCGGCACATTCGGCTGTACCTGCAGCCTGCCAACCGTCGCCACGAGCGGGGAGCCTATACGAATGGTCTCTTGGCGCAGCGTCTGAATCATCATACTGACGCCCTCCAACGCATCTCTGCGCATATGCATCGGCGTCGTTCCCGCATGGTTGGATTCACCGACAACCTCGAACTTCAACCTCCTCTGGCCCGCAATCGTATCTACCACCCCGATCGCAATACCTTCCTTCTCAAGCACTGCCCCTTGCTCGATATGAACCTCAATAAAGGCACCGATATCATGGCGGCGACTGTCTCTTGCCGTCCCCTCACCAAAGCCGCAGCGCTGCATTGCATCCGCGAAAAACACCTCATAGGAATCCTGCAAATGAACAATTTGCTCAAAATTCCGTTTGCCTACAATGCTCCCGGAGCCCCAGTATGCCATGGGAAATCGGCTGCCTTCCTCCTCGCACAGAGAAACTAGCTCCAGCGTCCTCTTCGGCTTTCCATAGTGCTTATGCAAGTAATCAAGCGCAAGCAGGCCCGCCGCAATACCGTAAGCTCCGTCATACATACCGCCTTGCACAACGGTATCGATATGCGAGCCTGTTATAATAGAAGGCGCATCCATATCCTCGCCTTGTAATTTTCCAAATAAGTTGCCTACGTTATCAAATGAAGTCGACAAGCCGTAGCTTGCCATTTTGACCGCTAATGCCTGCTGCGTCTCCAGCCAGCCGTCTGTATAAAGCAACCGCGTAATGCCGCCTTCTTCATCCGGACTGAATGCTGCCAACCAGTTCAGCACCTGCATAACCTCTGCTTCGAAATAAGACAGCATCTGTTCCTTATCTTGCGGTGAGAGACGTACATTTCGCTCCATAGCTGCTCCTCCTATCTCTCCTGCCGAATCTAGTTAACCCATTGTCCACGCATCATTTCACTTAATCCAGCATTCTCTCCATATACCGCCTGCCCCCGCAGGTAAGTCGCCTTGACTCGGCAATGCAGCTCTTCCCCTAGGTAGGGGCTGTGTTTATGCTTTTGATACAAATGACTCTCTTCCAATACATAGGTCTGTTTCAAATCAAGCAAAACAAGATCCGCGTCTAAGCCAATTCTGATCTCGCCCTTCGTCTCCTGAAGACCAAACCTCCTTGCCGGCCCACCTGAAAGCAGATCGGTTAGCAAAGTGAGCGGCAGCCCCCTTTTTACATACCCCTCTCCAACAATGAGCTCTACAGAGCTTTGCGCCCCAGCAATGCCTCCCCAAGCATCGAAGAAGTTGTCTGCCACCTTCATCGAGACCGGGCAAGGTGAATGGTCTGACGAAATCATATCAAACTGTCCCTTTCCGACGGCATCCCACAGTTTACCCCGCTCAACAGCATCGCGCAGCGGCGGCGAACATTTGGCAACCGCTCCCTTCGTTTCTAAATCCGCCGATGTCAAAGCCAAATAGTGCGGGCAGGTTTCCACTGTTACATCCAACCCTCTCTCACGCGCCTTCAAAATGGAATGAACGCCAGCCTCGCTGCTGATATGCACGAAATGCAAGGCGCACCCGGTCTGCTCCGCATAAAAAAGCGCACGGTTGATCGCTTCCAGCTCGGCTACGATCGGTCTTGAAGCGACATAATCGCTTGGCGACAAACGTCCCGTTTCTCTCATATCCCGGCCAAGCTTCGACACAATCGGCTCACTTTCCGCATGAAGTGCAAGTACTTTGCCCACGCTTGCAATGATTTTCATGCCCTCAAGCAGCGTGTAATCATCCACTTCGCGGAAGGCATCCTCGCTTGGATCGCCTGGCGATGACATAAACGCTTTGAAACCGACGACTCCCGCTTCATGCAGCGGAATAAGCTCATGCAGTTTCCCAGGAACAAGCCCGCCCCAAATGGCGTAATCCACATAGGATCGGTCCTTGGCAGATGCAAGCTTCTGCTGCATGGCGCTTACCGTAACCGTAGGCGGAATGCCGTTAAGCGGCATATCGATATAAGTCGTGCAGCCGCCTGCAGCCAGGGCAGCCGAGCCTGTCACGAAGCCTTCCCATTCGCCTAAGCCGGGTTCATTCAAATGAACATGAACGTCGATCATGCCCGCCATGACGGTGAGACCCGAGGCATCAAGCGTTTCTTCTGCGAGCTCGCCGTTCAACCCTTCTCCAAGCTGAATGATTTTCCCGTTTTTGATGCCGATATCCAGCATCCTCACTTCGTCCTTCAACACAATGCTGCCGTTTTTTATGATCAAATCAAGCTTTTCATTTCCCGTCATTTCACTCTCCGCCTTTCATGGGGCAATCATTGTTCCTGCACGCAATACGCGCTCGGCCTCTGTTGAAGCTTATGAGCAACTACCATCAAATAGTGAAGCTGCCGATACTTTTTTTGTCGGCCAGTTTTGTATACTTTTAGTGAGTACAACCTCATAACCCATGAGCGTTATCACCACTCACGAGCAATGAGCTTATGGCCACTTTGACGGTCAAGCTTCCCCTTCTAGAGAACAAACAAGAAAGGCCGCAGACAACGAGGTCCGCGGCCCGATTTGTTAGCTTCAATTATAGGATCGCAAACCATTAACCAGCAGCCTTCGCCTCACTTGCCGGTCGCATTAACGCTTTCTGATTAGTCACGATCATACATGCACGCCCTATTTCAGCTCGGTCACGATCAGGCTTGCGTCTACTTCCTTCAACAAACTGAAGTCATGGTAGGTCGCAGGAGCCGGAATCGATTTGATGTTGCCTACCGACTTCAAGTACTCGCCGACAGCAGGGCCGTTGCTTCCGTTCACGTAGGTGTCGCCCACTTCCATGGAATACACGTTGCGGGACATGATTTGCGTCAATTCTTCCACCGTCAGATGCAATTCAGGAGCAAGGGTCTTGATCGCTTCCTCACGATTGTCATTGATGTAATCTGTCGCTTTTTTCAAAGCGCGCAAAACAGCTTTCAAAGTGTTTGGGTTTTTGGCAAGAAACTCATCCGAAACCTGGATCGTCGTATGCACGCTCATCCAGTTTACATCACCTTGTTTGTCAGGAAGTTCGCTTTTCGTTCCGCTAAAGAGGAATTTGCCGCCGCCTTGGATCGCTTTCGTAATGAACGGCTCCCAAGCAGCCAATGCGTCGATGTCGCCTTTTTCCAAAGCAACGACCGCATCACTTGGAGCTAGGTTGACATATTTGATTTTGCTGGCGTCTACGCCAAGCTCTTTGGCCATGTTATTGATTGCAATCGTAACGTCGGCGCCGCTAGGAATTCCGATCGTTTTGCCTTCAAGATCCTTTGCGCTCTTCAGCTCCAGCTTGCTTGAACCGACAACCGCTTGTGTACCGGCGATTTGAGCAAGCGGGGCAATGATTTTGACCGGAATATCCGTGGATTTAAGAATGATGTCCATGAAGTTCGTTTGAATGCTTACCGGCGCGCTGCCTCCAGCAACCATCGGTCCAATGTCGGGTCCGCTTTCGATGAGCTGGCTCGTTACGTTAAGCCCTTCTTCCTTAAAATAGCCCAGCTTGTCGGCAATGATCTGCTGCGAAGAAATTTGAGCGTCACGAACGCCAACCAATGTAAGATCGGCCATTTCAAGCTCTGTAGAGGATGGCGCATTCGATGCCGCACCTTCATTCACGGCTGCTGGCGCATTGTTGTTGCCGCCACAGGCAGCGAGCACAAAGGTTAACGACGTAAGTACAATTGCAGATTTGAACCAATTTCCGGACTTCTTCATAGGTATTCCCTCCACTTTTCTCTTTGTAGTTTATGAGATCATGCCGTTTCCCTCGTCATCCGCCAGCCTTGCATAGAGCGTTACTTCTCGATGGCATCTCGAAGCCCGCCTTTGCGCCAAGCCATGACCCTCCTCTCAACAAGCTTCAACAGATAGGAGAACAAGCTGTATTCCAAGCCGATCAGAATGATGGCAATGAACATATTCGATATTTTGAAATAGTTCCGGGCATCCACGATAATATAGCCAAGTCCCGATTTGGCACCCATCATCTCCGAGACGATAAGAGCCGAGAAAGACAAGCCCAGACTCACTTGCGCGCCTACGAGAAAATTCGGAATGGCCGACGGCAGCATGACTCTCGTGAAAATCTGCCGCTCCGACGCTCCCAGGCTAAGCGCCGAACGAATGAGTGTCGACGGTACGGATTTAAAACCGTCCAGCGTGTAGACCAATACCGGAATAAACGTCGTCCACGCGATAAGCAGCACCTTCGGAAACTCTCCGATTCCGAACCAGATAATGAACAAAGGCAGAAGCGCCAGCGTCGGGATTGGACCGACCAGATTCAGAATCGGGGAAAACCAGCGCTCCACCGTCTTGAACTTGCTCATGATGACGCCGAGCAATACAGCAGCTGCGCTTCCGATGACAAAACCGAGCGCAATCCGGATCGTACTGGAGATCAGGCTGTCCGTAATAATGCCCGTCTTCGCCAGCTCCCAGCCCTCGGACAGCAAGACCGACGGCGCGGGCAGGAAGTTCGGATTAAAAAACTTAGCCGTTTCGTTTACCTGCGAGAATAATTCCCAGAAAACGAAAAATAAGATGGACGGGAGTATGTTGTATTTCTGAAAAAAACGGCTAATGGCAGATGGGCGTTTGCTTCGTGCCTGCTTGCTCACAACCGGCGCTGACGATATCGCTTGAACACCAGCGCCCGCTTCCTTTACGGTAGATAAATTCGCACCGTTCATTACGATCCCACCTTTGCTTGCGCTAGCTCCAGATGTTCTTCGTCCATGAGCACGCGTTCGATACGGCTCATCATTTCGCCAAAGCCCGCAGAATGCGAGGAGCGTGGATGCTTAATGCCAACATCGAAGATCTCTGCAATCTCGCCATGTTTCATGACTACAACGCGGTCAGCGAGGTACACCGCTTCGCTAATACTGTGCGTAACGAACAGAATTGTCGGCTTAAGCTGACTGCATATTTTCTGAAGCTCCACCCGCATCGTCTCCCTTGTCAGCACGTCCAGTGCGCCGAACGGCTCATCCATGAGGAGGATGTCCGGCTTGCTTGCAAGCGCCCTCGCGATACCAACCCGCTGCTTCATTCCGCCGGACAGTTCGCCAGGATAATGGTTCGCATACTGCTCCAGCCCAACCAGCTTCAGAAACTCCATTGCCGTCTCCTTCGCCTTCACCTTCGGCATCTTTTGCACCTCTGGTCCGAAAGCGATGTTGTCCTTGATCGTCATCCACGGGAAAAGAGCATGATCCTGAAACACCATCCCTCTTGATTTGGATGGTCCTTTAATCTCTCCCCCGTCTACCCTTATGGAGCCGTCATCCGGAAGAAGGTATCCTGCAATCATATTTAACAGCGTCGATTTGCCGCATCCGCTATGGCCAAGTATGCATATAAACTCTTGTGAGTCCACCGTAAGATCTACGTTCTTCAGTATCGTTCTTGTGCCGAAACTCTTCCCTACTTGATTCACAACCAATTTCATTTCCCCAACCCCAATCCATTTTGTTGTTAGCTTTTATAACATGTATCGGTGATGTATAGCTACATCATAATTGGTTTTCCTTCTCTTGTCATTGTGCATCATAGCTAAAAATATCCCATATTCATTGAGTATCCTAAACAAACATACATTTACACCCTGCGGCATAAGTGATATATTGATGTCATAAAATCTAACATAAAATTCATTGGTGGTGCTGTCATGCTTCTGAAAGAGCTTATTTCTCTCCCTATTTATGCGAATGCGAAGGTGGTTGCCGGACATAAGGGCATGACAAACAGCGTCCAATCGGTCAACATCATGGACGCTCCTGATATTATTCATTATTTGAAGCCGCAGGAGCTGCTGCTTACAACCGGATATGCGATGAAGGACCAGCCCGATGCCTTATTGTCGCTCGTAACCAATATGGCCAAGGTCGGCTGTGCCGGACTTGCCATTAAAACCAAGCGTTTTCTGCAAGAGGTTCCTGAGGATGTGCTGCAATGCGCGGAACGGCTGCAGTTTCCGATAATCGAGCTTTCTCTGGAGCAGTCGTTGGGTGATATATCCAACTACTCACTTAGCCATATTTTGGAGAAACGTACCGATGAGCTGCATTACGCATTAACGACACACAAGCAATTCTCGCAAATGATCATGCAAGGCAAAAGCACCGAAGACGTGATCGAGGAGCTGTCCCTTCTCATCAACTCACCCGTAATGCTTATGAATTCTCATGGAGGACTGCTGTTTCGCTCAAGCTCCATGACCGAAGAGCTCTGCCATGAGCTGTTAGCCGAGCTGCAAGCAGAGTTCGCATCATCCTCTGCGCTGCACAGCTCCTTCAGAATCGCGCTTCCAACACCGACTTTTAAAGGAACGCTCTATTCGATCGCCGAACTGCATCCGATTGCCACCTTCCAGCTTGAAGGCTTTTTAATTGCGCTAACCAGCGATATCAGCAAACATTTCAGCAATTTAACGAAGCATGCTATGGAGCAGGCAACCAATGTCATCGGACTTGAGCTTATGAAGAAGCAAGCGGTCAAGGAACGTTCACGGCGCTACAAAAACGAGTTTTTTTCCGACTTTGTGGATGGATTAATTACATCGGAGCAAGAGCTTATTCACCGCAGCAAAAACTACGAACTGCTTGGCCATCCCGTCTACATAACCGTTGTTGCCAAGCGCGATACTTCGTTTGACCCCATACGTCCAGCAAGTGCCCTGGAGACCGACGGCCGATTCATCTCGGAGCGCGATCGCCATTACAATCTGCTGAAAAGCGAATTCTCGAAGCTGGATCTCCGGTTCGTTCTCTTCACCAAAAACGAATATTTCTGTTTTCTTGTAGCCTTGCAAGCGAGCCAAGATGTTGCAACCGGCAAAGAAAGCAAGTTTATCGAGCAATTGAAGCAAATGGTCAGCAGCCTAAGCGAGCTTCACGGCATTCCGATTTCCATGGGTATCGGCAATCCCGTCTTGCAGCTTCCCCATATCCCCTTATCCTATAAGGAAGCTGTTGAAGCGCTGCAATCAGGATACGACGCTAGAAAGAAACAGTTTGTACAGCCCTACCACGCCAAAAACTTCAATAACCTGCTCCGATTGATACCCAAAGAAGAGCTTAAGGAGTATTACGAGGAAACGTTCAAGGACCTACTGAGCATTGAGGGGAAGGAACGCAGTGATTTACTTAAGACACTGAGCACCTTCTACAATACTCATTGCCAGCTTGCAGAGACTGCGAAGCAGCTATTCGTCCACCGCAACACAGTCACATACCGATTGGACAAATGCGAGAGGCTCACTGGCCGCGATCTCCGCGATCCCGTTGAGAGCCTCCGCTTCCGAACCGCCTTCTCCATGGAGTCGCTTTTCCTGGCTGATTAATCGCCAATCATCGCTGTAAGCACACCTGGTTGCTTACAGCACACAAAAACCGGTTACTCCCATGCTGCAAAAGCATATATGTTCTTACAGCCCCCTTTCGCACTCGTTCAATGTCGCATGAAAACAGCCCGTACAACCGTATTCGGTGAAGATATGGGACCCGAGGCTCTCGCAGAAGCTATGGATCCATTTCACCAGATTGATAAGCAATTTCTAGCCGATGGAAGTGTGCTGATGCGAATTCCAGTCTACAAGCTATTAGAGGCACGCTGGTTTCGCTCCATTCTGCTGAGTTTCGGCAGCGGCGCCGAGGTCCTCGAACCTCTTACACTAAGAGGCATATGAAAAGAACAGCTTCAAAATATACTCAAACGATAGGAAGAAGTATGACAGACAGTTGTCATGCTTTTTTTATTATGATTGCAACAGCAACAAAATTAAATGCGTGAATAGTCAAATGGAGACGTTACGAATGTCCAATCATTCGGTACTAATTTATGCTATTGCACGAGGAAGAGAATGTTCAGCAGACGAGAAGTTAGCTCCAATTTTCATTACAGGACTATTTGTTTGCGGCGAGGTTTGACCGCCGACGGATGACTGCGCGCCTGGAGGCGCGCGCCGTGCGGATGATTCGTAACGACAGTGGCCTAGTCGCCATTTCATGCTAGACATAAGCCGCCTTTGCTATTATGGAGGTATGTATCATTACCCTTATGCTCATCAATTGACATGAACTAGGCTCATAGGCTCTATAATGTATCTTATTACTCTCCATACCTAGAAAGGAGAATTTTTTTGTCTATGGAAATTGAAAATTTAATTACAGTACGAGCGAGAGAAGATTTGAGAGGCTGGCTGCAGGAGAATGGCAAGACCGAAAAATTTTGCTGGGTCGTTGTTAGTATGACACCAAACCCGGATACGCTGCTCTACTTGGATGCTGTGGAAGAATCATTATGCTTTGGATGGATCGACAGCGTTAAAAAGAAAGTATCCGAAACCGAGGTGGCACAAAGACTGTCTCCTCGAAATAAAAGAAGTTCTTGGACAGAATTGAATAAAGAACGCGTCCGCCGACTGGAAAAGCTAGGGCCGATGAGCGATGAAGGAAGAAAGGTGCTTCCTGACATGGACCTCGACTCTTTTAAAATAGATCCTATTATCGAGCAGCGGCTAAAAGAGGAAAGACTTGTATACGAGAACTTTTTGGCATTTCCACCTCTTTATAAGAAAATTCGGATCGACACGATACAAAGCAATAAAAATCAGCCCGAGCTGTTTGAGAGTCGATTAGACAAATTCATTGCAAACACAAAAGAAAATAAAATGTACGGTCAATGGCATGATAATGGACGCCTTCTAGATGATTAAGATTCACATCCCGTTCTATAAGCACACCCGCGTGCTTATAGAACGCCAACCAATGTTACTCACCTGCTGTAAGAATACATTTGCGCTTACGGCCTTCTTTCGAGTCCATCAACCGCCGGATAATCGCTGTAAGCGCACCGTGCGCTTACGCCTTCCTTTCTTTCGAGCCCGTCAACCGCCGAGTAATCGCTGCAAGCGCACCCGTGTGCTTACAGCCTCTTTTTCAAGCCCATCAACCGCCGAATAATCGCTGTAAGCGCACCCGTGTGCTTACAGCCTCCTTTCGAGCCCGTCAACCGCCGAATAATCGCTGTAAGCGCACCGTGTGCTTACAGCCTCCTTTCGAGCCCAATCACGCGCCGCCGAATGGTCGCTGTTAGCACTCCTGCTCACACCTGCTCACAGCATCCCCCTTCTCTTTCCACGCTTTGCTTTTTTGCAATGTAAACGATAGGTTTTGCCGTAGGCTTTGGCATAACGTACGATTCTACGAAGCATAGACTGATCCTCCAGCAGCGTGAACGGACAAGGGTCGGGCACCGTATTCACCTCCAGGATCCACGGCTTCAGCTGGCGATCAACCGCAAGATCAAGCCCCAGCTCTTTAATACCTGGATATGCTCCATGCAGCCGCTTAGCCACTCTTACCGCAAGTTTATCCATCCCTTCGAGCATCCTGCTCCGCAAAACCTTGCTGGCAAAAGGCTTTAGCAAATAAGCGGTCGGATAAATCATGCCGCCTTGACTTCCGTTCGTAACGATTTTGCGTGGATGAGCCACTCGCCCGAGCGTACCCGTAGCCACCCACACCCCTTGAGGCGACCGCTGCATGACAAGCCTGATATCAAATGGTCTCCCGCCATGCTTCAGCATACGAATGCCTTTTTGCACCAGATATCCTTGTCGCTTAGTCACTTCCAGAATTGATCGATAAAATGCAGCATAAGTGCTGAAGGTTCGCCGCGTCTCACCGAGCTGATATATATACCTCGGTCCGACGCCGCCACTCCTACTTCCCGACTTCAACTCAGCCCTCATGACGCCGTTTCCCTGCGATCCCCGTATCGGCTTAACGTACACCATTCGCCACTTCCGCAGCATCTCATCCAAAGATTTCTCAGTCATCACTTTCGTCTGCGGCAAATGACGCGCAAGGCCTACGTCTCCGCGCAGCACCTCCGATTTCGCCCATTTATCCGCTACGCGGCGGCTTCCTTTCCCTTCCAACGCACGCTCTCCAGGCTTTTGTTTCACCTCGTCCCTCCGTTCATCTATTCACTCTTATTAACATACGAACTCGCATCTAAATGGATATAGGCGTCTGTCGTCATAAGTCGAACCTGCGCGCGGATGCAACATATGCTTTAGTAATCGACCAACCTAGTTACATGTCCCTGAGGAGGAATGCCCCATGCCGCCCATCTATCCGCTGGAAAAGCTAGTTGACAGCGTCTGCCGCTACCACCCCTGGTACCGCAGCCTGCTTGTACAGCATCCGCTTCAAATACAGCTCCAAGAGGCTCAGCTATCCGAACTGCCGCTCATAACCGCCGAAGTGCTTGACCAGCATTATTTCACCTCTGCAGCCCGGCCCGATCCAGAGCTGTCCGTCTATAAGACCTCAGGCACTTCATCCGGCATTCGAAAAGCGATTTATTATTCCAAAGAGGATGACGAAGGATATATCGCAGCAAAAATGGCCTCTTACCGCGAATGGCTCAAAAATCCATCCATCGTTCACAAAGCACTAGCCGACATGGGTACCGGGCATGCCGCTAGCACCGCGCTTGCCATCTTCAGCCGACTCGGCTGGCAGGCAGCGTCCCTTTCCTTCGAGCTGCCGATCGAAGCGCATATCGCCAAGCTTAAACAATTCCAACCCGATCTCCTCTACACAATGCCTTCCATCCTCGATGCCATAGTAGCTGAAGCAGGGAACCCTCTGCTGTTCGGCATTCAGAAAATTATTCTTGTCGGCGAAATCGCCCCCATCGAATGGCAGGCACATATCGCCGCGCGATTCGGAATCGAGCCCGCTGATATTTTAGATACCTACGGCTCTATCGAGATCGGCGCCATCGCATCTTATTCCCATGAGCTCGGGCTGTATATCATCGATGAGACCCTGTGCGCCGAGGCACTGCCTGCTGAACAAATTAACGATCGGTTCGAGCCGCTCCAAGGAAATGAGGCCGTCCTCGTGCTCACCTCCTATATACGGTCGATGTTTCCAGCCATCCGATACGTTACTTATGATGTCGTCCGTGATTTTCAAACCATCACCATTAACGGAAATCCTCGGCAAGCCTTCCAATGCATTTCAAAACGGATTGGACCTGACTTGAAGCACGGTGAGAAAATCAGCCTTTATGATATCGAAAGCGTCGTGCATCAATTCGTTCACGATGCCGAGCTTCGCGTAAAGCTCGTGCACAACCAGCTCTCCATCCATATACGAAGCCGTTCATTGAAAGAGGAGATGCTCATCCACATTCAACATGCTATCGAGCATAAAATTAGTGAAATCGGACAAATGATCCAAAACCGGATCCTTGCAGGCATCACTGTCACCCGCGCGGCAGAGAACGAGCATCTTGAACGAGGGACAGTCAAATCCAAAAAACTTTATTTCTAAAAAGGAGGGCTGTCTCCATGAAGAAAAGCTTGTTGTCGATCATCGGAAATACCCCGATCGTCCAGCTCTCAAAGCTGTTCGCCAGCGATCGCGGCATAAAAGTATTTGCCAAGCTTGAATCGCTGAATCCAAGCGGCAGCGCAAAGGATCGCCCCGCCGCGCGCATACTCGACAAGGCGTGGAACGAAGGATTAATCGGCCCCGGTTCTGTCATTATTGAGTCCAGCTCAGGCAATATGGCTATTAGCCTTGCTGCCCTGTGCTCCTACCTTGGCATGCGATTCATCAGCGTTATCGATCTTAAGACTACGCCGCAAAACATTCGAATCATGCGTGCCTACGGCGCCGAAATTGAGCTGGTTACGGAAGTCGATCCCGATACAGGCGAATTTCTGCCGGCAAGACTATCGCGGGTACAGCAGCTCCTCGCTGCTAATCCCGGCAGCTTTTGGCCTAATCAATATTCGAATAAGAACAACTATTTATCCCATTATGAAGGTACGATGCGAGAGGTTATTGAAGAGCTGGGCCATGTCGATTACATAGTCGGCGGGGTGAGCACCTGCGGCACTATGCGGGGATGCGCCCAATATATCCAAGATTACAACCTCCCAACCAAGGTGGTTGCCGTCGATGCTGCGGGGAGCGTTATATTAGGCGGCGCGAATAGCGTTCGCAGATTCCCCGGCCTCGGAGCAGGGATTATTCCGCCTTTTGGCCAAACCCGTTTCATGGACCGTTCCATAAAGGTTGCAGACCAAGACATGGTTGCTGGCTGCAGACTGCTCGTTATGAAGGAATCCATTCTAGCCGGCCCTTCCACTGGCGCCGTTATCCATGCATTAAAGTCAATCGAGCATGAATTGCCCGACAATGCCGTATGCGTAGTCATTGTTCACGATCGCGGCGAGCGCTACATGGACACCGTATACAACCCAGAGTGGGTGGAGCAGCAATTCGGAGCGTCAATGCCTTGCGAATGATTGCTCCGACAACATCGCTTATACCTTATAGGTTAAAACGGAAAATACGCTGTACCAGAAAGACAGATCAGGATAGAGAGGACAATGTTTGTGTTATATCTCGGCGAAGAGCATATCCGCATGATCGGACTGAACTGGGAGGCACTAGTAGACCGCATGGAAAATGCGGTACGGATCATTGATTCGGGAGATTACAAGCAGCCCATCAAGCCCTATCTCCGTTACCACAACCCTGCGAATCGGATTATCGCGATGCCTGCTTATGTCGGCGGCAGCGTGCAAACAGCGGGAATCAAATGGATTGCCAGCTTTCCCGGCAATCTCGACGCCGGTCTTCCGCGCGCCCACGGCATCACGCTGCTCAATGATGCCGCAACAGGCGTTCCGCGCGCCATGCTGAACACGCCCCTGCCAAGCGCGGCGCGAACAGCAGCGGTCAGCGGCTTGCTCCTCCGCCATTACTTAAGCGCACAGGGCGAAGACCGCCGCATAAAGCTTGGCATTATCGGCTTCGGGCCTGTAGGCCGGCTGCATTACGAGATGTGCTGCCAAATCTATAAGGAACGAATCGATCAGATTGATCTATTCGATATTAGAGGATGCCGGTTGGACAGCCCCGATCTTGATCGCGTGGACGCCCATCTTCTTAGGCTGACAAAAGTCGCGGCCAGCTGGCAGCAGCTGTACAACGAATGCGATGTCGTCATTACGTGCACAGTGAGCAAGGAACGGTATATCGATGTATCTCCGAAGAAAGGCTGCTTGCTGCTCGATGTATCGTTAAGGGATTTCCATACGGCCGCTTTAAGCAGCGTCCATGCGATTGTCGTGGACGATTGGGATGAGGTCTGCCGCGAGAATACGGATATCGAGCTCCTCCATCTCCAACGCGGCTTGACCAAAGAGCAGACACTAACGTTGACTGACGTTGTTTGCCGTCACGCCTTGAAGGATTTGCGAAGCGAGGAGCCTGTATTGTTTTGCCCGATGGGGATGGCTGTATTCGATTTGGCCACTGCAGCATATTTCGTAGAATGCGCAAATGCACTGGGGATTGGGATCCAACTTCAATAACTAGCATATATGCACAAAAAGGATGATGCTTGGCGCGAGGCCTGCATCATCCTTTCTATCTCACGCTATGTCCAAGGCTTAATCAGCCGATAAGAAAATTTACGCGGATTGCCCCAGACGGTTTGCCGGGAACGGATAAACCTTCGAGCGGTCTCCCGCTTTTCCTGCGACCTCGCTTGCATTCCTCGTATTCGTAAGCTCCATAAACCAAGCTTCATCCCATGTATCCAATGCCAAGTCGATTGAATTCTGAAAAACTTGGGCATCGTCTAAAGGGATGTCAGATACGTTTTTGAGCCAAGATGACCGAACAGCAACGATTTTGCCGATGACTTCCTCGTTATCCGATTTAACAACATTTACAGTGACGAACCCTTGCAAAATATCGATCGTTTCGACAAATCCGTGAATCAGCTCGCCGTCTTTCGTTTTTCCTTGTACCCAGTCGCTTATGTTGAATTTCATCTTCCAACACCACCTATCCCCATTAGTAAGATCACCCGGTAACTGTACCAATTTCTCGTACACTTAGGCTAGAAAGGAAGACGCCGCATTTCTTTCCACTGACGTCTTACCGCTCAACTTCTTACTGTAAGTTTAATAGTTACAGTTATCTTTGTCAAGTGTTCTCCTGCATTTAGGCGCGAGCCACTGCAACTCTGGCAAAGCTAGCTCCAACCCCAGAAGAAGCCGTCTCTCTCCCAAGCCGCTTTTCCTTTATGCAGCTTGCGGAATATCTTCTTAACCTCTTTATCGATCGATGGGTTGCCATGCTCATTCACATATATAAACGATTCACCGAAATGGCTTTTAATATGCGCCACTGCCTCGCCCTGATGCAAAATCCCTTTTTCCTTCAACTCGCCTAACATCCATGCTGCAACCTCTTCTGCGGTTCGGGACATCGCTATCACTCCTTCACTCGAATAAACGCAGTACGTATCGCATACTTTCGTCTCTTTCTTCAATATAACGCTGCATCGCTTTGATTGACAGCCCCTGAAGCAAACTTTATTATTATATTTATCACAATTTAATTTTGTTAAACTTAGGAATTCCGATAAATGACTAGCAATTCTAGGCGCTTGCCGTCGAGTGGAGGATAACAACATGGACAACCAAGATATATTGAAACTGGATAATCAAATCTGCTTTGCCTTCTATGCATGCTCCCGTGAGATCACCAAGTTATACCGGCCCATGCTGGAGAAAATAGACCTTACTTACACGCAGTATGTAACGATGCTCGCCTTGTGGGAAGAGGATCATGTAACGGTTACCGCATTAGGCAACAAGCTTTACTTGGACTCCGGCACATTGACACCGCTGCTCAAAAAGCTGGAGGCTGCGGGTCATCTGACGCGCACGCGTGACCGCAATGACGAGCGGAGCGTTCTCGTAGAGCTGACCGCTCAAGGGAGAGCACTGCGGGAGCTGGCAGTCGACTTTCCCAATCAGCTGGCTTGCAAGTTGGACGGCACGCCTGAGGAAGCAGCCGGGTTGCTCGCGATCACGCATCAATTTTTACAAAAAATACAGCAAAGCAGCAATAAAGAGTAACGTAATGCCGCAATAACAGCCGCCATTAGCGAAACAGGAGGAATAGCGATGAATCAAACCGTTCTAAGGCCATTCGGTCCAACGAAGCTGCAATTATCTCCGCTTGGACTGGGCTGCTGGCAGTTCAGCAATGGCAAGGGGCTTGTAGGGAAGTTCTGGCCTGTTCTAGAAGGCAGTCTTATTAACGACATCGTGAGAACGAGTTTCGAGGGTGGAATCAATTGGTTTGACACCGCTGAGATCTATGGGAACGGACAATCCGAGCAATTGCTCGCACGCGCCTTACGAGAAACGATTCATTCGGATAACCCTGTTTATATTGCAACCAAATGGTGGCCGCTATTCCGGACTGCCGGGAGTATCGGCGCGACGATCGAAGAGCGCATTAGGCTGCTGGAAGGCAGAACGATTCACCTGCATCAGGTTCATCAGCCCTTCTCCCTCTCCTCCGTCAGCAGTGAGATGAAGGAAATGGCCAAGCTAGCGGCAGCAGGCAAAATCCAGCACGTCGGCGTGAGCAACTTCTCCGCTAAGCAAATGATGGAAGCCGATCGCGTGCTGCGCGAGCACGGCTTGCGGCTTGCCTCCAATCAGGTGAAATACAGCCTGCTCGACCGGCGCATTGAGCAAAACGGCATTCTAGAAACCGCTCAGCAGCTTGGCTGTGCGATTATTGCCTATTCTCCGCTTGAGCAGGGCATACTAAGCGGGAAGTTCCATCATGATCCAACACTGGTCAAGGCCATCAAAGGTCCCCGCAAATGGAGCGCAGCTTTTCAAGCCAAAAGCTTGAACCGTTCAAGACCGCTTATTGATTTGCTTGAGCAAATTGCCATAGCTTATGACGCTACTGCCACTCAAGTCGCTCTCAACTGGCTCATACATGCGCATGGCGATACCATATTCGCCATCCCGGGCGCTTCCAAAATCCATCACGCCGAGCAAAATGTGAAGGCCATGCATTACCGGCTGTCTATTGATGAAATTGCGGAAATAAACGAGGTTTCGCATTTTGCCGTGTCCAAATAAGAAGCTCAGTATCGCTAATCACACAGGCTTCTCGATTCAAAGCAGTGAGGGAAGGGTATAAGAAGATGTAACCTCATATTTGCTTAGAAGCGAGAGGAGGGCTCACCCATGACGGTGACCATCGGTATTTTTGAGAAAGAAGAAAACGTCCTAGAAGCGATTAGAATGCTCCAAGCTGCACGGACAGGCAAACAAAATCTTCAAATTATAGTGAAAAATAAGGAAGCCGCGCCTTTGCTGGCAGGTCAGACCGACATTCCGGTTGACGAAGTTTATGACATTCGGGAAGCGCAAGAACGGAACGGCGAGAGAGTAGTTGCTCCGCTTGGCGCAGCACCGCTAGCGGCCGGCGGCTATGTTGCCGGAGGAACGGGCGTCGTAGGCGGAAGTCCAGCCGGTTTTGTTACTGGCGCGCTCGATGCCGACAACGATACCCGAACCGAAGACGTCCTGCAAGGCATCGGCATTCCCGATAAACACGCCAAAACTGCCGGAGACGCTATTGAGCAAGGACGCTACCTGCTTTCTGCCGATACGGATTACGAGGAAGAAACAAAAGCCCTGCTCATCCAAGCCGGCGCTGCTGACGTCATTTAATAATCCTGAATAGAATCGATATACGGAGGCTGCCCATTTGTTGGGCGGTCTCCTTTTTTTTGATTGACACCACTTTTTATATTGTGTACAATTAAATTATAATAAATATAAATGAAAGTCATTGGAGGTTTTATTATGTCCTTGTACGATATCGAAGTAAAAACGATCAGAGGAGAAGCACAAACTCTCGCCCCTTATAAAGGGAAGGTTATGCTCATCGTCAATACGGCTACCAAATGCGGCTTCGCCAACCAGTTCAAGGGTCTCCAAAAGCTTCATGATACGTATAACAAGGAAGGCTTCGCCGTGTTAGGATTTCCCTCCTCGCAATTCGCTAACCAAGAGCTTAGCGAGGACAGTAAAGTTGCCGAAGCTTGTGAAATCAATTTTGGCGTATCCTTCCCGCTTTATGCCAAAATCGACGTAAACGGCAGCACGGCACACCCGTTATTCCAGAGACTGACAAGCGAAGCACGAGGTTTCCTCGGCTCACGGTCAATCAAGTGGAACTTCACGAAGTTCCTCGTCGATCAGAACGGGAAAGTATTGAAACGCTTTGGCTCCAAGGATACGCCCGAGCAAATTGAAAGCCACATTCAGAAGCTGCTGAAGGCTCCAACGCACGCTTAATCTCATAGTGCTTCACAAGTCAAAAGCTGCCGGCAAGCTCCGGCAGCTTATTCGGCTGCACTCTTATTTGGCACAGTCAATGCCTTCATACCGCTTCGCCGTATATGGAACCTCTGACCTCCCCCGTCCTGCTGCGCCTAACAGCTGGACAATTGCTCATATCGCGAGCTATAACAGTCGCCGATGATGTAGATTGCCTCGTCTACGCTCACTTCTCTCTCCGTCCGCTCCTCTAAATCCAGCAGTCGTACGCATCCTGCCAGCCAATTGCGCTCATTAAGCAATAACGCGTAGCGAATGCCATTACCAGGCAGCGATGCCAAACTATCTTCCAGCTGCTGTCCACTCTTATCAAGCTTCACCCTGACGCCGTTATAGCGCAGCTCCGCTGCCGCCTGAAGCAGCACTGCCGCCGTTACGTCCAGCTGTATGAGCACGACTGTTGCATAAGCCTGCTCTACCACTCGATTCTCAAGCAATGCCATAATGGCCTCCAACTCAAAGGACATCCGAGCTGCGCTGTATGCAGCCTCGTCTCCACTGATCGACCTCCAGGTAAAATCGTCGACATACCTTCCGCCTCCTCCTAAGCTCAGTGTATAGCCATCATCAGAAGCATCAAACACCTCAACCTCATATACCGTTCCTATATAATCCGAAGGACCATACGAGAGAAACGGGTCAAACACGTACTCCTTATCCAGTCCGATTGCGTGCAGCATATTCCGTACAGCCAGCACCTCTTTCGCTCCCGCGCTGCCTTCGAGACTATACGTCTCTATTAATTGCTCCAAACCAGACTCTTCGTTCGCAATCAACACCATAACCGCGGACACTGCGGTATCCTGCAGTCCATACATCTGGAGCTCTGCCTTCACAGCGTTCGCCCCAGCTCTCGCCAGCTTATCCAGCGCAAGCATCACCGCGTATGCATCTGAGATCGGAACGGCAGCAGCCTCCAACAGCTCTGTCAGAAACTGCCGGTTGTTCCACTTCAGCCTAACCTTTATCGCAAGCGCTCGGAACACATCCAACGCCAGCTGCATCAGTTCTATCTCCGCTTCCGGACCTTCTATCCCCACAACATTGACATTCCATTGCAGAAACTCTCTCTGCCGGTCGTGCATCTCCAATCCGCCGCGAAGCACTTTCCCTAATTCAAAGCGTTTGAGCGGCATGATCAGTCCAGGTCTCAATGCGACCTCATCGAAATCATAGAGCTCGAACTTCTCGCGAAGCGTCGCTTGAATATACCTTCTTAGGGCCTGCTCCTTGCCGAAATAGCCATAATTCCCCTTTGCATTCTGCATCACGATCATCCCTCTCTAAAATAAATGGAATAAAAAAAACGCGCAGGACCCCATGGTCCTGCGCGCATCGTATGCTGCAGGGGGGCCAACGCGAGAAGCGCTAGCCCACCCTGAATGTTGATCAGGTGTGCTAACGCCTAATGAAATGATGAAGCTGGTTAAATTGGAATTTGTACATGATGCTTCACCCCTTCGTCTGAATTAAAGTGATTATAGCGAATAACGCTAGATCACGCAACACCCTCCTTTAAATTCATATTCCTTTTCACGTCTCATAACTGCTCGATGGCTGCCTTATTCATGCGCAATCGGCGAAAAGCCAGCAGGATAATGAACAGTAGCATAAGAGCAGTATAGCTTTGCGCATGATCAATCAGGTTTCCAGATCCCGCATCGGCCACGACCAGAAGCCCCTTGCCATCGGAATGGCCCGGAATCCCGTAAAGCAAACTAGACACAAAGCTCACGCCTGTGCTGATTCCAGCACTCATCCAGATGGAATTCGTTCGCAGCAGCACAAAGCCAAGAGAGAGGCCGAGCATAATCGAAGCCAGCACCTGCGAAGCGCGGAAGCCCGACAGCCAGATATCGTCAAACGCATAAAGACAAGCTGCAAGAAGCAGGAGATAGCCATTTCCTATTTTGCCTTTAAGATGCGCGAATACGTATCCCCTGACCACCAGCTCATTCATTAACGAGCCCAGAAAAGCGACAGCGAATGCCTTTGACAGGAATGCCGCAGCGCCTGTCGCGCCTCGCACGCCCACTATATGAAGCGCCTCCGATGCTGCCAGTAAACCAAACATCGCCGCCCAAGCCGAGGCTCCGAGCAGGAAGCCGATCCGCACATTTCTTTTCCAGCCGTAATGACCCGTTAAGCCTAGCTCCCCCACCCCCCTGAGACCGGTCAGCTTAGCCACCCAATGAACCAACACTAAAAACAAGCTTGCATATAGCAGCCACGGCGTCGCCTGCCGGAGATCAAATAATTGCGGGATGAGGTTCATATATAAGTCAATAATCAGGAAACCCATTATTCCAAATAAGATCTTCATAGCAAGAATCCTTTCTCTCTCAATTGGCCTTGCCGGCTTGTCCAATCTACGTATCTCCACAACTTATCCATTCCAGTATATTCACCATAATCCCGCTTATTCCCCTGTTTTACTGCCTATCTGCACCCCTCCTTCCGCACCAAACAAATCGTTCACTTTGTGCACGACCATATATTTCACAAATGTTTACTTTCTTTACTTGTAAGCGTTTACAAAATGAACTACCTTGATGTTGAGATCCCCATGCACGCTGTGACTTGCTGCAATATGCAACGGGTCGCCGCTGGCAGCGGATCATCTATCTCTTGTGGGAGGGAAATGAAGGATGCGTACAGCTCCAAAAAGATTGCTCTCTATGCTCGTCATGTGTTTACTTATCGCATTAACGTATGCGGGAATCAAGCTTGAGCAAGCAAACGCAGCAAGTGTCAGCATAACGAATGGCACCGAATGGCTCGATACAGCCGGCAATCCGATCGACGCTCACAGCGGCAATATTTTGAAGGTAGGCTCCACCTACTACATGTATGGCGAGAAAGCAGTAAATTGGACGTTCGACCGGGTAAACGTGTACACTTCAACCGATTTGAAAAATTGGACGTTAGGCAACAGCATTTTGACCAAAACCTCCGCCCCTGAGCTGAACTCCAGCAAAATCGAAAGGCCGAAAGTTATTTATAACGCAGCCACGAACAAATACGTGCTTTGGATGCATTATGAGAACGGCACCGATTATTCACTCGGCCGCGTAGCGGTTGCGACAAGCAGCACGCCTGACGGCAATTTCACTTATCAAGGCAGTTTCCGCCCGCTTGATTACGAGTCTCGGGACATGACCGTCTTCGTCGACACGAACGGTACCGGCTATTTGGTTACCGCATCGAAGAAAAACGGCGGTACAAATGATACGATGGCTATTTTCCAGCTCAATAGCAGCTACACGAATGTCCAATCCTTTGTAGGCTGGGTATTCGAGAACGGATACCGCGAAGCCCCTGCCGTTGTGAAAAAGAACAATACGTATTATTTGTTCACCTCGCAGGCCTCGGGCTGGTATCCGAATCAAGGCAGCTACGCCACCTCTACATCGATGACCGGCACTTGGTCGGCACTCTCGCCATTCGGCGACCCCGCCGCTTACGGCTCGCAAATCCACAGCATCGGCACCATCACCGGCAGCAGCACAACCTCCTATATTTATATGGGCGATCGCTGGAACCCCCTCAACTTAAGCGACCATCATTATATCTGGCTGCCGCTTACCTTAAACGATACGAGCGCAGCCGCCTCGTTAAATTGGTACAGCTCATGGAGCATTGACGCCGCAACAGGCTCCGTAACACTTCCATCCTTAGTCAACCATGCGCAGGGCAAAACAGCGACCGCCAGCTCGACGGGCACGGGCTCTTCCGCCTCGAATGCCAATGACGGCAATGCCCAGACAAGCTGGGCCGCTTCGAGCAGCTCTTGGCCTGCATGGTGGCAGGTCGATTTCGGCGCACCAAAGACCATTACAGAGGTCGACATTTCGTGGTTCATGTATAAAGGCTCTGAGGCGTACTACAAATATAAAATCGAGGTCAGCAACGATGGTGTCAACTATTCAGCGATTGACCGGACCGGCAATACGAAATATGGTTTCACGACCGACGCCGTTCGCTTCACCGCCCGCTACGTGCGCATCAACCTTGTGAATGCCGTTCTCTTCAACAATCCTAACAACTGGTACACGCCTACAGTGCATGAAATCCGGCTGCTCGGTCCGGCAACCGCCGACGCGACCGGCTACAGCAGGCTGGAATCCCACAACTTCTCCACCCGTTACGTTCGACACTACAATTATGCCGCCCGCATCGATGAGAACGTATCTCCCGCACTGGATTCCCAGTTCCGCATCGTGCCAGGGCTGGCAAGCGCATCCGGCGTCTCCTTTGAATCAATGAACCTGCCGGGGTATTACCTGGCTCGCAACGCAAGCAACCAGATCGTGCTGCAGCCATTCACCGGAACCTCCGCCTTCAAGGGCGATGCGACCTTCAACCAAGCCGCAGGCTGGGCGGACAGCGCCAAAGCCTCCTATGAATCTCATAGCCAGCCCGGTTACTTCATACGTCACTATAATTATGTGCTTCAGCTGTCTGCCGTCCATGCAGCAAGCGCGGCAACGCTGAAGAGCGACGCCACCTTCAAACGCTACAACTACTAGAAGCCGAAGAACCCCGGTAGCTTTGGCTCGCGCCATTCGCCTCCGGGGTTCTTCCTCTCTCTTTTATATACGGCTAGCTTACGTTAAGTGTAATTTCATCCATATAAACAAACGCCTCGCCCGAGCCATCTGTCGGCTCAATCTTAATGCCGATCGCTTTCACCGCATCACGGTCAGCTATGCCGTTTAACGGAATGTAGAGCGTCTTGAACTCGGTTGAATCTACGCTTACCGCCGTTCCGCTGTCATACCAGCTCCAACCCGCTCCCGTCTTCATATACAGCCGTACATTGGCTGTCCCCGCGGATAGCTTCACCTTTGCGCTGACTGCATCCACCGCCGATAGATCCAGCGCCGATACCTTCGCGAGCTCAAAGCCCGTTCCCGCCAAGCTGAAGGAGGCGCTCAGCGAATGCGTCCCCGATGTCGCGGCATCCGCCGTTATTGCCGGAGCCATAGCGCTTGCCTCGTTGGATTCCACGTTAAAACCAGAGGTTTCACTCTCAAAATCGTACAATACTCCCGCAGGCGAAGGCGTGCTGCCCGCTCCGTTCCCTCCATTCGGAACGCCGCCCCCTCCGTCATTAATCGCCTCGATATCATCGAAATATAAGCTGCTGCTAAGCATCGCTCCCGATACCGCGTTTACATAGATATTGAAATCCTGCACGTTTTTGAGGCTTGCTTTATTGATTTTTTTGCCGGCATTGCCCGTATCCCAAGGCGCAACCGCGAACTCATTAAAGTGCAGCGACACCCACTCTCCCGTTGTACCCGCAAGCGATGGGTAAGCCTCATACGAAACGCCGTCTACCCTCAGCTGGATAACGAGCTTCTGATTGGAGCCATCCGGAACGATCCAAAATTTCAGCTTGTTAAAGGCCGACCAATCCACGCCTCCGAGCCCTTTCGTAATGCCCGCATAGCCCGACCCGCCAAGCGTATAATCGAATCTCATGGCATATTCGCCGCCACTCTCATGCGAAGGGTCTAGGCTTACCACAACCGTGTCGCCTCCCGCTTTCACAAACTTGGCTTGCAGTGCAGCGTTCACGCCTTGGTAGCCTTCAAAATCATCAACGAGTGACGGGATGATCGGCGCTTCGAAATAACTGCTGATCAGCTCAATATTATCCACATAAATTGGACCGTCAAGCTGCAAACCGCTGCCGATCAAGGATAAGGCAATGCTCGTCGCCTCGGCTGATTTGGCGGCATCATTCAAGTTGACCACGGCTGTATAACGTGCGTACGCAACGCCGTCTATCGTCACAGTGTCTAGTTCCGACAGCTTTTCTTCCGTCGTCAGCATGCCATATTTACCTTCATCCGACCAATCCGGCGGTAGCATAACGACAGTACGCAGGCTGGCATTCGCACCCGCCGCACCGGCTGATGCCGGAATCCACACATCCCATTTCACGCGGTTTACGGATGCCAAAGGTACCGCGGTTGCCGCATCTGTCAGTTCTAATTTAAATTCCTGCCAATTGTCGCCCGGCACGGCTCCCGTTACATTCAGCTGAAGCATGCCATTCCCGCCTATCAATGCATGCGCAAGCGAAAGCCCCATTGCGGCCGGCCAGGTTCCGTTATTCTGAATACCATTGATTTGTTCATCGAATGTATACGAGCGGAGCGGAAGCTCATCCACCTTAACGAAAGCGAGAACCGACTGCTCCAATACAACGCCGCCTTGCTTATATACCTTTACTGTAACCGATGCCGTTTTGCCATTCTGCTCGCCTGCAGGCGACCAGCTTGCTGAATAATAGCCGTCTTCATCCAGGCTCATCGGTATTTCCGACGCAGAGCCCTCCGCTACATATACAACCTTGGACGGCGCCGCATGCAGCACCCTAGCCCGAATTAGCGTATCCGTTTCTTTGACCGTGCTTTGATCGACAGGCGACACGATATGCAGGGAAGGTTTTTCCTCCGCCGCTCTAACCTGCATCCCATATACATCCCCGACTTCTGCCGCGAATGCCGTATACGGATCATTATAAAAAGCGACTAAGTCGTCAAGCAGCTCATGATCGCCAAGCGCCGGCGCATCGCGATAAGGCACGAATAA
Organism: Paenibacillus endophyticus; assembly: GCF_014192395.1. Classification (GTDB taxonomy): domain Bacteria; phylum Bacillota; class Bacilli; order Paenibacillales; family Paenibacillaceae; genus Pristimantibacillus; species Pristimantibacillus endophyticus. The sequence continues at coordinate 56,717 of NZ_JACHXW010000009.1, read as the reverse complement.
ATTTCCGTTCAGATGGAAATTGGCCCACGTCTGCATGTATGAAATCCTTCTTGCATCCGGGTCCGCCTTAATGGCGGCGAGCACCTTCGTAAACCAATTCAAATCCACGTTCCCCTGTGTCAGCATTCCTTGCGGACTATAGCCAAACTCAGAAAATGTAGCTATTTTCCCTTTGGAATCCGCCAGCCTTGAGATCATAGCCAGATCATTGACCAACAAGCTTAGAAAGGTATCGCTTCCCGGGTTTTGCTGGTTGTCATATTGATCCATGCCGAGAATATCCACGTAGTCATCGCCGGGATAGGTTGTTAAATAAGTGTCTTCGCTTCCGGAAAACGCACCGTTTGGCGAATACACATACAACAAGCTGTGCACATTTTTCTTATCCCGCAAATATTCGACGGTATACCGATATATTTCAATATATTCGCTAACGGTCGTCGTCTTGGCCCCCCACCAGAACCAGCCGCCATTCTGCTCATGGAAAGGACGGAACAGAATCGGTATCAACTCTCCGTTATCATCCTTAAGGTTGTTGGCCAGCTCGGCGATCAGATCCAAATAGGCATTGAACTCGCTATTTTTGTCGCCGCCCGGCAGTATATGCTGCACGACAGAGCCCGCCGTATCGTTAAAGCCGCCGCCCGTTACAAAGTTCGGAAAGTGGGTGCTTAACGCGACTATGCCGCCAAGCTCATGCGCTTCCTTCATTTTTGCCGCGAGGTTGATTCTGCTCTGCTCCGTATCGCCCGTGACTCCCGGCTTTTCTTTGCCTTCCAGACTGCCAGTGTCCCAGCCAAAAACAGCAGGGAAATCACCTACCGCCTTCTTCACATCCGATTGCGTCTCGGTCGTATTTATAAAGGATATGCCCTCTGTCGTCACATGCTGCTGGCCAAAGAGCATCTGCTGGCCGCGCACATCATCCAAGTAGGCAAACAATGACTTTGTGAATGCAGTAGCATCCGGGTCTACCAAATTCTCCACCCGCTCTGCCGATCCTCCTCCGTTATCCCCTCCACTGCCGCCAGACCCGGTTCCGCCGCTTGAGGCATTTACCGCCTTCCCATCCTTGATGGCAGCCTCTCCTTTCGGAAGGTTCGCTCCATTCAGCTTGACGTCATCCGCTTGAACAACCGCTTTTTTCACATCGCCCAACCCTTTAATTGCGCTGCCCTGGGCACCCGCACGCAATGTCAGCTCCCCCACACCCGTGTCCGCATCAAGCTCCAGCGTAAAGATGCCGTTCGCTGTTACACGCTGAGCGGATGAGCCTTGGCTGAAATGCACGCGTACCGGTCCATCCTTGCGCTCCACCTCTACACCCGCAAGCGCGGAATGATCAAACGATACCGTATTTTCTCCCCCGCCCCACACGTATGTTTCACCATTCACCGTGACGTTTACCAGCTTGGCGTCTCCGTCCGCTACCGCAGCGGTTACGTACAGATTGCCGTTTATCGTCATATCCTTCAGCACCACATCGGCTTGATTCACAACGACGTTGCCTGCGATTGATCCCCCTGCAAACTCGCCTGCTTTGGGATAATACCCAGCAACCAGCTTGTCGATAACGGCTACCAGCTCCGCTCTCGTCAATGGATTGCGAGGCTTGAACGAGCCATCCCCATACCCTTCGAGCACGGAGGATAGAGCATCCACCGCTTCTTTCGCATACACGGCGATGTCTGCTTCATCCTTAAAGGAAGCGCTGCCAACTGCTTTCAGATGGAAAGCCTTAGCCAAAAGAACGACGGCATCCTGCCTCGTTACCGCATCCAGCGGCTTCGCTACATTTGAAGGATATCCTTCAAAATAACCTGCTTCGCGTGCGGCAGAAACCGCTTCTGCATACCACGCAGAGGCTGCAACATCTGAGAACGGCTGCTCTGATTGCGATCGAAAGCCCAGTGAGGCATTGATGATCGTCACCAGCTCTGCCCGGTTTATTGTCCTGTTCGGCCTGAAGGAGCCATCGGAATAGCCATTAATAACACCATTAGACTGCCATCTCTCAATCGCCGCTTGCGCCCAATGCCCTTGCGTGTCTGTTGTTTTCGTCTGAGCGATTACAGGCATGGCAAGCGATAGAACAAGCATCGGGGCAATCGCTCCCGCGACCCATTTGCGTACTTTTTTCATTCGAATCCTCCTGTTAATTTGTTATTTTTGTTATTGCCTACATTTAAGTTATGTAAGCGCTTTATAATTAGTATATCGTTCGTTTCTGTACAAAAAAATGGTTTAAACTAGCTTTTATAGGCTTTAAATGATTTTATTATTATTTATTTTGTTATGTTGTTATGTCGAAACTCCCTTGCATGGAATGACTCTTCTCATCCCCAACACATGTCTAACCTGAGCAAACCGCAACATATTCGCAATTAATTCCAGCAATATGCTATTATACTATTTGGACAAGCGTAAACGGCTGTCGCCATCCTTTGGCGGCTAAGCTTACGTTTCGCGTAGAAATATAGAGAAAGTTCGCGAATTAATATACTTTCCTATATTTCAAGCGTAAACGGCTGTCGCCATCCTTTGGCGGCTAAGCTTACGTTTCGCGTAGAAATATAGAGAAAGTTGG
>NZ_JACHXW010000009.1:0-54035 GCF_014192395.1 Paenibacillus endophyticus | reverse complement strand
TTATACTTTCCTATATTTCAAGCGTAAACGGCTGTCGCCATCCTTTGGCGGCTAAGCTTACGTTTCGCGTAGAAATATAGAGAAAGTTGGCGAATTGGTATACTTTCCTATATTTCAAGCGTAAACGGCTGCAGCCGTCATCGGATGGCACAAGCCCGTTTCGCAGCACAATATAAGAAGCCATTTAAGTCATCTCACTAATGTATTCTTATATTTTTTTAAAAAAAGCGAATGTACGCAATCAGCATGATTCGAAGCTGGCATTCGCACATTTAAGGAGGATATGGAAATGTTGTTGAAAAACAAACGCTTTGGCATGATGCTGCTCCTTACTCTCGCATTGGTACTAGTAGCGGCAGGCTGCGGCGGAACGAAAGGCACGAATAACGGTACGACAACGGGATCAGACGGCGGGAATGCCGCTACCGCCACAAACCCGCCTACCGAAGCACCTGCTGAAGACGGCCCTGCGCTTCTTGGATCAGACAAGCACCCTGTCGTAACGATCCAGCTTAGCAATGACAAGATCATCAAGCTTGAGCTTTACCCGGAGGTTGCTCCGAATTCCGTGAACAACTTTATTTCTCTTATTAATAAAAGCTTTTATGATGGCGTTATATTCCACCGCGTTATCCCAGGCTTTATGATTCAGGGCGGCGATCCGGATGGAACGGGAATGGGCGGCCCTGGCTACAGCATACCCGGCGAATTCAACAGCAACGGCTTCGAAAACAAGCTAAAGCATACGCGCGGTATACTGTCCATGGCTCGCACGCAGGATCCGGATACCGGAGGCTCGCAATTTTTCATCATGGTCGCAGACGCGCCTTCGCTCGATAACGAGTATGCAGCCTTCGGCAAAGTAACAGAGGGCATGGAGGCGGTTGATGAGATCGTTAATCAAACGACCGGAGCAAACGATAAGCCGGAATCGCCAATTTCCATGAAAAAGGTGACGGTCGATATGCTCGGCATGACTTTCGAGGAACCAAAGAAAACGGAATAAAAACGAACGACTCTAAACGGGTACCCATAGCCAAGACACTAACTAAAGTGTTCAGGCTGTAGGTACCCGTTTCGTTTAAGCCGTCCTTTTTATAGTCCATGCCTCAACATTTCATTTCACGCCGCGGCCAAGCCCGTGTCGCATACCCCCTGAGCAGGGTGGAGGCATGTTACCGAAATTTCGTCATATGGTGAAGTATAAGTCCGCCGCAAAGGATTGGTGAATCATGTACGGTTATGGGCCTGCCAGCGTAGTCCATGTTGCGAATTCACTCACTCATTCGCTGCAAGGAAAATATTTCGTAGGAGAAACGGATCAATTGAATCCGACTGACGCCAACCGCACTTGGGGAGCGCTAGTCAACCCGCTGCATTCCGATGTTCATCTATACTTAGACCTGTATGTCCTTAGCAACTTATCGGATGACAAGCTCGTTTCACAAATATGCTTCTGTTCAAATCTGCCCTCACATGGCATGCAATCGCATGAGGTAGCATCGGCGAACCTCACCCTGCATCCCGCGCCGCTGCCGCTCGGGCAGATCCAATTCGGTAGCGGCCTCGACACTACTGCACTTGCCGCAACGCCTGTTTCCACTCGGGTAATCCCCTCTTATTCAAGCATATCCAGCGAAAAAGCCGGACACTGGATTATCGGACCCGGCAAGGCGATCTTATTCACACTAACGAGCGCAATGAACCACCCTGCGCCCGCGGTCATTTCGATCGGCTGGTGGGAAGAGCGGCATAACCTGTATTAGCCGTTCAATCTTCTCCATTGACACATTCATGATTAGTACTATATAGTACTAATCATGAATGCCAAACCAAAAAACGCTAACCGCGAAATCGCGCTGCAAGCTGCAACGACCCTATTCCTAAGCAAAGGCTATCTCGTCACAAGCATGGATGATATCGTCACGGAGAGCAAAGTTTCCAAAACGAATATCTATTATTATTTCAAAAGCAAAGAAGAGCTGCTCTCCGCTATAATCGAAAGGTTAACGTCCCGATACGAAGCCCTCATCGCCCATATCGCATCCAAGACGGAGCTGCCTGTCATGGAACGGCTTATGAGGTTGATGCAGGTGCTTATCGAGCAGGACATCGATTGTCTGGGGGGCTGTCCTTTCTTAACGCTCTACACACAGACGCCTCTTGATTCAGGAGCCGTCCGCAGCCAAATCAGCTTATTCTTCACGAAGCAGCTGGCCGTTCTGGAGCAGCTGCTTGCAGAAGGCAAAGAGACCAAAGAATTCAACGATAGTCTGCAGCCGCAGCAGACGGCTGCTTTAATCCTATCTACGATCGAAGGCGGACTTTTCCTGCAGCATGCCCAGCCAGAATCAAAAATAATGCAGCAATCGCTTCATACTTTAGCTTCCATGCTAAAGTAATTTTTTTAACCTAATTAGTACTGATTAGTACTAAATAATCGAAAAGGAGCTGAAACGCCATGGCCCATATATTCATCACCGGAGGGACCGGCTTTGTCGGCACTCAAATCATTAAGCAACTGGCAGCGAACGGTCATCAGATCTCCGCCTTAATGCGCTCGACTCAGCGGCTATCCGCACTCCATGACCAGTTGGACAAAGAGGCCTTCCGCTTGGTAACTGCCATAGTCGGAGATTTAACACAGCCTGGGCTAGGGATATCCAAGGCCGACCATCAAACCATACGCCAAGCCGACATTATTATTCATGCTGGAGGCTCGATGGATATTATGCTGGGCGAGCTGGAAGCCAAGCAGGTATTTCTAGATGCAGCCGATTTTTTGAGCCAGCTTGCCTCAGATGCCTACATAAACGGAAAGCTGCGGCATTTCATACATGTCGTCGGCTTCAAAAGTCCCGTTACCGATCAGAATATGGATAATCCCGCTGCCATCCAAAAGCTGCTTGAGCACGAATCCCCCTATGAACGCATGAAAATAAGGGCTGACCTTCATATTCGGGAACAAGCCAAGCTGAACGGTTATCCACTCTCCGTTGTCAACCCCAGCGTCGTCATCGGAGACTCCGCGACCGGCAATACCGAGCAAACAGGCGGACTCGGCATTCTCGTCGCTGCCGCTCGGCGGAAGCTAATGGGGACCGTTCCCGGAGGCGGCAGCTGTTGGCTCCCGCTCGTCCACGTCGACCACGCCGCAGCATTTATTACAGCCCTCGTCGACGAGCCGCAGCCCGTCAACGAAACGTACTACCTGTTAGACGAGCAAGGCAGCAGCCCTAACATGACCGAACTGATTCAAGGAATGAACAAGGAACTTCGCCTACGAGCGCCTATCGGTTCGATCTCCCTGCCCCTACTGAAAAGACTGTTGGGCGGCCCATTGGGAAGCAAGCTCGGCATCCCGCAGCAATCGCTTAGCTTCATTGTGAATGCAGATTTTCCCACAGAAGCGACAAAGCGCATGCAGCTCGCACACAAGCTGCACGCCTCAATAAATGCCGACATTCTCCCCTATATCGTAGCCGATCTCGATTATCGACTATCGCATAACGAATCTATCCATCCCGGCTTTTCGCGCGGAAAGCGCGGTCCGCTCGCTACGCTGGAGAAAAAGGGAAGCGGCAATCCGATACTGCTGCTGCCCGGCACCTTCAGCGGAGCAGATTGCTTCATGCCGCTCGCATTAGAGCTCCATGAGCGCCATATCTGGATCGCTGATTTGCCTGGCTTTGGACGCAGCCCCTATCATCACCATTCCGAGGGCGTCATTGAGGGCCATGTCCAATCGATTATAACAGCGATTACCGAGCATTCTCAGCCCATTACGCTAGTCGGACATTCTTACGGCGCCCTGCTGGCAGCGAAAGTGATGGAGGCTATCCCGGAACGCATTCAGTCCATGCATTTGCTGCAGCCCGCGCTGCATCCAACCTACGCACGATATCGGCTGCCCGGCATAAACCGGTTCATGCTCTCCAAGCTGTCCCGTCATGCTTTGAATCATTCACTCATTAATCAGGGCTGCTTCGAGTCTCATGAGCAAATCCCTGTCGGCTATACGAACTATATATTAGATGAGCTCAAGTCTCCGCGAGTACGGGCAACGCTAGCTGATACGTTGTCCGCTTTGACCAAGAGCGATACCTTCAAGCTCCAGCCAGCCAACTGGAATACCGTCCCAATCCACATCACTTGGGGCATTCTGGATCGCTATTACAAGTTGCCCCAAGCATACAGCCGTCTGCCCGTTATACAATTAGAGCGTGGTCATCATTTTCCAATTTCACATCCAGCCGAGACTGCAGCGCTGCTGCGCCAAGCCGGATTGTAATGTCCCCTATTCGTTCATGCAAGCGCAAACGGCTGAAGCCGTCCTCTGGCGGCTAAGCTTACGTTTCGCGTAGAAATATAGAGAAAGTATGGTGAAATGATATACTTTCCTATATTTTAAGAAGAAACGCCTGACGGCGTCCTTTCAATAGACGCCATCGTTTCAGCGAAACGCATAGAGAAAGTAGGAGCAAACCCATATCCTTTCCTATACGTCAAAAAAGACAGCTCCACAAGGTCTATTCAGACCTGAGGAGCCGTCTTCTCGCTAGCAGTGCTTATCCGCTATTGGCTTTCGAGCATATTCATAATAACGGTAATCGCATCCGCTCTCGAAGCGGTAGCTTTTGGCGCGAATACGTTGCCAGTCCGCCCTTGTATGATGCCTTTGTCGCTCACGGCTTTCACAGCGCTCATTGCCCAAGCAGGAATTTCCTTGTTGTCGGCAAAGCCTGTAATTGCATCTGGGTCTAGGGTTAGCTTCGATCCCTTGGCAATCATCGACACCATCTCCATCCGCAATATATTAGCGCTCGGACGGAATGTATCGTCCGGATACCCGCTAATAATACCCGCTTTAACCGCTTGTGCAACCGCATCTTTGGCCCAAGCCGCAATGCTCGCTTGATCGGCAAACGCAAGCGTCTCGCCTACGCCCTCCGCTTTCAATGCGCCCATTAGCATAACGGAGAACTCCGCACGCGTAACGGTATTGTTCGGCTTAAAAGTTCCATCCACATACCCTTTCACGATACCTGCAGCAACAGCCTTTTGAATAGCCGCTTCTGCCCAGTGTCCGGATACGTCTGTGAAGCTCGCTCCTATTTCATCTACCGCGAATACGGCAAACTTCGTGAAATGATCGGTTTTCACGGTAATGATGTTTCCACTCACCGTTCCGCCCATTTCTATCCACTGCTTCTTCGTCTCATCGTAGTAGAACACGGAGGCCTTCTTGCCTTCCTTAATGAGCGTCTTATCAAATTTAAAGGTTAATGTAGCTGGAATAATGAAATTGTCCGGAATGGATTTCATTATTTCGAATAGCGGAGATAACAGTTGGCTCGTTGAATCCACAATTCCGCCAGTGCCCGCCAACTTCGTGATGGACAGCTTCATTTGTTCCTTCGTCGCTCCGGCAGGTATAGTTACCGTTACGCTGTCATCAAGGCCTAGCGTACCCGAGCTTCCAGCGCCGATCGTAACCTCGCCCGAATTGGAGACGGCGCCAGAGCCGCCGTTATTCTCTTCTGGAGTTGTAGGCGTTGCAGCCACATCCACAGTAATATCCTGCGTGCCCACCGTCTCGAACCAACCCTTCACGGTTTTGAAATCATTCGAGAAGGCCAATGACAACATCAACATGATGCGTGCATGCTGCGGATTGAGGTTATCCCCGGCAATAATGCCGTTGCTGCCGCCCGTTATCGTACCGGAACCCGTTCTCGTTGTCGAAACGAACGTGACGCCATGATCTTTAATGGCTGCAGCACGCGCGGTGCTCATCTTGGACGAAATGCCCGCGGCGCCAGTACCCGCTGTAACGATGCCTTTTGCGCCTTCCTCAACCAATGCGCGAATCGCTCCGCCGCCTGCCTCTTGATAACTGTAAACAATTTCAACCTTCGGCAAGCTATCCTTCGAAATCGTTTTGAGATTAAACGGCGATTTCCAATCCGCTTCCCCAGCTTTTAACGCCCGAGCATTCATGCGGTAAATGCGTACCGCCGGATCGTCAACATAGCCAAGCGCGCCGAACATTGGCGTTTCAAACGTATCCATCCGGTGCGCGTTGCTTTTGGTTACCTCACGCGCCGCATGAATGACATCATTCAGCATGACAACCGTACCATACCATTTCGTCTTATTGCTTCCTGCAACCTTAATGGCTTGATAAAGGTTAGCGGGCCCATCCGTTCCGATGGCATCCCAAGGCCGCATCGCCCCCGTTACAACAACGGGTTTCTCGCTCTGCACGGTCAGATCAAGGAAATAAGCGATTTCCTCCATCGTATCCGTGCCTGTTGTCACAACCGCGCTGTCGTATATTTCTAGCGCCGCATCTACCGCTAGCGACAGATCATAAAGCTCTTTCATCGTGTACCCGCCCGATCCTTTGTTGCCGAATTGGAAGGTGGACACATCTGCAGTTTTATGTTTCGGAAGCTCTGCTACCATATTCGCTATCTTATAAGTGCCAGCAGCGTAATTTTGAAAATTGGCAGGGTCTTTGTCTCTCACCTGACCGGCAAGCGTGCCTCCTGTCGCCACAACAATGACATTGGGCAGCGCGGAAGCTTTATGCTCCGCAGACAAAGCCGGAATGTCGAAGGTCGGGAGCACCGGCGCTTCCTCCGCACGAGCTGAGCCAGCATAGCCGATCAGCAGCGTACTGAGGAGTGCCGCAATGAGGAGAGGAACAAAAATTTTCTTCGTTGTTTTCGAATGGTTTATTATGTTCATAACCGTACTCCTCTCCGAATTTATGGCGTCACCGGTACTGTTTCAGTCGTTGGCTCTGTTGCAGGCTCCGTAGTTGGATCAATTGTGGAATCTGCTGTTGGTGCTGTTGTCGGCTCCGTTGTTGGAGAAGCAGTAGCCGTTGGAAGCACAGCCTCCGGAGTAGGTTCCGTTACGATCGGCTCTTCCACGGAAGTGCTCAATACCGTATTCTCATCAACGGAAATTTCCACATCCTGCGTACCGAAAGTCGTAAACCAATTTCTGATTGTACTCACGTCATTCGTAAATGCAAGTGATAGCAACAGCATCATGCGGGCATGCGCCGCATTAAGATTGTCCCCGCCAATTACATTACCGCTGCCGCTGTCATAGATGGAACCCGAACCCGTTCTCGTCGTCGATACAAACACGACACCTTTATCTTTAATTGCCGCTGAACGCGCTGTGCTTAGCTGCGAAGAAATGCCGCCAGCACCCGTACCTGCTGTTACGATACCTTTTGCCCCATCTGCTACAAGTCCGCGAATCGCGCCGCCGCCAGCTTCTTGGTAGCTGTATACGATCTCTACGATAGGCAGGCTGTCTTTCGAAATCGTTCTTAGATCAAACGGCGATGCCCAAGTGGATTTGCCTGCTTTCGCCGCTCTTGCAGGAGCACGGTAAATGCGAACCGCCGGATCATCTACATAACCAAGCGCACCGAACATCGGAGCATCAAACGTATCATTGCGGTGTGCATTCGTTTTTGTAACTTCACGCGCCGCATAAATCACATCATTCAGCATGACAACGGTGCCGAACCATTTTGTTTTGTCGCTGCCTGCCACTTTAATCGCTTGATATAGATTGGCAGGTCCGTCTGTTCCGATAACATCCCACGGTCTCATGGCACCTGTCACAACGACTGGCTTCTCGCTGCGTACCGTTAGGTCCAGGAAGTACGCAATTTCTTCCATCGTATCCGTACCTGTCGTTACAACAGCGCTATCGTATATTTTGAGCGCCGCATCTACCGCTAGCGATAGATCATAAAGCTCTTTGATCGTGTATCCGCCTGATCCTTTATTGCCGAACTGGAAGGTGGATACATCTGCAGTTTTATGTTTCGGAAGCTGGGCAACTAGATCAGCCATCTTGAACGTACCCGCTGCATAGTTTTGGAAATTGGTTTTGTCATCGTCTCTCGCTTTACCAGCAAGCGTCCCCCCTGTTGCTACTACAATAACATTAGGCAAACTTGATGTTTGATGTTCAGATGAAAGAGCCGGAATATCAAAGGTTGGCAGTCCCGGCGCTTCCTCAGCACGGACATAGTTGCTTTTCGCCAGCACGCCTACCATCGCCGCTAACAGCGAAAGCACCAGCAATGGGACGAGCACTTTTTTAGCTAACTCACTCTTAACAATTTGTGTCATGTTATTCTCCTCCAATGTTATATATTTCTCTCTTTTCTACTCAATCAGTCTATTTCACGTTATGTTTTATAACAAGTTAAAAATAGTCCAAAAAATCGCATACATCTTCTTTTACCTTCATTTTACCTCTAATTTTACCGATTTCCTCACTATATTAGTTGATACAATTGCTAGATCATCTTCTTAAATTTAGAAAAAAAGGTCATTCGTCCTATTCCGCTAATACTATATTAATACTGTTGATATACCGTTTTATTTATAAATGTATCTGAATATATTTCCCTATTATCCCTTGTCTTTCCGATGAAAGAGAAGAGATTTCCGAGCCTTCCATACCATAAAGTAATTTTAGTAAATATTAGGAAAATTATTATCAAAATATGATTTACATTATATCTAACAACTGAATATATAACATATATGTAACATACATATATGCCTCCAAATCCTTTTCGCGACAATATCGTCCATTCCATACACTACAGTATTCGCCTCATTCCGGTTGACACCCTCATTCCCCAATGCTATGGTGGACGTGAGCAGGCATTCCGCTACTTTGGCGGGGTGCCTATCTGTCTATTTGGAAATGAAGGAGGAGAGAAGTCAGCATGATTCAAGTGAAAGAATTTATTGATACGGATACGGTATTTGCCGAGAAGAGAGCCAACGAGTTTCTAGCGGAGCTAAACGATGATCAAGTCATTAATATTTGTTACGGCTCCATGATCAAGACCGCTACGTCCGGCAATACCTACCAACGGAGCACCATTCTAGTCATATATAAGCAGCATGCAGAAAAGTAATAAGGAAAGCGGGTGATCCATCATTAAGCCCCGTCAGGATCATTTTGAGCCACAAAAGACGCAGGGGAACGAGGAACAGGACATTCGAGGCATCCAAAAAGATAAGTGGGAAGTTTTCTTTCGACTTTTATCTTATACGGCAGCAGTCGGGCTGATAGCGGCAGCGATCGGCTACACCGTTTATCTGGTTATTAAACAATAAGCACGCTGTCATGAAGATGTTAACACTCACTGAAGCTCGGAGGTTAGCCATGAACGACACTACTAACGATAGACTGTTTATGTTGAAAAGCGGAATATTCACAAAGCCATAGTCCCCCTCCCCCTTTTTTAGAAATGCAAAAAGCAAGCTGCTCGTGCCCTTAAGGCACTAACAGCTTGCTTTTTGCATTGCGGCCCTATTATCGTTAAGCATGCCCCTGTACGGCAAGGCGTGCATGACGGAAATGACCTTCAGCCGGATGCTCCAAGCCGAGATGCTCACGAAGCGTATTGCCCGTATAATCCTCTCAGAACAAACCGCGCTCTTGCAAAATCGGCACAACCTGATCCACAAAATCATCAAGTCCGCCCGGTAAAACAGGAGCCATAATATTAAATCCGTCGCAGCCGTATTCCTCGAACCAATGCTGAATCATATCTGCCAGCTGAACGGGCGTCCCAACGAATTGAAGATGCCCCCGTGCCCCCAGCATTCTTCTGCCAAGCTCCAGCATGGACAGCTTTTCATTACGCGCCATATCCATCACAAGCTGTACTCGGCTTTTCATCCCATTGGACGCTTCGACGGGATCCGGAATATCGGGAAGCTGTTCATCCAGCGAATGCTTATCTTCCCGTTCATCCTGCCATTATACATGGAAATACGATGGGCAGTCATTGCTGCTCAACAAGGCGAAGCGACTGTCGCCGTCCTTTGGCTGCGCGGCGTCTTTTCAATCAGACGCCATCGTTTCGACGAAACGTATAGAGAAAGAATGAGCATACCTATATTTTTCCTATACGTCAAAAAATGCTGCCTGAAGGGTCTTTCCACCCATTCGGACAGCATTTTTATTCCGACTCGTTACTTCACGCCCAAGCGCATCCTGTAGCTAAACCTTACGTCCAAGCTTCTTCCTGCAAAATAGTGCTCAACACTGCTTTGGAATTGCCGCAGCTGCTCTTCCAGCTCCGTCGAGCCCAGCTTGAACACCGTCTGAATGCCCCCTTGGCTAACGACTAGCCCAACATACCTCTTGGCGTCGCAGGTCTCCAAGTTATGGAAGACAATTTCCTTCGAGAAGCGGAACAAGCCGCTGTTGTGGATATGCGTCAAATGTTTTTCCTTATCGCGCTTGCTCGCCCGATCCTTCTCCGGCACATGCTTATTGATAATTTCCTCTGATCGGTCAATAAGCTTTTTATATTCCGCTTCGACTGCCCAGTGCAGCGTTGGCGGCCAGTCACAATCGTAAGCTGCGAATATCCCCTCAGGCTTAAGCACACGGGCGAATTCCCGCAGCGTGCTAACCGGCTCCATCCAGTGGAAGGATTGCGAGCAGGTCAGCACGTCAACGCTCTCCGCATCCAAAGAAAGCTTGTCCGAATAACCTTTGACGAACGATATGGACGCTTCGCCGCCTTGCTCCGGCAGCCTCGAAATCGCTTTGCCTCTCATATCGTCATTCGGCTCAAAGCCGATGATCCGATCGGCATGGCCCAGCCACACGTAGGATGACAAGCCCGTCCCGCAGCCGACATCGGCCACCAAGCTAGGTGTACGGCCGAGATAGCCCGTCAAGATATCAATGACGGCTTGCGGCGCTTTCGGCCGATGCTGATCATAATCATTTTCGAAGCCCGAGAATCGGTCTACATTATTTTGCGAATGGCTTCCTGAAGTCATGGCACTGCCTCCATTCCAGCTAAAGGGAGTTAGGCGATTTATTGCCCACTAGCCATAATGATAGCATTAAATTCCGAGTCATGCGCTAGCAGGAAGGTAGCAGCATCCGCCAAATAGTCTGCCTCGACATACAATGCGCCTTTTTCCAATATAACGGTGCGTTTGGCATTTACCTTGAGTGTCAGCTTCCACGATTGCTTTGCAAGCTGCACTTCCTGCGCAGCCGCGTTCCATTTGACCTCCGCACCCCAAGACGCGAATACCGCCCTAACTGGCAAATACGTCTTATCGCCTTTCTTAAACGGCTTTTGGGCGTTCGCGAACTCGACCCGCTTGCCTTCCAGCCATACCTGAACATCCTTGCCAGCAGGGAGCAGTTCAGTACCCTCCACTAACTCTTGTTTGGTGAGAATCGGTTTAAGCGTCTTCGCGTCAACTTCAAGCCGCTTCACGCTGTCGTTCAGCGTGTCAGCAATGTATAACTTGCCTGCTGAATAAAGCAGCGAGGAAGGCTGATTGAATTGCGCAGCGTCTGCGCTCCCAACCACGTTGCCAGGCGCGCTTTGGCCAGCAATGGAAATAACTTTCCCCGCCCGTACGGCCCGAATGCGGTTATTAAGACTGTCCGCAACGTATAACACGCCATCCGCATACGCGAGCCCTCTAGGACGATCGAAACGCGCATCAGCGCTCGTGCCGTTCACGTAGCCGCCTGCCATATAACCTGTGGTTGCATCAACCGTTGTCGGTTTGCCGGCAACCGTTGTTACTTTGCCATCCCGAATATAACGAATCAAATGATTGCCGCTGTCCGCAACGTACAAACCGCCTTTCTCATCAAAAGCAAGGCCCATCGGCTCGTTGAATTTGGCTTCAGCCGCGCCGCCATCCTTGTAACCGCCCGCTTCGCCAGCCGCTCCGGCGAAAGTCGTCGTTACGCCTTCAGGGGAGATCATACGAATGACATTGTTGAGCGTATCCGCTACATAGACATTATCCTTAGTGTCTATCGCAAGGCCAGCCGGGGCATTGAACTGCGCATCACCGAATTTGCCGTCCTTATAGCCAGGCTTGCCGTCACCGGCAGCCGTATACACCCTTTCCTTCGCCACCCTGCGTACTACATGGTTATCTGTATCACTCACATAGATTAAGCCTTTGCTGTTCACCGCGGAGTATGACGGATGGTTAAACGCAGCATTAACCGTCGTTCCATCCAAATACCCGCTTGCCGTCTGTGTCGTAACCGCAGTCAGCTTGTTATCCTGCCACTTGCTGATTTGGTTGCTTCCTGCACTCACGACGATCAATCCGCCGCCTTCTGCCTCGGCCAGCCCCCAAGGCTGGCTGATTTTCCCGATGGCTTGAACGATCATCGCAGCGCTCGTCTGCTCGGTTATTAAGGCTGGCTCCGCAGCGGTCGCCGCATATGCACTTCCATTAAGCAGGACCAATGCCGTCGCAAGCGCCGTCCCTGCTGCTAATATACGAAATTTCGTTTTCATCCTGTTGCTCCCTTCCTTTTGTCAATCGTTATACTAGAGGTATCTTTACATGAATTCCTAAGTACAACCGGGTCTGCCCCGACTCGCTATCCATAATGGGTATGGAAAGCTCATACCACCCCGGTTGAACATTTAATGCGCTAAAATATTCAGCCAATAATGTCAGTGTTTTTATATCCCCTTCACCCGATATCGCATAGACGCCGTTCAATTCATAAGGCGGCTCAAATTCGCTTTCTTCGGATAGCATATACAGTTCCGGCTGCCCTATTTCAAACCCATAGGTGTTAATCAATACTTCTTTATCCAACTGATTCGGATCTTCATGGACAAATTCGACCTCTCGCGTTAACAATGCTGCTTTATGGGTCATAGAAACCGACCGAAATTCCTTCTGCACGTCAAGTGTCTCGGCATTCATTAGAGATTCAGCAGCAATCGTTACGGATAGGACTGTGCCATATTCCATTTCATTCTCCAATTTCACAATAAGCTGCGTGGCATCGCTCGGGTCAACAAACACGCTCTCAATGTCAAGCTCAATGGCAGAACCCTCTATCGGCCCTTCGCTTCCCGCAATCAACGCAGGAGGGAACTCTTGCGAATCCGGCATTACAATTACGCTAACGTCGGAATGGTTAATCGGCATACCATCAGCTGATGCAATGTTCGACGTAAAGGGTAAAATCAACGTGCTGCTATCTGGCGTGTACGCCATATACTCAATCGGTACAGGAGGCTTCTTAGCGACGATGTTTATAACTCGCGTTACATAATGCGCTTGGCCTCTATTATCTTGAAGATTAATAATGACCTCATATCTTGCCGGGTCTAGCAATTGGAAGTTCGTTATATTAAGAGTAATGGCCAATCGGTTTGGCCCAACCATAAAAGTGTTCATCACATATTGCTCTAGCTCATATTCAAACTCAGAGCCGCAGCCTTGTTCGTAATACCGCCCTGGAATCGGGTACTCCCCTGTCTCCGGGCACACTTTATTTATTCGAATATCAGCTCCAACTTCAGAATCGTAAGGAATTTGATATCCGAGCGTGTACAACTCTACAGCTACCAGCCCTACTCCGTCATCCGAATCGTCCTCATGCTTATACTCCCTTTCAAAAGGTTCCTGTTCGAATATAAATTCGATATCCTGGCCAGATTCGTTATGGCTCGTAACCAGATCATCTTCTTGAATAACATTCGTTTCTGCATTCTTCAGTTGGCCAGCTAGAATTGTAAATCTAATTTTTGATCCATATTCAATCGGCTCCGATAGCTGCACGTGCAGCTGCTTCGGAGAAACCGAGCTAACAGAAACCTTATCGACGATGGCTCTTTCTTCGAAACGCTCCATTTCATCATCAAATACTTCTAGCTTCACAATCCTCGAGCCGTCCTCAGGAAACGAGCTGTTAGGACCGTTGTAAGCAACCGAGGTTGTAAAAGGCAAATAGAACGATTTGTCATTAGAAATATAGGATTTAACCCCTCTATATAGTGCATCCAGATCCAGCAATGGAGGTACTGGCTCTTCTGTAGGCGTCGGCGGCTCTGTCGCTATCGGCGTTGCTGTAGGTGTCGCCGTTGGCGCCGGTGTTGGCGTTGGCGTTGGCGCTGCCGTCGGTGCCTGTGTCGGCACCACTACGCTGCCTCCCCCGCCAATTTGGCTCGAACCGTCATCGTAAACGATTTTGGTGTCGCCTGGTTTACTTCCGTTTTCCTTCAAGGCAGCAGCTGCTTCCTCTTGCTTTTTAACCGCAATCAGCTGTTTAACCTGCTCGATTAGCGATTTATCTGCCTTCGCATCCTTCTCCAGCAGGGCAAGGTAATGCTCCAGACCAACTAAAGGAAGATCACGATAATCCAGCTTCTCTTTATCGCCGCCATTCGCATCCAGCCCCAGCTGTTCGTTCGGGTTAACGATCGTCTCTTCCTCGAGCTGTTCGCCGTGCTTCGTCTTCACTGCTCCTTCAAAAACACCGACGTAGCTTTCGCCTTCTTCATATTGCACTGTAAATTGCGTCCCCATTACGCCCATGATAGCGGTTGGCGTCTCAATCTCGAAACGCGAATCCCCATCCAGCTTTTTCTTGATCGTAATAAGCACTTTGCCCTTCAATAGGCTCAGGCTCGTCTTACCGCCCAGCGCCTTCGCGCTTTTGACCAGCTCGCTGATCACAAGCGTCGTGCCGGAACCAATCGTAACCTGCTTGTCGCTGTCCAGATCCAGCGTAATTTTGCCGTCACTGCCCGTTATAACCGTATCGCCTTGCGTTAAAGCCATGCCTTTGAACGCATTAAACTTTTTCGAGCCGCCGCCCTTTTTCACTTCCGCTTTGCCCGCAGTCGCAGTAATCTTACCTGCCTTGTCCGTGTCCTTCGCCATGACCGTCGTTGGCATAACGATAGCCAGCACTAGCAGCGAAATAAACAGCAGCTTTAATGTCCTCATTGTATTCCCTCCAGCTCATAGATTGTAATGCCCTGCTCCTTGCCCTTTACCTTGATCTCGCCTAGCGGGGCCGCATGAATTCGTCCCTTCACCCTTTGGTATACGGCATCGCTCACAATAATTTGGCCAGGCTTCGCGTTGCTCTCCAGCCTCGCCGCCGTATTCACCGTGTCGCCTATCGCCGTGTAGTCCATCCTGCTCTTCGAGCCGATATTGCCAAAGACAGCCGGTCCAGTATGGATACCAAGACCAAACTTCACGCCAAAGCCGAATCGTTCAATCAGCTTGCGCTCCAGCGCAGCCGAACCTTCCTTCATGGCCCATGCCGCTTCTACCGCACGCATCGGATGGTCCTCCAGAAGCAGCGGAGCATTGAAAATAGCCATGGCCGCGTCCCCTATAAACTTGTCCAGCGTGCCGTCGAATTTAAAGATGCAGTTAGCCGCAAGATCGAGGTACTCATTTAATATTTCTACGATTTCCTCCGGCTCCGCCTTCTCCGAGAGCGGTGTGAAGCCGCGGATATCAACAAACAGCACTGTTAACTCCCTGCGCGTACCGCCTAGCTTAAGGCCATCCTCGCCGTTTTTCAGAATCTGGTTTACCACCTCTGGCGCAACATACCTACCGAATATATCGGTCACACGGCGGCGCTCGAACAGCTCTTCCACATAATGAAAGCCAACGACGATTATGCAGCTAACAACAAGCAGCGGAACGACGTAGCCGACCGAAATAATAATGCCTTTTTCATATAAATATCGGCCCCCAAGCACGAATACCGCAATGATGACAGCAACCGCCGAGAAAGAAATAACCATATTCCATTTCCGGAACAGGAAGAAAGCTAGCGCTGCCGCAAGCAATAGAACAAGCTCGTTCCACTTCCATTCCAGCTTCTGCTTCAGATCCTCATCCAGCAGCGCTTGAATAATATTGGCGTGGATTTCCACCCCATACATGAGGCTTTTTACCTGCAGCGGCGTAAGATAATCATCCTTGAATCCCGTTGCATAAGGGCCAATCAACACGATCCTATCCTTGAAATATTCAGCAGGAACATCGCCGTTCAGTACCGCTGAATAAGGAATGGCCTCGTATTGTCCGGGGCGGCCCGTGTACGAAATAGGAAATTGGCCAAATGAGTCCAGCGGAAGCATATCCGCATTCACCGTTTCTCCGAGCCGTTCCATAAACATACGGTAGACAACCCAGGAAAAGCTCTCTACCCGCTCCCCTTCATCCATGAAGCTATATAAGGAATTGCGTACGACGTGGTCTCGATCCGGTATCGTATTGATATGCCCGACTGCTGCTGCAGCCGCCTTAAGCTCCGGGAAGGGCTCGGACATTTCAAGCGCCTCGATATCCCCCTCTTTGGCAGAGGAAGCGAATGTTCCGTACACAGGCATGACCACATTGCCCGCATTCTTAGTTGCGCTAATCAACGCATCATCCGACGAGGGGTCATCTGCAGAAGGCGCTGGGAACGTGACGTCGAACGCGATGACCGCAGGGTCACCCGCATCGAGCGTTTCAATAAGCTGCGCATGAACATTCCGGTTCCACGGCCAGCTGCCATACTCCGTTACGCTCTCGTCATCGATTGCGATAATTGCGATGCGCGTATCAATATCGCCTTCCTTCTGCATAAAGCGGTCTTGGAAGAAATAGTCCATGGTGTCCAGAGAGCCCCGATACATCAGGAACATGGATAAAGCGGTCAAGACCGCAATAATATGGATCAGCTTTATTTTCATCAAATTCACCCCTCGCTGTTACGAAATAAGACCAAGCCACATCCAATAAGGCACGCTTAGAGCCGCAGCCAGCAGCACAGCCAGCCCATACCATAAAGCAACCCTCTGCGCCTGCCGATGCGAGAACGCTTTTCCCTCCGTACTGTAGTAAGCTGTTAAATAAGTCGGAGACTGATAAGCAAAGAAAAACGGATCGGTTGCCAGCAGAATTACAAATACGAGCACCCAAGGGTGAATGCCAACCACTTCACCCAAGGGGACGAGCGCCGTTACCAGCAGTATAACTGCCGGATCGTCGCGAATAACAAACGTTATGACAAAGGAAACCAAAATAACGGCTGTAATAAACAAGACGGGACTGGCCATAAAAACGGACATATGCACGCCAAGAAATTCCGACAGCAGCTCAGCAATGCCAAGCTGTCCGGCGACTCCCGCAAAGCTGAATGCCGCGCCGAGGAAGAGCAGAAACGTCCAATCGATGCCCGTCGCTATCGTCTGCTTATCCAGCACGCCACTTGTAACTAGCACCGCGAAGCCAATCAGCATAATCCACGTGCTGTCCATGCTGTGAAGCGGCTGAAGAACCATCAGCCCAATACAGCCTATAACCGTCCACATGGACACCCTCTCATCCTTCGTAAGAGGACCCAGCAAGCGCAGCTGTTCATTCAATACCTCGCCCGCGACTAGCTTGGCAGGCTCCAGCTTGCGGAACAAAAAGCGAAGAATGACAAGCATAACGATGCCAAACACGATAAAGGCAGGCAGCGCATAGAGCAGCCATTGCATCCAGGATATCCCTTTATCCGCCTTCGCAAGGCCATAGGCCATTACATTCGTATAAGAGCCTGTCAGGACAAAGGGAGCAGTGAAGCCGAAGAAGATCATGGCAACGAGCCCAAGCCCCGCGGCTCCTTTGCTTTTCTCGCCATAGCCAAGCGACTCCGCCAGCGTCTGCGCCATCGGTACGCCGATCGAAACTTTGGCGGAAGAGGAAGGAAGCATCGGATTCAGCAGCACGCCTCCAGCAACGATGCCCCAGAGCTGGCCGCGATAGCTAGCCGGAAACCGTTTGAGCGCATGCAGCGCAAAGCGGTAGGATATGCCCGACTTTGTAATAACCGCACTGATCGCCATGATGAAGATCATGAACAGCCACGAGCTTGAGCCGAAGCCCGACAATGCAATCTCAGGCGAGGCTACCCCGCCCAGCACCCATAACATAATCATGCCGAGCGCCACTACATAATCAGGCAAGACCGGCACGATCCACATCACGACCGCCGCCAATGAAATGCCAATAAATCGCATTCCCGCTTCAGATAATCCACCGAACGGTTCAAGGATAAAAGATAAAATAATACATAGAATCGATAGGATAACGGCTGCTGCCTCTGCGGCACGGTTTCCTTTGAGCAGCCTTCCGGCACCCTGAACAAGCAGGTCACTTCGCTTTTTCGCCAACTTTTGCTTAGCAAGCCCATATGCCCGGTCCGTGTTCAGCGCTCCGCCTTTTGACGAGAACGTGCCCGCTAGCGTGTCAGCAAGATGCAAATACTCCAGCGCCTGATTATTTCTGCCTGCTGCCCTGCAAAGCTCAGTTCCGCACTCATACAGAAATAAAAGCTCCTGCGGCTGGAAGACATGCCCATGATCTAATGCCGCTTCTACAACGGACAAGCCCGTTTCAGGAGCGTTTCTTTCGCAATATTGCAAAAAATGCTGGAGAACAGGATAGTTAACGGCTAATAAATCCCTCGGGCAACGGTTAATGGTACGAAATAGATCCGTTCGTTGCTGGTCGGCCACATCGCCCGCTACTCGTGCATACGTATCCAGCGCTACAGGCCAATTGCCCTTGTCTCCCTGTACAATAATAAAAGCGACCCAGTCATTCTGCGCCACGTACCAAGACACCGCTTTATCAACCCAAGAAGCCATCTCTTCATAACCGTAGCGTTCCTTGCTAATATCGTTCAACACGGGCTTAAGTCCGTTTGTTAGAGCAAGCCATTCTGATGTTCTTGGATGGTCTTGAAAGCATTTCTCTAGGAAGGGATTGTGCAAAAGTTCGTTGTCTATTGAAATTTGGAAGGTATGCTCGGCAAGCCTCTTGCTAACAAGTGGAACGTGAGCGCACCACAGCAGAAACCGGGATGTCTGTTCGCGCATTTGGCTAAGCTCATGGAGAACGCGTTCGGTTTCGGTCTTTTTGGCGGCTTGCAGCCTACCGTTTGTCGAAATTAATCGCTGTGAGAGCAGTTTAATAAAGTAGGCGGAAAAAACGGCATTCTCCGCAACTAGTCGCTCAAACATGAGGCTGTCAATGACATAAAGCACGGATGGCTCCGCAGTTATAGCTTCCGCAGACCTCGCTTCACCGGTAAGCAGCGCCATCTCTCCGACGACCTCGCCCGCTCCGAGTACCGCAAGGGATCTCCTCACCTGCCCGTCTACATGCGAGAAAAGCTCAATCGACCCACTTTCTACAATATACATGCAATCGCCAAGGTCGCCTTGGCGGAACAGCCTCGTGCCGGCGGCAGCCTCCTGTTTCTCCATCATGCCGAGAAGCTTCGCCAGCTCCATATTCGATAATCCTCTAAACATATCAATGCCAGTAAGATTCACCTATTAATCTACCTCATATCAGCTAAACTAGTACTTTAGTTTCATAGGCCTATTATATATGAATAGTGAAAATAATGGATAGTTGTCGAAAGTTATCTAAAAATAATTTTTATCAGATGTCTTGAAATACCTGTTGCTAAATGTTCAGCCATTCACTACTATAAATTATATAAATCCAATACGGAAAGTTGGTATTTAGATGAAAGAAATTCCGATTCCTTACGTCCGCAGCAATCAGACAGGCATTGTTATCTTTCTGCTTATTGCAATTGGACTGCAGCTGCCTTGGCTCATAGAGGTCTTGTTTATAATCCAAATCATCGGACTCCTTGCAGGCCCGAAAGCAAATGCTTTCATTCTAGCAGCCCGCCCTTTCCTCACTCGCTTCTTGCCCGCAGCGCAGACAGAAGCAGCCGAGCTGCAGCGCTTCAACAACTCGCTCGGCGTAGGCTTTCTCACCTTGTCGCTGCTTAGCTTTGCTTTCGGCTGGACTGCAGCCGGCTATATTTTTGCCGGGATGATGGGCGCTGCGGCTCTTGCAGCCATTCTCGGCTATTGCATCGGCTGCACGATTTACTTCCAGTACAAGCAATTTCGCGCGCGACGCTTGAAACGAGGCTAACGCTGCCTGAACCGCAGCCCCAGATGCCGCAAATCCATATTGACCGATATCTCTCTGCTACAGCTTAATAATAACCCTGCCGCTGGACCGTCCAGCCAGCAGGGCATCGACATGAGCACTTACCTGCTCCAGCCCGATTTCCGTGAATAGTTCGCCCAGCACGCTTGGTTTATATTCGCCCGCCAGCAGCTCCCAAACCTTGAGTCGCTTATCCATGCCCGCCATAACCGAATCAATTCCAATCAATCGAACCGCCCTAATAATGAACGGGAATACCGTTGCAGGCAGCCCGGAGCCTCCGGTCAAGCCGCTCGCCGCGACAACGCCGCCGTATTTCATTTGCGATAGAAGCGCTGCCAGCGTCTCGCCGCCGACGCAATCAATCGCTCCCGCCCATCGCTGCTTGTCCAGCGCCTTCTTCGCGCCTGCCCCAAGCTCCTCGCGCGCGAGAATACGTTTAACGCCTAGCTCCCGCAGATAGCCGCTCTTATCCGCTTTCCCCGTACTCGCGGCTACCTCGTATCCGAGTTTGGCCGCAATGGCGGCAGCGACGCTTCCTACTCCGCCCGTAGCTCCCGTTACCAGAATAGGGCCATCCTCTGGGCGAATGCCGCTCTGCTGCAGCTCGTATACCGACAAGCCTGCCGTAAAGCCCGCCGTCCCCAGTATCATCGCTTCTTTCATTGTCAGATTTTCAGGCAGCTTTACCGCCCACTCAGCAGGCACTCTCGCGTATTCGCTGTACCCGCCGTAATGGATGACTCCGAGACCATAACCCGTCACTATAATTTGTTCGCCAGGCCGGAATCCGTCGTCTTCGCTTGCGACAATCGTACCCGCAAGGTCAATGCCCGGTACGAAGGGATAGCTCTTCACAACGCCTCCGCCTGCCTTACACGCCAGCGCATCCTTGTAGTTCACGCTTGAATACGCTACTCGTATGAGCAGCTCGCCTTCAGGCAGGTCCTTAACCTCCAATCGTTTGATGCCAGCAGCAACTTTTCCATCTATATGATCGATGACTAACGCTTTGAAACCAGGCATGCGCATTCCTCCATCCATCTATTCAGAGAGCTTCCCTCCGAGTTGTTCACTCATCTTCGTTCACTCTACAGTAGCAGTTTTCATAGCGAAATGCGACTTGCCGGATACGCACGCAAAAGGATGCCGCAGCCGATTGGCAGCGAGCATCCCTAACATGCGTTATTTTTCTATTCAGCGAAAAACAGTGGCAAATAGGCCTTGTTCCGCCCCAGCATCTCATCAAGCATAAGCTGGGCGTCATTCGTCGAATCCACTAGCGGATGATGCGCCAGCGCCAGCAGCGCAGTGTCCCTATTGCCCGTAACGGCTGCCTCAATAGCAAGCTGCTCATACACCTTGACCGCATGGATAAGCCCTTTGGCAGCGGCAGGCACGATCGCTACCTTCTGCGGAATCGGCCCTTCCTTGGTCACGATGCAATTCACCTCGATGCATGCGTCATCCGGAAGGAAATCCAGCACGCCTTGGTTCGGAACGTTCAACGTTTGAATATCGCGGCTGTCATTGTACAGCGAGTTCATCAGCTTAACCGCCGCCTCAGAATAATAAGCCCCGCCGCGCTGCTCAAGCTGCTTTGGCTTTTCCGATAAATTCGGGTCCTTGTATATGTCAAACAACTCGTCCTCAAGCCGCTGAACGGTCTCAGCGCGCGTCTCCCCTTTGGCAGCCGCAGTCTGCTGCTCCGCCAATATTTCACGCTTTAAGTAGAAATATTTGAGGTAATACGAAGGAATCGCCCCCAGCGAACGAAGCAAGCTGCCATTCCATGCGTATTGCGGTACGTTTTTAGCCGAATAGCCGTCCTCGTTGTTCAGCAGCTCCTCCAGCTTGGATTCTCCGTTCACCGTAATGGTGCTGATCCAATGCAGGTGGTTAAGCCCCGCAAACTCGCAATAAATGTTTTCGATCGGCACTTGATACACATTTTTCAGCCATTTATAGGCCGCGATCGGGGAGTTGCATAAACCGACGGATTTAATTTTCGAATATTTGTGAATCGCTTCCGTAACCATTCCCGCTGGATTCGTGAAATTAAGCAGCCACGCATTCGGGCAAAGCTCCTCCATATCCTTGCAAATCTCAAGCAGGACGGGAATCGTGCGCAGTGCCTTCATCATGCCTCCGGCACCAGTCGTCTCTTGTCCGATCATCTTGTACTTAAGCGGAATCGACTCGTCCCAGCCGCGCGCCTCCAGCCTGCCGACCCGCATTTGCGTCGTGACGAAATCAGCGCCTGCGAGCACCGATCGCCGATCCAGCGTCAGATTCAGTTTAATCGGCAAGCCTGATTTTTCGATCATTCGAATGGCCAGATGCCCTACAATCGCCAGCTTATTGCGGCCCGCTTCAATATCAACCAGCACAATCTCCGTAACCGGAAAGGTTTCATAGTTCAAGATAAAGCCCTCAATTAATTCCGGCGTATAGGAAGACCCGCCACCAATCACAACTACTTTTAGTCCAGCACCCATTCTACAGGAGCCTCCTTCACAGCCAGATACTTGTACAAGCTTGCGTATACGGACTCTTCGATAGCGGGAGCCGTTTTTTCCATGGCTAATAAAATAGCGCCAGCTGCAGGTTCCATCGTCAATACGGACAGGCGGCAATTTGGGGCAGCCTGCTGTGCGCTTCGCGCAATAAAAGGAGCAATATAGCGACTGTCGCCCCGAGTGAGCACACTGCCGACCATCACAAGATCAAATACGTCATCCTGCATGCTTAGCTTCCGAATAACGGCACTGGCTGCCAAGCCGAGCTCCTCGCCCTGCCGTTGCAAAATCATGCTGGCAACCGTATCCCCTTGCTCAGCCGCTTCGAATAAGAGCTTCGCAAGCATATGGGGAACGTGCCTGCTTTCATCGAGGAAATCATGGAACATAAGCTCTACCGATGCATAATTCAGCATGCGAAGCGTCAAATCCGTCAGCAGCGTCGCCTGCTCCCGGCCTTCCCATGCCCGAATAACCGAGCGAAAAACCTCTACCGCGAGATTGCTGCCCCCGCCAAAATCACCATAGGCATAACCAAATCCGCCGCACTGAACGTGATCGCCATGCTTGTTAATCCCGTAGCTGTTCGTACCGCTTCCGCAAATGACGACAACGCCATCAGGCTGCTTCGTTCCAGCCCTTAAACCAATAACCGTATCGCATACAATGTCATGATGCGAAAAACCCAGCTGAGCAATCATCGGCCGCAAAATTTTAAAATCCGCCTCGCGATCCGCTCCCGCCAGTCCAAAAACGGCATATGCAATGTCCGCTTTTACAACTGCTGCTTGCCGCAATGCTTGCATCACAGCAGCTTCAATATTGTCTTTTGCCAGCTCCACGCCTAATTGATGATTGCCGCAGCCGCTCTCGCCAAGCCCAATGACGCGCCCGGTCTGATCCGTTACGACAGCAATCGTCTTGCTTCCTCCGCCATCAACACCCAAATAATATGTCAAATATGATCGCTCCCATGTGAATGCTTGGTTTAGAAGACTGCCCACGTTCTCCTTGCAGGGAGCACGCCTTGCAGGAGCAATTCCCCGCAAAGCGCACAGTCTCCAAACCATTGCAGCAGATTGCATTTAGCGCGTAGCGCTGACTGCTCGTTTGATTATTTCAGCTTGCTTACATTTTCTTGCCACTTCTCGGTTTTGTATTTCAATAGGCGCTCATAGCCCGCTTTTTGCGCATCTGCCTCAGCCTTGTCCAATATGCTCGCCACTTCTTCATCCGAAGCTGCGTTCATAATGGCTTTGGCTCTTGCTTTCTCGTAAATATCATGCACGCTTTGGGCTACGATGCCTTCATCCGTATCACCCGCTGGATCCAGGTTAACGAATTCCGTCGTATTGTACTGCGTCTTCCACGTAATCTCCGATTGCCAGTACGTTTCCCAGCTGCGTTTCTCCGCAGGGAGCGTGGACTCGAATTTCATTTTGGAATTATCTACATAAACGGTATTCCCATTCCATTGGAAGTTGACGGTAGCTGCCATAAGCGCTTCGCGCCCTTCAATGTCCGATGTGAATTTCTCAGTGAATAACGGCACCTCGTCCGCATCCGCCCCGTCCCAGTACAAACCTTCAGGGCCCCACATAATGGTACGTTGGCCTTCCGGGCCCGTGAACCAATCCAAGAACGCGAAGATAGCTTCCGGATCTTTGGCTGCTTTCGTAATCACGCTCACGTTCCAACCAAGCTGCTTGTAATCGCCTGGGAAAATTTTGTTTTTATCAAGTCCCGCTTTATGAACCGGCCATACCATAATGTAGCCTGCACTTGGATCTGCCGCTTTAAGCAGCGCATTCCCCTTCGCACCGAACTCCGTTGGGCTGGATGCAGCGTACACCGCAATTTTGCCCGTTACGACCTTCTGCTCAACCTGCTCCAGCTTTTGCGTGAACGAATCTTGCGAGATAAGCTTCTCGCGATACAGCTTGCTCGCATATTGAATCGATTCGCGGTAAACGGGATCCGTGAAGATCGAACCCAGCGTATCGCCATTTGGTACGGCCTTCATCGCATTATACGTATAAGGACGATTCTCGCCGAACGCCGACACCAATATATCGATACCTGATGCGCTTTGCCCTACTTCAAGAGGCACAACATCCGGGTATTTCTCCTTAACCTGTGTCAAATATGCATAAAGGTCATCTGTTGTTTCAAGACTAGGAGAGCCAAGCTCCTCGTAAATCTTCTTGTTTACCAGGTACCCAGCGTTGCCGTTCGGCTGCGTGGTGTACCAGTTCGGGAATTGGTACAGCTTGCCGTCAGGCGAGCGCAGCATGTCAAGCGTCGCTTCCCCTGCCCATTTTTTCAAATTCGGGTATTTATCCAAATAGTCATCAAACGGAACAAGCAACCCTTCAGAGCGAAGCTTCTCTACATCCGCGTCGCGCTCCATCCAGATTACGTCCGGAAGCTCCTGCGAGACGATCATCGTGTTCAACTTCTGCTTGGCAGCGCCGCCAGAGCTGACCGGAACCACGTTTACTTTTTTATTGTCTTGAATCCACTTTGTAGCGAGATCCTCGCCCCAAGGCGGCATCGTGTACCAGTCATAGTGCCCGTAAAAAGAGAATTCGAGCGGCTGCTCACCCAAAACATATGCGGCTGCGGTGGACTCTGGGGCGTTGTTAGCTCCCTCCCCTGATTCCGAATTTGCCTCCTTATTGCTCGCGCACCCCGTTAATACCAGACCCAAGACAAGTGTGACTGACAATGCCGCTTGAAACGTTTTACTGAATTTAGTCATCGCCCAAACTCCCTTCCGCCTATTTATCTATGGTTAAAGCTAACGCCTTGAACCCGTGGTTATTCCTTCAAGGAACCGATAAGAACACCTTTCACGAAATACTTTTGCACAAAAGGGTACACGCATAGGATAGGGACAGTCGCTACCATCATCGTAGCCATCGAGAGCGACTTCGTCGTAACAGCACGCATCGAGCTCATTCGTCCCTGCGCTGCCGAGTCCATCTGAGACATCTGCTCGAGCATAATATTGGAGTTTAATATTTGTTGAAGCTTGGTCTGAATGGGAAGCAGGTCAATGTTGGAAATGTACAGGCTCGGCGAGAACCAGTCGTTCCAGTGGTACACCGCCGTGAATAAGGAAAGCGTTGCAATAACAGGCCCCGATAGCGGAAAAATGATTCGGAACAGGATGCCCCAATTGCTGGAGCCGTCAATCTGGGCCGATTCCTCAAGACCGCCGGGAATGCCCATGAAGAAGGTTCGGAATATAATCATGTTCCACACGCTGATTATCCCGGGGATAACCATAACCCAGAACGAATTCATCAGATCAAGCTCACGAATGAGCAAATAGCTCGGGATCAATCCACCGCTGAAATACATCGTCAATATGCAAAAGACCATATAGAACTTTTTGCCGATCAGATTTTTCTTCGTCATGCCGTATGCGAAGATCGCCGTGGCCGCAATGGACAAGACCGTTCCGACAAGCGTGCGAAGCACCGAGATGATGAAGCCATTAACCAGTCGCTTATCCTTGAATACCACCTCGTAGTTGTCCAAGGAGAACACCCGCGGCCAGAAGGTAATGCCGCCGAGCATCGTATCGGTTCCCGCGTTAAACGAAATGACCGCAGCGTTCCAGAAGGGATAGAAGGCAGTAAAGCCGAGTATAAACAATAGAAGATAGTTGACCGTTACAAAGGTTTTATCGCCAAAGGATAATTTCATCGCTGCGCCTCCCTTTCACTCTTTACCACAAGCTGTTGCCCGACCTGCGAGCCATATAGTTCGCGCCTGCCAGCAAGCCTACGCTGATTACGGCTTTGAACAAACCGGCAGCTGTTGCATAGGAGAATCGGGAATTCTGGATGCCTACCCGGTACACATAAGTATCAATAACGTCGCTCACGTCACGCAGCACGGGATTTCCCGCAAGGAGCAAGATGTCCTCGAATCCGGCATTAAGCAGATTGCCGATCGCTAGGATGGAGAAGACGACGACGACAGGCAGAATGGACGGAATTGTAATCGAGAAAATCTGCCTCACCCTGCTTGCTCCGTCTATCGAGGCCGCTTCGTACAAATGCGGATTAATGCCGGCTATGGCAGCCAAATACACGATGGAAGCAAATCCGATTTCTTTCCAGACGCCGGTTGTGACGAGAATGGCCCAGAAATATTCAGGCAAGGATAGGAAGTTAATGGGCTCTTTAATGAGATGCAGCGACTCCAGCAGAATATTCAAGCTGCCGTTGTCCGTCGAGAGCATCGATACGACAAAGCCGGATACGATAACCCAGGATAAGAAGTGAGGCAGATAGCTGATGGTCTGTACGATGCGTTTGAAGGTACGGTTATGAACCTCGTTCAGCATAAGCGCGAGCAGAATCGGCGCCGGGAAACCGATGCCAAGCTTGAGCAGGCTGATGATCAAGGTATTCCGCATAACCGTCCAAAATTCAGGAGCATTGAAGAACATTTCGAAATGCTTGAAGCCCACCCAAGGGCTGTTCAGGAAACCTTTGAAAATACTGTAATCTTGGAAAGCCATCAGCACGCCGTACATCGGAATATAGCTGAATACAAAAATGAAGAGCAGCGCGGGTATGACCATGAGTTGAATATCCCATTGCTTAATGAATCGTTTCGCGAGCCCTGGCTGCTTGAACACATGCTGTAGTTTTCTAATTTCAGTCTCGAGCATGGTACCCCCTCCTTTTCATGTTAGTTTCGTTAACCTATCGCGTCATGTTTTTACTATATCTTTATTTTAGCTTGCAGCCTGCGTGCATTCTCCTCTTAAACGATTGATAACTGGCACTATCTTACTGTTTTCATCCTGAAATGCTTCTTGAGATTTTGGGAGAGGACCCGATATGCTTTTTGAATAATCGATTGAAGTTAGACAAGCTGCGAAAGCCGCATTCCATGGCAATGTCCGTAATTTTCATGTCGCTGGTCTCAAGCAGCGTGACTGCGTGCTCTAGACGGATATGGATCAAATAAAGCAAAGGCGGCGTGCCCACAGCCCTTCGGAAGAGATCGCTAAACCTTGAAGGACTTAAATAGACGAGTCCAGCCAGCTCTTCCAGCGTCCATGGATGGGCGAAATTCCGCTCCATATCGTAGATCACCTTGCGCATTTTCTCCAGCTGCCTTGCACCCATGCTGTCCTTCTCCTTGCCTACTCCTTCCCTGCGAAAGTAACGATTCACGCAAGCCAGGAAACGAAGCATATTGGCGAATACAATTGATCCGTACGAGGCTTCGCCCTTGAGATGCTCATCTTGAAGCTCCTTAAGCAGCCTTCTAAGCTCATCGATATGAGGCTCATTCCTGTCGAGCAAATTGGTGAAATGAACGCCCATATCCTTGAAGGGGCACAGGATTTCGGGATCATAACGAAGGGCATTCATGAACCAATTGGCATCAAAGGAGATAACCTGCATGACAAGATCCTTCGTCTCATATGCGCAGTGGAGATCATTCGAATTAATGAGGAGAATGTCCCCTTCTTGAAATTCGAACGTTTGGCCGTTAATGATGTAATAGCCCGTACCTGATTTGATCCAATTAATCTCGAGCACATCATGCCAGTGAAGCTTCTGATAATAGGCAGAGACACCTATCGTATCCACCACCTGAATCGGATAATTTTTGGCCAAAGCAAGCTTTTCTCTCGGAATATCCGAGCCCCGCACAACGGTCATAACAACCTCTCCTTTTATCAAAAGTATGTAATCTATCAATCCCTCTCCCAAAACCTCACACATATATTCCGCAATATTCGATAATTTTCTTCTCTTTTTCTCATATTACCTCATTATATGTCAAATAACATCACACAACTTTCGAGTGTTTTCCACAAAAAAACGCCTTCTCCTGTGTATATCAGGAAAAGACGCTCCTGCCCTATTGACATGCTTGGCGCAGTTATTAGTATCTAATGGTGCCTAATCCGATTCTGCCTGCAATACCCGTATACTCGTGTTGGCCGCCCTCGTCCCACCAGGCATCCCGAACAGATAGGCCCCGCAAATACTCAAAATCGGGGTACACGACCAAATCCTGCAAATAAGCAGAGAT
The DNA here is from genome assembly GCF_014192395.1 of Paenibacillus endophyticus. Classification (GTDB taxonomy): domain Bacteria; phylum Bacillota; class Bacilli; order Paenibacillales; family Paenibacillaceae; genus Pristimantibacillus; species Pristimantibacillus endophyticus. The sequence continues at coordinate 25,591 of NZ_JACHXW010000009.1, read as the reverse complement.
CGTACTGTTCTCTTTTCGCATGCGATTCAGCGCTTGAATAATGTCCTGGCCTGTTTCAATGCCGATCCCATGTCCGAAATAGAGATTATCGTCCAACATGACGACATTCTCCCCCTGCCACTCAGGCGTCTCCGGATCATGCTCCGGGTTTTTGAAATAAAGCACGTCGCCGGGATACGCTTCGTTTTTGTTATAGGCCGTAATTAAGCTTAAATCGCGGTCATACTGCCAGTCCCTTAAAAACAGGTTTTTAAAGTAAGCATTAAAGACGGCATCGCCAACCGTATCAAGCACCGCTTTATACAAAATAATGATGATTGCACCCGCGCATTCAAATCCGTATAAATGCCCGTTTTCGAATATATCGTTGATGCCTACAGACGGCAGAACGCCTCCTTTCAATTGAAAGCCTCCGTTTTCCGTACGCGTCCAGAACTGCTCATTGCACTTTGAACCGGCAAAGGTCGCGAAGCTCACGCCGCTGGCATAGAGCGATTTGCCCGCCTCTACGATATGCGTTCGCGTCTTCAGCTCAAACTCCAGGGCATCTACTGAAGGGTAGCGATATACGACCTGGCTTTGCCGCTTATCCTGCAATATTTTACGCTCCAGCTCCGTTAACGTCAGCGGATTCATGGAGAACATTTGATTGCCCGCAATAAGTATCATCCACATGCTCCTCCCTCTCACTCATCATGTACCTGGGTTATTGTACGTGTAAAAATATTTTTTGTGAGTCGTGATCGAGATGCTTCTGCCTGTCCTGTAACGGGGCAAGAACAGCTGCGGAGCAGAATGCCGATGATTAAAGCAACGCTGCTTTGCATAACCCAAACGTGCCTGCTGAATTGAAATGAGAGAATTCTCCGTCTCAGCTCTTTTTTTCTGTATCGTCATGCCTGCCTCGTTTCCTGTCGAATCCGCGATTCATCTTCTGTTGTTTGTCTGACCGTGTTATAATTTGTCCACATCCCCAATGAAAGGTAATCCTAATGATGAGCTACTATTTCTCGGCATGTTCCACAGTAAACTATCAGGAAACCTATATCAGCTTTTTGCTTGAGCATTATGAGCACTTAAACCTCCCTTATTCCTTTCAGACCTCTCTCGGCTATATTTCCAGTCCTATTCTAATGGGTAAGGACAGCATCATCATTTGGAATGCTCAGGATGAGCCTGCGGGTGCAATCGGTTTTATTCACGGCACTGGCGATCATAGTTACGAGGATCGAAACATCATACAGATTCAGGTACTATTTCTCAAAAAAAGCAGCCGCAGCGGAAGGACTTTCCTTCGATCCATGCAGTTTCTAGGCCAATACCTGGCACAGATAAACGAGCCTGTCACAGAGCTGCGCTTCTGGATTCCAGCCCAGTCCGCGCTTCAAAAGCTGTGTGCCAAATGGGCCGTGAAAAGCCAGTCACAAGCGACAGAGTACGGCGATATCGAGGAATATCGGATGGACTATGCCCTCTGGCATGCCGCTGTAATGAGGTATCCTCATGAACTATACTATTAAGCGCAGAAGGAGCAGACCTTAACATGATGCTTACCGTTTTGAAATACATGGCAAGCTGCATGCGTGCTTACAGATCGCTAGCCGCATTGTTTTTCACTCTGCTGCTGCTCGACCTCGCATTTATATCACTTGCCCCTTTAAGCTTCCAGCTGCTTATTGATCGGGCCATTCTACCAAAGGACATGAATGCCTTTGCGATCATTCTAACAGTGCTTGCCGTCAGCGGCGTCCTTTGCTTAAGCGCAGGCGTGGTCAGCGACCGCATTCTCGCCAAGCTGAGCGCACATATCCAGCAGGATTTGCGGAAGCGTCTTTTCGAGCATATGCAGCAGGTTAATATGGGCTTCTTCGAGAAAAAGCGGTCAAGCGAGCTGCTTTCTTATTTCACCGTTGATTTGCCTTCAATTGAAAGGGCTATGAACGCTATAATGACCATTGGCATGCAGTCCATAACGGTCGTATCTATCAGTACAATTGTCTTATTTTATTTGCAATGGAGCATGGCGCTGGTCATTGTCTTGGGAGCCGCTATTATATTTGCGGGTCCTTACCTGCTAGGCCGCCGTGCTGAGGCCATCAACATTAGCCATAAGGAACAGCTGGACCTGTTGGTCGGCGATATTCAAGAAAACATTAAAGCACAGAAGGTTATTAAAGGGTTCAATCTACAGCAGGCGATGACGAACAAGTTCGCCAAACGTCTGCAAGCCATGTTTCTGATCCATTATCGAAAAAACGTAATCGGCTCGCAATTGGAACGCCTGCCTATGATTAGTCTGCTTCTTGTTAATTTGTCCATTATCGGTTTCGGCTCCTATCTGGCGCTTCGCGGTCATATTACGCTTGGCGCCTTGGTGGCTTTTTTCACCATGTATACGTCTATGGGCAATTCCGTATTCAACTTAACCTTTATCATCCCGGTATTCACGGATGCATCCGTCAGCATAGACCGAATGAACAGCCTTCTCCATGCCCCCAAAGAAGCGTCAGGCAGTCTCTCTTTACCAGCTGGCATCGATTCAAAACCCGACATTCGGTTCTCGGATGTTTCATTCCGGTATAACGAGGAGCAGGAAGCGCTCAAACGGATCGACCTGCGCATTGCCGCAGGCACGACTGCCGCATTCGTAGGGTCAAGCGGCTCAGGCAAAAGCACGCTCGTTCAATTGATACTGGGATTCTATCAACCAAGCTCAGGCCACATCGAAATTAACGGAATTCCGATGCAAGATATAAACCTCGGTTCATATCGGGAGCAGATCGGCTCCGTATTCCAAGAGAACTTCCTGTTCCGCGGAACCATTCTAGACAATATTCGCATCAGTAAGCCGAGCGCAACAAAGGAAGAGGTTATCGAAGCAGCCAAAAAAGCGGAGATTCACGTGTACATTATGACCCTCTCCGGCGGCTATGACACCATGGTGCAGGATGAAGGCTCTAATTTCTCCGGAGGCCAGCGGCAAAGGCTCGCCATTGCCCGCGCCATATTGAAAAACCCGCAAATCCTGCTGCTGGACGAAGCCACGTCCGCGCTGGATCCGATATCCGAGGCTTCCATTAACCGAACCTTTAAGGAGCTCTCACAAAACCGAACAGTCATTACAGTTACCCACCGGCTTGCTTCCATAACACACGCTAACCAGATTTATGTATTCGATAAGGGCGAGCTGGTAGGCAGCGGCCCGCATCAGGAATTGCTGGCAGAAGGCGGCTATTATAAGGAGCTATGGGACAAGCAGAACGGCATGCAGGTTTCAAGCAATGGACGGGAAGCTGATATTGACGAGGAAAGACTTGCGAAGCTGCCTTTCTTTCAAGGCGTGGATACGGAGATTCTGAAGGAAATACGCAGTCTCTTCAATACAGAGAGCTTTGCTGCGAAGCAGCAGGTTATTCAAGCCGGCGAGCAAGGCGAAAAGTTTTACTTGATTGCACGGGGCCGTGTCGAGGTATCTCGCAAAAACATCGATGTCGAAGGCGGCAAACAGCATTTGGCTATCCTGGAGGACGGCGATCATTTCGGCGAAATCGCACTGCTTAACAACGTGCCGCGGACAGCCGACATAACAGCCTTAACCCCCTGCGTGTTTTTGACGCTGCAGCGGAAAGGGCTTCATTACGTGCTGTCGAAGCATCCGGAAATTAACGACCGTGTAAGAAAAACGCTGCAGGAACGCAAGTAAAGGGGGTTGGAATGGACCATGTCTGCGCAATTATACATATGTCAGACGGATGCAGACCGGGCGGAATTTGTCCGTTACTTTATCAAGAACCGCTCTGAGTTCAACAACGGCTTCTCGTTATCAGATACGCTGTTGCATGCACTTGAATCCATGGAACACTCAAGGATCATGCTCATTAAGGGAGATCAGAACGAAACCGTTGGCTGGGCATTTTTCAAATATGTCGACCACAATTACGATCATAACCCTCAAGGTGAAATTGTTCTTATCGATTCCGCGATTATGAATCGTTCCTATCGCGGCGGCGGATTATTTCTTCGCGGTTTTCGGCTATTGGCGAATGAGATTGAGGTGGATAACCCTAACGTCAAAAAATTTGAATTCCACGCTCTCGAGAGCGATGCCTATTTAAATAAGCTATATTACAAATTCGCCGATGTTATCGGACAAACAGAAGGCAGCCACGGGACAGAAAACATCTATTCAACTGACTTTTCTTTGCTGCTTCGTTTTTTAAACCGGACAAGAAATGACAATTGACTCCACTTTATTCCATATGTTACTGTAAAATCTATCAATCTAGTAAAGGAGGCCTATCCCATGGTTCCAATATCACCCGCCATTAACAAGGGCAGCAGCGGTTCGAAAATCATTAAGTTCACTGATTTGTTGAAGCTGAATGAACAAGCCCGTGCAACTGCAACTAAATAACTTCGAATTTGCACAAAGAAGAGCGCCGCAGACGATTCGTCCACGGCGCTCTTCTTTGCGTGAGCAGGTATTATTTCCGTATATTTCCGCCAGCACTACCTGCACTGCTTGAGCTATACGGATCCGAGTACTCCGTATTTGTTCTCTCCCACACATCTGCGTAAGAAGGATGTCTTTTGAACTGCGCAAGCGCATAAGAGCAAGAGGGTACGATTTTACGCCCCTTCTCCCTAGCCTCCTCGACTACGAAATCAAGAAGCTGCTTCCCTAAATCTCTGCCGCGGTATTCACCATCCACATGCGTATGATCGATTACCCAAGTGTCCACATCAACCATCGTGAACGTAATTTCACCGATCGTACCCTTCTTCGTGGTTAATACATAGCTGTTTCCTTGTTTTTGTGCCCGTATTTCCTCTTCTACCGCTCCATACATATCCTTATCCGAACTCATGCCTGCTTGCACCTCCTGGGAATAGTCATGAACCCTCTTCCGGTCAAGCTGCGGGTCTACTTCTTCTTACCCCAACGAGCAAACTATGAATCCAAGGAGAGTTCCGCAAGCGATTTGATAATGGGATTAGTGATAACGGGATAGTCGATCGCCCTAGAAGCATTTCAGCTCCCGTATAACAGAAGTAGCGGCAGCGCATGACGTAAATAGTCGTCCTGCACTGCCACTTCCGGATTACTGTTTTTTGGCGACAGGAATCCATATTTCGCTTCTATAGGCGGGTGAAGAAGTATCCTTGCTCTCATTCCACAATATTTCCGGTCCCTCCGCTTGCTCATAGCTTGCATTCATGAACCATTCCGAATAAATCCGCCCCCATACGTTCTGCAGCGTCTCCGGAAACGGACCAACCGCTTCGAATACGGCCCAGGTTGTTGCAGGAACCTCAAGCACCGCGAACGTCCCAGCCTCCGTCGCGGGCGCAGTCGTCGCGGCACCGATATAATGATCCAGCTCACCCTTCTCCTCCATGCGTCCCTCAGAGAAATGGATGGAAGCGCTAATGAGTCCCTGCGGCTCAACATTAGACAGGTTCTTCCACACCCCGATTGTCTCTGCGTCTAAGCTTTGCCACATGGCGGCAATCTCAGGATTCACGCCTTCAAAAACAATGGCAACACGCTTCTTTAAACCGACAATGCGGAATGCCTCTTTCTCTACAATCCGATAGTTCAATGGAATGCCTCCTTTAATGGATAAATGAAAGGTTATCCGCGGATAGGCTTTCAATAAATAGCTGTCGCTTCTCGCTTCCGATGGCGCTGCACCATGCATAGCTTGGAAAGCCCGTGCGAAGGAATCAGGCGAGCCGTAGCCGTATTTAACGGCAACATCGATAACTTTTTCTTTGCTTTGAATGAGATCAAAGGCCGCTAGCGTTAGGCGTCTGCGGCGCACATATTCCGAGGGCGAAACTCCTGCAAGAAACGAGAACATGCGCTTGAAATGATATTCGGAGCAAAGCGCATGCCTAGCCGCTTCCTTGAAATCAATCTCATCCGTTAAACGCTCCTCCATGTAGTTCAGCGCATCGTTTATTTGATGTAGCAAATCCACGAGTATAACCTCCTCTCTTCCTAAAGATAGCTGAATGCATGCAGGGGAGTCCGACTATTTGTGCACGCTTTTGCAGGGTAAGCTATGCACCGGAATTCATTTTTGCCTTGTTATGGTCATATAGGCTAATGGTCGACCATAGGGCTGCGCATAGCAATACGGCTGCAAGAATGCCGATGATTCCTGCAAGCTTATATCCGGCAATAGCCGACCAGACGAGCATCAGCGGCAGCAGCAGCCAAAACCGGGATAGTATGGCGGCCTTACGAGCGTCTGTCTTCGACCACGGAAACTGCGCAATAAAGGGTTCTGCAAACCATTGCCTCCATTGCATGTGCAGCCAAGACATGCCGATTGCCGTTAAAGCCGCGACGAGAAACAAAGCAATCGGGCCGGGAACAAGCGATACGGCATAGGTTGCAGCCGACATAAAACCAAGCCATACGCGAATATGCGTCATGCCGCGCAGGAAGGCTTTGATCCTCAGCTCTGCCAGCATCGTTGATGCGTTCGACTTGTGGAATAGTCGCTGCGAGGCGCGAAACAGATAAGGCCGTTTCAGGCGGACAACTGGCTTTGACTCAATTACCTGGCTCATGAGCAGCTCCGTGCTTCGAAGACGCGCCGCATTCTCCGTTTTCACCTCTGCTTCGAACTGTATAGGCGTTCTCAATCCGGCCCATAGGAGCACAAGCATCAAAATCGCTGCTGCTGCAAGAGAGAGACCTAAGAGGCTATCGTTCTGCTCCCATCTCATCATGGGCGTCAAATATAGCGCGCCAAAGAAAAGAAAACCGAATATTTCAAATGCCCACTTGCGTCGCCCCTTCAGTTTGCCGTTCGCCAGCTGAATGCTAAGAGCAAGCACCATACCCATTACGATCGTGAAGCCATAGGCAAGCACCACCTGTAACCAAGACATCGACTCTGCATGCCTTAGAAAAGGCAGCAGCAGCAAATACGGAAGGGCCACCACTATTAATTTTTTAATCAGCGTAAAACCGATTCCATAGCGCTTAATGCTTTGCAGCCACTCAGGCCGCTGCAGCAGAAATAAGCGGTCCGCCTCCTCGACGAAAATGCGGATCTGCCCCATGAACAGAACAACTAACAATACAATCGGATATAACGTCGACCACGGCAGCTTCATCGCCCACTCCGGCATGTCCATTAATACTTCACGATATAGACCGCCCCCAATAAATAGGCCGGGCAGAAGCAAGTAGAGCCATACTGTCCAATCGAGTACGCTGTTCCAAGCGCGAAGCTGGTCTCTCTGGTTGCGTTTCAGCCTTATCCAAAATAATTGGCGAGGTGTTATCATGCCATTCCTCCCCCTATGTCAATGCGTGAAAGCACTCGAATAACGTCGCTTCCTTCGCACAGCCCGCATCGTTTCTCACATCATCCAAAGAGCCCCGCGCCACGACCGAACCATTGTTTATCAGCACAAAACCGGTGCAGATACGCTCAGCGGTATCCAGAACATGCGTGGACATAAGAACACCCGCTCCACGCTCCCGTTCACCCTCAAGAAGCTTTAGGAAATCTGTCGTTGCACGCGGATCCAGTCCGACAAAAGGCTCGTCCACGATATATACATCCGGCTCAAGCAGAAAGGCGATAATCAGCATGAGCTTTTGCTGCATGCCCTTGGAGAAATGCGATGGATAATGATGCTTTTCCTCCGTCAATCTAAAACGCTCCAGAAGCTCCTCTGCTTTGGCGGCAAATTGCCGCTCCTCGATCCCAAATGCCGATGCAGCCAAATGCAGATGCTCCCACAAAGTCATGTATTCATAAAAGATCGGCTGCTCCGGCACATAAGCATACCGTTTGTTCTTACCTCCGAGCATGATCTCCCCATTCACATGAGTCATTAAGCCAAGTATCGTTTTGATTGTCGTACTCTTGCCCGCTCCGTTTGGCCCGATGAGTCCAACCAGCTCTCCCGGCGCAACCTCAAGCACAATCTGGCGGATGGTCGGCTTATCTTCTTCATATCCAGCTTCCTTTATCGCTGCCCGCAGCACAAAATCCCGGTTCTCCATCTGTTGCTGACCGCCTCTCATGATCGAATCATTCGTATGTTTCTACGACTCAACCGCCATCCATGTTCCAGCTATTCATGGCCAAAGAGCGTTCATTAGCCAGCCGGTTTTTGAAAAAAGCCGATACCGCAGCATGCGATATCAGCTTCTTTCCACTTTTTATTTTTGCACAAATACACACAAACCAAATCACAGCTTAACGCTCTAAAAGGCCTGCTTTCACCAAGCCGTTGCGAATGCCCTGCTCATCGACATGCGTCGTCACGTAATCCGCATAAGGCAGCAGCTCAGGGTGAGAGTTGCCCATGGCAACGCCGAAGCCCACCGTCTCGAGCATCTCTTTATCATTAAGACCGTCGCCAAAAGCAACCGCATCGGCCGCCGTTAAGCCGAGCTTGTCCAGCAGCGCTTCAATGCCCTGCGCTTTCGATCCGCCAGCCGGAAGCACATCAATGGCCTGCGGATGCCAGCGAATCAGCTTCAGCTCCGAATGCAAGCCGTCATAGAGATGCTCCTCATGACTCTCGCAGTGAAGGAACACTTGGTAAATGCCGTCTGTTTTCCAGAATTCCGGGTTGTAGCCTGGAAGATCAACCTTCAAGGAATTAACCGAATCGATAATAAAAGGATGATCCTCTTTATCGGCGAAGAAGTTATGCTCGCCCTCGAAAACAAGTCCGTGATTATGCTCGGCTGCAACCTTAACGAGCGCCTCCAACCGGTGTTTCTCGATTTCGCGTTTGTAGAGAGGCACGCCTTTGTAGACGACATAGCCGCCATTCAAGCAAACGAAGGACTCAATGCCAAGCTGCTCCGCAAGCGGTTTAATGAAATAAGGCGCACGTCCGGTCGCAATAACCGGCTCTACCCCGCTTTCCTTCAGCTCCGCAATCGCTTTAATGGTATCTGCCGGTATTTCCTTCTGTTCATTGATTAACGTGCCGTCGATGTCAAAAAACACAATTTTATAAGCCATTATTATTTCTCTCCTATCCCTTGCTGCAGACGTCTGCCGCCTGTCCTTTTCTATTAGTATAAAGAATCAGGCTCCGAAAAGAAATCATTACGGTCTCATTGATTAAAAATGTGCATCCGTGATCGGAAATACCGCTGTTTAATAGGCCATTCGGTGCTTGACTGCGATTGGAGGCTTCCTGTATATTAATGGAAGCATCACAATAAGAACGGCTTACGATGGAAGCACCCGTAAGAGATGGCGTTTTACGCCTATCTTGCAGGTGCTTTTTTTGCATTGTTCGCCACAATCAAAGGAGGCTTCATTATTCATGAGAACCGTTCCAAGGCTTTCCGTATTCTGGCTTGCTGTCATGCTCCTGTTCGCAAGTCCAAGCGCCATTTCCGCCGCGTCTTTCGAGTTCAGCGTCACCGCCAAGACCGCATTCGACAAAATGAGGGGAGCAGCGGATAAGTCGACCGCGGCCAAGCTGTCCGCTCAATACTCGGAGCTGCAAAGAACGCAGAAGCTGCTTATCGACTGGGATACCCGCATCGATAAGCTGCACTATCAGAACGAGGAAGCCATGCTCGCAACGCGTAAAGTCATCAAGGAAATCGACGCGGACAAGCTGTTGAAGCTTGAATCCGCCATCGAGCAGGCAAAGAAGAAATATGTACCTTTGTTCCAGCTTTATGATTCATTGAATCAGCAGCTCAATATTGCGAAGTCTTTCAAAGACAAGCTTTCCGTAAGCATATTGAAGCCGCAGGTTGAAACGACCAAAGCGGCCGTGCAGCTCGCTAAGCTGGATATCCGCAGCAAGGAGGCCGCGCTTAAATCAGCCAAGTCGAACACTGCCGGCACGATAAAAAAGCTGCGGAATCAGCTTAGCGGCATCGATCCCCTTAAAGTGAAAATAAAAGCGGCAAAGAGCACCATCAGCACCGTTAAAAAACAATTTTCCACCGAGATATCCCTTCTGAATCAGGCTGTCAAAAAAGGCGATGCAGCGGGTACGTCAAATTCCCTTGCCCGAATGCTAGCCTATATCAAACAAATCAATGAACAAAAGCAAAAAACCTATTCGTATGAGCAACAAACGATGGAAATCATCGCAAAGGTGGATGCTCAAATTCTTTCGTTAAAAAAATAATGTGCTGAAACGGGAACCTTTTACCTACAATGCGGTCTAATGGACAGAGGTGAACGCATTGGAGGACGGAATGGATTATTTGAAATATTTGGCGCCAGGCTATGACAGGGCTGCCGTATTGCGTGATTTAATGGAAGCGTTCGGCCAAGACGTATGGAGCTTCGCCTTCTTTCTAACCCATAAATCCGAAGCCGCAGACGATATCTCGCAAGAAGTATTCTTGGCGGCATTCAACGGGTTGTATGGCTTTCGCGGCGAGTGTACGATAAAAAGCTGGCTGCTTACCATTACGCGGAATAAAGCGCTGCATTATTTGCAAAGTGCCTTTATCCGCAAAGTAACCCTTACCGATCGATTGATTAGAGGCGTCTCGCCAGCGGCAGAACAGATCGTATTTGACCGTCTGGATAACCGTGACCTATGGGATACGGTTATGCGGCTGCCACGCAAATATAGGGAAGTATTGGTGCTAGACTACCATTATGGCCTTAAAGTGAAAGAAATAGCACAATTAATCCGTATTTCGGAAGGTACCGTTAAATCAAGAGCGCATCGGGCAAAGAAATTAATGAGCAAGCTACTAACCAATAATGATGAGGAGGCGTTAGGTTATGAGTGAAGAAAGGCCGACCTGGGCAAAGCAAATGGACAACTCGCCTTTCCGCAGCAGCCATTTCTCAGCGGAGCTGAAGCAGCAGGTGCTCAATCGCGCCAAAGCTACCCGTCGTACGTTCAGGCTCCCCCGTATAGCAGTCATTATTGTGCCGTTCGCATTCGTATTGCTTCTGGTCGGTGTGTCCCAGCACCTGAATTGGCATTTTCCTTTCCGTTCTTCTTCTATGGGCAATGAGCCAAATGCGGCAAATATGGAACGAACAGCCTATTATAAACAGGATTGTTTATTGTTCACCGTTTATCCGCAGCCTGATGTCAGGGCAGGGGTAATGGCAGGATATATCTTTCACTTCGAAGAGCCAATAGATGCCTATATGGGGAAATCTATGACGATTCAAGCGCAGCATATGAGATCGGGTCAGCGGGAAACCATTTCATTGGGTAAGATTGCGGGACCAAGCAGCGGCTATGAGAGTCTTGAGCGTTTGACCGCGCGTTTTGCGCTGCCGCTCGGAGGGATTTGGACACTGGAGATACTGCTAGATGATCAAAAGTATGGCAATGTGGTGCTTTCCTTGCTCGACCCTTCGTGGGAAATCAGCCCCGAGTTCCGATCCGGTTCCTATTTAATGCGTGGCGTTAGCAATCAGATCGGCTTCATAGATGCCGGATTTCTGGCAGGAAAATCGCAAAAGTATATGTGGCATTTTTGGGGAAGCGACGAGCAATTAAACGGTCCATTCGACGTCAAAGCCGTGAAAGAAGGCTCTGATCGTATCATCGACGTATTCTCCACCAATCCGCTGCTCTCATCGAACGCCTTGAGCGGCAAGTTGAACGGAGCTGACCGAAACACCGTTACGTCTATGAAATTGCCGGAGAAGGGTGTTTGGCGATTGCTGCCTTATGTACGCGGGCAATTATTGGATACCATCGTTGTAGAAGCAAAATGATCGACAACAAGCCGCAAGGACCGGTTAACCGGTCCTTGCGGCTCGTTATCGTTACGCGTATTTTTGTTATAATTTATTCGCGAACTCGGTAAGCTTTTCGGACATTGTTTTTATTTCTTCGATAAAGGTTGAGGTATGCTGAACCGAATCTGCCTGTTCTTGGCCAATCGCCGCTATTTTTTCTATGGAAATAGCCATTTGGTTCGTAACGTCCTTGATTTGCAGCATCGTTTCATTTATGTCTTGAGTCGATGCTACGGTTTCCTTTGAGAATCTCCGAATTTCTTTGGCAACGACCTCGAAGCCTCTTCCTTTCTCCCCTGCATGCGCTGCTTCTATAGCGGCGTTCAGCCCGAGTAGATTCGTCTGGTCAGCCACTCTTTTAATAATGGATAAAACCTCTGTTGAATTTTCTACATCCTTGCCAGCCTGGTGAGATTGAACAAGCAGCTGCTGAGAGAACCCCGCAAGCGATTGCGAGCCATTAGAGATGCTGCTGATTTGCTCATTAGCTTGCGATAGGGAGGCTGCAATCTGCTCTGCGATGGCTTTTAGTTCACTTTGCCTCCGAATTTGAACAGCTATTCCGCCTATGACATGGCCAGCCTCATCATGAAGAGGCGTTGCCGTTCCCGTGAACTCGTAACCATAGAAGCTCGCAGGCACATCCGATCTGAGCGCCCGGTTGTCCCGCAAGGCTAAGAAAAGTGGCTCCTCCTTATGTAAAGGCTGTCCTTCTTTAATATTTAAGTTAATGGTATCTCCGGGGAAATACGCAACAAATCGTTCCAAATCGCATATCGCTATTGATAAATCAGCCGGTATCGCTGATTTGATAATAGGAATGAGCGAGACAAGCTTGTCCAAAGAATCAATGTTATTATTCACAGTAATCAAGTCTCCATTTCTCTAATCCCTTTTTAAAAGCAAAGCCAAGCTCGTCCGACGTTTCCGTCTTTATAAACCATCGCACTTCAAATACACAAGAAAAGAAAAAGCCAAGCGAAGTACAGGAGCAATCCCTGTCTTTCATTCGGCTAATAACAAGAGAATCATTCATTCGTTTTGGGCAGCCAAATCTCAACGGTGGTGCCTGTCCCAAGTTCGCTGGAAACGACCAGCCGACCATCATGCGAGGAAATGATTTTGTCTACAATCATCATGCCAAGTCCGTTCCCGTCGCGGCGGGTCGTATGGAAAGGCTGTCCAATGCGGCGCTTGACCTCATCCGTCATGCCTACGCCGTTATCCTTGAACAAGATTCTTTGATAAGAATCAACCATATCCAATTGAATGCTTACCTCTCCTCCGAAAGGCAAAGCTTCCATAGCGTTTTTCAAAATGTTCAAAAACACCTGCTTGACCTGATCCCGGTCGCAGCGAATGATCGCCATTTCTTTATATTCGGTCCGAATAATAATGCCATTCATCTCGAATTGCATTTCAAATACGGATAAAACCTCCTGCAAAATATCGGCACACTGCTCTTCTTTATATTGGAGCGCCTGCGGCCTCCCCAAAATTAAAAACTCGCCTACGATCGCGTTCATGCGATCCAGTTCGGACATCATCACATTGTAATAGTGGGGATTCGTTGTTTTGCTCGATAGCTGCAGCATTCCCTTTACCGTTGTCATCGGATTGCGAATTTCATGCGCGATGCTTACGGCAAGCTGGCCTGCGAACCCAAGCTTCTCGGTGTTTCGCAGCAGCTCTTCGGCCACCTTCATCTCGGTAATATCCCGCAAGCTTCCGACCACTCGTATCAGCATATTCTCTTTGTCATAGATCGGCACCACATCGAGCATATAGAAATGGTGCTCATCCTCAATCTTGACCGATACCTCGATGCCGACGCAGGTCTCGCCATGCAGGATAAATCTTTCAAAATAAGGTCCAATGATCCTCAAATCAAAGACCTTCTCACCGATGCAGTTACGCTTTTCATTACTCGCATTATTTAATATGACGGCACTGTAATCGTTAATTTCTAATATTGTGCCCAACGCATCCGTAATAATGACACCGTAGTAGTTCGTTTCCAGCAGCACTTGATTCAGAATATGCAGCTGCGTATTATGCTTGCGGAGCAACAGCTCACGCTCGATAGAATCAACAATGGTGCATAATAAGGCTAGCAAATGCGGATGCGCGGATCGGGTGTCTGTCATAATCGAGAGCGTTCCCAGCAGCTGGCCATCACTTTCCAAATGAAAAGGGGCCGTATAGCAAGCAAGCTGGTGCAGAACACGATGATAATGATCCTCTCCCTTAAGCTCAACCGGACTATTGATGCGCAGAGCCATATCGATCGCGTTTGGCCCCAGCTCCTCGCAGAAGCGCACGCCTTCGGTAATTCCCAATTCGCGGGCTGTGCTTATGATTGCGGGGTTGCCCCTAAACTCAAGAATATGTCCTTGATGATCGGTAATCGCAGCGAAGAAAGGATCATCCGCAACAGAGGACAGAAATTTATCTACAAATACGCTTATGACTTCAATAATGTCTTTGTAGTGGTTTTGCTGGCTTGCCAGCGCCTCGCTTGAAAGCCATTCAGTATATATAGGGAGCTCATCCGGATTCAGGCCTCGCAACCGACATTGTTTATGTGCTTCTGTGATCATATCGTTTTTTATCATGTTGTTGTACCAATTAACCTTTCAGGGATGGCTTGTTTCCATATTGTTGGACAATATCCTTTATTCTAGCTGTAAGGCTCACAATCCTTCCCATTTTTATTAAAAACCGTTTATATTATCAAAAAAATAAATAAGACTGTACTTCAAGGTCGATAACCTCGAAGTACAGCCTCTCATGTGCGTAGTGCTTTTCACTGCTTTTAAGCTGGCAGCTCTCTGCTTCGAATTTATTGTTTAGGCAGAAGCTTCACGTTCATGTTATCCAGATATAAGGTCGTTAGTCCCTCATAGCCGGAATCGCTTCCTATAATAACGTATAGCTCGCCTTTTTCATTGGTTTTGAGCACTGCCGAATATTCCATCGCAACCGGTTGAAAGCCCGTCAGGTCACTGTTTGGCTGTACCATGTTTCCAACGATCTTCATATCTGCGCCTTCCGTGCTTTGATTGCCCTTGTCGACATTCACTTTATAATACAGGTGGCCGCCTTCATTCACTTGCGATTTGGCAGGCTCCTTGCTTACAAAACCGGCTTTGATGCTGACCGCTTCACCAGGTGCGCCGCCCACTCCCATCATACCGCCTGATTGGTCGGTATAAAGCTTGAACGATAATGAAGCCTCATACGTCGTATTCGGTTTTAAGCCTTCCAGCTTCTTCGTCACATACATAAACAAATCATCGCTGCGGTTCATACCGTTCAGCTTCAATCCGAAGTTTGTCTTGTTCGCAGTGGTAGGAAGCAGCTCTCTTGCGTATTTCAGCTCGTAGATCGCTGGATCGTAGTCTACTGGCAGATCTGCGAAATCTCCTTTCCAGCCATCCTCCCCTTGATCAAAGTTAAATTGAAACAATTGCGCACTTTCTCCCGCTTGCAGTGTGATCTTCTTCTCTTTTGCGTTCCAAAGGGTTGCGGCTCCAAGAAGCTGTGCCACGCTTTTGGCAGGAACAAAGGTTGTGCCCTTCACCGCGGTTACTTTAGCCGGCAGCTTCACGTTTTTAATATAAGTGCCAATGACCGCATCGCTATTCAGCGTTACCGTAACCGTTAAGCCATCCTTCGCTAAAGTGATTTTTTTGGTCGCCGAATCCAAATGAATGGAAGCTTGAAGACCTTCAGCCAAAGCTCGCACTGGCACCATCGTTACGCCATTCAAGATGTAAGGAGCTACAGCCAACGTGTATTCCCCGCGATAGTCCGTTGCCTTTTTGCTGCCGATTTGGAATTGAAGCGGAGTATTCGCAGCTCCTGCCGCTCCGTAAGAAACGGCTCCCGGCGCTACAGCGCTAAGAAGCACCGCTGTCGTTAAAGAGGCCACCATTATATTTTTGTTCAATAGCTTCTTGAGTTTCATATGTCTACCATCCTTTGTTGTTAGAAGTATTGTTGCATGTACACTCCTAACGAACCCAAGATGGTTTAAGTTGCAATACGATTGATGGCCTCAGCCTATCTTAATATTACCAAATCCGCTCAAACCGCTTATTCCGCCAAAGCCTGCTCCAAATCCGCGATCAGATCCTCATGGTCTTCAATACCGACGGAAATACGGACCAATCCATCAGTGATGCCGAGCAATGCCCTCCTCTCCCTTGGGATGGAAGCATGCGTCATTCTTGCCGGCACGGATATGAGACTCTCTACAGCTCCCAGGCTTTCAGCTAGCGTAAAGTATTTCAGCCTTCGGATCATATCCGATGCCTTCTCGCCGCTGCCTACATCAAAGGAGACAATGCCCCCGAAGCCGCGTGCCTGGCGTTTAGCAAGCTCATGCTGCGGATGGCTTCGCAATCCCGGATAATGAATGCTTTCAATCGTATCCAGTCCCGACAAATATTCGACAATAGCAAGAGCATTTTCCTCATGAGCCTCCATCCGCAAGCCGAGTGTCTTCAAGCCTCGCATGAGGAGCCATGCGTCCTGCGGGCCAAGCACGCCGCCTGTTGCGTTTTGCACAAAATGCAGCTCCTCGCCCAGCTTGTCGTTCTTCACGACAGCCAGGCCTGCCACCACGTCGCTGTGTCCCCCGATGTATTTCGTTGCCGAATGCAGCACAATATCCGCTCCTAGCGCCAGCGGGTTCTGCCAATAGGGGGTGCTGAACGTATTATCAACAACGAAGAGCAGCTCCTCGGCTTTACACCATGCGGCTAGCACTGCAACATCGGACACTTTAAGCAGCGGGTTTGTAGGCGTTTCGACGAACAGCGCTTTCGTATTGGGCTGCAGCGCTTTTGCAACCTCATCCAAGCTTGTCGTATCCGCAAAGGTATTGTCGATCCCTAGCCGATTCAGTACTTTTGTGACGATGCGATACGTTCCCCCATATACATCGTCGGTTAGAATGATATGATCGCCTGCGCTCAGCAAAGAAAATACGGCATGGATCGCAGCCATTCCCGAGCTGAACGCAAACCCTCTTGCCCCCTCCTCCAAATCAGCAATATACTGCTCGAGTGCATGGCGCGTCGGATTGCCCGTACGTGAATATTCATAGCCTTTATGCACGCCTATCTCGTCCTGCTTATACGTGCTAACTTGATAAATCGGAACGCTTACTGCTCCCGTTTGAGGATCAAACGGGCTACCGCCATGGATAAGCTTTGTTTTTCGCTTCAGCCTAAACACCCCCCGCCATAAATCTGTTTGCTCAAATACCGCTCGCTGCCGTCTGGGAAAACCGTAACGATTCGGCTGTTCGGCTTTGCCGTCGCCGCTTCAAGAAGTGCCGCATGCAGTGCCGCTCCCGAGGAGCTTCCAACCAGCATCCCCTCTAGCTGCGCCAGCTCCTTCACTCTTGCAAAAGCCTGCTCATCCGTCACTGTATGGATAGCATCGAAATATGCGATGTCCATGAACGGCGCGAGCTTCTCTACGCCGATTCCTTCCGTCCGATGCGGTCCAACAGGGCCTCCGCCCAGAATGGAGCCTTCCGGCTCGACAATCACCGTCTTTATATTCGGGTTGCGCTCCTTCAAATAACGCGCCGTTCCCATAAAGGTGCCGCCGGTGCCCGCACCAGCGACAAATATATCGATTTCGCCAATTAGCTCATTCCAAAGTTCGGGACCTAACGTTTTGTAATACGTTTCGGGATTAGCCGCATTGGAGAATTGCCTAGGTGAATAAGAGCCCGGAATGGACTTGAGCAGCTCCTCTGCCTTCTCCACCGCGCCGACGATCCCAAGCTCAGACGGCGTATTCACAATGGTCGCTCCAAGCGCCTTCATAAGCTGCTGCTTCTCAATGCTGAATTTCTCCGGTACAACGAACAACATCGAAACGCCTCGCCCAATTGCCGCCAAAGCAAGCCCGATCCCTGTGTTGCCTGCCGTTGCCTCGATAACCGTACCGCCAGGCACCAGTTGCCCGCTGGCAAACGCATGATTCAGCAGCTCAACGCCGAGTCGGTCTTTAACACTGCCTCCCGGGTTTTTATATTCCAGCTTTGCATACAGCCTTACTCCATCCGGCAGCGCATAACTTTGAAGCTCGACCAGAGGCGTATTGCCAATAAGCTCATGGATATGTTGAAACCTAGCCATTTGCAGTCCCTCCCACGATATGCGATTGTTTGACGCATTTCCTTAATGGGTCTATACCCTGCATTATATGAAGCAATCCTGCGTTGTGCTTGCGCCTGCCGCCATCTGAGTGCAGGATTACTCCGCTTTTCCTCGTCTCCAAGGCGAGTGCAGCCACAAATCGTTCTATCGCTTAATACAATATTTCAATAATAATAAATTATTCCGATATGTTATATTGGATTTATAGTTATAACTTATTCTAGAACCCATCCGAATGTGAAAAATAGGAGGTGAGCGATTGTCAGCAGGACTAACCGAAAAGCTTAGTAAACCGATTATTGCCAAACCGTCGTTTTGGCCTGCTTTAGCGACACTCTTCTTCGGATCGTTCGTTGGCATGTACCATGTCGTTTCATTGAATGTATCGCTGCCGGGCTTCATTGGCATTTTCCATACGGATTTAGGAAAGGTTCAGTGGATTATCACCGGATTTTCACTCGCCTGCGGCGTCATTGCGCCAGCCAGCGGCTACGCGGGAGATCGTTTCGGGGTTTCTTATTTTGCCTGGCGGGCATTACGGTTACCTCGGTGCTCTGCGCCTTCTCTTGGAATATTTACGCGCTTATCGCCTTCCGCATTTTGCAGGGTGTATTCTGCGGACTGATTCAGCCGGTCTCTCTGGCATTGATCTACCGGACCGTTCCAGCCGACAAGCAACCCCTTGCAGTTAGTGTCTGGTCGTTCTCTACTATACTCGGAACGGCGCTTGCCCCATCGGTCAGCGGCTGGCTGCAAGGCTACGACTGGCATTATATCTTTCTCGTAACGGTGCCTGTCGGCATTCTTGCGCTCGTAATCGGCAGCCGAATTCTCCCTGCCAATTCCGTTGACAAGGAAACCAAGCTGGATCGTCTCGGACTTGCGCTTGCAGCCTCGGGCAGTCTGTCGCTGCTGCTTCTTTTTGGGAATATATATGCCTGGGGCTGGCAATCCGCTGCTTTTTGGGTGTGCTTGACCGTCGGGGTTGGTAGTGCGGTTTGGTTTGTTATTCATCAGCTACGAGCAAAGACGCCATTGCTGCAGCTTCGTTTATTCCGCAACCGTACGTTTACGATCAGCTTGGTTGTTTCCCTAATCCTATCTGTTGCGCTCTACTCAGGCGTTTATTTTGTGCCGCTGTATTTGTCGGAAATTCACGGGCTCAGCTCTTTTCATATCGGGCTGTTATTTCTGCCGGGAGCCGCTTGTTTAACTTGCGCAACCTTCTTCTCCGGCAGGTATTATCATAAATTCGGACCGGCTGTGCTCGCCATTATCGGCACCTCCATCCTAATCGTTACCACTTTCTTGTTCAGCAGGATGCAGGTTAGCACCAGTCTGCTGGCTATTATGATTATTATCGCGATCCGCAATACGGGAACCGGCTTGGCATTGACGCCTGTGACCAATGCCGGCATGATGGCCATTCCCAAGGAGTACTCCGGCCACGCCTCAGCGCTCATCAACTGGCTGAGGCAAATATTCAGCGCGATGGCGCTCGGTTTGTTTACGTCGTTATTTTATGCAAGGCTAGCCATTCATCAAGAGCAGCTTGGGAAAAACGATACGGTCTATCCCTCGGCTTATACGCTAAGCATTAACGACGCTTTCTTATTCTCCGCTATCATTATTATGTCTGCTCTGCCGCTGGCCTTGCTGCTTCGTAAGCCGAAAATGGGAGGCAGCATCGGGAAAGTCTAATGTTGGAGCCAATTGAACTGGTTGGCGATTACATGCAGGCTGCAGATATCCCATTTGAACACCCGTATAATTTTCTTCATTGCGGAGTAATACCAAATACTACTTAGTGTTATTATATATAATTATTATTCATTGCTAGTAGATTGCAGATGAGCTCCTATGCCAGCTGCGCATGAGCGAAAGAAGTGTTCCCTTGCTTCCCGTTCGGACTTTCTCATCTCCTTGAGTTCAATGATTTCTTCATGCTTGCTCAGCTTCTATGAGATTCGGTTCCCGGCTGTTTAAGTGGCGCAGCAGATCGAGACGTCACGCGGTTCCCCAGCGCTTTCAAATTCTGCATCCTTCATTAATCAACTAACGTTTCACGTTAGTTGAACAATTGATTAGCAATTTTCCAATTACATAAGGGTTTATCATCCCAAATTTGTACTTCTATATATCGTTCTGGTCCTTTATTACCGTCGAAATTCCACACTTGAGGTAACCCAAATTCATTTATTACTTTTCTTATCTCATTCAATGTATAAACCTGTTTACGATATGGCTTTCCATCTTGGTATCTCATAGTAGGAAATAAATCGCCGTAAGTAAAACTTATGTTGTCCGTTTCAAATTCATAAATTGGAATTTCAAGTTCTTTACCTAATGGATACCAATCTAAAAGCCAAGGACATTTCCCAAGAGTCATATAATGGGGATGGCTTCGACTGGGTTTACCTCCCTTCGAAACAAATATTTCTCTTGCCTTTAATTCGAGACTGCGACGAATTTGCAGACAATCCATAGACCTTTTACTTGCAAATCCCTTTTTATTAAGTCGAATATTACTGAGAACTCGTTCTGCTTCATCAACTTCTAGGTCAGATAAATTAACGAATGGACCTGTTGATTCATCGTAGTAATGATAAAGTAACTCTCTCATCATATATCCCACCGATACATGGATTTATTTCTATATTTAATTATATCTCTCTCGAAAGCTTTATTAAACTAATCTGCCATTTAGCTTAACGACAACAGGAGCAGCTGCCGCGGCGGCATACTGCTCCTGGATTGCTGGACTATCGTTACCCTCCCTCGGCTTAGCTTAGTAAGGCTTCGCTATCGCTTTCCTACAAATTCACTTTACTGACTCCGCAATTCCGAGGAGCACATCCGCTGTAACTTGATTCCCTATCCGACTATCTACAGCCAGACGGTACTGCCATCCGTTTTTTTCAAACACTAAAATATTGAAGCCTCCCCTAGCCTTTGGGGTTTTAGTTGTAAAGTACTGTGCTTCACTTCCATCTTTGAGTTTGTATGTTTTTCTATCTCTCTTGAACATCCCAAAGACTAATTTCTGTTCAATAGGTCTTACATCAATATTATAGTGGTTTCTGCTCTGAGCATTATGTAGGTATTCTATTTGAAACTCATCGTTATTATTTTCCTTGTCGTTTACACATCTACCCAAATGATGAGTAAATTCCATAGGCGGCAATTTAATCGGCAATTTCAGTTCTCTTTGATTAAACGATTCGCATTCTTTTAATGCTTCCCCAACCGACTTATACCCGATTTCGATATAAGGCTCTTCGAATTGAGGAACATCTGTACTCGAACAAACCACTTCAAATCGATCATACTGGCTGCCTTCTCCTGATGATTATTGCGTTATCGTTTCCCGTTTGCGTAATCTACTATTGGAGACAAGGGTTATCTAACCGTCTGGTAAACGAGGCTTATGGCTCCAGAATCAAATGTCTTGTTTTTGATAAGTTTAAGATTGATCTTCTCCTTGAGACCTTGGAATAACGGCAACCCACTTCCGATCAGGACGGGAGAAACCGTAATTTTATACTCATCTACTAAATCAAGCTGCATAAGGTAGTGTGCGAACCTGGGACTGCCGAGGATGACCATATCCTTGCCCGGCTGCTGTTTAAGGTTCTTGATCTCTTCCTCGATATCTTCTTTCACGAGTCTGGAATTATTCCATTCGACTTTCTCCAGCGTCGTGGAAAAAACGATTTTGGCTGTCTTTTCGATCCACTCGGCATGATCCCTTTCATGCTGCGAAGCTGACGGGTTCGAAGGCACAGATGGCCAGTAACTGTGCATCATCTGATAAGTCCCACGTCCCCAAATGACAGTGTCGGCAGTACTCAGAATTTCTTTCGCGTGTTTCTCCAAATCAGCATCGTAGGAAACCCAGCCAATGTCCATTCCACCGTTCGGCCCTTCAACAAAACCGTCAAGCGATGCGTGCAGAAATAGAACGAGTTTTCTCATGTTCGTTTCTCCTCCGATTTCGAATTTATTTTTTCGTTTTTTTTGGCCGTTGGCCCGCGTATCATCCTGCTGTTACGTTCATAATAAATCATTACGTAACGTAAGGTTCAAGTGGGAATCTGAATTTTTTTGAAGACACAATGTTGCGCAAAACTGCCAGTTAGCGTAATGACCACTTCCGCTTAAAAGCTTTTATTGTTCTATCAAATAGTAGTCCTACAAAAAAGAATGTTAAAACATGAAGTATATACGCTTTTATTTTCGTATCAATAGTTGCACTCTGTACTGCATGGTTTAAGCCATCAAAATCTAACATCCAATGTTTGAATGGATATAATATTGAAACTCCCATAAATAGAGTCAATGGTGCATGATAAGATGTCCACATATCATGTACACAAATTACAAAACTCAGCATCGAAAACCAAAACGAAAACTTACGGGTAAAATACATTTCTTAGCTCCCCCCATCCAACTCACAACCGAGCCGAGTAGCAGTAACATTGGATTGAACAAAGCTACCTCGTCTTCCTCACCAAAGCGGATACGAGATATAAAATTAGGACTAAATGACGTTTTATTGCCCACCTGAGCGTTGGAATGGCCATACGTTTAACCGGATTCGTATCCGTTACAAATAACGCTTTACACGAATCCTCACGGCTAGCCAAGTACTTCTTCAGCCACACTTTACACTCCGTTGTAAAGTAAATTGCTCTCTGCTTTGAACCTTTCCCATTTACAATAGCTGAGCATTTTACCCAATTTAGATCTTCAATGTTTATCTTCTCGACCTCACCAATACGGCAGCCTGTGCTGTAGAGAAACTCGAGTAGTGCCTTTTCCCTAGATGTCTGACAGGATATCTTGAGATGAATTACATCTTCCTCCATCAAAAACTTAGGAATTCGCTTATCCATTTTGGGCTCTCGTAGCTTGAGTGAAGGGTTGGTGGGTAGAAATGTTTCTTCATATGCAAAGCGGAAGAGGGAACGAACAAAACGAATGCGGTGCCCTAGACTGCTTTGCTTCAATCGTTCGGACTGCTTAGCTAGGTATTCCTTAAGCAGAACCAAAGTTATTTCAGAGATATCTAAATCCTCTAGTTCCGTAACCAGCATCTTAAGATGAAGGGAATAGGCTTTCAATGTATTTGGACTAAACCCTTGGATTCGCTTATCCGTCTCATATTGACGCCATAGTTCGCTTAAAATCATTAATAAAACCTCCTATTAGAGCAATTAATACTAGTTTGCTTCTAATAGAAGGTTTTAGACTTATTGATTCAATTAGCGTTCGACGTTAGTTCAAAGAACAGTTCATCAACAAATTATCACTTCACTCTTTCGGAAATATTTTTACTTATTTCTTCAGGATTTTCAACACCAATGATCAACTTTGATATTTTGAACTTACCAACTTGAAAGCTATTCAAATCTAAATGAAGAGTTTCAAGCTCATTTTCAAAAAAGTGCAGTTGATAACCACCATTTGATCTAAATAACCCACTTCTCATTTCTCCTAATAAAGCACCATATAGTTTAAAAGCATTTGGTATCGGTCTACCTGTTGTTATTCCCTTGATTGAAGAGTATGGAATTTGCAACCCTTTATTTAATTTTAAAAAGGGTGAGTTTCCAAGGTCGATATTTACGTAGGTTTCCATTAGTTGAATTTTACCTTCCATATTTTGAATCCCCCATTTTCAAATAATCCATTTATTTCACAACTCATAATTACATATATTACTATAAAAACCTCTTTTCTTCATAAGAGTCTAAGCTCTGCCCGTTAACGTAGCGAAGGGCCGCCTGCGTGGCAGCCCTTAAACATTGTGCTATCGTTTCACGTTAGCTCAATAGTCAGAGCGTCAATATGGTGTTAGTCGAAGGAAGTTCTGGAAGCAGCCATTGCATTTAAGGCGTTCTCAAAATACCTATATACTTCATCAGCAATTCCCAGAAACTCTTCAACAAGTACATTATTACTATCCAAGTAACAAGCATACAGATAATTAACTAAAGCGGAGTCAATCTCACAATAGTTTAATATGGCATCCTTCATCTTAATAATGTCATCTTGCCATACACCAGTATCTTCTAAAATCAAAGAGTATAATGCACGAATTAATCTCTTAGAGTAACCTTTAATATGTCTAGTTTTCAATGTGTTATCACTAGCATTAGAAATTAAACCTCTATGTACACGACCTACTTCCTTCTTGGTCTCTGTATTTAAGTCTAAAATGAACTCTGGAGAAATAATTATCGGTGGTACTTTTTCACCAACGTCATGACCATATATGCAAACACTAATTATCTTTACCCAAAAACCCCAATCATTTGGTTTACTTAATACATCGTCAATCGAGCAAATTGTCGTATCAATCTTAGTTACTACTGGATATTCTTCCAAAAGCCTGTCTTTAATATTTGACAATCTTTCGTAATCAATTTCTTTGGGATTTACACATACAATAGTAAAGTCTGCATCTGACTTAAAAGGTATAGCAGTTCCTTTTGGAATCGAGCCACACATATAAATGCTATGAATCTTACCTTTAAATTCGGTAAGTATACTATCTATATACTTATCAACAAAATCCTTATATTCACTTTGTATTACAATTCTATTTATAACTTTTTCTAATATCATATAGACTCCTCCTAAACTAAGAACTTCTTTCGGCTAACGTCTTTTTTGTGACCTTCGTAAATTAGCTCAATATCCAATTAACCCAAAAATCCCATGTCTTAGCACGTAATTGTTTCCCATGCCCCACACCATCAACTACCAAAAGCTGTGCGTTAACATCATTGCTTTCGGCGATTAATGAGTTATAGAATCGCTCAGTATGATAAGAACGTATAGTGTCATCTTCTTTCCCGTGTATTAATAGCAATTTACGGTTAACTAGTTTCGTAATATGTGATGGTGGATTTAATAGAGAATTGCCAACTAAAAACTCATTCCATTCATTTTCATCTATATCACGAAACACATTTTCCTGGCACCGCTTTAAATAGGACAATAATGTCGTTAAGTCACTTTCAGGTTCAGTCAGTTCTGCATTTTGTTGTGCTGGTTCAAGCAAAGGACAAAATAAGACAGCAGAATCGGCTAAATCTGATACAGCAAGAGTGCAGGCAGCTACTGCACCGCCATAACTATTCCCTACTAATACAAGACGATTAAGTGACCATTCGACTATTTCTTCAGTCGACAAATCTATAGTACTTCCCTTCGAAAGAAGTTCTAAGCTCTGTATTGCCCCCTCAATTGAAGAAGAAGGACCGAACTTGCCGTAGCTTTGCCAGCTTCCAGGATACCTCGCCTGTAATACTGTAAACCCCGCGTTTGAAAGTGGAATAGACATATCCTCTGCTGTTGGTGTATTCGGCAAGCCAGGACACCAAACGATTCCTACACCATTGGCTCTATCGCGTTCGGGTAAAAACAGGTCTCCAAGAATGTTTCCATTCCTTACAAAGGCTTGCATGTGATATACACCTCATCATTATTTATTTTTCTAATACTATTTCAGCAAATATTTAAAAACGTCTCTAGATATATTCAACCACATATTGGAGGTATCCTGCCCGTTCGTATTATGAGGTCACCAGATCTTTCTGGTAGACCTCATTTTTGTGTAGTCGTAAGATAGCGGTAGCCGGGGATAGAACGTACCTGCCCGTG